>NZ_CM185522.1:0-2466102 GCF_059736265.1 Natronosalvus sp. KLKA75
CGACGCTCGCGGGAACGCTTCCGAGGACGAGTACGATCAGGAGGGCAGCGACGAACCGGCGTGTCACACGTCTCCTTCTCTCCCGCGCGAGCAAGACTGTTCTGGCTTCCTGACGGTCAGTCGATACACGTTCTGCATCCTGACGGCCCGTCGATGAAAGCCGGGCCGTTTTCGTTCCCGAGAACGTAGCCCGCGCCGTGTACGAGCGACCCGCCACCGCCCGAACGGATAGCGAGTCGGAGGGGCTCCCGTGACCGATCGCCGCGTCCGACGGGCGACGTCGGACGACGCCCTGGCCGTCCGTCGACTCGTCGACGGCGCGTTGCTCGAGGTCGGCGACGTCGAGTCGCGAATCGACGACGGTGACGTCCTGGTCGCGACAGAACCGCGATCGGTGGGTACCGGCGAGACGCGGCGGGTCCTCGGCGCGGTCGTCCTCGAGACGCCGGTTCGAGGCGAAACGAAGGGGGCACGTCGCGGCGATCGCCGTCCACCGACGTCACCGCGGACGTGGGATCGGAACCGACCTGCTCGAGGCGGCGCTCGAGCAAGCGGGCGTGCTAACGGCGAACTTCGATGCGGACGTGCGACCGTTTTACGAGTCGCTCGGATTCGACGTCGAATCGATCACGGAGGGACGGTATCGCGGGGTGAAACGACGTTCGGGGGCACGACACAACGGCTGAAGGAGCCGAGGTCATCGCGACTTCGGTGAGGATCAATCCGGGCGGAGTGTAGCCGACGACTACGTGCTCGATCACCGTTACCTGATACCTCCGACAGGAACCCGATCCTCGAGTGTGGCGGCTGACACGCCCGCCTGTCAGTGATAGCGATCATGCTCACATTTTATACCGGCGAGTGTGGTAGGTGGCCCCGGCATGAACCCCAGACAACTCCTCACCGGTGATCCCAAGCGGGCTCGATGCTCTACCTCGGGATCGGCGCCATCTCGCTGCTGAAAGCGCTGGCGGTCCGCAACGACAAGCGACGCTTCAAACGCGAACTACTCGACGCCGCCCTGTTCCTCGGCGTCGGAATCGCGCTGCGCAACGGCAGCCTCAGAGAGCAGAAACAACAGGAACTGCGCGAGTCAGTCCCCGACGTGCTCCTCCAGGCGCTCGAGGGCGACGGGAGCGGCGACGACTTCGCGTCGATGGCGAAGAAACGGTTCGGCCGCGAGTCGGAGCCGGAACCCGAACCCTCGCTGCGGGCTCGAGCGACGGGCTTCGTTCGCTCGTAGACTCGTAGAAGCGTAGAAGCGTAGAATCGCCTCGAGAAAGGACCGAAGAAGCGCACCACCGTTTTTCAGGCTTCGACGAGCTTGTAGGCACCCCCGTCGGTCTCGCCGTCCTCGGGAGCGGGCGCCCGCTCGGCGTAGTAGATGGCGCCGTCGACGACCAGCGGCGTGCTCGTGACGACGCCGTCGTGGTCGACGTGCCAGACTTCCTCGCCGGTCTGTTTCTCGACGGCGTACAGCGTCCGGTCCTTCGAGCCGAAGACCACCCGGTCGGCACACACCGTCGGGCACCCGGTGAGCGCACTGTCGGTTCCGAAGCGCCAGTGCTCCTCGCCGGTGGCGGCGTCGAGCGCGTAAAGGTTGCCGTCGTGACTCCCAGCGAAGACGACTCCGAGGCTCGGGTCGATCCCTGGGCCCGTCATCGAAAGCCCGCCCGTCTCGACCGACCAGTCCTCGGTGCCGTCCTCGAGGTCGACCCGGTAGATGCGCTGGTCCCACGAGCCGAAGTAGGCCCCGCCGTCGTAGGTGGCGATCGGTCCCTTGATCTCGCCGTCGGTGTCGTTGTCGGGGTCGGTCTCGAACGTCCACTCGAGTTCGAGGTCTGGATACTGCCACCCATAGAGCACGCCGTCGTTGGCGCCGACGACCAGCCGGCCGGCGTTGGGGTCGATCGCGGGCGTCGAGTGGGGGTGGTCGGTGGGCCGGCTCTCGGCGTCCTCCCACAGCACCTCGCCGGTGTCGGGGTCGACGGCGAACATGCTGCCCTCGGGGTCGGGATACTCGACGGCCACGAAGACGCGGTCGCCGTCAAATACCGGGCTCGAGCCGATCGACCCGCCCAGCTTCTCGGCCCACACCTCGTCGCCCGTCTCGAGGTCGAACGCGTAGAGGACGCCGTCGTAAGCACCGATGAAGACGGTATCTGCGGTGACGACGGCCGTCCCGTGGATGCCGTTGCCGTCCGTCTCGGTGTCGGCTTCCCACAGCACTTCGCCATCGGCGGTGAGCGCCGTGACGATGCCAGTGTCGCCCGGCATCACGAGACCACCGTCTGACGTCGGCGTCGCGCTCGCTTTCGCCGCGCTGTGATCGCCAGTGTTTACCTCTGGGAGGCGCCAGGCCTGCTCGACCGCGTCGGGGATCGTCTCCTGGGGACGATATCCCCAGTTCTCGAGCGAGTCCCGAAACTGGGCGACATTGTCGGGGTACGTCGCCTCGAGCGGGTCGTCGATGGGGTCGATCAGGGGGTCGTCTTCGGTGTCGTTGCCGTTACCGTTGCCGTTCCCGTCACGATTACCGGCGTTCGGCGTCGGATCGTCGGATTCCGACTGGTCGAGACAACCAGCGGTTGCCGCCGCGAGACTCGCGCCGCTGAGTCGGAGGACGCGTCGTCGGGAGAGGCCTTGCATTACGAGAGCAGTTTTACTCGAGTGGCATGAACGTTCGCCTCGAGCGCCTCGGTGCGCTCACCGGTGGTAATCTCAAAGTGACCGACGACCGTCCGCGAGCGGAGGGCTACCTGGACGTCGGCTCGAGTTCGGCCGTGAAGTGACGGAGTTCGGGTACCTCGGGTTCGGTTTTGATCTCGAGGCCCGTCGCCTCGTCGGCCCGCTCGAGGACGGCCGCGGCCGCATCGGCAACGTGCTCGAAGTGCTCGCGGTGGTAGGTCCGGCGGGGGACCGCCAGCCGGACGAGTTCTGGACGGTCAGTGCCGGGGAACGCGAAGCTCCCGAGTTCGACGCCGCGAACGCCGCCCTCACGGTAGAGTTCACAGACCAGCACCTGCCCGGGGAAGTCGCTCGACTCGAGGTGCGGGAAGACGGCCTCGGCGTCGAGGTAGACCGCGTGGCCGCCGGTGGGCGTGTAGACGGGGACGTCGCGGTCCTCGAGCAGGCTCGCGAGTGTCCGAATGCTCTCGACGCGGTCGGCGACGTAGGCCTCCTCGACGGCTTCCCGGAGGCCGACCGCCAGGGCCTCCATGTCCCGGCCGGCCATGCCGCCGTAGGTCGGGAAGCCCTCGTAGAGGATCGCCCGCTGTTTGCAGCGGTCGGCCAGCGCCTCGCCCTGGGTGGCGACGAACCCGCCAACGTTCGAGAGGCCGTCTTTCTTGCCGCTCATCACCAGCGCGTCGGCGTACCCCAGTTGTTCGCGGGCGACGTCGGCGACCGACGCTTCGGCGTACTCAGCTTCGCGCTCGGTGACGAAGTAGGCGTTCTCCGCGAAGCGACAGGCGTCGACGACGAACGTGGCGTCGATCTCGTCGGCGAACTCGGCGACCCGGCGGGTGTTCTCGACGCTCACCGGCTGACCCGCCGCCGAGTTGTTCGTGATCGTCTGGATCACCACGGGGACGCGGTCGGCGCCCACCTCCTCGACGACCTCGCGGCCGCGTTCGATCGAGAAGTCGCCCTTGAAGTCGCCCGGGGCCCCGGGTCGGTCGCGACCTCGACCGGGCAGTCGACCGGGTCGGCGCCCTGGTTGGCGACGTGGGCCCGCGTCGTGTCGAAGTGCGTGTTGTTCAGGGCGACGTCCCCCTCCTCGAGCAGGGTGCCGTAGAGGACGTTCTCGGCCCCGCGCCCCTGGTGGGCCGGGACGACGTGGGAAAAGCCCATGACGTCGGCCACCGCGGCCTCGAGCCGTCGGAAGCTCTTCGACCCGGCGTAAGACTCGTCGCCCCGGATCAGGGCGGCCCACTGGTCCTCGCTCATCGTTCCCGTCCCGCTGTCGGTCAGCAGGTCGATGAACACGTTCTCGGCGTCGAGGTTGAAGACGTTGTAGCCCGCCTCCTCGAGTGCGCGTTCGCGCTCGCCGCGAGAAGGGAGGTCGATCGGTTCGACCATCGTCGACTTGTAGTGTACCATATCCCGTTCTGAGGCGCGGCGATAGTTCAATGCATCTGCGGGTTTCTGGGGGCTATCCGCCCCGAACGTACACCGGGCGACGAATCGGGGCTTCGAAGCACGTCCCGTAGTCGCGGGAGGTGGCCCGGTCGGCACGCTCGAGACGCCGACCAGTCAAAGTAGGCCCGCAATCAGGGCTCGAGGCGATACCGGACCGTCCGCGCGCCGTCGAACCGAGGACCCGACCCGGTGTCACCGAAGCCGAGTTCCTCGGCGGCCTCCTCGACTGCTCCGTGGCCGTCCGGAACGAGTACTTCGACGGCCATCCCTTCACACTCGGCGAAGCGAACGGGTTCGGCCAGCAGGCGC
This sequence comes from Natronosalvus sp. KLKA75, assembly GCF_059736265.1. NCBI lineage: Archaea > Methanobacteriati > Methanobacteriota > Halobacteria > Halobacteriales > Natrialbaceae > Natronosalvus > Natronosalvus sp. KLKA75. The sequence goes on from NZ_CM185522.1 coordinate 4,450, forward strand.
TCGCAGGCGGCCTCGGTGCCGTCGATCTGGGTGACGTGGACGGTGTCGCCCTGGGCGTCGAAGCTGACGAATCCGAGGAGGTCCTCGGGATTGGACTTGCCGTACTGCGAGGCGTCCGCGTCGCTCGCGTCGTCCGCAGGTGGGACGTCGGCGTTCGGGTCGTGAGTACCGTCCTCGGCCACGCGCACCGTCCGGTCGTGGACGAGGTTCCGGGCCACGTCGGTCGGAGCGTCGGCGATGGCGGCAATCGCGTCGGCATCGGCCTCGAGGGCATCCCGTACGTTCATTACTGTTTGTCAATGCCACGCACGAATATAAATCCGACGAGCCACGGACACCGCCGCTACGACCCACTGTCGACGCGCGCACATTCTTGTGCCAGGGAGGCAAAACGCACCGCATGAACGACGCGTCGGCGACGGACGAGACTCGCTGTGCGTTCTGTGGACACGCGTGCCCACTCGAGCCGGTTACCGGAGACGGCGAGGGAGCGGACCCGGACCGGGTCTTCTGCTCGCGCGCCTGCCGCGACGCCTTTCGGGAGAACGAAGACGGGTCCCGGAAAGAAAACGGACACCGAACGCTCGAGACGGGCGTCGCCGCTCTCGAGGCGAGCCTCCCGCAGGGGCTCCCGCGAAACTCGTTCGTCCTCCTGGTGGGCAACTCCGGAACCCGCGAGGAGGCCATCCAGGCCGAACTGGTCTGGCGCGCGCTCGAGCGCGACGAACCGGCGATCGTGGTGGCGTTCACCGAACCACCCACGTCGGTCGTCGAGAACTTCCTCGCGATGGACTGGAACGTCCTCCCCTACCTCGAGTCCGGCCAGCTTCGCGTCCTCGACTGCTTTACCTCCAGGATGGACGACCCCGAGCGCCTTCACGACCGGATGACCGAGTGGAATACCCACCTGCGGCGCGTCGTCGAGCCGCAGACGGCCACCGTCCGCGATCCGGGCGACGCCCACGAGGTGCTGAACGTCCTCGACAACGGCCTCGAGGACCTCGAGATGATCGAGACGGGGCTGGTCGTCGTCGACTCCATCGCGGAGTTCGCCTCGCTCGTCCAGCCCGTCCAGGCCTACGACTTCGTCCGGGACGCCCGCGCCGAGGTCTGCAAAGGCCGGTTCGTGCCGCTGATCGCCGGGGGAACGGTCGCGGGCGGCGAGGAAGTCTTCCCCCGGAACCTCGCGTACGCCGTCGATGGTGTGGTCGACCTCGCGCTCGACAACTCGATCGTCGAGGACACGCTCTTTCGTCGGCTCCGGGTGCGCAAGCTCCGAGGCGTTCTCGCGATCAGCGAGTGGCACACCTACGAGTACACGAGCGGACTCGGCATGGTGACCTTCGATCCGCTTGAGGAACTCGAGGGCGACCACGATGACGGTGACAGTGGTGGAGAATCGGACGATGGGACGAGCGGGACGAACGATCCGCGAGACGACGTCGGTGGAAGCGAACACATCGACGAGCCCAACGTCGAGGAACGGAACAGCTAACTGTTCCAGCCGAAATCCTCCGTCAATGCCCTTCGGTGTCGACGAGGCCGGCAAAGGCCCCGTCTTCGGGTCCATGTTCGCCGCCGCGGTCTGGGCCCCGACTCGAGACGCCCTCCCCGACGGCGTCGCCGACTCCAAGCGCCTCTCGCTGGAGCGACGGGAGACCCTGGCCGAGACCATCCGCGCGGACGCTCGACTTCGGGTCGGCGTCGCCGAAATTACCACCGACCGGATCGACGCCCCCGACACCGACATGAATGGCCTGGCCGTCGAGGCCCACGCGAGCGCGCTCGAGGGGGCCGTCGAGGCTTCCGGGGCTGCCGAGGCCGCCGGGGAGTCTCCATCCACCCTCGAGCACGGGGGAACGTCGGAACCGCCGGTCGTCCACTGCGACGCCTGCGACACCGACGCCGAGCGCTTCGCCCGCCGGGTCGCCGACGCCTGCGCCCTCGAGACCACGGTCGAGGCGACCCACGGCGCCGACGACGACGACCCGCTCGTGGGTGCCGCGAGCATCGTCGCCAAGGTCGAACGTGACGCCCACGTCGCCGCAATCGCCGACGAGTACGGCGAGGTCGGCAGCGGCTACCCTTCCGACCCGACCACGCGGGCGTTCCTGGAGGAGTACGTCGCGAGATGTGGAGCGTTGCCGCCGTTCGCCCGCGCGTCGTGGTCGACCTGCGCCGACGTGCTCGCCGACGCCGAACAGACCGGACTCGGGCAATTTTGACGTACCCCCGCCCGAAATACGCCGGCATGAGCGAAGACGACGTCGCTCGAACCCTGCGAACCTACGAATCGGACGCCGACGCCTACGTCGAGAAGTACCGAACCGAGTCGGTGCTCGCCCGGTACGGCGAGGCGTTCCTCGAGGCGCTCGAGACCACCGGCGGACAGCGCGTTCTGGACGTCGGCTGTGGCCCCGGCGTGGACTCGGCGGCGCTCGAGGCCCGCGGATACGACGTCGTCGGTCTGGATCTGACCGAGTCGTTCCTCCGGGCGGCGACGGAGGACGTCCCTTCGGCGTCGTTCCTCCGGGGCGACATGCGCGCACTCCCGGTCGCGACCGGCGCGGTCGAGGGCCTCTGGGCGTGTGCGTCATTTCTCCACGTCCCCCGGGCGGACGCGCCCGCGACGCTCCGCGAGTTCCGACGGGTGCTCGACACCGACGGCGTCCTGTACCTCTCCGTAAAGAGACCCGACCTGGCCGCCCGCGACGAGAGCGACCGCCACTTCGAGCCATACCAGCCGAGAGCGGTCCACGACCTGCTCGAGACGGCCGGCTTCGAACGGGTGACGGTGACCGAACTGGACGGGTGGGTCTCCGCACTGGCCCGCACGCCCGCCCGATAGCAATCGACTTTTTGGGTCCCGCGTCGTAGCGCGATTCATGGGATACGTCTGTCCAATCTGTGAGGCGGGCGTCACCGACGGCCGCCAGCTCGCCGACCACCTCGCGGTCACCGCGTCGCTCGGCCGCACGGCTCACCTCGAGTGGCTCGAGGAGCACGTCCCCGACTGGGGCTCGAGAACGCGAGACGAACTCGCCGACGCCGTCACCCCGCACGCGCTCGAGGTGGAGTTACCGGTCTCGGAAGACGCTTCCGAGGGGCCAAGGGTGCAGTCGGGGCGGGGGGCGAACGCGAGGAACCAGAGAGGCCCGAAGGGCCCCAGACTCGAGGACGCCATCGCCCAGCAGGCACAGGAACCGGGGCGCGGAGACGTGACCACCGAAACCAGGGACGTCCTCGAAGAGGCGAGGGCGTTGACGGCTCGAATGGAGGGCGACGGGCGGCGCGGGTCGAGCGCCGGCAACGGGGAATCGCCCGTCGAAGACGAGCACGAAGACGAGACCGGAAACGAAAACGAAAACGCGTAACTGTCCTCTCGCCAACCGTCTCGACATGCACACCGTCGGTACCTTCGCCCCCGGCACCCTCGAGGACGCGAGCGAGCAGTACGAATTGGTCGGTCCCGCCGCCCAGACCGTCGTCCGCGAGGTCGCCAAATCCATGGACTTCGACCGCGAGGAGTACGCCGACCGCGTCTCGAGAGACGTAGTGGAGACGGCTCGAGACGCCCTGTTCGCGAGTTTGCTCGAGGTTCGCGTCGGCACCCGCAAGGAGTACGAGGACTGGCGCGAGGCGTACGACGGCGAGGTGATCGAGGCGGGAAGCGAGCACGTCGACCACGTGGTCTGGCACGCCGCCCCGACCGGCGAGGCCGTCGCCGCGACCTTTCAAGAGAAGGAGGAGGCCGCCATCGCGACGCTTCGGCGTCAGGCGTTCGGCCGACTGTACCGTGACCAGCTATAGGATCTTTTCAAGTGTCGCATCGGCCACCGGGTGGACGTAGCGCGTCATCTGGTGAGAACGTTCGAGCGAACCATCCCGGGTGAGCGGCGAAGAGCGCGTGCACCAGCGTCTCGAGATCACGGCGTTCGTGGAGTGACGCGACGAGTGATCGTGGCCATCGCTCTCAGGGGGTTGCTATACGAATCGAAAGGGGTTGCTGCACGAGAGGAAGGCGGCTTCGCGTAACGACGCGGAGACCGGCGTCCGTAGGGACGGCAATCAGGACGAGTTTGGACCTGAACCCGAATCCGGATCCGAGCGGAAATTCGAATCCGAACGCGACCCCAAGTCCGAACTCGAGTCGTCGACCACCTCGAACGTCGTTCCGCCGCACCGGCAGCCCTCTCGTCGCCCTATCGGGCGAATTTTTTCGTCGGACCACCGCTCCGCCGCGTACGCCGCCCCGCAAGACGTACAGATCGCTGCGACTTTCTGCACGCGTTCACGCTCGTGATCGCTGTCGACGCCATCTTCGTCTTCACCTGCGACTTCGTCTGACGCCGGTTCGGCGGCGTCGTCTCCCGCAACCTGGTCGTCCATGTGGGCCCTGAGGGGCCACAACGGGATAGCAATCATGCGGTGACCTCGAGGGTATTTATATAAGCGTGCTGGCGCGTTTCACGGCCTGCGTTCGCTATCACTTGCGCGAGAGCGTTCTCGAGACGACGGAGCGCCGGCGGAAGCCAACGGAACCCGACGAAGCAACGACGAAACGCGTATCCTCCGTCGGTCCCGAATGTCGAATAATGCGTCGACGGACCCTCCTCCTCGTTTCGGCCTTCGTACTCGTGCCACTCGTCCTCTTGGTCGCCCTCGGCGCCGTCCCCGCGCTGATCGGCGGCGGGGACGTCTACTACGTGGTCGCGAACGAGGTCGACCTCGAGGATGGGGAACCGCCAGAGGCGAACGTCACGGGTACGATCGCCGCTGAGAACCTCTCGGAGAACCGCTTCCCGTACACGACGGGCGCGCTCGAGGACGGTCGCTCGGCGGCCTACGAAGAGGGGCGATTCGGCTTCGAGTCGGCGTTCACGCACACGCCGTTCGACGAGTTCTCCGAGTTCGAGACGTGGAACCGCGCAGCGACCGACCCCGAGGCAGACGTGGTCTACCTCGAGCGAAACGGTACCTACTACCGCCTCGAGATCACACCAGCTAGCGATGTCGATGGACCCTGACGACACGGACGACGGGGGTGCCGACGCCAACTCGGGAACCACCGAGGATGCACCGGCGTGGCCCGTGCTCGAGTCGCAGACCGAGTACGAAACCGGCTGGTACGACGGCGGCTACGATCTGGTTGAACAGCCCAATGGCTCCGAGAAGCGCTACTACTGGGCCGACCTCCCCGGCAGTGGTGATCGTCGCCGCGACCGACGAGTCGATCCTGTTCGTCGAGCAGTACCGCCCCGCGATTCGAGAGACGCACCTCGAGTTGCCCGCGGGTATCGTCGAGGACGGCGAGTCCTACACCGCCGCGGCCGCGCGCGAACTCGAGGAGGAAACCGGCTTTCGCCCCTCGAGTCTCGCCCTCTTGCAGGAGTACCGCGTCGCGACGGGCGTCCTTCGCCACGACCGCGGCGTGGTCTACGCGGAGGGACTCGAACCCGGCGAGCGCGACCTGGACGGCAACGAGTTCCTCGAGGTGCGGACGATTCCGAAGGGCGAGGCGCTGGCTCGAGCGCGCGAGCACCCGGCGAACGACTCGACGCTGAGCGCACTGTTGCTGGCCCGCGAGGACGGGTTGCTCAGGGACCAAGAGCATCGTTTAACCCGCTCGAGACCCAACCCCGACCAACACGATGGACGGCGAAATCTCCACCGACGACGTCTCGGCACTGCTCGAGTCCGACGCCGACGTGCGGATCGTCGACATTCGCGACCAGGCGAGCTTCAAACGTGGCCACATTCCCGGCAGCGAGAACGTCCCGTTTCACGAGATAACAGCGAAAATCGAGGACTTCGACGACGCTGACCGGATCGTCACCGTCTGCCCGCACGGGCAGGCGAGCGTTCAGGCGGCACGGCTCATCGGCTCCTACGAGGGGAGCGCGGACGCCCGCGTCGAGAGCATGGTCGGGGGACTCGAGGCCTGGGCCAAGGCCTACGAGTTGGCGGCCGACGACGGCGAGGACAGCGAGGGCAGCGAGGGCAACGAGCGAGACGGGCGAGGTGAGCGAGACGAGGACGACGAACGCGAACACAGTACTCGAGGGAACGCTGACTCGAGCGCGCCGTTCTGATTCTGCGACCGGAGATCGACTCGCGGTCGCCGCAGGGTAATCACTGTACCAGTCCCCGAACCGACCTGGCGGACGCGACTCGAGTGAGGCGAGACGCGGATGACGACCACCCCGTTGTAACGACCCTGACTATGACGGCCGAACAACCATCCCTGTGAATGATTCACATACGAATGGTCTGGTTCCGCATCGCACCACAATGGGACAGACCGTCAGGATTTCAGCGGGCTGAGAGCCGTATCAGCACCCGGCCACACCCCCCACGTGGCCGGTTTTGCTGTCGGCGTATTCGAATCCTCGAGAGAGTGGTTTGAAGACGACGTCGTTACTCGAGGTACCGGTCCGAAGACGACACTGCTACTCGAGTTGTACGACTCGAGGCGTGTTCGGACGCGTCGCACGAAAAACGGGAGAGCGGCGTCGCTGCTCGAGGCCCTCGTCGAAACGAAAAACCGCACCGCAGGCGCTGTTTCGTTCGGTTCGCGACCCGCCATGGATCGGAAGTCCGGTCAGAGCATCGACGGTCAGGCGACGTTGAATCCGCGATCGCGGAGGAAGTCCTCGATGCGGCCGCGGTGGTTGCCCTGGAGTTCGATGTGACTGTCCTCGACGGTACCGCCACAGGCGAACTTCGATTTCAGATCCGACGACAGACTGTCGAGATCGACGTCTTTGGGGTCGAATCCTTCGATGACCGTTACCTCTTTACCGTATCTGCGCTCGTCAATGCGGATGGTGAGTTGCTGCTGGCCCTTGGCCACGTCCTCGCAGACGCAGAGTTCCTGGGGCAGCCCGCACGTCGAGCAGACTTCCGACATTACGTTCGCCCGTACGGAATGAGCATATTAAACACTATCGGGACCGCAACCGACTTCCGACTCTCGTGACCGCAACCGTCTTCGGCCTCCAGCAGTCGGACGCTCGACCCACCGCTGCCCGAAGCTGCCTGACAACCGATGGGATTTTCCCGTCTGCGCGTCCAGGGTGTTGGCATGAACTATCGCGCAGTCGAACCGACGGGAGAGTACGTCGCCAGCCTCGACCACGGCGCCGACTGGCGGGCCGAGATCGAGTCGCTCGCGACCGAGGTCGACGCCGACGCCGCCTGGTTCACCGCCCTCGGCGCCGTCCAGGACGCCGAAATCTGGTTCTACGACCAGGACACCCTCGAGTACGAACCCGTGACCTTCGACGAACCGCTCGAGGTAGCCAGTTGCGTGGGGAACGTCTCCTGGCTGGAGGAGACCGGTTCGCCCACACCCACGCCGTCCTCTCGCGACCCGACGGTACGGCCCTCGCGGGCCACCTGAACGCCGCGACCGTCTTCGCGGGCGAAGTGTACATGCGCACCTTCGAGGAGCCCTCGAGCGCGAGCACGACGAGACCACCGACCTCGACCTCTGGCTCTAACATGCGGGCCGAGGACGAGCGCTACTTCGAGACGCTCGAATCCTGCTCGAAGAGGCCATGGACGTCGCCGAAACCGCCAAGCAGCGAGGCGACGACCCGAAGCCAGAAGTCGAGATTCCGGTCGCGAAAGACATGGCCGACCGCGTCGAGAACATCCTCGGGATCGACGGCGTCGCCGAGCGCGTGCGCGAACTCGAGGGCCAGATGTCCCGCGAAGAGGCCGCCCTCGCGCTCGCGGAAGACTTCGCCGACGGTTCCGTCGGTGACTACGAGACGAAAGCCGGGAAGGTCGAGGGCGCGGTCCGGACGGCCGTCGCGCTCCTGACCGAGGGGGTCGTCGCGGCACCGATCGAGGGGATCGACAAGGTCGAGATCCTCACCAACGACGACGGCACCGAGTTCGTCAACGTCTACTACGCTGGCCCGATCCGGTCAGCGGGCGGGACCGCCCAGGCACTCTCGGTGCTGGTCGCGGACTACACCCGCGCGCTGGTCGGGCTCGAGACCTACGAGGCCCGTCAGGAGGAGATTGAACGCTACGCCGAGGAGGTCGGCCTCTACGACAAGGAGACCGGGTTGCAGTACTCCCCAAAGGACGAGGAGACGAAGTTCATCGCTAAACACCTCCCGATCATGCTCGACGGCGAGGCCACGGGCGACGAGGAGGTCTCGGGCTTTCGGGATCTCGAGCGCGTCGACACCAACTCCGCCCGCGGCGGGATGTGTCTGGTGATGGCCGAAGGGATCGCGCTGAAAGCCCCCAAGATCCAGCGCTATACGTCCCAGCTCGACGAAATCGACTGGCCGTGGCTCCAGGATCTGATCGACGGGACCTACTACGACGACGGTGCGTCAGCGAATGAAGGCGAGGACGAGGATGGAGGCGACGGCGGAGAAGGCGAGGGAGACGAGGAGACAAACGCTGACGACTCGAGTCCCGACTCCGAGGAAGACGATCGACCGTCGGGACCCCCGCGCGTCGAACCCGCCACGAAGTTCCTCCGGGACCTGATCGCCGGCCGCCCCGTCTTCTCACACCCCTGCGCCGAGGGCGGCTTCCGCCTGCGCTACGGCCGCGCGCGCAACCACGGCTTCGCGACCGCGGGCGTCCACCCCGCCTCGATGCACATTCTGGACGACTTCCTCGCGACGGGCACCCAGATCAAGACCGAGCGCCCCGGCAAGGCCGCCGGGGTGATTCCCGTCGACAGCATCGAAGGCCCCACCGTCCGCCTGGCCAACGGCGACGTCCGACAGATCGACGACGTCGAGGAGGCCCTCGAGGTCCGCAACGGGATCGAGAAGATCCTGGACGCCGGCGAGTACCTGGTCAACTACGGCGAGTTCGTCGAGAACAACCACGCGCTCGCGCCCGCCGCCTACGCCGTCGAGTGGTGGGTCCAGGACCTCGAGGCCGCCGGTGCGGACGTCCAGGCGCTCGAGGACGACCCCCGGATCGACCTCGAGGACCCGCCCGCCGAGCAGGTCCTCGAGTGGGCGCTCGAGTACGACGCCCCGCTCCATCCGAAATACACCTACCAGTGGCACGACCTCTCGGTCGAGGCCTTCGTCGGGCTGGCCGAGGCCGTCAGCGACGGAACGGTCGAGGATGGGGGCGCAGGTGGCGAGACGCTCGTCCTCGAGCACACCGACGCCGTCCGCGAGGCGCTCGAGACCATCGTCGTCGAACACCGCCAGCGCCCCGACCGGATCGAGGTCGACGACTGGGAGCCGTTCGTTCGCAGTCTGGGACTGACAGTGGATCTGGAGCGCACCTGGTCACTCGAAGACCTGAGCGAGCGCGCTCGCGCGTGGGGCGTACACGAAGACGGCGACAACGCCATCGAGGCGGTCAACGAGGTCGCCTCCTTCACGGTTCGGGAGCGCGCGCCGACCCGCATCGGCACGCGGATGGGTCGGCCCGAGAAGTCCGAGCGCCGGGACCTCAGCCCGCCCGTCCACACCCTCTTTCCCATCGGCGAGGCCGGCGGCGCCCAGCGCAACGTCGCCGACGCCGGAAAGTACGCCGAGACGATGAGCGACACGCCCGGCGTCGTCGAACTCGAGATCGGCCGCAAGCGCTGCGAGGCCTGCGGCGAGGAGACGTTCAAGAACCGCTGTCCGGAGTGCAACGAGCGGACCGTCCCAGACTACGAGTGCCCCTCCTGTGAGTCCCGGGTCGACCCGGACGAGGCGGGCCGCGTCGAGTGCGACCGCTGTGAGATCGAGGCCACCTGCGTCGAGTACACCGAGGTCGACGTCCACGAGGTCTACCGAGACGCCCTCGAGGCCGTCGGTGAGCGCGAGAACGCCTTCGAGATCCTCAAGGGCGTGAAGGGACTCACCTCGACGACCAAGGTGCCGGAGCCGATGGAGAAGGGCATCCTTCGGGCGAAACACGACGTCTCGACGTTCAAAGACGGCACCGTCCGCTACGACATGACCGACCTCCCCGTGACGGCCGTGCGGGCCAGCGAACTCGACGTGACGGTCGGCCAGCCGAGGCGCTGGGCTACGAGGAGGACGTCCACGGCGAACCGCTGACCCACGCCGATCAGCTGGTCGAGCTCAAGGTCCAGGACATCGTCCTCTCGGACGGCGCGGCCGAGCACATGATGCAGACCGCCGATTTCATCGACGACCTGCTCGCGCAGTACTACGGGCTCGAGCCGTTCTACGAGATCGACGATCGCCAGGAGCTCGTCGGCGAGCTCGTATTTGGTATGGCACCGCACACCTCCGCGGCTACTGTCGGGAGAGTGATCGGTTTCACGAGCGCCGCCGTCGGCTATGCACACCCGTTTTTCCACGCAGCAAAAAGACGAAATTGCGACGGTGACGAGGACTGTGTCATGCTCCTCATGGACGGCTTGTTGAACTTTAGTATTAGTTTCTTGCCAGACAAACGAGGCGGGCGCATGGACGCTCCCCTCGTTATGTCCTCGAGAATCGACCCCTCCGAGATCGACGACGAGGCCCACAACATGGACGTCGTCTCCCGCTATCCCCGCGAGTTCTACGAGGCCACCCTCGAGCAGGCCGACCCGGGCGACGTGGAGGACATCGTCGAAATCGCCGAAGACACCCTGGGAACCGACCACGAGTACACCGGCTTCGGGCACACCCACGACACCACCGACATCGCCATGGGGCCGGACCTGTCGGCCTACAAGACGCTCGGGTCGATGATGGACAAGATGGACGCCCAGCTCGAGCTGGCGCGCAAACTCGAGGCCGTCGACGAGACGGACGTCGCCGAGCGGGTCATCGAGTACCACTTCCTGCCCGACCTCATCGGCAACCTGCGGGCGTTCTCGCGCCAGGAGACGCGGTGTCTCGACTGCGGGGAGAAGTTCCGACGGATGCCCCTGACCGAGGTCTGCCGGGAGTGTGGCGGCCGCGTCAATCTGACCGTCCACAAGGGGTCGGTCAACAAGTACATGCAGACCGCCATCGACGTCGCCGAGGAGTACGGCTGTCGGGACTACACCAAGCAACGGCTGGAAGTGCTCGAGAAGTCCCTCGAGAGCGTCTTCGAGAACGACAAGAACAAGCAAAGCGGCATCGCGGACTTCATGTGACCGCGGCTGGTGGTGAGCGACTCCGTTCGGACGTTCGTCGGATCAACTGCGCTTCTGTCTCGCGTCGCACGCCCCTGACGTGGCGCTTGGAGGCGGACCGGTTAACTCCGTAGGTTGTCGACGATATTCGTTTTGAACCCGCTGTACACGGTAGCCAGCGGACTCGACCAGGTCAGTCGGTGGTACATCCGGACCTCCGGGGCGAACTTCGCCTTGTACTCGGAGAGTCCGTAGAGGTTCGCCCCGCCGTGGTCGAGGCGCTCGAGGCCGCGGTCGCGCGCCTGACAGATGACGTGCCAGAGCATGAGGTCCATCACCGGGACGCTGTGGTCGCGATTGCTAACCCCCTGCCACGTGACCAGCGTTCTATCGTCTTCGATAGTTATCTGACCGCCGACGAGTTCGCCGTCGGCAACGAACCGGTACACGCGCATGATCCCGTCGGGAAGTGCGCCGTACAGGGCCGAAAAGAACGCCGGCGGTGCGGCGTACTCGTCGTGACGTTTCCGTAGCCCGTCGATGATAGCGGGTATCTCTGCGCCGTTCGTTTCCGTTATTTCGTAGCTGTCGTTCGGCGTGTTTCGAAGGTTTTGCCGGAGGTCGCTGCTGAACGTCATCAGCAAATCCTCTTCCGACGGCGTGAGATCGACGGCGTACGTGAAGTACGGCTTGCGAGCGGCGTACTCGTTCCAGAAGAACGGCCGCGGGTCGCCGTACTCCGTGCCGGTCTGAATGTGGATGTACGCTGGACCGATCGTTTCTCGAATCGCCTCGTCAACGGCCGCGACGAAGCGGTTGTGACGCCGCAACGCCTTCCGTTCTTTCAGCGACTCCTGGTTGAGCAGGACTGGCCCGAGGTAGTTGATTCGCAAACCGGTCGGCGGGGAATAGGCCGTTTGAACGGGGCCTTTCGATTTGGAGAACACCGGAAATATGCCGACCGGCTGGTTGCCTTTGTACCCAACGTACGGATACAGCGTTCCGGCGTAGTCTTCCATGACCTCCAGGGCCTCGTAGCGGTGGAAGGGCGTCCGATGGGGCGACTGTTCGACCAGGCTATTCCACTCGTCCGGGTCGTCTACGAGGGACACGTCGATGGTCATTTTCCTCACCGTATCGGCGTATTGGACGGCACGCAGCACTCCTACGGACGAGAACCCCGTGTAAAGTTCTTTCATGCATTTCGCTGAAGCGTATCGCAGTCGTCGTTGTTACCCTCGGCGACATGGAACGACCGGAGTCGTGACCACCAGCGGCGCGAACGGAGACGAACCAGTGACCAGTTTTTCAATCGCTCGCGAAGAATACAGGGTTGGTACACATGACACCCACAGACACTGCCGGAATCGCTACCCGTCGTCACCTGCACCGGAGAAAGCGTACAGTGCGCCAATCCGGTTTCGCGTGCTCACGACCGTGACCGTCGAGCCAGGCCCGCTCGAGGTTCGCCTCCGCGATCGTTTCGGCGGCACCGTTGGGGAATCACGCGTCGTCGTCCGCCAAGCCGTCGACCTCGCAGACTCCGGCCAGTACGAGGCCGACGTGGGCGCCGAGTTGACCACCGAGGCGGTGCTCGAGGAACTTGCCGATGCGCCCCACGGCACGCCCGCGGACCGGTGGAACTGGTGGATCGGGTCGCTCGAGGTCGCCTACGGAGGCTACGGCCAGTTTGGGATTCAGCGCTATCGCGACGGGTGAGGCGGGTGAGACGGATGAGAGGATGAGACCCTCGTCGTCGGTCGAAAACTGGCGTCGGGTAATGCTATAGATAGTATAGTTTTCTCGATGGTAATGCTATAGATAGTATAGTTTTCTCGATGGTAATGCTATAGATAGTATAGTTTTCTCGATGGTAATGCTATAGATAGTATAATGTCATTCGACGGTCGTCGATCGAACGCGCGCCGCATCAGCGGGTGACTCCACGACCAACAGGGGCCTCGAGGGCGAGTTGATCTGTAGCGATTGGAGATCGATTCGGCAACGCTCGATCTGGTAATGACGACCAGACATCTGCGCACACAAGATACACCGCTTCTTCCCCGGTACCGCCGAGCATGGGTGAACGACAGTCAGCACTCGACGAGGTTGACCGGGGGATCCTTCACATACTACAGACGGACGCCCGGAACAACAGAGCCAGGGAAATCGGGGAGGCCGTGGGCGTCTCCGCGAGCACCGTCCGGAATCGAATCGAAGCACTTGAGGACGAGGGCGTGATCAGGGGATACATTCCGAAGATCGACTACGAGCAGGCGGGCTATCAGCTGTCGATCCTCTTCACCTGCACCGCCAGCGATCCGTCCGAACCGCTCACCGAGGACTTGCTGGAAAAACACGGCGTCGTCTCCGTCCGGAAGCTGCTCGCCGGTCGGGAGAACTACCACATCAGAGTCGTCGGTACGGACACGAACGACGTGTCGAACATCGCGAACTCGATTCGCGAGTGCGGCCTCGAGATCGTTCGGTCGGACGTGCTCGACGACGAGTACGTCCAGCCGTTCGACCACTTCGGCAAGGACGTCCCCTCGAGAGAGGGGTGAGAAACGGTCTCGCCGGAAATTCAGCCCGTTTTCTGTGGAATAAGCAGCGTTCGATGGTAAAATCCAGGCCTTCCACAACTGGTGACGGGGTTTATACGTATCCAACGGCTGCCTAGCGATGATGGAATCCGTTTCACCCACGCAATCAGTCTCCTCCAGTTCGCCCGTCACGGCCGTCGTCGAACTCGTCGCAGATCGAGAAGGAACGGATCCGATGGAGCTACAGCCGCCGCTTTACGACGTGATCGACCCCGAGGCACTCAACGCGCTCTTCGCGCCGACCAGTCGCGGCCGACCGCGCGAATCCGGTCAGGTTTCGTTCGAGTACCTGGGCTACGACGTCACCGTCCGGGGGAACGGGGACGTTTCCGTGAGAAACAACACTGAACGGTAGCGACCACGAGCGGTCGTGGCGATCGGACCGGATCCATTATTCACTCGGGTCACACGCCCACAGCGGTGAGTGAGCCGTCTGATAGCCAAATATTCCTCGGCCCGCGCTCGCTAACTATCCTGCTGTTCACCGCGCTCTGGACGCGAAACCGCTCACGAACGGCGTGGTCCGCCTGCACTTTGGACGCGCCAGCCCCATCGAGGCCGCAGGCTTCCTGACATCGTAGTCGATCTCGGTCTCCGGCCCGATTCGCGCCCCGCCGTCGACGGACTCGACGCGCAGGGGGACGTCGAGGGTGTTCCCACAGCAGCCGACGCCGACGAACTCCTCCCAGACGTCGCCCGGTTCCGCTCGCTCGCGAGTCTTGCGGAGGAACGCTCCGAACGAAGGCTTCTCGACCTGAAACCGCCCCCAGTCCGAGAGGTCCTCGGGGTACGAGAGGACCAGTCGAGCGGCCATCCGTGCGTCGGTCCCGTCCTCGTTCGGCTCCGCAACCGCGTCGCTCCCCGCAGTTCCGTCGCGTGCTGTACTCGTGTCACTCGAGTGTTTCATGCGCCGACTACGCGCTCGAGCGTGATGACGGGTTCCGTTTCGTTCACCGAGCCAGTACCTGAAATATCGTAATGGAATTGAGAAGGCTTACTTTCGCCGACGGCAACACCCAGGGTATATGGGGACTTTCGCGGTACCGGAAATCGATTACACCCGGTACACCAACCGCCAGCTGGCGGCGGTTCCACTCGCCGTCCTTGCCTTCGCGTTGCTCGTTCTCCTCGGCGGCTACGTCGTCTACGGCACGCCGGTCGAACTGGGCATGGACTTCGCCGGCGGAACCGAGTTGACGATCGAGACGACGAGTTCCGAAGCGGAGATCGAGGCCGCCTTCAGCGAGCAGCCCGAGTCGGTGCAGTCCGTCCAGGCCACCGAGAACCAGTACCTCGTGCAGTTCGCGCCGACCGACGCGGACGTACAGTCGGAGGCAGAGTCGAACCTCGAGCCCGTCTCCGGTAACGACCAGGTCGTCCAGCTCTCGGCGGAGACGTCGGCGAGTTTCGGGGCGGCCGCCCAGCAGACGGCGCTGCTCGGCCTCGGAGCCGCGTTCGTCGGGATGAGCGTCATCGCGTTCGTCCTCTTCCGGACGTTCGTTCCCTCCATCGCTATCGTCATCTCGGCGTTTTCCGACCTCGTGATCCCGCTCGCGTTCATGAACGTCCTCGGGATTCCACTGTCGCTCGGAACCGTCGCCGGACTCCTGTTGATCGTCGGGTACTCCGTCGACTCGGACATCCTGCTGAACAACCACATCCTCAGGCGCAGCGGTGACTTCTACGAGAGCACCCACCGGGCGATGCGCACCGGGATCACCATGACCGTCACGTCGATGGCGGCAATGTTGGTCATGGCCGTCGCCGCGTGGGCGCTCGGCGTCGAACTCCTGCTCTCGGTCGGCCTGATCCTCACCGTCGGGCTGGCAGCCGACCTGATGAACACCTACCTGCTGAACCTCAGCCTGCTTCGGTGGTACAAGTTCGAGGGGGTGGCCCGATGAGCGCCATCGGGTCGATCAAGGCGAACTGGCGCGTCCTGTTGTTGGTCGTCTTCCTTACCGTCGCGCTCGTCGCGCTCTTCCTTCCCGGTGGCGTCATGGGCGGTGAGGAGACGTACCCGACCAACGAGTCCGACTCGAGCATGCACAACCTCGAGTTCGGGCTCGGTCTCGACGGCGGGACGAAGATCAGCGCCCCGGTCGTGGGGATGCACGTCTCGGAGGTGAGCGTCGATGCCGAGGAACCCAACTGGATCGACGCGGCCAGGAGATCCAGGCCACGGTCTCGGAGGAACTGGACCTCGAGACCGGCGACGCCCTCGTCCGGACGGACCACCAGAACGGCGAGGTCAGCGTCGAAGTCTTCACCGGGAACGTCTCGGAAGCGGAGTTCGCCGCGGCGCTCCAGGAAGCCGGCATCGACGTCGCCGAAGAGGACGTCGAACAGGGCGTCACCCAGGCGACCCGCGACGACATCCAGACGACGATCCAGTTGCGGATCAACGAGGCCGGTCTCTCGGGCAGCCAGGTCTCCCAGGCCGAGATGGACGGCACCTACTACATCGTGACCGAGGCGCCCGCGATGACCACCGAGGAGCTTCGATCCCTGCTCGAGTACCGCGGAATCGTCGAGATCGTGATGCACTATCCCGACGGCGAGGGCGGCCAGCAAAACGAGACGGCGCTCGTTCAACAGGACTTCGGGAGCATCGGGACAGCCTCCTATAACGGCGAGGATGGGTACGACTACGTCCCCGTCACAGTCAACCCCGGCCCTGCCGAAGAGTACCAACAGCGGATGGTCGAGACCGGCTTCACCCAGAATCCCAGCAGTTGTAATTACGGAAACCCCGAGGCTGAAGGGTCGAACTACTGCCTGCTCACGATGGTCGACGGCGAGGTCATCGATGCCCACAGCGTCTCCCCGGGACTCGCCGCAGACATGGAAAGTGGTCAGTGGGCCAACGGCGGCCAGTTCCAGATGATCACGCCCAGCCAGCAGGAGGCCCAGACGCTCTCGATCAACCTCCGCGCCGGCGAACTGCGCGCGCCCCTCGACTTCGACCGGGCCCAGACGTACATGATCAGTCCCGCGCTGGCCGAGCAGTTCAAGAACTACTCGCTGCTGATCGGAATCCTGGCCGTTCTCACCGTCAGCGGCGTCGTCTACGTGCGCTACGGCGACCGACGCGTCGCCCTCCCGATGATCGTCACCGCCCTTTCGGAGGTCGTCATCCTCCTCGGCGTCGCCGCCCTCCTGCGGATGCCACTCGACCTCTCACACGTCGCCGGATTCATCGCCGTCGTCGGGACCGGGGTGGACGACCTGGTCATCATCGCCGACGAGGTGTTAGACGAGGGCGACGTCAACTCGAGGCGCGTCTTCGAGTCCCGGTTCCGGAAGGCGTTCTGGGTCATCGGGGCCGCGGCGGCGACGACGATCATCGCTATGTCGCCGCTGGCCGTGCTCAGCCTGGGCGACCTCCGCGGGTTCGCTATCATCACGATCCTGGGCGTGCTCGTCGGAGTTCTGATCACGCGACCGGCCTACGGGGACATCCTGCGCCGGTTGCTGACCGACAAGTAGCTCGTCGGTTTCGCGTTTCGCCCGCTAATCGTCTCGAGTCCTGAATCGATATCGAATGTCCTGGTCGGTTCTGGTGGAGAAGGCTAACTTTGGCTGGATCCGCGCTGCATACGCGAAGAGAGGTGACGCCGTTTGCGGCGAGGAGGATGTCACTCGCTCACTTTCCTGTAGCTTCCCGTCGCTCGCCAGCCGCTACTGGCAGCGTAAACGAGAACGTCGCTCCCTCGCCTGGCTCTGACTCGACCCAGATGTCCCCGCCGTGGCGCTCAACGATCCGCTCACACAGTGCGAGTCCGATACCGGTCCCGTCGTACTCGCCGTGGGTGTGAAGGCGCTGGAACACCTCGAAGATGCAGTCCTGATTATCAGTATCGATGCCGATGCCCTCGTCGCGGACCGACACGATCCACTCGGCCCCATCGCGTTCGGCCGAGGCGTGGATCCGGGGCTTCTCGTCGCCACTGTAGGTGATCGCGTTCTCCAGCAGGTTCTGAAACACCTGGCGGAGCTGGGTGGCATCACCCTCGACGCGAGGGAGGTCGTCGGCGGTAATCTCGGCGTCGCTCCCCGCGATCTGGATCCGAAGATCCGCCAGTACGTCGTCGAACACGGCATCGAGGTCGATGCGTTCCAGCGGATCACCTTGCGTCTCGACCCGCGAATAGGCGAGCAACCCGTCGATCATCTCGCGCATGCGGTTGGCTCCGTCCACCGCAAACTCGAGGAACTCTTCGCCGTCCTCGTCGAGCGCGTTCTCGTACCGTCGTTCGAGCAGCTGAAGGTAAGTCGAGACCATCCGGAGCGGTTCCTGGAGGTCGTGGGAGGCGGCGTAGGCGAACTGCTCGAGCCGTTCGTTCGACGCTTCGAGTCGCTCGATCACCTCTTCTAACCGTTTCTCGCGCTGTTTGCGTTCAGTAATATCCTGGACGGCTCCGCGGAGGAGGCCGCCTTATTATCGACGACCTCCGGGACGCCCTGCAGCCGCAGCCACCGTATGTCCCCGCTGTTCGTACGAATCCGTGCCTCCACGTCGAAGGGGTCGCCCGAGACGAGCGCGTTCTCGACGGCATCCTCGACGATCCCCTGGTCGTCCTCGTGATACATGTCGAGGGCGTCCTCCAGCGGCGGTTCCTCGTCCGCGTCCACTTCCAGAAGCTCGAAGATGTGGTCGGTCCAGAACACGTCCTTCGTTTCCGGGTTGATCTCCCAGCCGCCGACGTCCGCGATGCGTTCGGTTTTCTCGAGTAAATCGAGCGTCCGTTCGAGTTCACGTTCACGCTCGATCTGTTCGGTAATGTCGCGCGTCAACGCAAGTTGGGACGTCGTCCCGTCGGGGCGATGCAGCGGCGCCGCGTGCGTTTCCATGTGCCGGCGCGTGCCGTCTGCCCGATGATGTCGAACTCGGACGCCTCGTTCGCCCCGACAGATCCGCTCGTTGAACTCGCGGAACGTCTCGCGGTGTTCGGGGGCGATCAGCCCGTAGACAGATTCGCCGATCACCGCCGATTCCGAGTCGGCCTCCACCATGTCGAGCCCGGCGGGGTTCATCTGGAGCAGGGTGCCGTCGGCGGCAACGGTCTTTATGCACTCGGGCGCGGTCTCGATGAGTGCACTCAGATACTCTGTGCGCTCGCGCAGTTCCTGCTCGCGCTGGCGGCGCTCGAGTTCGTATTTCACCCACTGCCCCATCAGGTGCTGAAACGTCCGTTCGGCCTCAGAAAACGCGTCCGCTCTCGGTTCGGTCGAAACAAACCAGAACGTCCGGTTACTGTCGTCCTCGAATTCGAGGTACGTTCCGAGGTACGTCCGCACACCGAACTGGTCGTAGCACAGTTTGCCTTCGAACCCATCGCTCACAGGAGCGGTAATCGCACAGGTTCCCCCCTCGTCCGCAGGCACACGGCAGTACGTTTCGGAGAGAGGATACGAGTCGCCCGGAACGAGGTGTTCGTGCTCCCCGTTCGTGATCTCCACCTCGAAGTGATCAGTGTCCGGTTCAGCGACGGCGATCCCGCCGAGTTCCATATCGAAGCGTTCACAGCCAAGATCGAGCAAGTCCTGGAGTTTCTCCTCGAACGCCCGATCGGGATCGGAGGTTATCTCGTACAATTGCCGCTGGGCCCGTTCCCACTTCCTGCGCTCGCTATTGTCGCGGACCACCGCGAGCAGGACCGGACGGCCGTTGTGTTCCATCCGAGACGCAGAGATCTCCGCCGGAATCTGGCCCCGGTTCTTGGTGCGACAGGTAAGTTCATCAGTCCACCCAGTGCCGTCTTCGAACACCCCTTCGACAAATTCCCGGAACGCGTCGAGTTCGTTGGGGTGTACGTCGGAGGGAGCGAGGGCCACCAATTCGTCGTACGTATAGCCGAGCATCTCGGTTGCGGCCCGGTTCGCGTCGACGATCTCGTCCGCTTCGGGGTCAACGATGAGGATGCCGTCGTGACTACTCTCGAAAACTCGCTCCAGGTATTCTTGTCGTTCCGTTAACGCCGTCTTCACCTCCGTCCGCTCTTGCAGCGTCTGCATCATGCGATCGACCTTCGCCTCCATCTTCTCGGAGCCGAAGAACTTCTCGGGTGGTGTGTAGTAGAAGTTCTGTGAGACGGTGCTGTCGGAGACGATGTGCGGATGTGTCTTGATAACGTCGTGGATGACTGCCGCCGGGAACCTCTCTCGGTTGTACTGGCACATGACGGCGTAGTCTTCGTCCTGGTAGAGGGAATTGAGCACGGCCTCGTACTCGACCAGTTCGTCTGCACTCGTGTCTCCCTCCAGTGCCCACGTCATCTCGGCGGCCGCTCTGAGTCCCGTATAGCCATCTTCGTCTTTCGCCTGTTCGAGCGACTCCTCCCAGAATTCCAGCATGGTGGTCTGATCGAACTCGCCGGTCCGGTAGTAGGTGTCCGCTGGTGTGAGGACGGAGAGCGCACCCGATTCGAGGGCGGCGTTCACGTCGATGCCGTCGTCCCGCATCGCCTCCACGACTTCTTCCCTGGAGTTGTCGTCGGCGACGTACAGACACTGTTCGCCACGTTCGAGTCCCTCGGAGATGAACGGAATCGCAGATGCAAATTGGTCTGCAGGGCGCTCGTAGATGAGTGCAAAATGGTCGTTCGAGTGGTCGTGGTTGTTCTCGGGCTCGACCGGCCCACGAAACTCCGAGTGCTGATGCAGCGCCCCCGGCCCACCCTCGCGGTCCGGTTCTCGCTGTCGCGTACCGCGCTCGACCTGGTTACTCACTAAATCAGGTTATTCGCGGAGATTCTTAACTCTGGTCCCCAATTAGACCAGGTGATCGATGGATCACCTACTATTTTAGCAAATGCTGGTTTCGCGTCACCCAGAGCGCCGACACCGGGGACACGTCTCCACGAATCCGTTCTCGTCACCGTGGGTTCGACGGTAATCGATCGAGACCGGGCGACCGCAGCGCAGACAGGTACTCGACTCCGGTGTAAAGTCCATACTCGAGGCTCCGTGGAGCGTGAGAATAGCGCTGTGGGTGGGTATGCAAGGTGGTTCGCGAGCGCTACGAGTGGGCGGTGTGTCGCAAGTATCGCAAACGCGTTACGACAGCTCGCGAACCATCACGATTGCGTCCTCACCATCGTCGTAGTACCGCGGCACCCGCCGCAGCGGGTCGAAGCCGAACCGATCGTAGAGGCGTTTCGCCCCGTCGTTCGATTCTCGGACCTCGAGTTTGACCGAGTGAGCGCCCTGGCTCGCGAGGACGGCGAGCGACCGACCCAGCAGCGCCGAGCCGATACCCGAGCCGCGCCAGTCGGGATGGACGGCGACGTCCTTGACGTGGCCGATGTCGCGGCCGTAGTTCGGCGTCACGTCCGAAACGACGTACCCGGCGACCCGCCCGTCGTCGGTTTCGGCGACCAGAAACCCGGGCTCGCCCAGAAACTGGGTGAACGCATCGTAGGGCCACGGCTGGGGAAACGACGTGTTCTCGATCTGCACGACCGCGAGCAGGTCGGCCCGCTCGGCCTGGCGGATCGTCACGCCGTCTCGAGTCCGCGTCGACTCGGTCGGGGTCGTCACAGGAGGGAGTATCGACGTGAGGGTAAAATAAGTACGCGACCGTTCAGCCGGTTTCGCTGGCTTCGGATTGACCGTCGTTCTCGTTTTCGTTCTCGCTTTCGCTCTCGTCCTCGTCGTTCGCATCTTCCGTGCCGCCGTACTGCGTCTGTTCCTCCTTCGAGAGTTCGCTTCCTTCGTCGTCGGATTCGGACTCGCTCTCGTCTCGGGATCCGGATTCGTTCTCGTCGTCGACCATACGTATCAGGCCGGGATCGCTCCCATATCGAACTCCTCGGTGAGCGTCTTCAGCTCCTCGAGGGCGTCCTGTTCCTCCCGGAGGTTCTCCTCGAGCAGGTCGGCCGCGTCGCCCATGTCCATCTGGGCTGCCAGCGGGATCAGGTTGCCGTAGGCCGCGATTTCGTAGTGTTCGGTCTTCTCGGCGGCCGCCATGTTGTGGTAGTCGAGGACTTCCTGGCTGGGGTCGGTCTCGAGGAACTCCTCGTACTCCTCGATCAGCCCTTCGATGCCCTTACACTCTTCCTTCTCGGGCGGCTCGCCGAAAGCGTCGAACACCTCCTCGAGGCGGTCGATGTGCGTCTGGGTCTCTTCGCGGTGTTCGGCGAAGGCGTTCGCGATCTCCTCGCGTTCCGTGTGCTCCTCGAGGTCTTCCAACGCGTCGAGTAGCTGGTGCTCGGCGTGGTAGATGTCCTCGAGGCCGTGCTCGAACAGGTCCTGGATCGTTTCGGTCATGGAACCACCAGGTCGGACTCCGCCGGGCAGGGACAAACGTCGTCAGCCTGCGATGGCAGGCGGGTTACTCGGACGGTGATTCCGTACTCGAACTCGAACTCGAGCCCGAATCCGTATCCGCAGCCGCCTCGACGCGCCCAGCATGATTCTCCAGGTCGGCCGCCAGCGCCCGCGCCTGCTCGGACGTCAGGCGCACTTCCTCCATGTGCGCCGGCAGGTGCGTCTCGGACATGTTGTCCACCTCGAGTTGCAGTTTGACGTGATCGGGCTGTCTCCGGGCAGCGGTCGCGTCCACCACCGCGTCTCGCTCGTCCTCGAAGTCGTGCCCTGTCACGACCGCGTCCGTGAGGTCCAACGTCGTGTGCGCGGTGACGCGCATGAGTCGGTCGGCCATGGGCTCAGTCGTCCGATGGAATCGGCGATCCGTCGGGCGTCGCCGGCGCGGGACTCTCGTCCAGGGCGTCCTGGTCGGCGTATGGGTACCAGGTCCGCTTGGTGTTGTGCATGTACGGATCCTCGTAGTCGGTCTCCTCGGGTTCGATAAGGTCGGCCAGTTCGTCGTCGTCACGCGCGGCGACGAACTCGCGGAAGCTCTCCTGGCCCTCCCGACGGGCCTCGAAGTTCTCAAGCAGGTTCGCGATCGCACCCGGCACCTCGTCGACGGGGATTCGCTCGCCGACCCAGGAGGCGAACTGCGGATTCTCGCCGAGGCCGCCACCAAGGCCGATGTCGAGCGCCTCGACCGGCTCGCCGTCCTTACGGGTCTTCATCCCCCGCAGGGAGACGTCGGCGATCTGGGGCTGGGCGCACGACGCGGTACACCCCGAGAGGTGAATGTGGAAGTCGTCGACGCCCTCGGGCAGGTCGGCGTTCTCGACCAGCCAGCGCGAGAATCGGACCTGGCGGTTCTTCGTCTCGACGATCGAGAGCGAGCAGAACTCGGTCCCGGTACAAGCGATCGAGCCGCGCTGAAACGGATGCGGATCCGGGCTGTAGGTCTCGAGCAAGGGCTCCGCGAGCAGGTCGTCCAGATTCTCGTCGGGGACGTCCGTGAAAACGACGTTCTGGCGCTGGGTGAGACGAACCTCGCCGGAACCGTACTCGTCGGCGATGTCGGCCAGCTCGAGGGCGTCGTCGGCGCCGATCCGGCCGACGAGGACGTTCAACCCGACGTACGAATTGCCGTCCGGTTGGTCGTGAACGCCGACGTGGTCGTGTTTCCCGGCGGCCTCGCCGGCGTTGTAGGAGTACGACGAGCGCAGGTCCTCGCCTGCGCTCTCGAGGTCGAAGTCGACGTACTCCTCCTGGAGGACGTCGCGAACCTTCTCGGGCCCCCACTCGTCGACGAGGAACTTCATCCGGGCGGCGTAGCGGTTCTCGCGGTTGCCGTAGTCCCGGAACAGGCCCGAGATGCCGCCGGCGACCTCGACCGCCTGTTCGGGCGTGACGAAGACGTCGATGTCGCGGGCGAAGCGGGGCTCGTTGCGAGCGAGGCCACCGCCGACGCGGACGTTGTAGCCGGTCACCGTCTCGCCGTCGATTTCCTTCTCGGCCGGTTCGAACGCGAGGTCGTTGATGTCGCCCTGCCCACAGCCCTCGTCGCAGCCGGTGACCGCCACCTTCCACTTCCGCGGAAGGTTCGAGTGCGCCTCGTTTCGCTTGAACGTGTCGTGGAGGTCGTCGGCCAGCGCACCGGCGTCGACGTGTTCGTGCTCGTCCTTCCCGGCGACCGGACAGCCGACGATGTTCCGCCAGGAGTCCCCACACGCCTGCACCGCCGATAGGCCGACGTCCTCGAGTCGGTCGAAGATCGCGGGGACGTCCTCGAGGTTGATCCAGTGGAGCTGGACGGCCTGACGGGTCGTCACGTCGAGCCAGCCGTTGCCGAATTCAGGATTGGCGGCGGGCCCGTTCGAGTACTCTTTGGCGAGTTCGGCCAGAACGCGAAACTGTCCCGGCTCGAGGACTCCGCTCGGCGGACCGACCCGGAGCATGAAATAGGACTCCTGGCCGGCGCGCTGGTGGTATAGCCCGTACCACTTGAAGCGCTCGAACCAGGCGTCGTGTTCGTCCTCGGGAATCGACTCCCACCCCGACGCAGCGAACTCCTTGATCGCCTCCCTGATATCGGTTCCGTACAGTTCGTCTTTCCAGTTCTCGACGTCGCTTGGCATCTGCACCGGGCTACGCGGACCACCTACAAGGCCCCGGCCGTGGCGTCAGTTCTCCCCGCCTCTCGCCCCTTCCGGCGGTATTTGCCGGCCCGATTCGACCGCTCCGCCAGACGACTGCTCGAGCGTCGCCTGGACGGCCGACGCCTCGTACCGTTCGAACTCGCCGTCGACGACCCGGCCGACCGGCAGGCCCTCGAGCGATGAGTGACGGCCGCACTCGAGACACCGGCCGACCGCCCCCGCAACTACGCTGGTGCCGTCCACGCCGACGTCCGTGAACCCCTCGAGGAGAACGTACGCCGGTTCGCACCGACAGAATCGACCGCGAGCGAGGGTCCAGACGTCGCTCGCGCCGACCGTTCGGGAGTCGTTGACGCTGATCCACGCCCCGTCGTCGAGGGTACGCAACGAGATGACCATGCCCTCGCTTCGGGTGGCAGCCACCTTCGTCCATCGGCCCGTGCAATGCTTCGCCGTTGTCGTGACGGCGAATTCGACGGGAATCGCCAGCATGCGTCGCCGTCTTTCGTTTCAGCCCGTCAGAGATACCAGCAATCGTTACCCGAGAACGGGAGCCGGGGTATCGCTTGCACCCGAAGCCGTACTTAAGCGATGGCCGACCATACGGAGGAGTATGCCCGACGATCCGTCACGGTCACACGACCGCTCATCACGCCGCCAGCCCTCCGAACGCAGGGTACGGAGTCGCCAGCACGTCTCCGCCGACGTGGCTCCGGAATTGCACCTCCCTCCTATCGGATCCGGCGCGTCGCGATCGGTACCGAACGACGATCCAACGGAGGACACACGATGACGAATGCGTCACCCGACGGACGCCAGCTGGACGAATCCGACGACAGCAACGGCAACGAAGGAGACGTCAGCGACCGAGCCACCCCGGAGGCTACTCCCGGTGAGGACGACACGGCCCACCTCGAGGACGTCGACGTCGGCGCTGGCTGTACGGAAATCTGGGAGCACCTCGCCGAGCGACGCGAAGAGTAGCGAGGAGGCCCCAGATGCACCCCTCGACGAACCACAGCGGACCGTCTGAAACGCTTTTTAGGCACGTCGCCCCTATCAGCGGTACATGACCGACGACCACACCGGAGACCGCCGAACTCGAGACGGCGACCCCGGGAACGAGCCTCCGATCCCGACGGATCGAAAATCGCCAGTCGGCGCACCGGTCATCCGGGGCGACGAATCGATCACGGGAACCCACGCTCGCCGGGCCGTCCAGTTCGACCCCGACGACCCGGACAGTCTCGCACTCGCGGCCGAAACCGTCGCCCAGTTCGCCACCGGGTCCGTCGACGAGGACCACCTCTACATGCTCCGCGGCGCCGCAGCCTGTGCCGCGCTCGTTCGCGGCGAGGGATCGTACAAAACCGCCGCCGAGCGAGCGAGCGCCCACCTCAAGGGCGACGAGACGGTCACGGTTTCGTTCATCCGCAAGTGGGCCCGCGTCCACGACCTCCCCCGATCGGTTCGTCGACAGGTCGCCCTCGGCGAAATCGCCCCCTCCGCCGCCAAACACATCGCCCGCGTCGGCGGCGAGGATCGACTCTTGCTCGCCTGGGCCGTCCTCGACGGCGACCTCACCGTCCGCGACGTCCGCCAGGTCGCCAGTCAGGTCAACGACGGGGCCTCGATCGAGCGCGCACTCGACGACTGCGACGTCACCCTCGGCCGCCTCGAACTCACCCTCCCGGCGTCGGCCTACCGCGACCTCCGGCGACGAGCCTCACTCGAGGGCGTCGATCCAGGAACGATCGTTGCGGACGCACTCGAGAACGCACTCGAGTAGCATCGGGAAAGCGTCACAATCCCATCACTGCGACAGGTACGCCCGCGCCGTCTCTGCCAGCACCGCCCCTGCCTCGAGCACCTCGTCCCACTCAATCGTCTCCTCCGGGAAGTGTGCCTGGTTGATGCTCCCCGGCCCGAACAGGACTGTCGGAATCCCCGCCTCGACGTAGTGTCGATTGTCGGCCCCGTAGGTCGCCCCGCGCGGTTCGATTGCCTCGGCGTCGAATCCGCGCGCCGCCATCGCGTTCTGGAGCGCCGAAACCACCGGTTCGTCCGCCGCGATTTCAGCCGGTTCGAACTGTACCGAGAACCGTTCGATCGTTGGCCCGCTGACCCCCGCCGGCCAGGACGGATTGTCCGACAGCGACTCGAGGCGGCTTCGGAGCGCGTGTTCGACGTCCGTCACCGTCTCCCCGGGGGCGACGCCGACCCGAACCTCCGCCGTCAGTTCGTCCGGGACCGAGGACGCCCACCGCCCCGCCTCGACTCGCCCGATACAGATCGGCCACGGAATCGGGAACTCGTCGTACAACGGATGGGAGATGGCCTCGCTTCGTTCCCGTTCGAACGCCTCGCACTCCTCGCGAACGCGCTCGAACGCCGGCAACACCGACGCTCCCCGCCACCGCGTCGCCGCGTGTGCCGACCGGCCCTCGAGGCCGATCCGGATCATCAGGCTTCCCTCGACCGCCGCCACCGGACGCAACTCCGTCGGTTCCGCGACAATCGCCGCGTCTCGCTCGAACGGATAGGGATTTTCGAGTGCTGCCGTGGCTGCACCGATCCCGCCCTCCTCCTCGCCGGCGACGCTCTCGACGACGATCCGACCGTTCAGGTTGGGGTCGTGGTCAGTATTCGTAGCGACCTCTGCCAGGTGACGCGCCGCAAACACGCACACCCCCAGCCCCGACTTCATGTCCGCCGCACCCCTGGCCGTCAGGCGACCGTCGCGCCACCGGGGCTCGAACGGATCACCCTCCCACCCCGACCCCGTAGGGACGACGTCGACATGCCCGTTCAACACCAGCGTCGGCCCCGCGTCAGGATCTCCGAACTCGAAAACTCCGGCAACGCTCGGCCGATCCGCCGTCTCGATGTCGTCAGGGTCGTCCGGGAACGACGGATGCTCGGCTAGAACGGCCGGGTCAGCCTCCCAGGTGTAGGTCCGAAAGCCCGCCGCCTCGAGTTCCTCGCGCAGCCACACCTGGGCCGGCTTCTCGTTTCCTGCAGTCGTCTCGAACGAACAGCACGTGTCGACGAACTCCCGAAGGTCGTCGTCCCAGATGCGGAAATTCATGTGCGAGACCACGTCGGACCCCGATATAATACCGTGGGAGAAAGAAACGTTTAACCACGCGTCCCCGAAAGAGGAGAGTACGGGGCCGGTAGCTCAGTTCGGCAGAGCGTCTGGCTTTTAACCAGACGGTCGCGTGTTCAAATCGCGCCCGGCCCGCTTTTGCCACGAGCACATTCGTGAGTGGCAAAACGGCCCTGCGATTTGAACGCAGGGAGAGCGCAGTCTCGCGAACGAAGTGAACGAGGAAGCGATCGACCGTGTGTTCAAATCGCGCCTGGCCCCTTGCTCCGAGCAGAACCGCGAGGAGCAACGCGATCATACAGCGATCTGAAAGAGACCAGAAAGGCACAGCGAAGCGAGCATTTCTGGGCGTGGTTCACAATCGCACCCGTCTCGCTTTCCTGCCGCGAACACGTTCGTGAGCAGCGAGTTCAGATCAATCCACGTCAGCGACACGAGCGTTCCTCGAGTGTCGAACCGCACCGAACCACACTGAACCGCATCGGACCGCATCGAACCGCACCGAACGAGCCGCAGTTGCCACTCGAGAACGGCCAAAGACTACAGACACCGCAAACCGAAAACCGATAACCGAAAACACACCGATACCAACCACACTGACGAAACGGCACGCGAACCGTGGTCGTCTATAAGTTCGAGCCCTCAGCCTCGCAGCGGCATGAACGCCAACCCGGCCAGCAACACGATCGCGATCACCGACAGTCCGATCGCCCACCAGAACCCGTGGATTCGCTCGTTGTGCTCATCGACTGCCTGGTGTTGAGCCTGGAAACTCTCGACGTCCTCGGTCAGGTAAACGACGTCCTCGCTTGGGAAGTGAACGCCGTAGGGCGTCTGCTCGATCATCACTTCCTCGTTGTGGGAGAGCGATACCTCCGTGACATCCTCACCGGTGTACTCGACGGTCACCTCGTCCGTCTCGATTGTCGTCACCTCAGCGTCAACCTGTTCTTCCATCTCGGATTCGTAGAAGGTCACCTCATCTCCAACCGCGTACTCCTGGGTGTCGATATCGTCAACCTCCGTAACGTGGCGAACGACCTCTTGGCCGTCCTCTTCGACGATCACGTAGACGCCGTCGGGTCGCTCGAGGAACGTGTACTCCTCGGAATCGACCGATTCGATCAGCAAGAACGTCTCCGGTTGGGCCTCGCTTTCGTTTCCGTCACCACCGTCGGCACTCTCGTTTCCGTCACCCTCTCCTGGCGGCGCGTAAATGTAGACGGAATACTCCGTCCCCTCTTCCTCGAACTGAACCGTATCGCCATCGTCCCAGGCGTCACCATTTGCAGCGCTCGCACCGGACCACGCCACGTCAGTTGGAACGGAATCGTTGACGTATTCCAACGTCCCCGTTCCAGCAGCCCCGTCCAGCTCGGACACGTTGTACGTCCGATCCTCGATCGTTATCTCGTCACCCTGCTCGAGTTGGTAGTCCGCATCGGCTTCGTCGATCGTCACCTGCGGTGATTCCGCGGTCGCGATAACGGCGTACGCGCCCGCAGCGACCACCATAAACAGGACGGCGTAGACGATCCCTGCGCGTAATTGCATGTATGAGGCGTTGTCCGCGCGTCGTATAACGGTTACTAAGTTCTCGAAAGAGTGGAGCCAGGGATCGCATTCGCTCGAGCCGAGCCTGGTCGAGATCGACCGCGATTGACTGGTACTCGACGATTTGAAGGTGGCTCCAGGAATTGAAACCGACGCGCTCGAAGGGAGGAGATGAAGCGGTCTAAAGGGACCGGATCAGGGTACAAAACGTGAAAGAGCCAAGGGCCGGATTTGAACCGGCGATGGGTTGCTCTGCAGGCAACTGCGTTCGGCCGAACTCTGCCACCTTGGCGCGCTCGGATGTAGCCACCGCGTTCGTTTAAGCGTAGCGGTACGATTTGCCCGCTGTAAAGACGAAAACCCCACGAGCGCAGTCGCTCGTGAGGGTTGAATAGTGTATGAGTGGGTCGGCGGCGAGCCGGGTTCCCAGCGGGTCTCCCACGCCAGTACTGGCCGAAACGCGGGCGGGCTTAACTGCCGTGTTCGGGATGGGTACGGGTGGTGCCCCGCCGCTCTGGCCGCCGTAATGCCGACTCGCGGAGTCGAACCGCGACAGTACCAGGGTCGGTTACGGTGTCTAAGGTTCTCTGGTCGGTTGTGACCGTGTTGTACGTGTAGTCCAATTAGCGCCTGGACCCGTTCTTACGGGTTGATCCATGCGAAATGAATGGTGGCTTGATCTGTTAGTGCTCGCGGGCTCAACACCTCGTTGCCTCGGTGCGTACACCCCGAGTCTATCGAACTCGTCTTCTACGAGTGATCTCGGTGGCATCTCTTTTTCGGGTGGGTTTCGAGCTTAGATGCGTTCAGCTCTTACCCCGTGGTGCGTCGCTGCCCGGCACGTGCCCTCTCGGACAGCCGGTACACGAGTGGCACCCATTCGGAGTTCCTCTCGTACTATACGAACGTTCCCGTCAGATACCGTAGCACCCCCAATAGATAGCAGCCGACCTGTCTCACGACGGTCTAAACCCAGCTCACGACCTCCTTTAATAGGCGAACAACCTCACCCTTGCCTGCTTCTGCACAGGCAGGATGGAGGGAACCGACATCGAGGTAGCAAGCCACCCGGTCGATATGTGCTCTTGCGGGTGACGACTCTGTTATCCCTAAGGTAGCTTTTCTGTCAGCAATTGCCCGCATTGGGCGGGCTAATTGGTTCGCTAGACCACGCTTTCGCGTCAGCGTCCGTTGTTGTGCCGGACACTGTCAGGCTTCCGTATGCTCTTGCGCTCTTTCTCGGGTCTCCGACCCGAGTGAGGAAACCTTGGGGCGCGCTCGATATCTTTTCAAGCGCGTACCGCCCCAGTCAAACTGCCCGGCTACCAGTGTCCTCCGCCAGGAGTGAGAGTCGCAGTCACCATCGGGTAGTATTTCAGTGATGCCTCGGTGGCCCGCTAGCGCGGGTACCTGTGTAACGGCTCCTACCTATGCTGCACAATGGCGACCACGTCTCAGTGACAGCCTGCAGTAAAGCTCTATAGGGTCTTCGCTTCCCCTTGGGGGTCTCCAGACTCCGCACTGGAATGTACAGTTCACCGGGCCCAACGTTGGGACAGTGGCGCTCTCATTGATCCATTCATGCAAGCCGCTACTAAAGCGGCAAGGTACTACGCTACCTTAAGAGGGTCATAGTTACCCCCGCCGTTAACAGGTCCTTCGTCCCCTTGTACGGGGTGTTCAGATACCTGCACTGGGCAGGATTCAGTGACCGTACGAGTCCTTACGGATTTGCGGTCACCTGTGTTGTTACTAGACAGTTGGAGCGCCCGAGTCACTGCGACCTGCCACTTTCCGTGGCAGGCATCCCTTATTGCGAACGTACGGGACTAACTTGCCGAATTCCCTAACGTCGGTTGCTCCCGACAGACCTTGGCTTTCGCCGCCACGAGTACCTGTGTCGGATCTCGGTACGGACAGTGTGCTTGCCTTTTCACGGGCTCTGGGTTGACCTCTCTTGCGTTATCCAGCCATTCGACCGCTTCGTGCCATTACGGCTTCCACGGTCTTGGACTGTTCACCCGGGCGAAAGCCCGGGAGGCGGCCCCAAAGCGTCGGCTTTGAGTGCACACTGGCATAGGAATATTAACCTATTTCCCTTTTGTCAGCTTCGAATTGCGGGCTGACTTAGGACCGGCTAACCCTCGCTGATTAGCATTGCTGAGGAACCCTTACTCGTTCGGCCGTCGGGGTTCTCACCCGACTAACGCTGCTACTATGACCAGAATTTTCGTTACTGCACGGTCCACACGAAATCTCTTCCGTGCTTCCACCCGAACAGTACGCCAACCTACGGAATCGTGCTGTGACGCACGTCGCTGGTCTCGGTGATGGACTTGAGCCCCGATCATTTTCGGCGCCGCAAACCTCGGCCGGTAAGCTGTTACGCTTTTCTTAGAGGGTAGCTGCTTCTAAGCTCACCTCCCGGCTGTCAGGGCTTGCGACCACCTTCGATCGCACTTAGTCCATACTTGGGGACCTTAACCCAGCTCTGGGTTGTCTCCCTCACGGTACACAGGCTTACCCCGCGCACCGGACTCCCCGCGTCGACGGCGTTCGTAGGTTCGGAGTTGGACAGGGGGCGAACTCCTCTCGGAGTCCGGTCCCCCAATCCGTCGCTCTACCCCACGAACTACCTCGGCGGAGGTCATGCTTCGACATGTTTCGGTTGGAACCAGCTGTTTCCGGATTCGATGGGCCTTTCACCCTAGACATAGGTCACGCGAGGGTATTGTAGGACACCAACGCTAGCGGGCCTCCACGTGGCTTTCGCCACGCTTCACCCTGCCCATGCCTAGATCATCCGGTTTCGGGTCGTGCCCGCCTGACTCCCCGCGCTTGAACACGGTGACCCTGGTCGTAAGACTGCGGTCATATCGGTTTCCCTCTGCCTTCCCCGATACTCGGGTTAGACTCGTCAGACAGGCACACTCTCTGGTTCGTTTTTCAAAACGTACGACGGAACACCGGCTTCCCTCTCGGCTTACTACAGGTTCGCACCTGGTTCATTGTGAGAGGGACCTTGTATGCCCCGTCGCTCTATCGCCAACTGAGTTCACGCCCTATTGCACCTCCCTTTTTGGGGTGCTTTTCAGCGTTCGCTCACGCTACTTGTTCGCTATCGGTCTCGAGGAGTGTTTAGTCTTCGCGGTCAATGCCCGCGGGATTCACGAGGGATTTCCAACCCCCGCTACTCTGGAGCTGACTCCCATCGTACTGATCGACGGTACGGGACTGTCACCCTGTTTCGTACCCTATTCCAAGGGATTTCTCGTCGATGGTCGGATGTTGCAGGTCAGTCCGAACACCACATTGCCCGTGAGGGCTTCGGTTTGGACTGTGTCGGGTTCACTCGCCGTTACTAACGACATCGCGGTTTGCTTTCTTTTCCTGTCGATACTAAGATGTTTCAATTCTCGACGTTCCCCATTGCGCTAAGCAATTGCAAGAGGATTCCTATTCGGAGATCCCAAGTTCTTCCCCTCCGTGCGGGTCCCTTGGGCTTATCGCAGCTTGGCACGTCCGTCATCGGCTCTCGAGCCGAGCGATCCACCAGTTGGCACAGTAGCCACGTTCTTTCGGATCGGTGCTGCACAGAATGCAGCGGTTGTGACCCGGGAACGGGTCCAGTGGACGCCTGGACTACACGTACATACGGTCTTCATCTGCCACCAGTAGACGGCTGGTGGCATCGACCCTTCCCACCCACGCTTGCGCGGGGTGGTGCATCGGTTCATTCGGGATCAGACGCCGTACTCAAAGAGTACAGCATCGTCACCCGAGAGATGGACCCACAGGGATTCGAACCCTGGGCATCCTCCTTGCAAAGGAGGCACTCTACCACTGAGCTATGGGCCCACCCCCTCTCGGGGGCACAACGTTAGCCTTGGTAGTTCAAAGGTGCTCGCTCGGCCGATCGAGCGGTCGGTGAACGGACCGCGTGTGGGCTGGGGCGTCGCCCCAGTCCCGGTCTGTGGAGGTGATCCAGCCGCAGATTCCCCTACGGCTACCTTGTTACGACTTAAGCCCCTTGCGAAGCCCAGATTCGACCGGCGTTACGCCGGCCTCATCCGGACCTCACTCGGGTGCTTTGACGGGCGGTGTGTGCAAGGAGCAGGGACGTATTCACCGCGCCCTTCTGAGGCGCGATTACTACCGAATCCAGCTTCATGCGGGTGAGTTTCAACCCGCAATCCGAACTACGATCGAGTTTAGGAGATTAGCGTCGCCTCTCGGCGTAGCATCCCACTGTCTCGACCATTGTAGCCCGCGTGTAGCCCAGCACATTCGGGGCATACTGACCTACCGTTGCCCGTTCCTTCCTCCAGTTTGGCACTGGCAGTCCTCCTAATGTACCCAACCACCACAAGGGTGTTGCTGGCAATTAGGAGTGCGGGTCTCGCTCGTTGCCTGACTTAACAGGACGCCTCACGGTACGAGCTGACGGCGGCCATGCACCTCCTCTCAGTAGCTCCACTAAGCTCATCACACTGAGCTTCACAGCATACTGTCGGTGCTGGTGAGATGTCCGGCGTTGAGTCCAATTAAACCGCAGGCTCCTCCGGTTGTAGTGCTCCCCCGCCAATTCCTTTAAGTTTCATCCTTGCGGACGTACTTCCCAGGCGGTCTGCTTCACGGCTTCCCTACGGCACAACGCTGGCTCGTAGCCAGCGTCACACCTAGCAGACATCGTTTACGGCTCGGACTACCCGGGTATCTAATCCGGTTCGTGACCCGAGCTTTCGTCCCTCACTGTCGGATCCGTCTTCCTGAGGCGCTTTCGCCACCGGTGGTCCGTCCAGGATTACGGGATTTCACTCCTACCCCAGACGTACCCCTCAGGTCTTCCGGTCCCTAGCCGAACAGTTTCCGCCGGACGTCTACTCGTTAAGCGAGTAGATTTCCCGACGGACTTGTACGGCCAGCTACGGACGCTTTAGGCCCAATAATAGCGGTCATCACTTGGGCTGCCGGTATTACCGCGGCGGCTGGCACCGGTCTTGCCCAGCCCTTATTCGTGTACCACCTTACGGTACACAAAAGCGAGGACTATATGCCCTCGCACTTGGAGTCCCCTTATCGCACTGTCGTGCAGTGTAAAGGTTTCGCGCCTGCTGCGCCCCGTAGGGCCCGGAATCTTGTCTCAGATTCCGTCTCCGGGCTCTTGCTCTCACAACCCGTACCGATTATCGGCACGGTGGGCCGTTACCCCACCGTCTACCTAATCGGCCGCAGCCACATCCTGTCGCGCCTGAGCATTTCGAGCTCGAGCCAGTTCCAGGCATCGAGCCGTATGGGCTATTAGCCTCAGTTTCCCGAGGTTATCGCCCTCAACAGGGTAGTTTGGCCACGTGTTACTGAGCTATCTGCCACGAGTCTGAACTCGTGCGACTAGCATGGCTAAATCGGACTCCAATAGCAATGACCTCCGGCAGGATCAACCGGAATGCTATCCCTCCAGCAGAGCTGGAGGAGTTGGCGGTGAATGTAGGTACACACTCACACTAAATGGGTCCGTTCGGTGACCAACCTCGATAAACCGATCGAGCGTCACCGAACTACCAAGGCTAACATCAGATCCCATCTGTACGGCGGACCGCAGGGGTGAGATCCTCATTTCCTTCGGACTACATTGTAGGTCGTCCGGGGTACATAACCCCTTCGAACCGAGTCCGAGATGATGGAGCGAGTTGAACGCCCCATCGATCACGCGTTCTTTGCGTTTGCATCCGAGTGCCCTCGTTTACTTAAGGGCGTCGGATCGGATCGAAGCCGGCGAAGCCGACCTCGTTCACATCCAATCCGAGTAGCCTTACACACTTAAGGGCATCGGATCGCGGCCCGGCCGGAAATCGCATCCGGCGAGGCGTTCGCGTTCCAATCTGAACGCCCCTAAGTATATAAGGCCGTTGGATCGGTGTGGCCGGCGAGGCCGACCACGGTTGCGTCCAATCCGAATTGGCTTACACACTTAAGGTCGTCGGATCGGTTCGACGCCCGGTGTAAGGGTGGAATGCAGTGCCAACCTCCGTGCCGGGAAACGGCCAGAGGGGACGTGGCCGCGTGGGCCACGTCGTTTGCATTCTATTCGAGGAGAGGGTTAGTATATAAGGCCGTCGAACCGATAGCTCCGTGGGAACTCGCTACCATGGCACGGTTTTTCACCGACCACGGGTGCTCTAGGAACGTCAAAATGATAATAAATGTATCCCCTGATTCGGGGGCAGGTCCGTCGAACGGCGCGGCTGCTCGTCGAGTGGTGTCTCGCGGGCGGAGATCGATCGGTCATCCCTCCCTGGCAGGTGGGGTCAGATCGAGTGGTACCCGCGTACGTTGTAGGTCGTGCGTGCACGCGTAAGAAGACGTTGACATACGTTGTACAGCGGGAGCGAGAGCGAGAGAGCTATGGCCACGAAGCCGAACGCCTAGGTATATGCGCGAGCGAGCGACCAGGCGGCGGGTTCTCGAGGGAATCGGACTCGTGGCGACCGCGGGACTATCGGGGTGTCTCTTCGGACGCGGTGACGACGACGACTACTACGAGGGCGAATCGTTCGTCGCCGAGGACGACGAGCCCCATTTCGATGGACACCTCGACGGGATCGATCATCCGGGAACCGTCGACTGGACGGAGGCCAGCGAGGAAGAGCTGGTCGTCGCGGTCGGCACCGGTCGCGAGGGGATGGGATACGCCCCGCGGGCTGTTCGCGTCGAGGCTGGCTCGACGGTCACCTGGGAGTGGACGGGTGCGGGCGGTCGACACGACGTGGTCGATACCGACGATGCGTTCGACAGCGGCGAGCACCACGGCGAGGGGGAGACGTTCTCGTTCACGTTCGACGAGCCGGGTGTCTACACCTACTACTGCACCCCTCACCACCACCGGGGGATGAAGGGGGCACTCGAGATCGTCGAGTCTGAAACCGGCGATTGAACGAGGCAGCGCTCGAGTGTGTACGTATAGAGCAGGAACGAATTCTGGTGGTCCGTCCGTCGGTCCGTTCGTTGGTTCGTCGGTCCTACCGGTTCAGCGTGTGGATCGCGTGTCCGAGCGCGTTCTCGGCGGCTTCCATCACGGCCTCCGAGAGCGTCGGGTGGGTGTGAATCGTGGCCGCGACGTCCTCGAGGGTGGCTCCGAGTTCGATGGCGAGACCGAGTTCGGCGATCAGTTCGGAGGCCTCGGGGCCGACGATCTGGGCGCCCAGAACGAACCCGGCGTCCTCGTCGGCGACGATCTTGACGAAGCCGTCGGTGTGGCCCGTGGTGAGCGCACGGCCGCTGGCCTGGAACGGGAACTTCCCGGCGACCGTCTCAAAGCCCATCTCCTCGGCCTCCATCTCGGTCATACCGACGGTACCGATTTCGGGGTCGGTGAAGACGGCCGCGGGCATCGCCTGGTAGTCGAGCGCCGAGGGTTCGCCGGCGATGACCTCGGCGGCGACCTGGCCCTCCTTGCTGCCGGCGTGGGCGAGCATCGGTTCGCCGGCGACGTCGCCGACGGCGAAGATGTGTTCGACGTTCGTCCGGCCGCGGTCGTCAGTCGGGATGAAGCCCCGTTCGTCGGTTTCGATGCCGGCGGCCTCGAGTTCGAGCGTGTCGGAGACGGGTGCGCGGCCGACGGCCACGAGGACCTTCTCGGCGTCGATCTCGAGCGTGTCCTCGCCGTCTTCGGAGGCGGCCTCGACGCGAATGCCGTTGCCGTGCTCGCTCCAGCGGGAGGCCCCGTAGCCGAAGTGGAAGTCGATCCCGAGGTCCTTCGCGCGCTTTTTGACCGGGCGGGCGAGGTCGGGGTCGAAGCCGTTGAGCGCTTCGTCGAGCATCTCGACGACCGTCACGTCGGTGCCGAGTTTCGCGAAGACGGTCGCGAGTTCCATCCCGATGTAGCCGGCGCCGACGACGATCAGGGAGTCGGGGACCGAATCGAGCGCGAGCGCCTGCCGCGAGTTGAGTACGGGCTCGTCGTCGTAGGAGAAGTTCGGGATCTCGATCGGGCGAGAGCCGGTGGCGACGATTGCGTGTTCGAAGTCGATGGATTCGCTGCCCTGCCCCTCGCCGCCGTGGGAGACGCGGACCGTGTTCTCGCCGTCGAAGTGGGCGACGCCCTCCATGAGGTTGACCCCGTTGGCCTTACAGAGCTTCTCGACGCCGCTGGTCAGTTGATCGACGACGCCGTCCTTCCAGGAGACCATTCCCTCGAGGTCGATGGCCGGGTCGGCGTGGATGCCCATCTCCTCAGCGTTGCCGGCCTCGTGGGCCAGGTCGCTGGCGGTAATGAGCGCCTTCGAGGGGATACAGCCGTGGTTGAGGCAGGTTCCCCCGTAGGCCTCCTTCTCGACGAGCGTGACGTCGAGGTCGAGTTGGCCGGCCCGAATCGCGGCCACGTAGCCTGCTGGGCCCGCGCCGATGACGAGTACGTCCGTTCCAGTCGAAATGTCTCCGACGACCATTATGCTAGAGCAAATCCAATCGAGATATAAAAACGGGCAGGTATTGCGCCGACCGACACGCGGCTCGTCCCTTCGATCGAGACGGCGTCAGTCGACTCGAGTGGCGTCGTACCCGCGCGATTCGATCGCGTCGAGGACCTCCCTGGCGTGCTCGCGGCCGCTGGTGACGACCTGAAAGACGAGGTAGGCCTCCCCCACTCGAAGATTGCCGACGGCCCGGTCGTGACGGACCGTCCGGATGTTCGCCCCGAGGTCCGAGATCACGCCCGAGATTTCCTCCATCTTGCCGGGCTGATCGGCGATGCGGACGCGCAGTCGCAACAGCTGGTCGCGGTCGGTCAGCGCGTGCTCCAGGACCGTCTGGAGCATGGAGATGTCGATGTTGCCGCCGCCGAGCACCGGAACGACGGTCTCGCCGCTGACGTCGAGGTCGGGAGAGAGCAGGGCCGCGACCGAGGCCGCCCCGGCCCCTCGACGAGTTGTTTGGCTCGCTCCAGGAGGACGAGCGTGCTCTGGGCAATCTGGTCGTCGGTGACGGTGACGACCTCGTCGACGTGCTCGCGGATGATCTCGAAGGTGAGTTCCGAGATGCCGCCCGTGGCGATCCCGTCGGCGATGGTGGTCGGATCGTCGATCCCCTGTGGGAAGCCCTTGTCGAGGCTCTCGGGCACCGTCGCGGCGGAATCCGCCTGCACGCCGACGACGCGGATTTCGGGGTCGAGGCCGGCGAGCGCGGTAGCAATGCCGCCGATCATGCCGCCGCCGCCGATCGGCACAATGACGGTATCGACCTCAGGGAGCGCCTCGTGGATCTCGAGTCCCAGCGTCCCCTGTCCGGCGACGATGTCGGGGTCGTCGTAGGCGTGGACGAAGCCAACGTTCTCGGCTTCGGTGAGCGTCTTCGCGTGGGCCATCGCCGCCTGGAAGTCGTTGCCGTGGAGTTCGACCTCGCCGCCGTAGCTCCGGGTGGCGTTGACCTTCGCCTGCGGGGCGTTCTTCGGCATGACGATGGTCGACTCGAGGCCCGTCTTGGTCGCGGCGAGGGCCACCCCTTGGGCGTGGTTGCCCGCGCTGGCGGCGACGACGCGGTCGACGGTTCCTTCCTCGGCCACCTGGACGAGCTTGTTGTAGGCGCCTCGCGTCTTGAACGAGCCAGTTCGCTGGAGGTGTTCCATCTTCAGGAACACCGTCGCGTCGGCCATTCCGCTCAGCGATCGGTTTGACTCGAGCGGTGTCTTGCGGACGACCGATTCGTCGTCGAAGCGTTCCCGGGCCGCCAGCACGTCTTCGAAGCGGACCTCGACCATATCGGTAAAATCGTTGCGTTTCGCGCAGTATTTCACCTTCGGTTTCGCCCGTCGCCTTCCGGAACCGAAATCGAGATCAGAGAAACCGCGGAATCGACCCCGTTATCTCGAGTCGCTCGCAGTAGTGAGCGAGCGGGTCGCCCGCGGGCGTCGGCACGTCCGCCGCCTCGAATAGGTCGTTCTCGCGGATCGTCACCTCCGCCGGGGCGAGTGACCAGGGTTCGTGGGCGATCTCGGCGACGAGCGTTCGATCGCCGTAGGGGACGAGCATCCGTCGGCGTTCGGTGAGCCAGTGGGTGAGCGAGTCGGGCTGCGCTCGAGTCGGAGGCGCGATCGGTCGGTATTCCGCGTCGAATCGTGCGGAGTCACCGCTGGCGTCGTCACGCTCGCTCGAGAACGCGACCTGGCCGTCAGTGCCGTCGACACGCTGGCGAGCGTCGAAGCAGGGGACGTTGAGTCCCCTGCGAGCGAGGAAAGCCAGCCATGGTCCGTCGATGTCGATGCTGAAGAAGTACAGTCCGGAGACGTCCCGGTAGCGAACGTACGTCCGGAGGTTGAGTTCGGGACGCGTGACGCGCATCGCGCTCGGCGTGTCTCGAACGCCTGCTCGAGCGAGGACGAACGGGACGATCGAGAGCCAGGCCCGGTCCTCATAGGTCTCGAGGTCGAACCGATCGGGAACGTGCGGTCGAAGACGGTCCGGGTTGACGGGCCAGTGGAGGAAGGCCCCGTCTCGCCACACCATCGAGAAGGGGTGTGGCAGCCAGGGGAGGGACGCCGGTTCCGTTTCGGCGGTCGTCGAATCGGGATGCAGGATTCGCTGTTCGGTCATGGTTGATGCGAGAGTGCGACCTCTCGTTCGAGAAACAGTCGGGCGAGCCCCCCGAGCGAGACGGGTCCGAGCGCTTTCGTCGGCGGCGAGGGGTCGGTCGCAGCGGCGTTATTCATATACGTCTCTACGTTACCTGCGGGGATAAATCACTCAGGAACCAATTAGTTCAGGTGAATGTATCGAAGCGCTATACGAACTCGATCGGGAGCCTGAATCGGGAGAGTGTGCGGAGTCCGGACCGGTAACGAGTGCACAGAGGCCGCCGCTCCGAACGAGTAAGTTCGAAACGAATACGGACAGGATCGCCCGTAAAACGGCCTACTCGAGGTAGATCGCCGGGCGAAACGGTCGGGCCTGGCTCGCCTTGTCGGCGGGATCGATCGGATCGGCGTCCTCGGCGTCGATTACGACGTCGGCGTCGAACTCGCTCTTGAGGAAACCCGCGGACGCCTCGTAGACGGCCCGCTCGTCGATTCCGGCGAGCGTCTCGAGTGCGGCATCCTCGCGTTCGCGGACGAACGAGACGAGGTCGCCAACGAGGTCGTTGACGGCACCTCCTCGCTCACGAAGGGCAGGATTTTGCATGACCTGCTCCATCACGGCTCCCTGGTCCGGACCGGTTTCCACGACGGTGCCGAACACCTCGCGCTTCCAGTCGGCCGCGACGTAGACGCGGATCGTCTCGGGATCGGTGTCGGTCACCTCGACGATGTCGCGAACGTCCTCGAGCAGCGCCGTTACCAGCCGTTCCTCGGCGATGACGCTCGAGTCCTCGAATTCGGGCACCGACTCGGGCCACGGCACGTCCTCGGCTGGTTCGCCCGTCAGTCGCTCGTGGAGTTCGTTCGCCGTGAACGGGATGACGGGCGCGAGCAGGCGCAGTCGCGTCTCGAGGACAGTACGAAGGGTCCATCGCGCCCCCGCGCGTTCGAGGTCCGTCCGGCGGCGGTACCACTTCAGGTGCTCCTCGAAGCGGTAGAAGGCTCTCTGGCTGGCTTTCCGGGTCTCGAATCGGTCCATCGCGTCGGTGACCTCGCGAACCGTCTCCTGGAGGTGGGCGAGGAGCCAGCGATCGATCCGCTCGAGGTCACGTTCACCCGCGGGTCCGTCGATCAGGTCCACGGCACGGTTCCAGAAGCGCTCGAGTTGATCGCGCGTCGCGACGACGGCCTCGGCCCGCCAGTCGTAGTCCTGCCAGGGTTCGGCGCTGTTGAGCAAGAAGAAACGTACGGTGTCGGCCCCGTAGCAGTCGATGGCTTCCCCAGGGAGGACGACGTGCCCTCGCGAGGAACTCATCGACTCGCCCTCGAGCAGGCCCATGCCCATGACGGTGATTCCCCGGGGCCACTTCGCCTGCTCGAACAGTTCGGCGTGGTGGGAGAGGAAGAACGTCAGGTGATTCGAGATCAGGTCGTTGCCCGAGCACCGATAGTCGACCGGATACCAGTACTCGAACTCCTTGCGAAGTTCCAGGGCGTGCTCGTCCGGCTCGTCGACGGACTCCGGACCCAGCAAGAGCGCGTCGAAGAACTCTCGCGTGAGGTCCTCGACCGGGACGTCTCGGATCCGGTGGGCGATGGTGTAGTAGGCTGTGTAGATGGTCGAGTCCGACAGCGGTTCGATGACGAACTCGTCGTCCCACGGCAGTCTCGTCCCAAGGCCGTAGTTGCGGATGCAGGGCCACTCCTCGAGCCACTCGATCGTGTGGTCGTACTGCTCGCGGGTGTTCTCGGGAATCGCGTCCAGGTTCGCGACGGCCCGGTGGGCCTTCTCGCGCCAGGCTGCGTCGTTGTACCGCAGGAACCAGGTGTCCTGTTCGGCGACCTCGACGCGCCCGCCGCAGCGACAGACGACCGTCTCGGCGAAGTCGTACATCGCGTCGAAGGCTCCCCGTTCGCGGTAGTGAGCGTCGAGGTCGTCGCGGACGTCCTCGATTACCGCACCGGCGAACTCCCCGTATTCCTCGTTCAATTCGCCCTGGTGGAACTCGCGGGTGTACAGCTCCTCGGTCGCCGCCTCGAGGGCGGGGTCACTCGCGGACTCGATGCCGTACTCGGCGACGGCGTCCGCCGCGGGGAACTCGCCGTAGCCTTCGACGGCCAGGACGGCCCGCGGTTCGATGGCCCGCACCGCCTCGGGGTCGAGACCGTACTCGACCAGGTCGCCTGCGCGGGCTTTC
Source organism: Natronosalvus sp. KLKA75 (assembly GCF_059736265.1). NCBI lineage: Archaea > Methanobacteriati > Methanobacteriota > Halobacteria > Halobacteriales > Natrialbaceae > Natronosalvus > Natronosalvus sp. KLKA75. The sequence continues at coordinate 46,009 of NZ_CM185522.1, forward strand.
GCCGCCTCGAGGGCGACCCAGTCGTCGGGCGAGTGGGCGGGGACGGACATGACGACGCCGGTAGCGCTGTCGGTGTCGACGAACTCGGCCGGGAGGACGACGATCTCCTCGTCGGTGACGGGGTTCCGGACGCGGGTGCCAACGATCTCGGCCCCCGGGAGGGTCTCGAGCACCTCGACCTCGCGCGCCTGCAACGCGAGTTTCTCGGTCGCCTCGAGGGAGACGACCCACTCCCTGCCGTCCACGCTCGCGCGAGCGTAGGTCGCGTCGGGGTCGACGAAGGCGTTCGTGACCCCGCGGACGGTCTCGGGGCGCAGGGTCGCCATTGGGTAGACGGTGCGTTCGCTCTCTGCTCCCGGTACCGCCTCGCCGTTCGCTCCGCTCGAGTCGTCACTCGTGGCGTGGAACGCGATCAGCGAGTACTCCTGGAATTCGGCGTCCTCGCCCTCGTAGATGTCGTGGGTCGTGACCGGCTGTTCCTCGTTCGTACAGTAGTTCACCGGGTGCAGCCCCTTCTCGAGGAGGCCGCGCTCGTACAGGGTCTCGTACTGCCAGGCGATAAATCGCGAATAGCGCTCGTCTTCGGTAGTGAACTCGCGGCGCCAGTCGATCGACAGCCCGAGGCGGCGCATTCCCGCCTCGTAGTGGTTCTCGATGAAGTACCGGGCGAACCCCATCGGCGTCTCGAGGTCCCAAAGGTCGGACTCGGGCACCCCGAAGGCGTTTCGCAGGCTGTCGAGCTGGTGGGCGTCACCACGTTTCAGGCGCTCGACAGCGCCGATGATGGGCGTGCCGGTGACGTGCCACGCGATGGGAAAGAGGACGTTGTCGCCCCGCTGACGACGGTAGCGGGCGTACGCGTCGGGGACGGTGTACGTGCGCGCGTGACCGATGTGCATACCGCCGTTCGGGTACGGGTAGGGGACGGTCACGAACGTTGCTTCTCCCGAACTGCGGCCGTCCGGGTCGGCCTCGTACCGGCCCGACTCGGCCCAGCGCTCGCGCCAGCGCGCCTCGAGTTCCTGCGGCTCGTAGCCGTCGCTCTCCTCTGAGGTGGCGGTTCGGGAATCCCGGCCTCGAGCGTGCCGGTTCACGTCGATCCCTCGATGGTCGACCGGGCGATTGGCCACGGCGTTACTGGCGGTTGTTGGATCCGTTTCGGCTGACCGTCGCAGTCGGCGTCGAGTCGTCGTCTCATGCTTTCGCTTACTCGAGTGACGGACAAAGAGCTAGTGTGTTGACAGGCGCGGCCTGTCACCAATCCCGGTCTCTCGGTTTCTCGGCGGCTCGGTGGTTCGGTGTCTCGATGGCTCGGTCTCTCGGTAATTCAAAATCTCGAGCGCTACTCCTCGATTTCGATCGCCGGCCGGCCTGGCTCCGCGTTCGAGAGCACCGAATCGTCGGCGTTTTCGGCGCGAACCACGCTGACTGGCGCGTCGAACTCCCGTTCGATTAGCCAGGCGGCCGACTCGAGAGCCGCGTGCTCCTCGTCCGGGCCGAGCGTCGTCGAGAGCGCCTCTCGCTCTACTTGCAGGTCCTGGCCGTAACTCGCGGCAGCGTCACCCTGCTCGCGGATGTGCGATTCCTGCATGAGTTCGCCGATCAGGTTGTCCGCGTCGCTCTCGATCGCGATCTCGAGGGCGTCGTACTTCCAGTCGGGGGCGACGACGACGTCGATCCCCTGCGGGTCGTCAATGCCGGCCACGTCGATAATCTGGCGGACGTCCTCGCGAGTGTTCTCGACGAGTTTGCGGCGCTTCTGGACGTGATCGCGGTCGACTGTCGCGGTCGGCCAGTCGGCCTCGACGACGAAGCCGCCGTCCTCGCCCTCGAGTTGCTCGTAGAGGTCCTCCGCGAGGTGCGGGGCGACCGGGGCCAGTAGCCGAACGACGGCCGACAGCCCGCGCTCGTAGGTCTCGGTGTAGGGTTCGGCGTAGTCGGCGTACTGGCGGAGCGTTCGGACCAGATCCTGAGTCTCGCGAAGCGCGCGGTTGAACGTCAGGTCGTCGTACTTCTCGGTGGCGATGGCGAGCGTCGCGTCGATTTCGCTCTCGACGTAGCTCGCGACGGCGTCGTTCTCGCCCGCGGGCGCGTCCGCGATGTAGTCCTGGACCATCCCCCGCAATCGCGTGAGGAACGCGTAGGTCGACCGGACGCCCTCCTCGCTCCAGTCGAAGTCGCGCTCGGGCTGAGCGGCCTGCATCATGAACAGCCGGGCGGTGTCGGCGCCGTACTCCTCGACGATCCGCTGGGGCGAGACGGTGTTCCCCTTCGACTTGGACATCTTCTCACCCTCGAGCTGGACCATCCCCTGGGCGAGCAAGTTCGTGAACGGCTCGCGGTGCTCGAGGCCCTCGTGGTCGGAGAGCACCTTCGTGAAGAACCGCGAGTAGAGCAGGTGCATCACGGCGTGCTCGATGCCGCCGACGTACTGGTCGACGGGCATCCAGTCGTTGGCCCGCTCCAGGTCGAAGGGAGCATCTTCGAGGTCGGGCGAGACGTACCGCAGGAAGTACCACGAGGAGTCGACGAAGGTGTCCATCGTGTCGGTTTCGCGCTCGGCTGGACCGCCACAGTCGGGACAGGTCGTCTCCTTCCACTCCTCGGCGGCGTCCAGCGGGTTCCCGGTGGTGTTGATGAACTCCGGTAACTCGACGGGCAGATCCTCCTCGGGAACCATTACGGGGCCACACTCCTCACAGTGGACGACCGGAATCGGCGTCCCCCAGTAGCGCTGCCTCGAGATGCCCCAGTCTCTGAGCTGGTACTGGGTGGCGTGCTCGGCGCTCTCGATATCCTCGGTCAGGCGCTCGCGTGCGGTTTCGCTGTCGAGACCCGAGTATTCGCCCGAGTTGACGAGGGCCCCGTCGTCGGTGTAGGCTTCCCCACTCACGTCCGGTGCGTCGGGCACGGACTCGCCATCCCAGTTCTCCGGTTCGGGAGCGACGACGGGAACGATGTCCTCGCCCATCTTCGTCGCGAACGCGTGGTCGCGCTCGTCGTGGCCCGGCACGGCCATCAGCGCGCCGGTCCCGACGTCCGAGAGGACGAAGTCGGCGACGTAGACCGGAATCTCCTCGCCCGTGGCTGGGTTGGTGGCGGACAGGTCGGTGGCGACGCCGTTCGGCTCGTCGCCCTCGGGATCGGCCTCGTGTTCGACAAAGTGGCGGACCTCCTCGTCCTCCTCGGCCAGTTCCTGGCTGATCGGGTGGTCCGGAGCGAGCGCGAAGAAGGTCGCGCCGAAGAGCGTGTCGACGCGGGTCGTGAATGCCCGGACGTCCCCGTGGTCTTCGATTTCGAAATCGAGTTCGGTCCCGTGCTGGCGACCGATCCAGTTGCGCTGCATCTGTCGGACCGAGTTCGGCCACCCTCGAGGTCGTCGATGGCCTCGAGCAACTCGTCGGCGTACTCCGTAATTCGGAGGAACCACTGCTCGAGTTCGCGGGTCTCGACGGGGGTGTCACAGCGCCAGCAGAGTTCGGCCTCGCCCTCGACCTGCTCGTCGGCCAGGACGGTCTCGCAGTGGGGACACCAGTTGACCTCGGCGTCGCGGCGTTCGACCAGCCCTTCCTCGTGGAAGCGGGTGAACAGCCACTGGTTCCAGCGGTAGTACTCGGGGGTGCAGGTGGTGATCTCGCGGCCCCAGTCGTAGCCGAATCCCATCGATTCCATCTGCCCACGCATGGTGTCGATGCAGTCGAACGTCCAGTCGCGCGGGTTGGTGTCGCGCTCCTTGGCCGCGTTCTCGGCCGGGAGGCCGAAGGCGTCCCACCCCATCGGGTGGAGCACGTCGTCGCCGCGCATCCGTCGGTAGCGGGCGTAGGCGTCGGTGATCGTGTAGTTTCGAACGTGGCCCATGTGGAGTTTGCCCGAGGGGTAGGGGTACATCCCCAGGACGTACGTCGGATCCTCGACGTCGTCGGGCGTTCGGTACACGTTCGCGTCGTCCCACGCCTCCTGCCAGCGTCGTTCGACCGTCGCGTGGTCGTATCCCGAGTCGCTCATTTGCTTATATAGGATTGGCGGAGGCGAGGTTCTATACCTTTCCATTGGTGGACAAACGGACGGTTCCCGCTCGCCTCGAGGCGGGCGCCCGAAGCAGGGGTTCCGTTCCGGTTCGGTTTCGAACCAGCTCGAGGGGACGAAGTGGGACCGTTCTCGAGAGTGAAACCGCTATACGTCGGCAGGAAGGTTCGAACGAGATGGAACGAGCAAAATCCGATGCAACCGTCGCGGTTTTATATACGTTCGCCGGTGGAATCACGGACCACAATGGCACCACTCATCAGCGCACTGGTCGCGTTCATCGTCGCACTGCTGGTCGGCGGCCTGGCGATTTACCTCGCCGCAAGCGTCGTCGTCGACGCTCACAGTTACGAGCACGCGATCGTGACGGCCATCGTCGGCGCCATCGGTTGGGCGCTCACCTCGTGGATTCCGCTCCTGGGGCCGATCATCGCCCTGATCGTCTGGATCGCCGTGATCAACTGGCGTTACCCCGGCGGCTGGGTGACCGCCGCAGCCATCGGCGTGATCGCCTGGCTGTCGGCGCTAGTGATTCTGTTCGTGCTCAACGCGATCCTGGGTCTCGGCGTCGGCGCGTTCGGCGTGCCGATCTGACCCGTCCGGAGCGATTTCCCGTTTCGCCGTCGAAACGCGTCGTCCGCTCGAGTGCATCCGACCCGGCCAGGCGTATCGTTTAACTCGACAAAACGTGTCGTTTGATCCGAACGTTTTTCTCGAGTACCGCGGAAACAGACGTCCATGCAACGGCGCCGCGTGCTCGTCGGGGTTCTCGCTTGCACCTCGCTCGGTTCCGGCTGTCTCTCGAGCGCCGACGAGGCCGAGAACGAGCCGGCGACGGTCGAGGACCCGCCCGAGTGGCTTCGAGAGCGTGGCCGCTGTGAAGACGAGTGGGCATGGGGAGCGCTAGAACTCTCGAGAACGGACGTCGAGTCGAGGTACGGTACCGCTACCGTCGCGTACGAGTTCCTCACCGAGGAATCGAAGCGCCTCGTTCGCTTCGCGATCCGCAACGACGGGGCCGAAGCGTGCACCCAAACTGGAGGGTCCTCCTTTCAGACCCTTCTGAGCGACGTTCGCGATCTCGCGTATCGGCCCTACCAGGAGGAACACGGTAAACGCCCTCACGTGTTCGTCATTCGTACGACCGAAGCGGCCTTCCGGATCGAACGGCTGGAGGCATTTGATGCAGTCCTCGTCTGAATCGGCGGCCAGACCCCGGTCACCGGATCCTCTCTGGATTTGCGGTCGATACGCCCGCGTCGATCCTCGCCACGTCAATATTCCTCCGTCGGTACTCGCGAATCGCCAGCACCCCGCTCGAGAGAGGCCGACGGCTCGAGCACGTATTTTTGGATGAAAACGCTTCGAGAACGCCTGAATCCGCGGTTTCCTAGTCGATGTCGATGCGTTTCGAATCGTCGCTCTCCTGCAATTTCGGCAGCGTGACTGTCAGCACGCCGTTGTTGTAGTTGGCCTTTATCGACTCCTCGTCGACCGGTTCGGGGAGGTGGAGCCGTCGACTGACCGACTTGTGCGACCGCTCCCGGCGGAGGTAGCGATCGTGCTCGTCGGTGCGGTCGGTCTCCTGTTCGGCCTCGAGGCGGAGCGTCCCCTCGACGAGAGTCAGCTCGATGTCCTCGGTCTCGAAGCCAGGGAGGTCGGCTGTCACGACGTACTCGTCGCGGTGGTCGGCCACATCGACAGCGACCGAACCCGGAAACGAGAGGCCGTTACCGCCGACGCCCGTTTCGATCTGCTTGCTGACTCGGTTGAGCATCTCCTCGAGGTCGTCGAACGGATTGCGTCGCATGCGAGTCGATAGGCGCTCGAAGAGGATAAATTGTGCCCCGGCGAGGACGACAGAACTGGCAGGGTCGTGTCGAGCGGATCTCGCGATTCTCAGTCGACGACGTGCTCGAGGTCGTACGACCCCAGGCGGCGAACCCACCCCTCTCGGCGAGGGACTCCAGGTCGGCGAGAGCCTCCTGGGTACGTTCCTCGTAGAGGCCGGCGTCGACGTCCATGTGGAAGACGTAATCGCCGAGTCGCTCGCCGCTTGGGCGGGACTCGACTCGGCTCAGGTTGATGTCGCGGTCGGCGAACGGCTCGAGGAGTTCGAGGAGCAGTCCGGGGTAGTTCGCGTTCGGATAGACGACGAGCGAGGTCTTCCCGCCGGCCTCCGAACGCTCGGAGGCGGGTGCGAGTGCGAAGAACCGCGTCGCGTTCGACGTCTGGTCCTGGATGTCGGCGGCGAGGACCTCGAGGTCGTCGCCCGCCGTGGCGGGGTGGGCGATGCCCGCGACGGAGGGGTTCTCGCGGGCGTATTCGACGCCCTGGGCCGTGCTCGAGACGGCCTCGAGGGTCGCATCGGGGTACTCGGACTCGAGGTAGGCGCGACACTGGGCGAGCGCCTGGGAGTGGCTGGCGATGGTGTCGAAGTTCGGCCCCTGTGCAAGCAGGGCGTGGCGGATCGGCGTGACGATCTCGCGGACGACGGCGACATCGTACTCCGCGAGGGCGTCCTGGCTCTCGGTGACGCTCCCCTCGATGCTGTTCTCGATGGGGATTACCCCGCGGTCGAACTCGCCGGCGGCGACGGCGGCGACGATGTCGGTGACCGACTGGCGGAAGACGACGTCGTCGTCGATCGCTCGCGTCGCACGGTGTGAGTACGTCCCCTCGGGGCCGAGCGTGACGGCTGTCATATCCGCAGGTGGGAGTCGAACCCCGAAAAGCGTGCCGAAGGTGGTGATTTCTCGAGTTCGCAGTCGGCCATCTCCACTTTTGACTCGACGCTAGAGCGACCCGTAATCGTCGCTGAAGATCTCGAGCGTGGCGACGAGCGCACCGAGGACGATGGGGCCGTAGAACAGCCCCATGAACCCAAAGGCAGTGACGCCACCGAGGACGCCGATAATGATCACGGCCGGGTTGAGTTCGGCGTAGCGGTCGACGACGATCGGTCGCATGTAGTCGTCCGAAAGACCGACGATGATGGTACTGTAGATCGCCAGCCCAATCGCGAACGCCGGCTGGTTGATCAGGAGCAGGTAGACCACAGCGGGGCCCCAGACCAGGAACGAACCGACGATCGGAATCAGCGAGAGGACGATCATGATGACCGTCCAGAACAGCGAGTTCGGGATGCCGACGACGAACAGGCCGATTCCCGCCAGTCCGCCCTGGACCAGCGCGATGAGGACGTGACCGGCCAGCACCGCCCACGTCACGTTCTCGAGTGAGTCGAAGAGGTCGGTCTGGACGGCGTCCGGAAGCGGCGTCACCTCCCGAAGCCACCGGAGCAAGGAGTCGCCGTCTCGGAGGAGGTAGTACAGCAAGAAGAGCGCCACGCCGATGCCGATGGCCGTGTGCGTGAGCCCCGCCAGCAGTTCCGGACTCCGTTCCAGGAGCGTCTGTCCCGCGGTTCGGGCCCACTCCATGGCCGTCGACTCGAGGTCGACCCCGAATCGCTCGGCGACCGACTGGAAGGGCTCAAGCGGAAGCGAATCGGCGTCGGCGCCTTCGACGAGGGCGCGGGCGTCGCGAAAGACGTACGCCACGACGATCACGACGGGGACGATGGCGAGAAGCAGGGCCAGCAAGACGAGCGAAAACGCGGCGATAGCGGGCGACGTTCGTTGCTCCAGGCGACGCTGGGCTGGCGTCAGCACGAACGCGAGGAGAACGGCGGCCAGCACGTACTGGATGTACGGGAGGACGAGTTGCGCCGACAACAGCAGGAGGACGGTGATGAGAACGAGCAGCGTCCCTCTCGATCGGTTCACACCTCGAACTCAACGGGGAGGGGGTTAAAAGCGGTGGCAGCAGGTACAGGCCGAGGCGGTCCCGCCGAGAGCAGCGACCCAGCCCTCGCCGAAGGCGCCTGCGTGAAGATCCGATTACTGCTGGGTAATCGGGGAAACATGGGATTGGCCGGCGTAAACGGTTCGTACGTCTCGACTGTCTCGTCGCTCGTCACACGGGTTCAAGGCCGTGGTTCACGAGAGATCACGTATGTCGACCCAGCTCGACCCGCTCTCGATCTCGGCCGACCTCCTCTACACGGTCAAGACGGACGGGGAGCGGGGCGCCCTCCGCGACCATCTCGCCACGCTCGAGCGGACGCGACTCGACCGGGCGCTCGGCGGCCGCGCGGAGAAACTCGCCTTCTGGCTCAACTGCTACAACGCGTACGTGCAGATCCTCCTCGAGGACGATCCCACGCTGCTCGAAGGTGGTGTGCTCGACCGCTGGAAGTTCTTCGCCAGGGATCGCGTTCCGATCGCCGGCGTCTGGCTGAGTCTCAACGACATCCAGCACGGACTCCTTCGTGGCTCGAGACACCCCTGGGGGATGGGGTACCTGCCGCGACCGTTCCCGACGGCCTTCGAGCGCCAGTTTCGGCTCGAATCAGTCGATCCCCGGATCCACTTCGCGCTGAACTGCGGCACCGAAAGCTGTCCGCCGGTGGCCGTCTACAGCCCTGCCGACGTCGAGACGGAACTCGAGACGGCGACCGACTGGTTCCTCGAGGAGAACGTGAGCTACCAGCCACGAGAGCGCGTTGCCCGCGTGCCGCGCGTCTTCCTCTGGTACCGCGGTGATTTCGGCGGCTCGAGCGGGATTCGGTCGTTCCTCGAGCGCTACGACGTGATTCCGCCCGGCGTGACGCCGACGTTGCAGTACGACGAGTACGACTGGTCGATGGATCTGGGGGACTACCGACAGAAATAGCTCGGATCGCCGCCAGCCCGGCGATCTCGAGGGTCTCGATTCTCCGAAAGCCGTCAGTTCCCGTGCCCTCGACCCTCGAGGTACTCCTTCGTTCGCCCGAGCAATACGTACTCGGCCCGCTGGAGGTCCGCTACCGATTCCGACCCCGTGACGAACATCGCCGTCTCGAGTTCGACGCGGAGGGTCTCGAGGAGGTCGACGACCGCCTCGGTTCCCTGCCCCGCCGGCGAGAGGAACGGCTTGGCGAGACCGCCAGCTTGCGCACCGAGGGCGATGGTCTTCGCCACGTCGAGTCCCGAGCGGACGCCGCCGCTGGCGATCACGGTGTCGTGGACGCTCGCGGCCTCGAGCGTGCTCACGGCGGTCGGGACGCCCCAGGCCCGGAAGCGTCGCCCGACGTGTTCCTGGCGGGTCGCGCCGACGGCGGCAGCCCGGTAGGACTCGATGCCCGACCACGTCGTCCCGCCCTTTCCGGCGACGTCGATGGCGTCGACGCCCGCCGCCGTCAGTCGCTCGGCGGTGCCCCGTGCGATGCCGTTGCCCGTCTCCTTGACGATTACCGGCACCGAGAGCTCGCTCGCGACCGTTTCGATGGCCTCGAGACAGCCACGGGCGTCGACGTCGCCCTCGGGCTGGACCGCCTCCTGGAGGAAGTTGAGGTGGATCGCCATCGCGTCCGCGTCGATCATCTCCACGGCGCGCTCGACGTCGCTCACGTCGTACTCGAGCAACTGGGCGGCGCCGACGTTGCCGTAGAGGAAGGCGTCGGGGCCGGCCTCCCTGACCACGGTGTAGGACTCGAGGAGGTCCGGATCGTCGAGTTCGAGGCCGGCGCGCTGGCTGCCGACGCCCATCGCGACGCCCGTCTCCTGGGCCGCGGCGGCGAGCGATCGGTTGATCTTCGTGGTGTTGGGGTGGCCGCCGGTCATGCTCTCGATGACGATGGGGGCCGCGAGTTCGTGGCCGAACAGGTCCACGCTCGTATCGATCTCGTCCCGGTGGATCTCCGGCAGCGCCTCGTGGACGAGTTCGATATCCTCGAATCCGGTCCCCGAGGTCTCGACGTCTTCTTCTTCTATAATGCGGATGTGGTCGTCTTTGCGGTCGGATGTCTCGGGCATCGCTTCGTCTCTGCTGTGTCGTTCGCCGGCGGTATTGAAAAGGTGTCCATTCGCGACGGTCGGTCGCCTACCCATTGCTATCGCCGGGTACCGCCTAATCGCCACCGTCGCTGGACCAATTGTGACGTGGCCCAACTGTGGGCCGCTCGCGTGGTGTCGGAATCGTTCAGGGCCGCTCCGAGCCGTTCGCGACCCACTCGAGCGACGACGAGGCGGGGGTGGAATCTCACCAGTTCAACGGAAAGGCGTCCGACCGTTTCAGGATTTTTGTGGCTGTCCGGCGAAGGCATCTCTATGTGGCGAGCAATCGTCCTCGGATTCAGCGTCGTCGAAACCCTGTTTCCCGACCGGATCATCGCCTGGGGAGAACGAAGAGCGTTCGAGAACCCGGACGCCGGCGAGTTGCGCACGTGGACCATACCGATGGCTCGGCTCGAGGGCGTGCTGTTCGCGTGGCTCGCCCTCCGTGAACGAGAACGCGCGCCGTCCGTCGGACCGGCTCTCGCCGTCCTCGGCGTACCAGCCCTCCTGGCCCCGGAGCGATTCGTTCGAACGGCGCTCGAACTCGCCTACCAGAATCCGGACGCCCTCGAGTTGAAACCGTGGGTGGTTCCGTTGACTCGAGCGATCGGTCTCTGCTACGTCGTCCTCGGCACGGTCGCCGGGCGTGTATCGGCACCCGCTGAGGACTCACGGTCAGAGGAGAATACTCGCCTGGAGTAGTGTCTGTTCCCGTCGACGGTACGCAGAACGTGATAAACAAGACGCGATACGCAGGATCCGATACGCAGGACACGCGTCTCGACGTACCCGGCTTCGAGCTAGTACGACCGCACTTCGAGTCCGTCGTCGGTTCCGACGTACGTCGCGTTCGCGAAATCGACGAACAGGCCGTGCTCGAGGACGGCGGGAATCGACGCGAGGTCGTTGCCGAGGGCGGCCGGGTCGTCGATCGAACCAAATGCGCAGTCAAGAACGAGGTTCCCGTTATCGGTGACCACGGGGCCGTCCTTATGCGTCGCCATACGGAGGGTCGGATCGCCGTCCAGGTCCTCGATGCGGCCCGCGACGACTGCGTGGGCCGCGGGGAGCACTTCGACTGGAACCGGCGCCTCGAGCGCGGGGACGAGTTTCGAGGAATCCGCGACGACGACGAACCGGTCGGCCGCGACGGCGACGAGTTTTTCGCGGGCGTGGGCCGCGCCGCCACCTTTGATCAGCGCCCCGTGGGCAGGGGAGTCGGGGTCGTCGACGACCTGGTCGGCCCCGTCGATAGCCAGGTCGATCCCGTCGACGGCGTCGAGATCCGTCAGCGGGATACCGACGTCGAGGGCCAGTCGCCTGGACTGAAAGGAGGTCGCGATTCCCCGAATCTCGAGGCCGTCCGCGACTGCACGGCCGAGTGCCTCGATGGCGTAGGCGGTCGTCGACCCGGTGCCGAGGCCGACGACCATCCCGTCTTCGACCTCCTCGGTTGCTCGTTCCCCCGCACGGCGCTTGTGGGCGTCGGCGCCGCCCGACGATTTCGCGCTCATACCGTCACGAGCGGGCGGCGACGGGAAAAACGTAGCCCTCGAGGTCGACCCTCGGTCGGCTGATCGAGACGAGTCGAGACCAACTCGGTCGGCGATTGCGGCGATTCGACCCCACCCCGCCAAAGTTTTTGGCTCGAGCGAGCCTTGTAGAGGGACGATGGGACCGAGCGACGACGCCGTGACGATGACCGACGTGCGGAAGACGTACCGCGTCGGCGAGCCGGTACACGCCCTCGACGGCGTCTCGCTGTCGATCCCGCGCGGGTCGTACACGGCCATCATGGGCCCGAGCGGATCGGGGAAATCGACGCTGATGAACCTCGTCGGCTGTCTCGATACCCCCACGTCGGGCACCGTCGCCGTCGACGGGGAAGATATTTCGACGCTCTCGGAACGCGAACGTACCCGCCTGCGGGGAACCAGGGTCGGATTCGTCTTCCAGACGTTCAACCTGATGCCGCGGTTGAACGCCCTCGAGAACGTGGCCCTCCCCCAGTTGTTCCGCAGCGTCGGTCGGACGGAGCGCCACGACCGCGCGCAGGATCTGCTCGAGCGCGTCGGACTCGGCGACCGACTCGATCACCTCCCGAACGAGTTATCGGGCGGCCAGCGCCAGCGGGTCGCCCTCGCCCGCGCGCTGGTGAACGATCCGGCGATCGTGCTCGCCGACGAACCCTCCGGCAACCTTGACACCGAGACGGAAGCGGACGTGCTCGACCTCTTCGAGGAGTTCCACGACGCCGGGACGACGCTCATCGTCGTCACGCACGAGCGCCACGTCGCCGAACGCGCCGAACGCATCGTCCACCTGCTGGACGGAAGCGTCGAGCGAATCGAACTACTGGAAGGTGGGGATGACAAGGCGTCCCCCGGTGGCGATTCTCGAGTGGAAACGAAGGGGTCTGCTGAGGGTGTTCGGAGCGAAGTTGCGAATGAAAAGACTGCTAATCGACCCTCGATTGATGGTGTGTCCTCGAACGACGATCTGTCCTCCGGCGATGACGACCCCGCCGCGAGCGATAATGACCCCACCGCGAGCCAAGACGACCCCACCACGAGCGAGGAGGAGCGCTGATGAACCCACTCGAGTCGCTCCGGCTCTCCTGGCGGTCGATTCGTGGCCACCGACTTCGGTCGGCGCTGACGACGCTCGGAGTGATCATCGGCGTCGCCGCCGTCATCGCCTTCGTCGCCCTCGGCGCGAGCCTGCAGGCCGGCATCATCGGCGACATCAGCCCCGACGACCAGCGGAACCTCTACGGCTGGGCGGCCGACCCGGATACCGAGGGCGGTCCGCTCGCCGGCGCCCAGTTCGTCTTCAGTCAGGACGACCTCGAGGCCGTCGAGGAACTCGAGGCCGTCGACGCCGCTTACGGCTATGCGACCATCGACGCCCAGTCGGTGACCCACGCGGGTGAGACCCGGTTACAGAGCAACGGCCTGATCGCCGCCGGCCCGTCCTACGTTCGCGAGTCCTCCCTGCGCGAGGGACGCCAGTTCGAGATGGGCGAGCGCGAGGCCGTCATCAACCCCGCAGCCGCCGAGCAGTTCGAGGAGAACGTCAGCGTTGGCGACGAACTCGAGGTCCGGATCGCTACCGGCGGAACCGAGACCGTTACCGTCGTCGGGATCACCGACACCTCGGAGGGGCTGAGCCCGTTCGAGGGGTTCGACGCGGCGCCACGAATGTACGTCCCGATGGATCCGTTCTACCTCGAGCAGGCGGTCGGTCCGGCGGGCGGAGGCGGCGGTTCGGGTGAGGGGAACGACGATAGCGAATCGGAAAACGACGAGGCCAGTTCGGAAACCGACGTCCGCTACCTCGCCATCATCGTTGAGGCCCCCAGCGCCGACGAGGGCGACGTCGACGCCGCTCGAGACGCTGCAACTGCGTACTTCAAGAGCGAGGAATCCGACGCAAGCGAGTTCCTCGGCGATGACGTCGCCGTCACCCTCCAGACCAGCACCCAGTTACTCCAGCAACTCGAGGACATCCTGGACATCCTTCAGAGCTTCATCGTCGGCATCGCCGCCATCTCGCTCGTCGTCGGTTCGATCGGTATCGCGAACATCATGCTCGTGTCGGTCACCGAGCGAACCCGCGAGATCGGAATTATGAAAGCCGTTGGCGCGCAGAACCGGGACGTTCTCGGACTGTTCCTCACGGAGGCCGTGATCCTCGGCGTGATCGGCGCGATACTGGGAACCGCCCTCGGACTGGCCGTTGCGGCCATCGGTGCCAGCTACATCGACATCCCGCTGGTGTACCCACTCGAGTACGTCGCCCTCGCCATCGTTGCCGGCATCCTGGTCGGCGTCCTGTCCGGGTTGTATCCGGCCTGGCGAGCCGCGAGGACAGATCCGATCGACGCGCTTCGATACGAGTGAGCGTCGGTCTCGGCCAATCGGACCGGAACTATCGGCGGTCTCGCTCGTGTCGCCGATTCGATTCTGGCTCGAGGTCCGTTCGTCGGCCTTCCGATTCGTATTCTAAATTGCGTTCTGAATCGAGTTCTCGACGATCCGGTCCGCGAGAAGTGTCGTCCGCACTGCTCGTCGGCGTGAGTCCGAGTGATCGCTGGAGTCGACGCCGTTCGTCCGGGTATTCGGCAGCGAGCATCGACCCGACGAAACCGCCGACGGCCGCGCCGCCAATGGTGTAGAGACAGGTGGCGACGCCGAACGCAAGGACGAAGAACAGTACCAGAGCGAACCCCTCTACGGGGAATCCACTAAGGGCGGCACCGAAGCCGAACAGACCGAGGAACAGGAAGAGTACGCCGGCAATCGGTACAGTCATGATCGCCCCCGCGAGCGCACCCGAAACGGTCCCCCTACGAGCGTCGCGGCCTTCGAGGAATCCGGACGCTGCACCGCCCAGGACGGTCGAAAACGGGAGAAACGAGAGAACGACCCCGACGATCGCTCCGATGACGGCGTGAACTGGCGTCGACGAGCGGACCATACGCCAATGTAGGACGCCGAATTGGAAAAATACCGTGCCCCCCGAGATAGGTATCTCATATCTGACACTCGTGGTGAGCGTCGGTCCTCGAGAAACGAGGCGACGCTCAAGGGTAGAGACCCGACTAGCTCAGTTGAAATCCTCGGCGGTTGATGCAAACGACGTGCTGCATACATGGCGCGAATGTCGCACGAGTCAAAGGCCGATTTACGAGGGTAGCGAACGGCCAGTATAGGTGAGATAGGTATCGAATAGTTGTGGCTCAAATCACTCCTTGAAGTTGGAGTACCTATTTAAGACACCTTATTGTACTGACAGACAATACAGTATGAATCGTCGGGAACTTCTCGTTGCGGGTGCTGTGAGTGTCCTCCTCGAGACGGGTGGCTGCATCGCCAACCTCAATCCACAGCGTGAAAATTCAGCCAATTTTGACGATAAAAACTCCACTGATGAGAACGTTATCCCGGGCTGTACGTCGAAAGCGGAGTGGGTAGATGACCATACCAACGGCCCGTTTCCCGGTCCAGACTCGATCGCCGGACGTCGCAATTGTGCGAACGCGGATCGCCCCGAACCTACCGGGGATGTTTGTGAGACGTTCGAGTTAGAGAAGCCGAACGGTGAAATCGACGAGTTACACAGCGTGGGTATCAAGCCGTATCCGGAGCCACCGAGTACGTTCGACGAAGAATCGCTGATAGAGTACGTGTACGAGTACGAAGACGCCTACCAGCAAAATAAGGCCGTGTCGGAGTACGGGAAACGAGCAATTGGTGCTGGAGCAGAGACCCTTGACAATTGGGGAGATCCGACACGAGTTCTTGAGCTCTACGATGAGATTACGGTCATCGGCATCCGTTTCGCTCCACCCGTAAATTACAGATCACACGACGGGAATTTCGTCGGTGATGATAATTTCAGCGACGAGGCAGTCTACGGGGTCGATGAGACCGGAGTCGTCCGCCTCCATGAACGGTATTTCGGCGATGAGAGAGCGGTCGTAAAAGAGACGCCCGATCCAGTCGAAGACGGCGACCTCCTCGAATGCTTTTGATCAACACGTGTAGTGAGCGGATAGTTCACTGATTTCATCGTGAAATAACCGAAGTCGCTGTACTGAACTCATTCTATGTATTCAGCAAGACCGCTGAGAATTGTAAGCAATGAATGTTTTAACAAAGCCAAAGGACTCAATCTCGAGGGATCGAGAAGTGACGCAATCTCGAGCAAAAACCTTTGAACGCGCTGACATCGGACTTATGCACCAGCGCGTCGATATCTCGCACGATGGGACTGGATCGACGGTCGTACCTTCGCGTCGCAACCGGATCCACGACGCTCGCCCTGACGTCGCTCGCGGGCTGTGCCACCCGCGAATCGGAACCAGAGCCACAGGAGCCAAACGGCGACGACGAACCGGCCGAACCCGAGGACGAAGGCGTCCTTCGAGTCGCGACGACGGACGCGTTCGCCCACGGCGAGAATCCCGCCTCAGCCTGGCTCAAAACCCAGTTCGAGGAGACGTTCGACAACGTCGAAGTCAACTGGGTTATTCCCGAATCCGGCATCGGTCACTACGTCGAACGCGAGCAACGCGGATTTCTCCCGGACGTCGATGCCTACGTCGGCCTCTCGGCAGCCGACCTCGCGACCGTCGACCACGACCTCGAGGAGGGTGGCCTATTTCGCGAACTCAACCGGGATCGAATCGAGACGCTCGACGGTGTCGTCGACGAACTCGACCTCGAGGATCCAGACGAACGTATCGTCCCGGTCAGTACGCAGTACTCCTGTCTGATGGTCGATGAAACGCGTATCGACCCACCGACCAGACTCGAGGAACTCGGCGAATCGGCCTACGCCGACTCGCTGCTCACCCCGACGCCATCCCGCGGTCGCGGCGGCGCCTTCCTCGACTGGCTGTTCGAATCCGCCGGTCCAGACGACGCGCTGACTGTCTGGGCCGAGCTCGAGGACAACGGACTCGACGTCTACGACACCTGGGTCGAGACGCTGCTGGCGTACGCCGAGCGCGCTCGACCGATGACCGTCGCCTACGCGGCGGATGCGCTCGTGGCGATCGATCGGGCAGTGACGTCAGATACCGACGAGACGCGGGGGAGCGAGCAAAACGAAACTGATGGCCCGGACAATGCGACCGACGGAACTGGGGCCGATGGCGACGATTCCACCGATTCGGGTGCAGACGACGAGTCGGATTCGGACGGCGGCGGTTCCAACGGCGAGGACTCGAGCGCAGACGACGACTCGGGGGACGACTCAGACGGCGAAGCGACCGACGAAACGGCCGACGTCGGCGGCGACCCCGATCAGTACCAGATCACGTACCTCGACGGGGAGGCCTACGCCGAACCCCTCCAGATGGCCATCTTCGAAAACGCGATCAACGTCGACCTGGCCTACACGTTCCTCGAGTTCGCGCTCTCGCCGGAGATTCAGGCCGGACTCGCTCCACGCCTCGGGCAGTACCCGGTGCGCCCGATCGCCGAACTCGAGTTTCCCGAAGAGTTCGACGTCTACGCCGACTACGCCGAGGATCCGCCGTCCGTCGTGACGTTTTCGTACGAAACCCGCCGGGACGACCTCCCAGCGTGGCGCGGTGCCTGGGAGGAGGAGTTCGATTACTGATAACACCCCGGAAGAGCGCTGAAGCGGGCGCTGCGCGGAATTTCCTGTAGCGAGAAGTTTGAGACGTTTCGACGAGAAGTTGGGGCGTCGCGACAGGAGCTCGGGGCGTCGCGGCGGGAAGTCAGAGGCGACGCGGCGAGAACTCGAGAACATCTTGCCGCGAAAATTGGAATGCCTTACTGGCTCGACTCGAGCCGCTCGCGAAATCGCTCGAGGCCGAACTCGAGCATGTCGGGACTGACCGGCTGAAACTCGTCGTCGTCCGGAAGGAACTGACGAACCGAATCCCAGCTGTCGCGAGCGTACCGTTCGTCGAGCAGGATGCGGACACCAATGTCCTCGGGCGAGCGGATCACCCGACCGATCGCCTGCCTGGCCTTCCGAACCGCCGGGACCGTCAGCGCGTAGGTGAACCCGTCGCCGAACGCGTCGTCGTAGGCTCGTCGAATCGCCTTCGTCCGCGGACTCGCCGTATTGACGATCGGAACGCCGCAGATGACCGCCGCTGCGAGGCGATCCCCGCTGTAATCGACGCCCTCCGTCAGGGTCCCACGGAGGCTCGTGACGAGTATCTTACCCCCACCCGCGAAGAACTCGTCTTTCAGCGATTCAGTGGCGTCGTCGCTGCTCGAGGCATCGAGCAAGACGGACTTGTCGACTCCTGGACGCGCCTCGAGGACCGACGCGGCCCACTCCGCCTCGCCATAACTCGGCATTCCGACGAGGACGTTCCCCGGAAGTCGGGCGACCTGTGCCAGCGCGTCCGCGTACGCGGTTCGCGTCGGCGTCTCCTCGCCAGGCGGCCCCCGGTTGTCGTAGGTGAACTTCGGCACCGACACCGCGAAGCTCTCGCGATTAGCCTCGGGGAAGTGCAGGCCGTACTGCCGTTCGACGACCGGACGCCCTTCCTCGCGCGCGAGGTATTCGAGACCCGTGACCTCCCGGAAGGCGTCCATCGGCTCGAGAGTCGCGCTCATCAAGATCCCGCCGCCGAACGCCGACAGTCGCGACCCGATAGCGTCACTGGGAACGCAGCTGTGCAGGGCGAGTCGAGCCGTGTACGCTCGCCGCCAGGAGTCGGCCGGCTCCATCTCGTCCCAGGTTCGCTCGAGTTCGATTTCTCGGAAGTTCGTCGTGTGATCGCGACGGTACCACTCCCCGAGCAAGCGGCCGACGGCGGGCGAGGCCCGGGTCTTCTCCTCGTCCTCGGCCTCGTTGAGAATCCGCTCGACGACCGCGCCGACCGACTCGGCTCGCACCCAGATCGCGTCGCTGTACCCCGCCTCGGCCGCCCACTCGGAAATCTCGTCCTCGGCCGGCATCGTCGGGTCGCGGAGCGGGATTTCGTCGTCCTCGAGGGACGTCAGATCCGACTGCCAGGCTCGATTTGTCCGCTCCAAGTGGGCACGAACTCGACGGTCGAGTTCCCCGCGGAGGTCCTGGACGAACTCGAGGGTGCGCTCGAGTTCCTCGATCGAGACGTCGGTGTCGTTCAGTTCGGCGCGAACGAGGTCCGCGTCGGCTGTCTTCGAGCCACCCTGGGCCTGGCGACCCTCCTGGTCGAATCGAACCGGCTGGAGCACCCGCGAGAGTTCGGTTTCGGCGTCCCGAAGCGTGGTGTCTGCGACCATGTCGCTCACCAGATCGCGAACCCGGGGCTCGAGCATGTGTGCTTCGTCGCAGACGACGAACGTCGATTCGTCGAGTAGGGCGCCGGTGAACGCGGCGGTCGTCGTCGGGTCAAAGGCGTGGTAGTAGTTGCCGATGACGACCTCCACATGGCCCAGTACGGCCCCCATCACCGAGTGCGGGCAAGTGCCGTGTCGAACCGACCCAGCGACGAGATCTTCAGGCGTGAGCAGCCCGGTTTCGGTCACGTCGAAGGGAGCCGCTTCGACTGGATCGGCGTCGCTTCCCTCCTCCGGCAGGTCCTCGAGATACTGGGCGTAGAACGGACAGTACTCGACCTCGCTTCCCGCGGGGCCGCCGGTGTTGTACTCCGGCATCTC
This sequence comes from Natronosalvus sp. KLKA75, assembly GCF_059736265.1. NCBI lineage: Archaea > Methanobacteriati > Methanobacteriota > Halobacteria > Halobacteriales > Natrialbaceae > Natronosalvus > Natronosalvus sp. KLKA75. The sequence goes on from NZ_CM185522.1 coordinate 65,051, forward strand.
CGGTGGGTACGGCGTCGGTTCGCCCGCCGTCTCGAGATAGCGCGCGCCGGCGTGGCTGACGGACGATCCGCTCGTTCCTGCGCCGCCGTTTCTGCCATCGACACCCCCTTCGGTTCCACTGGAACTGCTGCGCCCGTGCCGGCTCCCGCGACCGCTATCGGCCAGGCCAATCTGCTGGCTTCGGGCCTGGGCGGCAAGCGCACCGGCCGTCGTCGAGCCACCCTCGCCGGTGAGGTCGCGCGTGCGATCGCGGAGGGTCTCGCATCGGTCGTAGACGTTGTCGTCACTGATTCCGCCTGCGTTTTCGCGGTTGTACGGGCAGACGTCGGCCTTGCCGACGAGCGTGAGTCCAGAAATCGGGTTCCAGTCGGTGGGCAGGTTCTCGTTGATCGTCTCGAGGTCCGTCTCGAACTGGCGCAGTTGCTGTTTGACGCTCGTGAGGACGAACACCCGTTCGTACTGGCTGTCGGGGTCACGAACGAGGTCGATGCCCGCCGTGAGTGCGATCATCGTCTTGCCGGTCCCGCAGGCTCCTTCGATGACCGTGTACCCGCCCTCAGTAGCGGTTTCGATGGCCGTCTCGATCCCGTCGACTTGCTCGTCGTAGGGTTCGTCGTGGCCGAACACTGGGCGCCAGTCCGTCATCTCCTCCGTACTCATCGTCGGTCGTGCATAGGGTTGACGGACTGATCTGGCCGCGGCATCGTATATAAAGGATCGGCAGCGGCGTTTGCAGTCGAAAAACGAATCGTCGGTCGGTAGCGACGAGATGAATCGTCGTCACGCGAGTTTGCAGTCGAATCGACTCGTAGGTTGAGCCCTGGTGGGCCGTCGTCTCGACTGGAACGCGAGGCGGTGCTGGTATGCAAAGCAGCGCTGGAAAGCGAGACTGCGCTGAAACGCGAGGCTCGCTAGAACACCACCTGACGATTCGGAAACCACCACTGTAACGCACCACAAAAGACACGGGCCGGCCATCGGAACGACCAGCCGCGACCCTGTATTCCCAGGTGGCCACCCCCCAGTGGCCACTCGAAGAGGCGATGGCTCGAAACGTAAACCTTTGGATAACTTTCACACAGTGAAACGACTGTGTCCAGGTTCACAGAGTAAGACGACGAACGTCCACGTTCACAGAGTGAAATGACGAGCAGCCGGCGACTCGAGGCGCGGGCACAATCAGAGCGCGTGCTTGTACGCCTCGAGTGTTCGCTCGACGTCTTCCTCGGTGTGGCCGTAACTGACGAACTGGCTCTCGAACTGGTTCTGGGAGAGAAAGATGCCCTGGTCACGCATCTCGCCCCAGAAGATCCGCCGCCAGCGTTCGGTTTCGGCTCGCTTGACGTCGGCTGCGTTCTTCGGACAGTACTCGTAGCGCGGACAGTCGGGATTCTGGCGACAGCCGGCTTCACACTGGCCCTCGAGTTCGTCCCGGGAGGGGCCCTCGCGCGTAAAGATTACTTTGAACATGCTGTCGGTTCCGACCACGGTGTAGTTCGGCGTCTGGTCCGCGAGGACGTCGGTGAGACCGGCCCGGAGCATCTCCCCGAGCCCGTTGACGTGGTCGTAGACGTCGTTTTCGGCCGCGAACGTGAGCGTCTCGAGTCCGGCGGCCATCGTCACGGGGTGGCCGGAGAAGGTTCCGGCCTGGAAGACGTCCCCGGTAGGTGCGAATCCCTCGATCAACTCGGCGCGGCCACCGATGGCGCCGACGGGAAACCCGCCGCCGATGATCTTGCCGAAGGTGGTGAGGTCGGGCGTGATGCCGAAGTGACTCTGCGCACAGCCTAGCCCGCCGACGCGAAAGCCGGTGATGACCTCGTCGAAGATCAGGAGCGAGTCGTGATTGTCGGTGAGCTCACGAAGGGTCTCGAGGTAGCCGTCGACGGGGTGGACGATGCCGTAGTTGGCGAGGATCGGTTCGACGAGGACGCCAGCGATGTCGCCTCCGTGTTCCTGGAAGACCTCGCGGACGGCCGCTTCGTCGTTGAACGGGACGGGAAGGGTGTGCTCGGCGAACGCCTGCGGGATGCCGGCAGAGGAGGGAGCGGGATGGTCGGCGTCGCCCTCGACCAGCGTCGACTCCTGGGCGCCGTGGTAGCCGCCCTGCATGATGACGATCTTGTTTCGACCGGTCGTTCCGCGGGCGAGGCGGACGGCCGAGACGGTCGCTTCCGTCCCGGAGTTGACGAACCGGATCTTCTCGACACTCGGGACGTGCCGGACGACGAACTCGGCGAGGTCGACCTCGAGTTCGGTCGGTGTACCGTACATCGGACCCTCGCTAGCGGCTCGCTGGACCGCCGCCTGGACGGGTTCGGGGAGGTCGTGTCCGAGGAGCAGGGGCCCGAGTCCCATGACCCAGTCGACGAGTCGATTGCCGTCGGCGTCGACGACGTGGCCGCCGTCGCCCTTCCGGACGAAAAAGGGATACGGCTCGATGGCCGCCCGGACGGCGGAGTTGACGCCGCCGGGCATGACGGACAGCGCCCGGTCGTACAGCGCGCGTGAGCGTTCGTCGTTCATGGTATGGTCGGCGCTTTGGTCGCGGACGGCAAAGATGTACCGAGGTCTGGTTCCGTCACGATCGGAGACTGGTGTGTTGGCGTTTGGATCGTGCCTGAAAGCGTAGTGATTCTCGAGTCGAAACGAAGGGGTGTTTGGTCCTACGTCGGTTCCTATTAGATGATTGATGTTAAAGGGAAGATGATTAAGTGAATTATTCTGAGGTGTTTGCCGGGGTTAGAACACCCCCACCCCTTCGTTTCGGGTGGAGACGGTCAGAGGGGTGGTGGGTTTCGTGGGCCGGGAGAGCCGGATCGGCGATCGAGTGGGGACGATTTCTGCTCGAGACGGCAGGAGAAGCCGTGAGAGTCGTGAATTCGGAGAGAACAGGCGGTCTAGTAACTCAAGCCGTCTAGAACGGCGTTTCTAGTAGAGTCTAGTAACAAAAACCAACCCACCTAGTAAGATGCGTTATTTGCTAGTGCTGCGGACTAATTTATCGGGAGGTATCTTAAACCTTCCCGTCCTAGAAACCCCTCCCACCCCACCCCTCCTTTTCGCTCTCCACCTGAAACAAAGGGGTGGGGGGTCCCCTCCAAATCCCTCTCCGAGAGATCGTGTTATCGTACCTCATGGAACGTGGTTTTCACTCACAAATCTCTCTTTCAATCTCCAGTCTCGTTGGGACTCCCGACATCGTCCGATTCCCCCTCTGCCAAACCTTCGTCCTCTACCACACCCCGTTCTTTCCAATCCTTCTCCTACTCCTGCCTCGGCTCCTCTCACTCTCTGCCCTTGGCTCGCCTCACCCTCCGCTTTCGACTTCTCCAGCGCTCTGCGTTCAATATCGAGACCTTCACTGACCACTTGAAGCGACAGCCGGTCGTCACCACTGGCTCGAGGCGACGACGGCCAATCGCTCCATGACCGGAATCCCCAACACAATTATACAGTTCTCGTCGTTCGTTTACGTGAAACTCCGGACGATTCCCATGACATCCGACTCTGACTCCGACTCCGACTCAACGGACGCTCGAGACGATCACGCAACCGTCCTCTTCAATCTCCTCGAAGGGAACGAACGACACGTCGATTCCCTCGCCGACGGCTACTTCGACGCCGTTCGAGACGAACAACACCCCGACGTCGTCACCATGTGCTGTTCGGATTCGCGGGTTTCACAGGAAGGCATGTGGTCGATCGACCGTCCTGGAGCCATCTTCACGCCGAGTACGATTGGAAACCAGATCTGGGACGTCGAGGACGGCGAGCGATTCGTCGACGGGAGCGTTCTGTACCCGATTCACTACACCGACACGGAGGCGGTCGCCGTCGTCGGTCACACCGGCTGTGGTGCCGTCACGGCTGCCTACGAGGTTGCGTCGGGTGACGAGGAACCCCCGGGCCCACGCGGGGTCACCAAATGGGTCGAGGCGCTCGTTCCCGTCGTCGAGTCGGGTCTCGAGAGCGAACTGGTAGATACCGATATTGGATCCGACGATGACGTTGATGCCGACGCCGACACCGGAATTATCGACCAGCTCGTCGAGTACAACGTCCACCGACAGGTCTCGTACCTTCGAATGGCGGAATCGATTCCGTCCTCAGTCTCCTGCTACGGCTTCGTCTACGATTTCCACGAAACCTACGGATCCGAACCGGGGCGAGCGTACCTGGTCAACCTCGACGGCGAAACCGACCCGCGAGCCATCGCGATGGACCTTCCCGATACGTACGCCGATAGCGTCTCGAGCCTGCTCTACTGACCACGATAGCCGCCGTCGATACGGACGACGATCCTTCTCACCCACGTTCCGACGGCCATCAACGATTCCGTACTCGGAAGTGATGTGTCACGCGGTAGGTTTCGTCTCGAGGTGAAGCGATCCGCGGGCCGAATCTCGAGGCGAAGTGAACCGCGGACCGAACGTTATTCGTCCTCGCGTTCGAACGCTCGAGTATGCCACAACCCCCGATCTGGGACTCGCTGTGGGGTTTCCTCGAGAACGACACCAACTTCTACTACGCTATCGGGTTCCTCACGATCGCCATCTTCGTCGCCGCGTTCGTCGCCGTCTCGCTGACTAGCTCGGTAGACCTCACCCAGGGCGGCTTCCTCGGAATCATCGCAGGGTTCTCCATGTTCATGCTGGTCTTTTTCGTCTCGATCTTCGCCCAGCGACTCGAGGACCAGGAGTAGCCACGAGTCGAGACGCCGCCAGAGTGTCTCTCGAGGTCTTTCAGCCACCCATTCCGGCTGGAGGCTACATCGGAACGGTTATCCGTCTTCCCCGACTCTCTTTAGAAGCAATGGCGAAAGGAACCGTTGATTTCTTCAACGACACTGGCGGCTACGGATTCATCGAGACTGAGGACGCGGACGACGACGTTTTCTTCCACATGGAAGACGTTGGCGGCCCTGACCTGGAAGAAGGCCAGGAAATCGAGTTCGACATCGAGCAGGCCCCCAAGGGCCCGCGCGCGACGAACGTCGAGCGCCTGTAAATCGGGAATTCACTGAGGTATCGCTTTTGAACTATATTTTTCGCTCGCGAGTGACGACGCTACCGTTCGCGCTCACTCTCGTGATTCGACACTAACCAGTCTCCAGTCCCTGATTCACGCTCGAGTCACGGGTACGTCTTCGGGTCCTCAGGTGCGATCCCAGAGGTCCTCGGGTAAAAACCTCGAGTACGACGAATCTTGCTCGACACGAAATGGTGCCCTCGTCGCGAGAACCTTCGTCGCCGGGCCCTCGCCGACGCGGACAAGCGTACCCAAACTGATCCGGGTTACAGAGTCCGAACCGTTTTGTCGCTCACGCGCTCACGACCGATATGGACGACACCGAATCCGCCGAACCGAATCCGGACCCTGAGCCGACGATTCGCCGTACCGACGACGTCGAGTACGAACCCGTCGATGCCGCGGACGGACTCAACAAAGGCGTCCTCATCGCGGCCGAACACGGGGCCCCGAACTTCGCGATTCGCCGGTTCACCCTCGAGGCCAGCGCCGAGGTTCCGCCGCACACGAACGCCGTCGAGCACGAGCAGTACGTCCTCGAAGGCGAGTACGTCGTCGGGATCGGTGACGAGGAGTACGACGTTGAAGCGGGCGACTCCCTCCTGATCCCGGCCGGAACTGTCCACTGGTATCGCAACGAAACCGACGCTGCGGGCGCGTTCCTCTGTGCCGTTCCCAACGGCGAGGACGAGATCGAACTCCTCGAGTAAGCGAACCGACTCATTTCGGTCGGCCTAAATCAGTGCACTTTTACGCTGTTAGGCTAGCCTAAAACGTATGAAATCGAATCGGACGCGACGGGCAGTCCTGGCGACTGGAACGGCGGCACTCGCCGGCCTCGCAGGGTGCGTGAGCGGTACCGACCGAGAGGGTGAGGGAGACCCAGATTCGAACGACGGGAACGGCACCGACGACGGCTCGGGGAACGAGAACTCGAGCGACACCGATGGAAACGAAGGCAACGGTTCCTATTCAGTCACGATGGAACCCGTCGGCACCCTCGAGTTCGACGAGCCGCCCGAACGGTGGGCGACGTACTTCTCCGGGTACGCGGACATGGGCGTCGCCCTCGGCGTCGGCGACGGCCTCCTCTCGGTCGGCAACGCGCCACGGTATCACACGCAGTACTACGACAAACTCGAGGGCGTCTCCGTCGAGAAGGACGACCTTGTCCAGCTAATCGGCGAGGGCGGCATCGACAAAGAGGTGTTCTACGATCTCGAGGCCGACCTCCACCTGATGGACCCGAACTGGCTGGTCAAAAACGGCGCGTTCAACCTCGAGCAGTCCGACGTGGACGAGATTTCGACGGAAATCGCGCCGTTCATGGGGAACGTCATCTTCCGACAGACCGACCCGTGGCACGACTACCGGTACTACTCCCTGTACGAGGCCTTCGAGATCGTCGCCCAGATCTTCCAGCGCGAGGAGCGCTACGAGGCGTTCGCGTCGCTCCACGACGAGTTCATCTCGGACGTTCAGGCGGAGCTACCGCCCGAATCCGAGCGCCCGAACGCCCTGCTCGTCTGGGGCGGCGAGGAGCCCGAAGCGTTCTCGCCATACCGGCTCGGTGAGGGGACGAGCAAGAAACAGTGGCGCGACCTCGGCATCGGGGACGCCTTGGAGGGAACCGGCGTCGATGGACTGAGCACGGACGACCGCGGCCAGATCGACTACGAGACGATGCTCGAGGTCGACCCCGACGTGCTCCTCGTGCGCGGACACGAAGCCAAGTCCGCCGAAGAATTCGAGGACTCCGTGCTCGCGTTCATGCAGGATCACCCCATGGCGAGCGACCTCACGGCCGTCCAGGACGAGCGCGTCTTCCGCGGCGGTCCGCTCTACCAGGGCCCGATCATCAATCTCTTCACGACGGAACGCGCCGCACTGGAACTGTTCCCCGACCGGTTCGAGGGCGATCTGTTCGACCGCGAGCGAGTTGCCGAAATCGTCACCGACGGGCCCTGAAATGGGTGATTCGAGGACGTCACAGGAACTGTCCGCACGACTCGAGAGCTACGGGTGGATAGACGCTCGACTGGTCGGAGTCGCCATCGCGAGCGTGGGAGTTGTGCTCGTCTCGCTGTTCGTCCAGGTGAGCTTTGGCGTGTACTCGATGTCCATCACGGAGGCGTGGTACGCCGTCCTCGACGCCGACGTCTGGTACGACGAGCGGGTGTTGCTGTCGTTCCTCCTCGGCGAGGATCTGATGCGGACTGTGCTGTTCGTGCCCGAGAGTTACGAACTCCCCAACCTGGCGAGGAACACGACGATCGTCTGGAACGGCCGCTTGCCGCGGGTACTCGCCGCGGTGCTGGTCGGCTCGAACCTCGCGATTTCTGGCGCGATCTTCCAGGCGGTGACCCGAAACGAACTCGCGAGTCCGTACATCCTCGGGGTCTCCTCGGGCGCCGGACTGGCGATCTTGCTCACGCTCGTGATCTTCTCGGGAATGGCTGCGTTGCTCCCGATTAGCGCGGCTCTCGGCGGTGCGATCGCGTTTGTCCTCGTCTACGCCATCGCCTGGAAGGGCGGAACTAACCCCGTTCGACTCGTGCTCGCGGGCGTGATCGTCGGCACCGTCTTCAATTCGCTCCAGACGGCCCTCCTCCTGTTCGCTCAGGACATGGCGACCGTGCAGACGGCCATCTCCTGGACGACCGGGACGCTCACTGGCGCGGACTGGGACGAGGTCCGTCTCGTCCTCCCCTGGACGATCCTTACCTCGATCCTCGCGCTGGCGGGCGCGAGACAGTTGAACGTCCTCCTGCTGGGAGAACGAACCGCTGGCGCGCTCGGAATGTCCGTCGAGCGCGCCAGATTCGGCCTCTCGGGAATTGCAATCGTGGCGGCGTCGTCGTCGATCGCCGCGGCGGGCATCGTCGGTTTCGTCGGACTCATTGTCCCTCACGCCGTACGAACGCTCGTGGGCTCGGATTACAAGCGCCTCATCGTGGGCTGTCTGTTCGTCGGTCCGGCGTTGCTGGTCACTGCCGACGTCGGCGCGCGACTGGGGATGGCTGTCCTCTTCGGCAGCACGAACCAGCTCCCGGTCGGTATCCTGACCGGCCTGATTGGCGGGCCGTACTTCCTGTATCTCATGCGCAGACGCAAACACCTGGGTGATCTCTAGCCATGAAACGCCTGCCAAACCTCCGCGGGAGCGCTCGAGAAGAGGAGACGAAATCGTCGGAATCGCCGGACCCGTCAGAACCACCGGAGTCGGATACCGACGGCAGTCCGTCCACCACCGACGAAACCACACACTCGAGTCGCGAACGAACCTCGAGCCCAGAAACCGACTCGACAACCGACGGTGCCGACGCGAAACCGGACGCCTCGGGCTCGAACGGCTCGAGCGCCCTGGACGCGACGCGAACGTCCTCGAACACCGTCCGACCCACGCGATCAGGAAGCGAACTCGTCGGCACGGACCTCGAGATCGGCTACCCCGACACTGACGAGCCAGTCGTCGAGTGCGAACGGATCGACCTGCCTGCAGGCGAGGTGACGGCGCTGGTCGGCCCGAACGGAAGTGGGAAGTCGACGCTCCTGAAGTCGCTCGCTCGTCAATTGGCACCCGACCGGGGAGCCGTCCTTCTGGACGGAGACGACACCGACGAGTTTGGGAAGAAGTCGTTCGCCCGGCAGGTCGGCCTCCTCTCCCAGGAACACGACTCGCCGGGGAGCATCACCGTTGAGGAACTGGTCTATCACGGTCGCTATCCCTACCGCGGGTTCTTCGACGCGGTCGACGAGGCGGACGCGGAAGCCGTCGACCGCGCCATCGATTTAGCCGGCGTCGATCACCTCCGCGAGGCAGACGTCGGGAGCCTCAGTGGCGGTCAGAAACAACTGGTCTGGATCGCAATGAGCTTAGCCCAGGAGACCGACGTCCTCTTGCTCGACGAACCGACGACCTACCTCGATTTACACCACCAGCTCCGGGTGCTCGAGGTCGTCGACGCGCTGACGACCGAACGCGACGTGACGGTCGGCGTCGTCCTGCACGACATCGGCCAGGCGGCCCGCTACGCGGACAACCTGGTGGCGCTCAAAGACGGCAGCGTCTACGACTGGGGGCCGCCGGACGAGGTGGTCACGGACGTCCTGCTCGAGGAGGTCTTCGGCGTGGTCGCGACCGTCGGCTACGGTGAAGAGGGCCCGATCATCCAGCCCCACCATCCGGTCGACCGCTGACGTCGCGCGAGCGCGTTCGAGGGTCGTCGGGATCGGCCTATTCGTCGCTCGACGTTTCGGCCGCGCAACGCTCACTCGAGCCGCGTTGAATGGGGACAAATCGGAGAAAACGTCCGTCAAATGGCGTCAAACCCTGGAAAACCGCTTCCACCGAGTTACTGCTTGAAGTGGGTCTGGCGACCAGAGCCGAGTGCAGTCATGAACCGAACAACGCTGATCGCAGCCGTGCTGGCAGTGCTCGTGATAACGACCGGCTTCGCCGCCGCAGTGCCCGGAAACGCGCCCACGTCCGTGGGTGCGGACGACAACAGTTCCGACGTTCCGGCGGACGATCGCGCCGAGAATGCGGACGATCGCGCCGAAGCTGGTGACGACCGCAACGCTGACCGCGCCGACGACCGACGCGGGAACGCCACTGGCGCCGATCGCGGCGCTGACACCCGACAGGGCCCGAACGCCGACCTCCCCGCGCAGGTTCCCGATCACGTTTCCGCGATCCACGACCGAATCGCAGCCTTCCTGAACGGCAGCCTCGAGGGGACGCTCGGCGAGGCGATACGTGACGTGACACCGGACGATGAGGAGGAGACGGACGAGCAGGAGTCCGACGAACGCGACGAACGTAACGAGGCCGACGACGAGACCGACGACGATACCGACGAAGGTGACGAGCAGGAAGCCGACGAAAACGACGAGACCGACGAAAACGACGTGACGCCAGACGATGAAGAGGAGACCGACGAGCAGGAAGCCGACGATAGCGACGAAAGCGACGATAACGACGAAGGACGCGAAGACACGGAAGACGCTGATGACGACGTCGAGGAGTCGAACGACACCGACGAATAAGGCCGATCCTTCGACCCACTCTACGGAGTCATCGACTCTCGAGGTGGACGTAATGGATCCTGAACCCCGTCCAACCTGAGACGTTCTTCCGACCTTCGAGGCTATTCGATACCGTCTCGACCGGCTGTTTTACAAAATCTATACGTAACCGAATCAACTCGAACCGGCTGACAGCTCCTTTCCAATCGAAGTTCGATTCGATACCTGCGATACGAACTCCGTTACCAGCACATCGACTCTCGTTCTCACTTTCGTGTATTTTAAGCGATGTGGCAAGCATCGACTCGTATGAACCGTCGCGTCGGCGCAATTGTCCTGGTGGTCTTGCTCTGCTTCTCCGGCGTCGGACCGACGGCCGGCGTATTCGGGGTGGCCGCGGCCGGGGCGACACAACCCGAATCGAACGCGTTCCAGCAGGACCGGATCGACGCCGACGAGGTCCGAATGGACGTCGCTATTCGGCCCGACGGGACCGCCGAGTGGACCCTCGAGTTCTGGATTCGTCTCGACGACAACGAGAGCGAGGCAGCGTTCGAATCGCTGCGCCAGGACATCCGCGACGACCCCGACAATTACACGCAATCGTTCGCCGACCGGATGACCGAGACGGCCGCGACGGCGAGCGAAGCGACGGGTCGGGAGATGACCGTCGACGGATTCGATGTGGAGACCCAGCGGCAGTCACTCTCGCGGGAGTACGGTGTTGTCAGGTACACATTCGACTGGCACGGCTTCGCCGCCGTCGAAGACAGCGAAATCCACGTGGGCGACGCCATCGAGGGAATCTATCTCGACGAGGGAACGCGATTGCTCGTCGAGTGGCCCGAAGGCTACGAACGCAGCACGGTCGCACCCGATCCCGACGACGAACGCGACCGCGCGGTGATCTGGCGCGGCGGCGAGACCGATTTCGTCTCCGGGGAGCCTCGAGTGATCCTCGCCGCCGGTGGCGGTTTGAGTACGACGACCATGGTCGCAGTCGCGCTCGCCGTCGTCGCACTCGCCGCTGGTGGAGCCTGGTGGTATCGAAATCACGACCAGCCAGCCGGCCGGGACGGCGCCGGAGGGGATACGGTCACCCATCCAGGTACGCAGACGACGGATCGGTCCGACGAGACCGGCGCTCACCTCGCCGACTCTGGGGATGAAGCGGGAACTCGAGACGGACCAGCGTCTGAACCGCCGGCCGATCAGTCGACGTCGTCGGCCAACCAGCCAACGTCGTCGCCCGATCAGTCGACGTCGCCCGCCGCCGGGACTCCAGACATGGAACTTCTGAGCAACGAGGAGCAGGTCATCAATCTCCTCGAGTCACGCGGCGGCCGGATGAAACAGCAGTCGGTCGTCGAGGAACTGGACTGGACGGACGCGAAAACCAGCAAAGTCGTCACCGGCCTCCGAGAGGAGGGTAAACTCGAGTCGTTCCGGCTGGGTCGGGAAAACGTGCTCTCGCTTCCGGAGGCAGAGGGTCCAGGAGATGTGGATTCCGGGAATGACGACTCGTCGGCAGCCGGCGGTAACGGCGGTGACGGACGACAATGATCCGTTCGGTCGTCAGTCTCGAGCCCGCGGCGCCGGGATCGTCAGAATCACCAATATCGACGAAATCGATAGACGGAACCGGATCGAAAATGGCGTTGAATCGCGTTGATGGTCGTTGACCCGGGGCCATCGACTCCAACGTATATCATCGAACCAGTACAATACCCACCAATGAATCGACGCACATCGATGGCACTGACGGTTGCCCTCCTCGTCGCGGCGGTAGCGGTTCCGCTCGCGGCGGCGAGCGTCGTCCCGAACGGCGCCGTCCAGGAGGGATCCGACGCCGAGAACGAATCGATCGCCCCCGGTGAACAGCTATCGGCAGCCGTCGGCGTCCAGGACGCCGAACTCGAGGGCGACGTCTCCGAACGAGCGTTCGGTCTCGAACTGGCGAACGCCGAGTCCGACGAGGCGAAGGCGGCGATCATCGCCGAGCGCCACGGAGAAGACGAAGCGCGCCTCGAGAAACTCGAGGGGAGACTCGAAACACTCAACGAGTCCCGCGAGGCGGGCGAGGTCAGCGAAGGGCACTATCGCGCGGAGGTCGCGAAGGTCGTCGCCGAGATGGGGAGCGTCGAGCGACGTGCTGCCATCGGCGCGACCGCCGCCGGTGAGTTGCCGACTGACGTTCTCTCGGCACAGGGCGTCGACGTCGACGAGATTCGGACGCTCCGGGAGCGAGCCGGCGAGCGTGGTGGTCCCGACGTCGCAGCGACGGCGCGGTCGATCGCCGGTGAGGGGGTCGGCCAGCCGACGGACGATCGGTCGCCCGACGGCGGCAACGAAACGGCTCGAGACCGTGGGAACGAGACCTCTGGAGACCGCGGAAACGAGAGCGCTGACGAGGGATCGTCGAACGGACGGTGATCTTGTGTTCTCGTCGAACAGACAGTGATCTCGCGGAGTCGTCGAATGGACAGTGACCTCGAGAGACCACCGACGGTGCGGTTCAGCACTGGCACTGACGTTCGAAGCCGGTTCTCGTTCCGCCCTCGAGAGGAGGATCTTCTCTTTGACAGAACGGTCATTGCACAGCACACCTCTAACTATGGTTTTTATAGCATAGCCACATTGGGGGATCGACCGAGTCCGAACCGCTCAAGTACGCTACGCTGTTACTGACGGGCGTGTCAAAACAGGTCCCCGAGGTCGAGACGCTCTTTTGTCACGAGACCGGGAACGACTACCTCGTGGTGGTCACCCGGGACGGAAAGCGGCTGTTCCGGGCAAAACTCGGCATCTCGGAGACCTCGGCAGGACCACGACCCGCGAAATTTCGCGTCAAGCGCAACTCGAGCGAAGAGCCCCGTCAGCCTGACGAGTTCGTTGACCTCGCTCGCCGCACCGGCCGCATCCGCATCTCCGAGCAGACGTCCCGGGAGGGACGCCGGGAACTCGAGGAAATGTTCGCGGGCTACCAGCTCGAGGAGAAGACGAAGGTCGTCCGGACCTGTCGGTACTGCGCGTCCTCGGGCCAGTACTCTCCGATCACCACCGAGACGGCGATCAAGGATGACGAGGACTGGATCTGCACCGACTGCGCGGCTCGCGAACTAGAGCGGGAACTCTCTTACGTCGGGAACGTGACGGGGGCGGCGAAGGACCGCCTCGAGGAGCTGATGCTCGAGGTGCAGGACCTCCAGCGGATCACGAACCTGCTGAAGGGGCGACTGGATCCGGACCTCACGAAGTTCGACACCATCTCGGCGACGACCGACGAGGTCGATTCGGTGGGTGTCGACACCCTCAACCTGCATCCGGGCCTGCAGACCCTGCTCGAGGACCGGTTCGATACCTTGCTTCCGGTCCAGAGCCTCTCGGTCGAGAACGGTCTCTTCGATGGGGACGACCAACTGGTCGTCAGCGCCACGGCGACGGGAAAGACACTCGTGGGGGAACTCGCGGGGCTCAACCGCGTGCTCAACGGCAAGGGGAAACTGCTCTTTCTCGTGCCCCTCGTCGCGCTGGCCAACCAGAAGTACGAGGACTTCCAGGACGAGTACGGCCACCTCGTGGACGTCTCCATCCGCGTCGGCGCGAGCCGAATCGCCGACTCGGGCAACCAGTTCGACCCGAACGCGGACGTCATCGTCGGCACCTACGAGGGGATCGATCACGCCCTCCGGACGGGCAAGGACATGGGTGACATCGGCACCGTCGTCATCGACGAGGTCCACACGCTGAAGGAAGAAGAGCGAGGCCACCGCCTCGACGGCCTCATCTCGAGGCTGAAGTACACGACCGAAAAGCGCGCGGCGGCCCGCGAGAACTACGACGGCGCCCAGTGGATCTACCTATCGGCGACCGTCGGCAACGCCGAACAGCTGGGTCAGGCGCTCGAGGCTACCCTCATCGAGTTCGAGGAGCGCCCGGTTCCCATCGAGCGCCACGTCACATTTGCCGACGGCCGGGAGAAGGTCAACGTTGAGAACAAACTCGTCAGGCGGGAGTTCGACACCGAGTCCTCGAAGGGGTACCGCGGCCAGACGATCATCTTCACCAACTCCCGCAGGCGGTGTCACGAGATCTCGCGAAAGCTCGAGTACAACGCGGCGCCGTACCACGCGGGACTCGATTACCGGCGGCGAAAGCGCGTCGAGAAGATGTTCGCCGACCAGGACCTCGCGGCGGTCGTCACCACCGCGGCGCTGGCCGCGGGCGTCGACTTCCCGGCCTCGCAGGTGATCTTCGACTCGCTGGCGATGGGGATCGAGTGGCTCTCGGTCCAGGAGTTCCACCAGATGCTCGGGCGGGCGGGGCGCCCGGACTACCACGACCAGGGGACCGTATACGTCCTCGTCGAACCCGACTGCAGCTACCACAACTCGATGGAGATGACCGAGGACGAGGTGGCCTTCAAGCTCCTCAAGGGAGAGATGGAGCCGGTGATGACCCACTACGACGAGGACGGCGCCATCGAGGAGACCCTGGCGAACATCACGGTCGGCGGGAAGGCGGCGAAGGCGCTCAACGACCGGATGCTCGGCGAGGTGCCGACGACCCACGCCATCGGCAAGTTGCTCGAGTACGACTTCATCGACGGCTTCTCGCCGACGCCGCTGGGGCGAGTGGTGACGGAACACTTCCTCTCGCCCGGGGAGGCGTTCGCGATCGTCGACGGCATCCGCAAGGACGCTCACCCCTACGACCTGATCGCTGACATCGAGTTGCGGGAATCCGATCTGTAGCGGTTTTCGGGTCTGCCGACGCCTGAGACTGGCCCGTATCGGTCTCCCGTCGCCCGGTGCGGAGAACGACACAGTCGCGAGGGTAAGGTAAGAGCTTAGACGACACCGAGTCCACGGGGATAGTCGGTCAGGTTCTCGTACCCCTCTTCAGTTACTACGACGAGATCCTCGAGCCGGACACCTCCGACTCCGCGCTCGTAGAGTCCGGGTTCGACGGTGACGACGTGGCCAGGTTGCAACTCGCCACCGCCCCAGCCAAGTTTGGGCTGTTCGTGGACGTCGAGACCAACACCGTGGCCGGTGATGCTCGTGAAGCCGTCCTCGGTGGACTCGTCGGTTCGAAGCGTCGGGTATCCTTCGCGTTCGAAGACGTCACAGACCGTGTCGTTCACCGCTTTTCCAGTCACGCCAGGTCGGATCGCCCCCAGTGCCGCCTCGTACGCTTCGCGGGTCAGGTCGTACCACGCTTTGATCTCCGCTCTCGGTTCGCCCTTCACGAACGTCCGCGTCATGTCCCCGAAGTACCGCGACTCTTTGTGACGCGGGAAGACGTCGATGATGATCGGCTCGCCTGCCTCGATCGGTCCCGACCCGACCGCGTGGGCCCGTGCGCCTTCCGCTCCCGAGGCGACGATACAGTCGCTCAGTCCACAGTCCTCCTCGAGAAGCGTAACTTCGATCGCTCGACGGATTCGTTCGCTCGACAGAACCTCACCGTCGAGACGTAAGACACCCGCTTCGACCGTTGCGCGTTCGAGCATTCCCTCCGCGACCGCCATTGCTTTCTCATTGGCCCGCTGGGTCGCTGCGATGTGCTCGATCTCTTCGTCGGTTTTCACCGCCCGGATACTGGCCACGGTGTCGGCGTAATCCGTGACGACCTCGACGCCCTCGTTGCGCAGGACGTCCGCGGTCGCGTTCGGAAAGTACGGAGGGACGGACACGGAACCGATTTCGTTCTCGGAGACGAACGCTGCGGTTGCGAGTGGGGCGGCTTTCACCGGTCCGTGTTCGACGACCAGCTCTCCGTAATCGAACTCGGAGCGCCTGCGGATACTGTCACCGTCGCTTTCGGCGCGCGCTCGTGAATAGACGAGGTCGGGGACGAGAAGCCGAATATCCCCGTCGGTATACAGCGTCGTAAAGTCGCCCATCGCGTGAAACCCCGAGAGATAATACTGGTTGCTGTCCTCGCCGTCGGCGTCGATCAGATACCCGTCGGTTCCTGTCTCCTCGAGAAATGCCGTGAGTCGTGGATGTGCGGGAGTCACATCGTCGAAACTAGGAGGACGAGCAATAACTTCTAACGAGATGTGTTACCAACCAACGCCTGAAAGCGCATTTTGCCCCTTCGGATGTCGAAGCCCCTCTGTGCGAGACGGGAGTCGAAATGAAGGACCGGGTTGCACTTTTTGGGAACCTCCACCGAGTGGCCTCTCGGTATGCTGAAGCCGTAGAGCTCAGGGGGACCGAAA
The DNA here is from genome assembly GCF_059736265.1 of Natronosalvus sp. KLKA75. Taxonomy (NCBI): domain Archaea; kingdom Methanobacteriati; phylum Methanobacteriota; class Halobacteria; order Halobacteriales; family Natrialbaceae; genus Natronosalvus; species Natronosalvus sp. KLKA75. Next base: position 81,339 of record NZ_CM185522.1, read on the forward strand.
TTCGAGACCAGTTCGCCGCCTCCCACACGCTTATTCGCGTTCCTGTGTAATTTCAACCCATGACGGATGTACTGATCGTCGGCGGCGGTCCGGCCGGATTGAGCGCGGCGCTGTTCACCGGAAAGAACGGCCTCGAGACAACCGTCTACGACACGGACGCGACGTGGATGCACAAGGCCCACCTGTTCAACTACCCGGGCGTCCAGTCGATGGACGGGTCGCAGTACATCGAGATCCTCCGAGAACAGGTCGACGACTTCGGCGTCGACCGCCAGCAAGGCGTCGAAGTCACGAGCGTCGAGTCGACGGACGACGGCTACCGCGTCACGACCGAGGACGGCGAGGAGACGGCGCCCTATCTCGTGCTCGCGACGGGTGCCAACCGCGACCTCGCGGCGGACCTGGGCTGTGAGTTCACGGACGACGACGTCGTCGACGTCGACATCACGATGGAGACCAGCCTCGAGAACGCGTACGCGACGGGGGCGGTGTGTCGCGCGGAGGAGTGGCAGGCGGTCATCTCGGCGGGCGACGGGGCGGCGGCGGCGCTCAACATCCTGACGAAGGAGAAGGGCGAGCACTACCACGACTTCGACGTCCCCGACGACGCGGCGTAACTGTTCGGTTCGCTGGTGGTCGACGGCGACGACTAACGCGCCTCGAACCGCTCGAGTCGTCACTCCTCCCGAACCCCGCTCTCCGACCCTTCGAGTTCCGGTACCAGATCCGAGCGCCCCTCATAGGTATCGTTGTAGTCACTTACCGCCGACCGCCCGCCACAGGGTCGGCGATCGGCGGAAAATTGTTACAACATTCCCTATCAGTTTTCGCCGTTGTCGATCGCCGTCTCGAACCCGTCGTCGGTCCGGACGACGCCAGCGGCACAGACGGCGTGTTCGAACTCGGCCTCGAGCGCCTCGCTCGCCGCGTCCAGGGCGTCCGTTGGTTCGAACTCGAACGCTTCCGGCGTATTTTTCTCGTAGGTGGCCACGAGCGTCGGCTCCTCGACGGTTTCGACGAGCAGGGCGTCCCGACGGACGGTGGCGATCAGGGCCTCGCCGTCGGCGTCGATGGTCGCCGCGATGCGGGGCGTGTCGTAGTCGTCCTTCTCGAAGTCCAGCGCGAGCAACGCCGTGGCGAGGGCGTCTCGAGCGGGGTAGCCCAGCTCGAGTTTCTCCGCGATGGGGTCGACGTGGGAGCCGTTACCGAAGGCAACCGTTTCGCCGGTCGGCGTCTCCACGACGCGCAGGCAGTTGTAGGCGACGTAGGGGTTGTCCGTCTCGGGCGCGTCGGGAGTGGGGCCGACGGTGAGCGCGTCCTCGCGGGCAGTAATCTGGCGATTGGGGAACGAACGGGAGGAGACGCGGTAGGCGCCCGCGTCCGGGCCGACGACGACGAATCGTCCGACGTACATACGCGTTCGTGTGCATCTCGAGGGAAAATAGATGTCGATGTATGCACGACCGTCCCGCTTCGGCACCGCCATTCGTTATCAGTCGTCCCGACCTCGATTTTATCTTCCTGGAGCGAAACGCTCGCGTATGCATCCCGTCGAGATCGACGCCCTCGAGCCCGTCGAGTTCGCCGACGGTGGCCAACGGCGGGAACTCTCGGGCGCGCTGGAAACGTCGCATCTCGCGATCAACGAGTACCGGATCCCGCCGGGCGGGGAGTTTCCGGGTGGCTTGCACGCACACCGTGACCAGGAGGAGGTGTTCGTAATCCTGTCGGGCGTCGCGACGTTCGAGACGCTGTCGGGCACGGTTACCGTTGCAGAGAGCGAGGCAGTGCGATTCGGTCGCGGAACCTTTCAGTCCGGAAAAAACGGTGGTGACACGGAACTGGTGGTACTGGCGCTCGGCGCACCACGGGAATCCGAGGACATCCGGGTACCTGCCTCCTGTTCGGACTGTGGGGGCGAACCCCTGCGACTGCGAACCGACGAGGGGACAGTCACGTTCGAGTGTCCGAACTGCGACAGTAGGTTCGAGGCCGACCGCTGCCCCGTCTGTGGGGGCGGGGACCTCGCGTTCGCTCGAGGAACAGGCGTTGACGTCAGCATCGAGTCGGCTATCATTCGCTGTCACGGCTGCGAGGAGACGTTCGAGGAACCGCCAATTTCCGAGCGATGATCGTTCCGCCTGGTCCGAGACGACAGCCATAAGTAGTGGCCGCACGAATCTCGTTCTGCGCTCGCAGACCCATGGGGTAGCGGCCAATCCTGAAGCCTTCTGGGGGCTTCGACCCAGGTTCGAATCCTGGTGGGTCTACTTCTCGAATTTCAACTCGAGCTCGATCGTAGCCCTTGCTAGCGGTTTCCACTCGAAATGAAGGGGTTCTCTCATCGAAATTACCGGCGAGAAGCGGGGTTTACACCAGAAGGTTTAGACGGTGGCACGACCTGAAAACCCGTATGCGACGACGTACGGTTCTCGGGGCGGTCGGGATCGCTTCAATACCGGGTCTATCGGGCTGTCTCGGATCGATCCTCGAGGACGAGGACTCGCCCGGCGGAGACGCGACGAACGACGAGGGATACGACACGGAATCGCAGGGCGGTCAAACCGTTCCCCTGGTCCCGCTCGAGGACGCCTACGAGTGGTACGAGGCCGACGAGGCGGAGTTCCTGGACACGCGTGGAGCGGGACAGTACGGCGCCTCGCACATCGAAGGGGCGCACCTGAGCACGGCGCCCGACGGCGTCGAGGACGACCCCACGACGGAGTGGAGCGAGGACACCCGGATCGTCACCTACTGCGGCTGCCCCCACTCGCTGGCCGTCCTCCGGGCGAGTGAACTGCTCGCGAACGGCTTCGAGAACGTCTACGCGCTCGACGAGGGGTACAACGGGTGGACCGACGCGGGCTATCCGACCGTGGGTGAGAGCGCCGAGTCCATCCCGACCTACGACATCGTCGGTCAGTCCTCGCCGGACCACGAGGGCGAGTACGTCTGGCTCTCGACGCTCGACGAATCCCAGCAGGAGATTTCGCAGGTCGAGGCCGACGGCTCCTACGAACTCCTCGTCCGCTTCGCTGACGTCGACGAGGACACCGTCCTGTCGCTCGAGGCACCGGACTATGCGCTCGAGGCGACCCTCGGCGAGTTGACGAGCGGCGTCGTGGACGCCTGACGAACGTTCAACGTTTTTCACCTCGGATTCTGTACCGGTTCGCATGCCCTCCGCTCGACTCGCACTCTCCGCCCGGATGGCGGTCTCCGTCGTTGCGCTCGCCGCGGTGACCGTCGCCTTTCTGGTCGGCGTCTGGTTGGTCTTCTACGGGGCGCTTCTCGCTGCCGGGTTCGGTGGCGCGGCGCCAATCGCCGGTCTCGTGACGGTCGCGACTCTCCTGTGCATCGGGTTCCTCGAATACCACCAGCGGGAGACGATCGAGCGGACGGCGGACGCCGACCCGGTCGACCGGGAGGCGGCGCCGGAGCTCTACCGCGTCGCGACGCGGGCCGCCGCCCAGCTCGAGGTTCCCGCGCCGACGATCGCTGTCTCGCCACGGTCGGCGCCCGAGGCGATGGTCGTCGGACTCCGTCCCAGATCCATGCACCTCGTCCTCTCGACGGGAATGCTCGACGCCCTCGAGGATCCCGCGGAACTCGAGGCGGTGATCGCCCACGAACTTGCTCACGTCGCAAACCGGGACGCAATGGTGATGACGGCCGTCTCGCTCCCCGTCGTCCTCGCCGGTGGCATCCGTTCGCGGATCACGGCGTTCGAGAACCCCGGCTGGTTCGTCCTTGTCGTCGTCCCCCTCGGCCTCGTCTCGAACCTCGGGTGGGTCGTCGGTCGGCTCCTGACGGCACACCTCTCGCGAGCACGAGAACGGGCCGCCGACCGCGCCGCGATCGACGTCACCGGGTCGCCTGCAGCCCTGGCCAGCGCCCTCGCACGCCTCGACCGATCGATCGCCGAGACGCCCGACCGCGGCCTGCGAGCCGTCTCGGGGATATCCTCGCTGTCGATCCTGCCCCTCGAACCAGCGGAACTCGAGAAGGTCATGCTCGGGCCAGAGGGCGACGTCGAACCGTCGTTCTGGTGGCTCCGCACGCGACTGCACCGCCTCGAGCGGCGACTCTTCGGGACGCACCCGCCGACGGCGAACCGCATCGAAGCTCTCTCCGCGTCAGCGTCGACCCGAGACGGCCCGCGCACCGAGTTGTTCTGAACAGTCAGCATCGGCTGACCGAGGGTTTAGGATGCTCGAGCCCCTATTACTGTCGAATAGCCCGACGACCGAATCCACCACTATCGACGCATCCATGAACACAGTCGCGTCACCGAAAGCATCGCTGCCCCTCCCGCCCCGCCGACACCTCGACGACCGGTCGGTCCGGGCGCGAACCGACCGCATGTCCGTGCTCCCGCTCGGCGACGGCCTCTACGAGGTCGAGGCCGGAAGCGGCGCAACCTACCTGGCCGACCTCGAGGCCGGCCGGTGTACCTGTCCGGATCACGTCTTCCGGGACGCCCGCTGTAAGCACGTTCGCCGAATCGCCATCGAAATCACCGAGGGACGGACGCCGCCACCGGGCCAGCTCGCCGTCCCCTGTTTCGACTGCGGCGACCCGACGTTCGTCGACGAGGACGGCCCGGAAGCCGACGGTCCGGCCTACTGCGACGAACACGCCGTCTACCCCGGCGATCGCGTCCGAGATCGGGAAACCGGCGACCGCCTGACGGTCGTCGACGTCTCGGACCTCCGGGCCGACGCCGTCCACATCAGCGCCGCTGACACTTCCGTCGCCGACTACGTCACCAACAGGCGCTACGACCCCGACGTGCCGGTCGTCGGCGCGGTGTACCCCCACGCCACGGTCGCGCGAAACGGCCCCGTTCCCGAGTCGCTACGCGTGTACGTCTTCCCGCGGACGCGCCTCGAGAAAGTCTGAGCCTGAGCCTCGTCTGAACCCGTTCTGAGCGCTGGTTGGGACGCTAGCGACTGCCGACAACCAGACGCAACGCCCCACCCGTTGGTTTCGCCCCGTTTTATCGTCGTCTGAATCCGAGTACTCGAGTATGACGATCACGGACGACCGAATCGACTACGGCGCCCTCAAGGAGGGTCGTCACGTCAACTACTGGACCCTCGACCGGACGCTCCAGCGCGAGGTCGCCCGCATTTACACCGAGGACGAGCTCGAGTGGGCCCGCCCACGCCTCAAGGCGTTCGGCGAGCTCGTCGGGCACACGGTCACCGACAATGCGGACGTGATCGACGACCACGGGCCGGAACTCGAGCCCTACGACAAACACGGCGAGGTGCAGAACCGGGTTCGCTACCCGCCCGAACAGCTCGAGAACGAGCGCCTGGTCTACGAGTCGGGAATCGTCGCCGACGCGTTCGAAGCACCACCGGGTCGCGACGAGCCGATGCCCCTGGCGCACAACCTCGCGATGCAGTACCTGCTCTGTTACGCCGACGTCGGCTTCGATTGCCCGGTCGCGATGACCGCGGGGGCCGCGCTGGTCCTCGAGAAGTTCGACGACGGGAGCCTCGAGTCCTACTACGACGGCCTGACGAGCCGCGCCTACGACGACCTGATCGAGGGGGCGATGTTCCTCACCGAGAAGCAAGGCGGCAGCGACGTCGGCGCCACCGAAACCTGCGCCGAGTGGGACGAGGATGCCGGATGCTACCGCCTCACCGGCGAGAAGTGGTTCTGCTCGAATATCGACGCCCAGGGGACGCTCGCGCTCGCTCGAATCGAAGGCGCTCCCGACGGCACGAGCGGGCTCTCGCTGTTTCTCGTGCCGCATGAACTCGAGGGGGAACTGAACGACCAGCTGTACCGCCGTCTGAAGGACAAACTGGGGACCATCGCGGTCCCAACGGGCGAAGTCGAGTTCCGGGGTGCGAAGGCGTTTCTCGTCGGCGAACCGGAGAACGGGTTCCGGCAGATGGCCGAGATGCTCAACCTCGAGCGGCTCTCGAACGCCGCGGCGTCGTGCGGGCTCATCGGCCGAGCACTGCTCGAGAGCAAAGTCAGGGCGGCCAACCGGGAGGCCTTCGGAAAACCGATCGATCAGCACCCGTTGATGCGACGGGATCTGGTCGACATGGCCGTCGACCACGAGGCGGCGACGGCGTTCACGATGGAAGCCGCGCGGCTGTTCTCGATCCGGGAGCGGGCCGAACGGGCGGCGCGTGGGGACCTCGAAACTCCGGACGACCGCCTCGAGGAACGCGCCTACCGACTCGTGCGACTCCTGATCCCCATCGCGAAAGCTCGGACGGGCCGGATGGCCGTCGACACTGCTTCATACGCGATGGAGATCCAGGGCGGCAACGGTTACGTGAACGACTTCGTGACCAACCGCCTGCTGCGCGACGCCCAGGTGCTCCCCATCTGGGAAGGAACCGAGAACGTCCTCTCCCTGGACGTGCTCCGTGCGCTCGAGCGCGAGGCCGCCCACGAGCCGTTCCTCGAGGTCGTGGAGGCGCGGCTCGAGGCCGTTTCGCACCCGCTGCTCGTGGATTCCGCCGAGGCGGTCGAGAGGGAGTTTCAGGACCTCGGAACCGCCCTCGCCACGCTGGCGACGAAGGATGGCGAGTACGCCCAGATCCAGGCCAAAGAACTGACTCACTACGTCTTCGACGTCTTCACCGCAGCGCTGTTGCTCGAGGAGGCCCAGCGAGCGCTCGAGGGCCAGCGTGATGGATGCGACGGCGGCGATCCCGACGCCCGCCTCGCACTCGTGGCCCGCCGATTCGTCGACCGACAGTTCGGCACTCGGGCAGCCCGCGGGCTCACGAGCGGCGACCGGTTCGCGCTCGAGCACTTCGACGCCGTAGTTGGCTACGAGCCGGTCGATCCGGCGACGCTCGAGGACTGACCGTCGTCCCTTCCCCGACCGCTCCTCACTCGTCCTCCAGGCGGCTGTAACCCCACGAGTCGGTTTCGTCGCGCTCGCTCGAGTCCGCTATCGACCCGGTCCAATCGTCCTCACTTTCCTCGGTGCGACTCCGATTTCCGCGTCCGCCGAGGCTCATCGCCTCGCGCTCGGCCGTCTCTCGATCGATGACCTCCGGGTTCGTAATTTCGTCGCTGATCAGCACGTAGAGCACGAGCGGCACCAGTAGCGAGAGGAGGAGCACGAAGGCGACGAATCCGGCAGTCATGAATACCGATTCGACGTTCAGCGACAATAAAGTATTCAACCATCCGTCACGAACGGCGCGTATGGTCTCCGATCGCGATCAGGGCTGTCCGAAGTGCGGCCACACCGAGACGGAAGTCGACGACATCGCCACCTCCGGCACCGGCCTCTCGAAGATCTTCGACATCCAGAACCGGCGGTTCCGCGTCGTCTCGTGTACCAACTGCGGATACTCCGAACTGTACCGCGGCAACTCGAGCAACGACATGATCGACCTCTTCTTGGGGTGAGCCGGCTCGAGGGCGCCGTTTCGACTCGAGGCTACTCGAGTATCGCGGCCGCTTCCTCGACGTCCATCACGCCCTGCTCGACCGCCTGGAGGACGCGCATGATTTCGGGATCCGGTCCCGAGTCAGCAGCGTCTCCGACCTCCTCGAGGGTGACCTTCTTCGAGCGGCCGACGAACTCGTCGAAGTCGGTGCCCTCGGCGACGGCGGTCTCCTTCTTGACGCGGTAGTTCCCGCCGTCGGTGACGTGGAGGTCGCCGGGGTGGAAGAAGTACCAGTCCTCGCGGTCGAACCGGACGCCGATGCGCGGTTTCGCGCCGAAGTTCTGCGCGAAGTAGATGAGCGCCTCGACCTCCTCGCCGGTGAGGTAGATGGGGTTGCCGGCGCTCGACTTGGCCTCGATCGCGTAGAAGGTCTCGCCGTCGCCGGCGAGCACGTCGGGCAGTTCGCGTTCGGTCGCAGAGCCGCTGGCGGGCGCTCGCATGACGGCGAACCCGGCCTCGTCGAGCAGGTTGACGAGTTCGCGTTCCCGGCGGTCGCCCTTCGCCTGAGACATGTCCCCCTCTCGCCACCGAATCGTTATAAACCGGCCGACTGCAGCCGAGGCCGCCAACCACCCGTCGAAGGCGCCGTCGGCTTACGCCAGCCAACGGTTTAACCGTCGGGTCGTGGAACGCGTCGGTATGTCGTCTCTCCTGCTGTACGGCTCGTACGGGTTCGTCGGGTCGCTCGTCGCCGAGGCGGCCGTCGATCAAGGCGTCGACGTGATCCTCGCCGGTCGAGACGGCGATCGGGTAGCCGACCAGGTCGACGAACTCGGGCGCCCTGGCCGACGGTTCGCTCTCGACGATCCGTCGACCGTGGCCGAGGCGCTCGAGGACGTCGAGTGCGTGTTGAACTGTGCTGGCCCGTTCTCGAACACCGCCGATCCGCTCGTCGAGGCCTGCATCCGCACCGGAACCGACTACGTCGACATCACTGGCGAGATACCCGTCATCGAGTCGATTCACGACCGCGACGAGGACGCCCGCGATGCCGGCGTGACGCTGCTCCCGGCCGCGGGGTTCTCCGTGATCGCTATGGATTGTCTCGCCGCCCACCTGGCGGAGCGGTTCCCCGGCGCCTCAGCGCTCGCGCTGGGGGTCGATTCGATCCGGGTGCCGTCGGTCGGCACGCTCAGAACGGTCGTCGAGGGCGTCGACACCGGCGGTGCGATTCGCCGGAACGGCCACCTCGAGCGCGTCCCGGCCGGGTGGCAGACGCGATGGATCGACTTCGGGCACGGCGAGCGACCGGCCGTCACCGTGCCCATGGGCGACGTGTCGGCGGCGTACTTCACGACCGGCGTGCCGAACGTCGAAGTGTACGCGATGGTGCCCCCGCCAGCTCGCCTCGGTCTCAAATCGCACCGGCTGCTCGCACCGGTGCTCGCGAGGGATTCCGTCCAGCGGGCGCTGAAGGCGGTCGCCGACCTCGTCCGCGAGGGACCGTCCGAGCGGGCGCGAGAGCGTGGGTCGGCCCTCGGCTGGGGCGAGGCGCGCGAGGGCGACGTGCGCGTCGTCTCGAGACTCGAAACGCCAGACCCGTACGTGGTGACGGTCGACGGCGCCGTCGCGGCGGCCCGACGGGTACTCGCCGGCGACGCCGACGAGGGCTTTTGCACGCCGGCGGGCGCGTTCGGACCCGAGTTCGTCTTCGACCTCGAGCGCGCGTCGGGGTCGTTCGAGGACGACGAGAAACAGATCGAGTCGGGCGCGATGCCCGCCGAGTGATCCTCGAAACCGTTACCTTTCGACGGCCGGCGTTCGACTTAGGTGCCCCGGCGGTGGACGTTCTCGCGTGCCGTCGAACACGCTCGACGATCGGGATCGAACGGTCCTCGAGGCACTCGAAGACGGCCCCGCGGGAATCGAGGCGCTCTCGGAACGCTTCGATACGGGGCCCGACGAGATCGCGGACAGCCTCGAGCACCTCGCGGACAACGCGCTCGTGAGCCGCGGCGACGACGGGTACGAACTCACCGACAACGGCCGGCGCGTCCTCGAGGCGACCCCCGTCGGCGCGCGCGATTACCGGATCGACACCCCCGACGAGGTCGAACGGGCGCTCGAGTCGCGCGACCTGCGACCGGACGAGGCGTCGGCCGTCCGTGCGGCGTTCTCGTTCCTCCGGTACTGGGGAGAGGCCACAGCCGCGGAGGTAATCGACGCGACCTACAGCGAGGTCCCCGCGGGCTACGAGTCGACCGAGGGGTGGTGGTCCGAGTGCGTTCGCGATCACCTCGGGGCCCTGCCGACCGTCGCGCGCTCGGGCGACGAGGACCTCGGCGAACGGTGGCGCTACGAGGAAACTCCCGTGATCGACCGTCCGGAGAACGGCGACGGTCGGGACGTTCCGGATCCGCCCTCGGTTAGACACTCGATCGGGAGCGCCCGACACGCCCTCGAGAATCTCGAACCCTCGCCAGCGGAGCGGGCGACCGCTCGGGCGGCGTTCGTCGTGCTCGCCGAGCGCAGACGGGCGACGGTCGACGACCTCCTCGAAGCGATCGAGGACGCGCACTCGACGGAAGACGAGTCGAGTGACGGCCCAACCGAGGCGCTTTCGTCCCTCCTCCTCGAGATTCCTGGCGTCTCACGGGTCGACGAGCCTGAGGACGCCGACGCCACTCCCGTCCTGCGGTACGAACCAGCGCCCGAGGACCTCGAATCGGACCGACGCGACTCGAGTTGAGGGACTTCGGCCCGCGGGTTGCGTGAGCAGCGATCACCTGTTTGTCGCCGATGCGTGTCGATCAACCCATGAGCGACACCGACCGAGTGCTCGAGCAGTCGTGAGGGACGTTGAGAGCGGTTCGTGAAGGGCGATTGCAGCACGAATCGAGAGGGCTGGCCGAGGCAGGACCATGCAGGCACGAACCACTTCGAACGGGCTGTGTTAGATCGACTCGTATGAGTCCAGTATTCACCGCGGACGACGTCGGCAAGTCGGTCGAGACCGCCTCGGGAGACACGGTCGGCCTCGTCACCGCCGTCGACCCCGGAACGGCCTACGTCGAACCGGATCCGGAAATGGCGGCCTCCACCAGGGCCGCGCTCGGGTGGGGCGGCCGGGAGGACGCCGTCCCCCTCGCGGACGACGCCGTCGACCGGGTCACCGACGACGCGGTTCGGCTCTCCCCGTCGTTCCCCGGGGAGGATCTGACGAGTGACGCGAGCCCGGCCGACTCGGAGTTGCCATCGTCGGAAGCCTCGGGGAAGAACACCCCCGCTCCGGACGAGGAGTACACACCGGGGGAACCAGTCACGACCGACCAGGAGGAACCGTCGGCGCCACCCGGGGAGGACGATCCAGACCCGGGGGCGGACGCGGGCGAGCGAATCGACGGCGACTCGAGCGGGTCGGTCGACCCAGCCGCAGACCTCGAGGAACTCGAAGAGATCGAGGAAGCCCAGCGCCGGGAACTCGAGGTGGATCCGACCGAACTCACGGGCCGTGACCCGGAAGCCGGGGTTCGTCCGGGCGAGGACGTCGGCCAGCGGACCGACGCGGCGGTCGAACCGGACGCGGTTCGGGAGGGGCTCGAGGGTTCGGGGCGTTCGGGCTCCGAAGACGCCGAGACGGAGTGCGGCGACGAGGACGAGCGCCGAACGGAACGCGGTACCGACGAGCAGGACGACGAATCGAACCGTTAGGAGGCACCCCCGTCGTTTTGACCCGGGAAAGGAGGTTCTGGTCGCCTCGTCACCCGATCACCCCGCCGAGAGCGCCTCCTCGAGCCGTTGCTCGAGGTCGCTGAGGTCATCGTAGAGCGACTCGTCGATCTGGCCGGCGGCTTCTGCGTCGACGTCCTCGAGGCGCTCGGCCAGCCCCTGCAGCCGGGAGTACTTCTCGCCCTCGTCGACGCCGGTCTTCTGGACGTACACCTGCTGCTCGATGTCGTAGACGGCGTCGGGCTCGAGATCGGTGACCGCCAGGACGACGTCCAGCTTGTCGGAGTCGATCCCGAGCACCCACTCGTGGGGGATGCCGTGCTTGTCGAGGGCGTCCAGGACGACGTCCTCGTCTTTCGGCTGGCGCCGGTCGCGGGTCGTTCGCCGGACCGTCCCGAAGCGACCGTGGAGCTGTTGATCGGGGCCGAGTCGCTCGAGGAGCGTCTCGCCGGCGGTTCGCCGCACCCGGTCGGATCCCCGCTGGACGTCCGAGAGCAGGACGTACAGGTCGGTCAGCGTCTCCGTGTCGAGCGTCGACGGCTCGTCGCGTCCGTCGCGCTCGAGGCGCTCGAGCTGATCGGCGAGCAGGGTGGCGTCGTCGTGGACTCGCTCGAGACTCGTCCGGGCGTCCTCGGGCGAGACGAGGTGCGGGCTCTCGCCGGCGACGGCCTCCTCCGGGGCGCGTTCGAGGCTCTCGCCGTCGGAAACGTGCTCGGCCGAGAGACTCAGGACGCTCGCGTACGGCTCGACACCCGGTGGGAGTTCCGCGAGCGGGATCGGGCCGCCCTCGAGTTGCTCGGCCAGCACGTCGAACTGCTCGCGGTGGAGCGGGCGCTCCTCGCCGCTGTCGACGAACTGGATCACGAGTCGATCCTCGAGCGCGTCGGTGATCCGAAACGCACGCTCGGAGACCGGCGTCACGAGTTCGGTTCCCGGCTCGAGTCTTCTACACGCGTCGCGAAGGGCATTCCAGTCCATAGGGAACGGTCGACGGCTACCTCGAAAAGCCATTGCCGCGTGTGTGCCGGGTGGTGGGTCGACTCCGACGATGGGGTTCTGACGCCGCCGCCGGCGATGGGACGACGTCTACGCTCGAACGACCCTCCCGGACCTGCCAGCCGATGCAGGCACCACACTATTCGCTCGAGGCGGGGCTAGCCCAGTGTATGTGCGCCACCTTCACGGCTGACGACGTCGGCAAGACGGTCGAAAACGACGAGGGAATGGCTGTCGGCGTCGTCGTTTCGGTCGAGGACGATACTGCGTTCGTCGAACCGGAACCGGGCGTCGTCGATTCGCTCAGGGCGGCCCTCGGCTGGTCGTCCGACCCTCAGGACGCCGTCCCGCTCCACGAGAGCGACGTCCGGGCGGTAGAGGAGACGATCCGACTCGAGGCGTTCCCCTCGAGCGAGGGCCCGTCCTGGGACGATCAGGAGGCGGGCGACGGCGAGACCGAGGGCGGCGCCGAGACCGACACGGCGAAAACCGAGGATTCGGGCGCGTCTCGTCCCGCGGACATTGAGGACGCTCCGCCGGAGGGCGACCAGACGGTCACGAAGGAGCGCGAACTGAACGAGGAACACTGATTCCGTCGCTTCGGTTCCGTAGCTCGACAAAACTCTCTTTTCTATAGCAAACAAACCGAACTGATAGATGCCCTGGAGAGCCTCCTCTCGAGGGACCAGTCAGGTCAATACCCCAGGCCGAGGGCTCGATTCGTGACGAGCGCGAAGAGGACGACGACCAGGAAACCGGCCAGGATCGTGAAAGCGACGCCCCAGCCGAGAACGTCGGCGAAGAGGCCGGTCGCGACGGAGCCGAGCGAGCCGACGACACCGTAGACGGTCCGGACGAGGCCGAAGCCGGCCCCGCGCTCCTCGTCGGTGAGGTTGTCCATGATCCGGGGAAGCAGAGCGGCCCCCCAGCCCAGGCCCGTTCCGACGAGCAGGACGGCGAGGACGATCGATGGAAAACCGAGGCCGAAGACGAACAGCAGGAGACCGCTCGAGCCGAGCACCATGCAGCCGGCGGCGGCGAGGTCGCGGCCGTAGCGGTCGGAGATGGCGCCGACGCCGACCTGGGTGATCGCCTGCACGACGAAGTACGCCGAGAAGACGATGCCGGCGAGGGTCTGGGAGTGACCGCGGTGTTCGATCAGAAAGGTGGGCAGGAACGACGACAGCGCCTGCCAGACGAACGCCGCGAGGATCGCGAGGCAGACGGTAAACGCGATGGACGGACGCGAGAGCACCTCGAGCAACGGCTCGAGTTCGAACCGGTCGCGCATCGGCTGATCGGGGCGGCGTGGCTCGGTCGGTTCGACGTAGCGGGAGAACAGGACGAAGATGGGGACGGCGGCGACGACACCGAGGGCGATGGCGTAGCGCCAGCCGAGGACGACGGCGATCCAGGCGGCCAGCGCCGGGGCGACGAGGCCGGCGAGCGGGCCGCCGCCGTTGTGGACGCCGATGGCGGAGCCGATGTTGTCGTAAGTTCGTGTCAGGAGCGTCGTCGCGACGCTGTAATGGAGGCCCGCGACGGCGCCGAGTACGAGCGTCGCAAGCAGGAAGATCGGAAACGCGGGGGAGACGGCGATGAGGAGGCTCGTGACGGCCGTGCCGCCGACGGCGACCAAGATGACGGGTCGTTCGCCGAAGCGGTCGGCGAGGATGCCGCTGGGGAATTGCGCGAGAAAGTAGGTCATCCAGAGGCCGGTGAGCGCGATGCCGACGACGAAGTTCGAGACGCCGAAGGCGTCGGTGACGTCGGGGACGACCGGGCTGATCACCAGGCGGGCGACCATCGTCGCGAAGAAGGCGAGCGTACAGAGCGCGAGGACGGTCTCCCGGTAGCGCCATCGATTCAGCAGGTCCATCGTCGTCAGTTTCGTCGTTCGTCGTCAGTTTCGCCTCGAGGCTGCGGGTGGCTAGCTGCCGTTCTCTCCGTGGGAACCCGACGCGCTCGAGTGTCGGGTTATTCTCGAGTCGGTGTCCCAAAGAACGCGTCGGTTGCGGCAGTCGAGCGACCGATCGTGCTCGACGACAAAAATGTGTGAGCGCTACTCCTGGACCTGGAACCCGCGCTCGCGAAGGAGCGGCGGGAGTCGACTGCGGTGATCTCCCTGAAGCTCGATTCGGCCCTCCTCGACGGTACCACCGGTTCCGAGCGCCTGTTTGAGTTCGGACGCGGTCGATTTCAGGTCCGCCGTCGAGAGGTCGAACCCCTCGAGAATCGTGACGGGTTTCCCGTATCGGCGCTTCTCGAGGCGGATCGTGAGCACCTGTTCGGCGACGGTGAGGTCGTCGTGGGAGTCGAGTTCGTCGAGCAGGTCGTCGAGGTCGTCGTTTGACACAGTAGGTGTGCTACGGCTTCGAGTGCCAAAGCGTTGTCTCTCGCCCGAATTGACTGTCACTCGAGGGAACGAGACGTCACTCGAGATCGAGCGTGTAGACGACCTCCCGACGGGACTCGCCGCCAATGTCGACCGTCCCCTCTCCAGACTTCTCGAACCCCAGATCCTCGTAGAACGCTCGTCCGTCGACGTTCGACGCGAGGTCGATTGCCCGCATACGGCGCATGTTGAAGTCCTCGAGGTTCTCGCGGAGGCGCTCGTGGAGGGCCGTGCCGATACCCTCGCGCTGGTGGTCGGGGTGGACGTACAGTCGGAGGACGTCGCCCTCGTCCTCCTGGACGACGCCGTGGGCGACACCCACGATTCCCGCTTCCCTACCCGCTTCTTCACCCGCTTCGGCGACCAGCATCGTCGTGCCGGGCGTCGAGAGAGCGCGCTCGAGTTCCTCGTCGCTGTACCAGGCGTCGACGGTCTCGTCGATTACGTCGGGTTCGAGTTCCGTGTACGTGTCGTGCCAGGTTTCACGGGCGAGTTCGCGGATGGCCTCGCGGTCGTCTGCCGTGGCCGGGCGAATGTCGGTGTCCATACGCGACCCACGTCATCGAGTACCAAAGAGGTGGTCGGAGGTTCGAGGTCGAGACGTCGTACAGTTGCGAACCGCACATAGCCGCTCCTTGGCCGTTTACGCTCACAGCCGCTCCTTCACCGTCTGCGCTGTCCGTTCGCCCACGCCGGGGACGCTCTGGAGATCCTCGAGGCTCGCCGCCCGGACGTTTTCGACGCTGCCGAACCGTCCCAGCAGTCGCTTTCGCGTCTCCGGCCCGATTCCCGGGACGTCGTCGAGTACAGTCGAGACTTCGTCGCGGAGCGTCTGGTGATACTGGACGGCGAAGCGGTGGGCCTCGTCGCGCACCCGCTGGAGCAGGTGGAGGTGCGGGGCGTCCCGCGGCCAGTCGTACTCCCGGTCGGGCGTGACGACGCGCTCCTCGGCTTTCGCCAGCCCGATGGCGGGGACGTCCCAGCCCACCTCCTCCAGGGCCTCGAGCGCTGCTTCCAGCTGTCCTCGACCCCCGTCGATCACCAGCAGGTCTGGGTTAGGCCGGTCGTCCCGCCCGTCGAGGGCTCGCTCGGCGCGCCAGGTGACGAGTCGGCGCATGTTGGCGTAGTCGTCGTTCTCGTCGGTGAGCTTCTTCCGACGGTAGCCCGACTTGTCGGCGCTTCCGTCGTCGAACGCGACGTTGCTGCCGACCGCCGACGAGCCCTGGGCATGGCTCACGTCGAACCCCTCGAGGCGCCTGGCGCGCTCGAGACCCAGCGCGTCGGCGAGCATGCCGCACTCGTCCCGTCGGCCGACGTTCTGACGGGCGTTCTTCAGCGCCAGTTCGACGAGTTTCGCCTCGCGACCGGCGCCCGGCACGCGGACGGCCACGCCCTCGGCCTCGAGCCAGGCGGCCACCTCCGGGTCGCCGTGGCGCTCGGGGAGCAACAGCGCGTCCGGCAGCTGTCGCTCGGCGTAGTACTGGACCAGGAAGGCCGCGAGGACGGCAGGGACGGCGCTCTTGGCTCCCTCGTCGGTCGCGGGTGCTTCGAGGGTGTGGCGGTCGCGGTCGACCAGTTTGCCGTGGTCGGAGCGCAGGCGGGCGACGGTCGCGTCCTCGCCGCGAATCGCGACGCCGACGACGTCGACGAGGTGTTCCTGGCCCTCACCCATCGACTGGACGGCGTCGTCGGCGTCCCCGTGGAACGCCTCGACGGTCTCGAGGCGGTCTCGGAGGTGTGCGGCGCGCTCGAACTGCTGGCTCTCAGCGGCGGTCTCCATCCCCCGCCGGAGGGGGTCCGTGAGCACGCCCGTCTCGCCCTCGAAGAAGCGGACGGCCGACTGCACGTCCTCGCGGTAGCTCTCGAGGTCGATCTCGCGGGTACAGGGGGCGCTGCAGAGCCCCATCTCGTAGTCGAGGCAGGGCCGGTCGCGGCCCGCGTACTTGTTGTCCGAGCAGCCACGCAGACCGTAGATTTCCCGCAGCGCTTTGACGACGGTCTCGAGCCGGCCCTTGTTCGTGAACGGGCCGAAGACGGTCGCGGCCTCTGCCGGATCTCGAGTAATTTCGATTCTCGGGGCCTCGTGGGCCGTGAGCTGGACCATCGGGTAGGACTTGTCGTCCTTCAGCCGGACGTTGTACCGGGGCTGGTGACGCTTGATCAGGTTGGCCTCGAGCAACAGCGCCTGGGTCTCGGTGTCGGTGACGGCGATCTCGAGGTCGTCGGCGCGGTCGACCATCCGGCGAATGCGGGCACTCCGCGGGTCTGCATACGAGCGCACCCGTGAGCGGAGGTCGACGGCCTTGCCGACGTAGAGGGTCGTTTCGCCGTCACGGTCGCGGAACTGGTAGACGCCGGGCTCTCGAGGGAGGTCGGCCGCTCGCTCGCGAAGCGTCTCGGCGTCCATCGCTATCGACGCCTCTAGCGGGGCGAGGGGTTTCAGTGTACCGTCCCCGGACGGCGCCGCCGCGTTCGTCGGATGGTCCGGAGTCTTCGCTCCGAGTGACTGTCATTCCCGCCTCCGACAACCGTTATTGCGGTCGATGGTGTGGAAATCCCTGCCGGCACGAGGCGAGTGATTCCTATGGTTAAAGAGGTACAATGCAAAGACGCGGGGTTCGAGGACTGTGACTTCGTCATCCGGGACGAAAACGAAGACGAGATGGTCGATCTCGTCCAGCAACACGCCGAGCGGACGCACGACAAGTCCGTGTCTCGAGACGACGTCCAGGGGCTGATGCACGACGTATAGGCGGACGACCGTCCTTTTATCGTCGGCTCGAGGCGGAAAGAGTCGGCATTTCGTCATCCGGAACGCGAAACACGCTTCGTCTCGAGGACCCTCCTCGAGCACATGTCCGACGCCGAATCCACGACCACCGTCGAAATCGTCATCTTCCCCGGCTTCGACGAACTCGACGCCATCGGTCCCTTCGAGGTCTTTCAGAACGGCGCTCGTGCCGGTGCGCCTCTCGAGACGAAACTCGTCACCCTCGACCCCGTTGACCGGGTTCGAGCCAGCCACGGCCTGCGCGTCGAACCCGACGACGTCCTGGGCGATCCAGACGTACTCGTCGTCCCGGGCGGGGGCTGGACGAGCGACGACGGGGGCGTCAGTCGTATAATCGACGAGCGTCGGCTTCCGGAGGCCGTCGCCGACCGTCACGCCGAGGGCGCCGTCGTCGCGTCGGTCTGTACGGGCGCGATGGTGCTCGCCGACGCGGGCCTGCTGGACGGTCGGCCCGCCGTCACGCACCGGGTTGCTCTCGAGGCCCTGGAGGCGGTCGCGGACGTGCGCTCGGCGCGCGTCGTCGACGACGGCGACGTGTTGACCGCGGGCGGCGTCACGTCGGGAATCGACCTGGCGCTGTGGTTCCTCGAGCGCGAGTTCGGCGAGGCGGTCGCGGCGGCGGTCACAGACGAGATGGAACACGAGCGCCGGGGCGAGGTGGTCGCACGTTAAACGGGGCTGGGGCGGCTGCACGGGTCTGGAGCGACTGAACGACTTGAGCGCAGACTCGAGGACCGAACGCTCGAGCAAACGCTGGAAAATGAAAGCCGATCAATCGGTGCTCGAGGCGGCGACGTCGACCGCGCGCTGATTCATCCCGGAGCCGGTCTCGTACCAGTAGTACAGTCCCAGTCCGACGGCGACGACGACGTTCGAGATGGTCACGGCCCAGAAGGCGGCAGTCGCGTCCATGCCGAGGACGTAAATCCCGAGAGCGGCGACCGGGAGGCGAACGGCCCAGTACTGACAGAGCGTGGCGACGAAACTCGTCCGTGTCCGGCGGGCGCCGTTGAACCCAGCCATCAGCAGGTAGTTCGCGCCGATGGCCCAGTAGCCGTAGGCGAGGATCTCGAGGTATGCGACGGTGTGGGCGACCTCTTCGGGCGTCGCGTCGGGTACGAACACCGTCGTCAACGTCTCGGGAACGAGCCATTGGACGGCGCCGACGACGGTGAGGGCACCCGCGGCGATGGCGACGCCAACCCAGGTCGTCCTGGTCGCCCGTCCTGGATTCTCGGCACCGAGGTTCTGCCCGATGACGCTCTGGGCGGCCTGCTGGAGGCCCTGGGCGGGGATGAAGGCGATGGAGGCGACCCGGGCGCCGATAGCGTAGGCGGCGACGGCGGCCGATCCGCCGGCGACGGCGACGATGGCGACCATCAACACGCGGACGGACTGGCTCGCGACGTACTGGCCGGCATTCGGCCAGCCGACGTCAACGATTTCGCGGGCGTCCTCGAGGTCGAAGCCGATGTTGCTGAGCCTGATTCGAAAGCCGTCCCGGCCGTAGACGGCGAGGCCGACCGCGAAGAAAAAGCCCGCGGCGTACCCGATGGCGGTGGCGGCGGCCGCTCCCTCGACGCCCAGTTCGGGGAACACCCACCAGCCGAAGATGAGGAACGGGTCGAGAGCGACGTTGACGACGACGGTGGCGACGTTGATGTATAGCGCTGCCCGCGCGTCGCCCCAGCCGACGAACCCCGACTCGAGGGCGTCGCTGGCGGTCGCGAGCGGAATGCCGAGTGCAATGACTGCGAGGTAAGCGGCGGCGGCCTCGATGACTTGGGGTTCGGCCGCGAACAGCCCCATGACGTCGCGGGCGAAGACGAACGCGACGATGCCGAGGATCGTTCCACCGATCAGACCGACAACGGTGCCGGTGACGGCGACGCGACGGGCCCCCTCGAGGTTCTCGCTTCCGACGCGCTGGGCGACGACGACCTGCGTGCCCACCGAAATGCCGATGGCCACGGTGAACAGCAGGGCGATAATCGGGAAGTTCAACCCGACGGCTGCGATGGCGTCACCGCCGAGCTCCAGTCGACCGAGCCAGAAGACGTCGATCACCTGGTTGGCGACGTGGACGAGGTTCTGGACGAGCAGCGGCGCGGCGAGTACGAGGAGGACTTTCGGGAGAGAGCCGTTCGAAATTTCCTCACGCGAAGCGGATAGCATCGTCAGTGACCTGTTACATTGGCACACGGGGCGTAATATAACTGTTCATTCACGTTGGTGCATTGTCTCAACGGAACGGCGATCGAATTTCGACGAGAACCACCACGACTTTTCACCATCGCCGTCCAGCATCAGGTATGAGTCGCTCGCGAAAGCCCGACTGGCTGAAGATGCGGCCGCCGTCGGGCCGGGAGTTCACCGGGATCAAGGAGACGCTGCGCGAGCACGACCTCAACACCGTCTGTGAGGAGGCGAACTGCCCGAACCTGGGCGAGTGCTGGAGCGGCCGAAACGGAACGGGCGAATCGGACAGCGGCGGCACGGCGACGTTCATGCTGATGGGCCATCGCTGCTCGCGCGGGTGTAACTTCTGTGACGTCGAAACCGGCGGGATGGAACCGCTCGATCCGGACGAACCCGAAAACGTGGGGAAGGCCATCGCCGAGATCGGCCTCGACTACGTCGTCCTGACGAGCGTCGACCGCGACGACCTCCCCGACCAGGGCGCCGGTCACTTCGCCAGGACGATTCGCGAAATAAAAAAGCGCCACCCGGGCGTCCTCGTCGAGGTCCTCATCCCCGACTTCCAGGGCGAGGAACGCCTCGTCCGAAAGATCATCGACGCCCAGCCGGACGTCATCGCCCACAACGTTGAGACCGTCGAGCGTCTGCAGTTCCCCGTCCGGGACCGTCGTGCAGGATACGAACAGAGCCTGGGCGTGCTCGAGCAGGTCGAACGCGAGTCGGACATTTACACCAAGACCTCGATAATGCTCGGCCACGGCGAGTACGACCACGAGGTCTACCAGACGCTGGCCGACCTCCGCGAACGCGGGGTCGACATCGTCACGCTGGGTCAGTACCTCCAGCCGTCGTTGAGCCACCTCGAGGTCAAGCGCTACGACCACCCGGACAAGTACGAGACCTGGCGACGGGTCGCCGAGGAGGAACTTGGATTTCTTTACTGTGCCAGCGGGCCGATGGTTCGCTCGTCGTACAAGGCCGGCGAACTGTTCGTCGACGCTGTGCTTCGGGAGGGCAAGAGCGTCGAGGACGCTCGAGCGAGCGCTCGTCAGAGCCCCGCGTCGAACTGAGCGGTCTTTCGCCCGCGATTCCATCACCTTTCAGACGCGTTTCGATATCGTACCGGGCCGCCGCACGGGCGGTTCGCTCCTGGAACCCACATGACCGACGAACATCCGTCCAGTAACGTGGACATAATCCGTGATACTCCAAACTATTCTCGCCATTTCTCGCGTTTATTTGGACGCTTGGTCGGCCTCATCCGAAAACAACGGCGAACTTTGGTAATCAATGGCAAGAATCGTGCTGATAGTAAATTATTTACGAAACTCCTTTAACGTGAGCGATAGACCATTAGGGTATGCGAAGGTGGGTATACCCGTGAGCACGCTACAGCACGACCCTAGTGATCGAGTACAGGTACTCGACGACGATGGTCGCGTCCTCGAGGGCGTCGAGGTACCGGATCTCGACGAATCCGAGTTCCTCGAGCTCTACGAGCAGATGAAACTCGCCCGCCACTTCGACCAGCGGGCGGTGAGTCTCCAGCGACAGGGTCGCATGGGGACGTACCCGCCGCTGTCGGGCCAGGAGGGCGCCCAGATCGGAAGTGCCCACGCCCTGGACGACGAGGACTGGCTCTTCCCGAGTTACCGCGAGCACGGCGCGGCGCTCGTCCGCGGCCTCTCGTTGAAACAGACGCTGCTCTACTGGATGGGCCACGAGGAGGGCAACGCGGTTCCCGAAGAGCAGAATATCTTCACGGTCGCCGTCCCAATCGCGACCCAGATTCCCCACGCCACCGGGGCCGCCTGGGCCTCCAGACTGCGCGGCGAGGAGAAGGCGTTCCTCTGTTACTTCGGCGACGGCGCCACGAGCGAGGGCGACTTCCACGAAGGGCTGAACTTCGCGGGGGTCTTCGACGCGCCGGCCGTCTTCTTCTGTAACAACAATCAGTGGGCCATCTCGGTGCCTCGAGAGCGCCAGACTGCGAGCGACACCATCGCCCAGAAGGCCAGCGCCTACGGGTTCGAGGGCGTCCAGGTCGACGGAATGGACCCGCTGGCTGTCTACAAGGTCACCCGCGAGGCCGTCCAGAAGGCCAAGAATCCGGGCGAGGGTGAACTCCGCCCGACGCTCATCGAGGCGGTCCAGTACCGCTTCGGGGCCCACACCACCGCCGACGACCCTTCGGTCTACCGCGACGACGAGGAAGTCGAACGCTGGAAACAGAAGGATCCGATCCCGCGCATGGAGACCTTCCTGCGCGAGCACGGGATGCTCGACGATGAGCGCGCTGACGCGATCGAAGAGCGCGTCACCGACGCGGTGGCGGACGCGATCGACGCCGCCGAAGCCGTCGAGCGGCCGGACCCCGAGGAAATCTTCTCGAAGGTCTACGCCGAGATGCCGCGACGGCTCGCGGAACAACGCGAGTGGTTCGAACGGATTCGCGAACAGTACGGAGACGACGCGCTACTGGAGGACTAACATGGCAGCAGAATCTGAAAACCTCACGCTGGTACAGGCGGTCCGCGACGGACTGCGTCAGGAGATGGAACGGGACGAAGACGTCGTCGTCATGGGCGAGGACGTCGGGAAGAACGGCGGGGTCTTCCGCGCGACGGAAGGGCTCTACGACGAGTTCGGCGAGGACCGGGTCATCGACACGCCACTCGCCGAGTCGGGCATCGTCGGGACGGCCATCGGCATGGCTGCCTACGGGCTCCGGCCCGTCCCCGAGATGCAGTTCCTCGGGTTCATCTACCCCGCCTTCGACCAGATCGTCTCCCACGCCGCGCGCCTGCGAACGCGCTCGCGCGGTCGCTTCACCTGTCCGATGGTCATTCGTGCGCCCTACGGCGGCGGGATCCGAGCGCCTGAACACCACTCCGAATCGAGCGAAGCGATGTTCGTCCACCAGCCCGGCCTCAAGGTGGTCATCCCGTCGACGCCATACGACACGAAGGGACTGCTCACGAGTGCGATTCGCTCGCCCGATCCGGTCATCTTCCTCGAGCCCAAGCTCATCTACCGGGCATTCCGCGAAGAAGTGCCAAACGAGTCCTACGAGGTCCCGATCGGCGAGGCGGCCGTTCGCCGCGAGGGGTCCGACATTTCGGTGTTCACCTACGGCGCGATGACCCGCCCGACGCTCGAGGCCGCCGAGAACCTCGAGGGCGAAATCGACGTCGAGGTCGTCGACCTCCGGACGGTCTCCCCGCTGGACATCGACACCATCGTCGAGTCGTTCAAGAAGACCGGCCGCGGTGCGGTCGTCCACGAGGCGCCGAAGACGAACGGCATGGGCGCCGAGATTGCGGCGACCATCCAGGAGGAGGCCCTGATGTACCAGGAGGCGCCGATCCAGCGCATCAGCGGCTTCGACACGCCGTTCCCGCTGTACGCGCTCGAGGACTACTACTTGCCCGAACCGGCCCGCATCGAGACGGGAATTCGGGACGCGATGGATTTTTAGGGTCGCCGGAAGCGACCCTGTGCGTTCAGGAACGCCGACTGCGTCGGTCTGGATTGGTTTCGAGGCGGGCTATGAACTGATCAATCGGCTTCACTCACCTCTTCGTTCGATTTGCTACGGTAATTTAGACCGTACTCCGTCTAATTGACGACATTTTCCAACAACACTTAAATGAACGATAGATAATCTATACAAGATGAGATCTTCTGTTGGTCACAAAAACCAACACCAAGACAGAAAGTTACTAGGTGGGATCCTATACGAATGAAAGATCGACACCGTCGCCCCCTCGAGTACGCACTCGTCTGTATCGGTGTGCTCGTCGTTGCCCTGATCGTGCTCGGATTCGCGTCCGGTCATGCCATCGCCGCATCGCCGGACGAATCACCTGCGGTCGGCGGTCAAAGTGGGGACGGCCATGGAGAGCCACCCGAGAATGCAACGTACGTGGTCAAAATTACCCCGAAAGCACCGGACGCCGCTCAAGTCCGCGTTGAGATCAGCTACGAGGCGAGATCGACTGCAGAACTCCAGCGAGCGCGCAACGAAACGCTGGACATAGCGTGGTTCCGTGGCGAGGAAATCGTTCAGGACGCGATGGCTGCCAACGACCTCGATTCCGACGCGGTCGAGCACCCCAGGAGAGGCTACTCGGTTCCCCGAGGCGACGACGCGGAAACCATAACGATCCGCTACAGCGTCCAGTGGACTGACATCCCGACGACTGACGATGATCGCATCCGGATCGGGCCCGGGTTCGCTGCTGCACTCGAGTCGGGCGACGAGTTCCGGGTCGCGGTACCCGCCGAACGGTGGGAGAACTGGACCGTCAATCGGGATAAGGCCGACACTGTGACGCACGCACAGCAGATCTACGTCTGGACGATCGGCGACGATCCGGCGCCCGAGATTGTCCTGTACCGTGGCGACGTCGCTGCAGAGAGTGACGATTCCCTCGAACGATCACCGGCAGTGGCGATTTTCGCCCTGCTTCTGATAGCCGGGTTGCTGGCGCGTCGCCGGCGATTGTAGTCGAACTCCCCGTCACAATCCGTTCGGGCACGGGTCGGCAGCTAGTTCGATCGAGCGAATCGACGAACGAACCACCGTTCTGTCCCGAGCAATATATGTGCGAATCGAAAGGGTAACGAAAACCGTATGTGAGCGAACCGTGAAGGCGACGTATGCGCGAATTCAAACTTCCCGACGTGGGCGAGGGCGTGGCCGAGGGTGAACTGGTCTCGTGGCTGGTCGAACCCGGCGACACGGTCAGCGAGGACCAGCCGGTCGCCGAGGTCGAGACCGACAAGGCGCTGGTCGAGGTTCCCTCGCCGTACAACGGCACAGTCGCGGAACTTCGCGCCGAGGAGGGTGAAATGGTCCCGGTCGGTGACGTGATTATCACGTTCAACGTCGAGGGCGAGGCGGACGAGGCAGAGGAGGCGAGCGCCGAAACGGAAACCGAAGCAGCCGCTGACCAAGCGGAGACGGCCGACTCGAGTTCGGCCGAGACCGACTCCGCGGACGCAGCGGCCGACGCCGAGTCCGTCGACGTCCCCGAGGGCCGCGTCTTCGCCCCGCCGCGAGTTCGCAAACTCGCCCGCGAGCAGGGCGTCGACATCTCGACGGTGCAGGGTAGCGGCCCGGGCGGCCGAGTCACTGAAGGTGACGTCGAGGCAGCTGCGGGTGCAGGTGGCTCGAGCGACAGTGGCACCGAATCCGCCGAGACCGCTCCGGCGGAACCGACCGAAGGCACCGGTGGCGTCGACGCTGCCGCGGGGGCCCACGGCGAGACCGAGACCGAGACGGGAACGGGAACTGGGACGAGCGCCTCGAGCGCTCCGTCCGTCGAATCGGCCGACCGCGACCGCACGCTGGCCGCTCCCGCCACTCGCCGCGTCGCGGAGGAGCAGGGCGTCGATATCAACGCCGTCCCTGCGACCGAAGAGCGCGACGGCGAGGCGTTTGTCACGCCCGAGGCCGTGATGGAGTACGCCGAGGCCCAGCAGCGCGCCCAGGAGGCCGACGCCGCCGCAGTCGCGACCGGCGAGACCGGCCCGCGGGAGACTCGCGAGCCGTTCAAGGGCGTCCGCAAGACCATCGCGAACGCGATGGAGCGCTCGAAGTACACGGCACCGCACGTCACCCACCACGACGAGGTCGATGTAACGAAGCTGGTCGAAACCCGTGAGCGGCTGAAGCCGACCGCCGAGGAGCAGGGCATTCGGCTGACCTACATGCCGTTCATCATGAAGGCGGTCGTCGCGGCGCTCAAGGAGTTCCCGGAGATGAACGCGATGATCGACGACGAGAACCAGGAAATCGTCCACCGCAACTACTACAACATCGGCGTCGCGGCCGCGACCGACGCCGGGTTGATGGTACCGGTCGTCGAGGACGCCGACCACAAGGGCATGCTCCAGCTCTCCTCGGAGACGGACGAACTGGTGACGAAGGCCCGCGAGCGCACCATTAGCCCGGACGAACTCCGGGGCTCGACGTTCACCATCACGAATATCGGCGGTATCGGCGGCGAGTACGCCACGCCGATTCTCAACTACCCCGAGGCCGGCATCCTCGCGGTTGGCGAAATCAAGCGCAAGCCACGCGTCGTCACCGACGACGAGGGCAACGAATCGATCGAACCCCGCTCGGTCATGACGCTCTCGCTGTCGTTCGACCACCGCCTCATCGACGGCGCCGAGGGCGCGGCGTTCACCAACGAGGTCATGCGGTACCTCGAGAATCCCGAACTCCTGTTGCTCGAGTAAGCGCGCTCGAGCGTTCTTCTCCGCGAAGCAGGGTTGTTAGTTTGTCAGTGACGCGAAGATTGCGATTACGCATCGTTTAAATACTAATAGCGTGCTCCGTGTGTACATGGTACAACCACACCCGTTCGGCGCGTGGTCGCTCCTGCCGCCGTTGCTGGCGATCCTGCTCGCCATCCTCACCCGTCGGGCCATGCTCTCGCTGTTTCTCGGCGTCTGGTCCGGGGGCATGATCGTCGCCTGGGATAACGCATCGAGCGCTCTCGATATCGCCGCCGTCCCGGTGGTGGGCGTGGTCGAAGCGTTCGGCTGGATCGTCGCCTCGTTCGGGGACGACACGTTCCACGCCGAGATCATCACGTTCACGTTCCTGCTGGGTGCCGGTATCGCGTTGGTTTGGCGGATGGGCGGCTCGATCGCCATTGCCCGCGCCGCAACGGATCGCGTCGACTCCCACCGGCGGGTCGGCCTGGCCGCGTGGCTGCTCGGGCTGGTGTGGTTCTTCGACGACTACGCCAACACGGCCATCGTCGGTTCGGCGGTGAAGGACATCGCCGACGAGATGCGAATGTCTCGCGAGAAACTGGCCTACATCCTCGACTCGACGGCCGCGCCGGTGGCGACGTTCGGTATCTCGAGCTGGGTCGCGTTCCAAATCAGCCTCATCCAGACCGAATACGAACAGATCGATGGCGAAACGCCCTCGGCCGTGGCGACGTTCCTCTGGTCGATCCCGTTCAACGTCTACTGCCTGCTGGCCCTATTGATGGTCCTGATCGTCGTCCTCACCCGCCGGGACTTCGGGGAGATGCTCACCGCGGAAACGCGCGCCAGGGAGACGGGTAACGTAACACGCGAGGACGCCACGCCGCTCCAGAGCATGAAGGAGGACCTCGGCGAACCGGTCGTCAACGATCCGCTCGTTCGGACGTTCGTCGTGCCGGTCGCGGCCCTGGTAATTGTGGTCATGGGCGGGGCGACGATCACCGGCTTCCAGGCCGCCGGGGTCACGCCCGCCGAGGCCGCATCCGGTGGCGACGCGCTCATCACCCTCGTGGACAACGTGAACTTCACGGGCGCGCTCGTCTGGGGCTCGTTCGCCATGGTCGCGACCGCCGTCGCGATGTCACTGTACTACGGGGTGATGGATCTCGAGGAGTCGATGGAGACCGTCCTGGACGGGTTCGGAATCATGCTCACTGCCGTGAGCATTCTCGTCCTGGCGTGGTCGATTGGCACCGTTGCGAGCGAACTCCAGACCGGCCAGTATGTCACCGACATCGCTGCCGGCTTCATCACGCCGACGCTGCTGCCGGTCGTCGTGTTGCTGACGACCGCCGTGATCGCATTCTCGATCGGCACCTCGTGGGGGACGATGGGGATCGTGACGCCGGTCGCCATCCCGCTGGCCTACGAGGTCGGCAACGGCTCGCCGGAAGTGCTGGCACTCGCCGTCGGGACCGTGTTCTCGGGGGCCATCTTCGGCGACCACTGCTCGCCCATCTCGGACACGACGATCCTCTCCTCAACGTTTGCCGGTGCCGATCACATCGACCACGTCCGGACCCAGCTGTACTACGCGGTCACGGTGATCTTCGTCGCACTGATCGTCTACCTGGCGTACGGTCTGTTCGGCCTCTCGCCGTTCGTCCTGGTGCCTCTCGGCGCAGTCCTGCTCGTCGGTCTCGTGTACGTCCTCTCGGAACTCGACGCCGGTCGTAAGAACATCTCTGCCAAGCCGTTCGCCGGCACCCAGCGCCGGGAAGCCCCTTGCGACGACTGACTTCGGATCGCTCGAGTCCCGCGTTTCCGATTCGTTCGTCTTCGATAACCCGGTCTTTCGGATCGGGCGTACCCCTTCTTGCCGTGCGAGCCCGTAACATCGCGTATGGAGCGCAGCCCTGCGGCTCTCGGTCGAAGTGCTGTCGACGCCCTCAGGCCACCGCCGCGCCTCGTCGACTGGTCGATCTTCGCCATCGTCGTACTCGAGGCGGCCTCGGGACTGCTCTCGTTCACCGTCGGCGGGCCGGAGGGATGGCCGCTCTTCTGGCTCCACCGGATCCTCGGCCTGACGCTCGTCGTCTTCCTGGGGTTCAAACTCGCCAGGGTTCGCCACCGACTGACCGATCGACGGCTGTGGCGTCGCTCCACCGTTCTTTCGGTACTTACCCTGATCGCGGCGACGGGCGCAGTCGGCACGGGCGTCGTCTGGGTGTTCGGCGCGGACGTCCGCATCGCGTACTGGACCCTGCTGAGCGTTCACGTCGGGTTCGGCCTCGCGCTCGTTCTCCTGATGGCGTGGCACCTCACGACCCGGTTTCGTCTCCCGCAGCGGGGCGACTTCGACCGTCGCCGAACGACGCTCGCCTACGGGGCGCTTCTGCTTGGCGGGGCCGCCGCCTATCGGGTCCAGGAGACCACCAACCGACTCCTCGAGACCCGCGGCGCCGACCGGCGGTTCACGGGCTCACAGCCGCGACGCGGCGACGGGAACGCGAGCTTCCCGGTCACCTCGTGGGTCGCGGACGATCCAGACCCGATCGACCTTGCTGAGTGGACGCTGTCCGTCCAGGGTGAGGTCGAGACGTCCCTCGAGTACGGCGCCGACGAGCTGGTCCCGGACAGTTCCGAAGAAGTACTCCTCGACTGCACGAGCGGCTGGTACACCGTTCAGCGCTGGAACGGCATTCGCGTCGACGACCTGCTCGAGGCGGCCGGTGCCCGGGCGGACGCCCGATACGTCCGGTTCGTCTCGGTGACCGGCTACCGGTGGTCGCTCCCGATCGAGGAGGCGCGGGCGGCGCTGCTCGCGACGCACGTCGGCGGCGAACCGCTGAGCCACGGTCACGGAGCACCGATGCGACTCGTGGCGCCCGGTCGCCGCGGCTTCCAGTGGGTGAAATGGGTCGAGCGAGTCGAGGTCCGTCGCCGCGGCGATCCAGCCCAGTGGCTCGCGACGCTGGTGAGTGGGTTCGAGTGAGACGCGCTCGAGTGTCGGGGTAGGAGAGTGGAGGGGAGTGTGGGATCACCGATCTGGCGGTCTCGACGGTCCAGTGGCGGATTCCTGGCGACTCCTTATACGGGTCGGACCCATCAGTCGCCGCATGAGCATCGTAACCGAATTCACGCTCCCGGCCGAGGCGTTTGCCCTCGAGGAGGCACTCGAGACGGTCCCGGACCTCACGCTCGAGGTCGAACGCCTCGCCACGCACAGCCGCGAGTGGGTCATGCCGTTCCTGTGGGTGACCGCGGACGACCTCGATGCGGCGGAAACGGCCATACGGGCTGATTCTTCGGTTACAAAACTGAAGACGATCGATCGTACCGGTAACGTCGGCTACTTCAACGTCCACTGGACCGAACGCGTCCAGGAACTGATCGACCAGGTCGTCGACCAACACGGTATCGTCCAGGAGGCAGCAGCGACGAACGGAACCTGGTATCTCAAACTCCAGTTCGTCGGCCAGGGACGACTCGAGTCGTTCCAGCACTACTTCGACGAACAGGGTTACTCCTTCGAACTCCAGCGGCTCTACGAGTCAACGGATCCGAAGGAGCGTGAGTACGACCTGACGCCCCAGCAACGGGAGGCGATGGTCACCGCACTCGAGATGGGCTACTTCGCGGTTCCGCGAGAGACGCAAATCGCCGAACTGGCGGACGCCCTCGACATCTCGACCAACGCCGTCTCACAGCGGCTCCGTCGGGCAACGAACAACCTCACCAGAAATACGCTCACCGTCTCTTCGGAACGGGCCGAGGGCCTCAAGCGATCGTAATTCTATCCTCGGGTATATAAGGGACTTCTAACTCAAAGCAGTCTGGCTTTCTTTGTTCCTGTGGTGGGGAATACTATGGCCGAGCTGCCACGGTCGAAGACGAACGTCGATCCCTCCTCGCGGACCGGGCCGCGACCGGATGGAGTCGATAACGAAAGCGACGTCGAAGACAACGGAAAACGAAAGGTCGCTGCCGCCTGCCGATCCTGTTCGAACGTTTACGCCGCCCAGTTGTGGCCCGACGGGACGGTCCAGCCGATCGGCCGGCGAACGGGCTGTGAGTGTGGATGCGAGGAGTTCGACGTCATCGAGTGAGCGCCAGCGAGGGCTGAACCGCTAGAACTCCTCGGCCGGCGGGGCGACCCCCTCGTCCTTCCCCTCGAGGTCGAACTCATCTCGAACCTCCCGCAACCGATCCCGGATGTCCGCGGCGAGTTCGAACTCGAGATTGCTCGCCGCCTCCTGCATCCGATCTTCGAGTTCGGCGACGTAGCGGGCGGCGTCCTCCTCATCCTCGAGGTCCGTGCCGGCGACGCTCGAGGTGTCGGTCTTGCTCCCCGGGAGATTTGTCTCGCCGACTTCCTTCTCGATGGTCATCGGTTCGTGGCCGTGTTCTTCGTTGAACTCGCGTTGAATCTCGCGGCGGCGGCGGGTCTCATCGATGGCCGACTCCATCGCGTTCGAGACCTCGTCGGCGTATAGCACGACCTCGCCGTTGACGTTCCGGGCCGCCCGCCCCATCGTCTGGACGAGCGTCGTTTCGGATCGGAGGAACCCCTCCTGGTCGGCGTCCAGAATCGCCACGAGGGAGACCTCGGGAATGTCCAGGCCCTCCCGCAGGAGGTTGATGCCGACGAGGACGTCGATCTCCCCGAGGCGGAGAGAGCGCACGATTTCGTGGCGCTCGAGGGTATCCGTCTCGTCGTGCATGTAGGCGACGTCGACGCCCGCCTCCTCGAGGTACTCGGTCAGGTCCTCGGCCATCCGTTTGGTCAGCGTCGTCACGAGGGTACGCTCGTCGCGGTCGATTCGGGCGTCGATGCGATCCATGAGGTCGTCGACCTGGCCCGTCGCGGGGGCGACTTCGACCTCGGGGTCGACGAGGTGGGTGGGGCGAACGATCTGTTCGACGATCTGGTCGCTCTCCTCGCGCTCGTAGTCGCCCGGCGTCGCGGAGACGTACAGCGTCTTGTCGGTTCGCTCCTCGAACTCCTCGAACGTGAGCGGGCGGTTGTCGTAGGCGGTCGGGAGTCGAAAGCCGTTCTCGACCAGCGAGTCCTTCCGAGATTTGTCGCCGGCGTACTGGCCCCGAACCTGGGGCAGGGTGACGTGAGACTCGTCGACTACGGTGAGGAAGTCGTCCGGGAAGTAATCCAGCAGGGTGTAGGGCGTGTCGCCGGGGTCGCGGTCGTCGAGGTACACCGAGTAGTTCTCGATGCCCGAGCAATAGCCCGTCTCCTCCATCATCTCGAGGTCGAACGTGGTTCGTTCCTCGATTCGCTGGGCGGCGAGCAGGTCGCCCTTGCGCTCGAAGTACGAAATCCGCGAGTCGAGGTCGTCCCGAATCTCCTCGACGGCTTGCTCGAGACGAGTCTCGGGCATCGAGTAGTGCTCGGCGGGGTGGACGAGGACGGCGGGTTCGGTGCTCTTGACCTCGCCCTCGAGCGGGTCAACTTTGAGCATGCGGTCGATCTCGTCGCCCCAGAACTCGACGCGGACGGCGTAGCGGCCGTACATCGGGAAGATCTCGATGGTGTCCCCGCGAACCCGGAACGTCCCCTGGGAGAAGTCGACGTCGTTGCGCTCGTAGTTCAGATCGACGAGTCGCTTCAGGAGGTCGTCGCGTCCGATCTCCTCGCCCGTTTCGAGGCGCATCGCCATCTCGACGTAGTTTCGCGGGTCACCGAGTCCGTAGATGGCCGAGACCGAGGCGACGACGATCACGTCGTCCCGGGTGAGCAGGGACCGGGTCGCCGAGTGACGGAGACGGTCGATCTCGTCGTTGATCGAGGCGTCCTTGTCGATGTATGTGTCGGTCTGCTCGACGTAGGCCTCGGGCTGGTAGTAGTCGTAGTAGGAGACGAAGTACTCGACGGCGTTGTCGGGGAACAGGTTCCGGAACTCCTCGTAGAGCTGGGCGGCCAGGGTCTTGTTGTGGGCAATGACCAGCGTCGGCTCCTGGACCTCTTCCATCACCCACGAGACGGTATTAGTCTTGCCCGACCCCGTCACGCCGAGCAGCGTCTGGCGGTCCATGCCGTCGGCGAAGCCCGCCGCCAGCTGCTCGATCGCCTCGGGCTGGTCGCCCGCGGGCTCGAACGGGGCGTCGACCGCGAACGGTTTCGCGGCCTCGGGTCGATCCGGCTGGAGGGGGCCTCGAGTGTCGCTCATCGTATCCGTGACCAGGGGCTCGGGCTACGTAAGCCGCTCGTCTGACGGCTACGGTTGGCGGGCCCGCCGACCGAAGCCGCCGCGCATATGCCGCCCCCACGTCTTTGACGCCGGTCGTCGTCGAGAACGTATGTCCAGTTCCAGCCGCGACGCCGACTTACAGCAGGCTCGAGCCGACCTCGAGCTGGCGACCGAGACCGCCGGCGACGACGTGCGGGACGTTATTCGAGACACGGCGGCCGCCTTCGCCGAAATCGCCGCCAGCGAGGGCGAAGCCGACCACGCCGTCTTCGACGAGCACCTCAACGCGCTCAGGCAGGCACGACGCGAGTCCGACGCCGAGACGGCAGATCGCCTCGAGGGCGCCATCGAACACGCCGAGAGCTATCGCCAGAGCCTCGAGCACGCGTGAGTCCTCTCGAGACTCGGTCCTCGAGGGTCGGTTTTCGCCCCGGTAGGGCAGCCATACGAGGGTAACGGACCCATAACAATACCCTCGTGGCCCCCTCCAACGCGTATGCAATCGGCTGCGCACGACCAACCACGCGAGGCGCGGGAACGCGTCATCGTTCCCGGTATCACGGCCCCTAGCACCGTCGCCTGTCTGCGGTCGCTCGAGCCGCGCGGGATCTACACCATCGTCGGCTCCGAGGATCGGACGACGCCCGGCTCCGTCTCGAGGTACTGCGATCGATTCGTCACGCTCCCCGACCCGCGGTCGGACATCGAGGCCTACGGGGACGTCCTCCTTTCGCTCGCGGCCCGACCTGGCGTCGAGACGATCATCCCCGTCCGCGAGGAGGACGTCTACACGCTCGCGGCGAACAGGGACGCCTTCGCCGAGCACGTCGCGACGCCGTGGCCGGACTTCGAGACCCTGCGGCAGGTGCAAGACCGGGTCGAACTCTTCGCGGCCGCCGAGCGCGCCGGCGTCGAGACGCCCGAGACGACCCTGCTCGACGAGTGGGACGACTGGTCGCGCGAGACGATCATCAAGCCTCGCTACACCGTCGCCGCTCCCGAATACCTCGGCCACGACGCCGGACTCAGCGACATCGGCTCGACCGTCTATCACGAACCCGGCACCCCGCCGGCGGTCGAATCGTCGCTCAACGAGTGGGGCCACGTCCCCATCGTCCAGGAGTACGTCCCCGACTCCCGGGAGTACGGCTTCTTCGCGCTGTACGACGAGGGGGAGGCGGTCGCCACCTTCCAGCACTGCCAGAAACGGGGCTACAAGTACAGCGGTGGTCCCAGCGCCTACCGCGAGTCGACCGACATCCCCGAACTCGAGGCGGCCGGCCTCGCGCTGCTGGACGAACTCGAGTGGCACGGCCTGGCGATGGTCGAGTTCCTGCGCAACCCCGAGACGGGCTCGTTCGAACTGATGGAGATCAACCCACGGTTCTGGTCGTCGCTCCCGTTCTCCGTGCGTGCGGGCGCCGACTTCCCCTACTACTATTGGCAACTCGCCCGTGGCGAACCGATCAGCCAGCCCGACTACGAGGTCGGCATCGGCGGTCACCTGCTCCGAGGCGAACTCTGTCACCTCCACAGCATCCTGGCCGAGGACTACCCGCTGGTCGAACGCCCCTCGTTTCTCTCCGCCGTCAGCGACGTCGCCACGTCGATGGTTCGAGAGCCCCGGTTCGACTACGCCGTCGCGGACGACCCCGTCCCGTTCGTCCAGGACGGCTGGAACTTCGTCCGTTCGGCCGCCGGCGAGCAACTTAGCGCCGTTCGAGCGGGCGGTGAAACCGACGAATCGTCGCCAGCCGTCGGATCGCCAGCGCTCGCTGAGCAAGAGCCCACGTCGACGCCGGCGACGGCCGACCTCGAGCCCCTCGAGGATCAACGCGGACGGACGAACTGACGCCGAGTCGTCGCTACTCGGCGTCGGACGACCGATTGGCACTGAGTTGGTGCCTCACCGTTCGGGTGGGCGAGGCGGTGGGTGGCACACGCTGGCGGCGGATGGACGAATAGGCGACCGGTAACTCACTCGAGTCGCTCCCGAATCGCCTCGGGTTCGTACGAGAGCGTCAGCGACCGCGACCGTCCACGCCCGTCGATCTCGGCGTACTCGGCGTCGATGAGGCCGAGCTGGTCGAGCTTGTTGACGATTTCCGAATAGCGGGTGTAGCCGAGGTCTGTCTCCTCGCTGAACCGCTCGTACACCTCGCCAGCCTGTGAGCCGTCGTGGTCGACGAGTACCTCGAGGAGCGCTCGTTCGTTCTCACTCAGGCTGTTGAGGCTTCTGGAGAGGTTGATGTACTTCGACGTCTCGTAGGCCTTCTCGACGTCCTCGAGTTCGACGGTTCGGCTCGCCCGCATCTCGGCGTTGAGTCCGGCTCGCCTGAGGAGGTCGATCCCCACCCGGAGGTCGCCGCTCTTGGCCGTGAGCGAGCCGACCCGCTCCAGAACGTCTGTGGCGACGACGCCGTCGTGGAACCCGCGCGTGACGCGCTCGTGGAGGATGTCGACGATCTCCGGCTGGTCGTACACCGGGAAGTAGACGTCCTCGGGCCGGAAGACGCTCTGGACGCGGGTGTCCAGGGCGTCGATCACCTCGAGCGCCGGGTCCGAGGAGACGACGATGACGCCGATCTTCGCCCCCGGGTGTTCCTCGTGGGCGCGCAGCAGCGAGTAGAGCGTATCAGACGCCTCGTTCTCGTAGAAGAGGTAGTTGACGTCGTCGAGCGCGACGACGAGCACGCGGTCGTCCTCGACGAGTTTCTCGGCGATCTGGCCGAAGAGCTTCTTGAAAGAGATGCCCGACGACGGGGGTTCGTAGTCGAAACAGCCCTCGAACAGTCGCGAAAAGACGGAGTACCGCGTCGAGTTGACCTGGCAGTTGACCCGGATCGTCTGGACGTCCCGGGTCTGGGCGCCGACCTCGTCGTACAGCTTCTGAATCGCCGTGGTCTTCCCTGTTCCCGGCGGTCCGCGGACCATCACGTTTAGCGGGCGCGAGCCCCGGACCGCAGGTCGCAGCGCGTACGTGAGACTCTGCATCTGCGAATCGCGGTGGCGGAACGTCTCGGGGACGTAATCGATCTCGAAGACGTGCTCGTTCCTGAACACGGATTCGTCCCACGACAACATCCCCTCTTCGGGGTCGCCAGTCATCACTTTCACCACGCCCTCGAAGCTACTTAGTTGTTTGCGGTCGTTTTCGGCGTGAAGCCGGGTTCTCACCGCTCGAGACCGTCGAAACGGGATATTGGTACGCAATCACCGACACAGCGTCCACGACTTTATATACGACGCCGGGGCCAGAACGGATCGATGATCGACGTACCTGCGGACGGAAACGAGCGTCTGGCTGCCCTCGGTGGCGCGTGCCTCGTCGTCAGCGCGTTCCTCCCCTGGGCCAGCATCGACGTGCTCGACATATCGACGACGACGAACGGATTCACGGGCATGGGATACGCCGTCCCGGTCGCCGGTTTCGTCGCCCTCGGACTGGTAACCCTGCGCGAGTGGACCGCGTTCGAGGCCAAAGTGACTGCGGCTGTGGGCGTCCTGACGCTCCTGTCGCTGGGCGTGATCTACACCTCCCTCGAGAACGTCTTCGCCGTCGGCTACCCCGCCCACTACGTCACCGTCTCGCCGGAACCCGGCCTCTACGTCGCCGCCCTCGCCAGCACCCTCGTCGCCGTCGCGGGGTATCGGGGGATGCGGGCGGCCGCCACCGAGACCGCGGCTCGACCCTCGAGCGAGCCTCGCGGATGACCCGACCTCGTGTCGTGGTCGCTCTCCGACCTCGTGGTCGCCCCCTGACCGCGGTCACTCGAACTTCTCGAGCAACCGGTCGTAGAACGCGGCGTTCCCCTCCTGGGCCAGCTTCTCGACGATCAACTCGGGTGTCGACCGCGCGAGGTGGTCCTTGACCGGCGACCGGTTGACCTCGAGTTCGCCATCGACCAGGCCGACGGCCTCGATGCCGTCGACGGCCACGTCGATGGCGGCCATCTCCCGGATTTCCCCGGCCAGGTGGGAGACGAAGACGGCCGTGGCGCCGTTCTCGGCGAGCGCCTCGAGGATGCCGGCGATGATCTTCGCGCTCGCCCCGGGTTCGGTGATGCTCTCGAGTTCGTCGACGAGAACGAGCGACCCCTCGCCGCCGGTGGCGAGGTCCGCGAACTCCCGGACGGTGGACTCGAACGCCCCGGCGTCGAGGGTTCCCTGGGTCTTGGCGTGGTAGTGTACGTCGTCGAAGCGGCGCAGCCGGAGCCCTTCGGCGGGAACGGGTAGGCCCATGTGTGCGAGGACGACGACGCTCGCGACCAGGTCGAGCGTCGAGGTCTTCCCGCCGCTGTTGACCCCCGAGAGCAGGGTGGTACCCGACACCGCGTAGTCGACGGGTTCGATTTCCTCGAGTGGCTCCTCGAGGACGGGCGAGCGGCCGCCCTCGATGGCGAATCCGGTTTCCCCGTAGCCGTCGTCGCCGTCCCAGACGAACTCGGGCATCGTACACTCGAAGTCCCGTGAGAAGCGGGCGACGGCGAGTTCGACGTCGAGCTCGAGTGCCGTGCGAACCAGGTCGTGGGCGCCCTCACGCTGGGCGGCGAGGTCGGCCGCCAGGTCGCGTTTGAGCTGGGCCGCCCGTCGGTCCCGGGCGACGGTGAGTTCCTCGCGAAGCCGTGCCGTGGCGTTCTCGCCGCGTTCGACGGGAAAGGTCGGTTCGTCGTCGAAGACGTGGCGGGCGAGTTCGGCCTCGCCGACGTCCAGGTCGAGGGCGTCGATCAGGTGCTCGCGGGCGGCCTCGACCGCCGCGGCGAACTCGTCGGCGAGTTCCCGGGAGAGCAGCGAGTCGACGCCGGCACCGCGCTCGACGAGCGAGAGCAGGTCGGCACCCTCGATGGTCACGTCTCGTGCCTCGATCGCCCCGCGGAGTCGGTCGTTGGCGACGCTCTCGGCGACGCCCGCGACCGCGTCGAGGTCGTCGACGGCGACCGTCAACCGATCGAGTTCGGGGTCGCCGGCGACGGTACCGTCGTCGTCGAGGCGCTCGAGGCCGTTCTCGAGGGCGTCGAGGTCGACCGTCGCGTCCAGTTGCGAATCGGTGTCGCCACTACCGCCGACCGCACGATGAACCGCGACCGCTGCCCGCAGTCGCTCCCGGTTGCGGGCGAAGAACGCGAGTGGACGCTCCGGAACCACGTCGGCGGGGTCCGCGAGCGCATCCGGGCGAACCTGTACGTCCCCCTCGACCTCGACGCCGGCGAAGGACTCGTCGATCGCGACCACCGTCGAATACCCTCTCGCCAGTTCGGCCAGCCCCTGGGCGTCCTCGACGATTTCGACGGAGATCTCGGGAATCGCCTCACGGGCTTCGGCGTAGCGCTCGGCGTCGGTCGTTGCCAGACAGCGGTCCCGGACGCGAACGTCGCCGGGCCGCTCGAGCGGTTCGACGCCCTCGAGGGCCTCGAGCACGACCGGATCGGGGTCGCGTTCGATCGCCTGACGAGAGAAGTCCTGCACCTCCTCAATGCGCGAGCGCCTGGGGCTGGGGTACAGGGTCTCGAGGCGGTGGGCCGCGTAGTCGGTCACCGTTCGATCCTGACACAGGGAGAGTACCTGTCGGTAAATCTCGCGTGCGCGGTCGGTCGCGAGGAAGCCGCCGGGGTCGTCGTGTTCGCGTCGGATCGCCCCGCGGGCGATGCGAGCGGCCCGGCCGACGGTGACGCCGGGCGCGCTGGCGAGCGCGGCCACGTCGCCGTTCTCGAGGGCCCGCTCG
This sequence comes from Natronosalvus sp. KLKA75, assembly GCF_059736265.1. NCBI lineage: Archaea > Methanobacteriati > Methanobacteriota > Halobacteria > Halobacteriales > Natrialbaceae > Natronosalvus > Natronosalvus sp. KLKA75. The sequence goes on from NZ_CM185522.1 coordinate 118,990, forward strand.
GGGTCGTCGAGTTCGTCCAGTGCACGGGCGGTCTTCGCGCCGACGCCCGGGATCGACTCGAGGTCCATTGCCATCGACCGCCACGTCCCGCCGAGACGAGAAAAAGGTCCCGCCCCGTTCTCGGCCCGACTCTCGAGTCCCGAGTCTCGAGTCGTGGATCACACGCCCCCGGCGAGCGCGCTACTCCCAGGGGTGACGCCCGCTCGTACTCGGCCACAGGGGATACCAGTACTCCTTGTCGGGTTCGATCTCGAGTTCGCCGTCCAGGACGGACTCGAGTTTGAACTCGGTGCCCGAATCGCGCTCGCGGCCGGCCCGCGGCGCGAAGGGGTAGTACGCGCCGCGCCGGAAGGAGTAGATCCAGTAGGCCGGTCCGCTGTCGTTTCGATAGGCGAAGACGGCCGCGAGCAGCCGCGAGCCGTAGCCTTCCTCGATGAACGTGTCCGCCGCGAAGTGGAGGCTGGTGATCAGGTCCTCCGGATCCGAGTCCTCGAGGACGACCCAGTGGTAGCCGTGGTCGTCCTCGGTGACGCGAAAGTCGGTGCCGGTGTCTTCGCTGCCGGCCTCGAGGATTGCTTCGACGTTCTCGACGGCGTCGCGAAAGCTGCTCGAGTCGACACCGGCGAAACAGAGCGCGCCCGCGTCGGCGGAGTCGTAGCCGAGGTCGGCTTCCATCGTCAGATACGCGGTGCTCATCCCGAAGAGGTCCTCGGGGTTGGCGTCCCGGCTGGCGTCCGATTCGGCGCGGATGCCGAGTACGGATCGCAGTCCGTCGAGCAGTCCCATACCCTTCGTTGGGGGGCCAGGGTTTGAAAGCTCGCGTTTTCTCGCTCGAAGCGGTAGTTCCCTCACCCGAGGACGGCTTTACTCGAGGTCGTCACTCGAGGAACAGTCGAACGTCCGCCGCCGGCCGCTCGGGCGTTTCGTCACAGCCGTCGGGGAACGAGGTGTACCACCCGGCGTCCCAGCTGCAGGTCGTCCTGGCGGTGAGATCGGCCGCCGTCGCCCCGTCCGCTTCCGGGGAGGCCTCGAACACGACGGTGTGACTCGAGGTGTGGGCCGTGTCGTCGCCCTCGACGACGTGCTCGACCGATCGAACGCGAACTGGACGGCCGACGTCGACGGGCTCGTCCGTGAGTCGTTCGATCGCTCGATCGGCCGCCGCGAGCCAGTCGTCGTCTTCGTCCTCAATGTGAGCGTTCGGCAACAGGGCGACGGGCTCCTCGAGGTGGGTGGCGATCAGAACCGAGCCGTCGGCGGCGGTGACCCCGACGACGGCCATCCCGCGACTGTGGGCGCGGCAGTGGTTCTCGTCGGCGTGGGTCTCGGTGCGTTCCTCGTAGTGAACGTCGTCGCGGTCTCGGAACCGGGCCGGGTCAGTGAGCGACTCGAGGTCGGTCAGGGAGTCGGTGCGCGTCGAGCTGGTCGCGGATCGTGGTGATTTCTCCGTCATTGGTTATTCGTCGCCGGTAATCGTTCGAACTGTCCACTCGCCGTCGGTGGGAATCGTCGCCCGCACTTCGAGTTCTACGAGGGCTCCGTCGACGTTGTGACTGGCAACCCCGACCATGCAACTAGCCGGGTAGTGAGGATAGTCGATGAAGTCCGATCGGACCTCGTGAATCGTTCCTCTGGTTTCGTCATCGAGGACATCCTCGCGAACGAACCATCGAAACTTCACGATGTCGTGCATCGACCCCTCGAGGTCCTCGAGTATCTTTTCAACGAGGCCCAGCATCTGTCGAGTCTGCTCACGAACGTTCCCCTCAGGGTAGACGAGGCCGTTGATCTCGACGTGCGTGTGCGTGTCGTGATGCGTTGCCACTGCGAGCGAAATTTGCGGTTCGTCGATGACGTCCGATTCAATCGTGCCTTGTCCGGGTGCGATGACGGTTTTCTTCATCTGTATCTCGTGTCTGCGTTTCGACTGGATTCGCCGCGTTCCTGGAATGGACTCATTTCGGCAACCAGACCAGTGGAACGTGATCCCAGGCCCAGCGCTCCTCGGGTTTCTCGGTGAATTCCCAGAACTGCCGCGGCGGAGTGCCGAGGGCGTCTTCGATTGCCGATTCGGAAAGCGTACTTTCCCCCTCGAGCACCAGCCGGAACCGCCTGGCGAACCCGTGGGGATCGAAGTCCGGGTCGTGCTCGCGCCACGCGTCGGGGTCCGCGAGACGACCGTCGTAGTGATCGCGCCCGGCCTCGGTGATGTAGCCGAGCACGAGGTGGCCGCCGGGGGTGACCGCGTCGTACAGCGCGCGGAGCGCGCGCTCTGTGTCGTCGACGTAACACAGCGTCGCGTAACAGCACACGAGGTCGAACTGCCGGCCGGGATCAAACTCGGGGAGCACGGCGCGTTCGAAGCACACGTTCTCGACCCCGCTCGAGCGGGCTCGATCGCGGTTCGCCGCGAGAATCGAGTCGGCGGCGTCGTAGCCGACGACGCTGGTTTCCGGGTGGCGTTTCGCGACGGTGAAGGCGACCTCGCCGGGGCCACAGCCGACGTCCGCGATCGAATCAGGGACGCCCTTCGCGGCGACGAAGTCCTCGAGGAGGTCGGTCAGGTGGTGGGTACTGGGGGTCGCGCCGGCGCGGTCGTCCGCGTCGGCGGTCTCCCAGAAGCGGTTCCAGTCGATGGTCTGCTCGAAAGGGGTGTCTGTCATGCGTGAGGAGTTGCTATCCGTTCGATCAGGTGTCGGTCGGCGGGAGCGGTCGACTCGTGGAGAGAGCCGTCGCTGTGGGATCGAAGGCGAGTCGTCGTATTACAGTGCGCCCGAAATCAGGGCTCTCGAGCGCTGTAGCTACACGTATTGGTAGTGATAAAAGAAAGCACCGATTTTAATTCGTTTATCTTCTGTATGTAATAATTCGGCGCGGCGGGTTAAATAGTTTTCGGCGTTCGTCGTGGATTCTCACCGAACCGGTGCTGTCGAATCTCGAGCGAGGAGCTATACTGTCTCCATCTCGCGCTCGAGCTGGCGGAGCTGATCCACGCGGCGCTCGGTCGATGGATGCGTCGAGAACAGTCTCCCGACGACGCCCGATTTCAGCGGGATGATGAAGAAGGCGTTCATCTCGGCCTCTTCGCGCATGTCTCTGTCGGGTACCTTGTCGATCTCTCCCGAAATCTTCAGCAGCGCGGAGGCGAGCGCAGAGGGCTTGCCGGTGATCGTCGCAGCACCCCGGTCGGCGGAGAACTCGCGATACCGCGAGAGCGCCCGGATCAGCAGGTAACTCACGATCCAGACGACCAGCGAGACGACGATGGCGACGATCACGCCGCCACCACCGCCGCGGCCGCGACCGTGACCGCCGCCGAAGAAGGCGCCCCAGCGGACGATCATGAACGCGATGGTCGACAGGAACGAGGCGATGGTCATCACCATCATGTCCCGATTCTTGACGTGAGCGAGTTCGTGGGCGAGGACGCCGTCGAGTTCGTCCTGGTCGAGCGTTCGCATCAGTCCCGTGGTGACGGCGACGGCAGCGTTCTTCTGGTTTCGCCCCGTCGCGAACGCGTTCGGCACTTTCGAGTCGATGACGGCGACTTTCGGCTTCGGGAGGTCGGCCTGCTGGGAGAGGCGTTCGACGGCGCTGTGAAGCTGTGGGTACTCCTCGGCGGAGACCGTCTTCGCGCCCATCGTTTTGAGAGTGAGGGTGTCGCTGAAGTAGTACTGCACCAGCGACATCCCGCCGAAGAGCAGGCCGAAGATCAGCAGGTTCGCTCCGCCCGCGATGTACGCCGTCAGCACCCCTGCGAAGACGATGTACAGGGCGAACAGCAGGAACATCGTGAGGAACATCCGAAACCGCAATCCCCAGTCCGGTTTCCAGTCCATACGCGAACAACGGACCGAGGGCGGATAAATCCGCCGCGAACGCGCCTCGAGCGGGTGGCCCGACCGGACGCTCCGTGCTCGCTCGTCCTCGAGTCGTATCTCGTATGCGCCCCCTATCGACCTCCAACGACGACGTGGATCGTCGACGATATCGCTCCCTCGATACGTTCTGCCACCCCAATCCACCACCTTTCAGTTGAGTCATAAGTGCTCGAGCGGGTACGTCGAAGCACCGAGCGAGCGTCCCCAAAACCCCTCTATTTCCCCTGGAAAGTCGAACACGAGGGGACGGCCACCGGTGTCGACGCTCGAGCGTACGCCACGCGTCAGACGCCCGGCCTTCGCGTTCCACCGGAAACGTCAGACGGGCGTGAAATCCGTCGTTCTACATGTTTGACGATCGATAACACCACGATCGAAACCGACACCAGTGGGGGAGATCAGACACATAGTTCGAAACGCGCACTTACTGGAGACGAATTCCGTGTGCCCTGATAACACGATCCGCAACCCCCTGGTTTCGGGTGGAGTTCCCACACGCTGTGACCGAACGGCCCGTCGAACCCCTCTATTTCCGGTGGAGACACCTCGCTGGGACCGGCGTCGGCGACGAACGCGTCGCTTAACTCCCCCAGTCCCCAACCACGGGACATGACCGATTCGCGTGCGTTCTGTCCCCGCTGTGGCGATCCGGTGCCGGAGCGGAGCGAAGGCGACGCGACGGACCCCCTCCGACCGGGGACCGACGTCGACCTCTGTGACAGCTGTTACTTCGACGACTTCGAATTCATCGACGCGCCCGACCGGATCGACGTACGCGTCTGCGCCCAGTGCGGGGCTGTCCACCGGGGTCGTCGCTGGGTCGACGTCGGTGCGCAGGATTACACCGACGTCGCCATCGAGGAGGTGAGCGAGGCGCTGGCCGTTCACGTCGACGTCAAGGACGTCGCCTGGCAGGTCGAACCCGAGGAGGTCGGCCCGAACACGATCCGGATGCACTGTTACTTCACGGGGACGGTTCGCGGAACGCCCGTCGAGGAGCAGGTGATGATCCCGGTGAAGATAGCCCGTCAGACCTGCACCAGGTGCGGTCGCATCGCCGGGGACTACTACGCCAGCATCGTCCAGATCCGGGCCGAGGACCGGACGCCCACGACGGAAGAACTCGAGCGGGCGAAAGAGATAGCCGAGACCATCGTCGCGGACATGGAGGCGACCGGGGACCGGAACGCCTTCATCACCGAGACCACGGAGACCGACGACGGCCTCAACATGCGGGTTTCGACCAACAAGATCGGCAAGAAGATCGCCAACAAGATGGTCGAAGAGTTCGGCGGCACCGTCAACGACGCCGAAACACTGGTCACCGAGGACGAGGATGGCAACGGCGTCTACCGCGTGACGTTCGCAGTTCGGCTCCCGCCGTACGTTCCCGGCGACGTGATCGACCTCGCGGACGACGACGAGGGGCCCGTCCTGGTCAGTAGTGCCCACGGCAACCTCAAAGGAATCCGGTTGCGGACGGGCGAACGCTACGAGGCGAGTTACGAGGAGGGCAACTCCCCCGAGGCCCGCAAACTTGGGGAGCGCGAGGACGCCGTCGAGGCGACCGTCGTCACGGTCGAGGACGAGCGCTCGATCCAGGTGCTCGATCCCGAGACCTACCAGGCGAAGACGATTTCCCGGCCCGAGTACGTCGACGCCGACGCGGAGGAAGTACCGGCGCTGAAGAGTCGCGCCGGCTTGCACATTTTGCCTGAGGACGATGAGTGAGGGCACAGGGGAGGACGACCGGTCTCGAGGCGAGGATTACCCTCGAGACGAGGGCCGACCTCGAGACGACGATTCGAGGTCGGACGACGATTCGAACTCGAGTCCCAGCGGCGATACTACAAAATCTATAGCAAAAGACTCGACCGCGCTCGAGCCGCGAGACGACCCGCTCGCGGTCGTCGTCGAGAAACCGCGCTCGGAGACGGCGATCGAATCCCTGCGGGCAGAGGGCGTCTACGACGACGACCGCCGGGTGCGGGAGTACGGCTCCGAGACGGTGGCGCTCCCGGTGCTCGAGTCACCCTCGGATACGGCCGTCCTCGAGGTCGTCCGTCAAATCGACCCCACCTACCGCACCCGCGACCTGGCCGACCACCTCCGCGAGTGGGGGTGGAGCGACGCCGACCTCGAGACGGCGCCCGGCTCCTGGGCCGTTATCGGTTCGGTGATCCTCGTTCGCGTTCCCGACGACTGCCACGACGAGGCCGAACTCGGAGAGGCCTTGCTCGCACTCCACGGCGAGGCCGACAGCGTGCTCGCTGACGAGGGAATCTCGAACGAGAGTAAGGGCGACGGCGGCACCTACCGCGAACCCCGAACGCGACTGCTCGCGGGCTCGAGTGACACCGAGACCGTCCACGTCGAGGACGGCACGCAGTACGCCCTCGACCCGACGCGGGTGATGTTCTCGCCGGGCAATCAGGCCGAGCGCCGGCGGATGGCCGAGGTCGTCAACCCGGACGAGCGCGTGTTCGACATGTTCGCCGGCATCGGCTACTTCACGCTCCCCATGGCGCGAGCGGGAGCGCGAGTGGCCGCGACGGAGCTGAATCCGACGGCATTTCGCTACCTGCTCGAGAACGCGATAGCCAACGACGTCTCGAGTCGGGTCGACGCCTACCACAGCGACTGTCGTGAACTGGCTGCCGACGTTCGCGCGGACCGGGTCGTCATGGGCTACTACGGCGTCGCCGACGACGAAGACGAGGCGGGACACGGCAGTCGAGTTGAGGAGGCCGTTTCGTTCCTGCCGGCGGCCCTCGAGGCCCTCGAGCCAGGTGGCGTCGTCCACTATCACGAGGCGACGCCGAGACCGGAACTGTGGGAGCGACCGGTCGGTCGGCTCGAGGCCGCTGTTGAAGAGGCAGGGCGGACCCTCGAGGTGCTCGAGAAGCGGCGGGTGAAGACGCACAGCGCGGGTGTCGAACACGTGGTCGTGGACGCTCGCGTGAAGTGACTCCTGAAGGGCTCGTTATCTATCCTTGTTGGTCGCTGTTGCGAAGCAGGCCTTTGCGTTCGTTCGGCACGGCTAGCATCTGGCTAACGTCTTCGCTGAGCGATGCTGCTTCGACCGGATACAGCGACCATCGAATGCGCTCGAACTGGACAGAACCGTCGCACGAGGACCTCCAGGCCGCTACACCACCATGTCTCAGGAGAAGGTCCAATCGATACCGAGTTCGTCCTCCTAAGATCTGGTATTACGGGTCTCGTCTAGTACGAGCACCGCCTCGAATCGAGCCTCGTCCCAAATACGCCCGCCGACAGTCTTCTGTTTGTGTTCTCTATTATGCAACGCGAACAGGCTATTCTCGTCTCTCTATAAATCACCTTCCCAATTATTAGAAAATAGAAAATATTAAATTGTGTTATGGATCTTCAATCGAACATACATGGCGCATGATGGATTAAGAGGGTGCAGGAGAGGGCTACTGGCAAGCTACTTCCCAATCGACCAGAACATAAATGGGAGGACGCTAGATGGACCTATGAGCGACGAACGTGACGTCCAAAGGATCATCGGCGCTGCAGTAAAAACCGGTCACCCCAAACAGGGGCCCAGACGAAGTTTAGCTGAATATACACATGACCCTGATCCTGCTTCAACGGGTGTGAGCGAAATGATAGTTAGGGTGAACGCCGATGGGAAAATAACGACCGCGTTCCCGGAGGAGGGGCCCGACGTCGCTGTCTGGATCCGTGATGAGCAGGAATGGCTAGATAATCTGTAACCCTCCAAAGATGACTGACCCAGCAGACACCTTCGAAATTGCCGTTCGCTACGATGACGATCTTCGAGAACAGGTCAAAGAGGGAGCTACTGATCCGCTGGGCTGGATCGATGTTATCCGAGGGGGTGATAAACCGCTCGTCGGCGGTGAACACGAGGAAGGGATGAGGGAATACCTAACGAGTCTGTTTGGAGGTCTATTGCAAGCACTGATGGGTTGTGTAGCGGGGAACGATGAAATCCTCCGGACAGGAAACGGCCCGCTCTATATCGTGTTCGAACCTGCCGACGATGAGACGATCTCCGTTTCGATCTGTTATTCTAAACGGAGTGCGCACTCTCCGGCACAGCGTGAAGCGTACGAACCGAGTGTGACCGTCCGCGCGGAGCCGCTGGTGAACGAACTCGTCGATCGAGCGACCGAGTTCGAGGCCTTCGTCGCTGATGTCAATCCGCAACTCGCAGCGGACTCGTCCGACTACCGAGGCCTCCGCGAAGATATCGATCGACTGCGAGACGTCTATCGCTCCGATCGCAGTCGTTGATATAGCCGACGCTATTCGGAGAGGAATCAAATTACTTCCATCGACGACTGGAACGGAAGCTACGAACGCTCCTGACTCGTAATCGACGACGATGAACGACGTGGATCCATTTACGATCGAATTCCGATATGGATCTCGACGGAGAGTACGGTTCGGTAAAACAGGCGATCAGAATGGGGGATTACAAGAAGGAGGCGATCGTCGTACAGGACGTCTCAGTGTCCAGAACGATCGACGAGGATCTTCGGGAATTGGGTATGGACGACGTGCGTATCGTCCGAACTGGAGGTGTGACGGAATGACATTCACCGCCGACGAAATCCGTGCCTGCTTCGAAGACGAGGTTGACGAGATTACAAAACGAGTCCGGTCGTGGGAAAACGGCGAGGTCCCGATCGACGGGACGACCACGTATCTCTATGCCGTCGCCAGGCGGTTCGAGTACCTCGGAAAACTCACGGCGCTACTCGGGGCGGTCCACCAGTCCCGAACGTGTATCGGAGAGGTCGCCAAGTGCTATCTCGCGCACATCGAAGCGTGTCGCTTGCGACGCGATATGACCGAACAGGCGAAGTGAAACAACGAACCGCAGATGTTCGCACGGGCGGTCAACGCTGCAGTCCTGAGTCGCGACGAGGAGTTACTCGCGAACGTCGCAGCCGCCACGCTCGCGATGGACGAAAGTTATCTCGATGCCTTCACCGAATCGTCTCTCAGCGCGCCGGCGCGATACTACAATGCAAAGGTTAAGGCCGCAATCGCGATCGACGATAAGTCGGTACGGGCGTTGCTCGCCAACCTCGAGGAGAGCCTCGAACGATTCGAGGAGAAGAGCCCGTATTGGGAGGTGATCCCGGTGTATTATCGCGCACTCGTAGATGGATCGGAACCGGCGGCTCAAACGAGCCTTTCGGAACTGTACGATTATTACGCTGCGGAGGAACCCGATCCGGACGACCCTCGCTGGTTCGTCCTTCACCACGTGTGCGCACACATCGTGCTTGCGCGTCGACGCGGCCTGAGGGTCTCCCGGAAGTCCGATCGGCTCTCGGAGGCGCTCCTCCGAGAGGACGTGCCAGCGGACGATACCGAACTCGACGTTGACGTGGACCTGGACGCGTTCCAGGTCACGAGCGACGTCGGGTTCTTCGAACTCGAACGCGACGGGGACGATCAATCCGTAATTGCAGGACGGATCTATCATTCCGACGGTGAGCCGGTGAGTGCCGACGACGTTCCCGAGCGCGAAGCAGGCCGGGTACTCTCCGACGAGTGGGTTGTGGCGGCCCTCGAGGAGGCAACCTGGCACGACTCCTACGACGACAAACTGGTAGCCGACGCAACAGCTGCTTTTAAGGACGGAACGGTGGGCCGAAAACTGGTCGTGGTCCAGGATCGAACCGACGAACACACGTTCGACGAGTCACTGGCAGAACTACCGATCGACGACGTTACGCTACTGAAGGGCGCTGGACGGCGCCGTTGATCGACGTTCTCATTTCTGTGGTAGGAACGTGCATGTTCGTATAACTTGGTGGCCTGGTGAAGACAGCCCTCAGCCCGCCGCTTTTGGATACACGCTCGAAGAGTCCGACGTCCCCCACTACTGATTCACCCACGGCTGTCTCTCAGAGTAACATCGAACGATTCGCGAATGTCGGTTGCTCATTGTCGGAGACGAATCCGTCGAACTAAGCCGACTTCTCGCGAAGGAGTGGATATGATGACAACCGACGTATCGCTCAACAAAATAACGGTCGGGGACAACGAGGTGATTCCTCCCAATTCCGTCGAGGATCACGTCGAACGCGATGACTCGGTAATCGTCGTGTTAGGAACGTTTCGGACGGGCAAGCACGGAGACCGCGATTTCGACGTCCCTTCTGACGATCGAAACGTTGTTGCGATAGATCACGCTAGCCGGGTAACGTGGATAATTGACCCCGTCCCCGTCCCGATGACCTCGGAAAACGGAGGTCATCGGAAACTGTGGACGATACAGGACCGATTCCTAACCAGTCACACGGACGGTACCTTCGAATTCGATCCGGAAACGGGTGAGATTCTCGAGGCGTGGCCCAAAACCGAACTCCCCGTCGGTGACCACACCGTCGACCTCAGCGGCGAGGTCTTCGACGTCCTCGAGTTCGACGACGCCATCTTTATTTATTGTTCAGAGGCCACACACGATCTCTATGCATTCGAATCCGATGGCACGGAACGATGGCGCTCGGAACCCGACGAGTGGCGGGGACATCTCTCCGTCGAGGATGGCGACCTCTGGGAACGAGTCGCGGTCGATCGGACAATCGACCACCGATACCGGCTCGATCCCGCAACGGGCGAACGCCTCGAGTGCGAGGAGATCGAGACCGGACTCTGGTGACAATCCATATGAACGATGCCCACCGAGACGCCTTATGGGCAAATCGTTTGCTGACGGCTCGATCGTCATGGAGGGAACGACCAGTACACCGACCGAATACCTTCGGTTCGAGCCGAACGGACTTTCCGGCGAATACTGGCTCCACCGGCGAGACGAGCTTGATCCGACGCACACGCGAGACGAGGTTATCGACCGGTATGCCCTCCCACCGAGTGAGTCCTACACCGTTACTGTCGTCGAAATTCCCGCAGGGATCGCGATCCGATTCGGAACAGTCGGCGCCAGCCACGGCCGGACTGGCGGTGCGGACCTTGTTAATCTGCTCGAATACGAATCGATTCCATCCGCCTGGATCCGTCGGTCGCTTTCGCTAGCCAAATTACTCAAAGCCCAGTGACGCCGAGGATCAGAGGACGTTCATGCTCGCGTCGCGTCGTGGCTCCTGATACCTCTCTCGGGCGTTGTCGTCACTCTCGAGCGGATCGCCCACCCAGGACGGTAAACGAGTCGATTGCGTTCGAGAGACAGAACTGCGCTCGTCGGGCTGACGATGGTGACGTAAGCTTGTTTGATGCTCGTGCAGATGCTCGAAGGGGTCTCTCTCCACCATCGACCGCGATTGTCGAGGAGGAACACCTAATCGTTTCTCGAACGATGCGTAGTTGCCGTCGTCACGTTTCGTTACGGAAGTGTACTCGGTCGTGAACTTGATACGACTTGGGTTCGAACCATCCCGTTATGAACCTGAACCAGATCATCGCGGCGCTGTTCGCCCTGTTGATGATCTCGTCGATGGTCGCCTGGGGCGCGACGTTTATCTTCTAACTTAGCCGTCGGTGTCCCAGACGTCCGCGAGCGGGCTTCGCTTCGAGGAGCGTCGGCCGCGTCGTGACCGCGATCCGGAACGGGAACTGCCTCGAGCATCGCTCTCGTTCGCGCTCCCGCCTGAGCCTGCCCCCTCTTTCGACTCTGAACTCGACATACTGTGCGAGGACGTTCTCGAGTACCCGCCGCGCCCGCCCCCATCCGTCGCCTCGAGCGCCGCCCGCGGCTCGAACTCGGGCAATTCCGGCACCGAGAGGCGATCGACCTGTTCTTCGAACCAGTCAGGCATGTCCGTCCGGGCGCGTTCGAACAGGTCGAGCAGGCTCGAGTCCGCGACGTAGGTTGCTCCATGGTCGTCAGGGGCGCGGATCACCCGGCCGCAGGCCTGGATCACGGTCCTGAGCGCCGCCCGGTAGTACCACGCCCACTGCCCTTCCTCGAGACGGTGAGCCACTCGCGAGTCGCTCGTGTTGAGGAACGGTGCCTTGCAGAGCACCTGCCAGCGACAGAGGTCGCCCTTCAGGTCGAGCGCTTCCTCCATCTTCACCGAGAGGAAGACGTCCGGTTCCGAGGAGGCCTTCCAGGACTCGAGGTCGGCGTCCCGGTCGTCCCTGGAGTGGGCTCGAACGCGGTCGCCGACGCCGAAATCGGTGAGGAGCGACTCGAGTTGCTCCTGGATCGCGTAGGAGTGGGCGTGGATCAGCCCCTTCTCGTCGGGGTGGGCCTGCATGATGCGGACGATGGTACGGGCGATCTTCGGCAGGGTCTCCTCGCGGTGTTCGTAGGTCATCTTCCCCTGAGTGACGTCGTAGAGCGGCCGGTTCTCGACGGGGAAGGTGTGGCCGACGTCGACGAGGGCGACGCGGGAGGGCTCGAGACCGACGTGGCGACAGAAGGCGTCCTTGTTGAGGATCGTGGCCGAGAGGAGTGCGAACTTGTTGCCCCGGTCCCAGACGGTGTACCGGAGGTAGCGCTCGGGGTCCATCGGTTTGATGGTGAGAGGGCCGCCGTTCGGGTTCTCGGTTTCGTCCCCGTCGCTCGAGTCCGCCCCTCCGTCGCGGTTCGACCCTCCGTCATCAGCCTGATCGACCAGCCACGTCGTCGGACTCTGCGGGTCGCGGTAGTCCTCGACGAAGAAGTCGAGTTCGCCGATGAGTTCCTGGAGGCGGTCCCGCTCTCGCACTTCGCCGGGTGAGAGGGATTCCTGGCCGAGCAACTCGTCCTTGCGGCTGGTACACCGCCGGCCGAGTGCCTCGGCGTAGCGGGCTGCCGCTTCCACGGAGTCGACCTGGGGCACCCGAAGGTCGTCCCAGAACGGGACGGTCCGGGGGCCGAGCTGGATCGTCGCGTACATCTCGGCCCACTCGGAGAGGCCGTGGGCCTCGTCGATCACGACGACGTCGCGCTTGCGGAACACCTCGCTGCCCGCGGTCTGCATGAAGTACGCGAGCGTCATCGCCGCGATGGAGCGGTTGGAGGCGATGGCTCGGTCGGAAAAGTACGGACAGCGGTGCTGGACCGAGCAGTCGTAGCCCCGCTCGCGGACGCAGGGGGCCTGGTTGACCGGCGTGTCGAGTTCGCCGGGGAGGAGGCAGGTGTAGTTCGACTTCCCGCGGATGATGTTCAGGTCCTGGAGCAAGTCGTCGCCGGCCACGTCGTCGAGCTGGGAGACCTGCGGGGTCGTGTAGTAGGCGCCGGTCGCCTCCACTGGATCAGCCTCGTCGACCGTACGGGCACAGCCGGCGACCGCACGAGCCAGCAGGGACTTGCCACTGCCCGTCGGCGCGCGGACGAGAACGACGTCGTTGCCCGCCTCGAAGGCGTCGCGGATGTCGCGGAGGGCCTGCTCCTGGTTGCCCCGGTAGCTCGGCGCGGGGAACGCCTCGAAGATCCGGTCGGGATTCACCACTCGAGTCACCGGGGGGCGTGGTCCTAAAGGCTGCGGAGTCTCGCGCGTCCTGAACGATGGATGTCGGCAGCGATTGGGGTGCTCGAAGCGACGGCAGCGACTGGTATGGGCTCGAAGCGATGGCAGTGACCGGGGTGGTCTCGAGACGGCGGTGAAGACTCCTCGAGGCGTACGGGAACGTTCGGCTTACGACGGAGTTAGGTTCCCGATTACAATTCGGACCACTGTCGTCGAACGGTGTACGGAAGGGTCGCTCAGCGGAAGAGCACCGCGGCGTCTCTGACCCGCGGCGGCCGTCTGGCCTCGTGGCGTTCGAATCCCACCCCTTCCGCTCCTGAATATTACTATACTTTCTATAGCAAGCACTCGAGACCGTCGCCACGCTCTTTGTCCACGCCCCCGAACGAAAAACATGGCACGCCTCGAGGATCCGCTCGAAATCGGCGGCGTCGAGATTCCGAACCGCCTCTACCGAGCACCGGTCCTCGAGTGCGCGGGGAACGGACCCGACGCCGTCGAGACGCTGATCGAAGACCTCGAGCCGGCCGCCGAGTCGGGCGTCGGATTGCTCTGCCAGGGGGCGACCATCGTCCGTGGCGAGGGCGGCTGTGCGGCTCCAGGGATGACCCGCGTCCACGACCCCGACTTCGTGTCCCGTCTCTCACGGCTCACCAACCGGATCCACGACCACGGGAGCCGGATCTTCGTCCAGCTCGAGCACGGGGGCCTTCGGAGCATGGAGACCTGGCACGCCGGCTATCGGCGCGAGCACCCGGACCTCGAGCAACTCGCCGTCTCCCCCCTCCCGGCACCGCTACGCGCGCTCGACCGGGCGGGCTTTCTGGCCTACGATCCGCACGTCCTGACGACCGAGGAGGTGTACGAACTGGCCGCCGACTTCGGCCGTTCGGCGGCGTACTGCGTCGACGCCGGCTACGACGGCATCCACCTCTCGGGGGCGAACATGGGCATCGTCCAGCAGTTCCTCTCGCCGTTTTACAACCGCCGTGACGACGAATTTGGGGGGACGCCCGAGAACCGACTCGCCTTCCTGGAGGTCGTCCACGACGAGATCCGCGACCGGGCTGGTGACGTCCCGCTGATCACCAAGGTGCCCGCCGAGACGCCGGCCCCATCCTGGCCGGTCGTCCGCAGGAAGCTCTCCCTCCAGGACGGCGTCGAGATCGCGCGACGGCTCGAACGGATCGGGTACGACGGCGTCGTGCCGGTCCAGACCTCCGTGGCCTGGGACATGAGCATCGTCCGCGGGCGGTATCCGAAACGGGCCTGGGAGAACGAGGCGCTTCGCGAGGGGTACGACGAGGCCTTCGGCGGTCCGTGGCGGCGGCGACTCGTCGCGCTTGGTAATCGACTCGAGTCGCTGGTCTACGACTTCGAGCCGGCCTGGAACGAGGACTTCTGTCGTCGCGTCTGCGATCGAGTCTCCATTCCGGTGCTGGCCGAAGGGGGAATCCGAGAGCGAGGCCAGATGGATCGGTTACTGGGTGCGACTGGCGAAACCGACGACGGGTCCGTCAGGAACGCGGCACCCGCCTGCAACATGGTCGGCATGGCCCGTCCCTTCTACGCCGAACCGCGTCTCGGGGCGCGGTTGCTCGAGTCTCGGTCTTCGTCCCCGGGCATAACTGACCGCGAACCTGCCCCGGAGATGCGCGTCCTCTGTGAGAACTGCAACAACTGTACGGTCCCGCAGGTGACGGGCGCCCCCGGAATCTGTCGCACGCCGTCAGTGCTCGGAAAGCGGGGCGAACTCGAGCGAGAGGGCGTCTACGACGGCCAGGAGTGACCTGCCATCTCCGCGCCGGCCCCGGCCCCCGGCTGCCAGCCGAACGCCTATGCGCCATCGCCCGAAATCGTCGGGTCACATGCGCGCCGTACTCTTCGACATGGACGGGGTCCTCGTCGACTCCGAGGACTACTGGGTCACCCTCGAGCGCGAAGAACTTCTCCCGCAGGTCGTCCCCGACCAGGACGTCGCTGTCGCCGAAATCACCGGGATGAACTACCGCGAGATCTACGACTACCTCGATGCGGAGTACGAGACTGCGGTCTCCCGCGAGGAGTTCCTGGACCTGTTCGAAACCGCCGCCGAAACCCTCTACCGCGACCGCGTGGCCCTCCTCGAGGGTACTCACGACCTGCTCGACGAACTCGAGGAACGGGACGTCCCGCGAGCGATCGTCTCCTCGTCCCCTCACGACTGGATCGACATCGTCCTCGAGCGATTCGACCTCGCGGATCGGTTCGACGCGGTCGTCAGCGCCGAAGAAATCGACGGGCCGGGCAAGCCGGAACCGGACGTCTTCGAGTACGCTGCGGCCGAACTCGGCATCGAACCCGAGGAGTGCGTCGTCCTCGAGGACTCCGAGCACGGGATCCGTGCGGCAGCCCGTGCGGGGACGACCTGCATCGCCTACGAAATCGAGGCTCACGACGACGTCGATTACTCGCCTGCCGACGCGGTCGTCGATAGCCCACTCGAGTTGCGCGATGCGGTCCTCGAGCGGGTTCAGGGTGCTCCTCGTTGACGCGACCTGCTGTGTTCCGTTGACGCGACCCGTTATGACCTCTGGTACTGACACTCTCTGTGCCCCCTGGTAACGACACCCTCTGCGGCCAGTACGTTCAAACGTCGTGAGCGTCACTAACGAATACATGAACAGACGTCGCTATCTCGGGACACTCACCGCCGGCCTTGCCGTGGGCGGTCTGGCCGGCTGTCTCGACGACCTCCAGGCGACATCCAGGAGCGACGCCGATCGGACGGCCGGGAACGGCGACGGGGCGACGGACGACGGCGACGACGGCACCGGCAGCACCGACGACTCCACGACCGACGGCAGCGCCGGCCGCGACGAAGCTGACCGCGAGATTCGACTGGCTGCCGGGCGACTGAACCGCGCCGGCGCCTCGCTTCGAGAATCCCGTGATTCCCTCGAGGACCCCGAATCGACCGACTACGACTCCGAGGAGCCCCAGGCGTTTCTCGACGAAGCCCTCGAGTCGCTCGAGGCGGCCGAAGACGCCGACCCGACCGAGGCACAACGCGCCGACATCGAAGAACTGAATGCCTACGCGGCCGTCCTCGGCCCCGCCATCGAGGTGACGGCCGTCGTCACCGACGACGGCCTCGAGGACGAGGTCGCCCAGGTCAACGACGCCATCGTCGACGAGGACCTCGTGACGGCCCGGTCGGTCGCCGAGTCGCTCGTCGACACCTTCGCCCCCGCACAGGAGACTCTCCAACCTGCACTCGAGGGCGTCGAATCCCTCGATGCCGACCGACTCGCCGATCTCGCAATCACGGACCTCGCGGCCGTCGAGGACGGCGTCCGGACGCTCGCGTCGGTCGTCGACTCCCTGGTCGTCCTCTCGACGTCGCTCGTGTCCCTCGTCGACGGCCACGAAGCGCTCGAGGAAGGCGGCAACCTGGCCGACGAAGAAGCGTTCGACGAGGCGTGTACGGCGTTCGACGACGCGGCGACGATTTACGCGGATACCGAAGCGTCGCTCGAGGACGGCCACGCGGACGCTCCCGAGGGGCTGGTGGCGTACTTCGAGACGGCGCTGTGCCAGGTCGACCACCTCGAGCAGGCGGCAGTCGCGTTCACCGAGGCGGCGAAGGCGGCCGACGACGGGGACCGGCGCACGGCCGAAGAGCGAGAGGCCGACGCGGAAGAACAACTCGAGCTGGCGGAAGCGTGTGGGACGTAAGGAGAGCGAACGCCGAGACCGACTACGACGACTTGCGAACGTCAGAACGAACTACGGCGAGTCGTGGACGCCGGAACGAACGACGATTCGCGATTATCGGAACCGACTACGACGAGTCGACCGGCCGCCCGTCCTCGGTTCGCGGGGCGACGTGATCGACGTAGTCCTCGAGCGACGGTTCCTCGACGCGGACGCGAACGGCGATTTCGCCGAGTTCGTCGGGTTCGCCGACCGAGAAGTTCACGCGGCCCTCGAACGCTGCCTGCTTCTTCAGCGCGAAGTGAAACGTGTCGCCCTCGCGGCTCGAGAAGAACTCGCCCCGGGCCGTATCCAGAATCTCCTGGCGGTGTAGTTGTTCCGAGAAGTGCTCCATGGAGTGGACCGTCGCCGTCACTTCGCCGAACCGTTCTTCGGGCTCGGCGTTCGGGAACAGGTTTCTGATGGCGTCTTCGACCCGGCTCGTTACCTCCGTGTCGTTGACGGGGGCAGTGATCTCGACGTCGACGCGGTAGAGCGTGGTCATGTCAGGGTTCGGATTCGAGGGTCGGTTCGCTATCTTTGGTATCTTCAGACTCTTCGATACTTTCGACATCGTCGGCGTCCTGGGACTCTTCGCCAGATTCGACGTCGGCACCCTCGGCCGCCGCCTCGAGCACCTCGCTAATCTGCGACCGAAACGCCTCGAGACTGTTGGTGTTCTCGACGACGACGTCCGCACGTGCCATCGCGTCGTCCATCCCGAAGCCGCGTTCGCGCTCGTCGCGGGCCTCGAGCCCCTCGCCGCCGTGGTCCTCGTCGGCGTCTCGCCCGCGGTCGACGACGCGTTCTCGCCGGAGGTCGAACGGGGCCTCGATGCTCACGACCGTGAAGTCCTCGCCGAAGCGTTCCTCGAAGACGTCGACCTCGGTGCCGGATCGAATGCCGTCGACGAGGACGCCCTCGTGGTTTTCGAGGCGGTCCTCGAGCATCGGGAGCGACCGTTCGGCGATGGCGGCAGGGCCGTTTTCCTCCCGCAGCGCCTGGGCGACTGTCCCGTGGTCCTTGCTGGGGTCGAGTCCCCTGTCGGCGGTTTCCTGTCGAACCACGTCGCCCATCGTGACGACCGGGATTCCTCGCTCGCGGGCGACCGTCGCGGCCTCGCCCTTGCCGCTTCCCGGGAGTCCGACGGTTCCGATAACGTACATTGGATGCGTGTACAGGCGACGTGTGCATAAGGGCTATGTCTCGCGAGTCGCGGCGGACTCCACGACGAGTCGTGTTGGCATTCCTATACTATCGGTGGGTATTTATCCCTGCATTTAGTAGCGGGCCGTATGAACGCAATCGAGGTCACGAACGTCACGAAGCGATTCGGTGACGTCACCGCCCTGAACGACCTCTCTCTGACCGTCGAAGACGGCGAAATCTTCGGCTTCCTGGGTCCGAACGGGGCCGGAAAGTCGACGACGATCAACCTCCTCCTCGACTTCATTCGCCCGACCGACGGTACCGTCTCCGTGCTCGGCATGGACGCCCAGTCGGAGAGCAAGGCGATCAGACAGCGCCTCGGCGTCCTCCCCGAGGGGTTCACGACCTACGACCGCCTCACCGGTCGCCAGCACCTCGAGTTCGCCATCGAGTCCAAGGACGCGACCGAGGAGCCGGACCTGCTGTTCGAGCACGTCGGTCTCTCGCCGGAGGAAGGCGACCGCAAGGCCGGCGGCTACTCGAAGGGGATGTCCCAGCGGCTCCTGTTCGCGATGGCTCTCGTCGGCGACCCGGACATGCTGATCCTCGACGAGCCCTCCACCGGTCTCGACCCCAACGGCGCCCGGGAGATGCGCCAGCTCATTCGCGAGGAGAACGACCGCGGGACGACCATCTTCTTCTCGAGTCACATCTTAGAGCAGGTCGAGGCGGTCTGTGACCGCGTCGGGATTATCCGGAACGGCGAGATGGTCGCCGTCGACAGCGTCGAGGGACTGCGAGATTCCGTCTCGACGGCCAGCCAGTTGCGCATCGAGACGGACCGGATGACCGAACCCGCGCTCGAGGCCGTCCGCGCGCTCGAGGGGGTCGAACGCGCCGAGGTTCTCGAATCCGGTTCGGCCGGGGCGGTCGTCGCCGTCGAGACGACGGGCTCGAAGACGGCGGTGCTCGGCGCGCTCGAGGACGCCGGTATCGTCGTCGAGGACTTTTCGACGGCGGAGGCGTCGCTCGAGGACGTCTTCCAGCGGTATACGGAGGTGACGGCATGAGCGTCACCGCCATCGTCCGGAAGGACTTCCGGGACGGGATCCGTTCGCGGTTACTCTGGGCGCTGATGGCGCTGTTCTTGCTCTCGATGGGCGGGTTCACCTACGTCGCCACTCGTGGGTTCGAGGGACAGTCGGGTGACTCGGGTATCGCGCTGTTTGGGTTGCTCGGTCTCTCCGTGATTCTCGCCATCGTCTTCCTCGTACCACTGACCGGGCTCGTTGTGAGTATCAAATCTATCGTCCGCGAACGAGAACTCGGGAGCATCCGCATCCTCCTCTCGCTGCCCCACACCCGCCAGGAAGTCGTCATCGGCAAGTTCATCGGCCGTGCTGGGCTGCTGACCGCCGCAATCCTCGCCGGGTTCGTTCCCGCGGCGATCATCATGTTCGCCCAGACCGGCGAGTTGCCGTTCTTCGAGTACGTCGCCCTCGTGTTCGTGACGATCTGCTTCGGCGTCGTCTTCGTCGCTATCGGCCTCAGCGTGTCGGCGTTTACCAGCACCGAGACCCGCGCCACCATC
Source organism: Natronosalvus sp. KLKA75 (assembly GCF_059736265.1). Lineage (NCBI taxonomy): Archaea > Methanobacteriati > Methanobacteriota > Halobacteria > Halobacteriales > Natrialbaceae > Natronosalvus > Natronosalvus sp. KLKA75. The sequence goes on from NZ_CM185522.1 coordinate 138,771, forward strand.
GGCGGCGTCGGCGCCTTCTTCCTGCTGTACTTCTGGCAGGGCCTGTTCGGGTACGTCAACGGCCGACTCGAGTTGTTCTCGGGCGATCTCCTGCTGTTCATCCAGCGCTTCGACCTGTTCGTCGTCTTCCTGGACTCGCTGATGGCGCTCCTCTCGATCCAGCACGATATTCCGAACACGTCGTTCGTCGGTTTGAATCAAGCCTTCCCTCAGAACCCGGAGGCAGTTGCATCCGTCTCCCAGCCGTTCTACCTCCAGCACTGGTTCGCGTTCGTGATCCTCGCACTCTGGATCGCGGTCCCGCTCGCGATTGGGTACGCCCGATTCGAGCGGATCGACCTGTAGCGCGTCACTCGGCATTCGTCTACCGTCTTTGCCTTTCTCCCCTCTCGAATCTTCGCCGCGAGCCTCCGACCGAATCAGACTTTGATACCCCGCTCCTCGAGCACTGCCCGAAACGCGTCCTCCTCGAGTACCTCTACGTCCTCCTCCTCGGCGTCTTCGAGCTTCGTCGCCCCCGGATTCTCGCCGATGACGAGGTAATCGGTGTTGCCGGAGACGCTCCCCGTCGCGTTCGCGCCGTGGGCTTCGACGAGTTTCTGGGCGTCCCCGCGGGTCATCCCCTCGAGACTCCCCGTGAAGACGAACGTCAGGCCTGCGAGTTCGTCACCACCGTCTTCGAGATCGCCTTCTTGCGGGGAGACGTGCTCGAGCACGGCATCGACGACGGCTGCGTTCGCCTCGCTCGCGAAGAACTCGTGGATCGTCTCGGCGACGGTTTCGCCCACGTCGTCGACGCCCTCGAGTTTCGCGGGGTCGTCCTCGGCCATCTCTCGGAAGGCCTCGAAGGAGCCGAACTCGCGGGCCAGCTCGCGGGCGGTCGTCGGCCCCACGTGGGGGATGCCGAGTGCCGAGAGGAACTCCGCCAGCGGAGGCTCACGGCTCGCCTCGATTTCGGCCACCAGGTTCTCGACGCTCGTCTCACCCCAGCCCTCGAGGTCGTGGAGTGCGTCTCGCTTTTGCGGTAGCTTGTAGAGGTCCGCAACGCTCTCGAGCAATCCCGCATCGACCAGCTGTCGGACCGTCTTCTCGCCGAGGCCCTCGAGGTCCAGGCCGTCGTCGCTCGCGTAGTACTCGATCGAGCGCCGACGCTGGGCGTCGCAGGCCAGGCCGCCCGTACAGAACGCCAGCGGGCCGTCGCGTTCGATCGCGCTCCCGCAGACGGGACACGTGTCGGGCAGTTCGTAGTGCCCGTCGCTCCCCTTCTCGACGACCTCCTCGACGTAGGGGATGACGTCGCCGGCGCGCTGGACCCGGACGGTGTCGCCGACGTTGACGTTCTTCGCGGCGATCTCCTCGGGGTTGTGCAGGCTCGCCCGCGAGACCGTGACGCCGCCGACGTCGACTGGCTCGAGCAGTGCAACCGGCGTGACCCGGCCCGTGCGCCCGACCTGGACGGCGACGTCGACGATGGGCGTCACCTCCGCGCGGGCGGGGAACTTGTAGGCGTAGGCCCACCGGTCGTGGCGGGCCGTCTGGCCGAGTTCCTCGCGGGCCTCGCGGTCGTCGACCTTGATCACGACGCCGTCGATCTCGTAGGGAAGGTCGTCGCGGGCCTCGAGCAGGCGGTCGCGGTAGTCGATGGCCGCTTCGATATCTGACACGATTTCGACGCGGTCGTTAGTCCGGAGGCCGTATCGGGGAAAATCCTCGAGTTCCTCGCGGTGGCTCTCCGCGAGGTCACTCGCTGCGAGCACGTCGAAGTAGAACACCTCGAGGGGGCGCTCGGCGACGACGGCGGGATCGAGCTGGCGAATCGTCCCCGCAGTCGCGTTCCGGGGATTGGCAAAGGGATTTTCGCCACGCTCGATGCGCTCGCGGTTGTGCGCCTGGAAGGCGTCTTTGGGCATGTACACTTCCCCGCGGACGGCGAAGGATTCCGGCGGATCGTCGTGGAGTCGCTGGGGGACGGAGCCGATTGTTCGGGCGTTTCGCGTCACGTCGTCTCCCTCGCGGCCGTCGCCGCGGGTGACCGCCCGCTCGAGCGAGCCGTCCTCGTAGACGAATTCCATGGAGACGCCGTCGAACTTGGGTTCACAGACGTAGGCGACCTCACCCTCGCCGTCTCCACTGTCACTGTCGCCGTCGTAGCCCGCGTCACGAAGCTCCCGGCGCACGCGCTCGTCGAACTCCCGGACGTCGTCGGCCTCGCCGCTGGCGTCGATCGAGAGCATCGGTGCGACGTGTTCGACCGTCTCGAACGCGTCGAGCGGTTCGTCCCCCACCGCTCGGGTTGGGCTGTCGGGATGAGCGAGGTCAAATTCGTCCTCGAGTTCCTGCAAACGAGCGAACAGCGCGTCGTAGGTCCGGTCGGCGATGATTGGGTCGTTCTCGGCGTAGTACCGACGGTCGTGTTCGCGGATGGCCTCGCGTAGGCGCTCGACCTGTTCTTCGGCCGCCTCGAACTCGAGGTCCCGGACCGGATCGAACTCGACCGGCGGATCCCGAAGGTAGGGATTCTCCGTCGTCGGTGTGGACATTACTCGAGCGTTCGTCCCGATCCGATTAAAACGTAGGTTTGTGGATCACGGACCCAGTCACTTCGCAAAGACGCTGTCGGCCGTCGCCGCTCCGACGACGCTGAAGATCGAGCCGACGCTGATCGCCTTCGCCGTAATTGCTGCAACCTGGGTCGTGGTTTCGGCGTCCTCGATAAACGTATCGGGAGCGTCGAAGAGCAACGCCAGGATGGTGACCGACCCGAACGAGACGAGCATGAGGGAGATGAATCGCAGCGGGATGCCGCCGACTTCCTTCTCCAGGTCGGGATCGCGACTCGAATCTGCAGCGTACAGCGCCGCGTACCCGATCGCGAAGACGAGACCGACCGTCGCGAGCGCTTGCCCGAGGTGCATATTCGACGCGAGGACCCACACCTCCTCGGTGACGACGAACGGCCCCGCCAGCAGGAACCCGCCGACGAGTTGCTGGGCGGAGTCGGCTACCCGAAACTGGGGCGGCCGACGAGGACGGCGAAGTTGCATACCCGAAATAACAGACGATTCGTCAAGTATCGTCCGGTCTCGAGACGGCTACGGTTGTCGAGGGTCGGCCGTTTCAGCGCGACCATCCACCGGTTAGCCGTTTCGACCGGCTCGGTGGGAGTGTACCGCTGTCAGCCGGGTGGAGAGTGATACCGAACTCGAGCGCTCGACGCCGAAGCCATCGTCGACACGCTGGCGGACACGGGCGACGGCGCGACGAACGTAGCGCTCGTAACCTATTCAGTAATTGTGTACGACTTGAATAGATATTGTGGACAAATTATTAGTAGCTGTTTCACAACGAGTCACGTATGACGGCAGGACCGCCGATCGCCGACCTTCACTTCGACGACGCACCGGACGTTGATTCCGTTCCCGGGCCGAAAACCCGGTCGCTGCTCGAGAAACAGCGAGAAATCGACAGCAGTGCGGTCGCGTACCCGAACGACATTCCGATCGCGTTCGAGGAGGGCAAGGGGGCGACGGTCCGCGACGCCGACGGCAACACGTACATCGATCTCTTCGCCGGGATCGGCGTGCTCAACGTCGGCCACGCCAATCCCTACGTACTTGAGGCCGTGCACGAGCAGGCCGACAAGTTCGTCCACACGGTCGACTTCCCGACCGAGGCCCGACTCGAGTTGATCGAAAAGCTCGACGAAATCGCCCCGGACGGGCTGCAGGGCCAGAACAAGGTCGTCTTCGGCGGTCCGACGGGGAGCGACGCCATCGAGGCGTCGATCAAACTCTCGAAGTACAACACCGGCGGCGACGGCCTCATCGCCTTCCGTGGGGCGTACCACGGCGCGACGACGGGGGCGATGAGCGTCACCTCGAACAAGAAGTTCAAGGGCCACTACACGCCCCTGCTCGCAGACGTCGTTCACGCGCCGTACCCCCACCCGTTTCGCCAGGACAAGACGCCCGACGAGGCGGTCGATCACGCGCTCGAGGAGGTCCAGGCGATTGTCGAGGATCCCTACGGGGGACTGGCCAATCCGGCCGGGATCATCGTCGAACCGATCCAGGGCGAGGGCGGCATCGTCACGCCGCCGGCTGGGTTCCTGCAGGGGGTACGCGATATTGCCGACGACAACGACGTCGTTCTCGTCTTCGACGAGATCCAGAGCGGGCTTGGCCGTACTGGTCAGTGGTGGGCCTGCGACTGGGAGGGCGTCACCCCGGACGCGATGACCTCCGCGAAGGCCCTCGGCGGGGCGGGATTTCCGCTGTCGGCGACTATCTACCACGAGGACCTCGACACCTGGGGATCGGGCGACCACGCCGGCACCTACCGCGGCCACGTCGTGGGAATGAGCGCCGGGACCCGCGCCATCGAGTACATCCAGGAACACGATCTCCTGGCCCACGCTCGAGACCTCGGCGAGTACATCCAGGGCCGACTCCTGGAGGCGGCCGAGGAAACGGAACGACTGGCCGACGTCCGCGGGAAGGGACTGTTCATCGGCGCCGAATTCGTCGACGTGGACGGGACCCCGGACGGCGACCTCGTCGACGCGATCCAGACCTACTGTTTCGAACGCGGGGTCCTCGTCTGGACGGCCGGTCGCCAGGGGAACGTCCTTCGGCTGCTCCCGCCGCTCGTCCTCACCCGCGACCTGGCCGAGACGGCCCTCGACGTCGTCGTGGAGGCGATCGAACACGTGACTGAGGGGGCGAAACGGACGGCCTGAGCCGTCGCTCGAACGAAACGATGTCCGACACCACCCCACTCGAGACCGACGACGCGCCGAGCAACGACAACCCCTACTCGCAGGGCGTCCTGGCCGGCGACACGTGCTACATCTCCGGCTACGGCCGGTCGATCCGGATACCGGCGAGGTCGTGGACGGCGACGTCGAAGCGCAGACCGAGCGCGTCCTCGAGAACGTCGCTGCCGTGGTCGAGGCAGCCGGCGGCGACGGTCTCGCCGACGTCGTCAAGGTGACGGTTTACCTGACCGACCTCGAGGACTACGACCGGGTCAACGAGGCCTACGGCGCACGGTTCGGCGAAGAACCGCCAGCACGCGTTTGCGTCGAGGTCTCGAGATTACCCGACGACGTTCGAATCGAGATGGACGCGATCGCGTTCCTGGGGTAGTTGGGCAGTCGGTCAGTCGGATCAGTTTGCGTCCTCACGGAGCTACGACAGTCGGGAGCGGTTCACGTCTTCGCGGAGGTGCGGCCCGGTTGGTCGGTTCACCGTCGCCTCGACGCAGAAACGAAGTGTCACACGCTACCCATAGTTAAATATCCGCCAGTCCTATCAGAATCAGGTATGCCCTACGACGCACACACGAGCGTGGCCGACCTCCGTCGGGCGTTTCACCGCCATCCCGAACCCGGCTGGCGCGAGTTCCGGACGACCGCCCGCGTCGTCGAGGAACTCGAGTCCTTCGACCTCGACGACATCGCGATCGGACGAGAGGCGCTCGCACCCGACAAACGGATGGCCGTCCCGTCGGCGGCCGACCTCGAGCCCTGGCTCGAGCGGGCCCGTGGGGCTGGCGTTCGACCGGACCTCCTCGACCGGATGGAGGGCGGGTACACGGGGGTCGTCGCGGTGCTCGAGCAGGGGCCAGGGCCGACGGTCGGGCTACGGGTCGACCTCGACGGCATCTCGATGGCGGAGTCGAGCGACGACGACCACCGGCCGACTGCCGAGGGGTTCCGGTCGGAACACGAGGGCTACATGCACGCCTGCGGCCACGACGCCCACATCGCGATCGCCCTGGAGACGATCGACGCGGTACGGAACAGCGACTTCTCGGGGACGCTGAAGGTGTTCTTCCAGCCGGCCGAGGAGATTTCGGGCGGCGGGAAGGCGATGGCTGAGGGCGGGTACGCCGACGACCTCGAGTACCTGTTCGCGCTCCACATCGGTCTCGATCACCCGACGGGGGAGATCGTCGCGGGCATCGAGAAACCCCTGGCCATGGCACACCTGACGGCCACGTTCGAGGGGGCGAGCGCCCACGCCGGGAAGGCGCCGAACGAGGGCGGCAACGCGATGCAGGCGGCGGCGACGGCGATTCAGAACGCCTACGGGATCCCCCGCCACAGCGACGGCATGACTCGCGTGAACGTCGGCCGCATCGAAGGTGGTACCGCGAGCAACGTCATCGCCGAGGAGATCACGATCGAGGCGGAGGTCCGCGGCGAGACCACGGGACTGATGGAGTACATGCGAACGGAACTCGAGCGCGTCTGCTATGCAGCTGCAGAGATGCACGACTGCGACGTAACCCCGCGAGTCATCAGCGAGTCGCCCCGGGCGGACAGCGACCCCGCACTGCGCGAACTCGTCGGCTCGGTCGCGCGGAACGTCCAGGGGGTCCACCAGGTGACCGAGACGACCGACTTCGGCGTTAGCGAAGACGTTACCTACCTGATGGAGCGCGTCCAGGCCGGCGGCGGTCTGGCGTCGTACGTCCTCGTCGGCACGGACCACCCGACGAACCACCACACGCCGACGTTCGACGTCGACGACGAGAGCCTCGAGATCGGCGTGGCGATCCTGTCGGACGCGATTCGAGCGTGTTCGCGTCAGCGGTAGTAGGGCGAGACACGGCCATATTCGGCCAGGTAGGGCCTGGTGCGGCCAGATACGGCCAGAACCGCGCTCATCTGGACGTCTTCTCGTCTCGTCATGTTCGTTCGATCAGAAGGATTAATCCCCGGGCTCCCTGTGTATTGGTTATGAGCCAGGACGACGTGCCGGCGTCCCTCCAGACGGCAGCGGACTCGGATCGGCCGCGGGGCATTCTCACCCCCTCCGATCGCGACTTCCTGCTCGGCCGGAAAACCGACTACACCGATCACTCGAAGAAGCAAAAGCGCAATCGGATCCGGCGCCGAGTGCGAAACGCGATTCTCGACTTCAGCATACTCTTTGCCTACATGGAAGAACGTGACCGCGAGACGGTGTTCGATCCCGACGCCGAGGACCGCGACGCCTACACCCAGGGAATCACCGACGTGCTCGCGTTTCTCCACCTCGGGACGATGGGCTATCACACGCCGTTCAAGGACATGCTCTCGGAGGGCGTCGGCAAGGCCGAACAGCGACTGGCCGGGTCGAACTACCGGATGGTCAACGTCGAGTTCAACGTCGAGCCGGTCGGGCAGATCGACGTCGACGCGGTGATCGAGAAACTCGAGAACGAGGAGTTCGCTCAGCTCACTGACGAGGAACTGCGCGCGTTCGTCCGACTGTTGACGATGTCCGAGGGATTCTCGCCCGAGACGGCCCGCGAGGAGATCAAGGATCGCGTCGACGAGTTCGCCGAGCGGGTGGCCGAGAGCGCCGAGGCTCGAGAGCGGACGCTCGAGGAACTGACGAACTGACGAACTGGCGAGTTGACAAATTGGCGAACTGACAAATTGGCGAACTGACGGTCGACAGCGGCCGCTGGCTAGTCCGGATCCCACTCTACCTACACCCGACCGACGAACAGTCGGGTATTCGGTTCATTGTTTCCCACAGCGCTGCTATCTGCGAATAGGCAATTCCTGATCTGAATAGCATTTCTGGGAGATCCGTGGCAAAAATATTCTCGAGTCGATGGCCGCTCGAGCGACCGTCAAATAAACGCAATCTGTAGATAGTTTACGAGAGTGAGAAACACTTATTGTTTACGACGTAAATGGTAGCGGTATGCCAACACGAAGCATGGCAAAATGTGGGTGGAGGCTCAGTCAATCAGTGAGCTGTCGCTCGGTTCGGGGGGTGAGTCGGGATGAGTGACGCCGAGAAGGGGGCAATCGCTCAGTTCCGGGAGGAGATCGACCCCATCGTCTTCGCGTTCGGGGCGTTGCTAACCGTCGGCGTAATCGCGGCGTTCTTCATCAGCCCCACAACCGTCGAGGAAGGGATCGGGTCGCTAAACGATTCGATGCTCGGCGCGTTCAACTGGGCACTGCTGGTGATCGTGTTCCTGATCGTGGTCTTCCTCCTGTTCCTGATCGTCGGACCGTGGGGGAGGATCAAACTCGGTGACGAGGACCCCGAGTACAGCTTCCTGTCGTTCTTCGCGATGTTGTACTCGGCCGGCTTCGCTGCGGGTGTCGTGTTCTGGGGGCCGACCGAGGGACTGTTCTACTACGATAGTCCCTCGCCGCTGTTCAACGTCGAGGGTGGGACGGCCGAAGCGATCCCCATTGCGATCCAGCAGACGCTGTTCCACTGGGCGTTGCCCCAGCTGGCCGTGTTTACGATCATGGGGATCGCGATCGGGTACTTCGCGTACAACTACGACGCGGTTCCGCTTCGCGTATCCTCGGCGCTGACACCGATTCTCGGGAAGGAGAATCTCGACGGACCGACGGCCAAGGTCATCGACATCCTCGCCGTCTTCGCGACGATCGGCGGCGTGGCGACCTCGCTGGGATTCATCGGTAGCCAGTTCGTCACTGGCCTCGACTACCAGTGGGGGATCAGTATGGGGAACATCGGGATCCTCGCCGTCGTGACGGTGATGACGCTGCTGTTTACGGTCTCGATGGTTCTCGGTGTCGACAAGGGGATCCGACGCCTCTCGAACTTCAACATGGTCCTGTTCGTCGTGCTCATGCTCGCGACGTTCATCGTCGGGCCGACGCTGTTCCTGGTATTGCTCGGCTCCCAGGCCCTCGGCGGCATGATTACCGACTTCGTCTCGATGAGTCTCTTCACCGGCGCTGGTCCGATGGGCAACGGTGATCCGGCAGCCACCGAGTGGATGAACACCTGGACCGTCTTCTACTGGGCGTGGGCGCTGTCGTGGTCCCCGTTCGCGGGACTGTTCATCGCCCGCATCTCCAAGGGACGGACCGTCCGCGAGGTCGCCTTCACCGGCATCGTCGCGACGTCAGCGGCGACTATCCCGTGGTTCACGTTCGTCGGCGGCACTGCGGTGTGGGCACAGCACAACGGCGTCGCCGACTTCAGCGAGGTGTTAGCCCCCGAGGCTCCAGGTCCGGAGGTTTCCGGCTTCATTCTCTTCGAAGCGTTGCAGTTCACGATCGACTTGAGCGCCGTCGGACTCGGCACGTACGCGGTCCCGGTGGGCGGGGTCCTGATCTACATGTTCTTGATACTCGTGACGACGTTCTTCGTCACGTCTGCAGACTCCTCGACGCTGGCCGTCTCCATGATGACGACCGGCGGGAAGGCCAAGCCGTCGACCATCAACCGGGTCTTCTGGGGCGTCGTCCTCGGAATGACCGCCGCAATCCTGATGATCCTTGGCGGCAGCGGCAGCGCGAACACGCTCCAGCAGGCGGCGATCATCACCGGTACTCCCTTCGCGTTCGTCTGCTTCCTCGCGATGCTCGCACTGATCAAGGACTTTGGCTCGAACTACGGTCGCGTGTTACTGCAGGACGAGACCGTCCTCATCGGCTCGAGTAAGCCATCGGAAACCGATTCACCGCCGACTGGTCCCGGCGGGCCCGTCGAATCCGACGACGACTGAGGCGCCACCCTCCTCCCACCCTGCTGATTGCCATCTCGTTTAGCTCCTGTGTCGATGTTCTCCCACACGGTAGATCGACGGCCACAATCGATCCGTTCCCTGCTATCCTATAACAAGTTTTAATGTACGAGGTACACATAATCTGTGTATGGATAGGGACACCGCGGAACCCGATGCGGACGTGCTTCCGGGTCCGAACGCCCAGCGGTGGGTCGACTTCCATCAGGCGCACTCCGCGCCCAGCGAGTACTCCCACGAGTTCGTCTGGGACATCACGCGCGAGGCCGACGGCCCGTTCGTCACGGACGTCGACGGGAACGTTCTGCTCGATTTCACCTGCCACATCGGCGCTGCGCCCCTCGGATACAACAACGAGAAGATCCTCGAGCCACTCGAGGCGTTCGACCTCGTCGAGCCGATGAAAATCGCCGGCCAGGACCTCTACTTCGGCGCCGGACCGACCCCCGAGGAGTCGGCAGTGCCGGGCTCGAGTCACCTCATGGAGAAGTTGGTCGACATCTCGAGCCAGTACGGGATGGACACGGTGTTCCTCTCGAACTCCGGCGCGGAGGCGATGGAGAACGCGATGAAGATCACGAACGATCACCGCGCCCCGGCGAAGTACGGCATCGCCTTCGCCGGCAGCTTTCACGGTCGCACCCTGGGGACCCTCTCGATCACGAAGTCCAAAGAGGTGTACACGCGTCACTACCCCCAGATCAGCGGGATCGAGACGGTGCCGTTCTGTGCCGACCGCGGCTGTGACGCCGACAGTTGCGACTGCGGCTTCTTCGCCGGCGGCGACTCGCAGCTCCGCAGTATGCTCGCGCCCGAAGGCGGCCACATCGACCCCTCCGAGATTGCCTTCCTCGCCCTCGAGCCCATCCAGGGCGTCGGCGGCTATCGCTTCCCCAGCGAGGCGTTCATGCAGGAGGTCGCGGACGTCACCGACGAGTACGACATCCCCCTGGTCGTCGACGAGATCCAGGCCGGTGTCGGTCGCACCGGCGAGATCTGGGCCTCGGATCACTACCCGATCGAACCCGACGTCATCGCGAGCGCGAAGGGACTTCGCGTGGGCGCGACGGTCTCGCGTTCGGAGGTCTTCCCCGACGAGAAGAACCGGCTCGGCTCGACCTTCGGCGGCGGCGACCTGCTCGGCTCGATGATGGGCGCGTTCACGCTCGAGGCCATCCAGGAGCACGACCTGCTCGCGAACGCCCGCGAGCGCGGCGAGCAGGCGAAAGAACTCCTGCGCGACGACGCTCCGGCGTACGTCGAGGACGTCCGCGGCAAGGGACTGATGCTGGCCGTCGAGTTCGATACCCCCGAGCGCCGGACCGCCGTGGTCGAGGCTGCCCTCGAGCGCGGCCTCCTGACCCTCGGCTGTGGCAAGAAGACGATCCGGCTGCTCCCGCCGCTCGACTCGAGCGAGCGCGAGATCGAACTGGGTATCGGTATTTTCCTCGAGGCGATCGAGGCGGTCGGACCGAACGCGAAAGTGGCGTAATCCGTTTCTGATTCTAGTTCTGACGCTGCGACTCGAGACCGGTATTCGGGCCGCTGCACGTACTGGTCGGACCGTTCACGTGCGATAGTGCGTCCCGAAACTGCGCGAGGGATGAGTGAGCGACTGTACGGAGCGAACGAATCGGCTGGGGAGGACGTGGAATCCTTAGCTGCCAGGAAGACGCACTGCTCCGTCACGACGGCCGTACCGTGCCGTCACCACTCCTCGATCGTGGCCACTAGGATTTCCACACCCTCCCCAGCCGATTCGCTCACTCGCGCCATTCGAACCGCGACGAAGTCGCGGTTCAGCGCGCCAAGAGTGGGCTCGAGAGAGCTATTCGAAGGAACAACTCGAGGGGGCTATTCGAAGGAACGCTCGAGGGGGCTATTCGAAGGAACGCTCGACGACGGACACTCCCTCGAGCGAATCTAGCTTCTCGAGCACCCCTTCGAGGTGCTCCCGCCCGCTTCCCTCGAGGCCAACGGTCACCGGAACCCGATTCGGCTCGTCGACGGGACCGCGTCGCGCGCGCTCGAGGACGTCCAGTTCGGCGCCCTCGGACTCGACGGTCTCCGCGACGTCTCCGACGACCAAGGGCCACCCGTCGATGGCCAGTCGTGCCTCAACGTAGCGCCCGAGTTCGTGGAGGCCGGTCCGCGTCAGTTCGGCGTGTTCGGTGAGGCCGACGTTGCCCCCGGAGACGATCACGCCGACGTGTGCTCCCTCGAGGTCCACCGCCGTTTCCTCGGAAATGGCGGCCGCCAGTGGTGTCGCACCTGCACCTTCGACCACCGTCCTCGCGCGTTCGGCCAGCAACGTCACCGCGGCGGCAATCTCCCGGTCGGTGACGCTGACCACGTCGTCGACGACCTCCCGGGCGATGGCGAAAGTGGTCTCCAGCATCCGGGTATCGGCGATTCCCTCCGCGACGGTGTCGACGGTCTCGAGTTCCCGAATCTCGCCCGTCTCGAGCGAGGGTTTCGCGTGAGCGGCCCCCTCTGGCTGGACCCCGATCACGCGGATCTCGGGATCGTGGGCCTTCAGCACCGTCCCGATGCCCGAAATCAGCCCGCCGCCGCCGATGGCGACGAGGACGGTGTCGAGGTCGGAATACTGCTCGAGCAACTCGAGGCCGATCGTTCCCTGCCCGGCGACGATCTCCTCGTCGTTGAAGGGGTGGACGAACGTCTCGCCGGTCTCGTCGACCCGTTCGAGGGCGTACTCGTACGATCGCTCGTAGATGTCGCCCTCGACGACCACCTCGGCGCCGTAGCCGCGGGTGGCCTCGATCTTCGCCGCAGGGGTCACCTCGGGGACGACGATGGTCGTCTCGATGCCGAGCAACTGGCCGGCCAGCGCCACGCCCTGGGCGTGATTTCCCGCGCTCGAGGAGACGACCCCCGCTTCTCGCTCCGCGTCGGAGAGCTGGGCCATCTCGTTGTACGCGCCGCGAATCTTGAACGAGCCCGTTCGCTGTGCGTTCTCGAGTTTGAGTCCGACCGACGCCGCGCCACTCATCTCGGCGAAGGTTCGCGACGTGTCGAGAGGCGTGCGGTGGACGACGTCGTCGATGCGCTCCCGGGCCGCTTCGACGTCCTCGAGGGTAACGCGGCTCTCGCTCATGCCTCGCTCTCGTCGTCGCGACGAGACACCGGGTGCCGTCGCTCGAGCTCACGAATCGTCTCGACGAGCACGTCCACGCCGTGGACGAGACTCCGCTCGTCCACGTCGAACGTGGGCGTGTGGTGACTTGTCGGATGATCGGTGCCGACGATGAGGTACGACGCGAGTCCCCCTTCCTCCTGGACGCGCTCCATCAGGAAGGTCGCGTCCTCGCTCGCGCCGAAGTCAGCCGAGGGGAGCACGTGCTCGACGCCCGCCACGTCGGCTGCGACCTCGCTCACGAGCGCCTGTAGTTCGGGGTCGCTGTCGGCCCGCGGCGACTCGCTGACGATGTCGACGTCCGCTCGACAGCCGTGAAGCGTCGCCGCCGACTTTATCGTTCGCTCGAGTCGCTCCTTCACGTACTCCATCAGCGCCGTGGTCTCGCCGCGGGCTTCAGCGACTATGTGGGCCCGTTCGGCGATGACGTTGCTCGCGGTTCCCGCCTCCGCACGACCGACGTTCACGCGGGTCATCCCGTCGCTGTGGCGGGGGATCCCGTAGGCGTTCTCGATCGCCGTGGCCATGGCGTGTAAGGCGTTGTCCCCCTCGTTGGGTGCCTTTCCCGCGTGTGCGGAGGTCCCCTCGATCGTCGCGTCGACGTGGCACATCGCCAGGGGTTTCTCGATGCCCGCGACGACCTCTCCCGTCGGGTGGTCGAGGCCGACGTGAATCGCGAGCAGGTAGTCGAGATCCGCCGCGAACTTGCTCTTCGCCATCGGACACCCGCCGCCGCCGGTCTCCTCGGCTGGCTGGAAGAAGACGACCAGTCGCCCGGCGAAGTCGCTTTCTACGATCGCCTCGAGCGTGGCCAGCCCCCAGGTCATGTGGGCGTCGTGGCCGCAGGCGTGCATCGTGCCGTCGACTGCCGACCGAAAGCCCTCGGCGGCCGGTTCGTGATCCGCGTCGGTCGATTCCTCGATGAACAGGCCGTCGATGTCGACTCGAAGCCCGATGGCCGGCCCGTCGCCTCGATTGAGGACCGCGACGGCACCGGTAGTGCCCCCCGTCATTCGCTCGAGGAGGTCCTCGCGAACACCGGCTTCACGCGCCCCTTCGAGCCAGGGCTCCAGTTCCTCGTCGTCGGGAACGGCCATTCGGTCGGCGGGGTCGTACGCGTCCGCTCCGACGGCGAGTTCGTCGACGTCGAGGGATTCGAGTTCGTCGACGAGCCGAGCGGTCGTCTGAAACTCACACCAGGCCGGTTCTGGGTGGCGGTGAAAACGGCAACGGAGGGGGACGAGTCGGTCCCGTATTGACTCGGTCATGCGAGACGCTGACGCGGCCCACGCACTTAATTATACACAATCAGTGTTAACGTCGGGTACACAAAAAGGATAAGGAAACGTGTGACAATCGTAGCGTACGAACGTTTCAGGGACGGTGGGCCGTCGCTGTGACGGAGATGATCCACATGAGCACGAATCCAGACGTCGTCGTTCTCCGGGAGGGAACGGAAGGCCTGTCGATGGAATCGTACGCCGAAACGCTTCGCGAGCGCCTCCCCGAACGCACCGTCGAACTCGCTCGTACGCCGGCGGCCGAGCGCGAACTCGTTTCGCAGGCGCGAGTGGTGACCGGAATCACGATCGAGGAGGCCATGCTCGAGCACGCCGAGCGCCTCGAGTTGTTCGCGTGTACGTTCGCCGGGACCGACCACGTCCCGATGGACGCGCTGGCCGACCGCGGCGTCGCCGTGACCAACGCTGGCGGCATCCACGCACCCGGAATCGCCGAGCAGTCCATCGCCAACATGCTCGTCTTCGCTCGAAACCTCCACGAAGGGTGGCGCCGCAAGCAAAATGGCGAGTGGCGCCACTTCCAGTCCCACGAGTTCACCGACAGCACCGTGACGGTCGTCGGCCTCGGGTCGATCGGCCAGCAGATCGTCACAAGGCTCGAGGGCTTCGACGTCGAGACGATCGGCATCCGGTACACGCCGTCGAAAGGTGGCCCGACCGACGAGGTCCTCGGATTCGAGGCGGACGACGTGCACGAGGCGTTCTCGCGCAGCGACTACGTCGTCCTGGCGTGCCCGCTCAACGACACGACCCGCGGCCTCGTCGGCGAGGCGGAACTGGCGACGCTCCCCCCGAACGCCGTCGTCGTCAACGCCGCTCGAGGGGGGCTCATCGACACCGAGGCGCTCGTTTCGGCACTGCAGTTCAACGGCATCCGGGGGGCCGCTCTCGACGTCACCGACCCCGAGCCACTGCCCGGCGATCACCCGCTGTGGGACCTCGAGAACTGCCTCATCACGCCCCATACGGGCGGCCACACGCCGAAACATTGGGACCGGCTGGCCGACATCGTCGCACACAACGTCCGCGCGCTGGAGTCGGGCGATGCCCTCGAGAACGCCGTCCTCGAGCCGACGTCGAGGTGACCGACGATGGCTACCGACGACTCGGCGTCCACGACCGATCGGGCCGACCGGACGGGGGCACCGGACTCTATGGGTGCGCCAGATTCGGACCGATCCGATTCGTCCGCGGACCGGGGAGCCGACCCCGCGGTGGATTCCCGGGCGAATTACGACTACGTCGGCGGGACCATCGATCGACCGGCTCTGGTCTCAGATCTGGACGCCCGAATCGACGGCGAGGTGCGATTCGACGAGTACACCCGCCAACTGTACGCGACCGACGCGAGCGCGTACGAACGGACGCCCGTTGGCGTGGTTCTGCCGCGGTCGACGGCGGACGTTTCGAGCGTCGTCGGCTACTGCGCCGACAACGGCATCCCCGTCTTGCCGCGCGGCGCCGGCACGAGCCTCGCCGGCCAGGCGGTCAACGAGGCCGTCGTCCTCGACTTCACGGCGCACATGGACGCAGTCGGCACGATCGACCCCGACGAACGACGGGCGACCGTCCAGGCGGGGGCCGTTCTCGCCGACCTGAACGCGGCCCTCGAGCCCTACGACCTGAAGTTCGCGCCCGACCCCGCCGCCGGCAACCGCAGCACGGTCGGCGGCGCCATCGGGAACAACTCGACGGGCGCCCACTCGCTGCAGTACGGCAAGACCGACGCCTACGTCGAGTCGTGCGAGGTCGTCCTCGCCGACGGCTCCGTCGAGCGCTTCGGTGAGGTGACGGTCGCCGAAATCCGAAACGCGGCCGATCCGGACGGCGACCTGCTCGAGCGCATCTACGAGGCGTTGCGCCGCGTGATCGACGAGGAAGCAGGCGCGATCGGCGAGGCCTTCCCGCAACTGAAGCGCAACGTCTCGGGGTACAACCTGGACCGCCTGGTCGCGGAGGCCTACGGGAAACCGGGCGCGTTCGACGAGCGTGGCGACGGCCCGCTCGTGATCGACGGCGAACCCGACCCCGACGCGACGGTCAACCTCGCCCGGGTGCTCGCCGGCAGCGAAGGGACCCTCGGCGTCGTGACGGAAGCGACGGTCTCGCTCGAGCCCGTGCCCGAGACCACGTCCGTGGCGCTGTTGACCTACCACGACCTGCTCGAGGCGATGGCCGACGTCGATACGATCGTCCGCAACCACGATCCGGCGGCGATCGAGGCGATCGACGACGTGCTGATCGACCTCGCCGAGCGAACCGAGGAGTTCGCGGCCGTCGCCGAACGACTCCCCGCGGGCACCGAGACCGCCTTGCTCGTCGAGTTCTACGCCGAGACCGACGACGACGGCCGCGAACAAGTCGCGGAGTTGCTGGCCGACCGGCTGCCGGACGCGGACGTTCCGGATCTGGGGGCCGACGAAGCGGATTCGGAAGACGGGGACACCACGGCCAACCCGGAGCACGACCCCGTCCGGGCCTTCGACGCCATCGAAGCTCACGACCCGGAAGGGATCGCCGAACTCTGGAAGCTCCGCAAGAGCGCGGCCCCGATCCTCCTCTCGCGAACGTCCGACGCGAAGCACATCTCGTTCATCGAGGACACGGCCGTCCCGACCGAGAACCTGGCGGCCTACGTCGCGGACTTCCAGGACGTTCTGGAGGAGTACGACACGTTCGCCAGCTTCTACGCTCATGCGGGGCCGGGCTGTATGCACATGCGTCCGCTCGTCGACACCAAGAGCTCGTCCGGGCTCGAGGCGTTCGAGTCGCTCGCCGACGACGTCACCGACCTCGTCGTCGAGTACGGCGGCTCGGTGTCGGGCGAACACGGCGACGGCCGCGCCCGCACGCAGTGGAACCACAAGCTCTACGGCGACGACGTGTGGGACCTCTTTCGCGACCTGAAGACGGCGTTCGACCCCGACTGGCTGCTCAACCCCGGGACCGTCTGTGGCGACCACGACATGACCGAACACCTCCGGTTCGACCCCGACTACGCGTTCGACCCGGGGCTCGAGCCGAGCCTGAACTGGGACAACGAGAACGGCTTCCAGGGGATGGTCGACCTCTGTCACGGCTGTGCCGGCTGTCGGAGCGGCCAGGAGACGACCGGCGGCGTGATGTGTCCGACGTTCCGCGCGGCCGAAGAAGAGAGCCTCAGCACCCGTGGCCGGGCGAACGCGCTCCGGGGGGCGATGAGCGGCGAACTCGACGCCGACACGACCGACGAGGAGTTCCTGGCCGAAATCGTGGACCTCTGTATCGGCTGTAAGGGCTGTAAACGCGACTGTCCGAGCGAGGTGGATGTGGCGAAGCTCAAAGCCGAGGTTGAACACGCCGCCCACCAGCGAAACGGCTCGTCCCTCCGGGACCGCCTCTTCGCGAACGTCGACCGGCTCAATGCCGTCGGCTCCGCGCTCGCCCCCCTGTCGAACGCGATGACCTCGCTTCCCGGATCCGGCGTTCTCGCCGAGAAAACGGTCGGAATCGCCCGCGAGCGCGACCTCCCGACGTTCTCGAGCCGGAGCTTCGAGGACTGGTTCGCCGCGCGCGGCCCCCGAGTTTCACTCGAGGCGGCGGACCGGAAAGTGCTCCTCTTCCCGGATACCTACACGAACTACAATCACCCGCGGGCCGGCAAGGCGGCGGTACAGGTCCTCGAGACGGCCGGCGTTCACGTCCGACTTCCTGACGGAACGACCTCGACCGGACGTCCGGCCCACTCGAAGGGCTTTCTGGACCTGTCTCGCGAACGAGCCCGGACCAACGTCGATGCACTGACGCCGTTCCTCGAGGACGGGTGGGAGGTCGTCCTGGTCGAACCCTCCGACGTGGTCATGCTCCAGTCGGATTATCTGGACCTGTTGTCGGGTCCGGACGTGGAACGACTCGCGAGGAACACCTACGGCGTCTGCGAATACCTCGATCGGTTCGACCTGGCCGGCGAACTGCCGGCCGACGGGGCCGGTGAGCGCCTGACCTACCACGGCCACTGCCACCAGAAGGCGACGAAGAAGGACGGTCACGCCGCGACCGTCCTCGAGACCGTCGGCTACGCAGTCGACGCGCTGGACTCGGGCTGTTGCGGGATGGCCGGTTCGTTCGGCTACGAGGCCGAACACTACTCGCTCAGCCGGGCCATCGGCGAGATCCTGTTCGACCAGGTCGACGCGAGTGACGGAGATCGGGTCGTTGCCCCTGGCGCGTCCTGTCGGACGCAGCTATCGGATTACGACGGGTGTACGGATCCGCCCCACCCGATCGAGGCGGTTGCGGCGGCGCTCGCGGAGCGATCGTGAGGTCAGTCGTCGGTCTTCGATTTTCTGGCCGCGAGCGGATCAGACCCTCGCTCGAGCGGCCACTGGTGGCCGACCGCCATCGAACTCCACAATCGGGACGGTCGCACCACCTTTCTCGAGAACGTCGGTCGAGTCCGATGACGGCTACGCCCCGAGTTCCGCACGTCGTTCTAGGGAAAGCCATTCGCCATTGAGCGGAAAAATACGTGGGGTAGGAAGCATACAAGCATACATCCCGTATTGATAATACGTCAGATACGCTTTTACCGATATGGCTCGTTTGTTCGCATATGTCGATCGATATCGACGAGTTCGAGGACCGCTCGCCCGCGGAACTCGAGGAGCCGAGTAACGCCGAACGAGTGCTCCGGTTCCTCTTCGAAAACAGCGACAAGGCGTGGAAGGCATCGACTATCGCTGAACGAGCGGACGTCAACGAAAACTCGATCTCGGCGGCCCTCAACCGACTGAAGGAACGGGACCTCGTCCGGCACAAGGGGTCGTACTGGGCCATTACGGACGACACGGAACGGCTTCGTCGTGCCCATCAGTTCCATCGGACAGTTCAGCGGTTCGACGAACTCTACGGCGAAGAGGATCGCGACGAGTGGATCGAAGCGAGTGACCGAGCGAGCGACTGACGTACGATCGAGGAACGATCGTCATCGCAGAGGATCCGTTCAAGGGCGAGGACGCCAGCCGACCGTGGCTGCTCATCGGCACGGACGAGACGCCGTTTTTCGGCGACCAGTTTATCGCCGTCACGCTCTCGACGAAAACGTGGTACGACGAGCGCGTCCAGATTGACGGCGACGATATCATCGATGGTGGTCTCCCGAAAGATAGTTCGATCCTCCCGTGGCGGTCGCATCGATCGACGTGACTCGAATCGACCGTGAGCTCGGGACGCTCGACGAGAAACTCGTCGACGAGGTCGTCAGACAGCTCGGTTCGTACATCGGTCTGGAGCAGCGCTGACCACTGACCCCGATCGAATTTCCCTTCGTCGTGGGGGTGATAGCGTCTGCCGAGCAACGTGACGTCCGAATACGGAGACGAAGCGAGCGTCAGTGACGTCGATCCGTTCCGGAACGTCGAGAGACTGATCAGCCGATAGCCACGGGAGACTCACGGCCAGAGTCCGTGAGGCGCTTCTCCGTCGCGATCCCTATCGGTCGTTCCTCGTCCGGGGACGAGTCCTCACCGTCGTCTCGAGAGCGACGTTCGCGGCTCGAATGTGCAACGGGTCGGAGTGCAATCAGGTGGTAAACAGTCGCCGTGGGAAGTCGGCCAGCGTCTCCGCGCCGGTCCCCGTCACGCGGAACGTCTCGCTGATCTCCATCCCAATTTCCTCCGTCCAGATGCCGGGGATCATGTGGAAGGTCATGTTCTCCTCGAGGATGGTCTCGTCGCCCGGGCGAATGCTCGCGGTGTGTTCGCCCCAATCCGGCGGGTAGCCGACCCCCATCGAGTAGCCGATTCGGTCCTCCTTTTCGAGGCCGTACTGGGCGATCGTATCGCGCCAGGCCTTCTCGACGGCCTCGCAGGTGACCCCCGGCTCGACGGCGTCGAGGGCCGCCTCAATCCCCTCGACCACAATGTCTGCGGTTCGCTCGAGTTCCGCGGGCGGATCGCCGACGAACGTCGTCCGGGCCAGCGGCGAGTGATAGCGGTGACGACATCCCGATAGCTCGATGATGACGGGGTCGCCGTCCTCGAACGGGCGGTCGGTCCACGTGAGGTGTGGGGTACCAGTGTGGTCGCCCGAAGGCATCAGCGGGACGATTGCCGGATAGTCGCCGCCGTACGCGTCGGTGCCGGTGATCAGTGCGTCGTAAATTGCGGCCGCGGCTTCGTACTCGGGGACGCCTTCCGAGATCGCGTCGAGGCCCGCCTGCATCGCGTTCTCCGAGATGCGAGCGGCCTCGCGCATGTACTCGAGTTCCTGCTCGGACTTCTTGACCCGTACCCAGCCGACTAGGAGCGTCGCGTCGTCGAATTCGGCTGCCGGGAGGTTTTCCTGGAGTCGCGTGTACGATTTCGCGGTGAAGTAGGATGCGTCCATCTCGAGGCCGATTCGGCCGTCTGCGACCTCGAGGTCCTCGAGGACGCCCGCGACGTAGTCCATCGGGTGGAGGTCGTACGGCGAGTGGACGTGGTCGTCGCTGTACGCCCGGATACTCTCCTCGGAGAGGGTAGTGGTCGTCCGGGCGCCGTTGGCGTCCATCTCGCGCCCGACCCAGACCGGCTCGTCGCGGTCGGCCGTGACGACGACGGCCTGGTGGACGTAGAACGACCAGCCGTCGTAGCCGGTGAGGTAGTTCATGTTGGCCGGGTCGGTGACGACGATGGCGTCGAGTTCCTCCTCGCGCAACCGTGCTTTCGCTCGCTCGACCCGACGCTCGTACTCGCGTTCGTCGAAGACATCTTGAG
This sequence comes from Natronosalvus sp. KLKA75, assembly GCF_059736265.1. Taxonomy (NCBI): domain Archaea; kingdom Methanobacteriati; phylum Methanobacteriota; class Halobacteria; order Halobacteriales; family Natrialbaceae; genus Natronosalvus; species Natronosalvus sp. KLKA75. The sequence goes on from NZ_CM185522.1 coordinate 159,482, forward strand.
ACATGGTAGCAGGCCCTACGGTGGTGGTCCACCAGGAATACTAAAAGTTTTTCGTGTACAATGACTACAGATACTGTTTACTTTCGTCCCCGATCGCCCTGCCGTCGAATCCGACCAGTTGCTCATGCCTACCCTTTACCCGTTTCGCGCCCTACGTCACCCTAGATGACAGCCGCGTTCGAACTGGTCGACCTCGAGGAAGCGGACACCCCCGGTGACGAGTGGGAGGAGATCGACGTCACCGACACGGAAGCCGACCGCATCGCCCGCAAGCGTGACCGCGAGTTCGAGCAGTTCGAGGAACGCATCAAGGACGCTGACCAGTTCAAAGTCGAACAGTCGGTGTTCGACGACGCCACCTTCGCCGCGCTGTACAAACTCGTCCAGGATGGCCACGTCGAGGCCTTCGGTGGCCCCATCTCGACCGGCAAGGAAGCCAACGTCTACCATGCCCTCGGTGACGACCGAGAGGTCGCCGTGAAAATCTACCGGATCAACGCCTCGAACTTCCGCCAGATGCGCGACTACCTCGAGGGCGACCCCCGATTCGAGGGACTGGGCGGCAAGAAGAAGGACGTCGTCCTCGCCTGGGTCCGCAAAGAACTGGCCAATCTCGAGCGCGCTCGCGCCGCCGGTGTTCGCGTCCCGGAACCAATCGCAGCCGAACGAAACGTCCTCGTGATGGAGTACCTCGGAAACGACGCGGACGGTCGAGCGAAGCGCCTCGGCGAGGTCCACGTCGAGAACCCGCAGACGGCCTACGAGGTGATTCGGGAGTACATGCGTCGACTCTACTCGGCCGGCCTGATTCACGGCGACCTGAGCGAGTACAACGTCATCGTCCACGAGAATCAACTCATCGTCATCGACCTCGGACAAGCCGTCACCGTCCACCACCCCAACAGTCGGGGCTTCCTCGAACGCGACTGCCACAACGTCGCCTCGTTCTTCCGGCGACAGGGCCTCGAGGTAACCGACGACGAGGTTCTCGAGTTCGTCACCCAGCCTGAACCGGACCCGACTCGATCCTGATACGGTGGAAATTAGGTGTTATATCCAACCGTATTTTTAACGTCTTCAGATAAAAATGAAATTCTAATTTCGATAGTATAATTTAAATACATCAATGCCCCAATGAATGTATGGTGGAACAAGGTGCACGTAAGGACCGGTGTCCCGAGTGCGAGGGGACCATCCGATCGACGGGGACGGAACAGATCTGTAGCCAGTGTGGACTCGTCTGTCGAGAGCACGCGATCGATCCCGGACCGGAGTGGCGATCCTACGGCGACGAGGACCAGTCTCGGCGCCGAACTGGCGCGCCGCTCACGCGGTCGCGACACGACCGCGGTCTCTCGACCGAAATCGGCTACGGTTCGGGCTCGCGTCTCACCGGCCGGAAACGTCGTCAATTTGCCAGACTCAGGCGCGAACACAACCGCGCTCGCATCGCGACGAAAGCGGACCGAAACCGCGTCTACGGATTTACCGAGATCCGTCGCATTCGAAGCCGTCTCTCGCTACCCGTATCCGTCCGTGAACAGGCGTGTACCCTCTTCAAATCGGCCCAGTCGGAGAACCTGCTACAGGGTCGGTCGCTCGAGGGGTTCGCCGCGGCCTCGGTCTACGCGACGTGTCGAACGCGGTCGATCGCCCGAACCGTCGACGAAATCGTCGCCGTCTCCCGTGCCAGCGAAAACGAACTCAAGGTCGCCTACGACGCCCTCAACCGCGAACTCGGCCTGCCGACCGGCCCGATCGACCCGTCTCAGTACCTGCCGCGATTCGCGTCGAAACTCGAGCTCGACGCTGACGTCGAGCGACACGCCCAGGAACGCGTCGACGCCCTCCTCGAACAGGGTCTGATCGGTGGCCGCAATCCAGGCGGCGTCGCCGCTGGCTGTCTGTATCACGCCTCGCTCGTGCTCGACTGTGAGGCCATCACCCAGCAGGCCGCCGCCGACGTCGCCGACGTCTCGCCGGTTACGATCCGATCGGCGGTCGAACTAGTCGATCAGGTGGAGTGAGGACTCGAGGCGATCCACTTTTTGACGACGTCGAGCACGAGCGCGAGCGACGCTACGTCGTCCGCAAGTTGTTCGTACTCGGCTCGTAGACCTCGCCCTTCTGCTTGAGCTTCTCGATCTCGTGTTCGGCTTTCGACTGATCCATGCCAATCTCGTTCGCCCGCTCGAGGACGACGTCGATCGGTGCGCCCTCGTCGTACTCCTCCTCGACGTCGCTGATGAGCTGCTTGATGTTCTTGATCCGGTCGCGCTGGGACTTCGAGGTCCCTGCCTCGACGATGTCCGCGTCGAACTCGCCGGTTTCGGGATCCACGCCGATGTCCTGGAGACACGAGCGAACGATCTCAATCACGCGCGTGGCGTCTTCCTCCTCGACCGTATCGGAGAGGCGGATCCGCGCGCTGGCTTCCGACAGTCGAACCAGCCCCTCGAGCTTTCGGGCCGTCACCGGCACCGCGGCGTCCTCGTCGGTCCCCTTCGAGCGGAGGTCGACGTAGAAGTCCCGGATGGCTTCCCGGGCCTCCTGAGTCATCCGCGGGTGGCAGTTCTGCTTGGAGTACGCGATGTACTTGCGCAGCAAGTCGGCGTCGATCACCGGGTCGACCTCCTCGGTCATCGACTCGATCTCCTCGGTGGAGACGTCGAGCTGTGGCATCTCTCGCTGCTGGGTCGTCAACTCGCCGGCGTAGTTCGTCGTCAGAATGTGTTCTGCCAGATTGCGGTCTTTCTCCTCGTCGGGCTGGTCCGTGACGGTGAAGATCAGGTCGAACCGCGAGATGAGCGCCGGCTCGAGGTCGATCTGCTCGCTGATGGGTTCGTAGTGGTCGAAGCGACCGTACTTGGGGTTGGCCGCGCCGAGCAGCGAACACCGGGACTTGAGGGTGGCGTTGATGCCCGCCTTCGAGACCGAGATCCGCTGTTGCTCAAGGGCTTCGTGCATGGCGCTGCGATCTTCCGGGCGCATCTTGTCGAGTTCGTCGACCGCCGCAATTCCTTGGTCGGCGAGCACGAGGGCGCCAGCCTCGAGGGTCCACTGTTGGCCGTCGCCGAAGTCGTCGCGAACCGCAGCTGCGGTAAGCCCTGCCGAGGACGACCCCTTCCCAGAGGTATAGACGGAGCGAGGTGCAATATTTTGGATATATCCGAGCATCTGCGATTTCCCTGTACCAGGATCTCCGATGAGCAGCATGTGCAGGTCCCCACGAATCCTCGAGCCGTCGGGTAACTGCTTGGTCACGCCTGAGAACAGCTGGAGCATCATCGCGAGCTTCTCCTCTTCGTAGCCGTAGATGGCGGGCGCGATGGAGCCGACCATGTCCTCGTAGACGTCCTCGCGCTGGGAAATCTCGTAGATTTGTTTCTTGTCCTCGTCGGTGATGTCCATGTCCTCGAACTGCTCCTCGTCGACCTGGACGGACATCCCCTCCATGTAGAAGTCGAAGATGGGCGACTTCTCCTGCTGGTTGCCCTGTTGCTCGAGACGCAGGACGCCCACCGCGGAGACGTGATCGCCGGGGGTGACCTCGCCGGTGATGTCGTCCTCGATGTTGACGTCGATGGCCTGGGGCGTCTCGCCGCCGCGCAGTCCCTCGGGGCTCTCCTGGATGCGAAGCTTCTGGGAGTCGACGAACTCGGACTGGTCGAAGTTCACGCGGAAGGGCCCCTGTCGCTCACAGCCTTGGCACTCGTGGGGCTCCTGGAAGTCGCCGGTCGACTGGGGGATTCGCGAGAGGGTGCCACAGAGTTGGCACTCGAAGGCGGCCTCCTCGATCTTCGGACGGACGTCGGTGGCCTTCCGGACGATGCCGCGCACCTGGACGAGGGTGTTCATGTGGCGGGCGCGAATTTCGCGGATCTCGGGGGATTCGGTGTCCGGGAGTGTGTGGATGCGGACGTGGGCCTGCCCGAGGCTGACGTCGATCGGCAGGTCGTAGAGTCGGAGGGCTTCCTCGGCGTAGCGCTGGAGCTGTTCGGGCTGGTTCAGGAAGTCGTCGGCCAGGTCGGGATCGAATCGGTAGAGGTCCTGCCAGTCGACCGACAGCGAGCGCTGTTCGTTGGGGTAACGCTGGGCGAGCTGCTTGATCTCGTTGTCGTAGTAGTTACGGAAGAACTGCTCGAACGCGTCGACGAGTTCAGAGTTGCCCGCTTGCGCCATTGAAATCGTCTAGGGTCGGCATGGGGTATAAATGGTCGTATAGCCGGCTGAAAGTAGTCAGCCTGACTCTCTTGTTCCTCGAGCAATTCGACCACTCGAGACTTTCGAGACTAGTTGTTCGGAAATGGTATCGATGTTATAGCGAGGCTCAATCTCGGTCGTATGAGGTGACGGCTGCTGTCACTGCTGTCTCGCCGGCGGATCCCGGCTCGCGATTTTGCCGAACAGGACCCGGTTGTCCGCGACGGCGCGATACCCCCACTCTCGTAATCGACTGTGTCCGGGGAGTCGCTGGAACGCTCGAGCCACGAACCGGTCGGGCGTCTCGAGGCGGGCCACGGCCTCCTCGAGGGCTTCGCCGCAGGAGTAGACCCGGTCCTGGGTGAGGAGGTGGGCGCAGGTTTCGTAGTCGTCGGGTAGCCGGGCGAGTTGATCCGGCGAGAGTTCCTCGAAGCCGACGAGTTCGAACGCGCCGCGGGCGTCGGCGTACTCGGCACACCAGGTACAGAAGCCACAGTCGTCGTCGTAAACGAGTCGCGGTAGCGGCGTTGCCGTCATGTCCCTATCGACGGCCGGCCGGCCGAAAGGTCTGTCCCTCGGGCAGTCGCCGACCGCCTCGAGCGCTGGCGTGACCGTATCACCGCTAAGCTCGAGCACTGAGGCGATCACGGCCAGTGCTATCAGCGCATCAATATCACCGACTCCTGATCACTGCAGGCCGAACGAATTTCAGGGATTCGTATCGTATACCGGACGTATGAACGCGCTGTTGTCGCGGCTGAGGCGGTGGTTCGTCAATGGGGTCGTAATCACGATCCCGATCATCGTCACGCTCATCGTCCTCCTCGTCGTCCTCGAGTTCCTCCTCGGTCTCCTCTCGCCGGCAATCGCCGGCATCGGCTACCTCTGGGACAATGAGCCGTCGACGGCGGTCATGCAAGTGCTGACCATCCTCGCGCTGCTCGCGTTCTTCTTCCTCGTCGGGCTCATCGCGGAGTACACCCCTGGGACGTACCTCTCCCGTCGGTTTCACCGCACGTTCGAGACGATTCCTGGCATTGGAACGATCTACACGAGCGTTCGCCAGGCGAGCAACGTCCTGATCGACGACGACGTCGACCAGTTCGAGGACGTGAAACTCGTCGAATTCCCCCACCGGGGCGCGCACGTCCTCGGCTTTCTGACCGCCGACACTCCGACGGCGATCGAGGAGAGTGCAAATGCGGGGGACATGCAGACGGTCATGATCCCGCTCGGTCCGAATCCGATGACGAACGGGTTCATCGTCCACGTTCCCGACGAAGCCGTCTCCGACGTCGACGTCAGCGTCGAGGAAGCCGTCCGAATGACCGCGACGCTCGGGGTTGCGTCTAACGGCGTGGACGAGGGTCGCTGATTTGCTCGACGTCCTCGAAAATCGTCTTCCGCTGTGAGAAATGAGAACGCCAGCAACTACTCCTCGAGCAACCGCTCGACCATCTCGTCGGGGTCGAATCGCTCGAGATCCTCGTAGCCCTGACCGACGCCCAGGAAGAGGATCGGTTTGCCGGTGACGTGGGCCACCGAAATGGCCGCGCCACCGTTCGAGTCGGCGTCGGCTTTCGTGAGGATGGTGCCGTCGATTTCGGCGGCCGCGTTGAACTCTCGAGCGCGGTTGACGGCGTCCTGGCCGGCGACGGCCTCGTCGACGAACAGGGTCATGTCGGGGTCGACGACCCGGCCGATCTTCTCGAGTTGGTCCATCAGCCCCTCGTTGGTGTGGAGGCGCCCAGCAGTGTCTCCGAGGACGACGTCGATGTCGTTGGCCTCGGCGTACTCCACGGCGTCGTAGAGCACGGCCGCGGGGTCGCCGCCCTGGTCGTGGGCGATGAGTTTGGTGTCCCGGGCTCTGGCGTGCTCGGCGATCTGTTCGTTCGCGCCGGCGCGGTAGGTGTCGCCGTTGGCCATCACGGTCGAGTAGCCGCGTTCCTCGAAGCAGCGGTCAAGTTTCGCGATGGAGGTCGTCTTGCCGACGCCGTTGACGCCCGTGAAGACGATGACGACCGGCTTGTCCTCGATGGCGATTCGCTCGTCGAAGTCGAACTGGCCGACGCTGATCACGTCGTAGATGGCGTCCTTCAGGGCCTCCTCGACGACCGCGCCCGTCGAGGTGGTGAACGTGCGCGTCTCGCCGACGAGTTTCTCGCGGATGTTGTCGACGATCTCGTCGACGACGCCCATCTCGACGTCGCTCGAGAGCAGGGCCAGTTCGAGTTCCTGAAGCGGCCCCTCGAGGTCGTCTTCTTCGATGACGAACTTGCCGCGGACGAGGGATTTGGCCTTGCGGCCGAAGCCGATACCGCCGGTGTCGTCTGCGTCGGTTTCGGCTTCAGCTCCGGATTCGGCTTCAACTTCGGTTTCGGCTTCGACTTCGACTTCGTCCTCGAGGTCCTCCTCGTCTTCGTCTCCGTCTCCGTCTCCGTCTCCCTCTTCGCTCACCAAACCGTCCCCGACGACCCCTTCGTCGGTCGTGGCATCCTCCTCGAACGCTCCGTCTTCGACGGGTGCGGCGTCGGTCTCTGCAACGGGAGCACCGTCTCGAGGTTCGGCGCCAGCGTCGGTTGTCTCCGCGACTTCGCGTTCGGATTCGGTACCCGCACCAGCGGCCGTTTCGTCCTCGAAGTCGGACTCGACACCCGAGCGTGAGTCGGTCGCGGTAGCTGCCGCCGTCGCTGTTGGTTCGTCCTCGGCGTCCGGTTCCGCGGGATCCGACTCGGGCGCGTCGACCGGGTCCTCGAGGTCGCCGTCCTCGAGTTCGTCCTCGTCGACGTCTTCGACGTTCGCTTCCGCGGCTTCTTCGGCGTCCTTGCGGAAACTACCGAGTTTCTCCTTCAGGTTGTCGAACATGGGCGTCGCCTACGTTACTCGTCGAGACCCTGATCCGATCCCGGACCCTGGCCTTGACCCTGCATCTGCTGCATCTGCTGTTGCATCGCCTGCTGCTGGAGCTGCTGGGCCTGCTGTTCGAGCTGGCCGCTCTCGCTCTCGAGATCTGTAATCTCCTCCTCGAGGTCGTCGATCCGGTCGCCGAGGCGGTCCTTCTTGTGCTCGAGCGTCTCGGCAGCGCCGTCCTGATCGCGCTCGATGGCGTAGTCGGCGCCGAGTTCGACGATGATCTCGTCTATGTCGTCGATGGTCGCCCGGACGTAGGCACCGCCGCCCAGGGGAACCTGGACCGTCGAGCCGGTCTCGAGTTGCTCGATGGCGTCGGTCGCCTCGTCGACGGCGTCCTGCTCGTCCCGGACGTTCTCGACTTCGCTCCGGAGGACCTGGATCTGTTCTTCGATCTCCTGGAGTTGCTGGGAGAGTTCCTGGAGTTGCTGCTGGCTGGCGCCCATCAGCAGGACACCTCGGTTGCGTCGTCGGTTCGCGCGTGTGTCGCCTCGTGGCTATCGATTGTTCGCATGACTATTGGTCCGTCAGGCAGTCGGAAGAATGTTCCCTTCCCTACCGACCTGACCAATTTGGATCGGTGAAACCAGGCTCCGAGACGTGAGGTGCGGTCGGGACCGCCCTAGGCTCAAGCGTTTTTGCCCCACCGACCGAACGGTCGAGTATGACCGAACTCGAGCCGGAAACCCTGCTCCCCCTCGCCTCGAATGCAATCGCAGGCTTCCGACGGCGAAATCACCCAGATTCACCGCGGACGAGCCTACGCCGAAGTGGGTGATACGTTCGTCGTCGACGACGCGACGTTCGAGGTCGTCGACGTCACGGAACGAACCCTCGGAGACCTGACGGACGCCGACGCCAGAAAGGAGGGTGTCGAGGACCTCGAGGCGTACCGCGACCTGCTCGAGCGCGCTCACGAGACCTTCAAGTGGGACGACGGGAGCGAGGTCGTTCGCCATCGGTTCGAGCGTCGGGAGTAAGGGTAAATCAGTGAAGCGTGGCTACCGCTCGAGGCCGTACCATGATCGTCCCTAGAAACTGTTAGTCGATTTCCGGCCATCACAGGCAAGAAACGTGACTCGTCTGCCGTCAGTCGATGTACCCGAGGGCGTCTTCGATCCGGCCCAGCTCCGGCCCCGTCGTGTCTCTCCCGACGACGTATCCCTGGGCGTTGGCGAGCAGACCGGAGCCGACCAGCGGCGCGCCGTAGTTAATCGTCCCGACGTCCGCGCGGACGTCGAGCGCGTCCTCGAGGGCGTCTAACTCCCCGTCGGTCGCCTTGGGATGACAGAGGACGCCATCGTTCGTCGCCACGGCCGCGGTTCCGACCGTCCTGACGCCGGCGAGGTCGCCGCGTTCGACGGGCACCTCGAGGGCGTCGCCGATGACCTGGACGGCCTCCCGGGGGAGGTCGGGATGGACGTACGCGCCGTAATCGTTTGCGAGGACGACGTTTCCGGCGGCATTGATCTGTCCGGGCAACTCGGTGACGGGTACGTCGAGAGTCTCCTCGAGGCGTTCGCGCTCGTACTCGAGGACGCGCGAACTGACGAGCAGGCCGTTCTCGTTACCCATCGCTAGCGCACCGACGGTCGAGGAGCCGCCGACGGTCGTCTGGACGGCCTCGACCGCGAGTTCCTCGGCGAGGTCTGCGACGAGGTCGTCGTCGGCGTCGGGGCGAACGAACAGGTGCGAGTCGGTCGCACGGGCGAAGACGCCGATGTACGACGACCCGCCGAACGCGGCGCGAAGCAAGTTACTCGGCGACCTCGGCCTCGACGATCGCCTCGCCGGCGTCCTCGAACCGGGCGGCGCGGACGCGGAGCTTCCGCGGCGGGTTCGCGCGGCCGTTGGCCCAGACCTCCTCGTTGATCGAGGGATCGAGGCGGATGGCGTCCTCGTCGACGGCGAAGTGCTTCGCCAGGTGTTCGCGGACGACCGACATCGCGTAGTTGGCGGCCTCGTGGTTGGGGCCTTTCTTCACGTCACGCAGCGGGACGGTGACGACGCGTTCGTCGAAATCACTTGCACTCATGGTTACTCGTCAGTGTCGTTTCGACGCCAGTTGCGTCGTTTGGGGTTTCGCTGCACTTCCATGTCGGTCTTGAGCATGACCCACGCGGGGACGCGGCTGTTCTGGTTCTCGAGTTTGGCAAGCCGCTTTTTCTTGCCCTTGGATTTTTTGCCCATAGTGGACGCAGGTAACCGACGCTGGCTTAAAATCTTGTCCATCTGGCCGTCGAGGGTTCGACGCGCACTCGAGCAACGTGCCCGAGTCACCCGTCCTCGAGCAGATAGCGCTCGACGTAGGTCGTGACGGCCTCGAGGGTCGCCTCGCTGACGCTCGTCGTGTACCGCCAGTTCTCAACCCCGTCGTAGCCGTCGTGGCGGTAGAACGAGTCGTGATCGTAACAGGCCGTGCCGTGGAATCGCGTCCCGCCACCAACTCCCTCCGGGCCGGCGTAGGCGGTCGCCATCGGCGACACCTCGAGGGTGTCGTCGTCGACGCGGACGGCGGTCCCGAGGTCGTGTTCACACCGGCTGTCGATCACGGTCTCGACGACGTCGTCGGTGAGGAACGTGTGAAAGGCCTCGTGGATGGCGATGTTCTTCGTCACGTCGCGGGAATCCCACGTCTCCGTGGCACCGAGGTTGGCGACGACCTGTGCGTCCTCGCCTTCGACCGCATCGACGTGGTGGTTCGGCCGCCGGGTGCCGCCGTATCCGACCGCGTAGTGAACCGGCCCCCACCAGCACAGGAGGTGGCTACACCGCCCCGTGACGGCCCCTCGCTCCTCGAGCACCTCGGCGAACGCGTCGAGGATGCCCTGCTGGGTCGGCGCGACGGCGTCCCGCGGGGAAGAGCCGGACGCGAGCGAGAGGTCGACCTGGCCGCCGCGTTCGACGATCACGTCGATGTCCTCGAGCCGTCCCTGCTCTGTGGCGTATGCCGTCACCTGATCGAACGCGTCCCTGATGGCCTCGAGGGCGTCCTCGTACGGCGGTGGCCAGCCGCTCGAGACACCCTGCCAGCCGTAGCGGGCCCACCCGGTCGTGGGGAGGGTGCCGGGGTAGACGCGGAGGTGGACTGGACCTCCGGTGACCGACGTGGTCGTCGTCTCGGTGGTTGAGGAGAGGACGGCCGCGCCGCCGAGGGCTGCCAGCACCTCTCGTCGGGTCGTGATGCCGTCGACGAACGCGCCGTCCGCGGTGCTGCCCGTCGTGTCATCCGCCGTGCCGACTGTCGTACCGACTGCCGACCCATCATCTCCGGATTCACGGGACCCGTCGGCCTCGTTCATGGTGTCGGTCGATCGGTGCCCGCTCTGACCACCGCGGCGGTGGTCGCGCTCACGGACGTATTTGCGTTCACGACAGTCAGGCCGCGACCGACGTCGACCGTCCCTGTCACCTCGATCATACCTGTTCTGTTACAACAGAACTTGGTATTACTCTTCTCGCTGTATTTCGTCGATAACGTGAGTTACAGAATCTCTACTTGTTGTTCGATGACTCTACTTGAATCGAGATATTCGCGTACGTATCACGAAATAGTCTATTTCTGATGACGGTCGATCGAGCGATACTGACGCGCGCTTCGGACTGTCACGAACGACGGATAGTGTGCGGAGAGAACAGGTGGTTCGCCGATGGGACGTGGGACATCGAATCCGGCTCGAGCGGGAATCGTGGCGAACCGGCTATTCGAGCGGAAATTGCGACGAATCGGCTACTCGAGCGGGAAGCGCTCGCGCGTCTCGTAGACGGGCCCGTCCTCGGTGAGTCGGCTCTCGGTGAGCCGAATCTCCTCGACCGTAGTCGTGCCGACGGTCGGCGAGCGCTCGCGGACGACCGACTGGACGCGCTCTTTCCCGCCGGCGTGGTCCATTCGCGCGATGGTGACGTGAGGCGTGAACTCGTGGTCGTCTGCCTCAAAGCCCATCGCCGTCGTCCGATCCTCGATCGTCGCCTGGAGGCGCGTCAGTTCCTCGCTTCCGTCCTCGACGCCGAGCCATACCACGCGGATGTACTCGAGATTCGGGAAGACGCCTAGACCGGCGAACCGAGCCTCGAACGGGTTGATCTCGGCATCGTCGACGGCGGCCTCGAGTTCTCGCTCGAGGTCGGGTACCCGGTCGGGGTCGACGTCGCCGAGGAAGACGAGCGTGACGTGTGCCTGCGTCGGGTCGGTGAGCCGTATTCCGGCGGCATCGGAGAGCGGTTCCTGGGCCGCGGCGACGGCGTCGGCGAGCGATTCCGGGAGGTCGACGCTGACGAACAGTCGCATATCGAGATTATGGCGCGTGCAGGCTTGAAAGATGGTGGTGGTGGTGGTGGCCGCGGCGGTTCTATAACTATAGAATATATAATCTCAAACTATGAAAAGTATATCGTGAGTGTACCGGCCCGATCACGCTCGAGCCACGTCTATCACTGCCACCGCATCCGTGATTGTCGCAAACTCTCGATTGAGGTGGGCGAGCGCGAGTCGGTGGCTCGTCTCGGCGTCGTAGGTCGTGCCGTCGTGGCCCTCGCGGTCGAACGTCGCCGTGGCGTCCGCGACGACGATTGGGTCGAAGCCGCGGTTCTCGGCCATTCGGGTCGTCGTCGACACGCAGTGGTCGGTGGTGAAGCCACAGAGGACGACCGTCTCCACGTCCCGGTCACGCAGGTGGTCCTCGAGATCCGTGTCGACGAACGCGCCGTTGACTCGCTTCTCGAGGACGGATTCGCCGTCGCGGGGTTCTCCGACGGATTTGAAGTCGTTTCCCGACTGACCCGGTCGCAGCGGTGAGTCCGCCTCGGTCGAGCAGTGTTTCGCGTGGACGATCGGACGACCGGTTTCGCGCCAGGCCGCCAGTAAGTCGGCGATACGCACTTCGGCGTCGGGATTGTTGCGCTCGCCCCAGACGGGGTCGTCGAAGCCTCGCTGGACGTCGATCAGGAGCAACGTCGCGTTCGCGGGGAGCGGGGTCTCGAGTCCGTTCATGCCGGTGAGTGGAACTCGAGCGCGTTGAACGCTTCGACCGGCCGCTCGAGGCGGTCTCTTGTGGTCGTTCGCCCGCTCGAGCGTCCGCCCGACCGGGCCTCGGCCATGGCGCGCACTCTCGCTGTCGTTCTCGGAACGGTGTGATACGCCCTCTCACTCCCAGAAGAGGGAAATACCGGGCAACCCAACGTCCCCACGATGCTGCTGGTCCTCTGCGTCGACCTCGACGACGACCTCGGTCGGAAGACCGGATTCTCGACGCCCGTCATCGGCCGCGAAGACGTCGAGGAGGCGGCCGTCGCCCTCGCGACCGCGGACCCGGAGGACTCCGACGTCAACGTCGTCTTCCAGGGGCTTCACATCTACGACGACCTCGATTCTCGCGATGAGAGCGTCGAGGTCGCCGTCGTCACCGGCCTCGAAGGATCCGACGTCAAAGCCAACCGCAAGGTCGGCGACGAGGTCGACACCGTGCTGGCCAGTCTGACGACGGGCGAGGACGTCACCGCGTTGCTCGTCACCGACGGCGCCCAGGACGAGTCGGTCGTCCCGATCATCCGTTCGCGGGTGCCCATCGACGGCGTCCGCCGGGTGGTCGTCCGCCAGGCGCAGAACCTCGAGTCGATGTACTACACGATGAAGCAGGTGCTGGCCGACCCCGAGACCCGGGGGACGGTCCTGATCCCGATCGGAATCTTGCTGCTGGTGTACCCCCTCGCGCTGCTCGGGAGCCTGTTCAACCTGCCAGGACTGATGCTGGGGGTGACCTCGGCACTGCTCGGCCTGTACCTGATCTCGCGCGGCCTCGGCCTCGGCGAGCACCTCGACGAGAGCGTCGAGCGACTTCGGCTCTCGCTGTACGCCGGGCGGATGACCCTCATCGCGTACGTCGTCGCCGCCACGCTGATGGTGCTCGGGGGTGTCAGCGGCCTCGACACGATCGAATCCGTCCAGGGCGAGACCGGCGGGAGCGTTCCGGTCGCGCTCGCGGCGTTCGTTTACGGCTCGATCCAGTGGATCGCCGCCGCCGGCATCACGACCAGTCTGGGCCAGATCACCGACGAGTACATCGCCGGGAGCCTCGAGCTCCGCTACCTCAACGCCCCGTTCTACGTGATCGCGATGGCGATCGTCCTCCACGCCGTGAGCGCCTTCTTCCTCGATCGGGCCGGAATCCCGTACCTCGCGACGGCGTTGACTGGCGGGACGCTCCTGGGAATTGTGAGCACGCTCACGTTCGCCGTCGCGGAGTCGCGGCTGGCGGAGGGAGGCCGGCGGGCCGAAGGCGCCTGACGGACGACCGAGAGACGAGCTCTACCGGCGAGAACGTCCGTACGGGCTGGCACAGTGTGTAACAGAGTATTTATGTGTCCAGTGAGTGGCCAACGGGTATGGGAGAACGTCCGAAGGACGAGGGGGTTACGTCCTCTCCAGCCGGTACAGACCCTCTCTCCTCGGAACTCTATCGGACGCTCGCCGACGCCGTTCCTGGTGGGGTCTTTCAACTCGATACGGACGGCCGCGTCGTCGCCGTCAACGACGCCCTCGTCGAACTGACGGGGTACAGTCGCGAGGAGCTGGTCGATGCGCACCCCTCCGTATTCCTGGAGAACGACAGCGCGGACCGCCTGGACGCCGAATTTCAATCGCGACAGGCGACCGGCGCTGACGACGTCTCGACGCTCGAACTCACGACTCGGGCCGCCACCGGCGAATCGATCCCCTGCGAACTCCGGCTCAACGGCGTGTCGGTCGACGGAACGACTCGAGGGGCGGTCTGTGCCGTCCGCGACGTGTCCGACCGGCTCCAGCGAGACGCCGAACTCGAGAGCGTCCAGGACGCGTTCGAGTCGATGGCCTCGGTCCTCGACGAGGCCGACGTCGGCGTCTTCCTCCTCGATTCGGACTTCGAGATCGTGTGGGCCGACCGGACGATCGAGCGGTTCTTCGACCTCGACCGGGAGGCCGTCGTTGGCCGCGACAAGCGCGACGTGCTCGAGGAAACGATCGCTGACCGGGTAGCCGATCCGCAGTCGTTCGTCGACGTCATTCGCTCGAGCTACGAGGACAACACCGTCGCCGAGCGCTTCGAGTGTCGCCTCCAGTCGGTGGACGGGACAGAGGAACGGTGGCTCGAGCACCGAAGCAATCCGATCACGGCCGGCCAGTACGCGGGCGGGCGAATCGAACTCTACTACGACGTCACGGGTCGGAAGCGATCCGAGGTCGCGCTGTACGAACGAGAAGAGCAGTTGCGGACGCTGGTCGAGGCGGTCGACGAGTACGCGATCTTCATGCTCGACACCGACGGGACGGTCGTCACGTGGAACACGGGGGCCCGGGAGATCAAGGGTTACACCACCGACGACGTCGTCGGCGAGCACTTCTCGACCTTTTATCCGGAGGAAGACGCCGCAGACGGGAAACCGGAGCGTCTCCTGGCGACGGCGCGCGAGGAGGGACAGGTCGAAGACGAGGGCTGGCGCGTCCGGAAGGACGGCTCGCGGTTCTGGGCGAACGTCGTCATCACCGCGATCAGGGACGACGGCGACCTGGTCGGCTACGCGAAGGTCACGCGAGACATGACCGAGCGGCGAGAGTACGAGGAGCAACTCCGTCGCGAGCGCGACCAGACCGAGCAACTCCTGCGGACCTCGCCGATCGCGATTTCGGTCCGGGACGCCGATAGCTCGCTCCTCCTGGCGAACCACCGCGCGAGAGAGCTGTTCGGACTCACGGAACCGGACCTCGATGAGGGTCCCGAGAGCCTCGAGGAGTGGACGATTTCGCACGCTGACGGAACGCCGTTTTCGCCGACGGATCGACCCGCGGTTCGCGTTCTCGAAACCGGCAATCAGGTTCTCGACCAGAAAGTCGTCGTCGAACGCCCTTCCGGCGACCGGTTATGGCTCTCCGTGAGCGCCGCTCCCGTGTTCGACGACGGCGGCGACCTCCAGCGAATCATCACCACGGCCGAGGACATCACCGGGGTCAAAGAACGCGAGCAACAACTCGAGTCCGAACTCGGGGAATTGCTCGGACGGATCTCCGACGCGTTCTACGCCCTCGACGAGGAGTACCGGTTTACACACGTGAACGAACGTGCCGAGGAACTGCTCCAGGCCAGCGAAGAGGAGCTACTCGGCGAATCGCTCTGGGAGATGTTTCCGGAGGCGGCCGAAGTCGACGAGGTCTGGGACGCGTTCCACACGGCGATGGATACCCAGGAGCAGACCAGTTACGAACTCTACTTCGATCTCCTCGACTTCTGGGTCGAGGCGAACATCTACCCCTCCGAAACCGGCGTCTCAGTCTACTTCAGGGACGTCACCGAGCGCATCGAGCGTGAACAGCAGCTGGCGGAATCCGAGCGACGCTACCGCACCCTCGCCGAACACTTCCCGAACGGGGTCGTGATGTTGTTCGACGAGGACCTCCGGTGTACGCTCGCGGCGGGACAGGCGTTCGAGCACCTGCCTATCTCCGCGGACGAACTCGAGGGACAGGTGCCGGCGGAGATGGTCGACGAAAGCGCCGGTCGAGCACTCGAGTCGGCCTTCCAGGAGGCACTCGACGGAACCGAGCAGATGATCGAAGTCGAGTACGCGGGTCGCCAGTGGTCGATCCACACCGCGCCGATCACCGACGTCCAGGGCGGTTCGACGGCCGGGATGGCGATGGCCCAGGACATCACCGAGCGAAACGAGCGCATTCAGAAGCTCGAGCAGTTCGCGAGCGTCGTCTCCCACGGCCTGCGCAATCCGCTGGGTATCGCCCAGATCTACACCGACATGGCTCGGCAGGAGGGGAATCCCGAGGACTTCGACCAGATCGAGCAGTCCCTCGACCGCATGGAGACGATCATCGAGAACCTGTTGACCACCTCGCGCGAGGGCCGGACGGTCTCCGACCCGGACCACGTTTCGCTCTCCGAGACCTCGGTGGAGGCCTGGCAGAACGTCGAAACGGGCGAGGCGACGCTCGAGGTGGACGACGACCTCGAGCGGGTGCTCGTCGACGAGGACCAGCTCCACTCGCTCTTCGAGAACCTGTTTCGAAACGCCGTGCAGTACGGTGGTGAGGCGGTCACGGTTCGCGTCCGGTCGCTCGAGGACGAGCCCGGGTTCGCCGTCGAGGACACGGGGCCGGGAATCCCAGCAGAAAAACGGGACGAGGTGCTCCAGTACGGCTACACGTCGGGCAGCGGCACCGGTATCGGGCTCGCGGTCGTTCGCGACATTGCCCAGGCTCACGGCTGGGGAGTTTCGATCACGGACGGCGAAGAGGGCGGTGCTCGATTCGAGTTCCGTGGCCTCGAGACGGCCTGACGATCGGTGCCAGTACTCGCTCGGCCTTTCTACGGCACTACACCACTAGCGTTCTCGCTCGACGACGAACTCCGCCAGCTCGAGCAGGTAGTCTCGCGCCTCGGCGTTCGCGACGTCGACGGTGCCGAGCGCGTCGATGGCCCGGTCGGCCTCCGCTCGGGCCCGGCCGTTCGCCTCGGCCGGCGTCATGTCCGTAATCTGTACGAGCGACGGGCGCTCCATCACGGCGTCGTGTCCGGTCGGCTTGCCGAGCGCTTCGGGGTCGGCGACGGCGTCCAGGACGTCGTCGCGGATCTGGAAGGCGACGCCGACCCGTTCGGCGTACTCGCCGAGGGCCTCGACCGTGAACGTGTCCGCGTCGGCCGCGATGGCGCCGAGTTCGGCGGCCGCCCGGAACAGCGCCCCGGTCTTGCGCCGGGCGAGGGTCATGTACTCGGCTTCCGTCTCGGGTTTCGCCTCGAGTTCGGTCGCTTCGCCGACGCCGAGTTCGACCATCGCCTCGGAGACGACCTGCATTGCGGCGGGGTCGCTCGAGAACAGCGCGAAGGCTTCCCCGAGGAGGCCGTCGCTGGTGATGATCGCGGGGCCGTAGCCGAGTTCCGACCAGGCGCTGGTGGTGCCCCGCCGGAGGGCCGAGCGGTCGATGATGTCGTCGACGACGAGTGACGCCGTGTGGACGAGTTCGATGCCGACGCCGAAGTCGACGGCGTCGCTCGCCTCCCCGCCGACGGTCTCACAGGCGAGGACGGTCACCGTCGGGCGGACGCGTTTTCCCCCGGCGAGGGTCGCGTGACGAACGCCGTCGTTGAGCGCCTCCGGCTCGACGCCGTCGACGACCTCGATGAGTCGCTCCTCGAGGAGCGCTCGACGGTGCTCCAGCAGTTCCATTGACAGGGCTTAGGACGGCCCTCAAAAGTAGGTGACGGTTGCCATCACCGTCTTCACAGCGCGCGTTTGTAGCCACACGCCGGACAGTACAGCGCGTCCGAATGGACGAGGAGGTAGCTCCGCTCGCAGCGACCGCACGATCCGGCGATGGAGGCTCCCAGCTCTCGAGCCAGGCCGCTCACGGTGCCCTCGAGCAACCGCTGGCGCCGCTCCGTGGCCTCGAGCCGAGCGATCACAGCCTCGAGTCGCTGGTCCGTTCGTTGCGCGGCAACACCCCGCCCTGCCGAGCTCCGGCCGGGGACCCCGCGACGAGTGTGGCGTTGTCTGGTGTCCATACGCGTGTCTACGTGTCACAGGGAGAAAAGCGCGTTTTCACGCCCGATGGCACGTTTGCCGGCCGATTCCGGCTGACGGCCACAACGCTCAAGATAGACCTTTCCCATGGTTTGGGTGGCGACGGTGGCCATCAACAGCAGAGGTGGTGGAACGGCCATGGACGTCGCCAGGGGGTACGTCCCTGCTCCGACGGTGCCAGACTGTACCCGGGTTGCTGGATGTCACGACCGTTTGACGTTGCTTCGTCGTTCGAGACGCCTTCTCGATGCGGTATCGACGTTCTCTATGCACGCTGCGTAGCCATGCATCGTCGCTATCACGCACACGTCCACGACGACACTCGAGACTCGAGAGCCACGCGACAACGATCGGTTACGTCGCTCCATACACAGGTAAGCGACGGTTACACGCCGCCAGGGAGACGATGAGGCGGAAAACTGGCTCCGGCGGACGTCGCATTCGAACGACGCTCGCGACTCGAGGCCAGAAGGGTTATGACGGTAGTCGCATATTACTACTCGATTCATGACTGACGACCCGTCGTTCGTCGACCGTTTCGACGATCCACGGATTACGACGCAGTTCTGCCGTCGACTCTCTGACGAGACGGACGTGACGCTCCTCGGCGTCGTTCACGACCACCCTGCAAGCATCGCCCGCGTCGAAACCGTCCTTGAGTACCTGGAGCCCGACACGCTAGCCCTCGAACTCCCGGGTGCGGCCGTTCCGCTGTATCGAACCTACGCCCGCGACAGCGAGGGGACACCCTCGCCCGAGTTCGGTGGCGAGATGGCGGCCGCGATCCGCGCCGCGCCGGAAGCGGATGTCGTGGGTATCGACGCCCCCAACTGGTCGTTTCTCCGCCGCCTCTTCACCCGCCTGCTCGCCGACCGCGTCCCGGCGTCGACCGCCCGACGGGTCCTCTCGAGTCTCAGTGGGGCGACGCGAACGGCGCTGACCTGTCGCGTCGCCGCCACCGTCTCGAACGCGACGTCGGTGACCGTTGCCTGCGACGACCCGATCGAGTACGCCTGTTCGGCGGACGATTCGCCCGCGACGCAGGCCGAACACGAGCGCCGACACGTCTCCGGCGTCAGAACGCTCCTCCGGCTCCAGGGCGACGGGGCGGACGCGACGACGTACCGCGACGAGACGCGGGAGTCGTGTATGATCGACCACCTCGAGTCGCTCCAGGCGGAAGGGTCAGTTGTCGCCGTCGTCGGTATCGATCACCTGCGGGCGCTCGAGACGGCGCTGGCCAGTAGTGACAGTGACGGCGGCTCACAGTGATGACGGCCCGCGGTGACGAGTGCCCGCGGTGACGACGGCTCCGGTAACGGCGGCTCCGGTGGCGACGAACCCGACGAACCGATCTGCACTGAGAAAACGGATTCTTCGCGGCTACCGTCTGAGCGGCGAGACGCAAACCCGACAGTAGGTGAACGTCGGCTCCCGTTCGTTCGGCGCGCCGCAGTGTGGACAGGCCGTCGTCTCGCCGTCGACCTCGAGGTCGGCGTCGAGTGAGTCGGCGCCGTCGTGGTGAGCGCGGGCCCGATCCAATCGCGGCGCCGACTGCAGGCCGGCGTGCTCGCCGTCGGTGACGGACGCGGGAAGGCTGGTCTCGCTGTCACGGCGCACGTACGCGTAGTAGAGCACCAGGTGGAGTAAGGCGAACAACAGCACGTACCCGACGAGCCAGACCCAGAGGCTCATTGGTGTGCTATACGTTCTCAACCTACTTGGTTATTGCCCGAAATATCGCTGCTCGTGACAATCACGACCTCGAAAGAACGCGCGCCGTCAGTTCGTTCAGCGTCCGGGTGGCGTCAGGTCGCGCTGGAACTCGTCGAACTGCTCGAGGCCGTCGTCCAGGTCGTACTCGATCTCGCGTTCGGCCTGTCGGTTCTCGCCGGCGTCCTCGAGCGGGGTCGCGACGTCCTCCCAGCCGGGTTTGATCTTGATGCTCTTCGCAGGCATGCCGACGGTGATGTGGTGGGCCGGCACGTCGTTCTGGACGATAGCGCGGGCGCCGACGATGGCGTTCTCGCCGACTCTGTTCCCCGCGCGAACCATCGAGTCGTAGGTAAGACGGACGTCGTCTTCGATAGTGGTGTGGAAGTTTCGGACCTCGGTCTGATCGACGACGTCGTGGTCGTGGCTGTAGAGGTGCGCGCCGTCGGAGATGGAGACCCGGTCGCCGATCGTGAGCTTACCGCGGTCGTCGAGGTGAACGTTGTCGTGGATGACCGTGTTGTCGCCGACCGTGATGTTGTGGCCGTACGTGAACGTGATCCCCTTGAAGAAGCGGCAGTTCTCACCACAGTCCTCGAAGAGGTGATCGGCGAGCATCCGTCTGAACCGGAGGGCGAACTCGACGTTGTCAGCGAGTGGCAGACTGTCGAACTGTCGCCAGAGCCACTGGAGGTGCTTCGAGCGCTTGAACTTCTCTTCGTCCTTCTCGGCGTAATACTCGCTCTCGAGCGTCGTGTTACAGGGGTCGTAACTCTGGAGCCTGACGAGTTCGGCCGGCGAGACGTCGCCACCGGCTTGCCAGCGCTCGTAGGCGTCCCGGTCCCCCGAGAGGTCGATGAGCACGTCCTCGACGACCGAGCAGGTGCTCTCGTCGCTCGAAAGACGCTCGTCGACGGCCGTCACGAACTCCCGCATCCCCGCCTCCGCCTCGTCCGGCAGCGAGACGTACCGCTTGGTCATGTGGCGGTGTACTGTGGCGAAGGTCATAGACGTTCGGTTCTCGATTTTCGCTCCCTCTCGAGAGCGTTCGGTATCAGAGTAGCCCGACGCTACCGGTCGGTGCAGAGCCGGAGTTTCGCCGATAGTGATTCCCCACGCTCGAGAACGGGTTCTCCCGCTCGCGAATCAGTTTCTATCAGCCTCGACCATCGGGACGCTCTTCGACGAAGGCGTACTCGATGATTATCTGAACGGTCCTCGAACGCGGCGAGAAGACGGAAAGCGGCTGTCGTGTCGTGATTCGGTGCCAGCGGACCGATCAGAGCGACGTTCCGGCGACGAGCGGACGCGAGGGCGTAGTGAAGTCGGTGTCGACGATTCCGTCCTCGAGGTGGTCGTCGGCGTACATGACGCCCTTCTCGCCGACAGTGACCAACCCGGACGCCTCGAGGGCGGGCAAGTGCTGGTGGGTGAGGGTAGTCCGTACGTCCGCTTCATCGGCACCGACCTCGACGGCGACTTCCGACGCGAGGACGGCGACGGAGAGTGGCTCGGACGCGTCATCGAGCACCGCGAGGGCGGCTCGCCGCCGCTCGTTCGCGAGCGCCTCGAAGACGGCGTCCCAGTTCGTGTCGTTGCGCTCGGTCGTCTTTCGGATGGTCGCCCCGTCGAGGACGAGGTCGTCGGGCAGCGAGACGGCGCCCGCCTCGCGGTCCCATGCGAGCAACCCGGCGTCCTCGAGCAGGGGCAACTCGACGTGAACGAGCGCCGTTCGGCGCTCCTCGTACTCGTCCGTGGTAATCGACGCAACCGGCTTCCCACGCTCCTCGGCAGCGAGTTCACGGGCGACCTCGTCGACCGAGAGCCGGTCGATTCCACCCTCGCGCCGTTCGCCGACGAACGCCAGAATACGCCGTCGCCGTCGGCTGGTAATGGCGTTAAACGTCGAATCAATCGACAGATTACGTGCCGCAGAGTCCGTCTGGCTCATACAACCGCTGCTTACTACCATAGTCGGTTAAGCCTCGTTCCAAAACAGATAGGTGGTCGATCAACGGTCGTGAAATGAATGCCAGCGATACTGTTCAGCACCCGAACTGGACGCCATCGTCCTCGGGCCCGAACGATCGTCGGCCATCCCCCGTCGTGTCGGCGGGTTCGGGACGAACGAGCGACGTTCCGTACACCCTAAGTCCCCTCGCTCCCAAGCCCGAGATATGCAGTATCAGACGCTCGGAACCGCCGATGTCGAGGTCAGCGAAGTCGGCTTCGGCGCTTGGGTCGTCGGGACCGACTGGTGGGGCGACCGCTCGGAAGCCGACGCGATCGAGATGATCGACCACGCCCTCGACCGGGGGATCACCTACTTCGACACGGGCGACGTCTACGGCCACGGGCGAAGCGAGGAACTCGTCGGGGAGGCCCTCGCGGACGTGCGCGAGGACGTCACGATCGCCACCAAGGTCGGCTACGACTTCTACAACAACCCGCAGGCGGGCCACGGCGAGTTGCCCAAAGCGATGGACCCCGACTACCTCCGGGAAGCCGTCGAGCAGAGCCTCGAGCGACTCGACACCGATTACCTGGACGTTCTCCAGTTGCACAACGCGAACGTCGACGAGCTCACCCCGGATGTCCTCGAACTTCTCGACGAACTCGAGGAAGAGGGCCTGATTCGCGCCCGCGGCCTCGCGCTGGGCCCCTCTATCGGCTGGCTGGCCGAGGGTGACCTCGCCATCGAAGAGGAGTTCGACTCCCTGCAGCTGGTCTGGAACGTCTTAGAGCAGGAGGTCGGCAACCACTTCCTCGAGACCATCGAGCGCACCGGTTCCTCGACGAGCCTGATTCCCCGGGTGCCCCACTCCTCGGGCATCCTGAACGAACAGGTCACGCCCGAGACAGAACTCGACGCGGGCGACCACCGCGGCTTCCGCCCCGACGCCTGGTACGAGACGGGCTGGGAGAAACTCGAGACCCTGCGTTTCCTGGAGCGCGACGGCGAGCGGACGATGGGCCAGGCCGCGATCGCCTGGCTCCTGAGCCACGAGTCGGTCGCCAGCGTCACGCCGACGTTCCGCACCGCCGCCGACATCGACGAGTGGGCGGCCGCCAGCGACGTGCCGAAATTGAGCGACGAGGAACTGGCTCGAGTCGCCAATCTCTACGAGAACGATTTCGACATCGACCGCGAGGACGGCATGGACTCGCTCCGGTCGTCGGTCGACGGCGAGGACATTCGCTCGGCGGGCCTGGACAAACTGGCCGCCGACTGATCGCGTCGCCGCGCTGAGAAGGTGGCGCTCAGGGTCGATTCGCGCTGACGAGTGCGACGGTAGTGCTCGAGACCGATCCGTGCTGTCGGGGCCGATTCGTTCTCGAGCGTCGGCAGCCCTGATCTGACGAAACTCCTTCGACTGCGGACTGAACACGAATACGAACATTCTCGTCGGTCGGCCCGAGAGTGACGGCCATGTCGTCCCCCGAAACCTCTTCCCCGGACGGGCCGGACGGAACGGAACACGCGGTCGAACCGGCCGAACCAGCCCCCTCGAGCGAACCGAACGCGCCGGACACCCGACCGGCCACGATGAACGGCCTCCTCGGCGGCCTCGTCGCCGTCTTCGCCTCCTTTCTTACGTTCTCGGTGCTCCTCGGCGGCATCGTCGCCGGCTACCTCGAGGGGGCCGACCAGGAGGAGGGGATCATCGCGGGTCTGTACGCGGGTTTCGTCTACGCCGCGCTGATCGTCTTGCCGCTCGTGCTCGGACTGGGGCCAGTCGTCGGCGTCGGCGACCTGGTCGGCGGGCTCGAGTTCGTCGACGGGGGTCTGATCCTCTTCATGGTGTTCTACAGCACGTTCGCCGGCGGGTTCGGCGGCTGGGTCGGCGCGTACCTGAACGCGGAGTTCGGCGACGTGTTCGGACGTCTCTAGCGCGAAGCGGTTCGCTGATCGCTCGTCACGGGCCTCACTCACGCCACTTCTTCTCGAGAGCCGTGTTCGACTTCGATTTCGCCTCCGAATCACGGAGCGATATCCTGTATTCCGAGCGGAGACGACTCTCACGTTCCCACATTGCTACCGCCGTGAGAGAAAGAGCGTTCTACTCCTCCAATCCCTCCGTCGCGCCGCGATCACCCTCTCCGCGGCGACTCGAGTTCGATGTCCGCAGCCTCGAGCAGGTCGGCGACCTCCTCGCGTTTCTCCTGGTGATCCTGCAGAAACTCCTTCATGAGGTGAGCGGCCTGCTCCTTGCAGTCGCCACAGAGGCGCTCGCCGCCGACGCACTCGTCGTAGACCCGTTTCGCGAACTCGTCGTCGTCGCCGGCGAGCAGGTAGGCGTAGAGTTCGTAGACGGGACACTCGTCGGCTTTCCCTCCCAATTCGCGCTGGAGTTCGGCCGTCTCGCGCCCGCCCGTGGTCGCCGCCTTCACCTTGTCGTAGCCGTTCTCGGGGTCGTCGAGCAGCGAGATGTGGCTGGCCGGAATCGAGGAGGACATCTTCCCGCCCGTGAGCCCGGTCATGAACCGGTGGTAGATCGACGACGGTGGCTGGAAGCCGTAGCCGTCGTGAGCGAGTTCGATTGTGCGGGCGATCTCGGCGGCCTCCTCGTGATCCAGGTCGAAGGCGTCGACGTGTTCGTCGAAGACCCGCTTCTCGCCCTCGACGGTGTCGATCAGCGCTTCGAAGGCCTCCTCGGTCGCCCGGCGATTCAGGAACCGTGTTCGGGGACGGAGGGGTTCCATACCAGCGTTCTCGAGTTTCGAGATGGCGCGCTCGAGGGCGTCGTCCGTGACGGTCCCGAGATCGAGTTCCGGGACGACCTCGCTGTCGGCGGACGAGAGCCACTCGGCGGCCTCCACACACCGCGGCTGGTCGGGGTCGTCCGCGTACGACTCCCGGGTGTCGTAGGCAGCGCCGATGACCGCGAGTTCGTCCTTCGTCGCCTCGAAGCTCGCGTAGGCCGTCGTCACGCCGAAGTAGCGCATCCGGGAGGCGAGGTCACGAGCCAGCCTGACGTGGGGGTCCTGGTCGGGGCCGACGGGGATCACGGTGGGTTTTGGCCCCTCGAGCTGGGGATAGAGGATGTCGGCCATCTGCGTGACGACCGACTGCATGTGCGAGACGTCGGTCTCGCCGTTGAAGCCGTAGATTGCACCCAGTTCCGAGAAGTTGGCCTCGATGCCCAGTTCGAACGCGAGGTCCTGCACCTCGCGCTCGGTCGACTGGCGGTAGACGGTTCCGTCCTCGAGATCGAACCCGAGCGCCAGCAGCGAGAGCAGGTAGTCCCGGGCGTGTTCGTCGATTTCGTCCCAGGTGAGCCCGCGCGCGGCGTGGGCCTCGAGGTCGGCGATCAGCGCGTAGGCGTCCCCGCCCTGTTCCTGGTGCCAGATGATCTCGTCGAAGACGAGTTTGTGTCCGATGTGAGGGTCGCCGGTCGGCATGAACCCCGAGAGGACGGCGAAGGGGTCGCCCTCGCGCATGGCCTCGAGCACCGGCCGGTAGTCGCGGTGACCGAAGATGACGCCCCGGCGCATCAGGTAGTGAGGGTGGGGCAGGTCCGCGAGGAGTTCGTCGAACTCCTCGATGCCGAACTCCTCGAACAGTTTGCGGTAGTCGGAGACGCTCGAGGAACCCCAGGGGTCGAGGGCGACCTCGTCGGCGCCAGCGGCCCCTCCGTCGGTCAGTGGTTCCTCGGCGTCCTCGGCGTCCTCGGCCTCCTCGATGGTATCCGTACCCGTACCGGTCATTGTCCCGGATTCGCCGCCCAGCGCGCAAAAACCTTCGCTTCCGCACCGTCTCGACTCGAACACCGGCGGTCCCCGATCAGGACGGTTCGTCCAGTTCGTCCACATCGCCCGCCGACGACCCTGTCCGAAACTCCAGGCGAAACCCACTCTCGGCGTGCTGGCTCGTGCCCGCCTCGACCGTCCAGCCGTGAGCGTCCGCGATTCGGCGGACGATCGACAGGCCGAGCCCCGTCCCGTTCTGAGTGCCCGAGTGACCGTACTCGAAGAGCACCTCGAGGTCGTCCTCGCCGACGTCGACGCCGATGCCATCGTCTTCGACGTAAAAGCCGCCGCCGGGGAGCGATCCGAGCCGTACCGTCACGCCCTCGCCGCCGTGGGTGACGGCGTTGCCGAAGACGTTCTCGAACAGTTCTCGAAGTGCTCCCGGGGTCGCCTCGACCGGTTCCAGGCCGGCTGCCGACTCGAGTTCGAGGGTAGCCTGCCCGGTGTCGACGGTCTCCCAGGCACGCCCGGCGACGACGCCGACGGACACCCACTCGAGGTCGTCCTCGTCGACGTCCGAACGGACGAGCGTCAGGACGTCGTCGATCAGGTCGTCCATCCGCTCGAGCGATTCGGCAATCGGTTCGAGGTGGTCGCTCGAACAGTCGTCGGCGAGGAGGTCGAGGTGACCCGTCGCGACGGTCAGCGGATTCCGCAGGTCGTGGGAGACGATGGCGGCGAAGGCCCCGAGTCGATCGTTGGCGCGCTCGAGGTCGTACTCGCGCTCGGTTCGCCGAAACGCCGCGGCGGCGTGTTCCGCCAGAAATTCGACGAACTGGCAGTCGTCGACGGAGATCGTTCCTGACTCCGGCGTGACGCCGCTCATCACGCCGTAGGAACCGAGCGGAACGATCATGCTGGCGGTCATCGGGTGGTCCGGGTCGCCGAGAATGTCGCTCTCGTCGATCAACCGAAAGCTGGCGTTCTCGACGTCGGCCAGCGGGTCGTCTTCGGTTTCGGCGAACACGATCGTTCGACCCTCCCAAAAGACTACGCCGGCCATCGAATTTTCGAACGGGAGGTGTTCCGGGACCGCGCCGTGGCCCTTCCGTTCGTCCGTCGTGGCCACGAGGTCGAACTGGCCCGTCCCACCGTTGGCGGCGAAGACGGCCGTCAGTGGCTGCTCGAGAACGGTACTCGCCGTCTCGACGGTCGTTTCGGCGATTTCGTCGGCCGTCGACGCTCGAAAGAGTCTCGGTGTCGCCGACTGCAGGGCGCGCAAAATCCGCATCTGACGGTGTCGGTCGACCCGTTCTCTGACGTAGTCGACCAGCGTCTCGGTCGCGTCCACCGCAACGGCGGCAGGCTGGTAGGACCCGTCCTCGAGCCACGCCTCCGCGTCGCCGTCGACACAGCGGACGACCGAACACGTCGTCGCTTGCGCTCGAACTCGCTCGAGCAGTTCGCGCCGAAGTCCTTCGTCGCCGGCCACGTCTCCGACGACGAGGCAACCGACGGTTCCCGACTCGAGGCGGTCGAGCGCGGACGAGAGCCGACGCTCGTGCGCGACCGACGTGGATAGTCGGGACTCGAGCGTCGTCGCGACTGCCTCGAGACCGTCGCCGACGACGAGAACGCTCGGTTGGCGTCCCCCATCCACTGTCATACGCTCACGTGGCCTCGAGGCGGCAAATACGTTGGCGTGGAATCGACCGCTGAAACGGGTCTCGAAACCGAATTCGAATCCGGTTCGGTCAGGGGGTCAGCCGCTCGAGCGACCGCCACTCGATGTCGGCCTCGGCGTCAGCGTCGGCGTCGCCGTCGCCTCCCGGACCGGCTTCGCCGACCAGCGCGAACACCATCGTCTTCCGGACGCCGTGGGCCAGCCGTACGTCGAGCGAGAGGTCTCGCGGCTCGAAGACGTGCTCTGCCGGCAGCACCCGGACCAGGAGTTCCGAGTGGCCGAGGTCGTCGACCGACTCGACGTTCGCGTAGGTCCGGAAGTCCGCACCGAACTTGTAGCCCGTCTTGGGAACGACGCCGGCCTTGCGGAGCGTGGTGTAGACGGCCAGTCGCCGGTCGAATCGTTCGCCCTCGACGTCACGACCGCGCTCGAGCACCGCCGCCGGGTCGAGGTCGATCGCGCCCGCCGCCGCGAGGTGGGCAGCCTCGAGCAACGAACACTGCAGGGTCGGTCGGTCGTACTCCCGGCCCTCGAGCGGCTGGCCGTAGAACGTCCGCTCGTACAGCTCGTGTGGGGGATTCCAGATGACGACCCGATCGGCGAGCAGATCGGCTTCCACCCTCTGGGGAAGGGCCGTCTCGCTCGTTCCCGAAATCTCGGGCCGGCCGACGTCGAAGTAGGTAATCTCGCTCTCCTCGTCGACGACGGCGAGGGCGCCGCTTTCGAGGTCGTTCGCGGCCACGTCGGTTCGCTCGCCGACCACGCTCAGCGCGTACTCGATTTCCCCGTCTCTCGGCCCTTTCCCGCGGGGGAAGACGGCGAACTCGGCTCGGGGCGGATCCGTTACCCATGGTTCGCGAGCGGGGGCGAGGTAGAACCCGCGCGAACGGAGGTCGGCGTAGACGAGGAACCGAACGCCGAAGTCGGGTTCCGGTCCCGGTTCGCGGGCGAGGAACGACCGGAACGACAGTCGCTCGTCGCCGTCGCCGACGGCAGCCAGGTCGCCCCGATACAGCAGGTGGGCGGCCTCGACCGGTGCGAGGGCGATCTCGTTGCCCTCGAGCGGGTAGCCGTAGCCGCGCGAGTCGTGAAACCGCTGGCGGGCGTCGTTGCCGACGCGGACGACGTCGCCATCGAACCGTCCCTCGAGTTCCATACCCGGAGGTGTCGGGCGGGCCACAAAGCCCCTGCGGATCCCGTCGTCGGTGCTGGTGGGTCACGTCGCCGAGCGGGCTCGTCTGGGCGGCGAATCGTCAGTGGTCGGCCGTCACCGACCCTCCTTCGGTTGCCGCCTCGGACTCGAGCGCCCCCGCTCGAGCGCGGTCGCAGGTCGCGTCCAGGCAGCGGGTGCCGGTCGTGGTGTCGAACGTGGGGAGGCCGCAGGCACACTCGCCGTCGACGACGCCCGTCGGGATGACGAACCCAGTGTCGCAGTCGGGATAGTGTTCACAGCCGGCGATCAGGCCGCCCCGTCGGAGGATCAGCAGGTCACCCTCGCAGTTCGGACAGTCCCACTCGCGGTCGAACGCCTCGCGGACGGCGTCGTCGAGCGACTCACAGCCACGGTCGAGGCAGACGTGGAACGCGAGGCCGCGCTCGACGCGCATGCGAGGGAGGCCACAGTCACAGCGGTCGTCGCGGAGGGTCGCATCCCGCGGGATGGCGTAGCGGTCGCCACAGCCGACGCAGTGGATGCCGTTCGAGAGGACGAGGACGCCGGTGCAGTCGTCGCCTGGACACTCGCCCACGGGGGTGCCGGCGCTCGAGGCCGGATAGGTGGCGAAGCCGTCCTCGACGTGGGCGGCGACCCGGAGCGTCTGGGTGTCCTTCTTCGCGACGAGGGTGAACCCGTCCTCGCGGTCGCTCGAGACGCTGTCGGCGCGGGTGAGCCAGGCGACGGGCTGGTAGCCGTCGACGTCGTGGACGAGGACGGTGTTGTCCGGCTTGACGATGGTCGTGACGCGGCCGCGGTACTCCTCGCGGTCGGTTCCGTCGGTGATCACGGTGCAGTCACCGGCGAGGACGCGAATGCTGTCGTCGGGCATGGGTGGTCTGGCCGCGCGATGGTATATAAACTCTCGAGCCGGTGTGTCCCAGTCCTGGCGACTCTCCTCGACGCTCAGCGGACGGATTGTCTCGATTCGCGTTCACGTTCTCGTTCACGTCCATGTCCCGTGTTCACGTTCGTCTTCGCGTTCGATGTGACCGAGACGAGACTTTTTGACCCCGGTCGTGATACCGGTTGGTATGGGGGAGACGTACGAGGCGGACTGGCTCCACCTCGCCGACGGGGAGGCCGTCGTCTGGGAGAGCCGGCCGCATCCGATCGACATGGGGTGGAAACTGCCGATGGGCCTCGGCTTGATGCTCTTCGGAATCATCGTCCTCGGCCTGGCAGCCGGGACCGAGTACGGCCTCGCGAGGGCGATCGGTCTGGCCGTCGGGGCCATCGGCCTCGTCGTCGTCACCGCGACGTACCTCCGCTGGACGAGCACGCGCTACGTCCTCACCACGAGCCAACTGTACCGGAAACGTGGCATCCTCTCCCGGGACGTCACCCAGTTTCGTCTCGACCGCGTCCAGAACACGACCCTCGAGCAGGGCGTCCTCGAGCGATTGCTCGGGTACGGGCAGTTGACTGTCTACACGGCGGGCTCGGCCGACCCCGAACTCACGTTCACGCACGTACCGAACCCCGAGCGGGCGGCCGGCCGGTTGAGCGCCGAACTCGAGGGCGATTCGGGTATCCAGCCGACGTGAGCGGGATTCGGTACGAGACGCCTCGCACCCCCGTCGCTGGCCGGGACAGAAACGCCTTTCACCGGGCACACCCCCTGTCCGAGTGATGGAGGTCGCCGAGGTTCTGCCCGACTTTGCCGACGCGTTCGCGTTCGAGGCGTTCAACGAGATGCAACGCGAGGCCCTGCCCGCGTTACTCGAGCGTGAGGAGAACGTGGTCGCGAGCGCGCCGACGGCATCGGGGAAGACGGCCCTGGCCGAACTCGCGATCTGTAACGCACTGGCCGATGGGGGAACCGCCCTCTTTATCGCCCCGCTACGGGCGCTGACCAACGAGAAGGAGGCCGACTGGGATCGCTTCGAGTCCATGGACTACTCGGTGTACGTCGTCACCGGCGAACGCGACCTGAATCCGCGCCGGGCGAAGCACGCGGACATCCTCGTGATGACGCCCGAGAAGCTCGATTCCGCGACTCGAAAACACGACTCGCCGCGATACGACTTCGTGACGGACGTCGACGTCTGCGTGATCGACGAGGTCCACCTGCTCGACGCCGACCGGCGCGGCTCGGTCCTCGAGGTGACCGTCTCGCGGCTGCGTCGGCTCTGTGACCCACGCGTCGTCGCGCTCTCGGCGACGATGCCGAACGTCGACGACGTGGCGGCCTGGCTCGACGCCCCGCCGGTGTGCACGTTCGAGTTCGGCGACGAGTACCGCCCGGTCGACCTCAACGCGGGCGTCAAGACCTACACCCACGGCGAGAACTCCTTCGCCGACAAGTACCGTCGCCTCTACCGGGCGCTCGACCTCGCCGAACCTCACCTCCGGGAGGACGGCCAGGCGCTGGTGTTCGTCGCCTCCCGCCAGGACACCGTCCAGGCGGCGAAGAAGGCCAGAGACGAGATTGGCGAGCGCGACGTGCCGATGGGGGCTCGCGGCGACTACGACTTTCATACTGAGACGAAGCGCCTCGAGAACGACACCCTGCGAAACTCGGCGCTCGACGGCGTGGGCTTTCATCACGCGGGCCTCTCGAAGAACGACAAGGACCTGATCGAGGCGTGGTTCAAGGAGGGCAAGATCGAACTGCTGTTCTCGACGTCGACGCTCGCCTGGGGGGTCAACCTCCCCGCCCGCTGCGTCGTCATCCGCGATACGAAGTACCACGACCCGCTCGAGGGCGAGGTGGACATGAGTCCGCTCGACATTCTCCAGATGCTCGGGCGCGCGGGCCGACCCGGCTACGACGACGTCGGCTACGGCTGGGTCGTCTGCGACGGCGCCGAGGCGGACGACTACCGCCGCCTCCTTCGGGAGGGGAAAGAGATCGAGTCCCGGCTGGCCGACAGCCTCCAGACCCACCTCAACGCCGAGATCGCGATGGGAACCATCGCCGACCTCGAGGACGTAATGGATTGGCTCGAGACCACCTTCTACTACGTTCGCGGCCAGTCGCGCCCGGAGTCCTACGACTTCCAGAACCTCCGACGGCGCGTTCGAGACTGCCTCGAGGAACTGGTCGAGCAGGGCTTCGTCGAGACCGGCGAGGACCTCTCGGTCGAGTCGACGCCCCGGGGCGTGCTCGCCTCCACGTACTACCTGCGCCTCGAGACGGCCGTCGGTTTTGCAGCGCTGTGTGACCGGGCCGTGGGCGCCGGGGGAGACGACTCCACCACCGCATCGGTGCCGGGAACGACCCTTGAGGCCGACGACGTCCTCGAGGCCGTCGCCACGGCTGGCGAGTTCGACTCCGTCTCTGCCCGCCAGTCCGAGCGCGATGCGATCAACGCTGCGCTCGTCGGCCAGGACACTGGCGACCTCGACGCCGGTCAGCGAAAGGTGCTCGCTATCCTGCGAAGCGCCGCCGACAACGGCAACACCCCGCAGGACCTCCGGAGCGACGCCTGGGTGATTCGACAGAACGCGCTTCGCCTGCTCGCCGCCCTTCGCGCGTTCCTCGACCGGTTCGCGACGCCCCACGACGCCAACCTCGCTCGGCGACTTGAGGCCCGGATAGAGAACGGCGTCGCCGACGACGCGGTCGGCCTGACGGCCATCGACGGCGTCGCCGCCGGTCGGGCGAGCAAACTTTCGACGGAGGGACTCTCGACGCCGGGCGACGTCGTCGCGGCCGGCGTCTCGGGACTCGAGGACGCGGGGCTGGGCGAGAGCATCGCCGAGCGCATCTACGAGGGCGCACAGACGCTCCCCGCGGTCGAACTCGAGTGGGGAGACTTTCCCGAGACCATCAGTGCCGGCGAGAACGCCGTCCAGGAGGTCCGCATTCGAAACGTGGGCGAACCGGCCAGGGCCGGGGTTCGCGTGACGGTCAACGGCGTCGAGATGACCAGCACCAGCACGTACCTCCGCGATTCGGAGACCGTCCCCGTCGGCGTCTTCGGTGCGAACGCGGACGAACTCGAGTACACCGTCAGCGTCGCGTTCCCCGAAGAGCCGCTACGCCCGCTCGAGGAGCGGCGGACGGTCGAGGTTCGTCGATAGCGTCGGCCTCGAGACAGTCCGCGACGGTTTTTGAGGCTCGAACGGTGCTTCTCACGTAGATCGTTCGAACGAACGTGCGTAGGATGTTCTCCGGTAGACGTCGATACGAGCCATCACCGTCGAAACATCTATATTAGCACATGCTAATATTAGGGATAGCTAAAATGACTGCGCACCACCCGGCGAACGAATCCACTCGGTCGAATCGAGACGCGGACTGCTGTTCCGCGGCCGAACACGCCCTGAGCGAACGGGAACTGGCCGCCGACGTCCGAACGCTGTCGGCCGTCGGGAGCGACACCCGGTACGAGGCACTACGTCTCATCGCCGACCGCGACGAAGACATCTGCGTCTGCGAACTGGAACCTGCCCTCGGCGTGAGCCAGGGCGCGGTCAGCCAGGCCCTATCGCGGCTGTACGCCGCCGGCCTCGTGACGCGACGCAAGGAGGGCCGATGGCGGTACTACGGCGCCACGCCGCGGGCAGACAGGCTGCTCGAGGTGCTCGACAAAACCCGGAGGCTCGAGGATGAGTGACGACGCACTCTCGACGGAATCCGGCTCGAGCGAGACCGGGATCACTGCCGCCGAGCAGCGCGAAGCGGTACGAGAGCGGTACGCCGAAATCGCCACCGATTCGGCGTCCTGCTGTGACGACGAAGCGTCCTGCGGGAGCGGAACGACGGATGGTGAACTCGATGATCGATCGCGCTCGATGGGCTACGCCGAGGAAGCCCACGAGAGCGTCGCCGCGGGCGCGAATCTGGGACTCGGCTGCGGGAATCCGACTGCAATCGCGAGCCTGGACGCTGGGGACGCCGTCCTCGACCTCGGTTCCGGGGCCGGCTTCGACTGTTTCCTCGCCGCCCGGGAAGTCGGGCCGGACGGCCGCGTTATTGGCGTCGACATGACGCCGGAGATGGTCGAGAAGGCTCGCGAGAACGCGCGAGAAAACGACGCGTCGAACGTGGAATTTCGCCTCGGCGAAATCGAGCACCTTCCGGTCGTCGACGGATCGATCGACGTGATCATTTCGAACTGCGTCGTGAACCTCTCGCCGGACAAACTGCAGGTGTTCGCCGACGCGTTTCGCGCGCTTCGACCGGGCGGGCGCCTCGCCATCTCCGACGTGGTGCTCACCGCTCAACTGCCGGACCCGGTACGAGCGGGCCCGTCGTCGGTCGCCGCCTGCGTCGCCGGCGCGTCGTCGATCCCCGAGCTCGAGTCGATGCTTGTCGAGGCCGGGTTCGAGGACGTCTCCGTCGAGCCGAAGGCGGACAGCGGGTCGTTCATCCGCGAGTGGGACGACGACCGCGATCTGAGCGAGTACGTCGTCTCCGTGACCATCGAGGCGCGAAAACCGGTCCGGTGAGTCATCGGCCACCGAATCGACACGACGAAATCGGAAACGAAGGCAACGGCGCCCTATGACTCCTCCTCGAGCCGATCGTGTCGCTCGTCGATCTCGTCCAGGATGTCGAGGGTCTTGCGGATCGAAGCGCGAATCGCGTCGCTGCGGTTGACGAACTTCCCGTCGTCGCCGACGTGTTCGTCGAGGTCCTCGAGGAGTTCCTGGGGGATCTCGACGCTGATCTTTGGCATGGTCGCTCCTTCGAAGGCGGAGTTCTTAAGCGATTTGACGGGTGCTTCGGCCAGGGGACAAAACTGAGACGCGCTATCCGGTTTCGTGCTCGACGGGTTCGGGCGCCGATGTCGACCCCCCGCCGCCGAAGAATCGTCCGCCGCCGGTGAGCACGTAGAGGACGGCCAGTCCCAGCATGTAGGTCACTGCGAGCGGGATCGCCATCAGGAACATGGTCAGTATCCCTTTCGGACTCGCGAACGCGGCGACGGTGAAGATGCCGACGACGACCGGTCGCCAGCGCCGGAGCATCGTCCGATAGCTGACGATACCGCCGACGTGGAACAGCGCCATCGTGACGATGATGTTGAACAGGAAGCCGATGCCAACGGTGGTGTAGATCACGAGCCAGAAGAAGCTCTTGATCCGGTAAGAGACCTCCATATTGTTGGCGAGCGCGTCCGCGACCAGGTAGGAGATCACGGAGGGGGCGATCCAGAAGAACCCGAGGTAGGTCCCGGCGGCGAACCCGAGCGCGATCGTCCCGCCCCAGACGAGGAACACGCGTCGGTCGCCCCGAACCAGGCCGCGCTCCCTGGCTGGGGGCCAGGCGTAGTAGAGCAAGAGGGGAAGCACGGCCACGAAGCCCGCGATGACGCTCACCTTCACGGCGAAGATCAGCACCTCGACAGGGTGGATCGCGACCACGAGGTCGGTCTGCTCGAGGAACGTCTGCAGATCCATTCCGCTCGGATCGACGTCGTTCTCGACGGCGACCTCCTCGAGGACGGACTCGGGCATTCGGCTCAGGAACAGTTCCAGGACGTCGCCAACGCCGCCCTGGTAGAGCCAGAAGAACGTCCCGGCCATGACGAGCATGAACAGGCCGACCAGCCGGAACATCTTCGAGGTCAGGCTGTTGAGGATGAACGCGAAGTCGTAGGCGTAGCCACCGATGTCCTCCTCGGTCGTCTCGTCTTCGGTGAACGGATCGAGCATCCCGGCGGCCGTGCTCGAAAAAAGACTGCCGCTGTCGTCGGCGTCGCCTGCGTCGCCGCTTTCGCCTCCGGCCGATTCGCCGGGTGCCGTCGCCGACTCGCTGGTGTCGGCGTTCGCACCGTCGGCGTCAGCGGCCGCATTCAGCGAATCGTACCGATCGAGGATCGCCTGCGCCTTCGCCTTGTCGTCGTCGTACATCGCCTCGCGGGCCTCCTCCATGGCCTCTTCCTCGGTCATCTTGAGGAAGACCTGCGGCGGCGCGCGCTCGATGGCCTCGGCGTCGAGCACCTGCAGGTCGATCTCGGAGGGGTCTGTCGCGGTCCGGAGCGCGGACTCACGCGGGTAGATCGGCCGCTGCAGGACCACGATGGTGTAGCCGATCAGCGCGACGAGTGCGACGCCGAGGCCGACGATCAGTCCCGCGGCGATCGTTCCCGTGAGGCCGTGTTCGGCCGGCAGGGTTTCGAGGATCGAGCCGCCGCCGGGTCGAATCCAGGCGGGGAGGGCGGGGTAGACCTCCTCCTTGAGATAGTCGAACGCGCCGTAGCTGATGGCGAGACTCGAGAGGCCAGCGATCGTGAGAATGCCGAGGCCGAACTGGAGGACCCGGCGTTTGACGAGGCCGGTTCCGCTCTCGAGTTCGGCTTCACCCTTCCGGCGGACGTTGGCGACGAGTTTCGCGAGGCCGAGGCTGAACACGTAGAGGATGACCATCGGTGCCGCCCACATGACGAGGGTGAACGGGTCTGGCGGCGAGAAGAGCGCGCCGAAGACCGTGATGGCGACGATGGCGTGGCGCCACTTGTCCCGGAAGGTTTCGTAGGGGACGATTTCAGTGTACGAGAGGGCGCTCATGAACAGCGGAAGCTGGGCGGCCAGGCCGAACGACACCGTGAGGAGGGCGATGAATTCAGTGAACTCGGTAATCCCGAAACTGGGGTTGACGCCCATCGCGACGGCGTTCCCGGCGAGGAAGCCGAACGCGTAGGGGAAGAAGACCGCGTAGGCGTAGATCAGTCCGACGACGAAGAGGACGAGCGAGAGGAGGACGAAGGTGGCGAGGGAGGCCGCCGAAATCGGGACGACGCTCTCGATGCCGCGTTCTCGAAGTTTGTCGCGTGAGAAATACAGTAGCGCCGGAATCGCAACGATGACGCCGACGATCATGCCGATTTTCGCCTGGAGCAGTATCACCTCGAACGGCGTCCGCGTGATGACCGTCGCCTGATCGGCGACGTTTGGCGCCATTTCGGCTTTCGCCGTCGCCTTGAGGAAGTCCCAGATGTACAGTCGGAGCACGTAGAACGATCCGATGAAGCCGATCACGAAGATGATAAAGACCTTCTGGAGGTTCGCCTGGGCACTCGAGAGCATCGCCCCGAGCGTGTCCCGTCCGGCATTTATCGTCCGGACGGTGTCCTCGTCGATAGCGCTCATTCGGTGTTCCACGGTAGCTTATATGCAGTTATCAACTTTTCGAGTCAACGCTCGTGATGGACGTCCGTTTTCGGTCTCCCGGAGGCTGTTTCGGGTCGATGCCTTCGAACGAATTCGTCCCCTTGAGGTCGATGCCGTGGGCCAGGCCGGTCGGGACGATGGCGAACCGAAGGGTCGTTTTAGCGCCCGATTGTGTCACCTTCCTCGACTCTCAATCCCGTGGCGTAAGAAAAAGGCCTATAACCGGGCGCCTATCTATATCCCGATAGATGTCGGACGAGTCGGATGCTGGGTCGGACACCGATGAGGCCGAGGAGCCACGGGACTCGAGCGCCGAGGCCGCTACCGATTCCCGATCCGAAAACGACGCCGCCACGGACGCGAGTGACCGCGATGGGGACGCGAACGACGGTGAGGACACCACCGCCGATGGCACCGATGGTGACGATACCTCTGGCGAGCCCGACGAACCCTCGAGTGAGGACACTGATGCGTTGAGCGACGACACTGATGCGTCGAGCGACCACGACCCCGATACTCCGGACGCGGCCGACGAATCGACTGGACTCACGGCTCACGGAGGAACGGATGACCACGACGCGCCCAGCGGGTTCGAAGACGTTCCGCTCGACGAACGCCCAGAACTCGGCCCGACGGGGTGGAGCCGTTCGAACGACGAGGATTCGAGTACCGGTGGCGATGTCAAGACCGCGTACGAAACCAAAACCGACACCGAATTCGAATTTGGCCCCAGTCTCGAATCGTCCGAAGAGGGAGACGAGATGTCTGAGAACGATGTCGACGATGCCAAAGTCGAAGATGACCCCGAAGTTGAAGACGAAGACGACCCCGCCGGCGTCGGCACCAATCCCGACCTTAGCCACCTCGAGGAACCCGCCCCCGAACCGCCGGGCGA
Source organism: Natronosalvus sp. KLKA75 (assembly GCF_059736265.1). NCBI lineage: Archaea > Methanobacteriati > Methanobacteriota > Halobacteria > Halobacteriales > Natrialbaceae > Natronosalvus > Natronosalvus sp. KLKA75. The sequence continues at coordinate 196,418 of NZ_CM185522.1, forward strand.
GACTGACACCGACGCGACCGCCAGCCCAGAAGCGAAGACCGACGGCCACGGCCACCACGACGGGGCGCGAGACCGTCAGGAACCGAGCTATCCGGACCCCGACGACGACATCGGCGGCATCTCGACCCCGCCGGACGACGAGGAGATGCCTCTGGCCGACCACATCGAGGAGATGGTTCTCCGGCTGGCCGTCGTCTTCCTCGTCGGCGCAGCCGCGACGTCCATCGCCCTGCTGTGGTCCTCACAGGCCATCGGACTCATCTGGGAGAACGTCTTCCCCGGACCGGCCGCCGAGGTGCCGCCGCCGCACGTCTACGCCCCGCTCGAACTCTGGCTGACCCGGATCAAAGTCGCCGCGCTGGCGGGGATCATGGCCGCGATTCCGATGCTCGTCTACCAGGGCTACCTGTTCATGCGCCCGGGGCTGTACCCCAACGAGCGCAAGTACTACCTCGCGGCGGTGCCGACGAGCGTCGTCCTCGCCGGGATCGGGATGTTCGTCTCGTTCATTGTCGTGTTGCCGATCCTGTTCGAGTACTTCACGTTCTACTCGGAAGGGAGCGCGGACATCGCGTATGCCCTCGGCGAGACGTTCGGCCTCATAATCACGCTGACGGGTTTCCTCGCAATCGTCTTCCAGATCCCGCTGCTCGTCATCCTCGCGGTCCTGATGGGCGTGACGACCCGTCGATGGCTGGCCGACAAACGGCTGTACTTCTGGGCGGCGTTCGCCGGCCTTTCGTTCATGTTCACCATCGACCCGACGCTGATGGCGCCAATCATCGTCGCGATCATCATGATCATCCTCTTCGAGGGGACGTTGCTCCTGCTCAAGTGGACCGGGCGGGAGTGATCAGAATCAGGATCGGGTTCCAGACACCGCTTTTCGCTCGAATCAAGCCGCCTCGAGTCCGGCATACGCCCGAAGCGTCTCGACGCTGATCTGGCCGAACTCCGCTCGTCGGTGACACGGCAGACAGAGCGAGACGACGTTCTCGAGGACGTGGGCATCGGCCCGATCGACTTCGTCAGCTCCGGCGAACGCTCGCACCGGAATCAGGTGGTGAACGTCCGGGTTGCGACCGAGCTCGTCCTTCGTCGTTCCGCAATGGACGCACTGGTAGCCGTCGCGCTCAAGGGCCTGTCGTCTAACGGCTCCCCACCCTTTCCCGTAGGGGCCGGTATCCCCACCCTTCCAGTTGGGGGTGGCCCTCGCCGGTGAACGATTCCGAGAGCCAGCGCCGTCGGCAGTCTTCGCCACAGACGACGACGTCGCCGACCGCGCTCGGGTACCGGTCGATCGAGTCAGTGCAGACGGTGCACTCGGTGGTGACTTTGCCGCCTTGCCACTGTCCGTTTGCATCCCCCTCGAGTGCTGGGCGCTCACGCCATTGTTCGGTTTTAAAACACTGGGGACAGTACAAACCTGGCTTGTCGGATGGATAGTACTCGAACGTAGACTCGCACAGCTCGCATTTCGTTTGGTCCTTTCCTCCTTTCCAGTTTGGGTTGTCGGATCCGGCGAAGGAAACGGATGCGTCGAGACACTCGTCTGAACAGTACTTCTTCTGATGGTCGGAGTAAAATCGGGATTCACAGCGATCACAGGTTCGATTTGGAAGCCGTTCGCCGTGTACGGAACTGTGGTGAACGCCGAGTCCACGTCTCGTTTCGAATCGCTTGCCACACGTCGGACAGTCACGCATCGCTCACTCTGGCCCTGCTTTTCTATATAATCTTGCGGATAGCACCAGTCGTGACTGCCGATAAACTATCAAAAATTTGATGGAGTCCGGGTGCGAAAATTGAATCCGCCTCTCAGCCTCCACAAGGCTGAAGGATAACCACTACCCCAACCCGGACACGCTTGCAAGCGCTTCTAGCCCGGTCAACTTCAAATACGTTACGACTCTCGAGACGCCGTGGGAGTCGGTAGCGCGTTTTGGAGTCCAGCGATTCGTCGGTCGAGATTCTACTATAGGATATATAGTAATGGCTCGAGATTCTCCTCTCCTCGCCGCGAACTATCCGAGTCGCTTTTGCCTGTGCCGTGAGTACCCTCACCAACGCGTGGCCATCACCGACAAGATCTACGTCAAGAACCACCGCCAGCTCAGCTCCCAGCTCGAGACGAACATCCCGAAGGGGGCGTTCAAGGGGGCGACGCTCGACGTGCTCTTCCAGGGCCGGGGCCTCGAGAAGCTCGACGACGCCACCCGCGAGCGGGTGCTCGACTTCGCGACGGACTTTCTGGACTGTGACTGCGACAATAATCCCTACTGCGGGTGTCCCGAGCGAAAGTTCGTTCGCTACCTGCTCGAGTTGCGCGCCCAGGGACTCGGTCCGGACGCCATCGTGGACGTGATGAGCGACGACTACATGGTCTACGCCTACTCCGGAGACATCCTCTCGTTTCTCGACAGCGGTGTTCGCACGCTCGAGGCCGCCGAGGGGCTGGCTCGAGTCGAAGGGGACGACGACGCCAGGGAAGAGATTCGACGCGTGAAGAACGAACTGTCGCGGTAACTGCGCAGTTCCGCTCGCTGGCTTCGACGCTCGTCCGACGAGTTACCGAACCGTCGGCGAGTCGCCCGAGTCGTCGAGGTCGTCCAGCAACAACACCTCGTCTTCCTCGTCCTCGAGGCGGTCGCGCAGGTCGGTGACGTAGGACTTGTGCTCTTCGAGCTGTTCGCGCAGGTGCTCGGCCTCGAGTTCGAGTCGTTCGTGCTCGCGAACGAAACTCTTTGGCACCTCGACGGTGGGCGGGAACGACGGTTCGCCCTCGCTTCGGGCCTCGAGTTCGTCCTCGGGGATGACGGCCACCTGCCCGTCGTGGTCGACCAGGAGGTCGACGTAGTCCCGGAAGACGGCGGACAACGAGATGTCGCGCTCCTCGGCGATCTCCTGGAGGGCCGCGAAGGCATCCTCGTTCACCCGGAACGAGATGGTCTTGTTCTTGTTGCCCATGTCGGTATCGATGAGCTATCGTCGCGCGAGGCACTTAACCGTTTGTCAGACGACTGGTCACGGCACGTCATCGCCGCCTCCAGTCCGCTTCGTCGGCGATGGGGTGACGATTCCGCCATAGGCTCTCGCTCGAGACGCTGTCAGCGGACCGATCTTCGTCCACAAAAAGGGAATACGACAGGGTGGTGCGACTTCGATTTCGCGTCAGGCCGAGGCCTCGAGGTCCTCGAGACTCTCCAGGGCCTGGATGACGTCGCGGCGGTAGTTCTCGACGGGCGAGTCGTACTGCTCGCGGGCCATCTGGGCGTACTCGTTGGTGGGCACGGTGGATCCACTTTCGGGCGCCTCTTGCTCGGTTTCCCACGCCTGGAACGCCTCGACGCGGTCGAGAGTCCGCTCGGCGGTCTCGACGACCCAGCGGTCGCGGGTCGCCTCGTCGACGACCGCGATGGACTCGGGCCGGACGGAGACGTTCACGGTGCCGTCGTCGGTCTCGTAGGTGCGCGGCTTGCCAACGATGGCCACGTACGCCGGCGGCTCCGTGTCCCGGAGGACTGCGGCGGCCTCGGGCTGGTACTGGCCGGCGTAGACGAAGAACGTTCCCGTGGGATCGACGACGCGCCCGCGCCAGTACTCGCTCTCGTCGCCCACGTCCTCGGTTTCGGTGAGCGTGCCGACGAAGAACACGCGGTTGGCGCGGTCGCCAGTCGGCAGCAGGGCGTAGTTCGGAGCGCGCTCGTCGTCGGACTCCTTGAACGCGTACGTCGAGTCGTTGAATTCGGAGGCGAAGACGCGCTTTGCGACCTCGCGGGTGAGTTGTGTCTGAGACATTTACATCGACCTCGCTTTGATCAGCAGTTCCTCGGCGTCGACCGGCCCGTCGAGTTCCTCGACCTCGTCGGCCAGGACGTAGCGGCCGAAGGTCGGCCCCTCGATGCGGTAGTAGGTGCCGACGATCCGATCCCGGATCTCGTCGGCCACGACGGTCGTATCGAGGGCGTCCATCGCCATGTCCTTGGCCTCCTCGAGGCTGATCCCCGTCAGCCCCTCGGTGGCCTCGGCGTCGAAGATGACCTCGTGGGCGTCGAGGCCGTCGTCGACGACTCCCTTGATGCGGAGGTCGAAGTCACCCTCGACCTCGCCGTGGTCTGGACAGCGCCCGTTCTGGAGGACGTAGGTGCAGTCCTCCTCGGGGCAGCGCTTGATGAGGCCGCTGCCGCTCTGCATGTCGACGAGGGCGCCCTCGATTTCGCTGGTGTCGTCGCCGACCTCGATATCTTCCTCGAGTTCCTCGATGACCGTCGTCGAGTTGAGTTTGACCGAGTACCGGCCCTGGTACTCGTCGGTGACGACGTTACGAAGGTCGTAGACGCCGCCCTCTTCGAGGCTCGGGAGGTCGGATTTAGCCCACTTGGTGAACTTGATGGTGCCCGTCGGGTCGCCCAGGAGGCCGACCTGTGCGACGGAGTCGCTGCGGGGCTCCCAGAGTTCGATGACCTTGGCGGTGAGGTCGATCCACTCTTCGGGTTCGTCGACGTCCTCGATCTGGGCGCGCTCGCTGCCGCCGCTCGAGATGTCCTCGCGCTCGAGGCCGGCCTCGTCGAGGTAGTGCGTCGTCACGGATCGGCGAGCCTCGTCCATCGGGACTTTGTACTCGTCGACCAGCGTGGTGAGTCGCTTCTCGACGTCCTCGACCTCGAGGTCGATGTGGTCTGAAAACTGCGCGTGTATGTCTTCTGCGTGTTGGCGTACGTCGCTCATCGGATCACGCCTCCTCTTGTGTATCCATGGGAGGCATACCGGTGTTCGCGCCCGATCGTATTTAAACTGCCGCTACCGGAGTGAAAGTGGTCCTCGACAGTGCTTGATGCGTCGCGTCGACCGTCTTCGTTCCTTCTCCGGTCGAGAAGGAGATTCGAGCAGCTGCTCTGGCCAACAGTATATGTGTCCGGCCCACGAACGCAACCCACAATGGCAGATCGGCGTCGACTCGAGCGGTTTCTGCGCTCGAAACTCGAGCAGGCGGGAACCCAGTACGCGGAGGTTCGCCGGTCGGCAGACGGTCAGCTCGAGGAGGCCCGGGAGGCCTACCGCGTGGCGCGAAACGCGCGGAGCCTGCCGACGGACGACGCGGGGCGGGCAAAGATCGTCTGCCGCCGATTTGCGGAGAAGCGAGCCGCGAAACTGGACGAGGAGTTCCGACCGGCGTGTTACGAGGCGGACCACCCCGACTGCGAGGGCTGCGTTGAGGACGTTCACGAGGGGCGTATCGAGACGTGGTGATCGTCGCTCTCTGCTGATTGCGAGGAGACGCTCTTCACTCGCCCTTGAGCCGCCCATACACCCACTCGCCCAGCCGCGGGAACGCGAGGGCGGCGAGGGCGCTCGAGCCGATGGCCACGACGAGCGAGATAGGCGGAAACCCGACCGCGTCCCCGACGGCGGGACTCCCGAACGCAATCGCACCGAGCACGAGGTTGTAGTAGGCGACTCGGAGCACGACGAGCCACGGCGTGAGCGAGAGCCAGCCCCGAACGTCGGTTCCGAGTGGCCGGACCCAGCCGCCACGAATCCCGGCGGCGACCGCCGTCATCGTCAGCCAGGCGACGAGCATCGCACTCGAGACGCTGTAGATGCGCGGGTCGGGCGAGAGGAAGGCCAGGGTGATCGCCGGCAGTCCCAGCACGGCGAGTTCCGCGAAGACGGTGGTCACGTCGTGGAGGTAGCGCCGGACCGGCGGCTTCTCGGCTCGAGCCAGGGTTCCGTGGCCGTACCAGGTGCGGCGCTCGCTCGAGTAGGCAGGGCGGGTGGCCCGTCCGGGCGCCCGGTTCGGCTCCGATGGTCGATCGCTCGACGCCCGGTCGCGATCCGACGTCCGGCCCCGTCCGGGCTCTGACTCGCGCGTCATCGCTGGCGGCTACCACTTCGAGACACAAATGCTGGGAGGGGCGTCCGCACGAACTGCGACTGGCGTTTACGAGTCGCCTCCCGTGAGGCGCTCTAACTCCGCAACAGCCCGCCGTCGATGGCCACCTCGACCCCGGTGACGAAACTCGCGTGCGGACTCGAGAGGAATGCCACGACCTCCCCTAACTCCTCGGGATCGCCGATTCGTCCCATCGGGATGTCGTTGGCCATCGCCTTGAGCCCCAACTCGTAGTCCTCGTAGGTGCCGTTCTCGACGCGAGCCTCGATCAGTTCCTCGATGCGGGGCGTTTCGATGGTGCCGGGGAGGACGGCGTTGGCGCGAATTTCGGGCGCGAACTCCCGGGAGACGGTCTTGACGAGGCCGATGACCGCCCGGCGGACCGCGTTCGAGAGCAGGAGGCCGTCGGCGACCTCCTGGACGGTCCGGGAGGTGACGCAGACGATCGATCCCTCGTCGGACTCGAGCAGGTGCGGGTGGGCCTCCTCGATCGTCCAGACGACGCTCATCACGAGCAGGTCGTAGGCCTGGTACCACTCGCGCTCGCTCGTCTCGAGGAAGGTCGTGCTCGGTGGGCCGCCCGCGGAGGTGACCAGGTGGTCGATGCCGCCGAAGGCCTCCGCAGTGGTCGCGACCAGGTCCGAGACCTGGTCGGGGTCGGTGAGGTCGGTCTGCTTCGCGAGCACCTCGCCGTCTCCCTGCGCATCGACGTGCTCGCGAGCCGTCTCGAGTCGGTCCGCGTCGCGCCCGCAGATGGCGACGTCCGCGCCCTGTCGGGCGAGCACCGCCGCGCTCGCCAGGCCGAGGCCGCTCGAGGATGCCGTTACCAGTGCCGCGTTGCCGTCGACGTCGAGGTCCATGGGTCGACTACGCTCGCCGAGGACAAATCTCTCGGGGCCGTGGCAACCCGCCTCCATTCCCTTTCCTCTTCACTCGGACTGGCGAACCCGAACCGATCCCTCGCTCGTGACCCCGACGACGAGGTCCGTCGCCACCTGACGACCCGTCACTGCGTCGCCGGCGGCGTCCGAAACGACCTTCATCAGGTCCGGTGCGGTGTACTCGACCTTGACGCCCGCCTCGTCGCAGGCCGCGTACACCGCCTCGGGGACGTCGTAGAGGTCCGTTCCCGCCTCGACCTGCACGCGAACCGGGGCTCGTAGCGCCTCGGCGAACGCGATGGTCTCGCGTGCGCGCTCGAGGTTGTCGCGGGCGCTCCCCTCGACCGAGGAGACGTTGGCGCGGGAGGTCCCGAGCGCGTCGGCGATCGACGCCTGGGAGAAGCCACGCTCGCGGAGCGCCAGCACCTGCGCCTGGCGGTGGGTGAGGACGCTCGCCTCGGGGTCGAAGCCGACCTCCTCGAGGATTTCCTCGGCGTCCTCGATCACGGTCGATACCCCCTCGACTCGATGGCGGCCGTCGCGGCCGTGATCGCGTCCATACCCGACCTAGGTGAGGGGACCCCCAAAGCGTCTCCGGTCGCTGGGCGGTCTGTGGGGTCCCACCGCCGTACTCGTCACCCTCAAGCGCCGTCGCCGTACTCGCCATCTTGAATCCCCATCACCGAACTCGCAACCTTCAACCGTCACCTCGAGGAACTCGAGGTGAGGATGAACCGCCCGCCCGGCCTCGATCCGTTCGCCACACAGTCGCGATTCGCACACACGGTGACCGTCCTCGGCGGAATCACGGTCTGCCTCCTTGCGTACTTCGGGGTCGTCGCCGCCGTCTACGGCGACCTCTCGGTGCTCGCGCTCGAGTCGAACATCGGTGCCCAACGGGCGGGCGGCGCGATCGCGGGCGTCGCCGTCTGGACGTACTTCTCGCTCGCGTTCGTCCGTGGCTACGGTGGGCCGGTGTTGAACGTACTCCCGTATCCGGTCGCTATCGTCGTCCTCGCGCCGTTTCCGGCGCGGTGGCTCCTGTTCGGCCCGGACGTCTCCGGGCTCCGATCGAGGTTCGTCGGCTTCTTCGTATTCGAGCCACTGATCACAACCGGGATTGCGGTTCTTCCAGGACTGGCCGCCTGTACCGTCGTCCTGACGGCCTGGGCGTCGCTGATCGGGGACGAGGCTCGAGAACGGTGGGAACGGCGTCACCTCACGAGCGAGTTCTACGATGCGTTCGTGGACGTCGAGGAGTGAGGGGGAGAGGACGGTTCGACTCGAGACGAGCCTCGAGGAGGAAGTACATTCGCGCCAAAGGAGTGAAAAACCGCAGCCCGAGGAGACGGAGAACCGCCCGTTCGGGCTCAGGGCCGCGTCGTCGCCCACACCGCCGTCAGCGCCAGCATCGTCGCCGGCAGGAGCGGGAGGATCAACAGCGCGAACCAGTAGTCCATGTCCGGCGGCGTCAGCAGGATCAGGCCGGGAGCGACGATGAACGCGAGGACGATCATCCCGACGAGCACCCAGCCGCGACGGCCGAACTCCCGGTCGGTCGACTCAGGATGAATCGGCCGCTCGAGCCAGGCGTCGTCGTTCGAGTCGGCGGCGTCCGCGCTCCCCTTCTGGTTGTCCGCGGTACGCCGACCCTCTCGGTCGAACGCGTTCGGGTCGTGGACGTAGCCGCCGTCGTCGCTCGAGGTCACGTGCGAGTGTTACGAGCGCGTCTGCATAGCCCTCACGGTTCTCGTTTGCACGTCAGGACCGATCTTCGACTTTCTCGTCCGTCCATTACGGATCTTCGACTACTCGAGTTCGCTATCCGGCCGAACGACGACTTTCCCGAATCCTTCGCGGTCCTCGAGGAGGGCGTGAGCGCGGTCAGTCTCGCTCATCGGGAGCACCTCGCGGACGGCGGGCTCGAACGTGCCGTCCCAGACGAGTTCCATCACGTCGTCGACCTGGCCCGGGGTAGCCATCGTCGAGCCCAGGATCGTGAGCTGGTTCCAGAAGATGCGAGGGATGTCGGTCTCGGGATTCGGCCCGGCGGTGCCGCCGCAGGTGACGAGGCGCCCACCCTTCGCGAGGCACCGGATGGAATCGCGCCAGGTGCCGGCGCCGATGTAATCGACGACGACGTCGACGCCGCGCTTGCCGGTCTCGGCGCGCGCCCAGTCGGCGAAGTTCTCCTCCTCATAGTCGACGACGTGGTCGGCGCCGTGGGCCTCGGCGTATCGAAGTTTCTCCTCGCTGCTTCCGGTGGCGTACACCTCCGCGCCCGCGTGGGCGGCGATCTGGAGGGCGGCGTGGCCGACGCCGCCGCTAGCGCCGAGTACGAGGACGGACTCGCCCGCCGAGATATCGGCTCTGTCGATCAGCATGCGCCATGCGGTCTGGAAGACGAGGGTGGTCGACCCTGCGGTCACCCAGTCGACGCCCTCGGGAACGGGGATCAGGTTGTCCTGGGGGACGGCGGCGTACTCGGCGTGGACGCCGGGGACGTGCTCGCCGATGACGTGGTAGGAGACGCAGAGCGGGTACTCCCCGCGGCGGCAGAACTCGCACTCGCCACAGGAGACGCCCGCGGAGAGGGCGACCCGGTCGCCTTCCTCGAACCGGGTGACGGCCTCGCCGGTGTCGACGACGACCCCCGCCGCGTCGCTGCCGGGGACGTGTGGCAGCTCGAGGTCGAGTCCGGGAAGCCCGCGTCGGGTCCAGACGTCGAGGTGGTTGAGCGCGCCCGCCTTCACGTCGATGAGCACGTCCTCGGGTCCGACGTCGGGGTCGGGAACCTCGGCGTACTCGATTACGTCGGTGTCTCCGTGGCCGGTGAAGGTGACAGCCTGCATACCGGGGCCAACGCGAGAATCCGTGAAAAGTTGTTCGTCACCCGCCAGCGCTCGCTTCCCCTCTCAACGGCCGCCGCCGGAACGCTCCGTTCCACGATGTGAGACGAACAGCGTCTCTCGAGGCAGCGACACTCGCTCGACGGGCACCAGCGGCGGGTCGCCACCCAGCGTCGTGAACAGGAAGTCGGCGTCGACCGCGCGGGCCACCTGGAGCGCAGGCCGATGCAGTTCCGGCGGGAGGTTCAGCGCGTAGATGGCGTCGGCGTTGGCGTAGGCCTCGAGTTCGGGATCGGTGACGTCGTCGATCACGAACTGTACTCCCTCGGGGGTCTCGTGCGGGTGAACGTCCGTCGCGACGACTGCACACCCGGCCTCGACGAGCGCCTCGGCGACCGCCGTTCGCCGTCCGATGCCGACCTCGAGAAGGCGCTCGTAGGTCTCGAGTTCCCCCACGAGCGCGTTCTGGTTTCGGTCTCGGTCCCGGTGAAAGCGTACCACGGCGGGACGTTTATGCTGGGGGGCGGCATAGACGTTGCCATGCTCGTCGACATCGTGCCGGTCGGGTCTGTTCCCGCGAACGTCAAGCGGGAGGCCTCCGCGGCGCTCCGGTCGGTCTACGACTGCGACGTCACGGTCAACGATGCCCAGTCGATTCCGAACGGCGCGTACGACTCCGGGCGCAACCAGTACTGCGCCGAGACGTTCATCCAGCTGGCCGAGCGCGTCGGCCGGGGCGACAAGAACATCGCCGTCACCCCCCACGACCTCTTCTACCGCCGGCGCAACTACGTCTTCGGCCTCGCCTACCTCGACGGGAGCGGCAGCGTCGTCTCGACCTATCGGCTCCAGACCTCGAGCGACGGCGGCTTCTCGAACAAGAGCGCGAGCGACATCTTCCAGGACCGCATCCGCAAGGAGATTGTCCACGAAATCGGCCACACCTACGGGCTCGAGCACTGCGACAACCAGCGCTGCGTGATGAACTTCTCGCCCACGGTCCGGGAAGTCGACATCAAGGAAGAACACCTCTGTGGGAGCTGTCAGCGGCTGATCGGCTAGTTCCGTCTCGCTCGCGAGTGGGGCCCGGCGTAACCAGTGAATCAGTACACCCGCAGGGCACCAGCCGGGAACAGGCTTATCTTCCTCTCGAACGTACACTCACTCATGGTGAGAGATAGACTCGTCCGTGCCGTGAGCCGCGCACGCTATGCCGCGATGGGCGCCGCCGTCGGCGCCTTCCTGGGTGGACTACTGGGCAAACAGACCGCGAGCACCGGGGCCGCCCTCGGTGCGCTCGTCGGCGCGACCTTCGGCGAACACCGCCCGACCGTCCAGTCGCGCTTCGACGACCTGAAATCCGGCGGTGGGCCCAACGTTAGCGGACTGCGGTCTCGAGGCAGCGACGTCGAAGAGTAACGATACGGACGAGAGGCGGCCGCACGGCCGAACACGAGACCACGACGTTTTTTGGACAGCCTCGCTCTCCAGTCGTCCATCCTCGAGCCAGCGCAATAGCACCTGTTGAGAGTCTCGACCTTGAGCGCTGATCTGCGAACCGCGAAAAACTAGGCGGCGCCGATCAGGGCGCGTAGTAGTACTCACCCTCGCGCTTCTGTTGCCTGTCGAGTTGGGAATCCGGCTTGTTGATCCGCGGGCGCGAGGTCCGCTCGTCCCGGCGGAACGTCACCTCGAGGTTCGCCAGGAACTCGTTCATGCCGCCGCGCATCGACTGGGGCGTCCCCGCGCGGCCGTGGACGGCCGGCTCGCCGTCGAAGACCATCAGGCGGTCGGCCAGTAGGTCGATCATGTAGATGTCGTGGTCGATGACCAGGACGGTGGCATCTTGCTGTTCGGCGTAGCGACGGATCGCTCGCGTGGCCTGGACCCGCTGTTCGACGTCGAGGTGGGCCGAGGGCTCGTCGAGCAGGTACAGATCCGCGGTATCGGAGAGGCAGGCCGCGATTGCTACCCGCTGGCGCTCCCCGCCCGAGAGGTCCGAGAGGCTCTGTTCCATAATTCGCTCGAGCTGGAGCGGGCCCGCGATTTCGGTGTTCCAGTACGAGGAGCCGAACTGGTCGGTGATCGAGGCGAGGAACGCGTCGACGCGCATCGGCTGGTCGATGGTGACGTACTGCGGTTTGTACGAGATATCGAGATCGAGTTCAGCCTCACCTTCGTCAGGTTTGAGCGCACCGGTCAACAGCTTCGCGAAGGTCGACTTCCCGATGCCGTTCGGGCCGACGACGCCGAGCACCTCGTTCTTCCGAATTTCGCCGCCCTCGACCTCGAGTGAGAACTCGCCGTCGCCGTAGGACTTCACGAGATCGGGATACTCGACGAGGGTGTCCCCGCGGGTGGCGCTCCGTGGGGCGTGTTCCTCGAACTCGATCGGATTCGGCCGGATCCGCATGTTCTCGTTCTCGAGGTAGCCCGCGAGGTACTCGTTGATGCCGTTGCGGACCGACTTGGGCGTCGTGATGACACCGTAGGCGCCGGGCTCCCCGTAGGCGACGTGGAGGGTGTCGGCGAGCAGGTCCAGCACCGCGAGGTCGTGTTCGACCACGAGCATCGACTTTCCTTCGTCCTCAGCGAGTTCGCGGATCAGGCGGGCCGCGGTGACCCGCTGGCCGATGTCGAGGTAGGGCGTAATCTCGTCGAGGAAGTAGAAGTCCGTGTCGCGAGCCAGCGTCGCCGCGAGCGCTACGCGCTGGAGTTCCCCGCCCGATAAATCGTCGATCGACTGGTCCATCACCGGACCGATCGACAGCCGTTCGACGAGGTACTTGAGGGCGTCGCGCTCGTTCGTCCGCTCGAGCAACTCGCGGGTGTTGCCGTCGAACTGATTCGGAATCTGGTCGACGTACTGTGGTTTGCGCGCGACCGAGAGGTCACCGTCGCGGACGGCCTCGAGGTAGTCCTGGATCTCGGTGCCGCGGTAGGCCTCGAGCACGTCGTCCCAGCCCGGCGGATCCTCGAAGCGTCCGAGGTTTGGCTCGAGTTCGCCGGCCAGGATGCGGACGGCGGTGGTCTTCCCGATGCCGTTCGGTCCGAGGATGCCCGTTACCCTCCCCTCCTGTGGCGCCGGGAGGCCATAGAGGGAGAAGGCGTTCTCGCCGTAGCGGTGGGCGGGGTCGTCCTGGAGTTCCTGTGGCAGGTTGATGATCTCGATAGCGTCGAATGGGCACTTCTCGACGCAGATGCCACAGGTCTCGCCCAGACAGATCTCCTCGGAGATGCGGATCTGCTCGGGCTGGCCTTCGTCGGCCTCTTCGCCGCGGAGCGTGATGCACTCCTTGCCGGTGCGGTTGGGCGGGCAGTAGTTCTTGCACTCGTAGTTACACCGGTCGGGCTGGCACCGGTCGAGGTTGACGACGGCGATGCTGTCTTTGGCCATGTTAGAAGCTCGCGCCGGTGCTCAGCATGATTCCCCAGGTGATAAACCAGAACGAGAAGGTCATCAGCCCGATGAACAGGACGTGTTTTGGTCCGAACTCCTCGCTATCGTAGAGGCCGGTCGCGGGCAGGGCGATGACCTGCAGGGCGATGAGCCCGAAGACCAGGAGGTAGGTGAGCGGTTCGGTCGCCGCGGCGTCGACGGCTTCCCCGGCAGTGAGTATCGAGGAGCCGATGGCGGCGCCAACCCCGGCGAGACAGGCGAACGCCGTCACGCCGATCGAGCGAATGTGCTCGCGCCGATCGCTCATCGTTGCGGTTGACATACTACTGAGTCTGTTTTGGGCGTTCAAAAGCCGTTCGCATTGGATAGCGCCAATGTTTGAACGACGAGTGGTATAATTGGCAAAGAATAATTTTCCCGCAGCATCTTTCATCAAAACAACAGCACGCAACCCCCTTCTCGAGTAGAAGAATGATTGAGGGTGAGCCCTATTTATATATCTTTACCCTCTCGATGACCGTACCTCTCAGAAGTCGCACCCGTCAATACACAATTTTATCGTCGAGGTACTGTCGTCACCGAAGTACAGAGTAATTCGTACGTCTTCGCCTTTCATATCAATATTACTTGAATTACCATTGCCGTTACCGTTGCCAGGTCCCGTACTATTCTCTTTGAATCTATTGAATTCGAACCTCACAATATCATTTACAGCTAACGTGATGTTCGGATCCATATCGCGGCGTGTGTCACTGTTGGGGTCAGTGTTGTCGATCGGAATCTCCTCAGTAATCAATTCTTCACCGGTGTCATCGTTAAACAGACTCCCATCTCCAGAGACAAATTCGGCGGTGGTAGTCGTCTCGTTGATGCCAATACCGGTCATCGTCACGTCCTCACAGCCGCTATTCTCGATTTCGAAGGAGTACTTTCCGCTCGCACCAGCACTGCTCACGTTTCCAGTGAGTTGTATTTGGCCCGCTTGCGGAATGTCGAAGTCTCGAGTGAGTGCTATCGAGCCGATAGGTGTGTTGCTCTCGTCTTTTAGCACAGCGTCGATATCCACGGTCGCCGTTCCCGCGTCGGTACACTCGCCGACGAATCGAAGATTGATCTCTTTCGACTCCTCAAGAAGTAGCGAGAACGTTTCCGGCGCCGTAGACCAGCTTCCATCGTTTCCGACGTCAAGTTCAATTTCGCTAGAGCTGTCGAGCGTGACCTCCATCTCGTTGTTACTCTGGTTTGTGAACGTTGGAACGGCGGACGTCTCTTTAGCATTGGCAATGGCGAGCAATGCGTTCGAATCGTCAGCCGTGCTCACGCTTAGACCGCGACCGGCAGAGACTTCTGTAAACCCGTAGGTTTCGGACGCAGCCAACAATGAACCACCCGCAATTAGACCGAGGGCCGTTCGCCGCGTAATGTTGGTTGTTTTAGACATTAGTCACTGACAGTATGCTTATGGTGGCTTCTCGATCTTGCCGAGGCGATTGCGTCGATTCTCGAGCACGTGGATCACCGCTGAAACTCCAAACAGAGTCACGGTGAGCGTTGCCCAGCCGAGTTCAGGGACTGTTTCGGTCGGGACGATCTCGAACCACAGCCCCGCTATTACCACGGCCGCAACCACTGACAATCCAAGGTAATAAATCCCCCACGGAATCGAATCACCCGGAACGACGTCGAGGTAGACCTCAAGTTGTTCGGCTTCTTCGGTGAGTTCGATCGCTCGAGCGTCGAACTCGACCATTCCCGCGCGCTCGAGCGCCGGGAGATGCGTCTGCTGAAGCGACGTGTACACCCGCTTACGCTCGGCAGAGGTGAGTCCTTGCACCTCTTTCTCGAGTTCCCAGGCGGCGACCTGTTCGGCCAGCGCACCGAGTTCGACGGGTTCGTCGGTCTGCTTGAGGTGGTGGATGGCGTACCGTCGACGGTGATTGCTCAGGAGGTCGAAAATCTCGCCTCGAGTGGGGCCGGCGGCGTTCCCGCCGCTATCAGTCCTTTCAGCCTCGTTCTCGCCTACCTGTTCGGTAATCGTCGACATTGGCCCCCCGAAATCTATCTAGAATTACTGAACTAAGGCTACATAACGTTTGTTGCCGTCACGCGTAGATCTAACACAAACATGTCTTTGGCTCACACACCAACCCCTCAGATGCTGATTTCGGCCGATCAAGGCCGTCTTGAAGCATCGATTGGTGGCCCAGAACTGCTTCTGGCGACCTAATACAAAGGGGGTGGCCTCGAGTGAGAGAGGTAATGATCACGTCGGTATCCAGCGACTACGATGCCGGCGCGGATCGAACGGAGACCATACAATGAGACTCAACAGACGCAACGTGCTTGTCGGACTGGGAACGATCGTAGCTGGCGGCGGCGGCGCACTCGCGACGGGTGCGTTTAGTAGTGTGGAAGCGACGCGTGATGTATCAATCGAGACTGCAGGGGACACGGATAACGCCTTGATAGGAATCAACGTCACGGGTGACCTCGCAGGAACCACGAATGATACAATCTCATTCGATCTCACCAATGACATCAACCTTGATGCAGTCACTAGGTTCAATGGTGCACTCACTATCACCAACAACCGCGAGAATGAGGGTGATGAGATCGATATCGAGATACACATTGATGAAACAGATGCAGTGACTGATGTTGCCACCGACAATGGCGGGATGCAATTCGAAGTTACTACCGACGGAGACCAAAATAATGTGTCCGGTAATGGCGGATCTGTAACCTTTGATGTCGTCTTTGGACTTGATGGATTCACGTCAAAAGAAGGTGTCGATGGTGCCAGTGGTGCTGATGATGAAATCCCCGAAACGATCACCATTATCGCCAACGACTCTGACTCGACCGTATAGCGGTTCCCTTTCGATAGAATAACTGAGTTGAATAGCTGAATGTATCTGAAACTCGGGACCGCGTTCGTGCTTGTACTCCTGTTAGCGGTACCTACGGCGGCTATCTCTCTCGAGCCCACAGACACAACCTCCTCTATCGAACTCGAGTCCGCGAGCCCCTACGCCACCACCGAAAACGGCCAGCTCGAGCTCGATTTCGAGCGACTCAACGCCGACGCGGTGACGACGGTCGATGAAGCCTTCACCGTCCGCGCCACCGACGAGAACGTCGACCGCATCTGGCTCTCGGGCACCGACGGCGTCACCTTCTACCGAAACGGCGATCCTCGAGACGAGATAACCGCGAGGTCGCCGCTCGAGCCCGCTACCGGCCACTCGATTACGGTCGGCGTCTCCATCGACACCCACGAGGCGGGGGAGGGAACGGAGTCATTCACGATCCACGTGCGGTATGACGACGACGAGGACGACGAAACCGACCCCGACCCGCCGACGCTCGAGCGCGTCACCGTCTCGGACACCGAGGTGGCCGTCGGCGAGACGATCACGGTCACGGGTATCTACCGGGGCGGGTCCCAGTCGATGGCGACGATGGTTGGGCTGACCGTTGACGACATCGTCGTCAGCCAGAAACGGGTCTTCGTCTTCGGCGGCGAGAACCGGTCCGTCTCCTTCGAGCGGACGATGGACGCCCCCGGCACGTACGAGGTCGGCATCGACGGTCGGACGCACACGGTGACGGTCACCAATCCCGAACCCGAACCGGGTGAATCGGTGCCGAATATGACGGTGACGGGGGTCGACCTCGATCAGACCGAGGTCGCAATCGGGGAGCCGGTTTCGGTCACGGCGACCGTCGAGAACACAGGTAACGCGACGGGGGTACGAACCCTCGAGTTCGCCGTCGGCGGATTCGTCGTCGAGACGGAGCGGGTCGAACTCGCACCCGGTGAGACGCGACAGGTCGAGTTCGAGCGATCGTTCGCCGACCCCGGCCGCTACGCGCTGGCGCTCGAGGGCGAGGCGGTGGGTACCGTCACAGTCGTCGGACTGCCGGCGATTGCGGCGGTCACGGCCGCACTCCCCTCGCGATCGACGGCGGCACTCGCGCTCCCGATCGCGCTGGGCGTCGGGTTCGTCGTCCGGCGGCGGCGAGCGTGAGACGAGCAGTTAAGACGATTCGAATGCGAGACAGGAAAAACACGACCGTGCCAGGAGCGAACTCGAGGGAGCGACGACGATGAACGGGACGTCGATAGCCAAACAGGTCGCGATGGGGCTGGTGGGGCTCGTCGTGGTACTGCTGGTGCTCGGCCAGGTGCTGGGCCAGCCGATACTGCTCGGCTACGTTGCGACGGGAAGCATGGAGCCGACGCTTGCCGCCGGGGACGGGTTCGTCGCGGTGCCCAGCGCGGCGACCGACGCGCCCGAACCCGGCGACGTCGTCGTCTTCGAGGCCGAGACGTTACACGGGGGCGGGCTCACGACCCATCGAATCGTCGCCGAGACCGACGAGGGGTACGTGACGCGGGGTGACGCCAACCCGTTCACCGATCAGGACGGGGGCGAGCCGCCGGTCACCGAGGGGAAGATCGTCGCCGAGGCCTGGCAGGTCGGGGGGTCGGTCGTCCGGGTCCCGCATCTGGGGACCGTCATCATGAGCGTCCAGGGACTCGTCGGGGCCGTCTTCGGTCTCCTGGCGGCGCCGCTCGGGATCACGGCCGCCTTCGACGCCGAGGGGACCGGCGCCCTGCTGGTGGCCCTCGGGGTCGGCCTGCTCGGGGTCGGCTTGCTGCTCGAGCGAGTCGGCGTCGCCGAACGGCGGACGGCGCGACGAACCAGCCGCGAGAACGTGATCGGCCTCTGGTCGGCGCTGTCGGCCGTCGTCGTCGTGCTTGCCCTCTTCGCGACCGCGGCGATGGTGATCCCGGCCGGCGGAACCGCGTACGAACTCGTGAGCACCGACTCGCCGACCGACGACCCGCAGATCGTCGCCCCCGGGGAGACGACGACGCTCACGCGAACGATCGACAACAGCGGCTACGTTCCGGTCGTCGTTGTGCTCGACGCGCCCCACCCCGCCGTCGACGCCGAGCCGCGGGCGACGACGGTCGGTAGTCGCGACACCGCCGAGGTCGCGCTGTCGATGACAGCGCCGGAGACGACGGGGAGCTACACCCGCGACGTCGTCGAGAGTCGGTACCTCCTCGTCTTGCCACCGACGCTGCTCGTCTGGCTCCACGACGTCCACCCGTTCGTGGCCGTCGGCGCGGTTAACGTCGTGATCGTCGCCGTCGCCGTCGGTCTGGTGTTTGCCCTCTTCGGCACCGGCGACCTCCGGATACGGACGCCCGGCTCGCATCTCCCGCTCTCGAGGCGACTCGAGCGCCTGCTCGAGAAGTGGTTGTGACCGTTATCACCCTCCCAGACCGGTCGATCGACGGCCACTACTGTTATAGTCGATGAACGACGACCTATCGTATCGCGTGACTTTCGCCACTTTGCTAGATGGGGGGTTGGCCGACGGCGAGTCACAACCAGCGGTGGGGTCCGACGGGATTGACGGGGCCGACGGAACCGACGGGAGGGAGGGTGCACCGTGACGAACACGCCCCGCCTCGACCTGCTGATCGCCAGATCCGGCCGGCCGATTCTGATCGCGTTGCTCGTGATCGGCACGATCGCCCTGCTCGCGACCGGCTGGGTCGTCGCGAACCCGTCGACGACCACGACCACCCAGGAAGTCGATCGCCAGACGGTCTCGACGCAGGTCGGCACGGAAGCCGTGGTCGTCCAAGACGGTCTCTGGGAGGCGGGCACGGTGCTCGAGGACAACCCCGCGTACGTGATCAACGCCTCGCCGGAACTCGAGATCGTCGCCGAGACGGCGGTCCCGAGCGACGAGACGAGCCTCGAGCACGAAATCGTCCTCAGGTACGCGGCCTCGCGCAACGGCGAGGTGTTCTGGGAGTCAGAACGGGTGCTGGCGGCCGAGGAACCGACGGTCACGGACGGACAGGGCGTCACCAGGGCGTCGGTCGACATTCGGGAGGTCCAGGACCGGCGTGAGGAACTCAGGACTCGCCTCGACGGGGTCGGGACGGTCGACCTCTCGCTGATCGTCCGCACGAGTTACGATACAGGGACACACGTCGGCGAGCACGCCCCGTCGACCCCGTTCGTCGTCACCGAGCGGAGCTACTACCTCGAGGACCACCCCGAAGAATCGGATCCGAACCCGGTTACCCAGACCGTCGAGACGACGGACCCACCCAGTTCTGCGCTGATCGGCGCCCTCCTGATCCTCACGGTGGGGTCGTTCGGCGGGGCCGCGTTCGTCAACTCCCGCTCCGACGTCGATGTCGACCGAGCACGGCAAGCGATCCACGAAAACCGCTACGCAGAGTGGATCTCGCGAGGCTCGCTTCCGATGTGGATCGGCGACGAGCATGTCTCGCTCGACACGCTCGAGGACGTCGTCGACGTCGCCATCGACACGAACGAACGCGTGATCCACGACGGGAGTCGCGGCCTGTTCGCGGTCGTCAGCGACGGCGTCGTCTACTACTACAGCGACCGCGGGCTCTGGGAGGAGACGGCGTGGCCGGACTTCGACCTCGAGGAGCGGCCGACTCCGGGCGACGTGGTCTCGCCTGGTGAGGGCGACGGACCGGGGGCTCGGCCGGCCGATAGTGGGCCGAAGCCGCCGTTCGAGGACTTGCCGGACCCTGAGGACGACGACGCCTGGAACAATCTGTGATCTGTCGCGTACACCGGTGATCGTTCGCGCATATTTGGAATCTGTCGCGTACTCTCGTGTGTGCTCATTTTTGTTCACTACCCGAGTCTGTCACGCCGACTGACTGACTGGTCAAATTGTCGCGAATGTCCCGTCTCTCGAGGCTCTAAATACAATATTCATGGATATTTTTGTGAACAAATTGCCCGTTCTGTCATCCAGAAAGGCTCAACTTTATACTCCTGGAGCATTTCGATTCGTAATATGAGTGAGACTGACGGGGAGGACATCACGGATTTGCCACCGAGTGCGAAGCTGGTCTACAAAGTCCTCGAGTACGACGGCCCGTTGACCCAGAAACAAATCGTCGAGGAGTCGATGCTGTCTGCGCGGACGGTCAGGTACGCCCTCGAGCGCCTCAGTGACATCGGCACCGTCGACGAGAACATCTACTTTGCGGACGCGCGCCAGAGCCTCTACCGGATCACGGAGGCCGAACCGGTCGCGGCCGACGGCGGCAGTGGCGAGCCGGCGAGCAAGGACGCCTGCTGTGCGGAGTGACCTGTCGCGAGTCGATAGAATATTCGTCCTCGAGTGACCGAATCGAGACATGGACAAGGAGACGCTGCCGGAGTGGGCGTGGCTGTTTCTGGGGTTGATGGTTGCCGCGGCCGCCGCCAACCTGGCCAGCGTAGTGTTGCAGATCTCGACCGACTGGCGGATGGCGATCATCGTCACCGCGATGGCACCGGTTCTGGTCTACGTCGGCGTCTGGTACGACCCGGACAGGCAGTACTACTGGGAGCAGTCGCGAGCGAAGATCTTCGGCGACGTCGGCTTCCTGGTCGTGGGAACGGCCGTGGGCGCCGGCATCGCCATCGCCCTGACGATCGACCTGATCGGCTCGCAGTTCTTGCGGGACCTGGTCGCCATGCTCGTGGGCTTTCTCACCGGCTGGGCCCTCTTCTGGTGGCGTAACCCGAACCTCTACCGTCCCGACAACGACGTCAGCTCGAGGTAACGCTCATGGACGCCGAAGCCTACCGAACCGTCGCCGAGGCCGCGACCGCGAGCCTCGTCGTCCAGGGCTCGGAGTTTCTCGGACACGCTCGCCCCGTCGTCGACCTCGAGTCGGCCGAGGCGTTCCTCGAGAACGTACGCGAGGAGTAAGCCGACGCGACCCACAACGTCCCGGCCTACCGGGTCAGAGTCGACGCCGATGGCCGGCTCCGGGAGTACTCGAGCGACGACGGCGAACCGAGCGGTTCCGCCGGGAAACCCGCCCTGAACGTGCTCACCCAGCGCGACCTCGAGAACGTCGCGGTCGTCGTCACGCGCTACTACGGCGGGACGAACCTCGGCATCGGCGGCCTCGTTCGAGCGTACTCCCGAGCGGTCAAGGAGGCGGTCGACGCCGCGGGCGTAATCGAGGAGCGGCCCCACGAGCAGGTGTCGATCACCCTCGAGTACGACGATTCGGGCACCGTTCGCGGCATCTTAGAGAGCGAGGGGCTCGAGTTCGAGGCCGAGTACGAAGCGGACGTGCAGTTCGAGGTTCGGGTGCCGATCGCCGACGCGGACGCCCTCAGTGACCGGATTCGCAGTGCGACGAGTGGTCGGGCCCGGCTCGAGTGAGGGTTCGGCGGTCGCACGGTTATCGATCTGTTCGGAGCCTCTCGAGCGTCGCGGCGACCGATTCGGAATCGTCGATCGCGTCCCGACGACAGCGGAGCGAGCGCCAGTCCCGTTCGATCACGAGTTCGTCTGCGGTGAGTTCGATTTCAGACACCGACTCCCAGGAGAGCAGTCGTTTCGTGAGTCCGCGGTCGACGACGAGCCCGGACTCGTAGACGGCGAGGGTGGGCGTCGACACCGAATCGGCGTCGAAGAGCGAACTCCAGTAGCCGGCGAGGAGCCAGAACAGGCCGTAGGCAGCCCAGAGAACGGCGAAAGTGAGGTCGCCGCCGTACAGCGACCCGAGACTGACGAGCAGGAAACCGACGCCGATGACCAGTTCCCGGCGGAGCACGCCAGCTTTGACCCACGTCCAGGCGACGACGGGTTCGTCGCTCGTGACCGCGTCGACGTAGCGATTGGTGGCCATCGCGGCGACGAGCAGCCCCGCCAGGACGATCCCGATCACACCCAGGATGGCGACGCCGGCGGCGCTCGCTCCGACGTCGGTCGCGAACGGGACGAGCGCCAGTCCGACGAACGGGAGGGCGGGAAGCGAACACTGTACGCCGAGCCAGCGGCGGCGACCGAGGCGTTCGGCCAACCCGTGATATCGGCCGGCGAGAATGCCGCCGCCGATCACGCCGGCGGTAACCGTTCCGGGCGCGAGCGCGAGGACGGTGGTGCCGGTGACGCCGGCGAGGACGGCGGCCGTCGTCACCGCAGCGGTGAGCACCGCGGCGACGTACGCGCCGAAACCGAATCGGAAGCCGATGTCCGCCACCTCGAGGTCGGCGCGCTCGAGGCGGGGCGCACACTGCTGTCGATTCGGGAACACGTTATTCGACTCTCTGCAGGGGGATATGAATGCAACGGCGGCCCGACGTTCGGCGATTAGGCCGTCTCCGCCGTCTCCGCTGCCTCCGTCGTCCGTCCACGGGTTCGGTTTCGGGTCGAGAGCGCCACGAGCGTGACGAGGCCGATGAGTCGCAGGGAGGCGGTCAACTCGAAGATGGCCAGGTACGCCGGAATGCCGAACGCCTCGAGGGTGCCCTCGAGGACCAGCAGCGGAATCTCGGGTACCATCAGGAAGATGGAGGCGATGGCGTACAGCGCTCGCTTGACCCGGCCGACGCCGGTGTACTGGTAGCCGATGATCGTGACCCCGAGGGCGTAGACACCGAGGAACATGCCGAGGATGGGGATGACGACGTCGGGGACGAAGAAGCCGAGGTCGGCCACGTCGGCGGCGGTGAGGATCGTCCACTCGTCGCCGCGTTCTCGCAGGAGCAGGATGCCCGGCGAGAAGACGAACGCGAAGGGAACCAGGATCTTGTTGAGCGAGAGCAGGAAGGCGATCAGCGCCGTCCCGAGTTCGTCGGCTTTCGCGACGCCGGCCCCGGCGAAGGCAGCGACGGCCACCGGGGGCGTGACGTCGGCCATCAGGCCGAAGTAGAGCACGAACAGGTGGGCAGCCAGCAGGGCGGTCCCCGCCTGTTCCATCGGCCCGCCGAGCATCGCGATCAGGATGATGTACATCGCCGTCGTCGGCATCCCCATCCCGAAGATGATCGAGGCGACGCCCGTTAGGACGAGCAAGATCAGCAGCGACCCGCCGCTGACGGCGTTGATCAGCGCGGCCAGGTTTGGTCCGAGCCCGGAGACGCTGATGACTCCCGGGATGATGCCCGCGGCCGCGACCGCGATCACGACCGTCGTCGCTGTTCGCGCTCCCGAATCCATCGACTTGAGGACGAACGCGCCGAACCGGTAGGCCCTGTTGCGAGCGAGTTGCGGTCGACCGACCGTCGAGGCCGCCCGCTCCGCTGATTCGTCGACGGCGTCGTCGAGTTCGAGCAGCGTCGGAACCGTTCCGGGCCTGGCGAGCATGACGGCGACGCTCACGAGGATCACGATGGTTCCCAGCCCGCTCGCCGCGGCGTAGGCCGCCGCCTCGAGCCCCAGTCCCGCCCCGGCGGCCTCGAGTCCCGCCATCACCTGCACGGCGTCGCCGACGTTCCCGCCGACGGTCGCGTAGCTGAGCAGTTGCAGGGCGAAGAGGGCGACGATGGTACCGACCAGGGGAACGCGCGAGCGCTCGTCGTAGGCCGCGATGAAGGCGATGAGGGCGAACACCGAGACGATGGTGAACCAGCCCGCGCGGTTGATAGAGAAGCGGGTGAGGAAGTACAGCAGGAGGACGATTGGGACCAGGTAGAACCAGCCGGAGCGCAGGCGCGAGCGGACGTCCGGCAACTCGTCTCGAGGCAGCCCGCCGATATTGTGTTGGACGGCCTCGAAGTGGACCATGACCCACATGCCGAAGAAGAAGGCGATGGCGGGCAGGGTCGCGGCGGTGATGACGGTCGTGTAGGGGATGCCGGTGTACTCGACGATGAGAAAGGCGGCGGCGCCCATCACTGGCGGCAGAATCTGGCCGCCGGAGGACGAGGAGGACTCGACGGCCCCGGAGAACTCGGGCGAGTAGCCCGACCGTTTCATCAGCGGAATCGTGAACGCGCCCGTCGTCACGGTGTTCGCGATGGACGACCCCGAGAGCATCCCCATGAACCCGCTCGAGACGACGCTCGCCTTCGCTGGCCCACCTCGCCGGGTACCGGTGAGGGCGTAGGCGAGATCGATGAACCACTTGCCGGCGCCGCTCATCTCGAGGAAGGCGCCAAAGAGGATGAATATGTAGATGTACCGGACGCTCACGATGACGGGCGTGCTGAAGACGCCCGCCTGGACGGTGTACCACAGGTTGTAGACGATGTTCGCCCAGTTCTCGGGCTGGATGGCGAGGGCCCCGATTGCGGAATCTCGCGGGACGAGGTAGCCCCAGCGCGCGTAGACGATGAACGATCCGACGAGCGTCATCAGGAGAAAGCCGAGCGTGCGCCGGGTCGCCTCGAGCACGAGCAAGAGCCCGAGAACGCCCATCCAGAACGCGTAGGAGGCCTCGTCGATGGGGATGCCGAGCGCTGCCATCCCGGTGACGACTGGCTCGAGGAACCAGAGCACGTCCCCGACGCCCTGCGTATTGTCGAATCGCCTGATGGCGATCGATTGAATCTCGTCGTAGTTGGTGACGGTGTAGTGTACAGGGAGCAACGAGAGGCCGATCATGAGGCCGTCGAGCGGCGTCACGCGGTTCATCTGCCGGTCGAGGGCGGCCCATCTGACGAATCCGCTCGCCCGGGAGACCCCTCGAGTGACCGAGTGCTCGTCGCCGAAGCGCCGTCTCGCGGCCGGCTCGAGGCGACCGAGTCGTCGAGCGACGAAACCGTCGCCCCGGCTGGCCGGGAAGAGCAAGAACGCGAGCACCAGGGCGAACGTGACGTGAATCGCGCCGACCTGCAGAAGTTGCAGGGACCCGATATCGATCGTGCCGTAGAGCGGCAGGGTAATCTCGAAGATGTAGGATCTCGCAGCGATCCACATCTGGAAGGCCGAGAAGGTGATCCCGATCAGTGAGACGAGAACGGCGGCCCCGCCCTGGAGTGTCCGGCGTC
Source organism: Natronosalvus sp. KLKA75 (assembly GCF_059736265.1). Classification (NCBI taxonomy): domain Archaea; kingdom Methanobacteriati; phylum Methanobacteriota; class Halobacteria; order Halobacteriales; family Natrialbaceae; genus Natronosalvus; species Natronosalvus sp. KLKA75. Next base: position 221,239 of record NZ_CM185522.1, read on the forward strand.
GTTCGACCTCCTGGAGAATCTGTTCCTGTTCGGCCTCGGACAATTCATCCGACCCGCCGGTGTCGACGCTCATTGGTACGGTATCAGTGGGTGAGTTCCATATGCATGTGGGTCGCGACAGCACCGCTCGAGCGGTCCTCGTCGCCCAATAGTCTGTCCTGTGTCACTTCTGCCGGCGCTGACAACGCTAGCAGTTCCTCGAGCGCTCCCGGCTCGTCCTCGTCGACGACGATGACGACTGGCCCGTCCGACATCGCTACGAGGTCGTACTGATCCTCGCCGACGAGTAGTTCGTGGCCGGCGACGGAACCTGGTGCGACTCGCAGCTGGCTGTACGTCGAGCTTCGTTCGACGACGAACCAGCCGTCGGCTCGTTCCATCGACTCGTCGGCGGGGAGTCCGGCGCCGTGGGACTTGAATCGCATCTCCGTCATCCGCAACTGATCACCGTCGACGACGTAGACGTCCTCGACCGGTGTCTTCTCGACGCTGTGGGTGTACGCGAGCGTTACCCGCTCGCCATTTTCGACCGGCTGCTCGAGGAGCGTCTCGCCCGAGTCGGCGTCCTGAATGACGAGGGTTCGTTCGGGGTTCGAATCGAGACTCGAGGCGGCCGCGACGCTCCCGACGACGAGGGCGACGACGACGGCGGTAACGACGAGCGTTCGGCGACGGTGACCGGTAAACACGGTGAGAGGCGTCGTGGAAGGCTACTCGCCGAAGTACGCGGACGCGCCGGGATGGAGGTCGATGGGCATCCCGTCCTGGGCGCTGTCGGCGCTGATGAAGTCGGCCTTGATCGTAAAGGAGTCCGTATTGTCGAAGATGGCGGTCGTTACCTCTTCGACGATTCCCTCGTCGACTCCCTCGTGGGTCGCGATCATCGCCTGGACCGAGACGGTCTCCGTGTCCTCGTCGACGCCGTCGTAGGTGCCGCCGGGGATGGTGTCGTCGGCCATCCACTCGGCGTCGCTCTTGACCTGTTCGCGCACGTCGCCGTCGACGGACACGAGCGAGATGTCGCTCGAAGAGGCGAGTTCCTCGACCGAGCCGACGGGCCACCCGCCGACGATGAACGCCGCATCGACGTCGCCGTCCCGGATCTGGTCGGTCGCCGTCGCGAAGTCGGTGTTCTGTTCCTCGAAGTCCGAGATGCCCGCCGACTCGAGGATCTGGTTCGCGTTGACCTGCGTCCCGCTGCCGGCGTCGCCGGTGTTGATCGTCGCCCCCTCGAGGTCCTCGACGGACTCGATGCCCGAGTCGGCCTGGGTGAGGATGTGGATCGTTTCGGGATAGAGCGTCGCGACCCCGCGAATGCTCTCGACGGGTTCGCCCTCGAAGTCCTCGATCCCGGTTCCGTTGAACGCGAAGTAGGCGACGTCGTTCTGGATCAGCGCGAACTCGGCTTCCTCGCGGGCGAGGCTGCCGACGTTCTCGACGCTGGCGCCGGTCGACTGGACCTGGAGGCCGTGGGGCGTGTTCTCCTCGACGATGGATTTGACCTCGCCGGAGAGTGGGTAGTACGTGCCGCCGGTGCCGCCGGCGTGCCAGGAGAGGACCTCGCCGCCTTCGTCGGGGTCGGCCTCGCCGATGTCTTCTTCGTCTTCGCCGTTGCCATTCCCGTCTTCGGTTTCGTTGTCGTCGCCGTTCCCAGTTTCGTTACCGTTACCGTTCCCAGTTTCGTTGCCGTTTCCGTTCCCATTGCCGTTTCCGGGATCTTCGGCGTCCTCGCCGATGCACCCGGCGATACCTGCAATTCCTGTTGCACCAGTTACTGCGATGAAGTCGCGTCGATTGAACTTTCGCGCCATGATGGCAGTCTATGCGTTTTCGGCTGATTACTATGCCGAGCATAACCGATTGTATCTGCTGAAAGTACTGATTCTTGGACACTCACGACGTGCTGAACGCCCGGTAATGAGCCTGTGACAGCGTCATTGACGCCCGTGTTTCCTACGAACCGAAACATATACTCCCGACCGCCCGGAGTGAGGACTATGCACACGGTCGACCCCGCCGACTACCACGACATCGTCCAGGTAGCCGACCCCCAGCTCTCGCCGGACGGCGAGCGAGTCGCGTTCGTCCGGAAGGCCCCGGAAGACGACGAGTCCTACGAGGCGACGATCTACGTCGTCCCGCTCGGCGGTGACGAGCCGACCCAGTTCACCGTCAGCGAGGGCGTCGACAGCCAGCCGCGCTGGAGTCCCGACGGCTCACACCTCGCGTTCGTCAGCACCCGCGGCGCCGACGACGACCGGCCGCAGCTCTGGGTCCTTCCGACCGACGGCGGCGAGGCCCGCCAGGTCACGAGCGTCGTCGGCGGCGTCTCCGGCCTCGAGTGCAGTCCCGACGGCTCTCACGTTCTCTTCACGCAGGCCTCGACGGCCGATGACCGCGAGGAGGGGCGCGACTTCGCCGTCGAGCCCGACTACGAACCGGAGACGCCCGACCCGCGGGTTATCGACCGGCTCGTCTATCGGGCCCACCAGCGCTACGCGGACGGCCGCCGGAACCACGTCTACACGCTCGACGTCGAGTCGGCGCTCGAGCAAGGGACCGTTACCGAGACCGTAGGCGACAACGACGCCCTCGAGCGACTCACCGACGGCGACGTTGACCACACGGGGGCGGCCTGGGGTGACGACGAAACGGTCTACTACGCCCGAAAGCTCGGCGAGGTGCCCGACGACTCCATCGATTCCGAAATCCTCGCACACGACCTCGAGACGGGCGAGGTCGAGCAGGTCGCCGAAACGATCGGCTGGGCGACGATGCTCGCGGCGACGACCGACGGCCGGGTCGCCTACCCGTGGGTGCCGAAAGACGGGTTTACCCTTCGTCAGACCGAACTGAAGGTGTTCAATCGAACGACGGGTACGGAGACGACCGTCACCGAATCGATCGATCGCACCCTCGGCTACGACGGCGGGCTCGAGTGGGGACCCGACGAGGAGACCCTCTACTTCGCCACGCCGGACGAGGGCGCGAGCGCGCTCTGGTCGGCCCCCGGCGACGGGAGCGAGGATCCAACCACCGTCTACGGCGAGGGCGTCACTCTCGAGGGCTTCTCGGTAGGTGAAAACGCCATCGCCTACGTCCAGAGCGAGTGGGACCACTCGGGGGACGTCTTCGCGTCCACGCGCGGGGGCAACGAGGTCACCCGGCTGACCCGCGTCAACGCCGACTACCTCGAGGATCGAGCCGTCGCTCAGCCCGAAGAATTGCGCTACGAGAGCGACCAGGGGCCGGTTCAGGGCTGGCTATTGACGCCGCCGGATTTTGATCCCGAGGAGACCTACCCGCTCGTCGTCGAGATTCACGGCGGCCCCCACGCCCGTTGGACCACCAGCGGGACGATGTGGCACGAGTTCCAGAGCCTCGCCGCCGCTGGCTACGTCGTCTTCTGGTCGAACCCCCGAGGATCGACTGGGTACGGCGAGGCCCACGCGGCCGCCATCGAGCGCGACTGGGGCGACGTGACACTCACCGACGTGCTGGCAGGGGTCGACCTCGCCTGCGAGCGCGAGTACGTCGACGCCGACGAACAGTACGTCACCGGCGGCAGTTTCGGCGGGTTCATGACCGCCTGGACGGTCGGACAGACCGACCGCTTCCGGGCCGCCGTCAGCCAGCGCGGCGTCTACGACTTCACGAGCTTCTACGGCTCGACGGACGCGTTCAAGCTCGTCGAGGGTGACTACGGCGTCACGCCCTGGGAGGACCCCGAGCACCTCTGGGCGCACTCCCCCGTCGCGCACGTCCCGGACGTGACCACGCCGACGCTCCTGATCCACGCCGACCAGGACTACCGCACGCCAGCGAACACGGCCGAACTGTTCTACCTCGGCCTGAAGAAACACGGCGTCGACACCCGGATGGTTCGGTACCCCCGCGAAGGCCACGAGCTCTCCCGCTCGGGCGAGCCGGCCCACGTCGTCGACCGCCTCGAGCGGATCGTCCGCTGGTTCGACGGCTACAGCGACTACACCGACGCGTCGCCAGCGCTCGAGCGCGGGCCGAACGAGGGACTTACGGCGGGCCAGGAGGGCGATGCGAGCGAGGGTGGTGACGATGCGAACGAGAGTGGTGGCGATTCGAACGAAGGCGAGGACGAGAACGGGGACGACGACGCGCCAGCCGAGAATAACGAGGATACGAGCGCCTGATATCGCGTCGCTACAGATTTCTCGCCCTCGAGCGGCCTGGTCATCGCCGTTGCGCCACCCTCGAGCCGCCAACCACCGCCGTCACCCTTCCCTCGAGCACTTTCGACCACCGAGATCACGCGAGTCGCTTAAGCCGACGCGTTCCCTACCCGATGTATCGTGTTCGTCGGTCACGCACTCTTCGCGTTCGCCGTCGCGGCACTCGTCGCCGAGTGGCGGGGCTGGGAGTCACGCCGTGCGCTGGGGATCGGGGTCGTCGCCGGCCTTTTCGCCGCGATCCCCGACGTCGACGTCGCCTACGCGCTCGTCGGCCTCGCCGAGTGGAATCTCGGCGACGGCGCGCTCGGGGCCTCGACCGCGTTCTGGGACGCCAGCCGAACCGTCCACCGCTCGGCCACCCACTCGCTGGTCGTTGGTCTCGTCGGCGCATCCGCGTTCGGCCTGCTCGCGATTCGTCGCACGCGAACACACTCGAACTCGAGGTCGAGTACGACGGGGGCTCGACTTGCACACACCGCCGCCGCCGGGTTGCTCGCCGCACTCGTGATCGTCGCGTTCGCCGCGTCCGGTCCGGTCGCGGCGTTCGTGATGGCCCTCTTCGCGATCGCCGGCGCCGGCGTCGCGCTCGGAACCGCCCGGGTGACCACCTTCTCGCCGACGACCGTCGCCCTCGCGGCGCTCTGGGGTCTGTGCTCGCATCCGTGGGGCGACCTGTTCACCGGCGAACCGCCGGCGTGGCTGTTCCCGTTCGCCACACCCGCCCTCGAGTCTCGCGTCCTGCTCCACCCGGATCCGACGCTGAATCTGCTCGGTGCGTTCGCGATCGAACTCGGTATCATCTGGCTCGCCCTGCTCACCTACGCGCGCCTGGCCGACCGAAACCTCCTCACGGCGCTGGACCGCCGCGCCGCCGCCGGGGCCGCCTACGGGATCGTCGCCCTGGTTAGCACGCCCCCGACGCTCGACATGTCCTACCACTTCGTCTTCTCGATCCTGGGCGCCGGGATCCTCTGTGGCGTCGTCCGGGAGGGAACCGTACCGGGGATTCACGGCCTGATTCCGCGGCGCTGGCGCACCTCAAGGGGCGTGTTCGGCATCGCTCTTACGGCGCTGACCGGCGTGACCGTCGCGCTTTTGGCCTACGTGGCAGTGTACGCGCTCGTGGGTCCGCTGTAGATACTATCTTCGACAAAATCGAATCGAACCCCTCTGGAGAGCCCTCTCCTTTTTAAGGATTCCATCGGTATCAGTGACCGTGTCTCAAACGCGACTCGAGGAACTGATCGGCGACGACCGGACGAACGCCGTCGCCGGCTGGGCGATCGTGGTCGCCCTCGCGGGAATCGGGATTGGCGGGCTGGCCACCCGTGAACTCCTGTGGGCGACGTTCGCGCTGGTCCTGGTCGGGCTCGCCATCCTTCCGCCGATCGCCTTCCGATCACCGCTGGTCATGCTCCCCTGGGAGGTGCTGTTGCTCGCCGCGACTCCGGCACTCGGCATCGTGCTGGGGGCCGACCTCCTGACGGGCCACGTCGCCTCCTACCTCTCGGTGGCCGCGGTCGCGCTCGTGCTCACGGTCGAACTCCAGACGTTCACCGCTGTACGGATGACCGCCTCCTTCGCCGTCGTCTTCGTCGTCGTCACGACGATGGCCGCCGCCGCCCTCTGGACGGTGTTCCGCTGGGGCGTCGCCACCGTCTTCGGTATCCCGTTCGAGGCCGACCACGACGCCGTCATGTGGGAGTTCGTCTTCTCCGCGCTCGCCGGACTTGGCGCGGGGGTCGTCTTCGAACTGTACTTCAGGCGCCTCGGCCGCATCGACCCGCTCCCCGAGCTCGAGGACCTCTTGCCGGGGGTGGACGATGATTGATCTCGCCGCGTTCACACTCTCGACCGAGCGCCAGCGACAGCTCTCGTACCTGATGGAACTGTCGCTCGTCGGCATGCTCTTCGTGGGCGTCGACCGCGGCAACGGCGGCATCGTCATCAACACCGCAGTGGCCCTCGCCGTGACCCAGCTCCCACCGATCCTGGAGCGCGACTACGGCATTCCGATGGACCCGCGGCTCACCCTCTGGATTACGACCGCCGTCTTCCTCCACGCCTTCGGCACTGTCGGCCTGCCAGGTGCCACGAGCACGCTCTACAGTCAGGTCTGGTGGTGGGACCACATGACCCACGCGCTCTCGGCGTCGGTTGTCGCCGCCGCGGGCTACGCCACCGTCCGTGCCCTCGACGAACACGCCGAGGGCATCCACTTCCCCGGCCGGTTCATCGCGCTGTTCATCCTGCTGTTCGTCCTCGCGTTCGGCGTCCTCTGGGAGATCCTCGAGTTCGCCATCGCTCTCACCGCCGAGGCCCTGGGGCTGCCACGCGTGCTCACCCAGTACGGCCTCGAGGATACGATGCTCGACTTCGTCTTCAACTCGATCGGGGCGTTGATCGTCGCCATCTGGGGTGGGGCCTACCTCGGGGACGTGAGCGGGGCGATTCGCGAGCGACTCGAGGCCCGGAACGCCGGGGGACTGGAGCACCTCGAGCGAGGGGAAACGGAAGAACAGAAGAAGTGAGCGATGTCGACTCGAGTCGATCAGTCGATTAGTCGCTCTGAATCCGCGGCGCCAGCATGTACGTGACCTGGCCCTGTCCCTCCGCAAACCCGAAGTAACACTTGATGGGGAACTCCTCGCCCAGGTCCAGCGTGACCTCGGTGTCGCTCGGGATCGCCTTGTTCATGTCTTTGAGGTAATCCAGCGAGAACAGCGAGTGCGCCGGCCCGACCTGGAGGTCGATGAGGTCGTCCTGGGTCAACTCGAGGTGGACGTCGTCGGTGTCGCCCTCGGCGTTGACGTAGAAGAACTCCTCGGCGTCGTCGACGCCCAGCGCGATGTGATCGGAGACCATGTCCGCCGCCTTGACCGACCGGTTGACGTCCTTGCCCTCGAGGACGACGCGGGCGGGCAGGTCCAGATCCGGAATGTCCGGCTCCTGGCGGATCGAGTCTGGGTCGATCAGCGCGAGGGTGTACTCCAGGCCGTCGATCTGGATGTGGAGTTTGCGAGTCTCTTCGTCGAGTTCGAGCTGGATCAGCTGGCCGGATTCGGCCATGCCGGCGATGTCCTCGAGTCGGGAGAGGTCGACGCCGATCAGGCCGCCGTCGGCCTCGTACGATTCGAACGCGGCCGCCTCGAGCGAGAGGTCGACCATGCCGACGTTGGCGGGGTCGACGGCCCGGATTGAGAGCCCCTCCTCCTCGAGGTGGATCTTGCACTCGTCGACCAGCACGCTCACCGAGTCGAGCGCGCTGGTGAGCGTTTCCGCGCTCACGATGGCCTTGAACATATGGATCGGGCTACGGACGGTCGGTACAAAAAGGCACCCTTTGGCGCTGACCCCGTTCGCGTCCACCGCCTGGCGTCCATTGCTCGTGGCCGTCGACGGTGTTCCGATAGGCAGCACTTCGAGTCGCACGGCGGATCCCGAGTCGCACGTCGATCGCGTCTCTACGAGTTCGCGTCCTCGAGAAACGAGTCGGTGAACTCTGCGAATCGAGGAGACTCGAGGGGTTGGGGGGGGGGCGATCCCCTGAACTGTCGTCGAACGCCCGGTCGTGATGCACCGTATAGACGGGAAAGTCGTGACGCCTCGTCGAGACGGCAACGGTGAACGTTTATCTGATAGAACTCTCAATACCGAACGCATGGGTGAGCGTGGGTTGACAGCTGAAACTTCCTTTCTCGACTCTACAGACGTCGACACGTCACTGCGACGGTATCGAACGATCCTGGACGCAATCGACGACGGACTGTTTCACCTCGACGCCGAGGGCCACGTCGTCGGCGGCGACGACGACTTCCTCGAGACGATCGGTTGCGACCGTGCCGACATCCGCGACGAGCACGTCTCGACGCTCTTCGACGAGGGCGCGTCGACGCTCGAACGAGAGATCGAACGGCTTCGGACAGCGCCGCCGTCTGGCCCACGGAACGACCTTCTCGAGTGTACCGTCGAGACCGATTCCGGAAACCGGCTGTTGTGTGAAGTGCGAGTCAACCCGATCGTCGAGGACGACACCGTAGAGGGCATCGTCGGAATCGTTCGTGACGTGACCGAACAGCGAGAACGTGAGCGCTTCCTCGACGACGCGAAATCGCAACTCGAGGCCGCGACCGAGGCCGGGGCCGTCGGCACGTGGGAGTGGAACATCCCCGAAGACGAGTTCACCACGAGTTCCTGGTTCGCTGAGAAGTTTGGCGCCGACCCCGACGCCGTCCAGGAGGGAGTCTCCCTCGACGACATCGTTGCAGGGATCCACGAGGACGACCGCGAGCGAGTCGAGAACGCGATCGAAGCGGCCATCGAGGCCCGTGGCGAGTACGAAGAAGAGTACCGCGTCTGGAACGCCGACGGTGAACTCCGGTGGGTCGTCGCTCGCGGACACGTCGATTCCGACGAGGAGGGCAATCCCACGACATTCCCTGGTGCTCTCATCGACATCACCGAGCGTCGAGCGGCCCAGCGTGAACTCCGCGAGAGCGAGGCGAAACTCAGAGTCCTCGCGGAGAACGTCGACGAGGTCGTCTGGATGGCCAGCGCGGACGGCTCCGAGTTCGTCTACATCAACCCAGCCTACGAGGACGTGTGGGGGCGCGATCGGGAGTCGCTGTACAACGACCCGCTGTCGTTCCTCGAGGCAATTCATCCCGACGACCGCGAGCGCGTCCGCGAGGCGTTCGCGGCCCTCCCGGGGGAAGCGTACGACGAGGAGTACCGGGTCGTACAGCCGGACGGCGAGGTGCGATGGGTTCACGCACAGGGCGGCAGCGTCCGCACCGCCGACGACGACCTGAACAGGATCGTCGGCACCGCCAAAGACGTCACCGCCCTCAAAGAACGCGAACGAAAGCTCGAGGAGACGATCGAAAAGCTCGAGCAATCTAACGACCGACTCGAGAGTCTGGCCAGTATGATCGCTCACGAACTTCGAAATCCGGTCGCGATCGGTCAGATATACGCGAACCAGTTGCCGGCCGAGGCGGACTCGGACGCGGTCGAGTACGTAGACGAGGCGTTCGACCGAATCGAAACCATGATCGACGTTCTGCTGGTCTTGACCCACGGACGAACGTCGGTCGGCGACCGGGAGCCGGTCCCGCTCGCGACCGCCGCACGAGACGCCTGGGGCGAGGTGGACGCTCCCGACGCGACGACCCACATCTCACTCGAAGGCGAGATCAGGGGCGACGAGACGTACATCCAACACCTGTTCAGAAACCTCTTCGAAAACGCCGTCCTTCACGGTGGCCCGGACGTCACCGTCCGGGTCGAGCGAACGCCGGAGGGCTTTTTCGTCGCCGACGACGGACCAGGGTTTTCGGTGGACGATCCGGAGACTGCGTTCGAGGCCGGCTTTACGACCGCCGAGGAACACGGCGGAACCGGACTGGGCCTGGCGTTCGTTCGGGAACTGGCCGAGGTGTACGGGTGGACGTGTGCGATCGGCGAGAGCGACGAAGGCGGCGCGCGGATCGACTTTCTGGACGTCGACTTCTCGAGTTCTGAACCTGACCCGTAATTCTGCGTTTCGTGTTCGGATGCCGATTAGCGAGCACTCGTCCGTCGCGCTTCAGACCATCGGCGTCTACGTCGCCGTCGTCGGGGTCTTCGTCCACGTCTCCACTGTAATCCGTCCGCTGGCCTCGATGAGTTGCTCACTACGCAGGGCTGGACCGGCTGGAGACACCGACACCGACACTTTTGTCGATAACCGATCCACATTCGGATAGATGACCGCCGGTACGCACTCGAGCGGTGCCTCGGGCAACGTTTCGGATCCGGACATCGAGGATCTGCTGGACAAACTGGACGAGTTGAAAGACGCCGCTGACGATCCTGGAGAACGTCGGCGAGTCGAGGAGACGATCAGGCTCGTCAATCGAATGCTCGAGAAGCGAGGCGTTTACGAAGCGGATCACGAAGTACACGACGAAGGACATCGCGCAGGCGTTCGTGGGCTCCGTCATCTTCGCGCTCCCACTCCTCGTCGGGGACGGCGTTTTCACCATCGCGTAGTGGTTCCTGACGGCTACCCTCGGCGGCGTTCCCGTGTTCTTCGTCGCCAATCTCGGCTTTCTCCTGGCGATGACCGCGGGATTGCTCTACTACGCTGACTTCAGGCAGGTCGAGGTTCGAAAGCCAATCCTCGGCGTGATCCCGCGACGGTACGCGGGAGTCCTCCTCGTTTCGTTTCTGGCGTCCACTGGGATGCTGTTCATGTGGGGGCAACTCTCCGCGGGGAATCCGACGACGATGGAGCAGGTGAGTCGCGTGACGGTAATCTGGACGGTCGCCGCGTTCGGCGCCGCACTGGGTGACATCCTTCCGGGAGAATCGACGGACGAGGACATCAACGACCGTCTTTGACCGGCAACGATCGCGCGTCACCTCGATCCACCCATCGCTCGCGCAAAAATCTCCACCAAAAAGCCGCGACTCGCTTCGCTCGCCGCAGTACAACAGGGACGATGGCTACGACGGGACGACCGTAATCGGCCGCTTGCGATCGATCGCGTCCTCGAGATCGTCCGCGATCGCACTCCCTCTCGAAACCTGGATTTCGCCCCCGCGGCTCACCGTCGCCGTGAAGAGGTACTCGCCACCGGCTTGCACCTCGACCGTTTCGCCGTGGTTGCCGTCGACGGGGACGATGACGTGTCTCGAGGTGATCTCGGGGGTCACGATCTGGCCGGCTGGCTGTGCGTTGCCGCTGTTTCTGCCCGCGCTGCCGTGGCCACCTCGGCCATTACCTCCACCGCCCGAGCCCGACCCGTGGGGATTCTCGTCGTGCGTTCGTACGTCGATATCGATCCCAAGCCGGTTCTCGACGTCGGTAATTCGCCCGCCACCCTTGCCAATTACCGTCGAGATGTCATCTTCCTCGACGTAGACGACGGCGCGGTTCTGGCTCTTCAACTGGACGTCGACGTAGCCACGGGCGATCGACCGGATCTCGCGTTCGATCTCGGACTTGGCGATGCGGTCGACGCCACTCTCTGCAGTTTCGCCGCCGTCCTCGAGTGGGACCGTGACGACCTGGCGGTTAAAGGTATAAATCTCGTAGGCGGGTTTGCCCGTCTGGAAGTCCGTTACCTGGATCACGGGGCGAGCGAGGTCCTCCTCGGTGAGCCCCGCGGGGACCTTCACCTCCGTCTTGACGTCATAGACGGTCGAGACCTCCCCGGCGTCGATGTAGACGACGGTGTCGACGACCTGCGGGATCATCCCCAGTTCCACCCGACCAACCAGTCGCTGGAGGGCGTCGATCGGACGGGTCGCGTGGACGACCCCGATCATGCCGACGCCGGCGAGGCGCATGTCCGCGAAGACCTCGAAGTCGTCGGTCTTGCGGACCTCGTCGTAGATCGTGTAGTCGGGCCGGACCATCAACAGGGCGTCCGCGGTCTTGTCCATCCGCCCGCCGAGTTCGGTGTACTGGGTAATCTCGGGGCCGACCTGGAGGTCGCGGGGCTTCTCCATCGTCTTGACCGCGTAGTCGTGGTCGTTCAGGTAGCGGGCGATCGACTGGGCGAACGTCGACTTCCCGGCTCCGGGCGATCCGGAGATGAGGACGCCGCGCTGGTGCTCGAGCAGACGCTCCTTCAGTTCGTCGGCGTGTTCGTAGTCCTCGATGTCGGTCTGGACGATCGGTCTGACGGCGGTGATCTCGATACCGTCGGCGAACGGCGGCCGAGCGATGGCGATCCGGTAGTCCCGGAACTGGACGATCTTCATCCCCGGTTCCGAGAGTTCGATGAAGCCGCCGGTAGCCTCGCGGGCGCCGTCGACGACCTCGCGGGCGTATTCGTCCATCGTGTCCTCGTCGAGGGGCTCGTCGGCGATTTCCTGGTAGTGCATGTCGCCGATCTCCCCGCGTTTGGCCTTCGGCCGCGTGTCCGTCTTGAGGTGGACGCTCATCGTCTGGTCGTCGAAGTACTCCTCGATGGCTAGAGTCCCGACTCGCCGCACTTCGGGGGAGAGATAATCCACCTCGAGGCCCTTCGCCTGGGCCACCTCGGCCTGAACGATGTCGCTCGTGACGAAGGTGGCCTCGAGGTCCTCGGCCAGGTCGCGGATGACGGCGTCGATCTCGCCCTCGGCGGCGTGGCCGCGCTCGATGGCGGAGGGCCGCTCGCCGACGTACTCGAGGTCGATGCGGCCCTCGTCGGCGAACTCGGCCAGCCGTTTGAGTTCGCCCAGGCCGTCCCAGCCGCTGTCGAGGCCGTCGTTGGCCTGCGCCTCGAGTTCGGCGACGACGGCTTCCGGTACCGAGACCGTCGCTCCCTCGAACTGCCCGTCTTCGATCGCAGCGGAGACGCGGCCGTCAATGGCCACGCTCGTGTCCGGCACGACGTGCATAACGGTAACTGCTCGACGGAGGCGTATAAGCGTGTCCACCGGCGATACCAGGTGTGCGGCTGCCGGACGCGTGCTGGTTGCCGGACGGGCGAGTACGCGGAAATCGTCCAGTCGCGAACAGTCAGCGAGACAGAACGCGTCTGGAGGGTGGTCGCTCGACCTGTACCTGGCAGATTGTCGATTGGAACAGCTATTTATCACTCGTTGTGATTGCCACGACTGTGGCTACGATCGACCAGCAACCGGCGTCGCCGCTCGTCTTCGACCGGAGCGACGGCTGGCTCACGACCGGCGCGACCGGCCTCCTGTTCGCGTGCTACCTGGGACTGGTCGTCGTCGCAAACGCGACCGACTCGGTACATGCGTGGCACCTCGCCGCCGTCGCGGTCGTCCCCGGGGCAGTCCTCGGCTGTCGACTCGCCGTGGCCTCATCTCGAGCGGCCGTCCGCCGTGGACTCGGTCTCGTCGTCATTCTCGCCGCGGCCGCGGCCGTCCTCGCCGTCGTCTATCGCAGCCGCTCGCCGGGATTCGGATTCGGGTCGATCCGACCGCTCTCGGTCGTCGTCGTCTTCGTCGCCATCGTCTCGTTCTTCCTCCTCGTCACCGACGCGAGGCAGTACTCGGTCGGCGAGTGGGTCGCGGTGGGTTGTTTCGCGGCACTCGCCGCCGTCTCGCTCGCACACACGCTGGCGTTCGTCCCCTCGAGTTCGCAGTCGCGCTGGCCCGTGTGGGCCCTGGTCGTGATGGGGAGCAGCCTCGCCGTGATTCCACGCCTCGTTCCCGAACGGGTGTTCCTCTGGATCCTCGCTCGCCTGGCCGCGGCCGTCGTCCTGCTGGGCCTGTTCACGTACCTCGTCGGCGACTACTCGCTGTGGATCTTCGAGGTTCGCCAGTGGTCCGGCTCCCCGTCGCTCCCGGGAATCGAGACCGACGTCACGATCATGCGATCGATCTTTGTGAACCCGAACTCCCTCGGCGTGGTCACCTTCGCCGGGTTCGTCGCCGCCGCGGTAGAGTTTCATTGGGCGGTCGCCACCAGGCGCCCCCTCGGTGGGGCCGTCACCGCCGCCCTCGCCGGAATCTGCGGCCTCGGGTTGTTTCTGTCGAACGCCCGGGCGTCGATGCTCGCCGCGGCGACCGCCGTCGTGATCTACGCCGGGTACGTCGTCTTCGGTCGACGCGCCGTTCCAGCGGTACTCGTCGCGACCGCCCTCACGATTACCGGATTTCTCCTCGGAATGTACGTCGACGTCATCGGCATCTCCGACTCGAACCGCTTCGACCTCTGGGCCGGGAGCCTGGCGGCGATCCGGGACGGGCCGTTCCTGTTCGGCTACGGCGCTCCGGCGAGCCACGTCATTGAGCCCTACCTCGACGGCGGACTGTCCGCGTCGCCGCACAACTCGTACCTCTCGGTGTTCGTCCGGTTCGGACTGGTCGGCGGCCTCGCGTACCTCGGTCTCGTCGTCGGCAGCGTCGTCGCCGGGGCGATCGAGTACCGCGAGGTCGACGTCGCGATGCTCGCGTTCGCCGCCGGCTGGGCCGTCCACCAGCTATTCGAGTCCTACACTCTGTTCTGGTGGTCGCCCGGTGCGGTGATCGGGTCGCTCGTCATCGGGTACCTCCTGTTCGGGGACTGAGCGCTCGAGCCGGCGGCGGTCAGACCCACGTTCGATCCGGAGGTGATCGGTTCCACGCTCGATCTGGGTGTGGTCAGATCCACGCTCGAGAGCCGAACCCGGTGGACCCAACACCTCCGCCGTCGTACCCGTCGCCATGCACGTTCGCGAATTGACTCGCGACCTCGTCTCGATTCCCAGCCACGAGGACGAGACGGCCGCGGGCGACTACGTCGAGGACTGGCTGCGACGCGAAACCGATGCCGACGTCACGCGAGACGAGGTGGGGAACGTGATCGCCCGACGAGGGGCGGGCGGAGCGTCGTTGGCACTCGTCGGTCACCACGACGTCGTCGACCCGGCCCCCTCACAGCTCGAGGACAACGGCGGGTACGTCGTCGACGAACGAGCGGGGCGCCTCTACGGTCGCGGCGCGGCCGACATGAAGGGGGCCGTCGCGGCGGCGATGATCGCGTTTCGAGACGCCGAGCCTCCCGGAGAACTCGTCTTTTCGAGCTTCGTCGGCGAGGAAGTCGGCGGCGTCGGCGCCCGCCACGCCATCGAACACGGCTTCGTCCCCGACTACGCGGTCGTCGGGGAGGGGTCGACGAACTACTCCGGCCCAGGCGTGACCGACGTTGCCGTGGCCCACCGGGGTCGCCGCGGGAGCACGATCACCGCCCGCGGAACGGCGGCCCACGCCAGCGAACCCGACGCGGGCGAGAACGCCATCTACCGCGCGGCCGACGCCGTCGAGGCGATTCGCGACCTCGAGGCCCCGACGGTCGAAGTCGCGGGCGAACCGCTCGAGGGGCAGGCCACCGTCACCGAAATCAACGGCGGGTCGGGGATCAACGTCGTTCCCGAGTCGTGTACGCTGACGGTCGACGAACGAACCGTCCCGGGCGAGCGGGTCGACCTCGAGTCCGTCGCGGACCTGCCAGGGATCGAGTGGGCGGTCGACCAGGACCTGCCGCCGATGCGCTGTGGGGACGACGGATTCGCCGAACGGGTGCTCGAGGTGGCTCGAGCAGTCCAGTCGGACGCGTCGAACCCGCCGGAACTCGTGACGAAACCCCACGCCACCGACGCCGGCTGGCTCGCCCAGGCCGGCACCGAGTGCGTCGTCTACGGCCCGTCCGAACCCGGCGAGGCGCACACGGCAACCGAGAGCGTCTCAATCCGGGCGCTCGAGCGCTGCCGCGAGACGTACCGACGGCTCGCGTCTACGGGCTGGAAGCGGGACGGGTAAATCGCTGGCCGACGCGACTCCTGATCGGAGAAAAGGTCTCGAGAGCGCCCGCCTACCCGAGGAAGTACCGCGTCCACGGATAGCGCTCGACGAGCGGCTGGCCGCCGACCTCGTACTGCTCAATGTAGGCGTCGAGCCCGAGGATGCGGCCGGCGCCGAAGGCGGCGACCGACAGGAAGACGAGCATGTACGCGAAGTCGCCGTTGATGTAGCCGTGGGAGATGTCCCAGTTGCCCAGGTAGAACATGAGCATCATGAACGCGCCCCAGAAGGCCGCCAGGCGCGTCAGGACGCCGAAGATGAGCCCGAGGCCGATGAAGACCTCGCCCCACGGGACGGCGATGTTCACGAAGTCGACGAACCAGCCGGTTTCGGCCATCGAGACGAACAGGTCCGCGGCGGGCCCCGCCTCTCGACTGCCGAGGTAGCCGCCGGCACTGAAGTCTCCGAGGACCTTGTCGAATCCGCTCTGAAAGAAGGCGAGTCCCATCATCAGTCGCAGCGCGAGGATGAACCAGACGCTGAGGGTGTGAAGCTTTCCGGTCGCCGTGTATCCTGCAACTGTGCTTTGCAGTCGTACTTCTTCTGTTGTCATGGTTGAACAGTCGTCTGCTGAACCATTAAACAGGGGGAGCAATTCCCAGCATGTGGTATTCGTCTCGCAACTCGTTTCGCTCCGTTCGAGGCGTTGCCAGCACCATCTCGAGGCGTTCACCGAAACCACGAGGTTGATAGCCCGCCGCAAGTATTGCAGTGACATGGCGACAGTCTCGGAGACGGAAACGGACGCGTACGACGAACTTCTCACGCGCATCGAGCGCATTTCGAACGTCGGCAACGCCGCCGGAATCCTCCGGTGGGACCAGGAGGTCGTGATGCCCGAGGGCGGTACGCCCGCGCGGGCGAAACAGCTCTCGACGCTCTCGGCGCTCGGCCACGAACTGCTGACCGACGAGCGAACCGGCGAGTTGCTCGAGGCACTCGAGGATACCGAACTCGACGGGGAAGAAGAAGCCGTCGTCCGCGAAATCCGACGGCGGTACGACCGGGCGACGAGCGTTCCCCAGGACCTCGTCGAAGAGATCTCGGAGACGACCGCGAACGCCCACCCGACGTGGGTCGAGGCCAAAGAAGAAGACGACTTCTCGATTTTCGAACCGACGCTCGAGAAACTGGTCGACCTGCAAAAGGAGTACGCGAACCACATCGATCCGGACGCCGATCCTTACGAGGTCCTCTTTGCCGACTACGAACCCTACCTCGACCTCGAAACCGCCGAGCGAGTCCTCGAGCGCTTGCGCGACGAACTCGTGCCGCTGCTTGAGGCCATCGACGACTCCGAGGCCGACGTCGAAACCGACGCGTTCGCGGGGACGTTCGACGACGACGATCAGGAGGCGCTGGCGCGCGACGTCCTGGACTCGCTAGGCTACGACTGGGACCGCGGTCGCCTCGACACCGCGCCGCACCCGTTCTCGACGGGCACTCAGTTCGACGCGCGCGTGACGACTCGCTTCGACGAGAACGACCTGCTGGGCTCGATCACGTCGACCATCCACGAGTTCGGCCACGCCAACTACACCCTCGGGCTCCCCGACGAGGGATACGGCACCCCGCTCGGTGAAGCGCGAGACCTGACCGTCCACGAGTCCCAGTCCCGCCTCTGGGAGAATCACGTCGGTCGTTCCCGTCCATTCTGGGAGCACTTCCTGCCGATCGCCCGCGAGCGCTTCCCCGAACTCGAGGACGTCTCCCCGGAGGCGGCCTACCAGGCGGCCAACCAGGTCTACGACGACAACCTGATCCGGGTCGAGGCGGACGAACTCACCTACCACCTCCACATCGTCGTTCGCTTCGAGATCGAACGCGACCTAATCTCGGGCGACCTCGAGGTGTCGGACGTGCCCGAAGCCTGGAACGACAAGTACGAGGAGTACCTCGGCGTCCGCCCCGAAACCGACGCCGAGGGCTGTCTCCAGGACATCCACTGGAGCCACGGCTCGTTCGGGTACTTCCCGACGTACTCGTTGGGATCGGTGCTCGCCGCGCAACTGTACGCCGCCGCCGAGGACGGCCTCGGAGAGCTCGACGACCGCGTCCACGAGGGCGACTTCGCGGACCTCAACGGCTGGCTTCGCGAGGAGATTCACGCCCACGGCAAGCGCTACACCACGCCGGACCTGGTCGAGGAAGCCACCGGCGAGGCCTACACGGCCGATTACTTCCTCGAGTACGCGAAGCACAAGTACGGCGACCTGTACGATCTCGAGAGCTACTGAGGCTGAGCCACTCTCGAGGCCGGCCGAACGGGCGCCAGTAATCCCGTATTGTGCCCGACGCAAGGCGATTTTTCGTCCCCGTAAGCCGGGGCTACTATACCCCTTTTCCAATAGAAGCGCTTTAGGGGACGTAACTCCTTGTACGTCTGTATGTCCCAGCGACAGGGCGCAGACCTCTCCTACGAGGACGGGGCGCGTGCAGTCGAACTCGCACGCGAATCCGTCGAATCCTACGTACGGCACGGCCAACGAGAACACCCGGGAAGCATGCGCGAGACCTTTTACGAGCGCACCGGCGCGTTCGTCCGGCTTGAATCGACCCGCGGTCGGGGCAGCCTCCGGGGCTGTGCCGGCGGCTATCGCTCGGGTGAACAGCTCGGTCACGTCATCGTCGACGCGGCGATCGAAGCCGCGAGCGGCGATTCCTGTGGCTCGGAGGTGACGCCCTCGGAACTCTCGAACCTGACCGTCTCGGTCTGTACGGTTCGGAACATCCTGCTCACCGACGACCCGCTCGAGGACCTCGAACTCGGAACCCACGGCGTCGCCATCGACGGCGGCGGCAACGCGGGGTGGCTCTACCCGACGATTCCGGTCGAGAACGGCTGGAGCGCCCGCGAGTACCTCGACCGAACGTGTCGCAAGGCCGGACTCCCCCCGACGGCCTGGCAGGACGACGACGTCGTCGTCACCCTCTTCGAGGGACAGGTCTTCCGCGAGCGCTCGAGCGACGGGAGCATCGAGGAACTGTAACGTCTCCCGTCGCGTCGGTCCTGGCTCGATGTGGCCCGCGCTCGGTGCCCAATCGCCGGACAGACGCACGTCGGAGGTGGCGCCTTCGGGAGGCGTCCACCAGGGGAGGGGGACACTACACTTTTTATAGCGAGCGGCGCATCGACGAACAGCATTTGACGCGTCGCCTGGCGCCTCAAGTCGGCAGTGAGTAGGGACGGCTGGCGGGTGAGGTGAGGTGAATTTCGACTGGTGCGAACTCGAGGTAAGGGGGACGGCTCCGCTCGACCCGGACAGCAACTCGACGTTCACGGATGCAAACGAGTCGGACCGGGGACTGCTTGACGGGCAGAAAGACCTCGACCGCTATGGGCTGGTATCGTACGAAGAGTACTGGATCGGCACCGATCCCCTGGACCCGGATACGAGCGGTGACGGGCTCGAGGACGGCTGGCAGGTCTACGTGTCGGGAACCGACCCGCTGGTGAACGACTCGTTCGACGACGGCGTTCTCAACCGCGACCGGGACCTCAGCGGCGACGGGTTAACGCTGCTCGAGGAGCAAGCCCACGGAACGAATCCGCACGTTCCGGATACCGACCGTGACGGATTGACGGATTACGCGGAGATACACGTCCACGGAACCGATCCACTGGTCCGAGACACGAGCGGCGACGGACTCACGGACGGCGAAAAGATTCGCCTCGAGCTCGATCCGCTGGCGAACGACACGGCCCCGGACGGGACGCCCGCGAGCGAGCGGACGTTCACGACGGAGACGACCGACGAGGACAGCGGGGTGACCGTTGCAGCGACTGGTAAGGGTGTCGTTGCCGACGGAATTCGAGTGACGAACGTCAGTGACGGATTGGACGCGGCCGATCCAGTCGCGGGGCCGATGGTTCGGATTACGAACGATACCGCCTTTGAAAGTGCGACGGTCGAACTCCCGATCGAGGAATCGATCGCCGACGCTGAAAATATCACGGTCATCAAGTGGGATCCGTCGACTGACGAGGGATGGAGGCCCGTCGACACGACGGTCGACGAAACGAATCGAACCGCGACAGCAACCGTTGGCTCGTTCTCGTACATAGTGCCAATTTACGGGGGCGGCACCGGGATTGGTAGTTGGCGGGTCACCGAATCGCCGGGCTGGCCGGTCCTCGAAGATTTCCAGACACTCGAGGGGTGGACGGCCGACGGCGACGTCGATCAGGTTAACGGTGTCGCCAAGGTGGGAAGCGGGTACGAGGTCCACGATAGTGACCACAGTTCATCGGAAAACGTCGGTATCCTGTAAATCCCGACGTGTGATAAGTACCCCAACATGGAGAATTGTGTGCCGACCGGTGGGGACGATGACGACGACAGCGACGGTGATAGTGGTGGCAACGATGATGACAGCGACGACGGTGATAGTAGTGGCGACGACGGTGATAGCAGTGGCGATGATAGTGGAAATGGCAGTGATGACGACGACCACGAGCCTGTTCCGACAATTTCGACCCTCGAGCGAACGGTATCGCTGTCCGAGGCGGAAACGATCCACTTCGACACGCGGTTGCGCGGAACCGGAGACGCCGAACTCAGGCTGATCAGTGACGACCGGACGAGAACGGTCTCTGCTCATACGGACTGGCACAACACATCGCTCATCGTCTCTGATTTCGCCGGCCAGGAGGTGACCGTCCAGCTCCGGGCCGAGAACGACGACGAACTCGAGGTCGACTACGTGAGTTTCCTCGAGGATACTGCGGACACCGGTATCCCCGACGAAGTCCAGACGATGCCCCTCAGGATGCGTCATGGTTCACCGGGCGTTTTCTGGTCCCCTCTCGACCTGGATCCGACGGTTGCGGACATGAGCGGCGACGGGCTGACCGACGCCGAGGTCATCGACCTCGAGTGGGATTTCGTCAGGTCCGATCGAGGCGACGGTGCCTGGGACCTCAAAGCCGTGGTCAACGGTGCTACTGCCCATCCCGCTCGTATCGATTCGACCGGCGACGGATTGACCGACCGCCAGCAACTCGAGGGCTGGAAGATCCACGTCGTCGACGAGCACAGCGACGCCGAAGCGATGATGGAGGCGCTCGTCGATCCGGACGGCGACCGCGACTTGGGGCAGTTTTTCACCGAACGGAGGGTGTACTCGAACCCGCTGATCGACGACACCGACGGCGACGGATTGAGCGACGCCGAGGAGTTCGAGCTGGGAACCGATCCCGAGCTTCGGGATACGACCGGTGACGGGATTTCGGATCGAGACGCTCTCGAACTCGACAGGGAGGATCCGACGATGTTCACGGTGACGCCGCCAGCGGTGAGCCTGTCGTCGATCAACGAGGGGATAAATAATGAAAAGTTCGAATTGCCGAAATACTGGGTGACCTATGGGTATGAACTCAGTGATTCCGCTGGCGTGGCGAGTGCTGAACTCAGGCGTGATGGTGCGAGATTTGACAAGAACACGTATCCTGGGAAGAAATCAGAATTCGACACCTCGACGTTCGAGTCGACCCTCGAGATCGCTCTCACTCCGTGGCGAGGCTCGCTGACGACGATCACCGTCGAAGACGTCCACGAGAACATAGGGACCGAGACGCTGTACTACAAACACCCTTACGCGGTCAAATTAGCGACCGAACTCAACTCGCCCGAGGAAGCAGGGGTTCTGACCGGTGTTACGATGGGTGCGGCCGAGTTGCCGGATTTCATCCGCCTGGTTCGGGAG
Organism: Natronosalvus sp. KLKA75; assembly: GCF_059736265.1. NCBI lineage: Archaea > Methanobacteriati > Methanobacteriota > Halobacteria > Halobacteriales > Natrialbaceae > Natronosalvus > Natronosalvus sp. KLKA75. Next base: position 242,442 of record NZ_CM185522.1, read on the forward strand.
GAGCCGCGAGAGATGGCGACGGCGATGACCGAGTTCATCGAGGAGATGGGACGTGCCTCTGTGGATCCGATGCGGAATCCCTGGGTCGAGATTGCGAAGGATCTGCCACCGAGCATCTATCACGATCAACAGCAGGCGAATCCGTATCCAGCTCCCTCGAGCGATCCACTCGAGTCGTTCTCGACGTGTCTGGGAACGCTCGGCTACTCTGACGGCGACCACCTGGGGCTCAGCGACGAGGAGTTTACCCACTGCCAGTTCGCCAACGGCTGGTATTCGGGGTACAGCGCGTTTCTCGTCATCGAGACGCTCGTCGGCGACAAAGGGTTCTCGAAAGGGGCGACGAGTGCGAGCGACGTGGCCACCCAGCTGCGGCGGGCCTCGGACGACCTCGAGAGCGTGTTGCCGGCGGTCCGGTCGGGGCAGTCGACGCGGACGACCCAGATCAGTCACCGGCTCGTTCCTGACGGAGGGAACCCGCACATCGATACGCCGGCGGTCAGGACCGGATTACAGGAGCGGGGCTTCTCGCCCTACAAACAAAAGACGGGAGTCTCACGACTCGATGAAATCTCCGGACCGCATCTGCAGCAGCTCTCGACGAGCGAGCAGACTGCACTGGCAGCCCGGCTGGCGAACAGTGCCGACGGAGACGCCGCGGTCCGGTTCGTCAACGACCTCGAGCGCGCGAGCGACGTGCGGTATTTCCTCGACGAGGAACTGGCAACGACGAACCGGCTGGTCGACCTCCACGCGAACAAATATCGCACGACGGGTCAGACTCGAGGCGCCGCACTCGAAGTCGTATCAGTAGTCATGGGAACGTCGTGTTTCTCGTCGATTGCCAGGCATCTAGTGCCACCACTCCAACGCCCGGGGACTCCGATCTCGGTCTGTTCGATAGGGAACTCAAAATGGCTGGAACGCATTTTCAGCAAGTATAACGTCGATCTTCCTCAGTTAGCGATAGTTCAATCACGTCGATCCGGACCGCCGAGTGGCTGTAAGCCTTCGCCGCTGAAGAACTCGCTTCTCTACATACGATGGTCGGATCGACCCGAGGATTTACTATCACCCACTCGAACCTTTCGAGACGAAATATGGCAACTGTTGACGAGACTGCCATCGACCCGTCGGACGCCTACGATCGGCTTCTCGAGCGATCCGAGAAGCTGACGAACGTCCGGATGGCGTCGATGGCGCTGGGGTGGGATCAACGGGTGATGATGCCCGAAGGGGGAACGCCGGCGCGAGCGGGGCAACTGTCGACGCTCTCGTCGCTCGCACACGAACTGCTGACCGCTGACGAGGTGGCGACGTGGCTCGAGGCGCTCGAGTCCGATGGGGTGACGCGGGATACGGGTAACGCCGATTCTGCGGACGGCCTCACCGACGAGCAGGCGGCGGTCGTCCGCGAACTCCGCCGGGAGCACGACCGGGCGGTCGACGTCCCGGCCGACCTGATCGAGCGGCTGACGGCCCACCAGGCCGAGACTCAGCAGGTCTGGCAGGAGGCGAAAGCGGCCGACGACTTCGAGCGGTTCGCACCGGCGCTCGAGGAACTGATCGCCCTCCATCGCGAGCGCGCCGCGGCGATCGACCCCGCGGAAAACCCCTATCGAGTGCTCTACGAGGATAGTTTGCCGTACCTGCCGCTCGAGACGGTCGAGCGCATCTTCGACGAGTTGCGCGAGCATCTCGTTCCGCTGATCGACGAGATTCAAGAGCGGGGCCGCGAGTTGCCGACGCCGTTCGCGGGCCACACTTACGACGAGGAGACCCAGATGGCGCTCTCGGAGGCCGTCCTAGACGTGCTGGGCTACGACCGAACCCACGGCCGTCTCGACACGGCTCCTCACCCGTTCATGTCCGGCAACCAGTTCGACGCCCGGATCACGACTCGCTTTCGGGAGGACGACCCGCTCGACGCGCTGACGGCGACGATTCACGAGTTCGGCCACGCGACCTACCAGCTCGGCCTCCCAAAAGACCAGTACGGAACCCCGCTCGGCTCCTCGCTCTCCTCGGGCGTCCACGAGTCCCAGTCTCGCTTCTGGGAGAACCACGTGGGCCGGACGAGAGCGTTCTGGGAGTTGATTCTCCCCACCGTAAAAGAGCACTTCCCCCACCTGGAGGACGTGACCGTCGACGAGGCGTACGCGGCGGTCAACCGGATCTACCCCGACAACCTGATCCGGGTCGAGGCGGACGAACTCACCTACCACCTGCACGTCATCCTCCGGTGTGAGATCGACCGGGCGTTCGTCGAGGGGGACCTCGAGGTCGTCGACGTCCCGCAGGTCTGGAACGACAAGATGGACGACTACCTCGGCGTCCGACCGGAGACCGACGCCGAGGGCTGTCTCCAGGACACCCACTGGTCGTACGGCTTCGCCGGCTTCCAGGGGTACACCATCGGGAGCGTGCTCGCAGCCCAGCTCGACGCCGCGATGCGCGAGGACCTCGAGGTAGACGCGCTCGTCCGGGAGGGGGAGTTCGACCCCCTGCGCGAGTGGATGACCGAGCACGTCCACCGCCACGGCCAGCGCTACCCGACCGAGGAGTTGATCGAGGTGGCGACAGGCGAACCGCTCACCGCCGAGTACTTCCTCGAGTACGTCGACGAGAAGTTCCGGGCGCTGTACGGACTGTAGCGCTGGATCGGCCCGGTTTCGAGCGGGCGCCGCGAGCGACCCTGTGTATGCCGGGCGAGTGCTTCTTTCTCCTGGTACCCTGGCTCGAGTATGCGCCTCTCGATACCGGGGATGCCGGGCATCTACTACGACACCGACGCCGAATCGACCGCGGTCACTCTCGCGCTCACTGCGGCGGGCCGCCGAGCGCCGAAACCGCACGGGTACGCCGTACAGGCGCTCCCGTACCTCTGGGGCTTCGACGTCGACCTCAACGACGTGCCGCCGGACCACCCGCTACAGTATCTCCACCCGGACGGCGCCCGGAGCATCCAGGAGTTCGCGCCAGACGAGAACCTCGAGCGGCTGGCGGGCGACGCCGATCGACTCGGGCGAGTGCTGTGGGCGATCAACGAGGAGACGGAGCGGGGCATCGAGCAGTTGATCGGCAAACGGCGCGAGGAGGAGACTCGAGGGACGACGATCGAGATCGAGTCCGGTGAGTCCGGGGGCCGCGATCGAGACCAGAATCGAGGTCGAGGTCAAGACCAGGGCCAGGATCAGCGTGCGAAACGACCTCGCGCCGACGAGTTCGGAGACGACGTCATCGAACCCGGACCCGACACCGACGCCGACGCTGACGCCGACGTCGATCCCGACACCAGCCACGACCCGGACTCCGACCCTCGAGCGTAGTCACTGTTCGTAGCCACTGCTCGTAATCACTGTTCGGATGACTTCGCCAGAGAGAATCCACGAGTATCGGCTGCCGTCGAACGTTCTGACGAGAAAATCGTCTACACCTACAGCCGCGGCAAGAACGCGTACAACAGCAACCCGAACGCGAGGTGCTGGAGCATCGTTTGCTCGACGGTCGCTCGGACGTAGTCCTCGTCGGCGATGGCGTACTCCTTCGTACGGACCTTCGCGTGCATCGAGAGCACACCCTCGTCCTCCAGCGCGTGGAGGCTCGGATAGACCGTCCCGGGACTGAGTTGGGCACCGAAGAGGTGCGTCAGGTCCGAGAGGAGCTCCTTGCCGTGGGTTTCGCCGTGGAGCGAGATGAGCATGAGGAGAATCTCGTCGAGGTTCTCCTTGATGATGGCGTCGTCGAACTGGACGTCGTCGGTCGGAAGCGCACTCGTGACCTCCGCCATGAGTTCGTCGAGTTCGCGCTCAACGGCACGACTGTCTTCTTTGGTCGTCCCGATCGTGATATCGTACTGTGCTGACTGCCCTGCCGCAGTCGCCGCGCTCGAGAACTGTTCGAGGACGGACTTCGTATTGGGGGGTTGCTCACGCATTTTCGAACACCTGGGGGGTTCACGACCGAACGCACCACCCTTCCCCACGCACGGGAGAACGGTTGGATTGATTCCATTTCCGATCGTGAATTACTCAAGAGGATGAACTACCACGTAATAAAGAACGTGGCCGATTCTTGCCGGTATGAAAACCGATTGTCCGAGATTGAAAGTTGCGTTTTCAGCACTCAGGCTCCGACTGAGGGGGTTTACGGGAGAATCTCAAACTCATATACGAAATAATACATGTCGTCCATCTCGACGGCCGAATCTGGATGGTCGGCGTCGTCGAGAAGATGGTGGTTCGCCGTCAGGAGAGGCTCGTCGCCTCGTCCCGGATGATGCTCACCATCTCACTCGGCTGACTCGAGTCCTTCTCCTCCTCGTCGTCCAGTCGACGCTCGACGCGACGTTCGGCCATCCGCGCGATCATCACGTGTTCCTCGAGGTCGTCGCCGCTGATCTTCGAGATGTACTCGAGGCTCTGAGCGTGGGCGCCAAAGAGCGTCCCCGACAGCGACTCGAGGGGGTACTCGAGGCTTGCGGGTTCGTCGTAGCGACGGTTGTGGATCTCGCCGAGCGAAAGGCCGCGGAGGTAGGAGGTCATCTGCTTGCGGACCAACGGGCTGATCCACCCGAGGGTTTCGTAGTACCGCAGGCAGTTGAGCGCGCCGGTGGTGCCGAAAGTCTCACCGAGGTAGCGAGCCCACTTGATCGTCGCGTCGGCGTGGGCCGAGGACTGTTCGAGCGATTCGAGGTACGGGGTGGGGGTGGGGGATGACATGATGGGGGTGTGGGGTGCCTGGCCGTCTGGCTGCGTGTCTGTTGGGTTCTTCGCCGGAGCAGGCATGAACATTCCCGTCATTTCGAGCGGTGAGTCGAGCGATGAGTCGCGGACAGCGGTGCTCGTTTTCGCGTCTTTGTGAGGGCCTCACACACAGGCCCAACATCTGCAGGGTTCGGAAGGGTTTACCCGTTGCACGCGATTGACTCGCGCATGAAGATTCTGGTCACGGACCCCATCGACGACGCGGGTCTGGACGTACTCCGCGACGCTGGCCACGAGGTCGAGACGGCCTACGAACTCGAGGGCGAGGCGCTCCTCGAGGCGGTTTCGACGGCACACGGGCTGATCGTACGCTCGGGAACGGAGGTCACGCGCGGGGTCCTTGAAGCGGGCGAGAACCTCGTGATCGTCGGGCGGGCGGGTATCGGGGTCGACAACATCGACATCGAGGCGGCCACCGACGAGGGGGTCATCGTCGCCAACGCGCCGGAGGGGAACGTCCGCGCGGCCGCCGAGCACACGGTCGCAATGACGTTCGCCGCCGCTCGCTCGATCCCGCAGGCACACGCCCGCCTGAAGGACGGTGAGTGGGCCAAGAGCGAGTTCCTGGGGACCGAACTCAACGGCAAGACCCTCGGCATCGTCGGCCTCGGTCGGGTCGGCCAGGAGGTCGCGAAGAAACTCGACGCGCTCGGGATGGACCTCGTCGCCTACGACCCGTACATCTCCGAGGAGCGCGCCGACCGCCTCGGCGCCGAACTCGTCGACCTCGAGACCTGCCTCGAGCGCGGCGACTTCCTGACGATACACACCCCGCTGACCCCGGAGACGGAAGGGTTGATCGGCGACGCCGAACTCGAGCGTTTCGGTCACGGCTACCTCGTGAACGTCGGTCGCGGGGGCATCGTCGACGAGGACGCACTCGCGGCGAAGGTCGAGCAGGGAGTGGTGGCGGGTGCGGCGCTCGACGTCTTCCGCGAGGAACCGCTCCCCGCGGACTCGCCGCTGCTGTTCGTCGAGGACGTCATCGTCACGCCCCACCTCGGGGCCTCGACCGAGGCCGCCCAGGAGAACGTCGCGACCTCGACGGCCGAACAGGTCGTCGCCGCCCTCGCGGAGGAGCCAGTCGCGAACGCGCTCAACGCGCCGTCGATCGACGAGAGCGCGTTCCCGCGCCTCGAGCCCTACATCAACATCGCCGAGACGGCAGGCAAGATCGCGGCCCAGGTGCTCGATGCCCGCATCGAGTCCATCGAGGTGCGCTACGAGGGCGACATCGCTGAGGAGGACGTCGAGTTCGTCACCGCCTCGGCGCTGAAGGGCGTTTTCGAACCGCTCGAGTGGCAGGTCAACGCCGTCAACGCCCCCCAGATCGCCGAGGACCGGGGCGTCGACGTGACCGAGTCGAAGAGTCGCCAGAGCGAGGACTTCCAGAGCCTGATCTCGGTGACGGTCTCGAGCGGCGACGACGCGATCACGGTCGACGGTACCCTGTTCGCGGGCAACGACCCGCGGATCGTCCGCATCGACGACTACCGCGTCGACGCCATCCCCCACGGGAAGATGGTCGTCACCCGGAACACGGACGAACCCGGCGTCATCGGCCTCATCGGGACCGTGATGGGTGCCCACGGCGTCAACATTGCGGGGATGTTCAACGCCCGGGAGGCCCACGGCGGGGAGGCGCTGACCGTCTACAACGTCGACGGCGAGGTACCCGACGAGGCGAGGGAGGAACTCGAGGCCGACGAACGGATCATCGGTGTTCGGTACCTCACGCTGAACGGGTAGTCGTTCGCCGGCGATTTCGCTCGTCTTCGGTCATCGTCGCTCGAGCTGTCAGAAATACTCATTTATGCCGCGCTTGGTGGTGTATACAGTGCAACACCAGTCGAGCCATGCCGTGCTCGTCGGCGACCCCGTGATCGGTACCGACGCGCACGATCGACTCCTGGTCGACGCCATCGTCGCGACAGCGGCGGTCTCGGAGTCGATAGCGATCCGTCTCGAGCGGCCGCACTTCGAAGACGACTACGACGACGTGATTTCCCTGCTCGAGGATCGATTCGGCGCACGGTCTGACGGTGACGAGATCGTCTACGAGGGAGCCACCGACCGCGAGATTGGCGACGAACTGACAGCACTGCTCACGATCGACTCCTGGCAGCGAGTGCACGCGCTCAGGTCGATTCGGCTCTCTCGCGACGGTCGGTGCTGTCTCGAGTACGTTCCGGAACACACGTCGCTCACCCTCGACGAGGACGCGAACCCCGCTGTGATTTCGGTCGTTCGCGCGGCACTCGAGCCTCATCCGGCGGGCGTGTTCTCGACGGAATCGCTCGTCGAGTGGGAGCACGGCGAGACGTCGTACCGCATCGCGCCGCCGTCGCTCTGTATCGGGAATACGTACTTCGGCGTGCGAATGCTGGCCAGAATCGAACCCGATCGGGATCAGCGCGTGATCGCGCTCTCCTGGCACGAGCCGTCAGCGGGTGTTCCCGGGCGCGTCCTCGAGAAAACGATCGGTCTCATCGGGGAGCCCCGCCCCCACGAACTCCGGTTCTCGTCGCTGGAGTCGTTCGAGTCGGCGCGGGACGTCCTCGAGCGTATTACCGATATTACGGCTATCGATGGTTCTTCCCGCTAGCTCGTCGGGTTTCCTGGACCGTGTCTTCGGCCACCGCCACAATTATTGCATCCGATAGCTAATTAATTGCATGGACTACAAGGATTTGGTCGTGACCGCGTCCGCCTTTTTGGGCGGCGTTCTCGGGGGCACGGTCGGTGGAATTCTCGGACTCGGTGCGGGTATCGTCGTCGGTGCGGGGGTGAGTGCAGTGTGGGCGTACGAGACCGACCGACGAAATGTACGAGAAACGTAGCAAGAGAGTAGCACTCTATCAATCATGCTCTGGATACCTCCCGAAGAGTCATGGTTTTTGCATACGACACGTCTTCAATGAACCGAAGGCGCGTACTCGCTCTCGTCGGAGCGAGCGCCAGTGTTTCGGGCGGATACGTCGCGTGGAACTGGTATCAAGCGCCGTCCCTGCCGGACGGAATGGACGTCGAAACGCTGTACGTTAGCGGAGACGTGTTCGGCGAGCCAGCACCGCCTGATCGCGATCTCGGCTGGAGAGAAGAGCGATACAGGATTATCCGAGATGAGGATATGGGAACGGACGAGATTTCCTTCGACGATTCTGCGATCGCATTTGCCGAAGAAACCGACTTCGACGCCTCGTCTCTCATACTCGTCCAGACGGGAATGCAAACAGAGCCCGATCTCGCACTCGAGGCGATCTCCCGCACCGACGGCGGACTTCACCTCGACGTAACCGTCAAACACCCGTGGTGGCGGGGCGTGAACGACGATTTGGGAATCCACTCGCTGCTCGTCAGGGTCACTGACGAACGAGACGACGCCCTCGAGTCGGTTTCGGTGGCTATCGAGGGATACATCTAGACCTCTATGGAGATTACGACGTCGGCGACGGGTAGCACACCTACGCGAACTTCTGCACGGTGACCTCGAGCGTATCGAGATCCACGATGGGCGCGTAGCCGGAGTCGGGGTCGATGTTGACGCTCTTCTGGAAATCCGTCTGGGCCTGCCAGCACCCGGAGTTGATCGCGAGCACGTTGTGGTACTTTCCGAACCCGAGTTTGTGGACGTGGCCGGTGTGGAAGATGTCGGGTACCTCGTCGATGATCAGGTGGTCCTTCTCCTCTGGGGCGAGGCGGGTGTGGCCCCCGAACTGAGGCGCGACGTGGCGTTTTTTCAGGAGGTGGTACATCGCCTTGTGTGGGTCGTCGTAGCTCGCTTTCTCCGCAGGAAGCTCGGCGATGACCTCGTCCAGACTGACGCCGTGGTACATCAGGACGGAGACGCCCTCGACGGTGACCATCGCGGGGTTGCTCACGATCTGTGCGTCGTGGGCGGTCATGATCTCGCGCAGGTTCTCGTCGAAGCCGGGCTGGGGCTCGGCCAGGCGAACCGCGTCGTGGTTGCCCGGGATCATCACGATCTCGAGGTCGCCCGGGACCTGCTTGAGGTACTCGCTGAAGCGCTCGTACTGGTCGTAGATGTCGATGATGTCGAGTTCCTCGTCCTGGTTCGGGTAGATCCCGACGCCCTCGACCATGTCGCCGGCGATGAGCAGGTACTCGACGTGCTGGGCGTCTTCGGTGTGGAGCCAGTCGGTAAAGCGGTTCCAGGCGTCGTGCATGAACTCCTGGCTGCCGACGTGGACGTCGCTGATGAGCGCCGCCTGGACGTGGCGGTCGGCCGTCGAGGGCTGGTGGGTGCGGGGGACGTCCGGGAAGTACATCGAGTCGACGAAGGCGATACCCGCGTCGTCCGAGAGCGTTCCCTCCATCGCGAGCACCTCGTCACAGAGCAACTCGTCGACCAGGTCGGCGTAGTCGCGGTCTTTCATCACCAGCCACGGGAAGGTCCCGGTGGCGTCCTCGAGTTCGATCAGCCAGTGGCCGCTGGCCGTCGAGCGAATGTCGTTGACCAGCCCGACCATCCCGACCTCGCCGCCGCCGGGCATCGACTGGATGGCGGTCGCTGGACGGTGGTTGACCCGACCCTGGAGTTTGCCGCCGAGGCGCTCGAGGCGGTCGCGAAAGACTGCCACGAAGTCCTCGTACTCGCCGGTGCCGGTACTTTGGCCGGTCATGTCGTTGGCGACGTCGATCGACTGCCGACTCGGGTCGAGCGGTGTTCTCGGAGCGGAATCCCCCTTCGTTTCGACTGGAGCGCTACCCTCGCCCTGTGGCGATACGTCGGCGGTGGTTCCAGTCGAAATAGGGGGGTCCTGGCGAGCGGACGTCGCCTCGCTCGAGGCAGGCTGGTCGATTGCGCCGTCGAGCACCGTCCTGACGTCCTCGGTCCGAAGGACGAGCGCGTTCTCGGGGGCGGCGTCGATAGCGCGTTCGAGGACGCCGGCGGGATCGTCCGCGGTGGCGATGAGCGTCACCGCCTCGCGGTCGGCGTTGTAGCCGCGGCTGGTGAGTTCGCTGACGATCCGGGCCGGCCCCTCGAGTGGCACGTCCTGCGTATTCGCGAGTGACGATAAAAGGATGGCGGATACGACCGTCCGTTCGAGCGACGACCTGTCGGCGTGGGAACGCGACTCACCCTCGAACAGAAAATTGATTGCCGCGTCCCCCAAACCGGGAGTCGATGAGCGGTGACGGCGGCGACGACGAACGCGAGAACTCGAGTGAGCGCGCCGACCGCACCGGGCCGGAACGCCCGAACGACCGGGCGGACGGCGATCAGTCGAGGGACGATGGTACCGAACGGGCCGACTCGGGTCGACTACCTGCAGAAGACGACTCGAGTGCGGGCCGAGGCGAATCTCCGTCGCCGGGGCAGGCGTCCGGCGATGGTGGCGATAGAGACGGTGTCCATAGCGGTGGTGACAACGTTGGTAGCGGCGGTAGCGGTGGCGGTGCCGATGGCGGCGGCGGTAGCGGCTACGGCGACATTGGTAGCGGTAGTGGTGACGACGACGTCGGTAACGCAGGCGGTGACAGCGATGGCGGTGTCGACGTGTCCGAAGGCCAGTCGACGCTCGCCAGCCAGACGACCCGGGAGCGCGACCGGACACCGCCACCGCCACAACGGGCGCGGCCGGACGACGACCGGGTGACGATCGAAGACGACGGCCCGATCCGCTGGTTCCTCCGGACCAACAACGGCACCGTCGTCGCCGTCCGCGACGTGCTGAGCAGCGTCGCGCTCGTGGCCGTCATCGGCCTGGTGCTCTTTGGCATCAGCGGCATCTGGCCGCCGCTGGTCGCCGTCGAGAGCGGGAGCATGGAACCCAACATGGAACGCGGGGACATGATCTTCGTCGTCGCCGAGGATCGGTTCGCCGGCGACGATCCGGTCGACGGAACTGGAATCGTCACCCGCGAGGCTGGTCTCGAGAACGGCCACGAGAAGTTCGGTGGGGCCGGCGACGTGATCATCTTCCGGCCGAACGGCAACGCACGCGAGACGCCGGTGATCCACCGCGCCCACTTCTGGGTCGAGGCCGACGAGAACTGGGTCGACGGGCAAGCGAATCCGGAGTTCGTCAACGGCGCCAGTTGCGAGCGTGTTCGGGCCTGCCCGGCCCCCCACGACGGGTTCGTCACGAAGGGCGACGCCAACAGCGGCTACGACCAGACGGCGAACGTCGGCGCCGATACGTCGGTCGTCAAGCCCGAGTGGACCACCGGCAAGGGCATGTTCCGTATCCCGTGGCTCGGGCACGTTCGGCTGAGCTTCGAGAAACTCTTCCCGTTCGCGGTGATTCCGGACGTCTCGAGCAGCCTCTCCCTCCTTTCACCGACGCTTCTCGGAATGATCGGCGCAATTGGATTCGCGTATCCGCCTCGTTCGAGGCGGCGCTGACCGTCTCGACGCAGATCGTCCCGACGCTGACCGGCCGATTCGTGCGCCGCCTCGATTCGTGTTTCGTATTGTGTATCACCTTCAGACTCAAACTCGCCCGAACGTCTCGTTCGAGATACGCACCGGCGACGGTGTCGGCCCCGAGAGCGTGAGGTCGGATTCGGTCCGGACGCGGAGCCGTCTCCCGGTTCGCCGCTGTCGGCGTTCGGTTCGGCCCTCGCTTCGGTCCGACTCGCGGCCGAAGGCCGCCTGCCAGGACGACGGCAGCTCGCGAACGCGCTTTTCGACGGTCGTTTCTCCAACGCCGTCGGCTTCCTCGTAGCCCAGTTGCGTTCGTTCGGTCGTGCGTTCCGCCGTGAGTTCCGTCGTGAGCGACCCCTCGGGTTCGCGTTCGACCGTATCGGTCGCCTCGAGTTCGCGGGCGACGCGCCCGAGTTCGTCGAAGAGTTCGCTCGCGATGGTGTCGTCGGCGTCGATGGCGTCGTCGGTCGTGGGGTCGTGAGCACCGTCACCGATGGCGGCGTCGGCGAGCAGGTCGTCTGGCGAGTCGACGTCGAAGGCGTCGAGTACAGCGTCCGGATCGGGCGTGACGTCGTCGAAGACGTCCGAGGCGTCAGAGGCGTCCGGCTCGTCCCTGGGGTAGTCGCTCATAGCTACTCGAGCGCTCTACCCCGCCCCTATTGGTTAGTCTCCTGTTAACCACTGTTTCGACGCGACTGCGGGCGCTCTCCGTTTCGTTTGCCAGTGCCTAACGTGGTGGCGCCCAGGCCGATTTCTCCCCGTCGATTACTCGAGTCCGTCGCCGTCCAGCCGAAACACGGCCCGCGTCTTCTCGTCGGTCCGATCGGTCTCGACCCGGGTTACCGTCGCGTCAACCTCGAACTCGCGGGCCAGTCCCTCGAGGATGCCGTGGGCCATCGCCGGGTGATCGCGGTGTGAGCGGTACGTGACCTGGAGACCCGATTCGGTCGACTCGCATGACACCGTCGGCGGTCGGTTCTCGGCCGACTTCGCTGCGAGTGCGGCGCCAATCTCTTCGAGCGCCTCGAGGAGGTCGACGAGCGACCAGTCGTCTCGCCAGTGCGCGCGGAAGTTCTGGAGCAACGCGGGAGCAAGCGTTCGGCCGAAGTCGCGCTCGACGGCGGCCACCTCGTGACCCGACAACTCGGCGACGGTCTCGAGAATCGTCGCGATCTCCTCGTCGGGGTAGTGCGAGACCGGCAGGTAGAGCCGGGGATCGATCCCCGAGCGCTCGAGGACGACCGCCCAGCTCGCTTCGTCGGTCTTCTCGACGACGTAGGTCTTCAGCGTCTGGTGGACGAGTCCGTGCATCTGAGACGAGTGTGTGTCGCGTAGTCGATGATTCGTCGGTACCCCCGGCGTGTCTCTGGTGAATCTCCAGTGAGTCTCTGGTGAACCTCCGCCGAATCTCCCGTTCGAATCGATGATTCGACCCAACCGTAATATGTCGTTCGACTCATGGGTCTTCGACCGTCCGTTCGCGGCAATTTTCCCGGTGATCCGAGATCAGTCGAGGTAGCCCGCGCTCTCGAGCGCCTCGGCGACGACTGGCGCGACGGAGACGGCACTCGCCGGTCGCTCGAGGGTGTCGGTGCCGTAGACGGCCTCGACCCCGGCGTTCGAGAGCCGCGTGTAGGCGTTCCGGACGAGTAGCGGGTGGACGCAGGTGACGAAGACGCGCCCGACGCCGCGCTCGCCGAGGACGGCGACGGCTTCGCTCATCGTGCCCCCGGTGGCGATGATGTCGTCGACGACGACGACATCTCGATTCGCGACGTCGACGTCGCTCGGGGAGATCTCGACGTCGGTGCCGGAGCGGCGGGTCTTCTCGAAGTAGTCAGTCTCCCCGCGACCGTAGGCATCGCAGACGGTTTCGGCCAGCTCGATCGCCCCAGAGTCGGGGGAGAGAAAGACCGGCTCCTCGAGATCGGCCGGAAGCGGGTCGGCGAGGACGCTCGCGGCGTCGACGGGCGTCGCCGTCGGTTCGAAGAATCCACAGACGGATTTCTCGTGCGGGGTGACGACGAACGTCGCGTCGGCGCCGGTCGAAATCGACCGGGCGACGGCGCGCGCCGAGATCGGCTGGCCGGGCTCGAACGCCCTGTCCTGGCGGCCGTAGCCCATGTACGGGACGACGGTGACGACCTCGGACGCGCCGGCCTCCCGGGCGGCGTCTTGGAGACAGAGCAGTTCGACGTGGGCGTCGCTCGAGGCTGTCGCGGCGACGACGACGACGCGCTCACCCGCCAGGTCCGTCGACTCGCCCTCGAGGCTGACGAACAGTTCGCCGTCGGGGAAGCGGTCGTAGGCGACGCTGGCGAGCGTCGCGTCGCGTTCGCGGGCCAGGGCAGCCGCGAGCGCCTGGGAACTCGAGGCGCTGACGATGGTGGTCATACGCGTGGAAAGCGCGCCCGTGGTAAAACCCGTTTTCGTTCGTCGCTCCCGTCGTCCTCGTCTTCGCTTCTTCCCGCGGTCGTCGACTCGAGTTCCTACTCGTCGCTCTCGTTCCCTTTCTCGGCGTCTTGGGCGGCCTCGATGTCCACGTCGCCCGATCCGCAGGGGCCGCCTTCAGTGACGCCGGCGATGCGAACCGTGCCGTCCCGGCGGACCAGGACGATGAGGTTGAGGCAGTCGGGCTCGCTCCAGTTCGCCGGCGTCACCTGCGTGAAGTCTCCGCCGTCGATGCGGGCGGTCACCCGGAAGTCGCCCCGTTCGTCGGGCCAGTCGGCCTCTAGCGTGGCGCCGCCGGTTTCGTCGTCGAACTCGTGGGTCGACCAGTGGGAGATTTCGCCGTCGTACTCGACGAGGACGTCGACTGTGTGGTCTACGTCGTCGAGGTTCTCGACGGTGATTTCGCCGAGGCGCGTTCCGGTCGGTGCCGGTTCCTCGCCGTCGTCCGGTTCGTCCCCGTTTCCGTTCCCGTCACCTTCGTCGGCCGATCCCAGACAGCCAGCGGTCGCCATTGCACCGGCGATCCCTGATGCCGCGAGCACCCGTCTGCGTGTCAATCCGGTCATATTCGAGCGAATGGGGTGCCCTACTGATAACTCCCCGTCAGACGCTCGTCTGACGCCGTCCGCGGCCACTCAGGCTCGCTCGAGCGGAACGACCATCGCGGCGATGCCGCGGACGCCGATCGCGTGAGGCCGCCAGCGGGACTCGGTTTCAGGTCCCCGACCAGGGTCGGCCACCAGAACGGTTCCGTCCTCGGTAACCGCGTAGACGCCCTCGCCGTAGGCGACGTCTACGAGGTCGGGGTCCGGCGCTTCGAGGCGCTGCCAGCCGTTCTCGCTCTCCGTTTCGGGGTCCGCCCCGCCCGTGCCGTGTTCGTACACTGCGTCGCCCAGCGCGTGGGCGCGAGCGAGCGATCCGGGGTCGCTCAGCGGATCCGCCGCGACCCGATCGAACGGTCCCTCGAGATCGCGCATCCAGCCGTTACCGAGGCGGTAGAGGCCGTCTGCGGTCGCCGCCAGGGGGACGCCGGCGGCGGAGACGTCGCGGACCGCCGAGAGTCCGGCGTGTGCGAGCCGGGTTCCCGAGTGCCGGTAAACGCCTGCGTCCGTCGCGAGGAGGTCGCCGTCTGCGGCCCGGACAGTCGGTTCCTCGGGCGCCTTTGCGTCGGCAAACGCGAGGTCGCGCCAGTCGCCCGCCGCGAAGACCTCGAGGTCCAGACTGCCCGCCCGGCCGTACGCTTCCGCGGCCAGCAGCGTCTCGTCGCGTATTCCGACGGCGTCGGCGGGACCGAAGTCGGTTCGAGCGAACGCGGGCTCCTCGGACTCGCTCGACAGGTCGCAGACAAGGACGTCCTCGTCGGTCGCGACGGCCAGCCAGCCGACGCCCGCCGCGAGGTCGCGGGCGGTACTGCGCTCGAGCAGCGAGAACTCGCCGACGGCGTCCCCTGAAATCAGCACGCGGACGACGCCCATCTCGGCCGCGACGTAGGCCGCCGTCGTTCCCTCGCGAGCGCCGTAGACGCGTTTTTCGTCGATCGAGACCATACCTCGAGTCGGGCGGCGTGGGCCGAAAGGCTTGCTGTCTACTGTCATTCTCCAAGGCTGTCCGAATACTATAAAAATCATAGTGAGGAAGGGGGAGGGGTGGATAGCCGGCGGACTGGGGACAGCCCGTGAACGTGCGGCCGTCTGGAGCACTCGAGCGTGCTCGAAGCCGACCAGACCGCTTCGGAACCACTTTGACCTCGCCCGCTAGAGTTCCCGGCAATGAAGGTATTCGGATCGAGCGGGACCCGCGGCGTCGCCAACGAGGAACTGACGCCGGCGTTCGTGCTCCGGGTCGCCAAAGCGGCGGGGACCGCCTGGGGGGTCGACCGGGTCGCAGTCGCTCGAGACACCCGGTACACGGGCCGGATGATGGCCGACGCGGCCACGAGCGGACTGGCGAGCACGGGGACGGACGTCGACCGCCTCGGAATCGTCCCCACGCCCGGTGCGCAGTTCTACGCCGAGCGCGAGGGAGTGCCGACCATCGTCATCACGGCCTCGCACAACCCGCCCCAGTACAACGGCGTCAAACTCGTGGGGAGCGACGGGGTCGAACTCGCGGTAGCCGACCTCGAGGAGATCGAACAGACCCTGCTCGGGGAGACGTTTTCGGTCGCGTCGTGGGACGAGACGGGCCGCGTCCGTGAGGTCGACGGCGTGCGTGAGGACTACGTCGACGAGTTGCTGGCGAACGTCGACCGCGAGAAGATCGCCGACGCCGGATTGACGGTCGCGCTCGATCCCGGTCACGGCGCCGGCTCGCTCACGAGCCCCGGCTTCTTCCGGGCGCTCGGCTGTCGCGTCGTCACGGTTAACGCCCAGGCCGACGGCCACTTCCCCGGCCGGGACCCGGAGCCGGTCAGCCAGAACCTCACCGATCTCGGTCGACTCGTCCGCGCGACCGACGCGGATCTCGGGATCGCCCACGACGGAGACGCCGACCGCGCCATCTTCTTCGACGAGACCGGCACCTACGTCGAGGGCGACGCCACCCTGGCCGCCCTCGCCGCCGCGGAACTCGAGCCAGACGACGTCACCGTCTCCGCGGTCAACGTCTCCCAGCGGCTGGTCGACGTGGCCAACGACGTCGGCGCCGATCTCGAGTTGACGCCGATCGGCTCGACGAACATCATCACCCGGATCGAGGAACTCGAGTTGAACGACCGCCACGTCCCGATCGCGGGCGAGGGCAACGGCGGGATCTTCTTCCCCGACTTCCGGCTGGCCAGGGACGGCGGCTACACCGCCGCGCGGTTCCTCGAACTCGTCGCCGACCGCCCGGTGAGCGGGATCGTGGCGCCCTACGACGGCTACGCGAACGTTCGCCGGAACGTCGCCTACGAGTCGACCGCCGAGCGCGACGCGATGCTCGACGCGGCGGCCAACCAGGCCCAGTCGTCCGACGCCGAGCTCAACACGCGCGACGGCTACCGGCTGGATTACGGCGACGCCTGGGTGCTCGCCCGGCCCTCGGGGACCGAACCGCTCGTCCGGATCTACGCCGAGGCACGCGAGCGAGAGCGGGCCGAGGCGCTCGTCACCGAGATGCACGAGGCGCTGGTCGAGGCGAAAGAGCGCGCCTGATCGGAATTTTTCCTTCGGACGCTCGAGGTGACGCATTCGTGCACGTTCGAGAACGACGCATTCGTGTACGCTCGAGCCCGAACGAAGCGTATGCGCGAGTTACTCGAGGCCGTAGCCGCGGGGAAGTGTTCGCCCGCCGAGGCCGAGGCCCAGCTCAGCGGATACGTCACGGGCGAAGCGGGCCGCTTCGATGCCGCCAGAGACACCCGTCGAGGGATTCCCGAGGCGATCCTCGCGGAGGGAAAGACACCGGAACAGGTCGCGAGCCTGGCAACGACCGCCCTCGAGACGACGGGCCGGGCGCTCGTGACCCGGCTCGAGGACGCCCACGTCGACGCACTCGAGGAACGCCTGGAGGAAACCGTCCCGGATGCCGCGGTCGACCGCCGGGGAACGACCCTCCTCGCGACCGCGGCGGATCACGACCGACCGGCGCTGGAGGCGACCGTGGCCATCGTCACCGCGGGCACGGTCGACGGGCCGGTCGCCGACGAAGCCGCCCTGGTCTGTGTCGACGCCGGCCTCGCGGTCGACCGGGTCGACGACGTGGGCGTCGCCGCGCTCACGCGACTGATCGACCAGGTCGACCGAGTGCGCGCGGCCGACGTGGCGATCGTCGCGGCCGGCCGCGAGGGGGCGCTCCCGACGGTCGTCGCGGGTCTCGTCGATACCCCCGTGATCGGCGTGCCGGTCTCGAGCGGCTACGGCCACGGCGGCGACGGCGAGGCCGCCCTGGCGGGAATGCTCCAGTCGTGTACCGTCCTCTCGGTCGTGAACGTCGACGCCGGCTTCATCGCCGGCGCGCAGGCGACGCTGATCGCTCGAGCGATCGACGACGCCCGAACCAGCGAGTCGTAAGTCGCAGTAACGAAAGATAATGTCCCTTTCTGTAAAAACTTGACAGCGTTTGGCAAAGGCTATTTATCGATCGGGCACTAATTCGAGATGCCGGCATCGTCCCGGCATACCATGCCAACGTGTACCCACTGCGGCGCGCACGTCTCCGAGCGCTTCGCACGCGTCTTTGCCGACGAAGACGGGAAGATCCACGCGTGTATCAGCTGTTCGGCCAACGCTGGGATCGCGGAAGCGGCGAGAGAGCGCGCCACCAGTTCCTGAGCGGTAAGCCCAGACGAACACCGGCGGACCCCACGCCGTAGCGAGGCTTTTTGATATCGCCCACCTTACTGATCGGCGAGTTCGATGACCGAGCGACACACGGTGTACGTCCTCGAGTGCGCCGACGGCAGCCTCTACACCGGCTACACGACTGACCTCGAGCGACGCGTCGACGAACACAACGCGGGAACGGGGGCGAAGTACACCCGTGGTCGCGGCCCCGTCGAGGTCGTCCACGTCGAACGCTACTCCTCGAGGTCGGCTGCCATGAGCAGGGAGTACGAGATCAAGCAGTTCGCGCGCTCGCGGAAGGAGCGGTTGGTCGGCCTCGAGAGTGAGCAAGTCGAGTAGGATGAGTAGGGTAAGTATATCGAGTAGAGCGAGTAGGGCAAGTAGGGCGAGAACGGCGCCGAAAACCATTTCGTCTTCGACCGGACGACTGGATTCCATCCCGGACGCTCCGGTGTGCGTGTACAGACTTTCTGTCGAAAACCATTAACTCACTTGCGGAGGTACGAACAGTGGTGTTTGGTAGCACCCAGCACGCTGCCGAACGCCGGTTACCGTTCGAACCACACGAGCGAGAGGGGGACCATGGCAACAGAAACACACGCACACGACGACACGAGGAGCGACATTGAGGAGACGCTCGGCATCGTTCCGGGCTTTCTCGATACGCTCCCGGAGGAGGCCCTCGACAACGAGTGGCCCACCATGAAGCGTTTCCTCTTCGGCGAGACGGCACTCGATCCGAAGACGCGCGAACTGGTCGGCCTCGCGGTGGCGGCCGCCATCGGCTGTGAGTACTGCCGACACTTCCACCGGGGGGTGGCACAGCTCCACGGCGCGACCGAGGCAGAACTCGCGGAACTGTCGTTCCTCGCGAGTTACACGCCGCGATACAGCGCGATGATCCAGGCACAGGACTACGATCTCGAGACCTTCTACGGGGAGGCCGAGCAAATCGCCGCCCACGTCCAGGACGGGGCGGCTGGCGACGACTGAGGGAGGCGACTGGCGGCAACGAACACACACATGACGACAGCACACAAACTCGACTGCGAATCGGCGGCAAACGATTGCCGATTCGTCGTCCAGTCCGAAGACGAGAGAGAGGCGATCGAACTGGCGAGAAATCACATGAAGGAGGTCCACGGGAAGGACTATACGGACGAGGAACTGCAGACCGAATACCTGCAATCGGTCTGAGTTCCGTCCGGCGGTTCGATTTTCACTCAGTCGCTGGTACCCGAGCCCGAACTCGACTCTGTACCTGCACCCGAACCCGAACTCGAGTCCGACGCTCTCGGTGTCGTCACCTCGGGTGAGATGAACGCGTACTCGACCAGCAGCCGGCCGAGTTTCTCGACGCGCTCCTCGAGGTCGGGGTCGACGAACGCCCGGCCGTCGATGGCGTTCGGGTCGGCCTCGAACTGACTGGACGCGTTCCGGATGCCGACCTGGTGTGGGAGGACCCAGCCGTGAACGCCCCGGACGGTGATCCGGAGGTGGTCCAGGGTCGACCCGTAGGTTCCGCCGCCGGCGGTCGCTAGCAGGCCGACAGTGGTGTCCTCGTACTCGTCCCAGCCGCAGTAGTCGTGGAAGTTCTTCAGGGCCCCGGAGTACGATCCGTGGTAGACGGGAGTCCCGAGGACGACCGCGTCGGCGTCGCGGACGAGCTGCTTCGCGGCGTCTCCGTCCCCCTGGCCGTCGACGTCGGGGTCGTAGACGGGGAGGTCGTACTCGCGGAGGTCGAGCAGCGTCGTTTCGGCGCCGGCGTCCGCTGCAGCCTCGAGGACGTACTGGAGGGCCGTCCGGGTCGTACTCTCCTCGCGGAGGCTCCCCGAGACGGCGACGACGTGTGGAGCGGCATCCATACGCGCTCTACCGGGTCGCGCGGTAAAACGGACTCGATACAGCCAGTCGTTACTTCTTCCGGCCGCGTCTCGGATCGACCGTGGTTCGACTGCGTTCTGGAATGACCGTAGTTTGACGGTGTCTCAAAACAACCGCGGTTCGGTGCTCGAGGCCGTCAGTCCTGGACTACCCGGACGTCACGCCGTTACCGTCACCTCGTGTGCGTGCGTCGGTTTTTTCGATCAGGGCGACGACGGTTCGCGTATGGATCCGGAGACGGAAACGGACGCGACGGCGGCCGACGACAGGGCAGCGATCTCCTTCGGCACCGACGGCTGGCGAGCCACGCTCGAGGAGTTCACCGCACCGCGTGTGCGGATGGTCGCCCAGGCTATCGCGACGACGCTCCGCGAGGAGGGGAAGACGGCGCCGGTCGTCGTCGGCTACGACGCCCGCGAGACCTCCCGCGGGTTCGCCGAGGAGGTCAGCCGCGTCCTGTGTGCCAACGGTTTCGACGTCCTGTTGAGCGACCGCGACCGGCCGACGCCGCTGTATGCCCACGCGGTCGTCGACCGGAACCTCTCGGCGGCGGTCGTGATCACGGCCTCGCACAACCCGCCGTCGTACAACGGCATCAAGTTCATCCCCGACGACGGCGCCCCGGCGCTCCCCCCGGTCATGGACGCCATCGCGGACTCGCTCGGCGTCCCCGATCCACTGCCCGAGGCGGAACACGGGTCGGTTCGCGAGGTCGACCTCGTCGACGCACACGCCGAGGCCTGTCTCGAGGTCGTTCGCTCAATTGCCGGGGATATCGACCCCGAAGACGCACTCGAGGGACTGCCCATCGCCTACGACGCGATGCACGGCAGCGGCCGGGGGACGACCGACGCCCTCCTGGAACGTGTCGGGGCGAGCGTCGAGCGCCTTCGGTGCTCTCGAGATCCGGAATTCGGCGGTGGCTCGCCCGAACCCGCGGCGGAGAACCTCGAGGAACTGGTCGAGGCGGTCACCGAGGGGGACGCAGCGCTCGGAATCGCCAACGACGGCGACGCCGACCGCGTGGCGGTCGTCACGCCCGATCGCGGTCTCCTCGACGAGAATCTCTTCTTCGCCGCGCTCTACGATTTCCTGCTCGAGTCGAACGACGGACCGGCGATTCGGACGGTGTCGACGACCTTCCTGATCGACCGGATTGCCGAGGCCCACGGTGAGTCGGTCCACGAGGTGCCCGTCGGCTTCAAGTGGGTCGCCGAGGCGATGGCCGATCACGACGCCCTCGTCGGCGGCGAGGAGTCGGGCGGGTTCACCGTCCGCGGCCACGTCCGCGAGAAAGACGGCGTCCTGATGGGCCTGCTCGCGGCCGTCGTGCACGCTGCGGAACCGATCGACGACCGGGTCGACCGCCTGCTCGAGACCCACGGCGACGTCACTCAGAGGAAAGTCAGCGTTGCCTGTCCCGACGACGAGAAGGCCGCTGTTCTGGCGGCGCTCGAGGACGAAATCCCCGACACGGTCGCGGGAACGCCGGTCGCGACCGTCAACACGGCCGACGGGTTCAAACTGACCCTCGAGGACGGCTCCTGGGTGCTCGTCCGCCCGAGCGGGACCGAACCGGTTCTGCGCGTCTACGCCGAAGCCGAGCGCGACGAGCGCGTTCGGGATCTACTCGAGGCAGGTGAGGAACTGCTCGAGCCGCTCGTCTGAAGCGGTGCGCGAATGCTCCCTCTCCCGCGGTAATCGTTCTCTTCCCCCGGTAACCGAACCCTTACGACGCGATTCGGGGCCAAGGTTTTTGCGACCGGTCGTGGCCCGTAGCCCATGGCCGACACGACGACCTACAAGGACGAACTCACGAGAGAGGAAGTGGCCGACCGGCTACAGGAACTCGCCCGCGAAATTCGAAGCGGTGGCGACGCCAACATCTCCGTCGGGAACAAGGTGGTGACGCTCTCGCCGGACGCCCAGGTCACCTACGACCTCGAAGTCGAGGAACGGTCCCCGATGCTCGGCGGCCGCCGCGAAGAGATCGATCTGACGCTGGCCTGGGGCGTAAAGAAGGAAACAGAGTGAGCGTCTCGAGCCCGGGGTTGCTCTCGCCGGGTTGATGATTATCCCTCGAGAACCCGTTTATCCGCTATGACGAAACACGACACCGAGGACGCGGCCTATATGGATCTGACGCCCGATAGCTGGCACCAGCACGACGGCAGCTACGCCATCGACTGCCCGGAGTGTGGGTCGTTGGCGTCGCTCTCGAACGTCATCGAGCACAACCGGTGTAACGGGTTCCTCGCTCGCCACTCCGAGGGCGAATCGGAGGGAACGGACTGTACGGCGAAGCTGTGGTTCGAACTGGGCTACAGCGAGGAACCGCCATCCTCGGACGAGAGCGCGACCGAGTCGACCGCGACCACGACGGCGGAGGACGACGACGTCGAGGACAAGCACGACAGTCCGGCGGGCACCGACGGCACGGTCGACGAGTCCCAGCGCGGGTGAGCGACGAGCCGTCGTCGCTGGATGGGGCCAGGACTCGCCTCGAGTTGGTCGGATCGGTCGCTCCCCTCGAGCCAGCCGGAACGGTCGGTCGTCCCGGGCCAGATAGACCGACCTCTTGTCCCGAGTGACCTCTACCGCACCGTTCGCGCACTGCTCGCGCTCAATTCACGCCGGCTCGCTTCACTCGCCTCGAGCCAACCGCGTCCCGATCTTCTCGGGGAGGCCCGCCTCGGCCACGGCCTGCTGGACGCGCTCGACGTCGTAGGCGACGCGACGCGTTTCTACCTCGAGCGCGTCGAGATCGAGGATGGCGTAGGCTGCCCGGGGGTCGCCGTCTCGCGGTTGGCCGACGCTGCCCGGATTCACAATGATCCCCTCGGCATAGCGTTCGACGTGCTGGACGTGGGTGTGACCGAGCACCAGCACCGACTCGTCCTCGAGCAGCCGCGGCGAGAAGTCCCGCGGGTACGTGTACCGGTCCGGATCCGCGGGGTGGCCGTGGACGATTTTCACCTGGCCATCGAACGCGAGGCGCTCGTCGGGTAACTCGGCGAGCCACTCCCGCTGGTCGTTGGTCAGGCGTTCGCGAGCGAGTTCGACCCCCGCCGCGGCCATCGCGTTGAACCGAAACGTCGTCTCTCGAGCGACCGCCCGGTCGTGGTTCCCCATCACCGTCGGCACCTCGAGGTCCCGTAGCCGGTCGACGCACTCGGCCGGCCAGGGGTTGTAACCCACGACGTCGCCCGCACAGACCAGCGCGTCGACGTCGGGGAGGTCCGCGAGGACGGCCTCGAGCGCGACGAGGTTCCCATGCACGTCAGAGCAGAGTCCGATCTGCATGGCTGGCACTACTGACGTGAGATACATGTATGTGCGGGCGAGCGAACGTTCCGGTCGAAACCGGCCACAACGGTTATGTCGCGGCTGTCAGCGGCCAGAACAGTAATGAGCGGGGCCTGTGATCCTTCGCCTAACGTCGACTCGACGTCGCCACCATGGAACCGAGTATCCCCGAATCGATCGAGGCACCGTCGAACGTGCTCCTCGTTCACGAAACGAACCAGCCAGTAGACGCCTGCCACGACCTCTGTCAGTCGTGTTCGGAGGTCGCCGAGTTGCGCGTCTCGTTCGCCGGGGCCCAGACGGACTGTCGGCCGACGGCCAGCGACGGTCCAGCAAAACTCGGCATCATCTCCGTGGGCGACGTCCTGCGTGCAGCCGAGGCTACCACGGGGCCGGATTACTCCGCCCCGTTCGTCGTCGATGCGATCGACGACCCGACCGATCTGTCGGCCCTCGGCGTCACAATCAGCGAATTCTGCGAGCAGTGGGGCGAGCAGTACCACGTCCGGATCTGCTTTCACTCCCTGGACATGCTCCTGCGCTACGCCCCGCCGAAGCAGGTGTTTCACTTCGCGTACGTCCTTACCAAACGACTCTCGAGCGTCGACGCGATCGCTCACTTCCACCTCGACCCGACGGCACACGAGGACCGCATCGTCGCGACGTTCGGCTCGATTTTCGACGAGGTGGTCGTCGACGAAAGCGTCCAGGACGACCTGCCGGAAGCGACCGACGAGGATGTCGCGGCGTTGCTGTCGAACTGGGACGACGATCACGAGTACGAGACCTGGCCGACGGTCGACCCGGCGGACTTCGACGAAGCGACCGACGACGACGTCGCTCGCGTGCTCGAGAACTGATTTTGCCTATCCGGTTCGTCGCTCGAAGCAACACTCGAGCGGCGACCACGTCGTCTCGAGGCGCCCTAGACGAACGCGACGCCGGTAATCGACAGTAACACGATTAGCAGCGCTCCGGGAACGCCGCCGAGGGCGACGATCACGAGCACGATCGGGGTGATGGTAATCTCGAAGACGAACAGCCACTGCACGGCCAGGAGGACGAGCAACCCGGCGACCGCGTTGGCGAAGAGCGGTCGAACGGTGTCGATGAGTCGAGAGGCGCCGAAGACGAACGCGAGAGCGACGACGAGGATCAGGATCTCGAGACCGGTGACCATGTCGGCTGACACACCACCAGAGGTGAAAAGCGCGTCCATTCACAAACGAAAGCCTTTACGCACCGCGCCCAGAAGTACGGACACGGGACCGTGGGTTAGCCTGGTATACTTCGGGCCTTGGGTGCCCGTGACCCCGGTTCAAATCCGGGCGGTCCCATCCTCTTATAAGGAAATTCGCGGAAAATCCGTCCATAGACGGGGTTTACAAACACCCTCTCAGTAGCCGTCGCCAGGGGTGGTCGCGGTGAGCCTCACCGTCGAACTCGAGCCACCCGTGTGCGAGTTTTGCGGGTGCTACATCCTCGAGGACGACCAGCCGTGCCCTGCCCTCGATGACGGGAGGTGTGCGCCATGACGGGCGTCCCAGCGCCGCTCGCCGACCTCGGGAAGGTGTTCATCCCGATCCCGCCGGGGGAGAAGGGAACCGATCGCGAGCGTACCGAGGAGACGCTCCTCGAGGCCGGTCACAATTACGGCATCGCCGCCCGGGGCGACCTCGCGATCCTCGACGAGGACGAACCCGGCGCCCTGGCCGACCTCGTCGATCGCCTCCCCGAGACGCCGTGGCAGGCGTCGGGCTCGCGCTCAAGCAACCACCGATTCCTGCTGGTGCCCGGCCTCGAAAACGACATCCCACTCGACGACCCCGAGACGGGCGAGAACCTGGGCCACATCAAGGCGGCCCCGCAGTCCTACGTCGTCGGCCCCGGCTCGCGCCACCCGTCGGGCAACTACTACGGCCCGCTGCGCGGCCCCGACGAACTCGCCACCATCGACGAGGATGACCTCCGCGACCTCATCGAACCCTGGATGACCGACGACGACGAGCCCGACCACGGCTACGCCCACGGGACCGGGCGGTGCACCCACGGTGACCGAGATCGGGACGCCGACGTCGGAGTGTACGACGTCCTCTCGCGGCGACGCTACCCCGAAGGCAAGCGACGCGAACACCCGTTCCACGGCTCGAGCACCGGCTCGAACTTCATGGTAAGCGAGGACGGCGAGACCTTCCGCTGCTGGCGCCACGGCGCCACGGGCAACGGCCTCCACCTACTCGGGATGGAACTGGGCGTGATCTCGTGCGGTGACTGGGTGCCCGGCGGGCTCTCGACGGACACCTGGCGCGAGGTGTTCGACACGGCGCGTGAACGCGGCTACGCCGACCAGCTCCCCGCCCCGATCGAGGCCGTCGAACCCGAGGACGTCGAACACCACGCCATCCTCCCGAACGCACTCCGTCACCGCGCGGTCACCGACGGCTGGGACTGGACCTCCGACGGCTACCGTGGCGAGGACGCCCTCACGATCGAGGCCGCCCGCGACCGGACCACCGACGCCATCACTAACGCCATCGAGCAGCGTGACGACGTGCTGATCGAGGCCCAGCCCACGATGGGCAAGACCTACGGCGCGGTCGCCGGCACCGCCCGGGCGGGCGAGCCCACCACAACCCTCACCTGCCGGGGCAACAACGAGCAGTACGAGAAGATCGAGGGCGACGTCTCTGCTCGAGTGTTGAATCCACCAGCGGGTGCGGATCGAGACGAAATTGTAAACAACGATGTGGTGTTGGCCATCGAATTCGGTGAGTTCCGGTACGTGACGACTGGTGACGCCGAATCCACAGCCGAATCTCGAATGCTCGACGAGTGGGGAGACACCCTTGAGGCCGACGTGTATCAGGCCGGCCACCACGGGTCGGCGACCTCTTCGAGCGAGGCGTTCGTGAACGCCATTGATCCCGAGGTTGCAATCATCTCGAGCGCGTACGACTCCCAGTACGGCCACCCGAGTGACGTGGTCCTCGAGCGGTTTGCCGACCGTGGAATTAGCACGTACTGGACGCCCGTCCATGGGGATATTGTCGTTCGAACTGATGGGACGTCGTTCGAAGTCCAGACGAGCGAGTCGTTCTCGACCAATGCAGCGGATATCCGCGAGGCAAAACCCGAGTCTGATGAAAGTGAGACGAGCGCCAGGGCACCGCGCCCAGTTGGCACAGCGATCGATGCCAGTGGATTTGATGAGGCTGTCGCCCCTGCTCTGGGGTAAGACATGACCGAGACCTACACTGGGATCGTGGACCGAATCGAGGATGACGAAACCGCCGTGATCCTGCTCGAGGAAGACAACCAGGTGGTTGACGAGAAAACGGTGGCCGTTGACCGCTTACCAGCGCCCGCTCAGACGAGCGGAAGTGCCCTCACAATCTCTCTCGAGGACGGAAACGTGGTCTCGATAGCCTATCAACCGAACACGACACACGAGCGTCGTGAGTCCGTACGGGCGAAATTGGATCGTCTCTCTTCGCGGTTATCTGACCGCGAGGAATGAGTTTGTGAGGTTGCGAAATAGACATACTGCCATTTTGGATTTGTTAAAACTCTTTGGTTGTGACAGGTTATGGTAGTTGTGCTGAATACAAAGTGCGAATGTCGCACGAGGGCTGGCTCGATTTGCGAAGGTAATGACCGATAAGTATAGGTGGTGGATGTACCATTACACTCGAGGTACAAGCGCTGCACCCGCGAACGACCAGCGGGAGCGAGCGGCTTTTTAGCGTAGATTTTTGGAGGAGCGATGAACGAGCAACGCGAGCGAACCCGACGAGAAAAGGTACGTGTGATTGTGTGGTTCGCGCTCAAATACTGCTGCAAAATAGGTGTCAACAGCACCCAGGTCGTACCGTTCCTACCCGTCGACACCGCCCCCAGTCCCTACTTCGTTCCGTACAGCGAGTATGTGATCGCTCCCAGTCCGAGCAATCGACTCACGTTCTCGAGAAGGCCATCGTTGGTTGGTCGACGTCCTCGAGGGTCACTTCAAGTCGCTCGAGGCGGGCCGCGTAGACGCTGTAGTGGTTGCCGTCCGGTACGAGTTCGGTCTGTTCGCTGAGCAGGTCATACTCCCGGAGTCGCTCGAGGTGACGGTAGATCGTCGGGAGCGACGCGTCACAGCGGTCGCTCAGGGTGCTGGCGGACATTGGTTTGACGCTGGTTTTGGTGAGGATCGCTCGAGCGTACTCGTCGTCGAGGAGAGCCAGTAATTCGGGGGGTTCGGCGCCTTCACTCACGGGTGATGGGTCGTTTCCCCATGAGTATCAGAAGCAGTCCGGTTTTTCTGGCTCGAAACACGCTCGGGCTCGCGGAACGCTACAGTCGAAATTTCAGCTTGGATTACCTTTTATACGGGACTCCGCGAACGATCGATAGAGACGACATGCCTTCCAGGAGACAATTTGTTCGGTTGTTCGGCGTCGGTGGTGCTGCCGCGCTCGCCGGTTGTTCGGCTCGCTCACTGAGCGACGATCGCAACGGGATAGACGACTGGCAGTACGATCCGTCTGACTCTGGGGGGAACGGCAACGCGAGCGCCAACGGCGCTTCGGCCGTTACGACCGAAGCCGACGATAGTATCGGCCTCGCCGCCGGTGGTGCCGCCGACGTAGAAACGTTCAGACGGAACGTCTCCGAGGGCTACCTTCCGGTCCCCGAGAGCATGGCCTACGAGGGCCTGTTTCACGACTACTACTTCGACACCGGGGGTGACGGATCGTGCGACTCGCTGTTCTGTCCGACCCACTCCGCCGCCGTCTCCCCGGACCCGCTCTCCGGGGAAGCCGAACGGTTCCTCTCGGTTGGGCTCGAGTCCGGGCGCTCCCAGTCCGCGTTCGAACGGCCCGCGCTGAACCTGGTGATCGTGCTCGACATCTCGGGGTCGATGCGCTCGAGCTTCGAGGAGTACTACTACGACTCGTACGGCAACCGAAAGCGCGCCGAGGGCGACACGTCACGCCCGAAGATCGACGTCGCCAAAGAGGCGCTGGTCGATCTGACGCGACAGCTCCGGCCCGAGGATCGACTGGGCGTCGTGCTCTTCAATACCGAAGCGCACGTGGCGAAACCACTCCGATCGGTCGATACGACCGACATGGACGCCATCCGCGAACACATCCGGGCGGACGTCGAGGCCGGGGGCGGAACCAGCGTATCGGCGGGAATCGAGTCGAGCGAGCAGCTGCTCGCCGACTACCGGAGTGACGGCGCGGCCGACGATTCCGGCCCGACAGCCGATGAGTATGAGACCCGGTCGATCCTGCTGACCGACGCCCAGATCAACGCGGGAGAGACCGACGCCGACGAACTTCGTGCCGGGCTCGAAGAGAACGCCGAAGCCGGCCACCACATGACGGTGGTTGGCATCGGCGTCGACTTCAACGCGGAGCTGGTCGACCAGCTTACGCGCGTTCGAGGCGCGAACTACTACAGCGTCCACTCCACGGACGAGTTCGAGCGCCGCCTCGGGGAGGAGTTCGAGTACATGGTGACGCCGCTCGTGTACGACCTTTCGCTCGAACTCGAGGCGGATGACTACGAGGTCGCGCGAGTGTACGGAACGACCGGCGCCGACGAAGGGGACGGACCGGTCATGCACGTCCACACGCTGTTTCCCTCCCCGCGGACGGACGGGGCAGCGAAGGGCGGCGTCGTCCTCGTCCAGCTCGAGCGAACCGACGTCGGAACCGACGAAGTGAACGGCGACGACGGGAATGAGGACGCGGCCAATCCTGTTTTGCGGGCGAGCTGGGAGACGCGAACGGGTGAGACCAGGTCGACGACCGAGCGCGTCACGTTTCCGGACGACAGCGCGGAGATGTACGACACCGACGCGGTCCGCAAGGCTATCCTCCTCGCGCGGTACGCCGACCTGCTGAAGAACTGGACGATACACGAGCGAGACGAGACGCTCGTCGCCACGGACGACGGTATCGCCGATCCGCCGGCGCCAGGGCGTCTCGGCAAGTGGGAGCAGCGGTCAACGCCACTCACCGTCTCCGCGCGGTACGCCGCTCGATTGCGGACGTTCCGTGACCACTTCGCAACCGAGGCCGAAGCCATCGGCGACGAGGACCTCGAGCGAGAACTCGAGCTGCTGACCACGATCCTCGAGGCCGACGAACGCGAGTAGCGGCTGGCGTTCACGAGCATTCAAACCCTTGCCATCCCTACTTCGAGTGAATGCACCTCGACGATTATATCGAGGAATTAGAGCCCGACGAGGAGGCCGAGTGCCGGCGCCTCGAGAAGTCCTACGCCATCACTGACCACCTCGAGGACGCCGTCCGCCAGATCGAGTAACGCCGCGAACCGCCCCAGCTGCCTCCACGCGCTCGAGGTCGGACTCCCTCGCGTCGCAGGACTTTCCGTTGAGTACAGTCATCACAGGTATGGGGACGCGACCACGGCGGGAGTCAGGCGACGAGACGGTCACGCTCACCCACGAGGGCGACTGGTACGTTGCAACTGACGAGACGACTGGGATCGCCAGCCAGGGCGAGACGAAAGCAAAGGCCCTCGAGAACCTGGCCGAGGCGCTCGAGCTTTATGGGCGTCCAGTGCCGGAGGACGCTGAGGACCTGGAGCCGTCTTCGGCACTGTGGATCGACTGATTTCACTTTTCTGACTCTGTTGAAATCCTCAGCCGTTGATAGGAATCGGGTGCTGAATACAGAGAATGAGTTCAGCACAACGGCTTCGTTTGTTTCACGCCAAACCCAGTGAACGGCTCGCTCAGTAGAAGTGCGAACTGAGCATACTCGGTACTGCGTGTCGCTTGAAATCAGTCCTTTGAGTCAGGAGCTGACCGTTGGTCGTCCGTCGATTCGGGCTGTAACTGGCGGACGAGATTCAAATGCATCAAGTGAAGGTGCATTCCAATTCCGTACAGGATGGTCCCCAGTCCGACGAACGTAAGCGGCATAAGTATCGACTCGATTGCCTGTGAGGGACTGTCAAGATTTGCGGGAAGGACGGCACCAACGGCTAACAGAAACGCAGTGAGGATGATTATCAATCCTATACGGACCGCGTGGGAGTATTTTCCGACCTGTTGGATTCGTCTTTCAATCTCCTCTCGGGAGGGGGCTGTCTCACGAGCCATAGCGTATGATTTCTAGCATCGTACAGGGTTATTCAAGCCGACAATACGCTGGTGACGAAAAAGGTTTGTGGATGGGCAGAATTGGTTGCGGGTTCTACGTTGACGTCATCTCCCGGCAGGATTCGGCACACTCGCGAAGCACTTCAGCACACACCTGACAGTGTTCTTCATCGTGTTGTTCGCACTCGTCCGCACACTCATCACATGCACTAGCACAGGCTTCTGCAAGTTGCGTGCTGTAGTTCGAGTTCCGTGCCATGAAGCGTGCGTGTAGCGTCGTGAGATCGGCGACATCCCGACAGAGACGAAGGCACTTGGCCATCCCTTCGCCTTCACCAGCACATTCATCAGCGCACCATTCACACGCTTGAGCGGCTTCGAGACAGATGTCGATGCACTCTCCCATCTGGTCGTTCATGTGGTCGATTTGAGTTAGAGCCATCACTCACTCTTCCAGCACTCAACGGCGTAAAACCGGGGCTGGAATAGGCAACCGGTCACTGAACACCCTGTACTGAGCGCTCACCACTTCGGAGATTGAACTAAATCTCGTGCTGTATTCAGCACGGTCGTTGAAACCTATCATCGGTTAAGGATTTCAACAGAGCCAGTGGATAGGAATAGCGCGGAGGAAACAATGATGTGGTAGCTGATTGGCTATGAGGGCGACGTTGGCAACGACTAACCCCCTCCCCCGCGCTGGTAGTGAATTGGTCTCAGTGAACGTAACCGTATTGGCCGTCTCGACCCGCCTTACCCAAACTCACTAATCTCCGTTATCAAGGGTTCCACTGCCATCAACAGAAGGGCTGAGGGTACGAAACGTCCGTTTTCAATCTATCAACCAACTCTTGAGCGTGGCGCGCGTTCCTTGCGCCACAAGGTTACCTTGCCCCTTAACGGCGCTTGCTGTAGGGAGGTCTGACAATTACGGAAGGCGAATGACGCATGTGTCATCCAATTCTACGACTATCGACATTTATTCGGCGGTCGATACATGGACTCGACCTCGATCGAAACTCGAGATGACGGTATCCCGGCCCAGAAGTGAAGATCGGTTCCAATGACCCAGTTCCACCACTCCGAACACCTCCGGAATCAGTGTCGCGCCTATGGCTCGGCGATAACGTATCCCCGAATATTCAAACCGCACGTAGCGGCTACAACACTTCTATTTTCGAGCGATCGACGTGCAGCGGACGTTAGCTACGTGAGTAAAACTGCTTCTCCGTACTGAATTGAGGCCGTAACATCGTGAGCGCACGGGCATGAATACGACGGGCCAACAGCCTTGTCACTTATCGGTGGAGGTCAGCCCGGTCTGATACCCTCCTATGCCAGAGGATACAGACCGTTAGGCATCGAAGCGGACGGAAATCGCACCACCATAACCCGGCCACTCCCCAGGTGGCCGTCCTCTGTCATCGATCTACGTATCGGAATCCTCGAGTCACCGGCTTACTCGTACAGTTTCCCGAGGAGATACACGGTGGCTCCCATCACGAAAATGGCGGGAAGCCATCCAAAAAGGTGATGTAGTATCAAAATGATTTAATGAAGAATTCGCAGAGCAATATAGAAGGCTTTACCCCTGACACCTGAGTAACACACTCCAAATGGATTCGACTTCCGAGACCGATACGGGACCCGACCCGCAGGTCCGCCAACAGGAAGTCGTCGCCGAACTCGGACAACAGGCCCTCCGGACGAACGACCTTGACCAGTTGATGCACGACATCGCGGTCGCCGTCGCCGAGACCCTCGAGGCCGAGTATGCGAAAGTACTCGAGCTGTACCCCGACGGCGATGCTGTCCTGCTTAAGGAGGGTGTCGGCTGGCACGATGGTCTCGTAGGTTCAGCGACCGCCACCACCAATCTGGATTCACAGGCGGGCTATACCTTGCTTTCCGAAGCGCCGGTTATCGTCGACGACCTCCGTACGGATGAGCGCTTTTCCGGCCCTGAGCTGCTGACCGAACACGACGTCGTGAGCGGAATCAGCGTCATTATCGGGACTGTCGACGATCCGTGGGGTGTCTTTGGCGTCCACACGACAAGCCACCGCGAGTTTACCGACAGTGACGTTGCTTTCGTCACGAACATCGCAAACGTCCTCGCCGCGGCGATCGATCGTACTGAGACGGAACGTCGACTGCGTGAGCGCGAACGACGGCTCGGGCGATACAAGGAGTACACCGACGGCATCCTCGCCGCTGTTGACGACGTATTCTACGTCATCGACGAATCCGGCACGTTCCAGCGCTGGAACGAGGCCCTGACCGAAGTGACCGGTTATTCGGACGCAGAGATCGGATCTATGCATTCGGTGGAGTTTTTTAGCCAGGAGGATCACGAGTCGACCGCGGCCGCGATTGACGAAGTGTTCGAAACCGGGCGTACTCGCGTCGAGGCAGGAATCCTGACCAAAGCGGGTGACCGGATCCCGTACGAGTTCGTCGCGACAAGACTCGAGGACCCCGACGGAACGCCGGTGCTGGCCGGGATCGGCCGCGACGTCACGGAGCGAAAGGAACGGACCCGGGAGCTCGCCAAGTACGAGCGCATTGTTGAAACGATCAACGACGGCATCTACGTGGCCGACGACGACTTGCGGTACACGATGGTCAACGACGCGTTCGCCGCGTTGACCGGCTACACTCGCGAGGAACTACGCGGCGCCCACGCCACTCGTCTTATCGACGAGGCGGCTATCGAGGAGGCCGCTGAAATGCGGGCGGCGATGGCCACCGACGAGACAGCCAATCCGACGCTGGAAACGACCGTCGAGACGGCAGACGGCGACCACGTCCCCGTCGAAGTGACGTTTGCGTCATTCACCGCCGACGAGGGGGAGAACCGCGTCGGCGTGGTCCGAGATATCACCGAGCGCAAGGAACGTGAGCGAGCTCTTGCCGAGAGCGAGCGCCGCTACCGGACGCTTGTCAAGAACTTCCCGAACGGGGCGGTCGGTCTCTATGACGAGGACCTTACCTACACCGTCGCCGGCGGCGAGCTAATGAGCGAACTGGAGATTCCACCGGACGAGATCGTCGGCGTCTCGATCTACGAGCGCTACCCCGACGACCTGGTCGAAGAGATCAAACCCCATTTCCGCGCCGTGTTCGACGGCGACTCGCGAACGTTCGAAGTGGAGTACCACGACCGCTACCTGCTGGCGCACACGCTTCCCGTTCGAGACGGCGCCGACGACATCTACGCAGGAATGTTGCTGATCCAGGACATCACCGAACGCACAGAGTACCGTCGGCAACTCGAGGAATCGAACGAGCGCCTCGAGCAGTTCGCCTATGCCGCCTCCCACGACCTCCAGGAACCGCTTCGAATGATCTCGAGTTATCTCTCGTTGCTCGAGCGACGGTATGAAGACGCATTTGACGAAGATGGTGAAGAATTTCTCGCGTTCGCTGTTGACGGGGCTGAGCGGATGCGCGAGATGATCGACGGCCTTCTCGAGTACTCGCGGATCGACACGCAGGGTGAGCCGCTCGAGCCGGTTGCACTGGAAGATGTCCTTGACGATGCAACCGACAACCTGCACGTGAAACTCGAAGAGAGTAATGCCGAACTCACAGTTGCCTCTCTCCCTCGTGTACGGGGTGACGAACGCCAGCTCCAGCAGGTCTTCCAGAACCTCCTGAGCAATGCGGTCGAGTACAGCGGCGATGAGCCTCCGCGAATCCATGTCGACGCCAAAGAGGCTGGTCATGAGTGGATAATCTCCGTTCGCGACGAGGGCATCGGCATCGACTCCGAGGAGACGGACCGTATCTTTGAGGTGTTCCAGCGTCTTCACAGCCACGACGAGCACGCGGGAACGGGGATCGGACTCGCCTTGTGCCAGCGGATCGTCGAGCGTCACGGCGGCGAGATCTGGGTCGACTCCGAGTCCGGCAAGGGGGCGACTTTCCGATTTACGCTGCCGGCGACTGAGTAGGCATATGATGGGCCAGCTATCCGGGTACGGGCTGTGACCTCACGACTGGGTTATCGAACCGTTGACTGGCTGCACTGTCTGGATTTCTACCAAGGGCACGAACAATTGATTGTGTACAACCCATTCTGCTTTGGCAAACCTTTTACGACAAATCGGTATACGAGGGTTTGTGTCAACTGATAGCACACAGGTAACCATGAGCGAGTCTTCATCTAACAAGAGAGTCTTAGCCAGTACGACGTGGGGAGAGGACAGTACAAACACACCAGTCTATGCTGTCGTCTCTGCGGTTGCAGAGGCAACTGGCACGGACCCAATCGACTTGCCGCCACTCCAGACAGCAATCGACCCCGACGCGCTGAACGCCCTGTTTACGTCGTAATCATCCTCAGCACTCGATCAGGTTCAATTTCAATACGCCGGATTCGAAATCGCTGTCTTCGGTGATGGGGTGGTTCGCGTTTACGCTGACTCCGACGCCTAACTTAGTGTCTCGGACACTGTCTCACCCCCTCGAGCCGCTTCCCGGCGGACCAACGACTCTTCTCTCTTCTGGCCTCGACTGGAACGAGCGTGATTAAATTTTGTAGATACCCATCGCCGAGTGCCGTATGCGTGGGTAGCAACAGATGCCTACCGAATCACATACTTTCCCCCTTGAATGTACCCAGCAGACTCTGGACGAGCTGCCGAATCGTTGTCAAGAGATGCATGCAAGATACAGAGGCTGGATGCAGCACAGCAGATCCGTTTGTTTCACAACCTCTGGCCGGAACCAACCGATACATACAGATGCGTACTGTTCGATGTTCTCCAGTACATGACACTCAGATTACGCCGTCACCATAGCTGCTTATGGAACGAGGAGTTGTCTCTCCTCTATGACCGATTCGAGTAGAGACGAGTTCGACCCAACAGCACCAGACCAACGGGAGGTCGGCCGCAAAATGGTTGACGACAGCACGGGACTCGGTTCGGTGATGGCCCACGCCTACCGCGGAGAGATCGACCGAGTGGGGACGTGGCGCCAGCGCCTCGACGAGACGACGACGTGGGCGGTAACGCTGATGGCAGCAATCTTGACGTGGGCGTTTTCGAGTACCGATAACCCACACTATATCGTGCTGATCGGTATCGTTGTCGTCACCGTCTTTCTGGGCATCGAAGCACGGCGGTACCGGGACTACGATGTCTTTCGCTCTCGCACTCGAGTCATCCAGGAGAACCTGTTCGCAAACGCCCTCGATCCGTCCCAGGGCACTGAAAGCCACGACTGGCGAGCGGAACTGAGTAAGGACTATCGCCGGCCGACGCTGAAAGTCTCGTTCTACGAAGCACTCGCAAACCGACTCCGGCGTGTGTACCTTGCTCTGCTCAGTGTCCTATTGGTCGCGTGGGTCTTCAGGATTACAGCGTTCGCGCCGCGCCAGGACTGGCTGACAACCGCTGGAATCGCCCGTATCCCCGGGATTGCTGTGGTTGTCGTTGTGGGCGTGTTCTACGTCGTACTGCTGGGTGTCACCTTCTGGCCCCGTGAACGCCATGCCAAGGGTGAATTCCGTGAAGGGGACCCGGGCGATTGGAAAGAAACAGACCGATAAATACATTGACACCAGTCGGTCACCCGCGAACCACTTAGAGGATTTTAGTCATTGGGGCGAGATGTATAGCTATGGACACACCACAATTGAACGGCAGTACTTTCTGGGAGGGCCGATGGTAGACGTTGCGCTCTCGGCGGCACAACTCGTCTTAGCGCTGATTCTCGTGGTCTTAAACGGCTTTTTTGTCGCTGCAGAGTTCGCCTTCGTTCGAATTCGGGGGACATCGGTCGACCAGCTCGTCGAAGAGGGGCGGCCCGGCTCGGGGACGCTCCAGGAGGTGATGACGAATCTCGACAACTACCTCGCCACGACACAACTCGGCATCACCATCGCCTCGCTCGGATTGGGATGGGTCGGCGAACCCGCAGTGGCGGCGCTCATCGAGCCCATCCTGGAATCGGTTCTCCCGGCGACTCTCATCCATGTCGTCGCGTTCGCAATCGGCTTTAGTATCATCACGTTTCTCCACGTCGTCTTCGGTGAACTCACACCGAAGACGCTCGCAATCGCCCAGACCGAGCGACTCTCGCTGTTCCTCGCCCCGCCAATGAAGGCCTTCTATTACCTACTCTATCCGGGCATTGTCGTCTTCAACGGGGCGGCCAACGCGTTCACGCGGTCGCTCGGTGTGCCGCCCGCTTCCGAAACGGATGAGACACTCGGTGAGCGGGAGCTCCTTCGGGTACTAACACAATCCGGTGAGGGAGGGGGCATTGACCTGGCAGAAGTGACGATGATCGAGCGCGTCTTCGACCTTGACGATATCGTAGTGCGGGAGGTCATGGTCCCACGACCGGACGTGGTGAGCGTTCCGGCGGATGCCACACTATCCGAACTGCATTCGATCGTCTTAGAGGCCGGACACACGCGCTATCCGGTTCTCGAGGCCAACGACGGTAATCAAGTAGTTGGATTCGTCGATGTCAAGGACGTGCTGCGAGCAGAGGTGACCGATGGGGATGCCGAGAGAGTTGGTGACCTCGTCCGCGAGATTCGCATCGTCCCGGAGACGATGGCAATTAGCGATCTCCTGTTACAGTTCAGGGAGGATCGACAGCAGATGGCCGCAGTCATCGACGAGTGGGGAGCATTCGAGGGGATTGCAACGGTTGAAGACGTCGTTGAGGCCCTCGTTGGAGACCTTCGAGACGGGTTTGATCTCGATAAGCGCGAACCGTCGATACGGCGGCGCGACGATGAGGGGTACGACATTGACGGCGGAGTCCAATTGTCGAAAGTGAATGAGGCCCTCGCTGGGGACTTCGAAAGCGAGGCGGTCGAAACGATCGGTGGACTGGTACTCGAACAACTCAACCGCGCACCAGAACCTGGCGACCGCGTCGAGGTCGCCGGTCACGTCGTTGAGGTAACGAGCATCGAGGGGGCCCGAATTTCGACGGTATGGGTCCACGAAAGAGATATCGATGATCCAGCGGTGGACTAAATGGGTATGGACTTGCTCGTTTAGGTCCGTTCGGCTTCGCGCCGCCGTCTAATTGGTGTTTTGTTCTCTACCGGTCTGACTCGTAGTCGTTCATCAATCGGATCAACAATTGATGAGTCTTGGATTCCAGCGATGGAATCAGATCTACGGTTTGACATCCTCTCTGCCCTGAAGGACGAGGATTCCCGAGTCAGGCGAATCGATACGGGAGGTCGATGGTGCCACTGACAGCAGTGTGTCTTGTTCGGACAAAACCGTCTGAGCGTTCGTAGTTTTGGCTAATGAATTGACTGGTTCGCCACGAAATTCGCGTTCGTGAGTTTCGAGCGCCTTCGTGATCTGGCGTTTCGGCGGGTCGAGGATCGACTAAGATTGACTAACTGACTGCGCTCGTTGATACAGCCACACAAACTATCCTCAATGTCCACTGTACGGCCTAAAATATCATCTCTTGCCCGAACGCAAAAGATTGCGACCTCCGAGAATGAGCACGAATAATTCTCAATTCTCGATTGGAAAGACAGGCGTGGGTGGCTTCGCGTGAATGGCAACACGCTCTAAGTCTAAGCTATAGTGCTCACTGTATGGGCGGTACTGATCAATCCATTATTTTAAAATTCTGGCTGCCGCAGGGACAGTCGTCTGTACCGATCGGTCGAATTCTATTGTTTGCACAGACTACTGCTGCGTGGGCTGTTCCGCACTCAGTACAGATCGCGACCACGCGGTTCTCACCACCTGTCTCTCGAGACATAGGAGTACCACCCGACCATGCATGTTCAAGCCCGTTCCTGCATACCCCGAAAGTCCTTTAGAAGGAAATGTCCCTATTTGTTAGACACTATTTCCAGGAGGTGAGTGCGATACCAAGTATCGATCTGGATCAGTCACAATTGGGTTCGAAATTCTTTAATTCGAATTATACACTGATTAGAAGAGTTATGAATACATGCGTATGGAACACTCAGCTCTCCCTGTCAGAAGGAGAACTGTCTGGTCCGGATCGTACTCGGGCTACGATGCGCGCCAGGAACTCGAAAAGAGCCATCAAGAGGTGAGTTAGGCGCGAGTGCGGACGGGGTCTGGTGCGTCGGCTTTCCCGTTCGCGTATGCGTTGTAGGCCGAAAGGGCAGCGACAGCCAGGCCG
Organism: Natronosalvus sp. KLKA75; assembly: GCF_059736265.1. Lineage (NCBI taxonomy): Archaea > Methanobacteriati > Methanobacteriota > Halobacteria > Halobacteriales > Natrialbaceae > Natronosalvus > Natronosalvus sp. KLKA75. The sequence goes on from NZ_CM185522.1 coordinate 280,779, forward strand.
GAGAGCGTGGTCCCGATTGCAAGTTCGTTGCTCCCCATCTCCATGACGTATGGTGCGATCGCTGTCCAAAGGCCGAGCAAGATAGTCAGCGATGCAACGGCGACACTTGCCAATCGATCCTTCGACAGTCGGTAGAAGTTGTACCCGGCAAGCAGAAAGATACCTGTTCCAACGAGCGTATCGTTCCACGTTGCTGCGTCTGTCGCCTCAAAGATAAACGGCGAGGCGACGAGGTATAACCCGATCAGGGCGACAAGGGCGCTCAACCACTGCATCACGTCCGTGTTCAGTGTCTCTCTGTTCCGGGCTGACCCAGCGTCGGAGTCCGTTCCGGTGTCGGTCGGTGTATTGCTCATGATTTTCCTCGCCGCTCGTACCCCTCATATGCGGAAAACGATGGTGCCTGCACCCGTCGGGAAGGTCGGATGCATCTTTTTCTCGTTTGGTGGTCACCATATCACCTGTACTGAGCGCTCACTACTTCGGAGAAGGGGATGGGGGTGCTATGAGTGGACCAATTTCGGGAAAACAGACGAATCGGAGGAAACCGTCTCCGCTATATACTCCAAAGACGGAGAAAGGCATAATAAGAGTTTGGTTGGAAGTTTTGATCAATATCTGTCCGCTATGCAATGTATCAATTTCATACGCGATTGTTTGAGAAAGTACCACATACAGTAGAGAAACGGATCGATCTTAATCCTACTTTTATAAGGTCACACAAAGAGAGGACAGAGACGATTATCACCACGCCAGAGTATGATCCCGGGATGTTCGATGATCGATTTGCTTCCGGCGGTCCAACGTATGAGGCCGATTCGGCAGTAGAGACTCGATCGACGTTCGAAGATATCGTCGAAAACAATCCGGAGCCAGCTCTCCTGAATCTCAAACAATCCGATACCTGAATCGGACTCGGCTATCCGTCTGATTTGGGACAAAGCATCGGAGCTGGGAAGCGGCCGTGTGTCAACCCACGACCACCACCGGAGTGTTGATCGGATCGGGGCCGATTGAGTCCAAGACGAGCCGAACGACGAAACCGACGATGCCAAGCAGACCGAGTCTCCTGATCAGGAACGGCCGACCAGAAAGACGGTTAGTGTGAGCGTGAACACGAGCACCGGCTCCTCGAGCGGCACCTCGGGAACAGTGATCACAGCCGGAGAAGGACATCCAAACACTGCGACGTCACTATGGACGCGCGACTCGCTCTTGGCTGTTCCGCTCAGGTGGGCTTTTACGGCTTTCCTACGGTGCGCTCTGCGTCTGGGACCTGATGGCCTCACCAACACTCTCGGTCTCAGTAGCACCGGGACGCTTCTATACGGTCGAGCGCCTCTGACTCTCATGAGTATCGGTCCCGAGTCTCGGTGCGGACACCTCCAGGAAGAGCTGACCCGGGAAAACGTCGGCGCCGTGTGTTGCTGGCGGCCGGCCTGGAACCACACAGGGCGCTGTATCTGGCACGCCGACGAGGACGCAAAGCCCCGCGATGCGTTCGAGACGGCTTGGCCTGAACCCGGGGAACGGCTCGACGGAGCAATCCTTCGGGGCGCGTCGCTCGCCGGCGCGGAATTCTCGGCATGTCGATTCATCGGTGCGGACTTCGCCGGGGCCATCGTTCGGGACGCCGACTTCTCCGGCGCGGACCTCCGGCGAGCGACGTTCCGTGACACGGACGCACGGCGCGCCTCTTTCGATCGATCGACGATCGAGGACGCGCAGTTCGTCAATGCCGACCTCCGGGAGGGGAGCTTCCTCGAAGCACGCCTCGACCGCGCGATCTTCTCAAACACGCCGGTGGACCGGAAGACGAGGTTCGGCGAACGCGTCGTCTATGAACAACGGCTCGGCGACGTGGGTGACCGACAGCGCTGGACTGATCTCGTCGAGGCAGCGGCGTGGTCGTACCGTGAACTTCAACAGCTTTTCGACGACAACGCCATCCCGGAGCGATCGCTCCACTATTACCGACAGGAGATGGATCTTCGACGTCGGGTCGCCTGGGCCACAAAAGACTGGGCTCGGGCGTTTACGCTGGCCGGCTCCCACTGGATCATGCGTTACGGGACGAGTCCCTGGCGCGTCGTCGCGAGTTCGCTGGTACTAATACTGGTCTGTGCCCTGCTGTATCCGTTGACGGGGGGTATTCAGGCAGTCGGGGTTAATCAGGCGATCACGTATACGCTTGACGACCCGAGCAGGGCATCGGTCGAAACGATTGTTACAGTGTTTCTTGAGAGCCTCTACTTCAGCATCGTCACGTTCGCGACGTTAGGGTACGGAGATATTCAACCGGTTGGGACCTGGGCAAGGCTTCTGGCTGGATTCGAGTCGCTAACTGGGTCTCTATTAATGGCCCTTCTTGTATTTGTGCTCACACGATCCGTGCGGTGATTTGAAGCGCCAATTACATTTCCTTCCATTCGCCGTACGCGGTTTCGTTGACTTCGCCTTTGGCTCGCCGCTTGCGAGGCCAGACGGCAAGGCCCGCTGCGAACGCATAGACCAAGCCGACGAAACTCAGTACGACCGCTCCTGGGATTCGAGGTAGCGATGCAGCATGTACGAATGCCTGATCAGAGTAGGCACCAATCCGGAAAACCCAGCTGACTAGCATAATGGCTAGTAGTGGAAGGTACACCCGTCGAAGCCTTCGCCCGAGCGCTTCGTGATACGGGATTTTTATCGACGGATTTCGGTAGTCATCGCTCAGTTCCGCCCGCCACCGCGGTCGCTCGACGCCGGCTGACGGGTCAAGCGCGTTCGCGAAGAGATTCTCCTGTAATAGACGGGCGCGTGAGCGCCACACGTCGTAGCTCTGGTAGCGCCGTGCCTCGATGCAGAGAAACACAGTCATCACGAGCATTCCGACGAGCAGAATGGCGTGAGAGGTCCCATCGCTCGAGAACGCGTAGACGAGGATTGCTGCCATAACGGTGACCGCCCAGTTGGTCGTCTCGTCGAGTCGCTCGCGCCAGGTCGTGACGCGCTCAACCTCGCCCCGATAGAGGTGTGCAGCCACCGAGCCGAGGCCGGTGCTCTGGTCGACCATTTCCCGACCGATTTCCCGTTGTTCAGGTGCTTCTGGGTCGAATTCACGGTCCTCTTGAGTCATTGGAACAGATACAGTCAGTGAGGAGATAACGCGCACGCCTACACTAGAGGGTATGATGCGCCTTTTTCGGCGTAAATAGAGAAATGGTGGTCTCTGGTCCTTCTGCAGGGCAAGCACTCCTGCTTTCGTTAACTGATAGCCACCTCTGCTTAGTATACTGATTGATCTGTATCACTACACTAAGCGGCTCTCTCACTGCTGCATTTGCGCTGTGTATCTTGCACGACCCGAATCATCTACCGAGAATCTGTCAAAGAGAGAGATTACTGAATACAGAGGACGAGTTCAGGATCGCTCCACGTTCCCTTCATCGCGCCGACAGGGGTATCTCCTCGGGGAGCATACCGTGCCTATGTCTGCCCAGAGAGCTGCTGGGCTCTTTCTGTTCATGGGGGTGGCGTTCGGCGCCGCCTTCCCGGCGATCAAGGCTGGATTAGCCGACGCGCCGCCACTGCTGTTCGCGGCTCTGCGGTACGACCTGGCGGCGCTGCTGCTGCTCGCCTACGCTGCGTTCGTTCTGCGGGACTGGCGGCCCCACCGGCGCGCCGACTGGCTGGCCGTTCTCGCGGGAGGTGTGCTGTTCTTCGGGTCATCAGGCTTTCTCTACCTCGGTCAGCAGTACACGACCGCCGGCGTCGCGGCGATCATCTACAGTCTCGGCCCCATCCTGACGGTCGTCCTCGCGTGGGTGCTATTGCCCGCCGAGCGTCTCTCCCGACGGGCGCTGGTCGGCGTCCTCATCGGCCTAGTGGGGGTCGTCCTCGTCGTTCGCCCGACTCCTGAAGCGCTGTTCAGCGACGGCTTCCGGGGCAAGCTGCTGGTGTTGACGGCCATCACGGGCGTCACGCTCGGATCGATCGGGATCCGCAAGAGCGGGTCGCACATGCCCGCAGCGACGACTACGGGCCTCTCGCTGGCGCTGGGCGGCGCAGTGCTCCACGTCGGGAGTCTCCTGTCGGGCGAACCCCAGGCGGTCGCCCTCACCCCGACGTTCATCGGATCGTACCTCTACCTCGCGATAGTCGCCACCACGATGGGTTTCGTGGCGTACTTCTCGCTGCTAGACCGGGTCGGGCCCCACCAGGCGAACCTCGTCGTCTATGTCGTCCCCGTCGTCGCCACCATCGTCGGGTGGGCCTGGCTGGGCGAGCACCTGCCTGCGGTCACGTTAGCCGGGTTCTTGGTGATCTTCGGGGGCTTCCTCGTGGTCAAGTGGTCCGAACTGTCCCGGAGCGTCCAGTCCGCCTGGATCAGAGCGCGGGCCCAGCACGCCTGACGCTGATCCGGCCATTCGATAGAGTACCAGTATGTAGGTGATAATGCGGCGGATGAGTGCTGGATACACGCCCTGAGTTCAGCACACACCAAATGAATTGCCCGGCTCCTTTCAGAAACGACGTGAGCGACTCAGAGGATGTATGCAGCACAGCCAGTTCAATTATTTCGCCATCTCTGGGAGGAACCAACCGATACATACGGATGCTTACTTTCGACGCAATCCCTGCACCTGTATACGATAATTATAAAGAATTTCGCCCTCTAAAGAGCGTGCATGTAGACTTTTCCAACGGGAGAGTATACATGCATCTGTAGTTTCATATTCGGGCCCCGCGTGTGTCTCCTATGGATCGAACACGGGTACTAACCACGGGGTTCATCGTACTACTCGCCGTCTGCCTAATCGTCACCCCAGTACTCGCGCAGGAACAGGGCGAAGACGCAGAAGAAGTGGGCGGTATTGAAGGGCTCATCGAGGGCTTCGTCGAAGGTCAAGGACTACTGGGTGCATTACTCGTCCTCGCTGGCGGTGGGATCTTGCTGACGGTTTGCGTCGAGAAACTCATCAGCTATCTCACGCGCACGGCGTTCGGCTTGAAAATCTCGTTGTTCGCCCTCGCGATTCTTTTCACGGGATTCGAATTCGACGATACGATCCTCGCGCTCGTTCTGTCTGGCGGTGGTCTCGAGGGAGCGGCGCTCGGGACGGCGCTCGGAACCGGCTTAGCGATTATCGGCGTAACGCTCGCACTCGCGGCGATCATCAAGCCGTTCCCGGTCGATCTCCCGCCTGATTACGTCGCCCTCTTTGCACTGGCACCCCTTCTGTTACTTCCGTTCGTCCTTGCCGGGACACTGACCCTCGTTCACGGACTCTTACTACTCAGCGCATTTGTCGCGCTCTTCGGCTATATCATCGTCCGCGAATATCAGCGCGACATGCCCGTGTTCCGGAACACCGAACTGGGCAAGGAGATACAGGCCGATGGTGGCATAGCCCTCCCGTCAGCAGTCTCGACAATCCCCGAGGATCGCCTCTTTGGCGGTCGATCTGCCGCGGGCTGGATCTGGCTTGCTCTTTCTATCCTCGCGTTGGCGGGCATCGTAGTGGCGTCGATGATGCTGGAGGCGGGATCGGAAGTCGTGATTGACGGATTCGGCATCGAAGAGACCGTTTTCGGAGCGACCGTGCTAACGGTGATCCTCACCTTCGAGGACGTAATGCTGACGGTCGAACCGGTTCGTCGAGGGGTCCCCGAGATCGGCGTCGGGAACGTTATCGGGAGCGTTCTCTTCTCGGTGACCGCCAACGTGGGGGTGATCATGTTTGTGAGCGATCTCGAAATCTCCCGGTCGGTGCTGACGTTCCACCTGCCGTCGGTAATTCTCATGACGGCACTCGCCGCGTACTTCCTCTATGCGGGCGAACTGAAGCGGTGGCACGGGTATCTACTCGGCGGGCTTTACGTCGCCTATTGGCTGATCGCGATCCTCATATTTGGTGGCGTACCAATTAGCGGGTAGGGTACATCTTCGGTGTTCAGCGGTCGAAGTCAACGCTTCCCATGCTATTCTAGCCACCCTCTTCGAGAGGCCTAAGGCGACTCGATATAGATTGTGAGGCTTCGTTTTATTCGAGGTCACCGCGGTTGATCGCCACGATCACTACTTCGCCTGTACTGATCGATTACCTCTTCGGAGATCGAGTTAAATCTCGTGCTGCATTCGCGCTCTGTATTCAGCAAATCGTGATTGAATTATCGGGGCACTGTCAAAAATAGCGTGCTGAATACAGAGGATGTATGCACCAGTAGTGTTCGCATCTCGACTGCTTCCTCAATTCGCGCCGAAATTGAAGTGGCTATCAGGAAAGTCAGGCAAATCTCGATTTGCTTATAGATACGGGGGAACGCGTCGACGGTACGCACGATATTCCTCGCCGAATTCCTGTTCTAACCACTGCTCCTCCCGATGAGTAGCCCAGTGAGTTATGGCAATCACCGCTGGAAGAAAAAGAGCAATCCACCCGTTGTTCTTGAGCAACGCGAAGCCTGCGTAGAGCATCGTCCACCCAACGTAGATGGGATTTCGGCTGAATGAATACGGACCAGTCGTGACGAGCTGTCGCTCCCCACGACCGATAGTCTTGGCGATCGAATAGAAGGCCCACCCATTGACGAACACCCCCCATCCGATCAGTGCGAGTCCACAAATCCGGGTAATTAACCGATAACGAGTTATTCGCCACGGCCGGCGAGCATGCAGCGCACTCCCCACAACGATCCCAGCAACGTGAGGCTCCGGCAACGGAGTGTACTCCCAATATTGCCGAATAATTTGGTACATCAATCGGTATCCACGTATTCGGTCCGCAAGTCGCTTCCGCCTGCCAGGCCATACGACCCGATATTGGTCACCGGTACTATACAACTGGAGTAGGTTGAGTTCGACCTTTTCGACGATTCGACGTGAAAGATTCGCGCCTTGTATCCTAGCAGAGACTCGACTAACTACTGGACTGTTGTCAGAAGCGACATGCAAGATATAGAGGCTGTATTCATCATTGACTTACTTATTGAGAAAACACAGCGAAAACACTCGGTCATTCGCTGTGGGAAGAAAGGGTTCAACAGGAATACCTGCCCAATCCCTCATATAATATTATCAGTAGTATGGGGCTTTATACGTGCGAGTCATAGTAGTTGTACGCAATTTTACCCAACCTGGCAGGGGGTGAGAAAGTGCAAAGAGAGATACTTCAAAATGTCAATCAATAATGGCGTAGATGTAGAGCAACTCGGCCAAGCAGTCGAAGCAATTACAGCGGAATCAGCGGCCGGCCAATTCAGATTCCGAGCGGAAACCGAATGGACTGATGGCCTGCAGTGTGTCACGTCGATCAACGATTTCGATCAGGCGGGCGAGCAAATTCATACCCAGGAATTCAAAATCGAGGGTGACGAGCCGGAACAAATCCTCGGGAAGCGAGCGGCACCCAACGCGGTGGAACTCCTGCTCGCCGCTCTCGGATCGTGCCTGAGCGTCGGGTATGCAGCGAATGCCGCAGCCATGGGTATCGAACTCAATGAACTCCGGTTCGAGCTTGAAGGAGACGTTGACCTTCGGAGATTCCTCGGTATCTCCGACGATGTCCGTGCCGGGTACAACACAGTGACCTACACAGCGTACATCGACGCTGACGCATCGGATGAGGAACTCGCCGAGCTGCGTGACCGGGTCGAAACCACGTCACCGTTGATGGACAACCTCATGAACGCTGTCCAGGTCGAAACTGATCTGGTCTCGGTACAGGGATGAATATCATGTCAAAATCACTCGATGTTAGCAAACTCGAACGAGAGGTTAAATCCGTCTATTGAGATGTCGCAGAGGCGCCGACCGAAAGGTATCATTTCGAGATGGGCCGCCCGTTGGCGGAACGACTCGGCTATTCATCGGAGGGCCTTGAACGATGACGCCCCACATCGGCAGCCATCTTTCCGTCCGATGACGTGGATGGTGCCATCGAGCAGTCTCCACGCCGAATACACACCTCCACACTCATCACACATCGCCGCCACTTTCTCGCGTTCGTCACTCCCGGCCATAGGAATCGACTGTGAGCAGTTCGTGCAACTGCTCGTGGTGCGAAGCACGCTTTGAGAGCGAGACGACATTCCGGTCTCGATCGTAGCAAACGAGTTGCTCATCCGCTAATTTCGGGATTTGTGCGTGGAAGAGTTCAAGATAGATTCGCGTTACTGCATCCGCCGAAACGTCCGAAGAGGACGACCCCGTCTCTCGAACGGCGACTTCGTTGGCCAGATCAGCCAGCGCCATTGGCTTTTCGGTGGTCGACAGACTGCGGAGGGCGTGCCGACGGTGGCGATTCGCGAGCATCCTCAACACCGTATCAGCAGTTAGATGTGCCTGTTCGCACTCAGACATACTACCAACTACTCTTTCGTTTTGGATAGAGAAGAGGGTTGTATATACCGATCTATTATATATGGCGGGTCTTGGTTAGCTCTCGTCGTCGGGATGACTTACAGTCAGCGTACTCGTAATAAGATTGCGGTGCCCGTCGTGGAAACGCTTCGAGAGTGCCTGTTGTGAAATCTCCATCTGGCCTGCTAAGTCGCTCATTGTCACTGCCTGTGGGACGTCGTAGTACCCCATTTCGAGCCCTGTGACCAGTGTCTCGCGTTGTTTCGAGGTGAGTTCGTACTGGGCGCTCGCCATCGGCTGTTCCTGTTCTTTGAGACTGGTGAGGTCGAACGAGATGCCTCTGTCTTCACAGTAGGCGCGAAATTCGGAGAGTTTGTCCTGATCGTCGAACCGCATTCGAATTTCCCAGTTTTTGTCTCGACCGACCGCGCGGAGGATCGTTGCGCCGATCTCGATGTACGCATAGACGATTGTTTCGATGTTTTCAGTCCACTCAGCCCGATACAGTCTGGCTCCCTCGATCTCGTCGATCGCGGCGATGTTCTGAACGGACTCGTCGTGGTGAAAGGCGTCTTCGAACTCTGCGTGATCACCGCCACTGACCCAGAAGTAGGGCATGACTTGATCTTCGAGCGTGGCGACGACACGTTCAATCTCGACGACCATCTCCGGCGCAGCCGTCAATGAATGGTGCAGAGCGAAATCATCCGATTTGATGGAGAACTCTCCGATGACGCTCATGGGGTGACTGCGGTCCCGAGAGGAATAAGTTCGCGGGCACGAACAACTACCTCGAGCGTGGTAACTGATTCACCTGAGTTGACCGTTCTCCGATTCTCGTGGATCGTCTCTCATGTTGTGCAGCATTCGCGCCCTGTATTCAGCCGATCGTGATCAAACTACCGAGGCGCTGTCAAAAGTGGCGTGCTGAATACAGAGGGTGAGTTCAGCACGACGACTCCATCTCCTTCAGACATTTCCCACCGAACCAACGCTCAGTATGCATACCTATCGAACGATCACCTTGACGAAAATAGTGTTCGAGAGCAACTGCTGTTCAGGTGGACACGTGGCCACACGTCCAACCAGGGTCGTGACCGGTGCGGTCTATGAGATCGGACCGACACGCTGGACAGTAGTCAGGGGTAACGGATTCGCTTCGGGGAACGTACACCGCGCCGTCACACTTCACGCACGCATCCGCGACGATAGTCGCACAATCCGCACAGACGTTGAAGTCGTCAGCCGTGAGGTCGCGCAGGGGTTCGAGTTGTTTATCGAGGAGATACTCGTTGATGACCGTCTGGCAGTTCTGGCACGGTTTCATGGCGATGCATGTTATGCCTTGTGACCACACGGTAAATATCTGCCTCCGAAACCATGCTGACTGCCAGAATCCGAACGAACTGGACGCCGACCGAACCGTTCCACGTCTGTATTAAAACAGAGTCGTGGTACCGCGACGCTCGGAAGTGTTATCAGTTACCGGAGACAATGTTTGTTTGCAATGGCACACGGAAAAGTTGATTTCTTCAACGACACTGGCGGCTACGGTTTCATTTCGACTGACGACGGCGACCTCGACGACGACGAAGACGTTTTCTTCCACATGGAAGATGTCGGCGGAGAGGACCTGACGGAAGGAACTGAGGTAGAGTTCGATATCGAGTCCTCACCGAAGGGGCCTCGCGCGGCGAACGTCGTCCGGCAATAACACCGAGACACACTCGTCGCTCACAGCGGCAAACAATATTCTCGATTTTTCAGACAGTCACACGTCCCAGCTGAGGCTGTCTGTACAGCCCAGAAACACCGACATCAAAAACGTTGCGTGACCGATTCGCGCTTTGTCTCTTACAGAGACACAACGAACCGCCGAACTGCTGTCAGAAATAGCGTGCAAGATACAGAGGATGTATTCACCACCTCTCATTAGCCTGTGGCGTAGGCTTATCATCGAGTGAAGCGTACAATCATCGTTATGCCGTACGTCCAGTGTAACGGGGCAGACCTCTATTACGAGGACCACGGCGAGGGCCAACCGATCATTTTTCTTCACGGCGTGATGTGTGGTCTCAGGTTTTTCGAGCCGCAGTTAGCCAGTCTCTCGAACGAGTACCGCACAGTCGCCGTCGATTTCAGAGGGCATGGCCGATCTGAGAAGACGGAACTCGGACACACAGTCGCACAGTACGCCCGTGATCTTCACACGTTCCTCAAACAGCGAGCCCTCGAAGAAGTTGTCATGGTGGGGTGGTCGATGGGTGCGTTCGTCTCGTGGGACTACGTGAATCAATTCGGCACAGAGCGGATACGGGGACTAGTTGATGTCGATATCGAGGCATCGCGTTTTCAGTGGGATGATTACGACTACGGACTCACCGATTTGGTGGGACTGAAAGATACGCTCGCACTGGTCCAGGAAGATCAGACGAGTTTCATCCAACGCCTCACGGAGCAAGTCTTCTCAAACCCCACCACGGAGATGAGAACGTTGCAGGTCGACGAGACGTCTCGGACTCCGACCCCCATCAAAAGCGCCATCCTGTCCGATGCGCTCACACGTGATTACCGAGCAGTCCTCCCCGAGATTGATGTTCCGATGTTGGTGTGCGCCGGCGGGGACGAAACACGGGGAACGGGAACCGTCGAAGCGGTGAGACACGTCACAGACCTCGTCCCGGACGCCACGTTCGAACTCTTCGAAAACTGTGGCCACTGTCCGCCTATAGAGCAACCCGAGCGGTTCAACCGGGTAGTGAGCCAGTTCATCAACTCACTGTGACCGATACGCGCTCTGTATTCAGCAGACACTTGACGAACTACCGAACTGTTGTCAGAAATAGCGTACGAGATACAGAGGATAATCCAGCGCGACAGCGTTGCCTCTCCCACTTTGAAGTCAGTGAACTAGCCGTTTGGTAGAACGGCGAATTGATCAAAAGCATTCGAGGAGGTCGCCGTCTTCGACTGGATCGGGCGTCTCTTTTACGACCGCTCTCTCATCGCCGAAATACCGTTCATGGAGGCGGACGACTCCGGTCTCATCGACCCCGTAGACTGCCTCGTCGCTGAAATTATCATCACCGACGAAATTCCCGTCGTGTGATCTGTAATTTACGGGTGGAGCGAAACGGATGCCGATGACCGTAATCTCATCGTAGAGCTCAAGAACTCGTGTCGGATCTCCCCAATTGTCAAGGGTCTCTGCTCCAGCACCAATTACTCGGTTCCCGTACTCCGATACGGCCTTATTTTGCTGGTAGGCATCTTCGTACTCGTACACGTACTCCGTCAGCGACTCCTCGTCGAACGTACTCGGTGGCTCCGGATACGGCTTGATACCCACGCTGTGTAACTCGTCGATTTCACCGTTCGGCTTCTCTAACTCGAACGTCTCACAAACATCCCCGGTAGGTTCGGGGCGATCCGCGTTCGCACAGTTGCGACGACCGGCGATCGAGTCTGGATCGGGAAACGGCCCGTTGGTATTGTCATCTATCCACTCCGCTTTCGACGTACAGCCCGGGACAGCGTTCTCATCGGGGGAGTTTTTATCGTCCAAATTGGCTGAATTTTCACCCTGTGGATTGAGGTTGGCGATGCAGCCACCCGTCCCGAGGAGGACACTCACAGCACCCGCAACGAGGAGTTCCCGACGATTCATACTGTATTGTCTGTCAGTACGATAAGGTGTCTTAAATAGATACTCCAACCTCAAGGAGTGATTTGAGCCACAACTAATCGATACGTATCTCACCTATACTGACCGTTCGCTACCCCTCGTAAATTGCGATAGACCCTGCGACGTTCACGCCTTGTTTCTTGCAGAGACCCGACTAACTACCGAACTGTTGCTAGAAGCGTCGTGCAAGATACAGAGAATGTAACCATCACAACGACTGCGTTCTCTGTATTCCCGCTCACTCAAGACAGGCCTGTAGTAGACGATACGATTCTACCAGGGTTTGTACGTAAAACCAGTAACTATTCATTTTTGGCTAATGGAATGGCAATTGTTAACATCCCACATACCCAAGTATTACTCGGCGTTCTCTGCGAACCCCTGCTGGAAACGAGGGGTCGAGATGAACGCGCTGGAGGAGACTATGGCAACAACAAATGAAGGAACAGTCAACCAGTTGACGTCGAACACAGATACGAGTATACGGGTGGGAGGAGCCGGACTTGCGATCGGCGCCCTGCTGTTGGCGGTCGGATTCGCTCTTCACCCACCGCCCTCTCCCGATCCGGCCGAGTTCATGGCGACTATCGCCGACGCGCCGACCCAGTGGGTAGCTGCACACGCAGCAACCGCGATTGCACTTTCCATGTTCACGATAGCAGGATTGATCATGCTGACGGCCGGATCACGGCTCACCCAAACTTGGTGGACGACAACGGCGTGGGCCGTTTTAATCGTGAGTGCACTCTGGGTCACGACGGCCGCCGTAGTCGAGGCAACCGTGATTACCGAGGCCGCCATTGCCGGAGACACGGCAATGTTCGAGGCGTGGTCGAACTTCGCCGAAGCACATAGTGCTGCGTTCCTCTTCTTTGTCCTGGCGATCGCCGTGATCGCCGGCAACGAGGCCCGGAGCGTGTACCAGACGACACCCGGGTGGGCATCGTGGGTCGGTGCCATCGCGGGAGTTACAGCCTTCGGTGGGATGGTCCTCGTGTTCGGACTCGGGATCGCTCTGGGCGGCCTCGTCTGGGTGGTTTCCACGGTCGTGATGAGCCTGTGGCTGGTCTGGTTCGGCGTCACCCTGGCGCGATCCGAGGCCGGCGCGTGGACCATGTCCGAGGAACCAAAAGTCGGCGGACACGGGCCCGTTCACTGAGCACCACCCACGAACTCTCGGTGCTGGTCGATGCTGAATACGCGCCCTGGGCTTTGTATTCAGCGCGGCTGCTAAAACCTATCACCGCGTGAGGGTTTTAACGAGTCCTAATATTCACAAAACCGGCTGACGGCGGGCGTTGAGTGCAATTCACTCTAAATTTGCATGCCTGCATTCAGTAGAGCGCTTCTGGCAGTCCGTTAGTAGATCGCTGATCGCCTGCTGAAAGTAGGGTTACTTGTCTCAATGGACGGGGACTAGTGATTGTTGTCAATAGGCACCGGCGAGCAATCGTGAGGCTCGGCCACTCACCGTTCGGTTCGATCGCGAGACCCCTGCAAGTGTTCAGGGCGAACCCACCGAACCGACCTGTCTGCTCGCGACTCGATTCGGGACCGAAACCGGTCCGACGCCGAACTCGACTACGTCTGCTGTGGAAGTCCGTCCACCGATTCACTGTAGCTCGGACGAGGTGGCTGCCGTGTCCTCGACGTCAGGTGATCGACGGCGTACTCCGCGTCCCGTCCGACGCCGGTGAACAGTCCCGACGTCATCGCGTACAGGAAGAATAGGCCGACGAAGTACAGGCCTGGCTCGTTCGGGACGACGCCGCGTTCGTGGACGGGCTCTTTGGGCTGTTCCTTCCCGTCGAAGATCGGGAGGTCTATCCACGAGAAATCCGGGCGGAAACCGGTGCACCAGATGACGTTCTCGACGTCGAGGACGTCGTCGTCCCCGATGACGGGGAGACCGTCGCGGACGCCGGTCGTTCGAGGCACCCGTTCGACGCCAGCAGCGGCTAAGTCGCTCGGTTTGACCCGGACCAACTGGATGCCCTGGGACAGCATCTTCGGGCGCTTCCGGCGACCGATGGGCGTCCCCGTCGTGAAGATCCGGTGAAAGAGCACGCGCATCACGAACGGGACCCCTAGGTGACGGCCGACCCACGAGTCGATCTGGAACGGTACGTGGCCAACGTCCCGACCCGATAGCCACGTCTCGTGTCCGTCTGCGACATCGAGGGCGATCTCGGCACCGGAGTTGCCCGCCCCGACGACGAGCACGTCCCCGTCCTGGAGCTGATCGGGATTGCGGTACTCGCTCGTGTGCAACTGGACGGTATCGTCGGAGAGTTCCGCCGCGAAATCCGGGACCATCGGGATCTGATAGCTCGCCATTGCCACCACGACGTTGTCCGCCTCGATCCGTCGGTCGCCAGCGCTCACGAGGAATCTATCGCCGCTCCGTTCCAACCCGTCCACGCGGACGCCGAGTTCGACGGGCAGGTCGAACCGCTGAGCGTAGGTCTCCAGGTAGTCGGCCACCTCGTCCTTCGTGGGGAAGGCGTACGGTGAGTCCGGGACGTCCATCCCCGGCAAGCTCGAGTAGCGGGCGGGCGTGAACACCCGGAGGGAATCCCAGCGGGCCCGCCACGCGTCGCCGACGCGATCGCTCGCGTCGAGGATGACGAAGTCCTGGTCGTGCTGCTGCAGGTAGTACCCGGTCGCCAGTCCGGCCTGGCCGCCGCCGATGACGACGGTGTCGTATTGTTCGCTCATGTCTTCATTCCTCAGTAAACGTACGCGCCGGAGGGACGTGATGATGCCGCGTGCAGGATTTCACGCCCTGAAATCTTGGGTAAGCCGGGTGCCTGCGACGCCAGCGGCTCTCGGCTTACCGGTTTGCCAGTCCGATGGTAGTGGTCGTCGCGAGGGCGTCACGACGGCGCAAGGGATCCGAAGGCGGCGGGGTCTACCTGGGTCGCCTCCGCTCGAACCTGCTCGAAGGCCGAGATGGCCCACTCGCGGGCCTCTGGGGCGTCGGTGTCGATGATCGCCGTCAGTGCCCCGGTTTCGACGTCGTGGCAGCAGATGCCGGTCCGGTCGTCCACAATGCCGAGGCCACAGCGATCACCGTCGGGGAGGTGGTCGTGGACGAGGACAGTCGCGTTCTCGCAGGAGGCGATCTCCACGATCCGGTCCGGATTCCAGGCGAACGTCCCCTCCAGGGCCTCGGGCGTGAACACGTACTCGAGTGCCATTCCCTCGAGGACCGCACCGCAGGCCGTCTCGAGGTTGCTCGACTTGAAGACGATGTTGTCGAACCCGCGCAACGACGAGGTCGACGCGATGAGTTGACTGAGACGCTCGACGGGCTCATAGGGGTAACCCGGTCCGGGGTAGGAAATCACCGCGTCGGCGAAGAGGTCGACGGAGAAGTCCGGCATCTCGACCGGCAGCCACTGCCAGACGTCGCGGAGCTTCTCCTCGATCTCCATCGCGTCCCGGAGAGCCAGAAACCGGTCGGCGACGTACTCGCCGAGGGGGGTCAGTCCGTACGTGGAACCGTCTCTAACGAGCCACTTCCGCTCTTCGAAGTCGGCGAGCACCCGCCCGACGGTCGGCGAGGAGGCGCCAGTGGCCTCACACAGCTCTCGACGGTCGGTCGGTCCGTCACGCAACGTTTCGAGGACACCGATTCGGTGGGCCGATACGGCCAAGAACTGGATGTTGTCGATTCTCGCAGTCATAGACTATGTAGGCGGGCGAAGAGCTTAGCGTTTCTACCGTGGGGAGAAACAGGCGACTCTCCATTGGGGGGCCTCGGGAGAATCGAGTGGCGTGTCCTACACCTGCTTCCCGGCCCGCCCCAGTGATGGCGACACATCTCGGTCGCGGTGCTACCGTGGCAGTCGCCATTTGCTGCAATCGCGCTCTGTATGCAGCACCATCTCAGCATGCTATCGTTTTTCTGATAGCTCGAGGCTGCTGAATCCAGAGAATGGGTTCACCACGCCAGTTTCGTTCGGTTCTCGCTGATGGCAGTGAACCAGGCTCAGTATCCTCGCGAATCTATCGCGGTCACCACGTCAATCATCGATACGGAGCACGCTCGGTCGTTCTTGCCGAAGTGTTACTGTATACGCGATCGATCAGGCCGAGGAGACGGTACAAGGTGGCGGTCGAGGAAATCAACCTGGTCGCTGACCACTTCTTCGAACGCATCGCGGAACCCGTCGAAGTGTCCGATAGGGTAGCGACGCAAGTCGCTCTGCGGTGCACGGTCGGCGGCTCGCTCAATCGGCCCGACTGGCGCTATCGTGTCCTCGGTCCCAAGACAGAGTAACAGCGGGCAGCGGACGTTGGATGCCTCGCGTATCGGGCGAATCTCCACGATGGGTTGGCTCGGCTTGGCGAGGAACTCGTTGCGCCAGCGCGAGTCCTCGGCACACACGGCGTCGAATCCGGGCTCCGCCTCCGGCTGCGTCAGCATCGCCGGTGCCCCGGGCGGTCCCGTCACGGCCATCTGGATTGGCCGTCGGCCTACACTGGCGCGGACCGCAGCGGCCATGTACCGCGCGTTGTTGCGTAGGCCGTACTCCCGCGCCAGCGCTAGGCCATCGAGAATCGGGAACATCGAGACAGCCGCCGCCAGCCAGTCGTCGTGCGCCGCGACATGGACGACGTGCCCGCCGGCGAACGAGAATCCCCACACCGCGATCCGGTCGGCGCCGATTCCCTCGAGCGTTCGTGCGAAGTCTACCGCGGCGGCGAGATCGGTGCGCTGGCGCTGGTAGTCGACCAGTTGGCGGGGCTCACCGTCGCTGTCCCCGAGGTGACGGAAGTCGAACGTCAGTGTCGCGATTCCCGCGTCCACGAAGCGTTCGGCGAAGCGGGGCAACCCGTCGCGGCGGGTCAGACTGAAGCCGTTACCCATCACAACACAGGGGGTGACGTCCTCGATGCCGTCAGGACGATACAGCGTGGCAGCGCACTCCTCGTCGTCTGAGCGGAAGCGTAACTCCTCCGAGACGACTTGGCTTACATCCTGCTGTGTTGGATTTGCCATAGTTAGTCCTCCCTATTGCTGTAAATTCGTCGGTACAGCCACCGCACCTCCCGCTTGATACCGACGAATGTTGGAGCCCCATACACCATGAGGGGTGTTAACCTTTCCCACTATCCGACGAGATGTCTACGTTCCCGAAGCAGAGGGTCCGCTTGAATTGCGATGACCGTCGTGCGAGATACAGAGGATGGATGCAGCAAACCAACCCCATTTCGAATACCGTTTATTGTTCTGGCGGTGACTGCACGCAAAAGCCGTTCCCCTCGGGGTCGCGCATAACTGTCCAGGTCTCAGTGTACGGACCAGTGGTTTCGGTCTTGGTTTCTACAATAGACGCGCCGAGTTCAGCGAGTCGTTCGACCTCTCCCTCGCGGTCAGCAGCGTTGAGGTCGAGGTGGATCGGAATATGTTCAGGCGACGAGCGGGGTATTTTCTTGAAAAACAGTCGGGGACCATGCCCCTCCGGATCGATTGCTGCCGCAGCTGCGTTTGGATCGCCACCCTCAGCCTCTATTGCCTCGAGAAGCCCTGGCGGGGCCTCCTGCAGCTCGTAGTCGATTGCTGCGGTCCAAAACGTGGCGAGGCGACCAGGGTCCTCACACGCAAACGTAATGTTGCTGATAGACGCCATGAGCTCTAGACGGCGCGCTCCTCGCTAACTGTTCATGCCGGATGGTTTTGAGGTAAAATCTGTTAGAAACGCTGCAACATTCGCGCTTTGTATTCAACACCAGCTCAGCAGACTTTCGTTTTTCTGGCATCTCGAGGCTGCTGCATACAGAGGATGGATGCAGCACGGTAGCACTGTTTATTTCACACACTCATCCCAGAACCAATCGCCACATACGGCTGCGAACTGAACACCGCATTTGTACCAAAAGGAAGATCGGATGCCACTGAAATAACGTAGGACCGTTGTCCCAAATAACTCCTTAGGCTCCAACCACATTGTGGAGCGGCCGCTGTGCTATAGTGTCCCACGGCATAAAAATGCACGTTCGTAAAGGGATTTCAGCAAACGATCAGTCCGTCCCGACCAGTACCTCTGCAAACATATCAATGGGGAAAGTACTATAAATCTATATGCCAATATGTCGGGCTATGTACTCGATTCCGCTGTCGTACTCTGGTGCACCCGCTATGGATGAGTTGATGATCCTCCTCTTTATTTTTGGTGTATTCGGGGTTGTAATCGGCGGGTGGATCTACCGTGATGCCAGATCGAGAGGAAGTACGTGGGCGTGGCAGTGGGCTGTGGGTGTATTCTTCCTGTTCCTCACAGGGTTCGTACCGGGCTTAGTTGGGCTGGCTATCTACTTCGATAGGCGCAAAGAACAGGTACAGGAGATACCAGTGTAAACAGCCTGTTGTCACCTGTACTGAGCGACCACTGTCTTCGCAAGTTGAGCCAAGCCTCGTTCCACATTCGTATCCTGAGTTCAGCACACACTAAATGAACTACGCGGGTCTTGGCAAAAACGACATGACCGATTCAGAGGTTGCGGTCAGTAACCTCGTTTGTTTCGCCTTCGGGTGGGTGAATACGCTGACAGACAAAGTGCACGCCGGTCACCAACGCTCAGACTCGCTCGACAATCGCGAGTAAACCTGGGAACGAGGTTTCGCGTGTTTCGAACGCTACTTCCCGCGTTTCCAGGACGTTCCACTCTCTTGCAAAGGCGGTGGATACGTCATCAGGAGTGAGCGGGTTCGGTCCTCCATCCTCCGGAGCACCTGCACCAAATCCGACAAGGAACACACGACCCCCCACGGAGACGATATTGGCGAGTTCGCGAGCGTAGTTCTCGCGCTCTTCGCTCTCGAACGCGTGGAACAGACCACTGTCCAGCACGGTATCGAACGTTCCGATGTCGTGGGGAAAGTCCAGTGCATTTGCGACTCGGAACGTCGCATTGAGACCTCGTTCTTCGGCGTTCCTCTGTGCTTGCTCGATTCCCTTTTTAGAGAAATCTATGCCCACAGCTGTGTGTCCCTCGGTTGCTGCCCAGAGTGCATGTATTCCAGTTCCGCATCCAACATCAAGGACGCGACCGGATAATCCGTCACTCCCGACGGCGTTCACGAGAGCTGGCTGTGGCTTGCCAATATCCCAGGGAGGGGCGGTCTCGCTCTCGTATACGCCGTTCCACCACTCCGCTGGACCACCTGTTTCAGAATCCGATTGGTCCGACATGGACTGGTATTCAATTCAACCACAGACAATAATTCTGTTGAAATAAAACGGAGGTGACTGTGTTGCTGTGGGCGTGGACTCCCGTTTCTCAGTCGGACTCATACAGGACTCTCGTTGCTTTGCTAATCACGTCTCTGAGTTAGTCGAACCAACCACTACCCTTCTGCCGGTGTTCAGTACCCGATTCGGGCTATGAGTTCAGCATTGGTTGTTCGAACTACTCGGTTTCTGTCAAGAATGATGTGATCGGCTCAGAGAATGGATACAGCACGACAGTCTTCTTTATTCTTTGAGTCTTACCCTGGTTTAACGGTCGAAATCCACTCACTGAACGGTTTTCCTACCTGATTGTTTAGTGGCCTTTCCAGAGCGATCACGGGAGTATCATTGGTGGGTAAAATAATCACTTGACCTTAGACAGGTGTTTTGCCCATGGTTGATGATGATCGGGTATGAACCGACGTGAACTCCTTGCGTTGAGTTTTGCGGGGATAGCTGTAGGACTCACCGGTTGCCTCAATGCCACTGAGCGGGGTAATTTATCCAATCCGGATGAGAACGAGTCTGAAGATACTGAGAACGGCGACGCAACTGTCGGATTACGTTTTGTCGGCATCTACGCTGATGAAGCAGACCGGGAGTTTATTGACGGTGAGTATATCCTTCTCCAAAACGAATCTGAAAATTCCCTGGATGTGGCAGAATACACTATTGAGTATCCTTCTGATCATACGTATCAGATAGATGAACTCGTGGTTGAGCCGGGTGCACAGCTCGCTCTTTTAAGCCGAAGCGGCGAAAATGCGACTCTGCAGTCAAGTCCACCGGTCTATCTTCGGTATGCAGGATTTGATGAGGGAGTCGCCACATCAGTACTCGATGAGAACGGTACTGTACGCGTGAGAGATACTCAGGAATCTATTGTTATTAGCGCTGACTATGAGAATTTTGGCTGTGATGGTGGTACCGTTACCACTAGATCAGATGACGAGGTCGACTGTCTTCATTAAGAATAGCTGTGTAATTGACTGAAATACTCCTGAGAAGGCTCTCCGTCTAAATACCTGATTTGTCGTCCAGTCCTTCGCCTGTGAAAGACGTAGAATTAGTTGAGTATCAACTGCGAGGAGGAGCAGCGCATTGCTACACGTGGCTGTGGAACCGTAAAAATCCATAAGTGGTGGGTAGACCGGTCTGGTTCTAGACAGTCAGTTCTCGTGTTCACCCGCTATCGGCACATGCCTCTGCCTCGAGAGAACGTCGCGAGAAGTGGCTGATTCGACGGCACGAGACTCTGTAGAAGCCCGGTTTTTCACCTTAGCGCCCCACTTCACCAACTGTTCTACCAGCCGCCTGGAAGCGAGAGCACGATTCCCAGGACGACCAGCGGAATTGCAAAGATCAGCGCGTACCAGAACCCGCCGATGGCCAACAGCGCCCACGTCCCGAGCCCGTAGCCGTTCGGGTCCCAATCGACACCAACGCGCGGCAAGACGAGCGCCCCCAGGATCGGTAGGCCGATCACGTAGGCGACCGACACCAGCAACGTCATCCCGAGGATCGGCGGGCCCCAGATGCCGTTCTCGCCGGCGAGGGCGATCACTACTCCGACACCGACGACGTAGGGCACCGATCCCGCGAGCCCGTACAACGGGTAGGTCACCACAAGTGAATCGAACGGTGGCAGGTGCTCGAAGAGCGAGCGGAAACGACTCGAGGCGAGCAGGGGCGTCCAGGCGACCGTCGCGACGGCGCCGGGGATGAGCAATAGACCGATGGTGAACAGCCAGCCGAGGAGGCGCTCGAGGACCATAGCGGAAAAGGTGAGCAGTGAGGTAACTATCTTCTGGTAAATATTCTGGCCGTATCAGTATCGATCGCCTCGTAGGTCGTATTCCTGCCGTACAGGCCTAACCGATACACAAACATCCTATATCTTGCAAAGACTTGACCAATTATCGGATTATTTTCAGGAACGGTTACAAGAGACGGAAGTTGTATGCAGCATAGCGGAGAGAGTTTATTCCACTCTCTCGGGAGGGGCCAGCCGATACATACGAATGCGTATTGACCAAATGTTATATAGTATCAAACTCCAAGCTGTCACTATGAAAACTTTACTCTCTGTTATCGCTATACTGTTCGTCATCGGTGTAAGTTACTCGTTCGTTCGATTATTCTGGGATGGCGGGATGCCTAATTGGATTGGCTGAGACGCGATGTGAATAACAGTACTAATGTAACGCTTTGCTCTGTACTGAGCGTTTGTGCTCCCGTGTTGAATACTTCTCAGGCAATACGACATTCGCGCTGTGTATGCAGCACCAATTCAACAGACTATCGTGACACTGTCAGTTCGGGGCTGCTACATACAGAGGATGAATTCAGCGAACCAATCTCGTTTGTTTCGATCGATTCGTGCTGAATCAGGCGCACGGTAGCTCCGCATACCGAGCGGCTATTGCACATGAGAACTCAGCCGAAACGGACGGTCAACGTCACCAATGGAGCTTACTCTCCGTCATCAGTCTCGTCCTGCGATTCGGTTACCTTGTCGGATTCCGCCGCCGCCGATGATTGGACCTCATCCATGTCGACCGGCGTATCCAACGCGTCCTCGTTTATGGCATCGTCAAGTGTTCCTCTGTCTTTCACCGCATCGATGCCCTTTTCGTCGACCGTGCGCTTAATCTCCTGTGCGTCGATAGCTGACGTGACGTTATTGGAGTCCGTGGACGATTTGAGAGCGCGCCGCACGACGACGTATCCAGCGAGCGCGACCCCACCCGACGCGACTGCCCCAGGGATGCCATAGCGTTTGTACCCGAACTTCAACGCTTTCTTGCCGATCGTATAAGCACCAATCATGAATCCTGCTTGGAGCGTGAGACGGAAGAGGCTGTTCTCTACTTGAAATCAATGTCTGCGTCAACTACCTCTCCTCTGGGGAGCAATCCAGCCTGCACATCGGGTGGAGACTATCCGTGCCACATTTACGCTCTGTATTCAGCAAGATCTGGTCGAACTACCGAACCACTGTCAAGAGGGCCGTGCTGGATACAGAGCGCGAATGTGGCATTGTCCGAGGAACGATTAACACGGAAGACCAAACGCTCAGTACAGGGGGCACAAGGATCGTTCGTAATCGGAGAATCAAATCCGGATACAGAGAGAAGTGAAGAGAGGCACCACACCTTTTCTGGCTGACCGACGAAGTACCAATCAACGAATGGACGACCGATTCAGTCAATGGCTCCTCCTCTCAGGGAATCGATTCAGCGTCGCGACTGGGATACTCTTCACCATGGCTGTGGTGGTACTTATCCCTCTCTTCTCCCAATTCGCCATCCGCAATCTCACGCCGTTGATCTATATCGCGAGCGCGTTGATCGGGGGAAATATTACGCTCATCACCCTTGTGGTCGCGATCAACCAGGTGATTCTCTCCCAGGAACTGGAGTCACCGGGATCGCTCCGAGACGAGATTGACCAATCAGCCGACTATCGGCAGGCAGCACTCGACCAGCCAGCACCACCGACCGATCCAGTCGACTTTCTGCAACAGCTCCTTCAGCAAACTCAAGAACACGCCGGTTCGCTCGCGGAATTTCTCCCCGACTCGACCAGTGAACCGGATACCCACCTTATCGATGAACTACCGGAGGAATGTGCCCAGATTAGCGAGCAACTCGGGACAGGAACGGATAAGCTCTCTTCGGTGATCGTTCCCCTTCTCGGTATCGAATACGCGACCCACATTCATGAATGTCATCAGCTTGAATCGGCTTACGAGGGGGGTGAGCATGAAAAACTGCTCTCCACGCTCGATGCTTTGAGCGCGGATTTGAAGAATCTCGACATTGCTCGACAATACTTTACGACCGCGTTCATGAAGGAGGAACTCGCGAAGCTCTCTCGCTCGCTTCTGTATGTCGGTGTGCTGGCTATTTCTCTCCCAGTCGCGTTACTCATCCAGCTTGCTACCTTTCCCACGGCAGCTACCCCTATGCCAACGGTATTCGCTTTCATTCTCCTGACGGTTGTGGTTGGTCTCATCCCTCTTGCGCTCCTGATAGCGTTTATCCTCCGGGTAGCAACAGTGGCCCAGCATATTGCGTCAATCACCCCATTTATGACGTAGCAACAACCGCGACTGGGATTGATTTCGCCGCCGTACGGGAGGACGAGTTAGGTGTATCACGCTTACCAAGAGAGAAAACATCAGTTGGTTAATAGCGCAGATTTCGATCAGTAAGCAGCCGTATGTAGCGGTTGGTTCCAGTCTGAGTGCGTGATATAAATAGCACCATCGTGCCGCATCCATCCTCTGTATGCAGCACGACTGCTGAAATCTATCACCTAATGAGGGTTCCAAAAAGGCCAACAGGATAGCAAAACCGTCGCTGGTCTACGGTTGTCTCGTATATGCAAATCATCAAATTGTAAGGGTAAAGCGGTCATCAACCCAGGCGAACCGGTCACGGAGATCCAGAACCAACGAGAGGATCCCGGGAAACATGAATCCGGAGACGTATCCGATAAAGTGGGCGTATACGTTGACGTGAGGGCCAACGTTAACGAGGATCCTGTACGACATGAAGATGAATGTAAAGGTTGTGATGAGCACGAGGAACAGGTTCGTGCTGGACGATACAAGTGCCCCCCAATCACCACGGGTATCCCATAGCATCACCCCGAGCCCGAGAGTGCCGAGGATAACGAGGGCAATTACTGAGATAGAAACCCCAGACCACGAAAAGAGGATGACCGCCAGTTCGAGAGCAACGAGGGCGAGACTATAGTGGATTCGAATAGATGGGCTGACCTCCCTCTGAAAGAATGCGAACAGGAGGATGGGAAAGAGGCCGAGAAATGCCACGACGACACCTGAGAACCCCACCGTTGTCTCAACACCCGTTCCGTGTAGCGTCCACACGGAGTAGTAGGATACAACAAATGGGACAACGGTAATGTAGAAGAAAATTGTAATATACAGCTCGCGCTTCCAATCCGCGAAGATGGCGAGAGGGAGAAGGATAGCCATCAGGAATACGTATGCTTGGAGATTACCACTAAGATGCGAGACGCTACTGTGGATAAAATTCGTCAGATATGCATCCCAAAAAGACGGGGAACCAAGATGCAACGTCCACGATTCTTGAATATTTTGAGGAAGTGTGGCAATCATGAGGAAAACAATTGGAACGAAAACGAAGATAGTGGTTCGCTCTCCAAACGAGGTCTGGCTCTTAGTTCGGTACCAGATCTCTCCAATTAGTTCTTCCCACAAATCCTCCTTAAGCTGCCGTACCATAAGATGATATGTATGTGAAACATTAAAAAGACATTCCTCATATAGGTCGGCCGGGCCGCTTATTCAGGGTACTACTGCGGGTCTCATGTGCCGTGATTATTGCTCATTCAAGCGCATTGAGGCACCTCTCGCAGTTTGAGGAGTCGATGGCGCCAGATTCTGTTACCGCAAGTCGGGGTGAACCCACTCCAGTTCGTTGTGATTGGTCTCGAGCCACGCCCCTGGGCCATCAGGTGCGTCGTAGCTCACCTCAGTGGGCTCGAGAAACCCGGTGCGCGGCAGTTCGTAAACGACGATCGATTGTTGTGTGCGCCAGTTGACCAGCACTTCGCGTCCGCCACTCCGGAGGACGACGACCATTCGTGGTTCAAGATGCTCTCGAGGGTGTAGTTCACCATCGCCCGGACGTCACCGTCTCGGAGACTGAGCAGGCGCTCGCCGAGTTCGTAGCGCAACACACGGCGTTCTACCTCGATCCCAGCTCACGCAACCCACGTTCTGACCCCATACCAGAAGGGGTTGTGACCGCTCCAGATAAGTCTGCATTCGCCCGGAACGGCCGAATATGTGCGGTAAGCTATCCAGCCATCACCCGTTGACCAGACCCTCATCTCGGCGCGGGTAGCGAATTCAATGACATGGGCGGACCGCAGATTAGATTGAGTATCTGATCCACTCTCTCTATATAACGGATAAAATATATTTTTATTATTGAATACCTCTAAAACCTCTCAATCAGGGGTATATAATGCGTACGTGATTAGGTACACATTATGTGGGGTCGGTAATTCAGCGCGACCTTCAAGTACACCCCTCGGTTATAATGTTCGAGAATCAGGGTCAGCAGGAAATGGTTAGGTATACAACAATAGGGCTGCATGCGGGCTCAAATATCCGAACCCGACTCACCCACTACCGTGACGATCACGACCTCGGCAGTATGCATGAGGCCGTGGAGCTGTTACTCGAGGAATCTGGGTACTAACCATGGCTCTGATCACTCATGAGGTATCGGACGACCCGCGCATGAAATGGGGCGTGGTGGAAACACACCCCGCGCAGGGCCGAATCAACGCTATCCCGACCGCCTTCCGACGGACGAGACCGACACCGAGTTGGTGTCATCTATACTCTACAATTCGAGAGAGTATAGCCGTTTCGTCAGTTCGGCGGGTTCGGGATTGACATCCGACCAATGACAACCGATTCGAAAACCCCCAATCCGCACGAAACGACCGCATTCAGTTGCGAACTCTGCCCACGTCCCGCGACAACCACAATCAGCTCAGATGGGTGTGACCCTATGCTGGTGTGTGGGATCCATGCCTCATCTCTCGAGGCTATTTCAGAGCCAGGTGCCTCGAACAGTTGGGACCACCCAAGCCAACAGAGCAGGCCCCAGAATGGGTGGGAGCTATGAGTTCGACTTCAGACAACGCTGAGGCATCCCCGGACGAGCCACCCAGGTACGAAGTCCCCATCGAGGGAACAACGGATGGGGGCGACCGCGTCCCCGACCTCTCTCCGCGGGAAGCCCTTAAGCGATGGCTCAACAAACTCCGAGTGTCCAACCGCGAGTCCACCGTTTCGTCGTACCACTACCGATTGAAACATTTCATCGAGTGGTGTGAGGAGGTGGGCATCTCCGAGATTGGCCAGGTGAACGGGTGGGACATCGAGTCCTACGAAACCACCCGGCGGGAACAGGGGTTAGAGCCGATTTCCCTCAACAACGAGTTGGGGACCCTGAAAAAATTCTTCGAGTACTGCGTTCGGGTGGAACTCGTCGACGAGGGACTCCCAGACAAGGTTGATCCACCGATCGTTCCCGCCGGCGACCAGGTGAGCAAGGTGCGGCTCCACACCGACCGCGCCCACGCATTACTCACCCACTACGAGGCCACCGAGTACGGTTCACGCGCGCATACGTTGCTCGCGCTGGCGTGGTATACCGGCGCACGTTTGGGCGCACTTCGCGGCCTCAATCTCGAGGACTACGACCGAAAGCAACAGTGCCTCGAGTTCGCCCACCGCCCGCGCGAAGAGACCCCACTGAAAAATGGAGCCGATGGTGAACGCATCGTTGGTCTCCCGGAGCAAACGTGTGACGTTGTCGACGCGTACATTCAGAATCACCGCCTCGAAAAGTACGACGACTACGGTCGGCAGCCGTTGCTGACGAGTGAGCAGGGTCGCCCCTCGACGAATGCCGTTCGGGCCTGGATGTACCTGGCCACTGTCCCGTGTCTCCACTCGCCGTGCCCGCACGGAAACAACCCGGACACGTGTGATTTTCTGGATTACTCGGAGGCGAGCAAGTGTCCCTCGTCGCGGAGTCCTCACCAGGTTCGCACTGGCTCGATCACGTGGCAACTCAATCGGAAAATCCCCCCCCCAGAACGCGTCGCCGAACGGGTGAACACCTCGATCGAGGTCCTCCTCCGACATTACGATCAACCGACCAGGATGGAGGAGATGCGCGAGCGTCGCCGGCCATACCTGGGTCGCCTCTCATTCGACGACGAGGGAGGTGATGACCGATGAGGTTGAAACCCGGGCGGTCCCATTTCTGTCGTCGCGAGCAATCTCGCGAGCGACGCCAACGTGAAAAGCCGGATTTGAACAAGGGAGGAGCTCCGCTCCGACCGTGGTTCACAATCCGGGCGGTCCAATCCTCTGAATTCAGATCGAGTCATCACACTCTTACTTTCACCTCCACCAGCGTCGGCCCTCAACCGACCGGGGCGGTATTGGTGGCCCTTCCCGTCAAACTCGTGGCGCCCAGCGAGCCCAGCGGATGCTTCGCCAGGCTAACCCGGAGATGACCTCGAAGTTGTACTCTCTACCACTAGCACTTATAGCGCGAGATGTCGTGTTATATATTACCATGGGCGACGGACTTGAGTCAGCGTTCGCAGATGCAATACTCAGCGTGTGTCGGACGGCAGTCGGGGATGAATTACGAAGTATCACGTATTTCACCGAGGATCAGGTTGAACAAATATACCTCCGGTCTGATCTCGGTCGGACGGCTGATCTCATTGGGTTCGCCGAGTTGGAACGGAACGGCTTTCGAGCGGACGAGCTATACCGAGATACGCAGTTGGGAGAGTACCAGGCCACTGTTCGAATGTTCGAATACGGGTATCTGACACGCGTTATTCACGACCGCTATGGTGCCTGGGTGACGACTGACTCAATGTCGATGGATCGGTTCGAAGAACTCACCACTGCTCTCAAATCGGTCCTGGTAACGCATACGGGTGACACTACTGAGGAGTGAGTGACCCTCCTTATTTCGTCTCGTCGCGAACAAACCCGCGAACGACGCGGCGTAATGAGTCCGAATTTGAAGGAAGGAGAACGTCCGACCCGGCCGTAATTCCCGATGGGTGGTCCTGTCCTCAACCCGCTAGTGCGAGTTCTCCCTTCACCGGACTACAACGCAATCGATCGTGGACCGATGCGACGATCATCACCAGGTGGCGCCCCCTGTGCAACTCCTGTGTCGAGGACGAGTCGCGTCACTCCGTTAGCTCCGCCTCGAGCGAGAGCCACCAGAGGTGCCACCGCCCCTCCACGTACAGGTGCTCGAGCGTTCCGTCCTCGACCATGGCCGATAGCTGTTCGTGCATCTCCTCGACCGGAACCGAATACTGGCCGGCCAGGTACTGCGTGTTGACGACGGGCACAGGTGCGGCCCGGATCGAATCGACGATTGCCTGTGAGGTGACCGGACTGTCGTCGCTGTCGACGGAATCTGAGCCTCCGTCCGCCCGCAGTTGAGGTTCGGTGTCAATTGGCATAAACGAACTACTCCCCCGAGCGTGTTGAATCCGCTACCTAGCTGTCACCGTCGTATCGTCCACCGCCCGCGTCGTCACCTTCCACGGACGAGTCACCTGGCGTGAACGTCATCGCGAGGGCGAGTAGGCATTATCAGTGCGACGGTGGTACGACGGGTGCCATGACAGCAGTCAAAGTCATCCGCGTGATGGGTACGTCAGAGGAGTCCTGGGAAGAAGCCGCTCGAGAAGCGTTCCGTGAGGCGAGTCAGACGGTCGACGACATCTCCGGAATCAACGTCGAAAACTGGACGGCAAACGTCGAGGACGGCGAAATCGTGGAGTACAAGGCGACGACGGAGATCGCGTTCCCGGTCGAGCACTCGTAGTCGGACTCGAGGGGTGCGTCGTCCGCCGACGCCTCGAGGCGAGATGGCCCGTTGGTGTCTAGTCGGCTCGAACGCCGATGGGAGCCGAGCGACCGGCCATCGCGACGCGACACGTTTTTCTCACCGCCACCGCCTCTTCGATACTATGTTCCGTTCTGGCGCGTTCGTCGCCGAGCACGTCTCGCCGGCGATCGACGAACAGGTACAGCCCAACGGCGTCGACCTCACCGTCGACGTCGTCTTCGACCAGCTCGAGCCGGGCCGGATCACCCGTGACGACAAGGAGATCGGTGATCGGGTCGCCCGCCCGCTCGAGGAACTCGAGCGCAAGGACCCCGACAAGTACTACCTGCCGGTCGGTTCCTACATCGTCCGATATGGTGAGCGAATTCGGATCCCGGAGGGACACGTCGGGTTCGTCTACCCGCGTTCGTCGCTCATGCGAAACTCGTGTATGCTCAACACGGCCGTCTGGGACGCGGGCTACGAGGGTCGCGGCGAGGGGCTGTTGCAGGTTCACCACGACGTCGAACTCGAGCGCGGGGCGCGGATCGCCCAGCTCGTCTTCGCACAGGCCGACCACGACGAGACCTACGACGGGAGCTACCAGGGCGAGAATCTCTGATTGAGAGCGTCTTCGGCACCAATCACCGTTTCCTGGTCGTCATTCCGAGCGCGTTTCTCGACATCGCCACCGGCCGACTCATCGCTCGAACCACTTCGTCGGCGGCCGAGCGAACGCGCCCCTGTGCCCGGTGGAGCGGCACCACGGCTCGTTTTCCGGCCTCGGCGGCGACGTCCCAGCTCACTCGCTCGACGAACTCGCCGCGCGAGCGCGCCCACCGGCTCGGGTGTGCGAGGACGTACAGCCGTGGACAGGCACCCGACTCGAGCAGCTCGATGAGATCCTCGGTAGTGTCGATGCGGCCCATAGTCGGGTCGACGACACCCCAGTGGCGACCGGTATCCGAGACGTACGTCGGCTTCCGCGAATCCGTGTCGTCCGTTTCGATCGAGCCGTAGGCGGTCCCGACGAGTCCGTACTGCTCGGGCGGGCGCGCCTCGTCCCACATGTCGGTGTTGAGGTGGGGCGAGAGCGGACTGCCGTGAGAACACGCCGTCGTCACGTCGACGTGGGCGCGAAATTGCTCGAGGTTCCGCTCGAACGCCTCGTAGGCGAGCTTCCGATTTCCCCTCGCCCGTGCGAGGTCCTCGTAGTGGTAGCCGACCTCGTGGCCGAGGTCGACGAGGGTACGCGCGAACTCGGGACTGAACGTCGACGTGCGGAGGTAGTAGGTCGCCTCGATGCCGTACTCGGACTCGAGGTGAGCCATCGACCGGGCGATGCTTGGCCGTCGGTCGACGTCGTGGCGAACGATTGCGCACCGTTCGGGGACCGTCCCCGTCTCGAGGACCGACGCTACGGAGTACGTCTCGTACCCCCGTTCGTTCAGGGTCTGGAGCAGCCGTTCGTACGCATCGAACGTAAAGTCCCGAACGACGAACTGTCCGTCTCCAATGAGGCTCATGTTCTGGCGATACTTTCTTCCCCGTGATAATTATCGACACACTACTCTCACGTCAGGTGAGCGTATGGTCTCCGTTCCGGGCGAACGAGCGGGGCAACGGTGGCCGCCCTTTTTACGCACCGACTCCTTCCGTCCGAGCATGATGGCCACGACCCACGTTTTCGTTGGACTCGCCCTCGTGGCCCCTGCGGCCGTCGCGGTCCCTGAACTCGCGACGCCACTCGCTCTCGGCGCAGTCGTCGGCGGCCTTCTCCCGGACGTCGACCTCGTGTTGACCCACCGGAAGACGTTTCACTTCCCCGTCTTCGGATTCCTCGCCGCCGGTTTGGCCGTCGGACTCGCGGCGGTCGCGCCTTCCGCGATAACGGCGGGTATCGCTGCCAGTATCGTCAGCGCCTGGGTCCACGCCGCCAGCGACGCCCTGGGTGGGGGCCCGGAGATGGACCCTTGGCAGAATCCGAGCGACCGCGCCGTCTATGACCACGCTCGAGGGACGTGGATTCGGCCGCGACGGCTGATCCGGTACGACGGTGCACCGGAGGACGCCCTCCTCGCGACGGTGCTGGCCGTTCCCGCGCTCGTCGCCTTCTCGGGCCCGGTTCGATGGCTAATCGTCGCCAGTGTGGTCGTCTCCCTCGCGTACACGCTCTGCAGACGCCGACTGGTCGACTGGGTCCCGGATTGGATCGAGTGACTGTCCGCGGCGCCGACGAGTCGCAACGCTGATACGCTCGGTCGCCGACCGAGCGAATATGCTCGTGGACATCACCTCCCGGATCGCCCACCTGCTGTTCGCCGCAATCTGGGCCGGGAGCGTCTTCTACGTCGCGTTCGTGGTGTTGCCGCTGGCTCGAGACGGCGCGTTCAACACGACGAAGCCTCTCGAGGGAATCACGACCCGACTCACGACGATCTCGCGCGTGAGCACGGTCGCACTCTTGCTCACTGGCGGGCACCTCGCTGGGACCGGTTACTCGTTCGACGGTGTCGGTAAACCGAGCCTGTTCTCCTCGCCGAACGGGCGACTCGTCGTGCTCATGGTCGTCTGCTGGCTGCTCCTCACTGCGCTGGTCGAGGTGGGTACGAAGCGCCTCGAATCGGGACTCAACGGCAAGAAGCTCCGCGAGCCGGCCCAGCGCGCGCTTCCGCTGTTCCGGGCTGGAGCGGTCGTCGGTCTGCTCTTGCTCGTCATCGGTGGCGTCATCACCTCGGGCGCTGTCTACGTCCTGTAGCACCGTCTACCGCCGTCTATCCCTGATACGGCTTCTTCTAAATATGTCAACCGCGTGAGTTCTTGCCGAAAGATACTTAGTCAGTTACTGTTAGGTAGCTTCATAATGATTAGAGGAAAGGACGTGGCCGTGTCGCTTCTCTTCGTTGGCTCCGCGGCCGCCGCTGGCTATCTCCTTCGATCCGCCGGGAGACGCGACCCCGAAGCCCGGTCGAAGGCCGACGTCGGAGCGCGAATCGTCGACAACGTTCCCCGAAACGCGACCGTCGTCGATAGCTCGAGCCGCCAACTCCGTCGCCTGCCCGGCGTCTCGCGAGCGATTCGTCGCGCGGTCCGTAACGACGCCCGCGAGGAGTGGGAACACGTCACGCTCGAGCGCGACGGCTCCTGGGAAATCGTCGACGCGATTCGCCGTTCGTTCCCGTACTACGATGGGCGCGATGGCGAGTACAACGGCGTCTACGTCAGACACGGCGACCACGTGATCGTCCTCGACGCGATCGGCTGGGCGCGTATCGAAGGGCAAGAACCGGTACAGTAGCGTGAGCCAGTACTAGTTTTCGAAGCGCGCCTGCACGAACGGCTGGACGTCGTCGATGTCGGAGAGTCGAGAGTCCGAAATGAGGACCGCCTCGGTCTCCTCGAGCGGGACCGAGAGGCTAATTTCTTTGGTGCGGCCGTACCGCCCCTTCGAGACGACGACAGCGTTGACGATGCCGAGCATGTCGAGTTCGCTGATGAGGTCGGTGACCCGCCGCTGGGTCAGGATGTCGGCGTCGATCTCGTCGCACAGGCGCTTGTAAATGTTGAACACCTCGCCGGTGTTGATGCTGTGGACGCCGTTTTTCTCGAGGGAGATGATCGCGAAGAGGACGAGTTTGCTCTGGGTCGGGAGGGTGCGGACGACCTCGACGACGCGGTCGAGTTCGATCTTGTCCTGGGCCTGGCGGACGTGTTCCTCGACGATGGTTTCGGCCTGGGAGCGCTCGGCGAGTTCGCCCGCGGTCCGAAGCAAGTCGAGCGCGCGTCGGGCGTCGCCGTGTTCCTGGGCGGCGAAGGCCGCACACAGCGGGATGACGTCCGTCGACAGGGCGTCTCCCTTGAACGCGACCTCCGAGCGGTGCTGGAGGATGTCTCGAAGCTGGTTGGCGTCGTAGGGCGGGAAGACGATTTCCTCTTCCCCGAGACTGGACTTGACGCGGGGGTCGAGGAAGTCCGTGAACTTCAGGTCGTTCGAGATGCCGATGATCGACACTCGCGAGTTGACGAGTTCGGAGTTCATCCGGGAGAGGTTGTAGAGCGTGTCGTCGCCCGACTTCTCGACCAGTTTGTCGATCTCGTCGAGCATGATGACGACGACGCGTTCGGAGTAGTCGACGGCGTCGAAGAAGACACTGTAGACGCGGTCGGTCGGCCAGCCGGTCATCGGAACCTCCTCGAACTCCTCGCGGTCGGCCTCGAGCGAGTCGATCTCCTCGTTCACGTCTTCGATGGAGTCGAACGGTTCGTCCTCGAGGGCTGGTGACGCTTCGTCTCCCGTCTCGCTCGAGTTCTCGTTCGTCCAGTCGACGTCGTCTTCGTCCGTCACGTCGACGCCGTCATCGTTCGTCTCCTCGAGAGCCTCTCGAATCGACTCCAGTTCCTCGATTCGCTCGTCGATTCGCGCCTCGTTCTCCTCGATGAACTTGTTGGCGAGCTGGGCGAGCACGCGGTACTGCGTGTCGGTGACTTCGCAGTTGATGTACTCGACGTCACACGGGACGCTGTACTTCTGGGAGGTGCTCTCGAGTTCCTTGCTGACGAACTTCGCGCTCGCGGTCTTGCCGGTCCCGGTCTTGCCGTAGATCAGAATGTTCGACGGGGTCTCTCCCCGAAGGGCCGCGACGAGAATCGTCGCCATTTTGTTGATCTGGTCGCTTCGATGGGGCAGTTCGTGGGGCGTGTACGACGGTCGCAGCACTTCCTTGTTCTCGAAAATCGGTTCGCCGCTGAGCAGGTCGTCGAACAGCCCCTGATTCGACTCCTCGCCCTCGGTGGCGCTCTCGAGGTCTGCCATGAAGCCAGCCGGCAACTCTCGATCGCCCGAACGGCCCGAATTCGTGGTATCTGATTTCTCGTCTGACATTCGTCGTACGCATACCCCCTCATTTCGTGTGGAGCGCTCGACCCAAAACGGCCTGTAGATGGCATAAATCCCCGATCAAGTGGCGATTTGAGTACAGCGCGTATTCTCCGGCGTCCAGTTGATGCAAACGAACCAAAGGAACACATACCTAATAAACGCTTCCCTTCAATCCAGGTGACGTTCCTCGGCGTGGCACTTTCTGTCTCGACGACCGACACGTGACTAAAATCTCTGACTGCTCTTTTCGGGCAATAAAGGGCTATTTGGGCCGGTTTTGTCTCGACCGTTGCTCCGTGATGTCGACCTCGCTCGATCTCGAGCGACCAGTTCGGATCGATTTTTCGTCTAAATCGATCGCTGATACCCCTTCTTCCCGTGGAACCGACGTTCGGTCCCGGAAGGGTCCTTGGTGAGGCCGTTCGACTGGGACGAATCTCGACCCGGTATCGATCGGACGGCCGACCTTCAATAGCGTCGAGACACCTGTTCGCGTGCCGCCGGTCGGACCGTTTTTCTCGTTGCCACCTATTGGGGTTTCTATGGAGCTTCCCGACGGCTGGTCAACGGGAACTGTTCGGACGAACGGTGTCGACCTCCAGTACTATCGAACCGGCGAGGGCGAGCCGATAGTGCTGGCGCACGGCTTCTACGACACCGGCCGCTGCTGGGAACGGCTCGCGGCGGGGCTCGCCGCCGATGGCTACGAGGTACTCACGTACGACGCGCGCGGTCACGGCCGATCTGACGCGCCCGAAACCGGGTACGGGATCGAGGACCGGGTGGCCGACCTTCGCGGCCTGGTCGACGAACTCGGCCTCGAGCGCCCACTCTTGCTCGGCCACTCCATGGGTGGCTCGACCGTCGCGTGGGCGGCCGCAACCCACCCCGACCTGGCGCGAGCCATCGCCCTGGAGGACCCGGCCGGGATGTACGGCGACCCCGACCTCGGACCGGACGAACGGGCCGCCGTCGTCGAGGAGCGGTGTGCCGAGTGGGCGGCCCAGTCCCTCGAGGAGCGTATGTCGGCGTTCGACGACCGCGACGAATCACTCGCCCGGCGCCTTGCCGTCGCCAGGGCCGAATTCGACCCCCACAGCGCCGAAATCGCCCGTGCCGGGTACCCGCTCCTCGAGGACACGTTCGCGGAGATCACCTGTCCGACGCTGGTGCTGAAGGCCGACGCCGAGACGTCCCGTCGAGTACGCGACCTCGAGGCGGCCGCGGCGCTGTCGAACGGGCGACTGGTCCACGTTCCCGACGCCGGCCACTGCATCTTTCGCGACGAGTACGAGGCGGCATTCGCGGAGCTACGGACGTTTTGTTCCCAGCACGGTTGATCGTCAGTCGTCCAGTTTCGCCGTTCCGTCTCCCCACTTTGCCTCGCTGTCCGCCCTCGCCACCCTGTCTCGTCGTCCGTCCATCTACGACTGGTTCCGGCCCCGGTCCAGGGCCGTCCGCGCACTGTCCACCCACCACCGCAGGTCCCGGTACTCGGTCGGCCAGCTGGTGAGGAGTTCGTCTCGAGCAGCCTCGAGTTCGGCCGGCGTCCAGAACCGGGCGGCGGCCACCTCGTCGTCGGCTCGTGGCGTTCCGTGGACGTCCGCGACGTCGACCGCGTAGACGAGGTACGTCTTGTGGACCGTCTCGAACTTCGCGAACGTCCGAACGTCGAACAACACGAGGTCGTTCGGATCGACGGTGAGTGTCGTCTCCTCCGCCAGTTCTCGAGCCCCCGCTTCGTCCGGATCCTCGTCCGCCTCGACCATGCCACCCGGCGTCCCCCACATGTCGCGCTCCGGGAGGTCGACTTTCACGAGCAGGATCGATTCACCGTCGACGACCGCGACCCGCGAACAGGGGCTGGGGTTGTAGAAGACGTGCTCCCCGCAGGCGGCACAGCGATGGACCGTCGGCGGGTCGACTGGCGTCAGTTCTCCACCGCAGTAGTGACAGAACGTCGGCGGCTCGTTGCCCATACGAACGCGAATGATGGGGTGGCGACAAGAGTGTTTGCCGGACGACGAGCATTTCACCGAGGGGGTTGTCTCGAGCGCCGTACACGGGCGAGAACAATGCGTGGAACGTGACGTGGAACATGAGCACTCTCGTCTCAACTCTGCATCTGTGGTACCCGACCACGCGACACGGGGGGTCTCACTGGTCGGTGGTTCGTCCACCGTCGACGTCAGTCGTCTCCGCGTACCGTTCCACGTTCGCGGCCGTCTGCCGCTGGGCACCGTCGTAGGACGCCCCGAGTGCGATGAGGAAGCCGATAATCGCGGTCACGAGTGCGATCCCGCCGAGGGCGACGACGGCGATCGAGAGCACCGTTCCCGAGAGGGCCTGCGCCGACGTCAGCAAGGAGACGGCCGTCACCACCGCGATCAGTCCGAGCAGCCGACCGAATCGGCCGGTGTCGAATCCCTGGCCTGAGTCACTGTCCCCGACCTCGAAAAGCTCGTTCAGGACGCCGTTGTACTCGTCGCCGGCCGCGACGTTGCCGAGCGAGTGAATCGAGTGGGCGACCCACAACCCGGCGGTGACGTTGAGGAGCGCGACGAACGAAACGAGCCCCACCTGTCCCTCGAGGAACAGGCCAGCCAGGACCGTGTTGACGAACGCGACGACCATGAGCCCGTGAATCGTGACCGAACGGGTGCCGAAGTCCTCGAAGAGCGTGACATGTGCGAGCTTCATGCTCCCTATTGGGGCTCGAGACGGATGGCAGGAGACCCTTACAGTGACAATTTTGACTCCGGAAGATGTCGAGGTGTCCCGTCGAGACGTGGCTGCGAGGATGCCGTCTTCCGCCAGGGTGGGTGCCGCTCGAGGCTCGTTCGGATTTTACTTCAATCGAGACGATCCACCGACGGTGTCCCTCGAGCGGTCGTACGCCCACTTCCTGCAATCAGAGGAACGACGACGCCAGCGCGCCCGGCGATGTCGGTACACCGAACCGATCCGGTACAAACAGCGTAGGCGTACCGAGTCGCCAGACGACCACACATACTATTCCGGATGCGACGTTTTGTCGGTCGGTCACGTACGGAGTGCTATGCAGGAGAATCGATCCGGCGACCCCTCAGAGGCCTCTCGTCGAAACGCGGCGATCGGCTGGCTCGTCGTCGGCCTCCTCGCCGTACTCGCCACCGTTCACGCCCTCGAGTCGTCGTACCGGTGGTTCGTCTTCACGGGACTCGCAATCGTGATCGTCCTCCTGCCCGCCGCGGCGCGCCGGAACCCGTTCGCGATGCCGTCCTGGGAACTGCTGGTACTCGTCGCGATTCCCGTCGTCGACGCGACGGTTCTCGAGGAGACGTTTCTGACGTCGATCGCCACGTACGTCGCCGTCGCCGCCGTCGCGCTCGTGGCCGTCGCCGAAATCGACCGATTCACGGCCGTTCGGATGACTCACACGTTCGCGACTGCACTGGTCGTCCTCACGACGCTCGCGGTCGCCGCGACCTGGAACGTCGTGCTCTGGCTCTCCGACGTTATGCTCGAGACGTCGTACATTCTCACCGGGCGCTCCGAGGACGCGGCCAACCACGCGATGATGATGGACTTCGTCTACGCCGCGGTCGCCGGATTGCTCGCCGGCGTCCTGTTCAATCGATACCCGGTGCAGGCGTCGCCGCTGTCGGGCGATGGGGACTCCTCTGGAGCGCCAGACGACCGCTCGAGCCCCGGTCGTGACGAGGAACCCGACAGCACGCCGTCGCTGATTCGAGGTCGATTCGACGTCCCCGAACGGACGGTCAGGAGCGTGGCCTGGCTCCTCCAGGCGGCCCTGGTTGCCGTTCTCCTCTACGGTCTCTTCGCGCGCGATGTGACGACCATCGCCAACGCGGGCATTGCCCTCGCGATCACCACCCTCCCGGCGATCCTCGAGCGAAACTACCGCACGCCGCTCGAGCCGGAACTCGTGGTCTGGATCACGGGAGCGGTCTTGCTCCACGCGCTCGGATCGGCGGGGCTCTACGGGCTTCTCGGGCAGTGGGACAGCCTGACGCACGCCCTCTCGGCGTCTATCGTCGCCGGCACGGGTTACGCCGTCGTTCGAGCGATCGACCTCCACACGGACTCGGTGTACCTGCCCAATCGGATGCTGTTCGTCTTCATCCTCATCTTCGTCCTGGCGTTCGGCGTCGTCTGGGAACTCATGGAGTTCGCCCTCGGCCTGGTCGGCGGGTGGTCGGGCTACGAGGTGATCCTCGCCCAGCACGGGATCACCGACACGGTCGGGGACCTGTTCTACGACCTCGTCGGCGCCGTCCTCGTCGCTGCCTGGGGGTGGGTGTATCTCACCGATGTCTCGTATCGGCTCGCCGACCGCCTCGAGTCAGGGGGCTCGGGGCGGGAAACGGAACGATGATCGGACCGACCGAAATTGCCCGGCTGTCTCGCGCCGACTTATCTGATCGAAGTCGCTATCAGTCGGATTTGCTAACAGTCAAGTGGCCATTTAGTTCATCGTCTCTCGAATAGGCGTATTTCTCCCTCGAAACCGTACGAACGTTCTATGGGTCCCCTCACTGCCAGACGCGAATTCCTCACGGGTGCAGCCATCTGTGCGGCGACTGGAATCGCCGGATGTGCATCACCGTCCGCTACCGAATCGCCCGGATCGAGCACGACACTCGACGCGACCGCCCAGTTACCGGACGCGCTCGGTCTCCAGACGACGGTCGGTGGACTGGACGCGCCGCTCGCCGTCGCGTTCGTCTCCGGCACCGACCAGCGGTACATCGCCGAGCGCGACGGTCGCGTTCTGCGTCACGGGCCGAGCGGTTTGCAGGACGAGCTCTTTCTCGACCTCCGCGACACGGTCGAGACAGAGGGAGAGAAAGGGTTGCTCGGGATTGCGCTACACCCGGACTTCCCGGACGACCGTCGGCTGTTCGTCCGGTACAGCGCGCCGCTCCGGGAGGGGATGCCCGAGGACTACAGCCACACGTTCGTCCTGGCCGCGTTCGAGGTGACCGAGAACGGGACGCGAGCGCGGAGCGACTCGGAACGATCGATTCTCGAGATTCCGCAGCCGAGAGACCTCCACAACGGCGGCGACCTCGCGTTCGGCCCCGACGGGTATCTCTACGTCTCGGTCGGTGACAGCGGCGAATCCCCCGAGGATGTCTGGTACGACGGTCCAGGCGGCGGGAATGGGCAGGACGTGACCGAGAACTTGCTGGGGAGCGTTCTGCGTCTCGACGTCGATACCCGGACGGGCGATCAGGGCTACGTCGTCCCGGAAGACAACCCGCTCGTCGGACGAGATGGACTCGACGAGCACTACGCGTGGGGATTCCGGAACCCCTGGCGCCTGTCGTTCGACGGGGAGGACCTCTACGTCGCGGACGTCGGCCAGAACCGGTTCGAGGAGGTGAACCTCGTCGAGAAGGGCGGTAACTACGGCTGGAACGTCAAAGAGGGGACCCACTGCTACAAAACGGACGACTGCCCGGATCGAACGC
The DNA here is from genome assembly GCF_059736265.1 of Natronosalvus sp. KLKA75. Taxonomy (NCBI): domain Archaea; kingdom Methanobacteriati; phylum Methanobacteriota; class Halobacteria; order Halobacteriales; family Natrialbaceae; genus Natronosalvus; species Natronosalvus sp. KLKA75. The sequence goes on from NZ_CM185522.1 coordinate 319,860, forward strand.
CGGATGACGTCCGGGGCGGCGAACCGCTTCGCGACCCCATCGTCGAATACCACACGAAGGCGACCCGATCAGCGGTGTCTCGGTTGTTGGCGGCTACGTCTACCGCGGGTCGACGCTGCCAGAACTCGACAGACGCTACGTCTTCGGCGATTTCATCCCCGAGGGCCGGTTGTTCGTCGCCGGTCTCCCCGACGACGCCGACACTGACGCCGACGGACTGTGGCCGACCGCCGCCCTCGAGATCGCCGACGCGGAGAAACTCACGCGAGCGCTCTCGTTCGGCCGTGACGAGGACGGCGAGGTATACGTGCTGGGGACGGGATCCGAAGGCGGTGGACTCTTTCGGATCGTCCCGGCCGCGTAATCGGCCTCCCCGCCGGTTTCCTCGGCTCTCGTCGCCTCGAGCCACGCCCGACCCCTCTCACGGCGGCCGACCACGTCTCGAATCGTGCGCGTACCGACACCTCAGTCGGGTGGCGTCTCCGACTCCGAAGCGGCACTGTCGCGGCGCCGACGAACCGCCCACAGGAGTGCAGCACACGACCCGGACGTGAGTGCCGGCCACCGGTCGGTACTCTGATAGAGATCCCCAGACGGAACCCGGTACTCGAGGATCGGCCAGAAGACGGCGTAGGACTGACCCGCCGGAGTGATCAGCAGCAGGTCGAGAACGTGGTGTGAAACGACGCCGACGGCCACCAGCGCGACGGCCCATTTGCGCTGCTCCGGCGTCACTAGCAGGACGAGAAGGCCGGTCACGAGCGCGGATCCGACAAGGGTGTGCAACGGCTCCCACGAAAACGGGAGTCCGAACACGCGCGCGACGAACCCGTCCGAAACGACCAGTTCGATCCGGTTCAGATCCGGGCTCGCGGCGCCGACCATGACGAGCGAGACGTGTGCCGGACGGAGCCGCTCGTATCGAAACGAGAGGAGCGTTCCGATGCTGTACCCGACCAGCAGGTGCGTGAGCAGATCAGCCACGGTGATCACCGTCGTCCCCAACGAGTCGGGCGGTTTGCTCGTGCTCGTGATGGCCGTCCGACGATTGCGCGTCGGACGAGTTTCCTCGCGGTACGAACGCGATCGCCGCCGGGTCGAAACGCCACTGCCGAACGAGTCGGCCAACGATCCAAAGCCCGCCCACCACCGAAACGCTATACAGGTAACCGTTGTCGGACGATTTGCGCGTCACCGCCCGCTCGACCACGAGGGTCGATTCGTCCTCGAGGCGTCCGAACGCGTTCACGCGGTCGTTCACCTCGAGCGGCTCGTCGGCGTCCAGGACCCGGTCGTCGACGTCGACGAGCGTGAAGCGGCCGTGACCGCTGGCGAGCGTCGCGACGACGACCGGGTCGGTTTCGACGACGAAGCCGCCGATAACGACCTGCTCGCCGACGTAGGCCGCCCGGTCCTGGCGCACGTCCATCTGGTCTGGTGACTCACTTTCCAGGAGTTCGTCGGACGTCGTACCCGCTACGAGCAAACAACCGACCAGGAGGGCGAGGAGAACGAGCCCGGCGAGAACGCGACCGGGCTGGCCGTGTAGCTCTGCCATGGTACCCATTTCGCTCGAGCGTCGATAAGTGTCTTCCCTCCGTCCCTCTCAGCGCTTTTCGCAGGATTCGCGACGAGGGGTGAACGGTGGAACGAAACGAGAGGACGGTGGAAACGACGTAACCCCGTTGAAAATACGAACTGAGCAGAACGGCCCAGCGCTATCGATGTGAACCGACCGTATTCCGCCGGGGAGTGAACTTGGTGCGAACGCCATCTCTCGGAACCGGGCGACCCTGGTCGGGCGCTCCGTACCGGTCCGTCTGCATTCTTGAAACCGGGCGCTGCCATAATATTTAAATAATATACGTAGGATCGGTACAGTATGGATAGATATCCATCACCTGATATGAACGAGCGGGTCGGCGTGTTAGACAGACGGTTCGAAGCGCTTCTCATCGATGGGATTCTCGTCGCGGTGATCGTCGGAATCCTCGGCTACGTCGCCGGAACGGTATTTCTCGACGGGCCACTCGGTGGTTTTGGTGGACTCTTGGTCTCCTTACAGTTCGGCGCACCGGTCGTGCTGGTGCTCTATCAAACCTCGTTCGAGGGGTACTTCGGACAGACGATCGGCAAGCGCGCTCGAGGCATCGTCGTCGTCAGAAAAGACGGTACGCGGTGCACGTGGACGGCGGCGGTACTGCGAAATCTTCTGCGAATAATCGACGTCCTTCCAGTGCTTTACGTCGTCGGCGTGATTTCAGCGTACGCGACGGGCGACCACCAGCGTATTGGAGATCTCGCAGCCAAGACAGTCGTCGTCGGGGCCGATTAAGCGCGGTTATCGGCGTGATCGCGCGTCGAACGTAGTCCGCCTCAACCGAGTGTCGAGAGCCACCTTTGGTGATCGTTTTCTTTCTCGACGCAGAACGGAGTTTGCACCTACTCCACCTACCGGGCGAGGATTCTCGAGCGTTGGGAGACCAAGCGGTCTTCGAACCGTGGGTGGGTTCAGATAGCGTCTTCCGTACGCTCGTCAAAAAACTGGTGAGCAAAGCCATGCGCCGCTCGATTCCGGCGGTTTCAGGTTCGCCACCTCCGTCATCGGTCGCGGCGACGGCGTGCGTTCTTCGGTTACCGTCCGATCGTCCGCTCGAGCTAGAATGGATTAGTCGCTGTCGTTGTCGTCGTCATCGCTATCGTCGTCATCGTCGTCTTCGTCTACCTCTTCGCCGCCTTCGATCGTCTCGCCGTCCTCGTCGTAGTCTTCGTTGGCGTCGTCGCTGTCGTCGTCACCGCTATCGTCGCTGTCATCGTCGTCTCCGTCGTCGCTATCGCCACCGGAATCTCCCTCGTCGTCGTCAGGACACTCGTCGCCGATCGTAACCGACACCGAGTACGTCTCGGCCGCACTCTGGCTGTTCACGATAACAGACGCCTCGTAGGTCCCCTCCTCGTCGGGGTTCACGACGCACTCGACCGTGACACAGATCCGGTCGCCCGCCTCGAGCGAGTAGCTGCCGCCGAAGTTGAGCGCGACAGTCTTGCTGTCGTCGGCGGCGATCTCGTCCAGGTCGTCGACGACGCTATCGCCGTTGTGTGTGACGTCTACCTTCGCGTCGTTGACGTTGAACAACCCGACGCCGGTTCCCTCCAGGTCACAGACCAGGTCGTTCAGGGAATCCCCGTCGGTATCGTCGCCGACCGTCACGCGGAACGTGTACGTCGTCGTCGCACCCGGCTTCGAGGAGTCGACGGACAGTGTCGCGTCGCCAGTTGTCGTGTCGTCAGTCGTTTCTTCGTCGCCGTCGCCAGTATCGTCGCTATCGCTATCGCTTTCCTCTTCGTCGACCTCTTCGCCGTCCTCGATCGTCTCGCCGTCCTCGTCGTAATCTTCGTCGGTCTCGTTCTCGTCGTCGCCGTTGATCTGTGCGTTCGTTACGCCGCCGATGGCAGCAATCGTACCCGATGCCGCGAGCGCTTTCAGGACCGTTCGGCGTTGCTTGGGTTCGTCAGTCATGAGTTGTGTTGAACGTAGGGTTCGTCTGTGAGTTCCTGTTTGCCGATACGAGCCGCATCGTCCCCCACATCGTGAGGACGTACCTCTTGCTATCAGATTTTGAGTATTTACTATCGGAGAATTAAGGAATCGACATACCGTTGCACGGCATGAATTTCACTACTTCCCGCTCGTTTTCCGATCTATCAACTGGCCGTATCGCCAATAGAGAGCCGCTCTACGCGGTGTCTCTGATGATTTCATCTCACAAAACGATCCATTATCGAAACTGTCCGTCTCCCCGGCCCGAGAGACCTGACCGAACTCGAGACGTCATCTGTGTCGACCAGCTGGCGCGCGTTCGATTCGAGGGAGTGGCCGGCGGCCCCGTACCCCGCCCCGGCCTCGATGACGTCGTCTTCGGCAACCGACGGCCCGTCACCCAATGGCGGATTTCGGTATCCAGAGACGCGCCAGTCACTGTCGTGGCCGGACGCTCGCCAGCAGCCGTTCCGCCAGAACTCCTCGAGCCCTCAACCGGCCACCTCGGTCAGTCGCTGGATTTCGTCGTCCGCGAGCGAGAGCTGCGAGGCCGCGACGTTCGACTCGACGTGATCCGGGTCCGACGTGCCGGGAATCGGCAGGATGACGTCGGCCCGCTCGAGCAACCACGCCAGTGCGACATGGCGCCGCGTGGCATCGTGCTCGGCCGCGATTTCGTCGAGGAGGTCGCCGTGTGCCTCGAGGTCGTCGCCGTCGATCGGCGCCCACGGGATGAACCCGATGTCGTTCTCGACACAGACCTCGATGACGTCCGCCGACGAGCGGTCGTTCACGTTGTATCGGTTCTGGACGGTGGCGACCTCGACCTGTTCGCGGGCCTGGTCGAGCTGTTCCGTGGAGATGTTACTGAGGCCGACCTCGCGAACGAGCCCCTCGTCTTTGAGTTCGGCGAAGGCCGCCACGGAGTCTTCGAACGGCGTGTCGTCGTCCGGTCGATGGAACTGGTAGAGGTCGATGGCGTCGGCCCTCAGTCGATCGAGCGACGTGAGCACCTGGTTGCGAACGTAATCCGGATCACCGTGGGCGATCCAGTCGCCCTCGCGGTTGCGGAGCAGCCCCGCTTTGGTCGCGACGAGTACGTCGTCGCGGTCGCCGAGTACCTCACCGACGAGTCGCTCGCTGACGCCGGGGCCGTAAGAGTCCGCCGTATCGATGAAGTCGACGCCGCAGTCGACGGCGCGCTGGACGACGTCGCGGGCGGCCTCCTCGTCCGCCGGCGGGCCAATGATGTCGTCGCCGCAGAGACGCATCGCTCCGAACCCGAGGCGGTGGACGGTCGTATCGCCAATCTCGAACGTATCGCTCTCGTTTGCGATCGAGTCACTACTCACGTCGGTGTCTCTGGTCCACGGCGGGATAACCGTTGGGCGGTCATTTGCCGTGTTCTCGGCGCCGGGATTGTGTCATGAACTGCCGAACTCGGGGCTGCTCGAGCGAGAATTGCTTCTGATACGAGTGAAAAAGCCATGCCGCCTCCCGGATTTGAACCGAAGGAAGACGGTCGCTCTCGCTTCGCTCGAGCGCTGCGACTTCCAGGGTTCAAATCCAGTCGGGTCGCACTTCTGCTCCGTACGGACGGCTCGCTACGCTCGCCGTCTTGTGCGTCACAAAAGTGCCGCCTCCCGGATTTGAACCGGGGACAGCTCGATCTTCAGTCGAGTGCTCTCCCAGTCTGAGCTAAGGCGGCTCACTCCTACCTCCGGCGATGATATAAAAAAGGATTTCGAATGCCGCTCGAGCGACGGCGGAGGGAGTTGGATAGCCGTTACGAACGACAACATCTTTCACCGAGCTATTCTTTCGAAACGCAATGGCGATTCCAGACTCGCCCGATGGGGCTCCGGCCTCTCCCAGAGAAGCCGGCAAGTCCCTCTACGAAGGAACGCTCGACGTATTGATGACTGGCATCGCGATCATCGTTCCGCTCGTCATCACTCTCTACGTTTTGCAGATCGTCCTCGAGTTCATCACCAACGCGCTGGTTCCGTTCATCGAACTCCTCCAGTGGTTCGGGATCATCGACTGGTTCCGGCGCACGGAACTCGTCGGTGCGCTCGTCCAGATGGGGCTCTACCCCTATCTCATCGGCTTTCTCACGGAACTAATCACCCTCGCGCTCTTGCTGGGAATCGTCATCGTCGTCGGCTCGATCGGCCGCCACCGCTACGGCGAGCGAGCCATCGAGATGGTCGACCTCGCAATCGCCGCTATTCCCGGGTTCGGAACCGTCTACAAGAGCTTTCGTCGCATGGGCGACGTCATGCTCGACAACGAGGCGGAGAACTTCCAGGAGATCAAACTCGTCCAGTGTTTCGACGACGACATCTACGTGATTGGGTTCGAGACGAGCACGTCGCCGGAGACGATCGCGAACGTGACCGGCCACGACGAGATGGTCACGCTGTTCATCCCACTCGCGCCGAATCCGGTCACCGGCGGGTTCCTGACGCACGTCCCGAAAAGCCGCGTTATGGACATCGACATGACGATTGAGGAGGGCGTCCGGAGCATCCTCACGAGCGGCGTCGCTACTGGTGAATCCGCCAGCGACCCGACCCCGGTTACCATGGGCGACCTCGAGAAGGTCACGGACATCGATCGGCTCCAAGATGCGATTACCACCGACGCCGACTCCGCCGATGCCGACTCCGCCGACGAATCGCGATAACTGATGGCAAAATCGGTGCCACTGCGCTGGTGGTCATCCCCGTATTCGGCGACAATTGCAATGGATCGTCGACGTTCGCCCCCTCTGAGAATCGACGACGTGAGGACGCCGGAGGGACCTGAACACCTTGCACACACAACCCTCGTTCGTAGGTCGAGGGCCGTGGTACGCGCAATAGCAATGCTTGGCACCCTTCGCTCGTTCGTCCGGGAAGCGATTAGCCTCGTCATCGCGATCATCACGTTTCCGCTGCGGTTACTCCGGTCGCTCGTGTAGCGACCGGATCGCTGATGGCCGAACCGGCCAATTTCGTCACCCCACCGCTCGAGCGTTCGACCCCTCGAGTGTCGGTAGAGTCATCGAACCCGATAGTCGACCATTACGCCGGCGTATGTTGGAATTTCGGATATTCAAGACACCCTTTTCAGCGCCGCTCGCTTATGATATGGTATGGAAGCGCTTCCCTCGAGTGAGGCAGACGAGCAGCTCACAGCGGACGTGATTCTCGAGTTGCTCGCCAACCGTCGTCGTCGATACCTCCTCTACGCGCTTCGCGGCCGCACGGAGCCCATCGAGTTATCGAAACTGGCCGAAGAAGTCGCTGGCTGGGAGCACGACGTGCACCCCGACGAGGTCGCGAAAAACGAGTACAAGAGCGTGTACGTCTCGTCGGTTCAGTGCCACGTCCCGAAACTTGCCGACGCCGGTGTGGTTGACCACGACGAGGACAACCACACGGTCATCCTCGCCGACAACTTCGAACAGCTCGAGCCGTATCTCAGGGTGGTGATCAAGGACGAACCCGAGAACTCGCGGCTCCACGACGCGCTCGAGGTCGAACGTGGCGACGGGTTGCTCGGGTCGCTTCGCCAGCGGCTCAAGTCCTGACTGTGCGTGGTTCCGGCGTCCAGAGCGGCCTCTCGAGGGGAGTTCTGGAGTAGGACGTTCTTTCTCGCGCCGCTTCGGTGATTCTCCTGGGCCTGGAGACGAATCGAACTCGAGTCGCTTCGATCCGTTCGTCGCTTTCTCGTGCGTGGTCTCGACGTCCATCCTCTACTCAAGTGACTCCCGGCCGGTAACGGAGATCGCTTACGTGTTGGATTTTGCCGTTGCTCGAGGTGTGCGTTCTCACGGGATGTGTCGTTCGTACCGCCGCACGAAGGTCGTTCTGTGGCTCGCGGTATTGGTGGTCGCTAAGATGGGCTCGAGCGGGTTCGAACAACGCGAAGACGGTCGCTCTCGCGTTCGCTCGAGCGCTGCGACTTCTCTCGTTCGAACCGCCCTCCCGTCACAATCCTGCTGCGAACAATCCGTGAGCAGCAGGAGTAGTGGGCTCGGGCGGGTTCGAACCACCGACCTCGGCCTTGTAAAGGCCGCGTCATAACCAGCTAGACCACGAGCCCGTATCCGACCAGAGCGGGCCCGTGCGAATAACCTTTACTTTCTCGAGTCGAAGACGAATCCGAATGCGACAGTCCTACAGGCGCGTCTGGTCTGCGCTCGTCGTCGTGGTCGTCGTGCTCGCGGTCGGCTACGGGCTCGTCCAGCTCTCGATTCTCCCCGCGCCGTGGACACACGACAGCGGCGACGTGCGCGTCGTGGACGAGGACGGGACTACCAAACTCGCCGTCGACGTCGAGGTGGCCGACACCTACGAACAGCGCTACACCGGCCTCAGCGAACACGATTCCCTCGAGAACAGCACGGGAATGCTGTTCGTCTACAGCGACGAGGACGACCGCACCTTCGTCATGCGCGAGATGGACTTCGACATCGACATCATCTTCATCGGGGCCGACCGCGAGATCACTGCAATTCACCACGCTCGAGCGCCAGAGGCCGGCGAGGACGGCGAGGACCTCCGGTACTCCGGCGAGGCGAAGTGGGTCCTCGAAGTTCCACGAGGAACGGCCAACGAGTCGAATCTCGAGGTCGGTGACGAGGTCGAGATCGACCTCGAGGACTGACGCGCTCGCGTTTTCGACACGCAAAATCGGCGGTAACGAAGGATTGCCTCGAACGTGAACGCTGTCTTCCGGCAACACGTTCCGGAGCTAACTGGTTGCGGCCGGGATATATTTCGATTCGTAGGCAACGTTTATTGCTGACCGTCCACTCAGCCAGTGCAATGAGTAGTGCTGATTGGGATGAAGACGACCCGTTCGAGGAACAACGGGAGAAGATCGACAATCCCATGCAACGTCTGGTGTTCGAGTATGGCCGGCCGTACTGGTTCTCAGTTACGTCCGGGATTACCGCGAGCGTTTTCGCCCGTTTGCTCGATCTGATTCCACCGATTTTGCTCGGACTGGCGATCGACGCGATATTTCTGCAGGACCGCCCCTTCAACCTACGGTTCGTTCCGAGCGAGTGGTTGCCGACCGAACAGGCCGATCAGTTCACCCTGACGGTCGTCATTATTGCGCTCTCGTTTACGATCGGCGCGGCGTTTCACTGGCTTCGCAACTGGGGGTTCAACGCGTTCGCACAGGACATCCAGCACGACGTGCGAACGGACACCTACGACAAGATGCAGCGTCTCGACATGGAGTTCTTCGCCGACAAGCAAACCGGCGAGATGATGTCCATTCTCTCGAACGACGTCAACCAGCTCGAGCGATTTCTCAACGACGGGCTCAACTCGGCGTTCCGGCTCGGGGTGATGGTCCTCGGAATCGCTGCGGTGCTGCTGACGATCAATCCGCAACTGGCCCTCGTCTCGATGGCCCCCGTGCCCCTGATCGCCGTCTTCACGTACATCTTCGTCAAGAAGATCCAGCCGAAGTACGCCGCGGTGCGCTCGAGCGTCGGGGAGGTCAACTCTCGCCTCGAGAACAACCTCGGGGGCATCCAGGTGATCAAGGCCGACAATACCGAGAACTACGAATCTGGGCGCGTCGAGGACGTCTCCCGGAAGTACTACGACACGAACTGGGGGGCGATTACCATCCGGATCAAGTTCTTCCCCGGTCTCCAGATTATCTCGGGTATCGGGTTCGTTCTGACGTTCCTCGTGGGCGGTTACTGGGTATTCAACGGCGCGCCGGGCCCCTTCTCCGGAGAACTCGGCGTCGGCGAGTTCGCGACGTTCATCCTGCTCACCCAGCAGCTCGTCTGGCCGATGGCCCAGTTCGGACAGATCATCAACATGTACCAGCGCGCGGAGGCGTCCGCCGAACGCATCTTCGGGCTGATGGACGAACAGGGGCGCATCGAGACCGACGTCCACGCGCCCGACCTCGAGATCGACGAGGGCCGCGTCGAGTACGACGACGTGACGTTCAGCTACGGCGATGAGGAGGTCATCGTGGACGACATCTCGTTCGACGTCCCTGGCGGCGAGACCATCGCTCTCGTTGGTCCGACCGGGGCCGGGAAGTCGACCGTCCTCAAACTCCTGTTGCGCCTCCACGACGTCGACGACGGGGCCATCCGGATCGACGGCCAGGACATCCGCGAGGTCTCCCTTCCCAGCTTACGCCAGTCGATGGGGTACGTCGGCCAGCAGTCGTACCTCTTCTACGGGACCGTCGAGGAGAACGTCACCTACGGAACCTTCGACGCCAGCGAGGAGGAGATCGTCGAGGCCGCGAAAGCTGCCGAGGCACACGACTTCATCCAGAACCTGCCCGACGGCTACGATACGATGGTCGGCGAGCGTGGCGTCAAACTCTCCGGCGGGCAGCGCCAGCGGCTGTGTATCGCGCGAGCGATCCTCAAAGATCCCGAGATCCTCATCCTGGACGAGGCGACGAGCGACGTCGACACCGAGACCGAGATGCTCATCCAGCGGTCGATCGATCACCTCACGGAAGAGCGGACGACATTCGCCATCGCTCACCGCCTCTCGACGATCAAGGACGCCGACCAGATCGTCGTCCTCGAGGGCGGCGAAATCGTCGAACGGGGTTCCCACGACGAGTTGATCGAAAATGACGGACTGTACGCCCACCTCTGGGGCGTGCAGGCGGGAGAGATCGACGAACTCCCCCAGGAGTTCATCGAGCGTGCCCAGAAGCGGACGGCACGGACGCAGGCGCGTCGCGGCGGGGATTGAGCGGTCGCGTTAGAAGGATTCGTCTTCGGACTGGACGTCCTCACCAGAGGGGTTGTCCTTCTGTCGCTCCTCGCCGGGCGCCGGGGGCGTCCGGTCGCTGTAATTTTTCCGTCCGATCGCCTCGTCGCCGACCATGTTCATGACGGCCTGTTCGACCTCCTCGTAGGACTGGTACTCGTCCTCGTTCAGCGGTTCGATGAGTTCCTCGAGCGTCGCAGTCTCCTCGCCCATCTCGAGTTCGACGTCTCCGTGATTCTCGAGCAGTTCGTCCTGTGAAACGGGGTAGTCGTGGTCCTTGAGTTCGTCTTGGAGCGCCCCCAGTTCGATGCCGAGTTCGCGGGAATCTTCGCTCATGGGTGACTGTCCACCACCGTGCGGGAAACCAGTTTTCCCTGCCATCGCGTGGTTCGTTGAAGGGCTGGTGGGAGAGCGCGATGCGTACGTTGCGGTGGCTACAAGGCCCGACCGCTCCTCGTGGCGACCATGCACCTCGAGGAGGCCACCTGGACCGACGTTGCCGACTGCGAGACCGACCTTGTCGTCCTCCCGGTCGGAAGCACTGAACAGCACGGCCCCCACGCGCCGCTCGGGACGGACGTATTCACTGCCGAAGCCGTCGCAGACGCTGCACTCGAGCGAATCGACCGGGAAGTGATCCGGGCACCGGCGATTCCGGTCGGCGTCGCCGAGGAGCACCGCCACTTCCCGGGGACGATGTGGGTATCGCCCGACACCTTCCGGGCGTACGTTCGTGAGTCCGTCGCGAGCCTCGCCCACCACGGGTTCGACCGCGTCGTGATCGTGAACGGCCACGGCGGGAACGTCGACGCGCTGCGAGAGGTCGCGGCGACGATCACCCGCCACGACGACGCGTACGCGGTCCCGTTCACCTGGTTCGAGGCCGTGGGCGAGCACGCGAGCGAGATGGGTCACGGCGGGCCCCTGGAGACGGCGCTCTTGCGCCAGTGCTATCCCGACCTCGTCCGCGAGGACCGACTCGAGGACGCGAAGGCTGGCGCCGCCGAGCGCTGGGGCGAATGGGTTAGTTACGCGAACCTGGCGGTCGATTCGGCTGAGTTCACCGAGAACGGGGTCGTCGGCGATCCGACGGCGGGCGACGAAAAACTGGGCGCGGAACTGCTCGAGTTAGCCACGGCGGCCCTCGAGCGATTGCTCGAGGCGGTTGCGGAGCGGGACGTGTCGGGTCCCGACCGACGGTAGCGTCGGTAGTAGCTGTCGAGTTTCGAGGTTCGGGTTTCGGACGTGGACTGGTGTCGGGTTATTCGTCGTCTTCTTCTGCTTCGTCCTCGTCTTCGTCGTCAGCCTCCTCGCTCCCCGCATCCTCGAGCGTTCCCCGAAGCGCCGGAATCGTCGCCGTGAGTTCGCCGACCTGATCGCCTGCGTCGGTGATGTTCTCGAGGGCCTCCTCAAGGTCGGCGATCTCTTCCTCGAGGTCGTCGGCATCCTCGAACGCGTCGGCGCGTTCGCCCATCGTGTACCACTTCTTGGCGTCGCGGAGGTGGTCCTCGGCGTCGCCGACGTCGAGGGCGGACTTGAGGCCGTTGAGCACGCCGAGGACGTTCTCGGCGTCGGTCTCCCAGATATCCTCGGCGTCGGGGAGGGCGTCCCAGGCGTCCGCGAGGGAGGATTCGACGTCCGAGCGCATCTCGGAGGCGGCTTCCCCGAACAGTTCGTCGTCGTCCAGTGAGGCTTGGCTCATGGCGCCCACTTCACGGGCACCGGGGTTAAAAGATAGCCCGAAAGTGAAAGTGAACATCCGGTGAACGAGGGCTCTCGAGGGAAAATGGCGTCCCGGTTTCGAAACGGTTGACACCGGCGTCGATACCCGGGGTGGGTCGTGCGGTTAGTTGGGGTGGCTCTGCGATCGGCCGGGTGGTACGTGCAGTTGACCGGGGTGGCTCGTGCGATTGGCCGGTATGGCACGTCAGATCGGCCGTCGTGACGCCGATACTGAGCCGCCTCGAGACGCTACGATGACTCGAGGCCCGACCGCTCGTCGTGCGAACCGACCAGTTTCGTCGCGAAGAGGTCGGCCGCCGGCTCGAACGAACCGTAGAGGACGACCGCGAGGGCGACGAGCAGCGGCAGCGCCAGGAGGAGGAAGACCACGTCGTACAGCCACCCGAACCCACCCAGCAGCGGCGTGACCGCCGCGGCCAGTCCTCGATGGGCGACGAGGACGGCCGCGAGGACGGTCGCGACCCGGGTTACGGACGCGACGCGCTCGGCGACCTCGGGAGCGTCCTGCAGTCCCGTCTTCACGAGATCGGCCAGCGCCGGGGCGAGCAACAGGAGGAGCCCGACGACGGCGAGCGTCGCGATGGCGCTCACGAGGGCGGCGACGGTGAGCGGGGTCCCGGGGACGAGCCAGCCCGCACCTGGCAACAGCGTCGCTACCCACAGCACGACGACCACCGCGGCCGAGGCGAGTCCCAGCTTCGTCACTCGCTGCACCATTCGCGGGTCGAGCGTCGAACGACCGAATTCGTCTGGATACATGACTGCAGTCGATGGCGACCACGGTGTGGGTAAAAAACGCCGACCATCGTCCGCGGGGTTCGCGACCGTTCTCCTCGTTTGGGACCGTTCACAGGATTTAACGGGTCTATAGCGATCGGACGCGTTATCTGTTCATCGACTCGAGGTGCGTCCGCTCGAAACGTATTGAGCCGAGGCCCATCCGCTCGAAATGCGCCGACTCGAGACTCACCGACGCACCGACTCGAGGGCCATCAACGGGTAGCCGTCCTCCATTGCCATCCTGGTGACGACTTCGACGCCCTCGTAGGCGACGTCGATTTCGACCTCGAGGAACCGACCCGTGAGTTCCGTGTATTCGGCGGCTCCCTCCTCGAGCGCGGCCTCGAGGGTGTCCCTCTGCACGTCAACGGTCACGTCGGTGCAGTGGGGCTGGTTCTCGATCGCTTCCTCCATCGCTCGCGCGAGGCTGTCGGCGCTCTCGAGGCTGATGGGCGTGCCGGCGAACTGGTGGTAGAGCGAGCCGAACTTGATGCCGGCCTCGAAGCAGGCCTGCTGGGCGTCCGTTGGGGCCGTGCTCTGGCTGTCGGATTCGTCGGTGGGCATAGGTCCACTTTCGCTTCCGGACTCGTGGTCGTTGCGGTCCGCGACGACGAGCGGAGCGCCGTAATTGGCGACTCTCTCGAGATTCACACGAAGAGTAACCGATGTGAAGTTTTTAAGAGTCGGGAGCGACACGTAGTACGTATGGGTATCCTCTCTCGGACGTCGTACATCATCCGGTCGAAGCTCAACGCGATCCTCGACCGCTCGGAGGATCCGACGCAGACGCTCGATTACTCCTACGAACAGATGCGCGACCAGCTCCAGCAGGTCAAACGCGGCATCGCCGACCTGACGACGCAGAAAAAGCGCCTCGAGATGCAGAAACGCCGCCTCGAGGAGAACGTCGAGAAACACAACGGGCAGGCTCGAACGGCGGTCCAGCAGGGCCGTGAGGACCTCGCTCGGAAGGCCCTCGAGAAAAAGAAGGCCAAGATGAACCAGATCGAGGAACTCGAGCGCCAGGTCTCGGACCTGCAGAACCAGCAGGACCGGCTGATCGAGCAGAAAGACGAACTCCAGGGGCGCATCGAGGAGTTCCGCACGAAGAAGGAGACGATGAAGGCCCGGTACGAGGCCGCCGAGGCGAGTTCCACGGTCTCGGAGGCGATGACCGCCACGGGAGAGGAGTTCGAGGACGTCGGCCGGGCGATCGAGCGCGCCGAGGAGAAGACCGAGGACATGGAGGCTCGTGCCGCCGCGATGGACGAACTCCACGAGTCGGGCGCGTTCGAGGACGTCCTCTCGGACAAGGACAGCATCGACCGCGAACTCGAGTCCCTGTCGACCGACAGCGGCGTCGACGCCGAACTCGAGACGCTCAAGGCCGAGATGGGCGGCGAGGAGGCGACGGAATCCGAGGCGGACACAGCGGACCTGGAGGCGGAGGTCGAAACCGAAACTGAGGCCGACGCCGAGGCCGACGTGAACGACGCCGAGGTCGAATCGGAACTGGCCGAACTCAAAGAAGAAGAGGAGAACTGATCGCGAGCGCCGTTCCTCGAGTTGCCTGGTCGCGTTGACTGGCTCCGATCGAGTTGTTTCGAGTTCGCCCGGATACCAACGGCGGTTGCGGAGTCGAGGGACCGGGCGCCGGTACTGCTACATAGTCGTCGTGTTCGCCTCGAGCGAGCGCCACAACCCTCGAGCGAGGGTCGTAAATAGACGCTCGCGTAGCGAGCGAGGAAGCGTTCTCGGCGGTGGCGTGGAACGTACCGAGAGCGAAGCGGCGGGCGACAGAGCGTACGGCCGCTCCCCTCGTCAGGTGGGCGTCCCGAGCGCGGCAATGTCGTACGCCGCGATGTCAGCTGGTGACACGAGGACGTACGCGGTAAACGCCCACGTGTCGCCGGCATCGAGGTCGCTCGTGTGCTTGAAGTAGGTGCCGAGCAGGTTGTCGGCGTCGTCGTAGACCCGGACGCGGATCTCGACGAGTGCCAGCCGATCGTTACCCGCGTTCTCGAGCGTTCCCTGGACGGTCGAGCCCTGGTAACCGTCTTCCAGGACGAACTCGTGATCGACGAGGGTGATCGCGTCGAGCGGCGAGACGCCATCGGCGGGGCCGTCGTCGGCGAGTGCCGCGGCGGCGGTCATTTCCTCGGCCGTTCGACCCTCGCCGTCCACGTCGACGGGGACGCGCTCCGTCTCCGCTCCCTGCTCGTCGTCCGCCCCGCCGTAGGACGGGGTCGTTCCCGTTCCGAGGCACCCGGCGATCGCCAGTCCGCCGACCGATCCGACGGCAGCGAGGGCCTCACGGCGGGTCGTCAAGGATTCGGGCGCCTCCCTTCCTCCGGTCGGTGGGTCCCGCCAGTCCGGGTGCTGGCCGTGCGATCGCTCGTCGTCTGGACTGTCCGTGCTATACGTGCTCCTCGCCGACGTCGAGTTCGTTCGCTCTCCGTCCTGGTCGCTAGTCGCCATCGCACGTTTCACGTCGATGCCAACCGGGTTTAGTCTGTGGCATGCACCTGAACGGGTGTAGACCTCAGGACGACCTCGACTGGCGCTCGAGGCGATTCCCAGATGGGTGCCGCCAGTCCCCCGAGATCACGTTTGCGGGCATCGATCACTCACATAGCTCTCGAGGCGGAAGCCCACGGCTTTAGCCGTCGATCGATCACGACATCCGTTTGCAACGACGACGCTTTTGCTCGTGGCCGGTGAACGCCGACTATGGTCGGTGACGAGACGAGCACAGCCGACGAGGCATCGGCCTCGAGACGACGCCCGAACGTTTTCGACCGCTTCCAGCGATGGGTGCTCGTGGACGGCGACCGGCTGCTCGTCGCCGCGTGTATTTCGGTCGGCACGTTCGTGTTCTTTCTGGGACTGGACTGGCTTGGCGTCATCTCGTTCGCCAATGCCAACTCGATCACCCGACTGGCCAGCGGGATGGTCGCCGGGACGTTCTCGCTGGTCACGCTCGTCGTCTCGATCAACCAGCTGATCCTCTCACAGGAGTTTACGTCCGCCGGAGCGGCGGAGGACAGACTCGAGGGCGTCGAATCTTTCAGGTCCGAGGTCGCGAAGACGATCGGTGATCCGGTCGCCCCGGCGTCGCCGGCTCGCATTCTCGAGGAACTGTTCGCGTCCATTCACGAGGGAGCGACTGCCCTCGAGGACGAGACGGACACCCTCGAAGGCGATACCCAGGAGGACGTTCGGCGACACGTCCGAGCCGTCGAATCGAGCACGGAACGCGCCCTGGAAATTCTCTCGGGGCCGGGTACCGAAACGTTCGACGCGGTGTCGGTCGCCGTAAAGTACGACGTCTCGAGACACCTCTACACTGCCAAGCGACTCGGGCAACGTCACGAGGGAGCGCTCTCGCGACCGGCTCGAGAGGCTCTCGACCAGATCGTTGCGGATCTCGAGTTGTTCACGGTCGCCCGCGAACACATCAAAACGACGTACCTTCAACGAGAGCTGACCCGCTTTTCACAGCTCACGATCCTGACCGGGGTTCCGGCGATCACGTCGGCGTTGTTGATCGGGTTTCTGTACGCCGGTCGGACGGGGGCGGTCATCGCCTTGCCAGCGCTTCCGTGGGTGGTGAGCGGCCTCCTCGCCGTGGTCTTCGTGCCGCTCGCGTTGCTGACGACGTACATTCTTCGGACGGCGACGATCACGCGGCGGACGGTCTCTATCGGACCGCTGGTTCTCGAGTCCGAGTCGGAATCGACGCCGGATCGACGTGCACCCGAACCCGAACCCGAACCCGAACCGGACTCCCGGTGAGACCGTTACTGGTCGACTGGGGCGCGTTCGTACTCGAGTCGGTCACCGTCCCCCTGTCCGTTCCCGTCCCCGCCCCCGGCGAGTTGCTCGGGGAAAGTGGGAGCAGCCGCCTCGATCGCCTCGATTACGGCCGCGAGTTCGTCGAAGTTGTCGCCGCGGCTCGCACAGAACGGCTCGCGGCTCCAGTCGACGTAGTTCCCGTCGGCGAGTAACGGCAAGTCCCGGTGGTAAAGCCGGATCGTGACGGCGCGCTGGTCGTCTTCATCCCCGGGACACTGGGCGGCCTCCGGAAGGGCCACGAATTCGGTTGGCCCAGCCTCGAGCAGCGACGCCACGAGCCGACGCCTCGACGCCGCCGAAAGTGCCTCGAATACTCGATTCCACCGCTCGACGACCCGTGTTTCGGTTCGAGGCCGCTCGAATGCCATGGTCTCGTTGTTTCTACCTGCTGGCATAAATAGTTTGTGGATTGTTGACACACAACGCGATTTATCGGTTCGTTTCGACTGTGTTCGAGAACGTCGCCGGTCCCGGACGCCGGGAACGGAGGACACTGGTATCGAATCTCAGGATCGAACGACGCCGGTCCCGGGTCGTTCGAGATCCTCGAGGTCGATGCGACCGCCCGGCATCGACACGCCGTCGTAGGGGTCGTCCGCGAGCAACAGCGACCCGTCGAGGTCGGCGTAGTCGAGTAGCGGCGCCAGGTGACACGCCGCGGCGATCGAGGCGTTTGATTCGGTCATGCAGCCACACATCACCTGGAGGCCGTGTGCGCGGGCAGCGTGGACGATCCGGCGTGCCTCGCGAAGGCCCCCGCACTTCATCAGTTTCAGGTTGGCCACGTCACACCGCTCGGCGATCTGGGGCACGTCGCTCGCGGTGAGACAGGACTCGTCGGCGGCGATCGGCAGCGCCGCTCGTTCGTAGACGTACCGAAGGCCTTCGGGGTCGTCCGCCGAAACGGGCTGTTCGACGAACTCGAGGCCGTAATTCGCCAGCGCCTCAATCCGCGAGACCGCCTCGCGGGGCGTCCAGGCCTCGTTCGCGTCGACGTAGAGGCGAACGTCGGGAGCGACGTCCCGGATCGCCTCGATGATCTCGAGGTCGCGGTCGGTGCCGAGTTTGACCTTCAGCGTCTCGAAGCCGCGCTCCAGGGCGGTCTCGGTTTTCTCGCGCATTCGTTCGGTGTCGTCGATGCCGATGGTGTAGGAACTCTCGACCGTCTCGGCCGGATCGAGTCCCCAGTAGCGATAGAGCGGGACGTCGAGACGCTTCGTCACGAGGTCGTGGAGGGCGATGCTGACGGCACACCGGGCCGCGGGGTTGCGTTCGATCGTCTGGCGCATCCGGCGCTCGATTCGCTCGAGCTGGTGGGGATCGCCGACGTCCTCGACGACCGCCAGCAGGTCGGGCAGGACCGCCTCGACCGTTGCCGCCGTCTCGCCGTAGTGTGACGAGGGCGCCGCCCCGCCGATACCGACGGTTCCGTCCTCGTCCTCGATCCGGACGATCACGTTCTCGGCGGTCGTCTGCGTCCCGCGGGCGATCGTAAACGGGAACTCGAGTGGCATCGTCACGCGCTCGAACCCGGTCTCGAGGCTCACAGCAACACCTCCAGCAGGTCTTCGGTGCCGTACCTGATGACGTCCGTGGCGAGTTTCCCCAGGTCGGCCTCGAAGGCGTCGACGGCCTCCCGAGCGGCGTCGGCCTCGAGCCCGTAGGTGTTGAGCGCGCCGGCGACGACCGATGTCGGATAGACCGGCTCGGCGAGACTCTCGTAGAGATCGACGTAGGTTTGCATGGACGGGACCGCCACGTCGTAGTCGTACGCGAGCATCTCCCGTTCGGCTGCGTGACAGAGGACCAGTTTGTCGGCCATCGCGCCGTGGAGGATGCCACAGGTCACGGCGGAGTAGGCGGGGTGGATGATGCTCCCCTGTCCCTCGACGAACAGGTAGTCGTGGTCGTCGCCCTTCTCGAGGATCATCTCTTCGACCGATCCGGCCGTAAAGTCGCTGACGACCCGGTCGACGGGGTTGCCCCACCCCTCGATCATGATTCCCGTCTGGCCTGTGGGGATAACGGCGGCGTCGTGGCCCGCCTCGCGGGCGTCGCGGGCCAGTTCCATCGTCGCCGTCATCTTGCCGACCGAGCAGTCGGTGCCGACGGTCAAGATTACTTCCGCGTCGACCGTATTGGCGACGCCTTCGGCGACCGTTAGCTCGTCGTGGGGTTTCCTGACGTCCCAGACGTCGGCGTCGTACTCGTCGGCGAGCGTGGCGAACTCCTCGTCGTCCTCGAGGAAGTAGTGCAGCCCCGAGATGAGGTCGCAGCCGTACTCGAGGGCCGTCCGCACGTCCTCGCGCCAGCTGGGGTCGAACCCGCCGCCGACTGGCGCGATGCCGATGAGCAAGGCGCCGACGCTCTCGGCCTCGAGGTCAGCCATGCTCGAGACGATAGGGGCGTCCTGGACGTCCGGGACGAAGTCGGCGACGCGGCTGCCAGCCGTCTCGCGATCGAGGACGCCGACGACGTCGTAGTCCGCGTAGCGGAGCACGCCGAGGGCCGTTTTGGCGTGGTCGGGAAACTTTTCGTGAGCGAGGATAGCGACGCGCATACGCGGATAGACGGCGAGGGGGCACCTTATTCTGTCGTCACCGGCGACTCGGCCAGCGTCGGTAGGCGCCCACTCGATTGACGGTTTGGATGCGCGCCCGCTCGAGACGACTCGGACGCGCGTCTTCTCGAGGCGACCCGAACCCGCGCCCGCTCGGTCCGGGAGGGAGACGACCTCGAGTCCGCTACCGATTTCGCGTCCCGAAAGCGTTCTACCCGCCCGGTAATTTCGTTTTTCACCCCCGCAACCTATACTATATGTGTTATAGCTATAGAACGACCAGTTCCGTCGTGAAGAACGACCGGAACGCGTCCTCGAGCGCCGCCTTCGGCTTCCCCGTCGCGTCGACGGTGGCCGTCGCCGTCGGTTCGAGGCCGTGTTCGACCAGCCGCGAGACGACCTCGTCCTGGCCGACGAGGAACAGCGGGCCGTCCCGTCGGTCGGCGATTTCGCTCCGACAGCGCTCGAGGTGGTCGGCGATCTGGCCGTCGCGGATGCGTTCGAAGCGTCCCTGCGAGAAGCCCCCCTTCGAGTGGCTTCCCTTGACGTCGCTCTCGAACCCGCGATAGTCGAGGCGGTCGTCGCCGTCGTAGACGCCGAGGGCGAACAGGTCCGCGCGAACGAGCGCGAGCGTGAACCGCCCGTGCGGCAGGAACCAGGAGCGGTCGAATCGGAATCGATCGTCCCACTCGAGGTGCGAGCCAGCGGCGGCGCCGTCGCTCGAGCGTCTCGCGTCGCGTTCGGCGGCGCGGGGATCGACGGGCGGCGAGAGGGCGACCGCGATCAGTTCGGCGTCGTCGACGCACACGACGGCGGGGTCGAGCGTTTCGAGTAGGGCAACCCGCTCGCCAAGTACCTCCGTCAGGGCATCGGGCGCGGAATCGAGACCGTCGTCTGTCGGCACCACTGCCGTCAACGCCCCTTCCGGTCCCGTTCGAAACGACCCGAGGCGTTCGAGGACCGACGACAATTCCGCTCCGCGGATGCGATCTCGTCGTCGTGGGTCGATTCCGTCGCCGCCGTCCGCGTCCGCCTGGTCGACTCGAAGCCGCTCGAGTTCACCCTCGAGTTGGGCGATCCGATCCTCGAGCTGATTTTGCTCGCGCTCGGCCGTCTGCCGTGCCGTGACGGCCTTCGACCGGCGATCGGACTCGGCCTCGTACCGTCGACGCAGCCGCTCGTTTTCCTCCTTGAGGTCGGCGATGCGGTCCTTGAGCGTCGCCCGCCCGAGCAACTCGTCGATCATCGACCGGATAGGCGAACGGAGGTTACTTCTAGGTCCCGGTTCCTGGTCCCGACCCGTGCCCCGGACCCGGTCCGCGTCCAGTATCGGACCCATCGGTGCCGTCGGTGCCGTCGGCGCCATCGACGCCCTTGCCCATCGACGGGTAGCTCTCCTGGTAGTCGCCCAGGCCGAGTCCGAGCAACTGTTCGGCCCGATCGCGTCGCGCCAGGAACACCTCTCGGAGACTCGGCGGGTTCCGAATCTGAGATCCTTCGAGCATCGACTCGGGAACGGCGAGAGTGTTCGCCGGGACCGAGTCGTCACCGTGGACGGCGAAGTGGCCCGACTCGAGTTTCATCACGAGCGGGGCGTCGAGCGGTTCGACTCCCTCGCCGGTCGTGTAGACGGCCTCGTTGATCCGTTCGTGTTGTGTTCGTTCCATGATGGCCTGATCGCCGCTCGCAGGCGTCACGTAGAGCCGACCGAGGTAGTAGCTTCGAGAGAAGATTTCGAACATGCTACCTGGTACCATGGCACGATGTCGTATAACTATTGTGCGAATACCTTATCAGTGAGCGCTTTCAGTGTCCTTCCGAACGGGTCCAACGCCGCTCGAGCACGCGAACACAGGCGACTGGTCTGGTAACGACGTCCGAATTTCCAGTCGGCAGACGACGGCGCCCACGGGCGATTTGAACGCTCGAAACGGTTCGAACGATTCTGGTGAACGCAAAAACGGTCCGAACGAAACTCCGTCTTTTTAGTCGTGTTTGGGGAAGCCTCGAGTAATGACTGCGACCCGTACCGTGGTGTGTCTCGTCGCTGTGGCCGTCGTCGGCCTCCTCGTCGCCCCAGCCGTGGCCGCCACCGGGGGGCTCGTGTCGCTCGCCAGCGAGGGCGAGTCGACCACGGCCGAGAATAGCTCGACGATGGGGGAGGAAGTGTCGACGTTCATGCAAACCAGTTCGGTGAGTACCACTCACGCCGTTGACGATGGTATGTTCGAGGCAGCCTTCCAGAACGCCAGCGAGGAGCGACGCGCCGCACTGATCGCCGAACGAACCGAGGAGCATAACTCGACGATCGCCGAGTTGAAGGAGGAGTATCGGACCCTCCAGGAGCAGAAAGGCGAACTCCATCCGGGCGAGTACAACGTTCGAATGGCGCGCCTGACCGTCGAACTCGCGAGTGTCGACGACTCGATCAACCGCACCGAACGCCGAGCGGCGGACGCCGGCGTCAATACGACGGCTATTCAGACGTTGCGAGCGAACGCGTCCGAATTGGCTGGTCCCGAAGTCGCCGAGCGAGCGAAGCAGATCGCCGGTATCGACCCGCCTCGGGGACCGCCCGACCACGCTGGCGGACAGAACGGTTCGCCGGGAAACGGTCAGGAGAAGGGGAGTGATGCCGGTCAGGGAGCTGGGCCAGATGGGAACCAGAACGAAGGCAACGGCGAGGAGAGGGAACAGGGTAACGGCGAGGAGAAAGGACAGGGTACCGGTGCCCCAGATGATCCAGGCGCCGGTTCCGGTGACGAGTCGCCGCCCGATACGCCCGACAAACGCGCCGACGACGAGGAATCGGCGTCCGATGAGGACGTGACGACCGACGACTCCGGCGAGGACGTGACGACCGACGACTCTGACGAAGAATCGACGACCGACGACTCTGATGAGGACCAGGACGCCAACACCACCGACGACTGATCGACCGGCTCGTCGCGACTCCAGGTCGAACACCACTCTCTGTTTCGAATTTCCGTCGCTCGAGTGAATTCGCTCTCGGGCCTCACTTCGAAACGCTCGAAAAGGCTCGAAAACGCTGCAAAACGAGAGACACGCTTTTCAGTACCCATCGCCAACACCGGATAGATGGACTCTGCTGCGTTGCTGGATCTGCTCGGGAACGAGAACCGGCGACGGATTCTGCGACTCCTCTCGCGAAAACCCTGCTACGTGACCGAGATCTCCGAGTACCTCGGCGTCAGTCCGAAGGCCGTCATCGACCACCTCAGAAAACTCGAGGAGGCCGGCCTCGTCGAGAGCCGCGTCGACGATCAGCGACGGAAGTACTTCCACATCGCTCGCAACGTCCGCCTCGAGGTGAACGTCTCGCCGTACGGCTTCGCCAGCAAGAGCGCCTATCCCGAGAACAACTCCTTCGACATCACGACTTGCCGGCACCTCTCTCTCGACGTCTCCGGGGCGTCGTCGGACGGCCTCGACGGCCTCCTCTCGACGCTCGAGGACCTCGAGCACCTGGAGAACGAACTCTCGCTCGCCCAGCGGTGGGTGCAGGGGCGACTCAGCGAGACGCTCGACCGCCTCTCGGAGGAGGTCGGTGTGGGCCAGGACAGTCGCATCCACGCCGACGTACTCTCGAGCGTTCGCCAGGAACCCAAAGGGATCGACGAACTCGGCCACGAGGTTGGCGCGCCGCGGGAGGTTATCGCCGAGTTACTCGAGCGGTTGGCCGACGAGGGCGTCGTCCAGCGAACCGAGCGTGGGTGGGAACTCAAGACGGAGTCGTGAGTGGCGCCCGAAGTGGGGACGGTGGCGGGACCTGGACCTGGATCGGGACCGGAACAGAAACTGTGACCGCGACTGGAACCGTGGTCGAGCCTGAACCACTTTCACTCGTCGTCGACTCGAGCACCGACCCCACATCTATCCATAGACTGCGCGACGAGCTATCTCCGCGGCGTTTTAACCGCGGTAATCCACTTTTACTTTCACTGTGGTGCCAAGGCGACGATACTTTTCGCGTCGTCCGGTAGCTGTGAGTGCGTCCGTTCGGCGAGCACCGGCGGGCGCTCCACCCCATGACTCGAGACTTCCCATCCCTCCGGCTGCAGCGGTATCGCTTCTACCAGTACCTGCTACTGGTCGAACTGATGTTGACGATCGTCGTCCTCGCGTTGTCGATCGGTGCCGCGGTCGGCCTCCTCTGAGGCCCGTCCGCGAGGTCGAGTACGAGGGTGAGCGAGTAGTCGAGCAGGAATTGGCGTGCGAGACCGAGCGCTAGGTCGACGCCGCATCGGTCCGCGCCCCGCGCCGCCCCATCAGAGCGAGGTAGACTCCAGACAGGACGAGCAAAACCAGACCGATGCCGACCTCTGCGGCGCTCGAGCCGAGCAAGACGGCTCCCCAGCCGAAGGCGCCACCCGCGTGGCCCAGCGCGAAGCCGTACTGGCCGATCCAGGCGTGAACGATCGAACTGACGGCGAACGTTCCAGCCAGGACCCACATCGCGGCCGTCGTCGCGTCGATTCCGAGCACCGTTTCGGAGACGACCGCGCCGTACCCGAGCACGAGCACCGCCAGGAGGAGTCCGAGCCCGATGATCGTCCGCTGGACCTCGATTGACTCGCTCATAGCGATCGATATCGCCCGCGGCTCTCGCTGACCTCGCCGGCCCGAACGAGTTTCTCGAGGGCCTTCCGGACGTATCCTGCATCGACCCCCCGGTCGCCCGCGTAGGCGATCACCTCGTCTTCGGTCGGCTCCTCGAGGTCCGCCAACGCCTGCTCGACGACCTCCTTCTTGCTCCCGCTTCTCGTTGGCTGGCGCGGGTCGCGTTCGCCCGCGGCGGCGACCTCCTCGACATCGAGACCCGACTCCTCGAGGTAGTCCTCGTCGCTGACGACGCCGTCTGCGACTCGGCTCTCGAGGTCGGCGAAGGAGTCGACGCGGGCGAAGGCCTCGCCCTGGCCCTGCCGGTTGGCGAGCATCGAGGCGCGCACCTCGCGGGCGTGGTCGGGGTCGTCGGTCTCGACGAACTTCTTGCGGCGCTCGTAGGGCTTACGAGAGCCACAGCGGGGACACTTCGTGGTCTCGGAGCGCCCCTCGAGCAACCAGAGGTTCGAACACTCGCTGCACCCGACGACGGCGTACATGTCCCGCTATTGGCCGTCGTCTCGTGTGTAGGTTTCGGATGCGATCAGTTTCCGGGGGCGACGATTTCGACTTTGATTCGTTCGGGATCCTCGACGTAGACGGCGTAGTGATCCGGTCCGCCGGCGAACGGATGGCCGTCCTCGTACAGGACGGGGACGTCTCGGTCGCGAAAGCGGCGGGTGAGATCGTCGACATGTTCGCGGGATTCGGCGTGAAACGCGAGGTGGTTGAGCCCCGGATGGCACCGGTGGTAGGTTGCTTCTCGGAACCGCTCTTCGACAGCAACCAGTACGAGGTAGGTGGGTCCGAGCCGCCACGACCGTCCGTCGTCCCACGATTGGTACGACTCGTAGCCCAGTTCCTCCAGCAGCCACGACCAGAACTCGAGCGACGCGTCGAAGTCGGAGGCCTACAACTCGACGTGGTGGAGGTGGCCGGTTCGATCGTCGTCGATCGGAGACATACCGTTTCAGGCCCGCCCTTTGCCATAGTTCGATCGGTCGTACTGCCGCGGCACAAATCGTTACGGTAGTGGCCGTCCATTCGGACGCATGGATCACGTATCGCTGTCCGACCTCGAGACGACAGAAGCCGCCGATGGCGTCCACCTCGCGATCATGGCCGGGACCGACTCGATGAACGTCCAGCACTTCGAAATCGAGCCCGGTGCGGCCGTCGAGGAGCACAGCCACCCCCACGAGCAGACGGGGTTCATCTACGAGGGCGAGTTGACGTTCCTGACCGACGGCGAGGAGGTCGTCTGCGGGCCGGGCGACGCCTACGGCATTCCCGGGGATCAGCCCCACGCCGCCGAGAACCGCGGCGAGGAGACGGTTCGCGGCGTGGACATCTTCGACCCACCCCGTGAGAATCCGACCTGGCAGGAGTAGCGGCTCAGCCATCGCTCGAGTCGTGATTGGGCCGCTCTCGTCCCGCCATGCGAACGTCGCCTCCCTACCGGCGGAGAGCCCACGCCGTCGCGAGCGTCGACGATCGTCACTCGAGACTCGACAGCGACCCGGTCGCTTCCCGGGCGATGACGTTTCCGACGAACTCCTTCGTCCGGAAGACGAGTTCGTCCGCGTCCTCGTAGTCGTAGACCGTCGCGTCCCAGCGACGGGTGACCCCACCGAGCATAGCGCTCCGGACGCCCGTCTCGTGGACGACCAGCGTTCGCTCCGCTCGCTCCGGGTCGTCCGACTGGTAAATGTCCTCGAGCACCGACCCGACCTCGATACCGACTCCGAGGTTCTCCCCGGAGAACGGGAGGACGAAGACGACGGCGTTGCTCGCCCGGGCGAACGCGATGCTCTGGGTCGCCGCGTCGACCTCCTCGAGCGGGATCTCCGGGTCGACAGCCAGAAACGCGTTCACGCCGGACTCGGTCCGGAGCCGATCGCGAAGCGTGACGAGCAGGTCGAAGAGTTCGTCGTCGCCGTCACCGTCGCCGTCGGCTTCGGAACCGGAATCGATCGACTTGTACGGTCCCATCAGATAGACGAGAAAGCGTTCGCGGGGAACCGGATCGAGAGCGTTGCGGAGGCGATCGCGCATCGAACCGACCGACGAACGGACACTATTTAAATATACGCGTTATCAGCATCTCTCGACTCGAGAACTGTTAAGACGGTGGCGAGACTACGTTCCGGTAATGGCAGGCGCACCCCGCGGCGACGTCGGACATTCGGACGACGAGGGGCTCCTTCCCGAACACAGCGTCCTCCCGCTCGAGGCGTACCTCGAGATGCAGCGGGCGATCGGGAACGAGTACCGATTTCGAATCCTCAACACCCTCGTCGAGGGCGGTGCTATGAGCGCGACCGAACTCCGGGAGGCCCTCGACTTGCGCGGGAACACCTTGCACTACCACCTCGACGAACTGGTCGACGTAGGACTGGTCGAGAACCGGAAGCGGAAGACGCCCGACAGCCGTGGCCTCCACTCCTATTACCGAGCGAGCGGGATGGGCGAGGCGATTCTCGAACACGGCATTCGCGAACTGCTTCGCCTGGAGTGGGAATCGCTCGAGACGTACGGTTCGGACGAATCAGCCGAGTCGCACGAGCCAGACGAACCAGCCGGCCCCTAGCGTCACACTCGAGCGATCTGGAATCACTCGCACGACGATTTTCGCTCGAGTACCCCTAGATGGAGTATCCGTCTTCCGGACTGTTCACTTCACGGGCGTCTCTCTACGTTTAAGCGCTTGCCCGTGGTGTGTGTCACCTGAGCATGCCAGGAACACCCACGCTCCGGCAGATGTACGAGGAGATGGTAACTGCGAGATACTACGAGGAACGCTTACAGGAGGAGTACCTCGAGGGGAAACAACCTGCCTTCGACATCTCCGCGGGGCCGATTCCAGGCGAACTACACCTCGCGGCGGGTCAGGAGGCGTCGGCTGCGGGCGTCTGTGCCCACCTCCGGGACACAGACACGGTGACGGCTCCGCACAGACCCCACCACGTGGCGATCTCGAAAGGCGTCGACCTGAAGCGCATGACCGCCGAGATTTTCGGTCGGGAGACGGGGCTGTCGAAGGGAAAAGGCGGACACATGCACCTGTACGACCCCGACGTGAACTTCGCCTGTAGCGGCATCATCGCCCAGGGCTGTCCGCCGGCGGTCGGGGCCGCCCTCGCATCGAAAAAGCGCAACACCGACGACGTGGCCGTTGCCTTCCTCGGCGAGGGCGCGATCAGCCAGGGCGGCTTCCTGGAGTCGCTCAACCTCGCAGCCGTCCAGGACCTCCCGGTCGTGTTCGTCATCGAGGACAACGACTGGGCGATCAGCATGCCCAAAGCGCGTGTCACCGACGTCGAGGACGGCTCGAGGCGGGCCGGAGGCTTCGACGTCCGTGGCGAACGCATCGATAGCGACGACGCCGTCGCCGTCTACGAGGCCGCGGAGACGGCGGTCGGTCGTGCGCGAGACGGCAACGGGCCGACGCTCCTCGAGGTGCAGGTCCACCGCCGGATGGGCCACTTCATGGGCGACCCCGAGGCCTACCGATCCGACGCGGACGTGGAGGCAGCACAAGAGCGCGACTCGATCGAACGGCTCGCGGACCGACTCCGCGAGCACGGCGTCGAGGACGACGACCTCGAGGAGATTCGTGAGCGTGCCCACGACCGGGTCGAGGAGGCGATCGAGTGGGCAAAAGAGCAGCCAAAGCCCGACCCCGAGGAGACCTACGAGGACGTCTTCACGGACGACCTCGAGGGCTGGCCCGAGCGCCCGGAGCGGGAACTCGCCGCGACCGACGGAGGTGAGCGGTGATGGCGCAAGCCGAGGCGCCCGACCCTGACGCGGCCGAGCGCGAACTGACGATGAGCCGAGCGATGGTCGAGGCCATCGCCCACGAGATGAACGAGAGCGAGGACGTCTTTGTTATGGGTGAGGACGTCGCCGACTACGGCGGCATCTTCGACTCGACCCAGGGGCTCCTCGAGGAGTTCGGACACGACCGAATCATGGACGTCCCGATCTCCGAGACGGGGTTCATCGGCGCGGGCCTCGGCGCGGCCATGCAGGGGATGCGCCCCATCGTCGAACTGATGTTCGCCGACTTCTTCGGCGTCGCGATGGACCAGATCTACAACAACATGGCGAAGACGGCCTACATGTCCGGGGGCTCGGTGTCGGCGCCGATGGTCCTCATGACGGCCGTCGGCGGGACCTACAACGACGCCGCCCAGCACTCTCAGACGCTGTACGGCACCTTCGCGCACCTTCCGGGGATGAAAGTCGTCGTGCCGTCGACCGCCTACGATGCGAAGGGGCTCATGCACGCCGCGATTCGCGACGACGACCCCGTGATCTACCTGTTCCACAAGCGGTTGATGGGCCTGGCCTGGATGCCCGCCCCCGAGGGGCCGAGGACCGGTGTTCCCGAGGAGCCCTACGAGATTCCGTTCGGGGAAGCCGACGTCAAGCGCAAGGGCGACGACGCCACCATCGTCACCCTCGGCCTGCACGTCCACCGGGCCCTCGAGGCCGCCGGAGACCTCGCCGACGACGGCATTGAAGCCGAGGTGATCGACCTCCGGACGCTCGTTCCCCTCGATACCGAAACTGTCCTCGAGTCCGTCCGAAAGACGGGACGGCTGGTCGTCGTCGACGAGGACTACCGCTCCTACGGTGTCAGCGGCGAGTTGATCGCCAGGGCGACCGAAGGCGCGCTCGAGGACCTCGAGGCGGTCGAACGGGTAACCGCGCCGGACACGCCAGTGCCGTACGCGCGCCCGCTCGAGGAGGAGTTCCAGCCGAGCGCGGACGACATCGTCGCGGCCGTCGAGTCGGTTCGAGAATGACCGCCGAGATCGACTCCGAGTCGTTCTGGCCGGACGACGCCGAAGACGTGGACGAGGCCGTCGTCGCGACGTGGTTCGTCCGCGAGGGCGCGTCCGTCGAGGAGGGAGACACCCTCTGTGAAATCCAGATCGAGAAGGTCAGTATCGACGTGTCGTCACCCGCTGCGGGAACGCTCGCGGAGATCAGCGTCGGCGAGAACGAGGAGTTCCGCCGCGGGGACTCGCTGGGCCGGATCGAGAGCGGGTGAGCGGCGACTCGAGCGATCCCTTCGAAATCCGTACCTGCGGAGTTCGACTATAAAAACCGATAGATAGAGCCGGGTTCCGCGCTCGAGAGGGTGTCTACGACAGTTTTTCGACGTTCTGGCGGCAAAGCCGCCAGAGTTCGAGAAACGGGCCTACGCGAGTTTCTCGATATTCTCGATGACGGCGTCGGCGAACTCGCTCGTGGCGACCTTGGTGCCACCGTCGATCTGGCGGTGGAGGTCGTAGGTCACGGTTCCGGAGGAGATGGTCTCCTCGACGGCGTCGCGCACGAGGTCGGCGGCGTCCTTCCAGCCGAGGTAGTCGAGCATCTCGCGGCCCGAGAGGATCATCGCGGTCGGGTTGACCTTGTCCTCACCGGCGTACTTCGGCGCGGAGCCGTGGACGGGTTCGGCGAGACAGCGGCCGTGGCCGAAGTTGGCGCCGGGGGCGATGCCGAGGCCGCCGATCTGGGCGCCCGCGGCGTCGGACATGTAGTCGCCGTTGAGGTTCATCGTGGCGATGACCGAGTACTCGTCGGTGCGGGTCAGCAGCTGCTGGAGCATGTTGTCGGCGATGCGGTCTTTGACGACCACGGTGCCCTCGGGCTGGTCGCCGTCGTGTTCGTCCCAGAGTTCGTCCTCGGTGATGACGTCGTCGCCGTATTCCTCCTCGACGAGTTCGTAGCCCCAGTCGCGGAAGGCGCCCTCGGTGAACTTCATGATGTTGCCCTTGTGGACCAGGGTGACCGAGTCGCGCTCGTTGGCGATGGCGTAGTCGATTGCTTCACGAATCAGACGCTTAGAACCGAACTCCGAAATGGGCTTGACGCCGATGCCGACCGGGCCGTCGTGGATGACGTCCGCAATCTCCATGTCCTCCTCGAGGAACGTGCGAACCTGCTCGACTTCGTCGGTGCCGGCTTCCCACTCGACGCCAGCGTAGACGTCCTCGGTGTTCTCCCGGAAGGTGATCATGTCCATCTTCTCGGGTTCTTTGACGGGCGAGGGGACGCCGTCGATGTGGTAGGTCGGACGGACGTTCGCGTACATGTCGAGCGTCTGGCGCAGGGCGACGTTGAGCGAGCGGAAGCCGGCCCCGACGGGCGTTGTCAGCGGGCCCTTGATCGCGACGCGGTGTTCGCGGATCGCGCTGACGGTGTCCTCGGGGAGGTTCTCGTCGTAGCGCTCGCGGGCGCTCTCGCCGGCGTAGACGCGCATCCAGGAGATCGATCGGCCGGTCGCTTCCGCGGCGGCGTCGAGTACTTTCTGGGCGGCGGGGCCGACGTCGGTGCCGATGCCGTCGCCGTGAATAATCGGGATAATCGGGTTTGCCGGTACGTCGAGTTCGCCGGTCTCCTCGTCGGCGAGCGTAATTTTCTCCCCGTCCTCGGGGACCTCGACTTGCTCGTAGCTCATGATCGTTCGTAGGTGGTTTGCTCGGGGGTAAAAGACCTCCCATTTGGGCTGGCTAGCGCTCACTTCTCGAGCGCGTTCGCGTCCTGGGCGTCGTCCGCGTTCGAGTCGCCGGCCAGTACGACCAGCCCAAGGACGACGGCGACCGCCCCGAGGAGCGCGAGCGCGAGCGAGAGCCACCTCGAGGAGAGCCATCCTTCCGCGAGGCCGAACCAACGGATGGCGAGGATCGTAAACCCGAGGACGACGCCGGCCGTTCCCTCCG
The DNA here is from genome assembly GCF_059736265.1 of Natronosalvus sp. KLKA75. Lineage (NCBI taxonomy): Archaea > Methanobacteriati > Methanobacteriota > Halobacteria > Halobacteriales > Natrialbaceae > Natronosalvus > Natronosalvus sp. KLKA75. Next base: position 350,463 of record NZ_CM185522.1, read on the forward strand.
GTTCGCCGAACTCGTCGCTGGCGGTCCAGTCGATACGACTGGCGGCAATGGCGGTCATCGTCGCACAGAAGAGGACCAGAAACGCGACCGGGCTCATCGCCGGTCCGTACAAGCGGTGCCCTCCTAAGTGTGTGGGATTGTCTCAGGTTGGAGGTTCGTCGCCACTGGACCGCCGGCGGGATGGCAAGAATCATTTGGGTTCCGAAACCGCCTCACAGTATGTCCTCACGGTCACAGCTGCAGGTCGTCGTCCACGGTGGCGCCGGAACCGCTCCCGAAGCGCCCGAATCCAGGCAGACTGTCCTCGAGACAGCCGCGAACGCGGGCGCCGAGAGTGAGACGCCGGTCGACGCCGTCGAGAGCGCGATTCACGTCCTCGAGTCCTCGCCCCGGTTCAACGCAGGCGTCGGCGGAGCCATCCAGAGCGACGGCGTCGTCCGAACGGACGCGGGGATCATGACCGACGACCGACGCGTGGGCGCGGCCTGCTCGATGCCCGGCGTCGAGCACGCCGTCAGCGTCGCCCGCCTGGTCATGGACGAGACACCCCACGGATTCGTCTCGGGCGAGCACGCGGTCGCGCTCGCCGCGGAGTATGGAATCGAGACGGGCGTGTATCTCCGCTCGGAACGCACCCGGGAGAAGTGGGCCGACCTCGAGGCGCCCGAGGGCGGCCCGAAAGCCCAGCTCGAGTGGATTCGCGACCAGTACGGGCAATCCGACCCCGACGGCCGGGACGACCCGAAGGATCACGACACCGTCGGCGCGGTCGCCTTCGACGGCGAGCGGATCGCGGCGGCCACCTCCACGGGCGGGCGCTGGCTCGCCCTCGCCGGCCGCGTCGGCGACGTCCCGCAGGTGGGTTCGGGCTTTTACGCCTGCCCCGCCGCCGGCGTGAGCGCGACGGGTGCCGGCGAGGATATCGCCCGGGTCACCCTCTCACGGCGCGTCGCCCGCCACGTCGAGCGCGGTCTCGACGCGCAGGCAGCTACGGACCTCGCCATCGAGGAGTTTGGCGAACTGACGGGCTCGAGCGCTGGCGTGATCGCCATCGACTCCCGCGGAGGGATCGGCGCGGCGTACAACAGCGACGCGATGCAGACGGCCCGCGTCTCGCGTCGCTCGCTCGAGGAGTAGGTTAGTCCAGCCGCGGAACGCCCGCCGCCTCGAGCGCCGTCAGTCGCTCCTCTTCCGTCAGTCGAAATGGCGCGAGTTCGTCCTCGAGGTCGCCGAGGGCCGCCCGGCGACGCTGGTGGTCGGCCAGGAATTCCGAAATTCGGTCGGCGGCGAGTTCCTTGAGTTCGCCGCTGAGGAGGCGCCCGTCGCGGTAGTCGGCCGCAATCTTCGTGAGGCGGTCGTCGTCCGGTTCGAACCCGTAGCGCAGGTACTGGAAGGCCACGTCGACCGTCGGATCGCCGCCGTGTTCGCGATGGGCTGCGAGGCTCGAGCGGCCGCCGCTGTAGGCGTGCTCGCGGATGGTGTCGGCGATGGTTTCCGGACGGTCGGTCAGCTCAATCGACGGCGCCGCGCCCGAGGAACTCATCTTTCCGGGCCCCTCGAGGCCGGGGAGGAACCGCCCCAGCAGAGCGCCCGGCTTCTCGACCGGCAGCGCCTCTCTGGCGGCGACGTCCCGGCAGACGCGGACGTGAGGATCCTGGTCGACGGCGATAGGAACGAGCGCCGGCTGGCGACCCGAGACGAGTTGCGGGAGCAGGAGGTGGGATGCCTGGACGGCGGGGTAGAACTGCAGGCCGACGGTGTCTTGCTCGCCGTAGACGGCCTCGACGGTCGCCGGGGTGAGGTGTTTCGACAGGCGAACGGCAATCGGGTAGATCACGTCCGCGTCTGCCGTGTCGATCACGATTCGAGTCCGTTCGGGATCGAAGCCGACGGCCAGTAGATCGCGCAGGTTCTCGCGCGTGGCCTCGCCGATGGACGCAAAGGACTGGTCCTTCGCGAGGAACTTCTCGTCGTCCGAGACTGGCAGGTACACCGTGGCGCCGGTCTCGCGCTGGATCGTCCGCGCGAGGTAAAAGGGGAGGACGTGACCCAGGTGCATCGGCCCCGACGGGCCGCGACCGGTGACGATGGCGTGCGGGTCGCCCGACTCGGCGGCCTCGAGGAAGGCGTCGACGTCACGGCCGGCGTAGAACGTTCCTCGACGGATCGTCGGGTGATCGGGGAAGCGGTCGCGCTGGGCGTCGGTGAGGGGGTCGGCGCCGAATTGCTCGAGCAGGCGGTCGTAGTCGACCTCGCCGCGGACGGCGTAGGGGGTGACGAGGGCGCCGTCGGGTCTGGCTTCGGTTCCGCTTCCGGTGCCGGTGGGGGCGCCGGTTTCGTCGCCGTCGGCCGGTGACTGGCTTTGCGTCGATTCGTCGGTTGCTGACTGGCTATTCGTCGAGTCGTCGGTGGGTGGTGATGGTGTCGGTGTCATCTCGGAACTGAAACGGAACTGCAGTGCTATCGGAAGCGAAATCACGACGGCTGGAAGCCGCCAGAAGCGAGGAGCGAAGGGAGCGCCACCGACTGCCGCGCCCGGGGAGTCCGGGGCCGGTTCAATCGATGCGACCGACGACAGCACTGTCCGCTCTCGAGAACCGCACGCGCCACCGCCACTCGAGAGCGAACGCCATACTCACTCTCCGGACGAACCGACAAAGAGCGTTTCGGTGGTCTGGTGGCCGGCGGCGAAATCTGAACGGGCCAATAGGGTTTTGACTGTCGCCGAGTGATGAACGTACAATCTAGTTATACCACGAGCGACAGACCAGTATGGAACGAACGCGACCCCACATCGACGTCACCCTCGTGAGCCCGAACGGCTCGCTCGAGGCGCTCGCGAAAACGCTGCGACGAGACTGTTCTACCATCGACGTGACCGTCGTCGACCGGCCAGAGGACCTCCCGGGCGCGGAGGTGGAGGTGGACGTGGGCGCGGACACCGATGGAAGGCACGTAGAGACAGACACGGACGCGAGGCCAGCCGACTGCATCGTCGTCTGTCACGCCAGCGACGTCGACGGCCTCACCCAGCTCGAGGCGGTACTCGACCGGATCGGTGAGTCGACCCCGGTCGTCGTCTACTCGCTCGTCCACGAACTCGAGCTCGTCACCGCGTCGATCACCGCCGGTGCGGCCGACGTCATCTGTCCGGGTGCCGATGACCCGGCTCTGCTCGAGCGACGACTCCGCGCTGCGGCGGGCGACGGACCGCCGTCGCAATCGCCCGCCCGCCGACTCGAGTCCCTGCTCGAGTACCTCCCTCACCAGGTCTTTCTCAAGGACGACCACCACCGAATCGTCGACGCGAGCCGCGTCGCCGCCGACGAGTACGGGCTCACGCGCGAACAGATGATCGGCCTGACCGACTTCGAACTCCTCCAGCCCGAGGTGGCCGAGGAGCTCTTCGCCGAGGAGCGCCGGATCATGGAAACCGGCGAGCCGATCATCAACAAGATCGAACACTACGTCGATCGACAGGGTCGCGACCGCTGGGTGAGCACCAGCAAGGCCGCCAGGTACGACGGTGGCGAGGCCATCGGCGTCCTGGGGAGCACCCGGGACGTCACCGAACAACAGCGACAGGAACAGCTGCTCGACGTCCTCCACGAGGCGAGTCGCGACCTCGTCTCGGCCTCGAACCGCGCCGACGTCGCCCACGTCGCCGTCACCATCGCCGAGGACATTCCCGATTTGCCGCGAATCTGTATCGCGCTCCTCGAGGACGGCCATCTCGAACCGGCCTGTGACGATCGGGCGGTCTTCGACCGCTACGGCGACGCGTTCGATCGATCCGTGCTCGAGGACGGGGCGCGGTATCTCGACGCCGACGGGGTCGAAACCACCCTCGAGGACGGTGCCGTCGTCGCGGTACTCCCGCTCGGTTCTCACGGCGTGCTGGGCTTCGAGACGACCAGCGGGACGCTCGAACCGTTCAGCGTCGACCTCGCGCAGATCCTCGCAGCAAACGTCGAGGTCGCCCTCGATCGAGCCGAACGCGAGGCCCGACTGCAGTCCCAGAACGAACGACTCGAGCAGTTCGCGAGTATCGTCAGCCACGACCTCCGGAACCCGATGAGCACCGCGCGGGGCTACCTCGAGGCCTATCGCGACAGCGGCAACCCCGATCATGCCGACGAGATCGAACACGCTCTCGATCGAATGGAACGGCTCACGGGCGAGATGCTCGAACTCGCTCGTCACGGACGGATCGTCGACTCGGTCGAACCGGTCGAACTCGCCGCCGTCGTGGATCGAGCCTGGCGAAACGTCCCGACCGACGACGCCGTCCTCGAGAATTATCTCGAGGGCGTGACCTACGGCGATTCGGTGCGCGTCCAGGAAGCCCTCGAGAATCTGTTTCGAAATTCCGTGGAACACGGTCTCGAGCGAACGGTGGGTGAGCGTCGAATCAGGGTCGAGCGAATCCCCCGCGGCTTCGCCGTCGAGGACGACGGGCCAGGAATTCCCGACAGCCGAAAGGACGAGGTGTTCGACCTCGGGTACACCGGATCGGTCGACGGCACCGGATACGGTCTCTACATCGTCGAACAGATCGTCACTGGCCACGACTGGTCGATCCGGGTTACCGACGGCGAGGACGGCGGCGCCCGATTCGAAATCACGGGACTCGAGTTCGACTCGTAGCGGTGCCGGCCGCTGTCGCTGCCTCTCGAACTGTCGTTTTCACCCGAGCCTCGAGAGCACGCGCTCGAGTAGTGACTTCGTCTCCGCCTGCGTCTCCATTTCAGACTCCTGGCCCGCTCGCTCGCCGCCCGTTTCCCGCTCCTCAAGCACCCGCTCGTAGTGGTCGATCACGGCCTGGTTTCGCCGTCGTTCGGCGCGCACCAGACGCTCGAGAATCGCGACCTGCTGTCGGAGGGTGCGCTCGTCGAGTTCCCGCTGGTCGGAGGCCTGATCGGCCGACGCGTCGCCGTCGATACTCTGGCGCATGTACGCCGCGTCGATGTCGACGCTGACTTCGCTTTCACTTTCAGTTCTGGTCTCGGTCCCTCTCGCCGGCTCCTCGTCACCTGCTTTCGACCCGTCCGCTTCGAGCTCACGGAACGTGACAGCCATTGGGTCTCCTGCTACCACACACCCCGCCAAAAAGGTCAGTCAGTCGCCCGTCAGACACGTCCGACGAGTGGCGGTCACTCGGCCTCCGGTAGAGCATCGACCCCGGTCGATACGCGAGCGGGAACGATCGGTGGCAATCTCTGGGCACGGACGATGATCGTCCATTACCCCCTCGAGGCCAGGAGCCGAATCACGAGCTGGAGCACGTGGACGAAGACCCCGGCCACGGCGATGTAGACGCCGATGGTCTGGAGGGCGACCGAGGCGTTGCGTTTGTCCCGAACCTGCCAGATTTCGTAGCCGAGTCGGAGCAGGAAGCCGAGGAAGATCAGGACGAAGCCGGCCAGCAAGACGGGTTCGACGAACGTCCCGATCAGGATGGCCACCACGCCGCCGATGAAGGCGTACGTGGCGAAGCGACCCCAGGACTCGAACGTCTTCGAGCGGGCGTAGACGTAGGTGGCGATCACCGCGGTCACGACGGCGACGATGACCGCCGTGACGGCGAGAATCTGTGGTTGCTGGGCTCGAGGCACGAAACCCAGTACGCCGGCGCCGAAGACGCCGAAAGCGAGTTGCAGGATCACCATGCCGACGAAGGCGATGCCGAGGTTCCCTCCCGTGACGCCGCGCTCCGCGACGATCTCGCCGCCCGTGATCGCGGCCCCGTAGACGAGCACGCCGACGATGGGGAACTGGAAGAGGTACGCGTTGGCTTCCTGGAGCGGCGTGAGGACGACGGCGTACATCAGCGCGACGTTGATCGCCATCAGGATGGTGGCACCACCGATGACCTGCAGTTCTCTGCTCGAAAAGCCGGTTCCGGTGTCGGTTTCGTACGGCGAATCGACGCTCATGGGTGCGGCTACGTCGTCTGGACGGAAAACGTTGCGTCCGGAACACTCGAGCGAGGTGTCGGTAGATTCGAGCGCCTGTGCTCGTTCTGACGGCGAGTCGCGTCCCGCCTCAGTCCTGGACCGCCCAGCGGTCGGAGTACGCCGTCCCGCACGTACACTGGGCGTAGGCGTGGACGACGTCGCCCTCGGCGTAGATGCCGCCGACCTCCTCGTTCTGTTCCTCGGCGAACGCGAAGACGAACTGGGCGCCGTGGTCGCCCTCCTCGCCCTCGGGCTTGTCCGGGCAGGTGCCGCCAGCTAAGTCGTCGTCGATGATCCCCTCGTGTTCCATCGCCAGCCTGGCGAACTCCATCGCGCCGGTGCCGGTCGCCGCTTTGAACGCGTTTCGGCCACGTTCGCCGTCGATGACGATCAGGACGCCACCCTCGACGGGGTCGCCGTACTCGGCGAGTCGGTCGTCGGAGACGTAGGAGTCGGCGAGAAAGAGCGCTACGTCCTCCGGTCGTTCGCCGGCGAGAAATGCCTCGCGTGCCTCGGTCATACCACGTTCGAGGAGGTCACGGGTGAAAAATGGCGCGCACTCGAGCCAGGGTCGGTGAACTCGAGCCGGGTGCGATAAAAACGAAAACTGGTCGTTCGTCGATCAGTCGCCGTGTTGCGGTTCGTGTTCGAACGAACGTGCGCTCGAGCCGGCGTCGAGTCGCTCGGCCCACGTCGGGGAGACGGTCGGGGCTAGCGCGAAGAACGTGACGATGGACACGAGCAAGACGAGGGCGATGCTCGCGACGATGGCGATTGCGGTCGTTGGATCGGCGGACAGGAAGGCCAACATGGTGATCAGGTATCGATCGATCGTACGGAATCGACCCATATGAGCGTTACTTTGTCCGGAAACCTTCGTTAATAATTGTGATTGTGGAATGGTGACGAAGAACGTGGGAGAGCGACTCGAGGGGTACCGCCCCAGTCCTATTGGGGCCTCCGACGGCTGGACGGCATCGGTCCAACCGACGCTACAGGAGGATATCGACGGCGACGGACAGCCGCTGGACGGCCCAACCAGGCCTACAGCCGCTGGACGGCCCCAATCGCGGCCGACAGCGACGGCGCCTCGAAGATTTCGCGGCCGACGTAGGCGTTCGTCCCGGCACAGTAGATTGCTCGAGCGATGTCGATCACGTCTTCGTCGAGTGGCTGGGGCTCCCGATCGCAGAGGGACTTCCAGTCGGCGACGTCTTCGGCCCTGGCGCGTTCTTTCGCGTCGGTGACGGCGTCGACCCAGTCCGGCTGGGTTCGCTTGTGGTGCTGGCGGATGACCTCCTTCGAGAGTTGCACCCCCTCGTAGCTGAAGCGGTTCTCGTCGAACGTGCCGACGACGTCCGCGACGCGAATCTCGCCCCGGTAGTAGAGACACTCGATCTTGCCGTCCTGGTGGACGAGTCCGGCCGTCTCGGCCTGCTCGGTGATGGCGTGATTGACCTCGCGGGCGACCGCTTCGAGGGCCTCGATGTCCGCTTTCCCGGCGATGGCGTCGGCCTCCTCCCGGGAGAGGTAGCGGTCGCCCTCCTCGTACTTCGTGGAGAACTCGATGATCGGTGTCTCGAGGTCGACCGCACCCTCGGGCCAGGCGTCGAATTCGAGGCCGTGGTCTTCGGGATCGGTTCGTCGGCGAAGGCTCGAGCCGATCGGGACCTCGTTTCGGAAGACGATCTCGAGGGGGATCAGGTAGTTCTCGCCGGCCGCGGCGTGGTAGGCGTCGTAGTCGTAGGTGCGCCCCTCGTGAGGCAGATCGGGGACCTGGGTGAGGTCGATCGCCATCTCGAACGGCGGGCGAGTGGCCTCTTCGAGTGGGACCACCGACCCATCCTCGACGACGCCCTGGTAGTGAGTCGGGACGCCGGCGTCCTGGAGCAGTTCGAAGTTGTATGCGCCCATCGTACAGAGGCTCGCACCCTTGTCGGGGATCTGGTCGGGCATCTTTCCCCAGTCGAACACCGAATAATCGTCCGTGAAGACGAACGCGCCCGAGCCCAGTTCGTCGGCGGTCGCTTCCTCGTCGATGCGAAACTCCTTGACGCTCGTCACGCGAGCCACCCCCGAACCGTGGACCGGTTCGTCGGGCTGGATTTCCGGGTGCTCGTCGGTGCCGTCGTCGCGAACGTGGATGTGGATCCGGAGGGAGCCACTGGGCCGCCGTGCATACTCGAGATGCCAGTACGGGCGCCTAAAAGGTTTCAGTATCGATTCGAGTTCCGTCGTCTCGGCTATCTTCGACCCCGCTCCCCCGACTCCGCTTACTTCCCGTCGACCGACTTCCCGTCGAGGGCGTCACGTTCGCGCGCACTCGAATCGCGCTCGCCCGGGTCGCCGTACCCGCCACCGCCGGGCGTTTCGACGGTGACGGTGGTGCTGGCCTCGACGTCGACCGTCGTCTTCGCGGGGACGGCCGCCCCGTCGATCCGGTTCTCGCCCGTGGCGCCGTCCTCGCCGCCGCTCGTGCCCCGGGGGGCGAACCGCCGTCGCTCCGTGAGCAGGGAGACCGTCGCGTCAGCCTCGACGGTGATCGAGCGCTCGAGGCCGAGGCCGCCGCGATAGCGCCCATCGCCGCCGCTTCCTTCCCGGAGCGCGTAGCGCTCGACGCGCATCGGGTAGGCCGCCTCGAGGGCTTCGATCGGCGTGTTCAGCGTGTTGGTCATCCCGACCTGGACGCCGTCGACGCCGTCGCGGTCGGGTCGGGCGCCGAACCCACCGCCGATGGTCTCGTAGTAGGTGAAGCCTTCGGCGCCCCTGCTTCCGATAATCAGGTTGTTCATCGTGCCCTGGCTCTGGGCGGGCACGCGCCCGGGGATGGCTTCGGCGAACGCCGAGAGCACCACGTCCGTCACCCGCTGACTCGTTTCGACGTTGCCGCCGACGACGGCCGCCGGCCGGTTCGGGTTCAGAACGGATCCAGCTGGCGCACGCACGGTTACCGGCTGGTAACAGCCGTCGTTCGGCGGAATGTCCGGGTCCGTCACGGCTCTGAGGACGAAGTACACCGCGCTCCTGGCGACCGCCAGCGGCGCGTTCATGTTGCCGGCCACCTGGTCGGCCGTCCCCGCGAAGTCGACGTCCACCGTCGTCCCATCGATCGTGACCGCCACCTCGAGTGGAATCGTCGACTCCTCGACGCCGTCTCCCTCGAGCCAGTCGCGTCCCCGATAGGTACCATCGGGAATCGTCTCGAGTTCGGCCTCGATCCGCTCTCGAGAGTACTCGATGACGCCGTCGAAGGCCGCCTCGAGGGTCGCCCGGCCGCGTTCGGCGACGAGTTCGCGAACCCGGTCGCGGGCCCGGTCGGTCGCAGCGAGCTGGGCCCGGAGGTCCGCCCGGCGTTCGGCGGGGTTGCGGACGTTCGCCAGCACGAGCGACAGTACGTTCGAATCGATCTCGCCGTCGACGACGAGCCGCGTCGGCGGCAATCGCAGCCCCTCCTGGTAGATCTCGGTCGCCCCCGCGGGCATGCTCCCCGGGGTCATCCCGCCGACGTCGCCGTGGTGGGCTCGCGTGACTCCGTAGCCAACAATATCGCCGCCGACGTCGATCGGTGCGACGATCGTCACGTCAGGGAGGTGGGTTCCGCCGGTAAACGGATCGTTCAGGACGTACGCCTCGCCTGGTTTAGGGTCACGTTCACGAACCGCCTGCACCGCCTCCGGCATCGCCCCGAGGTGGACCGGGATGTGCTCGGCCTGGGCGACCATCCGACCCTCGGCGTCGAATAGCGCCGTCGAGCAGTCCCGCCGCTCCTTGATGTTCGGGGAGTAGGCCCCGTGGATCAACACGTGCCCCATCTCCTCGGCGATGCCTTCGAGCCGATTTCTGAGCACCTCGAGGGTGACGGCGTCGAGGGTCACGGGCGCTCACCTCCGTTGGTCCCGGTTTTCTGGCCGCGCTCGTTCATCCGTCCGGATTTCTGGCCGGGGGCGTTCGTCCGCCCCCGCTCGAGGACGAGTTCCCCGTTCTCACCCACTGAACCGGACCACCCTGGCGGGACGACCGTCGTGCTCTCCTCGCCCTCGAGGATCGACGGCCCTTCGATCGTCGTTCCAGGAGCGACGGCGTCTCTGGCCAGAACCGCCGCCTCACGACGCTCCCCATCGAAGAAGACGGGTCGCGATCCGAGTACGTTCTCGTCCTCCCCCTCGCCTCGTCCTTCGTACCGTATCGACGGCGCTTCGCGGGCCGCGCGGACCGTCACCCCGAGCGCGACCAGTTCGATCGGTTCGTCCATCCGGTAGCCGTAGGCGCGTTCGTGGGCCGCGTCGAAGCGCTCGCGGATGGTCACGAGGTCGACCGGATCGTCGATGCGCACCTCGAGTTCGAAGCTCTGGCCGGCGTACCGGAGGTCGGCGCGTCGCTCGACGACGGGGTCGTCGCCGGAGCCGACGTCCTCGAGCGCGCCGGCCGTCAGCTCGGCGTAGGTCTCTTCCAGGACCTCGCGGTCGGCCGCCTCGAGCGGCGTCCGGTGGGTTCGCACCCGGTCGTGTTTCTCGTCGGCGTCGAGCAGGCCGTACGCCGAGAGCACCCCGCCGGCGAGGGGGATCACGACGCGATCCATCCCGAGCCGGTCGGCCACGGCGGCGGCGTGCATCGGTCCGGCACCGCCGAAGGCCACGAGTCCGAACTCGCGGGGGTCGTGGCCGCGCTCGACGGTCACCGATCGGATGGCGCGAGTCATCGTTGCGTTCGCGACGCGATAGACCCCGGCGGCGGCCTCGCGGGCGGACTCAAGGCCCGCCTCCTTTGCCAGTTCCTCGAGCGCGTTCTGGGCGGCGTCGACGTCGAGGGAGACTTCGCCGCCGAGGGTTGCGTCCGGGCCGAGATACCCGAGGACGACGGCGGCGTCGGTGACGGTCGGCTCGGTCCCCCCGCGACCGTAACACGCGGGGCCGGGGTCGGCGCCCGCCGACTCGGGGCCCACCCGAAGGGCGCCACCGGCGTCGACCCACGCGATCGAGCCGCCGCCGGAGCCGACGGTCGTCACGTCGACCATCGGCGTCGCGATGGGGTGACCGGCGATCGTAGTGGAGTTCGTTCGGGCGACCTCGCCGTCGCGGACGAGACTCACGTCGCTCGAGGTGCCGCCCATGTCGAAGGTGACGAGTCCCTCGAGGTCCGCGTCCGTGATCGCGGCCTCGGCGGTCGCGGCCGCCCCGACGACGCCCGCCGGCGGCCCCGAGAGCACCGTCGTCACCGCCCGTTCGCGGACTGCGTCGAGGTCCGCGATGCCGCCGTTGGACTGCATCACCCGCGGTTCCGGGAGACCGACGGCTCGAGCCCGTTCGACGAGCCGTCCGAGGTAGGCGTCGATCGCCGGACGGACGTAGGCGTTCGCGACCGTCGTCGAGGTCCGCTCGTACTCCCGGAAGGCAGGGAGCACCTCGTGGGAGGCCGACACGGGCAGCTCGAGTCGCTCCCGTAGTCGGTCCGCGACGGCGGCCTCGTTCGCGGGATCCGCGTACGCGTGGAGGAACGAAACTGCCACGCTCTCAACTTCGCTCCCGTCCTCGTTCTCGGCCGCCCCGGCGAGGCGGTCGACCAGGTCGTCCACGTCCTCGGGGTCGACCGGATCGACGACGCCCTCGGTCGTCGCTCGTTCCGCGAGTTCGAACCGACGGCGGCGAGGGACGAGCGGGTCGACCCGCTCGACCGAGAGGTCGTACAGCGACGGGCGGTTCTGGCGACCGATCTCGAGGACATCGCGAAAGCCTTCCGTCGTGACCAGTGCGGTCGTCGCGCCGTCGCCCTCGAGGAGCGCGTTCACCGAGACCGTCATCGCGTGGGTGAACGTCTCGATGGATTCGGGCGGGAAAGCCGCCTTCTCACAGACTTTTTCGATTCCCCCGAGGACGCCCTCGCTCTGGTCAGCCGTCGAGGGGACCTTCGCGGTCGTCAGGCCGTCCTCGGTCGCCAGGACGACGTCGGTGAACGTGCCGCCGACGTCGACGCCGACGTGCGTCGTCGCGCCCATCACCGCGCCCCCGTCGTCTCGGCTGGTCTCGCGAAGGGCTCGTTCGGATTCACATCCGGTCTATACGTGACGGTCCCAAAAAGTGTTGGCAGCCCCCTCGACCCACGTCGACGGTGGCAGCCGAAGTGAAAGACAGTGGACAGCGGAATCGGCCACTTTCACCACGTTTTTCCTGCTCTGCGTCCATCGTACCGACGATGGAACCCCCCGTCACCGACGCCGACCTCGCCTTCGAGCACGTTCCCGAGACCGATCAGTCGTTCGAGAACGCCCTCGAGAAGGCCCGGAACGGGACGCGGCTCACGGTCGACGACGCCGTCGAGTTGCTGACGACGGGGACCGACCGCGAGGAGATCGACCGCCGGCGCAAGGAGCGGGTGCTCGAGGCGGCCGACCACCGCCGCCAGGACGTCGTCGGCGACGAGGTCACGTTCGTCGCCAACCTCAACAATAACGTCACGACCGCGTGCAACGTCGGCTGCCTCTTCTGCAACTTCAAGGACGCCGCCCACACGTTCGAGCGCGACTACGACGGCCTCGAGACGGCTGGCTTCACGAAGACGCCCGCCGAATCGCGCGAGATCGTGGCCGACGCCGTCGAGCGAGGGATCTACGAGGTGACCTCGGTCTCGGGCCTCCACCCTGGGTTCGCCCTCGACGACGAACACCTCGAGATCCTCGAGGCCCACTCCGATCCGAAGGCAGTCAACTACAAACCGCCCGAGACCTACGAGACGGACCCCGGCACCTACGCCGACCAGCTCGAGGCGATGAGCGTCGACGGCGTTCACGTCCACTCGATGACCCCCGAGGAGGGATACCACGCCCGGCGGGGAACCGACTGGTCTTACGAGGAGGTGTACGGCCGACTGCAGGACGCCGGATTGGATACGGTCCCAGGAACGGCCGCCGAAATCCTCGTCGACGAGGTTCGCGACGTCATCTGCCCCGGGAAGATCCGAACCGGCGACTGGCTCGAGGCCATGGAGGCCGCCGCGAACGTCGGTCTCGGCCTGACCGCGACGATCATGTACGGTCACGTAGAGAACGAGGCCCACCGCGCGATGCACCTGAAGGAAGTTCGCGACCTCCAGGAGCGCGTCGACGGCGCTATCACCGAGTTCGTGCCCCTCTCGTTCGTCCACCAGAACACGCCGCTGTACGAACACGGCGTCGTCTCGGGCGGGGCCAGCCGCGACGAGGACGAACTCATGATCGCCGTCTCGCGTCTCTTTCTCGACAACATCGACCACGTCCAGTCCTCGTGGGTCAAGTACGGCAACGAGGGCGGCCTGAAGATGCTCGCCTGCGGCGCCGACGACTTCATGGGCACGATCCTCTCCGAGGAGATCACGACCCGCGCCGGGGGCGAGCACGGTGAGTTCCGATCTTTCGAGGACTACGTCGACCTCATCACCTCGATCGGTCGCGAACCAGTCGAGCGCTCGACGGACTACCGGGAGCGGCGCGTGATCGACCCCGACGACCCGCCGTTCGGGCCACGACTGGGGCCGAAGGCCGACGGGACGCCGCTGCTCGAGGACGAACGGGCCACAACCGGCGTGGAATCGATCCCGGAGTAGGCCACAGCGACCGGGCCACGGGTGAAATCGATCGTACAGGATTTCTGACTCGAGACTCACAGGTTTGCTATTCAACGATGAGGTCGAGACACGTGGCCAGCATTCAAACTATAAAACCTATAGTAAGTGAGCGGGTACGACGCTCGAGCGGCAGTCTCCCGCGAGCGGACACCCGGGCCCGTACACGAGTCCAACGGTCGGGACATCGAACGCCGGGAGGTCTATCACGGAAGCGCCTGAAGTGGCACGTATGAACCACCTCGCACCCGCCACCGGCGCCGAGAACCGCTGGCACCTGCCGAACCACGCCCACGTCGTCGTCTACGAGCGGGGCTCCGACGAACGCGGGTTGCTCACGATCTACGACTGCGGGGCAGCCCAGAAACCGCCCTCGGCCCAGTTGCTCGGAACGCTCGAGGCCGTAGACGCACGCGCCAAACTCGAGGACACGCCGACGGGCCGAGTCGTCAGCCTACGCGAGCCGGGCGTGCTCGAGGCCCTCGACGGCGACAGGTATCGCATTCGGCGACGATAAGAGACGATCTGGGGCGACCTCGAGTCGGCAGCGAGGGCAGCCAGAAATTACGAATAACGAATAACGAATCTGAATCACGAACAACGAATAACGAATCTGAATCACGAACAACGAATAACGAATCTGAATCACGAACAACGAATAACGAACCCGAATCACGAACAACGAATAACGAACCCGAATCACGAACCGCACGTTTCTTATCACCCCTGCACTACCACCCGAACGAATGGAACAGTCAGTCCTGCTCACGGGGGCTGGAGGCCGCGTCGGGACCGCGATCCTCGACGACCTCGCCGACGACTACGACTGGCGGCTGCTCGACCGCGAGCCGCTGACCGGCGAGTACGCCGAGACCCACGACTCCGTCGTCGCCGACATCGTCGACGAGACGGCCGTCCGCGAGGCCATGGAGGGCGTCGACGTCGTCATCCACCTCGCGGGCGATCCGCGTCCGGAAGCCCCGTGGGACAGCGTCTTGCGAAACAACATCGACGGCACCCAGACGGTCCTCGAGGCCGCCGTCGACACCGACGTCGAGAAGGTCGTCTTCGCCTCCTCGAACCACGCCGTCGGCGCCTTCGAGACCGACGAGCGGACCCCTGATCTCTACCGCGTCCACGACGAGTTCCGCCTCGACGGGACGGAACTCCCCCGCCCTGGCAACCTCTATGGCGTCTCGAAAGCCGCTGGGGAGACCCTCGGCCGGTACTACCACGACGAGTACGGGCTCTCGGTGTGTTGCGTCCGAATCGGGAACCTCACGAAGGACCACCCGCCCGTCGATTACGAGCGCGGGCAGGCGATGTGGCTCTCCTACCGGGACTGTGCTCACCTCTTCGACCGGGCGATCGAGGCCGATTACGGCTACGAGATCGTCTACGGCATCTCCGACAACGACCGCAAGTACTACTCGCTCGAGCGCGCTCGCGAGGTGCTCGGGTACGAGCCGCGAGACAACTCGGCGGCTCACGAGTGAGGCGGCGGTTGCGAGACGTCAGCTTCTGTAGCGCTCACGTTCACCTTCTGCAGCACTTACATCCGCAGGAACTGGGCGTGCCGCGTCCCCTCGAGCTCGAGGACGTGCTCGGCCTCGACGAACCCGGAGTCGATCGCCACCGACACGGTTTCTTCGCCGACCAGGTTGGCGACACTCGCGCGCGAGAGACTGTCGACGACCGCCTCCTCATCGACCGCGTCGGCCCCCTCGCCGTAGAAGTCCTCGGTGACGGTCAGCGAGGCGCGACCGTCCGGGGCCTCGAAGGACTCGCCGAGGACGTTCCGATCGCAGACTGAGACGAGCAGACCTTTGGGTGTCTGGCGCTCGACGAGTAACATCGGGCCATCGTCGGTATCCTCGTCAACCCCAGCGCCGACATCCGCGTTCACTTCGTCGACGTCCTCGTCAGTCGAAGCGTCAATATTCGCGTTCACTTCGCTGACGTTCTCGCTGGCCCCAACCTCGGCGTCTCCGCTCGAGTCGGCGCTCCCCTCGAGCGCGTCCTCGCCCGATTCGAAGTCATCGTCCGCGTCGGCGTTCGTCGACGTCACGATCACTCACGCATCTGCTCGCGCTCTTCGACCAGTTGCTGTTCGGCCTGCTCGCGCAGTTCGTTCGCCTCTTCGGCGAGCGCCTCGGCCTGCTCGTCCTCGCCTAGCTCCTCGAGAATCCGGGCTTTCTCCTCGAGAACCGGCGCGTTGCGGAGTCCCAGCCTGATCGCGTTGTCGATGGAGTGGAGCGCGTCCTCGGTGAGCCCCCGGTCGGCCAGGAAGAACGCCCGGTTGTACCAGCCCTCGGCGAATCGGTCGTCGACCTCGACGGCCCGCTCAGCGTGGTCGAGGGCTTCGGCCGTCTCGCCGAACTCCCAGAGCGCGTAGGCGAGGTTGGTGTGGGCGGTCGCGGTGTGCTCGGGTGAGGCCCGGTCGTACTCCCCGGCGTCCTCTTCGGCCTCGCGAGCGATCCGGAGGGCCTCACGGTGGGCGCCGATGGCCTCGTCGTACTCCTCGAGTTCGGCGTGGGCGACCCCCTTGTTGACCCAGGCCTCCTGTTCCGTGGCGGGGTCGTCGGTGAACTGCGCGGCGCGCTCGAAGGCCTCGGTGGCCTGCTCGTAGCGGTTGATCTGCGTGTAGCTGAGGCCGACGTCGATCAGTTCCTGGGCGTCGACGTCCTCGCTCCCGATCTGGCGCTCGTCGAGCATGTCGGCGAGCGCCCGCGAGTCGATGGGGTCGACCCTCGAGGGGTCGACGTCGAGTTCGGGCGGATCGAGGTCGAACTCCTCGTAGGACTCGTCGAAGCCGGCTCCCTCCGAGAAGCGGTGCCTGCGGTCTGAATCCTCCTGACGGTCGGTCATGTCCTCGAGTTGGCTAGCTGGCGGGTTAAGGCCTGCGTTCGGGTGACAACCGATCAGTAGGTCGTCTCGAGCGGGGGCGAGGAATTCTCATGTATTAAGTACAGGCCCGCAATATTCGCGGGTATGCAAACGCTCCTGCTGGACAGCGAGGACGTCGACGAGAACGCGATGATGGCGGACGTCATCGGCGCGGTCGAGGACGCCTTCGCCGCCTACGAGCGCGGGGACGCACAGATGCCGGCAAAGTCCTACATCGACCTCCCCCAGTACAACGGGGACTTCCGGTCGATGCCCGCCTACCTCGATGCTGGGGACTGGGACGCCGCCGGGCTGAAGTGGGTCAACGTCCACCCCGATAACCCCGCCGACCACGACCTGCCGACCGTGATGGGGACGATGATCTACTCCGACCCCGAGACCGCGTTTCCGCTCGCCGTAATGGACGGCACCGAACTCACGATGAAACGCACCGGCGCGGCGGCCGCCGTCGCGACGGACTACCTGGCCGTTGAGGACGCCACGAGCCTCGGTATCGTCGGCGCCGGCGTCCAGTCGTACACCCAGCTCGACGCAATTGCCCAGATTCGCCCCATCGAGGAGGTCGTCGTCAGCGACCTGGACGACGAGCGCGTCCGGCGATTTATCGACACCTACGGCGACGACTTCGACGTGCGCGAGGGATCGATCAGCGAGGCCGGCCACTGCGACGTGCTCTCGACGGTGACGCCCGTCGAGACGCCCATCGTCGGCCCCGACGACGTCGGCGAGCACACCCATATCAACGCGATGGGGGCTGACGCCGAGGGCAAGCACGAACTGGCCGACGACCTCCTCCGGGGCGCCCGGATCGTCATCGACGACCACAAGCAGTGCACCCACTCCGGCGAGATCAACGTCCCCTACAACGAGGGCGTCCTCACCGACGACGACATCTACGGCGAGATCGGCCAGATCGTCGTCGGCGAGAAGACGGGCCGCGACGCCGACACCGGCGTCACCGTCTTCGACTCGACCGGCCTCGCGATCCAGGACGTCGCGGCTGCTCACGTCGTCTACGAACAGGCCGCGAGCAACGAGAACGGCTCGCCGTTCGACCTCGTCGGCGTCCAGAAGTAGGCTCGAATCGTTCCTGGAGATTTCCTCGAACAATAGAGTCGGAGAACGTCACTGTGAATGAATCCGATCGACCACTACGTCGCCGTCTTCGGTGATTCTGATGACCCACTGCTCATCGGCCGTTTCCACGTACCTTTTATCGAGCGATTCGACGTACTCATCACTCGTTTCGGAATCGACGGTTCCTCGAATCGTGTATTCGCCAGGTGACTGTATCACGTCCTGCAAAACGTGTCGGGCAGGTCGATCTGAGGAGGCGGCGATCGAAATATTCTCAGCGTAGGTCACGCTCGAGTTCTCGATAACCTGGACGGTCACGTCGTGCTCGCGATCGTGTCGGTTCTCGACCAACAGGTCCGGCGGTTTTTCTTCAACCAGACAATACGTCGGTGTTGGATCTCCCTTCGTGTCGTCGGTATAGCAAACTTCGTCCGACAGATCGGACCCGCCGTTCGTCGGAGAAACACCGGCAAGACATCCCAAAAAAGCAACTATGGTCACGACAAATAGAAGTGCAGGCCGACCCATGGAATTGGTTATGTCGCCGTCATTAAATAACTTAGTACGGTAGCAGGGCTATTTTCTCGAATAGGTTAAAACGGGTCTACTCGAGCAGTTCCGCGAACCCGAAGTTCGGCTTCACGTCCTCGACGCGAACCCGGACCGTCTCTCCCTCTTCGACGTCGGCGACGAACAGGCGGTAGCCCTCCACCGAGGCGATACCGTCGCCCTCCGACCCCGTGTCGATTATCTCGACCTCGAGTTCCTCGCCCACCTCGATCGGGGCGGTCAGGCGTCCCTTGGCGAGGAGGTAGATTTCGGAGGAGGATTGCCGCGAAGCGTCGGGACTGGTCGCTCTGACGTACTGGAACTCGTCCTCGATGTCCGCCCGGAGGGCGTCCACGTCCGCCCCCTCGAACACCTTCACCGCGAAGTCACCACCCGTGTCGAGCAACTCGAGGGCCGTCTCGAAGGCCATTCGGGCGAGGTGAAGCGAGCGCGCCTGGTCTAGCGAGTACTCCCCGGACATGTTCGGCGCCATGTCCGAGACGACGCAGTCGACGGGGCCGTCCGCGGCGTCGAGGACCCGCTTCAGGGTCTTCTCCTGGGTCATGTCCCCTCGGAGCGTCTCCGTGCGGTCGGCGAGTTCGGGATCCTCGAGATCCTTGATTCGCTGGAGGTCGACGCCGATCACCCGCCCGCGGGGGCCGACCTTCTCGGCGGCCACCTGGAGCCAGCCACCGGGGGCCGCGCCGAGGTCGACGACCGTGTCGCCGCCCTCGATCAGCGACTCGAGGTCGTCGAGTTGCTTGAGCTTGTATGCCGCTCTCGAGCGATACCCCTGCTGTTTTGCGCGATTGTAGTAGTCGTCTTTCCCTCGTCCCATCAATCCCCACCTCGAGTCTCGACTCCTCTGTTCGCCGCGCGTCCGAACGCCGGACGGTGGGCGCGATAGTTGGTCATGTCCTGGCAGACGCGCTCGAGGCGGTAAGGCTTGACGCAATCGATTCCACCTCGAGCAGCATGAAGGGCGCGAGTCCGACTCCCCTGGAACGCCTACCCGAGGCAATAGACGCCAGGACAGGGATTTGAACCACGGTCGGACGTGCTCGCTCGCTTCGCTTGCTGTGCGCGACCTCCCTGATTCAAATCCCTTCGTTTGTGTTTCTCGCGTCACGATCGCTCGCGTCGCTACGCGCCGCTCGCGGGGGTTGTGACGCGAGAAACGCCAGGACAGGGATTTGAACCCTGAATCCCGAAAGGGAACACGCTTTCCAGGCGTGCGCCTTACCGTTCGGCCATCCTGGCTCACTCGAGCATAGCCGGGTGGGTCGTTTAACTGTTACGTAAGGAGACGACGGGCGTCACTTCCGTTTCCCGTCCACGCCGTCGTCACCGGCCCGTCCCGTCGCCCACCGTGCCACGCGAGGCTCGAGTCGGTACGCCGCCGTCGCAGTCCCGATGCCGACCACTAGTGCGACCAGTCCCGCTCGAGTCAGTGACACCAGCGGCTCGACGGCGAGGGCGTACCCCTGGACGAGCACGAGGAACGTCATCGCGCCGACGGCACCCCAGAGGACGGCGGATTTCAGGCGGGCGTCCACGTTTACGGCTCCGACCACGACTCCACTACTCGAGGCTGGCGATTGCTTCAATCTCGATCCCGACGCCCTTCGGCAGGTTCGCGACCTCGAAGGCGCTCCGGGCCGGCGGCTCGTCGTCGAAGTAGCTCGCGTAGACCTCGTTCATCGCCTCGAACTCCTCGATGTCGTCGAGGAGGACGGTCATCTTGAGCACGTCGCTCATGCTTGCGCCCGCTTCCTCGAGGACGGCCTCGACGTTGTCGAGGGCCTGCTCGGTCTGGACGTCGATCGGCTCGTCGTCGAGCAGGTCGCCATCGGGCGTGAGCGGAATCTGGCCCGCAGTGAAGACGATCGAGTCGTCGGTCGTTCCCTGGCTGTAGGCGCCGACGGCCGCTGGCGCGTCGTCCGTGCTGATGATGCGCTTCATGTGCGAGGCAACTCGACAGGGTGACTTAAAAACCGGCGAAACGTCCGGGCGGGGTTCGCGAACGAGGCCGACAGTATAAGCCGCCCGCGACCCGATGGCTCACCGATGGGACCCTCGAGGTGGCGTCATGGCGGTGCTTGCTCACGCTCGCGATCACGGTCACGGCCGCGCTGGTTCCTCGCCGCCGTCGTGCTCTTTACGCTCGCCTTCGCTCTCGTCGTCTGCTGGCGCGTCGTTCGAGTGCGTTTCGTCGCCGACCGGCCGTTCTCGCCGCAGTTCGGTGGCCGCTACATCGGCCCCGACTGGGCAGCCCGGAACGGACTCGAGGCCGACCCGGTCGCAGGCGAACTCGAGGATTTCGACGTCTACGAGCGTCCAGGAACCGACCTCGAGTCCGGCCGAGTCGTTGCGTTCGATCCTGACGACGTCCACACCGATGTCCGTCGATTCTACGAACGGACGAGCGACTACGACCTCGCCTACGAAACGCGCTGGCACCGCGGCTTCCGCCTCGGCGCGTGGCTCGCCTCGTTCGCGACCGCTCGCCTGGAGCAGCTCAACCTCCCCGGACGGAGCGACGGGCGGACGCGTCGCCTCGAGAGTCGACTGGCACGGGTTCCGACGTCGGCGGACCCGCGCGATGCCCGCGTCTGGACGCGAACCGATCCCGACTCCGGCGAGGCGGTGTTCGTCGCGATCTACGCGACCCACGAGCGAGCGGGCGTCACGTACGCGAACGTCGCCGTTCCCCTGCCGGGGAGTAACCTCTCGACGGTGCTCCGGCCGGAGCAGTGTTCGCTCGAGTCCGGCGAGGACGGGGTGACTTTCACCACCCGGGGCCCGGGTGACGGCGGCCTCTTTCTGGTGACGCCGCTTGGAGCGGTTCGCCTGCCGATGGAGCAGCGGTTTCGCGTCTGGCCGGTCGCGGGCGGCGGCCACGACCGACTGCACGCCAGCCACGAGATGTGGCTCTTCGGTCGACAGTTTCTGACGATAGAATACGTGATCGAGGCGCGAGAGCGCGACTCGCGGTAGCGCCTCGAGGCGCTACTCGTCGATCTCGAGTTCGAACTGCTCGTTCTCGGAGACGGCGTTGAGGACGACGCTCGTGTTCGACTCCTTGATGTCGGGATCGGTGAGGAGGGCCTTGATCTGGTCGTTCATCCCGTCGGTGTCGGTGAACTTGCCGACGGCGATGACGTCGTAGTCGCCGGTGACCTCGTAGACGGAGATCATCTGCTTGTGCTCCTTGAGCGTCTCGGTGATGTCGGGGAGGGCGTTCCCCTCGACTTTCAGTTGGATGACGGCCGTAACGTCGTAGTCGAGGGCATCGTAGTCGATCTTCGGGGTGTAGCCGTGAATAACGCCGTCGTCCTCGAGGGCAGAGAGGTGGTTCGAGATGGTGGTCACGGAGACGTCGAGGTCCTCGGCGAGGCTCCGGAGGCTCGCCCGGCCGTCGCCCAGAAGTGCATTCACTAACTTTGCGTCGAGATTTTCGTACGTCATCACGTCTACCAACTCACTCCCACCATTAGAACTTTACGAATATCCACTTTCGATCGAGAGACGGGAGATTTGCTCACAACAGCAGGATTTTAGTAGTGGACATCGTTGAGGAGGACGATGAGAAGATGACAAGCGGAAACATCACCCCGACCGAACAGGCGGTGCTGGACGAAATCGAGGAGAAAGGCGTCGATTTCCTCCGGCTCCAGTTCACCGACATCCTCGGCGTCGTCAAAAACGTCGCCGTCCCGGCCCGCCAGGCCGAGAAGGCGTTCACCGAGGGAATCTACTTCGACGGCTCCTCGATCGAAGGCTTCGTGCGGATCCAGGAGTCGGACATGCGCCTCGTGCCCGACCCGGACACGTTCGCCATCCTCCCGTGGAGACAGAGCGGCGAGAGCGCCTCGGCCCGGATGATCTGTGACGTCTACAACACCTCTACCGGCGAGCCCTTCGAGGGCGACCCGCGCTATATTCTGAAGCAGGCGATCGACCGCGCCCAGGACCTCGGCTACTCGATCAACGCCGCGCCCGAACCCGAGTTCTTCCTGTTCGAGGAGGACGAGGAGGGTGGCGCGACGACCGAGACCAACGATGCTGGCGGCTACTTCGACCTCGCGCCGAAGGACCTCGCGAGCGACGTCCGCCGGGACATCATCTACGGCCTCGAGAACATGGGCTTCGAGGTCGAGGCGAGCCACCACGAGGTCGCCGAGGGACAACACGAGATCAACTTCGAGTACGACGACGCGCTCACCACTGCCGACAACGTCGGCACCTTCCGGACGGTCGTGCGCGCCATCGCGGCCCAGCACGGCTACCACGCGACGTTCATGCCGAAGCCGATCCCGCGGATCAACGGCTCCGGGATGCACACGCACATCTCGCTGTTCACCGAGGACGGCGAGAATGCGTTCCACGACGGCGACGACGAGTTCAACCTCTCGAGTACGGCGAAGTCGTTCCTCGCGGGCGTCCTCGAGCACGCCCCGGCGATCACGGCCATTGCGAACCCGATCGTCAACAGCTACAAGCGACTGGTGCCCGGCTACGAGGCGCCCGTCTACGTGGCCTGGTCCGACCGCAACCGCTCGGCGCTCATCCGCAGGCCGGCCGCTCGCGTGCCGGCGGCCTCTCGTATCGAACTGCGCTCGCCCGACCCCTCGTGTAACCCCTACCTCGCGCTGGCGGTCATGATCCACGCGGGTCTCGATGGTATCGAGAAGGACCTCGAGGCGCCCGACCCAGTCCGGGAGAACATCTACGAGTTCGACGGGAAGAAACGCGAAGAGTACGGCATCGAGACGCTGCCGACGAACCTCGGCGAGGCGGTCGACGCCCTCGAGGACGACGAGGTCATCTACGACGCTCTCGGCGAGCACGTCGGCCCGAAGTTCGTCGAGGCGAAGCGCCAGGAGTTCCAGGAGTACCTGGTCGACGTCTCCGAGTGGGAACTCGATCGGTATCTCGAGACGTTCTAGCGCTTCACCGGATCACCGCCCACGTCGCTCGCTGGTTTCGTTCTTCTTCATGCTGTCGGTTGGTGCCGACAAGAGGAGCGCACGGTCGTCCATCGGTTCCTCCTCGAGCCGTCTTCGCTTAGGAGCGCCACTCCGAGACCCGATTACGGAGCCGTCCTGGAAGACCGAGCGCGGAGATGCCGGCGCCGAACAGCACCATCAGCACGTAGACGCCGAGCGTCGACGTCCAGACGACGAGCATCGCAAGGACGGCCCACGGCCCCTCGAGGAAGTAGAACGCGCCCAGGGTCATCGCGGTGCCGTACAGCAAGACGAGGTATGGCCCCCAGCCGTGGGCGTGCCCCCGGCGAACGCGGCGACGGACGTACCGCTTGAGGTCGGCCTCGAGGGACTGGCGCCTGACGGTTCGGTCCTCGACGGAAGTCTCGAAGGACTCGAGCCGATCCTCGAGCTGGCGGAGTTCCTCGCGGAGAGCGGCGGGATCGTCCGCTCGGTCGCGGGTTCTGGACCCCTCGCGCTGTCGTGAGCGTGATCGTGACTGCGGCTCGCTCGCCCCCCGTGCTGGCCCGTCTCGCTCGTCGGCTCCAGTGGCGTCCTCGGACATCGCTTCTGTGGATACCTGTCGTGGCCCGTGACTTTGTAGCTGCCGATCCACGTCAATTCCGGCGAGGACGGCATTGACCACGACGCCGAAGACGACGATTGCGGCGCCGACGTAGAGCCAGATGAGCACGAGCAAGACGGCGCCGAGGACGCCGTAGACGCTGTACCCGCCCACGAACGCGGTGTAGAGCGAGAACACCTGCCCGAGCGCGAACCAGCCGACCGTGGCGATGATCGCCCCCGGTGCGGCTTCCCGGAGGCTCACCGGGACGTCCGGGAAGACGACGTACATGGGGAAGAACGCCGCGAGGAGGCTGATCAGGACGAACACCGTCGTGAGGGCACCGACGGAGAACCCGGGAACGAACTCGACGGCGAACTCGAGGACGGTGACCGCGCTGAAGCCGAGCGTGGCGGCCAGCAGGACGATCATCGAGTCCCAGAGGGTGTTCAGTAGCGAGGACGATCGCACGGTGCCGTAAACGGCCGAGAACATCTGGTCGAGGCCGTGAAGGACGCGACTGGCGCCCCAGATGAGGCCGACGGCGCCGATGGCCGTCGCCCCCTGTCGACCCGTTTCGTCGAGGAGCGTCTCCGCGAGGATCTGCCGGGCGGTAGGCGTTAGTATGTCTTCTGAGACTGCGGCCACCCGGGTTGCCAGCGGCTCGCCGCCGATGGACGCTGCCACGCCGAGGGACAGCAGCGACAGCGGCACGAGGGAGAGGAAGGCGTAGAACGCGACGGCTGCCGACAGCAGCGTCAGTTGTTCGGCCCGTGCGAGCGAGAGGATGCGATAGGTGAGCTGAATCGTGCGGCGACGGTCGATCACGGGTGTGTCTTCTGCAGCGAGGGTAATAGCCCTGCGGACGAGTGGGCCGTAACCTACTGCCTTTCGAGCGGTCGATTCACCGTTGGTATCCACCAGACCTATCGTTCGAACTCCAAAAGGAAGCGACATGATCCAGCGTCGATGTCCCGACTGTGCCGTGACGATGGAGGAGACGACGGTCTGGACCGGAAGCGGCTACGGGCTCCGGATCGACGGCGGCAAGCACGACGGCGTGCTCGGCAAACTCGGTCTCGAGACGACGACGAAACTCGAGGCGGTGTGCTGTCCGGAGTGTGGGCTCGTTCGGCTGTACGCAGATGTGGATGCAGACGGAGACGCGAACGCGAACGGGGACGGAGACGGGGATGAGAATCTCGAGCCCTGACGACCACGCGCGGCTGCGAATCGGGAGGCCCGACGCTCACTCCAGGTTCGCCCTCGTCGCCTCGAGAATCTCGCCCACGTGAGCATCTGTCTTGAACGTCGTCCCGCCGTAGTGGGTCTTCGAGGTCGCGTACCCCACCGCCTCGAGGTCGGCCAGGAAGTCGGCCATCGCGTTGGCGGGCAATCCCCAGTTCTTGCAGAGCTTGTGCTGGTCGTAGTAGGTCGGTTCGTCGAGTTCGGCCTCGAGCGCCTCGAGGAGCGCTCGTCCCGTCTCGGCGGTCCCGAACTCGTCCGGGATTCGGTCGCGAACGTCGGCGACGAACTCGCGATCGCGAACGGGGCCGAGCCAGAGCGGGCCGGCCGCCAGCAGCCGGGCGCCGTCGCAGTTGGGGCACGTATCGAGCGGTAGGTCGGCCGAGGGCGCCAGCCCGAACGCGTACTCGCGGTACAGGCAGTCCTCACAGTGAACCAGAAAGCCCAGCTCCTCGAGGCTGGCGTCCGCGGCGGTCGGCTTTCGGTCGAGTTCGAGGAACGTGCGGACGTAGTGGCTGGTCGCGTGCGTGAGGAGTGGGGTGACGCCGACGTCGAACCGGGCGGCGCTCCGGGCGAGCCCCGAGAGCAGGGTCCGGACGCCCATTTCGGTGTGGTACTCGGTATTTCGCGGCACGGCGCCGTAGGAGCGAATCCCGCTCCTGAAGTGGGCGCCACACAGCGGCGCGGTGTCGGTCGCGGTGACGCAGACGAGGTGGCGACACCGGGCGAATGCCGCGTCGGAAAAGGGCATCGGCGTCCCGTAGGGGTCGAGGTCGATCACGTCGAACACGGCGTCGTGCATCAGGGCGTTGACGTTCCGATGGACGACCTCGGCGTCGACCCCGAGTTCGAAGCCGGCGCGCTCGAGGTTCTCGCTCGCGAGGGCCACGGCGTCCGGCTCGCGATCACAGCAGGTGACGTCCCAGCCGTCGACGGCCGCCCGGAGGCCGCGGACGCCGCTGGCGGTCATCGCGTCCAGGTAGCGTCGGGCCCGTGGCTGGCGTTCGCGAAACGCTCGCAGCGTCGCTATCGTCAGGTCCCGATTCAGCTCCTGGCGGGGGTTGTAGAACACCGACTCCTCGACGCCTTCGGTCTGTTCGCCGGGAACCTCGAACTCGACGCCACCCTCCGTCACGCGCATACCCGTTCTCGGCGGCGGGGGGCGAAAAGCGGTGTGATTTCCACGTTCCCGCCCGGACACCCAAACCGATATGACGGTCCGACAGAGAGTACCGGACGTGCCCGAGTCGAACGCCGATCCCGTCGAGCGCTGGCAGGCCGACCTCGAGGAGGCCGGCGAACTCTCCCCCTCGATCGTCGAGCGCATCTCCCGCCTGCACGGCGACCGCGGGGTGCGCGCCATCGAGGCCGTCGCGGAGGGGCGGGTCAAGGTCTACCGGGATTTCACCGTCGTCGTGGGCTACGAGGACGAGTACGTCGTTGAGGACGGCGGCTGTACCTGTAAGGACAGCGAGTTCAACCTCGATCCTGAGGACCCCACGGCGCTGTGCTGGCACGTCCTGGCCGTCTCGATCGGGCGTCGCGTCGGCCACGTCGACTACCACGACATGTGGTACTCGGACGTGCGTGAGTTTCTGTAGACACCGGGTGAGCGAAACGACCGATTCGAGGCGTAAACGTCGTTACTCGCCCTCATCGGGCCCCGTCACCGCAATCGTGTGCTCGATCAGCGACTCGTAGCCACGTCGCAACCGATTCGAGAGCGCCTGTGGCGTGATGTCCATCTCGCTCGCGACGTCCTCGAGCGTGACCTCTGGCGAGGAGAAGTACCCGCGTTTCCACGCCGTCAACAGCGCCTCGTGTTGCTTGGCCGTGACACCGAACTTCGCCCTAGACTGGGGGTTGGCCCGGTCGTACAGCCGCGTGAGCTCGAACGGGATCCCCCGGTCCTCGCAGTAGGCGCTGAACTGCGAGAGGGCGTCGCCGTCGGGAAACCGCATCCGAAGCTCCCAGCGGTCGTGCTGGGCCGAGGCCTCGAGAATCGTCGCGTCCGTCGACGTGTACGCGTAGACGATTGCATCGACGTCCCGGACCAGGTCGGCCCGGTACAGGGTCGCTTCCCGGAACCGATCGATTCGCGTGAGTCCCCGGACCGACGGGTCGTCCGCGGCGGCGGCCTCGAAGGCGCCAAGATCGACGCCGCTGACCCGGAAGTACGGCGTGATGAGTTCCTCAGTGGCGGCGACGCGCTCGATTTCGACGACGGCGCTCGACTCGGCCTCGAGCGTCTCGTGGAGGGCGAACGCCTCTGTTGGGACGGAAAACTCCGCGAATAGCGCCATCGTCGTCGGTCATGGGACGAGCGGCGCTAAAAACCCCTGGCCTCCCTGGGACGGCAATCGCGGGGACAGCCCCGTCGGGAATCGCAGGGACGGTCGTCGAGCCCGACTCAGGCGTCCAGTACCTGTCGAAGCACGTCGGGCGCGTCCTCGAGCGCCTCGTCGAGGGCGTCGACGTTCGGTCCGCCACCCTGGGCGAAGTCGGCCGGGCCGCCGCCGCCACCGCCGACTCGCGAGGCGAGTTCGCCGACGACCTCGCCGGCGTTGACGTCGGCGCCGTCGGGGACCGCGACGACGAACTGTGCGCCGCTCTCGCCGGAGCCGATGACGGCGATCTTGCCCTCGTCCGCGAGGGCGTTGGCCGTCGCCCGGAGTTCGTCCATGTCAGCGTCGATCCGCTGGACGACGGCGGTCGTCTCGCCGACCTCGACCTCCTCGCCGCCGCCACCACCGCTGGCGCGGGCGCTCGCGAGCTGTTCTTTCAGGGCTTCGATCTCCTTGCCGCGAGCCTTCCACTCCTCGAAGAAGCGCTCGGCAGTATCCGGGACGTTCTCGGGGGAGACGTCGAGGGCCTCGGCGGCCCCGTAGAGGGCGTCCTCGGTCCGCTGAGTGGACTTGACGGCCGCGTCGCCGGCGGCGAAGACGAGTCGCTCGACGCCGTCCTGGACGCGCTCGGTGGTCAGGATCTTGATCGCGCCGATGTCGCCCGTGCGGGCGACGTGGGTGCCGCCGCAGGCCTGGACGTCCTCGGCGACGTGGATGAGTCGGATGTTCGTTCCCGGCGGAATCCCGCCCTGGTAGAGGTCGAAGCCGTGTTCGGCCTCGGCCTCGTGCCGGTGGGGCCACTCCTGGTCGACGGAGACGTTGTCCATCACCATGCCGTTGGCGACGCGCTCGATGCGTTTGACGGCCTCCCGGGAGATCCGGTTGTAGTGACGGATGTCGACCCGCGAGGACTCGACGCCCTTCTGGGCGCCCGCCTGGCGGACGTGCTCGCCCAGCACCTGTCGGGCGGCGTGCATGACGATGTGGGTCGCCGTGTGGTGGCGCATCAACTGGCGCCGACGGGGGGCGTCGAGTTGCCCCTTGACGAACTCGCCCTTCCCCGGATCCTCGTCGGTCCGGTGGGTGACGACGCCGTCATCGATCTGGACGTCGAGCACGTCGACGGTCTTCTCCTCGCTCGAGAGCGTGCCCCGATCCGCGGGCTGGCCGCCACCCTCGGGGTAGAACATCGTCTGGTCGAGCACGACGTCGAAGCCCTCCTCGCGGTCGAACACGTCGAGGACGACCGCCTCGAACTGGGTTCGCTGCTGGTCGTCGTAGTACAGTTTCTCCGTCTCGGGGAGGTCGGCGAATCGCTCGTCGCCCTCCTCGGTGACTTCCTCGACCGTCGTCGTGTCGTGGCGGTCGGCGACGAGACTGTAGAAGTCGTCGGGCACGTCCACGTCGGCGCCGGCGTCGGCGGCAATCTCCTCGACCATGTCGGGCTGGATGCCGTGGCTGTCGTAGAGTTCGATCAGTTCCTCGAGGGGGATCGACTCGCCTTTCTTCGCGTACTCCGCAGCGAGGGCTTCGACCCGCCGGCCGCCGCGCTCGAGCGTCTCGCGGTACTTCTCGACCTCGGTGCGGACGATATCCCGGACGGTGTCGCGGTTCTCGTACCCCAGGCGTTCGGCCTGCATGTCGACGAGTTCGTCGAGGGGCGCATCGACGCCGACCGTATCGCACAGCCGCTTCGTTCGCCGGAGCACCATCCGCGCGAGGTAGCCCGTGCCGACGTTCGAGGGGACGATGCCGTCGCCGAACATGTACGCGAGGGTCCGGCAGTGGTCGGCGATGGCGTAGATTCGCTCGAGGGGCTCGACGAGGTCGCGGAGGTCGCCGACGTCGACGCCGAGTTCGTCGGCAATGTCACCGCGGGCGGCCTCGACGTCGTCGACGTCGTCGATGTCGAGCTGGCCCGAGAGCCGCGCCGCCCGGGCGACGAGGTCGGCTTCTTCGTCGGTGTACTCGAGGCCCGCGTTGTCCTTCAGGAAGTCGATCATCTCGGGGTAGATCGCTTCGTAGACCGTCGCCGTCCCCTGGCTCATCCAGGTCCAGCGCTCGAGGCCGTAGCCCGTGTCGACGATGTAGGTATCCATGAAGGAGTAGGTGTTCCCGTCCTTGAGTTCGTACTCGCCGTCGGGGTCCTGCTCCATGCACATGAAGACCAGCGTGGCCAGCTCGAGGCCCTTGTAGATGACCTCGATGGCGGGCCCGGCGTTGCCGCCGCCGACCCACGGGTCCTCGATGTAGGTGACGTCGGTGATGTCCGCGCCCAGGGAGTCGAGCAGTTCGTCACAGAGTTCGACGGTGCGGTCCTTCCAGTAGACCTCGCCCTCGTAGGCGTACTCCTCCTCGGCGTCCTCGCGGACGTTGAACGCGTGGTGGGCCATCATCTCGAAGGCCATCGTGTGCCGGCCCGTCTTGCCCACGTTGTCGATGTCCTGCATCCGGATGCAGGGCTGGCTGACGGTCAGCGGGTTCGCCGGCGGCGGCGTCTTCCCCGAGGTGACCAGCGGCTGGAAGTCGTAGATCGACGCCTGGGTCAACAGGACGTCGTCGCGCCAGCGATTGGCCGCTACCGGGTACGGATCGATGCGCTCGTGGTCGTGGTCCTCGAAGAACGAGAGGAACGCCTCGCGCATCTCCTCGAGGGTGTACTCCTCGGCGAACCCCGGTTCGTCGATGAAGTCGTATTGCTCACAGGGCGGTTCCCCGCAGGTCTGGCGATCGTGATCGCGCGTCCAGAAATGTGCCCCACAGGAGGGACACTCCTTTCGCTCGAACCCCTCCTCCTCGAAATACTCGAGTCGGTACTCCTCCTCCAGTTCACTCATTCGTACCTCATACTGGCCGTGCAGGCGGTAAAACAGTTGCGCAACGGGTCTCACGGCTCATTCTCTGGGCGCCTGGAACGCCCATCTGTCCGACCCGCGTGTCGCTCGAATCGACTATTGCGGGACGAACAGATCACGAAATAAATAAGTACTCTCAGTTGTATTTTCCGTTATAATATTAGAGATCGAATATGTATCTCGACTCGGGCGACGGCCCTCTCGAGGACGCGACGGGCCGACCCTCCTCCGTCCGTCGACGACGGTCGCGGCCACGGCTGTGGCTACGGTCGCAGTCTCAGCCACGGCTACGGCTGCAATAGCAAACGAGGTCGAGTATCGACGATGACGTCGCGACGATCCCTGCTGCGGAAAATCGGCCTGACCGGTCTCGGCACGGCCACTGGCATCGCCCTCCTCCCGACACCCCCGCACTCGACCGCACTCCACGGCACGGTCGAGGGCGCTGAACCGCCCGCGGCCGCCGCCGACTGGATCGGCACGGAAATCACTACCGAGAACGAGACGCCTGTCGGCCGCTACCACTATGCACCGACGCGCGACGGGTTCGTCCCCACGGCGCCGTTCAACGTCGTGCTGATACCCGCTGCGGACGGTGAGGCGGGCCTCGAGCGCGTCATGACCGTTCTGGACGAGGAGGGCTGGGTCCGAAATCCGGTGGAATACACGCGATTCGGCTGGGATCGAACGACCGACTCGTACGTCCGCCAGCAGGCGACCGCCGCTCAAACCTACTGGGGGGCCAGCGGTCGGCGCCACGTCCGGTGCTGGTCGTTCGAGAACGTCGTCTCGATGCAGGCTCACGAGGATACCGGCGCCCGCCCAAAACACGGCATCGCCTCCTACCGGCGGGGACGAGAGACCATCGAGGCGATCTTCGACGCCGCTGGCTGGCGGGTCTCCCCCGGGACGATCGATCTGACCAACGAATCCGGCCCGGATCACGACGGACGCACGACGCTCATCGTGGAGGACTCGTGAGTACCGACGTCCCCTCCCTCCCCGAGCGAGCGACACCCGGCACCGTCCTCGAGCTCCTGGACCACCCCTGGATCGGCCTCGAGCGCCGGCGGACGGTCGCCGTGGGGGTGTACCTGTGTGGCCTCCTCGCACTGTTTTTGATCGGCTACTTCGGTGGACACGTGAGGATCGACGACGTCGTCCTCGACTCGCTGACGGTCGGCTTCGATTCCGTCAGAATGATCGCCATCGCGCTCGTCACCCCGACGATCCTGCTGATTCCGTTCTGTTACGCGGCCTGGAACGGTGGCCCGGCGCTCTCGTTCACGCTGCCGCTCGTACCGGTGACCATCGGGGACCTCCTCGCCGGCGGGTACGTCCTCGACCTGGACGTCGCGCTCGCGTTGACCGTCGGCGCGAGCGCGGCCGCCGTCGCGCTCGCGTTGACCGTCGGCGCGAGCGCGGCCGCCGTCGCGCTCGTGTCCGTCGACGTTCGGCAACTCGGCTCGGTTCAGGTGTGGCGCTCGAGCGAGGTCGACACCGATAGTGATCGACTCCTGTTCGTCACGTCGCTCGCGATCGTGGCGGCCGTGGGCGTCGGTCGGTTCGTCGCCGTCGCGCCGGCGTACGTGCTCGAGTGGTACGCCCCGTTCGGCGGCCTCTGGTTCGTCACCGCCGCGATCCTCGGGTTCTACTGGGTACGGTGGGCGTGGTCGCTGTCGGCGGATCGCGCCCGCTCGCGCGAGTCGGTCTGACGGCGAGCGCGGTCTCGACTGAACTCACCTGGATGGCTCCGAAGAATTCCGGCACTGAACAACCCACAGATATATGTTAGATATCGCCCATTCTACGGTAACTCGAGCGTCGTTTCCAGCG
Organism: Natronosalvus sp. KLKA75; assembly: GCF_059736265.1. Taxonomy (NCBI): domain Archaea; kingdom Methanobacteriati; phylum Methanobacteriota; class Halobacteria; order Halobacteriales; family Natrialbaceae; genus Natronosalvus; species Natronosalvus sp. KLKA75. The sequence continues at coordinate 382,380 of NZ_CM185522.1, forward strand.
TTCCGCCTCACCAGCTATGACCGATACCGTCCTCTACGTAACTGCTCCCGATGCCGGGCCGTCGGCCGATACGACCAGGTCCGAAGGCGTTCTCGAACTCGAACGCGAACTCGAGCGGGTGGCCCCGCGGTCGTCCGTCGAGTGCGTCGACTCGATCGAGGCCATCGACGAGCGCGTCGCCGCTGCGGACTGCGTCGTCTTCGAGGAGGACGCGACCGGTGACGCGCCGCCGATCGAAGCCGTCGCCGTTGCCTGTACTGGAACGCCGCTCATCTATTACGGTAATCCCGACCGTGCCTCTGTTGCCGATCCAGACCACGAGCCCGACGCCGATCCCAACCACGACCTCACCACCGACTCGCACGTCGATTCCACCTCGATCCGCGCCTTCGAGGGCGTCGACGGGTTCGTTCGCCGGACCGACGACTCGGCGGTTCACCTGGCCGACGAGATTGCCTGGCAGTGCGGACGGCAGCCGCGACAATCGACGGCGACCGCCACGTCGGACGAAAATGACGACCGCCCGAAGGTCGCTCGCCTCCACCAGATGACGACTCGCCTCGTCGCGTGTCGCTCCGAGGAACGTCTCCTCGACCTCGCCATCGAGTCGGCCGAAGACATCCTCGGATTCGACGCGTCGTCGATCTCGCTCGCCGAAGAGCGAGACGGCGAGACGAAACTGGTGATTCGCGCCGGCTCGGACGAGTTCGACGACATCTCGCGAGCCCACGATCTCTCGGAGGGAATCCTCGGCAAGACATACCGGGAACAACGCTCGTTCCTGCTCGAGGAGGTGGCGGATCACCCCGACGCCCGTCCGCACGAGGACGGCTACCGATCGGCGATCAGCGTCCCGATCGAGGAGTTCGGCGTCTTTCAGGCAATCTCGACCGAGGAACGCGCCTACGACGAATCGGACCTCGAGTTCGCCGAGTTGCTCGTGACGTACGTCGCCCAGACGCTCAGTCGCCTCCGCGTCGCGGAGACGATGCGCGAACGGCGCGAGCGCCTGACCAGGCTCCACGAGGGGACGACCAAAATCGTCGGCTCGACCGACGAGGCGACGGTCTACGAGCGCGCGCTCGAGACGACGGAGACGGTGCTCGAACTCGACATCTGCGTCTTCCTCTCGGCGGACCTCGAGTCCGAGGAACTCGTCCCCGAGGCCTACTCGGACACGATGGACGAGCGATTGGCCAGGAGGGTGCCCCTCGACCACGGAATCGTCGGTGAGACCTACCAACAGGGTGAGCCGTCGATCATCGACGAAGTCGTGATCGAGGACCCGGAAATCGAGGGCCTGGAACGATTCAAGTCGGCTATGACCGTGCCCCTCGGGGAGTACGGCGTCTTCCAGGCAGTCTCCGAGCAATCACACGCCTTCAACGACGTCGACCTCGAACTGGCGGAACTCCTGTGTGCGCACGTGACCGAAGCCATCGGCAGGGCGCGGGCCGAAGCCAGCCTCGTCGAGGAACGGGATCGACTCTCGGCGCTGTTCGACAACGTCCCCGACCCCGCCGTCCAGTATTACCTCTCGGACGGCGAACCGACCGTTCGGGCGGTCAACGACCGATTCGAGGAGGTCTTCGGATTCGACACCGAGACTGTTCTGCACGAGGACGTCGACGACTACATCATCCCGCCGGGGTACGAGGACGAAGCACGTCGGCTCAACGAGGCGCTGTTCGCCGGCGAAACCCTGCGCGTGGTCACGCGGCGGCGAACCGCGACCGACGTTCGGGACTTCCTGGTCAACGTCGTCCCCCTCACCGCCGGCGAACGAAGCGTCGAGGGGTACGCCATCTACACTGACATCACCGACCAGAAGCGCCACGAACGCGCGCTCACGGCGAAGAACGAGCGCTTGGACGAGTTCGCCAGCATCGTCAGCCACGACCTCCGGAACCCGCTCAACGTCGCCCAGGGCTACCTCGAGTTGCTCGACGAGACTGGCGATCAGTCTCATCTCGGGGAAATCGACGACGCACTCGATCGGATGGACGAACTCATCGAACGCCTGCTCACGCTCTCGCGACGCGGCGACGTGATCGACGACACCGAACCCCTCGAGATCCACGCCGTCGCGACGGAGGCCTGGTCGGCAGTCGACACCGCCGGGGCGACGCTGCAACTCGGCGAGAACCAGCCGCTCGAGGCCGACCGGGCGCGACTTCGGGAAGCGCTCGAGAACCTGTTTCGAAATTCGGTGGAACACGGCTCGAGCGAATCCGGCAGGGATCGAAACGGCGACGCGAGCGACCTGACCATCACCGTCGGTGCCCTCGAGGACGGCTTCTTCGTCGCCGACGACGGCGTCGGCATTCCGTCGGACGAGCGCCAGTCCGTGTTCGAAACCGGATATACGACCACCAGTGGCGGCACCGGGTTCGGACTGAACATCGTCGATCAAATCGCCCGGGCGCACGGTTGGACCGTCGAGGTTACCGAGAGCGACGCGGGTGGTGCGCGATTCGAGTTCCGGGAAGGGTCGCCCAAGGACGCTGCGTCGGAACCGGTTCCCGAGTCCACTGGCGGTACCGACCACCGCCACCCCGACCTCGAGCCACCGGCCGACGGCGGTGACCCATCGGCGTAGTTATCGGTAGGCAATCCCGATCGACAGCAACGACGCGAGACCCGCGCCTGTAACCAGCAGAACCACGAGTCCGGCACCAACCTCGAGCCAGATGGCCCCCGCGAGTGGGAGGACCAACACGCCACAGAGCATCGCGGCGGTTCCGAGTCGCTTTCCGGTTTCGCGATCGACGTTTGGCGTCGTCAGCAGGTCTCGGCGGTCGTAGCGCCGGACTGCCCACCCCAGCCCGATACAGAGCGCGCTCGTCCCGAGGACCACAGTGGTTCCGACGACGCGTTCGGATAGCTCGAGGTCGATCGCGACCGCGAGCGCGAGCATCGACGCTCCGACGACGCTCATCACGAGCGCGTTCGCTCGAGCGCCCCCGTCGTCCGCGGGATCCGTCCTGTACGCGCGACGGATCCAGCTGCCGTGGCGCAGGCTCGCCAGGGCGAGGGCGAGACAGCCGACGCCGACGAGGCCGACGATTGCGGCGCCGGGATCGACCATCATGCTCGAAACGAGAACTGTCGTCGACAAAATCGTTTCGTGGCGTTTCCTCGTTCTCGTTCGCTCTCCTCACGAACGTTTCCTCGAGCGCCAGCGACGCCAGCACTGGCCGCTCCGATATTCGGGATTCCGGGAACGGACCTAATCGTCGACCCCGTACCCGAACACGAGTAGCTGACCTTCGTGCTCGACGTACCTTCCCAACGGGTGTTCTGTCGAATCCTCGTCGTACGTGGGAAGTCTCTCGAGAGAGACAACGACGTCGTACAGTTTCTCTCGGTCCATCTCATCGGTATCGATCGTCACGACTTCGTACTCCCCGCTCGCTCGCTTTTCGGTTGGAAAGTCTCTCTCTGACTCCACTGACCGTGAGAGGATCTCGTCCAGCACCGGATCGTCTGCGATTGCTTCGTGCGTCGATTGTGTAACGTCTGTTTCAGATGGGGCCTCAGTAACGAGAAGCGCGTACACTGCTCTCATCTGGTCGCTCTCGAGAGCACCCACTGTGTTAGTATCCGTCTCTTGAGGATCGTCGCTGGCGGTACTGGTATCCCGATCGAGACAACCGACGACCGGCGTTAATGCGCCGCTGCAACAGACTGCCAGTACCTGTCTACGATCCATACGCTCACTCGAAATTGTATATTCAAGTACTTTCTCCTCACTCACGCACAAAATGGCGGGGTAGCACCTCTCGTTAATTTATCCACGAATCGAATTCGCCGTTCGTCTCCCGCATCCGACCAGCGACCGAGTCCGACAGTCGATACGGCGTTCACCCACGGATCGTCGAGAGCATCGTCCTGAACTTCCCTCCGCTGAGCAGGTCGGTTCCGACGAAGATGTTCCGGGGAACGGTAATCACTCCTCGAGCGCCAGCGACGCCAACATCGCCTCGAGTTGTAGCCGCTCGTTCGCCCCCTCTGTGATCCGGTAGTCCACTTCGCCCAGACGCTCGAGTAAGCGAACCGTAGCGAGTTCCTCGAGGTCGAACTCCCAGGCCGACCGGTGGAGCTGGTCGATCACGTCGCCGCCGGCCAGCCCGCGGTCGGTGAGCAGCGAGTCGAGGGTCGCCCTGGCCGCCGTGAAGTCGCCCGCGATGGCCTTCTCGACCATCTCCTCGACCTCCTCGGGGCGGGCGGTCGCGGTGATCGCGAAGACGCCCTCCTCGTCGACGGCGTCGCCCATGACGGCTGCGGCCTGCAGGCCATTGATCGCCTTGCGCATGTCGCCCGCGGCGGCGTAGACGAGCGCGTCGACGCCATCGTCGGTCACTTCGATGCCCTCGGCGTCGGCGATCTCGCGCACCTGTGCCTCGACGGCGTCGTCGGAGAGTTCCGTGAACCGGAAGACGGCGCAGCGAGACTGGATCGGATCGATGATCTGGCTCGAGTAGTTACACGAGAGGATGAAGCGCGTGTTGTGGGAGAACTGCTCCATGGTCCGGCGCAGGGCGGACTGGGCGTCGCTCGTCAGCGCGTCGGCCTCGTCCAGAAAGATGATGCGGTAGTTGTGGCCGCCGAAACTCGAGCGTGCGAAGTTCTTGATTCGGTCCCTGACGACGTCGATGCCGCGCTCGTCGGAGGCGTTCAGCTCGAGGAAATTCTCTCGCCAGTCCTCGCCGTAGAGTTCGCGGGCGACGGCCTGTGCTGCGGTGGTCTTGCCGGTGCCGGCGGGCCCCGAGAACATGAGGTTGGGGAGGTCGTTCTGCTCGACGTAGCTCACCAGTCTGGGGACGATGTTCTCGTGGCCCTTGATCTCGTCTAACGTCTCGGGCCGGTACTTCTCGATCCAGACCTCGGTTCGCCCGGCGACCGACTCCGCTTGGCCGGTCGACTCGGCGTCGCCAGGCGACGGCTCGGACTCGTCTTCGCTCATGTCCCCGACGAGGGGAGCGCCGGCAATAAAACGACCGAAGCGGCGTTCGTGCCATCAGCGTAATTGTACTACCGACGTGGCCGCGCCACCGACTTTATCGTGCCACCGACGGACCACGTCACTCGAAGGCGAAGGCCACGGTGGCGCCCATCGGTTCCGCCCCCGGCGAACCCCACCGTGGCGTTTTATCGTCGAGCACGGCGTACTATTCACTGGTAGAATGTCAACAGAATCACAATTCTCGACTCGTCTCGTCGTAATCGCCGTCGCGACGCTGCTCGTCCTCGCGCTCGTTCCTGGCGTGGCGCTGGCACAGTCGGGAACCGGCGTCGGCGGCAACATCGTCGTCAGTGAGGACGAAACCGTCGACGAGGTCAATGCCGTCTCGGGGAACGTGATCGTCGAGGGAACCGTCACCGGCGACGTGAACGCTGTCTCCGGAAACGTGATCGTTGCCGAGGGCGGCGAGGTTCGCGGGGACGTCAACGCCGTCGGCGGGACGGTCCAGATCGACGGCCGCGTCGCCGGCGACGTCGCGGCCGCCGCCGGAACCCTCGAGGTCGGCGAGGGCGGTACCGTCGACGGCGCGCTCGAGGCCGGTGCCGGGACGGTAACCATCGACGGGACGATCGCGGGCGACGCGACGATCGGCGCCGAAACGATCACTCTCGGAGAGTCGGCGGCAATCAAGGGGAACCTTCGGTACGACGGTGACCTGCAAGGCAACACCGGCGCCGTCGCGGGTGAGATCACCCAGGACTCGAGCCTCGGCGTCGATCTAGCCCCCGTGGTCCTCCCCCTGGCCTCGTGGATCGCAGCCGCTTACGCGCTCGCGGCGAACCTGCTGCTAGGGGCGGTCCTGTTGATGCTCTTCCCCCGGTTTTCGGACGGAGTCGCCGCTCGAGTCGCGTCGAATCCGGTTCGAACGGGGCTGGTGGGTGCGGTCGTGCTGATCGGCATCCCCATCCTCCTGGTCGCCATCGCGCTGACCGTAATCGGCATCCCGCTCTCGCTCGTGGGGGCGCTGGCGTTCGTCTTCCTCGTCTGGGTCGGGGTGGTCTACGGCCGATTCGCCGTCGCCGCGTGGGCGCTCTCGTTCGCGGACGTCTACAACCGCTGGCTCGCACTGGTGGTCGGCCTGGTCGCCGGCGCCCTCGTTGGGCTGGTGCCGTTCGTCGGCTGGTTCCTGAACCTGCTGATCACGCTCCTCGGCCTCGGGGCGCTCGTCGGGGGGCTGCTCGCTCACCGCCGCCGGGTCAGACAGTCGGCCACCGACGCCGGTCGCCCGGAATCCGGCGACGCTGCCGCGTGAACGTGTAGACCGCGAGCGACGCGCTCAAGTGCTCCCGACGGCAACCTCGAGCCGAACACGAATGCCCGACCGCGTAACCGTCGACGTCAAAGGCGAGGAGACGAGAGAACTCGAGTTCGCGGCCCTCGAGTACGACGGCGACGTCCCCACCTACGCCGACGCCCTCGCCGCCGTGGACCTCAGCCCTCACGAGGTGAGCGTCCTGGTCGACGGTCGTCCGGTGCCCGAGGATCAGCCGATCGACGCCGAGAGGATGACCGTCCTGCGGTTGATCAAGGGCGGGTAGCTTGGATCACTGGCTCGAGAGCTCGGTCTCTTGCTGTATCACTATACTTTCTATAGCATTTCTTGCGAGGATCAGGCGATCGATCGAATCGCCTAGCGACGCCCCTCACCGTCGCTCGAGTAGCCGCTCGCCAGCGACTCGAGCACGTCGAGTTCGGGCGTCCGGTGGTCGACGAACAGCGGCGTGATCGACACCTCGCCGTCGGCGACGGCCCGTCGGTCAGTGCCGACGGGATCGGTCAGATCGACGTCCACGCTGGGATCCAATGGGTCGTAGAAGTGATCCCAGGCGCGGTAGGTGCCGTCCGGTCGCTCGTCGATCCGCACGTCGAAGTGGTAGGTCGGCTCCGTGATCCTGATCCGCGGGTCGGACTCGCCGGCGGGCACGTTGACGTTGAGGTAGTCGAACGGCCGCCGATCGCCGAGCTCGAGGGTTTCCCGGACCAGGTACCGGGTAATCCGCTCGGCGTCGGCGTACTCGTCCCGCCCGAACTCGCGGCTCCCCGTCACGGAATCGTACAGCGAGAGGGCGATCCCCGGCAGGCCGAGGAAGCCGGCCTCGATGGCCGCACAGACCGTCCCCGAGCGCTCGATCTTGTGCGCGCCGAGGTTGGGGCTGTCGTTACAGCCGGAGACGACGACGTCGAACTCTCGCTCGAGTTTGCCCCGGGCGAAGTGGACGCAGTCGACCGGGGTTCCGTCGACGGCGTAGCCCTCCGCTCGCTCCTCGACGGTGAATGCATTGGAGTCGCTCCTGGACATGCCGCTCCGGTCGGTGGCGGGTGCGACCACCGTCACGTCCGCGACTGGCTCGAGGGCGTCGTAGAGCGCCCGGATTCCCGTCGCGTCGATCCCGTCGTCGTTCGTCAGCAATACGGCCGGTCGGGCGGACATGAACGATCCTTCGCTCGCCACGACTATCAGCTTTCGTTAGCCGTCGGATACGGCCGTCGGTTTCGTCTCTTGCGTGCGCCGTTCTCACGGTCGTTCGGTCGGATGGTTCGAGACTGCTCGCCGTATGGGAACCTGTCGAGGACACAACCTCTTTAGTCTTGACGGCGTACGACCGCCATGGGAAGCGCTGGTCCGACTTCGTACGTCGTCGCCGACTTTTCTGCGGACTGCGTTCGAGTGCTTCCACGTCATCCCTACGAAATCGACCTTCTCGGGGGGAAGCCGGCGTCTCGACTCACGGCGGACGAGACGGTGATCGACGCGTCGACCCTTTCGCCTCGAGTTCGGTCGGTCGTCGAAACCGCCGTCGAGGGGAGCAGGGATGGTATCGGCACGCCGGCCTACGGGACCGAGTCCCCTTCCGATGCCGTCGTCCGAATCGCCGAGGAGTACGATTACGTTCGAACGACGTACAACGGGACGCCGGTAGTCGTGGAATTCGAGGCGTTCGAGAACGATCTCGAGCGACCGCCGCTCCTCGCCGTCGAGGCCACGCTCGTTCGGGACCGGATCACGTCGGACGACCCCGCGAAAATCTCGTTCTCACTGATCAACCGGAACACCGAGTCGATGATGTTCGACCACGTCCGTCCGTGGCCGTTCGGCGTCCCGGTTGCACATCTACTCCCCCAGGAAAAGGAGGGGATACAGCTCTGGAACGACCGGTACATCGATGCCTACGGCGCGTCGCGATTCGATTCTCTGTACGCACATCCTGGCGTGGACCGCCGTCGACCGGGACGAATCCTGGTTGGGGAGACCATACGAAGGGAATACCTCCTCCCGATCCCTGTCGACGCCGAGCCCGGAAGATATCGAATCACCGACTACCTCCAGTACTTCCCGGACGACTGTCGAAAGGAAGTACTCCGGTACGAAATCACGTTCGAGTTGCGACGTCGTTAGCCGACCTCGAGCCGATCAGTCCGACGCTTCCGCCGCCGCAATCGGCTCGAGCGCCAACTCCATCGTCACACCCTCGACGTCCCACGTCTTCCGGTAGGCGTCGGAGCTGTCCGCGTCGACGGCTCGAAGCGCCTCGGCGCGGACCTCCTCGCGGATCAGGTCCTCGCGCTGGCGGACGAGGTCGGACACGCGGTCGTCCTCAATCTGGATCTCGAGCGCGATGCGTTCCTCGACATCCAGGTCGAGTTCCTTGCGCATCTCCTGGACGCGGCGGATGACCTCACGGGCGTAGCCCTCGCTCTCGATGTCGTCGGTGAGCGAGGCGTCGACGTAGACGACGCCCCTGTCGTCGCCGTCGAGCCCGAACGCGGTGCCGGCGACGTCGTCGGGCGTCTGGGTGACGAACGAAACCATCTCGTCGGTGAGTTCCTCACCCTCCAGCGCGTCGGAGACGGCCGCCTCGAGCGCCTCGAGGCTCGGTTCCTCGATCCGGGCCGCGTTGAGGGCGTTCATGACCTCGCCGGCGCGGCCGCCGAAGGCGGGACCGAGTTCGCTCATGTCCGCCTCGGCGCTGTAGGCGAGTTCGCCCCACTGCTGGCCGGGGCCGACGAGTTCGACTGCGCGGGCGTTGAGTCGATCGGCCACGAGGGACTCGTGGCGCTCGACGGCCTCGACGGCGCGTTCGTCGTCTGCGGCGACGACCACGCGCGGGACGGGCCAGCGGAGCTTTCGTCCGGCCTGCTGGCGGGCGTTCGCCCCCGCCTCCTCGATGGCGCGGACGTAGGCCACGTCAGTCTCGAGTTCGGGATCGGCCCAGTACTCCTCGACTGCGGGCCAGTCCTCCATGTGGACCGTCGGGTGGCCGTCGTCGCCGGTGAGGGTCCCGTAGATCTCCTCGGAGACGAACGGCGCGTAGGGTGCGAGAAGTACCACGACCTCGCGGAGGACGCGGTAGATCGTCGCGTACGCGGCCACCTTCGAGGGGCTGTCCGATTCGTCCCACATGCGCTCGCGGACCGCCTGGACGTAGAACCGGGAGACGTCCTCGACGAGGAACTCGAGCAGCGTCTCGAGTGCCCGGTCCTGGCGGAACTGCTCAAGGTGCTCGGTCATCTCGGCCTTCGTGGACTGGAGGCGGGCGAGGACCCACTCGTCGACCAGCTCGAGGTCCGAATCGACCTCGTCCAGCCCCGTCTCGCTCGGATCGAACCCGTCCAGTCGCATGTACGGCAGCGGGAACCGGAACACGTTCCAGAGCGTCCGGAGGTGGTTTTCCATCGTCCGCATGCCGTCCCACGAGAAGCGCATGTCCTCGCCCTGCGGGTTCGCCGAGAGCAGGAACATCCGCATGGCGTCGGATCCGTGGCGCTCGATCGCCTCGTGAGGCTCCACGACGTTGCCGACCGACTTGGACATCTTCCGGCCGTCCTCGTCCAGCGCGTGGCCGTGCATCAGCACCTTGTCGTAGGGTACTTCGCCCATCGCGGCGGTTCCCATCCCCAGCTGGGACCAGAACCAGCCGCGGGTCTGGTCGTGGGCCTCGAGGATGAAGTCGGCGGGCCAGAGTTCGTCGAATTGCTCCTGCTCGCCGGGGAAGTTGAGGGTTCCCCACGACGCCACCGAGGAGTCGAGCCAAACGTCGAAGACGTCGGGCACGCGGGTGTAGGTCGTCCCGTCCTCGGTAATCGTGAGGTCATCGACGACGTCCTTGTGGAGGTCTACCGTTTCGGAATCGACGTCCTGGTCGACGCGCTCGGCGAGTTCCTCGCGGGTGCTGACGACGATCATGTCTTCGCCGTCGTCCCGTCCCTCGGGCGTCCAGATCGGGATCGGGATGCCCCAGTAGCGCTGGCGGGAGACGTTCCAGTCGGGGGCGTCCTCGACGAAGTCACGGAACCGGTTGTCGCGGGCCCAGTCCGGGAACCACTCGCTGTCCTCGATGTTCTCGAGGAGTTCGTCCTTGACGTCCGTGATCGTGATGAACCACTGGTCAGTGACGATCTGGATGATGCCGGTGTCACAGCGCCAGCAGTGGCCGTAGCTGTGGGTGACCGTCTCCGAGGCGAGGAGAGCGCCGTTTGCCTCGAGGTCGGCGGTAATCTCCTCGTCGGCCTCTTTGACGAACTGCCCTTCGTACTTCCCGCCTTCTTCGGTGTAGACGCCGTCGCTGCCGACGGGACAGAAGATCGGGAACCCGAGTTCCCGTCCTCGGGTAAAGTCCTCCTCACCGTGGCCGGGCGCGGAGTGGACGAGGCCCGTGCGGTCGGCCTCGACGTAGTCCGCGGCGTACACCTGGTGGGCGCCCTCGTGGCTCGCGTGGTCGGGCACCTCCTCCGCGAGGGGGTGCTCGTACTCCCAGCCGATCATCTCCTCGCCGGTGAGTTCCTCGAGGACCTCGTAGTCCTCGTAGCGTCCCTTCTTCAGGACGCCCTCGAGGCAGGCCTCGGCGACGTAGAGCACTTCTTCTTTCCCATCCTTTTCGGCGCGAACGCCCACGTACTCGAGGTCCGGATCGACCGCCGTGAAGGCGTTCGCGGGGATGGTCCACGGGGTGGTCGTCCAGATGACGATCGATCCCTCGCGATCGACGAGGTCGAATTTCACGTAGATCGAGGGATCCTCGACGTCCTCGTACTCGACCTCGTTGTTCGCGAGGCCGGTTTCACATCGGGGACACTGGCTGATGCTCCGCTGCCCCTGCTCGACCAGCCCACGCTCGGCGGCCTTCGAGAAGCCCCACCAGGCGGCCTCCATGTACTCCGGGTTCACCGTCTTGTACGGGTCGTCCCAGTCCATCCAGACGCCGAAGGACTTGAAGTCCGACTGCAGGCCCTCGAGTTGCTCGTCGGCGTACTCCTTGCACGCCTGGATGAAGTTCTCCTCGCCGAACTCTTCGATGTCCTTTTTGTTCTCGAACCCGAGTTCCTCCTCGACTTTCGTCTCGATGGGCAGGCCGTGCATGTCGTAGCCCGGCCGGTCGGTGACGTCGTACCCCTGCATCCGCTTGAAGCGAATGTAGAGGTCCTTGAGACTCTTGTTCCAGGTCGTGCCCATGTGGGCCGCCCCGGAGGTGTACGGCGGGCCGTCGACGAAGAAGAACGACTCGCCGTCGGCGCGATGCTGCTTCGTTCGCTCGTAGGCGTCGACCTCCTCCCAGTAGTCGAACACGCGCTCCTCGAGTGCGTGGGGATCGTACTGGTCGTCCACCTCCTCGAACCGGCTCATACCCGTGGTGAATCACTCCGGGAGTAAAGAGGAATCGGTTGGGCAGACGGATCTGCCGGATCGGAACCGTGAGGGACGCTCGGGCGAGCAGCGGACAGTACACCTTTGCTGTCGGAGAACGTACACGTAACCGATGCACGCACGCCAACGTACGTTCGTTCGCGACGGTCGTCTTCGGCGGTCTGTACGCCCTCGCCCTCTCGACGTCGTTTCAGCCCCTGCAGATCCCAGGCTACCTCGTCTTGGTGGGGTTCGGCGTCCTCGAGGAGATAGTCGCCGTCGAGTTCGCGGACACCACTCCCTCGATCCTGTTCGCCGCCTACGTTCTCGTGCTCGGACTCGCGGGGGCGGCGGTCGCGTCTCTCGCTCGCGGGCGGGTTCCCGATTCCGGCCTCGCGTGGGTGCGCCCCGGCGTCGCCGGCACTCTCGGCGTCGTGGGCGCACTCTCTACGCTCCTCGCCGTTTCGATTCTCCTGACGACGTCACAACGCGAACCCGTCGTCGTCACCGCCCTCGCCGGCCTGCTTCTACTGGGGCTGGCGGGCCTGATCGCCGGCGTCTTCGAGGTTTCCCTGTTCTCGAATCGAACGGCCGATCGCTGACCACGGACGGTCGAGTATCCGCTTGCTCGTCGGAGGCACCGTCGGGCTGAGTGTGCCAGTTCCGCGTTTCCCTGCCGCCTCGAACGCCGCTGTCTCGAGTCCCAGTCAATCGCCGATGACGACCGATCCCTTCGGGTGCTCGCGGCTCACCTGCATGGGGCAAGCGTCGGGGAACTGCGACTCGTCAGAGGAGAGCATGTACTGCACCCACTCGCGGTCGCCCTCGACGCCCCAGTCTCCGAGATCGGCGTGGGGGCAGACGCCGTCGTAGTCCTCGAGGCGGCCCTGGATGACCTCCCGGGCGCGCTGGCCGGCAGCCGTGTCGGCGGTGATCCCCTCGAACAGCGCGCGGGGCTGGAAGGTAATCTCGAGGCCGACCGGACAGTAGCGACTCTGCCGGACGTCGTAGAACGGCGCGCGGCAGGTCGGAAACATGGGCTCGCCGCCGAAGCAGAACTCCCAGGCGCTGGTGTCGGGATCGGTCGGGATGTCCTCGGGCCAGGGCTCGGGATCGTGGGCGTGGAGCACTTGCAAAATGTGCCAGAGAGCTTCGTGGTACTCCCGCTCTCGCAACTCGCATTCGGGCGGCCTGAAGAACGTCACCAGCGAGGCCAGTTCACTGTGACTTTCGTACACCTCGAGGTACTCGAGGATGGCTTCGCCCAGCGCGAAGAGGGCGTCCCTGTCGGTCATCGACTCGACGGTGGTGTACAGCGGCCATCCCTTCTGGACGGATTCGACGCCGAAGTAACAGGGGAAGGGGCTGCCGTCGTGGCTCCCGAGGAGTCCGTCGGTGAAGTTCTCGTAGTGCGCCACGACCCAGTCGGGGACTGCGCCCGATTCGACGCGCGCCTCGAGCGTCGCCTGGTCCAGGAGGGATCCCGCGCCGGGCTCGTTCATACCGGTTTCTGGGGCGCGGTGGTGCTATTCGTTTCGGATCTGATCACGACGACGGACCCGACTACCCCGGCTGGTCCGGCGATCCCAGTGGCTGCCGACCGACGGATTGAGGTCTCTGGCCCCTCGAGAGAACGACAATGGCTGTCGACAGTCTGGTGACCGATCGACTTGAGTTACCCCGTCGGGAGAGAGCCGTATGAACACCGATCGGCTGGGACCGGTCTACCTCTTCGGCATCGTGCTCAACGCGGGGGCACTCGTCTACGCGATCACGATCGGCGAGTACCTCTTCGCGAGCACGTTCGTCTTCGTAATCGTCTACCTCTCGTTCCGGTATCGAATGCTCTGATCGCTCGAGGGTTGAATCTCGAGGGCCGAATCGACAAGGAAAGCCGGTGGCAGGGCCCTCGGTTCATCGCCCTCGAGGTCGTCGTGCCGGATGCGAGTCGACTCAGAACAGCCCGGTCAGCACGTCCCGGAAGAGGATCAGGACGATGCCGGCGGCGACGACGGCGACGATCCACAGGAGCATGACGAACATGATCTCGCGGGTGAACGTTCGATCCTCGCCGGCCATTGACGATCCATCGGATTTCATTGGTTGATATTCAGACGGCGGGCACATAAAGGACTCGCACGCGCTTCCGTCGTCTCAGCCGCCCCACCGTACCATCGCTCCACCGTCTCCGTGACCGCCTCTCCGTCCTACCGTGCCGTCCGTTCGACGGAGCGATGCCCCCGTTCGACGACCTGGCGCTCGACTCGAGCGAGCAGCCGTCGGTTTTGGACACCGAAAGGACGGACCGCTATCGTTTTGCATCCCGTCTTCGTGGTCGGTAGCGATGACAGCACACACGCGAGCGGCCGACCGCCAGCCGCTCCCGCGATACCTGGCGCCAGTGCCGACGGCGCTCGAGGACCTGGGGCTCCGGTTCGCGTGGCTCGTGGTCGCGATCAACCTCGCGGGGACGATCTTCGGATTCTGGTACTACCAGGCCCAACTCCTGTCGACGTCGCCAGTGATGTGGCCGTTCGTTCCCGACAGCCCGCTGGCGACCCTGGCCATCGCGCTGGCTATCGCCGCCTGGAAACTCGGTCACGAACAGCCCTGGCTCACCGCCATCGCCTTCTTCGGAAACATCATCCTCGGACTCTGGACGCCCTACACGCTGCTCGCCTTCTGGGACGCTTACAGCTACCTCGATCCGCTGATGTTCCACTTCCTCTTCTGGAGCCACCTCGCGATGGTCGTCCAGGCGTTCGTCCTCCACCGGATCTCCGACTTTCCCGTCTGGGCCGTCGCCGTCGCGCTCGCGTACTACGGCGTCAACCTCGTCCTGGATTACTTCGTTCCCGTCGTCGGCGACCTCCACCACACGGCCATCCCGCTCGAGCGAACCGAACCGATGTACCTCGGGGCCGACGCGCTGGGCGTCATCGGCGCTGGTGAAGTAACCGTCACGCTGCTGGCGCTGTTTCTGGCGCTGGCGACGCGGGCGAAACTGTGCGAAACGGTGCAGCAGGCCGCGGCCCAGTGAACGGAAAAACGGCAGTCAGCTAGTTCTCGTCGTCGACCAACTCGAGGGACGGGTCGAGCTGTGCGGCAGCCGGCAGTCGCTCCACCCGGCCGAGTTCGTGGTCGTACGCGACGATGTCGGCGTCGGCCAGTTTCGGCAGGTGGACGTGGTGTAACGCGGTGGCGACGCGCTCGAGTCGATCCGGCGATCGATTGCCCTCGTGGACGGCGACCTCGTGGACGGCGTCGGTGAGTTCCTCGAACGGCGCAGTGTGTGCACCCGTCGCTCTCGTCGCTCTTGTCAGTGAACGTATATATACAACGTGCTCGTTTTCCAGGACCGTCCGGAAGTCCTGGGCGTCGAACGACTCGCGGGAACTCGGACGGAGCGCGAGAAATCCGACGGACTCAGTCCGCCCGCTCGTCGTCGACGATGACGACCGCCGACTCCGTCTCGATCATCTCACCGTCGCCCGAGTAGGTTCGCTCGAGCTCGACCTCGAACAGGTCGGCTTCGAGTTCCTCGCCGGCGACGGCGAGCGTCTCGTCTTCGATCTCGTACTCGCCCGCGTCGATGGCCGCGTCGATCTCGCCGACTTTCGCCCCGTACTTCGGTCCGAGGGTTGCGTAATCGAGGTCGATCGACGCCACCTCGGTGGTGATCTCCGGCGGCTCCTCGAGCGACTCGAGATTCCGGACGTGGCTTACGTCCTGGATCGCGTCCGCGAAGCCCTCGATTGGGCCGTAGACGGCCACGCTGTCGAGGCTGGCGTTCAGGGGCAGCTGGCGTTCGGACTTGTACCGGCGCAGCGCGGAGATGACCTCCATCGCGGTCTCGCCGGCCTCGAGGTCGGCCTCGTAGCCCTGTGGAACGGGCCAGGTTTCGGTGTGGACGCTGTCGAAGTCGTCCTCGTCTGTGGTCTCGGTGTTCTCAACGTACACCGCCTGCCAGATCTCCTCGGTGACGTGGGGGAGGATGGGCGCCCACAGCAGGAGGAAGGTTCGGTGAGCCGTTCGCAGCGCGTACTGCGTCGAGGCGCTGTCCTCGCGGGTCTTGGAGATCTCGAGGTAGTCGTCGCAGAACGTGTTCCAGAAGAACGTCCGGAGGTGGTTGCGGGCCTTGGCAAACTCGTAGTTTTCGAAGTGCTCGGTGAGCGTCTCGACGGTGGCGTCGAGTTCCGCCAGCAGCCAGCGGTCGATCGCCTCGAGTTCCGCGGGCTCCTCTGGATTGGCGGGCGCCAGGTTGTCGACCAGCTTCGAGGCGTTCCAGAGCTTCCGGAGGAGCTTCTCCCCGGCGACGATGTCCTGGTCTTGGTAGGGGAAGTCGTCGCCGACGGCGGCGCTGGCCGCCCAGAAGCGAATCGCGTCGACCGGGTACTCCGCGATCACCTCGGCGGGTTGAACGACGTTGCCCCGCGATTTGGACATCTTCTCGCGGTTTTCGTCGAGGACGTGGCCGTTGATCAGCGTCGCGTCGAAGGGCACCTCGCCGGTGTGCTCGTAGCACTTAACGACGGTGTGGAACAGCCAGAACGAGATGATGTCGTGGCCTTGCGGGCGCAGGTCGAAGGGGTAGAGTTCCGGGTTCGCCATCGCGAACTCCTCGGCCTCTGCGTCCCAGTCCCAGCCGGCGTTGATCAGCGGCGTCAGCGAGGAGGTCGCCCAGGTGTCGAAGACGTCCTCCTCGGCCTCGAAGCCGTCGTGACCGCACTCCGGGCAGCTCTCGACCGGCGGGTCGTCGCTCAGGGGATCGACTGGTAGATCCTCCTTTTCCGCGATGATCGGGTGATCGCACTCGCCACAGTACCAGACCGGGAACGGAATCCCCGAGTCGCGCTGGCGCGAGATCAGCCAGTCCCACTCGAGGCCCTCGATCCAGTGACGGTACCTGGTAAACATCTTTTCGGGGTACCAGTCCATGGCCTCGCCGGCCTCGAGGTATTCCTCTTTGTGGTCCAGAATTTCGACGTACCACTGCTTGGAGACGCGGTACTCGACGGGGGTGTCACAGCGCTCGTGGACGCCGACGTCGTGGACGATTTCGCGGCGATCACGGAGGTATCCCTCGTCTTCGAGGTCCTCGACGATGGCTTCTCGAGCGTCCTCGGTACCCATCCCCTCGTAGTCGCCCGCGAGGTCGGTCATCGTCGCGGTCTCGTCGATGGCCACCCGTAGTGGGAGATCGTGGGCCTGGTACCACTCGATGTCGTTCTGGTCGCCGAAGGTACAGCACATGACGACGCCGCTGCCTTTCTCCATGTCGACGCGGTCGTCTTCGATGATCGGCACCTCGTGGCCGAAGATTGGGATCCTGGCCGATTCACCCACGAGATCCTGGTTCTCCTCGTCGTCGGGGTGGACGAACACCGAAACGCAGGCCGGCAGGAGTTCGGGGCGCGTCGTCGAGATGACGAACTCCTCTCGAGGCGGATTATCGCCAGCCATCTCGAACGCGATGTCGTTGAAGTGCGAGTTCCGCTCGTCGTCCTCCGTCTCGACCTGTGAGATGGCCGTCTCGCACTCGGGACACCAGATCGCGGGCGCCTTCTTGCGGTACTCTCGTCCCTTCTCGTAGAGGTCGATAAAGGAGAGCTGGGAGATCCGCTGGACGCGCGGTTCGATGGTCTTGTAGGTATGGTCCCAGTCGATCGAGGTTCCGAGCGCCTGCATCTTCTCGGTGAACTCGGCCTCGTACTCCGCACAGACCTCGCGACAGAGCTGCTGGAACTCCCGGCGCTCGTAGTCCTGGTGGCGGATGTCGAGATCCTCCTCGGTCAGGCGCTCGGAGGCGATGCCGTTGTCGTCGTAGCCGAACGGGAAGAGGACGTCCCCATCGGCCATTCGCTGGTAGCGGGCCGCAAAGTCTTGCAGCGTCGAGCCGTAGAGGTGGCCGATGTGCAAGCTCCCCGACACCGTCGGCGGCGGCGTGTCGATGGCGTAGGTGGTGTTCGGATCCTGGCCGGGTTCGCCCTCGTAGGCGTAGGTCTTCGCGTCGACCCAGGCGTCCTGCCACCGGCTCTCGATGGCTTCGGGGTCGTAGGTTCCCTCGAGGCCGCGGCCCTGTGCTTCGGTCTCCGCCTCGAGGTCGCCGTCAGCACTCATGCTCTCACCGCCCGTGTGGGGCGTCGTCGGTTCGTCAATCGGTCGCGTTCGCGGTATCTCGTCATTGGTGTTACTGGTCGTTGTTCGCTGTATTCCAGTCCGGGACAATACATCCGTCGAAACGGGGAAAGAGATGGGGCTAGAAGGCCCCTACGAACACGGCGGTTCGAGGACCGGCGTCACCGGGCGTGACGAACTCGTCCATACGTTTACTGTTCGCTACAGCGTGTTAGCCTTTTCGCGTCTTCCCGTGCTTCTCGCGAACGTGACCGTTCGCCTTCGATTCACCGGGGCCGGATCACCGCTCGCCTCTCCGTTTCGAGGTCCAGGTCGGTCTCGAGGTACGCCGCCAGGCGCTCGAGGAACTGGTCGTCGACGCCGTCGTCGTGGGGCGACTCCCCTCCTCCTCGCACGAGAACGATCTCGTCGTGATCGGTCGGATCGTGCTCGCCCTCCATCACCAGCGCGAACAGCTGTCGCGGCGTCACCGGGTCGCCGGCCTCGAGTCGCCCGGCGATTCCCTCGAGCGAGTCCTCGACGGTCGTCTCGACGTCGAAGGTCACGTCGACGGAGACGTTCTGCCCGCCTGTTTGGCCGCGATGGCGCTCCTCGAGATTCCGTTCAACAGCGAGACCGCCGTCATCACGAGCCTCGCTATCGGTCTCGGGGTCGACTACAGTATCCACCTCGGGGAGCGCTTCGTCGCCGAGCGGCGCGAGCGCCCGACTCTCGAGGCCGCCCTCTCGGCGACGGTGACGGGAACGGGTAGCGCCTTGCTCGGCAGTGCCGCGACGACCGCCGCCGGGTTCGGGGTGCTCGCGCTCGCACTCGCGCCGCCGCTCCAGCGATTCGGGTTGGTGACCGGGCTGGCGATCGCGTTCGCGTTCGTCGCCTGCCTGACGGTCCTCCCGTCGTTGCTCGTCGTTCGAGAACGGGTTCTCGATCGATTGGGCAGGTCGAACGTATAAAAGGAGACGGTGAAGCCGCCAGTTTGGTGTGCGTAACGAAGGTCGTCGCCCCCGTTTCGACGGACACGATGGCCGACGATTCGCCGGAACACGGCGGTGACCTCTCGACGCTCGGTCTCGTCGTCCCGATCGTGCTCGCCGCCGTCACCTTCGTCGGACTCGCCCTCCTGCTCGGCCCGGCCCTCGAGCCGGACGCGATCGATTCGAGCGACGACGTTCCCGACGACAGTCCCACCCCGGACCCGTTTTCGTGGACGACGTCGCCGCTGGTCGACGATGGTACCGACGCGGGACCTGATTCGAACGGTAGTTCGGACGACTCGAACGAATTTGACGACCCGGATGGCTCAGACGACCAGGGTGACTCGGACGAACCTGACGATTCAACTGGACGCGAACGTGGAACCGACGATGCCTCCCTCTCGAGCGACGACGAACGCCACGAATCCGGAACCACGGAAGACGAACGCCGTGAAATCGACCGTGGTGAGCGTCGGTCAGCCGCGAACTCGGACAGGAGCGAAGACGTTGGAGAGAACGAGGATCACGACAGCAGGAATGGCCGACGAGGCAATGGGGACCCATCCGGCAACGGCCCGCCGCCGCACGCAGGAACGCCCGACAGTGGCGGCCCGCCGGACCACGCAGGCCCAGGTGAGTCGTCCTTCGATGGCGACGACGAGGGCGACCGAGGACGTGGTGGACAGGGACGTTGATCGTCTCCCTCGAGTCCGTCTCCTCCGATAGTCGGATAGCTCGAAGGGGAATTTATTTGTTGTTTATCTAATTATTCGGGGGCGCAATGATTCCTGCCCTCCGCCCGCTCGCACAACTCCTCCTGTCGCCGGTTGCGTTCTTCGACGAACGACCGCCGAAGACGACCCTCCCAATCGCGGTTGGAATCGTGGTTCTGTACACGATTGCGCTCGTCCTCGCCGTCTCGCTCGTCGGATCGATGCTCGCCGGCGCGATCGACGCCACCGTCACGATGGACAATCCGGATCGACCGCCCGAAATGGTCTGTGAGATGTACGAGGACGATGCCGACTCGCTCGTCACCGAGGGCTGTAGTGAACCCGAGACGGTCGAGCGCGACGCGGGTGAACTTGTCCAGAAGGCGGTCCACGATTATCTCGGCTTCGCCGTCTTCGCTCCGCTCCTCCTCTGGGCGCTCGGGACGGGAACTCTCTACGCCGTCGGACGTCTCGCGGGCGGGACGCCGTCGTTCACCGGTGTACTGTCGCTCGCGGGGTGGGCCGCGCTACCGGAGTTCGTTCGACTCGTAATCGGCCTCGTTGGACTTCGAGTCGCGCTCTCGGACGTGATCATCACCGATGTCGACCGGAGCGTCGACGCGCTGGAGGCAGCGATGGCGCCGATCGATCCGTTGTTACTGGTCGCCTCCCTGGCGACGATGGGCTGGCAGTGGTACCTGCTCACCAGTGGACTCGCCAGCGAAGCCGACATTCCGAAAGGGATGGCAGCGCTCGGCGTAGGCATCCCCCTGGTCTCTTCTCGCTCGTGACGCTCTTCTGAGTCGTTCACCGTTCGGGCATCGCAGCCGAATCCGAGTGTGCCCGCACCCACAGTTCGCCGATCCGCGACAGCCGCGTTCGGTAGGACTTTCCGTGCTCCTCGCGCTCGATGTAGCCCTTGCCGCCCGGCCCCAGTCGGTCGACGTTGTAGATCACCTTCGAGCGGAAGCTGTCGGTGTACTCCTCGTTGAGTTCGCGCGAGAGGGCCTCCGCGAGTTCTGAAACGGACTCGAACTCGCCGTCCTCGCCGAGTTTATAGAGGATGAGTTCCTCGAACGGCTTGACGTTCGAGAAGGAGGCGACCGGTAATTCGACGATGTGTTCGCCGTCGATTTCCTTCGCACCGATGGTCGTCCCGCGCTCGTCGAACTCCGCGAGGAGTTGTCGGGCGCTCTCGAGACGACTGGCCACGCGTTCGGTCTCAATTTCGGTCGCTGGCTCGCCGAGTTCTCGCTCCCCCGCAAGCAGATCCTCGAGCAAGGCCGACTGTTCGCGTAGCTCCTCGGCCAGTTCCGTCTCGAGATACTTCTCCGGGGCCGTGTAGTAGGTGTGGATCTGCTCGCGGTCGTCCTGGCGCTCGACCATCAGGGAGTGGGCGGCGGTCGCGAACGCGAAACTCACCGTCCGGGGCATGGCGGCGATGTTGACCCAGACCTCGTTGCCCTCGTCGAGCTCGTCGTTGATCAGGTCGTAGGCCTGCTCGAACGCCTCGTCGTAGTCGTAAACGTCCTCGAGGACGAACCGCTCGGTGGTCGCCCCCAGCAGGTTCTGGAAGTCGGTCTCGAGTTTCTGGGAGAGGTGCCGGGAGTACTCGACGTTGGCCTCGCTCCCGACGGCCCCCTCGAGGAGGATGACGCGGTCGACGCCGTACTGATCGCGCACCAGTGGGGCGATCAACCGGTCGTAGTCGAAGCCGACCGGGACGATGTGGGTTTGCATACGCGGTAGAGGTGGCCGGATAGTATAAAAACCACCAGACTCTCGACCGCTGCGACGCCTTCGTCAGTCGCTGTCGTCCTGGCTGTCGTCAGTGCCTGCGAAACCGAATCGGCCGTACGTTCTTCCGAACGACTGGTACGCCTCAGAGCTCGCCGATCAAACGAGCCTGGGCGAGAGACAGATTCTCCTCTTCCTCGGTGAGTTCCCGACCACGTTGCTGTTCGACCCAGGCTACCAGTTCGGCCTCGTCCGTGGTGTTCTCGTCCGGTTCGTCGCTGGCGTTCTCGGTCGTCGTCTCGCTCTCTTCGTCCATGCTCCGTTATTCGCCTCCGTAGCCAAGTACCTTGCCCGGAGACGGCGTCTTCGGCTCGTAGTACTAGACCTCTCGAACGGCGAGAAGTTATTTATCGAGCGACTGTCTCTCCAAACGACGTGAATCGACGCCACTTCCTCGCGGCAACCGGAATCGGGGGTACACTTCCGATTTCGCCGACGGGCCGTCTCGGGAACGGGCCGAGTTCGGCGACGTTCGATCCGCACCCACCCGCGCCGACCGAGCCGCCCGCACTCCCGCCAGGTCCGGAAGAACCACCCGAACGACCTGCCGAGGTGACGGCCGAGCACGTCTCTGCGTACGTCTCTGGATACGAACACGCGTTCACGTACAACACGCTCGAGTGCCGCAATCTGCAGGAGATTGACGTCGCATCCGATGCCGTCCTTGAGGCCGAAACCGATCACGGCGTCTACGCGTTCGCTGTGGCGACCGGCTACTCGCGGTGTGGGGCGGATTCGGAACCCGAACACCGCGACTACGGACCGCCACCCATCGAATGGGCCGTTGGCGAGGGGTACGCCGTTCGGATCCGTGACGACGCCACCAGGTACCGGAATGCCGACCGAACGTTCGGGACCGACCACATGGACGAACCCGCGTCGAGATTTGCCGTCACCAACTTCGACCACCTCGCTCACGACGTCACCGTCACCGTGACCCACGAGGGCGACACAGCGTACGAAGAAACCGTCGCCCTCGAGCCGCGAACGGCCATCCACGTTCGAAACGTGAGCGCCGCTCCCGGCGACCAGAAGGTGTCGGTCGAGACGGACGAAGGGGCGACGGCCTCCGACACGTGGACTGCCGACCCGAACCGGAACGCGAGCTGGGTGTTCCGCGTCCTCGCCACCGGCGAGGTGTCGATCGAACGGCGCGACCCGTACGGCGAGTTCTGAGCACAACTAGACCCGGCTCGTGACGAACGTCAAAGGCGCCGGACGTGGGGGATTGGACTCGAGATCCGGGCGCTGTGGCCTCGACGTCGCCCCGGGGGTTCTGTCCTCGTGACGATGCCTTCACCGGCAGCACCCTCGCCAACAGCGTTTTGCCCTATGGACAGCCCTTTTTCCTCTCGACAGCGCCCTCAATGCCAGCATTCGCTTTCGACCCGAACACTCACACTCACCATTACTTCAAAATCTGTAGTTTTACACTCGAGTCAGTCCGGCAGGTACCTGACGCTCAACACGCCGTCCTCACCGTCCACCGCTCGACGAACCTCGACGCGGACGGCCTCGAGGCGGGCCGCCCGTGCGATGGTCTCCTCGTCCTCGAGGACGTCGCGGGCTGCCTCCTCGACGCGCGCGGCGGGAACCCGAAAGACGTGAATCTCGCCCGTTCCGGCCCGTTCGTGCTGTTCGAGGTTGCCGACGTCGGCCTCGGCGGCCAACTCCTTCGAGTGGGTCGTCGGCTCGAGGTCGCTGTCGACGAGTTCGACCCAGCGCCGATCCTCGACGTCGATCAGTGTCCAGGCGACCTCGAGGGGCGGTTCGGGGGCGATCGTCGCCTCGAGTACGTCGTGTGTCTCGAGGCCGTCGTTCGCGGCGAGCGTGTGCACCTGCGCGGAGTCGACGTCCCGGAGGACGACCGACTCGTCCTCGGCGTGGGTGACGACGAAGGTGCCCGTCTTCTCGGTCATAGTGGATGAGAGGAGCGCGACGGCTTTCGGGGTTTCGACTCGTCGCGGGTATGCGCTCGCGAGCCGACTCGAGTGCGCTGCTCTGCTCTTGGCTACCGGGAGAGCCGGTGGACCACGTAGATCCCAGCCCCGGCGAGTGCGGGGATCGCGAGTCCGACGGCGGGCGGGAGGCCGTACAGAAAGGCCACCACTGGACCGCCCTCGGTCTGAAACTCCGCGGGGACCGTCGGAATCAGGCCGACGTACAGCGCGGCGAGAAAGAGGTAGCCGCTGGCGGCGAGTCGCCGGTCGTACCGAACGTCGTCGCCCACCTGTCGACGGTGGCGACGGGCGACGAGCAACACGGGCGCGAGGATCGGCGCGACGACGGCCATGCCGACGACGATGACGAACGATCGGGAGAACGACAGCGTCGCCGTCGTGCCGACCGTTTCCCCGATCACGCGAACCAGGGAGAGGGCGAACGCGAACACGAGAATTGCCGCAATGGCCCCGCCGACGAGGACGTAGCTCCTGAACAGCCGCGAGTTGCTCTGGCGAATCGCGTACGGGAACGCCCCGAGCACTCCGCCGTACGTCCTCGAGTCGGTCGTCTCGTCGCCGGGTGTGGCTCCGGAGTCGACCGACTCGTCAGACGCGCTCATTGACCGCGATTGGCAGTCGAGGCGAATAAGGGATACGATGCTCGAGCGCCCAGTCCCCGCTCGGAGCCAACGCCGCTTCGAGGCGTGACGGAACGCCTTTATCGGTCGCTATCGCCTCTCCGATATGGACGTCGACATCGGCAACGCGCTCGCGTCGGTCGCTTCTCCCGGCATCTCGCGGGAGGGCCTCGAGCGCCTGGACGAACGCGTCGCGACGGCGCACGAGCGAATCGAGGCGGGACGGGCGAACGACGAACACGGCTACGCCGCCCTGAATCTCCCCGAGCGGACGGATCCAGACGCGATTCGCGCAGCGGTCGAGCCCGTGGCCGACGCGGACGCGCTCGTCACCATCGGCATCGGCGGGAGCGCGCTCGGCGCGGCGACGATCACAGACGCGCTCGTGGACGCGGGGGACGGCACCGAGGCAGTATATCTCGACAACGTCGACCCCGCCTGGATCACCCGCCGCCTCGAGACTCTGCCCCTCGAGTCGACCGCGATTAACGTCGTCTCCCGCTCGGGGACGACCGCCGAGACGCTCGCGAACTTCCTGGTCGTCCGCGAGGCTTTCGAGGACGCCGGCGTCGACTGGACCGAGCGCACGGTCGTGACAACCGGCGGGTCCGGCCCGCTTCGCTCGCTCGCGGATCGCCACGACCTCGCCGCGGTCTCCGTGCCCGACGGCGTCCCCGGTCGCTTCTCGGCGCTCTCGGCGGTCGGCCTGGTCGCCGCGGCCGTCTGTGGGCACGGCCTGGAGGCCATCCTCGAGGGGGCGGCGGCCGAAGCCGACTCGCTGACTGGATCGCTGTTCGAATGTCCCGCCTACGCCTACGGTGCGACGGCCTACGCGCTCGACGCCCGGGGCGCCTCGATGAACGCGATGGTCCCCTACGCGGAGTCGCTCGAGACCTACGCCGAGTGGTTCGCCCAGCTGTGGGCCGAGAGCCTCGGGAAGGACGACCTGGGCCAGACGCCCGTCCGCGCGCTGGGGGTGACCGACCAGCACTCACAGCTTCAGCTCTATCGGGCCGGCCCCCGCGACAAGCTGGTGACGTTCGTCACACCGCGTGAGACCGCCGACCGCGAGATTCCCGGGACCGACGTCGACGAACTCGCCTATCTCGGCGACGCCACCCTCGGCGAGTTGCTCGAGGCGGAGTTCGAGGCCACCGAGGCGAGTCTGGCGGCGGCCGGCCGCCCTAACGTTCGGGTCGAACTCGAGTCGGTCGACGCCTTCGAATTCGGTGGCCTCCTCTACGGTATGGAGGCTGCCTGCGTCCTCGCGGGCGAACTCTACGAGGTGAGCACGTTCACCCAGCCGGCCGTCGAGTGGGCCAAAAACGCCACCCGGGGGCTGCTCGGCGGTGGGGAGTTCGAAGAGGCCGAGGCAGTCGCCGAGAAGACGACGTTGCGCGTCGAGCGGTAATTCGAGACCGAACGGTATTCCGGGAACGAGCGGTACTCCAGGAACGAGCGGTACTCCGAGAAGGGTTCGCCGTCGAGGTGACTGTGACCAGGCGACGACCTCATCGACCATTGATCCGAACCCTCGAGCGCCCTCGATGAACGCGACCAGGTCCCGATTGCAGAGCGCCTATTATCGTTCGGGCGAACGGAGAGATATGAACGAGACCGCGCGGGAGGACCGCGCTCGATCGAGCGACGAAACCGGGGCAGTCGCCGGCATTGGCTTCGTCGTTGCGGCGTTCGCGACGACCGGACTCGCCGTCCCCGTTCGCGACGGTACCGACCACCTCGCCGTCCTGTTCGGACTCTTATTCGCCGTCGGAACCCTCGCCGTCTTCGCCGGCCGCCGGTACGACCTCCTCGAGCGTCGCTACAGCCTGGCTGGAGCGCTGGGTAGCCTGCTCGTCGTCTTGCTGGCCGGCTACGCCCTCACGCAGGGCATCTCCGGCGGGACAGATATCCCGGGCCTCGGCGTGCGGATCCCGACCGTCTTCGTGTCGTTTCTCGCGGCCGGAACGGCTATCGGCATCGCACTCGCCGAGTACGGATCGGTTCCCACCGTCGGCCTGCTTCAGCGAACCGTCGTAACCGCCCGCCTCGCGGCGCTCGCACTGGTCGCCTGGATCGTGAGTCCGTTGATCGGCATCCTCCTCGAGATTCCCGTCGTGCTCGTCGTCGGCGGGTTGTCTGAAATCCAGCGACAGGCAGTCATGCAGATTGGCGTCGCCATCGGCACGGCAGCGATCGCCGTCGCCTACGTCTACAACACGGGACGCGACCGCTCGTATTTCGACCTCGAGAAGCCGAGTCTTCGGGCCGTCGCCTGGATCGCCGGGGGCGTGGCGCTCATCTTTCTCGTCAATATCGCCATCTCGGTACTGTTCTCCTCGGGCGGGATCGAAGGGGCCGAGCACTCGGCGACGCAGGCTGCACAACGAAACCCCGAACTGCTCTACGTAATGGTCCCCGCCTCGATTCTCATCACTGGCCCGTTCGAGGAACTGATGTACCGGAACGTTATCCAGAAGTCGATGTACGACGTGTTCTCCCCGGTCGGGGCCCTCCTGGTCTCGAGCGTCCTCTTCACGGCGATACACACCGCTGCGTACGCAACGGCAGGCCCGGAGGCGCTCATCGCCAGCCTGGCCATCGTCTTCGGCCTCTCGCTCGTGCTCGGAACGGTGTATCTCGTGACGAACAACCTCGTCGTCCCGGCGCTCATCCACGGCATCTACAACGCCGTCATCTTCGCGTCGATTGCCCTGTAACGAAGCACCCCGCCATGTCTCCCTCGAGTCCAGCCGGGGACACACCGGCTCAGTAGGAGGTCGCCCAGTACCAGTACACGGTGACGGCGATCAGCACGACCAGACCGCCGAGGAAGAAGAGCGCCCCTGGGGGAATCGTCGCGAAGATGGCGTCGGCAGCCTCTGCAGCGCCGTCCGTGACGCCGTCGACGGTACCGTTGTCGTCGCCCGACGGGACGACCGATTCGTTGCCGCCGTCGGTGGCGACGTCGCCGTCGGTGCCGTCGGTGCTGTTGTCGCTGTAGTTGGCGCCATCCGCGCCGGCGTCGTCGTCTCCCGCGGCCGAGTCGTTACCGCCGCCGTCGCTCGAGGCGTCGTCGTCGGCTTCCGGGGCATCGTCGGTTTCGTCCACGTCGGTGGTACCCATGTCGCCGCCGTCGCCGCCATCGGTTCCACTGTCTCCGCTATCGGCTCCGTCGGCCCCATCGCCGTCGGCCGTATCCTCTTCGGCCGTCTCGCTATCTTCGGTTTCGGAACTGTCTGTGCTATCGTCGGTAGCCGCTCCGTTTCCGTTGCCAGCCTCGTCGCTGGCCCCGTTCCCGTTTCCATTCCCGTTCCCAGCAGCCCCACCATCAGTCGTTCCGCCCGTTCCCGCTGTCCCTTCCGTTCCCGCCTGCGGACCCACGTACCTCGAGAGCCCGTACTGGACGAGCAAACTTCCACCGGCGAGGGCCGCGACGCCCCCGATGAATCGCGAGAGCGCCGTCTTCAACCGCTCGGCCGTTGACCGGTCGCTCGTCACGATCAGCGGCCCGTCCGCCGTCGCGTAGACGCTCATCTCGTTGCCCCGCGAGGAGTACCAGGTGTCGACGACCTCGACCAGTCCCGCGTCCTCGAGTTTCTCGAGGTGGTAGCGGACGTTCTGGATCGAGGAGTCGATTGCATCGGCGACGTCGCTCGGCGTCCCGGGTTCGTCGTTTAAGTGACTGTAGATCCGGCGGGCCGTCGTCGACGACAGCGCACCGAACACCGCGTCGGCGTCCTCGTCCTCGAGGTCGACGACTCGAGGCTGGCCCTCCTGGGCGGGCGTCTCGGAGCGAAGGGGAAACAGCCGGGCCATCGGTCTCTATTCTGGTATTCTCACCGACATACATACCCCTTTCCCTACGTAAAAGAGGCGTTTTACCTTCTGGAGACCCGCTCGAAACTGCCCGAAACGCCATTGATGAACGATCGTCTTCAAAGACCGGGGTCGAATAGAAACAATTACCCAGGGCGAGTGACGACGGGACGTATGAATCGACTCGAACGGATCGGCTGGCTCCTCGCGGCGGTGCTCGTCTGCCTCCTCGGGGTCCCGTGGTTCCTCTGGGGGGACGCGACGACAACGTTCGGCCTGCCGCTGTGGCTCTGGTGGCACGTCGGCTGGTTGGCGCTGTGTTCCGCGCTCTTCTGGACGTTCGCCCAGCGCGCCTGGGGCGTCGGTATCGAACCGGACCGACCGCAGTCACGGTCGCCGCGGTCGGGCGGTCGAGCGGAGGGTGATCGCCGGTGACCCTCGCGCTCCAGCTCGGCATCATCGTCGGCTACCTCCTGCTCGCGCTCGCCGTCGGCCTCGTCGCCTACCGGCTCACCGAGCGGACGGCCGAGGACTTCTACCTCGCCAGCCGAACGCTCGGAACCGTCGTCCTGCTGTTTACCACCTTCGCGACCCTGCTCTCGGCGTTCACCTTCTTCGCCGGGCCGAACCTGGCCTTCCTCCACGGCCCCGAGTGGATCCTCGTCATGGGCGTGATGGACGGCCTCATCTTCGCCGTTCTCTGGTACGTCATCGGCTATAAACAGTGGTTGCTCGGCCAGCAACGCGGCTACGTCACCCTCGGAGAGATGCTCGGCGACCGCTTCGGCTCGAGACGCCTCCGCGGCCTCGTCGCCGGGGTGAGCCTCATGTGGCTCTTCCCGTACGTCATGCTCCAGCAAGTCGGCGCGGGGACCGCCCTCGAGGCGCTGACCGACGGTGCGATTCCCTACGCCGGCGGCGCGGGTCTCATCACCCTCTTCATGATCCTCTACGTCGTCCTCGCGGGCTTCCGAGGCATCGCCTGGACCGACACGCTCCAGGGAGCGTTCATGCTCGTCACCACGTGGGTCGCCCTGCTCTGGGTGCTCGCCGCCGTCGGTGGGCCGACTGCGGCGACGGCTGAACTCGAGGCCGCCGCCAGCGGTCACCTCGCGCTGGGCGGGGCCTACTACACCCCGCAGTTCGTACTCTCGACGGCGATCACGATCGGCTTCGGCGTCGCCATGTTTCCGCAGGTCAACCAGCGCTTCTTCGCCGCAGGGTCGAAAGCGGTGCTCAAGCGGTCGTTCGCCCTCTGGCCCGTCCTCTGTCTGCTCCTCTTCGTCCCCGCGTTCCTGCTCGGCGCCTGGGCGCGCGGGCTCGAGACCGGCATCGCGGTCGCCGAAATCGAGGGCGGCGGGAACGTCCTCCCGCTGATTCTCGCCGAGTTCACTCCGACGTGGTTCGCCGCGCTCGTCATCGCGGGCGCGATGGCGGCGATGATGTCTTCCTCAGATTCCATGTTGCTGTCGGGGTCGTCGTACTTCACGCGTGATCTCTACCGCCCGTTCGTCGACGCGACGCTCTCGGACCGCGGTGAGGACACGATCGCTCGCCTCGGCGTCGTCGTCTTCGCCGTCTCGACGTTCCTCGCGAGCCTCTACAACGCGGCTACGCTGTTCGAACTCGGTAACGCCGCATTCAGCGGATTCGCCCAGCTCGCCTTGCCCGTGATGGTCGCGCTCTACTGGCGCGGGACGACTCGAGCCGGCATTATCGCAGGAATCCTGGGGAGCCAGGCCTTCTACCTCGCGAGCGTCTTTCTCCCGTTCGTCCCCGGTAGCTACGGCGGCTGGTCGGCTGGCCTCGTCGGAATGGGCCTCGGACTCGCGCTCACCGTGGGCGTCTCGTGGCTCACCGCCCCCGCGGCTGCCGAACAGCGGGCGATCTACTTCGAGGCGCTCGAGGCCGACTGAGTCGGGAGACCGCTACGGCAAAAAGGGCGGCCGTCGAAGCGGGGGGTATGCCCGCCGAGTTGCCGTCATCGTTTCGCGAGAACTGGGAGTCCGTCGGCTCGAGAACCGAGGACGTTTCGATCTCGCTGCTGTCGATCACGGCCGAAACGACGGTCTACGAGCACCCCGGGACGCCGACGATCGGCGACTGTGATATTCAGCCCCGGTCGCTGCTCGGGATCGACGTCGACCTCTCGCCGTCGCTGTCGGCGCTCGGAAAATCCGTCGAGGACGTGATGTCGCTGGCCGCGGACCCGGCCAAAGAACGGTTCGTCTCGCTGCTCGGCGAGGAGGGGATCACCGTTCAGGACGAGCGTTCGGTCACCGAGTTTGACCGCGGCGACGGTACCGCCGGCCGGTGGTACGTCTTCGAGACGACCCATCCTGCCGGCGACGCCCGGATCGACACCGAAACGCACCTCGCGGTCTGGCCTGCGGGCGATCAGTTCGCGATGGCGGGCGGCACGATTCCGCTCGAGGCGCCGCTCGAGGACGCCCTCGAGGTCGGGGTCGACGACGAGGTAGAGATCGAGATCCATCCGGGGACCGACCGCGAGACGATCGCCGCGTTCGTCCGCGCTCGCGTTCGCGAGACGGTCGACTCGATCGAAGGTCTGGAGGGGATAGACGCGGGGACGGAACCGAACGAGTCCGCCCTCGACTGACGGTTCGATCCGCGAGACACACTCGAGCCGCGAGGCCTAACAGACACGCGTAAGTGCCGGGGTTCCGAACGCTCGCTCATGCCCGAGCCAACCGATCTCGAGGAGCTCCGACGCGGCACCGATCTCGTCAAGCGCGGCTTCGCCCGTATGCAGAAAGGCGGCGTCATCATGGATGTCGTGAACCCCGAACAGGCGCGGATTGCGGAGGACGCCGGCGCCGTCGCCGTGATGGCGCTCGAGGCCGTCCCCGCCGACATCAGAAAGCGCGGCGGCGTCGCCAGGATGGCTGACCCCGCCGACGTCGAGGAAATCGTCGAGTCCGTCTCGATCCCCGTCATGGGAAAGGCCCGTATCGGCCACCGCACCGAAGCACAGATCCTCGAGGCCGTTGGCGTCGACATGATCGACGAGAGCGAGGTGCTCACGCCCGCGGACAACGACTACCACATCGACAAGCGCGCGTTCACCGCACCGTTCGTCTGCGGCGCGCGCAACCTCGGGGAGGCCCTGCGCCGAATCGACGAGGGCGCGGCCATGATCCGCACCAAGGGCGAGGCCGGCACCGGCGACGTCAACCAGGCGGTCTACCACCAGCGCACGATCAAGGGCGAGATTCGCAAACTCGAGGGGATGAGCCACGAGGAACGAGAGGCCTACGCCCGCGAGATCGAGGCGAACGCCGAGCTGGTCCACGAGGCTGCGGAAATGGGGCGGCTCCCGGTCGTGAACTTCGCCGCGGGCGGCATCGCCACCCCGGCAGACGCCGCGCTCATGATGACCCACGACTGCGACGGCATCTTCGTCGGCAGCGGCATCTTCGGCGCGGAGAACCCGCCGGAGATGGCCGAGGCCATCGTCGAAGCGGTCAATCACTGGGACGATCCCGAATCGCTCGCCGAAATCTCGAAGAACCTGGGCAAGAGCATGAAGGGCGACGCGAACGTCGACCTGCCCGAGGAGGAGCGGATGCAGGGCCGAGGCGTCTGAACGAGGACTCGAACCCGTCTTCGTCACCGAATCGGCGGCCCGAACGCGATTCCTGCCTCGCGACCTTTCCCTGGTAAGGCGCCCCGTTTTCTCCGTTCGGCGCCTCTGTACGGTATGAACAGTACGTCGAGCGAGACGAACGGACTCGAGCAGCTCTCCGAACGCGTCCTTGGGGGAACGACCGGATTGTTTCAGGCGATCGAACGGGACGCGTCCGACGAGCGGGTGTCGAGCCTGGCGAAGGAGCTGTGGGAGATCACCGACGCGGCCGAAGGACTGCTCGAGACGGTGGACCTCGAACGGCTGCCCGACGCCGTCGACGCCGACGACCTCCCCGACCTGATCGACGTCGAGAACCTCCCAAACACGATCCGGGATCGCGACGCGAGCGAGGGGCTCGATCTCAGCGAGCTCCGCCACGCGATCAAGTTGCGGGAACTCTGGAATACGGTCGACCTCGTGGACTTCCGGCAGGCGAGCCACCGACTCAGGGCAGAGATCGAGGACGTGGTCGGTCCCGATCGGTTGTCCGCGGCTTCGAACGGCGACTCGAGAGTCGCAGTCGACCTCGAGGCGTTCGGCGACGAGATCCGGGCCGAGGCGCCCAACGTGGCGCTCCAGCAGCAGGCCAAGAAACGGATGAAGCAGGCCCGACGTGGCGTGCTCGAGGGACACGCGGCCCTCGAGGAGGTGTACACCGGGAATCGGTCGAACCCCTCCAAGAGACGGCGAGAAGGGCCTCGAAACCCGACGGCCGTCTCGTTGCTCCCGGGCGGTCCGCTGCCGGACAGTGCCTCCGTGCGGTATTCGTCGGTTCCGCCCGCCGTCCGGGGTGCGGCGATCGACCCGCTTCCGCGGATCTACGGTCGCCGCTGGCAGAAGCGACGCAATTTGGCTCGAAACCGGCATTCGTAGCCGGAAATGTCCACCGGGATCCAGGGGTTACCGTAGACGCACCAGACGGGTGAGTGTCTGCTGAGACACGCTGTCGACGACGAGCATCGCGAGCAGGTAGATCGGCAGTACGATTAACAGGAGTAGCGACGGCAGGATGATGAACCACTCCGTTCCTCCGGCCGTCGTCAGCACGATCGCCGCCAGCTCCCACGCGATCACGACGAGGAACATTTCGGTTCTGTCCATACGACGTGAAATAACCCTGGTGTATTAAATGTTGTATCACTGTCTTGAGTACGACTCTCTCGAGCCGACTGTCCACCACAACTCGAATCGACAACACCAGCCATTACAACTCGAGCCAGGGAGCTACCGCTCGAGCACACGAAATCGAAGAAATCGTCGAATCGAACCGATCAGTCGGCCTGAACGGCTTCCGCGGACTCCTCGGACTCGCGGTAGTGCTCCGCGATGAGGTCCTCGTCGATCCGGTTGAGTTCCTCTTTGGGCAGCGTCGAGAGCAGGTCCCAGCCAATCTCGAGGGTGTCCTCGATCGACCGGTCGGTGTCGTACCCCTGCTGGACGAACTCGTTTTCGAACCGGTCGGCGAAGTCGAGGAATTTGTTGTCCCGTTCGGTCAGCGCCTCGCGACCGACGATGTTCACGAGGTCGCGCAGGTCCTCACCCTCTGCGTACGCGGCGTAGAGCTGGTCGGAGACGTCCGCGTGGTCTCCACGGGTTAGCCCCTCGCCGATCCCGTCGTCCATCAGCCGCGACAGGCTGGGCAGGACGTTGATTGGAGGCTCGATCCCCTGACTGTTCAGGGACCGGTCGACGATGATCTGACCCTCGGTAATGTAGCCCGTCAGGTCCGGAATCGGGTGGGTGATGTCGTCGGAGGGCATCGTCAGGATCGGAATCTGGGTGACCGAGCCCTCGCGGCCCTCGATTCGACCCGCCCGCTCGTAGAGCTGGGCCAGGTCGGTGTACATGTACCCGGGGTAGCCACGTCGACCCGGCACCTCCTCGCGGGCCGCGCCGATCTCGCGCAGCGCCTCACAGTAGTTCGTGATGTCCGTGAGGATGACGAGGACGTGGTAGTCCTTCTCGAAGGCGAGGTACTCAGCGGTGGTCAGGGCCAGTCGCGGCGTGACCGTCCGCTCGACGGCGGGGTCGTCCGCCAGGTTCATGAAGACGACCGAACGCTCGAGCGCGCCGGTGCGTTCGAAGTCCTGCATGAACTCGTTTGCTTCCTCCTGGGTGATGCCCATCGCGCCGAAGATGACGGCGAACTCCGAGCCCTCGTCGCTTTCTCCTTCTTCCTCCGGCACCGTCGCCTGCCGGGCAATCTGGAGCGCCAGATCGTTGTGCGGCAGTCCGGAGCCGGAGAAAATCGGCAGTTTCTGCCCGCGAACGAGCGTGTTCATGCCGTCGATGGAGCTGACGCCCGTCTGGATGAACTCCTCGGGGTACTCCCGGGAGTAGGGGTTGATCGCCGCCCCGACGATGTCGAGTCGCTCGTCGGGAACGATCTCGGGACCGCCGTCGATGGGGTTCCCGGACCCGTCGAGGACGCGACCGAGCAGGTCCTCCGTGACGGGCATCTTCATGGTCTCGCCCAGGAAGCGAACGGAGGCGTTGCGGTCGATGCCGCCCGTCCCCTCGAACACCTGGATCGAGACGAGTCCTTCGCTCGATTCGAGTACCTGTCCGCGCAGGGTCTTGCCGTCCTCCGTTTCGATCTCGACGATCTCGTCGTAGCCAACGGGTTCGTCGACCTCGGCAAACACCAGCGGACCGCTGATTTCCGTGATCGTTTGATATTCTTTCATGATTGGCTAGTATAGGGCCCTAATCTGGGACTCGAGATCCGACTCGAGTTCGTCGATAAATTCGTGCCAGTCCTCGGCGGTGCCCATCCGGTTGAGTCGGGGCGCGGCGTCGACGTCCTGGATCTCGTCGACCGGGACGCCGGCGTCGAGCGCCTCGAAGGCCTCGTCGTTGAACGTTCGAATCGCCTGGAGCATCCGGTAGGTCTTCTCGGGCTCGCAGTAGGTGTCCACGTCGTGGAACGCGTTCTGCTGGAGCCACGCCTCCCGGAGGTAGCGTGCGACCTCGAGAGTCATCTGCTGGTCTTCCGGCAGGGCGTCCTTGCCGACGAGCTGGACGATCTCCTGTAGTTCGTCTTCCTCGTCGAGCACGTCGACGGCCCACTGGCGGATCTCGGGGTAGTCTTCTGCGACGTTCTCTCGGTACCAGGGGTCGAGTTGCTGTCGGTACAGCGAGTACGACTCGTTCCAGTTGATCGAGGGGAAGTGCCGACGCTCGGCGAGGTCGGCGTCCAGCGCCCAGAACGTCTTGACGATACGCAGGGTGTTCTGGGTGACGGGCTCGGAGAAGTCGCCGCCCGGGGGCGAGACTGCACCGATGACCGACACCGATCCCTGGGTGCCGTTGACGTTCTGGAACAGGCCGGCGCGCTCGTAGAACTCGGAGAGCGACGCGGCGAGGTAGGCGGGGTAGCCCTCCTCGCCGGGCATCTCCTCGAGTCGGCTCGAAATCTCTCGCATGGCCTCTGCCCACCGCGAGGTGGAGTCGGCCATCAGCGCGACGTCGTAGCCCATGTCGCGGAAGTATTCCGCGATGGTGATGCCCGTGTAAATGCAGGATTCGCGGGCTGCGACGGGCATGTTCGAGGTGTTCGCGATGAGGCAGGTCCGGCTCATCAGCGGCTTCCCGGTCTTGGGGTCTTCCAGTTCCGGGAAGTCCTCGATGACCTCGGTCATCTCGTTGCCACGCTCGCCACAGCCGACGTAGACGACGATGTCCGCGTCGGCCCACTTCGCGAGCTGGTGCTGGGTGACCGTCTTTCCGGAGCCGAAGGGGCCCGGAATCGCCGCGGTGCCGCCCTTGGCGATCGGGAAGAGGCCGTCCAGGATGCGCTGGCCGCTGATGAGCGGAATCGTTGGCGTCTGCTTCTCATCGGCAGGGCGGGCCGATCGAACCGGCCACTCCTGGTGCATCGTGATCTCCTCGTCGGAATCGAGTTCGGCGACGACCTCGTCGACCGTGAACGTGCCGCTCTCGATCGAGGTGATCTCGCCGCCCTCGTAGTCCGGCGGGACCATCACCTTGTGGGTGATGCTCTCGGTTTCGGGGACCTCACCGATGACGTCCCCGGGTTCGACCGCGTCACCCTCCTCGACGGTGGGGGTAAACTCCCACGTTCGCTCGAGGTCGATGCCCGGCGCGTCGACCCCGCGGTCGAGGAACGCCGAGTTCATCTTCTCCTCGAGTTCGTCGAGGGGGCGCTGGACGCCGTCGTAGATGGTGTCCAGCAGGCCGGGTCCAAGGTCGACGCTCAGGGGCTCGCCCGTGTTCTCGACGGGTTCGCCGGGGCTAACGCCGGAGGTCTCCTCGTAGACCTGAATCGTGGTCAGGTTCCCTTCGATTTCGATGACCTCGCCCATCAGCCCTTCGTCGCCGACGTAGACGACGTCGTTCATTCGGGCGTCGAGGTCCGCGGCGGTCACGACGGGACCGCTCACGCTTTCTATCACACCGTCTTCGTCGACGGATTCTAGTGCCTGGCTCATAGGTTACTCACTGTCTTGGTCTTCGTCCTCGTCCATCAGGTCGATCCCGATGGCGCGTTTGATCTGCTCG
This sequence comes from Natronosalvus sp. KLKA75, assembly GCF_059736265.1. Classification (NCBI taxonomy): domain Archaea; kingdom Methanobacteriati; phylum Methanobacteriota; class Halobacteria; order Halobacteriales; family Natrialbaceae; genus Natronosalvus; species Natronosalvus sp. KLKA75. The sequence continues at coordinate 418,217 of NZ_CM185522.1, forward strand.
CGAAGGCCGCCGCCACCGCTGCCACTGCCGCCGATGGTGATGACGACCGGTTCGACGCTCGTTTCGACGTCCGAGCGGACGTTTCGCGAGAGATACTCGAGGTCGCCCTCGTGCATGATGACGATGCCAACGTCGCCGTCCTCGAGGACGGTCGTAGCGGCGTCGTCGAGGGTGTCGGCCTTTTCGTCGTCGGGGACGTTCTCGAACCGTCTGACGCCGGCGAGCCGAAAGCCCGTGGTGAACTCCGGACTGCCGACGACCGCGATTTCCTGGCTCATAGGATCACCAGCTCCTCTTCGATTTCGTTCTCCGAGAGACCGACCTCCCGACCGCGGGCGATGGCGCGGATGTTCTCAATCTCGCGCTCTTTCGCGAGGATGTACGACAGCACGGCCGACACCGACACCGGGTAGATGCTCGAGAGCGTGTCCGCGTACTCGAGCAACGCGGCGTCGACGGCGTGCTCGAACTGGATCAGGCTGTCGGCGTCGCGCAGTCGGTCGAGCGCGCTCGAGAGCCGGTCACCGTAGCGTCGGTTGGCGGCGATGTGATCGACCAGGTCGTCGTAGCGGTTGACCAGCTGGCGGAGTTCGCTCTCGGTGAAGAGCACGCCGCCGTCGATGTAGTACGCCGCGGGGTCGAGGTCGGCGCCGCTGCGAGCGAGTCGCAGGGCGTTCCGTGCGTTCCGGAAGTCGATCTCGGCCTGGAGGAACTCGACGTAGAGCGCTCGTGGGCCCTCCTGTGGACCGGCCGACCCGGGCGTGTCGAGGCCCCGAATGTCGGCCAGCAGCCGTTCGTAGAACGCCCGATCGAGCGCGTTCTCGAGGGGGACCAGCGCGTGGCTCTCCTCGTACTCCTCGTAGGCGACCTCGAGGGGGTCGTGGTAGATCGTCCGGTCGAGCACTTCGATTGCGTCCTCGATGGTGTCGACCTCGAGTAAGCGGTCGATGGTTCGCTCGTCGAGTTCGCCGGCACGGATCAGGTCCGTCCGAACCTCCTCGGCGTTGGAGTCGGTGTAGATGCCCCGGAGGATCGTCTTCAGGTTCCAGACGTCGAACTTCCGGAGGTAGCGGGCGATGAGGTCGTAGAGGCGACCGTCCGACCAGTCCAGCAGGTCGTGGAAGTGCCTGGCGAGGTTCTGGTTCAGCGCGTACTCGATCAGGTCGACGCCGGAAAAGCGGGTGCCGAGGGCGTTGATCTCGCGTTCGTACTCCGTCTCCTCCATGAACCGCGCGATCTCGCTCGGCCCCATCCGGACCAGCTTCCGATAGTCTTCGTCCGCGAACAGCGAGGCTCGACGCGACCGCACGCGAGCGTTCACGTATTCCGGATTCGAGGCGCCCGTGCTCACGCGAACCACCCCGTGTGGTGAGTGTGAGCAGAGAGTGGGATGCGAGCCGTGCGAGTGGGAACGACCGTGCTCATTGCTCGAAGAGTCGGTTACTGATCTCCCGGAGGTTCTCTTCCCAGACGTCCTCGAACACCGAGTCGAAGGTGTTGTTCACCCGGACGCGGGACTGCTCGCTCTCGACGACGACGCCGCCGAGGCAGTCGCGCTCGCCAGCGTACGCGTAGCCGTCGTAGTCCGCGAGGATCGACTCGATCAGTACCTGGTCGTCGGCACGACCGTAGACGCTGACGTCGTCGCCCTCGTCGAACTCCTCGCCGGCCGCGTCGATGAGCGTCCGCGTCAGGTCCTCGCGGGTCTCGCCCTCGAGGCCGACCAGTTCGGCTTCGACCTGCTCGCGAACCTCGCCGAGGACGTTCCGTCGGGCCTCCAGGCGCTCCTGTTTCGCCTCCAGTTTCGCACTGGAGAGTCGCTGTTCGCGCAACTGCTCGATCTCGCGTTCGACCTCGGTCTCGGCACGCTCGAGGGTGTCCTCGGCGTCGTCCTCGGCCGCCGACTCGATCTCCTCGGCGCGAGCCTCGCCTTCCGCGCGGATGTCCTCCGCACGCGCGTGGGCTTCTTCTCGAATGTCTTCTACGACTGTATCCAAACTCATTGTGGAAAAGCGAACGGGGTGCTCAGGCGATGAAGACGACGACCAGTGCCAGGATCACGAGCGTCTCTGGGAGGACGGTCATGATCAGGCCTGGCACGAACATGTCGTCGTCCTCGGCCATCGCGCCGACGGCAGCCGCACCGATACCTCGCTCGGCGTATCCAGAGGCGAGGGCTGCGAGACCGACTGCGATCGCGGCCGCCGCGCCGGGGTCGTTCAGGGTCTGCAGTGCAACGTTCGAGGCTTCGAGGGTTTCCATCATTATTGATTACTCCTGACTGTAGGTTCGATCGTGTCCGAACGGTTCGTAGTTGGCTCCACCGCCTTCATAAAACTTGTTAAAGAATTCGACGTACTCGAGTCGAACTCCCTGTAAGCCGGCGCTTGTCACGCCAAGGACTAACACGACGACGTGTCCGACGACTAGAATGACGAACCCGCCGACGAGTCCGGCGATGCCGCCCATGTGCATGAGGCCGTCGAAGATTACGGTGGCCCCGCTGTCGTAGTGTTCGGCGACGTAGCTGGGGTCGTGTCCGGCCGAGCCCAGGAAGTGGAACGCGCCGTCGGGGTCCTCGTAGGCCCCGAAGAACAGCAGGTTGACCACGAACGCCATGCCGGCCTTCGCGAGCAACACTGCGCCCATCCGGGTGTACGAGAAGACGTTGACGACGACGTCGAGGGCTTCGACGGCCTCGACGGGTTCGCTGCTGATCAGCATGACGAGGCCGATCAGGAAGACGAGCAGGGGTGCCGTCAACAGGAAGTCGCCGACGGCAGGGAGCGGGATGGTCACCAGTCCCCACTCCGGGAAGCCGGTGAACCCGATGGGAAACGGCCCATCGCTAGCGAACGTCGTGAACAGGAACTCCGGCTTCGACGCTTCGGCCTGTGCCGAGAAGATCCAGATCCAAATGCCGTTGAGCATCAGGATCCACGACCCGCTGTGGAAGAGCGCATCTTTTAGGCCGTGGCTCAGGTTCTCGACGAAGTCGATCAGGTAGCCGATGTTCAGGTGCACGATGCCGGCGAGCACGCTCACGACCATCCAGCCGATGGCGAAGTCGGACGCACCGGGCTCGAGACCCTTGTTCAGCGGCAACAGTTCGACGTTCAGGAGGTCGCCCCAGACGATGGAGCCGAGAACGTGTAGGCCGAATATCTCGCCGTAGATGAACCCGAAGATGATCGTGAACGCACCGGCCCAGATGGCCACGCCGCCCAGGCTCGAGATGCCGTCGCTCTCGAAGTTGGTTGCCATGTAGTAGCCGATGGCGACGTACAGGATCCCGTAGCCGACGTCACCGATCATGAAGCCGAAGAAGACCGGGAACGTCAGGAACAGGAAGACCGTCGGGTCGAGTTCGCTGTACTTCGGTTTGTTGACCGCGTTGACCAGGGCCTCGAACGGCTTCGCGACCCCGGGGTTGTCCTGAATGACCGGCGGTTCGTCGTCCATCGTGACGGCCGAGCCGCCGTCGGTGACGGCTTTCTGCTCGGCTCTCTCTTCCTCGTCCTCGCTGGCGGTCGGCCCGTCCTCGTCCTGTGCGGCGGGCGCCCCCTTCTGGACGTCTTCGGTGTGCGTGTGGGCGCCGTGACGGTCGTAGTCGGCGCGCTCGAGTTCTTCGATCTCGACGCTGTCGCCGACGGCGTCGTTCAGCGCGGCGACGAGGCGGTCGTACTCGGTCGTCGGAATCCAGCCCTCGGCGATGAACGCCCGGTCGCTCGTCGCGAACTGGAGCGGCGCCTCGGCGCGCTGGACCTCGACCGTGAGCTTTTCCTCGGCGAGCAACAGGAACGCGCCCTCCTCGGTCTTGATCGTTTGGAGGTCGGCGTCGATCTCATCGAGTTTGGCCTCGAGGTCGCGTTCCTCGCGCTCGAGATCGGACACGTAGGACTCGGGGTCCTTCTCCGTCTCGGGCACCTGGTAGCGGCTGAAGTCGACGCCGACGAGGGCGTCGTCGACGAATCCCTCGTTGGCTCCGTCGGCGGGTGCCGCGACGATTGCGACGACCCCGTCGCCGGTGAACGTCTCGTAGGCGCGGACGTCGTCGGACGCATCGAGGACAGCCTCGACCTCAGTCAGCGATCCCTCGCCGACGACGACTTCGACGGTATCGTACCCCGACAACAAGTCGAGGTCGATCCCGAGGTCCGCGAAGGGTTCGATCCGGTCGAGTCGCTCCCTGACGCGGCGCAACTGGTCGCGAACCTCGGTACGTCGGTCGTCGAGGTCGTTGACCCGCGTCCGGATGGACTCGAGGCGGGGCTCCCAGTCCTTGCCGAGCCTTCCGGACTGGACGTCGACGTCGTCGTCCTCGAGGTCGAGCGTGCTCTCGAGGGCCCGGACCGTGACGAGCTTCTCGGAGGCCTCGTCGGCGCCCGCGATGGGGTTGCCGTTGTCGAAGCCCGCCCAGGAGCCGTCGTAGTCCGAGAGGTGTACCAGGTTCAGGTCGTAAACTGCCTCGATGACCGTGGGCATAACGCCCTTCGAGCCGGTCACCGAGACCTTGCTCATCTGTTCAGGTCTGAGCATTGACGTCCTCCTGGAACAGGTCGACGACGTGGGATGCCACCTCGTCGACCCGTGTCGTGGCGCGTTTCTCGAGCGCCTCGCGATCCTCGGTTCCCTCCCGGAGCACGCGCTCACACTCGGCGTCGATCTCCTCGCGAGCGTCCTCGAGCCGGCGCTCCTTGAGGTCTCGAGCCTCCGCTTCCGCTTCCGAGCGTATCTCCTCGGCGCGTTTCCGGGCCTCGGCGATGCGCTCGTCGCGGTCGTTCTCCGCCTGTGCGACGATTTCGTCGGCCTTCTCTTCTGCCGACTTGATCTCTTGTAGAACCTGTGGCCTCGGCATACTCTAAGCACCCGACGTTTGCTTGAGCGCGTATAAGGTAGTTGCGAAAGTGGCTGGCGTGCGGCCTCGCGTTTCGCTCCGGTCGCGAACGAACTGCCGAAGAGGGTCTCTCTCGAATTGCCCTAGCGGTGTCGACAGCCGCCCTGCCGACGAACGGGGGCGCTCGAGTCCCGCTGGATGGACAGACCTATCACGGCAGAAGACCAATCGGCGCCAAATGGGAATCCTCGAGAACAAGGCGCGGGCGCGGCTGTTCTACAAGTACCTCTCGACGATTTACGACCGGATCAACCCCTTCATCTGGAACGAGGAGATGCGAACCGAGGCGCTCTCGCTGCTCGACTTCGAGGACGCCGAAATGGTGCTCGACGTGGGCTGCGGAACCGGCTTCGCGACCGAGGGTCTGCTCGAGCACGTCGACACCGTCTACGCACTCGACCAGAGCGAACACCAGCTCGAGAAGGCCTACGCCAAGTTCGGGAAGACCGGCGGCCCGGTCGACTTTCACCGGGGCGACGCGGAGCGACTCCCGTTTAAGACCGACACGTTCGATATCATCTGGTCGTCGGGATCGATCGAGTACTGGCCCGAACCCGTCCTCGCCCTCCGGGAGTTCAACCGCGTGCTGAAACCGGGCGGTCAGGTGCTCGTCGTGGGGCCGAACTACCCGGACAACCGGATCGCCCAGGTGCTGGCCGACGCGATGATGCTCTTCTACGACGAGTACGAGGCCGACCGCATGTTCAAGGAGGCGGGCTTCGAGGAGGTCAAGCACCTGTTCCAGGGGCCGAGCTACGAACCCGAGGTGGCGATCACGACGGTCGCTCGAGCGCCCGAGAAGTAACCTCGGGACGCGGTTTGACGCCGATTCATTGGCTGGCCCATATCGAGTCCGTCACTCCACCCGTCGCTCGAGGAAGTCCGCCAGCAGTTCGAACATCCGCAGTTTCTGTGCCTGGTCGGAGGAGGCGTGGCCCTCCTCGCCGAGTTCCTCGTACTCGAAGTCCTCGCTCTCCTCGTAGCCGTTCTCGAGCAGGGCGTCCCGGAAGATCCGAGCCTGCGAGACCGGTACCCGGCGGTCGTTGACGCCGTGGACGAGAAAGATCGGGTCCTCGACGTTCTCGACGTGGGTCACGGGGCTGCGTTCCCGGTAGAGGTCGTGGTTCTCCTCGGGCGTCCCGAGGTAGGTCTCCATCAACTCGGTACGGAAGTGGGGCATCGTGTTCTCGAACATGTCCTCGAGGTCGGTGAGGCCGATCCAGGCGACCCCCGCCGCGTAGAGGTCGGGGTACTGGACCATCTGCCAGTAGGCGGAGTAGCCACCGTAGGAGCCGCCGAAGACGACGACACGATCCGAATCGAGGAAGTCGTAGGTCTCGAGGACGTGCTCGGCCGCGACGGCGACGTCGCCCTGTTCGGCGCCCGCCCAGTCGTCGTAGAGTTCGCGGACGAACTCCCGGCCTCGTCCGGTGGACCCGCGGTAGTTGACCTGCAGCACCGAGAAGCCCTGGGAGACCAGCACCTGGGTGTAGAGGTTGAACGACTTGGTGTCTCGAGCGCGGGGGCCACCGTGGGGGTTGACGATCAGCGGCGACGGTCGCTCGCCCGAATCGTAGAAGAGCGCGCCGATCTCGAGTTCGTCGTAGGGCTCGTGTTCGACGGCTCGCTGGGGCGTCTCCGGGATGCCGTCGGAGTCCACGCGGAGGTACTCCGCGTCCGCGAAGTCCTCGGGATCGAACGGCCCGTACTCGGCCTCGAGCAGCGTCTCGTAGCTGTCCTCGGACAGGTCGTAGACCAGCAGTTCGGGGCGTCGGGTGGGCGTCGTGTGCTGGACGAGCACCCGGTCGTCGTCGATGACGACGCTGCCGGGACCGTAGCCGCCCAGGGCGGCGACGCCCTCGGGGACGTCGAACTCGCGGCTCTCGCCAGTCTCGAGGTCGTAGACGACGGGGACGGCGACGGCGTCGCGACTCCGCATCGCGAGTACCCGCTCGCCGCCGGGGAGGAAGGTGGTGCCGTGTTCCTCGTACTCGCCGTCGTCGTACCACTCGACCGAGTCCGACTCGAGGTCGTAGACGCCGATTCGCCCCAGGTCCGCGGAGTTGTCGCTGACGAGCAAGCGTTCACCCTCGGGGCTCCAGTCGTTGGGCATCGACTCCGCGCCGTCCTCGCCCAGTTCGAGGTTCCGGGGGTTCGAGCCGTCAACGTCCATCACGTAGACGTCCTTGTTGTTGTGGTCGTCCGATTCGTTCGTCGAGAACGCCACCCGCTGACCGTCCGGCGAGAGTTTCGCTCCGCCAGCGGCTCGTTCGTAGTCGGTAACCTTGGTCGTCTCGCCACTCGAGCGGTCGTGGTGATAGAGGTTCATCTGCCCGTCTCGCGTCGAGCCAACGATCAGCGTCTCGCCGTCGTCGCTCACGTCCTGAATCGTGGCCTGGCCGTCCATCTCGAGGACGGACTCGACCTCGCCGTCGCGGGTGAGCGCGTAGATGTCGTTCTGCTCGTTGCCGTCGTCGTCGAGGTGGAAGAACACCCGGTCGCCGTCGCCCCAGGTGACGTACCAGCGGGCGTTTCGGGGGACTTCGCCGTCGGACCACTGCTCGAGATCGCCGCTCTCGACGTCGAGGATGTGGAGCTCGTTTCGCCCCGTCACGTCGTAGTAGAGCGCCACCTCGTCGCCGTCCGGGCTCACCGTCGGGTGGGCCATCGTCGGCAGACTCGCCAGTTCCTCGAGAACGTCGGCGTCGGTAGATTGTGCCATACGACACCGTGACTCGGGGGGCTCTTCAATACTTGGAAATGCGTCACGTCTCTCCGCCTTCCATGCCATCGACAGCGGGCGATATGGTGGCTTCAAGCCTCTCGAGCCCGAACCGCCGGCCGTGTCACAGCCGATCGTCGTCCCCGGGGCGCGAGACGTCCGGGCCACGCTCGAGGAACCGTCGACGGAACCGACCGCCATCGTCGTCGCCTGTCCGCCCCACCCCCAGCACGGCGGCAACCGGGGGGACCGCCGCCTGGTCGCCGTCAGCGACGCCCTCCTCGAGCGAGGGATCGCCTGCCTGCGGATCGACTACGGGGAGTGGGACGAGGGCCATGGCGAGCGTGAAGACGTCCGGAACGCGATCCGCTGGGCGAGCCCACGATACGACCGCGTCGGCGTCTTCGGCTTCAGTTTCGGCTCCGGACTGGCCCTGCTCGCGAGCGCTGACGACCCCGCCGTCGACGCGGTCTCGGCGCTGGCGCCGCCCTCGAGCCTCGGTCCGGATCTCGAGGTGGTGCCGGCGCTCGCGTCGCTCGAGATTCCGGTCCAGATCGGATACGGGACCCGGGATTCGACCGTCGACTGGGAACCGGTCGTCGAGGCGGCGACGGAACGGGGCGACCGCGTGCTCGAGTTCTCGGCGGACCACTTCTTCGTCGGCCAGCACGAGTCGGTCGCGACTGAGATTGCCGAGTTCTTCGCCGAGACGCTCGAGTGAGGTGTCGCTCTCTCTCTCTCTTGAGTCGCCGGTTCGGTCACTGACTCTCGCCCGAGCGACACCCTTTCGTGGAAATACGCCCAGAGAAAGACGGCCCGTCGACCGCTCAGGTCGTCCGGAACGCCCGATCGCCCGCATCGCCCAGGCCGGGGACGATGAACCCGTTCTCGTCGAGGTGGTCGTCGATAGCCACCGTCAGGAGGTCGGCCTCGGGGACGGCCTCGCTCACACGGAGGAGCCCCTCTGGCGCCGAAACTGCCGAGAGGACGATCAGGTGTTCCGGATCGGTCGAGTTCGCGATCACGTGCTCGAGGACGGCGTTCATGGTGCTGCCCGTCGCGAGCATCGGATCCGCGACGATGACGGTGTCGTCTTCGGTGATCTCGGGGAGTTTGACGTAGTCGATGGTGATCGGGAAGGTGCCGTTCTCGTCGCGCCCGGCCTCCTCGTCGCGACTGGCACTGATGACGCCCTGGCGGGCGCGCGGGAAGGCCTTGAGCAATCCCTCGACGAACGGCGTCGCGGCCCGGAGGACATTGATGATGACCACGTCGTCGAGCCCCTTGACCCGCTCGCCCATCGTGGGCTCGAGGGGCGTCTCGATCTCGACGTACTCGGTCTCCATGCGCCCGTCGATGATCTCGTAGCCACAGATCCGTCCGAGTTTCACGAGTCCCTTCCGGAAGCTCACCTGCTCGGTTTTGACGTCTCGCAAGCGCGAGAGCGTGTCCTTCGCCAGCGCGTGGGTGACGAGGTAGGCGTCACCGCGGTCTTCGATCGGCATACCGGCACTCCGCGGGCGGTGACATTTATTGTACCGATTGCTCGAGACGACCCTCCCTCCGAGCGCCCGCTCTCGTCACCACTCGAGCCTCGAACGGTTCGCGTGCGGCAGTGCCTCGAGCCGGTCGGTGGGGTGCTTCAGCGGCCGGTGCAGGTGCAGATACAGAGGCAGATTCCGCCCGACTGCTCGCTGGTCTTCCGCCGTTGGTCCGGTTCCGACCAAGTTCGTTCGGCATCCGGCGTCAGTCCGGTTTTGGGCAAGTTCGTTCGGCGTCTGCCCGGTGTCCGGTTTTGGATCAGTCCATTCAGTGCCCAGCGTCGTGCGGGTTCAGCGCAGTGCCGTAGTTTTCGGCGTGGTCGGCGTAGTCGATGAACCGCGGCGCGTCGGGGTCAAACGGTCGCTCGAGGCTCTCGAAGGCCTTCTTCTTGTCCCAGCTCTGGAGGCCGCCGATGGCCGACCGGTCCTCGAGGTCGTGGTACTCGAGAACGGGTTCGGTGAGTTCCCACGCCTGCAGTCCCTGCTCGGTGCGGATGATGACGCTCGAGTACTCGTCGGCGGAGCCGACGGAGCCGACGGTGACGTCGGCGGCGTAGCCGGTGAAGTCGGCGCACTCGTCACAGCCCTTGAGCGCGGCGTCGTGGAAGTTCTCGATGTCCTCCTCCAGCATCATCCGACCGTCGTGGTCGTAGACCATCAACTTCCCGTGGAGGACGTCCATCTTGCCGATCTCATCGGGCGAGATGCCCCGTTGTTCCTCGAGGTGTTCGCCCATGAGGCTGTAGTAGTTGAAGTTCTTGGTGCACATCAGCGCGATGGTGTAGTCCACCGCGCGGATGCCCTCCTCCTGGGCGCCGTACTCCCAGCCGAAGTCCTGCAGGGCGCGGATGCCCTCGATCTCGCAGGGAGTGCCCACGAGCGCCAGCGAGATGTCCTCCCAGGGCTCGTCGGGAAGCTTGTGCTCCCACTGACCGAGATCGAGGTTGCCGAGCGCGAGCGTCTGGTTGTAGATGGTGCCCGCGTTCTCGATCAGGTCCTCGCGGCTGGTGGCGAGGTAGCTCTCGGCCTTCCAGGGCTCCTCCTCGCTCTCGGTGGCGATGAGCGCGCCGTCGATCTCGCCGGCCTCGAGCAGAGTGGCGAGGATGCCGGTGACGACGCCACCGTCCTGGGCCCCGCCGGTCCAGTCGTCGTCGACCTTCGCGGAGAACTCCGTGATCGGGTCGCCTGCGCCCGAGACGTTGTCGTCGCCGCCGGTGATCTTCCACTGGCGCTCGTAGCGCAGGCCGCCGCGGGGACAGAAGTCCCAGCAGAGCGAACAGCCGGTGCACATCTTGACCAGTTTCGGCAGGTCGTCGTCACCGACGCCGATGGAGTCCGACGGACAGGCCGAAACGCAGGTTCCACACTGGATACAGCGGCCGTCGTCGATGACGGCCTCGTCCAGTTCCATGAACCAGGTCTTCTCGTCGGGCGTCTCGATGTCGTTCATCTCCGAGCGGATCTCGTAGCCCGGCGTCTCGAGGTCGACGCCCTCGGGAACGCCGACGCGCTCGTCGGGCGCGCCGCTGTCGACGTCCTGGCTGACCCCCTTGGCGGGTTCGGTGAACTCCACGTCGCCGAGGGTTCCGTCGGCGTCGACGTTGGCCGGTCGAGCGCCACCGTCAGGGCGAAGCCCTGACCTGCCCCTGTTCGTTTCACTCACGGGAACGCCGTCGGAACGGATCTCCGACGAGCCCTCGTTGGCGATTTCCGCCGTAGCCGCCGTGGCCGACTCGGGTTCCTCGCCGCCGGGACCGGCGCCGTCGGCGGGAATCGTGCCGTGTTCGCTGTCGGGACGGTGGATCCGCGCGCCGGAGGCAATCGGGACCGACTCCTCGTCATCGTCGGCGTCCGTCTCGGGGACTGCCGGGAACGCGGGGGTATCGTCGACGTCGCTGTCCCGTTCCTCGGTCGTCCGTTCGTCGTGTTCCTCAGTCATCGACGGCCACCCCCTCGGTGACGGGCGCGTCGGCCCGCTTCATGATCGAGCGCAGTCGCCCGTTGTCGACCCGGCGACACCACTCGTAGAACCGCTCGCCGTCGGCCCGGCCCTCGGCGTAGGCCTCGAACAGCCGCTCGAGGGCGGGGATGACCGCCTCGGCGGGGACCGCGTTCTCGACCCAGTCGAGGAACTCGTTGTCGGACCCGAGCGAGCCGCCGAGGCCGAAGTCCATGCCCTCGACGATGTCGTCAGCGTCTCGCGGGTTTTGCCCGCTCGAATCGTCCGCGGAGCCTCGCTCCGCGCTCTCGTCGTCCGTTTCGACCTGGACGGTCTCGCCACGGAAACCGATGTCCGCGATTTGGGGCTGGGCGCACGACGCGGAACAGCCCGACATGTGCATCCGGACGACCTCGAGGTCGTCCGGCGTGTCGATGCGCTCGTCGAGTTCGCGGGCCCATCGCCTGACGCGCTTTTTCGTCTCGATGATGCCGTAGTTGCAGAACTCCGAACCGGTGCAGCCGACGGCGCCGCGCGAGAACGGCCCCGGATCGGGCTGGTGGTTCCGGGCGAACGGCTCTGCGAGCAGGTCCTCGACGTTCTCCGCCGGAACGTGGGTGATGAGGAAGTTCTGGTCGGTCGCCAGCCGGATCGAGGCGTCCTCGGTGCCGTACGTTCTGGCCGCGCGGGCCGCCTCGGCGAACTCGTCGCCGCCCATCCGCCCGGCGATCACGTTGAAGCCGACGTAGGTCAGGCCCTCCTGTTTCTGGTCGTGAACGCCGACGTGGTCGCCGGCGTACCCCTCGGTGAGGTCGACGCCCCTGGTGGGCAGGTCGACGGTGCAGCGGTCGCGGATCGCCTCCTCGAACGTCTCGGGGCCGAGTTGCTCGACGAGGTAGCGCATCCGGCAGACGCCGCGGTTGTTGCGGTCGCCGAGTTCCTTGAACGTCTGGGCGACTGCCCGGCAGAACTCGACAGCGTCCTCCGGCGGGACGAACACGTCGAGGTTCGAGGCCATCCGCGGGCCGTCCGAGAGGCCGCCGCCGACGCGGACGTGGAAGCCGTAGTACGCCTCACCGTCGAGTTCCTTGCGTGCGGGAACCAGTCCGAGGTCGTTGATCTGGGACTGGGCGCAGTCGTGTTTGCACCCCGTGATCGTCATCTTGAACTTCCGGGGGAGGTTCGCGTACTCGCGATTGCCGGTGAAGTAGTCGGAGACGGCGTCGACGACCGGCTGGGCGTCGAAGCACTCGTGATCGTCGAGCCCCGCGGCGGGACAGCCGAGCACGTTCCGCGCGCCGTCACCGCACCCCTGGATCGTCGTCAGGCCGACCTCGTCGTAGCGCTCCCAGACGTCGGGGACGTCCTCGACCTCGATCCAGTGTTTCTGGACGTCCTGACGCGTGGTGATGTCGAGGTAGGCGTCGCCCCAGCATTCGTTCTGGTTCTCGCCGCCGTACGCCTCGGGTGCCCTGGCGTACTCCTCGACGACCTCGCCGATCACCTCGGCCTGATCGGGCGTGAGGTAGCCGCCGGGAACCTTCGTCCGCATCATGAAGTAGCCGTCTTGGACGCCGTGGCTGTACATCCCGGCCCACTTGAGCCGTTCCCACTCGCCGCCGCCGGCGCGTTCCTCAATCTCGTCGAAGGACAGTCCTTCTTCGGCGTACTCTTTGACGTCCTCGATCACGTCCAGCGGGTGTTTCTCCTGTTTCCACTCCTCGACCGCGTTCATCGTGTCCTCCGGTTCTGGTGCGGGGGATCGTCTGTACCGTTCATGGTGATTCACTGCCGCGAGTAGCGTGCGAATGTCTTACAGAGTCCCGTTCAATGCCTCTTGGTATCACGGTCAACACTGCTCCCGCTGCGCGAAACGTTCACATTCTTGCCGGTACCCGTGACGCGTCCACCACCGAGATCAGTAGCGAAAGGTCGATCCTACCCGAGCGTCCACCCCGCCGGGGCCGAGCCCGCCCGACGGTCCCTTCGCTCGCGAGCGGTCTGGACCGGCGCACTCTCGGTCCCGATCGGCGCCAGGTACTCGTCGTTCGTCACGAAGTTGTGAAAATTGCCGGTTTCGGTCAGCGGTGGCGACGACTGGGCCGACCGCATTCGGGTCGAAAAGCAACGTCGGTAAGCGCTCGACGCCGTCCTCTCGCGGCTCCCGCTCGAGTCGAGCCTCGTCGGTCAGCCTGCCAACAGCTGCGGTCCGAACAGCATGAACAGGAAACTCACGAGCATCGTGACGCCGACCAGCGTCGTCACGACCCGGACCATCCCCCGGGTCGCCTCGAGCGGGAGCCGCGACAGGACCGACTCCGTGCTCGTCCGGAGGATGTGCCCGCCGTCGAGCGGGAACGCCGGAATGCAGTTGAAGAAGCCGAGCTGGACGTTGATCCAGCCGGTCCAGAACAGCGCGTTGGCGATGGCGAACACGGTCCAGTCGCCCAGGCCGGCGAGCAGCCCCTGGGCCTGATAGAAGTTCTCGATGCCGCCGGCGAAGCCGGCGAAGTTGTACGGCAGGAGGCCGACGACGGAGACGATCGGCAAGAAGAGCACGAACGCGACCTTCCCGAGGAAGCTGTCGGTGATGTGGCCGTAACTGCCCTGAGCGTCGCCGTCGCCACCGAGGACCGCCAGGTACTCCTCGACCGGGTACAGCTCCAGGCCGGCGTCGCTCACCTGGACGCCCGAGATGCCGCCGACGCTGAAGAAGCCGACGGTTCCGCCCTCGGTGAGCTGACTGCGTTCGCCGAGGGTGACGTCGTAGCTGACGCGCTCGCCGCCGAGGTAGCCCGCGACGGTCACCTCGTCGCCGGGATCGGTGTCGCCGAGCAGGGACTCGAGGTCGGCGTACGACTGCGTGCGCTCGCCGTCGAACTCGGTGATGACGAATCGCTCACCGGCGGGTGCTCCTGCCTCGGTGAGCGGGCCGTCGTCGGCTACCTGGACGACGCTCCCGATGGGGACGGCCTCGAGCGTTCGCTCCTCGCCGTCGCGCTGGATCGTCAGGTCGACCGTTTCGCTGTCGCCGACGGCCTCGAGGAAGCCGGCCTCGGTGACGACCGGGTCGCCGTCGACGGCCAGGATGAGGTCGCCGGGCTCGATGTCGATCGGCGAGTCTTCGAGCGCGGCGGTCACCGGCAGGGACTGGTCCATCTCCTCGGTCCGGTCGCCGTTGAGTTCGACGGTGACGGTGCCGCTCCCCGCGGCCTCGAGCGTCTTCGAGAGGTCGTCGTTCGACTCGACTGACTGCCCCTCGATGGCGGTGATGCGATCGTTGGGCTGGATACCCGCGGCTTCGGCGGGCGAACCGGGGGCGACCCCGCCGACGGCGGCGCCTGGGGCGACGCCGATCGAACCGACGACCGGGCCGAAGAGCAGGGCGAACGCGAGGATCGTCACCGCGAAGTTGAACGTGACGCCCGCAGCGAACATCCGCGTTTGCGCCCCGCGGGAGGCTGCTCGACTGCTCTCCTGGTCGGGTTCGACGAACGCGCCGATGGGCAATACGGCGAGCATGGCGACGCCCATCGAGTCGATGTCGATGTCCTCGACGCGACAGAGCAGGCCGTGGCCGCCCTCGTGGACGACCAGGCCGACCAGGAGGCCGATGACGATGCCCGGCGTGGCCGACAGCGGCAGGAACTCGTTGACGCCCGGGATCACGAGGACGTTCGAGGGTTGCTGGACGCTCGAGGGCTGGGGGGAGTTCGCGGCGGCGAACGCGGCGGTGAGCAGGAAGACGAACATCGCGCCCATGACGACGATGGCGATGCCGACGCCGAAGTTCGCCCAGGCGCGCCAGAACCGTCTGGGCCCGGCGAGCCAGTCGAGGAAGGCGCGCCCGCGTTTCGTGTGAATCGTCAGGATCGGCCCTTGGGTCTTGACGTAGTCTGGGAGGAGGCCGCGCTGGCGGAGGGCGATGATGGCGAGCCAGTAGGCAGCGATCCCGGCGAGAATCCACGTGAGAGTGTCCGAGATGGGGAGGAACGCGACGACCGTGGAAGACTGCATTGGTATGCTCTGGGGGAGGCGTGGCCAAAGGCGTTTTGTCTGGTCACAGCGAGCGCCACGGTGGTCGAACGACTCGAAGCCGTCGGCTCGTCGGCTGGCGCCCCAATAACTATACTTTCTATAGCATTTCTCGAGCCGATTATCGCTCCCGTCGAAGCCGATCCACGACGAACGCTCGATCCACCTTCGCGAGAAACGGGCCGAGCTTCGGGCCCTGCTCCTCGTCGAAGAAGAGGCGGTAGCCAGCCGAGAAGAAGTCGCCGACGCCGACGTCGTGGCGCTTCGCAGTCTCGTAGATCTCACCCTGGATCTCGTCGGGGTCGTGGCCTTCCTCGATGAAGTCGGCCAGTTCCTCGAGCGCCGCCTCCGTCGCCGCGTCGAAGTCGTGGTCCGGGATCGCCTCGCGCTTGAGTTCGTAGTCGAACTCGTTCTCGGTGCGCCGGGCCCAGTTGCGGGCGCGCTCGACCCGGGCGAGGGCGTCCTGGACGGCCCACTCGGGGGCGTCGTCCGAAATGTGGCCCTCGCGACGGGCAATCTCCTCGCGCAGTTCGGGGTCCTCGGTCATGCCGAGGACGGCGGCAAAGGTGTAGGGGAGGCGAATTCGATCTTCTCGGGCCTCGAGTTCGTCGACACCGCCGACCACCAGCGGATACACCCGTTCGGCGAACGCCTGCTCGTCCTCGCTGGCCTCCACGTCGCCGAAGTAGATCGCCTCGAATCGGTCGAACTCGTCGACCAGGAGGTCGAGGCGCTCGACGCTGAAGTCCCGGGCTTTCGCCGGGTCCTTCGCGAAGAAGTACCGCAGCACTTCGGGCTCGAGCACTTCGAGGACGTCCGAGACCAGAATCACGTTGCCCTGCGAGGACGAGAAGGGCTCGCCGTCGAGGGTGAACCACTCGTAGACCATCGGGACGGGCGGTTCGATCTCGAAGACGTTCCGAGCGATGTCCTCCCCGCTGGGCCAGGAGCCCTCGGCGTGGTCCTTCCCGAAGGGCTCGAAGTCGACGCCCAGGACCTGCCACTGGCCGGGCCACTCGAAGCGCCAGGGCATCTTGCCCTCGCTAAATTCGGCGGTTCCCTCGTGGCCACAGCCCGAAATCGTCTGGTCGCCGGCCTCCATGTCGGTACACTCGTAGTCAACGGTGCCGGCTTCGAGGTCGACGCCGGTGACGGTTTCGGTCACCTTGCCGCACTCCTCGCAGATCGGATTGAACGGGACGTAGTCGCCATCGCTGTCGACCTTGTCCTGGTAGGTCGAGAGCACCTCGGCCGCGCGTTCGCGGTTCTCGAGGACGTACTCGACGATGTCGTCGAACTCACCGTCGAGGTAGAGGTCGGTCGTCGAGACGAGGTCGATGGGCACCTCGAGGGCGTCCGCGCTGTTCTGGATGATGGTCGAGAAGTGGTCGCCGTAGGAGTCACAGCAGCCGAACGGATCCGGGATGTCGGTGTAGGGGGCGCCCAGGTTCCGACCGAGCGCGCCCGCGTCGATGTCCCCGAGGTCAACGAGGTTCCCCTCGAGGTCACAGAGCGTGCGGGGAAGCTTTCTGAGGGGGTCGCGGTCGTCGCTGGTGAACACCTGGTGGACGTCGTGGCCGCGCTCGCGGAGGACCTCGGCGACGTAGTAGCCGCGCATGATCTCGTTCATGTTGCCGAGGTGAGGGACGCCGGAGGGGGAGATGCCGCCCTTGACGACGATCGGCTCCTCGGGGTCTCGAGCCTCGATCCGATCGGCGATCTCGTCGGCCCAGAAGACGTGGTACTCGTCGTCGCTCCCCTCGTCGCGCTCGCGCTGGAGCGTGTAGGGGTGTTCCGTTTCGCCCGTTACCGCCTCGCCGCCTTCACCGCGTTCGCCGCCACTCGAGTCCGTCTCGTCAGTGCTCATCGGTCTCGCCCGCCCAATAGGTTGGTTCCTCGCCCGCTCCCTCCGGAATGACGTCCGTACCGTCGTGGTCGCCGTAGCGAACGGCCCGGGCGATCCGATCTGGGTCCGTCCCGTCCAGGACGATGGTTCGCATGCCCGAGCGCTGGATGATCTTGGCGGCCAGCAAGTCGACGGGCGCCGAGGAGCCGGCGTTCATCTCGAGGCCGGCGATGACGTCCACTAGCTCCGTGGCCGACAGTTCACCGTATTTCGTCGCCCCATCGTTCTCGTTCGGGTCGTCGGAGTAGACGCCGGGGACGCTCGTAGCGTAGACGAGCAGGTCGGCGTCGACGTACTCCGCCAGCGCCGCTCCCACGGCGTCGGTCGTCTGGGCTGGAGCGACGCCACCCATCACGCAGACCTCCCCGCGACGGAGGGCGTCGCCGGCGGTCTCGTAGTCTCGAGCTGGCGCCGTCACGGCATCTTCGCCGAGGGCGGCGATGAGCAGGCGCGCGTTGAGCCGGGTGACGTCGATACCCAGCTGGTCGAGTTCAATCTCGTTGGCGCCCAGGTCCCGGGCAGCGCTTATGTACTCGCGAGCGACGCCGCCGCCCCCGACGACGGCCCCGACTCGACACCCGTCTTCGACGAGGTCTTCGACGACGTCGGCGTGTGCCTGCACCCGATCCGCGCCGGGCTCGGGCACGAGCACGCTCCCGCCGATTGAGACGACCACTTTCATACTACCGCGGTCTAACCGGGTTGCCATCTTAAGGGTTGTCAACCCCGTTCGGCGGCCGCTCCGCGCGCGGACGACAGCTACAAAACGCTCCACGCCGAGTATCGAGTATGCACGTCCTCGGCATCATCGGCGACGAGCCCGCCGACGTCCTCGAGCGAACGGCCGACCTGGCCGTGGACAGGCTCTCGCAGGCGGGCCGAGTCGGCGTCGTCCGCTACGACGCGACGATCGCGGACGGACTGGCGGACGCCCACGGTTCGGGACTCACCCCCGGCGGCGACGTCACCTACGCCCTCGGCGCCGACGGCGACTGGACGGCCACGGGAACTGGCCTCTCGGTGACCGACGCCCTCGACACCCTCGCGACCGACTGCGCGTTCGCGGTCGTCGTCGGCCTCGAGATCCCCGGCCACCCGTCGGTCGTGGTCGGCAGCGACGCCGCGATCGCTCGCTCGCCGGTTCTCGCGAGCGTCGACGCGCCCGGCGACCTCGATCTCGAGTCCCTCGTTGCAGAACTCGAGGCCCACGAGCCCTACGAGACGCTCGAGTCCCTCGTGGATCGCCTCAGGGATCGGCCGGCAGCGGATCAGGCGGGAGCGATCGCGACGTTTACCGGGCGCGTCCGCGCGAAAGACGCACCGGACGACGAGCGAACGGAGTACCTCGAGTTCGAGACCTACGAAGGAGTCGCCGAGCAGCGCATGGCGACGATCCAGGCGGAACTCGAGGCGCGCGAGGGGGTCTTCGGCGTCGAGTTACACCACCGGACGGGCGTCGTTCGCGACGGCGAGGACATCGTGTACGTCGTCGTCCTCGCAGGCCACCGCGAGGAGGCGTTTCGGACGGTCGAGGACGGGATCAATCGCCTCAAAGATGAAGTGCCGCTGTTCAAGAAGGAAGTGACGGTCGAGGACGAATTCTGGGTTCACGAACGCTCGTGAGACTCTCAAAGTGACATTGAAACGCCATTTGGGCGACCGTTCGCGGGTCTCGATGAGGCTTGGCCAATAATACGTTAGCGGCTGTTTTAAAACGTCTAATCGGATCTGGTGGCGCCTTTAACGGTTCGTAAAACACGGATAAAACGACGATTACCCCTCGTTTACCTGAAGCGATTTGAAACAGTTCTAAGTAACTGTCCTTTATAACAGTATCCGGTCTGTAGAGGGAGTTGTCGATGAGCACGACAGCCCAACCCTCCACCGACCGCAAAGAACTCCGCCTGAAGCAGTACCTGCGCGACCGTGCCGCAGACGGTGAGATGTACTTTAAAGGGAAGTTCATCGCCGACGACGTCGGCCTCTCCCCCAAGGAAATCGGCGCGCTGATGGTCAAGCTCTCCGACTCGGCGACCGACCTCGAGATCGAGAAGTGGTCGTACACGAGTGCGACGACCTGGCGCGTCGCCCCCGCCTGATCGCGTCGTGCCATTGACGCCCTGAACGGCCCCGACGCGTGTGCGTTCCTCCAAGGCGCACACGGATCACCATCGGACCCGGGCGATCTGTATCGCCCACCCCCACGAACCGCCGCCCTCGCCGACCGAACGAGGGCGTGATCGAACGCACAGCGGACACCCAACACGCACACACGTTCCGGCACCGACCCTGTCGTACCCGTCGGTACCGGGCGTTTCCATTCCATTGTCCCCAGGTCTCGAGTGGCGACTGGTGTTCAATCGCCTCCACACCTGAAGTGTCGACTGGGTCAGAAACGACCGCAATAGCCTCTCCCACTCCCACTCCCACTCCCATTCACCCGATTCCCACCAGCGCTCGCCGCCGACAGTCGATTTATACGCACAGGCGATCAACGAACCAGCAATGGATCCGGCGGACCCGACCGATCACGTCGACGGCCCGCCCCTCAAGTCGATCGAACCGGCGTTTTCGGTCTACGAGATCGTTGTCGACGACGATGAGATTCGCTACTACGGCACGCCGCAAATGGCCCCCGAGCAGATGATGCGCGAACTCTGGCGGGACTTTCGAGACGCCGGCTACGACGTGCAACTCACGGTTCGCCGCGGCGAGTACGTGCTCGTCGCGGAACCGCTCTCGCTCGGCCCGGACGGCGTCCCCTGGACGAACGTCTTTCTCCTGCTCGCCACGGTCGTCTCGACACTGTTCGCCGGGACGATGTGGTACGGCATCGACCCGATCGCCAACCCGGCCGAGATGTGGCGCGCCTGGCCGTTCACCGTCGCTATCCTCGGCGTCCTCGGCGTCCACGAGATGGGGCACTACGTACTGAGTCGCTACCACCGGGTCGACGCCTCACTGCCGTACTTCCTGCCGGTGCCGACGCTCATCGGAACGATGGGCGCCGTGATCAAGATGAAAGGACAGATGCCCGACCGCAAGGCGCTGTTCGACATCGGCGTCGCGGGCCCGATCGCCGGCCTCGTCGCGACCGTCGTCGTCACCGTCGTCGGCCTCCATCTCCCGCCGGTGCCCGTTCCCGAGGGGGCGACCGACCCGAACGCGACCCAGATTCGGCTGGGGTTCCCGCCGATGCTCGAGCTGATCGCGGCCGCCGTCGATCAGCCGCTGTACGCCGACGATCCGACGCGGAACGTCAACCCGGTCGTCATCGGCGGCTGGGTCGGGATGTTCATCACGTTCCTGAACCTGATCCCGGTGGGCCAGCTCGACGGCGGCCACATTCTCCGGGCGATGGCCGGCGACCTCCAGGAGACCATCGCGGCGCTGGTGCCAGGGGTCCTGTTCGCGCTCGCGGGCTACCTCTATTACGTGGGCGACTACAGCGGAAACTCGGTGTTCATCTGGGTGTTCTGGGGGCTATTCACCGGGTTGCTCGCGGCGGTCGGACCGGCGGTCCCGATCGATGACGACCGTCTCGACCGCAAACGGTTCGCACTCGGCGTCGTCACCTTTGGGCTGGGGTTGCTGTGTTTCATGCCGGCACCGATCGCCGTGATCAACTGACGGCTCGAGACTGCCGGGCTCGAGGGCGCCGGAGACGATCGCTCACTCGCCGTACGTTTATCACTGTGTGTGCGGTCACTCGCCGTGCGTACGGCTACTCGCCGTGTGTGTACCCCCGATCGGCCAGCGCTTCGTCGTCGAGGCTGACCCCCGCGTCGGCGTCCACGACCCGTCCGACGACCGTGAGCGAACACTCGAGGTCGTCCCGGACGCGTTCGACGGCTGCCCCGGGCAGGGTGCAGACGAGTTCGAAGTCCTCGCCGGTCGTGATCGCTCGCTCGAGGGCGGTTTCGTGATCGTCGACCACAGCCTCGAGTTCGGGCGCGACGGGGATCGACTCGCGTTCGATGGCGAACCCGCAGTCGCTGGCCTCGGCCAGCTGGTGGAGCGATCGGGCGAGACCGTCGCTCGAGTCCATCATCGCGCTCGCGTGGGGGGCGAGGGCGCGCCCTTCACGGACGCGCGGCTCGAACTGGAAGAGGTCGTTGGCTCGCTCGAGAGCGCTGTTTCTCTCTGTATCGCCGTCTCCGCTATCATCGCCGCCTCCATTGCCACCAGCGCCGTCCCCAGCATTGCCGGTGACGTCCTTGCCATCGCCAGCCTCCGCGAACAACTGCAACGCGGCGGCGGTCCGTCCGAGCGTGCCGGTCACGCAGACGACGTCTCCGGGGGAGGCCCCGTCGCGAAACACCGGCTCGTCGGCTCGCCCGACGGCGGTCGTCGCCACCGTAAACTCCCGGTGGGTGTCCAGGTCCCCGCCGACGTACTTCGCGTCGACGAGGTCACAGACCGCACTCGCGCCGTCGACGAACGCCTCGAGGTCTGCGGCGTCGAACTCGGGGGCCGCGTAGGCGGCGACGGCCGCCGTCGCCTCAGCGCCCATGGCTGCGACGTCCGAGAGCGAGGCGCCGACGGCCCGCCAGCCGACGGTGTACCGGGTCGTCCCCGGCGGAAAATCGGTCGTCTCGTGGAGCATGTCCGTCGTAATGATGAGATCGTCCACGACGGCGGCGTCGTCGCCTACCGGGTCGAGCCGGTTCTCGAGCAACGCCAGCGCGGCCCGTTCGTCCATACCGGTCCTTTCGACGGCGGGGCGAAAAACCATCCGGATCCCTGGCTCGACCCGTGGGTTGCTCTCACACCCGGAACCGGCGAGGCTGGCCGGTCAACCGCCGAAGGGACAACGATGCGCTTAAATGGCGCAAGCGGGAACCAGAACCCAATGGCTACGATGTACGACGTCCCGGCGGAAGCGCTCATCGAGGCGCTCGCCGACGACCTCGAAGACGACCTCGAGCAACCGGAGTGGGCAGCGTTCGCGAAAAACGGCGTCAATCGAGACCTTCCCCCAGAGCAGGAGAACTTCTGGGCGGTCCGCGCGGCAAGCCTGCTCCGCAAGATCGCCGACAACGGTCCCATCGGCGTCGAGCGCCTGGCGACCGAGTACGGCGGCGCCAAACGCGGCTCGAACCGCTACCAGGTCGCCCCCGACAAGCGCGCCGACGGCTCGCGAAACGTGATTCGAACGATCCTCCAGCAACTCGAGGAGCTCGACCTCGTCGAGACCGCCGAGGGCGAGGGTCGCCGTATCACCGCCGAGGGACGCAGCCGCCTCGACGAAACCGCCGGGGAGGTCCTCTCGGAGCTCGACCGTCCGGAACTCGAGCGCTACGCCTAGACCAGTTTTCGACGTTCTTCGACGTTGCACCATCTCAGACGGTGAGTGACGAGGCCGTCGCTCGTGAGCGGGTCCACGGTCCACGGCCGACGGCCGACGGCCGACGAAACTCGAAATCGAGACCGTGCGTCCGTAATCATTTTCTCCGTCGGCCGACAACACGCGTCTATGAACGGCGGACAATCTGACGACGACCTCGAGGAACTGCGCCGGAAGAAACTGGAGCAGCTACAGGACCGCGCCGAGTCCCAGGGTGGGCAGGGGCAGGGACGGGCCAACGCCGAGGCCCAGGAGGCCGCCCAGCAACAGGCCGACGCCCAGCGCCAGGCCCTCCTGCGCCAGTACCTCACCGACGACGCGCGAAAGCGCCTGAACACCGTCAAGATGAGCAAACAGCAGTTCGGCGAGCAGGTCGAACGCCAGGTCGTTGCCCTCGCCCAGAGCGGGCGCATCCAGGGTAAGATCGACGACCAGAAGATGGAGCAGTTGCTCAAGGAGCTCAAACCCGACAAGAAGAGCTTCGACATCAAGCGCCGCTAGGATGGACGAGTTGACGCCCGCCTCACTCCGCCTCGGATTGCTCTACAGCGGCGGCAAGGACTCGACGCTCGCCGCCCTGCTGCTCGAGGACTTCTACGACGTGACGCTGACGACGGCCACATTCGGCGTCACCGACGACTGGACCTACGCGCGAGACACCGCCCGCTCGCTCGGCTTTACGTTCGAGAAACTCGAGCTCGATCCCGACGTCGCGACCGAGGCCGTCGAGACGATTCGCACCGACGGCTTCCCGCGAAACGGAATCCAGCGGGTCCACCAGCACGCCCTCGAGCGCCTGGCGGGGATGGACTTCGACGCCATCGCCGACGGAACGCGACGCGACGATCGAGTGCCGACGGTCTCGCGTGCCCAGGCCCAGAGCCTCGAGGATCGCTACGACGTCGACTACATCGCGCCGCTGTCGGGGTTCGGTCGCCAGGCGGTCGACCGGCTGGTCGAATCGACCCTCGACGTGACGGTCGGGCCGAGCGAGGAGATCACGCGGGCGGATTACGAGGCCGAGTTGCGAGCGCTCATCGCCGAGCGCGACGGTGAGGCGGCACTCGGGTCGATCTTCCCGGCTCACGAACAGACGCACGTCACGGGTGTCCAGGACTGGGATCGCTGAAACCCGAGCAACTCGAGCGCGTCACTCGAGCGGCGTTTCGTATCGACGGGAGAGGAGTTTCGACTGTTACAGGAGGATCGAGCCCGTCTCGAGAACGGTTACGACGATCGAGGTCGCCTCCTCGATCAGTTCTTCGTTACCGTACTTGAGCGCGAGGTAGAGGAGCCCGAACTGGAACGCGTTGTACCCGGCGTGGGCGGCGATCGGCACGAAGAGATTGTCGGTGATCGCATACAGGTAGCCGAAGATGACTGCCGCACCGGCGACGATCAGTATCGAGGCGAACGTCCCCACGAGTGGCTGTCCACTGACGAGGTAGATTGGAACGTGGACCAGGCCGAAGATGGCACTCGTCACGACGATCGCCTGTGGTTTCGTGAACGCTTCGTAGAGTCGCTTCTGTATAATTCCCCGGAAGAGGAACTCCTCGGCGGGAGCGTTGAACAGGAAGACGATGACGATCATGATGAGTACCATCGTCGGATCTTCGCCGACGAACTGGAGAATTTGATTCGACGTCGCTTCAATTCCGATAACCTGGATGACGACGCCTGCGACCATCACGAATGCGATGCTCCCGACCACGCCGACGATGCCGATGATCGATTGGCGAATGCTCGGAATCGAGAGGTCGACGAACCCCAGCCCGCGGCCAGTCCACTGTAGATACGCGCCACCAACGACGACGAATCCGATGAATTGTGGGATCAGGTAAAGCGCCCTGACCTCGTAGGAGGTCTCCAGCGGCGCTTCGGCTACCTGTGGGTCGACGAGTACCGCCGGTAGAGAAGCGAACGTTTGTGCTATAAATCCGGCAATTATCAGTCCAACGGCGACGAGTACGGATCGGGTGTACCCGCTGGTCCGATTCACGGTGTCCATAGTAACGTGTTAGCGTCCCACCTCTTTGGCGTTGCCTTCCCGGATTCACTCGCCGTCGCGCCAGGAGTCCGGCACGTCGATCACGTACCGGCCGTCTTCCTGCAGGGAGACGATGTACTCCTCGCGGTCGTAGAGTTCCATCAGGTTGAGTTCGTACTGGCCGGGCTTGAGGATCTTGATGCTCTCGAACTGCTCGTTGAGTTCCTCGCGGAGGTCCTCGAGCGAGGGGCGGTCGTCGTCGGTCGGTTCGCTGACGACGCGACCGTTATCGACGTCGGGGCCTGCCTTCTCGTCGGCCGGATCGGTCGCACTCGAGGCGGGGAGTTCGTCGCTCGAGACGACGTCGCTCCGCGCGCTCGCCTGGGCGGCGTCCTCGTCCCCCTCGCTTCCTTCGGGTTCGGTGTGGGTGTCACCGGCTTCGACGGTCGGGTCGTCTGCTCGAGGCGCGGATCGTTCGGTGTGTTTCTCCGCTCGCTCCCGGTCGTCGGGTCGTCGTGCCGACTCGGGCCACTCGGTGAACTCTGCGGGCGCGTCGTCCTGCTCGGACGAGGCGGGTTCGCTCGCAGTTTGGGGCCAGGTGCGGTTCGTCGACGTCGATTCCGACGTCGAGGTGGCCCTGGATCCAGAACTGGACTCGGCTCCGGACTCGGGCCCGGATGCCGATTCGGACACTGACCCCGGCCCCGACTGCGTAATACCGCGTCCATCGCCGTCACTCCCACTCGAGGACGCCGACTCGGACGCTCGCGTGATACCGCCGGACTGACCGCCGGTGGCTGACCCGGTGTTGGGATCGGTCCCGCTCGAGGTCGCGGTGTCGGACGACGCCGGCGCAAACTGGAACTTGTTGCCGCCACAGTTCGGACACCCCGAGAGCATCTCTTTGGATCCGTCGGGGAACGTCCGATCGCAGGTGGTACACTGGTGTGGCATTCGTCGTCGCTAGCTCCGGGAGACGAGTGCGCTGATGAGCGTCTCGTCTTTGTGCAAGGTCTCGATCTGGTTCGCCGGCCCGATGACGGTGAGTTTCTTCGGCGACTCGTCGTTGCCCATGATCCGACCGAGCAGCGAGGAGTCGCGGGTGCCGGACTTCGGATAGGTCTCGATTTCGATGCCGTTGAACTCGTCGGGGCTGATCTCGGCCATCGTCACCTCGATCAGGCGACTCTCCTCGTCCGGGGTGAGTCCCTCCTCGAGAATGACGATGTTGCCGTCGTGGACGCCGTCGAGGATCATCCGGATCTTCTCCATGCTCGCCAGACCCTCCATGCGCTCTCCGCTGATGAGGTCGATCTGGACGCCGTCGTGGCGGTTGTCGTCGGCTTTGGTTGCTTCAGGCATGGTTATCCAAAGTACTCCGCGATGTTCTCGTACACTTCGTCCATGTTCTCTCCTTCTTTCGCCGACAGCGGGACCGTCTTGTGCTGGGGGAAGGCGTCCTCGATCCGTTTGACGCTCGATTCGGGGAGGTCGATCTTGTTCGCGAAGATGAGTACGGGCAGGTCGCGCGATTCGATGATACCGATCAGCATCGTGTTGACCTGCGTAATCGGGTCCTCGGCGCTGTCGAGCACGTAGATGACGCCGTCGACGTCCTCGCGAAGCCAGTGCATGGCCTCGGCGACCCCCTCGGTAGCCTCTCGAGAGCGCCTGATCGCGTCGTCTTTCTCCATCTCGTCGGTGAACTCCTCGTAGTCGACTTTCGTCGTCACGCCGGGGGTGTCGACGATGTCGATGGTCACCGACTTGCCGTTGCGCTCGATTTCGACGTCTTCTTTCCGGCGAGCGCGCCGGGTTTCGTGAGGAATGTGGCTTTCGGTGCCGATGGCGTCACCGGTCCAATCACGGGCGATACGGTTCGCGAGGGTCGTCTTCCCGGCGTTTGGAGGGCCGTAGATGCCGATCCGCTTTGGCTCCTGCTCGGAGAAGAGCCGATCCGTCGCGCGAGAGATGCTATCTTTGAGTCCTGTAAACAATCCCATCCTGGAGATCCTCCACACTTGCGAGTGTGTCTGAACGTACTACAGAACCGAATTCACTTAAGTCTACGTCAGACAGAGGGATTGTCACACATGGGCGACGGTTTCGACCACGAGACCGTATCCTCTCCCGCGATTTTGTCCGTGGGTGACTCGAGTTCGGGTCGACTCGAGCCGCTCGAGGACGTCTGGGCGCTTCGAGAACCGCTGGCGTCGGTTCGGATTCCCGATTCACAGAAAGCGGTCAGTTGTTGGGGGAACCGAGACGGTTTTCGCGCTCAGCACCCTCTACCCGAACGTACAGTAGACTGCTCAATGGCTCCATCCCACGACCACTCCACATCGGCAGATCCCGCCCCCGATTCCACCGTCAGTTTCTCCCTCGAGGGCGTCCGAACCGGCTTTCTGACCTGTATCCCGGTCGCGCTCGGAGTCGCCGGCTACGGCGTCGCCTTCGGCGTCGTCGCGAACCAGGCCGGCCTCAGCGTCGCGGAAGCCGCGCTGATGAGCGCGACGGTCGTCGCCGGGGCTTCTCAGCTCATCGCGGTCGAACTCTGGGCTGATCCGCTTCCAGTCACCGCAATCCTCGTAACGACCGTCGCCGTCAACCTCCGGTACTCGCTCATGGGCGCCGCCCTCGAGCGCTGGTTTCGTCACCTCTCGCCTACCCAGGTCTACGGTAGCCTCTTCTTGATGGCCGACGAGAACTGGGCGCTCACCGTTCGCGACCTGAAAACGGGAAGCGGTCGTGGCGCCTTCCTCCTCGGCAGCGGCATCGCGGTCTGGACCTTCTGGGTCGCCTCGACGGTCGTCGGCGTCCTCGCCGGCGGCGTCATCGGGGATCCAGCCAGGTACGGCTTCGACTTCATCCTCGCCGCTGTCTTCCTCGCGCTCGCGGTCGACCTCTGGGACGGCCGGTCGACGTTCGTCCCCTGGCTTGTCGCCCTCGCTACGGCGCTGGTCTCCTCGTCGGTACTCCCTGGCCGCTGGTACATCCTCCTCGGCGGACTCGCCGCGGCGGCCCTCGAGGTGATCCGCTACGATGCGTGAGGGATGGCTCTCGCTCGACCCGCTCGTCGTCGCCCTCGTCCTCGCGATGGCCATCCTCACCTACCTCACGAAAGTCGGCGGGCTCTGGGTCCTGAGCCGACTCGAGGTGAGCGACCGCCTCGAGGCCGGACTGTCGGTGCTCCCGGGGGCGATCGTGATCGCGATCCTGGGCCCGGAACTGGCGTCGGGCGGGCCACCCGAGTGGGCCGCCGGAGCCGTCGTCCTGGCACTCGCGTGGCGAACGGAGAACATCCTCCTGGCGCTGTGTGGTGGCATCCTCGCGGTCGTGGCGTTTCGCGGATTGGTGTAGCGTCGAGGCGAAACACGTGTAGGCTTCTCGCTCGAGTTGCGAGCATAGTACTATCATCAGTGAGTGGGCAGTCACACCGATTCACGGCCCATCGCCCGCGAGCCAGGCCGGTCAATCCGACTGGTCGCTCACGGCCACGTTTCGAAACTCAAATTGCGCCCCACCGGCGTCGCTCTCGGTCAACTGCAGGTCCCAGTCGTAGATGCCGGCCAGTCGGTCGACGAACGCGAGTCCCAGCCCGGTCCCGTCCGTGTCGGCAGTCGTCGTGAACCCCGGCTCGAACACCAGCTTCCTGTCTTCGGGTGGGATGCCGTTCCCGTCGTCCGCCACGTAGAACCCACCCGCCACCGTTCCGACCTCGATCACCACGTCCGACCCGCCGTGTCGAATCGCGTTCTCGAACAGGTTCCTGAAGAGGTGTCGCACGTACACCTCGTCCGCTTCGATCACGAGGTCGACGTCGACCGTCAGGCTTGCCTCTCGGGTCTCCACGTCCTCCCAGACGTCTCGGGCCATCTCGGCGAGTGACACGGGTGCACGCTCCCCGACGGCGTCCCCACGGCGCGTCAACACGAGCATCACGTCGATCATGTTCTCGATCCGGTCGAACGACTCCACGACGTTTTCGACCGCCTTCGGCGCGGCCTCCTCCGGCAGGTGCTGGGCGTAAATCTGGCCGATCGTCACCGGGTTCCGGAGCTCGTGGGCGAGCATGCTGGCGAACTTCTCGAGGCGCGTGTTCAACTCCTGGAGTTCCGCGACCGTCTCCTCGAGTTCGTCCTGGTAGGTGTGGCGCTCGATCGCCGCGGCGAGGAGGTTGGCGACGCTCTGGACGAAGTCGACGTCGTGGTCGGTGAACGCAATCTTGTCCGTCGTATGGACGCCCAGGATCCCCCACGGATCGTCGACAGTGCCGATGATGACGCTGATGCCGCTCACCACGTTGTGATCGGTGAGGAGGTCCGGGCCACTGAATCGCTCTTCGGTCCGCAGGTCGTCGACGACGACCGGTTCCTCCGAGAGGAGCGTGTACCCGGCTTGCGAGTTCGTATCCGTCGGGACCTCCGCCTCCCCGACGATCCCCTCCTGCCAGCCGACCCCCTGTCGCAGGAAGACGTTCCCGGAGGGGAGCAACTCGAGTACCTTGCAGTAGTCACAGCCGAGGGTCTCCGCGACCGTCGCCGCCGCGTCGTGCATGAGTCGATCGATGTCGTCCGTCTCGAGAGCCCGTCTCCCCAGCGAAGAAATAACTTTCTGCTGATGAATGCGGGTGTGAAGTTCAGTTTCCGAGTCGGACGATGAACTCATCGTGGCAGCCATTATTCTGAACCCGCATAAGTTTCTGTCCAATACACATTGGGTTCAATTTCACGGCCGGCGGTGATCCGTACTGTTACTTTTTCGCTGCTCTCGATACACTGGCAGATGATGGTGTGGATCAGGAACGCTGGCCCCGAAGCATCATTGGCTCTAACGAATCGCATGACGGAGGCGACTGGAACACGAATCGTGACGAGCTCCAGCCAAGGTGGCGGCAGTGGGTTTATATATGCCATACCGCCGGCTAGTGGATTCGAACCGTGACGAAACGTAGCGGGCGCGACGGGATTTGAACCCGCGACATCCTGGTCCGGAACCAGGGACTCTGTCCACTGAGCTACGCGCCCTCGTCGATACAGATTGACTACGGCCGTATAACGTTTCTGTCGTGGCTAGTCTTCGCCTCGAGCGGTCGGCGCCTCGAGGTCCTGTTCCTCTCCGACATCGCCCACGTCCGTGTCGTCGATGTACTTCTCCTTCCAGGTACCCCGAGTGAACCAGGCGACCCCCACGGTGGCGCCGAGGACGTTCCCCAGGGCCATGCCGGTCCAGACGCCGGTTTCGCCCCAGCCGAGGGCGGCGAGGGTGATCTCGACGCCGGGAATCGTGACCGACCAGGAGAACGCCAGCACGAGGACGCTCACGACGCGGCCGACCCAGAGGGTGAGCATCGAGATGACCATCGCGGTCTTCGTGTTTCCGGCGCCGCGGAAGGCGCCGAGGATGACCTGCGAGACGCCGATGAAGGCGAACTCGACGGAGCGGATGCGGACGTACTCGACGCCGTAGGCGATGGTCGCGGGAGCGTCGGGGACGTCGCCGAGGAAGACGCTGACGATGGGTTCGGTGAAGGCGACGGCGATCACGGCGACGACGAGCATCACCCCGGCGCCGGTCGAGGCGGCGAGCCAGACCGAGCGCTCGGCGCGGTCGCTCCGGTCGGCGCCGAGGTTCTGGCCGACCATGGTGTCGATGGCGCGACCCAGCCCCATCGCGGGCAGGAAGACGAGCGAGATCAGCCGGTTGCCCAGCCCGTAGGCGGCGACCACCGGCGGCGAGAACGTGACGATCATGGCGGTGAGCGTGATCATCGCCATCGCGCTCGTGGTCTGTTCGACCGTGCTCGGCACGCCGAGGCGGACGATGTCCTCGATGACCTCGAGGTCGAGCGGGAGGTGCTCGAGGCGCACGGCCGGCCCGCTCGCGGTGGTGAAGAGGATCCACAGGCCCATCACGGTCGCGACGCCGCGGGCGGCGATCGTCGCGAGTGCGGCACCCTGGATCCCCAGGCCAGAAAAGCCGGTCCAGGCGTAGAGGGCGGCTTCGAGGCCCTCGAGGTTGAGCCAGACGAACAGGGGGTTGTCGGCGAACCCGAAGATGAAGAACGGGTCGAGCAGGACGTTGAGGAAGACGGAGACGACCATCACGAGCATCGGGGTTCGGGTGTCGCCGTAGCCGCGCATGAGCGCCGAGAAGACGAAGAAGCCGAACATGAGGGGGATGCCCAGGAAGATGACCTCCATGTAGTCGGCGGCCAGCGGAATCACCGTCGCGGCGGTGTCCTGGTCGCTGGGCAGGAGCTCGAGGGCGGGGCGGGTGTAGAAGTAGCCGCCGATGCCGATGAACACCGAGAGGAGGCCGACGAACGAGAGGGTCTGGCCGGCGACGAGGCCCGCGGATCGATTCCCTTTCGCGCCGGTGTACTGGGCGACGAGAATCGCACCGGCGGTGGTGAAGCCGCCAGCGATGGCGATGAGCAAGAATATTAGCGGAAAGGCGAGGCTAATCGCGCCGACGGCCTCGGCAGAGAGGCGCCCGAGGTAGAGGGTGTCGACGACGTTGTAGGTGACCTGCAGCAACTGGATGACGACGATGGGCCAGGCGAGGCGAAAGAGCGGTCGGACGAGGCTCCCCTCGGTGATCGAGGCGCTGGTGTCGACGGGCGTGGAGTCGGCTGGAGGGTCGCCGTTGCCATCGACGTCGCCGTCCACACCAGCGTCGTCGTCCGGGGCTGGCCGGTCGCTCGAGGCGTCTGACTCGTCGCTCACTGGTTGAGGATGTAGGAGCGGGACAATGAACGTTCTGAACCTGTCCCGGCATCCTCCGTCGACACACGCCTCGAGCGGTGTCCCCGCTATCGGTTCGCTCGAGGAACCCTACTCGACCAGTCGCTCGATTTCGGTGACCAGGATGTCGCTCGCACCGGCGTTCTTCACTTCGGTGATGGTCTCGAACACCTCGCGCTCGTCGACGACGGCGTGGACGGCGACGGACTCGCCGCCTCCGTTGGCGATGTCCATGATCGTCGGGCCACCCATGCCGGGGATGACTTCGCGGACGGCCTCGAGCCGATCGCTGGGAACGTTCATCATCAGGTATCGTTTGCCGTCGGCGGCCAGCACCGACGAGAGCGCGGTACGAATCTCCTGAACCTTGGGGTCCTCGAGGACGTCGTCGCGGGCGAACAGGCGGACGGAACTCGAGAGGACCTCCTCGATGACGGCGAGGCGGTTCATCTTCAGGGTCGTCCCCGTGCTCGTGATGTCGACGATGGCGTCGGCCATCTCGACGTGTGGCGTCAACTCCGTCGCGCCCGTGACCTCGACGATCGAGGGCTCGAGTCCACGCTCGTCGAAGAACTGCCGGGTGACGGTCGGGAACTCCGTGGCGACGGTCTTGCCCGCCAGATCCTCGACGGCGTCGATGTCGCCATCTTCGGGCGACGCGAGCACGAGCCGACAGCGGCCGAACTCGAGGTCGAGCAGCTCGGCGACGTTGCCGACGTCGGCTTCCCGGTACTGGTCGTAGCCGGTGATTCCGAGGTCGGCCGCCCCGTCGGCGACGTACTCGGGGATGTCCGCGGCCCGGGCGAAGAGGATGATGACCTCGGGGTCGACAGTGTCGGCGTAGAGCTTCCTGGCGGCGCCGTTTTCGAGATGAAGGCCGGCCCGCTCGAGGAGGTCGATCGTCGGGTCGTGCAGGCGGCCCTTGTTGGGGACGGCGAGACGCATTTGACGGTGATTGGGTGCGCGGCGGGAACTGTCTTTCCATCGCAACCGCCCTCCGTTTGCTCGATTCTGGCGAGGTCGCTTCGTCTCGAGCCAATTAAGAAATCTCCCGTCTGATTCCGGGAATCGGCGTGCTCGGTAGCCGATTACTGTACGGTAAACGGGAACTGCGTGGGAAGCGAGTCGAAGGCGTGCAGTCGACTGTCGACGACCTAGAAACTGACCCGCGATCGAGATTTCGCTGGGCCGTCTCGGAACCACTCGAACGAGGCAGGCGACCAGTCAGGTTCGTCCGTTTCGAAGCGGACATCGGTACGAACGCTCCAGCGACGCCATCCCCCAGTTCCAGGTCGGTAAGCGTACGTTTACCCGTTCGTGGTCGATTGCGCCCGCCAGTTACCGCTTTCTAATATCGATCTGCGAGCGAAACGATCCGTCCCAATTTACGTCCGACCGTACATCTCGAAGGTGTTATGGACGAACCCACAGATCAACCCGGGGAGAGTCGATTGTCGGCAGACCGAGAGACGATCCGCCGCTGGGCGGACGAACACGCTGCGACGCCCGCTCGCCACGAGGACGAACCGGATCGTTACCGCATCCTCCCGGAGTCCGAGACGATGGGATCCCACGAGACGGTCGAGTGGGACGAGTTCTTCGGCCGACTCGACGAGGGCGATCAGGTGGTAATCTACCACGGTGCGGAGGCGTCCGAACCCTTCGAAGTGACCCGTCGCGAAGAGGCCCTCACACGAAGCAACGTCGATCGAGAGGACCTGAAAGAGCGCCTCCTCGAGGGCGAGACGGTGACGACGGAGATTACCGAGACCACCGTCGTCGAGAGCGTCGTCGTCGAGGAGACGAGCATCGAGAGCGAACTCGTCGACACCGAGGTGATCGACGAGAGCGTGGTCGACGTCGAACTCCTGCAACGGGAGTGTACGAGCTGTACGCTCGTCGACGAGGGAGGGAGTGATCGTGATCACGCGGACTGGTTCGACGAGGACCGCTACTACGACGCGGTCGACCGTACGGGGTCAGAGCCCGTGCCCGCAGACACCGGGGCAGGCTCCATCGAGTCCACCGACGTCCCGTACTCCGCCGAACTCGAGGTCGAGGAGATGTGGTCGGTTACTCGCGAGTTCACCGAACGGTTCACTGTCGAGAGCCACGTCGCGGGCACCGACGTGGTCGAAACCGACACCGTCGAGGACCGCGACATCGACGTCGAGGGACTCCAGCGCACGATCGCCGAGAGTGACCTTCTCGACGTCGACGTGTCGACCGACAACGTGCTCACGGAGTACGAGGTCGAATCCGAGGTGAGCGAAGACGACCGAATTCACACCTACTTCACCCGCGAACACGTCGTCCAGGACGAGGTAGTCGACCGGAAGCGCCTGGACGCCGACGTGACCGGGGGCGAACTCCTGGCGATGGAGACCGTTCACACCGAGGACGTCGTTACCGAGGAATCCGGAACGATGCCGACCGGCACGACCGAGGGCGGGGTCGTCGAGGGTGCCGAAGGGGAGTCGATGGGAGCTACCGAAGGGGAGTCGATGGGAGCTACCGAAGGGGAGTCGATGGGAGCTACCGAAGAGGAGCCGATGGAAGCCACGGAAGGGGCCGGGCGAGTAACGCTCTCCGACGACGAAATCGGAAAAGCAGTCGTCGACACCGCGGGCGAGGAACTCGGAATGGTTACCGACGTCGAAGAGGGCGGCGAAACGATGTACGTCGATGCCCACCCGGGGATCACCGAGAAGATCAAAGCCGCGCTCGACTGGGGCAACGTCAACGACGACGACTTCCCCGTCGATGCCACGGAGATCGAGCGCGTGACCGACGACCAGGTAGTACTCAAAGGAGCCGAGGAGCTCGGATCGGACGAGAAATCGATGTAGCCCGGTCGCGTAATTTCGCCCGCTGTGTTCTTCGAGCGGCGGGTTCTTTTTCGAGACGCTGAGCGACTCATCCACTTTCACTTCATCGACCCACCGGTCGTGACGGTTTCCAATCGAAATTTGGATGTCGAGATACCCTCATTTTGAAAGGCACAACTCGCTTGAACCCGTAGCCCGTAGTCTCCACCATGACGAAACGACGCGCCCACCTCGAGATAACCGGGATGTCCTGTGCGACGTGTTCGGGGACCGTCGAGGACGCCCTGAGCGATCTCGAAGGGGTCGAGGAGGCGAGCGCGAACTTCGCGACCGACGAGGGGGTCGTCGCCTACGACCCCGACGAGGTCAGCCTCGAGGCGGTCGTCGAGGCGGTGTCGAACGCGGGCTACGAGGTCGCGACCGAAACCACCTCGATTCCCGTGATGGGGATGTCCTGTGCGACCTGCTCGGGAACCGTCCAGGAGGCGACGGAGTCCCTCCCCGGGGTCGTCTCGGCGGACGTGAACTTCGCCTCGGACGAGGCCCGGATCCGGTACAATCCGTCGGACGTCTCGCTGGCCGAAATCAGGCGAGCGATCGAGGAGGCGGGGTACGAACCCGCAGGCGGCGATGACGAGGAAGACGAGGGCCAGCGCGAGCGTGCCGTCGAGCGCGAACTGTCCCGGCAGCGACGGCTGGTAATCGGCGGCGGCCTGCTCACCCTGCCGTTCGTCCCGATCATGCTCGCGATGCTCGGGCTGATCCCGCCTCTCCACGAGGTGCTCGGAATCGGCGAGGGAGTCGTCGACTGGGCCGAGTTCGCCATCGCGACGGTCATGATGGCGACCCTCGGCCGCGAGTTCCTCGTCGGCGCCTACCGCGCGTTCGCACACAATCGACGGGCGAACATGGACACTCTCGTCGCCGTCGGTACCCTCGCGGGCTACGTCTATTCGACGGCCGTGCTCACGATCGGGCTGACCGGCAACCTCTACTTCGAGGCCGTCGCGTTCATCCTCTGGTTCATCACGCTGGGCAACTGGCTCGAGGTCCGCTCGAAGGCGCGAGCGGGCAACGCCCTGCGGGAGCTCCTCGAGATGGAGGCCGAGGACGCCGCAGTCGTGCGAGACGGGACTGAAGTACAGGTCCCCCTCGAGGACGTCCAGGTCGGCGACGTACTCAAGGTCCGACCGGGCGAGCGGATTCCGACCGACGGCGTCGTCCTCGAGGGCCAGAGCGCCGTCGACGAGTCGATGTTGACCGGCGAATCCGTCCCGGTCGAGAAGGGCGAGGGCGACGACGTCGTGGGGAGCACGATCAACGAGAACGGCGTCCTGCTGGTCGAGGCGACCAAAGTCGGCTCCGAGACGGCCCTGCAACAGATCGTCGACCGGGTCAAGGAGGCCCAGTCCCGCCAGCCCGAGATCCAGCGGGTGGTCGACACGGTGAGCGCCTACTTCGTCCCGGCGGTGATCGTCAATGCCGTGGTCTGGGCCGTCCTCTGGGCGCTGTTCCCCGACGCCCTCTACGGCACCTCGGCCTGGCTCGGCTCGTGGATCCCCGTCCTCGAACCGGTCGGCGGCGGCCCGGTCGCGGGCGGCGTGCCCGTCCTCGAGTTCTCGGTCGTCGTGCTCGCCTCCGCGCTGTTGATCGCCTGCCCCTGTGCGCTCGGGCTGGCGACACCCGCGGCGACGATGGTCGGCTCCACGCTGAGCGCGACCAACGGCGTCCTCTTCAAGGGTGGCGACGTCCTCGAGCAGGTCCGGGGGGTCGACACCGTCGTCTTCGACAAGACCGGGACGCTGACCCACGGCGAGATGACGCTGACCGACGTGGTCGTCCTGGACAGTAGCGACGAAGCGAGCGGAGTCGCGGCCGACGGCGGGAGCGAGACGGACCCCCGCGCCGACGGCGGCGTCCTCGAGACGCACGAGGAGTCCCTCGAGTCGTTCGTCCTGGGGGCCGCGGCGGCCGCCGAATCGGGCTCGGAACACCCCATCGGGCGCGCCGTCGTCGAGGGTGCCACGGATCGCGGTATCGAGATAGGCGACCTCGAGGACTTCGAGAACGTCCCCGGTCACGGAATCCGCGCGGAGACGACCCGCGGGACGGTCGTGGTCGGCCGGCGAAAGCTGCTCGAGGACGAGGGAATCGACCCCGAGCCAGCCGAGGAGACCCTCGAGCGCCTCGAGCGCGAGGGGAAGACCGCGATTCCGGTCGCCGTCGACGGCGCGTTGCTGGGCGTCGTCGCGGTGGCCGACGAGGTTCGCGAGAGCGCGACGGAGACCGTCGCCGCTCTGCGAGAGCGGGGCATCGAGGTCGTCATGCTGACCGGCGACAACGAGCGGACGGCTCGAGCGGTCGCGGAGCGAGTGGGAATCGACCCCGAGAACGTCCGAGCGGGCGTGCTGCCGGAGGACAAGGCGGATCACGTCGAGGACCTGCAGTCGGCCGGCGGCGACAGCGACGGCACGCGAGTGATGATGGTCGGCGACGGCGTCAACGACGCCCCCGCGCTCACGACGGCCCACGTCGGCGTTGCCATCGGATCCGGGACCGACGTGGCCATCGAATCGGCCGACGTGACGCTGATGCGCGACGACCCCGCCGACGTGCTCAAGGCGATTCGCATATCGGAGGCCACCTTGCGGAAGGTCCGCCAGAACCTCTTCTGGGCGTTGATCTACAACACCACGCTGGTCCCGATCGCCTCGCTCGGGTTGCTCAACCCCGCCCTGGCCGGTCTGGCGATGGCGACCTCGAGCGTAAGCGTGATGACGAACAGCCTCTCGTTCGCCGCCTACGACCCCCACGAGGACTACCGGCCGCTGGTCACGCGGCCGCTCGAGTGGATTCGGCGATAGCGACTGGCCAGGAGTTGGATACATTTTCGAGTTCCCCAGTCTCGATGAACGTCGTTCTGTATTATCCTCCATAACAGAACGAAAATCGGGCATCGAGTACTATTCACAGACATAATATAGCTGGGGCGTCAGTGACACACATGGGCCAGTTCACACACGCCGATCTCGAGATTGCGTCGGCGTACGACGCCTACATCGACGGCGAACGGACCCCACCCGTCGAAGGAGACTACAGCGAACTGATTGACCCGGCGAGCGAGGAACCCTTCACGCGCGTCGCCAGCTGCACCGAGGCCGACGTCGACGACGCCGTGCGAGCGGCGCGGCGAGCCTTCGCGGAGTGGCGAGAGACGCCCCCGGACGAGCGGGGTCGACGGGTTTACGAAATGGGACGCATCATCCGCGAGCACGTCGACGAACTCGCCGCCCTCGAGAGCCTGGATCAGGGGAAGCCGCTATCGCAGGCGCGAAGCGACGTCGAGAGCGCGGCCCGCTACTTCGAGTACTACGCCGGGTTCACCGACAAACTCGAGGGCAAGAGCATCCCACTCGGTTCCGACACCCTCGATTTCACGATTCGCGAACCCTACGGCGTGAGCGCGCAGATCACGCCATGGAACTTCCCCGGGAATCTCTTCGCGCGCGGGACTGCCCCCGCGCTGGTCGCCGGGAACGGGGTCGTCGTCAAACCAGCGCCGAACACGCCCCTGAGCACGCTCCGGCTGGCCGAACTGTGCGCGCAGGTGGATGTTCCCGACGGTCTCGTCAACGTCGTTCCCGGCGGCGGGGAGACAGGGGCCGCGCTCACCGGTCACGAGGATGTCGACACGATCACCTTCACGGGCAGCGTCCCGACGGGCCAGGCCATCATGCGATCGGCCGCCGAGTCGATCACGCCCGTCACGCTCGAGCTCGGGGGCAAGAACCCCGCGATCGTGTTTCCCGATGCCGACCTCGAGGCTGCGACGGAGACGATCTCGACGGCTATCTTCACGAACGCCGGGCAGGTCTGTTCGGCCGCCGACCGGGCGCTCGTTCACGAGTCGATCTACGACGAATTCGTCGAACGAATCGTCGACCTGGCCGAGGAGTACGACCTCGCTCCCGGGGCCGAGGACGCCGACATGGGGCCGCTCGCCTCCAAGGAACAGTTCGAGAAGGTCACGAGCTACGTCGACCTCGGGCAACGTGAGGGCGCGACGCTCGCGGCCGGCGGCGGGACGCCGGATCGGCCCGGCTACTTCGTCGAACCGACCGTCTTCGCCGACGTCGAACCCGGGATGCGAATCGAACAGGAAGAGATTTTCGGTCCGGTCCTCTGCGTCGTTCCATTCGAAACCGAGGCCGAGGCCCTCGAAATCGCCAACGGCGTCGAGTACGGGCTGGTCTCCGGCGTCTTCACCGGGGACGTCTCGAGGACGGGTCGACTGGCGAGGCGCCTCGAGGCGGGGAACGTCTACGTCAACGACTGGTTCGTCGACACCCAGCAGACACCCTTCGGCGGGTACAAGCGGAGCGGTATCGGCCGCGAAAAGGGCCTGGAGGCCCTCGAGTCTT
The DNA here is from genome assembly GCF_059736265.1 of Natronosalvus sp. KLKA75. NCBI lineage: Archaea > Methanobacteriati > Methanobacteriota > Halobacteria > Halobacteriales > Natrialbaceae > Natronosalvus > Natronosalvus sp. KLKA75. The sequence goes on from NZ_CM185522.1 coordinate 456,589, forward strand.
ACGTCCAGACCAAGAACGTCGCCATCGCGCTCGAGGACGGCGGCGGCAACCTTCCGGGTGCGTGATCGTCCGGTCCTCGTACCTGGGAGAACGTTGTTCGGCGACTCCACGCCGAAGGCAGTTTTGATCGGTCGCCGGTCGAATATGGTGTAATAAATCCGGATATTTCCTCCATAAGAGAAAAATTTCCACATTTATCATGCTGGTTATGGAAACTGTTTTATCATCGAGCGATAATAGTGATACGAGCGTCATGACTGACATTTCCACACAGGGTGCGATCGACGCGTCGCGGCGACGGCTCCTCACGGCGATCGCAGCGGCTGGCGGGGTAAGTCTCGCGGGGTGTACCAGCGACGACGGGAACGGCGACGGCGGGAACGGTGGCAGCGGGAACGGTGGCAGCGGAACCAGCGTCTCGCTCGGCATCGGGCGGGGCGCGTGGGACCTGATTCCTGCGCGCGACACCGACTTCGACTCCAACAAAGTGTACTCGCTGATCTACAACAATCTCGTGGACATTACCCCCGAGGGCGAGTACGTCCCCCAGCTGGCGAGCGACTGGGAACTCGAGAGCGACACCCAGTACGTGTTCGAACTCGAGGAGGGGGTCACGTTCCACAACGGCGAGGACTTCACCGCCTCGGACGTCCAGTACACCTACGAGTGGATCGAGACCGAGGAGAACCCCCGGAAGAACTACGTCAGCGCGATCGAGGAGGTCGTCGTCGAGGACGACTACACGGTTCGTTTCGACCTCGCACACCCCCACGCGCCGTTCCTCGACAACGTCGAGAAGGTGATGTGGCCGCTCTCGGAGGCGGCCGTCACCGAATACGGCGAGGACTACAACTCGAATCCGGTCGGGACCGGTCCGTACGAACTCGTCGAGTGGAACTCGGGGCAAAACGCGATACTCCGAAAGTACGACGACTACTGGCAGGACGACCTGCCGAACATCGACGAGATCGAGTTCCGCATCCTCCCCGACGAGTCCTCGATGGTCTCCCAGCTCGAGACGGGGTCGATCCAGGCCGTCGACCAGCTGTCGCCCCAGTACGTCGACCAGGTGGAGAGCGCCGACGGCATCTCGGTTATGCGCACCGAGGACGTCAGCTCCGGTCGCGTCGATTTCAACACCGACGTCGAACCGCTCGACGACCGTCGGGTCCGCCGGGCCATCGCGTGGGCAATCGACAAGGAACAGATCGTCGAGACGGTCCTGCAGGGGTACGGCGAGGCCGGGAAGTCGATCCTCCCGAGTTCGTTCGCGGCCTACAACGGCGACCTCTCTGACTTCAATCACCCGAATGGGGACCCACAGCAGGCCCAGGACCTGCTCGCAGAGGCCGGTCACGAGGACCTCTCGCTCGAGATCATCAGTTCGACGACGACCCAGCACGAGCAGGCGGCGACGCTCATTCAGAGCATGCTCGAGGACATCGGCGTCGAGGCGAGCGTGCAGACGCTCGACGGCTCGACGTTCTGGACCCGCGAGCAGGAGGGCGACTTCGAGATTGCCGTCTCCAACTGGGAATCGTTCGCCGACCCCGACGAGTTGCTCTACCTCCACCACACCGACGGTCTCAACGTCTGGAACATTAGCAACGACGAACTCGACGCGCTGCTCGAGGACCAACGCGAGACACCGGACCAGGAAGACCGCCAGGAACTCCTCGACGAGATTCAGCAGATCGTCTACGAGGAGGCGTACTCCGTCTACACCTACTACCCCGAGCGGATCCAGGGCGTCTCGGACCGATTAGAGGGATTCGAACAGTACCCGCACGGCTCGTTCCGCTCGCTCCACGAGGCGACCTACGAGTGAGTCAGAGGGTCTGAATAAAATATCCTCCCTCGATATATAGTTGAATATTGTTCTATAATTCTTCTAAATTCGGAACAAGGTCCCGATATCGACCCCCGCCTCCCAAAACTTCATGTCCGTTCGAACTGACCCTCGAGTATGTCTGACAGTGACAGAAGCGTCCTCGTGACCGGGGCCGGGTCGGGGATGGGCGAAGCCACCGCCCGGCGGTTCGCGGCGACGGGTGCGAACGTGCTGGTCGTCGACCTCGACGAAGAGGGAGCCGCGGCGACGGTCGAGGCGGTCGAGGCCGACGGGGGGACCGCCCGGAGTCACGTCGCCGATGTATCCGATCCAGCAGCCGTCGAGGGGATGATCGACTGCGCGGTCGAGGCGTTCGGCGGCCTGGACGTGCTCCACAACAATGCCGGGATCCCGCAGGAGTCGACACCCATCGAGGACGTGACCGAGGAGACGTGGAACGCCACCGTCGACGTAAACCTCAAGAGCGCGTTTCTCGGGGCGAAGTACGCGGTGCCCGAACTCAGGGAGAGCGACGCGGGCGTAATCCTCAACACGGCCTCGACCGCCGCGATTCGTCCGCGGACCGGGCTCTCGGCGTACGTCGCCTCCAAGGCCGGGATGGTCGGCCTCACGAAGCAACTGGCGTACGAACTGGCCGAGGACGGGATTCGCGTCAACGCCATCTGTCCCGTCGCGACGGACACGCCGATGCTGCAGGACTTCGCTGCCGGCGACCTGAGCGTCGAATCGATGCACGACACCATTCCGCTCGGTCGGCTCTGTGAACCGGAAGACGTCGCCGGCGCGGCCGTCTTCCTTGCCAGCGAGGACGCCTCGATGATCACCGGCACCGCCCTCGAGGTCGACGGGGGGCGCGACATCTGACCATGGTAACCCGAACTGCTATCGCGGACGCCGTCGAGTCGCGCCGGGCGGACGGCCTCGAGTTCCTGACGGAGTTCCTCCGGATCGACACCGAGAACCCGCCGGGGCGAAACTACCGCGAGGGAGCCGAGTTCCTCCGGGAGCAACTCGAGGCGCGCGAGTACGATGTGGACGTGATCGACGTCCCCGACCAGGTCGTCGAGGAGTACTACCCGGACCGGACCGACCACGACCGGATGAACGTCCTCGCCCGACTGGACGAGGGGCGCGACGGCCCCGACATCCACTTCACGGGCCACTACGACGTAGTCCCCGCGGGCGAAGACTGGGCCACCGACCCCTACGAGCCGACCCTCGAGGACGGGAACCTCTACGCCCGCGGGGCGAGCGACATGAAGTCCGGCATCGCCGCGAGCGTGCTGGCCGTCGACGCACTCCGAGAGCTGGGCGTGCCGCTCGAGGGCTCGATCACCCAGAGCATGACCGTCGACGAGGAGACCGGCGGCTTCACCGGCCTCGGCGAACTGGTCCGGGAGGGACACATTTCCCGGGAGAACACCGACTACTGCGTCTACACCGAGTGCTTCGACTCCTCGCGGATCTGCCTGGGCCACCGCGGCGTGTTGAAGTTCCGTGTCGTCACCCACGGCGAGAAAGCTCACGGCTGCATGGCCCACGGCGGGGAGAACGCCGTGATGGCGATGAACGACTTCCTCTCGCGGATCGGCGAGTACCGCGAGACCCTCCACGAGCGGACGACGGACGAACCGGTCGTCCCCGCGGCGTCGGCCCGGGCGGACGTCTCCGCGACGATGATCGACGCGGGTTACTCCGAGAACGTGGTGCCCGACCGCTGTACGGCCGCGTTCTACCGCGTGCTCGTCCCCGAGGAGACCGTCGACGGCGCTCGCGAGGAGCTCGAGGCGCTGATGGCCGAGACCGAGGCCGCGACGGGTGCGCGGGTCGGCTACGAAGAGATCATGTTCGCCGAACCCGCGCTCGTCTCGCGGGACTGTACCGTCGCCCAGACGTTCGCGCGGGAGATCGAACCCCACCACGGGCCGCCGGAGTACGTCGTCTCGCCGGGATCGGACGACCAGCGCTTCGTCGTCAACGACGCCGGCATCGAGGAGTGCATCGTCTACGGGCCGGGTCTGCTCGAGCAGGCTCACGTCGAGGACGAATACGTGCCCGTCGAGGAGGTCGTCACGGCCGCGACGGTGATGGCCGCTGCGACGGCGGATCTGATGGGGCACCTGGATGGCTGAGTTGCCGTCGCCGGAAACGATTCGAGAGCGAGCGCTCGAGGCGGTCGAACGCTGCTCGGACGACCCTGGAGCGGACGGGGGCTGCGACGGACGAGGTGGACGGAGCGAGCCCGTCAACCTGCTCGTCGGCCCGCTCGACGGCACCGACCCGCTGGCCGACCTCGAGGTCGCGACCGACCCTGAAACCGGTGAGGCCGTTTATCGCGGACCTCAGGCGGCCCGAGCGGGGCTGCTCGCCGTCGCGGCGACGGTCGCCGGGAGCGAGGAGGCGGACGGGGAGTCGAACGCGGCCGCGGACACGACCGCCCGACTGCACTACCCCGAGGCGGATCTCACTGCAGAGGGTCCCTGGCTCGTCCTCGAGCCCCTCGGGGGCCGACTGTCGACCGTCGTGCGGGGACGAGCGAGGGTGTCGGTCGACCTCGAGCACGCGCCGGAGGCGAGCGCGAACTACCGGCGACTCGAGACCGACGAGAACCGACTGTCGGCCGTCCTCGAGGCCGCGAAGCCGTCTCATCCCCACTATCCCATCGAGGACGACCGAGACGGGGTGTTCACGACTGGAATGACCACGTTCTCGCTGGCCGGCGTCGAGACCAGCGACGAACGGCTGACGGTCGTCCTCGAGGCGGCGACGACGCCGACGACCGACTTCACCGAGATCGAGTCCCGGTTCGAACCCTGCACGAGCGTCGAGTCGGTCCGCTTCGAGCACGTTTCGGGCGTCGACCGTGCCCGACCGTCCCGAGCGACGCGGACGGCCGTCGAGGGCGCCCACCGCGCGGTGCTCGGGGACTGCGCGTACGACTGGCTGGCGCCCGGATCGCCCCTCGAGGCCGTGCCGACCCCCGACAAGGTGGCGCTCGGGACCGGCGAACCGGGTGAACCGTTCGGCGCGGACGCGTTCGCGACCGGGACGCGACTCCTCGAGGAGACGCTGGCCCGTATGGAGGGATCGGCGTGAGAACCGTCGCCGCGCCCGTCGAGGGCGAGTACGTTCGCGTCGAACCCCGGTCGGAGCCGGGCATTGAGGTCAACGGCATCCCGGCGACTCTCGAGTGCGTCCGCAAGGCTGACGTGCGCGTCGACCTCGTCGAGCCGGACGCCGCCGACACCGGCGACGACCGCGCGTTCGTGGTCGAACACGTCCTCGGCCCCCTCCGCCTCTGTGGCGTCACCGCCGCGTCCGTCACCGGAATCGCCGGCGAGTGGGACTTCTCCCGGCCGGAACACCGCTTCTGCTACGCGACGACGCTCGGCCCCGACGCGGTCGTGAGCCACCCCGCGGGACTCCCGAATCCCGCGCTCGCGAGGGCCGTACGCGAGGTCGGCACGGAACCGATCGACGGCGAGGCCCGCGCGACGCTCTCCGAGTCCGTGACCCGCGAGACCGATGTCGGCGCGATCACCGTTTCGCCCGCCGAGACGGGATCGGGCGTCTCCCTCGACCTCGAGTACGACGGCGCGCGCTTCGGCGCGGACGTCCCCCACGACGGCGCTCGAGGCGACGTGATCGAGGCGATCACCACCGCGACGACGCCGTACCTCGCGCCCGACGCCGAAGTGGCCGTCACGCACGCCGCCGCCGACGTGCTCTCGGACGTCGTGGTGATCGGCGGCCTCGAGGACGTCCACATCGAGGCGAGCCTGGGCGGGGCCTACCACGCCGAGACGATTGGGATCGCGCGTCGCGCCCGGGAGCAGGGTGCCGTTACCGCGCTCGAACGCCCGGCAGCGGACCGGTGACCTGTCAGATACCCGTGGAACCTATCAGATACTCGTGAAGACACACGTTTTTATGTGAGACGGCGCTCTACGTGAAGTATGTCGAACACGCGCTCTCGGGGCGAGACCTTCGATCAGACGGACGTTGACCTCCTCGAGTACGTCGAGAACGACTTCGACGTCAACCTCAATGTCCTCTCGGAGGAACTTGGCCTATCTAAATCCGCGATCCACTACCGACTCGAGAAACTCAAGGACCGGGGCGTCATCCGCGGGATCACGGCCGACCTCGATCCGGTGCCGTTCGGACTGGACATGGTGGCGCTGACGGAGATTTCGGTCACCCACGAGCAAGGGTACTCCGAGGACATCGGGACCGAACTCGCGGCGATCGACGGCATCGAACAGGTCTACTACACGATGGGCGACGTGGACTTCGTAACGATCGTGCGCGTCCAGGACCGCGAACAGATGAACGAGGTCATCGACGAAATCGTCGGCATCGAGGGCGTGAAGGAAACGTCCTCGAGATTCGTCATGGACGAGATCAAGAGCACTCCGCGGGTCGTCTCGGTGATGTCTGAGGAGATGAAGCGGATCGTCCAGGACGGGGATCGCTGATCGGCGTCTCGACTCGACTCGAGGCGCGTTTCCCGCCGTCGAGGGGAACGGGAGATGGGTGTGGGTAGGGGTCCGAAGACGTCGACCTATGCGTTCGGCCAGCGCTCGATGTACACCGTCTCGTCGGTGTAGAACCGAACGACGTCCTCCGCCTGGGCGTGGAGATCGCCGAAGAACGAGTCCTTCTGCCCACCGAAGTGGAAGAAGGCCATCGGCGCGGCCGTCCCCGCGTTGACCGCGAGGTTGCCCGCCTCCGCCCGATGGCGGAACTGGCGAGCCTCCGACCCGCTCTCGGTGAAGAGGCTCGCGGCGTTGCCGAAGTCGCTGCGGTTCATGACCTCGATTCCCTCTGCGACGTTCTCGACCGCCATCGCGCCGAGGACGGGGCCGAATATTTCCTCTCGGCAGATGGTCATCTCGGGGCTCACGTCCCGGAAGAGACAGGGGCCGAGGAAGTTGCCCTCGCTGTCGCGACCGACGTCCCGGCCGTCGACGACCAGTTCGGCCCCTTCCTCGAGGCCGGTTTCGATGAACTCTCGAACCCGCTCCTCGTGTTCGGGCGTGATCAGCGGACCGACGGTGGTCTCGGGGTCGAGACCGTCGCCGACGACCTGTCTCTCGGTCTCTGCGGCGAGGAGGTCGACGAACTCCTCGTAGACGGCCTCTTCGACCAGCACGACGTCGTTGGCCAGACAGCGTTCGCCCGAGCACGCCAGCGCGGAACTCACCGTCTTCTCGGCGGCGAACTCGAGGTCGGCGGTCGCGGAGACGACGACGTGGTTCTTCGCCCCACCCTGGGCCTGGACGCGCTTGCCGTGAGCGGCCGCCTTCTCGTAGACGTGTTTCGCGACGGGGGTGGAACCGACGAAGGAGATGCCGGCGACGTCGGGGTGTTCGAGGAGGGCGTCGACGGTGTCGACGCTCCCGTTGACGAGCTGGACGACGCCGTCGGGGAAGCCGGCCTCCTCGATGAGTTCGAACAGCCGCTGGGTCACGAGCGGGTCTCGTTCGCTTGGCTTCAGAATGAAACTGTTCCCGGTTGCGACCGCGTACGGGAGGAACCACAGCGGAATCATGCCGGGGAAGTTGAACGGGGTGACGGCGGCGAACACGCCGAGAGGCTCCCTGACGGCCGTCTCGTCGATGTCGGGGGCAGCGTGCTGGACGTGTCCCGCCTGCATGAGCGTCGGGATGCCGCAGGCGACTTCGACGTTCTCGATGCCTCGTCGGAGTTCCCCTCGAGCCTCGCCCATGGTCTTTCCGTGTTCGCGGACGAGGATCTCCGTGAGTTCGTCAAGGTGGTCCTCGAGGAGGCGCTTCAGCTCGAACAGCGGCTGGATGCGCGCCTCGACGGGCGTCTCTCGCCAGTCCTCGAAGGCGGCCATCCCGGCCTCGACGGCCGCGTCCACGTCCTCGTCGGTGCTGAAGCCGACGTATCCGAGGGCGTCGCCGGTCGCCGGGTTCACCACGTCCTGGCCGTCCGCGCCAGGGGCGACCCACTCCCCGTCGACGTAGTTTTTCACCGCCCCGAACTGTTCGGTGGTATCGTGTAGCATTCGTCTAGGGCTGTCCGCCAGCCACTATAAGGCTTCTGAAATTATGGATATTGTACTCCCTATACATAGAAAATATGGACTGAATGCTGTGTAACCCTGAAATGTAGAATTTTGTCCGAGAAATCTGATTAAGGGATAAATATTAATCAACAGAGTCCGATAGCCGTGGTAGGGACATGGTAACGGATAACTCGAGCGACGGGCTGAACGCCGTCGAGGCGATGGACAGGGAGTACGTCTTCGGGACGTGGGCCTACCAGAGCGAGGTCTCGCCGACCCAGATCGTCGGTGGTGATGGCGCCCGGTTCACCGACGCCGACGGGAACGAGTACGTCGACTTCTCCGGGCAACTCATGTGTTCGAACCTCGGTCACTCGGCGACGGCGGTCGAGGACGCTATCGCCGACCAGGCTCGAGCGGGGGCGTACTTCGCGCCGGGCTTCGCCACCGAAGCGCGGGCCGAACTCGGGAAGAAACTCGCCGAGGTGACGCCGGGAAACCTCTCGAAGTCGTTCTTTTCGACCAGCGGCACCGAGGCGGTCGAGGCCGCGATCAAGATCGCGAAGTTCTACACGGGCAAGGACAAGATCGTCTCCCGGTACCGCTCCTACCACGGCGCGACGGCGGGATCGATCAGCGTCACCGGCGACCCCCGCCGACTCGCCGCCGAACCCGGCATTCCGGGCGCGATCAAAGCACCCGACCCCTACGCCTACGGGTCGACGCTCGACCCCATGGAGAGCCTCGAGTACATCGACGAAATGCTGATGCTCGAGGGCGACACCGTCGCGGCGGTGCTGGTCGAACCGGTCGTCGGCTCGAACGGCATCCTGGTCCCGCCTGCAGAGTACCTCCCGCGGCTGAAGGAGATCGCCCACGACCACGGCGCGTTGCTCGTCTGCGACGAGGTGATGACCGGGTTCGGTCGGACCGGCGAGTGGTTCGGCAGCGACCTCTTCGACGTGACCCCCGACGTCATGACGATGGCGAAGGGGCTCACGGGCGCCTATCAACCGCTGGCAGCGACCGTCGTAACCGACGAAATCGCCGCCCACTTCGAGGACAACATGTTCACGCACGGCCACACCTACGCGGGCCACCCGGTCGCCTGCGCGGCGGGGCTGGCGGCCGTCGAGACCTACGAATCCGAGGGGTTGATCGAACGAGCGAACGAGGTCGGCTCGTACCTGGGCGACCGAATCGCCTCGCTCGAAGTCGACCACCCGAGCGTCGGGAACGTCCGCGGAACCGGGCTGTTCCACGGGATCGAACTCACGAAGCGGACCGACGAGCGGGCCCCCTTCGGGACGCGCAAGGACAAACTCTCGAAGGGGTCGACCGTCGTCGACGAGGTCGCCGCCCGCGCCCTCGAGCACGGGACCTACGTCGCCAACATGATCAACACGCTCATCGTTGCGCCGCCGCTGACGATCACCCGGGCGGAGATCGACGAGGCCGTTGCGGCGATCGACGCGGCCCTCGAGGTCGCCGACGCGGCGATGGAGGCGTAGCCCGGACCGTTCGAGCGGCTGCCGGTGGGAGCGTCCGCCCGGAGTCGAGCCACCAGTCGATCAACACGATCCAACTCTCCAATCGAAATAATGAACGAATTTCAGGTAACTCGGGATACCCACGAATCCGACACAACACTTAAGCGAGCACGTGAAAACGACCTACCCATGATTTTACGCTTCACGTCGCCGGAGGTGGCCTGATCGCTCGATGAACTTCCTTCGCTACGTCGCGGTGCGGACGCTCCAGACGGTTCCAGTGCTGGCCGGGGTCTCGGCGGTCGTGTTCCTGATCGTCCACGCGGCTCCCGGCGACCCGGTCGTCAACATGCTCGGCATCCAGGCGACCGAGGAGAACATCGAAGCGGTCCGGGCCGCCCACGGACTGGACCAGCCGCTGTACATCCAGTACTTCTCGTGGCTCTCGAACGTGCTCCAGGGCGACTTCGGCCGCTCGCTCGTCCAGGGTCGGGCCGTCTCGGACCTGATCGTGAGTCGTCTGCCAGCGACGCTGTTCCTCGCCGTTTCCTCGATGGTCGTCGCCATACTCATCGCAATTCCTGCCGGTATGGTGAGTGCAGTCCGCAAGGGGTCGAAGACCGATTTCGCGGTCACGCTCGGTGCGCTCTCGGGCATCTCGATCCCGAACTTCTGGCTCGGTCTGCTCCTCATCCTCTTCTTCGCGACGTCGCTCGGAATCTTCCCCGCGGGGAACTACGTCTCGCCGATGGACGATCCCGTCGGAGCGCTCGAGAGCGTCTTCCTGCCGGCGGTGACGGTCGGGACCGCCTACGCCGCCCTGTTGACGCGCCAGACCCGCTCGGCCGTCCTCGAGAACCTCCGCTCCGATAGCGTGCGGATGGCGAAGGCGAAGGGACTCTCGACGCGACGAATCATGACCGCCCACGTCCTGAAGGGAGCGCTGTTGCCCGTCATCACCGTCGCCGGGTTGCAGTTCGGCTACCTCCTCTCGGCCACCGTCGTCGTCGAGCAGGTGTTCGCCTGGCCCGGCATGGGGCGGCTAATCTGGTTCGCCGTCCTCCAGCAGGACTACCCGGCGGTACAGGGGGCCGTCCTCGTCGTCGCAACCCTGTTCGTCGCGATCAACCTGCTCGTCGACCTCACGTACGGCTACCTCGATCCTCGGGTGAGCGCCCAATGAGCGTCGTCTCGAGCGCCCGTCAGGAGCGGTTCCGCCGGTTCGTTCGGAGTTTCGCGGCGCACAAACTGGCGGTCGCCGGGCTCGCGGTCGTGTCGGTGATCGTCGTCGTCGGCGTGCTCGCGTTCGTCGACGAGCAGTTCTTCGGCGGGGCGATCATCGAAACCGTCCACCACGACCCGAACGACCCCGCCTTCACCCCGCTCGAGGGCCCGAGCGCGGACCACCCGTTCGGAACCGACGAACTGGGCCGCGACGTCCTGTCGCGAACGATCTACGGCGCGAAGGTGTCGGTGCAGGTCGCGCTCACGGCGGTCTCGGTCGCCGCCGTGATCGGCTCGCTGCTCGGCGTACTCGCCGGCTACGCGAAGGGGTACACGGAGACGGTCATCATGCGCGGGGTGGACGTGCTGCTCGGGTTCCCCGCGCTCATCCTCGCGATTGGCGTCGTCGCCGCACTCGGATTCAGCCTCCAGAACGTCATCATCGCGCTGGGGATCGTCTACATCCCGCAGTTCGCCCGCATCGCCCGCAGCAGCGCCCTCTCGGTCACCGAGGAGGAGTACGTCGAGGCCGCCGAGGCCCTCGGCTACTCGAGACGTCACATCGTCTTCCGGGAGGTGTTGCCGAACTGCCTCTCGCCGCTGCTGGTCCAGGCCTCTCTGCTGATGGCGTTCGCCATCATCGCGGAAGCCTCCCTCTCGTTCCTCGGTCTCGGCGTCCAGCCGCCCCAGGCCTCGTGGGGGCAGATGGTCGCCGACGGAAGTAGCTACATGAGCAACGCCCCCTGGATCTCGGTGTTCCCGGGGGTCGCCGTCTTCGTCACCGTGCTGGGCTTCAACCTGGTCGGCGACGGGCTGCGCGACGCGCTCGATCCGCACGAAAACGCCGAACGGAGGTTCTGAGTATGAGTACGAACACGGGCACGAATACGAACACGAGCACGAGTGACCCACTGCTATCGGTCGACGGACTGACGACGGAATTCGCGACCGACGAGGGCGGTATCCGCGCCATCGAGGACGTGAGCTTCACCCTCGAGCGCGGGGAAACCCTCGGCATCGTCGGAGAGAGCGGCTCCGGCAAGAGCGTCACCGCTCACTCGATCATGCGGCTACTCGAGGACAACGGCCGGATCGCGTCGGGCTCGGTCACGTTCGACGGCGCCGATCTGACGACGATGTCCGACTCGACGCTGCAGTCGATCCGCGGATCGGAGATCGCCATGGTCTTCCAGGACCCGATGACCTCGCTCACGCCGGTGTTGACCGTCGGCACGCAACTCCTCGAGACGCTCCACCAGCACCGGGAGCTGTCCGACGAGGAAGCGCGGGAGACGGCGCTCTCCCTGCTCGAGCAGGTGCGCCTGCCGGACCCCGTTGACGTCTTCGAGTCCTATCCGCACGAACTCTCCGGTGGTCAGCGCCAGCGGGTGCTCATCGCGATCGCCATCTGCTGCGATCCCGAGGTGCTGATCGCCGACGAACCGACGACGGCGCTAGACGTGACCATCGAGGCCCAGATCCTCGAGTTACTCGAGGACCTCCGGGACTCTCGCGACCTCAGCGTGGTCCTCATCACCCACGACCTGGGGGTCGTCGCGGAGTCGACCGACCGCGTGGGCGTCATGTACGCCGGACGGATGGTCGAGCAGGGGCTGACCGAGCGGGTGTTCACCGAACCCCGTCACCCCTACACGGCGGGCCTGCTCCGGTCGATGCCGCGGCTGACTGACCACGTTCCCGAACTGCTCGAGGGGACCGTTCCCCAGCCCGGAAACCGGCCGAGTGGCTGTAACTTCGCCCCGCGCTGTCCGTACGCGACGGCGGCCTGCGAGGCGGACGATCCGCCGCTCGAGCCAGTCGAGAGAGGCGACGGTGCCCCAGCGGGGAGTTCCGAGACCGCCGCTGAAACCCCCGCCGAAACCGCCGCTGGAACCGCATCGCCGCCGACCGACGACGGCGCTGTCCAGCGAGCAGCCTGCATTCGAACCGACGAAATCGGCGTCCTCGAGCCCGTGCCCGCCGAGGCCTCCGAGACGGCCGACTCGCGGACGACCGACGTCGGCGACCCCATCCTCGAGATCGAGAACGTTCGAAAGGAGTTCGACACCTCGACCTCGCTGCTCGATCGCCTGCTCCCGAAGGGATCGCCGCCGGTGCAGGCCGTCGACGGCGTCTCGCTCTCGCTTCGCGCGGGCGAAACCGTCGGACTCGTCGGGGAGAGCGGCTCCGGCAAGACGACCCTCGGGCGCCTCTGTATCGCGCTCGAGGAGCGGACCGAGGGCGACATCCGGCTCGACAGCGTCTCCCTCGCGGAGACCCCCGACGAGAAGCTCCGCCAGCGGGTCCAGTTCGTCTTTCAGGACCCCAGTTCGTCGCTCAACCCGCGCCAGCGAGTCGCGCGCATTCTCGGGTTCGCGGTCGAGAAACACGCGACGCTGGCACCTAACGAGACGGTCACCGACCGCGTGATCGACCTGCTCGAGGAGGTTGGTCTCGACGCTGAGACCCGTCACCGCCACCCCCACGAACTCTCCGGTGGGCAGAAACAGCGCGTCGGCGTCGCCCGGGCGCTCGCGGTCGATCCGGACGTCCTGATCGCGGACGAGCCGACCAGCGCGCTGGACGTGAGCGTCCAGGGCCAGATCCTGGCCCTCCTCGAGCGGATCAAGGCCGAACGCGACCTCTCGATGATCTTCATCAGTCACGACCTCTCGGTCATCCGCCACGTCTCCGACCGCGTCGCCGTGATGTACCTCGGCCGACTCGTGGAGACCGGGCCCGTTGACGCGCTCTTCGCCGATCCGAAACACCCCTACACGGAGGCGCTGTTGAGCGCGATTCCCGACCCCGATCCCGATTCACAGCGCTCGAGCGAGCGGATCACCCTCGAGGGCGAGATTCCGGACCCGCGATACCCGCCGACGGGGTGTAACTTCGCCAGCCGCTGTCCGGCGGTCATGCCGAAGTGTCGCGAACACGACCCGGCGCTCGTCCCGGTCGACGGCGATCAGCGTGCGGCCTGTTTCCTCCACTCGACGGCCACCAGGGGCGACGAGGAGCCGCCGGAGGACGTTCTCGAGGCGACCCACCGTGGCAGCGACTGAGCCGGATACCGCCGAACCGACGGCTACAGCCGCCCGACCGATTCCATACAGAACGGCGGTCTGTGACCTCACAGATTAACCGAACAAAGTTCAACCAATAGTAATATACGTGAATAACTGAATACTACGGCTGCGAGATTTGGAACTGTTCCACCACCACCAACGAACCACCACAAATCTCGCACTTTTCCGGCAGCGATCGTCCGATCACTCGCCGGTGACGTTCTCCGCGATCACTCGACGGTGACGCTCTTCGCCAGGTGCCGGGGTTTGTCGATCGATCGACCCAGTTCGTTGGCGATCCAGTACGACACCAGCTGGAGCTGGACGTTCGCCACGACCGAACTCGCGACGGCCTCGAGCGCCGGAATCTCGAGGACGTGATCCGCGTAGCGCTCGACGTCAGACTGGCCGTCGGTGACCGCGACGATGGGGACGCCGCGGGCCTCGACTTCCTTGACGTTGCCGATGGTCTTCTCGGCTTCCTCGCCGTCGCCGGTCACGAGCGCAAACACGGGCGTGTTTGGGCCGACAAGCGCGAGGGGGCCGTGTTTCAACTCGCCCGCCGCGAAGCCCTCGGCGTGTTCGTAGGAAATCTCCTTGAGCTTCAGCGCCCCCTCGAGCGCGACGGGGTAGTTGAGGCTGCGACCGATGAAGAAGTACGCGTCGGCGTCGCGGTAGGCGTGAGCGACCTCCCGGGCGCTCGAGGTGTCGAGCACCTGCTGGATGGCATCGGCTATCGATCGGAGCGACTGGATCAACTCGCGGGAACGGTGGTCGCTCAGCGCGGCGGCGACCATGGTGAGTGCGGCCTGCTGGCTCGCGAACGTCTTCGTGGCGGCGACGCCGATCTCCGGGCCGGCGCGGATGTAGAGGACGTGATCGGTCTCGCGGGCGGCCGAACTGCCGACGACGTTCGTCACGGCGAGCGTCGTTGCGCCCGCCCGGTTCGCCTCCCGAAGCGCGCGCATCGTGTCGGCTGTCTCGCCGCTCTGGGTGACGCCGACGACGAGCGAGTCGTCCGTGAGTGGCATCGTGTCAGCCGTAAATTCGCTCGCCAGGGTGGCCTGGGCGGGGACGCCCCAGCGGTTCAACAGCGAGACGCCGAACATCGCGGCGTGATAGGAGGTCCCGCAGGCGACGAACGTCACGGGGCCGTCGAAGGCGATGTCCGCCAGTTCCTCGAGTTCGATCCGGCCGGTGAGTTCGTTGAGTCGCCCGCGGAGACACTCCCGGATCGCAGTGGGCTGTTCGTGGATCTCCTTGAGCATGTAGTGGTCGTAGCCGCTCTTGCCGGCGTCCTCGGCGTCCCACTCGATGGTCTCGACGCTGCTCTCGACGACCTCGCCGTCCGAATCGGTGATCCGGATCGAGTCGCCGGTGAGCGTCGCGAACTCACCGTCGTCGAGGTAGATCACGCGGTCGGTGTACTCGATGAACGCCGGGACGTCGCTCGCCAGGTAGTGGCCGTCCTCGCCCAGGCCGAGTACGAGCGGCGACTCGTGGCGGGCCGCGTACACCGTCTCCGACCCCTCGAAGACGGCGGCGATGGCGTAACTGCCCTCAAGGCGCTCGATGGCCGCCCGGAACGCCGACTCGGGGTCGAGGCCGTCCTCGAGGCCGCGGGCGATCAGATGGGGGACGACCTCGGTGTCGGTGTCGCTCTGGAACGTGACCCCGGCCTCGCGCAGTTCCGTCCGGAGCGACTGGTAGTTCTCGATGATGCCGTTGTGGACGACGGCGACCCGGCCCTCCGCGTCGGTGTGCGGGTGAGCGTTCACGTCCGAGGGCGGGCCGTGGGTGCTCCAGCGGGTGTGGCCGATGCCGACGGACTCGCCGCCCGGTTCGTTCGCCTCCAGGGTCTCCTCGAGTGAGGAGACCTCGCCCTGGCGCTTGTGGACGCGAAGGTCCGTATCCCCGAGGGCGACGCCGGCGGAGTCGTACCCCCGGTACTCGAGGCCCGAGAGCCCGGTCATCAGGACGTCGAGCGCGTCGGTCTCGCCCTTGCCGTTGCCGACGAAGCCGATGATGCCACACATCAGGAACGCACCTCCACGTCGTCCTCGATCGTTCCGCGAAGCGTCGATCCCGCCTGGACGTAGGCGTCGGCGCCGACGATTACGCCGGGGGCGAACGTCGATCCGCCCTCGTCGTGGGCGTGGTCGGCGAACAGCGCGCCGAAGTCGACGTCCCGGTGGACCGCGTCGTTGATCTGGACGTCGCTCGGCCCGCCGACGACGGTCGACCCGGGGCCGATTCGCGCTCCGCGGCCGGTGACGCAGTCGCGGACCGTCGCCCCGTCTTCGACTCGCGTGTCGGCATCGACGACGGCGTGCGTGAGCGAGACGTTCGAACCGACCGTCACGTTCTCGCCGAGACAGACGTTCGGTCCCACGACCGACCCCGCCCCGATGACGCAATCGGCGGGGACGACGACGGGGTCGACGATCGTCGCGGACTCGTGGACGTAGGCGTCCGCCGACACCTGGCTGTCGACGCCGCCCCTGGCGAGGAGGTCCTCAGCGATGGTCAGCAGGTCCCACGGGTAGGTCGCGTCGACCCAGAGGCCGTCGGAGACGACGCCCCGAACGCTGGCGGTCTCGTCGTCGACCAGGCTCGAGATGCCGTCGATGAGGGACCGTTCACCCACGCGCGGGTTGACCCCGCGGATCGCCTCGAAGATCAGGTCGTCGAAGACGTAGACGCCAGCGTTGAGGGTGTACTCGCGGTCGTCGAGCGGTCGTTCGACGATCTCGGTCACCTCGCCGTCGTCCGTGAGGACGCCGCCGTACTCGCCGACGTTGTCGGTCGGGATCAGGCCGAGCGTCGCCACCGAGTCCTCGTCGTGGGACTCGAGTACGTCCGCGACGATGTCGCCGTCGACGAGCTGGTCGCCGTAGACGACGAGCGTCGGCCCCTGGTGGTCCCGGTGGGCGTCTTCTGCGGCCAGGAGCGCGTGGCCACTTCCCAGCAGCTTCTCCTGTTTGACGTACTTGATCGGGACGTTTCGGTAGGTCGGCCCGAAGTGCGACTGGACGCGGTTTCGCTGGTAGCCCACGACGGTCGTGATCTCGGTCACGCCCGCGTCGATCAGCGCGTCGAAGACGTGCTCGAGGATCGGCCTCGTCGCCGCCGGGAGCATCGGTTTCGGCCGATGCTTGGTCAGCGGTCTAAGGCGGCTTCCCTCCCCGGCCGCGAGCACGATCGCGGAACGTTCGGTCATACTATTCGAACCTCCGTCTGGCGACGTCAGTCTTTTGGATGGACTCATTTGCACGGTTTCAGTATCTCGGTCGATTCTCACGGCGGGTGTCGAGTCGTCCTCGAGCGTCCCCGATTCGGCGGGTCCAGTGGGCTCGAGTTGGTGGGGTGCGAGTGGGTGATTGGGTGAGCGGGCGAACACCGGACGTGGACGCGAGCGACGGCGGACGAGAGCGTAAACGGGGACCAGGACGAAACCGACCTATCCCTCCCCCTCGGACTGGTAGGGTTCGCCGACGGCTTCCATCGGCAGGACGTTGTACAGCGAGTCCTCGAGTTGGTCCGCGGAGTCGTACTCCTCGCTGTGCGTGTCCTCGACGAGCGACCCGAGGTTGGCTTCCCCGTCGGCGAGCAACAGCGTCACGTCGTTCAACTCGACGGCGGCGTCCGCTCGCGTGATCGGGTACGAGAGCTCCGAGAGTTCGTGTTCGACGCGGCTGAGTTTGACTTCCTCCATACGCCTCGGACACCGGCGAACGGCTTGAATTTCTGCGAGGTTTTCGGTGAGTGTCCGCTCGAGTGACGCGAATGTGGACACGGTAATTGATAAAATAGCGAAATTCACGATGTACGTCGGCCAAACCTCCCGTCGGTCCGCTCGACTCTCTTCCCGGAGACGGTCGGTAAGATCGTGGAGAACGCACGAGAACAATTCGCACGCGGCGATTCGTACCGCTTTTGGCCCTCGAGACCAAATCAGTGCTATCGAATGATCTCGAAGGGCTGTGAGCAGTGTGCGAAAGGCGGCAAGATGGTGCTGTTCGTCTACGGCTATTGCGACCAGCGCGACTGCTTTTACTGCCCGCTCGGGGAGAACCGCAAGAACGTCACGGACGTCTACGCCAACGAGCGCCTCGTCGAGTCCGACGAGGACGTGCTCACCGAGGCCCACCGGATGGACGCCCTCGGCACCTCGATCACCGGCGGCGAGCCCCAGGAGGCCCTCGAGCGCACCTGTCACTACCTTTCCTTGCTGAAAGACGAGTTCGGCGAGGACCACCACACTCACCTCTACACCGGCATTCCGGGGGGACGGGAGAACATGCGACGACTCTCGGAGGCCGGCCTGGACGAGATTCGCTTCCACCCGCCGCTCGAGCAGTGGGGCGACCTCCACGGCACCGAGTGGGAGGACATCCTCTACGTCGCCCGCGAGGAGGGGCTCACCCCCGCTTTCGAGATCCCCGGCATCCGTCCCGAGACGGAGTTCCTCGAATTCCTCGACGAGGGCGCCGCCGACTTCTGTAACGTCAACGAGTTCGAGATGTCCCACGGTAACTACCGCCGAATGCAGGCGGAAGGGTTCGAACTGAAGGAGGGACACATGAGCGCCGTCGACAACGACCGCGACGGCATCCTCGAGGTGATGGGCGACCACCCGAAGGTCTACTTCTGCACCTCGGTATTCAAGGACGCAGCCCAGCACCGGCGGCGACTCAAGCGGATGGCCCGGACAGTGCGCCGCGAGTTCGACGACGTCACCGACGACGGGACCCTGGTTTACGGGAAGACGCGAGTCGCCCCCTCGAGATTCGAGGCGCTCGGGGTCCCCGAGGAGTTCTACACCGTGAAGTCGAACCACGTCGAGGTCGCCTGGTGGCTGCTCGAAGAGATGATCGAAGCGGGTGACGTCGACGACGGCGAGATCGTCGAGCAGTATCCGACGTACGACGGCCAGGTAGTCGAGCGGACGCCGCTGGCGTAGTGTTCGGCCCGTGAGCGAACGGCGTGAGCGAGCGGTTTTTGATGTCTTCGCGAACGGAGTGAGCGAAAGGACCAGCGAGAACGTCGTTCTCGCAGGGCAGATTTTTGCCAAAGGATGTGCGGAGTATGCGACTTTTCCGTAGGGCGAAGAGACCGAGACGGTGCGAGGTCGTCGAATAGTTCTGGGTGACTCGAGTTCGTCCGGCTCTCTGCCATTTTCCAATCCGTTCCGGTGATCGTCCATTCCTTATGAATATATGTTGTACTATGTACTCACAAATACACTCGTTATCTCGTTATTGCTGTACTATTTCCAATGTTTGTATAAACAATTATTAATATGACCTCTAATACAGGCGTATGACTTCACCCCCCCAGGCGTACGGTGCTCGCTGCCGTTGGTGCCGGCAGCCTGACCGCGCTGGCCGGCTGCCTGAACGACGTTCGCGAGTTCGTTCCCTCGAGCGACGGCCAGAGTCAGGATGAAACGGATCGAACGATCAAACTCGGCGTGATGCAACCACTGACGGGCGACCTCGAGGCAGTAGGGAAGCCTATTCGGGACGCGGCGATCCTGCCTGCAGATCAGATCGCCGACGCGGTCGATATGAATGTCGACTACAGCGTCGTCGACACCGCCGCCGATCAGGTGACCGGCGTCCAGCGGGCCGTCGAACTCGTCGAGGCGGGGTACCCCATGGTGAACGGGCCGGCCGCTTCGGACGTCACGTTGCAGGCGACCCAGCAGGTCTTGATTCCGTACCGGGCAGTCTGTTGCTCGCCGGCGAGTACGACCCCGACAATTACGTCGCTGAACGACGGTGGACTGGTCTTTCGGACGGCGCTTTCGGACTCCCTGCAGGCCGTCGTCCTCGCCGAACGCGCCGCGAGCGACCTGGGCCACGACAGCGCGGCGGTCCTGTACGTCAACAACGACTACGGCTGGCAGTTGAGCCAGGCGTTCACCCAGGCGTTCGAGGCGGAACACGACGGAACAGTGACGAACCGGGTGCCGTTCGAACCCCTCGAGGACGAGGAGGACGACCGATCGTTCGAGGCGGAACTCGAGTCTGCTCGAGCCGACGACCCGGACCTGCTGGTGCTCATCGGCTATCCGTTGACCGGCGCGCGCATCCTCACGGACTTCTTCGACACCGGCGGAGAGGAGGACGTGCTGGTGACTGAAGGGATGCGAGATCCGACGCTCCACGAGGCCGTCGACCACTCCCTCGACGGCATCCGCGGGACGGCCCCGCTCTCGGCCGGTCCGTACGCCGACGAGTTCGCCGACCTCTTCACGGACGCCTACGACGCCGATCCGGGCATCTTCACCGCCCACGCCTACGACGCGTCGGCGGCGCTGTTGCTCGCAAACGCGTACGCCGGGCAGAACGACGGGACGGCCATCCGGAGCGCGATGTACGCCGTCACGAGCGAGTCCGGAACGACTGTGACGCCCGCGACCCTCACAGAGGGTCTCGAGCGAGCTGCCGCCGGCGACCCCGTCGAGTACCAGGGGGCCTCGAGTTCGGTCGTCTTCGATACGAACGGTGATACGGTGGACGCGACGTTCGAGTACTGGGAGTTCGACGAAAGTGCCGACGGTGGCATCGCCAGTCTGGACGAGGTGAGTCTCGAATGAGCCGTCTCTCGCGACTCGTTCCGGACCCGATTCGCCGGCGGTACCTGCTCAAATTCGTCATCTCGATTCTCGCCGTGACGCTCGTAATCGGCGCCGTCGGCGCGGTCAGCTACACGGAGATCGACCGAACGGTTCGCGACGACGCGACCGACCAGCTCGCCTCGACGGCCGAGTTGCAGGCGGAGGGAATCGGCGACTGGGTCGAGTCGATGCGCGTCCAGACGCGAACGAGTTCGACCGACGAGACGCTGCGTTCCGAGGACGTCCAGGAAGTGCAGGGGGCGATCGTCGAATCGCAGGCACGCCTCTCCGTCGACGTCCGGGCGATCCACGTCGTGAACGCCGAGACGGGAACGATCGAGACCAGTACGAGTTCCCAGTACCGGGACGTCTCCCTCGAGTCAGTCGAGGAGCCCTGGACTGAGGCCGATTTCGCGAGCGAACTCGGCAACGAGGAAGCGGTCTGGAACACCGAGGAGGCCTACGAGTCAGAGGCCCTGGGTGATCAGGTGATGGCCTTCGCCAGCCCGGTCGCCGGCGACGACGACCGCGTGGTGGTGCTGATCGGTGCCCTCGAGTACCGCGTCAACCAGCTCGACCAGCCCGGCGCGGCCTCGACGACGATGATCGTCGACAGCGACCGGAACGGGGTGCTGGCGCCGGGCTCGCTCGCGTTCGGCGGTGACGACCTCGACGGGGAAGCCGTCGAAGCGGCCCTCGGCGGACGGATGACGGTCGAGAACGAGGGCGACTACGTCCGCGCGTACGTCCCCGTCGCCGACACCCAGTGGGTCGCCGTCTCGAGCGTGCCCACCGACGCGGCCTACGGCGTGGCAACGGACGTGGGCCAGAACGTCCTTGCGATGCTCCTGGTGAGCCTGCTCGCGCTGGGGCTCGTCGCGGTCGTCCTCGGGCGGCAGACGGTCGCCCCGCTCGGACGCCTCCGGGACCGAGCGGCGGACATGGAACGCGGGGACCTCGAGGTCGACCTCGAGACGAACCGCGTCGACGAGATCGGACAGCTGTTCGTGGCGTTCGACAGCATGCGAACGTCGCTTCGCGAGCAGATTCGTGAGGCCGAGCGGGCTCGGACGGACGCCGAGAAAGCCCGCGCCGAATCCGAGGCGATGGCCCGTCACCTCGAGACGAAAGCCGACGAGTACCGCGTCGTGATGGAGGAGGCTGCCGACGGCGACCTCACCCGACGACTCGACCCCGAGAGCCGGAGCGAGGCGATGACCGACATCGCTCATTCGTTCAATGCAATGCTCGAGGAACTCGAGGAGACGACCGACGGCGTCAAGCGATTCGCCCACGAGGTCGCCACCGCGAGTGAGCAGGTCACGGCCTCGAGCGAGGAGGTCCGCTCGGCCAGCGAACAGGTGACCGAGTCGATCCAGGCGATTTCGGACGGTGCGGACAGACAGCACGAGGAACTGCAGGCCGTCTCCGGGGAGATGGAGGGGCTCTCGACGACAACCGAGGAGATCGCGGCCTCCTCGAACGAGGTCGCCGACATCGCGGCGCGGACGGCGGAAACCGGCCGCCGCGGGAAGCAGGCCGCTCAGGCGGCCAAAGACGGCATGGACGAGATCGAGGCGGAGTCCGAGGAGGCCGTCGAGGCGATCGACGCCCTCGAGGCGGAGATGGCCCAAATTGACCACCTGGTCGAGTTCATCTCCGACATCGCCAGGGAGACGAACATGCTGGCGCTCAACGCGAACATCGAGGCCTCCCGCGGCGGAACTGGCGGCGACGAAGACGGCGGGTTCGCGGTCGTCGCCGCGCAGGTCAAGGAACTGGCCGCCGACGCCAAGGAGACGGCCGAGGACATCGAGGAGCGCATCGAGTCGATCAGTTCTCAAACTCACGAGACGGCTGCCCAGATCGAGGGTACGGCGACGCGCATCGACGAGCACAGCGAGTCGATCGAGAACGCGGTGACGGCGCTCGACGAGATCGCCGAGTTCGCCCAGCGGACGAACGACGGCGTCCAGGAGATCTCGGCGGCGACCGAGGAACAGGCGGCCTCGACCCAGGAGGCCGTGGCGATGGTCTCGAACGCAACCGAAATCTCCCAGGCGACCTCGAACGAATCACAGCACGTCGCCGCCGCAGCCGAGGAACAGACCTCCGCGATTTCCGAAGTGACGACCTCCGCGAGTTCTCTCACCGACCAGGCGAGCCAGTTGAGCGCCGCCCTCGAGCGCTTCGAGACGGATGGTGCGGGCGTCGGAGTCGACGGTTCTGGGGCTGGGGCCCTTCCGGACTCCGATACAGCCCACGCGTCGACGGCGTCGGACGAGCCGCTCGAGTTTGACGACGCGTCGGCAACGGAATCGCCCCAGGACTCGGCTGGTGACGAACCCGTGCAGGTGGGTGGAGACGGAGACGAAGACGAAGCCCTCGAGGACGTTGAGGATGAGCGCGAAACTGCAGACGACTCGGGGCCCGACACCGAGGGAAAGTTCACGTTCGGCGACACTAAATAGGGTTCGGAACGGCTTCGACTTCCTCCTCGGACGACGCTCGATTCTCGGGACTACACCAGGACTTCGACCGCGTACCCGTGATCCTCGATGGCCTCGAGCAACTCCGCAACGTGGTCGTGGCCCCGCGTCTCGAGGTCGATCTCGACTTCGGTGTCGCTCATCTTGATGTCCCTCGACGTTCGATCGTGCTGGATCGCGTAGATGTTCGCCCGATGGCCCGAGATGATCGCCAGGAGTTCCTCGAGCGCTCCTGGCTGGTCCTTGAGCACGGTCTGGATCTTGAGGTAGCGGCCGGTTTCGATCAACCCGCGAACGATCACCGTGGTGAGCATGTTGAGGTCGATGTTCCCTCCCGAGAGGAGCGGAACGATCACCTCGCCATCGTCGTAGTCGAACGCCTCGAAGAGGATCGCCGCGAGCGGGACGGCGCCCGCACCCTCGACGACGGTCTTCGAGCGCTCGAGGAGGTGGGCGACGGCCATCGCGATCTGTTCGTCGGTGACGGTGACGACTTCGTCGACGCGCTCGCGGATGACCGAGAACGTCTTCTCGCCGACGCTCCGGGTCGCGATTCCGTCGGCGATGGTGTCGACCCCGTCGATGGTGACGACCGATCCCTTCTCGAGGGACGCTGCGACGCTCGAGGCGCCCGTCGACTGGACGCCGATCACGCGGACGTCGGGTCGCTTCGCCTTGATGGCCGTCGCGATGCCGGCGATGAGGCCGCCGCCGCCGATGGGGACGACCACGGTGTCGACGTCGGGACAGTCCTCGAGGATCTCGAGGCCGATCGTCCCCTGGCCGGCCATCACGTACTCGTCGTCGAAGGCGTGGACGTAGGTTCGGCCCTCCTCACGCTCGATCTCGTGGGCGCGCTCGGCGGCCGCGTCGTAGTCGGCCCCCGCGAGAACGACCTCTGCGCCGTAGCTCCGGGTCGCCTTGACCTTCGCGATGGGGGCCTGCTCGGGCATGACTATCTTTGAGTCGACGCCCGCCCGCGTGGCCGCGAGCGCGACGCCCTGGGCGTGGTTTCCCGCGCTGGCCGTGACGACGCCGGCGGCCTGCTCGCCGGGCGAGAGCGTCTGGATCCGGTTGGTTGCCCCGCGGATCTTGAACGCGCCGGTCCGCTGGAAGTTCTCGAGTTTCAGGTGGACCGCTGCGCCGGTCATGTCGGAGTAGGTGTGTGAGTACGTCAGCGGGGTGTGTCGCGAGGTCTCTCGAACCCGTTCGCGGGCCTCGAGGACGTCGGCAAGCTCGAGCATACCTGCGAGTATCGGGCAAGTATTGTAAAGGATTGCTGTTGGCGACGGGGCGAGCACTCACTCAGCGGGGATAGGGACAGCAGTGCTGCTGGTCTCGTGTGGAAAACGTGCTGTCAGAAGCGACAGCACGACAGGGAATACAGGGTATGCACGGCGTGTGACGTGCGACTGTATAGGAGGACCGGAGATATATAAATCTCATGCAGCCGGAGCGAAAGTGTAATCGATAGACTGGAGCGGGGTGAAACTGGCGTCTGACGGGTAGCAGACGGTTGTCGTTCGTGCCTCGGTGACACGTCAGATACTCCTTCTTGCCACTTCTACCGCGTGAACTAAACCTCGCGCAGCTTGCTCCTTTCGGAGGTATAAACGCCCCCGGGAACGGTTCGGCCGTATGGGCGCGAGTGGGTCCGGCGGTGAACCATCGGGACGCGAGCGGGTTCTTTCGGTCTGGAAACGCGTCCTCGCGCTCGCGTGGCCGATCATGGCCGAGCAGACGACGCGGACGCTGATGCGGACCGTCGACATCGTCGTGACTGGCCTCTTTTCGCCGGCCGCCATCGCTGCCATCGGCCTCGCGGACCTCTATGCGCGCTTGCCGCTCAGGATCGGTCTCGGCCTCGGCGGCGCCGCCATCGCGCTCTCGAGCCAGGACACCGGCAGCGGCGCGACCGGCACCCGCGACGAGGCGATCACCCAGGCGATCCTCCTCGGAGCCGTCGCCGGCGTCCCGTTCGTGCTCTTCGGCGTCCTCCTCAGCGAGTACGCGATCGCGGTCCTCGGCGCCGAATCGGCGGTCGTGACGTACGGGTCGGTGTACCTCGCGATCATCATGGCCACGGCGCCCGCTCGCCACGTCGGCATCATCGCTGCCAGGGCGTTGCAGGGAACCGGAGACACGATTTCGCCAATGGTCGTCAACGTCCTCGCCAACGTCCTTAACGTGACCGGGTCGGTCGTGCTGGGACTCGGCCTGCTCGGCGCTCCGCGCCTCGAGGTCGTCGGCGTCGGTATCGCGACGGCCGGCGCCAACGCCTTCACGGCCCTGGCGTTGCTGGGGATACTCGCGGGGCCGTGGCGAGAGAGTTCGCTCGTCAGGCCGACCGACTGGATCATCGCGAAGCAACTGCTCGCGGTGAGCGCGCCACGCATCGCCGAGGGCCTGATCGCGACCGCCATCGAGTTCCCGTTCAACTCGATCCTCCTCCTGATCAGCACGGAGGCCAACGCCGCCTACCAGATCGGCCGCCGGGTTTACCAGCAGATCTCGAGTCCCCTCTCCCGTGGCTACCACGTTGCCGCGAGCATCGTCGTCGGCCAGCACCTCGGGGAAGGCGATCCGGACACGGCCCGGTACGACGGCTGGGCGATCGCCGGCCTGGGGCTGGCGACGGTCGGCGTCATCGGACTGTTCCTCGCCGTCTTCGCGCCCCAGTTCGTCCGGATCTTCACCGACGATCCGGAAACGGCGAGCCACGCCGTCACCTTCGCTCGAGCCTACGGCCTCAGCGCGCCGTTCCTCGTCGTCTACGTCGCCATCGCGGGCGCACTCCAGGGCGCGAGCGAGACGATCTATCCCCTGTTGGCGCGCTCGAGCGGCCTGTTCCTGTTCTACCTCTGTTTCTCCTACGTCGCCGCCATCTCGCTCGACTGGGGCGTCCTCGGCGTCGCGACCGGCGTCTTCCTGTACTACCTCTGGGCGCTGTGTGTCGTCTCCTGGGCCTACCTCGAGCGCGACTGGGCGGCCAAAGCGGCCCGGATGATGGCCGAACGCGGCAGTCGCTCGAGTGAGTGAGGGGGCGACGAGTGAACGAACGGCGAGTGAGCGAGTGACGAAAAATCGAACGCGACTCGCCGTACTCTCAGTCGTCGAGCGCGCTCGTAATCCCGTCGACCGGGCGGTCGGGCGTCACGTCCTCGAGTTCCCTGGGCAACCCGAGCTGGTAGGCGTCGCCGTTCTCTCGCACTGTCGTCCGGCCGCGGTGGACCGAGACGTCGCCGTTCAGGTGGAGCTGGACGGCCTCGAGAAGCGCCTCGGCCTCGAGTGGCTGCCCGCGGGCTTTCATCTCCGCGAGGTCGGCGTCGTCGGGGACGTCGAAGGCCCGCTGGGTGATGATCGGCCCCTGGTCGAGGTCCGTCGTGACGTAGTGAGCGGTGACGCCGGCGACGCGGACGCCCTCCTCGATGGCCTGCCGGTAGGCCTCAGCGCCGGGGAACGACGGCAACAGGGAAGGGTGGACGTTGATGATGCGGTCCTCGTAGCGGAACACGACGTTGGGGCTCAGGATCCGCATGTACCGCGCGAGGACGATCAGGTCGGCGTCGTACTCGGCGAGTAACTCGAGGAGGTGTTCTTCGTCCTGCTGGCCGTTCTCCGTCCCGACGTCGTGGAAGGGCACGTCGTAGTGGTCGGCCAGAGGCTCGAGGGTGTCGTGATTGCCGATCACGACGCCGATGTCGGCGCCCAGGCGGTCGTTGGCCCAGGCCTCGAACAATGCCTCGAGGCAGTGGCTCTCCTTCGTGACCAGGACGGCGATCTGTTGGCTGTCGCGGTCGGTCGGGAATCGGACCTGGACGTCTAGTCCCAGGTCGTCGCCCAGGTCCTCGAGGTCGGCGCGCAGTTTGGCCTCCGTACAGACCATCCCCGACGTGTCGATGGTGAGGTTCATCCGGAAGACGCCGTCGCGAACCGCCTGATCGAGGTCCTCGATGTTGCACCCACGCTCGAACAGGAGCGTCGTGACGTTGGCGATTAGCCCGGTGTCGTCGTCTCCGACGACCGTAATCTCGGTCAGATCGGTCGTCATCGACACCACCACCGCTCGAGCACTGCAGTAGACATTACCTCTCCCCCACGTCTCGAACGGAGAAAAGCCCTGTCATCCGCGTAATATTGGTCTCGCTCGAGGTGACGTCGAGTCGCGAACTCGAGTTTACGCTATAGAATGTATAGTGTTGATACGAGCTGAAAAATTGCGCGCGATCCGAACCGCGCACCGCTCGCACGGGTGTTCAGGAGAACTGCTCGATCAGTGCGGGGACGACATCGAAGAGGTCGTCGTGAATCGCGTAATCGGCGATGTCCATGATCGGCGCGTTCGGGTCCGTGTTGATCGCCACGATCGTCTCGGAGCCTTTCATCCCGGCGACGTGCTGCACCGCCCCGGAGATGCCGATGGCGATGTAGACGTCGGGGGTGACGACCTTGCCGGACTGGCCGACCTGGCGGTTGGCGGGCAGCCAGCCCGCGTCGACGATCGGTCGCGACGACGAGAGCGTCGCGTCGAGCGCCTCCACCAGCTCGCGGATCAGGTCCAGGTTCTCCTCCTCCTCGATCCCGCGGCCGATCGAGACCAGCAGGTCTGCCTCGCTGATGTCGACGTCGCCGCCGGCGACCTCCTCGAATCCCGTCACCGTCGAGCCGATGGCGTCCTCGTCGATGTCGGCGTCGAAGGCCTCGACGGTGGCGTCACCCGCCGCCTCGGTGGGTTCCCACTCGGCGCCGCGGATGGTGACCGCGACCTGGTCTGCGTCGACCTCGGTGGTCGTCTCGACCTTCCCGCCGTACATCTCGCGCGTGCCGACGAGCGTGTCGCCCTCGGTCGCGAGACCGACGGCGTCGGTGACGAGCGGAACGTCGAGTCGCGTGGCGACCGCGGGCGCGTAGTCCAGCCCGTTGACGCTGTTGGGCATCACCAGGTAGCCGGACTCGAGTTCGCCCGCCAGCTGGGTGACCGCCTGGGTGTAGACGTCGTGGTTGAACTCCTCGCCGTAGGCGACAGTGTGGACGGTGTCGACGCCCTCGAGGTTCAGCGCGTCGGCGAAGGTCTCGACGTCGCCGCCGACGACGGCCACGTGGAGGTCGCCGCCGGTCTCGCCGGCGAGTTCGGCGCCCGCGGTGACGACCTCGCGGCTGACGTCGCGGAGGTCGCCCTGGCGGTGCTCGGCGACGGCCAGAATATCGCTCGAGGTCATTGGGCCACCCCCTTCTCCCGCAGGAGATCAGCGAGTTGCGCGGCCGTCTCGTCGGCGCCGCCCTCGAAGACGGTGGTGTCGCTCTCGCTCTCGGGTTCGTACATCGCGGTCAGGCGGAGGTCGCCTGCGACGGCGTCGGCCTCGACGCCCAGGTCGGCGAGCGTCTGGTGGTCGAGTTCCTTGCGCTGGGCCATCCGGATGCCCCGGAGACTGGCGTAGCGGGGCTCGTTGATCCCCGTCTGGATCGTCAGCACCGCGGGGACGTCGATCTCGGTCAGCTCCTCGATGCCGCCCTCGAGCTCGCGGTGGACCGACGCGGTCTCGTCTCCGGCCTCCAGATCGAGCTGGTTGACGACGGCGCCCCACTGGTAACCGACGGCTTCGGCGAGGGCGACGCCCGTCGCACCGAAGCTGTCGTCGCCCGACTGGACGCCCGTCAGGACGAGGTCGGGGTCCTCGGCTTCGACGACCGCCTCGAGGATGGCGATCTTCGCGCCGACGTCGAGGAGGTCGACGTCCTCGAGGGCGTCGTCCCAGACGCGGATGGCGCGGTCGGCACCCTTCGCGAGCGCCTGGCGGATGGTCTGTTCGGTCTCCTCGTCGCCGATGGTGACGGTGACGACCTCGTCGACGACGCCGTCTTCCTCGAGCTGGACGGCCTCCTCGATGGCGTAGTCGTCCCACTCGTTGAGATCGGCGCCGAGATACCGCTCGTCGATGGTCGTCCCGTCGATTTCGAACTCGTCTTCGACGGTGGCAACCTCCTTGACCGGTACGAGTACCTTCATCATCGTTGGTTGTGCTCCCCCGGGCGTAAACGTTTTCGAAACCGCGCGTCGCGGGCGTTCAGTTGATTCGAGTTCGCCTGGACTCGCGACGGTCTCTCACCAGCCGAGAGTATCACGCTTCCGGACGCGTCTGCGGTGGGTTTTCCCGGCATTCGTCTCGATTCCGGAAGCCGGTTCCGGAAGCGGTTTAACGATACCACAGGTACTAGGGTCCATGGCGGACTGTCCACTCGCAGACGACTGCCCCAGCTTTACCGAGCGAATCAGCGGAATGGGGTGTACGCACTACGGCGACCGCGGCGGCAAAGAGTGGTGTAACCACTACAACCAGCCGATCCAGGACCTCAAGACCCAACCAGTCAAATCTGGCGAGGAAGTGGTCGTCGACGTCGTCGACATGCACGAGAGCGGCGCCGGCGTCGGCCGAACCGAGGATGGGTTCATCGTCATGATTGACGGCGTCCTGCCGGAGGCCCGGGTCAAAGCCGAAATTACCCGCGTCCACAGCAATCACGCACGCGCTGACGTCCTCGAGCGATTGCCGCTCGAGCCCGAGGAGTCCGACGACGAAAGTGACGACGACGAAAGTGACGACGAGGCGGACGCCGACGACGAGGAAGACACGTCCGAGCGGGGCGGGCGTCGCCCACAGCGCGAGCAACTCGGCAGTCGCGAGAACTTCTGGGGCTCCTGAGCGGGCCGCCAGGGTGGACAGACCCTTCGTAGAGCCGTCGCCACGTATTCTTCGGTCGTCGCTTGCGCGCTGCAAACTGCAATAAGACGTAAGTAGACCTGCTGGTATGTCATACGTGAATGACGATCGGATCGGACGGAACGTCTCGCCTCCTCGCCGTTCTCGCTGTCGGCTGTGCCATTGGCGGAATCCTCCTGGCCGCGAGCGCGATGCCGATGCTCGCCGCGGATTCTCCGGTGACGACCGCGCTCGGCGACGGTGAGACGAGCGCAGAGCGCGACCGGGCGATCCAGGAGGCGATGCTCGAGGCGACCGCGGAGGGCGACGGTGACCTGGCCGAGCGGGCTGGCGAACTCGAAACAGCCGGTGGGGACAGCGACGGCCCCG
Organism: Natronosalvus sp. KLKA75; assembly: GCF_059736265.1. NCBI lineage: Archaea > Methanobacteriati > Methanobacteriota > Halobacteria > Halobacteriales > Natrialbaceae > Natronosalvus > Natronosalvus sp. KLKA75. The sequence goes on from NZ_CM185522.1 coordinate 486,459, forward strand.
GAATGGGTGGTTCTACTGGTGCAGGTTCAGGTGCTGGTGCAGGTTCAGGTGCTGGTGCTGGCGGCTTCGACAACCAACTCGTGCAAGCAGCAGCCCTCTCGGCAATGGAGGGTCAGCACGACCTCCTGACGAATCCCGTCGTGAGCGACGCGTTGTTCGGACTCGCGGGTATCTACGCCGCTATCGGTGGGTCACCGGGCGATTTCGCCGCCGGTGCCGCCGGTTCCGAGCCCGGTGCGTACGACCCCGGGGACCTCGAGTCGAACGCGTTCGACGATCCCCAGACCTTCGAGGGAACCACTCCCGAAGACGCCGCTGGGACAGTTGACGAGCCGACGACGTCCGGCGGACTACTCGACGTGCCGACCTCGGCAAACGGACTCGAGGGCGGCTACGGCGACCTCGTGACCGACCAGCGCGCCCGGTCGATTTCGCTCGAGGACGATGGGGTCGGCGGCGAGACGACGGTAGACGGTTCTGATGGGGGTATCGATGGCGAACGTCGCGACGGTGGAAGCCTCGATGGCGAGTCCACGTGGGGCGACGACTCGGCGACCGACGGCTCGAGTACGGGCGACGAACCAGACTCGAGCGACGGGTTCGACTCGAACGCCGAGGACGGGACGTGGGACGAGGGCGCTGCCCCCGACGACGCCGAAGGCGATGCTCCGACCGACGACCTGGACGCGAATCAGGGCAGCGGCGAGTCGGACCCCGAGACGTCGGGCGGAACCGAAGACTCGAGCGCGAGCGAGGCCACCGGCGCTACCGACGCTTCGGACGCTTCGAATGACGAGACAAATGGCGCCGAAGATGAAGAATCGGATAGCGCCAAGGAAGACACGAACAGCGTGACCGACTCGTTCGAGGACTCGCTGGGACCGGCCGGCGAGCGACCGATACTGACGCTCCTGACCGTCGCGCTGGCGGTCGTCGTCGGCTACGTCTTCCTGCGAACGGACGACCCAATCGCGACGCTTCGATCGCTCCCTGGCCGCCTCCTGGCGCTCGCGATGGGCATCGTCGTCGCCTGCTCGCGGGCGCTCGAGCGGGCCTACGAGGCGCTGTGCGGCCTTCGATCGATCGCCGAGTTACCGGGACTCCTCCTCGGAGCAGCTGCCGGGATCCTCGCCGGGGTGGGGACGAAAGCTCGCTCCGTGCGAGCGTCGCTCCCGTTCGTTGGCAGTGAGGCAACCGGGACCGACGCTGGGACCGCCACGCCAGACGCCCGAGCGACCGCTCGTGTGCGCATTCGCGAGGCGTTCGCGGACGTGGCCTCGGTCTCGACCGTGTCCCGACTGCGGGTCGCGACCCCCACGGACGTCGCCGAAGGGGCGAAGGCCCGGGGCGCGCCCGCTGAACCGGTCGAGACGATCACGGACGCCTTCCGCGACGTCGAGTACGGCGGCCGGGACCCAGAAGGGCGACTCGAGCGAACGACGGCCGCTCGAGCGACGATTCGGTCGTCGGTGGCGGCGGACGACGAATCGGTGGACGACGCGAACGAAAACCCGAACGAGAACTCGACGGGTAACCCGTGAGCCGTCGTCCGTCGACGCTCGGCCTGCTCGCCGGAACCGCCCTCGCGACCGGCCTGCTCGCACTCGGTGCGGGCCTGCTGTACCGTCCGTCGACGGTGCTCGAGCCGGTTCCCGAACTCGAGGCGGCGCTCTCGATGCTGAACCCGACTCATCTGGTGCTGGTGTTCGCACTCGTCCTCCTGATTGTCGCCCCGACGATCGCGGCCGCGGGTCGGTTCCGGGTCGACGCGCCGCGGCCACTCGATGCGGGTTCGACCGAGCCGTTCGCCAGCTCACGCTCGCTGACCGATACCTCGTCTCGACTCGCTGGTGCGGTCTACGACGACTGGATCGACCGCGCGACGGCGTACGACGACGAGCCTCGCCCGGTTCGCGACCAGGCCCGGACGGAACTCGTCGAGGCGCTTCGCTCGCTCGCCGCGGACACCTACGCGACTCACACCGGGCTAGACCGGGCGGACGCCCTGGCGGCGATCCGAGCGGGCACCTGGACCGACGACCGGCGAGCGGCCGCCTTCCTCGCCGACGAGGACGGTCCATCGACGCCGCTGTCGCTCTGGCTGATCGACCTCTGCAGTACGGCCGATCCGTTCACGCGCGGGCTCGAGCACGCGATCGAGGCGGTCGAGGCGATTCGGGAGCGCCCTGTGAGAGCGGGGATCGAAGGCAAACGACGCGAAGGATTGCGATGAGTCGCGTCCCCCGCTGGCAGGGTGCGGTCGTCGTCGCCCTCGCCATCTGCCTCCTCGCCGTGGTGCTGGGCGCGCCCGCGCTCTTCGTGGTGGCCGTCGTTCCGCTGGGATACGTCCTGGTCGGCGTCTCGAGTGGTGCGCCGTCGACCGACCTCGCCGTCGAGCGAACTCTCGACGACGATCGACCGCGACCCGGTCAGCCGGTTTCCGTCACCCTCTCGGTGACCAACGAGGGCGACCGGGTGCTCCCCGATGTCCGGGTGGTCGACGCCGTCCCCGAGGACGTGCCGGTGGTCGCTGGCTCGAGCGCGTTCGCGACCGCAATTCGGCCCGGCGAAACCGTCAGCCACGAGTACGAGGTGCTGCCGCCTCGAGGCCAGTACGCGTTCGGCACGCCCCGCGTTCGCGTCCGGAACCTGGCCGCGAGCGCGCTCGAGACGCTCGAGCCCGACGCTGGAGGCGACGGCTCGCTGACCTGTGAAACGCTCCTGGACTCGTTCGCCGTTCGCGACCGGACGATCCGCTTCGTCGGGCGGACGCCGACCGACGAGGGCGGGAGCGGGATCGAGTTCTACGCCGCCCGCGAGTACCGTCACGGCGATCCGATCAACCGGATCGACTGGCACCGCCTCGCCCGGACGGGCGACCTCGCGACGATCGAACACCGCGAGGAGCGAGCCGTTACGATGGTCTTCCTCGTCGACGACCGCGCCGGCGTCCACCGCGAGTCGCGCTCCGGCGGCCCCGACTCGCACGACCTGACGCTGTACGCCGCCTCTCGCGGCGTGCTCGCCTCCCTCGAGGACGGCAACCGAACCGGGTTCGCGACGCTCGAGGACGACGTGTGGATCGACCCCGGCGGAGGCGACGACGTTCGACAGCGTGTGGACGACGCGGTCGGCGAATCGGCCGGCGACAGCGCCCTCACCGGCCTCGCCGCCGACGGCGGGACGCTCGCGACCGATCTCGATACGCGCCTCCCCCGGAACGCACAGGTCGTCCTCTGTAGCCCGCTCACGGACGACGCGGCGATCGGCCTGGTCGAACAGCTTCGCCTCCGTGGGCGGACGGTGACCGTCGTGAGCCCGGACATGACGACCAGCGTGTCCGGCGGCGACCTGTCGCCGGGAACGGCAATTGCCGGCATCGAACGACGGAATCGCATCGATGCCCTCAGGGGACTCGGCTCGGTCGTCGTCGACTGGGACCTGGCCGATCCGCTGTCGGTCGAACTGGCTCGCGCGATCCGTGCGATGGGGGGTGCCCGATGACGGCGTCCGACCCGGAACCGGGAACGGACGGACGCGACCAGCAGTCGACGCCGTTTCGGTCGGACGGCGGAACCGAATCAGGTGCGTCGACTCGAGTCGGCAGCCCGGGTCCGCGCTCGAGTCCGACCGTTGTCTCGGGCGGCGATCACGGGACGCGAAACCACTCGCGCCTCGAGTCGGCCCGAAACGCGGCGAGCTCGGTCGGAAAACGTGGAACGAGTGCCGTACTCGCGGCCGTTCGAGGCGCCCTGTCACAGCCGACGACGAGCGACGTCGCGACCCTCGTGCTCACGCTCGCAATCTGTCTCGCGGTCGGCGGGTCCCTGATCGGCACCCGACTCGCCGCCGTCGCGACGGTCGGCGGCGTCGGCGCGGCACTGGTCGCCACCCTGCTCGGGAGCGACCGCCCGGTGCGCCGCGCCGTCGGCGGGGCACTCGCCGTCCCTGCGGCCGTCCTGGTGGCCGTTCCCGTAACCCTCGCCTGGGCGTTCGCCGTCGGCGTCGCCGGTTTCGGCCCGTTTACGGCGGTGACCGTCTGGTCGCTCGTCGTCGCCGCCCTCGCTGGGACGCTGGCGTCGTGGGACCGACTGGGCGACGGCGGGGTCCGTGCGGCCGCCAGGGCCACGACGCTCGCCGCACTCGGGGTCGTGGTCGTGGTCGTCGTTCGCGTGCTCCCCGAGGCCGGCGTCAGGGAGCGCGCGGGGCCGGCGGTCACCGAGGTGACGGGGGCCGCCAGTGGCGTCCTCCTCGAGCCAGGCCAGACTCTGGCGACCGTCTCGTTCTTCGGGCTCGTCCTGGTGACGGCCGGGGCCGTCTTCGTGACGGTCGGCTACGTCCCGGTCGAACGCCTCGTCCCGCCCGATCGGCGCGAAACCGTCTCGCGGGCCGTCGGTGCCGTTCGCCACGGCAACTCGATCGCCATCCGTGTGGCGCTGGTCGGCCTTTCCGGGGTCGTGATGCTTCCGGCGCTGCTCGAGCAGTTCTCGGACGTTCCGCTCTCGCCCCGAGAAATCGCGGCGACCGTGCCGGCACCGGCCGGCGAAGCGCTGGCCACGGTCGTCGTCGCGCGGGAGCTTCGAACCCTCTTGCTCGTCGTCTTTGCCGTCGCTGCGTTTGTGGCTGCCCTCGAGTGGACTCGACGGGCGCTACGGCGAGGGCTAGCCGCGGTGCTCGCTCGATTGGCGGCCCCGATGGTCGGCGGGGTCGTGCTGACGCTCGCGCTGGCGTCGGTGCTCGCCACGCCCGACGTCGAGGCGTCGCTCGAGGCCCTGGTTCGCCAGATCAAACCGCAGGTGGTCGCGGATCTGTTGCTCGAGTTCCCGCCGATCGCGCTCGTCGTCGCCGTCTTGCTCGTCGCGCTGGGGATGCTCTCGTCGCTGTTCGGGACGGTCTCGTTGCTTCGAGCGATTCGGCTCCTGCCGCCGCGGGCGATCGGTTCGGCGCTGGCGGCGACGGCGATCCTCGGCCTCGCTGGCTCGCCCGCGGTCATCGGCCGGCCGGAGGCGGCGATCTGGACGGCCGCCGGCGCGTTCGTCGTCTGGGACGTCGGCGAGTACGCGGACGGACTCCGCGCCGAACTCGGGCGAGACGCGGCGACGATGCGGGCCGAACTCGTCCACGCGCTCGGCGCGGTCGCGACCGGCGCCGCGGTCGCACTCGGGACCGTCGGCCTCTACCGCTGGGCGGCGAGCGACGTCCTCGTCGTCGATCGACGGCTCGCGGCGGCGGCGCTGGGGGCGGCGCTGCTGGCGGTCGTGCTGGTCGCCTGGGTCCTTCGCAAGTGATTACGTTTCTTTCGTTCCCGCACCCTCTGCCGACGGCACCTCACCGATTACTCGCGCGGGATTCCCGCCGACCACGACGCCCGCCGGCACGTCGTCGACCACGACCGCGCCGGCCGCGACGACGGCGCCGTCGCCGACCGTCACGCCGGGGGTGAGCACCGCTCGGCCGCCGATCCAGACGTCGTCGCCAATCGTGACCGGCTTTCCGTACTCGAGGCCCTCGCGTCGTGCGGCGGCCTCGAGCGGGTGCGTCGCCGTGTAGACGTGGACGCCGGGCCCGAGCAGGCAGTTCCGGCCGAACTCCACGGGACAGATGTCCAGGACGACGCAGTCATAATTCGCGAAGAAGCCCTCGTCGACGTGGACGTTGTACCCGTAATCGCAGCGAAAGGGTGGCTCAATCTGGCACTCGTCGCCGATCGATCCGAGGAGGTCCTCGAGTATCTGTCGCCGTCACTATCGTCGTCGCCGTCACTATCGTCGTCGCCGTCACTATCGTCGTCGCCGTCGCTCTCGCTCATCCGATTGTACCGCCGCGTGAGCGCTCGAGCCCGCTCGCGGTCGGCCACGAGTTCGGGATCGGCGGGGTCGTACAGCTCCCCGGCTACCATCTTCTGTTTTTCAGTTCCCATACGGGTGTGTGGACGTCGATTCGAACGCGGGTAGAAAACGGTTTTCGTGATCGGATCGGTGGAGGGCGAACCGACCTACGGCTGACGAGGTCGCTCAGTCGTCAGCCGGGATCGCACGAGGGGAGCATCGAGGGGTCGCCATCGCGAGGACGTCGTCGAAGAAGTCGAGGGTGTCCTCGGGACCGGGGTTCGCTTCGGGGTGGTACTGGCGAGTGAGCACGTCGTACTCGATCCCGTCGAGGCCCTCGGGCGTGTCGTCGTTGACGTTGAGCTGGGTGACCTCGAGGTGGTCGCCGGGTTCGGCGACGGTGTAGCCGTGGTTCTGGGTGGTCATGACGACGCGCCCGGACTCGAGGTCGAGGACGGGCTGGTTGACCCCGCGGTGACCGAAGGTCATCTTCTCGGTGGTCCCGCCCAGGGCCTCGGCGACAATCTGCTGACCGAGGCAGATGCCGGCCACGGGGGTGTCCTCGACGAATTCCTGAACGAGGTCGATCGCGGCCTCGAAGTTGACCGGGTCGCCGGGGCCGTTCGAGACGAACAGGACGTCCGGGTCGACGGCCTCGACGTCGGCGGTGCTCGCGTCGTGGGGGAGGATGTGAACCGTGGCGTCGCGCTCGAGTAGCGAGTCGACGATCGATCCCTTCGCGCCGCAGTCGACGAGCGCGACGGTCGGGCCGTCGTTGGCGGCGCCACGGATCACGGGTTCGTCGACGCTGACCTGTGCGCCGATCTCGGTGTGGTCGCTCATCGCCTCGCACTGCTCGAGTTCCGCGCGGGCGTCGTCGGGGGTGACGTCTTCGCCGACGGCGATACCACACTTCATGGCCCCGCCCTCGCGGACGTCGGTCACGACGTCGCGGGTGTCGAGGTGGTCGACGGCCGGCACGCCCTCGGACGCGAGCCAGTCGGCGACGTCGTCGGTGAGCTCGCGGGCCAGGACGGCTCGCGGGTGGATTCGATCGGACTCGAAGCGGTCCTCGTGGACGCCGTAGTTACCGATCAGCGGGTACGAGAAAGTGAGGATCTGCTCCTCGTAGGAGGGGTCGGTGAGACTCTCCTCGTAGCCGGTGTATGCTGTTGTGAAAACCAGTTCCCCGCGTGCGGTACCCGGAGCACGAGCACGTCCCTCGAGTACGTGACCGCTCTCCAGCGCAACGTAGGCCGGGTTCATTACGAGATACGTATTGTACGGCCCACCATAAGTGTTGCCTTCGAAGTATTGTTACGAAATTCGTAATCGACAAGTAGGTGCCGTCCGAACAGTCAAATCTCAATGGACGACCTCGACCGACACATCCTGAACATTCTCCGGCGAGACGCCCGCACGCCGTACACGGAGATCGCTGAAGAGGTTGGAACGAGCGAGGGGACGGTCAGAAACCGCGTCGAGCGCATGAACGCCGACGGCGTGATCGAGCGATTCACCGTGACCACGCGCACGGGGAACGTGAAGGCGATGATCGAGATCAGCGTCGCCGTCGACGTCGACACCGCGAGCATCGCCGAGCGCATGGCCGAGTGGGCGGAAGTCGACTTCGTCTGGCAGGTCTCGGGCGAACAGGACGTCGTACTCGTCGTCGACGCCGCCGACACACGCAGCGTCAACGAACTCATCACGCAGGCGCGCGAGCAGGAGGAGGTCGTGAGTACGAAGACGCGGCTGATTCTCGAGGAGAAGTTGGGCTAATCCTCGAGGAGAAATTGGACTGATTCTCGAGAAACCAGACTAACTCTGCGGTGGTTCACCGACGCCGGGCGTCGGCTTCGAGAGCAGGTCGTTCGGGTGTTTTCGGCTGTGAATCGCTCGGTACCAGCGGCGAATGAATCGGTCGACTGGCCGCCGATCGACGACCGCCTCGACCCGACCGTCCCGGATCGCCTCGACGACCGACTCGGGCGTCAGTTCGTCGGCGTCGATTCGCGTGTACGCCCGGCCGACCTCGACCGGGTAGTGGGCGTCGCTCCCGGCGACCAGGGGGACGTCGTGTTCGGCCGCAAGTCGCTCGACCAGCGGCTGCGTCCGCGGGTGTTTGCCGTTGATCTCGATGGCGTCGAACGGGAGGTCCTGGACGTCGGTCACCGTGCTGTTTCGAAACGGGTGGGCGACGATGGCCGCACAGCCCCGGTCGTGGGCCATGTCGACCACCTCCGCGGGGGTGTACTCGAGCGGGACCGTTTCCCGTGGTGGATCCGGACCGACGACGAGGACGTGCCCCCGGGTCGTCGTGACCTCGATACCGGGGACGACCGTCGCGGCCTCGCGCTCGAATGGGGTGTAGTAGTCGTGGTTGGTTGTCGCAACGCCGTCGAGCCCGCGCCAGCGGGCGGTGCGAGCGAGGAGCGAGACGCCGATTGGATCGTACCGATCCCCGAGTCCCCGATGGCCGTGAAAGAACCGGGTATGTGCGTGTAAATCGACGGCGAACATACCCTGGACAACGATGGGGGAGGGTTTTTGTTTTGGGGACAGTTGGTGTTGGCATGCACGTCCCGAGGGTCCCTCCTGGATCGGTCCGAGCAGACGGTTCCGGGGCCGCCGAACCGACCGACAGAGTTGTGATCTGCAACCCGGTGAGCGGGAGCGAGGACCACCTCGAGCAGGTTCACGGCCTCGCGGCAGACGGCGGGTGGGAATTGCGCGTAACCGAAGCCGAAGGCGACGCCCGCGAATACGCTCGCGAAGCGGCGGAAAGTGGGACGGAACTCGTCGCGGCGGCCGGGGGCGACGGGACGGTGAACGAGGTCGTCGACGGGTTCATCGACTCCGGAGTCGAGGAGTGGCCGGCGCTGCTGATCGTCCCCGCCGGGACGGGGAACAACGCCGCGTCGAACCTCGGCATCGAGAGCATCGGCGAGGCGTTCTCGCTGGCGGAATCAGGCCGACGAAGGCGCCTCGACCTCGGACGAGCCAACGACCGCGCGTTTCTCAACTCCTGTATCGGCGGGCTGACCGCGGAGGCCAGCCTCGAGACCGACTCCGAGAGCAAACGGCGGTTCGGCGTGCTCGCGTACGTGCTCAAGACGATCGAGACGGCGACGAACTACGACGGGGCGCCGTTGCGGGTCACCCTCGAGAACGCCGACGTCGCGACGTCCGTCGTCTGGGAGGGGGACGTCGCGCTCGCGTTCATCGGGAACTGTCGCCGGTTCGGCCGGCGCCAGGCGCAGGCCCACGCGGAAGACGGGTTGCTCGAGGTGACCCTCGTCGAGAACGCGTCGATGCCGTCGATGGTCGGCGCAACGGCGCTCGATCACCTCTTCGACCTGGATGCAGACGGGATCGCCCGACACCGCGTGCCGCGGGTAACGATCGAGAGCCTCCACGACGAGCCGATCACCTACAGCCTCGACGGCGAGGTACTCGCGGCCGAGGAGCTCGATCTCGAGACCCTCCCGGGAGCGATTTCGGTCGTCGTGGGGGACGACTACGCGTCGAACCCGGACGCCGAGGGTGCGGGCTTGTAGGGTCGGCCTCGAGGGCCTACTTTCGAACCTCGAGGGGCTCCTCCCCGATCTCAAGGGTCTCCTCTCCTCAAATCTCGAGGGATCCCCTCTCGAAAGCCGATACTGGTTTTACGGACGCCCCGTTCAGTTGTCGTATGAACGATTCGACGGATTCCGAAGAACTGCCACACAAGAACGCCGCCCAGAACGTGATCGCGGTCGATGCCGACGACACCGAACTCGGCCTGGTCAACCGCCTCGAGGCTCACACCGGCGAGGGGACGCGCCACCGGGCCTTTACGTCGCTCGTGTTCGACCAGGACGACAACATCCTGCTCGCCCAGCGGGCCCCCGGAAAGCGCCTCTGGGGGACCTACTGGGACGGGACGGTCGCCTCCCACCCCGTCGAAGATCAGAGCCAGGAGGACGCGACGCGCCAGCGTCTCGAGGAGGAACTCGGCATCACACCGGATCAGTACGAGGACGTCCGCCTCACCGACCGCTTCGAGTACAAGCGGTACTTCGAGAACGCGGGCGTCGAGCACGAGGTCTGTGCCGTCCTCGAGGTGACGCTCCACGACACGACGCTCGATCCGGACGAGGAGGAGGTCGCGGGGCTCATGTGGGTGCCCTACGAACGACTCTCGACCCATCCCGAGTGGTACCGACAACTTCGCCTCTGTCCCTGGTTCGAGATTGCGATGCGGCGGGACACCCGGTGAACGATTCCCGGGCATGTTAACAAGCGACAAGGCTTATTAGTGGACGGTCCTTACTGTCGGACAGTGGTCGGTAGAGCCGACCCGTGACACGATGAGTACACCTCCACAGGAAGCCGATAGCCGCACTGTCGACCTCTCGCGCGAAGAGCGCTGGGTCGTTCACCACGCCCTCGTCCAGCGTGCCGACACGTACCTCGAGGACGAGCGAACCGTCCCGGCGTGGCTCGTGCAGGTCGTCGAGAGCATCGAGGCCGACGACGACACAATTACGGTCAGACAGGGCCAGAAACTCATCTCGCTCCTCCGGGGTGACTGCGTTTCGATTCCGGATGCAGACCAGGAGGCCGTCGACGGCGCGCTCGTCGAACTCGAGGCCGCGCTGGTCTAACGTCCGTTTTCGTCCTCACGAACGCCGTCTTCTCGATTTCACGTCGGAATTCGTCGAGATCCGTCATCGAATGCGAGAGGGCCGGCCGTCACGCCGACACGGACCGAACCCCCTGGCGCTCCCTTCGGTCGCTGAACGCCTGGCCGCTGTCGGGAATTTTCGGAATCTCGAGCGGCAGTCGAGGCTATCCACGAACGTGTATGTCGAGGCGAACCCGAAAGCGTTTTTGAGCACGGATGCGGGGGTTCAGACGATGACCGCCTACACCGCCACGGTGACCGTCCGACTCAAGCGCGGCGTCCTCGACCCCGAGGCCGAGACCACCCGCCGTGCCCTCGAGCGACTGGGGTTCTCACTCGAGGCGCTTCGCTCGGCCGACCGTTTCGAGATCGACCTCGAGGCGGCGTCGGCCGACGAGGCGGCCGATCGAGCCGACGAGATGGCCGAACGACTGCTCGCGAATCCGACCATCCACGACTACGACGTGGCGGTCGACGAGCGATAGATGACGGTTGCACGTGCGTCGATGCCGGTTCCCATGCCAACGCCGACCGGGACTCGCCACACCAGGGGGTACCGACAGTGACGGTCGCCGTCGTCCGCTTCGGCGGCTCGAACTGCGACCGCGACGCCGAAGCCGCCCTCGAGCACCTGGACATCGCCGCCGAAATCGTCTGGCACGAGGACGGCCTCCCCGCGGACACGACGGGCGTCGTCCTCCCCGGCGGCTTCTCCTACGGCGACTACCTTCGCGCGGGCGCGATGGCCGCCCGATCCCCGATCCTCGAGGAGGTGCGCGAGGCCGCCGCCGAGGGCATTCCCGTCCTTGGGATCTGTAACGGCGCCCAGGTCGGCTGCGAGTCCGGCCTGACCGAGGGGGCGTTCACGACGAACGAGAGCGCCCGCTTCCAGTGTGAACACGTCTTCCTGCGCATCGAGCGAACCGACACGCCCTGGACGGCCGCCTTCGAAGAGGGCGACGTGATCGAGATCCCGATCGCCCACGGCGAGGGCCGCTTCGAGATCGAGGAGGACCGACTCACCCGCCTCGAGACCGAGGACGGCGTCCTCTTTCGGTACTGTGACGCCGAGGGAAACCTCACCGACGACGCCAATCCGAACGGCTCGAAACACAGTGTCGCGGGCGTTCTGGGCGAGAGCGAGACGGTGGCGGTACTGATGCCCCACCCCGAACGGGCGACGCTTCCTGACGTCGGCGGGACGGACGGACAGGAGATTCTGCGCGGGTTCGAACGGGCGGTCGAGCGATAATCGACGACGGGGGTCGGCCTCGAGCGGACTCTACTCGAGAAACTCTACTCGAACTGACTGCACTCGAGCATATTGTGCTCGAGCGGACTCCATTCGAACGACGACGGCTCAGTTGGCGGCGCAGTTGTTGGGTCCGAGTTCGAGGGTTTCGACGTCGCCACCTGGCTGTTCTTTGCCCCAGTTGATCTGCTTGATCTCGTTGTAATTCGCGGGTTCGTCGGAGAGACTCTCGACGATGGTTTCGACGAACGCCTCTTCGTCACCGTCTTCGACGTATCCCAGGAGTTCGTTCGTCGTCTCCGCTCGGAGGTCGCCGAGTTCGGTCGCGAGCGGGCGCACGTCCTCGTCGCTGAAGTGCCCGGGGAGGACGACGGTCTCGTCGGGGTGGTCGAGGAGTCCGTCGAGGCTGTCGAACAACTGGCCGGACGCCTCACGGATGGCGTCCTCGGACCCGTCCTCGAGGTCGGGACGGCCGACGCTCCGGAGGAACAGTGTGTCCCCGGAGAGGAGTGTGTTGCCGAAACGGAACGAGACGCTTCCGGGCGTGTGGCCGGGCGTGTGCATCGTTTCGAGGTCCCGGCCACCGACCGAAATCGTGTCGCCGTCTGCGAGGGCCGTGATCGTCTCGAGTTCGCCCGCGTCCGCCGCGTTGAGGTGGTACGGGACGTCGAGTTCGCCGGCCAGTCGACGCGCTCCGGAGACGTGGTCGGCGTGGGCGTGCGTGTCGACGACGCCGACGATTTCGAGGTCACGGTCGTCGGCGAGGCCCAGGTACCGGTCGACGTACTGGGTCGGATCGACGACGACGGCTTCCTCGCCGTCGTGGACGAGGTAGGAGACACAGCCAGTTCCGGGTCGGACGATCTGTACGACGCCTTCGGCATCGGAGATTTCGTACTCCCGGTGGACGCGACCCCAGTCGTTCATCCCGTCGGGGATCGACTTCGCGTCGAACCCGTGGTCGCGGAGGAACTCGGCGGCGCGAGCGGACGTGACGCCCGCGACGCAGACGACGGCGATCTCCTCGTCCTCGGGGAGGTCCTCGAGGTGATCTTCGAGCCCAGAGTAGTCGTACTCGAGCAGTTCGTCGTAGACCGGGACGTTCGTGCTGGTCGGAATCTGCCACTCCTCGTAGTCGTCCTCGTTGCGGACGTCGAGGATGAACAGGCTCTCGGCATCGTCGTCGGCGATGCGGCGGGCGACCTCGGACGCGTCGATATCAGTATTGCTCATCTTATACAATACTAACTGCGCAGGCGATTATAAATGTGTTGCAGGCCGTCGCGGCAATCACTCGAGGGTTCTCGTCAGGGTATCCGGGGAAACGCTTTGCGAGCCCTCACTACCATTAATTTCCCATAGGTTAAAGTGGACTCAATTCCTGAGTCGACTCGAACACTAAAGACGGGGCCGTTCCTTGTAGATTGCAACTGAACGACAGCACCCGTTCTGGAACTCGAGTCATGGACACACGAACCCGCGTCATCTACGTCGATCCCGACTGCACCGATCGCGTCGCCTCCGCCGTTCGAGCAGTCGGTCTCGACCTCGAGTGCGTCGAGAGCGACGAGGCGTGTCTCGATCGACTCGAGTCCGCCGATTGCGTCATTACGGAGTACGACCTCGGCTCCGCCGCCAGAACCGGTCTCGACCTCTACCGGGCCATTCGTCGGCGGGCGCCGGACGTTCCGGTCGTGCTCTACACCGACGCTGGTACCGAAGCCATCGCGGGCGAGGCGCTCGCCGCCGGCGTCACCGGCTACGTTCCGAAGTCACAGGGCGTCGAGACGCTCGTGACCCGTGTGCTCGAGGCGATCGTCGAGACGGAAACCGGTGCTGGCGCCGACCTCGGTCACGGCTCCGAATCCGGCCCTACCTCCGACCCAAACTCAGACTCACAACCTGACCCTGACTCCAACTCCAACTCCAACTCAGACTCCGAACTCGACCCCCACCCTGACTCCAGCGACTCGTCCTCGCTCGCAAAAACGCACGACGAGCGCAACGAACCGTTCCTCGAGTCGTCGACCGACCACGTCCAGCTCATCGTCGAACAGTCGCCGTTCGCGATCATCAAGTGGACCCCCGAATTCGAGGTCCGCCACTGGAACGACGCCGCGGCCGACCTGTTCGGCTACACCGCGGCGGAAGCGCTCGGCCGTCACGCGACCGACCTCGTCGTCCCCCAGGAGAGACGCGACGCGATCACCGACTGGTGGGCGACCTGGCTCGAGGGCGAGCCGAGTACGAACCATGGCATCTCGCGAAACGTCGCCAAAGACGGGACGTCGTTTCGGTGCGAGTGGTCCACGACGCCCCTCGTCGACGCTGACGGTACCATCAGGGGAGCCCTCTCGTTCATCCGCGACATGACGTCGGAGTTCCGGCGGTCCCTCGCGCTCGAGACCCTCCAGGAGACGACCCAGGAGCTGATGCAGACGAGTTCGAAGGCCGAAATCGGCGCGCTCGTCATCGACGCGACGGACGAGATTATCGACGACGCCCTCGCCGGTATCCGGGTCTACGACGAGGACGCGAACCGACTCGACCTGGTCGCAGTGAGCGATCGACTCGAGGAGCAAACGGTGCAGTTTACGCCGGTCGGTCCCGGCGACGACCCGCTGTGGTCGACGTACGCTTCGGGATCGCCGGTCGTCATCGAGGACGCCTCCGCGGAGATGGTCCCCTACGACCTCACCGACGAGGTCGGTAACGCCGTCATCTACCCGCTTGGCGAGCACGGCCTGCTGACCGTCGCCGCGTCCGGCCCCGCAACGATCGAGGAGACCGACCTCACTTTGATACAAATTCTCGCGGCGACGGCCGAAGCCGCCTTCGACCAGGCCGCCCGCGAACGCGAACTCGAACGAGCGAAGACGGTTGTCGAGGCTGTCGGCGATAGCCTGTACGCCGTCGACACCCGGGGAACGCTCGTCACGGTCAACGACACGATGGTCGAGATCACCGGCTACGATCGGGACACCCTCGTCGGACTCCACGCCTCCGAGGTACTCACCGAGGAGAGCTTCGAGCGCGGGGTCCGTGAGGTCGAACGGCTCGCTGCTAGCGACGGAGACGGCGACGGCGACGGAGATGAAGTCGCGACCTACGACGTTGACATCGTCACCGCGGACGGCGACCTCGTCCCCTGTGAGGTCAACACCACCCTCCTCGAGGGCGAGGGCGACCTCTCCGGCAGCGTCGGCATCCTTCGGGACGTCACCGATCGAAAACAGATGGAACGAGAGCTCGTCGATCATCGGGAGAAGATGGCGAAACTCCACGAGATCGCCTCCCGCCTCGACTCGTGTGAGACGGCCCAGGACGTCTACGACCTCACCGTCGAAACCGCCGAGGACGTCCTCGAGTTCGACGTCTGCGTCGTCGACCGCGTCGACGGCGAGTACCTCGAGACTGTCGCCGTCTCCTCGACGATCCACGAGGACGGGTTCTCGAGTCGCGCGCCGATTGATCAGGGCATCGCCGGGAAGACCTATCGAAACGACCGGACGTACCGGCTCGACGACCTCAGAGTCGACGAGGCAGCGACGCCCGAACGCGACTCCTACCGATCGGTGCTGAGCGCGCCGATCGGCGACCGCGCCATCTTCCAGGCGGTCTCGACGGACGTGGGTGCGTTCGATCGGGCTGATCAGGAACTGACCGAGTTGTTGCTCTCGCACGTCTCTGACACGCTCGATCGCCTCGCGTTCGAAACCCGACTCAAAGCGGAACGCGACCGCTTCGCCGCGCTCTTCGAGAACGTCCCTGACGCGATCGTCAGCACGAAGCGCGTCCCCGAGGGTCCGATCGTCGAGCAGGTGAACCCGGCGTTCGAGCGAATCTTCGGGTACGAGGAGTCCGAACTGCTCGAGGAACCGCTCGATTCATTCATCGTGCCTCCCGATCGCTTCGGGCACGCCCAGGAGATCAACGAGCGTGGGACGAAGGGAGAAGCTGTCGAGGCGGAGGTCAAGCGTCGGACGAGCGACGGGCTCCGCGACTTCATGATGCGGGTCGTCCCGATGGACACGAACGGTTCGAACGACCGCGCGTTCGGCCTCTACACCGACATCACGGCCCAGAAACAGCACCAAAAACGCGTCGAGATCCTGAACCGCGTCCTCCGACACGACCTGCGAAACGGCATGAACATCATCAACGGCTGTGCGGAGATGCTCGCGGAAGCCGTCGAGAACGAGGCCGACCGGGACTTTGCCGAAGCGATTCAGGAACGGGCTGGCGAACTCATCAGTCTCGCCGAGAAGACGCGAGCGGTCGAACGAACGCTGGACCGCGACGGCGCGGCGACCGGCCCCGTCGACGTCGTCGATTGCGTCGAATCCGCCCTCGTCCGAATCGACGCGGAGTACCCGGCCGTGGACGTCGGCTGTACGCTCCCCGATCGGGCACACGCTCGCGCCGACGAACTCCTCGCCGACGCGATCTATCACGTCCTCGAGAACGCCATCGAACACAGCGACCGGGCGGAACCGACGATTGAGGTCGGTCTCGAGGTGGACGACAACGACACGCTCACGCTCACGGTCGCCGACGACGGCCCCGGTATCCCCGGGGAAGAGCGTGCGCTCTTGCAGGAAGACGAAGAGATCACTCAGCTCCGTCACGCCAGCGGGCTCGGACTGTGGCTCGTCAACTGGGTGATCACCCAGTCGGGCGGGCAGTTGACCTTCCAGGAGAACGATCCACGAGGCACCGTCGTCAGGATGCAGATCCCGACGGCTGACGTGCCGACGCGCTCTGCGACGATGGACGGGACGGCGGCGAGCGACTGATTCGAGCGGGCCACGACGGCGATTCGCGGGAGTCCCTACATTCCCGAGGCTGGCTTCATCTGGCGACCGGGGCCGCTCAACGTCGAACCCCGACTCTGTGGCAAGCCGTTCCACCTGACCATGTCGGGGGTACAGTTAGAGTCGCTGGTCGCGTTCGAGAACTTAGTTCCCGTCGAGGGCGACACCGTCTACTGGGACTCGAGTCGGGGTCTGTTCTACCCGCTGATCTGACGGTGTCGCTCTGCTACCCCGCTACCGCGTGAGCGGCTGGTTGAACCCCGTCTCGAGGTCGAGGACGGCCTCCCAGGTCGCCTCACACTCACACGAAACTTGCTCGAAGACCGACGGATCCTGGCGCAGGTCGAAGTCCTTGATCGCCTTCTGGACGAGGTCGTCACACTCCCCGCAGTTGTGTGCGCCGCGGTCGGTGCCGTGGCCGACGGGGTCGGAGACGACGATGCCCGCCACGTCGGCGGTCCGCTCGAGGACGGCGGCGACCGACCAGAGCCACGGCGGGCGGTAGCCGTCCCGGAAGTAGAGGTCGTCGACCATGGTGTAGCGCTGGACGTTGCAGGGGTTCATCGAGACGGTGTGACAGCCGTCGACGGCCAGGCAGCGTTCGACGGAGGTGACCATGTCCTCGAGGGCCTCCGATTCGGTGAGGAAGGGAGGTTTCATGAGGAGGTAGGCTTTGATGCCGGCGCCGCCTGTGCTGCCGGTTTTGCCTGTGCTGTCAGCTTCGCTTCCGCTACCGATTTCGCTGCCTGCAGCGCCAGATTCGTCGTCTCCACCGGCGTCGGTTTCGGCCCCACCAGCCTCGTCCGCTGCGACCGCCTCCGCACAGGCCGCCTCGAACGCCTCGAAGTCGAAGTACTTGTTCACGCAATCGCGGCGAACCCGATCGGTCGCCGTCTCGAGGCCGATCGCCACGTCGGTCTGGAGGCCGTACTGCGTGAAGTCGCCGATCTTCTCGCGGTCGACGAAGTCGGGCAGGGACTCGAGGACGATCCGCTCGCGGTCGCCGAAGGTCTCGGCGATTGCCTTGCGGGACTCGGCGCCCACCTCGCGCTCGTCGAGGAACGACCCGGAGGTGTAGATCTTGATCAGCGGCGCGGGTTCGTCGGCATTGTCAGCCTCGTGGTCGAGGCAGACCTGGATCTGGTCCATCAGCGCCTCGTGGGGAACCGTCCCGCCGTCGACACTCTCGGCGACGTAGCCACACATCGTACAGCCGCCCGCCCGCGCCCAGCGACAGCCGCCGGTGTTGAGGATGATTGTCAGGCTCTCCCTGACGCCACCGGGCGTGTTGTCCTCGTCGAGCCAGACCCGCGTCGGTTCGTGGGGGTCGTAGCTCTTCTCTTTGCGCGAGCGAACCTCGCGCATCACCTGGTTGTGGGCGTCCATGCCCTTGCCCTGCTCGTAGACCTCGGGCGTCGGCTGGCTCATTATCGAGGAAAGCGTCTCGAGGGGTAAAGCGGCTTCGGGACGTACACAGTAGTTAAAGAGGCCGTTCGCTCACTCCGTTCGCTCGTGGGTGGAGACGTTCGTCGCTTCGTGCGGCTGTCGTCACGAATCCGGATTCGAAACTCGGAGCGCGAACCCCCACTTGAGCGAGACGGCTTCGTCCGCGTCCCATCTCGCGTCCGGTTCGTCCCAGCCCGAAACGCGCTGGTTCCAGCGGTAGGTTCCCGGGTCGAAGTAGCCCTCGACCTGGAAGTCGTGCCACACTTCGTACTCGGTGACGACCGACTCGCCGGGGTCGTACGCTCGAGGCGGACAGCCCTGAGTGGTGAACGTTCGCCCTTCGTCTGCATCGCGGTCCTCGACCCACTTGCCGTCGACACGCTCGAGGTGGTCGGTGTGCCTGTAGAGCCACAGTCCCTCGGGGTCGTCGCTTCCGCCTCGCGACCGGTTGAACAGACTACACCCGGCTTCACCCACGGAGAGCGCCTGTTCGTCGCCCTCGTTCGTCGTCCGCACCTCGAGCCGTGCCGGTCGATCTTCCGTTACTGTCTCCTCGAGCAGCGTCGCCTCCATCGAGAACCCGTACTTGTCGGGGATCGAATCCTGCTCGACTAGCGCGAGTTCGCGCTCGGTGTTCTTTGTTCGAGCGCTCGGTGTCGATCCAATCTCGCCAAGACAGCCAGCAGTTCCGACGAGGAGGGCGGCGGACCCAGCGAGGAGGGCACGGCGGTGCATGCCTGTAGTGACAATACGCCTGAACGTAATCCTTCGGGTGGCGCCGCTTGCTTCTGGTAGCAGCGCCGATAGCCGGTGACACCGCGTCCCACGACGTGTCAAAGGGTACTTACCTGCGGCTCCGTTCTAGAGAGACAATGAGTCAGGAGGGAGAGCAGGCCAGTTCCGACCGGAAGAAGTACGAGTTCCGGAAGGTCATCGAGGACCTCGACAACTACGAGGGGTCGGGCACCCAGCTCGTGACGATCTACGTCCCCGAGGACCGCCAGGTCAGCGACGTCGTCGCCCACGTCACCCAGGAGCACAGCGAGGCGGCGAACATCAAGTCCAAGCAGACGCGGACGAACGTCCAGGACGCCCTCAAGAGCATCAAGGACCGACTCCGCTACTACGACACGTACCCGCCAGAGAACGGCATGGTGCTGTTCTCGGGTGCCGTCGACTCCGGCGGTGGCCAGACCGAGATGATCACGCGCGTCCTCGAGAGCCCACCGGATCCCGTCGAGTCCTTCCGCTATCACTGCGACTCGAACTTCCTGACAGACCCGCTTGAGTACATGCTCGAGGACCACGGCCTCTACGGGCTGATCGTCCTCGACCGCCGGGAGGCCAACGTCGGCTGGCTCAAGGGCAAACGCATCGAACCCGTCAAGTCCGCCTCCTCGCTCGTCCCCGGTAAGCAACGGAAAGGTGGCCAGTCCGCCCAGCGATTCGCCCGCCTGCGCCTCGAGGCCATCGACAACTTCTACCAGGAAGTCGCGGGGATGGCCAACGACCTGTTCGTCCCCAAGCGTCACGAACTCGACGGTGTCCTGGTCGGCGGTCCCTCCCCGACGAAAGACGAGTTCCTCGACGGCGACTACCTCCACCACGAGATTCAGGATACGGTACTCGGAAAGTTCGACGTCTCCTACACCGACGAGTCCGGCCTGAAGGACCTGGTCGACAACGCCTCCGACGCCCTGGCCGACGCCGAGGTGATGAAGGACAAGAAGCACATGGAACGCTTCTTCAAGGAACTCCACAGTGGGGAACTCGCCACCTACGGGTTCGACCAGACCCGACGCAACCTCGTGATGGGGTCGGTCGAGACCCTCCTGATCAGCGAGGACCTCCGAAAAGACGTCGTCACCTTCGACTGCGAGGCCTGTGGCAACACCGACTACGACCTGATCGATCGGCGGAAGGCCACGCCATCCCACGAGTGCAGCGAGTGTGGCACCGCGATCGAGGCCACGGACGAGGACCGCGAGGACGCCATCGAGCACCTCATCACCATCGCCGAACAGCGTGGCACCGAGACCAAGTTCATCTCGAGTGACTTCGAGAAGGGCGAACAACTCTACAACGCCTTCGGTGGCATTGCGGGCATCCTCCGGTACGATACGGGCATCTAGGCGGCCCAAGCAGCTTGGGCATCCAGGCGGCTACAGCGATCCGACCTTCCTGTCGACTCCTCGAGTGGCGGTAGCTCTCTCGACCCGTTGTCCAGTTGGAACGACGAATCACGAGTTTCGAGTCACGAGTCGTGAACCGCAAGTCGTGAACGACCGAGAGACTTTTTACCGCGAGTAGAGGAGTCGATGACGAACGATGACCGAACCGTCGCCCGCCGACCAGCTCGAGGTGGTGTCCCGCCGTCACCCACTGCTGGCAGCACTCGAGACGGGGCCGCGGGCGAAAGGCGACCTCCTCGACGCCGTCGACTGCTCGTCGTCGACGCTCGACCGCGCCATTCGCGAACTCGAGACCTGCCACTTCCTCGAGCGTCGCGACGGGTCGGTACGGCTGACCACTGCGGGTCGACTCGCCCTCGAGGAGTACTGTCGGAGCCAGCGAGCCCTCGAATCCATCACGGCGGCCAGTCACGTCCTGCAGTTCGCCCCGCCCGACGCGCCGCTGTCGATGGCGGTTCTGGATGGGGCGACGATCCACGAACCCAGTTCGTACGCGCCGAACGCGCCGGTCGAACGGATCGCCGACTGCATGCGAGACGCCGACCACGTTTGGGCACTCGGCGCCACCGAACGCACGCCGCAGTTTCGTCGCATCCTCAGCGAGCAAACGACCGACGGCGACCTCTCGGTCGAGGTCGTTCTGACGGACGACCTCCTGTCGTTTCTCCTCGAGACCTCCACTGATGCCCTCGAACGCTTCCTCGAGGTGGATGCGTTCGAAGCGGCGACGACCGAGGAGATCCCGTACGGACTGGCGGTACTCGAGACGCCGACGAAGACGTACACGTTCGTCACTCTCACGAACGAGGGTGACGTCCAGGGGGTCATCGAGAATGACTCGCGGGCGGCCTACGAGTGGGGGCGCGATGTGTTTCGACAGGTTCGCTCTGCGGCGACGGTGCTACAGCCGCCGGAGTAGACTGTGCACGAGTTCCAGAACCAAGTGACGTCGCTCGAGTAGCCCTGTAGCCACTGTAGCCTCGAGCCCTTTTGGCCCCTGAGCCCGGTGGCTCGTAACGCCGATCGCTCGATCAGTACAGCAGCTGTTCGAGCTGATGACGCCGGCGCTCGAGGTCGACCGCTGGCTCGACCGACGGCTCCGCGAGCACCCGATCGATGGCGAGTAGCGGGTCGGCCCCGTGGCGCTCGACCGTCTCAAGGGCGCCCTCGAGTTTCGTGCGATTCGTCGCCAGCGAGTCACAGAGTCCGATCGCGAGCGCCAGTGCGATTCCCGCGTTGCCTGACGGAAACGACGTACTCACGTGCGAGAAGTCGGGATCGCCCGCCCCAGAACTGGCGGGCTCGACGCGAAGGCAGTGCGGGCAGATTGCCGCCGCGTCGGCTTCCTCGGGAGCGTACGCTCGAAGCGAGGGCGAAACCACGAAGGCGATTGGGTCGACGTCACAGGAGCAGTTCATCGAGATAAATGCGTATCGACGGTCTTCGGGACGGTACTGGGATTCAGTTGGTGCCGGGAACGCCGCTCGCAGTCGCGGGTTCGCGCTCCTCGGCGTCGCGTTGGGTGCGGGCGAGTTCCTTCTCTTCGTCCTCCTCGGCTTCCTTCTTCTCCTTGATCTTCTTGAGCCGGAAAATCTCCTCGCGTTCTTGCTCCTCGAGTTTCTGCTCGATGTACTCCTTGTTCTCGTAGAGGTCGGGCAGGAGTTTGAACTCGAGAGCGTTGACGCGCCGTTTGGTGGTCTCGATCTCCCGCAGCATCTTCTTCATCGCCGTCTCGACCTCGGCGGCGAGGATGATGCTCTGGAGGAGGTCCTCGTAGGCTTCGGCGGCCTCGTCGATGCGCGCGGAGGTGCCCATGATTCCGTAGCCACGCTGGTCGAGGCTCTTCGTGACCTTCGAGGACTCGATCTGGGGGACGACGACGCCCATGATGTTCTTCGACTCGGTCGTGATCTCGGGGTGTTCCTGCAGGGCGGCGGCCGCGCCGCGAACGGCGACGTCGCCTTCCATCGCACGCGCCATGTTGATCGTCTTCTGGGCGCGCTCGTAGTCCTCCGAGAGCTCGCCGCGGACGTCCTGGGCCTGGTCCAGGATGTCCATGAACTCCATGATCAGCCCGTCGCGTTTCTTCTCGAGCGTCCCGTGCCCGCGCTCGGAGAGGTCGATGCGATCCTCAATCTGCATCAACTCTTTCCGGGTGGGTTTGACGTCCTTGGCCATCTTGTGGGTGGGTTGCGCGCGCAGTCGGATAACTGTTTACAGTTGCAGCCAACAGCCAGACGGTCGCTGCATGTGTCTGTGCGATCGTACTCGACGGGTGCCGGTGGCTGTGGTGACCGCTGGCGACCTGGCGACCGCTGGTAACCGTCGGTGACCGCTGATAGGGGGTCAAGGGGAGGAGGTAGGCATAATCGCACAGGTGCGAGGAAAAACCGACTGCGTACCGAGACCGCTTGCGATACCGCTACTCGAGGCTGATGTCCGAGGACTGCTCGGCGGGCTCGAAGATGACCTCGAGCACCCCGTTGTTGTAGGTCGCCGAGGCCGTGTGTTCGTTGACCCGGCGGGGAAGGGAGACGCGCTCGTCGTACTCGCGGTGGTCGCTCCGGGCAGAGATGGTGAGCGTCTTGCCGTCGCACTCGAGTTCGATGTTCTGCTTTTCGACGCCGGGGAGGTCGGCGATGACGCGGACCTCCTCCTCGGTGTCGTGAACGTCGACGTGGGTGTCGGCGCCGAAGCCGGCGTCGGTGTCCGTCCGCGACTCGAAGCCGACGTCTCCGCCGGCCATCATGTCGTTCATCATCCGTTCAATCTCCCGAAAGAGGTCGTCAAAGGGTTCGTCGCGGTCGTCTCGGCGCATGAGGGACTCTAGAAGTGGCAGGTCCAAAAAGGTATTCCTCGAGGCGAGATCCTGAGAACGGGACCGACATGCTCGAGTGAGGGCGACTTTGCTGTCGCTGGTGAACTCGGTGTGAAACGGAGTGGTAGCAGATGGAACGAGGATTGGCAGTCGCCTGCAGTCAACCGTCGATCATCAGTCGTCGGTTCAGCCGTTGCCGTCGGCTACAGTCGTCAGCCGTCAGTCGTCGGCCGTCTGCGTATCGAGACGCTTCACCGGTCGGTCGCGAAGGCCTCCGAAGCCGATGCCGAGCGTCTCGTTCGTCAGCGACCGGCTTTCTGGACCCGAGAGGTGACCGGAGATTGCGCGCAGGGCGTCGACGTTCTCGGGAACAACGTCGGACTCCTGGTGGATCGCCTGCATACAGTAGAGGTCCGGGCCCTGGAGCGTGACCGACTCCTCCCAGATGCAGTTCTCCCAGATGTCGCCGCGGGGTCGACCGGCGTCGGCCGCCATGTCCTTGAGCGTCCCGGCGCCGTCGATGCGGGCGTACTCGGGGACCATGATGGTGCGCTCCTGGGCCGCGAGCAGGTCGCGCACGTCGTCTTCGCTCGCAGGCGGGTTCTCGAGGGTGACGTTGATGGCGTGAACGTGCATCATTGTCGTCGGCACCTTCAGGCCGATGGTGTCGATGTCGAGTTTCGGGAAGAGCGTCTGCACGTCGGGACCGTGGTGGGAGGGGATGGAGACGGGGTCGGGGACGGCGTCGTTGATCGGGCCGCGTCCGGTCTGGTTCGGGTCGCCGCCGCGTCGAACCAGCGTCGCCCGTACCTTCTCGATGCCGTAGGCCTCCTCGAGCGGGGCGACGAGCCGGGAGAGCCCGGTCGTGTTACAGGAGACGACGCGGACGTAGTCGGCGTCTTCGGCCTCGTCGTAGTTCACGCGGGCGTTGAAGCTCACTTCAGCGACGGTGGCGTCCTCGCCGCCCTGGAAGATCGCGGGCGTGTCGTAGCGCTCGTAGAGCGAGCGGTTTTCGGCACCGATCCCGGAGGGCGTTGCGTCGACGACGACGTCGCTTTCCTCGACGAGTTCGTCGACCGTGCCGGCGACGTCGACGCCGATCTCGCGGAACTCCTCGATCCGCGTTTCGTCGACCACGTAGAGGGGATAGCCGGCCTCGACGGCGCCGATGGCGACGTAATCGGGGCTAACCTTGGCGACGCCACAGAGTTCCATGTCGGGCTGCGCCGAGACGGCGTCCGCGACGCGTTTCCCGATGGTTCCATATCCGTTGATTCCGACGCGGAGCATACGAGGTCCACTCCACCGGCGACGGGTATAATTGTTTCGGACAGACTGATAGATGTTAACTCGTAATTGAGTACTCGAGAGAATAATCGGCATACTGCGTCGGGTTGGTAACGGGGCACACGGCCGAGCACATATCTTTTAATTTTTTCATAAACGGGGTTTAGCGGGTCCTATATCGACCCACCACCACGTTACTCTCGCGGGACAGAACGTTCGAAAACCCATGGTGCTAATTATGGTCTGCCTGCTAGTATCTGTCCTAAGGCACGTTGGACAGTGTCCAGAACCAGGGCAACTACTTTAACCCTGGACAGCTTAGTACTCAGATATGAGTGAACATTCATTCGCCGAAGACACTTCCACGGAGGGCGTCGTTCGCGTCGGCCTCAACGGATTCGGCCGCATCGGCCGGAACGTCCTGCGCGCGTCCCTCGAGTACGACGGAATCGAGATCGTCGCCATCAACGACGTGATGGACAACGACGACATGGAGTACCTGCTCCGGTACGACTCCGTCCATGGTCGCCTCGACGACGTCGAGCGCGACGGTGACACCCTGTTCGTCGGCGGCCAGGAGATTCGACTGCTCAACGAGCGCGACCCCACCGAGTTACCGTGGGAGGAGTTCGACGTCGACGTCGCCTTCGAGGCGACCGGCCTGTTTCGATCCCACGACGACGCTGCCATGCACCTCGAGGCTGGCGCCGACAAGGTCATCATCTCTGCGCCGCCGAAGGGCGAGAAGGACGTCTCGATGTTCGTCTACGGCGTCAACCACGACGAGTACGAGGGCGAGGACATCATCTCGAACGCCTCCTGTACCACGAACAGCGTCGCCCCCGTCGCCAAGGTCCTCGACGAGGAGTTCGGCATCGCCTCGGGCCTGCTCACCACGGTCCACGCCTACACCGGCACCCAGTCGCTCGTCGACGGCCCCGAATCGAAGCGCCGCCGCGGTCGCGCCGCCGCCGAGAACATCATTCCCACGACGACCGGCGCCGCCATCGCCACCACCGAAGTCCTCCCCGAACTCGAGGGCAAACTCGACGGCATGGCGATTCGCGTCCCCGTCCCCAACGGCTCGATCACCGACCTGACGGTCGACCTCGAGGCCGACGTCACGAAAGACGACCTCGAGGCTGCCATTCGCGAGGCCGCCGACGGCGAGCTCGCTGGCGTGCTCGGCTACACCGACGAGGAAATCGTCTCCCGGGACATCGTCGGCCTCCCGTTCTCCTCGTACGTCGACCTCGAGTCCGCGATGGTGCTCGAGGACGGTCTCGTGAAGATTCTCACGTGGTACGACAACGAGTACGGCTTCTCGAACCGCATGCTCGACCTCGCGACGTACGTGATCGCCGAGGACGAAGCCGAGGCGGAAGCCCCGACGCAGTAGCCACACTCGAGTCGTCGTTCACGACGGTCCGGACGAAACACCTGGCAATTCCGTCCCTTTTAAGCGATCGCGTGACGCGCGTACGGATATGTTCGACACCATCGACGACCTCGAGTCAGGCCAACGACTGCTCGTCCGCGTCGACCTCAACGCGCCCGTCGAGGACGGTCGCGCCCAGGACAACCGCCGGTTCGCTCGCCACGCCGAGTCGATCCGCACCCTGCTCGAGGACGACCACGCCGTCGTCGTCATGGCGCACCAGGGCCGGCCCGGTCGGGACACGTTCATCTCGCTCGAGAGTCACGCCGAAATCCTCGCCGACCACCTCGATCGGCCCGTCGACTTCGTCGCCGACACCTACGGCGAGGCGGCCCTCGAGGCCATCGACGACCTCGAGACCGGCGACGTTCTGGTGCTCGAGAACGTCCGCATGTGCGAGGACGAACTCCCCGAGAAGGACCCCGAGGAACACGCCGACAGCGAGTTCGTGCGAACCCTCGCTCCGCACTTCGATGCCTACGTCAACGACGCCTACTCGGCGGCCCACCGCGCCCACGCCTCCCTCGTCGGCTTCCCCCTCGTGATGGACGCCTACGCGGGGCCGGTGATGGACGCCGAGTACACCGCTAACTCCGCCATCCAAGACCGCGAGTTCGACGGCCCCGTGACGATGGTGCTGGGCGGAACCAAGGCCGAGGACCTGATCCCGGTCATCGAGCAGGTCGACGAGACGGTCGACCGCTTCTGCCTGGGCGGCATCGTCGGCGAGCTCTTCCTCCGGGCCGTGGGCCACGACGTGGGCTACGACGTCGATAGCACCGAGTTCTTCGACCACCAGTGGGACGACCAGGCCGACACCATCGAGCGCATCCTCGAGACCTACGGCGACCGCCTGACCCTCGCGACGGACCTCGCCTACGAGGGCGACGACGGCGACCGCGCCGAAGTCGACGTCGAGGGTCTCGAGAAGGACACCTCCTACCTCGACGTGGGCAGCGACACCGCCGACACGTACGCCGGTCTCGTCCGGGACTCCGAGGCGGTCTTCGTCAAGGGCGCACTGGGCGTCTTCGAGGACGAGCGCTTCGCGGACGGCACCGTCGAGGTCCTCCGCGCCATCGCCGAAACCGACTGCTTCTCGGTCGTCGGCGGCGGCGACACTTCACGGGCTATCAAAATGTACGGGCTCGACGAGGCTAACTTCTCTCACGTCTCCATCGCGGGCGGCGCCTACGTTCGGGCGCTCACGGGTGACACGCTGGTCGGCGTCGAGGTGCTCGAACGGGAGGCCTGATTCTGTACTCCGACCGACGACACCGCTTGTACCGATACATACCGCTTGTACCCGACCAGCACCGCCTGGAATCGCCGATACCGCCTGAACTCGACCGACGACACCGGCACCGCTCGAGTCACCGGATCACCCGTCCTCGAGTCAGTTCGACTCGACAGGTTCACCCTCGTTTCCAGCCGGCGTCGGCTCTTCGAGCGACCCCCGTTCACCGGTGGCGGGTTCGGGAATCGTACGCCCGAAGCGACACTTGCTGACCCGTACCCGTGGATCGGTTCCTACGGCACCACCACGATTCGGCGACGGGACCTCGAGCACCACGTCTGAAACCTGTACCGTCAGCCGCCGGTTCCGTGGCTCGTGGCCGTCACGAAGACCGTACAGGACGACCACGCTCTCTGTCTCGACCACTCGTTCGGCAACCGACGAGAGGAACTCGCGGTAGGGCCGTCGGTCCGCTTGCTCGAGGGCGTCCACGACGTCGACGATCACCGTCGCCCCCTCCGGTAGTTTCTCCAGCAACTCGAGGACCCGGTCCAGGTCGCCCTCGGCTTCGACGTGCTCGCCCACGAGCGAACGAATCGTCGGCGTTCCGGTCCGGCGAGGCGTCGCCTGAATCGCCCGCTCGAGTTGCGCCTTCGAACGATCCGTCGCGAGGTACAGCGTGCCGCGAACGGCGGTAACCCCGTAGAGGAGGTGTTCGACCTGACTCGCAGGCGGCGCCGTCAGCGTCACGACCGATCCGGCCGGAACGCCACCGCCGAGCGCACGGTCGACCCCGTCGACGCCGAACGAGAGTCGTCCACGGTCGGCGTTTCCAGCAGTCGTCACCCCGACTCGCTCGAGTCGGTCGGCGACGCGGTCGAACGCGTCGGTGGCCGCATCCGCGGTCAACGGTGAGGACGCCTCCACCTCGGGAATGGCCCCCAGCGCTTCGACGCCGAGACGGGCCTCGAGCCCCGACGGAACGGCGTCACACCGGGTGCAGACGACGCCCAGGATCGGAACGTCGAGTCGACGAGCGACGTCGACGGTCGTCTCCGCCGCGACGACGCTTCGCTCGGTCCCCGTCGTCACCACGACGACGCCGTCGGCCGCCGACAGCGGATCGACCAGTTCGGGACCGGCGCCCGACGGACAGTCGACGAACACCGTTCCCGACCCGCCGCCGTCCAGGCGGCCGATCGCTGACTCGAGGTCGACGGCCGCATCCGTCGGCGGCGCCGAGACGATACCGACGTTTCCCGCGCGCGGACTTCGCTGGGCGACGGTGAATGGGGCTGTATTCGCGCTTCCGTCCCCGTCCACATCCGGCCTCGCATCTGCATTCGCACCTGGCTCCCCATCGTTGGCACAGACGGCCTCGAGCGTCGGCATTCGGTCGGTTCCCGCCATCACGTGCAGGTTCGGAAGCTGCCTGTCGGCGTCGACGGCGAGGGCGGTCGCCCCCGTCCGTCCCACCGCCTCGGCCAGCCCGAGGGTCGTCGTCGTCTTTCCACAGCCACCCTTCACGCCGGCGATCGCAACGATCGTCATGCCGGGGTTGGCCGCGTCATGGGTCTTGAATGTACGGACGACGGTCGGGACCACCGGTGGAACCACGGGCGCCTCGAGAGCGCTCACGCAGCGACCAGCACGACGTAGAACTCCCCGCTGGAGCGATCGTACTGAACGCCCTGCCACTCCGAGGTCACCGCCTCCGGCCCGTCGACCGGGCCGACTGAGACCCGGTCGAGGATCTCGAGCAGTCGCGAGTCAAGGGTGACTCGCCTCACGACCACGTCTCCGGTCGCCGGTCGCCACTCCGGCGACGCGCTGGCGGCGTCGTCGACGGCCTCGAGAAAGCGATACTCGGGAGGGACGTACGGTTCGTCGTACTCGTTTTCGTACGCCGCTCCGTAGGTAACGTTCTCGAGACCCCGGACGCCGCTCGCGGGGACCACCGTGCCGAACGACACCGTCGCGTGGCTCGTTCCGTGGCGGTTGCGCAACTCGATCGTTCGCGCGGTCACTCGAACCTCGTCGCCGTCGTGGGCGTACGAACCACTCGCCTGGTAGGGGCTCGCGGCGATCCGGTCGATCGCGTTCGCCGCGCCGTTCGCGTCCGGCGGCGGTCCCGTCGGAACGGCGAGGGCCACGCCGGCGACCGCGAGGCTCACGAGTGCGACGGCCATCCAGACGTACCAGGCATCGAGGGGTGCATCCCAGTCCATGCCGGCGTTCGTCCCTCCTTCGTACGTAAACGCATTCACGGCTGCGGGGGACACCCGTTCTTCGAGCCACTCGACGAGTCACTCGCTCGAGGCACCCGTTTCTCGAGATGCCTGCTCGAGTCGCCCGTCCGCGGCATTCGCTCGAGACACCGGATCAGTGAATCATCGCCCCGACCAGCCAGACCGTCGCAACGTACACCGGCGTGGCGATCACGAGCGATCGGCCCGCGTAGTACCCGATCAGTGCCCGGTCGAGACCGTGACGGAGCGCCAGCGACAGCGGCGTCAACACGAGACAGAGCGTCAGGACGTAGACACCGACGACGACCCCCAGATCCTCGACCGCCAGCATCGACTCGGCCAGGTCGTCGCCCTCGAGAACGTGCTCGGCCATCAACCCGGCCAGCGCGACCGTCGACCCGGCGACCAGCGGTCCGAAGAACGACGCCGTGTTCTCGAGGGTGCCCGTCACCGCCGCTAGCTGGCGACGGGTCTCCCGCTCGAGTTCCTGAAGTTCCTCAAGGTGGTCGGCCATCGCGACGACCGCACGCCCGGCGGGTCGGCCCTCTTCGGCGGCAATGGCGAGCAGGCGCGCCATGCTCCGGGCTCGAGGGCTGGGAATCGCTCGGAGAGCACCATACTCGCCGAGAAACGCCGCCTCGACCGAGAGCTGCAATCGACGCTGGACGCCCGCCGCGCGCTCGAACACGTCACCAGTTTCGGCCGGAACCCGGTCGGCGGCGAGCGCGACCGCGGACTCCACGGCGTGGCCGTCCGACACCTGCCGACCGACCAGGTAGAGCGCGTCCACGAGGTGAGCTTCGACGTCGCGGACGTGATTTCGGACGGCCAGGATCGGGTGGAAGAGCGCGAGGAGTGCGACGCCGCCACCGACGCCGAGTCCGGCTATCGGGGCGAGATACGACGGACCGAACAGGAAAGTGACGACGAACGCCACCGCCCCGGCGGCGACGCCCCAGGTGAATCGAAGCCACAGCCGATCCGGAACGTCCGGGTGGTCGGGCGGCACCGTCGGCGGCGGGAACGCGACCGGCCGTCGCGTGAGCAACCAGACGCTCGCCGCGAGGAGGCCGACGGGGAGCAACAAGTTGTAGACCGCGACGAACGGCCAGATGGTCACGGCGTAGCCGACGATGGCCGCGGCGGGGACGAGCGCGACCAGCGCCAGCGGGAGCAAGACGCCGAACGCGTACAGTGCGGTCGTCGGGCCGCGAATCGCGTTCGTGAACTCGGCCATCTGTTCGCGCGTCCCGGTCAGGATGGCGGCGAGTGCACGGTCGAGCGTCCGTCCGCGCTCGCCGTCGGGCGCGTCCTGGGCCGTCGCGAGCAGGTATGCCGATCGGCGAAGCGCCGGAAATCGCGTCGTCCACTCCTCGGCGAACGTCAACAGCCCGGACCGGGGGTGCCCGCTGGCTCGAGCGACGTGTCTCGACAGGCTGGACGAGAGCGGCCCGCGTCCGGTGTCGGCGGCGAAGCGGACGGCGCTCTCGACGGAGGGCTGGATCTGCATGCGAAGCACGGCCCGTCCGATCAGCGACGGCGTCTCTCCGAGCGCCTCTGTCCGCGCGATGGCGGCGCGAACGGCCGGCGCCGTGTGTACCCCGTGGACGACGCTCAGCGCCGCAGCGAGTATCACGACTGGGACCGCGAACGTGGGGAGTTGCGTGAGAAACAACGCGAGGAGAACGCAGGCGGTGACCACGCCGGCGACGTAGCCCGCCCGAACGACGGTCTCCGGGCTGTGCGGTGACTCGAGGAACGACAGCGCGTCGGCCAGGTCGTCTCCGTAGGTGACGGGGTACGGATACCACCGCGCGAGCGCGACGATCAGCGCGTCGACTCGCCCCATCGTTACGGCCTCGAGCGACGTGCGTGCAGTCGGTCCGTCGCGTAGGCGGCCGTGACGTCCGCGGGACTCGTCCGTCCTTCGGCGGCGAGCGTTCGCAGTCGTCGCGTTCGCTCGTCGATCGCCGCCCGGACGTCAGCGTAGGTTTCGGTCGGTCCGGCGAGTCGGTCGACGAGGTGACTCTCCCCACGGTCGATGCGACCGGTCGCACGCGCGTGCTCGCCGTCGAGTTCGTACAGCGGTTCGAACCGCACCTCCGTCCCGGAGCCGACGACCTCCTCGACGCGGGCGAGGCGACGACGTTTCCCCGACGGCGTCCGGTAGGCTTGGACCGTGACGACCAGATCCGTCGCGGCGAACGAGGAGGGCTCGACGCCGAGGTCGGAGACGACGCGCTCGTAGACGTCCGCCGCGCCGTCACCGTGGATGGTTCCGAGCACGGCGTTCGCGTTCGCCCCGACGCGCATCGCCTCGTACAGCACGCGGGCCTCCTCGCCACGAATCTCGCCGACGACGAGCGCCCCGTCGCCGAGGCGGAGCGCAGTCCGGAGCGCCGCCGCAGGGGTAATCTCCGGTCCGTCCCCTCGGCCCGTTCGGAGCGCCTGGACGTCCCGGTCGACCGACTGGAGGGAGCGAACCGGCAGTTCGGGCGTGTCCTCGATTACGACCGTCCGCGTGTCGGGGGCCAGTTCGTACAGCAACGTTCCCAGCAGCGTCGTCTTCCCCGCGCCTCGAGTGCCAGCGATCAACGCCGCCGCGTTGCGTTCGACGGCGACCGAGAGAAACGCCGCCGCCTCCGGGATCACGGTCCCGTTCTCGACGAGTCCCGGAACGGTGAACCGATCGTCGGCCCGCTCGCGGAACGCGAACGCGACGCCCCGGGATACCGGTTCGTTCACGCCGGCGATACGGACGCCCACGCCGTTCTCGAGGTCGACGGTGGCGTCGACCGTCGGGTTCGCCCTCGAGAAGGCCCGTCCGCTCGTGCGCCGAACGCGCGAGGCGAGCGCCGCGGCTCCCGCTGGCACGAGCGAGAGGTTCGTCGCCATGGTCTCCCCGTCACAGACGACCCGCAGGGGGTTCTCCTCGACTGGCGCCGTCACGTACACGTCGCTGATCCGGGAATCCGCGAACAGGTCCTCGAGTACGCCGTAGCCGGCAGTGTGTCTCTCAAGAATCGAGGCCAGGAATGGATCGGCAACTCCCTCCGAACACCGCTCGATCGCGCGCTCGGGAGCGCGGTCGCCGTCGACGGTCCCCTCGGCGATGGCCTCGTACCCCTCGACGAGGAGCGCCATTGCTGAGGCCGGGAGGGTCGTTTCGACCACCTCGAGGGCGTACAGGGGCACGCTGTCGTTTCGATCGTAGATTCGCGCCTCACTTCCGGTCTCGAGAGACCGAACGTCCCGTAGCCGGCACCCTTCGCCGAGCGTCGGGTCGACGGTGTAGTGGCCGAACGAGACGCCCACCGACGGAACGAACCCATCCTCGTACGTGTCGACGTTCCGCGCCGACTCGAGCAACCCGGAACTCGCCCCGAGGTCGGCGACCGGTCCAGTACGAGTTTGGAGTTCGGCCGCGACAGCCAGCGGGTCCGTTCGCACGGTCTCAGCGAGATGGTGGTCCCGCGTGTCGGCAGCCCGAGCGAACCGACCGGCTCCCGACAGCAACGCCGAAACCTCCGATCCGTACCGATAGACGTTCCCACCGGATCGGACGACCACCGAGTCGGCCGCTCGCGTCTCGAGGCGCTCGATCACCGTACGCCGACACGCGGGGGCACTCGCGAGTCTGCCGTCGCAGTCGCAGTTGGTGGCGTCGGCGGTGAGCGTGTCGCCGTCGAACGCGAGCGAGCACCGACAGCCCCCGGTCGCTGTCTCGTCGGATTCACCAGCCGAACCGAAGCCGACTGCCTCGAGCGCGGCCTCGAGTACCGATCCATCCCGTGTCATACCGGCGGTTGCCGCGCAATCCGACTTAAACTCACACACGAGTGGCGACGATGACCGGTTGTCCGCAGTCGTCGGTCTCGAGCGTCAGCCGAAGGGTTCGCTCGCCGGTTCCCTGGAGCCTCACCGGGCGATTCGAGCCAGCCGCATCGGCGACGATTGGGACGTCGATGACGTGCGTTCGCACCGCTCTGTCCTCGAATCGGTACCGGGCCACGCTCGAGTCCCGGTCCAGTCGCTCTATTTCGAACGCCGACAACGGATGTGCCGCCGCCGCGTCCGGCGGAAGCGCGACCGTGACCGTTCGTTGCGGCGACGGGTGTCCTGGTGGCGGAACTTCTTCCTCGCGTGCGAGCGAACTCGCTGCCTCGGTGAGATCGGTCAATGCAGTCCTGGCGTGTCGGTCGGTGTTCTCGGCGGCAGCGTGCTCGAGCGCGGGCACCGCCATCGCCAGCAGTGCGACGGCGAGCAACGCGGCCAGGACGACGCGGATCACGGGAGGTGCGCGGCGAGGCGCTCGAGGACGGTCGGCGAGTTCGAACTCGAGTCGCCGCCGTGCTCGTGTTTGCGTTCGCGTTCACGTTCGCCGTCGTACTCGTCCCCTCTGTCCCCCGCCCCGTCTGCCGGCGTCGTCGATTCCGCGTCCGTACCGTCACCCTCGAATATCGCTGCGACGGTTCGGTCAGCCGCCGCCGGGTCGCTGAGTCCGTCACTCGTTTCGCTCGCGTCGACCGACCGGGGAGCGCCGCGGGAATCGGGCACACCCGTTCGTTCCTCGAGTCCACTCCCTCGTTCGCTCACGGGCGCCGCGCTACCGGAGACGCACTCCTCCCCTGGCTGATCGGGTTCCGGCGGCGACGCCTCGATCCGCGTCTCGAGGTCGTCTAGCCGGCGCTCGAGCCGATCGACGGCCGCCAGTGCGACGTTCGCTCGTCGCTCGACGTCGTCGTTGACGTGGCGGACGTTGTCGACGAATCCGCTCGTCGCTTGCACCGAGCCCTCGACCTCGGCGATTCGCCGGTCGTGGGCCTCGAGTCGGTCTTCGAACTCCGCGACGTCCGTGCCGAGTGCGGCGACCTCGGCGAGGTCGTCGAACGGCCGTTCGTCCTCGAGCAGCGCCCGTTCTACGCCGGCCAGTCGTCGCTCGAGTCGCTCGGTGTCGGTCATGCCGCCGTTGGTCCGGGTATCGTACTTAAACTCTCGGCCTCGAGGCAACTTGCCGTCAATAATATAAAATATATAGTTAACACTATGGAATTTATATCATTTCGCTCGCGCGGGGACTGTCCCCACCGTGGGGCGTCTCCCGGCGACGAACCTGTGCGACGTGTATCGTCTCCGTCGCGTCGTCGATCACGACGACTTCTCCCGGTCGCTCGGGCAGCCGATCGGCCAGCGATCCGCTCACGTACGCCGGCCGTGCCGTCTCGAGCGCCTCGAGGTCGGCCCTCGCCGTCAATCGATGGGAGACGACGATATCGGACTGGGAGATGCCCACGGCGGGAACGGCGCTCGGACGCTGGGTGGCCGCCACGAGACTGACCCCGGGGGCTCGACCGCGAGTGAGGATTGTCTCGAGGGCGGGCCGGGCGACGCCGTCGAAGAACGTGTGGGCCTCGTCGAGCAGCAGCCAGGGCAAGCGATCGATCGTCCCGTCGACCCGGGCCCGATAGAGCGCCTCGGCGACGCCCCTGACCACGGCGTTCATCGGCGCATCGGCCAGTCCGGAGACGTCGAGAACGGTCGCGTCCGGGCCCGCCAGATCGGCAGCAGTGAGTCCATCGGCATCGAAGACGCCCCAGGCGTCGGCGAGCTCGAGGTGGTTGCTCGCCGCCCGTCTGTCGGCCCGCGGGGTGTCCGCGGCTTCGATCCGCTCGGCCATCGCCTCGAGCGTCGATTCGCGCTGGGCCGCTCGCCAGAGGAGGCTGCCGGCGCCGCTTTCGGGCGAGAGGCCGACGAGGGCACACCACGATTTCGGGTCGAGCGACGACGGATCGACGGTCGGCCGGTCGACGACGGTGGCCGGAACGGGCGCACCGTCTGCAGGGTCCGCGAGCGATCCAAAGACGCCCATCGGGTCGACGACCACTGGCGAGACGCCGCGAGCGCGGGCGAGTTCCTCGGCGACGACGCCGAGCGTGTAGGACTTGCCGTAGCCGCGTTTGCCGACGATGGAC
This sequence comes from Natronosalvus sp. KLKA75, assembly GCF_059736265.1. Taxonomy (NCBI): domain Archaea; kingdom Methanobacteriati; phylum Methanobacteriota; class Halobacteria; order Halobacteriales; family Natrialbaceae; genus Natronosalvus; species Natronosalvus sp. KLKA75. Next base: position 521,661 of record NZ_CM185522.1, read on the forward strand.
ACCGCGTGTGGGCCGTCGAGGTCCAAGGACAGCGCCGCGCCGGGGCTCCCATCGCGGGCGCGGTACGTGCCGAAGTTCGCGGTTGGCCGGCTGCCGCCGTTATCATCGTCGCCGTGGCCGCCGTCGCCCCTATCGCCGCCCCTTCCATCGTCGCGTCCGATAACGAACGTCACGGCCCGTTGTGGGCTCGCCCTCCGATATAAACTCTCGCCTGCCGGCCGTCGAGAGTATAAGTCGGATGGCGCAGCAAACGGCGGCCATGTCGATTCCAGTCGATGCCCTCGCGGGTCTCGCCTACGGTCTGTTGATCGGACTCGCCGTCGCCCCCGTCTTCGCGGTGGCTGCTACTTGCTACCGATCTGCGTTCGACAGCACGCTCTCGCGAGCGGCGGTCGTCGTAACCGCTTTCCTCGCTACGCTCGCCGTCTCCTGGCACCTGGACCTCCTCGAGGCGGCCGGTGGCGGCGGTTTCAGGCTCGTCCTCTCGGCGACCGTCGCCGTGGTACTGGGGGTCTACGCCGCGACCGTCGCCGACCGATTCGCGGCGACGGTTCCGCGATGGACGACCCGCTCGCTCGTCCGCGAACCGACACTCTCGAGCGACGCCCTCGACGACGTCGACGCGACGGGGCAAGTTACCGTCATCGCGATGAACGTCGCAGGCCTCGAGGGCTACCCACCGCTCGACCGCCAGCGACGCCGCCGACTCGAGGCCGGTTCCTGGCGACTGCCGGCGGATCTACCGCTTCCGGCGCTCGAGTCGCGCCTCGAGGATCGGTTGCGGACGGCCTACGAATTGACGGCCGTTCGCGTTTCGATCGACGCTCGCGGCCGGGCGTCTGTCGGCGCAGCATCACCCAGAAATGGCGTCTCGAATCGGCTTCGACCGGGGTTTCGTGCCGTGTCTCTCACGGCCCGCATCCCGGACGGACTCGCGGCGGGTGACCGGGTGCGCGTCGAGACGGAATCGGCGTCCGTGCTCGGGTCGGTCGTCGACGTACCCTGCCTCGACGACGGACTCGAATCGACGCGCGCGACGGCGTCCGATGGCGTCGCCAGCGTGACGGTTGCCGTTCGGACGAGCGACGCTGGAGACGCCCTTGCGACAGACCGGGCACGTCTCGTCGTCGTCCCGGACGGACGCTCCCAGGCGTTCGAAACCTGGTCGCTCCTGGAGCGAGCGGGCACCGGCGCTCGACGGGTGGTCCTCGACGCCGACCTGCTCGCCGAACTCGACGCCGCAGACGACGTCAGGCCGTTCGCGGCACGTCTCGAGGGCGACGACGGTGCGACGTGGCAGTTCGAGCCCGATTGCTCGGCACTCGCACCGTGCGACGAGGTGTTCGTCGTGGGCGACGAACGCCGGGTGAACGCGCTCTCCCCGTCGGCGCTCTCGGCGGTCGATGAGGACAATCACCGGTCTCGACAGTGCGGTCGAAACGAATCGAACCCACCAACCGGGGGTTTCGCGGAGGCGGTCCAGTGACGCTCGCCTTCCCCTCGAGCGCGCCGCTCGCACTGGTCTCCCAGTGGACGCACACTGCGGTGCTGTCCGTCCTCGGGTTCGCCGTCCTGGCCGGCGTCGTGGCGATGGGCGCCGCGTTCGTCACTCGCTGGGCGACGGGCCGGGCGCTGTCGACGGGCGCGGCGATCGTCGCGGGCTCGGCCGTCCCGGCGTCCGTCCTCCTCGTCCAGGCGGTCGTCCGCGGTGCGTTCGTCGAGCCGGCACCGCTGGTCGGGTACGCCAGTAGCAGCTACTTACTCGGCGTGTTCGCGGGCACCCTGCTCGTCACCGCTGGCGGCCGTTCCGTCGGCGACCATCTCGCCTGTGCGGTGTTCGACATTCGCCGAGTCGAGGGTGATAGTATCGCGGCGGGACTCGTCCGTTCGGCGGGAGTAACCGCCTCGCTGACGCTTCCCGACACGATTGGCGACCTCGAGGGGTACCGTCCCGTCCCCGAGGGGACGAAACGCCGGCTGGCCGATCGACGACTGACCGTTCCTCGCGACCTCTCGGAATCGGGGCTCGAGCGACGGCTTCGCGACCGACTCGAGGCGGATTTCGACGTCGACCGAACGGTACTCGAGGTGGGGCCGCACGGGTCGATCGACTCGCTTGCCGTCGGTCGTCTCCACTCGGGCCGAAGTCCGACGATCCCGCCGGGGATGGAGGCGATCGCGATCGACAGCGACGTTCCCGACGCGGCGAGCGACGGCGATCCGCTCGAGATCCGGGACGAAGACGGCCGCCTCGTCGCGACGGGCGTCCTGTGCGGGGTCGATGGCCCGACTGCGACGGTCTTCGCCGAGGTCGGTGTGACGGCGGAGCTCGAGGACGAGCACCGCTACCGGCTCGCTATCCGGGCCGCGGAACCCGGCGACGGACGAGAACTGGTTCGGCGTATTCAGCGTGCACCGGAGATGATTTCGACGCGAACGGTCGAGGTCGGGGGCGATCTCGAGGGCGAGTTCGTCGAGTGGGTTCCGGGAACCGTTCTTGTGATCGAACGCGACGGCGGCCTCCATTCGTTCCCGGCAGGTCGCGAACCTATTCGCGCGGGCGACCGGGTTCACGTCTTTGGTGCGCCTGACGAACTGGCGGCGCTGTGACTGGGGTCAACGGACAAGACTTTAACCGCATCGTCGCCTATCAGCATGCAAATGGTACTCGACGATCTCGGAAGTTCCCTCCGAGGCACCCTCGACAAACTCCGCGGCAAGTCGCGCATCTCCGAGGAGGACGTCGAGGAGGTCGTCAAGGAGATCCAGCGGTCGCTGCTGTCGGCCGACGTCGATGTCTCCCTCGTGATGGAGCTTTCGGACAACATCAAGACCCGCGCGCTCGAGGAGGAGCCACCCGCGGGGACGCCCGCTCGCGACTTCGTCCTCCGCATCGTCTACGAGGAACTGGTCGATCTCATCGGCGAGTCGACTGACCTCCCGCTCGAGGAACAGACCATCCTGCTGGCGGGGCTCCAGGGGTCGGGGAAGACGACCACGTCCGCGAAGATGGCGTGGTGGTTCTCGACGAAGGGGCTCCGGCCCGCCGTGATCCAGACCGACACGTTCCGGCCCGGTGCCTACGAACAGGCCAAAGAGATGTGCCGGCGCGCGGAGGTCGACTTCTACGGCGACCCCGACGGCGACGACCCGGTCCAGATCGCGCGCGACGGCCTCGAGGCGACGAGCGAGGCAGACGTCCACATCGTCGACACGGCGGGTCGCCACGCCCTGGAGGACGACCTGATCGACGAGATCGAGGACATCGAGGACGTGGTCGACCCCGATGTCGGCCTGCTAGTGCTCGACGCGGCGATCGGTCAGGGCGCGAAAGACCAGGCCCAGCAGTTCGACGAGTCCGTGGGCATCGACGGCGTCGTCATCACCAAACTCGACGGGACGGCGAAGGGTGGTGGCGCGCTGACGGCGGTCGATCAGACCGACTCCTCCATCGCCTTCCTCGGGACCGGCGAGGAGGTCCAGGACATCGAGCGCTTCGAGCCCAACGGGTTCATCTCCCGACTTCTGGGGATGGGCGACCTCGCCCAGCTCGCCGAGCGCGTCGAGCGCGCGATGGAGCATACCGGCGAAGAGGAAGACGACTGGGACCCCGAGGATATGCTCCAGGGGCAGTTCACCCTCAACGACATGCAAAAGCAGATGGAGGCGATGAACAACATGGGGCCCCTCGATCAGGTGCTCGACATGATTCCCGGCTTCGGCGGCGGGATCAAGGACCAGTTGCCCGACGACGCGATGGACGTCACTCAGGACCGGATGCGGACGTTCGAGGTCATCATGGACTCGATGACCGACGCCGAGAAGGAGTACCCGCGGGCGATCGGTGCCGACCAGATTCGCCGGATCGCTCGCGGTTCCGGGACCTCGGAGGAGAGCGTTCGGGAACTCCTCCAGCAGTTCAAGATGATGGAACGCACCCTCAAGCAGTTCCAGGGGATGGGATCGGACAAGGAGATGCAGCGGATGATGCAGCAGATGCAACAGCAGGGCGGCGGCGGAATGGGCGGGATGGGTGGCGGCGGCCCGTTCTGAGACGCCAGTTGCGATTTCTCGAGGACGGCTAGTTCGGCTCTCGCGGAGACGCTGATCGTTCCCTTCTTTCGCTCCTCGAGTCGGATTCCACTCCTGTCGCTATCAGCTATCTAATCCAAACTCGAGATTCGCCGTCAGAACGCGATTCGAGCCCGTTTCAGGCGACCTTCCCGTACTGATCGGTGAGCTTCTCGGCAGCCTCCCCCAGCTGTTCGCGCTCGTAGGCCGAGAGGTCCCACTCGACGATCTCTTCGACGCCGTTCGAGCCGAGCTTCACGGGGACGCCGAAGGCGGTGTCTTCGTGGCCGAACTCGCCCTCGAGGACGACGCTGGCGGGCAGCACTTCGCCGGTGTCACGGAGGACGGCCTCGACCATGTGGGCGACGCCGGCGGCGGGACCCCACTCGGTGGCGCCTTTCTTCTCGATGACGTTCATCGCGGAGGTCTGGAGTTCGTTCAGGATCTCCTCCTTCTCGTCGTCGTCGAAGGTGCGGTCCTCGCCGTCGACGCGTACTTTCGAAAACACGGGAACCTGCGCGTCGCCGTGTTCGCCGAGAATCGTCGCCTGGACGTTCTGGACGGGGACGTCGTAGCGCTGGGAGAGGACGTACCGGAACCGGGCAGAGTCGAGGCGGCCGCCGAAGCCGATCACCTGCTCCCGGCGTCGGTCACCCGTCTCGTAGAGGTGCCGGTTCAGCAGGTCGACCGGGTTCGAGGTGGTGATCGTCACGAAGTCGTCGTTGTGCTCGGCGAGCGAGGAGCCGATGTCCTCCATGATCGGGGCGTTGTCCCCTGCGAGGTCGATCCGGGTCTGGCCCGGTTGGCGCGGAATCCCGGCCGTGATGACGACGACGTCCGACCCTGCGGTGTCCTCGTAACCACCCTGGCGGACGACCGTGTTCGAGTCGTAGGCGACGCCGTGGTTGACGTCGGCCGCCTGGCCGACCGTGTCGTCTTCCTTGTCCGGAATATCGACGAAGACGAGTTCGTCAGCGATCCCGCGCAGTGCGATGTTGTAGCCCGCCGCGGCCCCGACGGTGCCGGCCGCGCCGACCACGCTCACTTTTGTCATACCACGTTCACCGTCTCCTGCCAGGGCGTTAAATCCGTCGGAAAGACGGGTTCGCAGCACGGTCCGGGCGATAAGACGATCCGTAGGTGGACGCGATCGAGTCACCCGTCTCGACGGGAACCGAACCAGCCTTGGTCGCTCGAACCCCTCCCTCGAGCATGCGCGTCAGCGTCGTCGGCGGCGGGTCGATCACGGACGAGGAGACCGAGCGAGCGGCCGTGGTCGGTCGCGAACTGGGCCGACGCGGGCACACGGTCGTCTGCGGCGGCCGGGGCGGGACGATGGAGGCAGTCTGCCGCGGGGCACGCAAGGCCGGCGGCGAGACGATTGGCATCCTGCCCTCGAGCGAGCGCGCGGACGCAAATCCGCACGTCGAGACGGTGATCGCGACTGGAATGGGTCACGCCCGGAACGCGCTCGTTCCGCTGAACGGGGACGCGGTTGTCGCGCTCTCTGGCGGCCCCGGAACCCTCTCGGAGATCGGTTTCGCCCTCGTATACGGTCGCCCGGTCGTGGGACTGGAGACCCACGACGTTCCTGGCCTCGAGACCGTCGAGTCGCCGAAGGCGGCCGTCGACGCCGTCGAACGAGCGGTGCTCGGCGAGACGACTGACTCGGCGGCCGAAGGAGTCGAGAGGGACGAAGGGCCCGAGGGAGTCGAAGCCGACCTCCCGGGGCCGTACACCCTCGTCCCCCGGCCGCCGAGCCCCGAAGCGTTCGTCGCCCTCCGGGAAGCCGCGGACATGGCCCCGCGGTCGCTCGAGGCGGTCGAGCGCGGACTCCCGAATTCGGTGTTCGCGGTGCACGTGATCCACGACCCCTCGGGCGAACCAGTCGGCATGGGACGCATCGTTGGCGACGACGGGGCGGTTTATCACATTTCAGACATGGCCGTCCACCCGGACCACCAGGGACGGGGACTCGGCACACACATCATGGACCGACTGTGGGCCTACATTGAGGAGACGGCACCCGAGTCGGCTTACGTCAACCTGATGGCCGATATCGACGGGTTCTACGAGCGATTCGGTTTCGAGGAAACCCGTCCGGCCTCGAAGGGAATGTATCGCCGGGTCGAGTGAGTGGGCAGGCAGAGCCAGCCTCGAGTCCGGTGCCAGCCCGCGTCAGTCCGTAGCTTTTTCGACGTTTGCCCCCCATACACCGGATATGAGCGACTTCGACAAGGAAGCCGAACGCGAGAAGCTTCGAAAGAAGTACGAGCGCGACGAGGCCGACCGCGAGGCGACCCAGCGGATGAGCGACCTCCTGCTCAAGGGAGCGACGATGACCAACACCCACTGTGACGTCTGCGGCGACCCCCTCTTTCGCTACCAGGGGACGACCTTCTGCCCGAGCTGCCACGGCGGACCGGAGGGCGTCGAGGCGTCGGTCGACGACGGTGCTGGCGACGAGGATCCCGCTACGGCAGGGGGGTCGTCCAGGGGGACGAGAGTGGACGAGCACCCCTCGAGCGAGAGCGAGGCACCTGCTGAGGAGACGGAAGCCGCGAACGACCCCGAGCACGCGGCCTCGAGCGTCGGTGCTGCCGACGCCGACGTAGACCGATTGGCGGCGACGCCCGAAACCCGCGCCACGTCCAGTACGGTGAACGAGGGGCCGGGATCGGGGACCCCTCGAGAGACGTCCGATACCTCCGGGCCCGCTGATGCTCCCGATACCCCCGACACCCCCGGAACCAGCCGAGCGCCGTCGGCCGTTCCATCGAGCGGTTCTAGCTCCGGGTCGAGTGTCAACGTCGGCAGCGACCTCGAGGCCGGAACCGACGCGCTCGTGACTGCGCTCGAGCGATTCTCGCGGGCGGCCGCTGAGGCCGACGATCCGCGGTACGCGAAGGCGTGTCTCGAGGCGGCCCACGAGGCGGCAGCGACGCTGGTGACGCTTCGCGAGTAGTTCGGACTCGGAACCTACAACTCACCGCCGGCCATCCTGCCAGCCATGCCCGAGCCAGCGGTCATCGCCCACCGCGGATTCGCCGGAATCACCCCCGAGAACACGATCGAGGCGGCTCGAGTCGCCAGCGAGCACCCCTCGACGGACATGATCGAGATCGACGTCCAGCCCGCCGCCTGCGGGACGCCGGTCGTGATTCACGACGATCGACTCGAGGGAACCCGCGACGGGCGTCCGCTCACCGATTCCGAGGGGCTGGTGTGGGAGACTAGCCTCGAGGACCTCTCGAACGCCCGGATTCTGGGGACAGATGAGACGGTCCCGACGCTCGAGACGTTCCTCGAGGTCGTCGACCCCGGCGTCGGCGTCAACGTCGAACTCAAGAATCCGGGGACGCCGTCGATCCGTCCGGGGGAGTCGCTGTCACCGAGTGTGCGCGCCGAACGCCGGGAGATCTGGGAGCCGTTCGTCGAGCGCGTCGTCGATGTCTGTGACAGCTTCGACGGCGATGTGCTCTTCTCGTCGTTCTGTGCTGGCGCGCTCGCGGCTACCCGGAACGTCGCACCCGAGTATCCCATCGGAACGCTCGTTGCGGACGACCTCGAGACGGGGCTCGGGATCGCTCGCGAGTACGACAGCGAGGCGATCCATCCGCCGCGAAACGCGGTTGCCGGGACGGCGCTCTCGACGGAACCGTACGCCGGCGTCTCGGAAGCGCCGACAGTCGACCTGCTCGATGTCGCTCGCGACGAGGGACGAGCGATCAACGTCTGGACGGTCGACACCTGGGTCCAGTTCGACCAGTTACGAGCGGTCGGTGTCGACGGGATCATCGTGGACTATCCGGGTCTCGACTCGCGGTGAGCGGGTGCAGGAGCAGAAACAGGAGCAGGAGCGGACGCTCGAGCGTTCGTGCCAGCCCGGTTTCTAAGACGCCTGTCGGCTACTCGAGCCCAAGCGTCTCCTCGAGCGCGTCGTAGTCGGGGAACTCCGGCCACTCGGTGGCGACCCACGACCCCGTCACCGTCAGGCCCGCGTCCACGGCGAAGAAGGCGACTCGCGGCTCGCTGAGGCCAGCCATGCCGTCCAGGTCGTGGGCGATTCCGTAGTCTTCGGCGACGTCGTTGCCCGGATCGGCGACGATTTCGAACGGCAGGTCGCGCTCCCTGAGAAAGGAAGCGACGCCGTAGGGATTTGCGGTGGAGACGCCGACGACGCGGGCGCGCTCGTTCCAGCCTCGTTCGGCGAGTTCCGTCCAGACGTACTGGGCGACGAACGAGCCGATCATGGGGGTGAACACTAGGATAAGGCCGTTGCCGTCCTCGGCGGCCGCGAGGTCGGCCAGCGACCGATCCTCCCAGAACTCCCTCGAGACGAGCGGTCGGGTGAACTCCGGCGCCGTCGTTCCCGTTTCGGGGTGATCGGTCGGCCCGAGGTCGACGACGTCGAAGTCGACCACTAGTCGTCACCCCGGTCTCCCGCAGCGCCCGCAGCACCTGCAGCGCCGTCGCCGTAAACCGAATCCAGGTAGTCGACGATGTTCGCACTCTCGGCCATCGTGACCCCGGTTTCCTCGTCGATGAGGACGGGAACCGACCGGACCCCGGCCTCGCGCTTGACCGCGTTCCGGTGCGAGTGCATCGGTTCGACGAAGCGCGATCGGTACTCGAGGCCGTACGCCTGGAGCCGCGAGACGACTCGCTCGCAGTAGGGACACCCTTGCAGTCGGTACAGCGTCCGCGGCGAGTCGGTCGGTGCTGACATAACTCCCGATTGGGAGACGAGTGCAAAAACGGTGTCGGGGCTCAAAAGGGTAAAACGTTAATCAGTCCGGTGATAACAGACAGGGAGTTAATGGTGTATTCGCTGTTCGAAGCGGTCGTGTTCGCGTACACGGTCCCAGGACTGGGGCTGGAGATGGACGAATCGATCGTGACGATCCTCGGTGCGGTCACCGTGATCTTGCTCATCGGGCTCTCCGCCTTCTTCTCCTCCTCAGAGATCGCGATGTTCTCCCTGCCGAAACACCGCGTCGAGGGGATGGTCGAGGAGGGCGTTCCCGGCGCAGAGCGCGTCCAGGCGCTCAAATCGGACCCGCATCGGTTGCTCGTAACTATTCTGGTCGGCAACAACGTGGCCAATATCGCCATGTCCTCTATCGCGACGGCCGTCCTGTCCATCCACTTCGGTGGCCTCGTGGGCGTGTTGATCGCGACGTTCGGTATCACTGCCATCGTCCTCCTGTTCGGGGAAAGCGCCCCCAAGTCCTACGCTGTCGAGCACACCGAGACCTGGTCCGTTCGAACGGCGAAACCGCTCAAGGCGACCGAGTACCTGCTCTATCCGCTCGTCGTCCTCTTCGATTACCTCACCCGCCAGATCAACCGCCTGACCGGCTCGGCGACCGGCGCCATCGAGACGCCCTACGTCACCCGCGACGAGATTCAGGAGATGATCGAATCTGGCGAGCGCGAGGGCGTCTTAGAGGAGGAAGAACACGAGATGCTCACTCGCATCTTCCGGTTCAACAACACCATCGTCAAGGAGGTGATGACGCCCCGACTCGACATGACGGCTGTACCGCGAGACGCCGGCATCGACGAGGCCATCGAGACCAGCATCCAGAGCGGCCACGCCCGGATCCCGGTCTACGAGGGCAGCCTAGACAACGTTCAGGGCGTCGTTCACATCCGGGACCTCGTCCGGGATCTGAACTACGGCGAGTCGACGGACCTCACGATGGACGACGTTATTCGCCCGACGTTGCACGTCCCGGAGTCGAAGAACGTCGACGAACTGCTGGGCGAGATGCGCGAAAACCGGATGCACATGGCCATCGTCATCGACGAGTTCGGCACCACCGAGGGACTGGTGACGATGGAGGACATGGTCGAAGAGATCGTCGGCGAGATCCTCGAGGGTGGCGAGGAGGAGCCGGTCGAGGAGGTCGACGAGGACACCGTCGTCGTCCGCGGCGAGGTCAACATCGAGGAGGTCAACGAGGCCCTCGGCATCGAACTCCCGGAGGGCGAGGAGTTCGAGACCATCGCGGGGTTCATCTTCAACCGTGCCGGGCGACTGGTCGAGGAGGGCGAAACCATCATGTACGACGACGACGGCGGCGTCGAGATTACCGTCGAAGAGGTCGAAAACACCCGGATCATGAAGGCCCGACTCGAGAAACTGGGCCTCGAAGAGGACGGAGAAACGGTCGATGTGGAAGGGGACGAGGGTACGCCTCGCGACGACAGTGACGGCGACGACAGAAACGGAAATGGGAACGAGAACGGAGACGCGGACACGGACGAGAGCGTACCAATCGAAGACGAGTGACCGGTCCGACCGACGGACCCGACCCGCGAAGCGGCCTGTTCTGTCGTGGGGAAGCAGATTCGAACGCCGAAACGTGGGGAGGCACACTCGAGCGTCGTGCGGAGGCGCACTCGAACGCCAAAATGACGAGTCCCACTCGAGCGCCGGGACGTTGAGGAGAGACGCCCGAACACCGAAACGATCTCGCGCTACCGTGACCGCCCGACCAGCCCCTCGAGTTCCCGCGCCACGACCGGCGGAACGACCAGTCGCCGCGGGCCGGGCACGTACTGGCCGCCGGGGGTAGCGTACTCGAGGGTGACGATCGCGGTGTCACCTACTGTTCGCACGGACGCACCCTCGAGGTGCTCGAGGGCGATCCGTTCTTCGGGGTCGTGGAGGTAGATAACGCCCTCGTCGGCGTCGATGGTCCCCACGGAGCGCAGGAATGAGGAGCCGACGAGTGCGATCAGTGCGAGCGGGAGCGTGAACGCGGCGAGAAACGTGAACGGGCCGGCCCCGACGGCGAGTACGTCGCCCTGGGAGACGAGACGGCCGGCGAGCATCAACGCGCCGACGACGCCGACCATGGCGAGCGTGCCGAGGGCCGCGTCCATCGCTCGCTGGAGGCCACGCTCGTCGGAGGTCGACACCGGAAGCGGGAGGCCTGCGGAGAGTCGCTCGAGGTGAGCCTGCGTGTGGGTGCTGGCGGCGAGGGCGAGAATCGACGCGGCGACGCCGAGGAGGGCGGCGACGAGGACGGCCTGTGCGCTCGTCAGCTCGAATCCGGTACCGGCGACGGTCGTCGACAGGATGGTCGACCCGGCCTGTCCGAGCAGGTCGAATACCCGCCAGACGGCGACGATCGAGATGACGGCGAAGAACGTCCCGACGCCGAACGCCCAGAGCGCTCGCACCGCGCGCGAGGTCGTCGCGTCCCGCCGCCACTGGATCGGCTGGGCGTCTGCCATACTCGACGTCGGGCCCGGGCGACCAAAATCCGTTCGATCCGCGGCCGGTTACAGGATGACCCAGTCGACGAGTCGAAAGCCCGCGTACGAGAGGACGATCGACCCGGCCAGCGAGAGCACCCACGCCAGCACGGTCAATCCCATCTTTCGGGCGCTCACCCCGCCACCGTCGGCGCTCGAGGCGGCGTAGCCACTGCCGATGATGGCGCTGACGATAATCTCGTTGAACGAGACGGGGATGCCGTAGAGCACGGCCGTCTGGGCGATGGCGAACGAGGGGATGAGCGCGGCGATCGACCGGCGGGGCCCGAGCGAGGAGTAGTCCTGCGAAATCGCCTTGATCATCCGCGGAGCGCCCGTCCAGGAGCCGACTAGGAGGCCGACGCCGCCCCCGACCAGCAGCGCCGTGAGGGGAATCTCGAGGTCGCCCGAGAGGGGGAGCAGGGGGCCGATGGCGAGGCCGACCTGACTGCCGCCCGCCGAAAATGCGACCAGTCCCCCGAGGACGAGCAGGAAGTGTCGCTCGCCGCGTTCGATCGCCTCGCGCGTGTCGATCCAGAAGAGGAGCGCCCAGAAGAGAGCGACGAGGGCAGTCACGGCAATGGGTCCGGCGAGCGCGGGGCCGGGAACGGCGTCACCCGCTGCGAGCGCCAGCGACGCGCTCTCGCCAGCCCCACCGAGGGCGGCGAACTCGATGTTCGCGAGGAGAACACCGACGACGCCGGCGAGACCGACGATGAGCGTTCGCTCGGAGACGGGTTCGTCCCGGAGCAATCGGGCGATCAGGTACGCGATCCCGCCGCCGACGAAGGGCGTGAGCAGCCACAGCGCGGCGATCTCCTGATATTTGGGCCAGGCCGGCGCCCCGCCCATCGCGAGACCGACGCCGATGATCGATCCCGTCACCGTGAACGCCGTCGCTATTGGGTAGCCCGCGAAGACGCCAATGGCGACCAGGACGGCGGCGATCGACAGCCCGATGGTCGCGGCGGCCGGCGAGAGGACGACGCCGTCGATGAGTTCCGCACCGACCGCCTCGGAGACGTTCGCTCCCTGCAAGACGGCACCGGCGAACCCGAGTATTCCGACCAGAAATCCCGCGCGCATCACCGAGATGGCGTTCGCACCAACGGCCGGGGCGAACGGGGTGGAGCCGCTCGAGCCAGCACCGATCGCCCAGGCCATGAAGAGGCTAGCGAGGGCGGCGAGGGCGAAGGTCAGGAGGGTCGCGATCTCGACCATTCGTTCGCTATTCGGCCAACCGGTACAAGTGTGTGCCGACCCAGCGGCGTCGCCGGACGCGGCTCGAGGCCGTTCGTGGGCACCTCGTGGTCGGTCAGCGATCGCTACTTATCGGATAATTGCCGGATGGTGGAGGGGAGGGAATGCGCCGCCGTCAGTTCGTCGTCGACCGCGACCCGTCGCTGGGCTCCGGTGGCGGCTCGACGCCCTCGACGGCCTCGGCTCGTTCCGTGTCCTTCTCGGTTTCGACGTGCCAGCGGTCGACCTCGTCCTCGTACTCGGCGAGTCGCTCCGAGACGTCAGACTTGAGGACGTCGTCGTTGACGTTCACCTCGAAGACGAACCGATCGGCATTGCCCCGGCCACTCTGCTGGATGTTCGCACTGACGAGTTCGTTGTCGAAGTAGTACGGCGCGAGCTGGGTCATCACCTTCTGGTAGACGGTGTCCTCGACCCGTCGAATCGCCTTTCGACCGGCGGTGTCGGCTGCGCGCGCGACGTAATCGACTGACTCCCGCCAGCTATCGACGGCCTCGTCGGCCTCGTCGGCCTCGAGGGCCTCGTAGGAGGCGGACAGCTTCTCGCCGGCCGTTTTCAGGTCCTCGTCGGGATTTTTGCCCGCCTTTTCGCCCTTGCCCTCCTCGACGCTGGCCTGCTCAGCCGTCTTCTCGCTGACCTCGGTCTCGAGGCGCTCGTGGGCCTTGGGTCGCCACTCGTCCCATTCGTTGAACGCGCGCGCGAACCGCACGCCAGCGTCGAGGTCGGGATCGTCGACGCCCGTTTCGCGGAGCGCCTGGGTGATTCGCTCGCCGTGCTCGACGACGTCGCCCCAGTCACCACGGACTTTGAATCCCGAAATACTCTCTTCCATTCGGTCGAGCGGTCCTATGTCCCGCTCGGTTATAAACTTCGCCGCCGGCTAGTGTGGGGTCTTCACGCAGCCCCGCCGACGCCTCCATCCCGGCGCTCGTTTCCTTCCTGTAAGACGCACGATGTTCCGACCACAAACGATAGGGGGACGTTGCCCATATCTCCACCAATGGGCTCGGTTTTACACCCGGCCGACGGCTCGGTCGTAGTGTGCGACGAACCGGACAGTGACGACGGGTACGTCCCGCGATGATCGACCCGGTCCTCGCGAGTCGGCTCCAGTTCGCCCTCACGACCATCGTCCACATCATCTTTCCCGTGATGAGTATGGGCCTCGCGCCATTTCTCGTCTACTTCACGTGGAAGGACATTCGAACCGGCGAGGCCATCTACGAGCAGTTGCGCCGGTTCTGGACGAAGATCTTCGCCGTGAGTTTCGTCGTCGGGACAGTGACGGGAATCGTCCTCGAGTTCGAGTTCGGCACCAACTTCGCGGCGTTCTCGACGACCGCCGGCGAACTGTTCGGCGGCCCGCTCGCGCTCGAGGGAATGATGGCGTTCATGCTCGAAGCGACGTTCCTCGGCGTCTTCGTCTTCGGCCGCGAGCGAGTCGGTGACGCGCTGTACATGGTCTCGGCGGTGGCCGTCGGCCTCGGGACGTGGCTGTCTGCCGTCTGGATTCTGATCGCGAACTCCTGGATGCAGACGCCGCGGGGCTACGAACTGGTCACGGAGAACGACCAGGTGATCGTCACCCTAGTCGACCCGATCGCCGCCTACGCCAACCCCCGGTTCCCGTGGATGTTCGTTCACATGCAAAACGCGGCGGTGGAGTCGGTCGCGCTGTTCATGGCCGGCCTCGGGGCGTACTTCGTCTTTCGCCATCACGTGTGGGACTACCCCGTCGAGAACGTCGAGTTCTGGGAGACGACGCTCAAGTTTGGCCTGATCGCACTGATCGTCACCGCGCCGCTGCAGGTGATCCACGGCGACCTCTACGCCCGCCACGTCTTCGAGACCCAGCCCCAGAAGTTCGCCGCGATGGAGGCCGTCTGGGAGACCGACACCTACGTCCCCGAGTACCTCGTCGCGTTCCCGACGAGTCTCACTGACCTGCTCGATCCGCGCGCGAAGAGCGTGTTCGGCATCGGCATCCCGGGCGGGGCGTCGTGGCTCGCCAGCGGTGGCGACCCGCAGGCGACGATTCAGGGCCTCGAGGAGTTCGACGGTCCCCAACCGCCCGTCGCGATCGTCTTCTGGGCGTTTCGTATCATGGTCGCGCTCGGTTTCTGGTTCATCCTGCTGGCCGTCTGGGGCGGCTACCGCTGGTGGCGCGGCGAACTCCTCGAGGACGACCTGCTCCACAAAGCGTTGATGCTCTCGGCGCCGCTCGGGATCGTCGCGGTCGAACTGGGCTGGATCGTCACCGAGGTCGGCCGCCAGCCCTGGGTCATCCAGGACGTCATGCGAACGAGCGACGGCGTCTCGCCGGGACTTACTGGGGCCGAAGCGACGCTGACGCTCGCCGGGTTCGCCGTCGTCTACCTCGGCTTGCTCACGCTCTACGCGTACGTCGTCGCCAGGATCGTTCGCGCCGGGCCGCCGGACGTCGACGGATCCGCCGCTCGAGACGCGCCCGAGACGCCGACATCCGAGGTGAGCGTCGATGACTGACGTCGACGCGCTCGCGGCTGAACCGCTGTTCGGACTCCCACTCGCGGACCTCTGGTTCGGCCTCCTGTTTTTCATCCTCGGGACGTTCCTGTTTCTCGACGGGTTCGACTTCGGCGCCGGCGCGCTGTTCGCGACGCGGGAGGACGATGAGGAGCGCGAACAGCTTCTCGCCGCGATCGGACCGTTCTGGGACGGCAACGAGGTGTGGCTCGTCGTGTTCGGCGGGGCCATGTTCGCGGCGTTCCCGTCCGTCTACGCCAACCTGTTCAGCCGCCACTACCTCCTGATGTTCGCTATCCTGGGCGCGCTCATCGTTCGCGGACTCTCCCCCGAGATGTACGAACAGCGCCACGACGAGACGTGGCAGACCTGGTGGGGGCGGGCGTTCGTCGTCGGCAGCCTCACGGCGCCGTTCTTCCTGGGGATGTTTACGGCGAACTGGCTGCTGGGTGCGACGACGATCGTCACGCTGCCGGGGATTATCGTCGGACTCGCCCTCGTCGCGCTGACCGTCGTCGACGGTGCGGCGTTCCTCCGGCTGAAGACGCGAGGAGACCTGCGCGACGACCTCCGGACTGACGGCTACCGAGCGCTCGGCGCGTACCTCGTCCTGATCGTGGCGACGATTGGCTCCGTCTACGCCGCGGCGCCCGACCTCCGACCAGGCCTGTTCTCCGCGCCGGTGGTCGCGCTCGTCGTCGTGACGCTCGCCCTCGCCGGCGTGTACGCGCTGGCGACGCGGGAGGACCGCTACTACCTCGCCTTTGGCGCCGCCGCGGGGCTCGTCTTCGCCCTGGTCGGCATCGTCGCTGGCCTGATGTATCCGGAAATCGACCGGGCTGGCAGCCTGACGGTCGAGTCGGCCATCGTCTCGACGCTCCCGCTCAACCTCATGTCGATCGGGGCGGCGATCTTGCTCCCGCTGATCTTCGTCTACTTCGTCGTCCTCTACTCCACGTTCAGCGGACCGATCGAAGCGGGTGAATCCTACTGATGAGGAGGGGTCACAACGATCGACGATCGAGCGACCGTCCTGACAGCCGACCGGAATCGGAGTCGCGAGCGCTCGAGTCGTCACCACCACGGCTGGGCTCTCGAGTGCTCCTGACATGGATCGAACTCACCGTCGTCGGCATCACCGGCGGCATTCTCGGTGCTACCGTCGGCGGGCCACCCGGCTTCGTGATCTACCTGACGACGACACTGCTCACCGTCGCCATTATCTTTCACAACGTGAACGAACTCATCAAGGCGTGGCTCCGGAGCGAGCGCGGGGCGCACTAGCTGGTTCTTTTCCAGGCTGAACCGCCGGTCCGGGCGGATTCGGGATCAGTCTCAGACTCAAACTCGGGCCGAAACCGTCCCGACCGCTGCCGGCACCTCGAGCGCGTTTCCACCCATGGCTATCGACGTCGTCGCCTGCGATTTTTCGAGCGGGCGAATCCCCTCGAGCCCCTCGACCGTCGGCGCACCGACGAGTTCGACGCGGCTTCCGTCGACGACGAGCCGATAGGCCCCGGCGAAGGGTTCGTCGTCATCGATTCGGTACGTCGTGCTCTCGGCGTCGACGTCCTCGGCACCCCGGTTCTCGAGCAGGCGCTCGTAAGCGCTGGCGAAGCGGTCGGCGTCCGCCGGCGTGCGGAACTCGAGGGCCCAGACGTGGCCGGTGGCTCCGTCTCCGTCCTCGTCGTCGCCATCGCCGTCCCCGTCCTCGGTCGAGCCGTCGTCTGTTGCCTCGTAGGCGACGAACGTATCGCCGGCCCACCCCGCGGTGGCGGGATGTGAGTAGTTGTACGGCGACAACTCGCGTTCCTCGTCGAGCAGCGAGTGATCCAGAGCCCCGTTGGCCCACAGCGCCCCGAAGAGGGTCGCCTCGCCGACGGTCTCGGTTCGAATGTCGCCGTTGTCGTCGGTGATTGGCGACCACGCGGGGCTCGATCGGTCGTCCACCGCGACGTCGACCGGCCGGCCGTCGGGGTAGCGCTCGGGGTGGACGAGCTGGCTGGTGCTCGTCGGGCGATCGGCGAAGGCGGCGTCGACGGCGTCCCAGCCACCGGCGTCGTAGATCGACTGGACGAACGTCGGTCCCTCGGCGTAGGGTGCATAAATCGAGAGGTAGAGCCCGACGTTCAGCGGCTGGCTCGTTTCGCTGGTACCATCACCGTCGTCATCGTCGTCATTCGATGGTTCGTCACCGCTCTCTGATCCATCGCCTCCCTCGAGACCGCTGTCGTTCGTTTCCGGGAGACATTCCCACGCCGAATCGTCGCGACACCGCTGCTCGTAGCGGTGGGCGAGCAACGCCGCTTCGCCTTCGATGAGCCCGTTTTCCGCGCGGCGTGCGTCGATGGTCGTCCCCTGGCGCTCGAGGCCGAACTGCTGGTCCTGGAGGGCGTGGGCGAGTTCGTGAACGAGCGTGGTACGGTCGATTCGGAGGCGGTCGGCGTCGGGGTCGTCGGTGACGACGACGATTCGCCCGTCGACGTAGAAGCCCAGCACAGAATCGCCGTACAGCGAGTCGAACGCCTCGTTGGCGTCGGTCTCGCCGTCGACGACGAACGCGGCGCGCCAGAGTTCGTTCGTGAACGCGTCGGCGGGCTCGCTCTCGCCGTACCACTCGCGAAGTTCCTCGCGGGACCACACCTCGACCTCGACGTCCTCGGTGTACCGGAGGCCGCGAAGCTCCTCGAGGCGAGCCATCGCGCGGTAGGTGACGGCCTCGAGTTCGTCCCGACTCAGCCGGGCGGGGTCGTCGACCTCGAGCGTGCTCGTCGCGTTGTAGCCGTAGATCGTTCCCAGATCCCGATCGGCGGAGGCGGGCGCGTCGCTCGGCGTCGTCAAGGGGGCCGCACAGCCGGCGAGGACGACGAAGAGGGTGATGGTAACGAGAACGAGGTGGCCGCGCGTTCGCATTTGGTCTTTCGAGGGGAGCCAGCGAGTAAGGCGTTCCTATCGATTCCGACGGACGCGGGCCAGGCCTGCGAACGAGAGGAGCAGGGCGCTCACGGCGGCACCGATCCCGAATCCGGGAATGCTGTCGTCGGTCGACTCATCGTCGCTCGAGTCGTCACCGTCCGCGTCGCTCTCGGAGCCGTTCGAGTCGTTCGAGTCGCCGGTCTCGCTGTCGCCGTCCACGAGCGGGCTCTCGCCGTCCTCGAGCACCTCGACGTCGCCGTGGACGGCCGTCAGGTCGTCGACGGTGGGGGCGGTGACGATCCATAGTCGCTCGTCCTCGGGGTAGATCGTCAGCGCCATGTCGAACTCGGAGCCGTCGTCGAACGTGTAGGTGTGGGCGGTGCCGTCGACGCGCTCGCCGCCCCGGACCTCGATCAGTCGCTCGTAGGTCTCGACGAAGGTGGCGGCCTCGTCGGCGTCTTCCCACTCCAGGGCCCAGACGGTCGCCGTCTCGCCCTCACCGTTCTCGTAGGCGTACAGTTTGTCGCCCTGCCAGCCGTTCGTGGGCTCGAGGTCGTAGTTCAGGGGATCGGTGGTGTCGATGTCGCCGTTCCCGTCGAGGTTCAGCATCGACTCCATGGGGACGACCGGGGACACGGCCGGATCGTAGGTCGTGTCCATGAACATCGCCGAGAGCCCCGCCTGGCCGATCACGTTGTAGTTCGGCCCCTCCTCGAACGTGAGTCGCTCCCAGTCGTCGCTCGAGCGGTCGGATACCTCGAGGTCGTTCGCGTCGAACTCGCCGTAGCGCTCGGGATAGATCACCTCGACGGCGGAGTCCGGCATGTCGTCGTAGAGGGCGTTGACGGCGTCCCAGCCGCCCTCGTCGTACACCGACTGGACAAACGAGGGGCCGTCGCTGTAGGGCTGGAACTGCATGAAGTACAGGCCCCAGTTGGGCGGCACCTGCCCCTGCTCACCCTCGCCACCGTCGCCGCCGTCGTCGAGGATACAGGGCTCGTTCCACTGGTCGTTCTCGCAGTACGCGAGGTACTGTTGTTCCATCCGGTGGGTGTCGCCCTCGATGACGCCCAGGATGGCGTTGTCGCGGTCAGTCGTGTTGCGGACGTACTCCTCGAGCGGGAAGTGCTGGTCTTGGAGGGCGTGGCCGAGTTCGTGGGCCAGGATGGCCTCGTCGAGTTGCAGTTGCTCGCTGTTCTCGGAGATCACCACGATCTCGTCGTTCACGTAGTCGTAGTAGCCGCCGACGGTCGCGCTCCGGTCCGCCTGGCGCACGTCGACCGCGTCTTCGTCGCTGCCGATGAGCAGCAGGGTCTCGAACTGGGCGTTGTCGAACTGCCGGGTTCGCTGGTCGACGTCCTCGTACTGGCCGGCGCTCTCCTCGGCGAACGTCTCGCGGTCGACGATTTCGACCGGCGGCAGCGTCTCGAAGGAGAGACACCGGAGCGCCTCGATTCGAGCGGCCGTCCGGGCGCTGACCTTCTCGAGTTCAACCTGGGTCAGGCCGTCAGAGGCGTCGACCTCGAGTGGCTGGTTGTACCAGTAACCGTCGAACCAGCCGACGGTGTCGTTTCCGCCCGCGGGTGCATCGAAGTCTTCCGGCGGATCCGCGGCGCACGCCTGGACGAGGTCGCCGTCGTCCTGGGCGAGATCGAGGGTCAAGGCCGTCTGCCCCTCGAGTGACGTCCTGTTCGCCGTTGGTCCCTCGAGTACTGCCTCGCTCGCCGTCTCCCCTTCGAGCGTCGTTCCGTCGATCCCGTTGGCGTCCGCAGCGGGGGCGACCGCGCCGACGGTCCCAGCGACGGTCCCCGAGAGGACGATCAGCGCGACGAACGCGGCGACGACCGCAACCCGTGTGTTCCCGATTCCCATTGTGCTCTCTCGGGGCAACGGGCGGATAAAAGTGTCTGTCCATTTTCGGGACGTGGCTCGAAGGAGCGTCCCGGTGACGGGCGTTCGAAACCGCTCGACTCGATTCGACTGGCATACTTCTTTGGTGACCTGTCTCGAAGGAGGAACCGATGGCCAGTAGCACTAAAGTCGTGCTCGCCGCGCTGTTCGCGAACGGGGCGATCGCCGTCCTCAAATTCATCGGCTTCACGCTCACTGGGAGCCCCGCGATGCTCTCGGAGACCTATCACTCGATTTCCGACACCGGAAACCAGGTCTTCTTGCTGATCGGCATCCGCTACGGCGCCCAGGAAGCGAACCGGTCGCACCCGTTCGGCCACGGCAAGGCGCAGTTCTTCTACAGCTTTCTCGTGAGCATCATGCTCTTCGGCATCGCCGGCTGGGAGAGCGCGAAACACGGCTACCAGGCGCTGCGGGCGGGCGAGGTCCACCGGGCGAGCGAACCCGTACCGATACTCGGCGCCTCGGTCGACCCCATCTACGTCAACTACGCGGTCCTGGTCGGGGCGATCGTCTTCGAGACCTACGCACTCTGGAAGGCCTACCAGGGCATCACCGCCCAGATGGACGAACACGGCTGGGAAACCTTACGTGAGGCCTTCCGCAAGACCAGCGACGTGACGACGCTGACTGCTCTCACCGAGGATGCCATCGCCCTCGCCGGCGCCGGCATCGCCCTCTTCGGGATCTACCTCTCGAGAACGTTCGAGAACCCGATCTACGACGCGGGCGCGGCTCTCGTCATCGGTATCTTGCTCATGGGATTCGCGGTCGCGCTGGCCTGGGAGAACAAGCGGCTCATCCTCGGCGAGAGCCTCCCCGAACCCGACGAGGACGAACTTCGCGACATCGTCGCTGGCTGGGACGGTGTCGTCAGTCTGGTCGACTTCCGTACGGTCTACTTCGGTCCCGAGGAACTGCTGGTCACCGCCGACGTCGCGTTCGATCCGACTCTCGATACGGAAACCATCGACGACCGGATTACCGACATCGAGGACGCCCTGCGCGAACACGACGGTCAGATCCAGCGCGTCTACATCGAACCCGAGATGGCGGGACCCGGGTCGGCCTGACTGGGCCCGAATCGTCCTGACTGGACTCGTGTCACCCTGACCGTACTCGAGTCGGGCTGACCGAACTCGTGTTACCCTGACCGCGCTCGAGTCCACTAACTGCACTCGAACCGATTGGACTGCTCGACCGAACGAACTCACGGGCGAGACGAACCCTTTTATCGGATGAGTGCCCAATCATCACTCGTGCCAGGAGTGGGCGAGTACCTGCGCTTTTTCCCGTACGAGGAGCCCTACGAGAACCAGCGCGAGGCAATGGACCGCATCTACAACACCCTCGTGCGTGGGCAGAACGTCCTCTTCGAGGGCGCCTGCGGGACCGGCAAGACCCTCTCGGCGCTCGTGCCCGCTCTCGAGGTGGCTCGCGAGCAGGACAAGACGGTCGTCATCACGACGAACGTCCACCAGCAGATGCGCCAGTTCGTCGCCGAGGCCCGGGCGATCACTCGCGAGGAGTCCACCCGCGCGGTGGTCTTCAAGGGAAAGTCCTCGATGTGTCACATCGACGTCGGCTACGAGGAGTGCCAGACCCTGCGGGACAACACCCGCGCGCTCGTCGAGGCCGAGAGCGACCACGCCCAGCTCGAGCGGCGCCAGCGCGACCTATTGGCCGAGAGCCAGGCGGGCAGCGAGTCCGCTGCGGACGCTCGCGCGGCCGTGATGGACGAACTCGAGAACCTCGAGGAACAGATCGAGGATCTGGGAGAGGCCAACGTCTGTGACCACTACCGCAACAACCTGCTCGATACCGAGGCAACCGACGAGTTCTTCGGCTGGCTGTTCGAGGACGTCCGCACGCCCGACGAGATCTACGAGTACGCCGACGAGCGCGAGCTCTGTGGTTACGAACTGCTGAAGGAGGGCCTCGAGGGGGTCGACCTCGTGGTCTGTAACTACCACCACCTGCTCGACCCGATGATCCGCGAGCAGTTCTTCCGCTGGCTCGGGCGCGATCCGGATGACGTCATCGCCGTCTTCGACGAGGCGCACAACGTCGAGGACGCCGCGCGCGACCACGCCAGCCGCGCCTGCTCGGAGCGAACCTTCGACAGCGCGCTGGACGAACTCGCCGAGACGGACGACCCGCGAGCCGACGACGCCGCGAACGTGCTCGAGGCGTTTCGCGACGCACTGGTCGAGACCTACGAGGACAGCTTCGGCTTCGGCCAGCGCGAGTCGGTCGGCAACAACTGGGAGGACGTCCCGATCAGCAACGAGGGCCGCCGGGACGACCTCACGCTCGCCTTCCTGCAGGCATATTCGGGCCAGGGAATCGAGGGCGACCTCGAGGCCGCGCGCAAACTCGGCCAGCAACTCGACGAGGAGTACGAGGAGGCCTACCGCGAGGGCGAGACCGCGACCCGAACCGAGTGCCAGACCCTCGAGGCGGCCGGATTCGTCGCGGCCTGGATGGACGAGGGGACTGACCAGGGGCTGTACCCCGTCGTCTCCGTCCGCCGGGACGCGGGCACCGACGAGGTCTACGGCCAGGCGGAACTGTACAGCTGTCTCCCCCGCCACGTCACCGGACAGCTCTTCGAGGCCGTCTCCGGGACAGTCCTGATGAGCGCGACCATCCAGCCCTTCGAGGTCACCGAGGACGTCCTCGGCCTCGAGGAGTGCGTGACGATGGCCTACGGACTGCAGTTCCCGGAGGATCGCCGACGAACCTACGCCGTCGAGACGCCCGCGCTGTTCGCCTCCGCCCGCGACGACCCCGAGGTCCAGACCGAGGTCGAGGAGGCCATCTACGACGCCGTCCGGATGACGCCGGGCAACACGCTCGCGTTCTTTCCGAACTACGGCGAAGCCGCCCGATACGCCGAGCGCCTCGAGTCACGGACCGACGCGACGGTCTACCTGGACGAGCCTGGCGTCGGCGCCGAGGAACTTCGCCAGCAATTCGTCGCCGACGAGCACGCCGTCTGCTGTACCTCGCTCTGGGGGACCCTCGCCGAGGGCGTGAGCTTCGACGGCGACGACGCCCACACGGTGCTGGTCGTCGGCGTCCCCTACCCGCACCTCGACGACCGCGCCGAGGCGGTCCAGGAGGCCTACGATGTCGCCTTCGAGGGGACCGACACGGGGTGGCGCTACGCCGTCGAGATCCCCACTGTTCGGAAGACCCGGCAGGCACTCGGGCGGGTGATCCGCTCGCCCGAGGACGTCGGCGTCCGCGCCCTCCTCGACCGACGCTACTCGAGACGCGCCAAATCCGACCTGGGAACCTACAGCGTCAACGGTACGTTCCCGCACGAGGAACGAGAAGAACTGCTGGACCTTGACCCCGAGAAGCTCAAGTTCGCGATGATGAACTTCTACGGCGACCACGATCGGTACGCGGGGGAGCCACCGGCGCCCTGAGCGGGTCGCGGGCTCCCACGGCCTTTCGCAGTTTTTCGTGCTCTCTCGCGGGTTCAGGACCGTACTCAAGCTGGCAACGAAATCCGACTCACGGGCAGGCGATACTGGCCGTCGAAGAACTCGAGTTCGCTCACGGTCCACGTCACCTGGTCAATCTCGCGGTCGGCGAGTCGGCGGGCCGTCTCGAGATCGCCGCCCCGGGCCAGCGTCACGTGTGGAACGTAGTCAGGTCCCTCGAGTCCCTCCACGGGGTCGAATACCTCGGCGAGGTCGCGGTGAATCTGCTCGAGGCCGGGGCTCTCGACGGCGAGGTAGACCACAGGCGCCGAGCCGAGCGGCGGCTCCGCGAAGTAGTCGATGCCGGTGATCGCGGCCTCGACCGCGGGGGCGCCCTCGAGGGCGCGGTGAGCGCGGTGCTGGAGGCGGTCGACCTGGGGGGCGTCGCCGAGGCGTTTGAGCAGGAGGGAGTGGTCGTCCCGCACGGTGTCGAAGCCGACCAGCGACGGATAGAGGTCGGCCGCGAGCGCCCGAACGCGGCCGGGAACGGGGACGTTGACGCTGTACACTGGTCTGGGGTACTCTCCGGGGCGGTATGAGCGTGGCGGTGTTCGGTGGACGATCGCTCAAAACTATACTTTGTATAGCAGGTGCTCGAGAGGAGAGGGGGGATGGGATCGAACGTTCCACACCGATCGCGAGTCTACCGTGGAAAACGTCGAGAGAATGAGGAGAAGAGCGCCGCTCGAGTGGGCGCAACCGGTTCCGGGTCGGAAAGACCTATTTGTCCGGCCCTGCCAATGGTGAACGATGGATGCGAGGGAGCACCGGGCGCTCCTCGGAGTGCTCGTCGTGCTCGGGTGTCTGTGCGCGGGATTTCCATCGATCGCTGTCGCCGACGGCGGCGACCTCGAGGCCGAAGCGGGTGCACGTCTCGGCCTGGACGGTTCGACTGACGCCGGGATGACAGCTGGATCGGTGAGCGATGCGACCGTTCTAACGGAACCGTCGGTGGAGTCACTCGAGAGTACTGCGCTCCAGGAGGACTCCAACGAGACGGACGACGCGAACGATACCGGAGACGCCAACGAGAGCGACGATACGGGTGGAAACGCGGCCAACGAGACTGACGGTACCACGGCCAACGAGACGGGTAACGAGAGCGTGATTACGGGAGCGACGCCGCCCGGCTACGATGAACTCACGATTGAGGTGACGGTCCACGAGAACGGATCGGCCACCTGGACCCTCGAGTACCGGTACCGACTCGACGGCGATGAAAACGCCACCGACCGCTGGGAGTCGGTCCGGTCGACGCTCGAGGCGGAAAACGAGACGTACCTCGAGAACGTCGAGACCAACTGGTCAGAGCGGGTCGACGCCGCCGCCACGGAGACGGGCCGGGACATGACTGCCAGCGGCTACCGCGTCTCGCTCGAGGAGACGTCGACGCCTCAGGAAACCGGCTACGTCCGCGTCCAGTTCCTGTGGGAGGAGTTCGCGAGCGTCGAACTCAACCACCGGATCAGGATCGGCGACGCCTTCGGGCATCTCGAACTCGACGACCGTACGCAGTTGATCGTCACCTGGCCGGCGGACTTCAGTGCCCAGACGATCGAACCGTTCCCCAACGATCGGCGCGAGCAGGCGGCGATCTGGAACGGCGACGAGACGGATTTCCTTGAGGACGAGCCATTTATCGAACTCATGGTGCAGACCTCGGAGTCGTCACCGCCCGAACCGGACGACCAGTCGTCTCTCCCGCTGTCCTGGCTGGCGGCCCTCGGACTCCTCGTCCTCGCGATCGTGGCTGTGGTGGGTTGGCTCACCCTGCGGAACGGTGATTCCACTGACTTCCCGATCGGGTCCTGGAAGGAGCAACCCGAACCGGAACCGTCCGAACCGGAGTCGACGCCTCGACGCCAGCAGCCGACGCCGCCGGACGCGTTACTGAGCAACGAAGAACGCGTCGTTCGCCTGCTCGAGCAACACGGCGGCCGAATGAAACAACAGGAGGTGGTTTCCACGCTCGAGTGGACCGAGGCGAAGACCAGTCAGGTCGTCAGCGGCCTCCGCGAGGAGGGGACGATCGAGGCGTTCCGGATCGGTCGGGAGAACGTGTTGACGCTCGCCGACGAGGCCGAGTCGGCCAACGGCGTCGCCGCGAACGGATCGGACACCGGCGAAACGTAACATTTGCCCACCCAGTAGCCTTTAATAGCTCGAGTATCGTACGTTCGTCCAGATGAGCGCAGTCGCCACTACCGTTCTCGCTGTCCTCGGTAGCGCGAGCGCCGTCGCCCCGCGACGACGACCGGGCCTCTAGGCCCACTACTACTTCATCCCCAGATTTCGGTATTGCTCAACGTTGCAGGATTTCCTGTTTTTCCCGGTTAGCGTCCGCTCCACTCTTAATTTACAATATTTAAACCAACGAATTTAAGTCCCGTAGCCGATTGTACTCGAGTACGATATGACACGCGTTGCACTCGCGTTCTCGGGCGGACTGGACACGACCATCTGCGTCCCGCTGCTCGAGGAAGAATACGGATACGACGACGTCATCGGCGTCACGGTCGACGTCGGTCAGCCCACTTCGGAGTTCGCCGAAGCCAAAGAAACCGCCGAAGCCCTCGGTCTCGAGCACTACGTCGTCGACGCGCGAGCGGAATTCGCCCAGCTCTGTCTCGATGGCGTTCGCGCGAACGCGACCTACCAGGGCTACCCGCTCGGAACCGCACTCGCTCGCCCCGTGATCGCCTCGAAAATCCTCGAGGTCGCCGAGGAACACGGCTGTACGGGCATCGCTCACGGCTGTACCGGTAAGGGCAACGACCAGCTCCGGTTCGAGGCCATCTGGCGCGACTCGGACCTCGAGGTCATCGCGCCTATCCGCGAACTCGGGCTCACGCGCACGTGGGAACAGGAGTACGCCGCTGAGAAGGGCCTGCCCGTCGAGGGCGGCAACGAGGGCGACTGGTCGATCGACACAAACCTCTGGAGTCGCTCGGTCGAGGGCGACAAACTCGAGGACCCCAGCTACGTCCCACCCGAAGACATCTACGAGTGGACCCAGGAACCCACCGGTGAGACCGAACTGATCGAGATCGAGTTCGAGGAAGGCTACCCCGTCGCCGTCGATGGCGAGGCGATGGACCCCGTAGCCCTCATCGAGCACCTCAACGAGGTCGCCGGCGCCCACGGCGTCGGTCGCACGGACGTGATGGAAGACCGCATGCTCGGACTCAAGGTCAGGGAGAACTACGAGCACCCCGCGGCGACGACGCTGCTCAACGCCCACGAGTCGCTCGAGGGTCTCGTCCTGACCCAGGAGGAGCGTCAGTTCAAACGGCAAGTCGACCAACAATGGGCCCAGAAGGGCTACGAGGGCCTGGTCGACGCCCCGCTCGTGAGCGCGCTCGAGGGCTTCATCGCCGAGACGCAGAAGCGCGTCACGGGCACGGTGACGATCAAGTTCGAGGGCGGCCAGGCTCGCGCGGTCGCCCGCGACAGCGAGTACGCGGCGTACTCGGCGGCCCACGCCTCCTTCGACACCGAGACCGTCGGCAAGATCGACCAGGAGGACGCGACGGGCGTCGCGAAGTACCACGGGTTCCAGCGCCGCCTGGCCAACAAGTCGCTCGAAGGCGAGGGCGAGGGTGAGAGCCTCGAGATGGCGACCGACGGCGGGGCCGAGACGACCGACGAGTGAACATGTCCGGAGAGGATTCCCTGCAGGACGACACTGACGCGCCCCGC
Source organism: Natronosalvus sp. KLKA75 (assembly GCF_059736265.1). Taxonomy (NCBI): domain Archaea; kingdom Methanobacteriati; phylum Methanobacteriota; class Halobacteria; order Halobacteriales; family Natrialbaceae; genus Natronosalvus; species Natronosalvus sp. KLKA75. Next base: position 548,786 of record NZ_CM185522.1, read on the forward strand.
TCGAGTTCGACCGACGAGAGCGACGCCGACAGCGTCGTCCGCCGCGACCGCTTCAGCGGCGGCCCCGCGCGAGGGTTCCTCTCCTCACTGGCAGCCGACGAGCGCATTTTCGAAGCGGACCTCGCGGTCGACCGCGCCCACGTCGTGATGCTCGCCGAGTGCGGGATAATCGAGGACGACACCGCGGCCGACATTCTACGCGCGCTCGACGCCATCGAGGTCGACGGGCACGCGAGCCTCCCCGACGGCGAGGACGTCCACGAGGCCATCGAGACGGCCGTCATCGACGAGGTTGGAGCCGACGGTGGGAAGATGCACACCGCCCGTAGCCGTAACGACGAGGTCGCGGCGTGCATCCGGTACCGCCTCCGCGAGGACGTCCTCGAGGCGCTCGAGGCGACGCTCGCGCTGCGCGAGGCGCTCGCAGCGGTCGCGAGCGAGCACGTCGAGACGACGATGCCCGGCTACACCCACCTCCAGCCCGCCCAGCCGACGACGGTCGCCCACTGGGCGCTGTCCTACGAGGGGACGATTCGCCGTGACACCGAACGCCTGCTCGAGGCCTACGCGCGGATCAACGTCTCGCCGCTGGGCGGGGCCGCGTTCGCGGGGACGACCTTCGATATCGACCGCGAGCGGACGGCCGAGTTGCTCGGGTTCGACGGCGTGATCGAGAATTCGATGGACGCGTCCTCGAGCCGGGACTTCCTGCTCGAAACCGTCCAGGCGCTGTCGACGCTGTCGACGACGCTGTCGGGGTTGGCCGAGGACGTGATCCTCTTCGCCAACCGCGGCTTCGTCGACCTCTCGGACGATTATTCCTCGACGTCGTCGATCATGCCTCAGAAGAAGAACCCGGACACGCTCGAACTCGTCCGCGCGGTCGCGGGCGACGCGGCCGCCGGGGTGCAGGGCCTGACGACGACGCTCAAGGGACTCCCACGCGCGTACAACCGCGATCTCCAGCGGGCTACCCCGCACGCGTGGTCGACGGTCGACGCCGTGCTCGAGGCGACGCGCGTAGGGGCCGGCGCGGTCGCCACCGCGGACTGGAACGAGGACGCCCTCGCCGCGGAGGCGGGAGCCGGCTTCTCGACGGCGACCGGCGTCGCGGACCTGCTGGCCGCGAAGGGGGTGCCATTCCGGACGGCCCACGAGATCGTGGCCGTCGCCGCCGAGAACGGGGCCGACTACGGCGCGATCGAGGCGGCCGCCGGGGACGTGCTGGGCGAACCCCTGGACACCTACGCCGATTCGGCCGAGGTCCAGTCGGCGCTCGACCCCGCGGCGAGCGTGGCCAGTCGCGACTCGACGGGTGGGCCAGCGCCCGACGCCGTCGAGTCCCAGCTCGAGTCCGCTCGCGACGCGCTCGAGAGCCACGAGGCGGCCGTAGGCGACCTCGCGACTGCTCTCGAGATCGCCCACGACGAGCTACGGTCCGAGGTGATGACGTATGCGTGAGCGTCGCCCCCTCCGACCTGTCTCGGCGGTGCGGTCGCCGCGATCGCCGCCGCCGTCCCCGCCAGGGGACACTATACTATTTCGATGACATTCGAAACAAGATTTGCGGGAAAACAGTATTTTGATACCGTTAGACGGAAGTATAGTAGTATATTTTCCCTGATAGGTTCGAAGGGTTTAAGGTACGTCGTCTCCGAGAGGGGAGTACAATGACAGAATGCGTCGAGTGTGGGGCGGATCTGACCCTGCACGACGATCTGGAAGTCGGAGAAATCGTCGACTGTACCACCTGCGGAGCCGAACTCGAAGTCATCGACACCGAGCCGCCAGTCCTCGAGCGAGCCCCCGAGCTCGAAGAGGACTGGGGTGAGTGACCTTGCACGTAGGAATCCTCTACTCCCGGATCCGCAAGGACGAGAAGCTCCTCCTCAACGAGCTTCGCGAGCGCGGCCACGCAGTCGAAAAGATCGACGTGCGCAAGGAAACCTTCGACGTCGCCGAGGCCAGCGAGACGTTCGCCGACCTCGACCTCGTCGTCGACCGCTGTCTCGCCACCAGCAGGAGCCTCTACGCCACGCGCTTCTGTGAGGCCTACGGGGTCCCCGTGGTCAACAGCAACGAGACGGCCGAAATTTGCGCCGACAAGGTGAAGAACAGCCTCGCGCTCGAGTCCGCGGGCGTCCCCACGCCCGCAACGAAGGTGGCGTTCACCAAAGAGAGCGCCCTCGAGGCCATCGAGAGCTTCGGCTACCCCTGCGTCCTCAAGCCCGTCGTGGGTTCGTGGGGGCGCCTGATGGCCAAGATAGATTCGAAAAGCGCCGCGGAGGCGATCCTCGAGCACAAGGCGACCCTGGGCCACTACGAGCACAAGGTGTTCTACGTCCAGGAGTTCGTCGAGAAACCGGGCCGGGACATGCGCGTCCTGGCCGTCGACGGCGAACCCGTGGCGGCGATGGCTCGCTCCTCGGACCACTGGCTCACCAACGCGGCCAAGGGCGCCACGACCGAGCCCTTCGAGCTGGACGACGAAGCGCTCGATCTGGTCGAAAAGGCGAGCGACGCCGTCGGCGGCGGCTTGCTCGGAATCGACCTCATGGAAACAGGTGATTCGTACACCGTCCACGAGGTCAACCACACCGTCGAGTTCAAGGCGCTCAACGACGCCGTCGACGTGGACGTTCCCGGGACCGTGGTCGACTGGCTCGAGGCGAAAGCCGAGGCCGAGGCCACGACCGACGAGGACGGGGCGAACGACGCCGAACTCGAGGTGACGCTCTGATGGCGACGGGCGCACAAGCTGCGGACGACGCGACCGCGATCGACGCCGAGACCGTCACCGCCTCCGTCGTCGGTGGTACCGGCTTCACGGGCGGGGAACTCCTCCGCCTGCTCGCCGGCCACCCCACCTTCGAGATCCAGCAGGCCACGAGCCGCTCTGCGGCGGGAAAGAGCGTCGGCTCGAAGCACCCGCCCCTGCGCGGGAGCGACCTGCGCTTCAGCGACCCCGAGGACCTCGAGTCCGTCGACGTGCTCTTCACGGCGACGCCACATGGCGTCTCGATGGACCAGATCGACGAGTTCTTCGACGTCGCGGACACCGTCGTCGACCTCTCGGCGGACTTCCGTCTCGAGAGCGAGGAGCAGTACGACGAGTGGTACGACGGGCACACGAGTCCGGAGTACCTCGAGCGCGCGGAGTACGCCCTCCCCGAGATCAACCGCGAGAACCTCACTGGCGCGGACCTGATCGCCGGCGGGGGCTGTAACGCCACCGCCACGATCCTGGGACTGTACCCCCTGTTCGAGCACGGCATCCTCGAGGGAGGAGAGCAGGTCGTCGTCGACGTAAAAGTCGGCTCCTCAGAGGGCGGCGCCGGCGGTGGCGAGGCCTCCTCCCACCCCGAACGTTCGGGCGTCGTCCGCCCCTACGCGCCGACGGGTCACCGCCACGAGGCCGAGATCGAGCAGTTCCTCGGCACCTCGGTGGCGTTCACCTGCCACGCGGTGGACATGGTTCGCGGCGCGAGCGCGACGAGTCACGTCTTCCCCTCGGGCCCGGTTTCGAAGGGCGACCTCTGGACAGCCTACCGCGAAACGTACGAGGACGAACCGTTCGTCCGCATGGCCGCCGGCGGCTCGGGCGTCTACCGCTACCCCGAACCCAAAGCGGTCGCGGGGACGAACATCGCCGAGGTCGGCTTCGAACTCGACCCCTCGAACAAACGGATCGTGGTCTTCTCGGCTATCGACAACATGATGAAGGGCTCGGCTGGCCAGGCCGTCCACGCCGCGAATATCGCGCTGGGGCTCGAGGAAACCGCGGGGCTCGAGTTTACGGGATTGCATCCCGTGGGGGCGCCCTGAGATGGCCGTCGTAGTCAAGATCGGCGGCGCTCGCGCCGTCGACCCTACGGGAGCCCTGGCGGACGTGGCTCACCTCACAGCCAACGGCGAACAGGTCGTCGTCGTTCACGGCGGCTCGACGGCGGTCGACGAGACCCTCGAGGACCTCGGCGAGGAACCGACCTACGTCGAGACCCCCGGCGGCGTCGTCGGACGCTTTACCGACGAGCGTACCATGGACGTGTTCAAGATGGTCATGCCCGGGAAGCTCAACACCGACCTCGTCGAGGCCCTGCAGAACGAGGGTGTCGACGCGGTCGGCCTCTCGGGCGTCGACGGCCAGTTGCTGTCCGGGAAACGGAAGTCGGCCGTCCGCGTCCAGGAGGACGGCAAGAAGATGATCAAGCGCGGCGACCACTCCGGGACCATCGAGGACGTCAATGCGGACCTCCTCGAGACCCTGCTCGCGGGCGGGTACGTCCCCGTCGTGGGCGGACCCGTCCTCGGTGCCGAGAAGGACGGCGGCTACACCGCGGTCAACGCCGACGCCGACCGCACGGCAGCGGCCGTCGCGGGGGCGCTCAAGGCCGACCTCGTGCTCCTGACGGACGTCTCGGGGATCTACGCCGACCCCGAAGATGAGTCGACGAAGATCGACGAAGCGACGGACGAAGATTCGTTCGCGGCCGTCCAGGACGCCGCCGAGGGCTTCATGACGAAGAAGGTAATGGCCGCGAAAGAGGCCCTCGAGACCGGCGCGAGTTCGGTCGTCGTCGCGGACGCGAACGTGAACGACCCCGTCTCGAACGCGCTCACGGGTCACGGATCGACGATCACCCCTGGAGCGCTGGGGCTGGGGCTCGACGGCGGCGCAGACGGTGGCGACACGGACGATAGCGAAACTGACGATACCGACGCGGACGAGAAGGCGGCGCTCGAGGTGACCAACCAATGAGTGGGTTCGTCTTCTCCGAAAAGCCAATCTCGATCGCCTCGGGCGAAGGCGCGTTCCTCACGAGCGAGGACGGCACCGAGTACCTCGACCTCGGTGCGAGCTACGCCTGCACGCCGACGGGACACTGTCACCCGCAGGTAGTCGAGTCGATTCAGGAGCAGGCGGGCGAGTTACTCTACGTCCAGGGTTCGTACCCGGTCAAGTCCCGGACCGACCTCCACACCAGGCTGGCCGCGCTCGCCCCCGGCGACCTCGAGAACGTCTGGCTCTGTAATTCGGGCACCGAGGCTAACGAGGCGGCGCTGAAGTTCGCCCGGAGCGCGACCGGCGGGACGAAAATCGTCGCCGCCAAGCGCGCCTTCCACGGCCGGACGGCGGGAACGCTCTCGGCGACGTGGAAACCGAAGTACAAGAAGCCCTTCGAACCGCTGCTCCAGGACGTCGAGTTCGTCACCTTCGGTGACAATGCGGAACTCGAGGCGGCCGTCGACGACGACACCGCCGCGGTGATCCTCGAGCCGATCCAGGGCGAGGGCGGCATCCACCCCGCGCCGGCGGGCTACCTCGAGGCGGCCCGCGAGGTCACCGAGGCGACGGGGACAGCGCTGATCTTCGACGAGATCCAGACGGGACTCGGCCGGACCGGGACGGCGTGGGCCTGTCAGAACGAGGCCGTCGGGGGGCCCGTCGAGCCCGACATTCTCACGACCGCAAAGGGGCTCGCCAGCGGGCTCCCGATCGGGGCGACGCTGTGTGCCGACTGGATCGCCGAGGACGCCGGTCCACACGGCTCGACGTTCTCCGGGAATCCGCTCGTCTGTGCGGCCGCGAACGCCACGATCGACGTCCTCGTTGACGAGGATTTGTCGACCAACGCCGTGGAGGTTGGTGACTACCTGCAGAGCGAACTCGAGGCCTCGGACGTTCCCTTCCGAGACGTCCGCGGCGAGGGCCTGATGCTCGGCCTCGAGGTGAAACGTGGGGCCAACCGCGTGCTGCGCGACCTCGCCCTCGAGCACCAGATACTCGCCTTGCCAGCGGGCCGAAGCGTCGTTCGGTTGCTCCCGCCGCTGGTTCTCGAGCGCGAGCACGCCGACGACGTCGTCGACGCACTGGCGGAAATTCTCACACCCACGGCAGAGCAATGACTCGAGACATGGAAGAACAATGACGCAGGCCACACCAGAGAGGGACACGAACGAAGTGGACGAAGCCGACGAGGGCGCGACCACTCCCGTCGACGAGGCCCACGAGGTCGACGGAACCGAGACGAGCACCGACTTCGACTCGAGCGCGGTCACTCGAGCGGCGGCTCGCGAACTGCTGATCGACCTCGTCTCGACCCCCTCACCGTCGGGTGAGGAGGACGAGGCCGCCGCGGTGCTCGTCGACTTCTTCGAAGCCCACGACCGGGAGGTCTGGATCGACGAGGTCGGCAACGTACGGGCGCCGGCCGACGACGCGGTCCTCCTGACCTCCCACGTCGACACCGTCCCGGGAGAGATTCCGGTTCGGGTCGAATCGGCGAGCGATGAGGACGTAGATGCCGACGTCGCGACCGCGGGCGAGGACGTCCTCTGGGGCCGTGGCAGCGTCGACGCCACCGGCCCGTTGGCCGCGATGGCCGTCGCCGCCGTCACCACCGGCGTCTCCTTCGTCGGCGTCGTCGGCGAGGAGACGGACTCGCGGGGTGCGCGCTACCTCGTCGCCAATCGAGAGGCTCCCGATGCCGTGATCAACGGCGAGCCTTCCGGGGTCGACGGCATCACGCTGGGCTATCGCGGCTTCCTGGCCGGCACCTACGTCGCCACCAGCGAGTCCGGTCACACCTCCCGGCCCGAACCCAACGCCATCCAGCAGGCGACCCGCTGGTGGTCGGCCGTCGAGGACGCCTTCGAGTCCGACGATTACGAACCGGTGTTCGAGCAGGTGACCGCCAAACCCGTCTCGCTCGAGGGCGGCACCACCGAAGACGGTCTCTCCGTCGAGGCGACCCTCGAGGCACAACTCCGCATCCCGCCGAGTCTCGACGCCGACAGCGTCAGGGAGACCGCAGAGGCCGCCCTCGAGGTCGGCACCGTCTCCTGGAAGGAGCCGATCCCGCCGGTGATGGAGAGTCCACGCACCGAAATCGCACGGGCGTTCCGCGTCGCGATCCGGCAGGAAGGCGGCGAGCCGAGACTCCTCCGGAAGACCGGAACGAGCGACATGAATCTCTACGCCGGCGCGTGGGACTGCCCGATGGTCACCTACGGTCCCGGCGACTCGGACCTCGATCACGCCCCCGACGAACGGCTCTCGCTCGCAGATTACGAGCGCTCGATCGCGGTCCTCGAACGCGTCGGGAACACGCTCCGGGGGGAGGACGCGTGATGACGGGCGACTCGAGTCGTCCCGCCCACGCGAGTCGCACGGCGGCCGGAAGCGAGGGCGACGTGCGCCACCTGCTCGACGTGGACGACCTCTCTCGGGAGGAGCTGTTTACCGTCCTGGACCGGGCGGCCGACTACAAGCTCGCCCAGGCGCGCGGCGAGGGCCACGCCGACTTACCGGGGAAAACGCTGGGCATGCTCTTTCAGAAGCCCAGCACCCGGACGCGCGTCTCCTTCGAGACGGGGATGACCCACCTCGGCGGTCACGCCATCTTCCTCGGAGCCGACGACATCCAGCTGGGTCGGGGCGAACCACTCAAAGACACGTCGAGGACCCTCTCGCGGTACGTCGACGCGGTGATGGCCCGGGTGTTCAAACACGAGAATATTCGGGTGATGGCCGAGTACGCGGACGTCCCAATCGTCAACGGGCTGACCGACGACGCCCACCCGTGCCAGACGCTGGCGGATCTCCTGACGATCCGGGAACGCTTCGCCGACCTCGATTCCGTCTCGGCGACCTGGATCGGCGACGGCAACAACGTCGCCCAGTCGTTCGTCCTCGGCTGTGCACTCGCGGGAATCGACCTCACGGTGGCGACGCCCGAGGATCACGGCATCGACGAGGCCGTCCTCGAGCGGGCGGCCGATCTCGGGACGGCGCCGACGGTTACGCACGATCCCGTCGAGGCGGTGACGGACGCGAACGTCGTCTACACCGACGTCTGGGTCAGCATGGGTCAGGAGGACGAACGCGAGATTCGCCTCCGGGCGTTCGAGGGGTTCCAGGTCAACCAGGAACTGCTCGAGCACGCGCCCGAAGCGGCCGTGATGCACTGTCTGCCGGCCCACCGCGGCGAGGAGATCACCGACGCCGTCGTCGAGAGCGAGCGCTCGATCGTGTTCGATCAGGCGGAAAATCGGCTCCACGCCCAGAAGGCGGTGTTGAGCTGGTTGCTCGAGTAACTCGAGCGGTGCAGTCTCTTTTCCATCCGCGCTCGAACGGTGCGAGGCTGCAGTCGACTGTTGGTGGACGAACCCCTGTGCGACCAGCAGCGGGCGGAAAACGAGAGGTGGAGACGTTTCAACGCCCGTCGGACCGTGTTCAGGATCGGATTGAGGCGGCCTCCCGTCGTTCCTCGAGACGGAAAATCCCATGTTTTTATATGGAAGAACCTGCTATCCCGAGTCAGCAGCACGTTAGACAGGCTGCTGCGCACCGCGGATGCCGTGTGTATGGGGTGCCCGGCAGACGCGGGCGAGCGATGGGGGGAAACCATCCACCACCAACCGATCCACTGGGGGGATCGCCTGTTTCCGTTTTTTGCGGTCGTGATGGAACGGCGAGCACGATGCTCGAGCGTCTCGACGCCTCAATCGCCCTCGAGGCCCTTCACCGCTCGGTTTCGGTTTCCGTTCCTCGAGTCTCTCGATTTCCCGCCGTCCGCGGCGGAACGCGCCATTAATGTGTCTCGACTCCCGTAGCCGGATACATGGAATTCTGCGACGAATGTGGCTCGATGATGAAGGCGGACGATGGCTACTGGGTCTGTGGAAATGACGAGTGCGGCGCCAAGAAACCGAAAGGCAACAGCGACGAGTACGTGGTCACCGAAGACCAGGAGGCCACCGAGGTGATCGAGTCCTCCGACGAGACGTCGCTCCCGAAGACCGAGGCCCGGTGCCCCGAGTGTGGTCACGACCAGGCGTACTGGTACCTCCAGCAGACGCGCTCGGCGGACGAGTCCGAGACCAGGTTCTTCATCTGCGCAGAGTGCGAGTACAAGTGGCGCGAAGACGACAACTGATTCTCGCGGAATCGATCACTCGAGTTCGTCGTTGACGCCCGTAGCGAGCGAACTCGATAGTTAATCACTCGACAAATAGATCACTCGAGTCGAGCCACGAGCAGGTACCCGGTGTGGCCGACGGGAGCGGTCGATGGCCGCGATCCCCGGTCGTCGAAAGTCATCTCCCGCTGAATGGTTTCGCGGGTGACGACACTCGAGAGTCCGGCATTGCGGGCGGCCTCACTGGTCTCGCGCGCCGTCTCGACGAACGGGCTGTAGACGGCCACGAACCCGCCCTCGACGAGGAGGTCGGGCGTGTGCTCGACGATGGTCGGCGCGTCGCCGGTATCGAGCGTGATCACGTCGAAGCCGGGACCCGCGGCGAGGGTTTCGAGGTCGTCTCGAAGATCGCCCGTTCGAACCTCGACGTCGCTCGAGACGCCACCGAGGGCCATGTTCTCCCGCGCGACCTCGGCGAACTCGGGGTCGCGCTCGTAACTCACCACGGTCGCCCCGGCGCGGGCCATCGAAGCCGCGAGGACGCCGGTGCCGGTACCGGTGTCGAGCACGCGGTCGCCGACGCCGACGCCGGTCTCGCCGAGTACGAGGCCGACGTCGCGGGGCACCATCGGGGCGCCGGTGCGCTCGAAGTGATGGAAGAGGTCGGGGCCGCGGAGCTTTCGGACGCGAAACTCGGTGCCGAGGTGGGTCTCGAGGACCTGCCCTGGTTCGACGTCGGCAGGGACCTCGAGGACACCGAGGTCGGAGCCGAACTCCTCGCTGGGCTGGACGAGGTGTTCACGGTCCTCGTGGACGAGCAGGACTGGCGGTCGGTCGGTGGGTTCCGCTTCGGTTTCGCCTTCGGCTACCGGTTCGCCCGCGTCGCTCGCGTTCACGTCTGCGTTCGTGTCTCGCTCGACAGTTCCACTCTCGTCTCCGTCGTCAGGTAATCCCGTCACGCGAGTACCGGGCTCACTCGAGGCGTTCGACTGCGGCCGCGAGGTCGCCGTCCTCGGCCTCGAGGGCCTCGCGGGCCGCGTCGTCGCTGACGCCGGTACGAGCGGCGACGATTTCGACGTCGGAGTCGGGGATGGCCGACCCGGTATCGGCGCCGGATTCGTCGGTGTCCGCGTCGGCGCCGCCAGCGTCGCCGGCGCTCCCGCGCTCGCGCTCCTCGGGCGTCCCGATGACCTGGTAGGTCTCTTGGCCGCGGGCGTCCATCTTCGTGACATCCGCGTCGGTGAAGACGAGGTCGTGGTCGGCCGTCCGGATGATGACCTCCTCGGCGTCGAGTTCGTCGACGTCGATCCCCATCTGTTTCATCATCTGTTCCATCTTCCGTGGATTGAGTCCGCCGCCACCTCCAAACATACTCGAGACGTGGCCAGCCGCGGGCAAAAACCCACCGGAACCGTCTCTCGCGTCTCTCGCGTCTCTCGCGTCCCTCGCGTCCCGCAACGTTCTTTGGGGCCTTCGCGGCCTCCGCGTCTGTTGAACCCTCGTGCCCTTCGCGTCCGTTGTACCCCGCGTCCCTCGGGCCCGCTGCGTCTCTGTTGGCATCTCGACTCGAGCGACGAAACTTGAGATACGACTCACCGGAAACTTCCGGACTCCTGGGAATCGCCGCTCTCGAGGCCGTCACGTCCGCGCCAGCTCCACAGCCCGAGAACCATCATCGTGACCCCGAGGATCGCGATCACCGCCCAGACGCCGATCTGGGTCGCCGTCAGCGCCGATCCGGTAAACAGGGTGGTCGCCTGAAGCAAGAACGCGACGAGCAACAGCAGGCCGAACAGCGAGGCGATGGCGACGCCGATCCCCTCCCGGATCGCCCATTGAAGCTCTTCGGCGTCGCGGTCGGCCGTCTCGGTGTGGTCACGCGATCGAATTTCCTCGTCGGCGTCGACGTAGCCGGGCGTCGCCCATGGCGTCTCGAGGTAGCCGATCACGTACGAGAGCGTGGCGCCGGCGACCATCACGATGGCGAAGGTAACCACTCCGGCGACGAGCGTCGGTGGGGCGAACAAGAGCGTGATCACGGCAGCGGCGACGACCGCCCCGCCGAGCATGACCAGGAATCGTCGGAGTCGTGGAAGCATACTGCATCTATGTCATCGAGTAACATAGGCCTATCACCGGTCAGTATACTGGCTCGGGTCGAGACCGACGTACGACCTCGACCGCGCGACTCGGGGACTCGAGAGGACGGCGGCTTCGAGCGCGCGACAACGCTGACGGACGGTCGACACCTATACGGCTCTCGTCGACCGATAGCGAGCCAATGACCGACGAGCACGAGGGAAAACGGGAGACGGCCGCCGCGTTCGACGCGGCGAGCGACCACTACCTCGACAGCGACGTCCATCGCCACGGCGCCGACCTCGAGCGACTGACGTCGTGGTGTGCGGATGCGACGCGTGCCCTGGACGTCGCGACGGGCGCGGGCCACACCGCTGGTGCCGTCGCCGTTCGAGGTGTTCCGACCGTCGTCGCGGCCGACGCCGCCCCGTCTATGGTCGAAACCGCCGTCGACGCCTTCGGCGGCCTCGAGGGGGCCGTCGTCGACGCCGAGCGCCTTCCGTTCGCCCGCGACGCGTTCGACGCCGCCACCTGTCGGATCGCCGCCCATCACTTCCCGAATCCGACGGCGTTCGTGAACGAGGCGTCCCGCGTGCTCGAGTCAGGTGGAACGCTCGCACTCGAGGATAACGTAGCGCCCCCGGACCCGACGCTGGGCGAGTTCATCAACCGCGTCGAACGGCTCCGTGATCCGACCCACGTCGAGTCATACACGGTCGAGCAGTGGCACGAGTGGCTCCGAGAAGCGGGGTTCGCGCTCGAGGAAACAGTTCAGTTGCGAAAGCAACTCGAGTTCGAATCCTGGGCCGACGGCCAGTCCTGTACCGGCGAGGAGCGAAAACGGGTCGAACGAACGCTACGGGAGGCCACCGACGAGGCGGCCGAGACGTTCGACATTCGGGTCGAAGACGGTCGCGTCGTCTCGTTCGCGCCGTGCAAGGCGCTGATTCGGGCGCGTCGGCTCGAGTGAAACGGGCGAAATTACTTACCTAGTCGTCCGTCCGACTCGCTCCGCTCCGAACGTTGACGGCCATCCCCGACTCGAAGTCGAGGATCGACTCGCCGTCGAGTTCCGCTCGACCGACCGCGAGCAGGTCGCCCCGCTCGTGGGCGACGAGCACCTCGTCGCCCGGCCGAATCTCGGGCCCCGCCTCGAGGACGAACTTCGAGAAGACGTTCTTACCGTCGCGAACGAACGGTTCGCTCTCGTCGTCGACGACGACGCGGTACGCCGGCGGCTCGAGCGCGTCGTGGAGGCGGCGTCCGCCCTGGAGGCCGAGGGTGAAGCGGCCGTCGGTGCCGAAGGAGACGATTCGCCCACGGTCAGCGTGAATCTGCTGGGGGCGACCGGACGTCGTTCGTTCGATGCGCCGATCCTCGTTGGGCGGGAACAGCGCCGCGCCGGCGCCGGCCCCGAACTGGTAGTCTGCGATGGTCCGCAGGTCGGCGTCCTCGTCTCTCCCCCTCTCGTCGACTGCGTGCCCGCTCATTCTTGTTCTCTACCGCCCGTTCGCGCGGACTCGAGGAAAGGGCTTCGGAACCCGCCCTGCCTCACGGATTGGCACTTGCCCGGTGCTCTCCACTCACGGCGACTCGAGCACTCGCTGCACGGCCTCTGCCCCTGCTCGAACGGCGGCCGTTTCGACGTACTCTCGTGGGGAGTGAGCGACGGCGCCGTCCTCGTCCGCTAGCACCCCTGGTCCGAAGACGACGGTGGGTGCGTAGGCGGCAAAGTAGGAGGCCTCGGTGGCGGCCGTGAACGGGCGCACGTCGCCCCCGCTCGCCGCTGCGAGGGCGTCGACGACCGGCGCCTCGGTATCGGTCGCCCAGGCCTCGAGGAACGGCGTCGGCCGCTCGGTGAAGGCGAAGTCGACGCCAACGTCGGCGGGAACGGCCGCCTCGAGGTGGGCCACCAGCGCTCGCTCGAATCCCTCGGTGGTTTCGGGTGGAACGCTCCGCCGATCGACCGTGAGTCGAACTGAATCAGGCACCTGATTGGTCGCGTCGCCGCCCTCGACGACCGTCGGCGTGAGCGTCGCGGCCCCGAGGTCGGGGTGGGCGGGCGGTGCGTCCTCGCAGTCGTCGAACGTCTCGAACGCCCCCAGAACCTGCTCGAGGGCGGCCACTGCGTTGACGCCCGACTGCGGTTCGGCGGCGTGAGCGTTCGCCCCCGAGAGTTCGATCGTCCCCTCGAAGCGCCCCTTCGCGGCGGTGCAGACGTCGAGGCCGGTCGGCTCGCCGACGATGACGGCGTCGGCGTCCCGAATAGGCGAGTTGGGCCGGGAGACGAGGGCGTGGGCGCCCGTCGAGAGGAGTTCCTCGTCGGGGGTGATCGCGAGCGTCACTCGACTCGCTGTATCGGCCTCGAGAAACGCCGCGAGCAGCGCGGCGACCTGTCCCTTCGCGTCGCAGGATCCACGGCCGCGGATTTCGCCGTCTCCGACCTCGAGCGGGACGTGGGGCGAGACGGTGTCGATGTGCGTGTTGAGGAGGTAGTGTGAGGTGCTAGATTCGTCGTCGTTCTCGAGACCGCCACTCGAGCCCCGCGTCGCCAGCACGTTCCCCGCCTCGTCGACCGTCGCCTCGACCCCGTGGTCCTCGAGGGTCTCGACCAGAAAGGCTCGCATCTCCGCGACCCCGGCGTCGGGGTGGGAAGGGATTTCGACCGCGGCCTCGAGGAACGAGATTGGGTCGAATCCCTCCGAATCCCCCGTCACGGGTCGAACGACGAGAAGTGAGTCGTCTGTACCTCGCCGTCGAACTCGTGTTCGACCGGGCCGACCAGGGTCGCGGTGTCGCCGTCGAAGACGACCTCGAGGTCGCCGCCCGGCGGGCTAACGGAAATCGAGTTGCCGTCGACGAGCCCCAGTCGGCGGGCGGCCGCGGCGATGGCCACCGCACCGGTTCCGCAGGCGTCGGTTTCGCCCTCGACGCCGCGTTCGAAGGTTCGCTGGCGGAAGCCGTCTGCACCTGGGCTCGCGAGGTTCACGTTCGTCCCCAGCGGGAACGCATCGGCGTGACGAACCGGCTTCGCGACAGCCTTGAGGTCGACCGCGTCCACGTCGTCGACGAACGCGACGGCGTGGGGGACGCCCGTGTTGACGACCGTGACCTCGAGTCCCTCGATGGGTTCCTCGATCACGGGCTCGTCCGCGAGTACGGGGATCGACTTCGGGTCGAAGGTCGGTTCGCCCATTTCGACGGCGATCCGGTCGTCCTGATCCTCATCGCCGCTCCCGTTGCTCCCGTCGCTCTCCACGCGATAGGCGTGGCGCGTGCCGGCCTGAGTATCGATCATGACCTCGTCGCTCCCGGTGCGCTCCATCGCCCACCGACCGGCGCAGCGGGCACCGTTGCCACACATCGGCGCCGTCCCGCCGTCAGGCTGGACGAGCGTCATAATTACCCGCGGCGGGTTGTACCGGTCCTCGAGCGCCAGGAACAGGATGCCGTCGGCGCCGACGCCGGACTCGCGGTCGCACTCGCGACTGGCGAGGCCTCGCCGGTCGGGGACGTATGTCTCGGCGTCGATCACGAGGAAGTCGTTGCCGGTCCCGTGGTACTTCTCGAAGTGGACGTCGGCGAAGGCGCTCATCGGGACACCTCCCGCGGTGGGCCGCGGTTCGGTTCGTCGCTATCGCTCCCGCCGTCTCCACTTCCAGCCGCCCGCTCTAGTCGAAGCACGTCCTCGAGCGTCTCGCGGAGCCTCGAGAGCGTCGCCGCCCCGTCGGGCTCGAGGACGACCGAGGCGGGCCGCGGGCGCGAGTTGTACGTACTCGCCATCTCGTAGCCGTAGGCGCCGGCGTTGCCGATCGCGAGGAGGTCGCCACGGGCCGTCTCCGGGAGCGAACGATCCGTACAGAAGACGTCCGAACTCTCGCAGATGGGACCCGTCACCGTTTGCGGATTTTCTGGACGGTCGACGGCGTCGGCCTCGAGGCTCCGGATCGGGTGGTACGAGCCGTACATCGCCGGTCGAGCCAGCGTCGTCATACCCGCGTCGACGCCCACGACGGTCGTCTCCGGGGTGTCCTTGACCGTGTTTACCCGCGTCAGGAGCACCCCGGCGTCGGCCACCAGGTACCGGCCGGGTTCGATCGTCAGTCGGGCGTCGACCGCTCCCAGCGCGTCACGCGTGGCTTCGGCGACCGCCTCGAGGTCGAGCGGCGCCTCGTCCTCGCGGTAGGGGACGCCGAAGCCGCCGCCGACGTCGACGAACTCGAGGCCCGCCTGCGCGTCGGGAGCGGCGGCCAACGCCTCGTTCAGCTCTCGCGCGAGGTCGCCCATCCGGGAGACGAACTCGCGGTGAGCGTCCAGGTCGTCGCTCGAGACGCCGGAGCCGACGTGAGCGTGAATACCGACGACGTCGAACCCGCGTTCGGCGGCGTTGACGGCCGTCTCGACCGCTCGATCGGCGGGAACGCCGAACTTCGCGTCCGCGCCCGTCCGGACCTTCTCGTGGTGGCCCGCGCCGATGCCGGGGTTGACGCGCAGGCAGAGGCGGCCGTCGTAGCCGCGTTCCTCGAGCCTGTCGATGGTATCTTCGGCGCCGGCGGTGATCGTCAGGTTCGGGTGTTCGTCGGCCGCCTCGACGGCGACGTCCAGGTCGGCCGCGGGCGGGTTGACCGCCGTGTAGTGGACCCGCTCGCCCGGCGCGCCCGCCTCGAGCGCCCGGACGAGTTCGCCGGCGGAGGCGCACTCGATGCCCGCGCCAGCCTCGAGCAGCGTCTCCAGGACGCTGTCGAGCGCGTTCGCCTTCGCCGCGAACATGATCTCGCTCTCGGGGAACGCGGTCTCGAGTCGCTCGTAGTTCTCGCGGACGCGCTCGAGGTCGAGGACGTACAGCGGCGTCCCGTAGTCGTCGGCCAGGTTCCGCAGGTGGCTCGCGCTCCAGTCGCCGAGGCGGCGTACTGGCGGGTTCGGTACCCCCGATTCGGCGGCGCTCATCGGTCCCGTAACACCTCCTCGCGCTCGGAGCGCTCGAGTGTCCGGTCCTCGAGGGCGGTCGCGACGACGGCAGGCTTGTAGGCGCCGCCCTCGAACAGGTCGTGGTCGCTGATCGAGGACTCGACGAACCGGGTGAAGGCGCGGCGCTCGGCGGGCAACTCGCCGTAGATGACCTCCTCCTCGACGAGGTCGTAGACCGGGATCCGCGGCGTGAGCAGCGTGTTCTCGCCGACGACGGAGTTCTCGCCGACGACGAATCCCGACGTCACGCGACAGCCCGCGCCCAGCGAGACGCCGTCTTCGATCACGACTGGCGCGCTCTCGACGGGCTCGAGGACGCCGCCGATCAGCGTGTTGGCGCCGAGCTTGACGTTCGCGCCGATCTGGGCGCACGAACCCACCGTATCGCAGGAGTCGACGAGCGTTCCGTCCCCGACGTGGGCGCCGACGTTGACGAACGCCGGGCTCATCAGGATGCAGTCGGAGCCGACGTGAGCGCCCCGCCGAACGACCGTGCCGTCGGGCGTGTTTCGAGAGCCGCGCTCGCCGAAGTCGCTCGAGTCCGCGAGCGGGAGCACGTCGTTGTAGGTGACGCCGCCGTACTCGCGGGCGCGGGTCTCGCGCAGGCCGAAGTTGAGCAGGATGCCCTGCTTGACCCAGGCGTTGGCCTCCCACGCCCCATCTTCACCACGGGGTTCGGCCGCGCGGACGTCGCCCGCCTCGAGCGCGTCGAGGAACGTCTCGAGCGTCGCGAGATCGTCTTCGGTCGCCGACTCGGCGTCGACGTCGTTCGCCTCGTAGCGGTTCCACAGGTCGGTGATCGCGGACTCGAGTGCGCTCGCGTCCGCGTCCGCGTTTCCGTTCGAATTCGCGTTCCCGTTCGTACTGCCGTCGGTCGATGGGTTCATGCTGAAAGTACCTCCGCAAAGTCGTATCGGCCGGGTTCCTGGTCGGCCAGCCAGACCGCCGCATCGACGGCGCCGGCGGCGAAGACGCCCCGGTCCTCGGCGCGGTGGGTGAGTCGTAGTTCCTCGTGGTTGCCGGCGAGGACGACCTCGTGCTCCCCCGTTACGTTCCCGGCTCGTAGGGCGTGGACGCCGATCTCGCCCGGCGTTCGTGGCTGTTCGCCCTCGCGGCCGTGCACTCGATTACCGAAGTCGCCAGCCGCTTCGATCTCCTCGAGCAGCCGGTTGGCCGTCCCGCTCGGGGCGTCGCGCTTGCCGTTGTGGTGGGTCTCGACGAGTTCGACGTCGTAGCCGGGCAGGCTCGCGACGGCGTCTCTGACGAGCGCGAGCAGCGCCTGGACGCCGCGAGCGAAGTTTGGGCTGTGGAGCAGCGCGGTTTCGTCGCCGTAGGCCTCGAGCTGGGACGTCTCGTCGTCGGAAAACCCCGTCGTCCCCGTGACGAACGGGACGCCCGCCTCGGCGCAGGCGGCGGCGTACTCGAGTGCCGACTCCGGACCCGTAAAGTCGATTACGACGTCCGGGTCGCGCTCCTCGAGCAGGAGGTTGATCTCGAGAGCCGACTCGATCTCGATCCCCTCGAGGCGCTCGACGTCGGTGCTCCGGTTGACCGCGAAGGCGACCTCGCAGTCGTCGCGGGCCGTGAGCACGCTGAGGACGCGTCGCCCCATCCGGCCGGCCGCGCCCGTGACGCCGACCCGGACGCTCATCACTCGGCCTCCGCCCGGGAGGTGGGCCGGTTCTCGAGGTCTTCGAGGACGGCCTCGAGGTCGTCGCGGTACTCGTCCTGGAGGCGGGTGAGCGGCGGGCGTAGCCTTGCGGGGCCGTACCCGCGGATGGCCATCGCCTCCTTGACCGGGATGGGGTTCGTCTCGACGAAGAGTTCGCGCATCAGCGGCCCGAGTTCGTGGTGGATGGCCCGGGCGCGCTCGTAGTCGCCCTCGAGGGCGGCCCCGACCATCGCGACGGTTCGTTCGGGTTCGATGTTGGCAACGACGCTGATGCCACCGCGCCCGCCGATCGAGAGCATCGGGAGGGTGAGCGCGTCGTCGCCCGAGAGCACCGAGAAGTCCGAGTCGGCGGTCCGCTCGACGATCTCGCCGATGACGCCGAGGTCGCCCTCGGCGGCCTTGTAGCCGCCGATGTTCGGGTGGTCGGCCAGTTCGACGACCGTGTCTGGTTCGATCGTCCGGCCCGTTCGCGAGGGCACGTTGTAGACGATCTGGGGTACGTCGACCGCGTCCGCGATGGTTCGGTAGTGCTCGAGCAGGCCGCGCTGTTCGGGCTTGTTGTAGTACGGCGAGATCAGGAGGAGGCCGTCGGCGCCGGCGTCGGCCGCGCGCTCGGAGAGTTCGAGCGCCTCGCGCGTGTTGTTCGAACCGGTTCCCGCGATCACGGGCACGTCGTCGACGGCGTCGATCACCGCCTCGAGCACGCGAACGTGCTCGTCGTGGGTCAGGGTGGCGGACTCGCCGGTGGAGCCGACGGGGACGAGGCCGTCGACGCCCGCGGTCTCGAGGCGCTGGGCGTCCGCGCGGAGTGTCTCGTAGTCGATTCGCTCGTCGGCGTCGAAGGGCGTGCACATTGCCGGGAAGACGCCCGTGAAGTCGATGTCGTTATCGTGTGTCATTGGTGTGGGTGTGGGTTTGTGGGCCGTGGACCGTGGGTTCTGCACTCGAGAGCGGCGCGAAACGACCGAGCTGCCCTCTGAAGCGTGAATTATTAGACCGTGCGTTCGATCCGAAACGTGCCCGAAACGAGGGTGCTAATCTCGCAGTGAGCACTCTTACGCACGTTTTTTCGATTTTGTGGGGCGAAAACGAGGAGTCGCGTCGCTCCGGGCCGACGAACGGGCCTCGACCGCGAGCGTGACGCGACGCATACGAGACACACGGCAGTCGAGGAACTTATCGGTTGCGCCTCTCATCAAATCTGCCTGGCGTGTTATCACGCGACGGATTTCAGCGTCGGTCACGCGGGTTGACGGCTCGAGTGGGGGTTCTAGTGGATCGCCCGATCGATTGGGCAGCAGCCCGAGTTTCGGGCAAAAACCGGCTCGAGGCCGTGACTTCCCGCGATATTTATACGTCAGAAACGCTAACTGGAGCGCGTATGAACGACTTTGGATTGAAAGTCCGGATGGCAATCGTCGGTTCGATCCTGTTCGGCTTCTACCTGCTCGGGGGGCTCGTCTTCGCCGCCGCCTTCGGCGCGCCGCTGTACCTCGTCCTGGGCGTCGGGATCATCGTCGTCCCGGCGATTCAGTACAAACTCGGGCGATGGATGGCCGTCAGGAGCGTCGGCGCCGAGGACATGCCCGAATCCGGGCAGTACCAGGAGATCCACCACATGACCGAAACGCTCTGCGATCGGATGGGCCTCGAGACCAAACCCCGGCTCATGGTCGCCGACATGGGCGTCCCCAATGCGTTCGCCACCGGCCGCAAGGGCGCCGGCATCGTCGTCGTCTCGACCGAACTCATCCGCTTACTCGAGCGCGACGAACTCGAGGGCGTCATCGCCCACGAACTCGCCCACATCAACAACCGCGACGTGATCACGATGGTGCTCGGCCAGTCGATCGGCATGATCGTCAGCTACGCCGTCTTCTTCGTCGTCCGCGGCCTGGGCGAGAACAACATCGGGAGCTTCGTCCTCGCGTACGTCGCCTCCATCGCGGCGAACTTCCTGGTCATGCTGTTCGTCATGGCGATTAGCCGCTACCGTGAGTACGTCGCCGACGCCGACGCCCGCGAGGCCATCGGCGCCGGCGACCCGCTGGCTCGAGCCCTCGAGAAGATTTCCCGGGGCGCCGAGGGGCGCGAGTCGAGAATCGACGACAGCGTTAGCGCGCTGTGCATCCTGAACACCGACCGGAGCCTCCTCCAGCAGGTGCTCTCGACGCACCCGCCGACGGAGAAACGCATCGCGCGACTCCGGAATTGATCACGCACCGGATTCGATCTTCTTACCCGCCCGACTCGACCTGAATCTCGCCGATCATCGTCCCGATGTGCACTTCACAGACGTACTGGGTCATCTCCGACGTGGCCTGGAGCGTCAGCGTCTGGGTTTCGCCCTCCTCCTCGATAATCTCGGTCTGGTAGTCCTCGACGACCTCGTCGTTGTCGTCCCAGATCACGATGTTGTGTGGCTGGCCGTCGGCGTTCTCCCAAGTGATGTCGTACTCCTGGCCCTCGGTCAGGATGAGCGTCGGGTTAGTCTCACCCTCGATTGGCGCCGGTTCGACGCCCTCCCACCCCTCGGTGACCCCGTCGAGGACGATTTCGTCGACGCCCTCCCACTCGCTGGAGCCACCCGCGGCGGTTTCGTTGTCGTCTCCGGTCTCGTTGCCGGCCTCAGTCTCGTTATCCGTTCCGCCAGCACCGGTCTCGTTTTCGTCGCCACCACCCGTTGTCTCGTTGTCACCGCCGGTGGTGTTGTTCTCCCCCGGTCCTCCCCCTTCCGTGCAGCCCGCGAGCAGTGCCAGGGTGACACCGGCACCCGCGGCGGAGAGCACTCGCCGTCGTGATACTGAATTGTCTCTTTCCATGGGACTCCCTTCACCCGTGAGACGGATAAGCCAATACCAGTCACTCGCATGGTTCGCGATCAGCGAAAGGACCGAATTTGGCCGCCTCGAGTCGATTTGGCCCCATTTTCCCTACCGGCGTTCTTTTCACGACATTGGAGATGGAAGCGGTTTTCACGGTGGCCCGCACAGGACACCGTATGACAGACGTTCATCCGGGCCAGCGCGTCGCGGTTCTGGTCGACGCGCAGAATCTGTATCACACCGCCCAGAGCATCTACAGTCGAAACATCGACTACTCTGAACTCCTCGAGGAGGCCGTCGACGGCCGTCAACTCACACGTGCGATCGCCTACGTCATCCGGGCCGATTCACCCGAGGAGGAGAGTTTCTTCGAGGCGCTGTACGACATCGGCTTCGAGCCCAAGATCAAGGACATCAAGCGCTTCTCGGACGGGACGAAGAAGGCCGACTGGGACGTTGGGATGAGCCTCGACGCCGTCACTCTCGCCAACCACGTCGACACGATGATCCTCTGTACCGGCGACGGCGACTTCTCGAGGCTGTGCTCGCACCTGCGCCACGAGGGCGTCAAGGTCGAGGTGATGGCGTTCGAATCCTCGACTGCCGAGGAACTCGTCGAGGCAGCCGACGACTTCGAGGACCTGGGTGAGCGCCACGAGACGTACCTCCTCTAACGCGCGTTGGCTTTCTCGCTCTCCGGCTTTCTCGATCGCTCTCGAGTGTCCGTCTTCGTCGTGTCTATCTTCGCCGTGTTCGTTCACTTCTTCCCGGGTCTGTCGCTCCCACAACCTTTGGTACATTAAGTATAGTATGTCTCGACGGCGGACTCGAGCTACCGTCTCGGTCCAGAAATCGCTCGAGCTCCTCGCCCCTCACTCGCCCATCGACGGCACCTGAACGCCGTTGAGCGCGCTGTCGATCACCGTTGCCCGATCGACGCCGCGAACGTCCGCTTGGGTCGTCAGCACCAGTCGATGGTCGAGGACCGGGTGAACGACCGCGTGAACGTCCTCCGGGGCGACGTAGTCCCGCCCGGCGAGCACTGCTCGCGCCCGACTGGCCTCGAACAGTCGCTGGATGCCCCGCGGCGAGACGCCGACCTGGACGCGGTCGTCGGTACGGGTCGCCCGGCAGACGTCGATCAGGTACGCCCGTACGGCGGGCTCGACGGTCACCGTCTCGGGAACGTCCTGTAGCGCCAGCACCGCCTCGCGGTCGACGACGCTATCGACCGTGGGCGTCCTGGACTGGCGACTCGCCCGGCGGTCGATCAGCGTCAATTCGCCGTCGCGGTCGGGGTACCCCATCGACGTCTTGACCATGAACCGGTCGATTTGGGCCTCCGGGAGCGGGAACGTCCCCTCCTGCTCGACGGGGTTCTGGGTCGCGATGACGAAAAACGGCTCCGGCAGGTCGTACGTGTCTCCGGCTACCGACACCTGTCCTTCGCCCATCGCCTCGAGTAGGGCGGCCTGGGTCTTCGGCGGCGCACGGTTGATCTCGTCGGCCAGGACGACGTTCGCGAATATCGGGCCGCGTTCGAACTCGAAGGTCGCGTCGTGTTCGTTGTAGATGTGCGTTCCCGTGATGTCCGCCGGGAGCAGGTCAGGCGTGAACTGGACGCGGGTGAACTCGAGGTCGAGCGCCGTCGCAATCGTCTGGGCGGTCAGCGTCTTCCCCGTGCCGGGGACGTCCTCGAGCAGGACGTGGCCCTGCGCGAGGATGGCGGTCAGTATGGTCTCGAGTCGCCCGGACTCGCCGACGACGGCGGTCTGGATCTCCGCGAGGGTGGCCTCGCCGGTTCGCGCGGCCTCGGGAACGTTCATGTCTGCTGTCACCGCGGGAGCACTATATACGGTTCGGCCGTTTCGTCGCGCCGTCTTCCGAATCGCCGCTGACTCACTCGCCGCCGACTCACGCGCCGACGCGTTCACGCGCCGCTGACGAGCGCGATCACGACGAACAGCGTCAGCACGGACGCCACCGTCGTCACGAAGACGTTGAGCGAGGCGAACCGTTCGTCGCCGCCGAGTTCGCTCGAGAAGACGTACGTCGAGACGGCCGTTGGCATCGCCAGCATGACGACCGCGGCGGTGAACGTCGCGTCGTCGACCGCGAGTGCGGAGAAAATCGCCCAGGCGACGGCGGGCATGACCGCGACCTTCATCGCGGTCACGGCGCCCGTCGCGACGGGATCGAGTTCGGGTAGATCGAACTCGAGGGAGGCACCGACGCAGACGAGTGCGAGCGGAAGCGCCAGGGTGGCTAGGACGTCAAGGCTAGTGACGAACGGCCCCGGAACCGATAGGCCGACCGAGCCGACGACCATGCCGGCGACCAGCGCGAGCAAGACGGGGTTCTTGAGGAGGCGAACCAACTGGCGTCTCGCGCTCGTTTCGGCCCCGTTGAACGCCACGAGAATCGTGATCGTCAGGGGTGCCTGGAGGAGCGTCGCGATGCCGAGAATCACGCTCGCGATCGCGGTTACGCTCGCATCGAAAGTCGCCGCGACGAGCGGAATCCCCAGGTAGCCCAGGTTCGAGTGGTACGACTGGACGACGGCGACGCTCCGCCGGGCGCTCGAGTCGCGATTGCGGTGGACGGCCCACGCCAGCGCCGCCGTGGTCGCCAGGACGGCGACGATGCCGACGAAGAGAGCCGGCGAGAGCAGCGACGCGATCGCCTGGTCGTAGGTGGCGACGAAGATCAGGGCCGGCAGGGCGACGTAGTAGGTGGCGGCGTTCAGTCGCGTCGTCCGCGTCGCGTCGAGGATTCCGGCCGATCGGAGCCCGGCCCCGGCGAGCACGACGGCGAGCAACGCCAGCAACCGGAGCAGAACCTCCATGCCCGTCCCCAGTGGACTCACGGATTTGATCGTTCGGATCTCGGTCGCAGTCGCTTCGAGTCCACTTCTTCGAGTCCACTTCTTCGAGTCCGCTTCCTCGAAGTTCGCTGCTTCGCACTCGCCAGCCTCATCGTTCGCTGATCCATCGTCGACGCCAGTCTCGAGCGCCGTGCCGTCGGGAAGCCACCGTATCGTCGGGAAGCTACCGTGCTCGAGTTTAAATACCAGTGGGCGCCAGGAGCGACCATGGTCGAGGTTGAGGCGACGGCGACGACCGTCTCCGGGGTGGCGTTCGTCTGTGCGACGGTGTGGAACACGTACTCGACGCCCCAGCGCGTCCGCGTGCGAAGTACCGTGCCCGGGCCGACGTGGGCACCGCGAGACGGCGAGGGGGCGACGGCTGAGTGGTCGAACGACGAGTGGACGGCCCGTCTCGAGCCCGGCCGTCGCCGGGGGTTCGGATTCGCGACGCCGGTGTCCGAGGCGGTTGACGACGCGGCGGCGGCAGAGCGGGCGCTGGTATCCGACGGATCCGCCGATCCTACGGGCGCTCGAACCGATGCTCGAACTGCCGATACCTCTGACGTTCGAACCGACGCTCGAACCGAACTCGAGGCAGCACTCGAGTCACCAGTTGAACTCGTATCGACCGAACGGGCGGACAGCGGGGACGAACCGGCCCGACCGGACGATGTCCTGGCGTCGCTCGCGCCGTGGGCGCCGGTCGGTGCGGTTCTGGACGGTGGCTCCTACTGGGATTCCGATGCCACGCGCGATTCGGATCGTGATCCCGAACCCGGCCACGATACTGGTTCTCCCCCCGTGCCCGCGGACCGTTCTCGAGTCACCAACTCCACTCGAGCCCATCACTCCTCTGGAGTCGCCCACTCATCTCGAGTTACCCACCCTCCTCGAGACCTCCCAGAGCGATGATCGTTGCCGTCGCCGGCGGAAAAGGCGGCGTCGGCAAGTCGACGATGGCGCTAAATCTCGGCGCCGAACTCGGAGCGGTCGTCGTCGACGCGGACCTCGCCGCCGCCGACCTCCCGGCCGGATCCGGACGCGGTCCGGACCTCCACGACGTCCTCGTCGGCCGGGCGACGCCCCTGGACGCCGTCGATTCGACCGGTCCCGTCCGGCTCCTCCCCTGCGGTCGAACCCTCGAGGGCGCTCGAGCGTCGGACCTCGCCGAACTCCCGCGCGTCGTGGACGCACTCGACCGACGCTACGGCCGCGTCGTCGTCGACTGCCCGGCCGGACTGGCCCGCGACGTGGGAGTACAACTCGCCAGCGCGGACGCGGCGGTGCTCGTCACGACGCCGTCTAAGGTCGCCATCCACGACGCGTACCGAACCCGCCAGCTCACACTGGCGCTCGAGACGCCGCTCGCGGCGGTCGTGGTCAACCGATCGCGTTCCCGTCGCGACGAACGCCTACTCGATCCAGTCGAGCGCCACTTCGGGGCACCTGCGGTGCGGGTCGAAACGCGACCCGCAGTTGCCGAGGCGCAGTCGATGGGCCGCCCGCTTCGCACAGTTGCGCCCGCGTGCCCCGCGCTCGACGCGCTCGAGACACTCTCGCGGGTGATCGAACGCCGTGCTCGTCGATATTCCGAACACGTCGAAACCCTGTAATTTTTGCCGTCCGGAACACCTTTCCGAACCGTCCGTCGATCTGTATCCATGACGGATCTTCGATCACCTGCCGAGACTGCCGTTCGACAGTGCCTGGCCCTCGAGTCCGACGAATCGTGCGTCGTCGTTACTGACGACAAGCGGGTCGAGATCGGGGCGGCCCTCTACGAGGTGGCGAGCGAGGTCACCGACGACGCGGTGATCGTGCGCTACCCACCGGGGGAGACCCACGGCGGCGAGCCACCGTCGCCGGTCGCGGCGGCGATGGCAGACGCGGACGTCGTCCTCGCGCCGACGAGCAAGAGCCTGAGCCACACCCGTGCGCGAACGGAGGCCAACGAGGCCGATGCTCGCGTCGCGACCCTTCCCGGAATCACCGAGGACGTCTTCACCACTGGCCTGGACGCCGACTACGAGGCGATCGCGGCTCACTGCGCGGACGTTCGCGAACAGGTCGACGGCGCCGACGAGGTTCGCGTGACGACGCCTATCGGCACCGACGTCACGTTCGGCATCGGCGACCGGCAGTTCCTCTCGGACACCGGCATCGTCCACGAACCCGGCCGGATGTCGAACCTCCCTGCCGGCGAGGTGTTCGTCAGCCCCGAGACCGCCGACGGGACCTTCGTCGTCGACGGGACCATGATGCCCCACGGGTTGCTCGAGCCAGGTCAGACGCTCGAGTTCGAGGTCGAAGACGGCCTCATCACCCGGATTTCGGATCCGGAGATCCGCGAGACGGTCGAGACGGCGGCCGAGGAGGTCGGCGACGCAGCGTACAACCTCGCGGAGCTGGGCATCGGGACGAACGTCGCGGTGACGACACTGGTCGGGAGCGTCCTGCTGGACGAGAAGGCGGCCGGGACGGTCCACATCGCGATCGGCGACGATGCGGGGATCGGCGGCGACGTCGAGGCACCGATTCACCTGGATGGGATTCTCCGCGAGCCGACGGTGTACGCCGACGGCGAGGAAGTGAGGCAGCCGACGGGCGAGTAGTCGTTCTGGGGCGTCTCCGTAGCCGTTATCGGATTTCGTCTCGAGGGATCATTTTCCTGCGGACTCGTCGCTCGAGCCAGGGTCTCGCTCGAGAGCAGTCACGACTCGCATGCCTCATTCTCCTCCTCCATAGCCGCCTCCCCCTCCCCAGCCGCTTCGCTCGCCGCTGACTCGCGAATCCCTCGCACGAGGTCGACCCGCGGCTCACCGCCGGTTCGCCGCGGCCCGGCGCGCGCCACGGCAGGTGGTCGCAGGGCTGAAGCGGTGGATCCACCTCGAGCGCCCGACCCGCTTCAATCGTCTTTTACGCCCGGAGCCTGTAGAGGCGTGCTATGAGCGATACCCACGCCCAGGACCAGGACCGCATCCCGACGCCCTGTCCGTCGTGTTCACCCGACCTCGAGACGGTCCACGAGGTGCTCTCGCCCGGCGGCGGCAGCCTCACCGTCCGCTGTGGCGAGTGCGGCCACGTCCACAAGATCCAGCCCGAGCCCGACCGCGAGGTGACCCTCGACGTCGTCGTCTCCCAGGACGGCGAGTCCTTCACCGCGAACGTGACCACGCCCGAGGACGAGACCGTCGAGGTGGGCGACGAGTTCCTCCTCGAGACCGATGACGTGCTCGCGACCGTCCGGGTCACGAGCGTCGAACTCGAGGGAGACAAACGCGTCGAGTCGGCCCCGGCCGACGAGGCTGCGACCGTCTGGACCCGCGAGGTCGACAACGTCTCGGTCAATGTCACGATCCACCCCCAGGACGGCCGGCGAGAGGATAGCCGGAGTCTCACCGTCTACGTCCCCGGAGACTACGAGTTCACCGTCGGGGAGACCGACTCCTTCGGCGACGACGAGTTCGAAATCGACGCGTTCGTCGTCCGCGGCGACGCCGAGGGCTATCACCGGGATCGCTTCGAGGAGCCCGGCGACATGGCCTTCGCGAAGGACGTCAAGCGGGTCTACGCCTACGACGAGACGAGCACAGCCTGGTCGGCCTGGTAGGCGGCTTCTGCTCGCGACCACAATCACGAACGCTCACGCTCGCGATAACGACTCCGACCCTGATCGAGAACGAAATCATGACCGACGACGCTCCCCGAGACCGACGCGACGAACGCGAACGACTCGCCGAGACCGTCGCCGCTCGTAACGGGCTCGACGACCGCGTCAAGTCGGCGCTCGAGGCCGTCCCTCGGCACGCGTTCGTCCCCGACGACCGGCAGACGAACGCCTACGTCGATCGCCCGCTACCCATCGGCAACGGCCAGACGATCAGCGCCCCGCACATGGTCGCCGTCATGGCCGACGAACTCGCCCTCGAGTCCGGCGACGCCGTCCTCGAGATCGGCACGGGGTGTGGCTACCACGCCGCGGTCACCGCCGAACTGGTCGGCGCCGACAACGTCTACAGCGTCGAGTACGATCCCGAACTCGCCGATGACGCACGGGGGCGTCTCGCCGACCTCGGCTACGAGGGCGTCGACGTTCGGACCGGCGACGGGCGCGACGGGTGGCCCGAGAACGCCCCCTACGACGCGGCCTACCTGACCTGCGCGGCTCGCGCGTTCCCCGACCCGGTGGTCGAGCAGGTCCGCCCAGGCGGCCGACTGCTCGCTCCGCTCGAGGGCGGGTTGGGCTCGCAGACGTTGACGTTCGCCCGTAAGCGCGAGAACGGCCCCCTCGAGCGCGAGGAACGCGGGGCGGTGCGGTTCGTTCGGATGCGTGGTTGAGACAGGCGGCGAGCGACCGGGGCAACGAACGAGTACGCGTGCTTTTTCGACCCCGCGGACCATCGACGACCAGAGACGACTATGTCACAGTCACGCGCGACGCCATCGTTCGAACTCTGCTTACTCCTGCGCGCCGCCCGCGAAACCGGCGCGCTCGAGGCGCTGATGACCACCGCGGAAACGCCGACCGACCTGGCGAGCGAAACCGACCTGACCGAACGCGCAGCCGAGACGCTCGTCGACGTCCTCGAGGCCGAGGGATTCCTCAAGGACGTCGGGGGCGCGTACGAACCCACGAACCGCTCGCTCGGCTTCCTGGCGAAGGCGGACGTCCGATCCATCGGGTCACTTCCCGCGACGCTGGACCGACTGGACCGCGGCCTCGAGGCCGACTGGCTCCTGACCGACGACCGGCCGACCGAGACGGACACCGAGCGGCGAAACCGCCTCGGGAGGGCAGCGGCCGCGGTCGAGGCGACAACCCGCGCGCTCGTCACCGCGGCGATTCGCGTCGCTCCCGAGGCCCGGCGCGTCCTGGAGGTCGGCGGTGCGCCGGGAACCCACGCCGTCGAGTTCGCCCGCCGCGGGGTCGACGTCACGCTGTACGATGAGTCGAAAGCCGTCGCCGACTCGCAGGCTATCCTCGCCCACGAATCGGTGGACGTGCTCGAGGGAAACGTCCCCGATGGGTTGTCGGAAACGCTCGAGGGAATTGACGGATTCGACCTGATCGTTGCTGTCGATCAGCTGTCGCGACTCGGTCCAGCGGCGAACGAAACCCTCGTCGACGCCGCGGTGGACGCTCTCGCTCCCGGCAGCTGGCTCGTCGTCGCGGAACGACTCGAGGGGCCGGCAGCGACGCGGTCCGCCGTGGAAACCCTGCTCGAGACGCCGGCGGGACGCGTCTACGCGACCGATCGGTATCGCGAGTGGTTCGAGCGAGCGGGCCTCGAGCGGTGGACCGTGGAGTCGGTTCCCGGTACGGCGTACATTGTGGTCGCTGGGCGGCGCTCGCTCGCCTGACGTGACACCGAGTTGCCCACAGCAAGCGAGTCGTTGATTACCGTCGCGGCGATACCGTTTCTATGGACCCGGCGGTACTGCGCGAGGACATGGTCGACGGCCTCGTCCACGAGTCGAAAGGCGTCCTCACGGACGAGTCGCTCGCCGTCGCCATGCGCGACGTCCCGCGCCACGAGTTCGTCGAGGACGAGTCGGCAGCCTACGCCGATCGTGCCCACGAGTGTCACGGAACGCGCGTGCTGTCCCCCAGCACGGTCGCGCGATTACTCGAGGCGCTCGCTCCCCGACGCGACGACTCCGTCCTCGTCGTCGGGGCTGGCGTCGGTTACACCGCCGCCGTTCTGGCGGAACTCGTCGGGGAGACCAACGTCCACGCCGTCGACATCGCCCGCCCGATGGTGTACGAGGCACGCGCGAACCTCGAGCGAGCAGGGTACGGCGGCGTCCTCGTCGACTGTCGAGACGGGGCCCGCGGATTGCCGGCGTACGCCCCCTTCGATCGGATTTTACTCGAGGCGGCGACCGTTTCGCCCCCCAGGGAACTACTCGAGCAGTGTCGCGAGGGCGGCCGGATCGTGTATCCGCGGGGCGCTCAGCCCCAGCGCCTCGAGGCGCGTCGGCCCGACGGCACGACCGAGCGATTCGGCGCCGTCTCGTTCGAACCGCTGCTCGTCGACGGCGAGCAGGTCGGGGCCGTCGAGCGCAACCGGACGGCTCGAGAGGACGTCGAACACGCGACGCGCCGGGCCCAGTCCCGAAGGGGCTGGGAACGAGAGTGGATCGAGTGGGATAGCCTCAGTTCTCGATGACGACGATTTCGGTGTTCGACTGATCGTCGACGTAGTCGGTGTTCATCGGTGGGACAACGTCGACCTGGAGCGTCCCGGTTCGCTGGCCCTGCCTGAGCGTCGGATCGAGTCGCAGGGTGACCGTACCGTCGCTTCCGGTCTCTCCCTTGACGGCCGAATCCAGCCAGGCGTCGTCGCTCATCACAATGACGGTTGCGTCTTCGACGGTGTTGCCGTCGTCACCGAGGACGGTGAGATCGACGCTCGTCGTTTTCCCGGCGTCGACCGTCACGGGATCGATCTTGACGTCCGTTTCCGTCTCGGCCAGCGTTCCGATTCCGCCGAGCATGCTCATCATGATCGCCAGGCTCGCGACGCCGACGACGAGCGCGATGATCAACCTGATGGGGAGTCCTTCGATCGCCCTGTCGTCCGCGCCGAACCGATGTGGTGGTCGCATGGCCGGTCTGGCCGCTCGTTCGTATATAAATTCACGGCTGAACGATCCAGTAGACACTCGAGGGTTTCGAAAAGTGGGGTGGGGGGTTAAGGGGGGGGGTGGCGACAGTCTGTCTCAGATCGCCAACTATTGATATGGACGCGGGGCCATTAAAAATAGCTTCTATCTGTTTAGACGGTTCCAAATGACGATACTAATTAATTAGAGTCAGGTCCGAACGCCAGCGTAACCAGCTTTCGCTGGGCCGCTCGCAGGTGATAGTGGTAGGTCGGCGGCGTCACGTCGAGGGCCGCGGCGAGGTCCTCGCCCGTGCTCTCTCTGGGCCACTCGAAGAACCCGCTGTAGTGGGCCGCCTGCAGCGCCTCGAACTGCTTGGCCGTCAGCGACTCCTCGAGGCGCGCGTCGAACCGGGTGCTCGAGACGCTCGCCGTCGTCTCCCGGCGAGCCGTCAGCTCCGTCTCCGGAAAGTGGTCTCGGATCGATTCGACCAATGCCCGCGTATCGATCTGGCTCGGGACCGACAGCGCGATGGTCGTTACGTCGTCGCTCGTCGTGGTCGACGTCACGTGGGCGTCGTACTCTCGCAGTATCTCGACGAACGGCGTCGGCGTGATCGTCACCTCGAATAGCGTCGACTCCTCGCCGTCGGAGACGACCGAGAGGGAGTCGACCACCGCCCATCGCTCCGATAGCTCGAGGATCTCGTCGACCGGTGGTTCCTCGATCGAGACGAACAGGACGGTCTCCTGGGCCCGGTCGATGATTCCCTCCAGGGTAATCGTCCCGGAAGCGATCGTTCCGAGCCGATTGAACAGCATCTGCGGGTCCTGACACTCGAGTTCGATCTCGAGTCGACTGTCGGTGAGCATCGCCTGGGTGCGTTCGATCGATCGAATCGCGTGGCCGATCGTCTCGCCGAGTTCGCCCAGCACCTCGCGCTCGCTCTCGCTGATCGCGTCGGCCTGGGGGGCGTGGACCACGATGGCACCGTATCGCCGCTCGGCGTCGACCAGCGGCACGGCGAGCACCGTCTGGTAGCCGTAGGTGAGCGCCGCCTTTCGCCGGTCAGCCCACGCCTCGTCGTCGAGCACGTTCTCGGCGACCTGCACCGATTCGGTCTCGAGCGCGCGCTCGATCAGGGCCGCTTCGGGCGCCGCGGGCCCGTCCTCGCGAACCCGGTCGACGTAGGTGACGTCGATTCCCTCCCAGACGGTCGGCGACGGCGTCTCCTGGCCCGCGGTGATCCACGCACAGAGGTAGCGGTCGGTTTCGGCGAGGCGCTGACAGACCGTCCGCTCGATCTCTTCGCGAGTCGAGGCCTTGGCGATCCCACGGTTGATCGCCCGAACGATCTCGTTCGTGTGATTCAGCCGGGTCAGCTCCTCGTTTTGCTCGGTGAGCGTGCGGTCGTGCTCGCGTAGTAACTGCTCGCGCTCGGCCCGGTCCAGGGCAGCCTCGGTGTTGGCCCCCAGAATGTAGAGCAACTCGCGCATCGACTCGTCGAACCGGTCGGGTCGCTCGCTCCCGGCGACGACGACCCCGTGCGTCCCGAGGGGAACGACGAGTTTACTTCGGCTCACCGTGTCGGCGACGTCCGTCACCCCTGCTGCCCGGACGTTGGGGTAGTACTGCGGTTCGCCCTCCGAGAACGCCTCCCAGATCAACCCGTCGCCACGCCCGATCGTCTCCGCGGGTGTCAGCAACTGGCGCGTCTCGGCCGTCGAGGCCGCGTGCGCGAGCGTCCCTTCGGCGGGTTCGAACCGATACGCGGAGACGATCGGCACCTCGAGGATCGCGCCCGCGGTTCCGACGGCGGCCTCGTAAATCTCGTCCTTCGTCCCCGCTCGCATCAGGTCGCGCGTGGTGTCGTGGAGCGTCGTCAGCGTCCGTTCGTACCGCCGTTCGTTCTCCCGGAGCTCGGTCTCCGTCCGGTACTGTGAGACGGCGTTCGCGACCTGGTTCGCCAGCAGGGTGAACCGGTCGCTCCCGGGCTGTTTCTGGAGATACTGGGTCACCCCGGCGGCGATCGCCTCGCTCGCGATCTCCTCGGAGCCCTTCCCGGTGAACAGGATAAAGGGCAATTCCGGATCCCGTTCCCGGACAGCTTCGAGCAACTCGAGTCCGTTCGTGCTGGGCATGTCGTAGTCGCTCACGATACACTCGATGGGGTCGGTCTCGAGGACGTCGAGGGCCGCGTCCGCGCTCGAGACGTCCGTCGCCGCGATGTCATCACGTTCGCGCTCGAGCATCGTCGTCGTCAACTCGGCGAACCTGGCGTCGTTGTCGACGACCAGAACGCGCATGGTTTCGGTCACGTCAGACCACGCTCTGCGTCTCGAGGTGACGGCTCCACAGCGCCAGCTCTAACCGGGCGACTCGTGCTGGCTCGAGGAGCGACAGTACTCATTATCGAGAAGTAAACTGGTGTGTACTAAATAATTAGCATTGGTCCCCGTCTCTGGCGGACTCACAGCCGCTTCTCGAGGCGATAGTCCGACTCCCGTTTCGTCGACGGATGCTCTATCTCGGGTTCCGTGATCCGGAGATAGGTGCTCTTCTTTCCGGCGTCTTCCATCGGGACCCAGTACAACTCGTCGGTCTCTCGGCACCGAACGGCGAACCCGTTGATCGTGTCGTCGTAGTCGACGACCGTGTCAGTTCCGTCGACCGTCGTCTTGCTGGCCGTCTTGAATCGAATGACGTCGTCTTCGATCCAGCCGGTTTTGCACTGCACCCGGAGTATGCGAGTACCAGTATCGAGCAGGAGATCGTACTTGTCGTTGTCTCCGAACGGAATCGACACCGAGTGACCCATAGTGATCAGTGCCGCCAGGATCGTCGCTTCAGTCTCGTCTCCTGTTTGCTTCGTATTCACGCGAGGTCTGGTCCCGTTTTCGTACAAAAACTCCTGGACTGTGTGAGATTTCTACGGGTAGGCCGACCGCCTCGGTTTCCTTACAGGCCGGCCCGTCGCTATACGCTCGAGGCCTGGCCGCAAAACAACCGTCTGGGTACGAGTCGATTCGTCTCGCTGTGTTTCTCGAAGCACGCCGAATCGCTCCGCTCGTCGGTTAGTTCCTCGAAAAGCGCCCGAGGCGGGATTTGAACCCGCGTCACGACCGTGACAGGGTCGTATGATGGGCCACTACACCACCCGGGCACCCTGCAACTCTTCGTTTCCCGGTCGCAGTATTAAGGCTTTCCAATCGGTGACGGTTTGGTAGGCCGGGACGCAACACGATTTCTGGATTTTCGACGCTGTTCGAACTGTTCGAGACAACCGAAACCTCGAGCCAGACTAGCTATCGAACGATGAAGCGAACTACCTGATGAACGGTTGCCAATTCTCCGCAAAGGATTTAATCGATACGTGTGGTACGTACTGGTATGTGACGCCGCCGGCGACGGGTGATGGCCGGCGGGCCGACTAGCCGTGCCTGTGGGGCAACTTAGTAACCGTTAAATGCCTTCCAGCAATACGTCCCTGTAGTATCTCGTGACAGCCGCTTCTCCCCCGGTAGGCCGGACCAACAACACATGGTAGACGTAAGCCAACACGAACTCGTGCCAGAGCACACCATCCTCGACGAGGAGGTACTCGAGGACGTGCTCGACGAGTACGACATCGACCGTACAGACTTGCCGAAGATCAAACGCACGGACAAGGCGCTGCCCGACGAAGCCGAGGTCGGGGACGTCATCAAGATCGTGCGAAACTCGCGAACGACGGATCAGGCCGTCGTCTATCGACTCGTGGTGGAATAAATGGAACTGGATCGAACACTCAGACGGGACATCTCGCGGGAGTATTTTTCGAAAGAACGACTGGCCGAGCATCACTACCGCTCGTTCAACTCCTTCCTCACTCGAGGGATGCAGGAGGTTGTCGACGAAAAGGAGACAATCGACACGGACATCGGCGACAAGGAAGGCGAGGAACCCGTCCGCGTCGATCTCGGGGACGTACGCGTCGTCACACCCCGGGTTCGCGAGGCCGACGGGTCCGAGGAACTGCTCTACCCGCAAGAGGCCCGCCTGCGCAACATCACCTACTCTGCGCCCGTCTTCATGGAGATGAGCATCGTCAAGGGCGAGGAGGGCGACGAGCGCGTCGTCGACTCGACGGAGACGAAGATTGGTCGAATGCCGATCATGGTGGGCTCCGAGAAGTGTAACATCGCGGGCTTTTCCGACCAGGAGCTCATCGAAATCGGCGAGGACCCCGCCGACCCCGGCGGCTACTTCATCGTCAACGGCTCCGAGCGCGTGTTGATGACCAGCGAGGACCTCGCGCCGAACAAGATTCTTGCCGAGTACGACACGAAGTACGGCGACGAGATCCAGGTCGCCAAAACCTTCAGTCAGCGCCGTGGCTACCGCGCACTGGTGCTCTGTGAACGGACCCGGAACGGCCTGCTCGAGGTGTCGTTCCCCTCGGTATCGGGCTCGATCAACTTCGTCACGCTCGTGCGCGCGCTGGGTCTCGAGTCCGACGAGGAGATCGTCCACAAGGTCTCGAACGACCCCGAGGTCGTCAAGTACATGCTCGAGAACCTCGAGGAGGCGGAGGTACAGACGAAAGAGGAGGCCATCGAGGCGCTGGGTAAGCGCGTCGCCTCCGGTCAGGGCAAGAACTACCAGCTCAAGCGGGCGAACTACGTGATCGACCGCTACCTCCTGCCTCACCTCCACGAGGAAGGTGTCGAGGAGGAAGACGTCCGA
Organism: Natronosalvus sp. KLKA75; assembly: GCF_059736265.1. NCBI lineage: Archaea > Methanobacteriati > Methanobacteriota > Halobacteria > Halobacteriales > Natrialbaceae > Natronosalvus > Natronosalvus sp. KLKA75. The sequence goes on from NZ_CM185522.1 coordinate 583,448, forward strand.
ATCAACAAGGCCCACTACCTCTGTCGGATGGCCGAGGCGTGTTTCGAACTTGCGCTCAACCGGCGCGAATCCGACGACAAGGACCACTACGCGAACAAGCGGCTGAAAGTCAGCGGCGACCTGATGCGCGACCTGTTCCGGACGGCGCTGAACAAGCTGGCACGCGACGTGAAGTACCAGCTCGAGCGTGCGAACATGCGAAACCGGAACCTGTCGGTCAACACCGTCGTGCGCTCTGACGTCCTGACCGAGCGACTCGAGCACCCCATCGCGACGGGGAACTGGGTCGGCGGACGCTCCGGCGTCTCACAACTGGTCGACCGGACGGACTTCATGGGCGTCCTGAGCCACCTGCGCCGGCTCCGGAGCCCGCTTTCGCGCTCACAGCCGCACTTCGAGGCGCGAGACCTGCACGCGACCCAGTGGGGTCGCATCTGTCCCTCCGAGACGCCGGAGGGGCCGAACTGTGGGCTGGTGAAGAACTTCGCACAGGCGATGGAGCTCTCCCAGCACGTCGAGGACGAACAGGACCTGAAACGCGAACTGGCGTCGATGGGTGTCGAGGGCATTCCCGGCATCGAGGGCGTCGAACGAACGACAACGAGTGCAGACGACTAACACATGAGTAGCCAACAACGAGAAGCCAAGGTGTACGTCAACGGGTCGCTGGTGGGTACGCACCCGGACCCGGAGAAGCTGGCCGAACAGATTCGCGAAGCCCGACGCATCGGCGACGTCAGCGAGATGGTCAACGTCTCGGTGAAAGAGCGCACGCGCGAGGTCATCGTCAACGCCGACGCGGGCCGCGCTCGCCGTCCCCTGCTGGTCGTCGAAGACGGCGAACCCCGCATCACGGACGCCGAGATCGAAGCCCTTCGCGACGGCGATCTCGAGTTCGAGGACCTCGTCGACCACGGCTACATCGAGTTCATCGACGCCGAGGAAGAAGAGGACATCTACGTCGCTGTCGACGAGGACGACCTGAACGACGATCACACCCACCTCGAGATCGACCCCTCGCTGATCTTCGGGATCGGTGCGGGGATGATTCCCTACCCCGAGCACAACGCGAGCCCCCGGATTACGATGGGGGCGGGGATGGTCAAGCAGTCGCTGGGGCTCCCGTCGGCCAACTATCGCATTCGGCCAGATACACGCCAGCACCTGCTTCACTACCCGCAGCTGTCGATGGTCAAGACCCAGACGACCGAGCAGATCGGGTTCGACGAGCGCCCAGCCGCCCAGAACTTCGTCGTCGCCGTCATGAGCTACGAGGGGTTCAACATCGAGGACGCGCTGGTCATGAACAAGGCATCCGTCGAGCGCGCGCTCGCTCGCTCGCACTTCTTCCGGACCTACGAGGGCGAGGAGCGACGGTATCCGGGTGGCCAGGAGGACCGCTTCGAGATTCCGAGCCAGGACGTGCGCGGCGCACGCGGCGAGGAAGCCTACACCCACCTCGACGAGGACGGCCTCGTCAACCCCGAGACGAACGTCGACGAGAACTCCGTCTTGCTCGGCAAAACGAGCCCACCGCGATTCCTCGAGGAACCCGACGACATGGGCGGCCTCTCGCCACAGAAGCGCCGAGAGACCTCGGTGACGATGCGTTCGGGCGAATCCGGCGTCGTCGACACCGTCACCCTGATGGAGGGCGAGGACGGCTCGAAGCTGTCGAAGGTCTCGGTGCGTGACGAACGAATCCCCGAACTCGGAGACAAGTTCGCCAGCCGCCACGGCCAGAAGGGGGTCGTCGGTCACCTGGCGCCCCAGGAGGACATGCCCTTCACCGAGGAGGGCGTCGTTCCTGACCTGGTCGTCAACCCCCACGCCCTGCCCTCGCGGATGACCGTCGGGCACATCCTCGAGATGATCGGCGGCAAACTCGGCGCGATGGAAGGTCGTCGCGTCGACGGCACGCCGTTCCTCGGCGAGGACGAGGACCAACTTCGCGGCGGACTCGAGGAGGCCGGCTTCAACTCCGCGGGCAAGGAGGTCATGTACTCGGGCGTGACGGGCGAGAAGATCGAGGCCGAAATCTTCGTTGGCGTCATTTTCTACCAGAAGCTCTACCACATGGTCTCGAACAAACTGCACGCCCGTTCGCGCGGGCCGGTGCAGGTGCTCACCCGTCAGCCCACCGAAGGGCGCGCCCGCGAGGGTGGGCTGCGCATTGGGGAGATGGAGCGCGACGTGTTCATCGGCCACGGGGCGGCCATGACGCTCAAGGAACGGCTGCTGGACGAGTCCGACCGCGAGTTCATCCACATCTGTGGCAACTGTGGGATGAGCGCGGTCGAGAACGTTGAGCAACGTCGGGTGTACTGCCCGAACTGCGACGAGGAGACCGACATCCACGAGATCGAGATGAGCTACGCGTTCAAACTGCTTCTCGACGAGATGAAGGCCCTCGGCATCGCCCCGCGACTCGAACTGGAGGACGCCGTCTAACACATGCAACACAGCACACCCAAAGACATCGGATCGATCAACTTCGGGCTCATGGAGCCCGAAGAGTACCGGGAGATGAGCGCGACGAAGATCATCACCGCCGACACCTACGACGACGACGGCTTCCCCATCGACATGGGGCTGATGGATCCCAGACTGGGCGTCATCGACCCCGGACTCGAGTGCAAGACCTGCGGGAAGCACTCGGGGTCGTGTAACGGCCACTTCGGCCACATCGAACTCGCGGCGCCGGTGATCCACGTCGGTTTCACCAAACTCATCCGGCGACTGCTCCGGGGAACCTGCCGTGAGTGTTCGAAGCTCCTGCTCACCGAGGACGAGCGCCAGGAGTTTCGCGACCAGATCACGGAGTACCGAAAGCTGGGTCACGACCTGAACGATGTGACGAAGGCGGCGATTCGGCAGGCACGAAAGAAGGATCGGTGTCCGTTCTGTGCCGAAATCCAGTACGACATCGACCACGAGAAGCCGACCACCTACTACGAGGTCCAGCAGGTTCTCACGAGCGAGTACTCCCAGCGCATCGCCGGTGCGATGCAGGGCAACGAGGAGGAGGGCATCGACCGAACGACGCCCGACGAACTCGCAGAGAAGACCGACATCGAACTCACCCGGATCAACGAGATCCTCTCGGGTTCGTTCCGGCCACGCGAGGATCAGCGCAAGGCCATCGAGAAGGCTCTCGACATCGACCTGACCGAGGAGGACACGAACAAGCTGATGCCCTCGGACATCCGCGACTGGTTCGAGGCGATCCCGGACGAGGACCTCGAGGTGCTCGGCATCGACGCCGAGCGTTCCCGTCCCGAGTGGATGATTCTGACGGTGCTGCCGGTGCCACCGGTCACCGCTCGTCCCTCGATCACGCTGGACAACGGTCAGCGCAGCGAGGACGACCTCACCCACAAGCTGGTCGACATCATCCGGATCAACCAGCGGTTCATGGAGAACCGCGAGGCCGGTGCGCCCCAGCTGATCATCGAGGACCTGTGGGAACTGCTCCAGTACCACGTCACGACGTTCATGGACAACGAGATTTCGGGAACGCCGCCGGCGCGACACCGCTCCGGGCGGCCCCTGAAGACCCTCTCCCAGCGGCTGAAAGGGAAGGAAGGCCGGTTCCGCGGTTCGCTGTCCGGGAAGCGCGTCAACTTCTCGGCCCGGACCGTCATCTCGCCCGACCCTACCCTGAGCCTCAACGAGGTCGGCGTCCCCGACCGCGTGGCGACGGAGATGACCCAGACGATGCTCGTCACCGAGCGAAACCTCGAGGAGGCTCGACGCTACGTCGCCAACGGGCCGAACAGCCACCCCGGCGCGAACTACGTGCGACGGCCGGACGGCCGCCGGCTCAAGGTGACCGAGAAGAACTGCGAGGCGCTCGCGGGGCTGTCCGAGGAAGGTGAACTCGAGAGTTCCCAGACGATCGGCCCGGGCTGGGAGGTCAACCGACACCTGATCGACGGCGACATCGTCATCTTCAACCGCCAGCCGTCGCTCCACCGGATGTCGATCATGGCCCACGAGGTCGTGGTCATGCCGTACAAGACGTTCCGGCTCAACACCGTCGTTTGCCCGCCGTACAACGCCGACTTCGACGGCGACGAGATGAACATGCACGCCCTCCAGAACGAGGAGGCCCGCGCGGAGGCGCGCGTCCTCATGCGCGTGCAAGAGCAGATCCTGAGTCCCCGCTTCGGGAAGAACATCATCGGGGCGATTCAGGACCACATCTCCGGGACGTACTTGCTGACGAAGGACAACCCCCGGTTCAACGAGACGCAGGCGCTCGACTTGCTCCGGGCGACCCGGATCGACGAACTGCCAGACCCCAGCGGTATCGACGACGAGGACGAGCCGTTCTGGACCGGCCGGGACGTCTTCTCCGAATTGCTGCCCGACGACATGAACCTCGAGTTCACGGGAACGGTCGGCGACGACGTCGTCATCGAGGACGGCCAGCTCGTCTCCGGAACGATCGCCGAGGACGAAGTCGGCGAGTTCGGCGGCGAGATCGTCGATGCGATCACGAAGCAGTACGGGAACACGCGCTCGCGTGTCTTCATCAACGAACTCTCGACGCTCGCGATGCGGGCGATCATGCACTTCGGGTTCTCGATCGGGATCGACGACGAGACGATCCCGGCCGAGGCCGAAGCGCGAATCGACGAGACGATCGAGGAGGCCTACGATCGAGTCGCAGAACTCATCGAAGCCTACGAGCGCGGCGAACTCGAGAGCCTGCCCGGGCGGACGCTCGACGAGACGCTCGAGATGAAGATCATGCAGACGCTCTCGCGGGCGCGTGACAACGCGGGGAACATCGCCGAGGAGCATTTCGAGGGCGACAATCCCGCGGTCGTCATGGCCGAGTCCGGGGCGCGTGGGTCGATGCTCAACCTGACCCAGATGGCCGGCTGTGTCGGCCAGCAGGCAGTTCGTGGCGAGCGGATCAACCGCGGCTACGAGAACCGCACCCTGAGCCACTACCAGCAAAACGACCTCTCGGCGGAGGCTCACGGTTTCGTCGAGAGTTCCTACACGGTCGGCCTGGATCCGCGGGAGTTCTTCTTCCACGCGATGGGCGGCCGCGAGGGGCTGGTCGACACGGCAGTCCGGACCTCGAAGTCCGGTTACCTCCAGCGTCGGCTAATCAACGCGCTCTCGGAACTCGAGGCGCAGTACGACGGTACCGTCCGGGACACGGGCGACACCATCGTGCAGTTCGAGTTCGGCGAGGACGGCACCTCGCCAGTACAGGTGGCCTACGACGACGACCACGACGTCGACGTCGAGGGCATCGCCGAGACGGTGCTCGAAGAGGAGTTCGACTCCGAGGCCGACCGCAAGGCGTTCCTCTCCGGGAAGCGGATCGAGACGAACCTCTCGGAACACGCCGACAGTCGTCGAGTTGCCGAGCCCGAGGGGGTGAGCTCGGATGACTAAGACCGAGAACGTCTTCGTCCAGGACTACGACGTCGACGACGACGCCGTCGTCATCGTCGAGGATAGCGAACTCCCGCGACGGCTCAAGGATCGCGTCTACGCAGTGCTCGAGGACAAAGGAGACGTGACGATCGAGCAGGCCCAGGATATCGTCAGCGCCGTCGAGACCGAGTACGTCGAGACGCGCGTCGACCCGCTCGACCCCGTCGGGACCGTCAGCGCCCAGTCCATCGGGGAGCCCGGGACGCAGCTGACGATGAACACGTTCCACTATGCAGGGGTCGCCGAGATCGACGTCACCCAGGGACTGCCCCGACTGATCGAACTCGTCGACGCCCGGAAGACGCCGGACACGCCGACGATGCAGGTTCACCTCACAGAGGAGTACGCGACCGAACGCGAGAAAGCTCACGAAGTCGTCTGGAACATCGAGGCGACGAAGATTCTCGCGCTGGGCGACGTGTCGACGAACGTCGCCGACATGCGCGTCCAGATCGACCTGAACCAGGACACGCTCGAGGAGCGACTCATCACGGCCGAGGAGGTCGCCGAGATCATTGAGGACTCTCTGGGCGTGTCGACGACGCAGCAGGGAACCCAGATCGAGTTCGGCCCCGAGGAGCCGTCTTACCGGGACCTCCTCCAGCTGGTCGAGGAGCTTCGTGACATCACGTTCAAGGGGATCGAGGACATCTCGCGGGTCGTCATCCGCCGGGAGGACCTCGAGGTCGAGACCGACGACGGTGTCGAGGAGCGCGAGGAGTTCGTCCTCTACACCGAGGGGTCGGCCTTCGGCGACGTGCTCTCGATCGAGGGCGTCGACGCCTCGCGGACGACCTGTAACAACATCCACGAGATTCACCGCAACCTCGGCATCGAGGCCGCCCGCGAGGCGATCATCGAGGAGACGAACAACACGCTGGCCGAGCAGGGGCTCGACGACGTGAACGTTCGCCACCTGATGCTGGTCGCCGACATGATGACCAACGAGGGGACCATCGAGTCGATCGGTCGTCACGGCATCTCGGGTTCGAAGGACTCCGTACTCGCCCGCGCAGCGTTCGAGGTGACGGTCAACCACCTGCTCAACGCCGCAATCCACGGCGAGATCGACGAACTCGACGGTGTCACCGAGAACGTCATCGTCGGCAAGCCGATCAAGCTCGGTACCGGCGACGTCGACCTGCGGATGGGATCGTCGCCGAATCGGGCGGACTGACCCGAGTACCGAGTACCAGCACCGACTCCCAACTACGAACTGACCGACTACCGACTCGTTTTCTCTACACCCAGATGACCATCACCCTCGAGGACGACGCACGCCAGTTCATCGCCCGATTCGAGGACGTCTCCGGAATCTCCGGCCAGGACTGTCTCGTCTTCGAGGACCGCCTGGTAATCGTCGTCCCCCCGGGGACGATGGGGCAGGCAGTCGGCGCCCGCGGACAGCACGTCCAGCAATTCGAGCGCCGAACGGGGCGATCCGTGCGGCTGGCCGAGGGCTCGAGCGATCCCGAAGCGTTCGTGGCGAACGCGCTGGCGCCCGCGGCGGTCCGCAACGTCACGATCAGCGAGAACAACACGACGGTCGCCTACGTCGAGGTGCCCGAGGACGACCGCGGGGTTGCCATCGGCACCGACGGCCGACGAATCGAGGACGCGCGGACGCTCGCCGAGCGTCACTTTGGGATCGACGACGTGCAGTTAGCCTGAGCGTCCGCGTGATGGTGCTACGTTTCTCCTCACCTCGAGGATGCCTTGATATCGACGTTCCTCGAGAAGCCCCGAACGTATACGGTCGTTCGTGACAGATCGACGAGCATGACCGACGACGGGCCAACCTACGGACGGGAACGGTTGATCGAGATCTACACGCAGGGAATGTTCGCCGGACAGCCGCCATCGCTGCCGCCGTCCTACGAGGCGCTCGAGACGGCCGCGGAGGCGGCTCTCGAGCCGGAAGCGTTCGGCTACGTCGCGGGAAGCGCCGGGGCCGAACGAACGAAGGCGGCGAATCGGACGGCGTTCGAGCAGTGGCGGATCGTCCCGCGGATGCTCAGGGACGTCGCTACGCGGGACCTCTCGGTCGAGTTGTTCGGCGAGACGTACCCCGCGCCGGTCGCGTTGGCACCGATTGGGGTTCAGTCGATCCTCCACGAGGAGGCGGAACTCGCCTCGGCGCGGGCGGCCGCCGGTCTCGGTCTGCCGTTCGTCCAGAGCACCGCCGCCTCGGAGACGCTCGAGGACGTCGCCGTGGCAACCGGCGACGCGCCCGCGTGGTTTCAGCTGTACTGGAGTTCAGATCGCGACCTCACGGAAAGTTTCGTCTCGCGCGCGGAAATCGCGGGCTACGAGGTGCTGGTCGTCACCGTCGACACGCCGATCATCAGCTGGCGCGAGCGCGACGTCGAACAGGCGTACCTCCCCTTCCTCGACGGCGACGGCGTCGCGAACTACTTCTCGGATCCGGCGTTTCGGGACCTGCTCGCCGATCCGCCCGAGGAGAACCCCGACGCCGCGGTCATGAAATTCGTGGACGTCTTCGGCAACGCCTCGCTCACGTGGGACGACCTCGAGTGGCTCGCCGGTTTCACCGACCTGCCGGTCCTCGTCAAGGGAATCGTCCACCCGGACGACGCCATCCTGGCGCTCGAGTCCGGCGCCGACGGTGTAATCGTCTCGAACCACGGCGGTCGTCAGGTCGACAACGCGCTCCCCGCGATCGAGGCACTCCCTCGAGTGGTCGACCGACTGGCGGACAGGGGGTACGGCGACGCCCCGGTACTGTTCGACAGCGGCATCCGTCGCGGTGCGGACGCCGTCACGGCGCTCGCTCTCGGTGCCGAGCTGGTCCTGTTCGGGCGGCCCTACGTCTACGGACTCGCGGTCGACGGCGAAGACGGGGTTCGGGAAGTCTGTCGAAACTTCCTGGCGGACCTCGACCTGACACTCGGGCTGGCGGGTCACGCGTCCGTCGCGGAACTCGACCGATCGTCGATCGTCCCCGCCGGCGGTTCGTTCGAACTCGAGTGACGGCGGTGTGGTTGATTCATACGCACCCAGAGAAATTCGCCACCGGGACGATTTCGCGGGCAAATCGGGCACAACAGTAAAATACGTCCGGTCGGGTCTTTTGCCCAGGAAAGAATGTCTGTATTACAGAAATTCAAGAGAAATAGCCGATCTGTTACGATCGTAACTATCGTCACAGTGTTGCTTCTCGCGACGACGAGCGGGGCCGCGGTCAGCGCTTCATCCGTCGGAACGACTGCTGTCGCCGACTCGGGCGCGGGTGATCAGGTTCCGAACCCCATCGCGGCAGGGACCTACGAGGGACAGGAACTCGAGGCGGGCCAGTCGGTCACCTACGACGCAGAACTCTCCGAAGGCGAGTACTTCGCGGCTGTTGCTCTATTTGAAGCCGGGACGGATCTCCGAGTAACGATTCGTGACCCGAGCGGGACGGTAGTCGGCGAGACGTTCAGTGACACGGAGTACGAGGTCGCCGAACTTCTGTCGGTGGACGAGGGCGGCACCTATACCGTCGAAATCGCGAACGAAGGCTCCGCGGCAGCGACGTTTACCCTCGACGTCTACCACGACAGCGACTCCGAGACTGGCTCTGAGTCGTCGACCGCCGACGTGCCTGACCCACTCGAGGAAGGGACCTACGAGGGACAGGAACTCGAGGCGGGCCAGTCGGTCACCTACGAGGCCGAACTCACCGAGAACGATTTCATCTCGATTATGGCGGACTTCGATTCGGACGCCGACATTGCCGTGACGATCCGTGACCCGAACGGATCGGCGGTCGGCGAATCGCTCCCGCACGACGATTTCTACGCGGCGGACCTCACTAGCGCACCTACCGACGGGACGTACACGGTCGAGATCGAAAACCGAGGCGAGACGGCGGCCACGTTCGTCCTCGACGTCTACTACGACGAGTTCGAATCCGATCCGTCCAGAGTGCAAGTTCCGGATCCGCTCGAGAACGGCTATTTCCCTGGTCTCGAACTCGAGGAGGGTGAGACGGCTACCTACGATGCCGAACTGGAAACCGGCGACCTCTTCACCGTGAGCGTGCTTTCCGGCACCGACCTCGAGGTGATGGTTACCGACCCGTCCGGGTCCGCCGTAGGGACCGACGTCCGAGACGGAGACTACCGGGCCGTCAACGTGGTCGGCGCACCCACCGACGGGACGTACACAGTCGCGGTCGAAAACCGCGGCGAGACGGCGACCGAAACCGATCTCAGCGTCCTGTACGAACCAACCCCGGCCGTCCTCGAGAACGGATCGTTCGAAGGAACGGTCGACGGGATGGACTTCGACATTTTCATGATCGATCTGAACGCGGGCGACGACCTCTCGGTGACGATCACGTCCGACGACGCGGCCGATCTCGAGGTAACGCTCTTCGACTCGGCGACCGAGGAACTCGCCACCGGCGAACACGGAGACGGCACCGTTTCCCTCGACCTATCCGATGTCGAATCCAGCGACACTCATCTGTTGCAGGTGTACAACGTCGGCACGTCCGAAGTCGACTACGAACTCGAGGTTTCACACTCCGGACACGCCAACGCGACGGAGAAAGCGGAAGTGGAAGGCGAGGAAGCACGCGAAAGCGGAGACGAGACGAACGAGAGCGAGACGACCGAAAACGCCGACGGCGATGGGGACGCATCCGACCCAACCCGCCAACTTGACGACGAAATGCCGGGGATGACCGCCTCCGGCGCGTCCCTCGCCCTTCTGGTTGTCTCGTCACTGCTACTCGGACGAACCCGCGTCGGCGACGACGCCTGAACGACTCTCGAGACTGGCGTACGGAATTCTCTACGCCGCCGAGTGACCATAGACCGCGCTGAGCCCGTAACTCGAGACCACGAAACGCCCTCAGATCTCTCGATGGGGTTCGATAAAGCGCTCTCGAGGCGTTTCTCCCGGAAGCAAAAGGGGATGCTTAAGTGCCTTCGTCGGATAGCCATCGCCATGGCAAACGGCAAATACGCCGCGCGCAAACTCAAGAAGGACCGCCAGAACCAGCGGTGGTCCGACTCTGACTACGCGCGCCGAGCACGCGGCCTGCGCGAGAAATCGGACCCGCTCGAGGGTGCACCCCAGGCTCGCGGTATCGTCCTCGAAAAGGTCGGCATCGAAGCGAAACAGCCCAACTCGGCCATTCGAAAGTGCGTCCGCGTCCAGCTGATCAAGAACGGCAAGCAGGTCACGGCGTTCTGTCCCGGCGACGGGGCGATCTCGTTCATCGACGAACACGACGAGGTCACCATCGCCGGTATCGGTGGCGCGAAGGGTCGTGCCATGGGTGACCTCTCGGGCGTCAACTACAAGGTCGACAAGGTCAACGGTGTCGCCATGCTCGAACTGGTTCGCGGCAACGCGGAGAAACCGGTGCGATAACATGAGCGAGCAGGAACAACCCGAACCCGACGCGCCCGCTGGCGGCAGTGACCTCACTGCCAAGCTCTTTGGCACGTGGGACGTCTCCGAGATCGCCTACAACGACCCCTCGACCGAGCGCTACCTGTCGGTGACGCCCATCGCGCATACGGCGGGTCGCCACGCGAGCAAGCAGTTCAAGAAGTCCGAACTCTCCGTCGTCGAGCGACTGGCCAACCGCCTGATGCAGACCGAGGAGAACACGGGCAAGAAACAGCAGACGCTGAAGATCGTTCGCGACGCGTTCGAAATCGTCAACGACCGCACCGAGGAGAACCCCGTCCAGGTCCTCGTCACTGCCGTCGAGAACGCGGCGCCGCGCGAGGAGACCGTCCGTCTCAAGTACGGCGGTATCTCGGTCCCCAAGGCTGTCGACGTCGCGCCCCAGCGCCGCGTCGACCAGGCCCTGAAGTTCATCGCCGAGGGTGCGCACAGCGCCTCGTTCAAGTCGCCGACGTCGGCTTCGGAAGCGCTCGCCAGCCAGCTCATCGGCGCGTCGAACTACGACGTCCAGACGTACGCGATCAACCAGAAAGAAGAGAAAGAACGCGTTGCGGCTGCCGCGAGATAACCGCGTTTCGTTTGCGTTTTCGGCTTCGCTTTTTCTCGTTTTCTCGTTGACTCTCACACCGATCCGGCAACTCTCGAGCACACTCGACGTTCGATATCCGCCATTCTCGGGGTTCCCCTCGTGAGCGACGTTACACAGTTTCGAGGAGAAGGCCCACGACTTCAGTCGTGGGAGTAGTCACTGATCCGGCAGGACACACCGTTCGAACCAGTTTCCACGGCTACCATCCATCTCTGACCAATTTGCTTGCACTTGCAGGCAAGCCGAGTCAGATTTATAGGCCCCGCGCGTGGATTCTACGTACTAACTGTGTTGTCTATTACGTCACCTCGCGTCTTCGCCGTTCACCACGACGTTTCTCGAGTCGTGTCGGATGCTGACGCCCTCTCCGCGGTGTACGACGTTCGCTGCATCGACTTCGACCGATCGATCCTCGATCAGCTCGAGGCAGGCGACGACGTCATCCTCGTCGACTGGGAACTCGAGAGTCCGGATCCCAGAGGGGTTCTCGATGCACTCAGCCAGAACGCGCCATCGACGCCTATACTCGCGGTGGCCAGCGACGTCCCGACGGACGACCCCATCGACCGCGGCGCCGACGAGTATCTGGTGACGCCCGTCTCGGTCGAGAAACTACGGTCGACGATCGATCGACTGGTTCTCCAGCACGCCTACGAAGAGGCGATGAGCGAGTACTTTCGACTCGCGGGGGAGCGGGCGCTGCTCGAAAACGAACGCGAGGCGGGTGTCGACGTCGACGAGCGCCACGAGCAGGTACTGGCTGACTTAGACGAGTGGCGAGAGCGAGCGGATTCGATCAGAGGTGAGTTCTCGCGCGAGGGATTCGACCGGGCGCTTCGCCGGTTACTCAGTGAGTAACGAATTTTCACGGTAATTTTCGACCGAACCCGACGCCGTCTTCTTTTTCTATCCTATCTGGATGTTTAAATATTTATACTATCAGATTTTCACATGGATTCTGTGTCTGATTTATTAAAATAAATTCATTACGGGTCGGTACCATGGCTTGTATGTACTATGACGGAACTTAGCGACTACCTGAAGAACCACCCACGAATGATCGGCGTCCTGTTCACGGCCATGCTGTTGCTGGCCCAGGCAGGAACGGTTGCGGCGGGGAACAGCGGTGCTTACACCGGCCCCTGAACGTTCACAGCCCATCCATGGAGAAATCTTTACTCCATTGAATTTCGCCCTCGTATAGTATCGGTACGCCTTCTAATTCAAGAAACTCATTGAGTTCTGACTCTGTTAGTGAAAACGGTCCGGCTTTCCCTGAAGTGAGGAAATAGGAGTCGTTCGATTTGACGTATGGGACAAATATTGTTCCCTTCCGTAATTCACTCGTTTCGTAGGTGTCGAGCACAACGTCTGCTTTCGATTCAATTTTCTCTATAATACATACAATTGGAGGCCCTGTCTCTGACTGCGCTATAGATATTAACCCGTTCCCGACCATTCGGTACTGTTGTCCCACGAGGGTCTTCCTCCGTGCTACGTCGAGTGCAGCATAAAGTGGGTAGCCTCGATTTAGCACTCGAGCGATCATGCTACCCATGCGAATCGCACCGCTGTTGATTACGTCGCCGAGCGTGACAATCCCTCCGGAACTTCCGGCCTCGACCAGATGGAGCCCCTGGTCGCGTGACTGACACGCATTGAGTAAGAACGCTTTTGCACCGACTTTCTCGAGCGTCGTTCCCGACAATTTCCCGTCCGAGCACTGGAACCCCTCTCGATCGATATGGCCGATGTAATGTACGAAATCACTCTCCTTGGCCAGTAAATCTCTGAGTTCGTCTCTCGTCAGAGAATAGTACTCGACCACGTTGAACGGGAGTTCGTCGCGATTACCGTAAATCCCGTTCACTGTCTCGAGTTCATCTTTCATCTCCGAGTCGTTACAGACAACTTTGATCTCGATTGGATCCTCTCGTGGCTCTCGACCGATACTGTGAGTAAACGCGGACAGAGGCGTTGTGCTTATCAATGTGGCCGAATCATCGGTTTCCCAATGCTGTTCGATCGTTGGTATGTCCAGCCCCTGATCGTGGATATCGCGTTCCTCCGTACCCCGGGCAGTACTCACTCCTCTTGTGAACTCTTGAATCGCTTCACGCTGCACCGGGGCCTCTGGCGAAGCATGATTGGGTTGTTGTATCTGGACGATTGCGAGATCGTTCGAAATAAAGGGGAGAAACGTAATACTCTCTGACGTCGGTTTCAAATGAGCTTCGAGACGCCACTCGGGGATAACTGGTTCAATCGTCGAAAACGGCGTCGAGAGATATTCTTCAAGTTGATTGGAGAGGGGTTGTACGTACACCTGCTCTAAATCGAACGGAAGGAATGATTCGATCGCCTGTCGTTCGTGTAACGGTACAGGAGTCATCCCCTCGGTACGTACGATACAGTCGAGGAAGAAGATCTGTTTGAGTAACCGTTCGACAGTTTCTTCGAAACCACCGTCACTGGTCAGTGAATAGGATAGCCCGGCATCGGTCGTTATCCTCGATGAATCTCCGGAGATGACCTCCGCGCCGAGATAGTATGCGAGTGGAGCTATAACGTAGATGTTCTCGAGACTCGGCGGAACTTCGATCTGTATTCCAGTTTCCGGGCGGTCAAACCCGTCCGGAATCGATAACGTCTCTCCGAGTTCGAGCGCTGGTGGATGTCCTCTGAGCGTTGGATAGGATCGTTCGGGGGTGGTGGTCTTTAACGCTGACCCGAAGGCCGTAACCGCTTCCATGAGGTCTGCTGGCTCCTCTGTCGTGGTAATCGTTGCTGCAGGGCGCGTATGTGAGGAACGGGCGCCGACGATCACTCGGGTTGCATCGTCAAGAGTGATGTGTGTCTGTTGACTATCTGCGTAGATGTGCATCGAACTTTCAAAATAAAGATAGATCTTGAACGGTGTCGAGAGATCGAGGGTGTACGCCCCTTCTGGAAGCAATTGCTGTTCACCTGGACGAACCTCGTGGACCATCGCCCCCGTCTCGTCGCGGACGTATACGAGATCGTTCGTCGGTAGTGTGACGCTCTCGACTTCGATTTCGACGGCTGAATCGACCGGATACTGTAAACAATCGTCGCTAACCGGCTCAGGCGATACCGACTCGTGGGTCGTCAATCGGTAGCGATGTCGCTCTATCCGATCGATAATCTCGAGTCCGCCATCGACTGCTTCGAATGTCGGCTTCATCTCAGTAGTCTCTGAAGTCGACCCCGTCCAGGCTGGGACACCTGACCGGCGCCTCGACGCACCCTGTTCACTGGGTTATCGGCACCCAGCCGGTGGAGAGGTCGCTTTCCGTGAGCGACCATCGCTCCTGGGCGACACCGTTCCGTTCTCGAAGTTCGACGACGACGTCGAACAGGGGGGTGAGGATCGAAACGGTGCTCGCGTCGCGTTCGATCGGGAGCTGGTAGTGGGCGATGCCGCCGGCCGCTTGCGTCCGTCCGTTGAGCAAGTGGAGACACTGGAACACGGCTTCCCTGCCGTACTCCTCGAGGAACGGCACGAGCGAGTCGACGCCGACGCGAAGTTCGCCAGGTTCGAGGCCGCCGTCGCCATCGCGTTCGAATCGTTCGATGGCGCTCGAGACGGCGACGCCGATGTCACCGAGGGTTTCGGCGGTCGTCACCGGTGCTTCGGTGCCTGGTGTCGGTGGTGCTGACGGAGTCGCGCTCCCCGCCGTTTCCGCCGTTTCCATCGTATCCCCCGAGACGCTACGGGCCGTTCCCTGGTAACTGACGATTTCGGCGTTCCCGGAATCTGCGTCGTCGACCAGGCGGTCGATGTCGAACTCCGTGCCAGGCGTCGAAATCACGATGCGCTTTCGGTCTTCCTCGGGGGCCGTCCCAAGCAACCGGCGAGCGATCACCTGTCGCTGGTCGGCCTCGACGACACCGGTCACGAGGACGCTCGCCCCTCGTCGTTTCAACCGGGACAGTTCATCAGCGAATGCGCGCTCCGTCGTCCCATCACGACAATCCTTCCCCGAAAGCATCAGTAGTATGTTCCACACGTATGAAGTATCGAACATTAAACGTTTGGGTCGAGACGCCAAACGACACGCCTCGAGCGAGAAGGACGGCCAACTTCGAGCCGAAAAGACCGTCAACCGGCGGTGGTCGCCAGTCGTTTAATCCGCCGCTCGAGTCCCCTCGCCGACGTACGACCGGGTGGTCTCGACGAGCACCTGCCGGTAGGCGCTCGGATCGGGATCCTGGCTAAGTTCTCGGAATCGCCGTCGGAACGCCTCGAAGTCGATCTCCGGCGCGTCCATCGCCGCCGCGTGGGCGAGGTCGTACAGGCGGTGGTCGGCCTCGAGCAGGTCGTGTCGCTCGGCGAGTGCGAGTGCGAAGGCCGCGTTGACGGCGGTGATGTCGGGATCGGCGGCGGGGGAGAGTCGTTCGATGCCAGGGGTCGAACCCGGCGGCGTCTCCGGTCGATCACGGAGGGCAGTCGCGAGCGAGGACTCGAGGAACGCCAGCAACTTTTCGCCGGGACCGACCGAGAGCGTGATGTCGTCGGCGTAGATGTCTTTCATGTGGTTGGCGATTTGGTAGCAGTGTGAGAGCTTGTACTGCTCGACGCGTTGCCCGGCCAGCGCGAGGTAGAGGGCCTCCGCTGTCGACTGGACGTGTGAGGGGTGGTCCTGCTCGTGGCGGGCCATGTGGGCGAACTCGTGGAGCGCCAGTTCACGCGCCATCGCCGAGGACGCGGCCTGCCTTGAGATGTTGAGCACGTGTCGGTCGTCGTGATGAGCGGCCCAGGTTCGCTCGTCGGGGTCGTCACGCAGGTGGACGTAGACGGGGAGTGAGAGGTTACACTCGGTTTCGAACAGGTCCTGGGCGCTGAGAAACGGGGCGGCGGGTCCCGGTCCCTGTATGCGCAAATCCATGTGTGTCCGTAACAGGGGTCGGGCGCCTATGGCTCTTACGCCGGTGTCCGTCGGCTGAGGCTCAAGCGCCTGGCGTTGGGTGCGTGCTATTCTCTCACGCAAATTGGTCGATTCGAGTCTCGAGGCGCGTTTCGGGCCCGTTCTCGCCGAGACGAAACAGCACCCTTTTGACCCCGCTACCGGTACAGGTGGATATATGGGCCGACGCAAAAAGATCGTCCAAGAGTGTGAACGGCTGATGGACGACCCGGAGAACATCCGGAACATCGCCATCGCCGCTCACGTCGACCACGGAAAAACGACCCTCTCCGACAATCTCCTCGCGGGCGCCGGTATGATCTCCGATGATACTGCCGGCCAGCAGCTCGCGATGGACACGGAAGAAGACGAGCAGGAACGTGGGATCACCATCGACGCGGCGAACGTCTCGATGACCCACGAGTACGACGGAACCAACCACCTCATCAACCTCATCGACACACCGGGCCACGTCGACTTCGGTGGCGACGTCACCCGGGCGATGCGCGCCGTCGACGGTGCGCTCGTCGTCGTCGACGCCGTCGAGGGTGCCATGCCCCAGACCGAAACGGTCCTGCGGCAGGCCCTTCGCGAGGGTGTCAAGCCCGCGCTGTTCATCAACAAGGTCGACCGCCTGATCTCCGAACTACAGGAAGGCCCACAGGAAATGCAAGAGCGTCTCCTTTCGGTCATCCAGGACGTCAACGACCTCATCCGCGGCATGACCGAGGAGATGGACGACGTCGACGACTGGTCCGTCTCCGTCGAAGACGGCACCGTCGGCTTCGGCTCTGCCCTCTACAAGTGGGGCGTCTCGATGCCGTCGATGCAGCGCACCGGCATGGACTTCGGCGACATCATGGAACTCGAGCGCAACGACGAGCGCCAGGAACTCCACGAGCGGACGCCGCTCTCGGACGTCGTGCTCGACATGGTCTGTGAGCACTTCCCGAATCCGGTCGACGCCCAGCCCCGTCGTATCCCCCGGATCTGGCGCGGCGACAGCGAGTCCGAACTCGCCGAGACGATGCGTTTCGTCGACGAGTCCGGCGAGGTCGTCTTCATGGTCACCGACATCTCGATGGACCCCCACGCCGGCGAAATCGCTTCGGGCCGCGTCTTCTCGGGCACCCTCGAGAAGGGCCAGGAGCTGTACGTGTCGGGCACCGCTGGCAAGAACCGCGTCCAGTCCGTCGGCATCTACATGGGTGGCGAGCGCGAGGAAGTCGAGAACGTCCCTGCGGGGAACATCGCCGCCGTCACTGGCCTGCGCGACGCCATCGCCGGCTCGACCGTCTCGAGTATCGAGATGACGCCGTTCGAGTCCATCGAGCACATCTCCGAGCCCGTCATCACGAAGGCGGTCGAGGCGAAGACGATGGACGACCTGCCGAAGCTCATCGAGACGCTTCGACAGGTCTCGAAGGAAGACCCAACGATCCAGATCACGATCAACGAGGACACCGGCGAGCACCTGATCTCCGGGCAGGGTGAACTTCACCTCGAGGTCATCACCCAGCGTATCGAGGCCAACCAGGGAATTCCGGTCAACACCGGCGAACCGATCGTCGTCTACCGCGAGGCCGTCCAGCGACCGAGCGACACGGTCGAGGGCATCTCGCCAAACCGGCACAACCGTTTCTACATCTCTGCCGAGCCGCTGACCCAGGACCTGGTCGAGACGATCCAGCTCGGCGAAGCCTCGATGGACATGCCCGAACTCGAGCGCCGCGAGGCGCTCCAGGAGGCCGGCCTCGACAAGGACACCTCCCAGAACGTCGAGCACATCCACGGGACGAACATCCTCATCGACGACACGAAGGGTATCCAGCACCTGAACGAGACGATGGAGCTCGTCATCGAGGGGCTCGAGGAGGCCCTCGACAACGGGCCGCTGGCCGCCGAGCCAGTCCAGGGCACCCTGATCCGACTGCACGACGCGAAGCTCCACGAGGACACCATCCACCGCGGTCCGGCACAGGTCATCCCCGCCACGCGGGAGGCCGTCCACAAGTCGCTGATCGACGCCCACATCAAGCTGCTCGAGCCGATGCAGGACGTCCGGATCGACGTGCCCAACGAGCACATGGGCGCTGCCTCCGGCGAGATCCAGGGCCGCCGTGGCCAGGTCGACGACATGTACCAGGAGGGTGACCTCATGGTCGTCGAAGGCGTCGCGCCGGTCGAGGAGATGATCGGGTTCTCGAGCGACATCCGCTCGGCCACCGAAGGTCGTGCAGCCTGGAACACCGAGAACGCCGGATTCGACGTCATGGCCGACTCGCTCCAGCGCGAGACGATCATGGAGATCCGTGAGCGCAAGGGCATGAAGCTTGAGTTGCCGCCGTCGATCGACTACATCTAATCGCTCGGCTCCACTTTCTCTCGATTTTGCGTCCACCGAGCGGCGACTCGGTCGAATTTGCCTTCCGAATTCGGCTAGTTCTCAACCGTGTTACGCAGCGTTCCGACGCCATCGTAGGTAATCTCGACGGTGTCACCGGGCTCGAGCAGACCCGGATTCGCCGGGCTGCCGAAGGCGACCACGTCACCGGGACGGAGGGTGAACCGCTTGGAGAGGAAGGCGACGACCTCGAAGGGGTCGAACAGCATCAACTCGGTGCTCGCTTCCTGTCGACGCTCCCCGGCGACGTCGGTCCACATCTCGAGACGCGTCGGATCGACGTCGGTCACGAGCCACGGGCCCAACGGCGCCGATCCGTCGAAGACCTTTCGGGCGGTTCGACCCTGCTGGTCGAGGGCGTCGAGGTCGTTCATGATCGTGTAGCCGCGGACGACTTCGGGAACCTGTTCGGGTGCGAGGTCCCGACAGCGTCGGTCGATCACCGCCGCCAGCTCGCCCGCGTAGGTCAGTTCGTCGGTGAACTTCGGGTACGGAATCAGCTGTCCGTGTCCGAGTACGGATGTGGGGGGTTTGATGAAGAAGTCCGGTTCGTCCGGTCGCTCGTAGTTCATCTGCTCGAGTGTGTCGGCGTAGTTTCTCCCGACGCAGTACAGCGCCGAGGGCTCACACGGAGAGAGGAGGCGGCCGTCCCGGCCGACCTCGTAGGTGCCGTCGTCGGCACGAAGGACGGCGCCGTCGTAGCCGTCTTCGGGGGTTGCGGTCCCGACCTCGAGCTGGCCCGAGACGGGCCCGTCGGGCGTCGACAGTCTCGCGAGTCGCATACAGGTGACTCTCGAGGCGAGCGACGTATGTCTGCTGGTCGATTCGGACGACGTTGGCGTCGGTCCGCCGCACCTCTTCGTGAGACACTAACTGGCACAGCATATTTCACCGCCCTCCGTGTACGAGGGGGCATGGCAGTTGAGGACGTTCCACCCGTGGCTGGCGACGCCGGATCGCACCTCGAGTCGACCGGCGGGGACCACCCACCCGTCGAGGGGTACACCGCTCTCGCCCAGGCGCTCGAGACGTGCCTCGAGGGCGAGGTCGCCTTCGACGAGTACGCGCAGGTGCTGTACGCCACCGACGGGAGCATCTATCAGGCCCGACCGGCCGGCGTCGTCCACCCGACGGACGTCGATGACGTACGTGCGGCCGTCGAAACGGCTGCCGAGTTCGACGTGCCGATCCTCCCCCGTGGGGCCGGCTCGTCGCTGGCTGGCCAGGCCGTTAGTCCGGGTTGCGTCGTCCTCGATTTCACGACCCACATGGACGACGTCCTCGCAGTCGACCCCGACGACCGGCGGGCAGTCGTCCAGCCCGGGGTCGTCCAGGATCACCTCGACGCCCACCTCGAGCCTCACGGGCTCAAGTTCGCACCCGACCCGGCCTCGTCGAACCGGGCGACGATCGGCGGCGGCATCGGCAACAACTCGACGGGGGCGCATTCGGTTCGCTACGGCATCACCGACGCCTACGTCGAGGCGTGCGAGGTCGTCCTCGCTGACGGCTCGTTGCTCCACGCGCGGGAAGTCGTCATCGACGGGCCGGAGTGGGACGAAATCGTCGCGAAAGACGACCGGGAAGCCCGCATCTACGAGACGGTTCGCGGGCTGGTCGAGGACCACGAGGCCGAAATCGAGGCGCGCTACCCCGATCTCAAACGGTCGGTCAGCGGCTACAACCTCCAGAAGGTGATCTACGAGACCGACGACGGC
The DNA here is from genome assembly GCF_059736265.1 of Natronosalvus sp. KLKA75. NCBI lineage: Archaea > Methanobacteriati > Methanobacteriota > Halobacteria > Halobacteriales > Natrialbaceae > Natronosalvus > Natronosalvus sp. KLKA75. Next base: position 603,974 of record NZ_CM185522.1, read on the forward strand.
GAGCGGGCGATCAACCTCTCGAAGCTGCTGGTGGGCGCCGAAGGCACCCTTGGAATCGTCGTCGAGGCGACCCTCTCGCTCGTGACCGTGCCCGAGGAGACGGCGCTGGTCGTGTACTCGTTTTCGGACCTGATCGACGCCCTCGCCGCCGTTCCACGCGCGCTCACCCACGACGTCAGCGCCGTCGAGTTGATGGACGACGAGGTGTTCCGCCTCGCCCGGGAGTCGGAGGGCTACGCCGATTACGCCGAGGCCATCCCCGAGGAGGCTGCCGCGGCGCTCATGCTCGAGTTCGACTCCGAACTGGTCGAGGATTTCGAGGCCGCCATCGCAAAAACGACGGCGGAGTTGGTCGACGACGTCGACGCCTTCGACGTCGTCGAGGCCTACACTGACGACATCCAGGCCGACCTCTGGAAGCTCCGGAAGGCGGCGATCCCGCTCCTGATGAGCATGGACGGCGACCCCAAGCCCTACCCGTTCATCGAGGACGCCTCCGTGCCGCCGGCCGAACTGGCCACCTACGTCCGCCGGTTCGAGGAGATTTTGCGCGACCACGGCACCTCGGCGGCGTACTTCGCCCACGCGGGCGCCGGCACCCTCCACATTCGACCCATCCTGAACCTCAAGGATGAGGCAGGTGTCGAGACGATGCAGGCCATCACCGAGGACGTGACCGATCTCGTGCTCGAGCACGGCGGCGCCTTCTCCGGGGAACACGGCGACGGGAAGGCCCGGACGGCGTTCACGCCCAAGATGTACGGCGAGGACCTGTGGGCGGCGTTCAAAGAGACGAAGACGGCCTTCGACCCGGAGTGGCGCCTCCACCCCGGCAACGTCGTCTACCGCGACGGCCCCGACGATGCCGGCCCGGATACCGAGCGGGGCGTCGGCGCCGACATGCGCGAGAACCTGCGGTACGGGCCCGCCTACCGCTCGCTCGAGCCGCGGTCGACGCTCTCGTTCGACGAGGAGGGTGGCTTCGCTCACCTCGTCGAACTGTGTAACGGCTGTGGCACCTGCCGCCAGACCGATAGCGACGTGATGTGCCCGACCTATCGCGCCTCCGGTGAGGAGATCCAGACGACGCGCGGACGGGCGAACCTGCTCCGAGCCGCCATCTCCGGCGAACTCCCCCCGGAGGAACTGTACACCGAACGGTTCCAGTCCGAGGTCCTCGACCTCTGTGTCGGCTGTAAGGGCTGCTCGAGCGACTGCCCGACGGGCGTCGACCTGGCGAAGCTCAAGGCGGCGGTCAAACACCAGTACCATCAGGACCAGGGCGCGAGCCTCCGGACAAAGCTGTTCACGAACATCGACCGGCTGGCGGCCCTTGCGAGCGCCGTCGCGCCCGTCTCGAACCGCGTGCCCGACCTGCCTGGCGTTCGACGTGCGATGGAGCGAACCCTGGGAATCTCCCGCGATCGTCACCTGCCGTCGTTCGAACGGGAGACGTTCCACGACTGGTGGGACGAACGCGGCGGTCCCGCCGTTCCGGAATCCGACGTCGAGGCCGCTGTCGTCCTCTTTCCCGACACATTCACAACTTACAGTGAACCTGGCCCCGGGAAAGCCGCGGTTCGCCTGCTCGAGGCCGCCGGCGTTCACGTTCGCGTTCCAACCGACCTCGCCCCCAGCGGCAGGGCAGCGTACTCGATGGGGCTGCTCGAGGAGGCCCGAAACCGGGCGAAACGCAACGTCCGCGCGCTGGCTCCCTACGTCGACCGCGGCTGGTCGGTCGTCTTCGTCGAGCCCTCGGACGCCGTGATGTTCCAGGACGAGTACCGGGACCTGCTCGCCGACGGTGCAGACGTCGACTCGCGGGCGCTCGAGGCCGTCTCGAGCACGGCGTTCGGCGTCCTCGAGTACGTCGACCGCACGGGTCTCGACCGAGAACTCGAGTTCGACGCGTCTGGCGAGTCGCTGACCTACCACGGCCACTGCAACCAGAAGGCGCAGGGCACCGATCACCACGCCGTGGGCGTCCTCCGACGGGCCGGCTACGCCGTCGACCCGCTCGACTCGACGTGCTGCGGGATGGCCGGGTCGTTCGGCTACGAGGCCGAGCACTACGACCTGTCGCTGGCCATCGGAGAGTTGCTCGCCGACCAGGTCGAGTCGAGTCCGGGCGACCGCGTGACGGCCACTGGCACCTCCTGTCGGAGTCAACTCGTGCAGGTGCTCGCAGGCGAGGGCGGGGACGAGGACGAGATAGAACGCCCACCCCATCCCGTAGAACTGGTCGAGCGAGCACGCCTCGAGTGACCGACTCGAGCGGTGGCGAGCAGCGGCTCCGGCCGTTTCTCGCCGCCGATTTGCGTAAGCGGGGACGCACTCTTAGTACTGGGCCGTCGAACGCCCGCTATGGCGTCGATCCCGACCGACTTCCACGACCTGTTCGAGAAGCAAACGTTCGCCCACGTCGCCACCCTGCTCCCGGACGGGGCGCCCCACGTCACGCCGGTGTGGGTCGACTACGACGCCGACGCGGATCGTCTGCTGGTGAACACCGAACGCGACCGGCGGAAGACGAAGAACGCCCGAAACGATTCGCGGATCGCGATCAGCATGACCGACCCGGACAACCCCTACCGGATGCTGTCGGTGACGGGCGAAGTCGACGAGGTCACGACGGAGGGCGCGCGCGAGCACATCGACGAACTGGCCCAGCGCTACATGGGCGAGGACGAGTACCCGAATCCGATCCAGTCCGAGCGCGTTATCATTTCGATTCGACCCGAGCACGTCAGCAGTTTCGAGGGATGAGCAGCGAGTAGCAGACGGTTAACCGGGGAGTCTCGAGTAGCGGGCGATCCGCCTCGATAGGGTAGACCGATCGACTCGAGCCCGGGTCCCTCGAGTGCGCCGCAACCGACTGACCGTGTTCGCTCACCCAGGGCCACTCGAGCGTCGGACGGCACCAAGTGCCTTGGCAAGTGTTAACCTACCACGTGTGGTTACACAGTCATGGCTACCCAGGATCGGCCGGTGGGCGACCTCGACCCCGACGAGTTCCGGGCGATCGGCTACCGGACCGTCGACCTGATCGCTGACTACTACGAACGCATCGACGATCGCCCCGTCTACGTCCAGGCCGATCCCGAGGAGGTCGTCGCGGCGTTCGACGAACCCCTTCCCGAGCACGGCGAGGATCCGGAACGTATCCTCGACGCCGTCGAGGAGTCCGTCATCCCGTACGCGACTCACAACCCCTCGCCGCGGTACTTCGGCTTCGTGATGGGGTCCGGAACGCCGCTCGCCCCGCTAGCCGACGCCATCGCGGCGACGGTCAACATGAACGTCGGCGGGTGGCATCCGGCACCGTCCGGAACCGAAATCGAACGGCGGTGCGTCCGCTGGCTGGCCGAGGCGATCGGCTACGCGCCCGACACCGGTGGCCTCCTCACCAGCGGTGGGACGATGGCCAACTTCACCGCCTTCATGACCGCACTGCGCGATCACACGGCGTACGAGACGACGGAGGCCGGGTTACAGGAGGATCGCCCGCGGTACACGCTCTACGTCGCCGACCACGAGGGTCACTCGAGCGTCGTCCGGGCCGCAGACATGCTCAACCTCGGCCGCGACGCCGTACGGCGGGTGCCGAGCCGCGACGACTTCACGATGGACGTGGACGCTTTAGAACAGCTGCTCGAGACCGATCGAGAAGCGGGGGCCGAGCCCTTCTGCGTCGTCGGCCAGGCGGGGTCGATCAACGTGAGCGCCATCGATCCCCTGGGGGACATTGCCGACGTCTGTGACGCACACGGCCTCTGGTTTCACGTCGACGGTGCGTGCGGTGCGGTGGGGGCGATGGTTCCCGAACTCGAGTCGCGATACGACGGCATGGAGCGCGCCGATTCCGTGACGCTCGACCCGCACAAGTGGCTGTTCGTTCCCTACGAGTGCGGCGCAGTACTCGTCCGCGACCAGGAGTGCCTCGCGAAGACATTCGCGATGGACGCGTCGTATCTCCGGGGGTCGGTCGCGGAGACGCCACAGGAGTTCGACTTCTACGAATTCGGCCCGCAGATGTCCCGCAGTTTCCGCGCGCTGAAGCTCTGGATGTCGATGAAGTACTACGGATTGGAGGGCTACCGGGAGCTACTGCAAACGAGCGTTCGCTGCGCCGAACACCTCGATACGCTCGTCCGCGACCACGAGGACTTCTTGGCCGTCCAGGAGCCGAACCTGTTCATCTACTCGTTCAGGTACATGCCCGACGACCTCCAGGTCGCCCTGGCCGACCCACCAGACGTGCCACTGACGCGCGTTACTCAGTACCTGGACGAACTCAACCAGGCGATCACCGACGAGGTCGTCCGGAGCGGCCTCGCGTTCCTCACGACGACGACCATTCGCGGTCGACGGGCCCTCCGCATGTCGATCTGCAGCCACCGGACGACCGAGGCGGACATCGAGACGGTGTTCGACGCGCTGGCTGAGACGGGTGCCCGAATTGACGAGGCGTGGCGCCCGAAGGCGAGTCTACCGGTCTGAGGAGTGCGTTCGGAACCCGCCCGAACGGCTCGTCTCCCTGGCCGGGTTCGAAGTACCTTTGATCCCCGGATACAGACTTCTCGATATGTCCATGCACGTCGGCGCACACGTGTCCATCTCCGGATCGCGCGTCTCTTCGGACGAGGAAACGCCACCGTACAGCGACGTCCGCAACGCCGTTCACCGACAGCTCGCCTTCGGCGGCAACTGCGGACAGATCTTCACCACTTCGCCACAGGTCTGGGCCCAGCCCGAAATTAGCGAGGAGGCCGCCGCCGGCTTCCGCGAGGAGACCGACGAGTTGCTCGAGGGCCCGTGGGTGATCCACTCGGCCTATCTGGTCAACCTCTGTACGCCCAAGGAGGGCCTCCGGGAGAAGTCGATGGCGAGCATGCAGGCCGAACTCGACGCGGCAAACCAGCTGGGCGTCCCGTACGTGAACGTCCACCTCGGGGCCCACACCGGTGCGGGCGTCGAGGGCGGCCTCGACAACGCCGCGAGCGTCATCGACGACCTCGAGGTGCCCGAGGACGTGACCATCCTGATCGAGTCCGACGCCGGCAGCGGGACCAAGCTGGGCGGGGAGTTCGAGCACCTCGCGGGCATCATCGACCGAACCGACGAGGACATCGGCATCTGTATCGACACCGCCCACACCCTCGTCGCGGGCAACGACCTCACGACGCCCGAAGCGGTCGACGAGACCGTCGAGCGATTCGACGACGTGGTCGGCCTCGAGCACCTCGAGTACATCCACCTCAACGACTCGAAACACGACGTGGGAACTCACAAGGACGAACACGCGCTCATCGGCGAGGGCTACATCGGCGAAGACGGGATGCGCGCCATCGTGAATCACCCCGACCTCCGTGACCTGCCGTTCGCGCTCGAGACGCCCACCGAGGACGGGAAAGGCTTCGCCTGGAACATCGCGAAGGTCAAGGAATTGCGCGAGACGTAGTCCCGGCCTCGACACTCGTTCGGAGTCTCGGTATCGCCCCCGTTCGGAATCTCGGTATCACCCTGTTCGACAGGACCCTCGAGGTAGAGAGGTGCCGTTGAAAACACGTCTATTTTACCAGCAGCCGTGGTGCTGTCTGTATGGCAGACGACGAACACGAACACGAAGACGAGACCGAAGCGGAATCGGAAGCCGACGAGACAGAAACCGAAGCCGACGAAACGGAACGCGAAGGCGAGCGAGTGATGAGTCGGTCTGACGGTGCGGCAATCTTGCGTGAAGTCGCTGACGGCGTCGAGAACGGGACGATCGACATCGAGGGGGAGAACGGCTTCACGGTGGACGTTCCAGAACGCTTCGAACTGGAAGTCGAGTACGAGGTCATCGACGACGAGGCCGAGTTCGAAGTCGAACTCGAGTGGCCGATGGAAGACGGCGAACCGGTGGCACCGGACGAAGAACACGAGTAACGGCGGCTGTTGCGTCGGAAGGGAGGAAGACCGCGTTCACCAATCGAGCAAGAACGGGAGAACATGGTCAGTCACTGAACGCTGCGAGAAGCAGTATGAACGCTGCAAGAGGTAGTTCCCCGTCTTCTACACGTTTCCCCGGCGTGCTCTGTAGTTCGTCAGTCTCAGTCGACTGTAACGCACAGTAACGAACAGTATCGATCAGTAACGATAGTAACGAATATACTGTTACCATCGTTGCCCGCCATCCTCCGTTCGATGCGAACTCGCGCGGATACGACGGAGACAGCAGGCGGCCTATCCGGATCGAAACGTACGCGAGCCGTCTTCGAAGCACTATTCGTGACTGTCCTCTGGTCGTCTTCGTACGTCCTCATCAAAGTCGGCCTCGAGGAGATTCCGGCGGTGACGTTCGCGGGATTGCGCTACGGCGTGGCGACGGTCGTTCTGGTTCCGCTCTTTCTCCGCGAGGGCGGGCACCGATCCGTCCGACGGCTCGAGCGGCGAGAATTCGCCGTGCTGCTCGTCCTCGGGCTGTTCATGTACGCGATCACGCAGGGGGCGCAGTTCCTCGCGCTCCAGTACCTGCGAGCGGCGACCGTTAGCCTCCTCCTGACGTTCACGCCCGCGGTGGTCGCCCTGTGTAGCGTCCCGCTGCTCGGAGAGCGCACCTCACGACGACAGTGGCTGTGGATGGCGGTTCTGTTCGTCGGCGTCGGGGTCTACTTCTACCCGTTCGACCTCGGCGTCCTCGCGCTGGTCGGCCTCGGTATCATGGCTGTCGGCCTCCTCTCGAACGCCCTCGCGTCGATCCTCGGCCGGTACGCCAACCGCGACGGAACGCTGTCGGCGCTCGGCGTAACGACGGTCAGCATGGGAGTGGGATCTACTCTGCTCCTCGGGACGGGTATCGCCGTGCAGGGCCTCCCGTCGCTGAGTATCCGGAGCTGGGCCATCGTCTTCTGGCTCGCGGTCGTCAACACGGCGTTCGCATTTACCCTCTGGAACCGGACGTTACAGACGCTCACCGCGACAGAATCGAGCGTCATCAACAACACGATGCTCGTGCAGGTAGCGCTCCTCGGCTGGATCTTCCTCGGTGAATCGCTCACGCTCACGGACGGTCTCGGCATGGCCGTCGTGATGGCAGGTGCGTTGCTCGTGCAGGTCGCCGGGCGGCGGTAGCAACGGTAACGACGGTAACGGATTCCTTTTACTATCCGCCGCACATGGCCACGTATGAGCCGCGACTCGCCGGTGACCGATCGGGTTCACGTCGTCCCGCTCGGCTTCGAGTACGCTCGCGTGAAGGAACCGATTCTGCGGTGGAAGGCCGATCGCGTCGTACCGATTGAGTATCGTGACGGTGACCGGGAGATTCCGTTCGTTCGAGCCCTCCTCGAGGATCTCGAGGCAAACGAGCGCATCACGGTCGACCGCCGATCGTGCGACATCTTCGACTTGTACGACACGCTCGGGACGATTTCGGCAGCGATCGCGGACTACGCCGACGACGACGTCTTCGTCAACCTCTCCGCCGGGAGCAAGATCACCGCTATCGCGGGCATGATCGCCTGTATGGCGACCGGTGCGCGACCGATCTACGCCCGGCCATCGTATGGCCCGGAGGCGTCGCGGATTCCCGACGAACCGCTTCACGAGGAGGTGGCGGAAATATTCGAACTACCGAGGTACCCCATCGAACGACCATCGGACGTCCACGTCGCGTTTCTGGCACACGTCGACGCGGAGACATCGGAAACGGCCAGCGGGCGCTATCGCGGGGTAAGCAAGACAGACCTGATCGACTTCGCCCTTGAATCAACGTTCCCGTTCGTCGCGCGGTCCGAGGCGACGACGCGGAAGGGATATTATCGACTGCTGGATCGACATGCCGTGAACCCTCTGCTGGAGAAGGGGTACCTCGAGGTCGAGAAGGTCGGTCGCGAGAAGTACGTTACCCTCACCGAGGACGGACGCAACGCGCTTCGGGCGTTTCGATACGCCGCTACCGACGTCTGACGCGTCACCTGATGGATCTCAGGGCTCGAGAACCGTTCGGCGCTGATTACTCGAGTGAGAGAGCACGGTGTGACTGACGGGTTTGAAACTACAGAAAATATAGTAATTAGCCACAGCGATTTTCCCCTCTGGAGTCGAGGTCGTACTCGAGTGATGGTTCCGATTCGAGCGGCGCCGAACGCGGCCGACGAGGTCACGCTCCACGTCAGGTGTTATCCCGGCCGGCGCGTGCCCCGTCCGACGACCCGCGGCTGGTTTGCCGCCCACCGGGACGCCGTCCTCGCCGTTAGCGAGGCACTCGAGACGCTAGCAGACGAAATCGAGGCGCGGACGACCCTCGAAACCGTTCACTGGCGAGTCGAACCGCGACGGCAGATCGACCTCGCGGCAGCCCTCGAGGCGGCTCGAGCCGACGACGGTTTCGACGCTTCGGACCCCGTCGCGGCGATGACCGACGCCGCGTACGGAGAACTCGAGGCTCGCGGTGAGTTGACGGGGTCGTGCTGTCACCTCCTTCTTCCGTGGCGGCCGTTCGACCGCCGACTCGGCTACGGCACGAGTCCCGCGTCGTACCGACGCCTCTGGGGAGAGTCGGGGGACGCGCTGACGGTCGCCAACGTCGGTGCGACCGAGACGTGGGACGGGCGAGCGGTCACGACGAACATCGCCGTCCACGAGGTGCTCCACACGCTGCTCTCACCGGCCGCCGATCAGGCCGTCGTTGGCGTGGGCTGCGATCACAACCTCGGCGCGGTTCGCGAACTTGAGGCGGGCGTTCGGGAGGTCTCGCCGATGGCGACAGCCTACGCGGGGGCCGGAACCGGGACCAGCGATACCCGATTTTCGGGCACTGGCTGTGGCCACCACGCCGACTTCTACCGCCACGACGGCCTCGAAGGGGTCGAGCACTGGGTTCACACGACGAGGCTCAGCGAAGGCGTCCTGGAGGGCGTCTCTCGTTACGTCGCGGAGACCTTCGGCGCCGTATACGAGGGGTGAATCGAGCGAAATTCGAACGATGACCGTACGGGCCGTCGAAGTTTGGTTCGGAACCGACCGATCAAAGTGCGTTTCCCACGGGTCTCGGTCGTCTCCTGTCAGTGTGTTTCCCGCGTTTCCGGGTCGTCGTCGCGTCGTCGCGATTTCCACCAACGTATAGCAATCGATGGGAGAAAGAGCAGTAGCCCCGCCACCAGGATAAACAGCGCCAACCCCAGGGTTTCGATCATCGTTCCTGAGTCCAGTACGACGCGACATGTCGTATGGGTTACGAATGTGTCAGCAACGGAACACCGGCTCGAGTCCCAAACCACCTGCCGAGACCAGGCCGCTTTTTACCTGCCGCTCGCAACCCCGAGGCGTGCGCGCGTTCTCCGAAGCATACCTCCGCCGGACCCGCGAGGGCATGTGGGCCGACTCCCGCGAGGCTCTCTCGAGTCTCGACCTCGATTCCTGCGAGCGCGTCCTCGACGTGGGCTGTGGCTCGGGCGAACTCACTCGCGTCCTCGCCGAGGAGGTCCCAGGGGAGGTCGTCGGGTGTGACGTCGACCGATCGCTCCTCGAGTTCGCTCGCGACCCGCCAGGTCCCGAGCAGGCGTCGGCCATCCCCGTCGTTCAGGGCGACGCCACCCGCCTCCCATTCGCCGACGACAGCTTCGACCTCGTGCTCTGTCAGGCCCTCCTGATCAACCTGCCCGACCCGGCCGCAGCCGTTCGGGAGTTCGCCCGCGTCTCGAGCGATGGCGTCGCTGCCGTCGAACCCGACAACGGCGCCGTCACCGTCGAGTCCACGGTCCCCCGAGAGGCTCCCCTCGAGCGCCGCGCTCGCCGGGCCTACCTCGGGGGCATCGAAACGGACGTGACCCTCGGAGCGGGCGCCAGCGAGGTGTTCGAGTCGGTCGGCCTCGAGGACGTCACCACCGCGCGCTACGACCACGAGCGCTCGATCGAGCCGCCCTACGACGAGCACGCGCTGACGGTCGCCCGACGGAAGGCGACGGGGGCCGGCCTGGCCGACGACCGGGCGACGATGCTCGAGAGCGACCTCACTGGCGAGGGGTACGACGACCTGCGCCGGGCGTGGCGCGAGATGGGACGGGACGTGATCGAGCAGATGCAAGCGGGCACCTACGAACGGACTGAGACGGTGCCCTTCTACGTGACGTCTGGGCGAGTGTCGGGCTTCGAGTGAAGCGAATCGATCGTCCTCACCGGGGCCTCACACGTCGGGAACCCCGGTGGCCTCGAACCCCGTCACGCCGACGATACTGAGCGCGTACAGCGCGGCGAACACGGTGAGCCACGCGAGGAGGGCAATCATCGCGGCGCCGGTCCACTGCGCCGAGTAGCGCCAGTTGATCACGCCCACGTAGGCGACGAGTGCGACGAGCGGCCCGACGAGGGGGATCCACCCGACGAGCGCCCCGGCGACGGTCCAGACGATCGCGCCGAGCAACGCGGTGACGATCGCGTGGTCGAAGTTCTTCGCGCCGACGATGATTCGTGCCCCGACGTAGATGCCCACCGCGCCGAGCAGCAGGCTGACGAGGAAGACGATGGCTGTGGCAACGACCATACGAGGTGTTCGGCACTCACACAAAGGAACACGTTGCTTGCATCTGCTTCCCAAGCGGGTGTACGCTCACCGTACCAACCGATTTGTGGCGTTCGCTTTCGACCCGGCATCGTCGGCCACCCCGGCCCCGCGTCATCTGGTATCACACCACTCGATGACCCGTTATCAGACGCGTTAAGTCGCTTCGGCTACTGGCTATGGTACATGAATCGAGCCGCCGAACGACCGCGCAAATCGAGGCGAGGTCAGCGATGAGCAAGGACCAGATCGACGTCCGTGGGGCACAGGAACACAATCTCAAGGACGTCGATGTCTCGATTCCGCGCGAATCGTTCACCGTCGTCACCGGGCTCTCCGGGTCCGGAAAGTCCTCCCTCGCATTCGACACGGTCTACGCCGAAGGCCAGCGCCGCTACATCGAGAGTCTCTCGGCGTACGCCCGCAACTTCCTCGGACAGATGGACAAACCCCAGGTCGAGACCGTCGAGGGGCTCTCGCCCGCCATCTCCATCGATCAGAAGAACGCGGCGAACAATCCCCGATCGACCGTCGGGACCGTCACCGAGTTACACGACTACCTCCGTCTGCTCTACGCCCGCGTCGGCACGCAGTACGACCCGATCACGGGCGAGGAGGTCGGCACCCAGAGCGCCCAGGACATGGTCCAGCAGGTGATGGCCCTGCCCGAGGGCACCCGTGCGAAGATCGCCGCCCCAATCGTCCGCGACCAGAAGGGGGCCTTCGAGGACCTGTTCGAGGAACTCCTGACCGAAGGGTACTCGCGAGTGGAGGTCGACGGCGAGGAGGTCGACCTCGCGACCGAGAAACCCGACCTCGACAAGAACTACGACCACACGATCGACGTGATCGTCGACCGCGTGAAGATCAGCGAGGAGGCCCGTCCCCGGATCACCGACAGCGTCGAGACGGCCCTCGAGGAGGCCGACGGCGTCCTCAAACTCATCATCCCCGATCCGAGCGACGAGATCGATCTGGGGTCGAACACCCGCTCGACGGGTGACCTGGCTGGTGAGGGCGACGACCGCCTGACCGTCGAGTTCTCGACGGCGCTGGGTAACCCGAACAGCGACTTCCAGTTCAGCGAGATCGAGACCCGTAGCTTCTCGTTCAACAGCCCCCACGGCGCCTGTCCCGAGTGTGAGGGGCTGGGCAAGACCAAGGAGGTCGACGAGGATCTGGTGATCCAGGACCCCTCGAAGTCGCTCAAACACGTCTTCGAACCCTGGAGCTACAACCGCTCGTACTACCAGACGCGACTCGACTCGGTGGCCGAGCACTTCGACGTGAGCCTCGAGACGCCGTGGGAAGAGCTCGACGCGAGCATTCGAGAGCAGTTTCTCTACGGCACGAACCGCCAGGTGGTCTTCAAACGCCGCACCAAAAACGGCATCCGGCGCAAGACCAAGCGCTTCGAGGGCGTCATCCCCAACCTCGACCGGCGCTACCTCGAGACCGACTCCGACGGCACCCGTGACCACATCGAGAAGTACATGGCCGTCACGGAGTGTCCGGCCTGCGACGGCACAAGGTTGAAAGAGCAGTCTCGCCACGTTCGCGTCGGCGGGACCTCGATCGACGAGGTCAACTGTCTGTCCATCGGCGACGCCCTCGAGCACTTCGAGGGGCTCGAGGCCGAGTTGTCGGGTCGCGATCTGACCATCGCCGAGGAGATTCTCAAGGAGATTCGCGCCCGCCTAGGCTTCATGTGCGAGGTCGGTCTCGAGTACCTCACGCTCGACCGGGAGGCCTCGACGCTTTCGGGCGGCGAGAGCCAGCGCATCCGGCTGGCGACCCAGGTCGGCTCCGGCCTCGTCGGGGTGCTCTACGTGCTCGACGAGCCCTCCATCGGTCTCCACCAGCGGGACAACGACCGCTTGCTCGACACGCTCTGTGAGCTTCGCGACATCGGCAACACGCTGCTCGTCGTCGAACACGACGAGGAGACGATGCGTCGGGCCGATCAGGTCATCGACATGGGTCCCGGGCCCGGCAAGCGCGGCGGCGAGGTCGTCGTCAACGGGCCGCTCGAGGAAGTGAAGGCCTGCGAGGAGTCGATCACGGGCGATTACCTCTCCGGGCGGAAGGGTATTCCCGTCCCCGAGGAGCGCCGCGAGCCACAGGGTGCGCTGACGATTCGCGGGGCCCGCCAGCACAACCTGGACGACGTCGACGTGGACATCCCGATGGGGTGTTTCACGGCGATCACGGGCGTCTCGGGCTCTGGAAAGTCGACCCTGATGCACAAGGTGCTCTACAAGGCGCTGGCACGGGAGATGAACGACAACACCTCCGTGATTCCGGGCGACCACGACGCCATCGAGGGGATCGAGGACATCGAGACCGTTCGGTTGATCGACCAGTCGCCCATCGGGCGTACCCCGCGCTCGAACCCGGCGACGTACACCGGCGTCTTCGACTACATCCGGGAGCTGTTCGCCCAGACCAAACTCGCCAAACAGCGCGGTTACGAGAAGGGGCGGTTCTCCTTCAACGTCAAGGAGGGCCGCTGTGCGGAGTGTGGCGGGCAGGGAACGGTCAAGATCGAGATGAACTTCCTCTCGGACGTCTACGTCCCCTGCGAGGCCTGCGGCGGCGCTCGGTACAACGACGCTACCCTCGACGTCACCTACAAGGACGCGACCATCGCGGACGTCCTCGAGATGTCCGTCGAGGAGGCCTACGACTTCTTCGAGTCCTCGAGCCAGCTGCGCCGTCGCCTCCAACTCCTGAAGGACGTCGGCCTCGATTACATGAAACTGGGCCAGCCCTCGACCACCCTCTCGGGCGGAGAGGCCCAGCGGATCAAGCTCGCCGAGGAACTGGGAAAGCGGGACACGGGCAACACCCTCTACCTGCTCGACGAGCCCACGACGGGACTGCACTCGGAAGACGAGCGCAAGCTCATCGACGTGCTCCACCGCCTGACGGACAACGACAACACCGTCGTCGTCATCGAGCACGAACTCGACCTCGTGAAGAACGCCGACCACATCGTCGACCTCGGCCCCGAGGGCGGCGAGAACGGCGGCGAGGTCGTCGCCACCGGCACCCCCGAGGCAGTCGCCAGAAGCGAGAACTCCTACACGGGGCTGTACCTCCGGGACCTGCTTCCGGGCGTGGACCTTGAGGGCCCACGCGGCGAGCGCGTCGAACCGATGACGATGCCGATGGACGACGACTGAACAGCAACGTATCGGCTTCCGTCGTCAGGTCTCCTGTTTCGGATCGCAGATCACCAGTCTCGACGAACTCGAGAGCTACGGCTGATCTGACGGGTGAGAAACGCAGTGTGAGCGCCTGCGATTGTAGGTGCGGGGCCAATCGATGTGGTCAGCCGCCCAGCGTAGCGAGGAATCGAGGAGATTAGCCGCCCAGGTAGAGCCTGCCGACCTCGTCGTCCTCGAGCAGCGCGTCGGCGCGACCCTCGAACCGGACGCTGCCCTGGTCGAGGACGTAGCCGCGGTCAGAAATTCCCAGCCCCTTCTTGGCGTTCTGTTCGACCATCAGGATCGACGTGTCCATCTCGTTGACCGTCTGGACCTCGGCGAACACGTCATCGGCCGTATTCGGCGCGAGCCCGGCAGAGGGCTCGTCGATCAACAGGACGTCGGGTTCCATCACCAGTGCTCGAGCGAGTGCGAGGATCTGGCGTTGACCGCCCGAGAGGTTCCGGGCCTTCTGCGTGCGCTTTTCCTCCAGGAGCGGGAACCGCTCGTACAGTTCGTCGAGCACCGGCCCGAGGTCGTCCTTTCGGGCGACGCCGCCCATCCGGAGGTTCTCGGCGATGGTGAGCGAGCCGAAGACGTTCTCGGTCTGGGGAACGTAGCCGATGCCCTCACGAACGATGTCTTCCGGGGCCATGCCGCCGATGTCCTCGCCGTGATAGCGGACGGAGCCCGTCCACGGCGTCAGCATCCCGAATGCCGTCTTGAGGACGGTCGACTTCCCGGCCCCGTTCGGCCCAATCAGACAGACGATCTCGTCGGTGTCGAGGTGCAATGAGCAGTCGTCGAGTACCTGCACCTCGCCGTAGCCGCTGTCGACCCCCTCGAGGCTGAGGACGGCGTTTTCGACCGCGGTCGTCCCATCCTCGAGGTCTCGAGTCGCGCTCACGCGCCACCACCGAGATAGGCGTCGATGACGCGGTCGTTCGCGCGGATCTCGTCGGGTCGGCCTTCCGTGAGGACGCTCCCCTGATCGAGGACGATGATCGGATCTGCGAGGTTCATGATGAACTCCATGTCGTGTTCGATGATCAAGAACGTGATTCCCTGGTCGTTGAGCCGCTCGATCTGGACGGCTAGCTTGTTCGCCAGCGTCGGGTTTACTCCGGCGACCGGCTCGTCGAGCAGCAATATTTCGGGCTCGGCGAGCATCGCACGAGCCAGTTCGACCAGTTTCATCTGTCCGCCCGAGAGGTCCGTCGCCGGCTGGGTCGCGAGGTGATCGATCTCGAACTCTTCGAGGATCTGCTCGACGCGCTCGAGGTTCTCACGTTCGGCCTCGCCGACCCTCGAGGGGGCGGTGAACAGCTCGAAGAACGACTCGCCGGGCTGGTTCTGAGGTCCAACGAGCATCGCCTCTCGGACGGTCATCCCCTCGACCTTGCGGGGAGTCTGGAACGTCCGGATGAGGCCGTGGGTGGCGACCTCGTAGGGTTCTAACCCGGTGACGTCGGTACCGTCGACGGTGACCGTGCCTCCCTCGGGTTCGTAGAACCCCGAGATGAGATTGAAGATGGTCGACTTGCCGGCGCCGTTCGGCCCAATGAGGCCGGTGATCGAGCCGCGTTCGACCGCGAAGCTCGCGTGGTCGGTCACCTGCAACGCGCCGAATGACTTCTGGAGGTCCTCGACGCGAAGGAGAACGTCATTTTTCGCCATGTGGGCGCTCGTTCGAGCGTTGGCTGTGGATTCACTCATCGGTTTCACCGCCGTTGGACTGTGGCACGCCGCGATCGGATCGGGACGGCGCCTCGCGACCGATTGCGCTCGGCCAGATCAACTCTCGCTGCGGCGGGAGAATTCCCTGTGGCCGGAATCGCATGACCAGGATGATCAAGAGACCGATCATCAGCAGCCGCAACGGTGCCGCGTCGAAGGGCAGCCACGAAATGTCGTTCGCGAACCGAGACCCTTCGCGGATGGCGACGACGACGAACCCGCCCAGCAAGGCCCCGCGATTCGAGCCGCTGCCGCCGAGAATAACCGCGACCCAGACGTAGAACGTCGTGATTGGGTCGAGGTCGCCCGGGTTGACGAAGAGGTTGAGGTGAGCGTAGAAGACGCCTGCAAGCGCCATGATGAGACTGCCCAGCACGAACGCCTGCATCTTGTAGCTGTACGTGTTCTTCCCGAGTGCCTTCGCCAGGTCCTCGTCGGCCCGAATCGTGCGCTGCAGTCGCCCCCACGGCGAGCGCTGGGCCCGCCGGAGGATCAAAAACGCCGCGCCCAGAAACCCCAGCAACAGCGTCACGTTGAGCAACTGGCGCCAGAACGGCGTCCCGAGGATTACAGGCGATCCCGGGACGATGGCGATCTCGAGACCGGGCATCGACTGCGGGAACTCGCCGAGGAGCGGCCACCCGTCGAAGAAACTGGGAATGCCGCGAATCCCGGCACTGCCGTTGGTCCACTGGCGTTCGTTCTGCAAGACCAGCCGGAGCACTTCCGCCAGTCCGAGCGTAGCGATAGCGAGGTAATCGGCCCGTAGACGAAGCGTCGGGATGCCGATGGCGACGGCGACAATCGCGGCCAGCACTAGGCCGATAGCGAGCCCGAAAATCGGATTGAACCCGCCGGCGATCGGCGAGTTGCTCCCGGTCATCAGCGCCGCACCGTAGGCGCCGATGCCGAAGAAGGCGGCGACACTGAAGTTGATCAGACCGGTGAACCCCCACTGGCTGTTGAGTCCCAGCGAGAGCAGCGCGTACATCCCGCCCAGTCCGAACAGGAACAGAAAGTACGAGGCGCCGAGCGCGCCGGTGAGAAGCGCGATCACCAGCCCAAACACGAGGACGCTCAACGCCATAGTGAGACGTTTTTCCGCGTTCGTCAGGTTCGACCAGTAAGCCCCGAAATCGAATCGATCGGTCACGTCAGATCCCCTCCCCGCCCGCGGTTCCGTCGCCGGCGATGCCGGTCGGACGAACGAGCAAGACGACGACCATGATCACGAACGCGACCGCGGGGCCGTAGTCGACGCCGATCGGGATACCCACGCGAGAGAGCAGCGGCGTCATCTCGACGACCATGCCGATGAGAAAGCCCCCGAGCATCGCGCCGTACACCGAACCGATCCCGCCGAGGATCACCGCGGCGAAGATAACCAGCAGAACGCTAAATCCCACCCGCGGCGTCAGGGCGTTGTAGAGCCCCAGGAACGCGCCACCCGCCCCCGCCAGTCCCGCGCCGAGGACCCACGACCACAGCTTGATTCGGTGGGTTCGGATGCCGCTGGCTCGAGCGAGGTCGGGGTTGTCGGCCATCGCCCGCATCTTGCGCCCGAGATCGGTGTACTGGAGCAGGACGTGAACGCCGACGACGAGAACGAGCGCGGAAATGACGATGGCGAGGTCGTGGGGGGTGACCAGAACGCCGTAGGAGATCAGCTCCTCGATCGGCCGCTGGGCGGGAATGTCGAACTGGTTCCGACCGGCACCGAAGCCGAGTTGGATCAGCGCCCGGTAGACGAACGCAACCCCGATCGAGGTGATGAGGAGGCCGATGGAGCCGATGTCCAGGGGCTCGTAGACGATTTTCTCGGTGATAATAGCGACGGCGGCGGCGACCGCAATGCCGACTAGCAAGGCGACGAAAAAGCCGACTGGCAGCGCGAGGACGGTTGCGCCGAGGCCACCGATCGCGCCGAAGGCGACGAACGCCGCGTACCCGCCGACCGTCATGGTATCGCCGTGGGCGAAGTTGGCGAAGCCGGCGATGGAGTAGATGATCGCGAGGCCGATGCTCCCGAGAACGATGATGCTGCTGTAGACGACGCCGTTGGCCGCAAATTCGATGACAGACATTGGATGGACCTACGACTGCCGGAACTCGATTGCCTCGTAGTCGTGGTCCTGGACTTCGAAGACGACGAGACTGCCTCGCGGATCGCCGTTCTCGTCGAAGTCGATCGGCCCGCTGACCCCCTGATAGTCGATGTCAGACGCCGACCCGCCGTCGGCCAGGATCGCGTGGGCGTCCTCGTAGGTGAACACCTCCTCGCCCTCGGGACGCGTGACGTCGCGGACGACCTCGCCGAGCGCCTCGCCGGTGAAGTCGTCGGCAGCCGCGATCGAGAGAGCGGCCGTCACGACGCAGTCGTAGGCGAAGGCCGACCAGGCCGTGGGGGCCTCGTCGTACTCCTCCTCGAAGGCCGCCGCGAAGTCCTGGTAGTTGTCCTGGTCTTCCGGGGCTGCCGGCTCGACGAGTTTCATCCCGTCCATGCTGCCTTCCGGCGTGTTCTCGATGACGGTGTCCCCGCGGTTCGAGTCGGCGCCGTAGAGCTGTGGTTCGTACCCGCTCTCGAACATATCGGTCACCATCGTCGCGAACTCCTGCTGGTAGGTGATACAGAGCCACGCCTCGGCCTCGGAGCTGTTCATCTCCGAAACCAGACTCGAGTACGACGCTTCCTCGGCGTTGTGGGCGCTCTCGTAGGCAATTTCGCCCTCGTAGGCTTCCTCGAACGCGTCGTAGAGGCTCTCGCCGAACTCGTCGTTGATGTACGTGACCGCGACCTCGTCGTAGCCGTCCTCCGCGATGATGTCCGCGAGGGCGATCGATTGCGTGCGACCGCTCGGGGACATCCGGAGCAGTCCGGGGAAATCCGTCAACCCGAGCCCAGTCGAGTTCTGGCTCAACTGGACGACCTCCGTATCCTGGATCACGCTCTCGTAAATCGACAGCGAGACGCCCGATCCGACCGCACCGATGAGAAACGGCACGTTGTCCTGGTTGACCAGCTTCTGGGCTGCCGAGACGCCGGCCTGACTCTCGCTCTCTGAGTCCTCGACGATGATCCCGAGTTCGCCGTCGCCGACCCCCACCTCGTTGACGTGCTCGAGCGCCAGATCCTTCGCGCGCTGGTTTCGTTCGCCGAAGTCGGCCAGCGAGCCGGTCAGGGAGTCGACCATCCCGATTTCGTAGACTGTCTCGTCGCCGTTCCCGTTGCCATTGCCATTGCCGTTTCCATCGTCGTCGCCATTCCCATCGCCGTTTCCGTTCCCGTTTCCATTGCCCTCTTCGTCCGTCGTACTGATACACCCGGCGACAGCTGCCAACCCTGCAGCTCCAGTGTACGTCAGCACCTTCCGACGACTCGGTCGTAACGTGTTATCCATTGCCATATCTATCGTAGTAGTTTCGAACCAGACATCTTAGCTTTGACCCCCCCGACCACAGGCAAACCAGTCAAATATCTACCCTAACCTCGTATTTCCGAATTGGACCGACGGAACTCTCTGGAGCGTTCGAGCGACACGCTGGGGTAGACGGGAACTCGGCGTCTGCGTCCAACTGAACCTGAAACGGACGTGCGTCACTGTCATCCGAGGAGGGAACCGCTCAAGCGATCGCCGCGTACACGAGCAGGCTCACGAGTCCACCGAGGATCGCCGCGCTGAGAAACAGCAACGACGGGGACGCCAGCGTCGGCCGTGCTGGCTCGTCAGTTCCCTTCCTCCGCGGTACCAGCGCGTCCCCGATCGTGTACACGCTCACCGCGCCCAGGAAGAGCGCGATTGCGCCAAAAACGCTCGCGTCGTACCGCGCGCGGACGAACGGCCGGTCGAGGGTGTGGTGAAACGCGAACAGGTCGGCCCACGCGGTATCGTGGAAGGCCCCGAGCTGGGCCTGGTACACTGGCGTGACGTGGTAGATGTCTGGACCCAGACCCCAGATGCCGCCGATGACGACCAGCCACAGCGGCCACCGTCCGTCGATGTCGTACCGGGCCGCCAGCGGCGCTGCCAGGAGGAGGACGAGCGAGGCACCGACGAGGAAGTGAACGATCGCGGGGGCCATCTCGAGGCGTGACTGTGCGGCCGTCAGCCGTAAGTACGAGCGCCGTAACGCGGAGTCATCGGGGGATTACGGACGGCTATGGTCGGTTACGCTGCTCGTTCCTGCGTTCGTTAGGATCTACGGCTTCTCGCTAATTTTGCGGACCAACGGGGTAATAACCGGTTAGAACGATCGGACAAGGAGTCGGCCTGAGCTCGAGTGAATCAATATCTTTCGCTGACCCTGGCGCTTCGCCTGTTTTCGTGCTTTCTACCCGAGTGTACCTGGCAGAGCTGCCTCGAGACTCGCAACCTCGAGTCTCGATGAGAACTGTTTCACTAACGGGTCACTAAGGAGGCTGATTCAGGCGTACAATTCCCCAATTCGATGTCTACACCGATGGTTTGGGGCACGATGCTCTCGACGCTCACGCCAGCTTAGCATCAGCATACCTTTACCCCTCTGCCGATTTTTCGAGTCCAATGAATCGGATCGCCGTCTTCGGCATTGGTAGTACGAATTTCCGTTCCGTTCTCGGCTCACCGTCAGAGGGATTCTTCGACGAGGTCGCGACCGAACCGACGCGACCATACGAACTCGAGACCCAGACGCTCGAGGCACTCGAGCGTCTGGCCGCAAAGGCGGACGGCGACCTCGACGCGGTCGGTATCGCCACGGCCGGCCTCGTCGACGACGCGGGGACGGTCTTTTCGTTCGACACGCCTGGCGGGGAGACCGTTCCGCAGGTACGACTCGGCGAGCGAATCGAGGCGTCGTTCGGCCTCCCGACGGCGGTCGCGAACGACTGCACCGCCTCGGCGCTCGGGGAGTACGCCTTCGGCGCCGGCGCAGACGGGGACTACCGCACGGTCGCCCACGTCACCTTCGGAACCGGGATCGGCGGCGGCGTCGTCGAAGACGGGCACCTGCTCCGGGGCGAACACGGCCACGCCGGCGAGGTTGGCCTGCTACCGATCGTCGCAGACGGGGACCTCGAGAGCTGTGGCGTGCGAGGGGCGTGGGAGGCGTACTGCTCCGGGCGAGGAATCGGGCAGTACGTTCGCTCTCTGCTCGCCGAGGAGTCCCGGGAGACGACGCTCGATCACGAGACCGTAACTGCCGAGGCGGTGTTCGAGGCCGTCGACGCTGGCGACCAGGTTGCCGAAGATTACCTCGACCGAATCGGTCGGCTGAACGCCGCGGGCCTCGGCGGAGTCTGTAACGCCCACGACCCGGGGCTGGTGACGGTGGGTGGCGGGGTCGCACTGAACAACGCCGAAGTCCTCTTGGAGGCCATCGAGGCCCACCTCGACGACTATCTGTTCGTCGAGCGCCCGGCGCTCGAGGTGACGCCCCTCGGAGACTTCATCGGGCTGTATGGGTCGCTGGCCCTAGCCGACCAAAACGGACGGAAGTGAGGCGGCGAACGCGTTCTCGCCGTTTTCGAACCCTATGGGGAACTGCTGGATCGAGCTTCTGGGGATTCGCCGAGAGACTAACCTCGTCCCCCACGCATATGTGTCGAGCCGATGTAGCCCGCCGGGTATGACGCCAACCCCTGACGGAGTCGAATTCCACCGGTCGTCCGACCCCGACGCGGCGCAACCGACGCTGATCGAAGGGCTGCCGGGACACGGGCTGGTCGCGTCGATCGCGGTCGATCAACTCACCGACCAGCTGGGACTCGAGCAGTACGGATCGATTCGGTCCGATTCGTTTCCGCCCGTCGCCTCGTTCGCGGACGGACTCGTCCAGGACACGGTTCGCGTCTACGGCGGGACGGATCCCGACGTCCTCACTCTGGAGAGCGACGTGCCGATCCCGGAAGAGGCGTTCGCCGACTTGAGTCAATGCGTGCTCGACGAGCTGGTCGACGACTTCAGCCGGGCGATTTTCCTCGCCGGGGCGCCCGCCCAATCCGAGGAGCAACGGGGCGAGGTCATCGGAGCCGCCACGACCGAAGCCCTGCGAGACGAACTCGAGGCGGCGGGGATCGAACTCGCCGCGGACTCCGGGGCCGTCGGTGGCGTGACCGGCGCCCTCGTCTCTGCGTGTCACCAGGCGGACGTGCCGGCAGCACTCCTGCTCGTCCGGGCGGATCCGCGGGTTCCCGACCCGGCCGCGGCGCGGTCCGTCATCGAGAACGCGCTCGAACCACTCGTCGAGTTCGACGTCGACACCGACGAACTCCGCGAGCAAGCCGAGGAGATCCAACGCCAGAAACAACAACTCGCCCAGCAGATGCAGCCCCAGGGTCAGGACCAGCAAGAAGAGCCGATGCAGGCCCGAGGAATGTTTCGGTAATCTGGCTTGCGGGACTGTCCTCGAGACGTGGCTGTCCTGTGAAGGGGTACCACCAGTTTTCCAGTCAGCGTACGATTCGCCCGCTTTCGGTTCATTCACCGTCTGTCTCCGGTGCGAAGGCATCACCGAGGACGGCGTTGCCTCGGTAGCGCCACGCGTCGAACGAGGGTTGTGAATGGTGCGCACGATTGGAGCGGAGCGCGCATCGACAGGTTCGAGTCGGTCGGATGCGAACCGAGGACAACGTACCAACGCACGTTCCACACAGCCGCATGATACACCTGACACCGTTCTTCGCAGCTGAACTGTCGCTCGCGATTGGCGGGAACCTCGAGGCGCTCGTCGAGTCGGCGACAGGCTGGCCCGGAATGGGTATTATCTTCGTCTACTCGTTTCTGATCGCGTTCGCACTTCCCGGACCGAGCGAAATCGTCCTGCTCGCGCCCCTCGATCTCGGGCTTCCCTCGTGGGTGCATCTCTCGACAATCATGCTCGTGAGCGCACTCGGAAAGGCCGCCGGAAGCGTCTTCGCCTTTCATATCGGCCAGGAGGTCAAACAATCCGGGCCGATCGTCCGCTGGGTTCGGAACTCGAGGTGGGACGTCCTGGAGTGGTCAGAGAAGCGATCCACCCAGCTCGCCCGACGATACGGGTACGCCGGTCTCGCGTTGGCGCTGTCGGTCCCGTTCTTCCCCGATACGATCTCGATTTACGCGTTCGCAGTCCTCGATAAGAACTACCTGCGATTCGCGATTGCGACGTTCGTCGGTAGTCTCGGGAGGCTTCTCGTGACCGCTGGACTCGTCGGCGGGGCATCGGTTGCGGTCTAGCCACTGGAACTCTTAACCCGCTCGCAGTGGCAGTGACACTGTATGCACTACCGACGACTCGGGACGACGGGACTGCAGGTCTCGCCGCTCTGTCTGGGCACGTGGCGCTTCGGCCAGGAATCGAACGGAGTCCTCGAGACCGACCGCAAGACGGCCCACGACCTGCTGTCGGCGTTCGCCGACCGGGGCGGGAACTTCATCGACACCGCCAACGGGTACGGCGACGGGGACTCCGAGCGCTGGATCGGTGAGTGGCTCGCTGACCGCGACCGCGAGGACTTCATCGTCGCCTCGAAGTGCTACTGGTCGACCGTCTCGCGCTTCCAGGAGAACCTCTCGAAGAAGAACGTCCGGGCGGAAGTCGAGGGCTCACTCGAGCGCCTCGGGACGGACTACCTCGACGTGCTCTACCTCCACCGGTTCGACGACGAGACGCCCATCGAGCAGACGCTTCGGGCCGTCGATGACCTCGTGAGCGACGGCAAAGTCCACTACGTCGGCCTCTCGACGGCCGATGCCTGGAAGCTCACGAAGGGGCTGTGGAAAGCCGACGTCAACAACTACGAGGCGTTCACGGTCACCCAGCCGCTCTTCCACGCGGCCTACTACGAGGACGTTGCCGAGTACCTCGACGTCTGTGCCGACCAGGATCTGGCGGTCTGTCCGTACTCGCCGCTGGCTGGGGGTTTCCTGACCGGGAAGTACGACCGCGCCGGTGAGGATACCTACGATCTCGAGGCGCCCGAGGGGACGCGCGCCCAGCTCGACGACCGCTTTCTGGACTACTACGTCTCAGAGCGCGGCTGGCACGTCCTCGAGGCAGTTCGGGAGATCGCCGACGAGTGCGACGCCTCGCCCGCCCAGGTCGCAATTCGTTGGCTGATCGACCAGCCCGACTTCGACTGCGTCCCGATTATCGGCGCGCGGACGGTCGACCAGCTCGAGGAGAACCTCGGGGCTCTCGAGGTCGACCTCTCGGACGAGCAGTTCGATCGCATCCTCGAGGCACGCTACGACGAGAACGGCAAGCTGTACAGGACCGGGTAGCGAACGGCATCGGGACGCATCTAGGTCCGAACGACGTGACGTACGGAGATTCGTGGAGAAATCCCACAACTTTCGATTCACAGCTTGCGACAGCGACGAAGATTGAAGCGAGGCGACGGTGTCGAACTACCTGTATCGCATGACTGACGACGTAGCGTGGATGGACCCGTCCGATCGCCCGATTCTGATCGAACTCGCGACGCATCTCGGGTGGGTCACTCCCGAGAGTCTCTCGCTCAATCTGCCCTACTCGGCGGCACACGTCACCGACCGATGCCGAACGTTCGAGACGCACGACCTGGTCGTCGCCCACGACGAGGCGACCGCCTATCGAATCTCGAGGCTCGGACGTCGCCTGCTCTTCGAGAACGCGTCCATCGCGGAGGTTGCAGGAGAAGGAACCGAACGGAACGAAGACGGTGCAACGACGCTCGAGTTCACCGACGAAACGCTCGAGGGGTAAACGCTCGAGGGGGTCCGACACTGGACCTCGAGAGATGGCGAGCAATGGATTTTCGTGTCGCTCTCTGACGTTTCAGTGATGAACCCAGGTATCGCGAGGCGGGCCGGTGGCCTCGCCGACCCGTCGACCGCTGTCGTCCCCTGTCGAACGGCCAATTGCGCAGCCCTCCTCGAGGTTCGATGAGTCGTAGTTAGCACCCTCTCCTTCAGCTAAATGGTGGTATTATGCATGAGGAGAAGGCAATCGGCTCATCGTTTAGACTTTCACTCCGCTGCTGGCAGCGTAAACGAGAACGTCGACCCTTCGCCGGGTTCGGACTCAACCCAGAGCTCGCCGTTGTGCCGTTCGACAATCCGTTCACAGAGTGCGAGCCCGATACCGGTTCCTGAATACTCCTCGGTACTATACCCTCGTTGGAATATCTCGAAGATACGCTCTTGTTCATCCGGCTCAATCCCCATCCCCTCGTCGCTAACTGACACCATCCATTTTTCTCCATTCCGTTCGGCCGAGATGTATACCCGTGGTGATTCGTCGCTGTACTCGATTGCGTTGCTTAGCAGGTTCTGAAACACCTGGCGCAACTGGCCGGCGTCGCCTTCAATACGGGGCAGCGACTCAGACGTGATTTCGGCATCACGCTCCTCGATTTTGACCTGCAGATTTTCGCGTGCATCCTCGAGGATCGCGTCTAACTCAACTGGCTCGAACCGATCTCCCTTCGTCTCGACCCGCGAGTACTGGAGCAGGCCCTCGATCATCTCGCGCATCCGGTCAGCGCCGTCGACGGCAAAGTCGAGAAACTCACGCCCGTCCTCGTCTATTTCATCCTTGTACCGCCGCTCGATGAGTCGCAAGTAGCTTGAAACCATTCGCAGTGGCTCTTGCAGGTCGTGAGAGGCGGCGTAGGCGAACTGTTCGAGACGTTCGTTCGACTCCTCGAGTCGGCGTTGATACTCCCTGCGTTCCGTGACGTCCTGCACTACGAGCATCCCTGCGAACACCTCGTTATCGACGTCCCTGATTGGCAAGGTGTGGGCGTACAGATGACGGTCGTGATACTCAGTCTCGAACGTTGTCGATTCGCCCTCAAAGACAGCAGTAAAGTAAGGTTCGACTTCTTCGACGAGTTCGTCCGGATAGATGTCGGAGACACTTCGTCCGATCCGGTCTTCCGGATTGACACCGGCCACACCCACGAGTTCCCCGCCAACAGCAGTATAACACAGGTCTTCATCGAACAAGCCAACCGCACCATTCGGAAAGTGTTCGACCAGCGTCCGATACCGACGTTCAGACTCCTCGAGTGCACGTTCGCGCTCTTTGCGCTCGGTAATGTCCTCTGCGATGCCCACAACGTGACTTACGTTCCCTTCCTCATTGCGGGCGGGAACGGCCCGAACGTCGAGCCATCGGACCTGGCCATCCGGACGAATGATACGGTACTCCTCGTCGAATTCTTCGCCAGGCAAAGCGGTGTACGCGTGCTCGACGCGCTGGCGATCGTTCGGATGGACTGTTTCAAGGAAGGTACGAGGATCGTCGAGCAGTGATTCGCGGTCTCGCCTGAATACCTCCTCATAAGCGGGGTTGAGATAGAGAATTTCCCGCGTATCGGCATCGGAGACCCACACCATCTCCTCGAGGTTTTCGGCGAGAGTTCGATAGCGGCGCTCACTGTCTTCGAGCTGTCGCTCGTACTCCTTGCGCTCGGTTATGTCACGGACGACACCGACGCCTCCGACCGTGCCATCCTCATATTCGAGAGGGCCAAACCTGGCTTCGACCGGGATTGAGTCCCCACTCGCGGTCAACAAATCGTACTCAATTCTTACGATGTCACGAGTTCCTTCGACTACCTCTGCGTATAACTCGCCTGCCTTCTCGTATGTATCTTTGTCGAGGATCGACGTGGCATGCTCGCCAAGTATTTCTTCCCGATCGTACCCGGTCATGTCGCAAAATGCCTGATTGACCTGCTCGAAGCATTGGTCCGAGTCGACTGCGGTAATCCCATCCCAGACCGCCTCAACCATCGTTTCGTATCGCTCCAATTCGCGTTCGCGTTCCTTGTGCTCGGTGATGTCGTGTGCTGCCCCGCGGAGCGAAACGATTTCGCCGTTGTCGGTCTCTGGCTCCCCCTGTAGCCGAAGCCAGCGTACTTCACCGTTAGGTGTCCGGATCCGCGCCTCCACGTCAAAGGGATCGCCGCTGTCAAGCGCTTCTTCGATGGCGTTCTCGACGATCGAACGGTCGTCCTCGTGGTACATATCGACGGCTTTCTCCAAGGACGGTTTCTCGTCGTGGGGTATCTCTAGCAGGTCAAAGATGTGATCGGTCCAGAAGATCTCCATCGTCTCCGGATCAATCTCCCAACCGCCGACGTCAGCGATACGCCTGGTCTTGTCGAGCAGGTCGAGCGCTCGCTGGAGTTCCTGTTCGCGTTCTTTCTGTTCGGTGATATCGGTGATCGCTCCGTTCAATCGGACCGGCTCACCGTCGTCATCGTATTCGACCTCCCCTTTGGCCATCATCCATAAGACGTCCCCGCCAGGGCCCCTGACGCGATACTCAGCCTGAAGCTCACCACTCTCCTCAACGGCTCGTTCCAGTTGTTTCCACGTTTTCTCTCTATCGTCCTCGAGTATCGGTTCGTAGAACGCTTCCATCGGAGCACCTGCCGTGATAGCCTCCGGATTCATATCATACGATTCCGTGAAATACTCGTCTGCGGTAACAACGTTTTCCTGAATATCCCACGTCCACAGTCCGATCGATGCGGCCGTGGTCGCCATCTCCAGTTGTGACTCGCGCTCGCGCAACCGTCGTTCTTTTTCCATGCGATCGATCGCAGACGCGAGCACGTTCGCGACGTTTTGGACGAAATTAGCGTCATCCTCCGTAAACGCCCGCTTTTCAGTCGTGTGCGTTCCCAGCACCCCCCACGGAGTTTCGACGGAACCGATGATGACGCTGATTCCACTGACGACATCGTGATTGATGAGTAAATCCGACCCCGAAAAGCGCTTCTCGGTGCGCAGGTCATCGACGATAACCGGCTTTTCGGAGAGGAGCGTATAGCCCGCCTGCGAGTCCAGACCAGTTGGGACAATCGCGTTCCCGACGAGACCTTCCTGCCAACCAATCCCCTGCCGTAGAAAGACTTCGTCCCCATCGGATGGCAATTCGAGAATCTTACAATAGTCTGTATCGAGCGTCTCGGCTACGGCAACCGACGCATCGTACATCAACTGATCGAGATCATCGCTTTCGAGGGCTTGTTGGCCGAGCTCGGCCACAACCTCTTGCTGACGGACACGAGCGCGGAGTTCTTCACCACCTTCGGTGGACGATCCCATTTTATCTCGGTACTGAGGGTACAACCGTAAAGGCTTCTCTATCCACTCCCTGTTCTGGACCTCTCGAGATCCTTGCCTCACTCACAATCCGAATCCTGGGTTCGAGTATCCAAAATCCACACCACCACTAGGCTCAAGCCGCTACCAATTATGGGCTGGCAACGTCTGGTACCAGTTACTGCCGATGCAGGGACGTACTGGCCACATCATTCGATCGAAGACCGTCACTCTTCCCGCTCTTCCGCCCAGCCGACTGACAGCCAGACGGATTCGAACGTGCGAACGGTGTCGATGAAGCCGTCGGGGTCGACCGGCTTCTCGAGATAGGCGTCGGCCTCAGGGACGATCGATCTCACGAAGTCGTGTTGCGCTTCTGACGTCGTCAGGACGATGACCGGAAGCCGTTCGAACTCGGAATCAGCTCTAATTTTCTGGAGGACTTCGTCGCCGTTCATTCGCGGGAGGTTCAGGTCGAGGAGGACGACGTGAGGCCGCGGCGCATCCGTGTACTCACCACGCTGGTAGAGAAAGTCGAGGGCACGAAC
Organism: Natronosalvus sp. KLKA75; assembly: GCF_059736265.1. NCBI lineage: Archaea > Methanobacteriati > Methanobacteriota > Halobacteria > Halobacteriales > Natrialbaceae > Natronosalvus > Natronosalvus sp. KLKA75. The sequence goes on from NZ_CM185522.1 coordinate 632,073, forward strand.
GCCGTCGTTCACGACGTAGAGCGTGTTCGCGATCCGACCGTCCTTGAAGGCCTCTTCGGTGAGGCGAACGTCGCCGGCGTTGTCTTCGACGAGCAAGATATCTGCCGACTGATGAAAGGAGGGCAACTGATTGTTCACGATTTTCATCGCGTTATCCCTCCATGCCCGGACGTTCGAATTCGTTTGATATGGGCGTTCTGACCAATCCTTCAAACTCGACAGGTAACGGTCATTAAACGAGGTAGTGGAGGGACTGACTCTTCGTCAATCTGTCCACTGTCCCAGCTCCGACGTCGTTTCGAATTCGGCACGGGCCTCTGGTGCCAACCGTGAAAGTACCGTCGTGCTACCACGTTCCTGTTCGACCAGTCCTTTGTCCTCGAGGCGTTCCAGATGGTGTGACACCGTACTGTCAGACCGATCGACTTCCTCCGCTAGATCCGTCACGCTGATGGGTTCGAGGCGAGCAATTGTCTCGAGGATGTCTCCGGTCGGTTCGTGGGTGAGCGCGGCACGTAGCTGGTTCGTGTCGCTCCCGGTGGGATAGTACCAGAGCTTCCCGAATACCGTCACGGATGCGAGTAACTCCGCCTGTTCGAGGACCTCGAGGTGATACCGGAGCGTCGAGCGGTGAAGGTCGTGGGTCTCCCGAAGATCACCGAGGTATATTCCGGACGTCTGGTGGACCGTCTCGTAAAGTTCTTGACGGGCGTCGTGATCCAGCGGATCGGAACTCCCTGAATGGGCGTGTCCAGCCAGTAAGACGATAGACGTGACCGTGGAGGACGATATCGAGAGCGTCGTCTCGGACGACGTGCTATCGACCGTGTCGGGGGGCTCGATCAGCCCCGCATCGTTACGACTGTGTGTCGTGGGTTCGCTCGTTGATTCTCCGACGACGATCCCGGTCGCCGCGAAGCTGTTCAGGACGAGGACGATTCCGACGGCTGCGATCAGGACGGTCCGGGTTGATCTGGTGAGCATGGGTTCTGCCGTTCGATCGTGGTTGTTCGAATCGGATCTCTGGCGGTGCACACGGGCAGACCCGTGGATTTCGATCGTCCATGGACGCTGCCGGGAGGTGAGCGACTTTTACCGATACTGTGACCGGTCAATGTTGTTAGCTAAAAAAAGTACACTTACTTCTGCCGGATTTTCTGAGACGTTCTCACTCGAGGTCACGGACAAAGCTGGTGAACGTATCCGCGACCTCACGTGCTCGTTCGCCGGAGTTGTGTGTCGTAAACCCAACGATGACCGTGTCCTTCCCATCCATGTGACGAGCCCGCTCGAGTTGTTCGGTACCCTTCCAGATCCCGGAGACCTCGATCAGTCCATGCTCTCTGTGAACGTACGTTTCTCCTTGTTCAACCTCCCGATAAGAACCGGCTCTCACTGTGGATTTGGGCCTGTTTCCAGAACTACTCGCTGATGCCTTCCGTTTCGTATTATCTGCGGTTCGCCCGTTTTCACTCAGAGGGACAGAGTCTCGCGAATTGCTCATCAACGTGCGCTATTTCAAAATCATATTTAAATCCCGAGAACGATAGCACGAGGTTGAACCCACCCGCGCTCCGTTTCGCCAGATGACACGGTCTTAGTGACTGATGAAGCGATTCCAGAACCGAATCAGTACAACTGATCGATATGGACGGGGCCGCTATTCGAGGGATATTCCTAATACAGATCCGGATTCCCTCTGACGAGCAACGAGACCAGTTTTGGTTATTCGTGAATTCCCATCGCGCTAATCTGCTCCTGGTATCGATTTCGAATCGTGACCTCGGTCACCTGGGCAACGTTCGCGACTTCCCGCTGGGTCTTTTTCTTGTTACAGAGGAGCGCCGCGGCATAGATGGCGGCTGCGGCATATCCTGTCGGTGACTTCCCCGATAACATCCCCTTCTCGGCCGTGGTGTCGATAATCTCGTTGGCCTTCGATTGTACTTCTTCGGGCAACTCGAGTTCGGAACAGAAGCGAGGGACGTACTTCTTCGGATCGACGGGTTGCATCTCGAGGCCGAGTTCCTTCGAAATGTACCGATACGTGCGGCCGATCTCCATCCGGTCGACCCGCGAAACGGCGGCAATCTCGTCGAGGGATCGCGGAATCCCCTCCATCCGGCAGGCCGCATACAACGTACTCGTGGAGACGCCCTCGATGGACCGCCCGCGGATGAGGTCCTCCTCGAGCGCGCGTCGATAGAGCACACTCGCGACCTCACGGACCGAGCGCGGAACGCCCAGGGCGGAGGCCATCCGATCAGTCTCGGAGAGCGCGAACTGGAGGTTTCGCTCGCCGGCGTCCTTCGTCCGGATTCGCTCTTGCCACTTCCGCAGGCGATTCATCTGACTGCGCTTTTCCGAGGAGAGTGACCGTCCGTAGGCGTCCTGGTTCTTCCAGTCGATCGTCGTCGTGAGGCCCTTGTCGTGCATCGTCTGCGTCGTCGGCGCACCGACGCGTGACTTGCTGTCGCGCTCGGCCGCGTTGAACGCTCGCCACTCCGGCCCCCGATCGATCGTCTCCTCTTCCAGAATCAGTCCGCAGTCCTCACAGCTAATCTCGCTCCCGTCTGCGCTTCTCGACAGCGACGTCGACTCACACTCCGGGCAGGTTCGAACACCCTCTTCTCCAGTAGTTTCGCGTTCTGTCTGATTCGTGTGCTCTGTCTGGGAAGTCAGGCGTTCCATTACCTCTCATTATTCCTCGAGAGAGTTAAACACTGGGTGGACTCGAGCCCATCTTGTACGGTCGATAGTGAAGCGACTATTGGGGGCGTCTGCGGGAGATGAGGACGAAGAGGCTGCAGACGGTGCGATTACGATTACGTTCACCAACGGAACGCTCGAGAAGGGATTACCTCGAGACGGTGGCGTCGCCCTGAGGAGACTACGTGCTACGTAATATTGGTTCGTAAAAGTATGGATTAGCGTGGGAGACTCAGACCTGCCATCGCACGTGGTTTGGGTAGCGGAGTGTCGGATTCATCCCACGACTAGAGTCGTGGGCTTTCTCCTTGCTTCTGTGTAATGCCGGCGGTAAGCACTACAGAGCCGCGTCGTTCCTCGAGGTGATCGAAAAATCCCCAGTAGGCCATCGAGACGACTGGGGTGAACCATACCATACACCGACGAGTTTTCCTTGAGTGATACAGCATTTTGCGTATACCCCTCATCAGGTAATCTAACATTGACAGCACCACTAGATCCACCGAACTACTTGGAACTGTCTAGTTAAGCGCCTCAGTTAACGCCTATCCGTTAAATGACTAATACGGTCGGTGTACGTTATAGTAGTGTATAAAATACTCAAAACTGGCTCCCGACTGTCTACCCACGAATTGTGGAAACTGCCAACCGGCGTCTTCTTCGTATGAAACCACTTTTTGATCAGGTTTCTCTCGACGTAGCCGAACTGGCCACTCAAACTCAATCGGAAAGGGGAGTCAGATACCCGTAACCACCGACGAGTAACACAGCGTAGGGGGAAGGATATGTTTCTCGGCCAATCGGTGCAGGAACGCAGCGGCTAGATTGGTACCTCGCCATCCAACGATTGCGACATCGAGGGTCGACCGTGAGTCAAGGTCAATTGCAGCAGACACCCACGATCATTTGTCGTTGATCTTGACAGCGGTCTCATCAACCGCGACCCCCGAAGGCGGAGCCCTCGGCGGGACTGGAACGCTGTCAGACTGCCGATTCAGCCACTGCCAAAAGGCCTAGTGAGACCGCTCACCGCCTAGAAAGCGAAGAATTGCTTGTATCTCTCGAAGCAAACAACCGGTCGTGGGAAGGCAGACGGCGAACACTCTGGCGGGCGTCACCGTCCGTTCACGCTCCCAACATTCATCAAATTCGCTGCGTACGTCTCGCTGAGCATGTCTGCAAGCTTTAGTCCAAACTAACTCCACGTCCTGCTTGATCCTCAAACTGGTCTAACTAGCCACTGCACATATTGACGAACACTCGTTTTTAGATATTATCGTAATTATAGACATATTCGGGATCAAGGGGGCTCGAACGATTGTCCACAGATGGGTCCACGGCGCCGATCTTCAGTCTCGATTCGCGAAGTTCGGGTCACATTGCCTTCGACAAACCGGTGAACCCACTCGATGGATAATACTGGCTGTACGACGGTATTGACCCTCGACCAAGCTTTTTCCTGCAATCAGCGTCTGAGCGAACGGGAACAGAGTCGGGACGTGTGCGTTTTCTCGAGGAACTCTGCGAGAATCACGCCACCGACGACACCGCCGTTCTCGTCGGTGGCGACCGGTCGTTGCTCGATATCCGCCGAAGACGTGGGCTCGACGCCAAAGACGAACGTTACGGAACCTAAACGGTTTCGTATATGTTTCCTAACTGGTGTTAAATCCAAAAACTCTGATATCAAACTATTCTCTATTAATGGAATGAAATTGTTGGCTAGTGGTTCAGATCGATCACGTTCACAGGGAACCGATCTGTCTAAACGCAACTAAGGGGTGAGTAGCAGCTGAGTTTTCACTATTTGTAGGGTGACGTTCAGTGTCATCCAATTCGTAAACACGGTTCGATTCGCCTCGAGGCGGCGAACAGTTTGGGCTGTAATTCAGGTATCGATGCTCGGAATTAGGAGGTACTTGAACGAGCTCGAAGGCCGTTGAACAGGAGGTTTTAAACTGTCGAACCCGTTGAGTAGGACGAGTATGTGTTCGAAACGGCACGAAGGCCGAACAGTGATCGTCACGGGTGCGTCGAGCGGTATCGGACGACGGATTGCTCGTCGTTTCGGCGAAGACGGGGCAAACGTCGTCTGTGCATCTCGCAATAACGAACCGAAGCAGGGCATCCACCACGATTCCGAGGTTTCGGCACCGACCGAACGGCTGATTCGAGAGGAGACCCCGGGCGACGCCGTCTTCGTATCGACCGACGTGTCCGATCCCGTCGCAGTCGAATCACTCATCAACGAGACGCTCGAGGCGTACGGTCGACTGGACGTCCTCATCAACAATGCTGGTGTCTCGATCCTCGGTGACTCCCAGTCGACCAGTATCGACGACTGGCGAACGATGCTGGGCGTCGACCTCGATGGGACCTTTTTCTGCTGTAAGTTCGCAATTCCTCATCTGAAGGACGTGAGCGGCGACATCGTCAACATCGCCTCCGTCAACGCGACAGAGGGCGGATCCGGTCCCGCGTACGCTGCTGCGAAAGCCGGGCAGGTCAATCTCACCCGGGACTTAGCGGTCGAGTTAGGACCACACGACGTGAACGTGAACTGCGTCTCCCCCGGCTACATCAAGACCCCTATCCAGGATTATCAGGACGAGGAGAGCATCGAACGGAGTCGACAGCAGACGCTCTTACCCGAATTGGGTGAACCGGAGGAGGTCGCAGATGTCGTTGCCTTCCTCGCGAGTGACGAAGCGAGTTACATCCACGGAGCGGATCTCTACGTGGATGGCGGCTGGGCGGCCCATCGCGTCTGACGTCCTAACCCAAGGCCCCGTTCGGCCCTCGCCCCTGAAGGTAGTGTATCTGGCTATTGTCTGGTTCAGTCACGTCACCCGCTGAGTGGCTGAATTGCTATACAGCAGCGTTTCGCTGGACACGCCTCCGGGACGTCTTCACTGCCGATAGCGTTCAATCGCGTCCATGTCGACGTCAATTCCCAGACCGGGACCGTCTGGGACGGTCATGTGGCCCTCGTTGATCGTGAAGGAATCCTGAATGACGTCAGCTTCCCACCCGAAGTAGGCCGTATCACTCGGGAGGTTGATCGCCGGCGTGCTGTACACGGTGTGGAGAATCGCGGCGGTCCGGATCCCGAGATCGAACGCACAGTGGTGAGCCAGGGACATGCCACCGTCTTCCGCGATGCTGGCAAGCTCTCGAACGCCTGCGATTCCGCCCGATGGAGTGATATCGATGACGCCGACGTCGACTGCGTTCGTCTCGATCAGGTGGCGCATATTTCTGGGAACGTAGGTGTCTTCGTTGGCGGCGATCGGCTGTCGAGTGCGGTTCCGCAGGGACGCCAACGAACCGTGATTGTCGATCCGAATGGGCTGTTCGACGTACTGCAAATAGATCTCGGCGTCCTCGAGTTTGGCACAGAGCCGAACAGTATCCTCGGCGGTCCACCCTTGGTTCGGATCGATACGGAACTCTAGTTGGCCGTCTACCTCGTCGTGCATCGCTCGAATTCGCTCCACGTCCGTCCGCCAGTCGCGGCCCGCCTTCGTCTTGAGGACGTTGTAGCCCTCCTCCAGGACCTTCCGGGCGTAGCGACGGGACTCTTCGGGCGAGAAGATTCCGAGCGCGTACGCGAATTCGACGCGCCGATCGCCTTCTCCTGAGGCGACGTAATCACGGTGTTTCATTTCAGTTTGATGGTTTGCTGTCCACCCGCCGAGTAACTCGTACACCGGGCGGTCCAGCGCTTTCCCGACGATGTCCCAGCAGGCGGTCTCGACAGGCGCGAAGAACATATTCGAGTTCGTGTATTCGACGAACACCTGTCGTCGCAACTTCCCAATCTCGAAGGGCGATTGCCCAACGACGAGTGGCGCGACGCCGTCCTCGATGACGGAGATCGTGGCTGCCGGCGAGAGGAAGGCCCGGACTTCACCCCAGCCGACGTAGTCCTCGTCGGTGTCGACGCGAACGAGAATTCGATCCATCTCGGACAGCGCGCCGTGGTTCGTTCGATAGGGTGCTATCCCTCCGTCTTCTATCGGGTCCAGAGGTACCGTTACGGGGATTGCACTAACCGCTGTAATCTCCATACTTACCGATTCCCGGCCCCTGTCTTAAATTTGTGGTATGCCGTCCCGTGCTCCGATACACATCGACCAGACGCTGTCCGAGGCCGGTCAGTAGTAGACCGTCCGCAACTTTACGACGGTTGCTTTCTCCTCGAGCAGCGTGATGTACTCGGTGATCTGTGTGGCATCGAACCGGTTGACGGGGCCCGTGAGCCCGATGGAGCCGAGAATTTCGTCGTCTGGCGTGAGAATAGGAACCTCTACACCACGAATTCCTTCCCTCCGTTCTTCGTCCTCGATCGCGTAGCCCTGTTCCCTGATCTGTTTCAGCTCGCGCCGGAGTTCGTCGGGGTCGGTGATCGTGTTTGCCGTGCTTCTGGGTAACTCGCTCTCGTCGATGATCTGCTCTCGGCGCTGCTGGGGCAAGTACGCGAGCAAGCACTTCCCGAGGCCAGTCCAGTGCATCTCGGTAAATTCACCGATGGGGACGTTGTCGCTCACCGCTGACGTCCCGTCCTCGACGCTAATGAGGACCCGCTTGCCGTTTTCTTCGATACCTAGCCCGGCTCGCTCGCCGGTTTGATTGGCGAGTTCCATGAGGACCGGGCGCGCGGCACTGTACAGTTCGTACTGCCGACGGGCGTAGCCACCGTACTCAAGGAATTTGAGCCCGTTCCGGTAGGTCCGGTTTTCGCGGGTCACGAACCCCTCTTTTTCCAGGGTCTTCAGGTAGACGTGGGCGGTACTGGTCGGTAACTCGAGTAACTCTGAGAGTTCTGTCAGAGTGAGGCCCTCGTGTTCTCGGAGGGTTTCTACGATCTCGAAGGCCCGTTCGAGTGCCTGAATCGTGTTGCCGGACTCGGCCTCTCGTTGCATACTGCTTCCTCGTGGCCCACGATGATTAACGTTCCCTTCGAAAGCCCAGACATCCAATGAACGAGGATCCATCACTCCAGCTTCCATTATTGATGGAATTACAGCCCCCATCCGTACCGTTATAGGCGGCTCTCATCATCGTTCCGACTATATTGGATTCCATCGTCCGTTTCGAAGTCGATAGGATGTGCTCTCGATCGAAGAATCGACTCGTGATATTACATGCTTAGGCTTGTAATTCTAGTTGCGACTGAGTCGCCCCCTTCAGCTCGATCTCAATGCGCCAGCGTTCTCGCAAGCGGCTTGTTACCTATTGTAGGCTTCCACGCTGGATGGATCCATTTTCATATTTCCGTCCCTATTGGAATTACTCTCCTCTGGCCACCCCTTGTTCCAATATAAATGGATTAAGAGCCGAGACCACCAGCTTTGAAAGTCGACTGCGTCCACAGGTGGTATCCAGATTCCGAGAGGCTTCCAACTCGAGTGCTGTTTCGGCAAGGCTCCTTGCAGTGGACAGATCCGGCGAACGAGAGTACCTCGAGAGGGCTAGTTAGACCGATTCCGCTCGGAAATCGACGTGAAAAACGAGGCTAATTCAGTTGCAATCCCGTCCAGAAGCGTATTGCCCTTCTCTAGCGTTGCCAGGGACGGATCACCGATCGCACCACTCGCGGAATACTCCGAAAATTCACGATATACCGCGAGGGGACCGCCCTTCACCAGGTCTCGATTCCCGAGGTCGTACGGCTCGTCGAGGTACTCACCGACGCGTTCGTCACCGACGAGGTCCGGATAGAGCGCCAGCATGAGCGATGTCTCGAACTCGCCGCCGTGGGCCATTCCACCCAGATCACTCTCGCGAATCTCCGAGACGAGATCAGTTGCGACTTCGAAGTAGGTGAGGCCGTGTACCTCGACGAGGGGGTGTGTTTGGCCGACTTCGCTCACCGCCGTTTCGATGAGTGCCGTGTTCCCACCGTGGCCATTGAGAAAAACCATGGTGTCGAAGCCGTTCTCCAATCCCGTGCTCGCAATCTCCTCGAGCTGGGCCTTGAGCGTGGTGAACTCCCCAGAGAGCGTCCCTCCCAGGGAGAGGTGGTGCGGGGAGTATCCACACCAGACCGGCGGCGTCGACAGGACCGGGACGTCGTCGAGTCGCTCGAGCGCCGCCGCCAGTACTTCGGTGACGAGGATAGTGTCCGTGCCCGCGGGGAGGTGTTCGCCGTGTTGTTCGACGCTGCCGACGGGCACCACGAGAACGGAGCCGTCTCGCTGGGCGAGGTCCGTAATCTCCGGTGCCGTGTGAGTGCTGAACGAGTGACTTGCCAGTCCTGTCCGGGGGAGCATACCTGCAAATTGACCGGACGGGTCAAAAAACTGCTGCTCTCCGCAATCGGCGCGGCGTCGCGAAACCGACTACGCAAGGGGCGAGAGCCGGGTGCCGCCGAGAGCGTGACACCCTGTGCTTCGCGAAGCCGACGTCACGGCACCAGCGGTGGGCCGCCGTCCGAGCGTTCGTCAGCGGTACGGTCTCGTGGCGCGGGCGAGCCAGTCGAAGCTTCGCTCGGGCAATTGCCCGAAGTTGTAGAATGATACCCGCTCCGTCCGGGTGTTCGCGACGGCGTCCACGATCGCCGTCACCGTGTCACCGTCGTCGACGACCGGCGGTCCCGGCTGTACGCCGACGTGTATCGGAAGCTCCGGCGTCAACTCGTTCGCCACGTTCACCTGGTGGACGACGGCCGACGCCGACGACTCGTAGGCGAGCGTCGTGGCGTAATCGAGGGAGTCGGCGACCTTCGGGAGGTCGATACCGAAGAGCCACTCGTCGCCGACGTCCAGCGTCCCGATGGTGTACCCGAGCTGGGTATCGATGATCGCCCGGACAGACTCGAAGAGGTCGACGAGCGATCGTTCACGAACCGACAGGTACGCGCCGACGCGCGGGTGCGCCTCGATCCACTGCAGCGGGTCGAGCGACGGGGGCAGCGTTCCGTCGGCGATTGCGTCGATCGTCCGGACGCACGTCTCCCGCACTGCCTCGACGTCGATTCCGTCGTCCGCGGCCGCGCTTCGACACTCGTCACAGAAACACAGCCCGAGGAGGAACGTCCCGAGTTTCCCCAGTTCGACGAACACCTTGTCGTGGTGCCATCCGTGGCCGCTGCCGAAGAAGTAGTCGAACGACTCCAGTTCGATGCGCTCGAAGCTTCCTCGCGAATTCAGGTCGCGAACGAGGTTCTCGAGGTACGCGCGCACGGCGGGCTGAGACGGACAGAGCCCGAAGGGTAGCGAATCACCGTGGGGCGAGGTGATCGTGAGGTCCGGGTTCGCAAGTCCGAGCCGCGAGTTGTGACACCCGACTGTCCACGCGGTCACCGAGATCGGCGAATCCGCCAGCGCGTCGGTGATTTCGGCGAGCCAGTCGTCGTCGCCCATTCGGTCGGCCGGCACCGGCTCGAGGTCCCCGTACCCCTCGTCGGGCTGGAAGTAGGCGCTGGCCCGCGCGAAGTACGACTTGCTGGTCGGGTTCGTGGGTGAATACGAGTGAACCGCGTGGTAGTTGGTCGCGACGTTGAGTTCGTCGATTCCGGCCGAGACCAGGCGGTCCACAGCGTCGTCGACGCCCTGGTCTCGGAGGTCCCACGGATAGGCCCACATTGCAAAATCCATACGTACAGTATTCCTGGAACGCGACTAAAACGTTTCTCCTCGACCCCTCGCCGACGGGGTGCGCTCCGACGAGTCGGTGCTCGCCCACCCACTCGTTAATTCCGAGGTTCCGTCGCACTAACGATTCCAGTAACTATTTGTACCGCTCAACTAACGTGTTAACTGTAATCATGGACCGCGCAAGCAGTGATAGCCAGAAGTCCCGGCGGAGATTCATGACCATGGCCGGCGTCGGCGCCGGCAGTCTCCTCGCAGGGTGTACGTCTGACGACGGGAACGGGGATGGAAACGGTACCGGAAACGGGAACGGTGACGGTGACCGAATCGTGACGGACGCGCCGGACGCCGAGGGGCGATTCGATGGCGTTACCTTCGAGATGTGGGACTGGTTCGGCGTCAACACGGGCCAGGAACAGTTCATCAGGGACCTGGTCGCGGAGTTCGAGTCCGACACGGGCGCGACTGTCAACCTCACGTTCGACGGCGGGATCGCTGACGCCTGGCCACAGCAGATTCGAAACGGGGAGGGCCCGCACATCCACTCCTGGACGCCGGCGTTCGGCGTGAACCTGGATCCGGAGTACTACTACACGGCCGACGACCTGATGCAGGACTACTCGGACCAGTTCGACGACGACACCATCGGCGACCTGGAGTGGCAGTTCGAGGGCATGGAGTGGCTGGCGCGGGGGCTCCCGGACATCGACGTCCCTCACTTCCCCATCTTCAACAGCCCGCGCAGTCCCGTCCTGGCGCGGTACGACTTCGTCGAACAGGCGGGACTGGAGGACGATTTCCCGCCGTCGACGTTCGAGGAGGCGATCGAGTTCTCGCGCCAGCTCCAGGAGAACTCCGACGCCGAGTTCGGCTTCCAGATCCCCGGTTCCGGTGGCGACGTCCTGGGCTTCCTCTGGGGGCAGTTACCGCAGCTGGGCGACAAGGAGGAGACGTCGCTGATGAGCGAGGATTACTCCGACGTCATCGTCAACAACGACGCGTGGAGCAGTGCGATGGAACGGTTCAAGCGACTCCTCGACGAGGATGTCATTGCCCCCGACACGGCGTCGCTCGGGGGTCCCGACGTCTCCGGGCAGATCGCGACCACGAACCGCTACGGTCAGATCAACCCCGAACCGAAACACCACAAGAGCGTCGCGGGGTCGAACCCGTCGGTCCTGCAGGACGGATCGCTCCGCTGGTACCCGATGTGGGGCGAAGACAAGAGCAACCAGACGCCGTGGACCTACAACATCGTGCCCGTCGACGAGAACGACGACGAGGAACAGCGCCGCCAGGAAGCGGCTATCTTCTTCCTCGCGAACTACGTCCTCAGCGACGGCTTCCACGAGATCATGGCCCAGGAGTCCGGATTCATCCCGAGCAAGCGGGACACCTGGGACGCCGCCCAGGACAACGTCGAGTGGGAGGACGAACATCACTGGTTCGAGGCCTGTCGCACGCAGATGGAAAACGGCGGCGCGTGGTCGCTGGGGTACGGGAGTCCGGAGGTTGGCTCCGTCGCACCGGTCCTGGGTGGAGCCGGCGAGTACCTCCCGCAGTTCCTGACCGGCGACCTCACGCTCGAGGAAGCGATGGACGGGTGGTACGAGACCGCCCGAGAGGACGTCGGACTCGCGTAACCCCCAATCGTCGTTCGACCTCGAGGCCCCGACAGGAGATCGCCACGCGACAGCGTCGCCGGCTGGGAGCGCCGGTACCGCGGCCGCAGTAGTGCAACGGCAGTCCCGAATTCTTCCGTCGTCAGCCGGTTACGGCCCGAACCCAGTAGCTTTAATACGCCGGTAGCAATGGAACGACACATGAGTACAAGCCACAGCCTCGCGGTGGGGGGACTCCGTGAACGGTTTCCCGAACGGTGGAAAGTCTACCTGTTCATCCTCCCCGCATTGCTCGCCATAGTCGTCATGCTCTGGCTCCCGATTATTCGGGGCATCTACATCAGTTTCTTCGAGTGGCCGCTTCGCGTCGGCCAGGGAAGCTGGGTAGGACTGGACAACTACACGAACTTCATCGCGTCCGACGCGTTCGTGGCGTCGTTGCGGATGACGATTCTGATGGCGCTCATGGCTATTCCGCAGCTGATCGTCGGGGTGGTCGCGGCCCTCGCCGTCTACCACACCACGCGCCTCAAGGACCTCGTGAGCACGACGTTCCTGCTCCCGTTCGTCATCCCGCCTGTCGCCTCGGGGACGATCCTCTATTACTTTCTGGAGCCGAACTTCGGCCCGTTCTTCACCGTCCTCACCAACTGGGGCCTCATCGATACGCTCCCTTACTGGCGCCAGGAGACCTGGCCCGCGATTCTCGTCGTGCTGGGGAGTCTCACCTGGACGTACTGGCCGTGGGTGTTCATCATCATCCTGGCCAGGCGCCAGAGCGTCTCCGACGAGTTGTACGAATCCGCCAAAGTCTATGGGGCGAACCGCCTCCAGATGTTTCGCTACATCACGTACCCGCACCTCAAGGGTGCCATCCTGTTCGTCCTCATCTTCCGGGTCGTCCAGAACATGCTCAAGACGGCACAGACGTGGCAGCTCACGCGCGGCGGGCCCGGGTACGACACCTCGCCGCTCTCGGTCACGCTGTTCGACTTCGCCTTCACCAACCAGCAGATGGGTCGGGCCGCGGCGGTCGGCATTCTCACCGTCCTGGTGGTCATCGTGGCCGTCCTGCCGCTGATGTGGTGGTTCGAACGAACCGCGAGCGAACAGGAGGGGGTCGCATGAGCCGTCTCACCGGACGCGGCGGCCAGCAGGACCTCTCCGGAATCCTCTGGTCGGTTGCGCGCGTGCTCGTCGTCGTCGCCCTGTTTGTGGTCGCGCTGGTGCCCGCGCTGTTCGCCCTGTCGATGTCGGTCCGGAGTGCCGCGAACTTCTACAACCCGATCTGGATCCCGGAGGACCCGACGTTCGAGTGGTATCGTCAGTCCTGGCAATCCACGGCGCCGCTGCTCGAGAACAGCTACCTCAGGGCGCTCGGTTCGACGATTCTCACGCTTCTCATCACGCTCCCGGCCTCGTACGCGTTCGCGCGGCGGGACTTCGCCCACAAGTCCCTGCTCTTTTACGCCGTCGTCGGCGTGTTGCTGTTCCCCGTGATCATCGCCGCGATCCCGATCACCGTCACCTTCATCGACATCGGACTCTCGGACAACATCGTCGGTCTCTGGCTGATCGACCTGGTCTTCCTCGTCCCGTTCACGGTCTTCCTGATGCGCGATTACCTCAGCGCGCTCCCCGCAAACATCGAGGAGGCCGCCCAGGTGTACGGCTGTACGCCGTTTACGGCGTTCGTACGCGTTATCTTGCCACTGTCGGTCCCTGGTATCCTCGCTGTGAGCTTCTTCGCCTTCGTCATCAGCTGGAACGAGTTCTTCTTCGGGCTCCTGTTGACCGTCGATAGCGCGAAGCCTGCCATCGCGAGCCTGAACGAGGCCGTGAGCGCCGACGCCTCCCTCCAGCAGGGGGTCGTCATGGCCCGGACCGTGCTGATCAGCCTGCCGCCGGCGCTCATGTACCTGTTCGCCCGCAAGAGTCTCACCCAGACGTTCCAGTAACTGGGCGCCGCGTTTTTCTGGCGATTCTCATCGATCGACCGGTCGGGGAACTCACTTCGAGACCGCACACCGAATCGCAGGCTGTTCCTCGAGCGCTTGTCAGTCTCACCGCGTGGGTGATGGATCGACGCTCGGCCTCGAGAGGGTGGGCGACGTCCGGACCGCCCTCCCCTGGCAGACGATGAGGGGTCAAACGCGATTCCAGTGTCGACCGAGGAAAAATACTATAGGCACGTGCGAGTATGGGTTACTCACACATGAATTCGTCAATACCGTTCACGGATATCTTCACACAGCAGATGATGGCCACGGTCTTCGGCTTTCTGGCGGTCGGCCTCGGCCTCGTCCTCTCGTTGAACCAGGACAACCTCGTCGTCGTCGGATTCATGCTGACGTTCACCCTGCTCACCGGTATCGTCCTCGTCAACCAGGTCCGGTCGTCCATCCGCGAAGCCAGGTACGCGCACTGAGTTCGGATTCGGTCGGACCGGTCGTGGTAGCCGACCGTGAACTGTACGCCGCGTGACGTTCTAACAGGGAGACGGCTCGTCGCCTCAACTCGAGCGTAGCGCTTCGGTCACGACTCGAGAGTAAAGCCTCAGTTTACGCGAGTGCTTCGCTTTGGCGACTTCGAGCTTACGCCTGCGTCGTCGATCTCGATACGCCGAGTGCGTCGGCCCTACCGGGGCATTCCTGGGTCCGTCCCGCCGTGTTCGTCGTCGGGCAGTTTCTCGGAGAGCAACACGTCATCGACGCGCAAGAGGAATATCGCGGCCTGGGCTGCGGTTTCGATCGCCGTTCGTTTGACCCGCACCGAGTCAACGATCCCCGCGTCGACGGCGTCAGTGAGTTCGGCCTCCTGACCGTCGATTCCCACCGTCGCGTTGCCGGCGGCGTGCTCCCGACGGAGTTCGACGATCGCGTCGATTGGATCGAGTCCGGCGCTCTCCGCGATCGTCTTCGGGAGGGTCTCGAGTGCGTCAGCGAACGCGTCGACCGCGAGTTGCTCCCTGGTAGCGATCCGGTCGGCTGCTTGCCGAAGCTGACTGGCAATCTCGACCTCCATAGCACACCCGCCGGGACAGATAGCCCCTTTCTCGAGTGCGTTACTCGTGACGCTGATCGCATCGACGACTGGTCGCTTGAGTTCGTCCATCACGTGAGTTGGCCCGCCTCGCAGAAGGAGGGTTACGGTGCCCGAATCCGGACACTCCTCGACGAACACGACGTCCGTCCACGCCCGTTTTCCGACCTCGACGCGTCCGGCCGACCCCAACTTCCCCGAGTCCAGGGCATCCACTCTGGAACTGACGGTCGCACCACTTGCCCTGACGAGCCGCTCGAGCGCGTCAGTTGGGGTCTTCTGGAAGACCAGGACCCCGCGTCGAACCAGTTCCTCGACGGCCAGTGGCTCCAGTTCCCCGCCCGCAAAGACGATGTCGACGTCCAGCTCCGAGAGCCGCTCGACCCGCTCGAGAAGCGTCTCCGCTTCGTCGTCGAGGATCGCCTGTTTCGTCTCGTAGTCGCTGATCGACAGCGCGCCGTCACCTCTCTCGTCTAGTTTGAGCCCGTCTTCGAACACGGCGATCGACGCATCAGTGGCCAGCGATGCCATTCCCATCTGGGCTGGTTCCTTCTCGATGATGGTTCCCTGGATGCACTCCGAGTCGGTGACCAGGCCGCCCGGAATCCCTTCGATATCGATCGCATCGTCGACGGGATATCGTCCGTGAGACACCTGTGTGACGGCTTCGACGACGAGTTCGGCGAGATAGGCGCGATCGCCGTCGGCTCCCGTTCCCGTCATCGCCGTCTCGGCGAGTTGCGCGAGGGTCGCCTCGTCGTCGGTGGTGATCTCGAGTGCGTTCGTCTCGAGGACGTCGTAGGTCTTCGTGATAGCGCGCCGATACCCCTGAATAATCGACGTCGGATGGATTCCCTTATCGATCAACTTCTGGGCCTGGTGGAGCAACTCGCCTGCGAGCACCACGGCCGTCGTCGTGCCGTCGCCGGCCTCGTTCTTCTGTGTCTGGGCGACCTCGGCCACCAGTTTTGCCCCGGGGTGCTCGATGTCCATCTCCCGAAGGATGGTGGCTCCGTCGTTCGTGACGACGACGCCACCGAGTGAGTCCACGATCATCTTGTCCATACCGTTGGGACCGAGCGTCGTGCGGATGGCCTCGCCCAGCGCCCGTCCAGCCTGGATGTTCATCGACTGGGCGTCGGCGCCCTCGACCCGATTGTACGCTTCGTTGATCACGGCCTGGAGTTGGCCTTCTGTTCCGTGGGTCATTCAACGTTCACACGTCACGTATGGCGCGTCCTTATTTATATGGGTTGGTGCAGTCACTCTCGAACGAGACCGTTCACTTCTCTGCGGGCGGACTGGGCTTGCGCAGCGCGCGTACACGGGATCACTAATTGGGCAAGTTTATTAGTCAGAACGGAGCAAGTATGGATAGACAATGAGTAGCATTGACGACCCGGACACAGTCCGAACTGCACGAGACCCGGGGGACGGAGAGCGATCCGAATCCGCTCACGTCAAAATCGAAGACGTCAAGAAAACGTTCGACGGCGGCGAGGTCGTCGCCTGTGAGAACATCAATCTCGACATCGAGCAAGGTGAGTTCGTCGTCCTGCTGGGGCCATCGGGATGTGGGAAGACGACCACGCTCCGCTGTGTCGCCGGGCTCGAGATTCCCGATGCCGGTCGCATCGTCATCGATGGCGAGGACGTAACGGAAAAGAAACCAAAAGACCGGGACCTGGCGTTCGTCTTCCAGTCGATCGCCCTGTTTCCGCACATGAGCGTCCGTCGCAACATCCGGTTTGGCCTCGATATGAAGACGGATCTGCCTCCGGAGGAGAAGGCAGACCGCGTCGAAGAGGCCGCAGAAATACTCGGGATCAGTGAACTCCTGGATCGAAAACCAGGAGCGCTCTCCGGCGGTCAACAACAACGGGTCAGTCTCGGGCGGGCGATGGTGATTCAACCAGAGGCTTTCCTGCTGGACGAACCGTTCTCGGCTCTGGACGCAAATCTCCGCGATCAGATGCGCGTGGAGGTCCAGCGCCTCCAGTCGAAGCTCAACATCGCGATGATCTTCGTCACCCACGACCAGCAGGAGGCGATGATGTTGGCCGACAAGCTCGTCGTGATGAACGACGGTGAAATCGCCCAGGTCGGTACCCCCGACGAAATCTATCACGACCCCCAGACGCAGTTCATCGCTGAATTCATCGGATCCCCGTCGACGAATTTCTTCGATTGCGAGCTCGTGACCCGGGATGCCGGGATGACGCTGTCGAGCGACGTATTCGAGATGCCCCTCACCAACGACCAAGCGGACCGACTTCCCGCGCAGCCTGATTCCAATATGACGATGGCCGTCCGTCCGGAGGCACTCTCGATCGGTGACGAGGGGCTGTTCGACGCGACAGTGACGGTCGTCGAACCACACGGCGACAGGGTCGCTATCTACGTCGAGTGCGAGAACGGCGAGGAGGTCATCGTGCTGGTCGACGACGTGACGAAACCCGAACCTGGCGAAACCGTCTCGGTTACCGTCCCGCCGGACCAGATTAAACTGTTCGACAGCGATCGCCAGCGCCTCCTGTAACCGTTGTGACTGGCCGCAACCGGCTCGAACAGTTGCGAGGAACTGGTGGGCATCCGATCTCTGGCCACGTGCGCTTTCGGTATACGTTCTATCTCACTGCTCGTCGATACACCGTGACGAAACGGTTTCTCGCGTTCGGTGGAGCCGAACGACCACCGCGTCTGCTTACTTCGGGCTATCGGTTTCGATGACCTTGGCGGCGCGATCGGTCCTCACTATACCCCCTGAGTGTTCGATTGTCGAATGCGGCGTGGACCCGATCCTCGAGGCAGGTTCCACGAAAGCGGCTCTCGAGGCACGCGCTTGCACGTTGGTTCGGTCAGCCGCTCCGATTTCTCGGGACGCGAAGCTGCCGTCTTCGTCGCCAACATAAAGTATTATGGTAACACCTGTCAGTTATCGATCCGTGATGACTCTTAGAGAGCGATTCGATCAGCAAACGCACGTGCTCGGATCGTGGATGGTCCTCGAGGACCCATCGATTGCGGAACTGATCGCCGAGTACGGACACGACTTCATCGTCGTCGATATGGAACACTCCCCGCTCGACGTCTCCGGGGTCACCGAGATGGGGCGCGCCATGGACGCCTCCGACGGCCACGCCGAGATGATCACGCGCATCCCGTGGAACGACCACGTCGTCATCAAGCGCGTCCTGGACATGGGTGCGAGCGGCATTCTGGTCCCCTGGGTGAACACTGTCGAGGAGGCCGAAGCTGCCGTGGAGGCGACTCGGTATCCACCCGAGGGGATTCGGGGCGTCGGCCCGCTTCGCCCCGCGAAGTACGGCAAGGAGTTCGATGAGTACATGGAAGACGCGGAAGACGCGGTCGTCATCGTCCAAATCGAGACGGAAGACGCCGTCGAGAACGTCGAGGACATCGTCGCCGTGGATGGGATCGACGGCGTGTTTATCGGGCCCGGCGACCTCGCCGTCTCGCTCGGTACGTTCGGAAGCGACGAAACGCGCCGATTCGACGATGCGGTCGATCGCATCGTCACCGCCGCCCACGAAGCGGACGTCGCCGTCGGGACCGTCGTCGGAAACGTCGACGATATCGACGTGTGGCTTGACCGCGGCGTCGACTTCCTCGCTGCCGGCAGCGATATCGCCTATCTCAACTCCGCCGCGGATCGCTTCGCGCAGCGCTTCCAGGAAGCCGTCGAGGACACGTAAGCGGGCCGTCGATCCGGATTGGACGACACATCGTCTGTGTCTCAGCCAGCCCTTTCGCCGTTCTCGCAGGTTCGACCTGCCGACTCCGGCCGCGACCCGCAGATTTCGATTCTGTCTGGTGAGCGGTCTGGATACAACCAACAAAATTCTAGTTGGTATAATACTACTCCTCATCCCAAACTTTAATATCTCCACTCCTGTCCATTGTGATGCAGTATCACGTGAAGGTGAACCACTATGCCGAAAGACCACGCAGACGACCACGTCCAGACGAGTGACAACCACGGGAGTCGATTCAGAACCTCCCGACGGAGTCTGATGCAACTGATGGGCATGAGTTCCATTGGTCTCGCATCAGCTTCTGACTCGAGTACCGAGCCGCAAGCACACACCCTGAACGATTCCTCGGAGAATTCACAGGCGATGGCACCGAAGAAATGGGCACAGAATGTCGACGCACAGGGCAACGAGCTGTTAAACCTCGACGCGCTGACGACGAGCGAGAACGACCGTCTCTCGTCGTTCAGCGGGCAGAACCTCTTCGTCGAGAACGGCTACCTGGGGGCCGCCGCCGATCAGGGGCCGTGGTACGACCACGAGGTCGCGACCACGACCACGATCAAGGAGTCGCCGGTGCCGTGTTCGTCCCTCGAGGTCGTCTCGCCGGACGGAACGGAGACGATTGTCGTTGCCACCCGCGACGGTACCGACGAACACACGTACGTGGGCGAGGCCACCGTCACGTTCAAACAGAGTCGTGACCAGGGCGAGAGTTTCTCCGACATCGAGACGCTCGACCTCGGGTCGACTATCGATCCGTCGCGAACCGGCAATGGGTTGATCGCTACGGACGATACCACGCTCTATTTCTTCGACTCGCAGGTCGATCCGCGGACGAGTAGCAACGAAGCGACGGCCGTCCACCGACTTCGCTGGGACTCGCTCGCCAAAAGCTGGACCATCACCGAGAACGTTAACCGATTCAAGAACTACCGCATGCTGCCTCATTTCGTCGAGGAGGGGGTCATCAAGGTCGGCTACGTCGATTTCACGGCCAGCCCGCAGGAGATCCAGTTCGCTGAGTACGATCCGGCTAGCAATACGCTCACCGACCTGGGCATCGTAAACGACCAACCGATCCGGCCGAACGAACACGTCATCCAACCGCGGTCGGACGGCGCGCTGACTGCCATCGTCCGCTGTGAGGATCCCGACGTCGCCAGTGACGCACCCGTCCTCCAGTGGTGCCAGAGCGACGACGGCGGCGAGACCTGGTCGAATCACGGCTACATCGAACAGTCGCTCCACCCCCGAATGGACACCTACGGTGCGACCAAGGGGGGACAGATGATCGAGACCCCCTACGGGGAGCGCCTCGTCTTCCTCTACCGGAATCGCAGCCTTTCGTCGGAAGGCGGGTCGTGGTGGGACGGTAACCATCGAACTCTCCTCGGTCTGTTCAATCCCTACACGGGTACGGTCGAGCAGAACGTCCAGATCAGTACCGTCGTGAGCAACGAAGCCTCCAACGGGTCGCTCCGGCTCGTCGACGACGGTCCGTTCGGCTGGCGGTTCTACGTCGTCCACGAACAGGGCGAACTCGGTAACTCCGGGCCGGACTCTGGCAACGTCTTCCGCGACCTGACGCTGTTCCAGCCCGCCGTGGACAGGACGGCGCTCGCGGATTCTGATTCCGATGAGGACGACTCAACCCCGGCTCCCCAGCCTGACCCGGAGATCGCCGCCAACCGCGAGAACACCTGGCTGGCCGTCTCACGGGCCGGCAGCCAGGTCGGCGGACGGGCGACGCTCTCGGCGGACCAGTCGCTCGAGAGCCTCGGTCAGGAGGCCCAGGTCGAGCTAGACCACGTCGAGTTCGCCGAGGGGATCACCTTCGACCCGGACGAACACGCGTTCGTCGTCGACGAGGCCGGCATCTACGACGTCCACGCCGGCCTGACCTACACCGGGACGGTCAGCGACGCGCTGGTCCACTGCCGGATTCACCTCCCGGACCGAAACGCTATCGGGTTCTTCACTTCCGGCGAAGGCACTCCCGCCGGAATCGCCGGCGGCACGACGACTACGACCGAGCAACTCGAGGCCGGTGAGACGATCAAACTCTATGGAAAGTACGACTGACGTCACTGTGCGGGCGGCTATTGTGCAATCGAGAGCTGTTGACGGGAGCCACGCGTTCTGACGTCGTTCCTGGGTCGCTACTGGACCCTCACTTCGCGGAGGTTACGACTGGGGCAGCCGGACCCGCAAGCGTTCTAGCGACCCTACCACCGTTTCGTTCGGCGTGAAGTGATGCACTGTCGACAGTCCCTATAACCGGTTGTCCGACCTGCGGTCGGTTTGTATTGTGGACTATATACTTTTCATATGATGCGGAGACGCCCATTTCACATACATAACACAAATATTATTAACTAAAAACAAATATATATAAGGATTTATTTTAACAATATTATAAATATTGTGGATTCATTTGATATATCTGGGTAATTGGCGGTTATATACAGAAAATCGGTCAGTATACAGTCAAGGACATTAGTCGACTAAGCGCGTATTAGTATTGTTCAATAGTTGCATTATATAGCCACACCCTGGATACTGGACCGATCGCTGACTGGTTGTTTGGTTACCTCTCAACAGACTCCTCCGTGCAACCGCCGTAATCCGTAGCGTATCCTGTTCCTGGCGGGTTCACATCGGTCTGGAGAGTTGAACGTAGATTAAAGCGACCACGTGTAGGCTGGGTGGTACTCTAGGCATGGGACTTAAGCGCTGGCTGGGCGCGCCCTTTTCTCCGTTAACCATAGACGATCCACTAATAGTAACGGCGTGATCACTCATTCCGAGGGCCAACGAGTCGTCGTAACCGTCTCCAAAACGAGAGAGTGGGCGTATAATTTGATTGGCCTATTTCTTCTCCACCGTCACTCGCTTTCTTCGTCAGCACGTCCTGTCTCTCTTCGATTGCCCCCTCTAACTCACTAATGCGCTGGTTCTTTTCCTCGAGCGTCTCCTCAAGGATTCTCACTTGCTTTTCTAAAATCTCATTCTTCCGGGCGAGATAGTACATCTCTCGATCGTTCTCCCTCACTCTTGCCGGCTCAGACGTCCCTCTCGATCGATCCTTTGCCGTCGCTTCTTTTTGGGCACCTGGCTCATAGTATTCGGTCGTATGCTCGACAGCACGCTCGAGCGTCCGTTCACCGTACGTCGTGCCATCTCCATAGTGGACGGCATCCCATTTCGGTCGAACGAGCCCCGATTGGCGAAATAGTCGATCCATCTGGTTCTGATTGCCGCCAGTCCAAAACGCCAGCAAACAACACAGAGCCATATCTGCCTCTGAGTGGCTATCGTACCCGACGGTCGATCCGTTCCAAAGTCGCTCAAACTTCTCGCTGTTCGAGGCCGCTCGAGCTTTTTCGAGTAACTCCTCATCTGACAGCGTGAGGCGTGATCTTCTCCTCTCAGTCCTTGCTCTCGAGTTTTCATCTCCACTCGAGTCTCGCTCGACGTACTCACGATGGATCGTCTCGAGCTCTGTCTGGCGGTGCTCGATCGCTGTGGGCAAGCCAGGAACGCGATCTCCAGTGACGGTAAAATATCGGGCGTGATCGTAGAGTTCAATCTGCCCACGTCTGTTTCGTCCACTGGGTAACGCGCCCTCGACGAGTACGTGATATCCTGTTCCCGATGGAGAGACTTCGGTATACGAATCGAGTTGTTGCACGATCGATTTGATCACGGTATCCGGACGCCCTGTCTCGGGATCGCGACAATCATCTAGGTCGATCCCAACGAACGGGTCATTAGGGGTGAACACGAAGCCGATTCCATCTGCGGTACCGGCGTGAGAATATGCGAGGACGCTATCGAAGTCACTCCAGGTAGTGTCGTCCGTCGACGAAGCGAACGAACCTGTTTTCGGATCGATTGGCACCTTCGTGGATTTCCCGTCGCGGTCTTCGCTTCGCCAACAGAGCCACTGGTCTCGATTGCGCAACTTCTCTGGGATGGATTCTTCTATCATCTTCTCAGTCTGAAACGGCATTGTCCCGCTGACCGTCACCCATGGTGCGGTCAGCATCAAACTCCACAGTTCGTTCGCCCGCTCCTGGAAGGTCGCTTCGAGTGTGTGCCTTCGGGTCGAAGTCGATCACCGTCGCTTCGTGGTCCATCGCGCGCACTTCGATACCACGCCACTCGCCGTCCACGCCGACCAGGGCTTGTGAGTACCCAGTTCGATCGTTACCGGGGACGGCCTCCTGGACGAATCGCATCTGTGCTGTATTGAGGCCGAATTCCTCTGCCCACTCACGGTCCATTCCGTCGAGATGGTGGAATTGCTTGATCGCACACTGGTCGATGATCGCCTCCGACTCGGGGTGTTGGAAGAACTCGTCGACGGTCTGGGTGACGAGCCGAATAGACAGATTGTGGTGACGATGGTGGCGAAAGACCACCTCGAGATACTTGAGACTCGCCGCATCCTGCATGATGTATCGCGCTTCGTCGATGACGAAGACGACTTCTTTCTCGGTCTCTTTGGCGCGCTCGTATACGAGTGAGATCAGTAACTGCATGATGAGGCTCGTACTGCCACCGAGACTGCCCTCCTGTTGGGCGAGGTCGAGGTAGATCACCTTCTCATCACGAATATCGAACTCCGTCTTTCGGCCCAGGTTCTCATACCGACCCTCCTGGGAAAATGGTCGCAATTGATCGATGAGCCACGTCGCATCGGATTCGATCTTGCCTGCTTCTGCAGCCGTCCGAACAACATACTCCGATGGACTCTCGACCATCTCCTCGAGAATATCGAGGACGTCCCGCATCGTCGGGCTCTCGTTGTGGTGGGTGGCAATGTCGTCGGTGATCCCCTTTCGAGTGTACGCTCGCTCGAGTGCCGTCTCGAGCGTTGTTCGTCGGTCGTCGAGGCTAATCCCGCGAAGAGCGAAGTAATTCGCGAGAAAGCTCATCACGCTATCGAGCTTTTCGCGATACGGACTCGCGTCTTCGCCCATCGCCCGCTGGACGCGTTCCGGGGTTGGCTTGATCTCGAGTGGATTGAGTCCCATCTCTCCACCAATCGTGATTCGTTCACCACCGAGGGCGTCGGCGACGCCAGCCCAGTTATTCAACGGCTCGAGGATGATGCCGATGCGATCTTCGCTCTGCTCGATCGAGCGGATGAAGTTCTGTTTCGAACCGAACGATTTCCCGGAGCCAGGATCGCCGATCGTAAACATGGCATAGCCGTTTTCACGGGCGAACGGATCGATCACGACCGGACTCTGATTCTTCCAGTGAGTGCCGAACTCGACGCCGCCATCCTCGAGAATTGTCGCCGAATGTATCGACGCGAAGAGAGCGCCTACGGCTCCGCCCAATGCTGTTGCTTCACGACCGAAGGGATTCGATCCAACTGGGGCGGCTGCCCGAAGTGCCAGGTCCTGCTTGCAGATGGCCGTCTTTGGCGAAAGTCCGGCAGGGTCTTCCCGGAGTCGGCTCCGAACGGTTCGGACGTGCTCTCGAAGTTCATCGCGCGTTTGGGCACGGATCGTGATGAACATGCCCTGTCTGAAGACACGGCTTCCGCTCTCGACGCTCTTGTACGTCGAAACGGCTTCGGCTGCTCGTTCCTGTAAGTACGCGCCACGGACGCTCCGTTCGAGGTCAGCATCTGCTTGCAAATCGTCTGCGGCTCGCTGTAATTCGTCTCGAGCCTGTTCCTGGTTCTTGGGCGTGAGGTGGACCGTGAGATCGAATTCGACGTCGGTCAGTTCGAAGAGCTCGTTCAGATAGCCGTCTTTGGGATAATCCGGGTTGTCTGCAACGTAGAGCGTTGATGTCCATTGCTCGCCGACTCGTACCGTCCGTGTCCCCCATTCAATTGCCTCGGGAGCGATGAGGTTTTGATGCCGGTGAGCTACCTCGTCGAGAACCGTACGCTCATCCTGGGCCGCTTCGATCGTTGCCTGCACGAGAAGGTCGCCCAGTTCGACCTCGTTGACTTCCTCTGTGTGCCACCGATCCCAGCTACTCCTTACGAGAAGTGTACCCACAACGGTGAGCCCCAGATAAAGAACGATTCCTTCCTGTGTTGCTGGGTCGGGCAGTGTCTGTGCTACGTATCCGATGAGAGCGAATCGGATCAATCCGTCGCTCATTCGTCTCGCCTCTCCCGGTTGTCGATCACTGGCTGTTCGCGCATCGCGTTCTCCGGAGTGTCGTACTCGTGTTCTTCGCCGTTCCAGAAGTCCATCGCAAGGAGGAACATTTCGACCGTGCTCAACGGGCGGGCAGACCACCCTGGAGCCTTCTGCACGAACTCGGTCTGGACCGCTCGCCGCCGCGTCTCGAGTTTCTCGAACATCGCTGCTCGTAACTCGCCATCGCTCATGTTCGCTCGTCGAGTGACGAACGGATTGAACAGAAAGCCGATCACTGGAAACGAGGTGAGCTTCTCGGCTGGTGAACGCTCGTCTTGATAGCGGTCGTAGACCTCAAGTGGAGCGACTTCGACGCCCATGAAGTATCGGAGCTGCGTAGTCCCCGACAGCTCTCGCGGTCGCTTCTCACGATACTCCTCGAGCAACACCTCGAAAACCGGGTTATCTTTGACGTCTTCGTCAAGCAGTCGATCGTCGATCCGATCGATCAGGCGCTCGACGGGAAACGCCCGGGTTGTCGCGTGAAAGGTGAGTTTGAAATTGAGCTCACGATTTGCAAACTCTTCGCCGAGCCGCTGAATGTGTGCCCAGTCACCAGACATGGCGAAATCCATGTTGCCAGCATCGATCTCGAGGAATGCCTCCATCGTGCCATCAGTTCGTTCGATCGCGCCAGCACCTGGCCAGGCGCGGGCAATAGCGGTGAGGTCCTGTGTGGACTCATCGGGCTTGAACGGCGTGTAGTTGATTAGGCCGCCATCGGTGGTTGGCTCGTCAGAGTCTCGATCGACTTCGCTACTGTAGGTGAATCGCGGCCGTTTGCAATAGTAGCGATAGACGTCTCCGAGCCATACGGTCGCCGGGAGATGACCCGGTGAGGCGTAGACAATCGCGCCACCGAGGACAACTCCAAGTAAGACGAACGGAAGAATCGCCCCATCGAGCCCGGTCAAGCCTCCAAAGAGCAGACCTGCAATCGGGAAGCCAACCAAGACGTAGACGTCCCCTTCATCGATATTCAACAGTGGGATGCGACTCTCTTCGCCGAATTTATCCATAATACGGCGACTCGCGGCGTCGTGTTCTCGCGTCATTAGTAGTACCCCGGATCGTTTTCTGTACGACGATAGTCGGGGATTCCAGAATTGCCGTAGGAATCCCTCACCGTATTGTCGTTCGCTGTCTGGCTCTCGGAAGCTGCACCCGTAGCCACACTAGAAGCGGATTGAGTTCCTGACTCACCAAACCTCGAAGCCACGGTATACCCTGCCGCAGCTTTTGGCCCCCATCGTGCCGCTGCTGAGGCGGCTGCAGGCCCAGCGATTGTCCCTGCACCAACGACTGCACCAGCTGTCACCGTCGCGTTGCTCGTTGCACCGATAACTCTGGTCGTCATCGGTGCAGCGTATTTGAACAGCTTCCAGACGATGATGATCGATAGTAGTGGGAGTGTGACGGCAATGAGATAACTCAGAAAGGCGCTGTCTGGGACGAGACTCGAGTCTGCACCGTCACCGAAGAGGAGTTCATAGCCCTTGAACAGGAGCGCAACGGGGATCGGCATGATCGCCAGCGGGACGAACTTCATACAGGCCGTCCTCGCGATGTGAGAGACGACGGGCAAATTGCCAAACGCGAGTGCAATCCCGACCGGCATCGCGTAGATGAAGATGTAGAGCATGATCTCTCGAAGAAAAAACAACGCCTGAAGAATCCACATCGCTGTTGCACCGATGCCGGTCAAAAAGAGGGCGAGAAGTGGGTTCGAGATTGTGAGATCCAGCAAATTGACCATTACTGTTGTAACTGTGGCTACATCAGGAATGAGTGCAATAGTGAACCCATTGACTAGATAGAGGGCTAACACGGCAACCCAGTACCACGTCACAATTAGAAATGCGCCCGTCCAGGCGCTTCGCTTCGTTTTCCGAGCATCGTAGGCGCTCCCCATATTGAAAATTCGGATCGTGTGTCGACCTTGGACACACATTACGAGCAACAGGAGGGCAACGAGCATGATCTCGCCTATGACGAGAGCGTTATGAATGTCTACCCACGGTGTATTTGTCGGTTGACCAAACACGAACGCGCCATCAGTTTCTGGTGTTGGTGTTCCGAATACCTGTGCTGTAACCGCTCCGTAAGCGTCTGCTAGCCCTTCTTGGAACCATTCGATGAGTTTGTCGATGGCATCTTCAAACCACTTGATCCCGATATCGCTAAGGGACCATGCAATCATGATGGTACCCTCTCGATCTCGTATGCACAGCCCCGAGGTTTAGTATCTTGATACTGTATCGTGTATTCAAGTTTGATATCCTGAGAAGCGTGAACAGAGGATAACTCTACAGTGAAACGACCCTCGTACCCTGCTAAATTACATTCAGCTCCCCGAGCGGTAGGTGAGAACGGTCGTGTATTGCTGTAGATGACTATTGTCTCACCAGCTGGGATTACGACCTCGTCTGCATTACCCCCAACTTTATTGTCAGTATCGTAGATACCGCAATCCCCTGTCTCGTCATAACTTTCGTGTGTTGGGAGAGGTACGTCTCCTCGAAATCGAAGTGACGTGACTGCAGTTGATGCGGAACCCGTGTTTGTAAGATAGAGTATTGCTTTTGCTGCTATATCTAGCTCATTTGCCCCTTCATACATCTCTTCGGGATGGTTTTTGCCTAACCGAAGGTCGATCAACTCGAGATTTGGTTCGAGTTTCAAAGAGTGGGTTTCCACGACCTCATCTGCAGCGAGGCCGATCACGTCATATGTTCCTGGGGTATACTCTGTCCCGATCTCGACGGCAAGTCGAGAAACACCAGCTTCGACCGTTCGAGTCGCGAAGAGTTCTCCTGCGGGATCGACAACGTTCACCTGGTCGATTACGCCCGCTTGGAAGCGAAGAACCAGCTGCGTCTCCTCGATTCTCGAGGTAAACTCGAGGGAGTCGTTCGATTTAGTCGCTGATTCGTCGTTGTCTGAGGCGGTACAGCCAGCCAACCCTACCGATGTAGCGATGGCCAATACCCTGAGGACGTTTCGTCTACAGTATGTTTGTTGGTTGATTTTCATGGCAGCTCGTCATTGAATTTCAAGAAGGTGCCAATCCGCTTGGCGGCATAGAGGGCGACTGCAAACGGGAGGGTAAAGCGTACGAGATCGACCAGCAGCGTAAACCAGCCAGTGGGTGACGTCAGTGGATGCCAGGTGGCCGTAGCGGTATCCCCGAGATAGGCTGGTTGATGTGAGCGCCACGATCCTGGGTGGTACTCAGCCGTGTAGATTCCCGGCTTGCTTACTGTTATCTCGGCGGTTCCTGTTGCGTCCGTTTTGACACGGCGATCACCAACAGCAATGTACCCTGACCGAGCGTCCTGACCGATCAACGAGAACCGCGGATCGTCGAGGGTATCGAGCATAATCGGATCTCCGGTTGCCGTATCGCGAAGCTCGATTCGAAGCGTACTCGCGGTGTCACTCGAGTTGATAACCTCGATCGAGAGCTCACTCTCACGGATCTCACGTTGTGTACCGTTATCGGGTTCGACAATCTCTGCAGTGACACCGCGAACGATTCCCTCAACGGTGATCGAATCCGGGTCGATTTCGTCATCTCGGAGTGCGATTCCGGATGAACGGGTATACGGGCCCGAAACGACGTCAACCTCGACGTTGTCGTGCATCGAGACTGCTGGTGATTCGGTTTCTATCCCCCAGACCTCGAGCAGTGTCGGCCCATCGCGAATTGGCTCTACGCGCGGCCCGATATCGGATGGGAACGCGTGGACGTACACGGGGCGCGGTGTTTCGTTGAGCGATCGTGTGCCGTCTCGAGTCGACTCGACGAGGCGATCCCAGTTCGTGTCGCGAGCCGTATAGTATCGCCACACGCCACGGACGCCGACGTCACCGTCTTCAGAGAGGGTGTATCCGTTCCAGGGTTGTCGCTGGTAGATCGCAACGCCTTCCTCGTCATCGGGATACGATGCATAGTAGATCACCGCCTGCGGGTTGTAGACGTCAACCTCGAGTTCCTGGCTGACGGTCACGTTATCAGAGACGACCTGAGTTTCGACCTCGCTCTGGTTGCCAACCCGTGCCTCTACTTCGAGGCGTGTGTAGATGTCGGCCTCGAGTGTTAGTGTCCCCTGTCCAGAATGCTCGAAGTCGTATTCGAATACTGGATTGTGCGTCCCCTCGGCAGTCTCGACAACAGTCTCATCTAGGCGCAACCTGACTTCGTCGATACCGTGCTCTTGGATCGACCACGAAACGACCTCGGTATCCCGTAATTCAGCATCATCAAGCCGAATCCGATAATCGACGAATCCCCTCACTGTTCCCTCCGGGGCGATGTAGTGAACGGATTGCTCTGGATCGAAATGCGTCCGTGTCGATGGATGGATCGCAAACACCGTCGCGTGCGCATCGGCGATCCCGATCGAATCTGTGAGTGTGGCGTGTTCGGGATATCTCGAGGCGTCACGTCTACCTGCCTCGAGGCGGTCGTAGTCCTGGCCCGTCCAACGTGTGGCTGTATCTGGAGGGTGGGTAAACGAAATGTCCGTACAGGTGGCGAGTTCTTCTATTGCTGATGGCTCTTTGCCGTACTGAGCTTCGTACTCAGCAGGGGTTAGACACTCATCAAGGTCTTTCGACCAGAGCGTTGCTGTTTCATTGGCATCGAGGTCGTCCTCGTCCGCAGGCACTGGGGAACTCTGGCCGGCCACACTACTGGCGATGACCGCGACGGTAACGACTCCCAGCAGCACAAACGTCGATCGAACGCGACAATTCCATAGAGGGCGATCTCGTCGCCGCTGGCTCAGAATTACCACGGGACGAAATCCACACACTCAGCGAGCGGCAATCCCATCGTCGACCCAGCGACGGTGTACAGTGGACCCAGTATTGCTAGGATGAGCGCGGACTTGAGCGCCGTTCGTTTGTGCTGTTTGAGGTCCTTCTTTTGCTCGAAGTTCATCGTGAACATCTCGACGAGTGAATCTGCCTGCCAGACGACGACGAGTCCCATGAGTCCGAGGGCAGTCGTGATCTGGAAGAATCCAGAAACCATCCCGGGAAGGCCTTCAGCATCACAGATAACGCTATCTTGTGCAAGTACTGGATCGACGGCGACTACAGCCAACAACACGACGATTCCAGCGCTTGTACGCATGAATCGCCTGAGTTGACCCGGCGTCGGGTCAGATGAGGCTTCGACAGCGGTGTTACTCGAACTCATTTAGGCGCGCCTCTCAATCAGTATCCGAGGGCAGGTAACGTACGTATACGAAACGTCAGTCATTGTGTCGTCACACTCAGTCTCGCGTGATTGACTAAGTATTTTGCGGGTAAAATCTGTTGGATTAAACTACCATTTTCCAGTGAGAGTCTTTCGCACTATCAACTGGTCGTCAGCAGAAAAACGGGTTGAACGAGCACTTGAGCGTCGATTCTGCAAATCAACAGAACATGACTCTCGAGGCAAAAACACCCTACTCAGGTCTAGCTGTGAGTAGAGGACTGGTATGTCGAGAGAACTTCCTCTAGGAGTTCGTCGATAATTTCCCAGAGGATTAGGGATGGGGTATTGTGCTTGAACGTAATCCCCCATCTGTCTTCACTCGTCCCTGTTTTGTACTGGAAATGTGCTCGGCCGAGGTTAGGCTGATCCTCATCCTGATGCCAACCAGCGTGGAATCCTGTATTTGGATCGGTGTAATTCACCCGAAACCAATCATGAGGTGTCTGTCGATACCAAGCAATAATCAGTTTCGGCGGTTCTGGTCCTGTCTGTGGATCGAGGCGCGTTGGATCGAACGTTGCTTGTAGCTGTTTGGCTTGGACGTCGTCAGGAACGTACTCAACTGCCGTGATATGAGGGACACGCTCAAGGACGTCACGCTTGAGTTGTGCATACAGATTCGCGTTTGGATCGCCTCCCGGATGTTGGATGGACATTCATCAACTCCTGGCATCAGCATGTTCTGCGTTCGGAGCTAGGAAGTCCCATTCGCGGATTGCGAATCCAACGATCTGGATACGTCGTCGGAGATGTGTCCACTTCCGTGCGATTTCGCGTCGACGACCCTCCTCATCGGGATCAAGATCCTCATCAGCGAGGGTAGCTCGAAGCCTGTTCGGTGACTCAACTTCAAACTCTTCTTCCCATTCGCGAATTTGCCTTTTCATCTCGGTGAGCCGATCGGTAAGATCCTCTACTGTTCGACCTCCATCACGGAGTCGCATTGCTTCCTGCATCGCTTGCTGGCGATAGTCCGGATAGTACGTTGTGTGAGTCCCGCTATCATCTTGATGGAGGACTCCGTCGTTGACGAGTCGCCCTAGGACACGCTTGGTCGGTTCATGTGACCATTCCGCCTCTGAAGCGATCCAATTTGCTGTTTTTGGTTCTGACAACTGGCGAGCGACCATCCGTACGCGGTCTTCTCCAGTTGTCTGGCGGTCTCTGAGCCCGGTAGTAGCATCCGGCGTTTCCTCGGTCATGGTTCATACTTCGGTTGCTATCTTAATATAGGTTGAGGCTATTCGAGCTATATAGACAAATCGGCAGTGGTTCGAACTGTAGACTACTCGAGTTCGAAGACAGCAACTTCAGCTCTTCCACAATACGGACACGTGCTTTTCGCCGACTCGAGCGTCGTTCCACAGTACCGACACTCGTAGATGGTCAAAGGCCGGTGCTCTCGTCCTAGCAACCATTGGAGAACTATCATTCTGTCTCCTCCAGTGATTTTCGACCAGTTCGAACGCACTCCCAGCAGGGCAGCGAACTGAGATCAGCACAGACACACTCCGTTGGCTCGTCGTTTTCGCTCTCGTGTGCTTGCTCTGGCTCCTGGCTTTCGGCGGGGATACCACCGTCAGCAATGAGTTGTTGGTCTGTTACTGCCTGGATGAGCGGTCGTCGGATCGCGATCGAAACTCGGTGTTTACACGCCCCTTCGTAGTACTCATCAGCGGGGCACTCACAGTGTGTTGGAACCCCGTTTTCGATCGTCACTGTGTACTCGTGATCGGCTGGGGTTTCGTGACTGGCATTCCTGACGAGGACGCCTTCCGGGACGAGTGTGTATTCAAATGCTTCGTACTGGGCGCGTTTGGCCGTTCGCCGAGTAAACTCGAGTTGGGTGAGTGGATGTCTCTCCATTCGATTTTCACGCAGGACACAGTTTGATGCCCTGCACCCCCTGTGGGGCACACAAAAACAGCTACTCGAAGAAGAGCGATTCTTACACGCCAAGGCGTGTTTACTATGAGCTTCGCTTCACGTTCTTCAATGTGTCACTAAATCGTCGGATACGACCTCGAATCTTTCACTGATAGCCTGTTACAAGAGTTATTTCCCGCGAATGAAAATCAAAGAATACAACGGGAGTTCCACGGGTTACCTGACCTGTGGTCGTTTACGTCATTATCGTAGTAATCATTATCTGGAGTATGACCTTTTACCCTTTTGAGCATTAAGGACCTCGAGAAGTGCGTTTCGGTGGGTTCGGATCGTCGCTGTGGATGTGTTTGCCACGTCTGCGATCTCTCGTTGGGTGATCGGGTACCCGAGTTCTTCACCTGCTTCGTACACACAGGCTGCAGCGAGTCCCTGGGGTTGACGCCCGACCGTAACCGCAGCGTTGTCGGCGATCGTCGCAATCCTCAGTGCTTGATACCGAACCTCATCAGGCAGCTCAAGTTTACTCGAGAGTCGCGGGAGAACGTTCTGTGGACGTGGAACCACCGTTGGCAACTCGAGTGTGACATTCAGAATTGTGTATGCACGCTCGATCTGTGCTCGTGGGCACGTCGCTACGTATCGGATCTCCTCAAGCGTTCGTCCGAGACCGTTGCATCGACAGACTGCGTACACGCTCGCTGTCGCGATTGAATCAAGGGATCGGCCTCGACAGAGATCGTGACTCTGGGCACGGCGAAAGAGTGTACATGCCTGCTCAACGAGTGACATCGGAAACTCGAGAGCACTCATGAGTCGACGCACTTCTCCGAGTCCATATGCGAGATTCTGTTCGCGCTTTGATCGCCACTGACTCCGCCGGTGATGGTAGCGAAGGCGATTGAAGTGGCGACGTTTCCGTCCAGACAGTGTGTTTCCCTGGCCGTCACTATGCCAGCCAATTTCTGTCGACAGTCCTCGATCGTGACGGCCTGCAGTTAGGGGAGCTCCCGTCCGACGCCGATCTGGGTTTTCAACTGTAGCGATCCATTCTGCACTGTGATCGAGTACATCTTCGTCGACGATCAGACCACACGTTCTACAGTAGGTTTCTCGGTTCGCTGTGACGAGTTCGCTACCGCACTCTGGACACGACGTCTTTGGCTGCGTTTCTCTTTCTAACTCTCGGTCGAAGCGACTGCTGAAGGTCCTGGTTGTAGCCATCACTAACTCCGACGAGGCAACAATCTGTTTGCCCCGTCACCCCTTACGGGGACATAAACCGTCTCGAGCGATGGAACCGAGGCAACCGGAATGAGCGAAACGCCAGTATACACTGCAAACAAAGCATACGTCATGGGGACGATATCGACGCGGATTCCGGATGATCTCGAAGCGGATCTCGAAGCATATCTCGAGGAAGAACGTCTGGATCGGAGCACCGCAGTGCGAAAACTCTTCTCGGAGGGGCTCGAGAAGTGGCGTCGAGAGCAAGCACTCGAACGGCTCGCCGCTGATGAGATCACGTTCACGAAAGCCGCCCAACGTGCAGGGATGTCTGTCTGGGAGTTTGCCCAGCTCGCAAAGGATCGTGACACCACGTGGGTGTCTGGCGATCACCTGGAAGCCGACTTCGAGGAACTGTAAATCGCCTCGGGTCTTGACTCCGAGGCAGTTCACACAGAAAATGAGGGTGATTGGCCTTCTATAGACTGCAAGGCAGAGTACCACGGGTCACCCGACCCGTGGGTGAATGCCGACAGCCCCCAACCCATACATTTACTAGTACATAAGACAAGTAACTGATAATGCAAGATGCAGAACTAACCCAGACGCTCTCCTTTGGATTAACCATCCACGAAGGTAGTTCTGACAACTTGCTAGAGGGCTGTCTCGAAGCACGATGAATCAGAAACGAGGTCAACCGTCTCGACCGTGAAGGCTGGGACTGGGACGACATCCACGACACGGTAGTGGACACCGCCACCCACGTCAAAAACACCACGCAGCTCCTCGTGCAGAAAGCACTCACGGAGATTGAAACGTACTTCGACCACAAAGACAATGGCTGGGGCCGACCGTTTCCCTACATTCACGAGCCGTATCCAATGCGAATGAACCACGACGAAGGATACGCACTCACCGTGGACGACTCAGGAAACGTACGATTCCGTGTCAGTTATAAGCCATACAACTACGTCAAGGGCGCGCTTCGCGGTAGTCCCGATCACCTCGACCGTGTGAAGAAGGCACTTTCCTCGGATACGTGGCGGGTGGGAGTTGCAGAACTCGTTCAGAAACACAACGAGTGGCGACTCCACGTCACCGTCACGCACAAACAGCGCACGGTTCGGGCGCCTGAAGAGGCTGCCACAGTGGTTGGCGTAGACATCAACGAAGACTGCGTTGGACTCACCGCGATGACCCGAGACGGAGACGTGCTCGATTCACTCGTTATTGAGTATCCAGACATCAAGCGTCTTCGCCACGAATACTTCACGAAGCGTAAGCGGATGCAGAAGGTTGGGCAGACTGTGTTCGAAACCGTGGTTCGGACGGAAGAACGCGACTTCGTTCACGACCACCTCCACAAAGTATCGCGTGACGTGACTCGATGGGTTTCACAATTCACGAATCCAGTACTCGTCTTTGAAGACCTCAAAGACATGCGAGACTCCATTGACTATGGCACGCGAGTGAACCGGCGCTTGCACAGCCTTCCGTTCGCCGCACTTCGTGATATGATGACGTACAAAGCCGCTTGGGAAGCCATTCCTTCGGATGAAGTTGACCCCGAGTACACGAGCCAGCGGTGTCCACGGACGAAGTGTTTGCACACAGAGCGAGCGAATCGGCACAAGAAGCGATTCAAGTGCAACGAATGCGGGTTCCAAGACCATGCGGATAGAAAGGCAGCAGTTTGTGTGGCGCAAGAATGGTTTGACGAACAGGATGAAAATGTGCCGTCTCTCGAAACCCTTCCGCGCGTGCGGAAGGTGAGACGGGCGGCATCGGGCCTGTGTGAAGAGGCCGACTCTCACGGAGCAGTTTTTGCTTCGGGTGTTCACCGACACGGAACGTCGGCGCGAGGCAACCGCCAAGCGCGAGAGGAATTAAAGACTGTTGGGTCCACGGTGGATTAGACACAGACGCCACGGGTCACCCGACCCGTGGTACTTCACAACTTGTTGACAGCGGTATCTAGATACATGGCACACACTCCAGAACTCCCTGAAAAATACGTTTGCACGCAGTGTCAGGTAATACACGCCGGTACGGTCTCCGAACAAACTGATAACGGTCACCAGTACGATGCACCTGCAAAATGTGGATGCTGCGGTGCAACAGAGCTGGTCGCCCAAGAAAACTGGCCACATTTCAACCGGTAACCGAACGCCGACGTGGATCAGCCACGTTCTGTATCGATACTCTTTAATTCGAACCAGACCCCGATCAAAGCGACTACGAAAACGACGAATAGAATAGCCATTCCGACGTTTTGTCCCCAGCCAGTAACCTGCGGTAGGAGGAATCCACCGACCCATCCTATGAGGACGCTTCCGAGGGTGACCGATGCCATCAGGAGTATCAAAAGCCGATCGGAAAACTCACTCATACCACGCTTTTGCTTCTGACAGCGATAAACAGGCAGCCTGAATTAGCTATATAGGGGTAAGCTAGCCAGACCATTTGAATTCCTTATAATACTATGTGGGTCCGGGCAGAGAGAACTACCTTGCTGTCGGAATACGGTAATGGAGCGTGGTCACGATGAATGAGCAGTCCTCGAACGGTAGTGAACGACAAGATGAGCCGTCACCTACTCTCTGTGAAGGCTCATGCTCGACTACTATTGCCACTCGTGTGAGCAGAAATTCTCCGACGATAGCGAGAACAAGTACAATACGTACGAGTTTACACATTGCCCACGCTGCGGTAGCGCGAAGACAACACTCGCGTGTTGACATTCATCCACGACTGAAGTCGTGGGATTCCTTCCGTGGGACAGCAGGCCGTTCCTGTGTCCCCGGAAGCGATATTCCCACCGGGATGGTGGTACTCTGGTTTGTGCGCGTATGCGTCAGGCCTCAGCTGAGGCGTGGTGTGCTTGGGTATCTGCTTACACCGCACGGGACGTGCCATCGCCCTTACTCCCTATCGGGAGAGCAAGCCGTTCGCAGCGCAGGGTTGCTTTTTGTTGATGGAGACCCCGATCCAACTCCAGTTTTCGCCACGAGTCCAGCTTACTCAAACGTAAGCTGTCTGCCTGCTTAATTCTCGTGGTTGGTGTCGCGGGTTGTCGGATTCATCCCACGACTAAAGTCGTGGGCTTTCTCCTCGACTCTCTGTAACTCTACTCCGGTAGGTTCTGGCAGAACTCACCGATCACTCTACATGGGCACTGATCGTTCAGGAGGTGACGACCGATGGCCGCCACACCTCGAGAGGGCACCCGGCTCGAGGTCGACAACCCGGGCTACTGCAAGTGGTACGGAGTCGACCTCCCGTCGCTACTCCTCGACGGCCCGATCGCCGGCGACACCAACCATCTACCGGCCGAACTCTGTGGCGACTGCAAAGGCAAACAGGTCCTCACGGCGGCCGAACGTAAACGCCGCGTGGAAGCCTGTTGCCAGCTGGTTCCCGAGATCGGCCCGGCACACATCAAGGACTCGAGTATCGGTCACACGGGAGAGCGCGGGACAATATACGCCTATGGTATCTGTTTCCAAGCCTACGGCCGACGCTTCGAGGTACTCGATCGGGACAGTGACGTCATCGCCGAGTTCGCATTCAGTTACGGAATGGGATCGGAGTGGTGTGTCGATCACGACGCGATCCCGGCGGACGTTATCGAGCACGTCATGAAGATCTTGACGCCGCTCTCACTCGAGACCGATCCTCATCTCGTGTCTGAGGAAACGGACGGTGATTCACAGTGAGCGACTCACCGATCCTCCGAGACGACCGCAATGGCGCGGTTTTCAGCGACGACAGTGTCTACCGATACAGACTGTGGCGGACGTGGGACACCTCGAAGCCGACGCTGGCGTTTCTCATGCTCAACCCGAGTACGGCCGACGCGACCGAGGACGACCCGACGATTCGGCGCTGTCTCGGCTTCGCGAAAGAGTGGGACTACGGCTCACTCGCCGTCGTGAACCTGTTCGCACTTCGAAGTCCCGACCCCGCCGCCCTTCGAGAGCACGCTGATCCCGTTGGCCCGGAGAACGACGATCATCTTCAGGCCGTTTGCGAGGAGGTCGAGACGGTCGTCGCCGCGTGGGGCGCGAACGGCTCGCTCCAGGGGCGGGCCAGCGAGGTCGCCAGGCTCCTTGAGGGCAACCTCCATGCGCTCGACACGACGAAGAACGGCCATCCGGTGCATCCGTTGTATCAGCCAGCAGACGCCGAACCAGAGCTATGGAGCGCGTCCGAATTAGGAGACCAGGTAGACGACTAACAGCCACAGCTCGCTCACGTCGACACGAGTTCACGACTCACTGTGGTAATCGGCGCGTCGGTTCGAGCACGGATCACCGGCCACGGCTGACGTCACGAAACGACGTCCGGAGGCGCAAAACCGCCCACGCTCGACCCCTGGCCGCTGTAGGTTCGTTCCTATCATTTACCTGTACACCACATTGAGCTAGCATGGTCTCCTCCTATTCTGAAACGGATCAGATAACCCCAGTTGTTGAAGTCGTTCGATGGTGACGATACTGTATGTCTGATGGCCCTAATGCCCGAATTGATAACCCGGAGTGCCTTTGTGAAACGATCGATGGCATAATCAGCAACCTCGAGGACAGCGAGATTATCGATCACGAGCGGGCCTCAGAACTCCGATCTAGCCTCTATCGATCGACATTCCTGATAGAAAGGCTGAACCAACAGATCAGGACTTGGAAAATGGAGGCTGACTTGGACTTCTTCCGGCCCGAGGCGGGCTGTTTCTATTCAATACAGCAAGAGAAGATGGCCAGACGCGCACTCGAGGACCGGATCGGTGATGACCTCTACAAACTCGACGTGCGCGAAATGATCTACCTTATCGGGATGCAGAATCTCGACGATACCGAATCTATCCTCCGTGAGTGGGGCGCAAACATCTAATCCAACTCTTAAAACCTCATTGAACGGACAAGCCCGGCGATGCACCCACAGGACAACCTGCAGGGAATTCTGGAAGCAGTTTAGGCGCAGTTAGCGACTAAGACTTTGCTCGACGAACCAGAATCCAGTTAGCAAAACGCTTGTCGCTAAGATAACAAGCGCTCCTCGATGATACGTGAAGCTTTCATCTACTGGAAACTGCATAACAAGGCTGGGAGGCACTGTCCATGCCCAGATCGCCGTATTGACAACCATGGCTACGCCGGCAATGCTCAGCGCGCCGGCAATCGTCGGCGAGGAAACGACACCGAGAAGATGTCCGGACAAAACTACGATCATGAGCGCAGCGAGCAACCCTACCGTTTCCATTCTCACAGGAGCGAACTCGTAATATGTCGCAGCAGCAAGCTCATCAATAATCACGTAAGGAAGTAGGATACCGCCGCCGAGACCCAGACAAGCGACCAATCCAACTAAGCACGGCCCCCGAGAACTCATGTACTCTGAAACAAGCCCAATTGCAAAAGAAACGCACCTTGCCTATTTCGGGACGTCAGTACGAAATAAAACACAAGCAGAATGAATCGATAAATAGTATCGGCTTGAAGACGCTACCTGGTAAATTGAGAGGTAGTTGCAGGACGAAAGCTACGTGTAGATATATTCGACTTACATATGCTCTTCTCTCCTTTCTGGTCAGGCAACGGACTCATTGGCGTCTATTGATACCATTAAACATGGCGACATCGACGATAGCGAGATCAAGGTCTGCCCCATCTCCCAGCGAGACTGCTACGTCTCCCATACTAAAAATAGGCTTTGAGCGAGGAATACTATTCGCACCTTATTTCAGACGGTATACCCCGTCTCCGTTACAACTACTGGATTAGACTTCACCGTTCAACTAGGTAGTTCTCCTCTGCAGTTTCGACGATAGCATAGAGATCAATATACGGAAGATATCAACCGTCAGTAATTATT
The DNA here is from genome assembly GCF_059736265.1 of Natronosalvus sp. KLKA75. Classification (NCBI taxonomy): domain Archaea; kingdom Methanobacteriati; phylum Methanobacteriota; class Halobacteria; order Halobacteriales; family Natrialbaceae; genus Natronosalvus; species Natronosalvus sp. KLKA75. The sequence continues at coordinate 671,244 of NZ_CM185522.1, forward strand.
CTCAGGAGATAAATAATACTGAGAAGAAGGCGATAGCAATCGCTGACGTAAGTGTAGTTATTACGGTGAGACTGAAACCGATAATTGGCGATATAGGGACCACCGGATTATAATTCGTCAATTCCAGAGTCATTGGTTAGATTATAGAACACGCAGTTGAAGAACATATGCATCAATTCAGTACTCGATTCGTGCTCCACGCTCACCCCTGACGTTCAGCAATAAGGCATTTCGAGCATCTGATTTGCTGAAAATATGATTGGCGAAACATCACAATTGTGATGGTAATATAGGCGACGTACATCAACTGGTGAGAGGAATCTGCTGGTGAAATCCATTTGAGGCTGAGTCCATTACTTAGTCTATGGGTGACGCCCACTCGCGGACAGCACAAAAGGACGAGTACGCCGCGATCATCGATCAAGGGCAGGTCACCGACGAGGTTCGAAATATCGCCTTGAAATACGACCCCTTGAATCGGATGGGGCGCGACGGATTTCACGTCACAAAGGATGGCGAACTCCACATCGACGACGAGAAAGTGATTGAGGAACACAAAATTGTCGCAAACAAGATTCCGAACGACGCAATCAAGATTGTTCGCCTGCCCGCCGAACGCGGCGAACTGGTCCATCAATACGGTGAAAACGGGTTCCGGCTCTACGAATTGCCAGCCCCGATCGAAGACCGAGTCGTCGGTATCCTAGGCCCAAACGGGGGCGGGAAATCGACCGCGCTCCGGATCCTCAGTGGTTTGTTAAAACCGAACTTAGGGAACGCTGACGACGAGCCAGACTGGGACGATATCGTCCGTGAGTTCCGCGGGACTGCAGTCCAGAATTACCTCGAGAAGCTTCGGGACGGCGCCGTCCAGTCTGTATATAAACCACAGCGAGTCGATCGAATCCCCGAGCGCTACGATGGGACCGTTCGAGACCTCCTCAAGGAGCGTGACGAACGATCTATCCGCAACGAGGCTATCGAACGGTTGGACCTCGAGGAGATCGTTGATCGGGATCTCGATGACCTCTCAGGCGGCGAACTCCAGCGAGTCGCGATTGCAGCGACGCTCGTCGCCAACGTGGACAGCTATCTGATCGACGAACCCTCGTCATACCTCGACGCCGGCCTGCGGGTGACTGTCGCACGAGCACTCAAGGAGCTTGCAAGAGGAAAGCAGGTCCTCGTCGTCGACCATGATCTCATCACACTCGATGTCGTAGCCGACAACATTCACGTCTTTTACGGGGACCCCGGCGGGTTCGGTGTTGTCTCGCGACCGCTCTCCGCTCGACGAGGGATCAATCAGTTTCTGGATGGGCACTTACGAGGTGAAAACGTCCGCATTCGAGAAACTGCTATTGACTTCCTCAGACGATCCGACCGACGTGACATCGACGGCGCGCCGTTCCTCGAGTTTCCGACCCTCCGAAAGGAGTTCGACTCATTTACGCTTGAAGTGGAATCGGGTACTATCTTCGAGGGAGAGATCCTCGGAATTTTCGGCCGTAATGGCCTCGGAAAGAGTACGTTCGCGAGGCTGTTAGCGGGCGTCCTCGAACCGGATACCGGAGAACTAGAGACGAACGCGACAATCTCGTACAAACCGCAGTACCTTGACCCGCCCGTTGGCGGCACGGTCCGAGACCTCTTTGTCAATCATGTCGATATTTACGATCAGGAGTTCGAAACGAGGATTCAGAAGCCGTTCGATCTCGAGTCACTGTTCAAACGGGGGGTCGACGACCTCTCCGGCGGCGAACTACAGCGCATTAGCATTGCACTCGCGCTCGCCAGAGACGCGGAGATATACTTGTTAGACGAACCATCAGCGTACCTCGATGCGGAACAGCGGATGTCATTTGCTGCGACGCTCCGTCAGTTCATCGATCAGACCGGTTCACCCTGTCTCGTTATCGAGCACGACCTCCTGCTGCTGGATTATCTCTCCGATCGGGCAATGGTGTTTGAAGGCAACCCTGGGGCAAACGGCATCGGTCGATCACCCCAATCTGTCCGTCAGGGGATTAATCGATTTCTCAAGACCGTCGATGTGACATTTCGGAAGGATCCAAACACTGGGCGACCGCGTGCAAACAAGCCTGGCAGCCAGAAAGATCGAGAACAGAAGAATTTGGACGACTATTATGCCTCGTAATGCCGTCAAGAGAGGATCGGCTACGTGTAGCGCGAGAGACGCTGCACCATACCCCCCCTCAATGGACGAGCGAAGCTATTTGAACTCAACCATGTCACTGTATGGTATGCACCCCGTTCTCCCGATCACTCTCGAAACGCCGGACGAGATCTTGGTGGGCGAACCCGTCACTGTCCGTGTTCGCGATCACTGGAAAAGGCCCGTCGAGGGTGTCACCATCAGAACCAGTCGCCGGATCTTGGGACGGACTGACGACACGGGACGCTGTCGAATCGAACTTGCCGCTCCCGGATTCTGGAAACTCCTCGTCGTTAAGTCACCCGACGAACGGTTCGCGTACGAACCTTTGACGGCGCTCGTCCGAGTCCTTCCCGGCGCGTCGCCGCTCACCGACCGCGTCGCAGCCCCAGCCACGTGAAGCGGACCGAGAACCGAACGTTCGAGACGTTCACCGATCTGGTAGGGTTCTCGAGACCACGGGCGGGTGCAACTCGTATACGCAGAGGGTTGATTCCGGTGAGCCAGCCCCATCACTCAAGCCGGCTTCGAAATCGGTGGCGGGTCTGTGGCCCGACGATGAAGTATCTCGGAAAATCGGAACCGATGCGCAACGGCAACCACGACTCTGTGTTCGAGTGTTCGACGTGTGGCGAACGCCGTCTCCGTGGCTGGAACTGCTTCTACGTACTGAAACCGAGAGCGTAACCCTGTGAGCGAGCGGTGCATGAATACGACGGGCCAACAGCCTTGTCACTCATCGGTGGAGGTCAGCCCGGTCTGATACCCTCCCATGCCAGAGGATACAGACCGTTAGGCATCGAAGCGGACGAGTCGCACCATCATAACCCGGCCACTCCCCCAGGTGGCCGTTTTTGCTACCGATCCACGTGCTGAAACCTGTATTTCGAGGGTAACTAATCGTACAGGTAGGTAAGGAGAAACGCGAACGCCATCGGTGTTGGCGCCGCGTTCGGCTGGGGCGGCAAGGACTACGTCGCTGAAAACATCGAGAACTGGATGGACTAGACGAACAACGTCGTGCCGAGCGAGAACGCTCCGGCGGCCGATCGACCGACGACGACTGACCGCTCAGTCCTTCTTCGCAGTGACCGCGTTCACATTCTGGCGGCGCCAGCAGGAAGCAAAAAGATGAGTTCCACGGGGGAGAGACTAACTCCCGAGTCCGCGCACGTCCCGTTCGAGGAGGTTCGCGTACTCGAGGCGGACTCGACGAGCACGTTCATCCGAGATCATCTCATCAGCGTAGATCTGGTCGGAAATCGGATGATACCGGGTCGTATCGAAGTTCATCAGTTCTAGATACTTCCAGACTGACGTCGAGTTCAATCCTCGTTCGATCGCTGAATCACTGAGGTGCTGAAGGTTGGCATACTCCGGGATTCCAATTCGGTCGGAATCGATCCCTGGGTCACCGACTTCAACCGGTAAGTCATCGGTCAGCCGGATGAGTGGGTCCAGATCCGCAAGCAGTCGCAGGATCTGGGACGGGAGTGCCGTGTCGGGCGACCGCCACTCGACGGTCGGGGTCTTATCGCGGAGTCTGACCGGTGTCATCACGACATTTTCACGGTCGAACAACTCGCTGAACTGCTCCGGAGTGACGTCGCGCTTGAGCGCCATTGCTCGTAGTTCGTCGTAGACCTGTTGGAGTCGTGATTCCCACTCGGCCACATCGTCGGTATACTCCCATAGCACCCGGAACTTGCCGAAGTTGTAGCCCGCCTTGTACCGGTAGGCATAGGCGCGAGAGGAACACGCCAGTCGTTCGCTCTTGTAATAGGGTGACGAACAGGTGAGAGCCAGCGCCGGGTCGAGCGCCGTCAAGAGGTTCAACTGCCGGGCTACGTTCCCTTTCTCGAAGTGAATGTGGGTGCCCGCGCAGTTTTTCGCGACTTCCATGCCGTCTCCATAAATCTGTTCGAGGATCTCCCCTCGTTCCGAGGGGATTCCTGATGGATTCTCACTGAGCGGCGTTCCCAGTGGAACGAGCCTTCGGTCTGTTTCGGCTGCTTCTTCGAGGAGGCGCTCGAGGACATCCCGGAGACTGTCCGCGATGGTAGCAACTGAGTCCCCTGGCGGTGTCCGAACTTCGATGAGCGATTCAACGAATTCGGGAAGGGCATTGTCGTGTACCTCGGTGAGGTCGTGACCGTCACAGAGGTGTCCGTACTCGTCGACGACCCAAAATTCCATTTCAAGTCCGATAGTCATTCCTGATTCTAGGGCCCACACGGGGATAAACATCTCACCGACCAGTATTGTCAAATCGAAGTTCGGTATTTTATAAAGTCGGAATGGTAAGCGAGTTTCCCCCCCCCTCTTCGAACGGCGTTATATCTGGGAGGATGGTCGTCCTAATATGGCCGACCGGGAGGAATAATGTTATTTCACCAGGTAATCGACGGCAGTGAGCTAGAGTGTCCGATTGTCGATGATCCGAAGAGGAGCGCACTGTTTGGCGATTTGTCCGGCACCGAATTCCGAAAGACGGGATTTAGGTTCATTGAGGACAGAAACACTGCCTATTTCTAATGGCATTTTTGAAGTATATCTACAGGAAAACAGGCAGAGTGCCTCGGGGCTTGACCCCGAGGCGGTTCACGTTATCCATGTTACTTCGAAACCCCGGTGACCTTCGGTGCCGAGTCCCGAGAAATAACGGCGGCTGAATTGAATCCTCGAGCGATCAACCATAGTGCAAGACCAATTTCAAACATTGCGCCGGGAATGTAGAGTAGATAGAGGATCGGCCCGGTACCAGCACTGATAATCTCGACTACCATTAATACCAGTAACGCAGGGTAGCCGACCAGACCTAGGATCGAAATAAAATTTGGGACTAGCTTTGTCTGATACAATAAATAGCAGAACGGTAGGCTACCGATGCTAAGCCCTATCATCGCAATACGATAGGCGAAAAAATCTCCTTGCACAACCAACGTGCCTACTGCGTGTAGCGAGGTAGCAGCAGCGCCACTCGCTTGCATATATTCCTGACTCAATGGAATGAGCAGTAGTAGACTGATGATACCTCCAACCATAACGATCGACTCGAAAATTCTGGTCACGACGTAACCAACAGCTATCGTTTCATTGTATTGCTTTATGACTGGGTAGACGAACAAACTGATGCCCACGACGGCCGCAGAATTGATCGCCATGATGAGCGCCCCGATGGTCAATTGCATCGGATTCCCAGAAATTGCGGCCAAGGGATCTGCTGCAGTGGTGAGAGGTAATATGTGAGTCCCCTGCGGTATGCCATAGGTAAGATATCCAAGTATTATTAGCACGCCTACCATTCTCGCGTTCCACTTGTATGAATTCATTTTTAATGTTGTTTCGATGGCTTCAGTCGGCGAGTTCATGACGCCGTTGGTCGTCCGTTTGAGGGATGTCTTCATCGAGTGTGTCATTGTGGACCGGGTTCCGATGGAGGAATGCACCGACGGCGATGATCCATATTACGCCCGGTATCAACCCTGTCTGGAAGGTCATCGACAGATCTGTGTAACCATGGGCCTGGACGATTGCGAAGGAGAGTGCTCCGATGCTAGCGAGGATGCTTAGCCCACCCATCCCACTAAACCAATCCAGTCGAACTGGCGATTCGACGTTGGCAAAAAACGCCCCAGCAAAGAGCCCCGCCGCAATACCGAACATGAACCACTGAAGGCTGAAAAGACCACCTTCGATCTGCCGAACGGCGAAGGCTGACTCGTAGAGCAGTTCCTGCTGGTCCGGCCCGGCCGCTGCCCATCGATCGACCAGAATTCCGAGGGCCACGCCGTCGACTGCGGCGAAGATGGCGTACACGCCCGCACATATCACCATCGCCGCTCCAGCGAGGACTGCCCATACGCCAGCGACCCCTCTGCGCAGCCGCCAGGTCAGGGCGAGGAGGGCAGCACCCATTAACAGAATCCCGAGGAACTCCCCCAAGTGGTAGAGGGCCCAACTCGATTCGGCTGCGTAATCCGAGAAAGCTTCCTGAGTGTGATGCGGTGGCGTCCATGGGTGCAAATATGCTGACACACCATAGACCACGAGCCCTGTTATTGCTGCGATGGATCCAACTTTCGAGAAATACCGTTCAGATGGAGCAGTTGCTATCTTGTTATTTGATTTTTTCATAATGGTGAATTAGGGTTGAACTCTACAGATGATAAATCTACCTTCAGAAAAATAGACTTAACTATCAATGGAATAATAGTCGATGCCGCTGTGTTCAATATATCCAAAGTGGTCGTCATCCCCACTCTTAGTACGGCTGTTTCGCGCTTATGACGAAGTGCTAAACCTATCCTCTGAGTCGGTGACGTCGTCTCTGACAAGAACTGGGTAGTTCATTTAGCGTTTGCTGAACTCAGAGCGCAAATCTCCCATGGAGTGGTGGTTCAACCGACGGTAATGATCCTGTCATCGGACCGCGCCAGCCGACGCAAACCAATCAGGTAACTCGCTAACTCTTCCGGGGGACGAGTATCGGTAGCGTGGCGCTGCCAGTGGCCCGTTGGCCCACGAAGCGTAGATTCCCACCCATCCGAATCGACGGGAGTAACGTAGGAACCTCGAGAAGCCCACGACGTTAGTCATGGGAGTACGTCACGATAGCGCATTCACCGTTAGATGCCGTCGTACACTGGGCCGCGCATTAACTCGCTCGAGCGCATGCCTTCGGTATGCCCCAGGAAGACGTTGCTCAGTTTACTGTCCGATCTGTACAGGTCCTCGCAGAGGATGAAACAGTTGACGATGAATTGGTGCCCGAGTTGACCGACGATCAGTTGCTCGACTTGTATGAACAGATGAAACGGTCGCGCAGACTCGACGAGCGCGGAATTGCGTTGCAACGCCGGGGTGAACTCGGGACATACGCACCGGCGATCGGACAAGAGGCGGCACAGGTCGGGAGCGCATACGCCCTGGCAGATGACGATTGGCTCGTCCCATCGTTCCGCGAGCAAGCTGCGCTACTGACGCATGGAACCGGGCCCGAACAGATCCTCCAGTACGCAATGGGGATGGAGGAGGGTGCCGAAATACCGGGCGGGAAGGGCGCCCTGCCGCCAGCCATTCCTGTTGGGAGCCAGCCGCTGCACGCCGTTGGCATCGGCTGGGGGGAGGCATTGCAAGACCGCGACACGGTCGCCATTACGTACTTCGGAGATGGGGCGACCAGCGAAGGTGACGTCTACGAAGCGTTCAACTTCGCCGGCGTCTCTGACTCTCAGACGGTTTTTATCTGCCAGAACAATCGGTATGCCATCTCGACGGGGGTTGAGAAGCAAACCAAAGCAAAGACGCTGGCTCAAAAGGCAATTGCGGCAGGCATCGAGGGGATTCAAGTCGACGGCAATGACGTCCTGGGCGTCTACCGTGTCGCCAGGGAAGCGGTCGAAAAAGCCCGGAACGGTAATCCGGTCCTGATCGAGGCGTTGACGTACCGGCGCTCGATGCACACGACCTCCGATGACCCTACAGCCTACCGCGGCCACGAGGAGGAAGCGGAGTGGGAGCTTCGTGATCCCATCCTGCGGTTCCAGGTGTTCCTCGAAAATCGAGAGATTCTGGATGAGGAAACGGAGGATACGATCGACGAACGAATCGAGTCCGAACTCGCTGACGCGATCGACCAGGCAAACGAGGATCGTCAGGCAATCGACCCGGCGGATATGTTCCGCTTTGTGTACGATGACATGCCGTCTGAACTCGAACAACAGTTCGATGCCTTCGAGGAAGGTATCGGGGGTGATACGGATGACTGAACGCCTTCGAATGGTCGAGGCTGTTCGTGATACCCTGGATGCGGAGTTAGCCCGCGACGATAGCGTCGTCGTCTACGGGGAGGACGTTGGTCGGGTTGGTGGGGTATTCAGGGCGACTCAGGGTTTGATCGACGACTATCCGGATCGGGTGTTCGACACACCGGTCGCAGAGGCGGGGATTATCGGCACAGGCGTTGGACTCGCAGCCACTGGAATGAAGCCGGTCGCAGAGATCCAGTTCCAGAGTTTCCTCTATCAGGGATTTCACCAGCTAGCACAGCACGTTGCGCGTATACGAAGCCGAAGTCGGGGGACAATAACCTGTCCCATGACAATCCGAATGCCCTACGGTGGCGGGATCCGTGCATTGGAACTTCACTCGGAGAGTTACGAGGCCGGCTTTTCCCACCTCCCCGGCCTGCAGGTCGTCTTCCCGTCTTCCCCGGCCGAGACGAAGGGCCTGCTCACGTCCGCTATTCGCGACCCCGATCCGGTCATATTTATGGAACCGACGCGGCTGTACCGCTCGTTTCGTGAGGAGGTGCCTGACCAACACAAAATCCCGCTCGGTGAGGCCCGCGTCGTCGAGTTCGGCGACGACGTTACGGTGGTTGCGTGGGGTTCGATGCTCCGCAAGACGCTTGACGCCGTCAACGACGTCGAAGCAAGCGTTGAGGTGATCGACCCACGGACGCTTTACCCGCTGGACACGCAGACTATCGTCGAGTCCGTGAAGAAGACTGGCCGCTGCGTCGTCGTTCACGAGGCGCCTAAGACGGCCGGAATGGGCGGAGAGATCACGGCTCGCATCAACGAGGAGGCGTTTCTTTACCTCGAGGCGCCGGTCGAACGAGTGACCGGTTACGACGTGCCTGTGCCGCTGTTCGCCCGCGAGGACAACTACCTGCCCGATGAGGACCGCATCAGAAACGGGATAAGCCGGGCTCTCGAGTTCGGGTAGAAATGCGCAAGAATTCATCGAGAGTACAGCGAAAAGGGTTCGTTGTCTCCTTTATTCCACTCACGATACCTGTGGCTTCATCGTTTGTCTGATAGAGTTCTCATCACTGGATTCCTTTGGCGAAAGCCCGGCAGCGAAACGGCCGTTGGCCGTGAGCAGCCCGGAACGTGGAGGCGGGTGGGGCGGTGGGTAGTGGGTGATCGGGCACCAATAAAAAAGAGAACTCGTTGGGCTACTCCCACCAGGACTCGCGCTCTGGGAATCTGATTTCCGACCAGTGAGTCAGCGCGATCGAACACCGTCCATTGTACCAGTTCTTCGCCGCCGCCCTGAACCGCACCCGTTCGCCTTCTCGAACCATCGTCTGAGTGCTCTTCGTCCAGATCGTGAACTTCGTTCGACCCGTCTCGTCTTCGAGCAATCCAACCTGTTGAATCGCGGGACTTGAGGCATCCCACAGTTCCAGCACACGGCCTTCCACACTGACCTCGCCTCGCCTGATCGACTCGAGGTCTCCAATCGGTACAATCGTCCCTGCCTCGTGTTGTATCTCTTCTTTGGTGTCCATCACCGCCTCGAACATGTCTTTGCCCTCGAGAACTCGACTGGCAATCCGCTTTCCGATGACCGCTCGCGTGTACCCACCTTGGACGTCCTCTGCCAACCGCTGTGCCTGCTGATTGATCTGTCCCAGTTCTCCACGTTCGAGTTTCTCTCGAGGGTCGACTTCTTTGACCACTCGCTCACGACGTGCTGCTTCGACCACCGCTCTCGTTCGCTCCGCTCTCCCCTCCTGTCGACCGAACGCCGCCTGTACGCTGATTCGCTCGAGTTCTTCCTCTCTCGCTCGAATGCGCTCTTCCTGGGCCAGGGTGACGCCGTAGATCCGATCGTCGCTGGTGTCGACGATTCCTTCCGGATGGTTCGAATCCACCTTCGCCTGTATCTCCATCTCGATCGTTGGCCGAAATTCCGGAGTCTCATCGACGACGTCCGCTCCTTCTTGAACCGCCTCCTGTTCGTACGCCTGTTCATCGACCGAAACGACCTTACTAACCGACTTCTTAGTAGACATTGGATTCTAAGTCCAAAGGCGCTCACTCAGCGTCTTTTTCGACACCACGACTCTCCAGCCCTGGCTCTCTTCGTCGTTCAACTTTTCATCACACGCGTCTCGCTCGCGCCTTCGCACGCGCCCCCTGGGGCGCGAGCGAGACGCCCTGATGTCAGACCTAACCAGTAGCGCGCGGCGCTTCAACCGGAGCGAGCGTCCAGCGGGATATGCCCGCTCGTGTTCGGCCCGCAAGGGGCGCAACCGACGGGGATACCTGCTGGCGTCGAGGGCACATCCACTTTAGCCCGGCAGCCCGCCCGCTACTGCAGGCAGGCAGCCCGGAATGGTCGGTCGCGAGCGATGCGGAGGGTGGAAGCGACGAGCGGTGCGCGCCGTCAGGTCAAGTGTGTAACCTGATTCAGGTGCTAAGCCCCTTCTTTAAGAGCAACATAGAATACGAAGTGACCGAGTAGCACAAGAAGGGGGAATACAGCGACACACGAGTTTCTGAACTTAGTTGCTAAGTCCCCCTTCCTCAAGGACCAATGCAGGGAGTGATACGGCAGAGTAGCGCAGTAGGGAGGGATACAGCGCCCCCAGAAATTGGAAATTTCTGGTGTGCGAGCGAGACGCAGAGCGTCTCGTCAACGGCGCACATTCTCAAACACCCACGATACCCACTTCAGAGGTCTACCGCTACCTTTATGTCTATCCATAGTCTATACAATGGTGATGGATAGGTTTGAAATCGAAGGCGAGGAAGTCCTCGATGGCACGGCAAAACCGTCGGGCAATAGCGCTCACGTCATCGTTCCCAAACGCTGGCGCGGAGCCGACGTGAAAGTCGTCCGCGTCTCCAAACCTAACTCAGACGAATAGTCAATGCAGTACAACTACAAGTATCGAATTGACCCGCCAGAACCCCTCCAAGAGGAGCTTCTGTATCACGTCGATACTTGTAGACAACTGTACAACAACGTTCTCTACCTACTCAACGACGCAGACGATATCCCATCCCGCTACGAGGTGCAAGGGCAACTCCCCGACCTCAAAACGTGGTGGGACGACCTGAACAACGTTCACTCGAAAGTCCTCCAGATGGTCGTCAAGCGCGTCTACGACAACCTCTCCACGCTCAAAGCACAGAAGGAGAACGGGCGTTCCGTGGGGATGCTCAAGTGGAAACCGCCTCGGGAGTATCGGTCGCTCACCTACAACCAGTCCGGCTTCAAACTCAAGAATACGAGTGGTCGGCCCATCTTGTGGTTGAGCAAGATTGGTGAGATTCCGATTCACCTCCACCGAGACATCCCCGAGGACGCGACCATCAAACAGGTCACGGTCAAGCGAGACCACGGGTGAGTGGTACGCCACGTTCGGCATCGACGTGGAGAAAGATCCTCCCGAGAAACCTGAGACGACCGAGGAGGTCGTTGGCATCGACGTAGGGATTCTCAAGTACGCACACGATACCAAGGGATACGCTATTGAAAGTCCTGACTTGAGTGAAGAACGTGACCGACTCGACTGCGCCCAACGCAACCTCTCACGGAAAGAACACGGGTCTGCGAATTGGGAGAAACAGCGAGAGGTCGTCGCCCGGCGCCATGCTGACCTGAAACGGAAGCGTCGAGACTTCCTCCACAAGTTGTCGAACTACTACGCCCAAGAGTATGACCTCGTGGCGGTCGAGGATTTGGACGCGAAAGGGTTGGTCGAACTCCCCGGCAACTCTCGGGACCGAGTGGGGGCGGCGTGGGGAACGTTCCTACGAATGCTCGAATACAAGTGCGAGCGCGAGGGAACGCATTTCGTCGCTGTTGATCCGAAGAATACGACGAAGGAGTGCGCGTCCTGCGGTATCAAGACGGACAAACCGTTGTGGGTTCGTGAACACTCGTGTCCGGCGTGTGGGTTTGAATCGGATAGAGACGCGAATGCAGCATGGAACATCCTTTCCCGTGGCCTCGAAGACGTAGGAGTGGTTCACTCCGAATTAACGCCTGTGGAGACTGCGCTCCCTGTTGATACTTCTGTGTCTGCAAAGCGTGTCGTGGAAACAGGAAGCCCCACCCTCACAGAGTGAACGGTTCGATCGTGAACGTTTATGGGGGTAGTTCACGCCGGTTTCGCGTCTGAGCGAGCGAAGACCGAAAGCGCACTTAATACGGCAACCGAAGAGCGGGAGTGAGCGACGGTCAGAAGCGGCGAGCGGGACGTGCCGTTATTCGAGGAGGGAACAACCACCCTAGCAGCCAGCTGATTGGTCCACACGGGTGGGTCCGAAAGGGGCTGGCGCGCTCGGGGATCCCCGTCGACGCAAGCACCGCAACTTCGTGAGGACCGCAGAGAGATCTTCGCAAGTGATACGAGCGAAGGCCAGCGAGACGCATGTGTCTCACCAGTCGCGGGACTCGAACACGCTAGGAGGCTTTCACGGTAGTGTACACTCGAGTCTCCTCAGAACAACTCAGCACTCATTCTTCACCTTGATAGTCATCTCGAGGCACAGAGACACTCATAGCCCTGCGATGAGCGTCCAACAACAAACGCGTGGATCTCAGTTGCAAGTAGGAACATTTGTTCAGCACGATTCGCCCCAGCCAGCCCATCCTGATAATACGTTTTTGCTCGATGATCACGCCAGAGGTCTGCAAGATTTTCGGCAGTCGCTTCAGAGAAGACCCCGACGGAAGCCGCTTCCCGATACACACCAGAATGCGTTCCGGGCAAGTCCACAGGTTGCATCGTCCCTCGTTCCAAGAGCCGAAACTCCACAGTCCGTTCGATTGCAACAAAGGACGCCTCAATGACGAGAGTGTAATACCCCTCTTCTCGGAGCGTCTCTGCACCGGCTAGCAGTCGGCATGCTTTTCGAAGTTGGAGGAGTGCAGCGTCTTCGACATCGAGGCCGAGTTCAATCTCGGTTGGCTGGCGGTCGAATGCTGCTTGCACATCGTCGATCAGTTGATCGATCCGCGTACTACTCATCGGCGAACACCGCCTTACGCACTGCCTGGATCCGGTCATCGCCATACACCGTGATTCCTTCTTGGAAAATTTCTCGCAGTTTCGATCCGGCACGCTGTGCACTCTCTTTAGATTCGACGTATGGCTCGAAGTCAAACCGGTCTCCATCAAAACGGCGGTCACTTAGATCACTGACGACGTCAGTTACGAAACGGCGTGCGGTCGTTCGATCACCATCGACGACGACGAACAGATCGATATCACTCTGTCTGTCGGCTTCGCCACGAGCAACGCTTCCGAAGACGACGATTCCGAGAAGATCATCTACGCTGTCGGCGTCAGTCATAGCCCCATGAGTCTGTTCAATAAATGCGCGTATCGGGGCGTGGAACTCCGTCTGTTCGATAGCTAATAGCGGATCATCTTTTTGTAATCGCCGAGGATTGATAGCTACGTAATTTCGCTGGGGTGTTTCACGAACATGGACTGCACCAATTCCATCGAGTAAATCAATAGCTCTCCACACTGTGGATCGAGTAACATCGGTCGCGTTGACGAGTTCAGCTATAGTAAACTCTGTCTCGTGCGCATCAGCCAACAGACGAAGGATATCGTCAGCTGCAGCAATTCGGAAGATATCGATATCATCGGCAGGATTGACATCGATACACACCGCCATATCTTGACCCGTGATTTCAGACACTGTATGATATTGTGCAACGAGATATAAATAACTTGTTCTAGCAGATTAAGCGCTGGGTGCTGTGGTGAACGAAGTTACTGTGAAAGCCCGGCAGTGAAACGGCCGTTGGCCGTCAGCAGCCCGAACGTGGAGGTGGGCGGGGCGGTGGGTAGCGGGTGATCGGGCACAGCTAAAAAGAGAGTTCATTGGGCTACTCCCACTAGGATTCGCGCTCTGGGAATCTGATTTCCGACCACCGGATCAGCGCGATCGAACACCGTCCATTGTACTAGTTCTTGGCCTCCATACTAACCTCGCCCTTTCTAATCGACTCGAGGTTTCCAATCGGCACGATCGTCCCTGTCTCGTGTTGTATCTCTTCTTTCGTATCCATCACCGTCTCGAACATGTCTTTGCTCTCGAGAACCCGGATGTCAATCTGGTTCCCGATGGCTGGTTCAGCTTATGTTCGACGACGAGTGTTCCGCCCGGAGCTCGGTACCGTCCATAGATGTCCGTTAGCGGGTGGACGGATAATTCGTCGGCAGTGATGGTGTCCGTGAGGGTTTATCCGATCCGCTTGATCGACTCGAGGCCGGCGACTTCGGCAAGTTGTCCTCTTACAGGCGAAAGTGGGATGTAATCATAACCCCCTCTCTCCCTGCCGCCGTTTTTTCACAGTTCTGGAGCGGATGGCGCTGGCAGTTTCGAGTCCCCAGACAACGAAGGCAGCAATACCACCGAAGGCAAACAGGTAGAGAACAACGCGGAGTAAGTATTCAAGCAGTGTAACCTCAACGACAGAACCGCCATGCAAAATGATAATGGATTCGAAGATCATCTGTAATTTTGTTGTCTATCTATCGCAGTTACGTCGCGTTCAAGCCTCGATATGCCATGACGACGCCGACGACGAAGACGACCGTCGCCACGTAGATGGGGCCGAGATGCGTCATCCAATCGTGAGCAAATGCATCTGCCGTGTAGTGCATCGGCAACGCGAGCGCTAAGCCGGTGACGGCAGCGACGACTGCGGTTGCCCACGCCCAGGTGAGTCGCTGACGCACGCCGTACCACGACAGGGCGGTGACCGCAATCCCTGTCGAAATTATGAACGCGGCAGTGGCGACGTGCAGGTGGCTGATGTAGTACGCCACTGTCGGGTCCAAGTCGGCTTTCGTCATCCCGTTTAGCGTACTGACCCCGAGTTCGAAGCCAGTTCCTACGAAGTTCATCACGAGGAATACGATTCCGTATCCGATGAACGCGACGCCCGCGAGCGCCATCAACAGCGACCCGTTCCGGAGCGTTGCCTCGATTTCGACCTGTTCTTGCTGTTCGTCTGTAACCGATTGTCTTGTTGCCATTGTAATCACTTGTTGGCGCCGAGCGAGATGCTCTTCACGCCGTACTTCTGACATGCATTCGCTGCTTGATCCGAGATGAACTCATACTGAGTATTGTCCCGAACCTCCCTCACTTCAAACCTGGTCTGCTCTATGAGCTCCGTGTAACGATCGACCTGTTCGGCTCCGCCGATACAAGCTGCCCACAGGTCCTCGTTGTTCTTGATGCTCTTCGGCATCAGTTTCTCGCTGATGATATCGGAGATGGCGAGCCGTCCGCCTGGTTTGAGGATTCGATTTGCCTCCGTGAACACTCGCTGCTTTTCCGCAGAGAGATTGATGACTCCATTCGAGAGTACGACATCGAATGTCCCGTCATCGAAAGGAACGTCCTCGATGTACCCCTTCTCGAAGAATACGTTGTCCATCCCGGCCTCATCACGCAACTGCCCTGCCTTCGATAGCTGTTGGTCGGTCATATCTAACCCGGTCACACTCCCGGATTCGCCGACCTGTAACGCTGCGACGAACGCATCCGTCCCGGAACCGCTCCCAAGGTCGAGCACGTCATCTCCTTCTTCGAGAGCGGCGAGGTCGAAGTGGTATCCCACGCCCGCGAATGACTCCAGAGCCTGCGCGGGGATCTGATCGAGATCGCTCGCTGGGTAGCCGAGCCGTTCTGCCAACTCGCGCCCCATCTCGAAGTGATACTCTTCTGCCGGTTCTTCTGCAACGTCTTGATAGACGCTCTTGACTGCCTGTTCGAGTCGTTCGACGTCTAGTGATTTTGTCATTTATCTTCACCTCATCAGTCGTCGGCCGCCACTTCGGCCGGAGTATTCACCGTGAGTTGGATGTCCTGAGCGAGCGAGATGAGCGTGTAGACTGGTGCCCGCCGCGCCCATTCGTCGACCTGGTCCTTATCGAGATCCGGACTCTCGATCTCGACTTCTGCGGTTAGATTCTCGAAGACGGCATCGGCCTCTCCGAGGTCCTTGAGGCTGAAGAGGACGCGCGGATCGAACTCGGTGCGGACCCGGGTCTGGAGGTACTCGATATCGACGCCGTTTGCGACGGCGTTGATGGTGATGCCGACGTTGATACAAGAGGCGAGCGCGGAGAGTGCGGCCTCGATCGGTTCGAGTCGGTCGGTTCCGCCGACCCATCCGCCTGCGTCCAACACTTCCTTCCACGCTCCGTAGGGGATCGTGTACTCGCGAGTCTCGCTCGCGATTGTTTCACCGCCGAGTTCGTAGCTGTCTACCTTCGCCAAGCTGTGAGCGCACGTCCCCTCGTAAGTCGAGCGAGCAGCGAGTCCGAGCTGCACCTCATTGGGGTTTTCAGCCGCGAATTCGGCGAACTCTTCGAATTGTTCGATGTCGATACCGTGGTTGATCTGCGTGTCGATAGCCATATTTACACGACCTGGAGGTGCTTTTCTCGTAGTTCTTCGTCTGTGTAGTCTTGCCCGTGAACCTCTTTCATGTGGTTCCTGGCCAGTTCGGTCGCTTCGTCTTCGTTCTCTGATTGGATGATGAACCGACAATCAGCTGCTGCCGCTTCACAATCGAGTTTGTGTGCTTTTGCCATGGTGTTTCAGGTGCCTTTCGGCAAGAGTTGGTTCGCGTTCAAGCGTTAGATAGCTAACTCGTGACACACCGGTGGCAACTAGCACTGTTTCCACCGAGTCACGATCGTGCAACGATTGACTCTCGTGCAGTCGCTGAATAATTAGCAGTAGCTGGAAGGGGATTGAGTTACAAGTTGGAACGTGAGGTTTCCCAATAGATTGGTCTTAGATCATTCATTGATGGGTGCAACAGAGCCACGCACTAGGACTTGTCACACCAGAACGTCAGTCCACGACTGTTTCGAGCGGGATCGTTGGGGTCTGGCGGCGATAGTACGTGTACTTTGATTCCGCCCACTCTCGTGCTTCGTGTGAGTCGGTATCGACCAGCACACGAACCGTCACGCTGTCAGGGTCGTGACCGCATATCGCGATCCGGTGATCGAAGATACAGATTCCGTACGGCGGCAGGTCGTCGTGTAACCAGATCGTGAGATTGCCACTTGCCAGGGTTTCAGAAGACAGTTCGGGGTAAGTCGAGCGAATGTACTCGGCGACGTTTGGCGGATCGATGATCTCCGCTTGCATGCCGTCGATGACCCGCTGACAGAACTCGTCTCGACATGGCTCGAGGAGAGCGAGATCGGACCCGACGAACCGGAACTGGTCGGTTTCACCGATCAGCTTACGGAATCGGTTTATCGGACCATACGGGTTGTCGGCTTCGGCGACCGTCACGACCGCATCAGAGCACATCTCTATCGTGAATCCACTCTCTTCGCCTGGAAGCCACTGCCAGACGTCGCGGAGGTTTCGCTCGATTTCGACCCGCTCGATTAACTCTGCTACTGCGGATGCGATGAACGTACCCAGTGGTGACGCTTCGTACTGGTATCCATTTCTACGGATCCAGTTGCGCTCTTCGAACTCGCTCAGTGTCCGTCGAATCGTTGACGACGAGACTCCAGTCATCTCCCAGAGCTCTGATCGGCTCCGCGGACGGACAGTTAGAGCGATGAGCGTTGGAGCACGGTGTTCGGACCGCGCGAGATACGAAATATCGTCGATTGGTGAGCCCGTACTCAATCCCATGCTAGTCTTACACATGGTTCCGTAATAATCATTTGCACTCCTCTAGACAGAGATAGGACATCGAGCTTTGCCTATCGCTGATAATTGGCTGACAACCGTGGAACCTCTCGGATACAAAATTCTCATCTACAAGATTGATCTGAGAATTCAAATTACAATTTTGTAATCAATTCTTTTTATCCGATTAAGCAACCAACACCGGTGATGTGACCACAGGATGACCTCCTCGTGATCGAAGCACATTGAGTATTCCTACAACTGTTTGAACAATATTCACACAGGAACAGCATGAAGAACGTCTCTCGCGTCCTTTCTGGCCGTTAGATTGACATCCTCCCGCGCCTGAAGACGCGGGAATCCCGACCGCAGTTGAGATATTAGGGTTTACGAGCCCACGTGTTATCGCAGTGCAAAGCAACCGCTCTCTGTATCGAACACGAAAGTCGATGGCTGTGCCAACCAGCCGTTACTCCTATCGCCGCCATCCGTGGCGAGACTCGGAGTTACTTTCCGCCGAATGTTCTCCGCACCGTTCACGTCCGCATTGGCCACCATTCCACACTCATCGCAGACGTACAGGCCGCGTTCAACGCGGTTCGCCTTGCGCTTGCGTCCACAACACGAACACGACTTCGACGTATTACGCTCCGACACACGCTTGACCGTGATACCCTCGGCCTCGGCTTTGTATTCGAGCATCTTCGTGAACCGGTCGAACGCCCACGAGTGCAGGTCCAAGTTGCCGTGTTTGCCCCAGTCCTTCACGTCGCCATCCTCGCCTTCTCGAATGCCACCGAGGTCGCCGATGGCTATCAGTCCAACGTTCTCTTCGACACAGTGTTCGACGATGTGCTTCGAGAGCGCGTGGAAGTAGTGGATGCGCCGACTAGACTTCTTCGCGTTCAATCGCGTGGCTCGCTCGGACGCCGAATCGTCACAGCGCGCAATGTGCTTGCTGTGATAGTAGTCGTCCTGTTTCAGGCAGTTCAACGGGTACAACTCTGCGTGGCCGTCCTCGTACGCGAGGGCGGCGAAGTTTTTCACACCGAGGTCAATCCCCACGGTGTTCTCGCCGGGCGTTTCCAGAACTTCGACTGCGAGTTTGCAGACGAGGTGGAGTTCCCACTCGTCACTCGTCGTGTTCCAGACGGCACGGACTTGCCGGATGCTCCGCACCTCATCCAAGTCCACGTCGGGGCGGGTTTCAATATCGCAGAGGGTGAAGTCGGACCAGTGTTCTTTGAGGTTTTTGCCCTTCGAGAGGCGAACCCTGCCGAACTTGGTGTCGACTTTGAACCCGTTCTGCTTGAACGTGACCGTCGAGCGCGGGTGTTCGTCGTTGTGTTTGCGGTAGCCGGGCGGATTCGCTTTCGAGTCCCCGTTTCGGCGTTTTCCGTACCAGCCGTCGAACGCTTCAGCGAGTTCTTCGAGAACGCGCTGACTCGATTGCGAATGCAGATCGGCGTAGCGTTCGTGGGTCTTGAGGTAGGATTTGAGGTCGCCTTCCTCGGGGATGAGGCCGGTTTCACTCCACACGCGGTCGCAGGTCCAGCGACCGACGTTCCAGAGTTTGCTGGCGGCGAATCCGAGCGCATCGAGGTCGGACTGAACTTCTCGCTGGTTCCGAATGGAAGCAACGAGTGTTCTATCCACGACCTCTATCGCCATACATAACCAGTGTTGACAAGATTATATAATACTACCCAATTCCGTGACGCGTTGAATATCCAGCCGTACTGTTATCGGTGGTTCACGGCATCCCGCGACGGCGCGTATCCACGCCGTAAACGACGTGGTATTGCGCCTGCTCCGCGTATAACGTGGATTTCAGGGGTAATGTGGCACGATAGCGCTGCTGTTGCACATCTGTTGGGCATCCATTGATATTCAGGACCCTCCATTAGGTGTATCTCGACTGTTCTCAGCACTTGCTAGAACCACAGTGTCTCTATACGTTGCTCTATCGCCGTGAGCACTGTCGAGTATACCTCGAGTGGATGGAGTGAAGGGAGTTCGAGATTGGTGATTTCGGTGGCAGATGGCGGCTCGTGGAAGTGTAGCCGGGTGTTGTGCGTATTCGGATGCCGATCCCAGCGACACTCCCAGCGCTCTCCAGCCTCGTGTTCTTCAATGTAGTGGACCGAGAAATCACCAGTCGTGAACCACCGGATGTCGAGCCGAGCCGCTGTTACCGAGTCTGGGTACCGTCCAGCGTCGAAGAGCACATGAAGCAGTCGGGGTTCATAAGAATCCGGGTCGAACGTCGTTTCGGCGACGAGTGAATCCGACGTAAGATGTCGTTCCAACAGGCGCAATGTCTGTCGATCCGGTGGTCCTGTTGAGTGAGGCGCTGAATCCTCTGGTGGCAGACTCATCTACGCTGGAATTAGATGCCCATCGTTCTGGGAGAGCTGGCGAGCAAGTTCATACAGCCGAATATCTCGAATCACACCCTGCCACTCACTGACGGCGGTCATCCGTTCGTGGATGGTTTCGTGATCACCGTGGTCGAACACGGAGACATCCGTTGGGTCTGCCGTCCCGAACTGTGCTTCGTATTCTGCACGCTGTGCTTCAAGTGCCTCTACCCGATCAATTATCCCTTCGACCGAAAGTTCGGTTGCGATCCGACTGGCGTCTTGCCATTCGAGGTATCCCTCGTTTCGTTCGTATGTCGCCGGGCGGCTGTCTCTATTGGCTCGGGCGATGCCCATTTCCGCCAAGCGCTCGAGGTGCTTTTTCGCGGCGTTTGGAGAACAGTCCGCAAGTTCTGCAATTTCGGTGTACGCAGTCGGAGATGTAACCCCGAGGACGACGTCATAGACACGACCAAACGTGTCCGTTCCTGCTTGCCACCGTCGCTGGGTACCGTTGGACTCGGGGGCTGGATCGAACTCGGTCATACCTCCTTGTAGGTGGCCACTCTCAATATATCTTCGGATCATTCAGATATATGCAACCAGGTGTGGAATCGGCCTGCTGGGAGAGCACAATTTGCCTTGTGTCACCTATCCACTTACTCACTCACGACTGATGCTATTCGCTGATTGAGCTGTGTAGTTCACCTTTTCTTGATTCGCTCAATTCCAAATTCTTGATTATCGTACTTGCACTCGAGCGAATTCGCTCGAGACGTTCACTCACCGTTTCGGGTTCGTCGCCTTGCCACGCGGCCAGGTAAAACGCCGAGCCGCTGGTATCGAGTCCGACGTATCGGCCAACGATGTAGGCGACTGCCTCGGCTTCGACTTCGCGACTCGCGTGTTCGCTCTTGCTGAGGTCATCTGCGTGCAACAACGCATGGGCGTATTCGTGCACGAGCGTCGTCGCGAGGTCGGCAGTGTTTGTACGCTCACGCACTTTGACGGTAGGTCGCCTGTCACTGTGAAACTCACAGACCCCTTTGGCTGAGCCGAAAGGCCACGCTTCCTTAGACACGATCGTCACCTCGATATCGAGCGCCTTCCCGGCTTCATAGAGCAGGGGAACGATCTCGCGAGCATCTCCCGTTGTTTCGGTCTCGAGCGACGGAAGCGCCTCGCCTTCTGTCTGAGAAATATCGAAGACGGGAACGGGTTTGAATCCGACGAGGCCTTTCGCCCACTCCTCTGGAGGCGTTTCGGTGTACCCACACCCAGTACTCGAGTGACGTGATTTCGAGAGCCCACACGACGGGCATTTTCGAGCCGTGATTGGTGCCCAGATCCAGATCGCTCGTTCTCCTTTCTTCACCTGCCGACCGAAGTTCGTTTGCCAGCTTCGATACCCGGCGACCCGCGTCGCCGTTGGACACTGCTGGGCGATCAAGAGCGTATTCCGGTGCGAATAGTCGTGAAAGCGACTTTGTACCTCGAGCCAGTGTTTGAACTCCTCACTCGCTCGTGCTTCGCCAATTAGGTCGACGAGGTCGCTAAGCCACGATTCGATCGTCTCGTTCATCTCGTCGTGTCGAGTTTCGGTATCCTCGAACGACGCTACTGTGGGTTGTTTCGTTGCCATTGGTCGAACAGGCACACCAAATGGAGTGCCCTCACCCGTGAGGGCACCAAAAATACCTCTCTGGTATCGTTGGCCTTGTAGAACTTTTGCCGAAGAGCTGACTCAAATGGCCAACAACAACTTCCCGAAAACGTCATGGGGAAGCACATTCATTTTTTGGTCAATAATCTTCTTGAATGCTTAATGTGCAATCCACACTTCCAGGCTATTTTCCAATCTCTATCGGTCAAAACACCTTAAGTGAATCGCTACTGCAGTTCTTCGATGAGAGCAGTAACCACTTCGTTGATGAGATCGCTCTCCAGACGGCCCTGCCAAAAATCGATGTCCTCGTGGCCGATCGATTGGACACCCACGGGACGATTCGACTTTCGTTCGGTGTCCCACCCCGAAGCCAACTCGCTTCAGGGATGTCGATTAGACCATCCATCCACGATTTCGACGTTAATGTTAGAGCAATGTATTGTTCGCCGTGGAACGGGCGTCCTTCATGGTTCGAAATAACGAGCCACGGCCGGGCATCCTCTTCACCTTTGAACGGGTCATCACCGTAAACGACATCGCCACGCTCGAAGATCGGAGCAGTTCGCCCGTCGGTCACTGTTTGTTCTCCGAACTCGGGTGTGGCTCGCTGGGGGCGTGTTCTCGCCACGATTCCTTATCCTCCGCACCGAGTTGCTCGTTGAACAGGGCGGTCGCTCGCTCGTAACCACTGTATCCTTCGAGTCGGTCGTTGTCGTCGGTCACCGCCCAGTACGTCGCCTTGTGTTCGACGAGACCGCGGTCCTTCAGCCGCGAGAGTGCGGTGCTGACTGCGCCTTCGTCGAGCCCGATTTGAGAGGCAATTTCGCGCGCCTTGAACGCGCGGTCCTCGTGTGCAACGAGGAATCCGAGGACTTGGTCTGGGACAGAGAGTTCCTCGAGTTTGTCCTCACTCGTGTTCTCGAAGGTTTCTCGATCGATGGACATCGTTGAGTGGATATAGTGCACCCGCCGTTATGAGTGTTAGGAACGAAAGCTACGAAAATATCGTAAGGAGCGTAAAATGATGCAAAGAGAGTTATCACTCTCCACTACAGAGCGGTCCAAGAACCGTATTCATTGAGAGCGTGAGTCTCTACTACTCCATAACTGTGGAAATTGAGACCACCTGGTCCCCTCCTCGTTTCGACTGCTCATCGCTGGTGAATCGGGAGTATTTGTCCCAACGCTTATTCGGGTCGCTAGCCTGTTATGAACAATGGATCTATTCAGGAAGGCCGGGGAGAAGTTCGAAGAAACGAAACAGTCGTTCATGGAAGGTAAGGATACGCCGTACGTATGTCGGTCCTGTGAGGAGCCAGTGGACGATGACTACGATCACTGCCCTCACTGTGGCAAGGAGACGGTCGAACCGGTCGAGTGACCTCGGTAAGGGTATTGAATAGATCGTTTGTAATCGACCCGCTGTTATTGCAGAGAAGGCAAATGATCGATGAGATACTACGGCGTCTCACGAGAAGCCCACGCCTAAGCGAGGTGGCCGGATTACGAAGAGTCGAGGAGCAAGCCTAGTCGTTCACGGCGGGGATAAATTCGACAGTCCTTACTGGGCACATCTAGCGCAAACGCCGTCTCGTGTGAGGATGGTAGTGCAGAAAGATCGTTGGGACGTTTTCCGCCAGCTATTCACAGATACAATCCCTCGTCCGGGTTAACTGGACGATTTCCTCGTGGAGTTTCACGGCGAGTTGGTAGATGGTCCGAGCCCGATACTCCCCAGCGACACCAGTCCGATAGTAGGACTCCGACCGGTTCTCTCTCCAGAGTTCCTCGAGTCGGTCGGCGATATCCTGCGAAAAGAGCCCGGCCCGGACCCCCAGATCGTACACTTCGGTATGACGCTGACCAGCGACGTCGTATCCCTTTTCTTCGACGAAGAACTGGACCGAGCGTTCGATGGATACGAAGCAAGCTTCGATGATGATCGTGAAATGGCCGTTGCGCTCGAGCAGGAACCCCGCAGCGTCGAGAAGGCGGCATGCCTTTCGCAGTTGGAGGATAGCTGGGTCCGAAACGTGCTCGAGACCAACTTCCGGGTTTGCCGGCTTTCGCTGAAACGCGTCCTCCGCGTCACCCAGGGTCGACTCGAGTTCTTTCGACGTCACTCTTCGATCCCTCCAAAGACTTCACCCTTTACACGGCGAAACGCCTCACTCTCCGAGAGGACGATTCCCTCCTGCAAGATCGGTTGAAGATCCTCCCCTCGCCGGCGGGCGCTCTCGGGTGATTCGACAAAAACCTCGAATTCGTATCGCTGGCCGTCGATCGGTTCTGTCTCGAGTTCGCGCACGACTTCCGAGACTGCTCGACGCGCAGTCACCAATTCCTCGTCATCGCCAACGAGGACGAAGAGATCGATATCGCTCACTCGGTCGGCATCACCCCGGGCCACGCTCCCGAAGCAAAGGATTGCAGCGTCCGTCGAGAGTTCTTGGCCAACCTGGTTTACGAATCGTTTGAGTGGCTCTCTAAACTCCGCTTGTGGGATCCCGAGAAAGGGGTCATCGGCATCGAAGAGGGAACGCTCGTTAATTTGGTAGAGCGTCTTGGCGCCCGTGTCCTGCCTGATCAGCAGTCCCATCGCCTCGAGTAACGAGACTGCCTTCGTAACGCTGGGACCACCGAATCCCGTGAGTTCTTGCAGATCTCGGTTCGAGAACTTCGTGGAGGGGTTCGTCGCAGCGATCTCGAGGATGTCGTCCATAGCACCATACCGGAATACCTGTTCGTCCGGTAGTGGCAATCGTACTTTCACGCCCATATCTTATACTGTGTGTAACGCGTTACATCACATATAATGATTTCTACGCTTCAAATCGTGATCCGGCGAGCGTTGGTTGTAGTTGAACAGGTCTATCTCTCCAGAAAAAGCCGGTATGACTCGCTTCAGACGTTCTCGAGGTAGGCCCTGCGTTGTTCCTTTTCTCCCCATTCGGTTCGCTGATTGCAAGTTACGCTTATCGGCGGTAAAGACAGTCATGGGAATCCGAAATACGATTTATTACGATGTACCCCAGTTACGGGGTATTGGAGTCACTTGAGTACGGCCATCTCTCTCGCTATCTCCCGCGTATAGCGTCGAGCTTGGATGGCGGCTCCAGTAGCAATTAATGGCGATAGAAAAACACACCACGCCACCAGCATTGTCAACATCGACGAAACGAGAAATGGAGTCCGTTTCTGAAAGGGCTAGACAACGGGATCTCGAGTCGACTAGTGATGACCCCTCACAAAAGCCAGCACGTGAGAGTACTACTTCGGATTACCTTTCGAAGGCTCCACCTTCACGAACGTATCTCGAAATCCGTCCGTCGACGAACTCGTTACATTCCAAAACGGTTTCACAGGCGATGGAGTCGCTGTATAAGCGACTTCAGGACCGATCGGTCACGGGCGTATGGAATTCACTTCGTGGGCGCTCGAGTGTGCCCCTAATCGAGTGGCTTCTCATCTCCGATGGCCGATCGGATACGAGTATCCGATATCTGGTGGGAACGACAGAGGATTCCTTCCTCGACGATCTCGAGGGGATTTGCCGGACGGTCTTTCCGAACTCGTATGAACTCACGCGGGTCGAGTGGCATCCACGCGACCTCGAGGACTCGATAGAGAATTTCGACAGTACGTTGAACACAGGGCCAGATACTACTCAATCTTCGGATCTGTTCGTTGCAGGCGTTGAGTATCGCGGTCGAGCCCATTTACGTCGTGACTGGCTCATGCCGTTTAGAACGGTCGACGACCTGGTCGATACATCCATAGACAACTCTCGAGGGGAACCAAAAAGTGCTGGATCACGTCGTGTTCCACTTGCGCCGCTCGTCGAAACGCTCTGTGAGAGCGACGTACCGATCGTCTATCAGGTGGTGTGTCAGCCAGCGGGCTCGCTCCAGTCGCTTGCAGATGAGTATCGGTTCGATCTCGAGAGCGAGGTCGTTACCACCGGTGATCGAATTGCTGATTTTCTGTTTCCACAACCAGAGCCAGAAGAGCGCACTAAACCTCGAGAGGTCACACCGGCGTATCGAGGCCGTCTCGAGGCACTCGACCGTCGTGATCACAGACGCGTCTTTCAGACATCCGTCCGAGCAGTCGCACTGACTCGAGACGACTCGACGAAAGCCAGTACCACAGTCCACAATCTTTCGGGAGTACTCGGGCATCTCGGTGGGGATTTTCACGAAATTCAGGGTCACGTCATTACCGACGACGACCTCTACACGGGTCTCACCCCGCCCGGTACGCAACTGTATGAGACGCTCATCGATCGAACCTGTCCCGAGTCGACGTATGACAACTTCGAGAATCGCTTCCCCTGGACGCCGTATGAGAGTCCTGGAATCGTCGTGTCTGCCTCTGAACTCCCGCTGTTTTGTCTGGTCGATGGAGGCGGGCTTACTGCACGCGGTCAGCGAGCCATCGAGACACGACATTCAGAACGGACGGGGTTACCGCTCCCGCCAGCACACCAACTCACTCGATATACGGGGGCTGGACAGGCGCTGTGCCGTCCGTTGACCGATGATCGACAGCCAGCTGGTGAGTGTTTCGTCCTCCCGCCCGAGCTCCAGGACCGCCATCTGTTCATCGTCGGTGATACTGGCTCTGGGAAATCCGTCCTCACGACTGGGGCCATGCTGTCCAACACGACGGCCACAGCTGGCCCGGAGATCCTGTTCGACTACAAAGGCGGAGGCACGGCCGAAGAGTATCTCCAGACGCACTACGCGGCCACTGGTGGCCTCGATGCCGATACCATCCAGTACTTCGATCTCACGAAGATGCTCCCTGCGCTCTCGCTGTTCGATATCGGTCCACTCCTGGACGCGGGTCTCTCTCGAGAGGAAGCCCGATCACGGATCGCCGGCCACTACGAGGAAATTCTCGCGGGGCTCATGGGCGAAGAGCAGTATTACAGTGCTACTGAGTCGACCAAAGCCATCCGCAATCACCTGCGTGCGTTGTACGACCCCATCCATGGTTCGGATGCAATCTCACACAAAGATCTGTACAGAGCGCTTCAGCGAACGCTGAGTGACCGATCACCACCGCCAACCTCAGACGAACGACTCACGGAGTACTTCGCGGGATTGCTCGAGCGCGATCGCGACGTCTTCAATATGGTCCTCGGTGGGGGCGTTGCTCGGGTCGAGACGATTGCCACGGATGACCGACTGGCGCCGCTGTTCGATTACGTTTACGTCGAGTCTCCGGATGCTGACCACGGAGACTCAGCCCAGGACCCTGGTCACGAATTACGTTTTGACGGTGCGACACAGATCGAACCGGAAGGTAAATCTGATCGAATTCGAAACCCACACTTCGATTTTATCGATGTTATCGACGATGACTGCGTCGTCATCTTCGACTTCGGCGGTATGGAAGAGCGGGTCAAGCGAGCGCTCACGCTCGTCTTGCTCTCGAATATGTGGAGTGCGTTGAAAGCCCGCGCTGAAGCTCCGGATACACCTCCGAACCCACCGCAGGTCAACCTGTATCTCGAGGAAGCAAAAGACGTCGCGGCGACCCAATTGGTGGATACGCTGCTCTCCCAGGGTCGGTCCTTCGGCCTCTCGATCATGCTGGGTGTCCAGTTTCCGAGTCAACTCGATTCGCCCGATCCCTCGAATCAGACGTACGAAGAGGCGCTCAACGAGATCGGCACTCTCGTCGTCGGCAACGTCAGCATCGAAGACGACCTCGCGAAGACGCTGGCGACTGATGACGTCCCGCCCCGCAAGGTAGCGCGACGCCTCGCTGCGATTCGCCATGGGGAGTGGCTCATCCGCCCTGCTGCCGAATTCGGCGCCCCACCTGCACGACCGTTTCTCGGCCGTTCGTTAGCTCCACCACGCGGCCATCCAGCGAGCGATGAGCCACTGACGGGCGAGCAAAAACGAGCCTTCGACGCAGCCTTCGAGTTCATCACCCTCGAGACCTGGAGACGTTCGGGTCTCGGTCACGAATCAGAACCAACAAAGGCTGCTCACACCGGATCACCGGACGATCCTGACGGAGACGAACCAGCGCACAGTGAATCGTCGCTCCGCGTCGACTCACTCCTGCTACACACGAAGCGATTTCCTGACTGTGTCGTCTACGACGAAGCGATCGACGCACTCTGTTGTGGGTCCTGCGAGAATCGCTACGATCCCACGATTGAGGGGATGAAGCGAGCGATCGAGTGCTGTCACTCCCTCGAGGACGTCGACGCCGACGATATCCCGGTCTGTGAAATCAATCTCAAACTCACGTCAGCCGAACGCGAAGCCTCAGAGTGGAGTGATCGACAACTCCTGTTCTTACAGGCGGTCTACAACGCCCAGCAGCTGCGATACGATCCACTCGAGTACGACATCCTCTCTGATTCGATGCTCAGGCTCCAGGAGTACGTCGGCATCGACAACGACGACATCACGCCACTGCTTGAGGCAGACGTCCTTCGTCACGATACCGACCATCCACACCGACTCTATACTGTTTCATCGGACGGTCGCGACGCCATCGGGGAGAGCTATCGCCTCGGCGTCGACTATGGCCACGGCGCTGGCGACCTCGAAGAGTCCAGCCAGCACGTCTTCGGCATCGAGGTGACTCGCCAGTATCTCGAGGCGGTGTACGCCCAGAGCACTGACTCGAGCGTCACGGAGGTGATTCCATACTACGACCTCGACGACCAACATCGACTTGACCTCGCAGGTGTCGACACCGATGGCGAGATCGTCGTCACCGCCGAAGTCGAACGGATCAACAACGATTATCATAGGGCGGTTCCCAAAGACTTCGATAAGATGGCTTCGTGCGAGCCCGACGAGGCTATCTGGGTTGTTATGAAACAGGCCGATGGTCACAAGGTGCTTTCTGCGCTCAACGATCCGATCGAAGGCGAGCCTCGTGTCGAGAAAACGTACGCCAAGACGACACCACCTCAGCAATTCCGCATCGACACTCCAGGGATGACCGCTGTCTACCCTGCAGACTGGCTTCGGGAGCAGTATTAACTGGCGATTGGCGCTAAGTCCCCTTCCTCAAGGAGCAACACAGGGAGCGAGTAGGGTGGGGTAGTTCATACAGGCCGTTTTGCCGGCAGCATCTAGTGAAAGAAGGAATCCAGAACGGCGTGTTTTGAGGAGAACAATTTATAATTTAGCTCCACCTAATATTCGATGATGATCTTGAGCGACAGCATGGAGGATTATCTCAAGGCAATCTATATTCTTCAGTCGGAAACGGATGGCGCAGTCTCTACTTCTGATTTAGCGACATACCTCAGCGTAAAACCGCCAACTGCGACGAGCATGATCAAGAAATTGGCTGATCATGGTCTCGTCGAACACGAACCGTACCACGGCGTCCAACTGACGAAAACCGGTGAACCAATCGCACTCGAAGTTATTCGTCATCATCGGCTCTTGGAACGGTATCTTGCTGACCATCTCGAATACGATTGGAGTGAGGTTCACGAGGAAGCAGATCGACTCGAACACCACATCAGCGATCAGTTTGCCGAGCGACTCACCGAACTTCTCAATGAACCAACGACAGACCCACACGGCGATCCGATACCCGGGCCGGAGCTTTCGGTCCCGGATATCGATCAGTCACGCAGGCTCATAGAACATGCAGTAGGCGATCAAGTGCTGGTTACACGGGTGAGCGACCAAGACAAAGAGACGCTTTCGTATCTGACTAAAATAGGGATCAAACCCGGAATCCAGGCCACGATCATCGAAATCGCCCCGTTCGGTATGATCACGCTCCAATTGGATAATCACACAGAGTCCGTTTCGGTCCCAAAAGAGGTAGCCCGCTCAATTCGTGTCCGTCCTGTTGATGAATAAACAGCGTAGCACGCTCCTCCTGTCCTTATTAGATTAGACGAAGACTAAGTTTAGAACAGTCAAAACTAAGGGTGGATGGGTGCAATCATCTAGCAATGACCGAACCACGATTGGGGAAGTGGAGGAGCGAATGCCCTCTGTAGACTACGGGACAGCCGAAGAGATTATGCGAACACTCGAACGACGACTGGTTGAGCGACTCCAGTCAGATGTAACCGCCACGCGGCGCTCCGTCCTCGGCGGTATTGGGGTCGCTGGCAGCGCTGCGTTCGGGGTCGGTCGAAGCGAAGCGGGCAGTGGGGGGGACGATGATCACGATGAACACGGCGGACACGGAGTCGTCGGCGAATTCGAGGACACTGACTTCGACCCACACGAGTACCTCACGGCGTTCAACACGGGACGAAACGGCCAGGAGAACGTTCAACAAGATGCCTACGAGGAGGACGGACGAACTGTACGAGAGTTCGAACTCACGGCTGTCGATGTCCCGATTACCATTGCGCCCGGGATCGAGTTCGACGCGTGGGCGTTCAACGGGCAGGTTCCTGGGCCTACGCTTCGAGTCGTTGAAGGCGATCTCATCCGGGTGAAGTTCACCAATGGAAGTCGCCACGCCCATACGATCCACCCGCACCTTCGAAATCTCGATCCGACGATGGACGGTGTGCCCCAGAACGGCCCCGGGGCACTCGAACCGGGTGAATCGTTTACCTATGAATGGATCGCCCAGCCAACGGGGATGCATTTCTACCACTGCCACGCAATGCCGCTCAAAGAACACATCCACCGCGGCCTCTACGGGACGATCATCGTCGATCCAGACCCTGACCGCGTCCGTGAGAATCCACGCGAGTACGTAAACTACCACGGACCGATTACCGATGAGTACCGAGACGAACTCGTCGAAATCGCCCGTTCTCGCAATCACGAGTACGCTGAGAACGACGACGTCAACGAGATGGTGATGATGATGAACGGGTTCGACACGAACTTCGACGGCGACAACGAGGTCTACGCCGCCAACACGCAGGCGTTCGCCTACGGCGTTGGCAGTACTGACGGGAACGGCAACTGGGAAGCTGGCGAAACTAAACACCCAATTCAGATCGACCGGAACCAGCTCCAGCGAGTGTACCTCTCGAACGTCATCGAGTTCGATCCCATCAATTCGTTTCACACGCATTCGCAGTTCTTCGACTACTATGACCACGGCACGACACTCCAACCGACGCTCAAGAACGTGGATACGATCATGCAGTGCCAGGCTCAGCGTGGAATCCTCGAAATCGACTACTCCGATCACGAGCCGGGGCTATACATGTTCCACGCCCACCAGTCCGAGTTCGCTGAACTCGGCTGGATGAGCTTCTTCGAGGTGGTGTAGATGACCGACAAAAATTCGTCCAAATCGACCGATGGTGGGGTGGCGAGCGGCGAACAATCAGTACGACCCTTCGGACTTCCATCCTGGGTCGTCGCCGTGTTGCCGCTCGT
The DNA here is from genome assembly GCF_059736265.1 of Natronosalvus sp. KLKA75. NCBI lineage: Archaea > Methanobacteriati > Methanobacteriota > Halobacteria > Halobacteriales > Natrialbaceae > Natronosalvus > Natronosalvus sp. KLKA75. The sequence continues at coordinate 702,245 of NZ_CM185522.1, forward strand.
CTTGCTGGCTCTCGTTATCGGCGCGTTCGTATTCACCTCCCCTCTTGCGGGTGTTCAGAGCGGTGAGCCACTTCCGGACCTGACGATTACGCACACGACGCTGCCGAGTGAGGATACCATCGTTCTACACGTAACCAACAATGGACCTGACGCAGTTACGATCTCGCAGGTTCTCATCAACGACGCGTATTGGAACTTCGAGGTTCAGGGCGCTGGCGGTGACCAGACACTCGCCCCGATGGAGAGTGCACAGGTCGTCGTGCCGTACCACTGGCAGCCCGGTTGGGATATCCACACCGCGCTCGTCGTCTCCGACGGGACGACATTTGGCCACACGATCGTCGCACCGAGTGAAACGCCGGGGCTCACCACTGACGTCCTTTGGTCGCTCGCGCTGATTGGGGTGTTCGTTGGCGTCATCCCGGTTGCACTCGGGATGCTATGGTTCCCGTTTATTCGGGCGATGAGCAATCGCTGGCTACACGCCGTGCTCACGTTCGCCGCGGGGGTACTTGCGTTCCTCGCGGTCGATGCGGGGTTCGAAGCGTTCGAACTCGCCGAGGCGATCCCCGGGGCGTACGAAGGGACTGCCCTCGTGGTCCTCGGCATCCTTGGGGCGCTTCTGCTCGTCCAGTCGGTCAGCGCCTGGCGTGAAGGGCGTGCAGCCGCAGGCGACGCACGCGCCAGTAGTGGGCTGTGGGTCGCCTACCTCGTCGCACTCGGCATCGGGCTGCACAATCTGGCTGAAGGGCTCGCTATCGGGAGTTCGTTCGCGCTCGGACGAGTCTCGCTCGGTGCGTTTCTCGTGATCGGCTTCATGTTGCACAACGTGACCGAGGGGCCAGCAGTCGTCGCACCCGTTGCTCGTGGCGAGCGTCCTAGCTGGTATCACTTTGTCGCACTCGGACTGATTGCGGGTGCGCCGGTCATCCTCGGCGGCTGGATCGGCGGCCTTGCCTACTCGCCCACGCTCGGGGCGTTCTTCCTCGCCATTGGCGTTGGGGCGATCCTCCAGGTCAATTGGGAGATTGCCGGAATGATCCGCACGCAAGGTGGACGCGTTGGGAGTGCGACGAACTTGCTGGCGTTCCTCGCCGGCCTCGGTGTGATGTACATCACCGACCTGTTCGTCGCGCTCTAGTGCAGACGCCAGATTCGAGGAGAACCAGATGACCTCCCAATTGCAACGACGGAGACAATACCAGCACGATACGCCTGGAGTTTCCGGAAAGCAGGAAAATACGTGATTTGAACGCATGAAACACAATACTCGACGTACGCAACGCCGACGGTTCCTGAAGGCGACCGTGGTAGCAACAACAGTTGTAGCTACCGCGGGATGCACAGACAATTCAGCCACACAGGAAGGCCCACCTGACGATACTGATGAATCCAACGACGAATCCCACACTCACGGTGATGGCGAAGAACACGATGAAGACGACGGCCATGATGAATCCCATGGCCATGACGAACTCCCTACAGAACCGTCCGACAGCGTTACCGTGGAGATGTATTCCGATGGTTCCGAACACCATTTCGATCCTCACCTCGTGTGGGTCAATGCCGGTGGAACCGTTACGTGGACGCTCGAAAGCGGAACTCACACGACGACTGCGTACCACGCTGACAATGACAAACCAGACCGGATACCGGATGGCGCGGAATCGTGGGATAGTGGCACGCTCAGCGAGAGCGGTACCACTTTTGAGCAGACGTTCGAAGTAGAAGGCGTCTACGACTACTATTGCATCCCGCACGAGTCGATGGGGATGCTCGGTGGCGTCGTCGTCGGAAATCCTGATACCGAGGGTGAGCCGGGGCTAGCTGTGCCACAAGAAGAATTACCGGAAACAGCACGAGAAAAGATCAGCGAGTTAAACAAGATGGCGATGGAAGTTCTCGACTGAGTTTTCTGCGCCTATCGATCCTCCAGCACCCCTCCCAAGGAGAAGACCTACGCCAAGATGACGCCGCCCCAGCAGTTCCGCCTCGACACCCCAGGGATGACCGCTGTCTACCCTGCAGACTGGCTTCGAGAACAGTACTAATCGGCTCTGTTGAAACCCTCCGCCAGTGATCTGCTTAATCAGCTGTCCTGAATACAGAGCGCGTATTCAGCAAAACGTGATTCCCATCTCATCCCCCTTGGTCTACCGCCCTTGTAATGAGTTAACATGTATCAAGGGGTGGTTCTCGAACAGCGTTCGTATCGAAGGCGGTTGGGAGCGAGAACTGTCGTGCGGACGCTACGGAGGAGGACACTATGGCAACATTGGAAGCGGAAAACAAGGAGATTGTCCGTAAATACCCGGAAGAGGTCATTAGCAAGGGGAATCTGGATCTCATCGATGAGATAATTTCAGACAATTAAGTCGAACATAATTCTGCAAGACCCGAGCCCCTTCACGGCCCGGATGCGGTCAAAGAATACGTCTCGATGCTTCGAACCGCGGTTGCGGACATCCACTGCGGGGTCGAAGACCTGATCGCCGAAGGCGATATGGTGGTCCGACGAGATCGGGCCACCGGCACCCACGAAGGCGAGTTTATGGGGGTCGAAGGGACGGGGAAGGAGGCCGTGGTAGAGGGAAACCACATCCACCGGATCGAAGACGGCCAGATCGTCGAGACGTGGGCCCAAAACGACATGCTGGGCTTCTTGCAACAGATCGGTGTCTTCGAACCGCCTGGAGAGTAACGCGATCTACCTTTCAGTATTTTTCGCCAAGTGAATCGGGAGTTCGAGAAGGTACAGCGCGATAGATCTATCCTCTATATCTCGCACGCTCCTTCTGACAGCAACTCGGGAGGTCATCGAGTCTCTACAAGATACAGGGCGCGGATCTTACAGAAACTGATAGTGGGTCGCCCACATCGCAACCTTCGTTCCCAGTCACCACCTCAACGCCATGCTGACAAGAGCCGATTTTCGTGGATAGAGGTCCTCAACGGAACGGACTGTCCCAGTCGCCACCGTGGACGAGTTCCTCGACGTTCTTCCGTTGGCGAGTATCGGCCGAACTCTCGATTTGCTCATCCATAGGATGGCCGACAACGATCGCGCCGATGGGGTCATATGCCTCAGGCACGTCGAAGGCGTCCCGCAGCGCTGGCCAGTCCTCGTCGGGGATGCCGAAAAACAGCGCGCCGAGTTCCTCGGCGACGGCGGCGTGGAGGATATTCAGTGTGGCCATCCCCGTGTCGATATACCAGTACGGCACCGGCCAGCGCGATTCCTCTCGGTCGGTCCATCCCTTGTCTGGCTCGGCGTACCGGTCGAGATAGGCGTCCTTGCAGGCGAACGGTACGACCACCAGCGGTGCCCGACGGACGTGTTCGGGCTGGGCGTTGTGTTCGTTGGTGGCCCAGAAACGCTCGCGGTCCTCGGGTGACTCCAGCGCGAGGAAGGTGAAGCCCTGACTGAATCCGGCCGAGGGACCCTGCAGACCGGCGCTGACGATCCGTTCGACCGTCTCGTCATCGATGGACTCGTCGCGGAAGTTCCGGACCATCCGACGGCGGTGGATGACCTCGTAGTAATCCATACTGGGTCAGTTCGAACTCGCCTGCTATAGTACTGCAGGATGTCGACGTGAGGGGGCAGCTGTTGCGTTTGGTCGGCATTCTACCGAGCGTACCGCCCAGTTCGTGGGCAGGCCGGCACGACCGACCTCTGACCCGTCGAGCCGCGCTCCCGGAATTGACCTCCGCGGCCTCCTCTATCCAATCGGTACACAATTGGGGCCAGGTGGCTTTCGAGCTAGCGATTTCGTCGGTTCGGTAGTTCTGCTGGGGAGTGAATGCCGAACGTACGACGGATTGCTCTCCTGCTGAACCCATCCTCTGTATCTTGCATGCTTCTCTTGACAACGACTCGGTAGCTCGTGTAGTATCTGCTGAATACAGAGCGCGTATCTTGCATCCGAAGCCATAACGAACCCACCGAGATCTACCCTCGCGTAGTTATCGAGGACGACCATCCTGCCTGAATCGTGCCTATGACTCCCGTTCCTACCGTAACCGGGGCAACTACTGTTGCTCGTACTTTGATGGCTAGAACGACGGCAGGTGAAATCTCGTCACGAGGAGGCCGACGGTGAGATAGATCGCTGGCCCGACGAATCTCCAGAACGGATCGTTAACCCGGAAGAGATGTGTCAGGATGGCTCCGGCCATCGTGGCGACGATTAACAGACCGCCGAGAACAGCGAGAATCGGCGCGAACACGAGCCCGACGAGCAAGCCGAGACCCCCAATAGCCTCGATGCCACCAGTAACGAATCGGAACCAGTTTGGATAGCTGTATCGGTCGAAATCCGCTACCACGAGGTCAATACCGATTAGCTTCGCAATGCCCGCAGCCAGCATGATGAGTCCGAGCAACCCTTGCACGAGGAAGATGGCCGTTTCAATTGTGCTCATAGTCTACTTTCCTTACGCGATTCGGACGAGTGTTCAGTCATAACGTTCCGTCCCTCTTTCCGACGAGAGGCACGGGTTTGCTACGCGTGTTGAGACGACGGATTTCTCCGTGAATATATTCGCCTTTTTAAGTCACTACGCAGTCTGTTAAGCCACTCGCCAGCCAACTCCAGTGGTATGGTCCGTGTACACCTGAAAGTCGAGATCGGGGCAGACGACGACAACTGGCTGGCTGGTGTCTCGACCGACTTCTCGGACGCCGAGTTCAAGATTCTGACGAGCCAGCCTGTAGACGATGGCGTGCTCGAGCTGATCGAAGTAACGACATCGGATGGGGACGCCATCGTTCGCCGGTTCGACGACGCGCCGGAGGTGCGCACGTACGAAGTGCTCCATTCCGACGACGGGATGGTGCTGATCCAGTTGGTGTTTCCGATGCCGGCAACGTATGAGGCGAGACGTTCGATGGAGATCCTTCCGCGATTTCCGCTCATCATCCGAGACGGATGGGCATCCGGTGTACAAACTGCTTCACAGGAGCAGTTGTCGAAGTTAACTACCGAGCTAGCAGCGGCTCACATTCCGTATGAGATACTGTCGGTAACCCAATCATACGACTCGACCGGACTTCTGACCGAGCGCCAGCGGGAGGTCATCACTGAAGCGGTTGAACGGGGCTATTACGACAGTCCCCGCGGCTGTACGCTCGTCGAACTTGCAGAGACGTTGGGGGTCAATCAATCGGCGGCTAGTGGTGTCCTCCATCGAGCTGAAGGTCGGATTATCAAGGAATTCATCTCGTAGGCGACGATAGAGGGAGACGAATCGCTCTCGTCTCATCCGATTGTCGCAGACAACCGATGACGAATTTGCCGAGAGCGACACCGCTTGCAGATACTACGTTGCTGCACTCATCCTCAGTATTCAGCACGCGCCTTCTGACAGAATCTGAGCAGGACGTTCAGCAACTGCTGGATAGTAGGCCCATTTCGTTCAGTAGCGGACTGATTCCTAACACACCGTTTCCCTAGTCAAACAGGCATCTTGTTCAACCCTTGCAAATGTTTCACGGGGTGGCGTTATGTGACTGGTTCCCATAGTAGAATAGAGGTCAACTAACCCATGGCAGACAGAACATCGCCAGACCTGCAAGTGCTCTCACTACAATCGATGTCTGGTAACCCATTGAGGAGTCATCATGCCTGACACCACACAATCCCTTATCGAACTGTTAGAGTATCCACTGCTTGAGGCCATTTTCGGGCGACGGTCCCGTCGGTTCGGTCGTGGTCTGTCGATCCCCTCGGGGCCGCTGGCGTTCGAATCGGACGCCGACCCGCTTCCATTATCCGACCTCGAGCAATCGGTCCTCGTCGCTGCCGGGATCGGGGTGAGCGGGTGGAACTACGGGATTCCGTTCGGTCCGCATCGGCCGGACGAGCACACCGATTTCTCAGTTCGGTTGACCGGTCGAACGGCACCGACGGCGGCCGGGATCGGCACACCGGTCCTGTTCTACACTGACGACGACGGCACATACCTAACGAACACCCGGAGCGTCGAACCGAGCCGACTCCGCGAGGCAATGGACCTCGAAGACGACGCCGAACGCATTATGGCAGTGGCCAGAGCGCACACTGAGAAACTCGACGACGAGCGGGTGGACATCCCCGCCGAGTCCGGCCACATCCTCGAACCGAACCACTGGTGGACCAATACGCCGGGGTCAACGCTGTTCATGCCCGTCGGCGATGCCAGCGAAGAGATGCTGGCGCTCCTCTGTCTTTTCGTCGAGAACGGCTACGTGATCATGGATGACGAGATCGGTGAACCGGCCGGCGACCTCGGGCCGTACATCGAATCGGGGTTGTTAGACGCCGATAAGGCGTTCCCGCTGTCCTTCCTCGAACGCGCCACCCTAGAACAGAACTGTGCCGAGCTGGCGTTCATGGCACACAACATGGTGCTCACGATGCAGGCGATGGGACTTGGCGGATTGTATTTCGCGGGGATCAACGAACTGAGCCTGTTCGGTGCCCCGATGCGTGACGATCTCGACGGGCTCGGGTTCCGGTTCGTCGACGATGAGGACTGGACCGCACCGAATCCAGTGGGCCTCGACGACCGGTACGAGGGCCTCTGTCCACCCTACTACTCAGACATGCACGCGGCGGTCGACGAACTCGTCGAGCGGAAGTTCGGACCGGGCGGAACCTACGACCCGGCGACGTCTGGTCCGTGGGAGGACAGCGAAGCGGTGAAACGCTCGATCGAGCCATACGGCGACGAGACGGTCGAGTGCCTCGGCGAGATCGCCCAGTACGTCTACGACAAACACGGGAAGTTCCCGGGGACGGTGCCGACGATGGTGCTGCCCGGTTGCGTCCAGGCACACCATATTGACACGGACTACTACGACGCGCATTTCAAAGCCGGTGCGTACCTCGATACCCACGCCGAGCACATGCAGCGATGGCACGAAGAGGAAAGCCCGTCTTGATCGCCTCTCACATTCGGGAACGATTACCCGGAGGACGTTATCGCAGGCATGTCTACTCTATATACAGCACGCCTGTCCTGGTGGCATTTTAGTAGGTAATTCAGACGCTGCTGAATACAGGGCACGAATGTCGCACGAGATGACAGGCGATCTACGAGAGCCGGGGATCGCTCAGTACAGGGCGAGAATGTTGTACGAGATTCAGTTCGGGTTTCGAAGGTGGTGATCGCTCAGAACAGAGGAGGTGCGTATTAGAGCCAGGAATGCCCGACTGGCGAGGCGCGGGTGATTGGGGCGTATTCATCAGCGACGTATGCGTCCCAGTATCCGGCTTCGAACGTCATCGGCGGAAACGTACGTTTGGTTGTCGGTTGGGCCAAGCACTTCATCAAGGGATTCCCACCCGTCCTGCGTTTCGATTTCATAGTCGCCGTAGGCCTCGATCAAGTCATTCGTCGTGGTTGGATAGTCATGGGTTTCAAGTGCTTCATCTAGGTCATCAAGCTGCTCAACAGTGTCGTTGGGTATCGGTTCAGCCTCATCGGCCCGGGTACGTGCTTCCTCAACTTCTCGCTCTTGCTGGCGTCGCTCTTCGTCATCTGCTTGTTTGTCTCGGCCCTGTTTGTCATCTGCCATCGCGTGCAATAGGAGATCGATTCGGATAACGGTGTGGTCGCTCATCGGTGCGACCGCCTCTACAGACCTCTCCTGGGATCGGTACATTCGTATCCATGTGTGTCCGTTGACTCTGCTCAGTGTGGATGAACTAAACAAGGTCGATGGGCTGACTATATCCTCTGTATTCAGCAGACAACTCTTGTTATCTCTGAGGGTTACAACAATACGTGCTAATCGCGTTTCAGATGCCTCATAATCGGGTTTTACGTCCGGAAGAATAGGTTTGGTCTCTCTTCGAGAGTCGATTATGAGATAGTCTAGGAAGGATTGCACGATAAGGATCTCACTCGAGCGTATGGCTTGTGACCCAATCGACGAGTAAGGGATCTCTCGAGGCGATTAGGGGGCGTTCGCGTGTGTTTTGATGATTGTCGAGGTTAGTGGACGAGCGAGTCCCGTTTCGTGATCGGTACTCGCTGCGTAGATGCAGGACTCGAGGCGTTAAACGTGCATAATCGGTTCGAGACGCGCTCTCGGGTGTGTTTTCCTTCTCGAGAACGGTCTCGGTCTCTTCGGTAATTCCAATGCGGTCTAGCACCCCAAAACCGATAGCAGGAAACCGATTATGAACTTTCGAGTCGTGTACTGGACGGCTACACGTTCGACTCGAGTGGGTGAGTGAGATCCCTGCAGAGAAGGCTCTAAACCACCGAATCCAATTTCTTGGATTGGATCTGAGACGCTCTTCATAGTGTTTCTCTTCCTGGTTACTGCCAACCCAGAAAACGCAAGACGGAAACCGATTATGAACGTTTGAGAGCGTAATTTCTTTCTCTTTTCGGGTCACTCTCTTTGTCCTGCTTGCGCCTACCTCTACCCCTGGACGCCATCTCGAGCGATAATCGCCCACCCCAGGATCTCCTCCTAGGTTCGTCTATAGGCCACCTCTACACACTTCTTCCGGACAGTTGCCGTGGTTATGACCATTGAGGCGCTCTGGCCAATACGGTGATTCACCGAGGTCCCAGAGTTTCTTTTGGACCTCCGTGGAGAGGTTCGGGTGGAAATCCATCCTCTCGTCGGTAAAGTCATACAAGCTTTTTGTGGCCGCTGTAGACGGCAACTTCCTCTTATATGCACTCCAGCAGGAGCGTCGTCACCCAGTAGTACTCGATGCTATGACCCCAGGGTGACGTCGAGTAACCCCTTGCCGTTTGCCAACCCCACCTCTGATCCATCCTTTGTGACCAAAATCAGCCTCGGTAACGACGACCGCCAGAACTAAGCATAAATGAAAGAAGAAGGGAATAATCAATGAACGAACAAAGGGAGTATGAGACGAACTGTGACTTTGGCAAACTGCGACCTGACGCCGTTTATTGCCGGTTTGGGGTGCGCCGATGACAGGTCCTCGGATGCGCCGTCGCGACATGCTCAAAGCGACCGGCGCCGGAACGGTGCTAGCGTCCTGCGTGCTCACGAGCGGAACGGCGACCGGAGAGACCGGGGCCGTCTCGCCTGAACTAGACATCTCGTTCGTGGAGGCGGATCCGGATGCGGGGTTCAACTATCCGTATTACCTCTACGCACCTGCGATTGACGACAATCATGAGCGGCCGATTCTGGTCGAACCGAACAACACTGGACGAAATACTGATGACTTCGAGGTTCATCGAGAATCGGCCGAGCGACTGATCGAGTGGCGATCGACCGCGCTCAGCGATCCGCTCGGCGTTCCGATGCTCGTCCCGGTGTTTCCTCGCCCTCGTTCGGAACCGGTCGACTGGACGCACTACGTCCACGCGCTCGACACCGAGACGATGCAGATCGAGTCCGGGGACCTCCACCGCGTCGACCTCCAACTTATCAGTATGATCGAGGACGCGAAGGCGAAACTCGCGGATCACTTGATTCCGGTCGCCGACGATATCCTCATGAACGGGTTTTCGGCGTCCGGGAACTTCGTCAACCGATTCACGGCACTGCATCCCGAACTGGTTCGATCCGTCACTGCTGGTGGGATTAATGGAACGGCGATCCTCCCACTGTCGGAAGCGAGCAACCACACGCTGAACTACCAAATCGGCATTGCCGACCTTACGTCACTCGTCGGCGAGGAGTTCGACGAAGGGGCCTGGGCGGAAACGGCCCAGTTGGTCTACATGGGTGGCGACGATGAGAACGATACGATTCCGTACGGCGACGCGTGGAACTCGAGACAGCAAGAAATCGCGCTCGACGTCTACGGCGAGCACATGCAGGAAGATCGGATGCCGTTCTGTAAGTCCGTCTACGACGAGGCCGATGCGACCGGCCGAGTGACGACGTATCCGAACGTTGGTCATCGATCGATCGACTCCGAGATCGTCGCCTTTCACCGAAAGCGCGTCGTTCCGCACTCCGTCGCGTTCTCAACCCCACCGGCTATCGGCGCGACGACCGTTCACGTGCACGCGCTGACGACCGAATCGTCGACCCACGACGTCCGCGTGTTCGACGAGACCGGGAGCGACAGTACGGTCGACCCGGCGGCACTCGAGCCTGAGGAGGAGTTACTGACGACGCTCGAGTTGACAGAGTCCCTGGTCGCGGGTGATACGATCGACGTCGCTCTATTAGAGTCCGGACAGACCGATCTCGAGCAGGCACTGGCCAGCGAGACGGCCACGGTCGTGGGTCAGGTTGAACTCGTCGAGGCGCCGGTTGCCGGCGAATCGCAGGTGACTGTCGAGTACGAACTCGCCGCGTCGTACGACCCGGTGAAGACGCCAACGCTCCGGCTCGACACCGAGCAAGGCGGGGCGTCCGTGATGCGGGCGCTGGAACCCGGTGAGGACGGGAGCGAGACGTTCGAGGTGTCCACCGACGCAAACGGCGTTCCTTTCGAACAGACCAGGGAGGTCGTAGCGAGGATCGTCGACGACGACCCCCACGGCATCGATCCGATCGCCGTCGACACGGAGACGATCGGTGTGCCGGACGACCCGGCGGTCTCGGTCGAAACGACCGCCGATCCAGCCGTCCTGAGCGGTGACGAGGTCGTTGTCGACGCACGAGTTCGAACGCTGGGCGGCGATCCGGACGATCTGGACGGGGCGCTCGTCACCTTCTCGATCGACGGTGACGTCGTGAGCGAGGAGCCGATTGCGCTCGAAATCGGCGAGTACCGGACAGTGTCTACGGTCATCGAAATAGATTCGTCCACGGACGCGGACGAACTCGCCGTCACGGCCAGCGTGGAAGGTGAATCCGACGCAGCCGCTGTGGTCATCGCGGAACGACCGGCGCTCGGCAATGGGACGAGCGAGGAGCCGTATCGGATCGAGAACGGTCGAGAACTGGCGTACGTTCACTTCGAGATGGATGCACACTACGAACTAGCGTCCGCTATCGACCTCTCGAGCTACACGAATTTCTTCTCGCTTGGTCGTTCAGCAAATTCATTTTCGGGCGTGTTCGATGGGGCCGGTAATGAGATCAGTGGGTTGACGATTGACTCGGCAGCCGACGCCGTCGGGCTGTTCAGCGAACTGCACGGCGGCGAAATCCGGAATCTCCGCCTGGTCGATGCAACCGTCACTGGCGGTGATTTCGTCGGTGGTGTCGTCGGAGTTGGCTACGGACTGGGGACGGTTTCGAAAGTGCGCGTGTCCGGAACGATTGCAGGCGAGTCGGATATCGGGGGACTCGTCGGGGGAACGATGACCGGCCCTAACGATTCGAGCGAGATCGAAATCGACCGCGTCGTTATCGATGCAACGGTCGTCGGCGACCGCAAAGTCGGCGGCCTCCTCGGACAGAGTTCGGGCGATTCGATCTCCCAATGCTATGTGCTCGGCCACCTCGAGAGTCCGTCGGCCGTCGGCGGGCTGATCGGCCACGAGGCGTTCGACGCGATGCTCGTCGAGTCGTACGCAGCGGCTACCTTCGACAGTTCAGGCGGCGGTGGCCTGATCGCGACCGGAAGCGATCCGACCATCGTCGATTCCTACTGGGATAAGGACACGACCGGACAAAATACGTCGATCGGGGGTGGTACCGGCTTGTCGACAGAAGAATTGACCGGTGAGGCCGCGGCCCATGAGTTGGATGGCTTCGACTTCGACTCGAGCTGGCCCGTGACCGACGGGTATCCGATGCTTAGCTGGGAGAGTCGTCTCAGGATCGCGGCGGTCGAAGCGCCTGCGTCGATTGAACCCGGCGATCCGTTCGTCGTCTCCGTTACCGTGACGAACGACGGCGCCACCACAGAGGACGACGCCGTCGCACTTACGTTCGACGAGGAGGTGGTCGAGTCGATCGCAGTTACCCTCGACCCTGGCTCGTCGAAGACAGTCGAGTTCGAGCTCGATACGAGCGACCTCGAGCCCGACGAGTACGACTATCTTATCGAACTGGATCAACGCGGCGTGTCGCGAACGGTCGCCCTGGTCTCCGACGACGAACCGGATGGTGAGGATGAGTCGGATGAACCGGACGAACCAGGCGACGATGACGAGACGGATGACGAGGACAAAACGGGCGACGACGAGACGGATGACGAAGACCAACGTGACGATACTGACGAGGATGACGACACCCCTGAACCGAGCAACGACTCTCCGAACGACCATTCGTCCGACTCCGGTGGTGCTGACGATCGTGAGACTGAAGACGGAATGCCCGGCTTTGGGATCGTAAGCGCGGTCGGAACCATGGGAGGACTCGGCTATCTACTCGAACGTCGCCTCGAGGACGCCGACGAAACGGAGTGACGATCGGGTTCGTTCGACGTATTATCGTTCTTCAAGACGACCGGACGAGCGGGTCGTACTACGCCCGATTCTCCCGGTACCAGTCGATGAATTTGGCGGCGCCCTGGCGAATGTCGACGCTCGGCTCGTAGCCGAGGAGTTCGTTGGCCTTCGAGATGTCGGCGTGGGTGTGCTCGGCGTCGCCCTCCCGCGGGTCAGTGAACTCGAGCTCGAGGCTGGGATCGATTTCCTCGCGGATGACTTCCGCGAGGGTGAGGACGTCAATGGTGTCCGTCGAGCCCACGTTCATGATCTCGCCGACTTCGCTGCGTCAATATTGTGCTCTTTGATCCCGGGATCGTAGTAGGGCTCGAGGTGTCGAGTACTGTGAGGCCGTGACCGCGGCCAGCCAATCCTTCGGCGATGTGGCCGCTGATGAACCCCGCTCCGCCCATAACCAGAACTTTCATCACTCGGAATGGCGAGCACGGTGATAAAACAGGAAATCGTATTCCTTCTTCCACCCCACAGGGAGCGTTACCCGAGATGGTTTTCTCGCCTCTGAGTCTTGAACCGGGGAACACCTAGGGAGAACGAAACAGTCATCACACACGACACTCACCTTTGGTCCAATGGCTGACGACGACCGCGTCGCTGTCCACGAGGCGACCACCGAATTCCTCGAGGACCGCGACGGCGGTGTGCAGGCGCTCGAGACCGTTCTCGAGGTGGATTCGCGGCTCGAGACCTGGACGTTCGAGGACGTCGACGTGGACTCTGGAACCTTCGGCGAACTGGTTTCGCGCGGGATCGTCGAGAAAACCGATGGCGAGTACCAGGTTGCCGACCGCGAGGATGTCCGGGCGGCGATCAACGGCGAGGGCGTCACAACTGGGTCCGGGCCTGCGTTGCCTGACCTCGAGGACTGGTCGCCGACGCTGGGCGTCTGGGGTGACGTCCGAGCGCTCGCGGGGCTGGTCGGCGCGCTGTGTTTCCTGTTCGCGATGCGGTTGACGCAGTATGGGTCGGTGTTCCGGGGCGAGGACGTGGTGTCGCCGGGGAACGATCCGTACTACTACCGCTACTGGATGGACGAATTGCTGTCCCAATCGACGAATCCGATGAACGTTGGCTTACTCGCCGAGATGCCCCAAGGGGCGACGAATCGACGGCCGCTCACGCACGCCCTTAACTGGTGGTTCGCGGCGTTGCTCGGTGGTGACCAGGCGGCCGCCGATACTGTGGCCGCCTGGCTCCCCGTCGTCGCGACGCTGGCGTTAGGCGTCGTGGTATACGCCCTAGCCGTCGTCGTCACACGTGACCCCCGCGTGGGCATCGCGTCGGTGGTGTTGTTGGCGGTCGCCCCCGTCCACGCAGTGTACACGCAGGTCGGCTTCCTCGAGCACCGCCTCCACCAGTACTTCTGGCTCGGCGTGACGCTGCTGGCGCTAGCGTGGCTCGCAGTGGATCTGACGCGTCGACGCGAGCGGGCAGGAACACGTGAAGCGATTCGCGGGCATCTCCGTTCGCCGATCACGTGGGTCTGGGCGCTCGTGCTGGGGTTCACGCTCGGGATTTCGGCCCACCTCTGGGGTGGCTCATCGCTGCTGTTCATGCCGCTGGCGGTCTACGTCGGCTTCCGGGCGGCACTCGATGCCCGCGACGGCGTCTCGCCGACGCTCGCCAACCTACCGTTGCTTGTTGGACTCGGGATTGGGAGCGCGCTGTCGGCGTGGCTGTACGTCTCCTGGGACTGGCAGCTGGGATTCGTCGCGCTCACCCCGGCAATGGTGTTCGGCGGCGCCCTCTGTGTGGTCTGCCTCGGTGAGCTGTGGCGAACTCTTGACCTCCACGTCGGCGGGATGGTCGCCCTCGAGGCTGCCATCACTGCGCTGGGAATCTACCTGTTCCGGCGGTTTCGGCCCGCCGACTGGGCGGACGCACAGGCTCGAGCCGACGACTTGTTGCTTCGCGAGGGGTACACGGAGTCAGTGTCGCTGTTCACGCCGGAGTACATGGTGCTCTTCGGCCCGCTGGTCCAGCTCGGGATCAGCTTCTACCTCGGGGTCGCCGTGATGGGCTGGGCGGTCTGGCTGTGCACCCGTCGGTACGAGCCGGCGTGGCTGTTGCTCACGGTGTACGCCGCCGTGTTGATGGTGCTCGCCGGCATCCAGATTCGCTTTGCCGCCCAGTTTATGATCCCCATCGCCGTGCTAGGCGGGCTGGGTTTCGTCTACCTGCTGTCGGCGATCGATCTCTCCAGACGGCCGGTGCCGTTTCGGTCGACCGAGGATCGACGAGTCGCTGCTGACGGCGGTGAGAAAATGTCGTTCCCCGAACGGCAGCAGGTGGCCTACCTCCTTGGCATTGGCTTGCTCGTCTGTGGCATGGGGCTGCTCTTCGTTCCCGGCCTGTCGGGCCAGATAACCTACAGCGAGTCCGAGTACGCAGCCGCCCAGGCCATCGACGAACACGCGACCGAGTGGAATCGCACCTATCCCGAGAACTTCGTCCTGAGCGCATGGGGTGAAAACCGTGTGTACAACTACTTCGTCAGCGGCGAAGCGGAGAGTTACAACTACGCTCGGAGGAACTATGGGGAGTTCAGTTCCAGTATCGATCCCGACGGGTACTACGGCCAATTCGAGGGGCGAGTAGGGTACATTGTGCTCGAGGCCCTCAACAGCCCGCCCGTTGCCGCGAGCGCTCAGCATCAGTTGCTTGAGGATCTCGGAACTGGAGAGGAACCGCTTGCCCACTATCAGCTGCTGTACGTGGATGACGAGCAGTCGACGGCCGCCTTCGCCGTCGTGCCGGGAGCGACGATCAATGCCACCGACGAACCAGGAGAGACGGTAACTGTACGAACTGAGGTGACCGTGAGCGGTGCGGAACTGGTCTACGAGCGTAATGTGGAGGTCGGATCGGATGGTACGCTCGAGGTCACTGTTCCCTACGCCGGAGAGTACACGGTTGGTGGTCAGGAAGTGACGGTTACGGAAGCTAACGTGCTTGAGGGGGAGACGGTTGTTGAGGAGTGATCGGTAGCGCTACAGACCTTATCGAAACAACGGCGCTGACTAGTTTAGCACCTCCACTGCTGTCTGTCCATTGAATGGCTAATGCAGTCGTTGTGTGTTGTAGTAGTGTAGGAACTGTTCACGTCAATTTCTCACGCTAGCCCGACTGCTAACCCACGAGTTATGAAAACGGTCAACCCGCACTTTCAACGTGTGAAACGTTATAGCTCGTCCCTGGGTTGGAAACAAACGTGTACGGAACTCGATTCACTGGAAACCGAGTTTACTAACACAAACTTCGATCCTTCGGGGGCCTCGAATGCTATTGCCATTCCAAATGCAGCACCACCTAAACTCCAGAAGATTAATATTGTCTTCGAATGGATTTGTCGGGAAATGAATGTAAGGTCTGCGATGGTGCGATTCAACTCTCGAGTTGACGAGATATTAGCACCCCCTGCTGAGAACCCGAGAGACATTTACAAAGAGTGGGTTGACTCAATCGACTTCGAGCGGGCGCTTCACTTCGGTTCAGGCCGTGATCGCCATGAACTGGGACAGCAACTCGAACGGAAAGGTAAAGTCGTCGCTCTCGATCCCGATACGAACGGGCTCAAGCAGAACAAAACGATGACAAAGATCACGGGCGACGGGCAGCGGCTCCCGTTTGCCGATGAGAAGTTCGACCTTGTTTTTTCTGAGTACGTGTTCGAGCATCTTCCCTACCCGAGCGCGGCGCTGGCAGAGATCGACCGCGTCCTCCGCCCTGGGGGCTCGTTCGTCGTCCTGATTCCGAATCCGAGCCACTACTACGCCAGAATTGCCGATTTGACGCCGTTCTGGTTTCATCAGCTCTGGTTCAAGTTCCAGGGGGTAGAGGACCACGAGGAAGATCGGTTTCCAACCCAGTACAAATGGGGAACCTATTCGGACATAACAAGCGTCGAAAGGTGGGAATTAGAGAGACTCACAAGCTTCCCCGGGCCGACAGGCTACACCACCATACTCCCGATTCACATCCTGTTTACTCTGTATGATCGGGTGATGGCAAACCGGCCAGAGAATCACGTTAGCTACCTCATCCAATACCGCGTTCCATCCTGATCACGAGGGTCTGTGTCACACGCTGTTCTTGATCTAAGCAACTGTAAGAATCCGGTGATCATCAGTGGCGTGATTATCGGGGCTGGACTAACAACGTCGCCATTTGTCTGAAGATATGATGAACTCGTCATCTGTGGGAACGACCATATAGGGTACGGGTTGCGTTCAAGAAACACGAACAATTCGGTCAGTTAATATTTGTGTAATCTACTCACTCAAGGGAGACGACTGTTGGGCTAATGGTCATCGTCCCTAGTGAGAGCGTGATCGTCGCCCCGATCTCGAGTGGTCGACGTTTGAACTGCAGCCCGGACCCCGTTTCTCGGGCCGCGAGTTCAATTGTCAGCACGAGATCGTTCCCACCGTCGGCACACAGCCCAGCGCCTGCTGTGCTGTCGTCCGGCGTCTCGATCGAGCGAATACATGCGTTTGTTTCCCCGTCGAACGTCTCTTCGAGTCCCGGTTTCAGCGCCACTTTTCATTCTGGCGGTAGATCCGTGCCATCGGCACGAATGAGCTGCGTGACCGGTTTCCCGCGCTCTTCGAGAGTATTGACGCGGACGATGGTTCCCGTAAACGCATAGTCGTCCGTTCGGAACCGAACGGATTCACCCACTCGGAGTGACTTGTCTGCGAACGTTTGCGTCTCGTTCTCGGCCAGCGTATCGACAGTCAATCCGGCGACGACCTCTACTCGATCGGCGTCGGCGGTCCCGTACTTGTTGACGCGCTCGATTGTGGCAACCGTGCGTCCAGCGACGACGTACTCGTCGCCCGACTTGGTCTCGTGTGCAATATCGATAGGGACCTCGGTAGTCACCGCTAACTCTCGGGTCGATCGACCGAGATTTGGCTCACCACCTACGTCGACGATAGTCGCCTCTATGGCCCGATCACCGGACTGGACTGTTATCTCGGCATCGGGAACGATTGATTGACTCCTGTGTTGGGGGTCTCTTGATATGATCGGCTATCGACTTGCGTGCGGACGATCGTTCTGATACCGTCGCCAGTGTCGGCTGGTGTGACAAACGTATCGGTAACGAAGATATCGAGTTCGCCATCGACTACTCGTTGAGCAACAACTGGTGGTTGAGTCCCGAGGTCGAGCGTCGCGTGTACGGTTTCCACCGTTGGATCGTCTGTCCAGGCGAATGCAAATACCACAACGCAGGCCAGTCCGATGGTAACTGCAATGGCGAGGGTTCCCGCCTCAATTAGTGTTAAGCCCGCGACAGCGACAGCAGTCGTAAACAGAATAACCAGTACGTCGATTACGTTGATTACCCCTCCAATTCGTCCTATTTCGTCTATGATTTCCATTGATAGCCCCCTTTTGTGATCTCGAGTCCCCCGACTCGAATTGCGTGTCTAATAGATTGAAATTCTACCAGATATATGTGTCGGCCCCGACACCATTGCGACAATTGCTTCGACTATCGATCCGTGGTCCGGCTCACGGCAAAACTCCCATTGGCTGTTCTGTTTGGATCGCTACAACTGACCACTTTCACTTGCTTGGCAACTTCGAAAAATAGATACACCTAACACTATTTTTGCCATTATGGCAGAAAACCCATCCCAGATACTCTGTCTTTTTCACCGTGGGTTCGAACTCTTCCCAAGAGGATACAAACAAATTGAGTCTTTGAGTAGTGCTGGACACGATGTAACGGTACTCTGTGCGGCCCGGAGTGACCTCCCCGAAACGGAGACCTACGAAGGCGCCGAAATACGCCGCTTTCGGACACCATGGCCAAACTTTGCACCAATAAAACCCTTCGTGATTTTATGGATTCTACTTGTATTAATCGCTAAAGGGCTATCTGAAGACGAGGTTGATTCAATTCATTGCTTTGGGATATACAGTCTCCTCTCTGGAGTAGTGCTGTCATCACTCAAAGAGACTTCTCTCACATACGATGCTTTCGAGGACTATCGATATCAATTCGAGCGTTCTGGTGCAGTACCAGTCGGAACTAAGTTCTTCGGTCGACAACTAGTTCGGTTTGAGCGTTGGCTAGCATCGTTGTCTGATGGCGTTTTTGTTGTTCCTTCAGCGGATAATGTTCTGGAACAGCGATTTGCGGATGTCGATACCAGAGTTGCTACTATTTGGAATGTACCTCGACTTCGTGAAGGGATTAATCGATCGAATTTAAAACCCAAAGGTAACGAGAGGGTTACTGTCCTATATGTCGGGGGCATCTCTGTTCATAAAGGTGCTTGCGAGATGGTAGAAGCCGCAGTACAGACGTTAGAGAAAGTAGATAAACCTACGAAATTTGTGTTCATCGGTGGGCACTCCCATGAAACGGCTCGAAAATTGAACCGATTGATTCCAGCTGCTCTGGAAGAAGATATCGAATTTCCAGGCTTTATCCCATATGATGAGGTCGAACCGTATCTGCATGTATCGGATATCGCTCTACAATTGTATCAACCGACGTTTTGGAATCGCCAGTCAAAGGCTTCCTCAAAGCTATTCCGGTATATGGCCGCCCAGATACCGGTTGTTATCAGCGATTTCCCTGGAATCGGTCACCTCATACGTGATACCGAAGCTGGGCTTGCAGTCGATCCTACTGATCCAGATGATGCAGCTAGTGCCCTCATTGAGCTTGTAGAACAGGATGAAAAGAGACAACAATTGGGACAAAACGGATATTCGGCCTTCAAAGAGAGATACAACTGGAAGTTTGAGGAACGACGCTTTCTGGAAGCTTTTGAAGCCACAATGGTTAGTACTTCCACCTAACTTCATGACTTTGCACGTAGACGAACAAGACACTGGTCTGGCTTGTTGGTCGCCGGGACTGTGGCTCAATTAGTCGCAGCGGTATCCGCTCACGCTCACAAGACTCAAATCATCCGGACACTACATCCGGAGAATGTGATGATTTCTGGCAAATAATAGCACAAAAAACACACTACCTCATTTTACACGCTCAACGAACCACTGCCTATTTGAAATAGGAAATGTTTTTAGACCTTCATTCAAAACTTCCGGTATCTGATGGCAGATTCAAAATTTCTCAGGGAGCCGGTTCCGAACAAGACGTGTATAATCGTCGGTACCCGCCCCGGAATTATAAAAATGAGTCCATTGATACAGGAGCTCTCAAACCGGCCCTGTGAGTCGTTTACTATACATGCTGGACAACATTACTCCGAGCAGTTAGACGACAATATCTTCAACGACTTGGGTCTGGACTACCCAGAACATCACATCGACGGTGTAGAATACACGGAGTTCCACGGAGAACAGACTGCACTAATGCTTGAAGGTATTGAGGAGATACTGCTCGAGGAGACGCCCGAGAACGTCCTCGTCTGTGGTGATGCGAACTTCAATCTCGCCGGCGCACTCGCGGCACGAAAGCTCGGACTAAATGTTGGCCACGTCGAGGCGGGACTGCGTAGTGACGACTGGCGGATGCCCGAAGAGCATAATCGAGTTATCATCGACCACATCTCCGAATTCCTGTTTGCGCCCACAGAGCAAGCGAAACGAAACGCCGCAGAAGACAACGTCAAAGGCAACATCTACGTGACGGGTAATACTGTTGTAGATGCAGTCCAGAGGAATATCGATATTAGCCGGAAGAAGAGCACTATTCTTGAGGATCTCGACGCCGGAGAGTTTGTTCTCTTTACAGCCCATCGTGAGGAGAACGTTGATGATCGTGAGACACTCGTCGATCTGATAGAAGTCATCCAACGCCTCACTGAATCCTACGAGGTCGAAGTAGTGTATCCGATTCATCCGCGCACTAAAAAACGTCTCCAACAATTCGAACTTGAGGAGACCACCAACGCTATAGACGGCCTTCACCTGATCGAACCAGTCGGCTATCTGGATTTCCTTCAGTTGATCGACAAGGCAGAAATTACCCTGTCCGATAGTGGTGGTGTACAAGAAGAAAGCTGTATCATTGGTACACCCTGTGTGACGTTACGAGAAAACACAGAACGTCCCGAAACTGTGGATGTTGGCTCGAACGTCATTGCAGGAACCGACCCCAACGAAGTTCTCTCCCATGTCGAAGGAATGTGGAACATACCAAATGACTGGGTAAATCCGTTCGGTGACGGAACCGCCGCAAAGCAAATTATCGATATTGTGTTGGGTGAATAGATCGAATGCCGCCCGAGACACGGGTCTGTTTCATTTACTGCTCACCGGTCGAAGCGGACAGTTCGCGATTTGCGACACTCCCCGTCAAACGGATGGCCCGAGTCTGTTCGGAGGCACCGATCTCCTTTCACGCCGTCTACAGCGGACAACTGAACGCGGATATCCTTGAGCGAGCGGGCGTCACGACCCACCGAGTTCCGGCACCATCCCATGATAATCCTTTGTTGAAGGCTCCATGGCTATACCAGACGACGAAGAAGGTTGTTCGCGATTACGACATAGATATCTTGACTAATGTCTGGTCTCACTATGAAATGGCGCCCGTAGCAATGGCGAGTGGGCCCGCCAGCGTCGCTCTCCGAATCGTTGGTGAACCGATTTCTGACCCGACTTTATCGAGTGGTCTCGGCGCCCTAAAAGGACGAATCGGCCGAGGGCTCGAGCGGCTCTCGGTTCGAGCTAGCGATGTTGCCTACTTCAATTCCCACTCCTTGAAGGCCCGGTTTGAGGCACGGGTTGCGCTTCCCCCGATCGCCCCGGTAATCTCGCAAGGGGTCGATACCAGCCGGTTTACGCCAGGGCCGGTCGAAGTCCTTGAGGAACCGTGTTTCGTTTTCGTTGGACGGCTCGATTCAAAACGGAAAGGCATCGGTCGGACCGTCCAGGCCTTTGAGCAGTTTCGCGAGCGGAACGAATCTGGAACACTTGTTCTGGCAGGTCGGGGTGAATTGCCGCCCGCTATTCAAGGGACCGTCGACACACTCCCTGACGTGGAACTTGTCGGTCACCTCCCCCACGAGGAACTCACAACACTGTACCGTGAGGCGACGGCACTACTCCTCCTATCGGAGAGTGAAGCACTGCCGAACGTCGTCCTTGAGGCGATGGCCAGTGGATTGCCGGTAATCGCGACGCCTGTCGGTGACGTGCCGAGGCTGCTGGATGAGGGCCGGGGGCGAATAGTCAATGATGCCAGTGTTGAACAGGTGGTTTCTCAGATGGAAACGATCGCCGAGGATCCGGAGTTACGTGATGAACTGATATCGAAGTCCCGGTCGTATATTGAGGCAGAACACTCCTTCCAGGCGGTGAGCAAATCATTCACGAAGCTATTTTGGGGTAAAATGGGTCAATAATGTCCACAACACAGTCGGAACAATACGATATTCAGAGTCTTATCGCTCTACTCGGGACTTCTATGTTGATATTATACACTCCCGTAATGACCTTCTCTCGATTCCTCCGAGGAGGAGAGGGCACTGCGGGTTTAAGTATCATTCAAATCGGATTCATATTGCTGTTTTTGCTAGTAGTTCTCTCATGGGCGGCAACCGGAATGATATCGCCGATTCGAATACACTGGTGGACAATCTGGATAATCGCTTTTCTTGTATACTCTTTCTTGACCATCCTCTACGTGATATATCATAACGCCGATATTATTTCCTGGATTCGACAGTGGTACGAATTTTCTCCACTCTTTTTGACGGTAGCCCTGAGTCCACAAATAAAGAATAGACACCATGTCTACTACCTATTTGGGGCCTTATTGGCCGCATCTACCTTAATTTCACTACAGGGAATATTGATAAATGTGTTGAATTATGGAGACGGTCCCTACCCTTTCGTATTCGGTCTCACAGGACTTCCGTCGACATTATATATATGGGGGACGATTATTTCCTTCTCTCTTTTAGTGCTATTTATGCACCAACGATCTAAACATCTTACTCTCGTCCTCGGCTTCGTTTTGTTAATTCATGTTACTCGGTTGTTTATTGATCTCAGGAGGCTACCGATTTTGGTTGTTTTAGCTGGATTTTTGATGGTTATGGTAGTGATTCGACGGCAAATCATAAACATCCTCTCGCGACATTTGAGACTGGGTCTTGCAGCCTCAATTGCTGGCGCGATGATAGTAGCATGGCCAGTTCTACTTTTATTGAATCGTCTCGCTCAGCGAAATCTGTTCAGAGGACTATTCGTCAGACTTGATGTTAGTAGGCAAGCGTTACAGGAACTTCATCGAAATCCTGTCATTGGTCGTGGTTATATTGCCGAATTCAAACCTAGCTATGAGGTTATAGTACAGGGACATGTTAGATCAATAGATACGGTTCACAATCTCTACGTATACGTGTTGGCTAACGCTGGGATCATCGGATTTGTTCTATTTGGATTGATACTCGTGTCGGTGTTCCGTTTGTCAATAAGAGGTGTTCAAAAACAAATGACAGCCCCCGATCGAATCTTATTCTCGGCAGCATTCGGTACTTTTTCATCAATGTTGGTTTTTTTCGTATTTTCAGTTCGAGGACACCAGACCGATACAATGCTCATTTTTTCTGTAATTACGAGTGTTCTTGCATTTTATTCGATTAATTCCAGCTGACATGAGGGGCAGAGGAGAGGCTGTATATGAGTGTATGTAAATTATCAGCCAGCAGTTGATCTACCGTCATCAACCCGCAATTCGAAAATATAGCCACCACCACCCAGTGAACGACGTCCCAAACAGTCTATAAGAGACGTTGACAAAACTCTGCCGGCTTGGTACCACTCCCAACCAACTATCCGGAACCCGTGTCGATTTGCCAGTTCCTGCATCACGTAGTGATCAAACCGCATTATGTGTTCCGGATTCGTCCGCTCTTCCTGTCCAATTAGGTACCACCATAGCATATGGAGGCATCGTGGATTCGGCGTCAATAGAATCACCCGACCATCGTCTTCCACATGTTCGCGGCATCGTTATAGGAAGGCGCCTGGGCATGAGAGGTGCTCTATTAATTGCCCGTGACGTCAAACCTCTCCTCTAGGCCGAACGACTCCATATCGCCGACGACGACACATACCTTACTTCCTGTACCCGCTCAACCTCGTTGATAAGCATATCGAGACCGACGAACCTATTGACTTGTCAACAGATAACAGCGTGTAGGAACTCTCCTGGTTTAGGGGGTTCGCCACTCTTGAGCATCGAGGTCGTGTTGACCACAGCCAATATTGAGTAAGAGTGGTCATCAATCGTTCGTCACCTCCCGCATCCAACTACTCTCGTAGTTTGCAAGCCCGTCACACAGCCGCCGGAACGTCTCGAACCCGTCAGCGATTGACATACAGGCGGGATGCGCCAGAACGGTTGCGACTCCAGTTTCCATTGCATCAATCTGTGAGAGGACTCGCTCGGCCCACTCCTCGGGATAAAACGACTTATCGGTGAACGAATTATTCCATTCCAGCTGATCGACGTATTCTTCGGTTCGAAAGGCGTGGTACATGTGTTCATGGTCGGGAAGCGTATTTACTGGGATCATCGTCAGCCCGTGCTCTCGGAACGGCTTTTGATACTTGGGAGAAACAGTGTCCGACAGGTACTCTATGCCGGCATCCGATAGGATAGGTGCCGTATTGCGGTCGTTTCGATAGGCATGGTTCCGCCAGGAGACGATATCTTTATCAAGGGTTTTGGATAGCGTAGAGAGAGCTCGCTGGACCCCGAGTTTCTGTATGAAGGCCGGGGAGTAGACGCCGAAGGCCTTGTAACAGGCGTTGTAGGGAAGCGAATCCAAGTAGGGGAGGTGGTACGCAAAGTGATTGTGCCCTCCGATTTCGACGGAATCCATTTGGGCGAGGCGTCGATACGTATCCGGTTCTTCGAGTGCTGCTCGTCCAGTCACGAACAATGTGACGTCAATGTCGTATTCCGTGGCTATTCGTGCGTACTCCATTGCAGCTTCCACTTCCGTGCCCGAGAGGTAGGACTGATCTCGGGTTTGCATCGACATGTGATGGACGTCACCGGTCAGACAGACCTTCATAGATACCCGAGATCCTGGAGTTGCTCTTCGACACCTTCACTGAGTGTCACCGCATCAGCGGTGTACGGTATGGGGTCTCGATACTTGGCTTTGCGTGTTTTCGGGACGGAGTCGTCCGCGAAGATTTCGAATTTGACAGTGCCGTCGACATCCTTCGGGACCGATTCCCCGAGGAAGTGTAGGAGTGTCGGACATAGGTCCGTGATTCGCAACGTTTCTTCGAGCTGTCCGGAATCGTCGATACCATCGCCGTATGCAGCGAATAACCCCGTACGTCGGTTTTCACCCAGCCATCGTGTCGGCCGAGAGAAGACATCTCCACCGCCGAGGCTTCCGGGCAGGTGATATCCATCGTTCGGTTCGATCACGATGGCAGGAGCGGTGTCTGTATATGGCCCCGTGTAAACGTCCTCACCTCGATGGACGGCCCGACAGACAGGGTTTCCTTCAGGGTCTGTTATATCTGCGAGTTTGCTAACCAAATTTTCGATAATTCTGCCACGTCCTGGTTCATCAGCGAGGACGTAGATTGGCCCCTGGCCGCTGGCGATAACTGACGTGCGATCCCAATCGATCATACTGTCTTTAGACGTCCGGTGAAGGGTCCCCTCTTCCGATGGGATACTGTCTTTGAATGACTGTGTAACCAGACGACGGATATCGAACGGGACCGCGTCAGCTATACGACGGAGACGTGAGCGTGTCGCTCCCACCTGGCTTAATGTACTCGATATTGAACTTTCTGATTTGAGCGCCAGGTAACCTTCGTCCTCAAGCCACTGGTTGATCCTGAACTCCCAACGGATTTCATTACAACCATGATCCGACATCAGGACAACGGTGTCTGCGAGCTCGAGAATCTCACCGATCCGGTCGTCGATTCGTTGCCATGCTCGGTACGTTGGTTTACCGTTCCAGAAGAAGTGCTGCAAAACGTTAATATAAAACGTAGTGATGTGAACGAAATCGAAACGACCGGACCTTATCGCTCGCTCGGCCACGTCGAACCGTGAATCGATTGCCTCTATATGTGCATCAACGGCCGCTTCGTAGTCACCGGTTCGTGAGTCAATCTTTTCCCTCGGTTGTACTGAGTATCCCTGTTCTCGGAGTTCTGATTCGAGTTCATCCGGTCGGGCGAACCCTTCCGATTCTGTTCCTGGTCCTCCGGCAACCATCCATCCGTCGATACTCCGAGGAGGAAACGTCGTTGGCATGTTGATAACCGCTGCCTGTCGATTGGAGTCGTTTAGATAACCCCATAGTTCGAAACTCCGATAATCGCTCGAGCGTGGCGTTCGCACCTCGTGGTGCTCTGTATCGACGATCTCCCACCAGTAAACGCCAAGTTTCCCGGGGTTTTTCCCGGTTGAGTAGCACTTCCAGTTTGGCGATGTGACCGGCGGAAGACAACTTTCGAGATCAGCGTAGACGCCAGACTCTCGAATTCGCTCAATATTCGGCAACTCCTCTTCAGCAATCCATGGTTCAAGTAGATTCCAACTTCCGCCATCAAGACCTACTACTACAACAGTCATATTGATCAAGATACTCGCTAACTCCCTTAACGATTTGTTTTACAACTTTCTTATCTTCTGGTTCTAGGCCGTCGAGCAGAACCATTACCGCGAAGGATACCAGATAGGTAAGTCCACCGATAGGAAACAGCAGTAGCCCTGGCTCTTGTACGAAGTACCTGATTGTGTATAGAATACCGCCAGTAATTCCGACCGCGAGCGTGTACCAACCGTGGCCGGGGGAAAATGGACTAATATGGTAATGTCGCCATAGAAATATGAAGGCGAGCGAATTCATTACAACTACTGAACCGGTTGTCGCTATTGCAGCCCCATTGATACCGAATAAGTGGATCAAGAAATAGTTCGCCACCGCATTAAAAACGAAAGACAGGAATGTAAATATCATGATGATTCTTGACCTACCTAGCGCCGTTAGCGCCTCATAGACCGACCCCATAATAACGTTCAGCAGTGTGCCGGCGGATAACAATACTAACGCCATACCTGCTGGTCGGTACTGGTCACCAAAGAATAGAGCAATTATGTCTCCTGGGAAGACTAATATGAATATAAATGCAGGAAATGTAAAATAAAAACTCCACCTGGCGCCAAGTCGATACGTCGATTGAAATTCGTTAAGGTCACCTGTTGAGTAAGAATCTGACAACGACGGTAGTAGAGCGGTGTTAACCGCATTAAGCCCGGTAGTGAGCGCGTAAGACAGTGTGAAGGCCGTATTGTAGATGCCTACAGCCCCAGACGTCATTAGTGCACCGATGAACACTGTATCAACTTCTCGCCTTCCCCGACCAAAGAGGCGACTCGCGAACATTGGTTTAGCGAAGTCCACGATTTCGCTGATGATATTCCGTATCTCAATTGACTGAAGTGCAGGCATTGATCGCCATAGTAACCAGATACCTACCCCCACGGCTATGCCGTAACTGATAACGTATCCAATAAGTACGCCGTACAGTTCGTAACCTAAATAGAGAACGACGATGACGAGCGCAAAACGCATTGCCTTCCAAGCGAACGTATCGACTAGCGCGATGTATTTTATCCGTTCGAATCCCCGTAGTGCCGCAGTACTCACTATCAAGGCGGTGGAGAAAGGAACCATGACTGCAAACATCTGTAGCACCGGTACGAAACTTTCCTCCCCGAATACGAAGTGATTCAATAGCGGTGCTAAAACGAAGAGTGTCAGACCAAAAACAAGTGAAATCGACATAGGTGTTATAATTCCAAAAATAACGGTTCCGTTGACCCGTCCTGTCTCGCCTCTCCCCGAAAAATATGAGATATATCGCGAGAGGGCGGCATCCATTCCAAATACCGAGACAGTAGTAAGGCCGAACAATATCGATGTACCAAGCATTACGAGACCATAATCCGTTGGTCCAAGTATTCTCGCGACCGCGATCTGAGTACCGTACTCAAATGACCGCGCGGCAATCATTCCGAATAGTATGATAAGGCTGCCGGTCGCCAGCTTTGTTCCCTTCTCTTCATTCATCAGTTTTTCGTGACTCGCCTTGGTTTCCCGCGTGATTTTTCCTGCAGCAATGGCCTCCGTAGTCCTTTCGTACTGTATCGACCTTTTGTAATGTTCGGACTATCTTCTTAGCAGCCGTCCCGTTCCCGTATGGCTGTGCATCCGACGATGACTGTGGTGGGTCTTCCAGCGCTTGTCGGATTGCATTGACGTTCGCACCAACGAGAACGTTCCCGTCCGCATCGATTGTTTCTGACCATTCGGTCTCTTCGCGTAACGTGACACAAGGGACGCCAAGGAAGAATGCTTCCTTCTGAACTCCACCCGAGTCAGTCACGATAATCTCGGCATCGGCTTGCAGTGTGAGAAAGTCGAGGTAGCCGAGTGGCTCAATGAGCGTGAATTCTTTCTCAGCCAGCCCCAAGAGATCGTATCGCTCAAGTCGGTCGAGCGTCCGAGGATGTGCCGGAAGGACGACACGGCGAGGGTCGGCCGCGAGACTGGTGAGAATTGTCTCGAGTCGGTCACCGTCGTCGGTATTACGGGGTCGATGGACCGTCGCGAGGAGATATGGTTCGTCCCCGAGGTCTATATCGTTGAAAATCGTCGACTTCGCTTTGGCTTCTTCGTGCGCCCAGAGCAAGGCGTCGTACATTACGTCGCCAACGTTGTGGACGTTCTCAGTAATGCCCTCTGACTCGAGGTGGTTCACAGCACGTTCACTCGGTGTGAACAGAAGATCCGACACGTGATCGGTCAGAATGCGATTTACCTCCTCAGGCATTTCCCGATTGAAGCTCCGGAGTCCTGCTTCGACGTGTGCCAACAGTACGTTCATCTTGGAGGCGACGATCGCTGCAGCAAGTGTCGAGTTCGTGTCCCCGTAACAGAGTACGATATCCGGGTCGTGATCGTTGACCAGCGTCTCGAGTTCGATCATCATCTGAGCTGTCTGTGTGGCATGACTGTCGGAGCCGATGCCGAGATTATAGTCTGGTTCTGGAATTCCGAGTTCGTCGAAGAACACGTCGGATAGTTCTTCGTCGTAGTGCTGTCCAGTATGGACGAGTACCTCATCGTGTTCTGGGCGAAGTTCGCGAGAGACCACAAAGGCCTTGACGAATTGTGGTCTTGCACCGACCACAGAGAGTACATTCATATCCTTAAACCTGTAAGAGCATGCTCTTATGCTGTTCGATACACCCCACCCAATCCTAATTTTTGCCTGTATCAGGGAGAAGAATGACAGAACCGGAAGATTATCGAAGGTCGCTATAATTCATGCTAACGGAAACAACCACACAGAATATGGACAATAAAGCTACGGTGGGATACGAATATGCGGAAGACTCACAGGAGCCACGTATTGGAGACGCGGCAACGATCAGAGAAGGATCGATTATCTACGATGACGTGGTCATTGGTGACCGGTTCTCCACAGGTCATTACGCACTCGTACGAGAGCTAACCGAGATTGGTGACGACGTACTCATTGGAACAAACACCGTCATAGACGGCCGATCAGTTATCGGCTCGAACGTCAGCCTGCAGACGGGCGTCTACATCCCCCCGAATACGACGATTAGTAGCCAGGTATTCATCGGTCCACATGCAGTACTGACGAATGACCAGTATCCGGTTCGACAGAATACTGAACTAGCAGGCCCAACAATTGAGGACCACGTTTCTATTGGGGCGAACACAACAATCCTCCCGAACGTCACAATTGGTGAAGGTTCGTTCGTCGCAGCTGGCTCGGTTGTCGTTGATGATGTACCGCCGCAGACGCTCGCCGTTGGAACCCCAGCAGAACATCGATCACTACCAGAAAACCTCCAAGGAGGGAACGACATTTGATCCCAATTGCAAACCCAACGATCAGCGACGAAGCAAAGGAACGTGTTCAGGCAGTTCTCGACAGTGGAATGCTCGCTGATGGGCCGGAAGTCCGAGAATTTGAGCGCGAATTTGCTGATTACTGTGGGGTTGAACACGCAGTGGGCACTGCAAACGGAACGACTGCCTTACACGCCGCTCTTGAAGCGCTCGATATTGGCGAAGGCGATCTCGTCTTGACGACTCCGTTTTCGTTTATCGCAACGGCGAACGCAATCCGATTTACCGGTGCTGAACCTGTTTTTGCAGATATCGACCCAGATACCTACAATCTCGATCCAGATTCAGTACGGAAGGTCGCATACGAGCGAGATATCGACGCGATTGTTCCAGTTCATCTCTACGGTCTCCCTGCAGAGATGAGGCCCATTTGTAAGCTTGCCACTGAACTCGACATTCCAGTAGTTGAAGACGCCGCACAGGCACATGGAGCAATGTACCAGGGCGATAGGGTTGGCTCGGTCGGAGACGTCGCCTGCTTCTCGTTCTATCCGACGAAGAATATGACGACAGGTGAAGGCGGAATGATCGTTACCGATCGGGACGATATTGCATCGTCACTTCGTCAGTTCATTAACCACGGCCGGACAGGGTCGTATGAACACGAAACGGTCGGGCACAACTTCCGTATGACCAGTATCGCAGCTGCAATTGGTCGAATACAGCTACAGCAGCTTCCGAACTTCATCGAAACGCGCAGGAAGAACGCGAAACAGCTAACTAACGGACTCGAATCGACATCACTTGAAACACCATCTGAACCGAGTCACATGAAACACGTCTACCATCAGTACACGGTCCGAAGTAACGACCGAAACGACCTCAAGTCGTATCTTTCGAGCCAAGAGATCGGTTCAGGCGTCTACTATCCAACGTGTATCCATAACCAACCGGCATATGCAGATCTGGAGGCGACGGTCCCGAACGCAGAGGCTGCTGCAGACACCGTATTCTCACTACCAGTCCACCCAGCATTATCGACGAATGATATTAAACACATAATTGATGTAATCACTAACTATGAGTCGTAAGGAAATTGACGTTGGTGTTATGGGTGTTGGCTCAATGGGCCAGCACCACGCGCGGGTATATAGTGAAATTCCGAACATAAATCTTGTCGGAATCTCTGATCTTGACGAGGATCACGCAAGCACAGTCGCCCAAAAGCATGATGCAGTGGTGATGGATAGCGACGAACTTTTGGCTACTGTCGATGCTGTCTCAGTTGTCGTTCCAACCCAATTTCACTACGAGATGGTAACGACGTGTCTCGATGCAGATGTTGCGACGTTCGTGGAAAAACCTGTCTTGGATGATCTCGATCGGGCTGAAGACCTTCGATCACGGGTTGAGTCTGTAGATATTCCCGTACAGGTTGGTCATATTGAACGATTCAATCCAGCGGTAACCGCACTAAAAGAGATTATTGATGATCTGTCAATTGTCAGTATTCGAGCTCAGCGGCTCGGCCCGTCGCCTGACCGAGAAATAAAGGATAGCGCAGTCTTGGATCTAATGATCCACGATATCGATATCGTTCTGTCCATCTTCGGAGAAAGGCCCTCCTCGGTCACAGCAAATGGTGTCAAAGAGAACCGACATGCTGCGGCACTCTTGGGATTTAGTGGGGATCGAATGGCATCACTCACTGCGAGTCGAAAGACACAGCAGAAAGTCCGGACACTCGAAATCACCGCAGAAGAATGTTTCATTGAACTTGATTACATCGATCAATCGATAGAGATCCACCGGAATTCGGTACCAGAATACATCGAAAAGAATGGGGACGTTCGGTTCAAACATGAGAGTATCATCGAACGGCCAACCATTCAAACTAACGAACCGCTACGCAAAGAACTTGAATCGTTCATCGAGGCGGCAAGGTCTAACTCAACACCAGAAGTCACCGTCCAGGATGGAATTGATGCGCTCGCAGTAGCTTTAGAGATTGAAGAAATAGCCAACTCCGAAATACAGGAGGTGAATTTTGATGAGTGAGAGCAACACGTCACAGGCCGGTGTCACGAAACTCTATGGGTCGGACAGCAATGAAACGCTTCAACGAGAGGCCTTCCTGAACGGTGAAATCCCGGTTGCTATCTACGGGTTAGGGAAAATGGGCCTTCCCCTGGCTTCAGTATTCGGTGAAACCTGTGGAAACGTCATCGGAGCAGATATTGATCCAGAGGTGGTGGCGACTATACAGAGTGGAAACAGTCATATTAAACGAGAACCCGGGCTTGGAGATCTCGTTGAGAAGCTTGTTACATCCAACGATCTCCGAGCGACTAAGGAACCCCGTGAGGCAGCACAGTCAGCATCAGTTCACGTAGTTATCGTTCCAACGCCGATCACTGATGAGAAAGAGCCCGATTTGGCTATCTTGGACGCCGTTGTTTCGGATATCGCAACGGGGCTAGACGAAGGCGATTTAGTGCTAATCGAGTGTACCGTTCCACCCAAAACGACAGAAGAGCGCGTGTTTGAACAGCTAAAATCCGAGTCATCACTCTCTGAGGGTGAGTTTGGGGTCGCGTTCTGCCCTGAGCGTACTTCCTCGGGTCGAGCCTTGAAGGATATTCGAGGTGCATATCCGAAAGTTGTTGGAGGTGTCGATGCTGAAAGTACGCGAGCAGCATCAATTATCTATAACGAAGTGAATTCTGAGGGAGTACTCGAGGTTTCAGATTCGACAACTGCTGAAGCAATAAAAGTGTTTGAAGGAGTATATCGAGACGTCAACATCGCTTTAGCGAATGAGTTGGCACAATTCACCGACGAACTTGGAATTGATGTCCGTGAAGCAATTGAGGTTGCAAATACTCAACCGTTCTGTAATATCCACGACCCTGGTCCAGGGGTGGGTGGTCATTGCATCCCGTACTATCCATACTTCCTGATCAAACCGTTTGACGCTCCTTCGCCGATCCTTTCTACTGCTCGAGCGGTGAACGATTCGATGCCGGAATTCACTGTCTCGAAAGTGTGTGAAGGACTAAAGACAGAGGGGATTGACGTTGAAAATGCCACTGTAGTAGTTCTTGGATTGACATACCGGCCTGGCGTTGAGGAAATACGAGCTTCTCCGTCGATTCCAATTTCACGAGAACTCACTCACCTTGGGGCAGAGGTCTATGGTGTTGACCCAATTCTTGAGAAATTCGAAGAGTTTGATGCACAGGAATTAGAACTTGAGGAGATTTACGACCTAGGAGCGGATGCTATAGTGCTTGTTACACCACATGAGGAGTTCGAATCGATCCGATGGAATGAACTAGAACAGCGTAAAGATGGCCCGTCAGTCGTGGTTGACGGCCGGTCAACACTTGACAATCGATTTTCAGACCTCTGGAGTTATACGATAGGTTCAGGCAGGATGTGAACACTAATTATCCACAATCTGTAATATATTGCTCTCATATTCTTTTGCTATAGAATCCCAAGAAAACTCCTCAATAACGTACTTATGACCATCTGACGCTAGCTTTTCACGGAGATCAGGGTCTTCTTGAAGCCGTTCGATGAGGTCAGCTAATTCATCAGATCCCTCAGGTTGAAAGGACAACCCAGCGTTTGCGTCTCGGAGAATTTGCTCTGCTTCACCCCTGACACCAAGCGCAATTGGAACACTGGCACCCATTGCTTCGAACATTTTCGATGGGATCGCCGTTCGGAATAGTTCCACATCCCTCAAATGAACCAGCGCTACGTCTGATAGTGTGAAGAAATCCGGCACTTGTTCCTTCGGTCTTCGTCCAACAAACATAACGTTCCCGAGGCCGCGTTTCTTTGCCTCACTTTCCAGCAAATTTGCTTCGGCACCGTCTCCGACGAGTACAAACAATACGTCCGACTTATCTTGTAACTGTTCAGCCGCATCGAGAACAACAGATAACCCGTGTGCTCGCCCGATTGTACCGACATACGAGATTACGAATGCATCGTCTAACTTCACGACGAGACCGTCCTCAATTTTGAATTCTTCCCCATCATGATCGAAATAAGAAGGCGTCACACCATTTGGGTGGAACCAAATTTTTGTAGGATCCACTCCTGCCGGTACAATTTGCGACTCAAATTTTCGTGAGACAACGACAATACGGTCTGCACGTCGATAGAGAAATCGTATTAAGACTCCAAGTGGCCATAACAAGCGCTCATCTGCATCAGTAAGAGTAGTAATGGTTTCCGGCCATAAATCTCTGATTTCGTAAACGAATTTGCTACCGTTAGCTCGTGCGGTAAGCCACCCAGTCACACCAGTGAGGGGTTGAGGAGATGTAGCAATGACAACGTCATGTTTTCGG
Organism: Natronosalvus sp. KLKA75; assembly: GCF_059736265.1. Classification (NCBI taxonomy): domain Archaea; kingdom Methanobacteriati; phylum Methanobacteriota; class Halobacteria; order Halobacteriales; family Natrialbaceae; genus Natronosalvus; species Natronosalvus sp. KLKA75. Next base: position 735,825 of record NZ_CM185522.1, read on the forward strand.
AGCCGTAGTCCAACGATTGTTGTCAGGACCATGAACCAAATGAATTTCAGTGCTCTTCTCGGAAGGCCACCACTGGATGCAGGGATCGTCTTCGTCATGATGACGGAGACGTCACCAATCGATTCACGGTGTACCCATTCGTTCGAATATCCTTCGTAAATTTTCCCTTCCGGGTAATCCGGTGCCGAGGTGAGTACTGTAACATCGTGACCTGCGTCAGACCAGCGTGAACACAGTTCCTTCACCCGAGTTGGGCCAGCACCTGTCTCTGGAGGACAGTATTGAGTTACATATAATATTGAATGGGACGTTGAGTCTCCTGTCATCATCACTCGTTTGGTCAGGGTGGGTCTGGTTTAGTCATTTTGATGCATTTAGCAGGTGGAGAACACGGCAGAATTTTCTAACTTTGTATACATAGAGTGTAAATGACGTGATTACTAAAGGATTCTATCCATTTTCAAAGTCCCATAAATACTACCTTCGGATTGTCTCCCAACTGTCCTCGAGCACGTTCCACACCTGCCGAATAACGATTTTCAAGTCGAACCAGAAGGACTGTTTCCGGATGTACTCGAGATCGTAGCGCAGCTTCATCCTGGGATCGGTGCTCTTCGCGTCGTTGATCTGCGCCAGCCCTGTCAGCCCGGGTTTCACGAACCAGCGTTTGCGCCAGGCGGGCGTATCTTCCTCGAGCAGAGTTTCCTCCTCGGTCCAAGCGGCCCGTGGGCCGACGACACTCATTTTCCCAATGAGAATCGCCCACAGCTGCGGGAGTTCGTCCAGGTGTGTCTTCCGCAGCATCTGACCGACCCGCGTAATTCGGTCGTTCGACTCGTCGTCTACGGGCTCGGCGGAGTCCCCTTCGGGAACCATCGACCGGAACTTGTAGACGGGGAACGTCTCACCGAACCCGGCCGTGCGGTGCTGTTTGTAAAGCACCGGTCCCCGACTGTCGAGTTTCACGGCCACTGCAATCACTACCATCAATGGCGCGAAGACAACCAGACCTACTAGAGCAAACATTACGTCGAACAGCCGCTTGAACACGTGATCGAGCGGGTCCCACGGCTCGAGATCCACGTCCACCAGCTCCCCGACGTCGTCGTTGTTCACGAGCACGCTTGAGGCGTACTCGCGGTGGACCTTCGCCTCAACACCGTGTTCGTGGCACGCATCCAGCGCGCCGAAGAATTCCGCGCGGTCGGCCCGGAAGAACGCCAGGACGACGGTGTCGACGTCGTACTCGACCAGGACGTCCTCCAGACGGGACAGCCCGCCGAGTCTGGTCATCGCGCCCAGGCGACCGTACTCGTCGATAGCTGCTTCGAGGTCCGCGAGCTGGTGGTCCTCTATCGTCCCACCGTCGGTCAAAATGCCGTTGACTTCGGCCTCGGATTGCCCGGCTACCGTGGGCCGGGTCGGGCACAGATAGCCGATTATGGGCGCATCAATGGCGGGCGCGACCCGTTTGATCTGGTGGAGGTCGTCGCCGACGATCAGCGTTCGACCCGTCTCGCCGGCCGGCCGTCGGCGCACCTGGAAGAACCAGACCGGTACCACGACGGCCAGAATCGCGACGGTCATCGTCAGCGTCTGGCGGGGCAATCGATGAGACCACTTGAAGTAGCCCAGCGTCGCCATTGCCAATCCAGCCACGACCACGCGTTTCTCAGCGATGAAGATCGTGTCGAGCGCTCGCCGGGGCTGTGGTTTATACAGCGGCAACAACGCCCCGACCACGGCCACCGTGCTCAGCGCAACTGCCCAGCGCAGCGACTCCCCGTCGAGAACCGTTGGCTCGAGACGGTTGAATAGCGGCACGTACGTCGTGAACAGGTGCTGTGGGATCGGGTGATTCGCGATGAGGACGGCAGTAATCGTCAAGGCGAGTATCCCACCTGCACTCACGATTCGGTACTGCCACCCCTTCAGCATCTACGTAAGGCACCCGTGTTCTGAAGATATATGTCTTTGGAAATTACTGGATTGCTTACACCAATCCACATAATGGTTGTGGCCATTCGGTCGTTTCACTTCGATCACGTGAGGCGAGAATCACGTTGGTACTCATTAGTTTGCTCCTGTATATCTTCACACAAGTAAGGAAGTCTCGCAGAGACCCGTCTACAGCCACACGACTATAGGGACCTGAGCCGATATCGATCGCCCCTTCCTCGAGCGAAACAGACTGCCTGAAGGAGCGTTCGCTCGACGATACGTATCATGTTCTCGAAGTGGAGGGCATGGTCAAGTCGCTAGCCGGGAACTGTGGCGAGTAACTCTCCAGGTAACAGGGTAGTTCACACCCACCTGGAATTCCTGTCGAAACGCCAGTAGTGCAGAACGAAACGCCGAAGTACTGACTGTGAGTCGACAGAGATGATGCACACCGCGGTCCGTCTCGGACTGCTCGCCATCTGTCTCCTCGCGGCTGTCGGACTTGTAGTCCACCACGGGGCGACCTACGACGAGAACTGGTCCCACCCGACGGGCGACCAGCTCGAGGGGAACGTCGAGGCCTACACCGGCGAACGCGTCCTCCTCTTCGGCGAAGTCCACGCGGTCGAGGACGACGCACTGACGGTCCACGTGACCAACGACGCCGACGAAGTCGTCCTCGAGCTGACGGTCCACGGACCCACCGAGCCGGTCGAACCCGGCGGCGTGGTCCAGGTCTACGGGATTCTCGAGGGCGACCGAACCATGACACCCGACGGGTTCGTCGTTGTGAACGAGAGTCCGACGGCTACCCGGTACAAGCACCTCGCTTCTCTCCTCGGTGGGCTCCTCGCTGCTGCGTACTTCCTTCGACAGTGGCGAATCAACGTCGCTGGAATCGGCTTCGAGCCTCGCTACACCACAAGCGATACGCGAGAGGTGTCCGACGATGGCTGACCTCCTCACACACGTCCTCGTGGCCTACGCCTGTTTCACCGTTCTGCGCTGGCGCCTCGAGTGGCTTACCCCGCGCTGGCTCGCCATCAGTCTCGTTGGCTCGCTTCTGCCCGACATCAATCGCATCGAACTGGTCGTCTCCGACGCCGCAGTCGAAGCCGCGACCGGCGTTCCCTTCGACTTCGATGCGATCCACACGCTTGGCGGCATCGTCGTCCTCGCCGCCATCGGCGCGCTCTGCTTTCGAGCCAGTCACCAGCGCGCGTTCGTCATGCTGTTCGGGGGCGCACTCTCGCATCTCGCCGTGGACGGCCTGAAGGTGTACGCCGACGCACAGTCAGGCGCCTGGCTGTATCCCTTCACCTGGTTTCGTCACCCGTCGCCGAACCTGTACGTCTCCTCGGATCCGATCGTCCTTGCCGTGGCTATCGTTGTAGCCGCCATCGTCTGGCGTATCGACCGCTGGCTCGAGACCAGAGCGCCACAGCGACTTCGAGATCAGCGAGACCGCTGATATACTGATTCGGTCGGACGCACCGTCGACGCGATTCGCCCGACAGCTAACGAACCAGGATCAGCTATCTCGAGAATCATATCATCGTCGATAACGAATTCACGAGAAAGACGAACTCGAGACACCGGCGGCCGGAGTTCGCTGGAGACTAGGCCACCAGCTAACCCCACTGCCGTGTCGATTCGCGAGAATCGTCCTTTCTTTGCGAGTCCATCGAAAGATAACAACAGCTATAGTCCAGCGTCGGCCTTGCCAGACATATGATCGTGGTGGCTGACGTATGGAGTTGATCGACGACGAGGGCAAACTCTTCGGCCGAGTCAACGTCGTTGACGCGCTCGTCGTACTGATTTTGCTTGCAGTCGTCGTTGCTGGCATCGCCGTCGTCGGGGTCCTTTCGGGCGATGCCGAACCCGAAACCCGCTATGCGACGATCGATCTCGGCCCCCAATCCGAGCACGTCGCTGAACAAATTTCCGAGGGTGACGTCATGTACCTGGAGGGAAGCGGAGACAATCTGACGGTGACCGACGTCTATCGGTCGGCGTCGAGTGGCGATGACGAGGAACGCGCTGGTGGCGCTCACGTCGTGATCCGCGCGGAACTCAACGGGCAACTCGCCGAAGACGACCAGCGAGAGGACCCTGTCTTCCAGTTCGGTGGTCAACGCCTGCGCGTGGGCCAGACCCTGACGATCGACACGCTCGAGTACACGACCGAGGGTGAGGTCCGATCGGTGAGTGGCGAGGAAACGACGCTGCCGGTGAACGAGACGGAACTGGTCGTCGAGACGACCCTTCCGACCGCGACGGCCGACGAGATCGCCGAAGGAGATACCTACCGTATCGCCGGTGACACGATCGCGTCTGTCGAGTCGGTACGGACGCACGTCGCCGGCGACAACCGGCGCCGCGTCGTCGTTGGACTCACCGCCAGGACGATCGACACCAGCTCCGGGCCGGCGTTCGGCGATCAGCCAGTCGTACTCGGGTCGACGATTCCTGTTCGGACCGACGCCTACGAGTTCGCGGGGAACGTCACGCGACGCGGAGCACTCGAGGAGTCCGGCGAGGAAACCACCGTGAGCGTCACGGCGACCCTCGATAACGTGAAACCAGACGTCGCCGACGGCCTCGAGGCTGGCATGGCCGAAACCGAACGCGGCGAGACGGTCGCAACCATCGACACCGTCGAGACGGAACCCGCGTCGGTTATCCTCGAGAGTGAGGACGGCAACATCTACGAACGCGACCACCCCCGGAACCTCGACCTCACGCTCGATCTCGAACTCGAGGGTCGAGAGACCGAATCTGGGCTCCGATTCCACGGTGAACCACTTCGGGAGGGCGAGACGATCATCCTCGACTTCGGAACCGTCATCGTCACCGTCGAGGTAACGGATATCGATCGATAACACCTAACCACACCGATGACCGATTCACTCCGCGCAGCCTACGAACGTTCGACCGTCGTCACCGTCGTCGAGCGGATTCGCCGGAGGCTTGCAACGGCGCTCGCACGATCGGGGCTCGCCTCGACGATCGTTCCCGGTCCCTCGAGCCGAGATGATCGGGATTCGCCCGGTGAATCCGCTGGTGTCGAGGACGAACGCGCCACGCCTGCGGAGGCGGTCGGGACTGGGACTCCCGGAGCTGACGACTCCACGATTAAGCGCCATTCCCGATCGTTCGTCGCGCGGGCGACTGAGTCGTCGGTCATCGCTTCCCGCGGCCGGGCGGTCCAGCGCTTTGTAACTCGCGCTGGCCGTTCCGCTCGAGTCGTAGGAGGCGCGACCGTTCTCGCTCGATACGTAACGTCGTCGTCGGTGTATCGCTGGTTCACAGCCGAACCTGAACCGGAGGTGATCGTCATCGACCTGCGCGAGACGAGGACCGTCGGACCCATCTTCGCCATTCTCGATCGTGCAATCGCGTTCGTAACCGCCGGCCTCACGACCTCGCGTATCGCCAGGATCGGGCGTTCGATCGCCGATCGGGTCTGTGCCCGTCCGATCCGCGTTCTGGGGCTGTGTCTCCTTTCAGCGCTGCTCTCGAGCTTCCTCCTGTTGACGGTAACCGATGCGATCACTGTGCCTCTCGCCGTCGTCCACGGACTGCTGGCCCTCGTGGCGGCCGCCGGAACGCGTTCGAACGCGACCCTCGAGGATCTGCGCTCGTCGCGGGCTGCTGCCCTTCTCAGCGCGGTACTAGAGCCACCAGAACCGCCCGAACGAGTAGATGATGAGTCGCTGTCCGAGTCCGACCGACGGTAAGGGTGTCAACTCGATAAACTCGAACTCCGTGCTGACTCATTTTCGCCGGATATTTCCACCAGTGAAGACCCCACGGCGGACGCTCGATGGAGTTTCCCGCGGTCTCAATCCGGGACGATCGATGCGATAGTAGATCCTGGTCGCGCCAAGGATATCAAGGTGATCCAACCACGCGAAGGATCTCTGGCGCTTCGTACATTCGGTAGCGTTCTAAGTCTATTTACGGGAGACTTAGTAGATTTAGAACGGGGGCCGGACAGCTCTGTATCAAACTGGGATTCGAATTTCAGGACAGCTCCCGCCGATACACTTCGATATGGACATCACAGTGGCCATCGATCAGCGAACAATCTGACTGTTTGATTATTTGTGTTGGCCACGGTGATCGGTGAACTCCGTCAGTGTCTTGTGATCGTAAGAACCGTCCAACCGAAGCAAATGCTGTGGGCTGAGGGTCAATAGAAAGCCGTTGAATACGAGCTGAATCCTGATCACAATATTCTGAATAGTTCCTTCCTATGTGTGTTTGTCAAAGCGAGCTACGGCTCGTCTGGGCGTGGCGCGTTCTCGTACTTGACCATCTTCTCGGGTTTCTCGGAGATGGTCTCGTAGATCCGTTGCAGCGTCTCCTCGGCCGCGAGAAGGTTGTGGGCCTCGAGGAAGTCACGGCCCTCGTCGGTGAGCCCGTAGAACTTCCAGGGATAGCCCTGTCGGCGGTCGTCATCATCAAGCGCAACCTCTTTGACGATGTCGGCATCGATCAACTTCTGGATGTGCTTGTAGACGGTGGCGTCGCTGACGCTCGGGTTGAGCGCCTCGAGTTCGTACATCGAAGGGAGCTGGTCGGGATGCTGGAGGATGTTGTTGATGAGCGCAAATCGCGTTTGCTGGGTGACGAAGTGGACCAGTTCTCGGGCCTCCATCCCATCCGTAGTTCCAAGGTCGGTGCTCATACTGCACGGTACACGCTGTGGCGGCAAGTAGTTTACCCTTGAGTAAATCACTCTCGGGTAAACCAAACCTACTTGACCCGGTGATTTACTCCATAAACCATATCTTCTCGTCACGAGAATGTTTCCGTATGTCTGACGAGGAGTCGCCCGTTCCTAACGAAGTCCTCCAGAGTGCCAAAGAACAACTTTCTGACGAGGCGATCTCGCTTAGAGACAACGAAGAGATCCTCCATGCGCTGAGCGAACTGACTCCGGTCTACGAAACCGAGCGATCGTATTTCGTGCTCGGGAACTACGACCGGGAGCCTATCCGCCGGCTGAATCTGGTCGTTGATCGGTTGAACCGGCGAACGGATGCCTACGCCTTCCGAATGGTCGATATCCGAGGCGAATGGGACAACAGTATTCAAAAGTTCTGCCTGATTGCAGATATCGTCACGTATCTCGTCGGCGTCGCGGAGAAGAAACCGAGCGACTTCCTCGTTGAACAGGGACTCCTCGTTGGCACCACCGAATACTTCGCGAAGAGCCACGTCCTCAAGCGAGAGTACGAGGATGAAGAGCACTCGTTTGGTTGGATGCAGGACGGTGTCTTTGATTTGTTCGACAATGAGGGGCGTTTGTATCGATGGCGAACCGAGGAGGACCTCGTTGAAGTAACTGGCGAGCTGCCGTGAGTTCGAGTCTCCCCCGAGAATTACCTTCACTCACGCCGTGTCGACCTCGGGGATTACAAACCTCAGATAGTAGGCCTCGCGGGTGTACGCGGCGTCCATCGACGGGGCCTTCTCCTGAGGAGCATACACGCGCGTATCGACGAGTTCCTCGTCGTAGTGGACGATCAGATCGCCCGTCTGGGCCGACCCCATATTCTGGATGTCGCCAATGGCCAGCGCGCCGTACAGCTCGAACTCGCCGTGCATATACAGTGTTGATTCGGAGGCATGGACGTACCCTGTCACGGTGATTTCGTCGGACTCGGCGCGTTCGCCCCGTCGTTCTTCGTCCGCCCGGATATCACCGGCGGCGAAGACTCGCATATCAGGCGCCCGATGGGGATTGTCGGTCGTTTCGATCCGGACGTCATCGCCCAGCTCGAGGTCGCCCGTCACATACAACCGAAAGTCGTCATCGGCGACGATCGTCGCGTTTGCGAGCGTGAGGTTGCCGGCGACGAACAGCGAGGTGTCATCGACCAGTCGGAGGGTCTCATTGCTGACCTCGAGGTCGCCGTCCGTGTGGTAGGACCCGCCGGCTTCGAGAACAGTCAGGTCCGATGCTCCGATCGGGGCCCCCTGGGTCGACTCCTGCGCGGCGATGACGTCGCCTGTAGGCACCGGCACGGAGACGTTGTCGGCGTACTCGACGATCTGGTCGTCTGTGAGCCATGGGCCGGGGGTGATCGACTCACCGGAGACGACGCGCTCGACGCGGAGGTCGACCGTGCCGCCGCCGCCGGCCGCGAAGTGCAGTTCGTTCGGCGAGCGAATCGTCGCGTTGGCCCCGCGATTGTCCCCACCATACGCCCCCGCCGAGGAGGCGTAGCTGTCGACCCACAGACGGTCGATCTCGCCGACCGTGACGCCCCCTGTCTCCCCGAAAGCGATCGCCGACGAATCGGTCGGCGGCCGTGGTGCGTTGCCCCCTTCGAAGACCACCTCGACGGTCTCGCCGTCGACCAGCCGCGCCTCACCGCTCCTTTCGAGCGCCTCGTACCAGGCCGGCGCATACTCACTGTGGACGGTGAGGGTCACGTTCGCGGTCGGATCCTCGACGCGAATCGCCGTCGTCCCCGTTCGCTCGAGGTCGCCAGAAAACGTCTCACCGGCAAGTTGCGGCACCGTAATCTGCGTTGACCGCCCCTGTGTCTCGACGGCCGGATCGCGGATCGCCCGTCCGTCTTGCACCACGAGCCCGCCTTCGTACACCAGGTCGTCGGTCACGAGCCGCCCCATCGATTCGTTATACTCCTCCTGGCCGTCGACGCTGATCACGAGCCGACCTCCCTCGACCCGCTCGTACGACTCTTCGACACCAACCGCCCGGTGATCGCCTTCTCCCAGCGAGGTAACCCCGTGGGCGATCGTCTGCATCTCGAGGCGATCCCGCTCCGTCTCGGCTTCGTCTTGCACTAGCTCTAGTCCACTCACTCCCACCGTCGCAATCGCCGTGGCTCCCACCAGTACCATCCCAAAGAGGAGGACGACCCCGAGAACCTCCGCCTGTGCACGCCCCATGGCGTGTCTGCCCAACGGTGGTATACATACACATTATGGCGAGTTTAACATTCTGAAAATCGAATGGGTTGCCTAACCGAGGGAATAACACTGGTAGGCGGCCGAATATACTGTCAAGAACTTTCGAGCGACACACTTGCCTAATTACGAGTCCGAATCGACGAGTTCTGCCTGCCCGGCGGTTCCCTCGACCTCGGTCACGCGGACGGTCGCCTGGATGCCTCTGACTTCTTCCTCGAGAAAGAGGACGAATCCGCCGTCGGTTTTGCACACGAGCGTCCCGTCGGGCTTCTCGTCGACGATGTCGACGGTCAGTTCGTCGCCCGGTTCGGGCTTCCCGCCGAGGGGCTCGCCGCATCGCCAGCACTCCGTATCGTACGCTGGCGTGCCTTCAGGTGCGTTGTTCGCGCCACACCTCGGTGTATCGCATTTGATGAACGTCTCGTGTTCGCCTGGTAGATAACGTCCCACGCTACCACTGTCGAGAGCAAAGAGCAAAAAGGTCGTTCATTCCTCGAAGAGTCTCTGTGCCCGCCTGTAGATCGGTGCTTCCAGCCAATCTCTGTTCTCGGCCAGGTGCTCGAGCCGGTTCCGTGCATCGTCCTGTGTCAGCCGACTACGTTTGACGAGGGCTTTCAGCATGATAGGCGAGATTGCGACTCGAGCCGCTGTCATGTTTTGTAGTTCGGGTAATGCCCTGAGATCATCTGTAATGAGGAAGTCGGCGTCGAGTTCCTGGCAGAGGTGGACACAGCTTGCTTCACCGGGGTCGACCCTCGATGTCTGAACGTCGGGATTAGAGAGTTTGTGAATCGTGATTTGTGACCGGTTCTCGAGTGCTGTGGTAGCGCCAGTGCCGTGGATATCTGTGTACGCTGCGGTCGCTTCGAGTTCTTCGATTACGGTTTCGGTAGTGTGGGTGTCGAACTCCTCAAGTACCAAATCGAGAGTAGCTGCGGTAGCAAGAGAGACGAACGCGCTGGTGTCGACGACTATCATCTACAGGTCGGCGAGTTCGTCGGCAAGCTCGTCACCCTGCTCGAGAACGGTTTTCGATGCCCGGATTGCTTCTGCATCCTGCCGACCGAGAACGGTTTTCAGGGTATCGAACTCGATCTGATCCTCGAGGTAGAGTTCGGTGACTGCTTCCTTAAATCGGGCTTCGTCCTCGATCCCCTCGAAGTACTCCTGGAGTGCTTCCTTGATGATCTCGGTCCGATTTTTGTGAGCGATTTCAGCAGCGATGTCTGCCTTCTCGACCAGTTCATTTGGCAGTCTGAAGTTGACTCGTGTGGTCCCCATACCAACACCTCTTGTACATACGTTGTACCCACAAGTGTATAATTGCTTCTCTCGTCTCGCCACTACGTCTCCGTGTCGACGAGCTCCGTCTGTTCGGCGACCTCACCGTTCTGGGTCACTCGGCTGGTCGCTTGGACTCATGAAGTCGGTCCAAACTCCCGAAACACTGTCGACTGAAATCCATCGTCCTCGGCCCCAAGGCTCGACTGGTCTGTCACTCGAGGCGCGTCCACTCGAGACAGAACCGTTCCGCCTCGCCCGGCTGGTCGTCGAGAAGGCTCGCCGCTCGCGATGGCGGTCGGAAGGCGGCGCGGCCAGCGTACGGCATCGCGTAGGCTTCGCTGACTGCCTCGACGTTCGCCAGGGTGAGGCCGTCGGCGAGAAAGCGCTCACGCGAGAGGCCGTAACAGATGACGGCGTCCGACGCGGCCGTGACGATGCCGACGTTGGACAGGGCGTTCTCCGTTCCCTCTCGGTCGACGAGCGACGGATGACTACTCGAGTCCGTGAGGTCCGCCCCGCGGATCCAGAGATCGAAGCTGGCGGATGGATCGAGCCCGTCGGCCTCGAGCGCGGCCAGTTCGCGGAGTTGCTCGGCGAAGTCCGGGTAGCGCACCGTGTCGAGCGTCGGGGCGTCGGACTCGACGTCGGTGATCGGTATCGTGAGTTGGCGACTCTCTCCGGGCGTTAGCGTGGTGGACTCGCTGTGGCCGAGACTGACCTCGTCAAACGCCGCCTCCCCCAGCGAGCGGTCGACGAGTGCGGCTGCCTCCTGTGCGGGCATATAGGCCCCAGGATCGAACGGGACCGCGACCGCGGCGCTGAGCCCGGCCCCCTCGCTGTCGGCGGGCGTCTCGATTTGAAGTTCAAGTGTCCCGTCCTCGAGGAAGCGGTCGCGATCCAGCGCGTGAAAACACGTGGCCCGGTCGGTCACCGCGCTGGCGTCCGGGTAATCGCCGTCGGCGTAGCCGCCGAGGTCGCCCAGGTACGTCCACGACCCATCGTGCGTTCGAACCGACAGCCGATGGTCGGCATATTCGAAGCCGTCACCAACCACCCAGAGATCGAAGACCCCGTCGGCTGCGAACCCGTCGCGGCTCGCGAGCGTCGCCACCCAGGCGTACTGGAAGCGATCCCGGGCGATCGTGAAGGTGTTGATGGCGTCCCCATCGGGTTCGGCGCCGGGGACGTTCGGCACGAAGGGATCGAAGCCGGCCTCCGTCGGCACGTAACCGGTCCGGATGTACCACCCGAGCCCGCTCGCGCCAGCCGAAAGCGCCTCCCGGATCGTCATCCCGATCGTTTCCCTGTTCGGCGTGTGGTTCGGGTTGACGGTGTGGCTCTGGCCGAGGTAGAACACGGGCCGATCGTCGAGGACGTCTCGAGCGTTCGAGACGAGACTGTGGAGGGCAGCGTTGGCGCGGCCCGGTTCGACGTCCTTGTCAAACCAGCCCCGGTAGAAGTCGGTGAACGCGAACGCCGGGGCGACGTCACGTGCATACATCCCCTGGAGGAGTTCCTCGAACACCTCGGGACGCTTCGAATCGATGATGTACGGAAAGTGGACGAACAGCCCGACGTCGAGGTCGTCGTTAGCCGATTCGACGGCGTCTTTCTGGGTGGCGAAGATCTCCGGCCCCAGCTCGAGCAGGTTGTCGACGGCTTTCTGGGTCCACTCGCCGCCGGGAACCCACTGCCCGATGACCGGGGCTTCCTGCCAGAGGATCACCCGCCCGCGGTCGAAGAACTCGCCGTGGGCACTGACGACCGACTTCAGCCACTCGAGGTGAGCCTCTCGAGCCTGTTCATCGTTCACAAACGCTTCGGCGGGAATTTCGCTCAACAGTCCCGTATTGAGCCAGACGTCCAGCCCGTACTCGTTCGCCGACTCGAGGGCCGCCGTGAACGCCTCGGTGTCGGGGCCACTCGAGGGGGAGACGACCAGAACGACCGCGAGGTCGTGTCGCTGGGCGAACGCGAACAGGTTCTCTCGGATGGTCTCGCCCTCCCACAACCCGCCCGACAGCCAGAGAAAGTCCTGACGCGACTCCGACGTGTCGGCGACCGGTGGCGAGTCGAATCGGTGGTGAGCCAGACCACCGATCGCGCCGAGGCCGAGACCAGCGGCCAGGGCGAGCGAGCCGCGACGCGAGAGACGAGAACCGACGGTCGACCATCTGGAGGTATCCTCGGGCATGCGTACCAGTAACGTCGACCACACCACCCGGGACCTTGAGAGTTAACCACGCAGGCAACGGCCTATCCCCTCGTCTCCGTAGTACTCAGACGACCACGGAAACGACCGTCCCGCCGACGATCGCCAGCCCACCGAGGCCGAAACAGACCGCCCAGAAGGGCACCCGTTCGACGACCCGCATCAGGGCGCCGATAATCTGGCATCTGCCGATCACACTCACGATTAGGAGAGCAGACAGAGCCTTGACGCTCTAGAGGGCACCAACCAGAATCGAGACTGTAACGTGATTCCACCGCGACGCTCACGGCGGATTGGTGAACGAATTCAATCGACTCACGTCACCATGATCATAGGCGGCTCGCCACATCGCGTGGACTGCCCGTGTGACGAGTGACACCTCCTCGACGGTAATACACGAGGGCTCTGCGGTCACACCCTGAACAGGTGGATGGAAGTGTTTCTCGGGAGAGTGGGTATTGGGATGGCGATCGAATCGCCAGTTGACTTCATCGGTGTCGACGTAGTGGAACGAATACATTCCGCGCTCGCTCCACTGGACGTCGAGACGCGCGCCGTCAGCTGCTCCGATCCCGTCACCAAGTTCGATGTGGAGTTCGGTCGGAGCGATGGGATCGTCGTAGGACGTCTCGTCGACGAGCGGCTCGAGCGTGCGCCAGAGGTCGCGAATTCGTCGAAGAGCGGGAAGGTAAATCGGACCGAACTCGCCAGCACGATCGGCCCCTGTCATGCAGTGAGCTGCTGGCTCGCCTCGCTGTATGCGAGGGCCGCCTGTGCGATAGAGAGGTTCTGCCGAGTGGTGCGCCACGTACTCAGGTCCTCCCACCCCTGCCCATCGTCGGCGTCGAGTTCACGTGCGAGTTCCTCGGGCGAAACGACGTCGTACTGGTCTTCGTACCGGCGAATCTCCCGTTTCATTCGTTTGATGCCGTCGAGCAACTCCTCACGAGTCGTTTCGCGTCGAAGTTCGCGGATTCGGGTCATGAGCACGCGGTCGGCGTTCCGTTTGTAGACCGTCGATCGCCCCTCCTGCTCGGCTTCGGCGAACCCGGTATTGACGAGGGCCTTGCAGTGCCGACGAGCGGTCGGCTCGCTAACGAGCGCTCGCTCGGCGATTTCGGCAGCCGACTGGCCGTCGTGAGTCTGTTCGACAATCTCGTAAACACGTTCGAACGGTGTCGTCTCGGCCTTCCACTCCGCTTTGACGTGTTCGTTGAGGTCGTTCCACGTCTCCTCAGTCATAGTCTCACGTACGACTCGAAAGAACAAATAGTTTCCTCAGAAAATAATTCTTCCCTCGCAGCCTCCAGCAGCTACGTTCACGCGATCGCGGGATCGCATCTAGACGACCACGGAAACGACCGTCCCGCCGATGATCGCCAATCCGCCGAGGCCGAAACACACCGCCCAGAAGGGCACCCGCTCGACGATTCGCATGAGTGCGTCGATGGTCAGGTACCCCACGACCCCACTCACCAGCAGCGCAACTACAGCTGGCACGGGCGCGATCCCGGGCAGCCCGCCGGCGCCGGCCATCGTCAGCGCTGCCGCGCCGAGACTCGCCGGAATCGACAGCAAAAACGATAGGCGAAACGCGGCGGGCGGTTCGTAACTCCGAAACAACAGGGCGCTCGTGGTCATCCCCGAGCGTGAAATCCCGGGTAGGATGGCGAGGCCCTGGACGGCGCCCACCAGGATCGAATCGACCAGCGTCGGTTCCTCGCGAGTGCCCATCGAGACGGACTCGAGGCGCAACTGGATCACGCCGGTCAGGATCAACAACACGCCGATCAGGCCGATGAACACCCCACCCGTTAGCTGCCCTGCGAGGTCAACGGCGTAGATATACAGCGGGATCCCCACCAGGCCGGTCATCGCAGATGCGAGGACGATGTAGGACGTGATCGCGTTCTCCCCCTCGTAGGCCCGACTCGGTCGCCACTCAGGAACGGACTCTAGGGCCGCCCGTATCTCCTCACGATAGTACGTCGCCGCCGAGAGGGTCGTACCGACCTGTAAGAACAGCGCCAGTTGGAGCGCCACGCCGGGGTCGGTGCCGACGAGCGTCAGAAACAGCGAGAGGTTGCCCTGGCTCGAGACCGGCAGCCACTCGACGACGCCCTGGACGATCCCGGCGAGAATCGCGACGAGCAACTCGAGGTCCGACTCTGCGACGGCAACGACGAACGCCCCCATGTCGTGGCTGACTCTCGGGTGGACACACAAGACCGTTTACATTCCCATTTGGTCAGCGAACCCCAATCGACTCGAAATCAGTCGGCCGCCTGCCCGCCGTCGATGGGGATCGTGTGTCCGGTGATGTACGACGCGTCGGACGAGCAGAGGAAGGCGACCGCGCCGGCCATTTCCTCGGGTTCGGCGATGCGGTCCATCGGGACGTCCCGCATCGCCGAGGTATCGAACTCGAACCGGAGCGTCTGAATGGCCATCCGCACCATCCCGATCGCGAGCCGGACTCGATCCACCAATGATCGCGAGCCGGCGGCGATGCCCAGCATCCCCGACTGAATGTTCGTCTTCGTCGGTCCGGGAGCGATGGCGTTGACCCGGATGCCGCGGCTGGCGTACTCGAGCGCGACCGACTTCGTGAGGCCGACGACGCCGTGTTTACTGGCCGAATAGCTGGCGAGGCCGCCCATGCCGACTAAGCCCGCCTCGGAGGTCGTGTTGACGATTACGCCGTGACCCTGTGCTTCCATCACGGGGAGTTCGGCTCGCATGCACGCCCATACCCCTTTCAGGTTGATGTCTAGCAGTTTGTCCCACTTCTCCTCGGTCAACTCCGCTGCCCCCGTGAAGCCGGTGAGGATGCCTGCGTTGTTGTGCGCGAAGTCGAGGCTCCCGTAGGTGTCGACCGCGACGTCGACCATTTGCTGGACCGACTCGAGGTCGGAGACGTCCACCTCGACGAAGGTGGCGTCGCCGCCGTTGGCTTCGATCAGGTCGACGGTCTCGCGGGCGCTCGATTCGACGATGTCGGCGACGACGACGTTGGCGCCTTCGTCGGCGAACCGCCGTGCAGACGCCCGACCGATTCCCGATCCCGCTCCGGTGACGAGCGCCGTCTTCCCAGCTAAACCTTTCATGATAATCTCGCTCGATACTATCCATCGATACATGTATAGTAATTTTGGGGAACAGGTTCTGTTCTGGGTGCGAACGAAAGCCGTCGCGGTATCCGTCGACCCACTCGCACTGACGAGTCAGGCCGTCGCCCTATTGTTCTCGCTGTCTGCTCACACGGTTTTGCTAGTTACCCGACCAATACAGCTAACCGATGGCCGCGCTCGCCTGATATCCAACGTAGGCCGTTTTGGTGTCGAACGTTACTCGTGCCACGTTCCTTCGGGTCGTCGTGATCCGTTGTGTGGTGTTCGAGTCTTGCGACTGTGTCCGTCTTCTCGAGTGAGATCCTCTCCGTGGCTTGCCCCGTCCCGAATCTGTTGTTTCCGACGGGAACGCTTGTGTCTCTCGAGGGCGTATCCCACTTTATGACGACCATCTACACGGCGCTTCCGAATCGGTTGCTGGTCTCCCGAGACGACGGCGACAGCGAGTGGTCACAGTCGACTCGCCTCGAGGGCTACGACCTTGAGTGCGTCGCCATCTCACCAGACGACCCCGACCGGGTCTTCGTCGGCACGTTCGAGGACGGCCTCTTTCGATCGACCGATGGCGGCGACTCCTTCGACGCACTCGAGACAGACTTCGCCAGCGAGGCCGTCATGGCGGCGACGGTCAGCCCCCACGACCCCGACGTCGTCTACGCGGGCACCGAACCCAGCCGCGTCTATCGCTCCGACGATGGCGGCGACACCTGGACCCACCTCGAAGGGCTGGTCGACCTCCCCTCCGAGGAGGAGTGGTACTTCCCACCGCGACCCCACACCCACCACGTGCGCTGGCTCGAGGTCGACCCCCACGATCCCGACCGCCTCTACGTGGGGATCGAGGCGGGGGCGTTTGTCATCCGCGACGAAGCCGAGGACAGCTGGCAGGAACGCCCCGAGGGCTCGCGGATCGACAACCACAGCCTCGCCACCCATCCCGAGATGGAGGGCCGGGTGTACTCCGCGGCGGGTGACGGCTACGCCCAGAGCGATGACGGCGGCGAGACCTGGAACCATCCACAGACGGGCCTCGAGCATCGCTACTGCTGGTCGGTCGTCCCTCATCCCGACGACCCCAACCGGGTGCTCCTCTCGAGCGCCAGCGGCGCCTCGAGCGCACACACGGCCTCGCGGGCGAAGGCCTACGCCTACCGCAAACCGGGACCGGACGCCGACTGGGAGCGCCTCGACGACCGCGGCCTTCCGATGGGCGAGGGCGTCGTCCGGACGATCTTCGCCGAGTCTGAAGGAACGGTGTACGCCGTCAACAATCTCGGCTGTTTCGTCTCACAGGACTTCGGCGACTCGTGGTCGGTGCTCGAGGCGGACTGGGAGGGGCCGGAGTCCAAAACGCCGCGCGGGCTGGCGATTGTCGCATAACCGACACAACCATCTTCCGGTCTAACCAAAAGCAATAACGCCTATCTATCTCTCTGGAGACGCTCGCGGCGTTCCTCGAATTCTTCGTCCGAGAGATCCCCACGAGCGTAGGCCAATCGTAACTCTTCGAACGCCGCATCGCTCTGTCGAGTGCCTGATCGGCGAATCGCGCTGTACAGCAGGTAGCCGATACCGAGGATCACGAGCACGGGAATGAGGGACATGAGGACCCACATCCACGTACCCCCGGAGCCGTTCCACGCACCACCGCCCCACATGTGGCCCCATCCCCACAGTCCCATCATCGGCATCATCGCGACCATCATGACGACCGGCACGAGCAGGATTGCAGCGATGACGATCAGGAGCGTTCGAGTGAACGAATCATCGGTTGCCATACTCCAGGATACGGCGCCCAGGTACGTTATTCCTCCACCCAGATTCCCGCGAAACAGGAAACGTAGCTCGAATACAGCCGCGCCGTCGGCCTGATCGAATCGCCAGGCAATGCCGTCGGTGGCAGCCGACAGTCGCTCGTCCAGCGACTGTGTTCGTTTTTTTGAGTACTCTCGCCACCCACGCTCACGCTTGCTGTACCGGGTGTCTCGAGTGTCCGTCGGTCCGCCTCGGACGGCCACCGATACGAATGAGCGAGGAGAGCGACGTCCGGACGATCGGCGCACTGCTCGAAGACGAATATATTCACGCCATCCTCATCCACACGAGCATAACTTCCACGACGTCGGTTACCGATCGCTCGATCGACGTCGCTCGAGTAGATTCTGGAATAGCCAATCCTGAAATAGGCTATTTCAGGATTGGCTATTTTCGAATTCTTTGCGATCACCTAAGGACAGCTGGCGGGGCTTCATCCGATCAACGTCGAAGCGACCAGCGATCCCATTGAACCGGTCGACGGGATACTTCGGGGACTGGGAACGGATTCGCCGAGGGTGGTCGCTCGAGCCGAGTGTGTGCCCGCCCGACACGCCCCCGGGTTCGAAATCCTTTTAGGCGCTACCCGGGCATAGTAGAGTAACTGAGTGATATCATGGAAGTCGACATCATCTCCGAGGAGGGAAATCCCATGTTGCACCGCACGAACGTCACGTTTGAACTGACCCACGACGAGGCGACGCCCTCGCGTCTGCAGGTCCGTGACAGCCTCGCCGCGAAAATGAACAAGGACGCCGACGAGGTCGTCATCCGCAAACTCGACACCAAGTTCGGCATGCGCAAGACCGTCGGCCACGCGAAGGTCTACGAGACCTCCGCCCACGCCACCGAGGTCGAACAGGAGCACATGCTCGAGCGCAACAAGATCGTCACCGACGAGAGCGACGTCGAAGCGGAGGAGGCCTGAGATGGCACACTACGAACTCTACAACGCCGAGGGCGAAGTCGAGCGCGAACAGTGCCCACGCTGTGGGGACTCGTTCCTCGCCGACCACGGCGACCGCCAGCACTGCGGCAAGTGCGGCTACACCGAGTGGGCGTAAGCCGGCTCGAGTCGCCTCTCGTCGCCGTGTTGAACCGTACACGATCACGACCACAATTTTTCACACGTGAGGAGCGTCAGCTGTGACCCGAAACACCCGTAGTGAGTCGGACGCCGACTCGAGGATGGCCACTGACTCCAGTGCCAATCCCGGCCCCACTGACGACCGACCGCCGCGCGTCCTCGGCATCGAGGGTACCGCGTGGGCGGCGAGTGCGGCCCTGTACGACGGCGACGAGGTGGTGATTGAGACCGACGCCTACGAACCCGACAGCGGCGGCATCCACCCCCGAGAGGCCGCCGAGCACATGCACGACGCGATCCCGCGAGTCGTCGAGACGGTGCTCGAGCACGCCGCCGAGACGACGGACGAACGGCCACCGATCGACGCCGTTGCCTTCTCCCGCGGCCCCGGCCTCGGTCCCTGCCTACGCGTCGTCGGCACCGCTGCACGGGCGCTCGCGGGCACCCTCGAGGTACCCCTGATCGGCGTCAATCACATGGTCGCCCACCTCGAAATCGGCCGCCACGCGGCCGACTTCGACGATCCGGTCTGTCTGAACGCCAGCGGGGCCAACGCCCACCTGCTCGCCTATCGCAACGGGCGCTATCGCGTCCTGGGCGAGACGATGGACACCGGCGTCGGCAACGCGATCGACAAATTCACCCGACACGTCGGCTGGTCCCACCCCGGCGGCCCGAAGGTCGAGCAAGCCGCCAAAGACGGCGAGTACGTCGACCTGCCCTACGTCGTCAAGGGGATGGACTTTTCGTTTTCGGGGATCATGTCCGCGGCGAAGGCTGCCGTCGACGAAGGCCACGCCGTCGAGGACGTCTGCTTTTCACTCCAGGAACACATCTTCGCGATACTCACCGAAGTCGCCGAACGCGCGCTCTCGCTCACCGGCAGCGACGAACTCGTCCTCGGGGGCGGCGTCGGTCACAATGCTCGCCTCCGCGAGATGCTCGAGACGATGTGCGCCGACCGGGGTGCCGAGTTCTACGCCCCCGAGCCCCGGTTCCTGGGCGACAACGCCGGGATGATCGCCGTCCTCGGCGCAAAGATGTACGCTGTGGGTGACACGCTCGAGATTTCGGACTCCCGCGTCGACCCCGACTTCCGACCCGATCAGGTGCCGGTCACCTGGCGGAGCGACGAACCGGATCGGGCCGTCGTCGGGGGAGACGATGGCGGCGAGAGTAGAGACGAAGCCGCGAGCGAGAGTGAGGACGAAGCCACGAGCGTGAGTGACGACGAAGCCGCGAGCGAGACGACAATTCGCGGCGCCGAAGCCGTCGTCACCCTCGAGCCCGAAGCCGGTCGCGTCCGCAAGCGTCGCCGCCCCAAACGCTACCGCCACCCCGACCTCGATGCGCGCCTGCGACGCGAGCGGACCACCCTCGAGGCCCGTCTCACGAGTCACGCTCGACGAGCGGGCGTCCCGACGCCGGTGGTTCGCGACGTCGATCTCCAGGAAGCGACCCTCGAGTTCGAGTACGTCGGCGACGACGATTTACAGGCGGCGCTGACAGTCGACCGCGTCGAATCCGTTGGGCGGTCGCTCGCGACCATCCACGAGGCGGGGTTCGTCCACGGGGATCCGACGACGCGAAACGTTCGCGTCGACGCCGACCGAACCTACCTGATCGACTTCGGGCTGGGCTATCACTCCGACCACCTCGAGGACTACGCGATGGACCTCCACGTCTTCGACCAGAGCCTGGTCGGGACGGCCGACGAGCCCGAACCGCTCAGGGAGGCGCTCCGGGCGGGCTACCGCGAGGCCGGGGACGGGGCAGTCCTCGAGCGCCTCCGCGAGATCGAGCACCGGGGTCGGTACGTCGAAAAAGAGTGATTCGGGCCGTTCTGGAACTCCCTGGTCACAGCGGGGCCGCAAGTCCGAAGTCGAAGCTGAGGCGGATTGGGTCGTTCACGACCGGTGGGATTGTCCTTTTCCGTACTCGAGATGAGTCAGTCTTCCAACGACCTGGGAAGAACCGTATCCCCACACTACTGGCCACCACCGTACCGTACAGCGAATACGTCCCCAAATCGTCTGTCACCAACAGTGGTTGTGCCAGGTCGATTTTCACATGCTAGCCATTGGGTACGCTTCGCATACCTTCAAGACAAGCTAGTCTGTCTTTTGGCGTAGCACGTATATGTATTCTTGTATTTCATGAATCAATTAACGAACGACTGCCGGATTTCTGGTCACGAGTCTCGAGGAGCGATCACCCATGAGTAATAACACGAAGCACACGGGCGCGATTCTCAACAAATTAGCGAACGAAGGGTCGATGAATACCGCGGCAGAACCGAACACCCTCTCTGTCGAACGGAACGAAAGCCACCAGTCCGCGGTCGAACGTGACCTCGAGGAGATGATGGCGCAGGTCGTTAGCGTCCTCCCTGCCGAAGACGTCCGGTTCGAGGATGCGCTTCTCAAAGAAAACCTCGACGAGGTCCTCCTGATGCTCGTCGCCCTCCACGACGGGGCTAACGGCAAGGAACTCCTCTCGACGTTAGCCACTTACTTCGACGTCCAGTTGAGTCCCGGCATCGTGTATCCAGCACTTCACGACCTCGAGGACGAGGCCTTCCTGGAGATGCACCCGATGGTCCGCACGAAGGAATATTCGATTTCGAACGAGGATCACGTACGTGCGACGCTCGAGGCGACGATGGTCCAGCACCTCGCGTTCGGTTTACTGCTCTCTGCGTTCCTCCCCCGACTCACCTCAACGTAACTCCCACAACCGCTGCTACTGCGACAGCGATCTGCCGAATATCGTCGACACGCCACAGGAACGACGTTTTTAGGGAGCTCCCATCGCTTATTTGGCTGCCGCATGTTCTCGTTACAATGCGTTACCGTTGTGTTGCCGTCACTGCACTCGCTGCGGCGTTCGTCTGGGAACTGTGACGTTTCCCCAGTTATGCACAGCACCTCGAGGTCCAGATATCGAGCACTCATCGATCGACTCGTGGTCTGTTCTGGCTTCGTATTTCAACTTCTAATGGATAGTGCGCTATCTTGCCTTCCATCTGTAGCCGGTCTCATGAGACCGGACATGCGAACATCTTTTATTCCATGGGCGAGTAGAGATGAGTAACAACTGTGATCCCTATGAGCAGCAACGACACTAAGCACGTCCAGACGGAGTTGACCGGGGACGAATACGAACAGTTCCGTGAGTTCGCTCGAGAACACGGGCTGTCGCTCAAAGAGGCCGGGCACGAAGCGCTCATCGAGTGGGTCGAACGACAACAGCGAGCGGATCCAAACGACCGAGCGTTCACCGTCCTCGACGAACTCGAGGAAGACTCACTTCCAACATCGGCGGAAACTGACGCTCGCGACGAAAATGATCTCCTTGAGGAGTGGGACGGTAGCGAGGAATCGTTCACGCTTGCCGACGATCCATCCGCGCAATCCTGACGTCACATGGCAGAGCCAGTCGACACACCGATTGGGACGGTCACGGCCGAGCATTTTCGACCTGGCCACGTTCGACACCAGGTCGTCGTTGGCCCGAAGTTCCTCTATGCACTGTTCAACCCCCGCGATCGGATGCATCCGGTCTCGCGGGCGTTCATGGCGTTCGTTCGCGATGGTGACCTCCCCTATCGTCGGCTCATCGTCAACGACCACATCGTTGACGAGGCGGCAACGCGGTTGAAAAAGCAGTCATCGATGCGGAACGCGGTCTCGTTCCTCACGACGCTTGACGAGAGTACGCTCTACCAGTTCGAAGATGTCTCCGAGGCCGTCTTCGATGCCGCCAAAGCAACGTTCGTCGAGTGGACGGATCTAGATGCGTCATTCACCGATTTCGTCGTTGCAGCACACATGGACGCGCTGGAGGTCGATCACATTCTTACGTACGACCAGCACTACGATGCGTTCGATGTGACGACGCTCCCATATCGAAATCAGAATTGAGTAACACTACGCGGCTAATCCATCGACACCTTTTGAACACGGCCAGTGTTTCTGAAAGGAGGGCGTCGACGAACCGCTCAGGCTGGTGTTCCCGGAACGGTTGGCTGAGTGTCGGGGCGTTCGCCAGGCCCGCCGTCGCGAAGCTGCTCGTACGCGCTGACGGTCGTCGCGAGCACGTACACCGTGATGGTCGCACTGACGACCTGAGCCAGCACGCCTCCGACGATGCCGAGCAGGGCGACTGGCAGGGCGAACGCCGCCGTGACGACGGCACCGGTCACGAAGACGGCGACACCGAGGCCGAACAGCCGAAGCCGGTTGCCGCGGGTGAGCTGCCAGCTGCTGCGAAAGCCCTCGAGCGCGTTCTGGTCCTCGACGGCGACGAAGACGGCCCAGTAGTAGAGGCTGACGAGCAGGAATAGCCCCGGAACGACGAACAGGACGGTTCCGAAGGCGACGATCAGCCCGAACGCGATGCCGCCGAGGATCACGTTGAGCGTCGCCCAGCCGACGTTTCGACGCACGAACGCGTCGGGGATCGTCTCCGTTTCGCCCGCGGCGAACGTGCGCAGAGCGACGATCGCGGCGACGACGGTGGCGATAGCGACGATGATCGAGAGCAATCCGGCGAACGCCCCGCCGAACCCGACGGTCGGCACTACTGGTTCACCAGCGTCGAGTCGCATCGGCGATAGAAGGACGCTCGCGATCGAGAGGATGGCGAAGACGGCGACGAACCGCAGTCCGTTTCGAGTCGTGGTGCGCTTGAACCCATCAGTCATTGTGTCGATAATAGGAATTCCCATACGACTAGTAGGCGCTCGAGCAGCATATACTAGTACTCAGACATGTGTCTGGAAGTCAGACAGTTTTCGCTAGCTCGGGTCCCCTTCCCCAGACCATAGGATAGTTCTCCAGCTCGAGTGGACTCGGCCAAAATAACTGAGCGCGACTCAACCGACCGAACCTGCCGCTCGTTCGACACCCGAGTCCTCTACAAAAGAAACGCAACCGAACCCGGCCTAGAGCACGTACTCGCCGGCGACGTCCTGGGGCGTGATGACCTCGATCTCGCCGGCCTCTTCGAGTTCCTGGACGTGTCCCAGGGTGGCCTCGAGTTCGCCGACGCCGCCGTCGAACCGGACGAACGAGATGGCGGTGATGCCGCCGAGTTCGGCCGTTGTCTCGAGGGCCTCGCGGGCCTCGTCGCCGTCGGGGTGGACGAGACGCGGGCACAGCGCGGCGTTCGTGAGGTAGCCGTTGACGGGGTAACCGCCCGTGAAGCCGAGTTCGTGGTTCGCCTCGACGGCCTCGATCGCCTCGTCGTTGTACGCACCGCCCGGGTAGGCGACGTACTCGGCGTCGTAGCCCTCGTCTTCGAGCCAGGTGGCGGCTTCTTCGATTTCGCTCGCGGGCGTCCGATCGCCTTCGAGGGCCGTTAGGTCGTTGCCGAGAGCGCCGTAGCTCCCGATGGTCCAGCCGGCGTCGGCGAGTTCGGCAACCTGGTCTGCGGTGAGGCGGTCGCCCTCGTCGTCCTCGGAGGCACGGAGACGGGATGGGGGGACGAACGCCGTCGCGGAGTAGCCGTACTCCTCGAGGAGGGGCATGGCCTCAGTGAGGTGAGATTCGTAGCCGCCGTCGAACTGGAGGAGGACGGTCGGGTCGGGCTTGGGAACGAAGTGGAGGTCGTCGATCCAGGCCTCGGTCGTACCGTCGCCGACCCAGATTGAGATGTGGATCTCAGTGATCGCGCTCAGGTCGGGGTCGCCGTTGATGTACTCGACGCCAAAGTTCACGTGACGGATGGACATGCCGTGGGTCCGCTGGCGGTAGACCACCTTGTCGCGGGTCTCGTCGTAGAGCTGGATGCCGACGTTGACCGTCGAGTGGGAGGCCACGGCCAGTCCGGGCGTGATCTCGGACACGTCGAGGGGTTCGTCGAGTTCGCGCGCGATGCGAACCTGGGACTCTTCTTCGCTCGCCTCGAGGAGGACGGACTGGGAGCCGACGACCGAGTAGTCGGTGTAGGGGGTTGCCGAGCCGGAGACGACCTGCCAGTCGGAGAGGTCTTCGAAGTCGTCGAAGGTTTCGGCTTCCGTCGGCACGTCGCCGTCGCCGTTGCCCTCTCCGTTGCCGTCGCCGTTGCCCTCTCCGTTGCCGTCGCCGTTCCCGTTGCCGTTACCATCGCCGTTCCCGGTTTCGTTGCCGTCCGGGTCGCTCGAGTTGCTGTCGTTTCCTCGCGGTTCGTCGGTCTCACCAAAGCCCATACAACCGCCGAGGGTCAGTGCGCCTGCCGTTGCGAGATAGGTACGTCGCTTCATTGCGCCGACAGGGGGTACGACGGGAGATGGGGATTGTTATGAACCGGTTGGCGCCACCGTAGGTCACCACTTCCGAACGGTTTCGCGGCAAACTCACCCGCTCGAATCGAGCCGCTATCCGGAGAAATCGCCCGGTAACGAGGGTAGGAGGGCGTTACCGGTGGCCGGTCGCGTGCCGACTCCCTACTCGGAGTCCGTCGAGCGCTTCTCCTTCTCGAGTACGCGAACGTGCTCGATTCGCGTGGCAGGGTACTGACCGTCTGCGTCCTTTTCGACGGCCTTGACCATGTCCCAGACGACGTTCAGCCCCGTCGTCACGCCCTCGAGGGCCTCCATCTCGCAGCCAGTTTTTCCCGTCGTCTCGACGGTGACCTCGAGTTCGAGTGCGGCCGATACGGGTTCGCCGTCGGCTGGACCGTTCCTCTCGTCTCTCCCGTCCACGTCGTCTTCCCCAACCGATCCGCCCCGTTCGTCCGCCCCATCCTCGAGGAATCGAAACGCCGTGTCGACGTTCGTGATCGGGATCTGGTGGCACATCGGAATCGTCTCCCAGGTGTGTTTGACCGCCTGGATCGCCCCGACGCGCGCGGTCGCGAGCACGTCACCCTTGCTCACTTCGTCCGCACGGATCGCCTCGAGCGTCGATTCTCGAAGCCGGATTTCGCCGATGGCGACGGCCCGCCGTCGAGTGTCAGGTTTGGCTCCCACGTCGACCATCTGGACGTCACCGTCGTCGGTCGTGTGGGTGAGGTCGCTCGCCGTCGAGTCGCTCCGGTCGGTGTCCACGGTATCCGGTCGATCCTCACTCATCGTCCTCACCCCATATCGCCGCCGGAATCGCCTCGAGCAGGTCCGACGCGACCAGTCCGAGGTCGTGACGACGCGCGACGCGCTCGCCGGCGCGGCCGTTGACGTACGCGGCGGCCGTCGCGGCCTCGAGGGGGTCGGCGTGTTCGAGCAACCCCGCCGTAATTCCCGACAGGAGGTCGCCGGTGCCACCGACGGCCATCGCCGGTGTCCCAGCACGGCTGATGCGGGTCGTCTCGCCGTCGGAGATTACGTCCGCCGCCCCCTTCGCGAGGACGACGTGGCCCAACTCCGCCGCGAAGGCTTCGATCTCGTCCGTGACTGCCCGGAGGTCGTCGGCCTCGGGTCCGCCCATCCCCGCGAGTTCGCGCCGATTGGGCGTACAGACCAGCGTCGCCTCGGTCTCGAGGCCGGGCACGACCTCGAGAGCGTCCGCGTCGACGACGGCCGGGCCGGTGTAGGCCTCGAGAAATCGCCGGGCAGCCTCAAGGGTCTCCTCGGCGGTGCCCAGGCCGGGTCCGAG
Organism: Natronosalvus sp. KLKA75; assembly: GCF_059736265.1. Classification (NCBI taxonomy): domain Archaea; kingdom Methanobacteriati; phylum Methanobacteriota; class Halobacteria; order Halobacteriales; family Natrialbaceae; genus Natronosalvus; species Natronosalvus sp. KLKA75. The sequence goes on from NZ_CM185522.1 coordinate 761,823, forward strand.
GACGACCACGTCGTCGTGGCGCTCGGCCGTCTCGACGAGGCCCTCGACCTGGTCGGGCGTCAGCACCTCGCCCTCGTAGGGCTGGACGATCAGGTCCTCGGCGTACCCCTGGATCTCTCCGGCGACCGTATCGGGCGCGGCGACGAACGCGAGTTCCATGCCCGCCCGGAGCGCGGCCTGGGCGGCGAGCGCCGGCGCGCCGGTGTAGGGGCCACCACCGATGACGAACGCCCGACCCGTCCGATCTTCTGGCCGAGCGAGGTCGACGTCTCCGGGCCCGGCGAATCGCTCTGCGGCCGCCGGAATGCCGATGTCGGCGACCTCGACCGTCGCCTCGAGGCCCTCGAGCCCCGGTTTGGTATCGTGGAAGGTGACGACGTGGTCGGCCGCGACGCCGTTGTCGGTGTGCTCGCCCGCGTCGGCGTCGAACCCGGAGGGGACGTCGACGCTCACCACCGTCGCGTCGGCCGCGTTGATCGCCCGAGCGGCCGAGGCCGCAGGTTCGCGGAGGTCGCCGCTGATCCCGGTGCCGAGCATCGCGTCGACGATCACGTCGCAGTCGGGCAGCGAAAACGATCGCGAGTCGATGACCGGCTCGACGTCGTACTCGCCTCGCTCGAGCGCCTCCCAGTTCGCTCGCGCGATGTCGGTCCCGATAGCCTCCGGTCGACCAAGCAACAGCGTCGTCAGGTCGTAGTCCTCGAGGAAGCGGACGGCCACGAGGGCGTCCCCGCCGTTGTTTCCGCGGCCGGCGACCACGACGACCCGCGTGCCGGGGTCGGCGACGCGCTCGACGGCTCGAGCGACGGCGTTCCCGCTCGATTCCATGAGTTGTCGGCGCGGGACGCCCAACGCGGCGGCGTTCTCGTCGACGGCGGCCATCCGTTCGCCAGTGATCATGCTCGGGCCTTCGCCGTCCGGGCCGTTGAAGATTGCGGGGTTCGGGTGAGGAGTCGCCGATTGCCGGAGGAATCGAGATTCGGCTGACGAACCGCCGGCCGCTGGAGAGAACGGACTTCGGGTTGCGAGTCGTCGGGGTCGCTTGTGGTGGGCGTAACGCGGCCTGCGAGACGCTTAGGTCCCTCGAGCCCTACCGTCACCCGTGAACGTCTTCTGGCTCGACGAGGACCCGCGCCTGGCGGCTCGCTATCACTGCGACGAGCACGTCAACAAGCTGTTGCTCGAGGCCGCACAGGTGCTGTGCACGGCGGCCCGGGAGAACGGCTACGACGGCGACGACGAGTTCCTCTACGCCTCGACGCACGCGAACCACCCGGTCACGCGGTGGGCGACCGAGTCGGAAGCCAACTGGCGTCGCCTCCGTGACCACGCCGAAGCACTCAACGCGGAGTTTCGCGAGCGCTACGAAAAGCGCGAGGACCACGCCAGCTGGGCCGTCGTCCAGCAAATCGATCCCGACCTGATCGACTTCCCGAGCGTAGAGCCGACCCCGCGACCACAGGCGATGCCCGAGGCGTACAGACGTGACGACCCCGTCGACGCCTACCGGGCGTACTACGCGGCCGAGAAGGCGCCCTGGGCCACCTGGGCCCACACCGAACGCCCGCCCTGGCTCGCCGAACTCGAGGCGAACGACGGGGACGCGTAACCGTCAGTACCGAATCTCGAACCCGTTCTCGCCCTGGGGCTCCTCGTACTCGACGTCGACGTCCCTGACGTCGGCCGCTGGGCTGCCCTCGTGACACCACTCGACCATCGACTCGACGGCCGCCTCGGGGCCCTCGAAGACCGCCTCGACGCGGCCGTCGTCGAGGTTTTTGACCCAGCCGTCGACGCCCGCCTCTCGAGCCGTGTCTCTGGTCGTCGCTCGATAGTAGACGCCCTGCACCGTCCCGGAGACGAAGACGTGGGCTCGCGTACTGTCGTCGGTGCGTTCGTTCGTCATACGCGAGCAGTGGCTCGCGACGAGCAAAAAGGCACTCCCGAAAGGGGCTTGGGGTTGGAAAGGGGGGAGGCGAGGGGTGACTCGCGGGCCACCCGACGGGCGGACATCAACGCCCGGGTAGGGTGACCCGCGTACTACAGTGGTCGACGATTAGCTACATGTGGGTTCTTCCAAAATTATTTGGCCCATGTGAACACAGGACGGAGAGCCGCTGTTCGACGACTCCGACTCGCCGCCGAACGGCCGGTCGCCGCCCTCGGCAACGTACACAGCGATCCGTCCAGGTTCGACCAACCTATATCCGCTCGTCCGTCGAAATCGACCTATGGGTATCATCGACCGGTTCGAAACCGAGTACCTCGACGTCTCGAGCAGCCGTGCGACCGCGCGCGACATCGTCGAACTCGTCGTCGGGTCGGTGGTCTTCGTCGCACTCGCCTGGCTGTTCGTCTCTACGTTCATCGGCGACGCGGCTGCGCTGGGCGTCGCGGTGATTCTGGGAGTCCTCTTCACCATCACGATCCTGTCGCAGGCCTACTGGGGGCTCACCGGGCGGTCGGATTACCGCGAGGACGATGGCTGAACGTCGTCTCCCGCGACGTCACCGGGTCGGAACCCCGTCTTCGGGACGCGGGTCCGGCTCGCCTGCCGTCCCCGTCTCGCGTCCGGGGACGGCCGACACCCGCCGGAAGACGGCTTCCGGGTCGCGGTTCCACTGCCAGTGCCAGCGCGTCTTCAGGACACACCACAGTTTTCGTGCCGTCGACAGTGACGGCTCGGCGTTCAACACGTCGTACCCTCGAGCGCGGATGAGCACGTGATGTTCGGCGTACAGCACGGCCGCGAGCAAGACCGGAAGCTGACAGTCCTCGGGGAGATACTGGATGCCCGCGACGCCCTCCCGGTACAGCGACTCCGTCCGACGAAGCTCCTGGGCCATCGCCGTCGCGAACGCGTCGGTCATCTCGAGGCGCTCGACCTGCTCTTCGGTGACCCCGTGGGCCGCGAGCGTCTCGAGGGGCAGGTAGATGCGGTCACGCTCGAGGACGTCCTCACGAACGTCCCGCAGGAAGTTCGTCATCTGGAACGCTTCGCCGAGTTTGATCGCGTGGGGGAGGGCCGCCTCCGGATCCTCAGGGTCCATGATCGCCGTCATCATCACGCCGACGGCGGCCGCCGACCCGCGCATGTACGCCTCGAGGTCGGCGTAGGTGTCGTACCGACTGGTGTGGATGTCGGATTTCATCGCGTCGACGAACGCGTCGACCTCGGCGTCGCTGATCCCGTATCGCTCCCGGAGGCCGTTGAAGGCAATGAGGACCGGATCGTCGGTGAGCTGTTCGCCCAGCGCCTGCGCGCGAAGGGTCTCGAGGCGGGCGGCCTGCGTCTCGGACGGAACGCCCGAGGCGTCGTCGACGACCTCGTCGGCGATTCGGAAGAAGCCGTAGAGCACGTGCGTCGACTCCCGGACGCGTCGCGGCAGGAAGCGCGTCGCGAGATAGAACGTCTTCCCGGTTCGTCGCTGGATTTCCTTGCCGGCGTGTACGTGTTCTTGATCCATATGAATCCCCTCGTCGACCGATTCGACACCGATCCGATACTATACTGTCCGGCAGAAGCGTACAAAAAGGGAATCCCTCACTAGGTTAAGTTTCGCTCGAGAAAGTATTTGGGGGCTGGCCAGTAACGACGACACTGTGACGCGATTCGCCCTCCAGGTTATCGTCGTGGTCGCCCTGATCGCCCTCGCAGGGTGTAACGGCTTCGCTGCGAGCCCGTTCGAGGACTCGAGTCCCAATCGCGAGACCTACGGTGTCGAGGAGCCGCTAGACCCCGAGGAGATCGAGACCGAGTTCGACGAGAACGCGACCCCGCCTGGTATTCCGAACAACGAGTCCGGATCGGTTGACGTCGATCGACTGAGTAGGACTCACGCCGACGCAACCCAAGGAACGACCTATCGTCAGCACATCCGGAGCGTCATTACCCTCGAGAACGGGACGACGCTGATCGACAATCACGCTTCGCTGGCGGCCGACCCTGCAGCGGGCACCTTCCACGCCACGGAACGCTTCGCAGGCCGATTTCCGACACAGCACCCACCATCGCGTTTCGGTTTCCCCCTCGACGGGCTGACAGCGGCAGAACAGTGGGTCACCCGGTCTCCGGAGTTCGAACAGGTCGGGACGCTCGAGTACGCGAACGGATCGACGCGATACGAGCGCATTCGATCCGGGTTCGTCGGCTACTACAGGACGCAACAATCCATGATTCGCCTCGCCGAGAACGTCTCCGTGGAGCGACTCGAGGATGACGGTGACCGCTACTATCGGCTCTCCTCTGAGACGCCCCGATACGACAACTACCTCGAGGACGAACCCTTCGAATTCGAGGCCTACGTGGACAGCGAGGGCGTCATCGTCTACGCCGCCATCGAGGGAACGATGCGCCTCGAGGACTCGCCGATCGGACAGCGGTCCGACGAGGAAGAACGCGAGGGTCGGACGATCACCGTTCAGGAAATCGCCACCACGACGGACATCAACGAGACGGACCTCGAGGAACCTGACTGGGTCGAGACGGCGCGGGAGGAGGCTCCTGACCGGGAAGACAGGCTCGAACCTGGCGACGCCGAAGGCGAATCAGTAGAACGAGACGGCGACGACGCTCCTGAGAATAGGACTGGCGACTAACTCGAGCAGAGTACCGACCGAACAGCACTGACGACTGACGCTCGCCCAGCGCGTCTACACTTCGTCCTCAAGCAACTCCTCGGCCAGCATCGGCAGGAACGTCCCGATGTCGGTGACCATGCCGATCGCCTGGGCGCTCCCGCGATCGAGCAACTGGGTGACGGTGGCCGGGTTGATGTCGACGCAGACAGTCTTCGTCGTCGACGGCAGGCAGTTGCCGACGGCCACGGAGTGGAGCAGCGTCGAGAGCATCAATACGAGGTCCGCGCGCTGGGCCTGCTCGCGGATCGCGTCCTGGGCCTCGATCGAATCCGTGATCGTGTCCGGGAGCGGGCCGTCGTCCCGGATCGACCCCGCGAGCACGTAGGGGACATCGTTGGCCACGCACTCGTACATGACGCCGCTGTCGACGATGCCCGCGTCGACGGCCGCCTCGATCCCTCCGGAGCGGCCGATCTCGCTGATCGTGTAGATGTGGTGCTTGTGCCCCTTCCGCGGGTGCTCGAGCGTCTCCGTGTCGACGCCGAGGGAGGTCCCGTAGAGGTCGCGCTCGAGATCGTGGACCGCGAACCCGTTGCCCGCACTCAGCGCGTTGACGTATCCCTCGCGGACTAGGTCAGCGAGGGCCTCCCGCCCCCCGGCGTGGACGATAGCGGGGCCACAGACGACGAGCACGTTGCCATCGCTCTCGGCCACGTCGCGCATCTCGTCGGCAATCTCCTCGATCAGGGACTTCGAGGGACGCTCGCTCGAGACGCCGCCCTGCATGAACCCGAAGGCGCTGCCTTTCCCGCGTGGGCGTTCCGGGGGGTCGACGCGAATGCCGGTTTCCCCCGTAACGACGAGGTCGCTCTCCTCGATGGCGTTGAGGACGCGCGTCCGCACGCGCACCTCGTCGGCCTCGTCCTCGGCGCGGGTGACGACCAGCGCACAGTCCATCTCGACGTTCTCGACGGGAATCCACTCGCCGTCGACGCGGACCTCGGTCGGGTGGTTCGTCGTCGAGTAGAAGTCGATCGGCACCACCTGGTCGGCGGGCGCCGGTTCGAGCGTCGCGTCGCGCGGATCGGCGACGGTCGCGCCGTTCTGGTTGAGTTCGTGGAGGATCGCCCGGAGGTCGGCCTCGCTTTCGGCGCTGACGGCCATCCGGCAGTAGGACTCCGCGTGTTTGTGTCGACCCACTTCGAACGCCTCGACGTCGAACTCGCCACCGAGGTCCATCACGGCCCCGAAACATCGGGCCATCGTCCCGGAGTCGATGATGTGCCCCTCGAGTTCGACGGTACGACTGACGGTCATTGGTCGGTCTTGGTTCCGGGGGACCGTGAATCTGTGTTTGACATCCTCCCCGCGCTAAAGCGCAAGAATTCCACCGTGGGGGTTCGGCTACGCCGATTCCCCGGCGGTAACTTGCGGGTGTGTATGCTCCTCGTTGGGACGGTGAGCGCGTGGTGACGCCGACCATCGGTGGTCGTCCCACTTGAGGCATACGGGCCGTGCCATCGGCCGTGGTACGTTTCCTTCGTGCCGTCGGAGGAACGTCTCCGACGCCGTGAGGTCCGCGTGGCCCTCGAAGCCACACGGACAGGTGAGCGTGTCTTTGTGTCGAGTCGTGTCCTCCGTTGAGCCGCACTGGGGACACGTCTGCGAGGTCCACGCTTCGGGGCGGACTTCGACGACGATGCCGTACTCCTCGGCGGTACACGCCAGCCGGTCGATAAACGCGCGGAATGCCCAGAAGTTGTGCGTCTTCTGGTTCGCCCGCACCGACCAGTGCGTTTCCAATACGTCGGTGAGGTCGCCGACGTACACGGTGGAAACACCTTCCCCGTACAACCGATCGAAGAGGTCGCGGGCAAGTGCGTCCATGGCGTGGTCGCGTCGTCGCGTCCGTCGGCGGTACAGCCGTCGAATCCGCTTCGACGTGTACCGGCCCTCTTCGCGCTTCACCTTCGATTGGTGGTCCGCGATTCGGCGGGTCGTCTCGCGGAACCGCTCGAACAGGTTGCGCCCCTTGTAAAGATACTGCTGGCCGGTCGTGGTTGTACAGGCGACGATGTTGTTTGCGCCAATATCCAGAGCAGCCGTCTCGTCGGCTAATGGTGAGTCCTGTCGAGAAACATTCGTGGTGACAGGTTGAATGGCCCTGAATTGGCCGCTCAACTCGTCGTAGTACAGTTCCAGCCGGCCTTGGTCGTCCGACCACTTCGGCTTCCCACGAACGCCGAGTGTGAGGCGTTCGCGGTAGCCCATGTCGTACTCATCCTTGAGGTCGCTGCCGACCGTGATTTCGATGGTCGAGCGGTCGCCCCACCGGAGCGTGTACTGGTCGTTGCGAATATACGTCCGCAACTCCCGCCCTTCTTCCTCGTTGCCCCAGTACCCCGGCAGGCCGTTGGCTTCCCCCTTCTCTTTCAGGGCAAAGAACGACCGCCACGCTTCGGTGTTCTTGCGAATCACCTGTTGGGCGGTGGCACTTCCGAGGACACCGACGTACTGTTTGCGGTAGTCCTCGGTATCCCACACCGACTTGTCGATGTCGGGGTCGGTGAAGTTCTGCCGGCGCTGGTAGGTGATTTGGTTCCACAGCGAGGCAGAGGCGTCCAACAGCCTGTGAAGCAGTTCTTCGTCGGCGTCGGAGCGCGGGACGACGGTAAAGGAGTTAACGCGCCTCATGCAGTCCACCTCCCGTCTTGCTTGTCCTTCTGCTCGCGGATGTACTGCTTGACGGCGTCTTTCGAGACGCTGCCGGCAGTCCCGACATAGTACGAGCGCGTCCACTTGATACGGTCGTTGGACCGCTCATTGTACCACCGGGCGGAAATTCCCTTCACCCAGTTGACGATGAGTGACGGGGCGTTCTTCGGCGGACTGCCGATGAAGAGGTGGACGTGGTCAGGCATGATTTCGGCTTCGACCAGTTCGAGGTCTTTGTCGTCGCAGATTTCTTCGAAGATGGAGTGAAGCCGGTCGGCGGCGGCACCCGTGAGACGCTGCTCCCGGTACTTCGGGATGAATACTACGTGGTAGTAGAGGTCATAGACAGCGTGACGGGTGCTCTTCACTATGCATGTATACCATAGTTAGCATGGGCGGTAAGTGCTTCGGTCGAACCCCAGCCCTGCCATCGTTGGTGGACTGTGTGGCCGGAGTGTCCGGCTGATCCCACCCAGAAGGGCAAGGCTTGCACTCGAAAGCCATGTCATTCACTTGCTGTGCATGCTAACCCGGATGATTCACTCGCCGTCCACGCTGACCCGGATTCGGCTTTACCCTCCTCCCCACCGACTCGAGCGACCGCTTCCCGCCGTGCTGAAGGCTGTTAGCCGACGACTACCAAAGTCCCGCGAGAGCGAAGGTCGCCCATGGTCTCGGACCGCGAACTGGTCGACAAGTGGCGAACGCACGTGTTTCGACCCGCAGCAGACGAGGTCAGGGCGCTCCTCGAGCGATTCCCCGACCGCCGGTCGCTCACCGTCCCGTTCGACCGCTGCGGGACCGACTACCGTTTTTCGGCGCCGCTGCTCGAACAACCCGACCGGACCCTCGAGGCCGGGCGGGCGGCCCTCGGCGAGTTCGCCGAGGAACTCGGGGCGCGGGAGGGGCGGATTCACCCGGACGACCGGGTCTACCTGCGGGTGACCGGGGCCCCGACGAGCGTCCGCCACTCGCTGTCGGACCTCGGGACGGACCACCTCAACCGGCTCGTGACCGTCGAGGGGACCGTCGCCGACGTGGACGCGCCCGGCCCGCGGGTCGCCGTCGCTGGTTTCCGCTGTGACCACTGCGAGGAACTCGTCTCGGTCCGCCAGCCGGGACGATTCCTGCGTCGACCGGGGCGCTGTCGTCACTGTAACGCGAACGGGCCATTCACGCTCGAGCCGGATCGAGCGACCTGCGTCGACGCCCAGACCATCGCCATCAGCGACGACGACCGGACGCTCGCCGTCGAACTCGAACACGACCTCGTCGACGCCTTCTCAATCGGCGAGGAAATCGAACTCGTCGCCATCCCCAGGGCGCGACTCGACGGCGAGACGACGACCGGCACACTCGAACTCGAGGCCGTGAGCGCCGACCCCGAGGACGAAAACCCGGCGCTAGCGCCCTGAACGCGAGAGCAGAACGGATTTACGTCGCGGGCCACTTGGCTCGAGTATGGATTACGAAGCGAGCCTCGAGCGCGCGATGGAGAATGTCCCCGACATCGGCGGGGACGACGACCGACTGCAGATTCCCGACGCCCAGCCCCAGAAGGACGGTGCCTTCACCCGGTTTACCAACCTCGGCGAGATCGCGGACGTCCTCTCGCGAGAGACCGACCACCTCCACCGGTTCGTCCAGCGCGAACTCGGGACGAACGGAAAACTGGCCGACGGCCGCGGCCGGTACAACGGTTCGTTCTCCGGCCAGGACTTCGACGCCGCGATCGACGCCTACGTCGAGGAGTACGTCCGCTGTTCGGAGTGTGGCCTGCCCGACACGCGACTCGTCCGCGAGGACCGCACCCCGATGCTCCGGTGTGACGCCTGCGGGGCGTTCCGCCCGGTGACGAAGCGCTCTTCGAGCGCCCAGCAACAGACCCAGCGCGAGGCCGTCGAGGAAGGCCAGACCTACACCGTCGAGATTACGGGTACGGGTCGCAAGGGCGACGGAGTCGCTGAGAAGGGCGAGTACACAATCTTCGTCCCCGGTGCGAGCGAGGGCGACGTCGTCGACATCTACATCAAGAACATCTCGGGCAACCTGGCATTCGCTCGAATCGACTGACCCTCGAGTTCGCTCGGTTCGGTCAGATGCTACTCTTTGTAATTGGACACGAGCCTTGAGCCGACAGTATTTGGTAGGAGAACTTGTCAGTCGGCTATCGATGTGAGACGTGGCGAACCGGCCTATTTGACGCAAGAACTGCACAACCAAGGCACGGTTCACTCGGAAACGTCGTCATCGTCGAAGACGGAGACTCGTTCCTGCTACGTCTAGTCGGTACCGCTCGCTCCTGTTCGAGAGGCGCGAGGCGGACGTGAACGTTGAACCACCAGCAAAAACGAAAATCGACTCCCTGTTCAGTAGAACCGCCGGTAGGCCACGAACAGACCACCGATGACGGCAATACCGGCGACGCCTGCTGCGGCGGCAGCGGTCGTCGAAATCGGGAGCAGCGAGTCGTCGTCCTCACCCTCCTCGAGGAACGAGCGGACCTCGTCTTCGTTGATCGAGGGGAACTCGCGGTCCCACTCGCCGGGCAGGTTGACGGTCGTGTCTTCCCCGACCTGGCGCTGCTCGCGAACCTCGGCCTCGTCGGCGTCCTCGCCGACGAATCCTTCGACAGTGACGTACATCGTCGTCGTCGCGTTCTCGGTCTCGCCGTGGACCGCCGTGATCGTGAGGCCGTTCTCGGTCTCGAAGGGGACGCCCTCGAGTTCGGTCATGTTGCCGAACGCCGCGGCCGTCTCGAACTCGGCTTCCTCCTCGGTGATCGACATCGTCGCCTTCGTCGTCTCGAACTCGGCAGCGCGGAAGTTCTCGATGGCAGCGGTGACTTCCTCGCCGATCATCGGATCCTGTTCTGCCATTTGCTCGTACTCGTCGAGGATGCGCTCGAGCAACTCGTCGTCCTTGGCGGCGTAGTCGTAGACGATGTTGACGTCGCCGTCGACCGTCTCGGCCTCGAAGGAGAGCGTCGTCTCCGCGAGGAACTGCTCGACGTCGCGCTCCTCGAGTCCGTCGACGTAGTCTCCCCAGTTCTCGGCGTCGGCCGAGGAACTGAACTCCAGACTCGTCTCGTTCGGCGCCTGGGTCATCGAGAGGTCGTATTCGGTCGTCTGGACGAGGTCCGCTTCCTTCTGAGCCTCGATCATCTGCCGGGCCTCGTCGAACTGGTCGGCGAGCTCGTCGTCGACGTCGTCGAGTGATTCGGCGATCTCGATGACGCCCAGGACGACCTGGTCGTAGTTGTGGATCTCGGTGTTCCAGTCGATGACGACCGTCGAGCCGTCCTGCTCGGCGGAGAACTGGATTTCTTCGATGTGCAACTCGGCGAGGCGGTCGGCGATCGCTCGCGCCTCAGTTTCGTCGAGGTCGAGTTCGGGATCGTTCTGGAGTTCCATCGCGATCATGTCGGCAACCTGGTCGCTAATGCCGGTGAAGGTAACCGAATACTCGAGGTCGACCGTCGCCGACTCGCCGCTGTCGTCGTAGCTGTATGACTCGAGCGTGAGGTCGTAGTCCCCGCCGAAGTTCATCGCGACGGACTGGAACTGGCGGTCGAGGGCAGCGCGTGCGTCCTCCTCGGTGGCCCAGTTGTCCTGCTCGTAGTCGCTGAGCGCTCGCGTTTCGCTCACCGAGAGGTCGTACTGGTCGTCGCTCTGGGTAAGCGTCATGTCGATAGTGGAGTCACCCTCTCCAGCGGGGGTCCCACTGTCGACGGTCATCGTCCCCGAGGATTCGAACGTCGTCGCGGTGGTTCTGGTCTGTGCGGAGATGTCGACCGATTCCTCCGTTTCGACGTAGTTACTCTCGTTGATCACCATCGCGAGGTTGGCGTTCGCCGAGTAGGTCGTTCGAGACTGCTCGAGGTTGACGTCGGCACTGAACTCCTCGTAGGCGTCGACGTCTCGGAACGTGAGGTCGGCCGCACTCGTGACCGACTCGGGGGACATCCGGAACGAGGCGTCCCCGACCATGCCGAGTTCCTCGCTAGCGTTCTCGTCCATCTCGGTGAAGTCGGCGCCGTAGAGGGCGTGCATGAGTCCCGTCTGGGTCTCGATACCGAACGTACCGGAGACGGCCTCTGCGTCGGAATCGTCCGAGGTATCCTCGTAGACGAGGACGGCGTCGCCGTTCTCGGAGACGTAGACTTCGTCCGCTTCGTCGGGGTCCGCGTCGAATTCTTCCTGCGTCGACGCGCCCGTAGACTGCGTCGCCGCGATCGCCGTCGCTCCCAGACTCGCGACGAGAAAGAGCGACAGCACCAGTGCACCAATTTGTTTCTTGCGCATCATACCTACTGGTAAGGTGGACACTTCATACGCATAATAGTTTCTGTGTCCGCTTGTTAGCAGATAACAATATTTGCCAGCGAAGACCGATGACGATCCGTCGGGCTTTTGGCCGCTGACGCCCCATTCGCGAGTAACACCCGTGGCCCGCTATCACATCGAGACCTACGGCTGCACGTCGAATCGCGGCGAGAGCCGCGAGATCGAGCGGCGTCTCCGTGACGCGGGCCACTATCGCGTCGACGGCCCGGAAACGGCCGACGTCGCCATCCTCAACACCTGTACCGTCGTCGAGAAGACCGAGCGAAACATGCTCGAGCGAGCCACGGAACTGAGCGAGGAGACGGCCGACCTGTTCGTCACCGGCTGTATGGCGCTCGCCCAGGGCGAGGAGTTCGCCGGCCTCGACGCACAGGTCCTCCACTGGGACGAGGTTCCGACTGCGGTCACCAACGGCGAGTGTCCGACGACGACCCCCGACGCCGAGCCGATCCTCGACGGCGTTATCGGCATCCTCCCCATCGCGCGCGGCTGTATGTCCGACTGCTCGTACTGCATCACGAAGCAGGCAACGGGTAAGATCGAGTCGCCGCCGATCGAGGAGAACGTCGAGAAGGCGCGCGCGCTCGTCCACGCGGGGGCGAAAGAACTCCGAATTACCGGCCAGGACACCGGCGTCTACGGCTGGGACACCGGTGAACGCAAACTCCACGAACTCCTCGAGCGTATCTGCGCCATCGATGGAGACTTTCGCGTGCGCGTCGGGATGGCCAACCCGAAGGGCGTCCACGGCATCCGCGAGGAACTCGCCGACGTCTTCGCGGCGAACGACGAACTCTACGACTTCCTGCACGCGCCCGTGCAGTCGGGTAGCGACGACGTCCTCGGCGACATGCGTCGCCAGCACCAGGTCAGCGAGTACCTCGAGGTCGTCGAAACCTTCGACGAGGCGCTCGGCTACTGGACGCTCTCGACGGACTTCATCGTCGGCTTCCCGACCGAGACCGACCACGATCACGAGCAGTCGATGGCCCTCCTGCGAGAGACCCGGCCCGAGAAGATCAACGTCACCCGGTTCTCGAAGCGACCCGGCACCGACGCCGCCGAGATGAAGGGCCTCGGCGGCACGATCAAGAAGGAGCGCTCGAAGGCGATGTCCGAACTCAAACTCGAGATCGTCGGCGCCGCCTACGAGGAGATGGTCGGCGAGACCCGGGAGAACGCCCTGGTCGTCGAGGAGGGGACGGGCGACTCGGTGAAGTGTCGCGATTCGGCGTACCGACAGCTCATCGTCCGCAACGCCAGCGAGTACGGCCTCGAGCCCGGGCAGTTCGTCGACCTCGAGGTGACGAGCGCGAACACGGTGTACGCGTTCGCCGAACCGATCTGAGTCTGTGTCCGTACGCGCAGGCTCACTTTTCGGTAATTCTAGGGCTTCGCTTCGAAGACCAGACTGGTCGGCGTCTCCGCCGCGCGGCGAAAGCGCGTAAACCCGCCCTCGGTGACGACGTCGCGAGTCTGCTCTTCACCCGCCTGGGCGCCGAGCCCGTAGCCGACGTCCTGACTGAGCGAATTCGGCGTACAGGCCACCGTCGAGATCGCGTACGCGAGACGGCCAAACGGCGTGAGGTTATCTTCGACGTCGTCCTCGGCGTAGGGTTCGACGATCATCCACGCACCGTCGTCGGTGAGCGTCTCTCGGACGTGGGCCGCCACGCCGACGGGATCGCCCATGTCGTGGAAACAGTTGAACATCGTTACCAGGTCGTAGTCCGTTCCGTTGTACTCCCGTGCGGTCGCCACCCCGAAATCGACGCGATCGGCAACATTCGCCGCTTCCGCCCGCTCGCGCGCTACCGCTATCGAGGCTTCGTGGTAGTCGATACCGACGACCCTCGAGTCGGGGTACGCTTCGGCCATGCGGATCGTCGGTGCGCCGTGTCCACAGCCAATGTCAGCGATCCGTCCACCCGCTTTCAACGCTGCATCTACCCCGTCGAGCGCCTCGATCCAGTCGAGCAGGAAGGCCCCGTAGGACGGGCCGAAGAAGCGTTCGGTGCCGTGAAACACGTCCTCGTCGTGTTCGTGCCAGCCGATGCCCTCGCCCGTTCGAAACGCCTCGGTAAGGTCGGGTTCGATCTTGGCTACCGACGTGACGAGCTGAAAGGCGCCCGGCATGAACACCGGACTCTCCCTGTTGGCTAACACGTACGCCTGCTCGGGAGAGAGACCGTAGCGGTCGGTCTCGGGGTCGTAGGTCACGTATCCGCCGGCGGCCTGCGAACGCAGCCATTCGCGGACGTAGCGCTCCGCGGTATCCGTTTTTTCTGCTACCTCGGTGGACGTGAGCGGCCCGGCGTCGTCCAGTGTCGTATAGAGATCGAGTTCGTCGCCGATGACGGCGAGCGCGGCGTGGACCGTCGCGCCGAGATCGACGAGCGACGTCTCCACGAGTTCGTTCAGTTGCTGTTCGTCGATCGGATCCGCTTCTGTTCGGGTTTCTGTTGTCATTGTCTCATTTCCGTCGCTACACGATTTTGAGGTGTTCACTCCGGAGTTCCTCGACTGCGTAGTCCTTCCTGTGGACGTCACGCAGGTGCGATTTCGCTAATTCGATCGTTTCTTCCTCGTTTTCCGACTGAATAATGAACCGGCAATCGCCAGTTGCCGATTCGCAATCCAGCCTGTGGGCCTGTGCCATTTCTGTACCCCCGGATACACCATCGACCACGACCAGAATAAATATAATTAGAACGATATTTCTATTGGATTGCTGATCGAACTATGGTTCTATAACTAATATGATGTCTTGTCCCGAACCCGATGCAGTATGGGTGCGATCCCCTCGACGACTCTCGAGGCCCTTCGCGGCCCGATACTATGCTGTATGCTAACGTGAGGAAACGTCTTTATCGTCGTTCGCGTGGTTTCTGTATGGACTCCTCAATTCCGAGCGAAACAGCGGGGTCAGCTCAATCCACCGGAGACGAGGCGTTCCAGCTCCTCTCGGACGAGACCAGACTGGCAGTATTACAGGTCCTCTGGGACGCACATGATCCTACAGACGAGACGCCATTGCGGTTCGCCGAACTTCGCCAACGCATCGGCGTCGAGGATCCCGGCCGTCTCAACTACCACTTGAACAAGCTCACGGGTTACTTCGTCCGGCGGACCGAAGATGGATACGAACTCAGAGATTCGGGAAAGCGGATCGTCAGAATGCTCCTTTCCGGCACCGCGATCGACGATCCGGAGATCGAACCAGTGGCGGTGGATATCTCGTGTTGGTACTGCGGAGGGAAACCTAAGTGGAGCTACCGGGATGGGTGGCGATACCTGGAATGTACCGACTGCGACGCCCGGTGCGTCGATACCTTCCCGCCCGGCGTCATCAGCAAAAACGAGTTCCCACCGTCGGGGTTACGGAATCGCACGCCGAACGAAATCAACGAAGCCGATCGGATCTGGGGCACGCATCGACGAGCATCCGTAATAGACGGCGTCTGTCCGGAGTGTGCGAGCGATATGCCCGTTACCGCGGTCGATATCTGCGACGACCATCACCCCGATTGGAACGAGTACCAGTTCTGTGAGGGCTGTGGGTCGCTCTTCTGGATGCTCGTCTCGCACGTCTGCGAGGGGTGTAAATTTCGGTGGCGGATGCCGACGTTGTTCTACCCGTCGAGACAGCCGGCAGTGACCGCGTTCTATTACGAGCACGGCATCGAGTTCGACCTAGCCACGTACGAACAGCGCGCACTCCTCCTCGACTTCGAGGAGGAACTCCTCTCGGAGGATCCGCTTCGTATCGGCATCTCGATTCCGTTGGAGGACGAAGCGCTGCAGGTGACGTACGATGAACGGATGGAGGTGGTGGATGTAAATCGGCGGGAGCGAAAACACTGACTCAACGGTTGCCTACTCGACGGTACATTCGCTGGGTGGGGCTCTATGGTACCTGCGCTGTTAGAACGCCTGACCGTGCAGCAGGAGGGTCACGACAATGGACAGCATCAATCCGGCGACGGGCGAGGTGATTGAAACGTACGACGATCACACTGCGGACGACGTCGATTCCATCCTCGACGAATCGGCGGCGGTTACGAACGATTGGGCGGCAACGAGCATCACTGATCGACAGCAATTACTCGAGCGCGCGGCCGAGATCCTGCGCGAGCGCGAGGACGAGTACGCCGAGTTGATCACCCGCGAGATGGGGAAACCGATCTCCGAATCCCGGGCGGAAGTCGAGAAGTGCGCCTGGGTCTGTGAGTACTACGCCGAACGCGCAGGCGAGTTCCTCGCGGATCGGGTTATCGGGAGCGAACCCCACGCGCGGACGTTCGTCTCCTACGAACCGCTCGGCGCGGTGCTCGCGGTGATGCCCTGGAACTTCCCGTTCTGGCAGGTGTTCCGGTTCGCCGCGCCCCACCTCACGGCGGGCAACGTCGGCCTGCTGAAACACGCCTCGAACGTACCGGGCTGCGCGCTGGCGATCGAGGACGTCTTCCGGGAGGCGGGCTACCCGGAGGGCGTCTTCTCGACGCTGCTGGTCGACTCCGAGAAGATGGAGGACGTGATCCGGGACGACCGCCTCGACGCGGTGACGCTCACGGGGAGCGAGGGCGCGGGACGGACCGTCGCCGAGCAGGCCGGGAACGAGTTGAAGAAGCACGTCCTCGAACTCGGCGGGAGCGACCCGTTCGTCGTGTGCGAAGACGCCGACCTCGACGCAGCGGCCGAGACCGGCGTCGCGGCGCGGACGATCAACTCCGGCCAGTCCTGTATCGCCGCCAAGCGATTCATCGTCGTCGACACCGTCTTCGAGGACTTCCTCGATCGGTTCGTCCAGGAGATGGAGGCCCTCGAGGTGGGTGACCCGACGGACTCGGATACCCAGATCGGTCCGCAGGCCCGCGAGGACCTCGTGGAGGACCTCCACGAACAGGTCGAAGCGAGCGTCGACGCCGGCGCCGACCTCGCGTGTGGCGGCGATCCGATGGACCGCGAGGGCTGGTACTACCCGCCGACGGTGCTCGCGGAACCGCCCGCGGACAGTCCCGCGGCGACCGAAGAGGTGTTCGGCCCGGTCGCGGCGGTCTTCCGCGCCGAGGACGAGGCCGACGCGATCGAGATGGCCAACGACATCCACTACGGACTCGGCGCCTCGATTTGGACGGCCGATCTCGAGCACGGCGAGGGACTCGCCCGCGAGATCGACGCCGGCTGCGTGTTCGTCAACGAACTCGTCAAATCCGATCCGCGGGTGCCCTTCGGCGGCGTGAAGGCGTCGGGATACGGCCGGGAACTCGGGAAGGAAGGAATCCACGAGTTCGTCAATCGAAAGACCGTGTGGGTCCAGTCGCCTGGTGACGAAGACGATGTGGTTCCCACGGAGTGAGTCCCCGTGTCCACTGCATCCAACCTGCTCGTCGCCTGCCTCGAGGAAGAGGGTGTCGAGCACGTCTTCGGCCTTCCCGGTGAAGAAATCGAGGACCTCCTGTTCTCGCTCCGGGAGTCGTCGATCACGTTCGTCCCGACCCGCCACGAACAGGGCGCGGCGTTCATGGCCGACGTACACGGTCGATTGACCGGCAAGGCGGGCGTCTGCCTGTCGACGCTCGGCCCCGGTGCGACCAACCTCGTCACCGGGGTCGCGGACGCTCACCTCGACAAGAGCCCGGTCGTCGCGATCACTGGCCAGGGCGGCCTGGAACGGCTCCACAAGGAGAGCCATCAGGCGCTCGAGGTGGTCGACATCTTCGAGCCGATCGTCAAGTGGAACGCTCAGCTGACTGCCCCGGAGATCGTCCCCGAATCTATCCGCAAGGCGTTCAAACTCGCCGAGTACGAGAAGCCGGGGGCGACCCACCTCGAGTTCCCCGAGGACGTCGCCGGCGAATCCATCGACGCCAGTCCGATCCCCCAGCACGATCAGGTGCGTCGACCCGACCCGGATACCGAATCGGCGGCACGAGCGGCCCGGACGATCGAGGCGGCCGAACGGCCGATCCTCCTCGCCGGAAATGGTGCGGTGCGGACCCGTGCCTCCGATCGACTGCGCGCGTTCGTCGATCGCCTCGACATTCCAGTCGTCGCGACGTACATGGGGAAGGGAGCGATATCCGACCGCGAACC
Organism: Natronosalvus sp. KLKA75; assembly: GCF_059736265.1. Classification (NCBI taxonomy): domain Archaea; kingdom Methanobacteriati; phylum Methanobacteriota; class Halobacteria; order Halobacteriales; family Natrialbaceae; genus Natronosalvus; species Natronosalvus sp. KLKA75. The sequence continues at coordinate 779,561 of NZ_CM185522.1, forward strand.
AGCGTCGCTTCTGACGCTCGACTCCGGCCCGGACGAGGAGGCCGCCCGTGCCATCGAACTGGCAGACTGCGTCGTCGCCGTCGGGTACGACATCGCCGAGCACGACCCGGCGGCTTGGAACCCCGACCTCGAGACGGCGGTCGTCCACGTCGATCACGAACCTGCGGAGGTGTACCGTCACTACAATCCCGAGGTGGAGATCGTCGCCGACGTCGGCGCGTCCCTCGAGGCGATCGGCGAGCACCTTTCTGCGGGCGCCTGCTCGCTGTGGTGTGCCGACCGACACGACCGGATCCTCGAACACGTTTCCGCGCCGCCGGAGGTGGACGATCCCGTTACCGTCAGGAGTGCACTCCCCCTGCTTCGCGAGGCGATGGCCGACGAAGACGTCCTCGTCTCGGACGTGGGGAACCACAAACTCGCGATTGCACAGAATTACCCGACCTACGAGCCCAATACCTGCGTCATCTCCAACGGCCTGGCGAGCATGGGTATCGCCGTACCGGGCGCGCTCGCGGCCGACCTCGCCGTGGACGCGAACGTGGTCGCCGCGACTGGCGACGGCGGCTTCCTGATGAACGCGGCAGAGATCGAGACCGCGACGCGCCTCGGCTGTGAGTTCACCATCGTCGTGTTCACCGACGACGATTACGGACTCATCTCTGCACAACAGGTCGACCATCGGGGGGAGTCGACCGGAACGACGCTCTCCAACCCGGATTTCGTCGCCTTCGCCGAGAGCTTCGGAATCGACGCCCGTCGCCCCGAGACGTGGGACGAAATCGAACTGGCGTTCGCGCAAGCGGTCCCCTCTGACGACCTAACCCTGATCGAGGTGCGTCTGGACGCGTTACGTCCGGACTCGAACGGGTGATCGTCGCCTGCGAACTCGCTCGAGGCGGTTACTCGAACGCAAACCGAACCCCGCTCGAGTCGTCCGGGACCTGCGCGCCCTCCTGGGCGGCGAAGGCCTCGTGAACGAGGGCGTACGTCTCCTCGAGTGCCTCGACGATGACGGTAGTGTCGCTCAGGACGGGCATGAAGTTCGTGTCGCCCTGCCACCGCGGGACAACGTGAGTGTGCAGGTGGTCGCCGATCGAGCCACCTGCGCCCTCTCCCAGGTTCAGCCCGGCGTTGAATCCGTCCGGTTCGAGGGCAGTCTCGAGGGCCTCGAAGGTCCGTCGTTTGAGGCGGGCGTGGTCGAGCAGTTCCTCGTCCGTGAGTTCGGTGTAGTCGCCAGTGTGGTGGTGGGGGATCACCATGACGTGTCCGGGGTTATACGGGGCGTTGTTCAGCAACACGAAGGCGTGGTCACTCCGGGCGACGAGACGGTTCTCCCGTTCGTCTTCCCACTCGGGAAGTTCACAGAAGACGCACTCCTCGACGTTCGGATTTTGCTCCTCGCGCCTGATCCACTCGATTCGCCACGGCGCAAAGATCCGGTCCATACGGGTTCCACTCGAGACGAACTGAAAGAGGTGTCGAGAGGTGGTGCGAACGATGAGCAGCGCGAGGACAGACGGGCTCGATTCCGCTATTGTGGCGTGTTGGCCGTTCTCACGGCCCTTGTCGATAATCCAAACTAACATTTTTGTCACGACTTTCAAGAAATCGTGAAATAATCGCTGAGCAATGAGTTTGAACTGTCTAAAACCGTCTCGGGCCTGCTTATGGTCTGTATAATCCCCTGCTTGCGGTTTTCTCGACTCAGGATCCGAAATGAAACTGGGTTTTAATACTACTCTAACGGAAGAATCTCTCAATGGCAACGACTGACAGCTCATTTAACGGATTGACCGAATACTGCAAGGAGTGCGACCTGGACACGCTACACGAAGTGAACGTGCAGATCCGCACCGAGAGCCTGAAGAAAGAGAACGCGCAGTTTTCCCGCGAACCCTACCGCGTCACCGAGTGCCAGCGCTGCGGAACGCGTTCGAGCCAGCGGATGAACAACGCCTGATCACTAGCGTCTAGTGACCCCCGGTCCCCATTTCCTTTTTTCCTCACGTTGTGTTCTGCGGACGATCCGCTTACCGGTCGGTCAACAGGCGGTTCGAGGCTCGACCCCGAGGCGGTTCACTGATCGGCCGTCGTGACTTCACACCCGTCTTCGGTGACGATAATGGTGTGTTCTTTCTGACTGACCAGACAGCCCTCGTCCTCCTTGAGCACGGGGTAGCCGTGGACGACGTTCCGGCGCTTGAGCCGCCGAAGCGCCATCTCGGGGCGGTCGGTCTCGAGCCAGCGGGTCGCAAACGGCAGGGTGCGGAACTCCTCGGTGATCTGTGCGAGCGCGTCTCGCGCCTGCCGGTTGCGAACCGACGCCTCCCGCTCGAGTGAGTAAATCTCCTCGCTCGAGCCCTCGGTCACCTTCCCGCCGCCGTCGGTCGCGAACGGTTCGATGGCGACGACGTCGCCCACCTCGAGCGTCGTCCCCTGGGAGACGGCCCGGTTGGGGATGTTCGGGCTGGTGTGTTGTTCCCAGTGGCCCAGGCCGTGGCCGGTGAGGTTGACCACGGGGTTGTAGCCGTAGCCGTCGATGACCTCCTCGATTTCGGCGCCGATGTCGCCGGTGTTTACGCCAGGTTCGACGAGATCGAGGGCGGCCTCGAGAGCCTGCTTCGAGGCCTCCGCGAGTTCGGGATTTCCAGAGAGGTCGACCGTGATGGCGGTGTCGGCGAGCCAGCCGTCGACGTGGACGCCGATGTCGAGGTTGATCATCTCCTCGCCGAAGGTGGACTCGTCGTCGATGGTCGGCGTGCGGTGGGCCGCCTCCTCGTCGATAGAGATGTTGACGGGGAACGCTGGCTGGCCCCCGAGTTCCCTGATGCGGTCTTCGGCGTACTCGGCGACCTCGAGGTGGCTCACACCGACCTCAACGCGGTCGGCGGCTTCCTGGCGGACCTGGGCGAGGATCGCCCCGGCTTCGCGATGCTTCTCGTACTGTTCGGCCTCGAGGTCGACCGCGCTGTCGCTCATGCCGTGTGCTTGTGCGGGTCGATAAAAAGAGATTGCGTCACAGTTCGACGCGATTCCGCCACCGTTGGGCCCGATCCACTCTCGGCGTGCGCCGGTCTCCGTCCGGATCGACGACGCTCTAGGCCGGCGTTCGCCCGCCCCGGACCAGTTTGAGCACGCCCTGGGCGATTAACCCGAGCATCGTCCACTTCCAGGCGAGCGCCGCGAGGACGAGCAGTCCTGCTGCCCTGATCCGGTGTCCGTTCTTGAACGCCCGTTTCGCCTCCGCGGCGACCGAGAGGACCGTCAGCGATCGAGCCGCTTTCGAGCCCACCAACCGTTTGAGTACCATAGCCGGTCTACCCCTCGAGGGTGGTTACCTCGCGTGCCAGTATACGCAAGTCGTCGCAAGTCGCAAGCCGTCGGCTGGGCGGTCACTCCGGGTCGAACCCGCCCACGAGTCGATCGAGCGCGAAGAGCGCAATCGCCCCGACGACGGTCCAGACGGCAGCCAGGACGACTGTATCGGTCGTCCAGGTGTGTGTCTCGCCGATGTTGTGCAGCGGGGCGGGCGTCGAGCCGGCGATGAGACTCACCAGAAAGATCAGCGTCGTGTTTCGGTGCCGATCGAGCGCTGCCCGGACGATGCGCGCGACGCTCAGCAGGCCGACCAGCCCGCCAGCGATGAACAGAACCACTGTGGTCCCGGGAGCGAGGACGGCCTCGAGCGACCCGCCGCCGGCGAGACCGGCGATTCCCGAGAGAAACGCGCTCAGTTCGCCCGAGAGGAAGACGTACTGGCCGAGCAGGATCAGGATGAGCGATCCGGAGACGCCCGGCAGGATCATCGCGCTGATCGCGAGGGCGCCGGCGAAGACGATGGTGATCGCGCCGCTTCCCGGCAACTCGAGGACGTTCGCCGCGATGAGCAATGCGAGCGACACGCCCGCGATGGCCACGAGTACGTCCGTCCGCGTCCGAACCCGGAGCTCGCGGTAGAGGACGATTGCGGATGCCCCGATGAGCCCCGTGAAAAAGCCAAAGAGGGCGACGGGATGTGATTCCGCGAGCGACGACACCGCGCTGGCGATGAGCGCGACGGCGGTCACTGCACCGAGTCCGAGCGGGAACAAGAAGCCGACGTCCATCTCGAGGAGTGCCTCTCTGGCCGAGTTGCGGTTCTCCGGACGAACGCCGTTGAGCACGGTCCAGATACGAGTCGGGGTGATCGACGTGATCGCCGCGATCAACCGACCGTAGAACCCGAGGAGGAGGGCGATCGTTCCGCCGGAGACGCCGGGGAGGGCGTCCGCCGTTCCCATGCAGAGCCCGTAGGCGTAGATTCGGAACATCGACAGGCGCTCGACGAGGCGCTCGTCGACGCTATAGCCCACGCCGCGTCACCTCGAGGGCGCGTGGCGCTCGCCGGACGGTCGTCGAGGCTGACGATTCGCGGGGCCGTTTGGCGTCCATTACAGGTTCGTACCGCGGGGAGCCCCTAAAACGGTTCTACTCGCCACGGTTCTACTCGCTACTATTCTACTCGCTACGGTTCCTGCGGGCTGCGATCGGCCACCGTTCTAGCGTCGCCGGCCGTCACTCGTTGGCGCCCGAACTCGAGCCGCTTCCGGTCCCCGTGTACTCGCTCCCGATGACCTCGCGCAAACGTTCGGCGGTCACCTCGCCGACGCCGTCGGCCTCACGTAACTCGTCCTCGCTCGCGATCATCACCGCCTCGACAGTCCCGAAGGTCTCGAGCAGCGAGCGGGCGGTCACCGGGCCAACGTCGGCGATCGAGGAGACGACGTACTCCTGTTGCTCGCTCAGGGTCTTCGCCCCCTTCTCGCCGTGGACGGACACCTCGCGGTTCGAGAGCTGTTGTTCGCGCTTGGCGATCGTCGCGAGCAACTCCGTCGTGTCGTCCTCGCTCTCGCTCCGGAGTATGCTCGCGCCAAAGTCGACCGCCAGGCTCGAGAGCGCCCCGCGGATCGCGTTCGGATGGACGTCGCGCTGTTCGTACAGGCCCTCGCCCTCGACGATGACGACCGGGCGGGAGTAGTGCCGGGCCATCGCGCCCACCTGCTCGAACACCGAACGGTCGCCGCCGACGAGCGAGTCGACGAAGTCCGCGGCCGACTTTCGCTCGACCACCACGCGGTCCGAGCAGACGTAGTCGCCGACGTCGAGCGTTTCCAGACGGATTTCGATCTCCTCGCGCCTCGAGAGTTCACGGGCGATATTCGCGTCCATCTCGCGCTGGTCGGCGACGATTTCGACCGTATCGCCCTCGGCGCTGGGTTCGTGGGTTTCGACCGCTGCAGCTTCTTCGTGGGTCCCGTCAGGTTCGCCGTTGCTGTCCTCGTCGTCCGTTTCACCCTCGTCGCTCGAGTTGACCCCGTCGCTCGAGTCCGTCGCGTCGCCGACGAAATCCTGCAGTCCAGGCTGGCTGCTCCTTTCCTGACTCTCACTCGAGATGCCGCTCTCCGATGCGGGTTTCGACCCACCCGACGCCGCGGATGTCCCGCTCTCGAACGCCTCGAGGGATTGCTGGGCGTCGTCGAGTTCGGCCTCGAGGTCGCTGGCCATCCCCTTGAGTTCCCGGAGTTCGCTCTCCATCTCCTTCTCGCGACGCCGCGAGATCCAGAAGTACGCCTCGTCGCGGGTGTCCTCGGCCATCAAAACGACGACGCGCCCCTCCGCCTGGCGGCCGGTTCGACCCTTGCGCTGAATCGACCGGATGGCCGTCGGGACGGGTTCGTAAAAGAGCACGAGGTCGACCTCGGGGACGTCCAGCCCCTCCTCGGCGACCGACGTCGAGACGAGCACCTCGAACTCGCCGGCCCGGAAGTCGTCGAGCACCTCCTGCTGTTGTTTCTGGGTCATCCCGTCGCTGCCCTCGCGGTCGCCCTGCCCGACGAAGCGCTTCGCGTCGAAGCTCGTGTTCAGGAACTCGGTCAGCGCCTCGGCCGTGTCCCTGGATTCGGTGAAGACGATGACGCGCTCGCCGCCCTCGAGCCCCAGCGTTTCGGCCAGGAGCATCCGCGTCTTGCGGTATTTGGGGTGGAGTTCGTCGAAGGACTCCGCCCGGCGCATCGCTTCCCGGACTCGGGGGTCGCTCACCAGCCGCTGGCTCGCTTTCGATGCCCCCGAGCTGCGGGCCTGGTTGCGCTGGCGCTCGAAGTACCGCCGCAGCGCCTCGACGCTCTGGGTCTCCACGAGGGTGACGGCCTGGCGGAGTTTCATCACCTCCGCGTGGACGGACATGCCCTTGAACCCCTCCGACTGGTCGTTGTTGATCAGTTTCTGTAACTCCGCGCGCATTCGGTTGAGGTCCTTCTGGGACTGGTCGGGCTGGGTCGACCTGGCGACCCCCAGTTCTTTGAGCTTCTCGAGACGTTCCGTGATCACGTCGTTCAGGGCGTCCCTGATTTCGATGACGTCGTCGGGCAACTGGATGCGTTCCCACTCGACCTCGGTGTCGTGGGTGAACTCCGCGACGTCGGCGTCGTCCTCGGTCATCACCTCGACCTCCCGGAGCCCGAGGTTCGCACACACCTCGAGGATGGCCTCCTCGTCGCCACCGGGGGAGGCGCTCATCCCCGTCACGAGCGGGTCCGTGGCGTCGGCGTGGTAGCGCTCGGCGATGTAGTTGTAGGCGTAGTCGCCCGTAGCGCGGTGACACTCGTCGAAGGTGCAGTGCGTCACGTCGGCGAGGGAGATGCGAGAGCCCACGAGGTCGTTCTCGATCACCTGCGGCGTCGCCATGATCACGGTCGCCTCGTCCCACAGCGCCGCGCGGTCGTCCGGGCTCACGTCGCCGGTGAAGACGACGATCTCCTCGTCCGGGATCTGAAGGGCCTCGCGATAGAAGTCGGCGTGTTGCTGGACGAGGGGTTTCGTCGGTGCGAGCATCAGGGACTTGCCACCGACCTCGTCGAGGCGTCGAGCGGTCACGAGCAGGCTCACCGTCGTCTTGCCGAGTCCCGTCGGGAGACAGACGAGCGTGTGATCGTTCGCCGCGGTGCCGGCGAGTTTTAGCTGGTAGAGGCGCCGCTCGAGGAAGTCCGACTCGAGCAGCGGGTGGTCGATGGAGGGCGTTCCCTCGTCCGTCGCGGCCATTGACGCGAATTCGAGGCGGGATCGGTTAAGGGTTCTCGTACCGCGGTGAAAGTGGACAAAGCGGTTCCTGACTCTCTCGACGTACTCCTTCTAACTATCTGGGGAGTGTGCGATCAGCTATGGACGAAACGAGAACAGTGGACGGCACCCGTCGCGGCGGAATTTCCCTCCGATCGCTCTCGCGAGGCGACGTCCTCGAGGCCCTGGCGTTCGTGATCGGCGTCAACGTCGTCGGCGGGCTCCCCGCGGTTCTCGGCGGTCCCGACAGCGCCTGGTTCGAGAGCCTCGAGAAACCCGCCTACTACCCGCCCGAACTCGCGTTCCCGGTCGTCTGGACGCTCCTCTTTTTCCTGATGGGACTCGCCCTGTGGCTGGTGTGGCGGTCCTCGAGGGACGGCCGACGGCTGGCTTTCGGGCTGTTCGCCGTTCAGATGGCGTTCAACGTCGCCTGGACGCCGGTGTTCTTCCAGCTCGAGGAGGTGGCAGTGGCGCTCGTCGTCATCGTCGTCCTCTGGGTTCTCCTCGTCGCGACCATCGCGGCGTTTCGACGGGTCGACCGGCGTGCGGCGGCGCTGCTGTTGCCGTACCTCGCCTGGGTGACGTTCGCGGCCGTCCTGAACTATGGTATCTGGCGGTTGAACGCCTGAGTCGGCCGGAACTCGAGATAATCGGAGTACGGTCTGTCGCCTCGGACCTGGCCGACCTTCTCGCTATCGAGTCAGTTCTGGGTTCCCCTCCCGTCCACGTCGACGGGCGCGTCGTGGGCCTCGGACGCCCGCACTCGATCGGTGGCGTACGCGAGCGCGCGTTCGAAGGTCGCCGGGCCGTCGTAGGCCGTCTCGAAGAGCGACATGAACCGGCGGGCGAGTTCGTCGCACCTGGGGAAGCGAAAGACGTGACGAATCGTCCGCGAGGTGGACTCGAGGCCCTCACCGGTGGGACCGTCGGACGACTCGAGTTCGGGATAGGTCGTCGTGGTGATCGCGTACCCCGGCTGATCGTCGCCGTCGATAGAGGCGGGGGCAACTCGGACGCGCAGGTCTCCCGATTCGTGGCGGTACGTGACGTAGGTCATCTCGCGGTCGCTCGTCGCCGGCGTGTACCGTCTGTGGGTCTCGACGTGCCAGCCGGCTGGCGGGTCCTCGAGGTCCTCCTCGGTCATCGTCCACTGAAACGACCGGAACTGCCACGTTCGTATCGACTCGAGCAATATTTCCGGACTAGCGTCCTCCTATCCGACGGATGTCTGGTACTACTGGCGTAAACGAGGCGATTTGTGTGCGTCTGTCCGAGAATAACGCGGCGATCCGGACTATCGGTCGTTCGCCCGCGGATACTCCGCCGCGAACACGTCCTCGACCAGCGGTTCGCCGTCGGTGGTGTTCGCCGTGGCGTCGGGTTCCACCGGGCTGTCCGCACCGGGACTCACACTCCCCGTCCGGTAGCCGTGGAGGTCGAGGGTGACGTGATCGAACCCGAGCTCGAGCAGCGGGTCGCGGATCGCCTCGACGAACGCCGAGTCGAGGGCATCCTCGAGTTCGTCCGGGTCGATTTCGATGCGGGCGAGCCCGTCGTGGTCGCGTACGCGAAAGCCCTCGAACCCCCACTGGCGGACCAGTGCCTCTGCGCGCTCGATGCGCGACAGGCGGTCCTCGGTGACCGACAGCCCCGTCGGGATTCGCGAGGAGAGACAGGCCATCGACGGCTTGTCGGCCACGGAGAGGCCGTACGCCTCGGCCAGTTCTCTGACCGCCGACTTCGAGAGGTCGTGTGCGAGCAGCGGCGAGTGCACCTCGAGTTCCTCGACGGCGCGCAGACCGGGTCGGTGGCCGGCGCCGGGGTCGTCCGCGTTAGTCCCGTCACAGACCGTCTCGATGCCGAGTTCGCGGGCCTTCTCGAGCATCTTCCCCAGGCGCATCGTTCGACAGTGGTAACACCGCTCCTCGTCGTTCGCGACGAAGGCGTCGCTGTCGAGTTCGGAGAACTCGACGACCTCGTGGCGGATGCCGATCTCCTCGGCGACGCGTTTCGCGTCCTCGAGTTCCGATTCAGGGAGGGTCTCGCTCTTTGCCGTACAGGCGACCGCGTCCTCACCGAGGGCTTCGTGGGCGAGGGCCGCGACCGTACTCGAGTCGACGCCGCCGGAGAAGGCGACCAGGACGCCGTCGTGGGTGCGGAGGTCGTCGACGGCGGCCGCGCGTTTTGCCTCGAGGTCGAGGGTCATAGCCATCGTTTGACCTCGAGGGGCAAAAACGCGTTGTCACCGGTGTGGACTCGGCTCGAGTCGCCGTTCGAATCGGTCTACCGTGCTGGGCCGACCGTCGAGTAGGGTCTCGAAACCGGATGGCGTCTTTGAGGGTTCGCGTCGTAACCTGCGTGGAGAAAACACTTATACGCGGACTGACCACTTGGACTACTGATTTAATTCAAATGAATCGATACCATATCCCCGCTATCGTTCTTCTGGTGATCGGGGTCGGATTGCTGGTCGGTTTGGGGTACGCCGTCCTTTCGGAGCCATCGGCGGAACGGACGTACTCTATCGAGGAAGTTGGCTCCGTTACCAACTACGGGCCAGATACGGACAGCATGACCCCGACTTACAACTATTCCGAACTCTCATCGGAGGGGAAAGAGACGTTCCGAAAGACGCTCGACTCGGACGACGGCACGTACGTTGAAACCGGCGGTCGGGGGGAGTTTGCGCCGGATTTTCACCCGCCACAGGACACGCACTCCGGCGATCATCGCATTCGATACGACGACACCTATTACAATTTGGGCGTACAGAGTACTGACACCGGTGGATACGGCCTCGTCTTCGCCATTCCGTTCGTTCTCCTGACCAGTACGATATTCATCTCACTCGGCGCAGTTGGAGCGGGAATGTCTCGTCCCATCTTCCCGACGGCAATACTCGTCGGCCTCGGCTACCTCGTCGTCCGATCTGCCCTGTTCGAGCCCTCTGCCGGAACGCTTCCAGCCGGATTGTCTCGTGGCGACCTCGGGAGCAGCGTGTTGCTGATGATCGGCACGTACGTCGTTATTCGGGGACGATTCGTATGGAAACACCGATCCAGGTAGCGTCGTGAGCGGCCACGGTTCACAGAATCCTGGTGGAATCTAACCGTCGTCGTTCCGACGACATCGTGAAGAACGTTCACAACACGTCGCCGCGAACCGTCGCTCCCGCCTGCTCGCCCCGCCAGGCGTGGACCGCCTCCGCGGCCTCCTGGGCCTCCGCATCGTCCATTCCGAGCATCTCGAGCGCGCCCGACAGCGTGGGAAACGCCAGCTCGCTGTTTCGCACCTTCTCGAGGGCGTCGTCGCTGCGAACCCCGTCGGACCAGAGACAGACGCCCCGCGGGTCGAGCAACTGCGTGTAGTCCTCGCGTAAACGCGCGCCGCGGAGTCGCTGGGTCACGTTGTCCTCGAACCGGGCGTTGCAGACCTCGAGGTGGACCGGTTCGCCGTCGGCGAGCAACTGCGCGGCGAGACACTTCTCGGGAGCGGCGTGGCCGTTCGCGTTGGCCCGGAGGTACTCCGGATGGGCGCGTGCCCATTCGGCTCGAACCGACTTGCCGACGCCCTCGACGCCGTGGCTCTCCTCGAACTCGGCTTCCGCCTCTGGTTCGTCGCGCATCAGGATGTCCTTCGTCAGGTAGACGTCCAGGCGGTCGACGGGGTCGAGACCGAGCGCGAGGTCGCCGTATATCCACACCTCGTGGACGGGAACTGGCAGTGGATCCGAGTCGACGGTCTCGAGGATCGCCTCCACCCTGTCGACGGCGTCGGCCCGGCTGAATCCGCTCATGGCTCGAGGTTGGGGCGAGTCGGGCAAAACGGTTTTCCTCGACCTGTGCTGACCAGCGAACTCGCTCGATCGCCTCCGCAAACGCCGGTTTACGCCCGCTTGGACTCGTCGGTCCCGACGTACACCTCCTTCTCGGCTCTCGCGTGACGGGTGCCGTCCGCGGCAACGATGTCGACCGCATAGGTCCGGGTCGTGGAGGACTCGGTCTCGAGGACCGACTCGATTTCCTCGAGTTCTTCGTCCGAGAGCCGAAACCTGGCGTACAGCGTCTCTTTGGCCGGCTTCTCGAACTCGATCGTCGCGCCTTTGTCCCAGACGACGTAGGAGTCCTCGAGTGCCTGGACGAGCATTATCGCGTAAATCGGGTCGATGGCGGCGTAGATGCTCCCACCGAAGGTCGTCCCGAAGACGTTCTTCGTCCGCCAGCTACGCGGGATCGAGACGCGGACCTCCTGCCAGTCGCTCGCGATGTACTCGATTCGACCGCCGGCGAGTCGATACGCTGGAAAGAGATTGAAGCGATGGCGTGCGAGTTTCGTCCGAAGGGATTCGGGCATTGCGTGGGTGTATTGTCTCGAAGGGGCAAGGTAGCGCCTTCGATCCTGGCGTGTGGAGTGCTGGCTTCCACCCCCGAGTTCAGCGACGGACGGCGTACGCTTTTGTCACTTCCCGACGAATAGACAGCCGAGATGCGCCATCGAATCTTCAACGACGAGGGCGAGGAGGACCTCGTCTTCGTCATGGGCTTCGGGAATCGCTGGACTCACGAGAACGTCAGCTGGCTCGTCGGAACGCTCGCCAACGCCGGCTACCGCGTCCACGCGTTCGAACTCCCGACGAACATCGAGGACTTCAAAGCCGACTGGCTCGAGCCCGTCGCTGAGTACGTCGTCGACCTCGAGGACTATCAACTGCTGGCTCACAGCGCGGGCTCGCTCGTCGCCCAGGCGCTCGACGGCGCGGACAACCACGTCTACCTGAGTCCGTGGTGGGGGTACAACGAGCGGGTTCCCGACCCGATTCTCGACCTCCTCTCCCAGATTCCGACGAGTGCGCCGTTTCTCCCGCGCGGTGAGACCGACAGATCGGCCATCGGCGACCTCGCGACGGACCACCAGCTCGCGACGGGCCCGAAGTGGGTTTCGCCGTCGTTCGTCCGGGAGACGCGCCGCGCCCAGGGCGACCTCCTGGCGATCGACCACGACGCCGTCGTCTTCTGCTCGCTCAAAGATCCCATCATCGACCACCAGCCCATCGGCGAGCGGGTGCCGCCCGAACACGTGGTCCTCTACGACGGCGGTCACGAACTGTTCTCCTCGAGCGTCCGCGACCAGTACGTCGGCCTCCTGTTGACCGCGCTCGAGGGCGGGGCCGACGCGATCGAAGCCGCCCACGGGATCTACACGCTCGAGGAATCGGTCGGCCGTGGCGACGCTGTCGACGCCGACGCTGGTGACGCCGACACCGACGCAGGAGACGAAGCTGACGCCGTCGACGCGACTAACTAGACGTTGCAGCCAGCCAGAACCGACCAGTTTCAATCAGGGAGGAGCGACCAGTTACTGTCGGCGAGGAGCGAAACGCGTTTCCCCCCGAACCCGCTACCTCGAGTCGATGAACTGCAACCGGTGTGACGCCGAGGCGGTGATGCACGCCGCCTACTCGGGGGCGCACCTCTGTGAAGACCACTTCCTCGAGTCCGTCGACAAGCGGGTCCGACGCCGGATTCGCCGCGACGACCTGGTCCCGCGAGACGCAACTCCAGAAAACCCCCAGACGTGGGTAATCGGCCTCTCGGGCGGGAAGGACAGCGTCGTCCTGACCCAGATCCTCTCGGAGACGTTCGCCGAGGACCCCCGGATCGAACTCGTCTGTCTCACGATCCACGAGGGCATCGAGGGCTATCGCGACGAGAGCCTGGCGGCCTGCCTCGAGCTGACCGAGGACCTCGACATTCGTCACGAGGTGGTGAGCTACGAGGACGAGTTCGACGTCCGCATGGACCACGTCGTCGAGGACGACCCCGAAAACATGGCCGCCTGCGCGTACTGCGGCGTCTTCCGGCGCGACCTCCTCGAGAAGTACGCCGACCGCTTTGACGCCGACCTGATGCTCACCGGCCACAACCTCGACGACGAGGCCCAGACGGCCCTGATGAACTTCCTCGAGGGCGACGTCTCCCAGATCGCGAAGCACTTCGAAGCGAGCCTCGGCCCGCTCGACGAACGCCGGGACCAGGACAACTTCGTTCCCCGGGCCAAACCCCTCCGGGATGTCCCCGAGAAGGAGGTCGCTCTCTACGCCCACCTCCGGGACCTGCCCGCCCACATCACTGAGTGTCCCCACTCGAGCGAGGCCTATCGCGGCGAGATCCAGCAGCTTCTCTACGGCCTCGAGGAAGATCACCCCGGAACACGCCACTCCATCCTCTCGGGCTACGAGGAACTGGCCGGTATCGTCGCCGATCGCTACGACGAAGACGGCGACGACGCCGACCTCCAGGCGTGTACCGAGTGCGGCTCGACGACGACGCGGGAAGTCTGTCGAAAGTGCTCGTTGCTCGAGTCGATCCACGCGGTTTGAGTTCTCTCGAGGAATGTCTCGGCGTATTACGTCGTCGTACTCAGGAGTTCCACCCTCGTCAGTGGCGTCTCGAGAACGGCCGGCGGTGCTCGCGGAACCCACGTGTAGGTAGCGTCTCGCCGAGAGTCGCCACTTGAGGGTGTGAAAGCGTCGGTCGGCCAAAGTGGTGTGTCTGGTGTGGTGTCCTGCGGCGGCGGTGTGTCAGGGCCGCCACAGGTGGCCGACCGATGGTGTGTCGTGATTCGTGATTCGCGGTCGCGATTGCGTTGGTGTGTCAGTCGCGATTGCGTTGGTGTGTCGTTTCGGCTCGACGGTCGAACGGCTGACGGCTAGTCCCCGCGTTAGCGGATAACGTCGACGCCGTTGTTCCGCTCGACCTGGTCGCGGCCGCCGTCGCTCTGAGCACCGAAGCTCGAACTCGAGCCCGAGTGCGAGCGCGAACTCGAAGTCCGCCCGCCCGATCCTCGCTCCTGTGTCTGCTGGGAGCGAACGTTCTGGCTCGCGTCGAAGTCCGCTTCGGTCACGCCCTCCAGGCTGGCACGGGACTTGTCGGCCTGCTTCTGGGTACTCGGGCCGAGCACCTGCGCGCTCTGGACGCCGGTCATGATCGCCATGACCCGCACCTTGCCCTTGTAGCTCTCCTGGATCCGGGCGCCCCAGATCACGTTCGCCGAGGCCTCGAGGCGCTCGGTGATGTTGTCGGCGATTCCCTCGGCCTCCTTCAGCGTGAGGTCGGGGCCGCCGGTGATGTGGACCAGTCCGCCGGAGGCGCCGCGATAGTCGACGTCCAACAGCGGATGGTTCATCGCGTCGCGGACGACCTCCTCGGTCTTGTTCTTGTCCTGGGTCTCTCCCACGAGCATCACCGCGACGCCGCCCTGGTTCATGATCGTGGACATGTCCGCGTAGTCCAGGTTGATCAGGCTCGGCTGGGTGATCGTCTCGGAGATGCCCTTGACGGTCTCGGCGATGATCTGGTCCATCACCGAGAACGCCTTGCCGATCGGCAGATTCGGGACGTAGTCGAGCAGCCGGTTGTTGTCCAGGACGATGATCGAGTCGGCCTGCTCGCGCAGCTTCTCGAGGCCTTCCTCGGCCTTGACCGTGCGGGCGCGTTCGACGTTGAACGGCGTCGAGACCATCCCGACGACGATGGCGCCCTGCTCTTTGGCGATCTTCGAGGCGACGGGAGCGGCACCGGTTCCGGTACCGCCACCCATGCCGGCCGTGACGAAGACGAGGTCCGCGTCTCCGAGGACCTCCTTGATCGTGCCCTGGGCCATCTCGGTGGCACGCTCGCCCATCGAGGGGTCGCCGCCGGCACCCAGTCCGTTCGTGAGCGACTTGCCCACGAGGATCTTGGTGTCGGCCTCGATCATCTTCAGGTGCTGCTTGTCGGTGTTGATCGCGATCGTCTCTGCGCCTTCGACACCGATGTTGTACAGCCGGTTGATCGTGTTGTTGCCGGCTCCACCGCACCCGATGATGACGATTCGGGGCTCCCCGAACTCGTCGTCGTCGAGGGAGCCGTCCATGTTCTTGGCCTCTTCTTCGGCGTTCTCGAGGGCGTCTTGCACGATGTCCTGCATCGTTACACCTTCGCCCAGCCGCGTTTACCCGGCTGTTCGTGGCGACCCTCGTACTGGTCGTTGATCATTTCTCGCACGGCCGAACGGATAGCTTCGCTCCGGTTTGGAAACTCCCCGGTCTCGACCAGCTGTTCGACTTCTTCGATCTGCTGTTTCGGTATTCGCAGTGTCACACGCTCCATTATTGTATTCCCCGTATTGGGTAAGACGGTGCGCGCCCCTGTCAGACGCGGCGTGTCTTACACGTTGAATCGCCCGACTTCGGACGATTCCCGGGTGACTTCCACCCGCTGTAAGACAACCGTCTTACGCGACTGTAGCCAACAGGCTGCTATGTATTAAAACTATCGGCGTCCGTGACCGTCTGTGTCTTACGACGGAATCGTTTGTATGACAGTCACGACTGATTCGACTCGAGCACGTCCGCTGCGGGCGTTCGACGCCCACAGCTCGGACAGAACGCCCAGTCCGATCGCACCTCGTCCCCGCAGTCACAGAAGACGCGGTGGGTCGCCTTCTCCCCGCAGTTGGGACAGAAGACGTGTTCGGACTCGAGTCCCGTCCCGCACTGGCCACATGCGTGCGCGCCTCGAGCGGAATGGTCCTCCATCGAACGCGCCGGTTGGTCTCGCGTCGAGCCGTTCGAGGGGCTCGAGCGGTCGGCCGTGCGCGTTTCCTCAGCCGAGGTGGCAGCGGAAGCGGATTCGGTCTTGCGTGCGCGCGTCGCCTCGACGCCCTCGAGCGCGATGGAGACGTTGACGTCCTGGCCGCTCGACGAGTGACGAGCGGACAATCGCTGCTCGAGCAGGGAGTCGATCCGTTCCTCGAGCAGGGCGTCGAGGCTGTCGTCCGGAGCGTCGGCGCGAGCGTCGTCGGTCGGACGGGCGTCGACACCGTCTGTCGGCTGCTCGTCCAGGTACGCTCGGAGTGCCTCGCGCATGACCTCGCTCTTCGAGGCGTCGAAAGCCTCGAGTTCGGCGACGAGGTCGTCGTCCGCGCGGAACGTGATCTTTCCCATGGTCGATTCAGTTACCGACCATATTATAACTCATCCTATATGAAACTTCCCACGCGTCCGACGGGTGTCTCACACGGCACGAATAATAACCCTTATACCGCCTTCGTCTGCTACGTATGAGTGACCGCTCTTAGCTCAGCCTGGTAGAGCAGTCGACTGTAGATCGACTTGCCCCCCGTTCAAATCGGGGAGAGCGGACTGATCTTCCGGCCGTTCTGTAGTAGTTAGCGATTCCGACGTAAACGCAGACTACAGCGTACCTCCTACCGGATTCATTTTTCCGAAAACGGGCGTCAAAAGTGGAGTAGAACTTGAAACCCGTTGCGGGTCGCCTACTTCCTGCGATTTTGGGAGTGGAAACGGGGGTGGTCGACGTGGCAGTGAGCGACTGGGTTGCCGAGATCGGATCGACCTGTCGGCACTGCGGCGCCCGTTCCAGGCTGTCAGCGGCTGGTTCGGAGCTCGATGCTCGTCTCTTCGCTGGCCCCGAGTTCGTCGATGACGGTAAGCGTGACCGGCCACTCCACACACGGTTCCTCGAGTTCGACGCGAACTCGTTCGCCCTCGACCGTTCCGTATCCATCGATTTCCCACTCGTAAGACGCGATATCTCTCGAGCCACCGGACGAGGTGGAGGCGTCGAGGACAACCGTCGTCCCGGGTTCGAAGCGAGTCTCCTGGGCGTCCGATGGTTCCGTCTCGATGCGAGGCGTCGGCGCCTCGTAGCGTTCCTCGCTTACCTCCACGGTCCTCGTCGTCGATGCCGTCCACCCGTAGGAGTTACTTACCACGAGCGTCGCCTCGTACTGACCGCTCTCGTCGTAGGCGTACGCGATCGAATTGTCTGTGCTCGCGGTCGTTCGATCGGTCGTCCCATCACCGTCGAAGTCCCAGCGGAACTCGGCGGTCCCAGAGTCGCCGTCGAAGTCGCCGAAGGCGTCTGATCGGTTCTCGAAATGGACGGGCATCTCACGCAGAATTTCGTCGGGGACGACGGTGAAGGATGGGGCGGGTTCGGCTGATGCGGTGGCGTCGCCTCCTGCCACCACCGCGGCCAGGCCGAAGGTCTCCTCGCCAGCAGCCGAGAAGCCCCCGACGTACGCCGTTCCGTCGACCACCGCTGGTGGGGTGATAATCTCCGCGTTCCGCTGCGGTCGATACTGTCCGGTGGGATCGCCCGTATCGGGGTCGAGGGCGTATATTCCGGCCGCCTCCGTTCCGACGTAGACGGCCCCGTCAACCAGAACCGGAGAACTGCTTACGGTGACGCTCGAAGGGGCGAATCGCCACTGACGGTCACTGGTGGCCGAATCGACGGCGATCAGCCCGTCGCCGTCGAGGAAATAAACCGACCCGTCGGCGACGGCAGGTGACTGCTCGGTGAAAAACCTGGGCGTGAAGCCGGAGAGTTCCTCGCGCCATCGTTCCGTTCCATCCGGTGTAAACGCGAACAGTGCATTGTTCGTAGCGAAGAATACCTGTCCGTCGTCTATTGTCGGCGTCGAGAGGTTTCCGGGATTGCGTCCCGCGCGTGGGAGGTCTACGCGCCAGCGTTGGTCACCTGTGTTGGCGTCGACCGCGTACAGCGCGCCCTCACTGGCGTCCGTGCCGACGCCGAAGTATGCGACGCCGTTCGCGACGGCGACGCCGGTCACCTCCATTGGACTGCCGGGAACGTCGGCCTCGACGGACCATTCGACGGACCCGTCCGTCGCGTTCAGCGCGAATATCAGCCCGCCCTCGGGCGCGCGAGCGGCGGTGAAAACGGTACCGTCCGCGACCGTCGGCGATCCCTCGTAGTACGAGCTGTTGCCGAACGACCAGCGCTGCTCGCCGGTAGTGGCATCGAGGGCGAGCAACGGGCCGCCGTGGCCGCCGACGAGGACCAGCCCTTCGGCCACCGCAGGCGACGATTGCGCTACCGTCGTACGGGTGCGCCACCGCTCCGACCCGCCGGCGTCGACCGCGTGGACGACTCCCGAGTGGCCATCGTCAGCGTCGCCGCCGTCGCCGGTGTCGTTCGAGACGAAGTACAGCGTTCCGTCCGCTACCGCGGGTGCCGAGGCACAGCCGTACTCGCCGACGTTCCGGAACCGCCACGTCGCGTGGAGGCTTTCCGACGGGCCCGACAGGGGAGCGTTTCCGCGCTTCGCCGCGTCGAACTGTAGCTGAGGCCAGACGGGCTCGGAGGCGTCGCGGCTCTCGTCGTCCGCGAGACCTTCGCTGCTGAGTAACGTGCCGCCGAGCGCGAGACCCGTTGCGCCGAGGAGGTTTCGTCGAGTGAATCTCCGCATACCCACCGACTCTCTCGCTCTGGATATTATTATGGAACTTATTATACAGTTCCGTGACGTAGAAACGTGACGGGTGCAGTGAAGCCTACCGTCGTTTCTGGAGGCTCGAGGTTCATACGATCAGGGCGACCCGAGCCGAACGATTCTGTCGTCGCCGTCGATTGGAAACGACCCGGCATCCATGCCGTCGCGGTTCGACGTCGCGAGGAGCACGCTCCCGTCCGGGGCCTGTACGACGTTCCGAATTCGCCCGAATTCGTCTTCGAAGATACGGTGGGCGGTCACCGTGTAGGAGTCGTCTAGCCAGGCTGCGTCGTACCGTGTCGAATCGCCCTTGAGCGGCGGTTGTTCGGCATCGGGCGAGCGGAGCGTGAGGACGGTAACGTTCTGCCCCTGGAGCGTCCCGACGAGTACCCGGTCGCTCCAAGCGGGGATCGCGGTGCCGGTATAACGAATGCACGCGCTGGGCGCCCACGTGTCGTCCGGCCCAGTGTTGACGAGCGGCGGGGCGACATCCTCACGGGCGTCGTAGGACTCGTATTCGGGGTCGTCGGGACCTCCCTGAACGCCCGGCCAGCCGTAGTTCGCGCCGGGTCGGAGGACGGCCACTTCGTCGCGGCCGCCCGGCCCGTGGTCGACGCAAACGGGCGTGTCGTCGGCGAGCCAGGCGATTCCCTGCGGGTTGCGGTGCCCGTAGGAAAATACCCGGGGATCGGCGCCGTCGATGTCGGGATTGTCCGGTGAAGGCTCGCCGTCCGGCGTCAGCCTGAGAACCGTCCCCCCGAGGCTTCCGGGGTCCTGCGCGGGCGTTTTCTCAGCGGTCCCGACCGTGACCCAGAGCGCTCCGTCGGGACCGAACGTAATCTCGCCGCCAATCGTGTGGTCCCCGGCGATGCCTTCGAGGAGCACCTCGTGGGTCGCTTCCGGATCGCTCGCCTCTGCGTCGAACCGCCCGACGCGGTTCGCTCCGCCCACGTTGTAATACAGGTAGACGTACGCGGGATCCGGGTACGATGGATGGACGGCGATTCCCTGGATCGACTCGCCCGGCCACTCCTGTCGCCGCTCGTCGGGAACGTCGCCCGCCCGTATCGGATCGTCGGCCGCCTCGAGCAGCGTCTCCGCGTCCAGGCGCGTCAGTCGTCCCGCGCGTTCGGAGACGAAGACCTCGCCGGTGGGCGTAAACGCGACCTCCCAGGGGACCTCGAGGCCGACGAGCACCGGCGTGGGGTCGACGTCGGCCTCGAGCGGCGATTCGGGTGATTCGTCGCTGGAATCGTTCGAGGGTGTGTTTTCGGCGGATTCGTCTCCATCGCTCTCTCGATCCTCACCTCCATCCTCGTCCGGTTGTAACCCGCCAGCGCTGTCGGGCATCGAACAACCGGCGAGCACGGTGCTAGCGGCCGCAGTTGCGGCGAGCAGACGGCGACGGGAGAGTCGATTCGGCCGGGTAGGCATTTCGTGACCGTTCGTTTTCGAGATAAATAGCTCCGGCGAGGGCGGGGTGAGGGTGTCACAACCTCGAGGATGGGTCCCGAGGTGACCGAGAGCGGACCGCCGGTTTGCACGGCGAACTCCGAACCCGACCGCCTACCGCACGATCTGCGGCATCGCGTCCAGGCCTGCCACGTCGTAGGTTGCGGCTTCCGAAAGCACGACGTCCCGACAGTGATCCCGACGGACGAACGCCGAGTCCATTCCCACCCGGTGGGCGGCGAGCACGTCGCTCTCGCTATCCCCCACGTACAGCGCACGACCGGCCTCGACGTCGAGGTCGGCCAGCGCCCGCTCGAGATAGTGTCCGTTCGGCTTCTGCAACGCCAGGCTCTCGAGGGTCTTCTCCCGACCGTAATACGTCTCGAACAGGTGCTCGAGATCGAAGTACTCGAGGACGAACTCGATCGTAGTGTGGTGGTTGTTGCTGACGATCCCGCAGGGTTGCTCGAGTTGCTCGACCGCCTCAAGGTCGTCGTACGGCCCGCGCGTTCCGTCCCTGAACCGGCGAAACTGGGATCGTTCGTCGTGATCCTCCCAGGCCGTCCAGAACGACTCCGGCCCGAGGTCGTACCGGCGACAGAGTTCCCGGACTCGCTCGGCGGGGACGCCGTCACAGAGTTCGTCGACGACCGCCCGGTCGACGGTCTCGACGCCCATCGCTTCGAATGCGGCGGTCGTCGCCTCCGCCTGGACGTCGTCGGTCGGCGGGCGCACGAGCACGCCGTCGCTGTCGAAGATGACCGCGTCGTAGGCTGTCACTCGCGAACGTGCACGCCAGGATCACGTGATCGTTTCGGTCTTCTGGAGACGCCCGTTTCGGTGCCAAACGGCCTCCCCCGCAGTCGCCAGCCAACCGCTTTTTCCGCCGCTCGTAGTAGTGACGACCATGAGCGACCAGCCACCAGACGCTGACTCGAGTGCGGGTTCTAACCAGCGAGACCCCGACCCCGAACGCGTCCAGGAACGCGCACGAGAGCGCCAGTCGTCCCGAGCCGAATCGACCGAGGACATCCTCGAGACCGTCGAAGCGCGTCTCGGCGACCTCGAGTACCCGGTCTCGAGCGAGGAAATCGCGGCCGAGTACGGAAGTGAACCGATCGACCTGCCCAACGAGACCGAGACGATGGGGAGCGTCTTCGATCGGCTGGCCGGCGAGACCTACGACACGCCCGAGGAGGCACGCGAGGCGATCTTCGGGCAGCTGACCGGCGAGGCGGGCGGACGAACCGAGGCGAACCTGGAGCGCGACCTCGAGTCGCTAGACGAGGCGGAACAGGGGTCGCCGAGTGAGAGCGGGGGCAGCGGTCTCTGATCGAGCGAGTAGCGTCCGTCGTCCACCCCGTCTCGTTCATACCGTCTCGTTCGCCGAAGACCGCGACGACGCTTCCGTTTACCGCCCCCCCGTTTCGAGTCGACGAGCGTCGCGGCTCCAAACCAACCACCGTCTCCGGGCGCGTCGTCTACTCGTCCCCTCTCGGCATCCTCGAGAGCCACAGCCAGCCGGCGACCAGGGGGGCGTGGATCGTCGCGAGCGGGTAGGCGGTTCGATTGGGGTCGACCCCGAACCCGGCGGCCAGGCCGATAGCGGCGACGCCGATGAGTGCGATCAGGCCGGCCGTAACTCGCCGATCGGCGGGAAAGCCGATGGCTCGAGCGCCGGCCCAGCAGAGCGCGAGCGCGTAGGCGAGACTCCCGAGCGGCCAGTAGCGGAGGTACGAGGGCGTTGGCCCCGGTTGGTCGAGAAACGTCGGCAGGAGCGTGACGTGCCCGGTCTCGAGGACGACCGTCCCCCAGGGAAACAGCAGCGTCGTCCCGCTGGTTCGGATCACGACCCAGGGAACGACGCCGAGGGACAGCAGGGCGAGCCAGCGGACGATTCGATGGCGGCGATTCTGGCCACCTGTCCCCGATTCGGGACTCGTGTTGTCGGCCGCCTCGTCCGACTCGTTCACCTCGTCCGACTCGTCGACGGACGCCACGTTATCGGCCACCGCGGCTACCTCGGCCACCCGCGCGTTCAGAATGGCCGTGCACCCGCCGTTTCCCACCGCTGGTGATCGTTCGTCTCAGCACGCTCGAGCGTCCGTGACGCGGCGAAAAAAGCGTGGCGACCGCCTGCGACCGGAGAACTCATCACCGCGTGCCCGAACGAGTGGCGCATGTCGACGATTCTCGTGACGGGCTACGAACCGTTCGGCGAGTTCGAAACGAATCCGGCGAGCCAATTAGCCACAGCGCTCGACGGCACTCGAGTGGCAGGGGCGACCGTCGTCGGGCGCGAACTCCCGGTAGCCTTCGATCGGGCGCGTCCCGCGCTCGTCGAGCACCTCGAGCGCCACGACCCGACGCTAGTCGTCTCGCTCGGCCTGGCCGCCGGTCGACCCGCACTCTCGCTCGAGCGCGTGGGGATCAACCTCCGCGACACCGCGGGGACGCCGGACAACGACAACCGCTCGGTCGTCGACGACCCGGTCGACGTCGAGGGGCCGGACGCGTACTTCTCGACGCTCCCGGTTCGCCAAATG
Organism: Natronosalvus sp. KLKA75; assembly: GCF_059736265.1. Taxonomy (NCBI): domain Archaea; kingdom Methanobacteriati; phylum Methanobacteriota; class Halobacteria; order Halobacteriales; family Natrialbaceae; genus Natronosalvus; species Natronosalvus sp. KLKA75. The sequence continues at coordinate 801,961 of NZ_CM185522.1, forward strand.
AGGACGGCTATGCGCGAGGCGGGCATTCCGACGACGCTGTCGACGTCGGCGGGCACCCACCTCTGTAACGACATCCTTTACGCGACTCGCCGGTACGTCGAGACGAACGATCTCGAGACTCGGTCGGGATTCGTCCACGTCCCGCTGAGCCACGAGCAGGCGGCCACCCGCGAGGCTACCCAGCCGAGCATGGCGCTCGAGACGATGCGACACGGGCTCGAGGTGGGGTTGAAGACGGCGCTCGAGGAGTGAACCGCACCAGTTGCGGGGCATTTGATATAGCGACCAGGTGTATATCTGCGCCACTTCTTCCGCCTGCTGGTTCACCTCTCGAGGCACTCGTGGACGCTCAGACGGCGAGTCATCCGACGATCGAGGGTGGCGGACGAGGACGACGGGTTCCGATTTCGCCCAATTGCCGATGGTGCCGCCCCGGGAAGTCTTCGTCCTCCGGGCCGAACGGCCGATAATGCCTCCGATGCGCGTCTGCTACGCCTGCGAACGAACGTTCGAGCCCCCTCGAGCCCGGTGTGACTGCGGCGAACCGCTGTGGCGGCCCATCGAGCCGCTCGAGCGCTGGCCCTCGGGCACTGGCTCGAGCGGGCGATCGATCTGGCGATACGACGCGGTGCTTCCGGCGAGCCAGCCAGCGGGCGACCTCGAGGCTGGCGGCGCGTCGATCTGGCGAAGCCGCTCTCTCGAAGGCTACGCAGGGGCGCGCGTATGGCTCGTTGACGAGGGGCGAAACCCGACGGGGAGCTTCAAGGACCGAGGAAGCGCCGTCGGCGTCGCGGCCGCCCTCGAGGCCGGGGTCGTTCGCGTCGGGACCGTCTCTCACGGCAACATGGCGAGAAGCGTAGCGGCGCACGCGGCGGCCGTTGGAATCGACTGCACCGTCCTGGTCCCTGCAGACATCGCCGAGGAGCGGATCCGAGCTATCGCCCGGTTCGACCCGCAAATCGTCCGCGTCCGCGGCGACTACGGCCGACTGTATTACGACGCCCTCGAACTCGGCCGTAGACACGGAATCCAGTTTCTCAACTCCGACGTTCCCCTCCGGGTCGCGGGCCAGAAGACGCTCGCGTTCGACCTCCTCGAGCGTATCCCGGACCTCGACGCCATCGTCCTCCCGGTCAGCAGCGGCGGCAACGCGAGCGCGGTCTGGAAGGGACTGCTGGAGTTGCGCGCCGGCGGATTGCTCGAGTCACTGCCGCGACTGTACCTGACCCAGGCGGCAGCTTGCGATCCGATCGCCGCGGCGTTCCGGTCGGGTCGAGAGCGCGTCGATCCCGCTGCGGACGTAAAAGCGACCGTCGCGTACTCTATCGCCAACGCCGACCCGCCGAGTGGCACCCGTGCGCTCGCGGCCGTTCGAGACACCGATGGCGCCGTCCTCTCGGTCGACGACGACGCGACCCTCGAGGCCCAGGACCGCCTGGCTCGCGACGCTGGCGTGCGCGTCGAACCCGCCTCGGCGACCACGCTCGCGGGGCTTCGCCGACTGACCGAACGCGGGGAAATCGACACTGACGAGACGGTCGCCTGCGTGCTGACAGGGCGCGGCTACGGCGGCGGGGGCGACGTTCCGACGACGCCCGTCGTCGACCAGGAGGACCTCGAGTCGGTACTCGAGTCCGCGTGACGTACGGTCTCGGGTCGGTGCTTGATCTCGAGTGAGACAGCCGGCGACGGTCCCGAGCAGGTGACGGCGCTACGGGGGGGGGGGCGCCGTAAGAGAGCGTACATAATACTCTTATTACCGGACGGTGTACGCCCGGGTATGGCAGACAAACCGACCTCCGGTGAGATTTTCGGCGTCCCGTACAACTTCGAGCGACCGAGTTTCGGCCGAATGCTCTCGTCGTACTGGCAACCCGGTAAGGGAATGCTCGTCGAGAAGCCATTCGGCGTCGGCTACACGCTCAACCTGGCCAACTGGCGCTCGTGGATCGTCGTCCTCATCGCGGGCGCACTGCTCTGGCAGGAACAGTCGCCGTCGTCGGAGTCGGACTCAGGCTCGGAGTCGGCGATCGATCCTGTCGAAGTGATCGTCGACGACGAGAGCGACGACTGAGCGGTCTCCAGTAGCACTTTTCGACCGTCTTTCGTTCGCCCGAGTCTCGACCTTCGAACCTCGAGTCTCTCTTCCCGTATGTCGAATTGGAATTCGACGACCTCGAGCGCCCGTTCTCTCCTTTCTCTCCCCCGTCGCGCGTCGACTCAGGCCTCGAGTGCTCGGTCGCGAACCCAGCCCTCGGCACCGAACTTCCGCTCGGCGAGGTCGGCCGCGGCCTCGAGTTCCCCGTCCCGCCACTCGCCTTCCTCGGCGTCACACCACTCTCCGAGCGCGCTGGCGAGGCAGTCGACGGCCTCCTCGCGGTCGATTCCCGCCTGCTCGCGGATGCTCGTGACGCGGTCCGTAAACGTCTGCGGCTCGATGTCCGCGGCGAAGACCCCGACGTGCGTTTCGGGCTCGAGGTCGAAACTCAACGAGCCGTGCTGGATGACGACGTCGCGCTGGCGGTACTGGGCGTTGCCGCTGATCTTCTTCGCCTCGGCTTCGCCTGCGGGGGCCACCACGTCGTGAGCCGGGTGGATGTCCCGAAGGTAACACGATGGGCGGTAGATGGCCTCCTGTTTCGCCCCCGCGAAGTCGGCGTCGACGCCCATCCGGGAGAACGCCTCCAGGATGGGTTCACAGAACATGGCATAACAGTCCATCAGGTCACCGGGGACTTCCGCGGCCGGGGCGACGATGGTGTAGGAGATGTCCGCCACGGAATCGTGGTAGATGCCGCCACCGCCGGTCTGGCGTCGGGTGACGCCGATCCCGTGCTCTTCGCAAAAGTCCCAGTCGACGGTGTCGGGTTCTTGCTGGTAGCCCAGCGAGAGCGTGCTCGGCTTCCAGTCGTAGACCCGAACGGTGCGCAGGTCGTCCTCGAGCGCCGTCTGCGCGGCGATTTCCTCGAGGGACATCTGGGTTGCTCCGTCCCTGGGGTCGTCCCTGATCAGGCGCCACTCGCGGTCGGCGAGGTCGGTCATACCCGTGTGCTCGTCGGCCACCGAGAAATGGATTCCGACGTGCGGTCACCGTCGACCGTCGACCATCGACGAATCTTCACATGAGCATCTGATTTAGATCCATCTAAAAATAGAATTCAGTAGTAACTACTTTATAGTTCGTGGGTGCTACGTCACGACAATGAGCGAGCGATCACGGTCGTCTGACGAACACACGATATCCCGCCGCCAGGCACTCGCGAGCGGCGCTGGGATCCTCGTGGCCGGGAGCGCGGGCTGTCTCGCGGGCCTCAGCGGGAGTCCGTCGAGGGGTGAGGACGGGTCGCCGGTCGTCGCGGCGTCGTTTTTCAGCTTCTACGACTTCGGGCGCAAGATAGCCGAGAACACGCCCGTCCAGGTGACGAACCTGATTCCGACCGGCCTCCACGGCCACGGCTGGGAACCGGACGCGAGCATCACGCGTGACATCATCGAGGCGGACGCGTTCGTCCACGTCGGCCCGGAGTTCCAGCCCTGGGCCGATCGGGCGATTCAGACCCTCGAGGACGACGGGGTCGACACGGCGTTGATCAACGCCCGCGAGGGCGTCGAACTGGTCTCGCTGGCAGCCAGCCTGGACCCGGAAGAAGAGGGCGTCGGCGACGGACGAGGCAAAGACCCGCACTTCTGGCTTGACCCACGGCGTGCGAAGCGCTCCGTCGACAACATTGCCGACGGCCTGATCGAGGTCGCCCCCGACCACGAGGAGACACTTCGGGAGAACGCTGAGGCGTACAAGACGGACGTCCTGGACCGGATCGACGCGGACTACGAGCGAATCTTCGAGACGGCTTCGCGGAACGTGGTCCAGCTCGCGGCTCACAACGCGTTCCAGTACGTCGGCGTTCGCTACGGCGTCGAGATGCGCCCGCTGGTCACGAACCTCGCTGCCAGCGGGAACGTGTCACCGAGCGACATCGTGGCAGCGAAAGAGGTCATCGAGGAGAACGACATCGAGTACATCGGTGCCGCGGTCTTCGAGACGCGCAAACCGGCCGAGCAGTTGCTCGCAGAGACGCCCGTCGAGGCCTACTTCCCCGTGACACCGTACGCCGGCGTCTACGAGGAGTGGGTCGATGCGGGCTGGGGGTACGAAGAGATTGCGTACAACATCAACATGCCCACGTTCAGCGTGGTCCTCGGCAACGAATCGCCGGAGAGCGCCGGACCGGACGGCTGGGCCGACGAGTGGCGAAATTTCGAGTGAGACACATGCAAACTACAGCTAATCAGGAGGCGCAGACGAACTCCGCTGACCCGAATACGCCCGTCATCGAACTGTCCGAGGTCGACTTCGGGTACACGTCCACTCCGGTCGTCGAGGACGTCTCGCTTCGTGTCGACCCCGGTGAGTACGTCGCCATTGTGGGCCCGAACGGCTCCGGAAAGTCGACGCTCATGCGACTCGCGCTCGGATTGCTCCGACCGGACCGGGGTGCCGCGCAGCTGTTCGACCAACCCGCCCACCGATTCGACGACGGCGCTCGAGTCGGCTACGTCGCCCAGCGGGCGAGTGCCTCGACGGAGATGCCGATCACGGTTCGCGAGGTCGTGAAGATGGGTCGGTTTCCCCACGTTCGCTTCGGCCGACTCGACGAGGCGGACTGGGCAATCGTCGACCGCGCCCTCGAGACGGTCGGCATGGACGCGTTCGCCGATCGGCGGATCACGAACCTCTCCGGTGGCCAGCGCCAGCGGGCGTTCATCGCGCGGGCGCTCGCGGGCGAGGCGGACCTGCTCGTCCTGGACGAACCGACCGTCGGCGTCGACGCCGAATCGGTCGAGGCGTTCTACGACCTGCTCGAGTCGCTCAACGCTTCGGGGATCACCGTCCTCCTGATCGAACACGATCTGGGCGCAGTGACCGCCCATGCCGACCGGATCGTCTGTCTCAATCGCGAGGTGTACTTCGACGGGACGGCGGAGGCGTTCGTCGAGAGCGACGCGCTCGGCCGGGCGTTCGGGGCGGCAGCGGCCATCGTAGGTGACCGCCGATGAGCCGGTCAATCGTCGGCCTGCTTGGGTCGAGCCCTCACGACCCGCTGCAATCGGGACCCGTCGACGTCGCCCTCGAGCCGCTGTACTGGCTGCTCGAGGCGTGGTACTGGCTCCTGTCCCAGCTGTACTACGCGACCGGGCTCGAGCTGATCCACCCCGAGTACGCGTTCATGCACCGGGCGATCCTGGTGGGGCTCTGCATCGGCGTGATGGCCCCGCTCATCGGCACCTTCCTGGTTCACCGCCAGCTCGCGCTCATCGGCGACGCCCTCGCACACACCGCGTTTGCGGGCGTCGCGGTCGGGCTGTTCATCAATGCGACCCTGTCGTTCTCGGTGTCGCCGTACCTGACGGCGATCGTCGTCGCGGTGATCGCTGCGTTGCTCATCGAACTCATCTCGGAGTACACCGACGCCTACAACGACGTCTCGATGGCGATCGTCCTCTCGACGGGGTTCGCCCTCGGGACGGTGCTCATCAGCCTCAACGCGGGCGGGCTCACCGTCTCGATCGACCAGTACCTCTTCGGGAACCTCTCTACAGTGTCAGCCGAAAACGCGGTCTTGCTGCTGGTGCTGTTCGCCGTCGTCGTCGGCACCGTCGCGCTCACCCGGAATCAACTGCTGTACGTCACCTTCGACGAGGTGGCCGCCGAGGTTGCGGGGATTCCCGTGCGCTGGTACAATCGGGTGATGGTGATGCTCACCGCGCTGGTCGTCGTCGGCGCGATGCAGATCATGGGCGTCATCCTCGTGGCAGCGATGCTGGTCGTCCCCGTCGCTGGCGCCTCGCAGGTCGCACGAAGCTTTTCGCAGGCGTTACTGACGTCGGTCGTCCTCGCCGAACTCGCCGTCGTCGTCGGCATCGGGGTCGCGTACTACGCCGAGGCGACCGCCGGCGGCGTCGTCGTGCTGGTCGCCGTTGCCATCTACGTCGGCTGCGTCGGCCTCGGCAAGCTCTTCGCCGGAACCCACCGCGAGGAGTCGGCGCCGGACGTCGACGCGATCGACGGTGACGGGACTCCCCTCGAGTGACCGATCGACTGTGACGGGACTCCCCTCGAGTGACCGATCGACTGTGACGGGGCTTCCCTCGAGTGACCGATCGACGGCGATGAAACCTCCCTCGAGTGACGGCCCGATCGGCTGGATCTCGAACGCTCCCAGGTGGGTCACCTCGAACGGTTTCGTCCGGTCGCTAGACCACTATACGTTTATACATCTGGCTCTAGGTCTTGGCGTAATGGAATCGCCAGGTTCGGCTCCGAACTGCACTCGAGCGGACGTCCAACGCGTGTTTTCGCGACTCGAGGACCCCTCGACGCCGATTTCGGCCGCCGAGGTCGCCGACGAGCTGGAGTGCTCCCTGGAGTCTGCCCGTCTAACCCTGTCGGAACTCGTCGAACGAGGCACGCTCCGGTCGAAGCGAATCGACGAGTCGACTCGAGTCTGGTGGCGCTCGAGCGACGCTGAGCGTCCCGATAGGCGAACGGATCGAGAGGAGTTCAGTGCCTTCGTCACCGCGGTCGAGGATTACGCCATCTTCATGCTCGACCCCGACGGCACCGTCGTCAGCTGGAACGACGGGGCGGAACGGATCAAGGGCTACGACGAAGCCGACATCGTCGGCGAGCACTTCTCTACGTTCTACACCGACGACGACACTGCCGCCGGCGTTCCCGAGCGAAATCTCGAGCGGGCGACCGCCGCGGGCCGCGTCGAGGACGAGGGCTGGCGCGTTCGCGAGGACGGCTCCCTCTTCTGGGCCAACGTCACCATAACGGCGCTCCACGACGACGAGGGGACGCTTCGCGGATTCACCAAGGTCACTCGCGACATGACCGAGCGTCGGGAATACGAACAGCAACTCCGCCGGGAACGGGACTTCACCGCCCAGGTGCTCGAGACCGTCCCAGTTGGGATCCTCGTGAGCACGCCCGACGGGGACCTCACCCGGGCGAACAGGCGAGTCCTGGACTGGCTCGGTGCCGAGGCGTCGTCGTTCACCGACCACGACCACGACCGCGAGACGTGGGACGTCTACGATGCCGCCGCCGAGCAGATCCCGTTCGAGGACTGGCCGTTGATGCAGGTTGTCGAAACCGGCGAGCCAGTTTTTGGCTACCAGTGCCAGATCGACTCGCCGGCACGCGGTCGGCGGTGGGTCTCGATCAACGCCGCACCGATCGACGACGACGGCGACGACGACGACGGCGACGACGACCGAGTCGTCTTCTCCGTCGAGGACGTCACCGAACAGCACGAACGCGAACAGCAACTCCGTCGCGAGCGCGACCAGACCGAGCAACTCCTGCGGACGGTGCCGATCCCCATCGGCGTCTGGAACGCCGACGGGGAGACGGTGATGACGAACCGGCGGGCCCAGGAAACCCTCGACGTTTCCGAACAGGAATTCCTCGACGATCCCGACGGCGCCGGTCAGTGGAGACTCTACGATCCTGATGGGAACCCGCTCGACTCGACCGAAACGCCGTCCGCGCGCGCTGCAGCGACCGGTGAACCGGTCCGCAACGAAGAAGTCGTCGTCGAAATGCCTGACGGCGATCGCATCCACCTGCACGTGAACGCCGCGCCGGTGCTCGATCCCGATGGGAACGTCGAACGAATCATCGTCGCCGGCGAGGACATCACCGACCTCAAGGATCGAGAACACCAGCTGGAACGACGGAAGTCGGAACTCGAGACCGAACTGAGCGAAATCCTCGGTCGAATCACCGACGCGTTCTACGCGCTCGACGACGAGTGGCGGTTCACGCACGTCAACGAGCGCGCGGAGGAGTTAATCGACTTCGAGGATCGGGGGCTCGTCGGCGAGCACGTCTGGGAGGTCTTCGACTGGGTCGAGAACACGCAACTCCGCGAGGAATACGAGCAGGCGATGGAGACGCAGGAACCGACCTCGTTCGAGTTCCACTACCCCGACCCGCTAGACGCGTGGCTAGACATACACGTCTATCCGTCGGAGACGGGCCTTTCGGTCTACTTCCGGGACGTCACCGAACGGAAAGAGCGCGAGCGCCAGCTCGAGGAGTCCGAACGGCGCTACCGCACGCTCGTCGAACACTTCCCGAACGGCGCCGTCGCGCTCGTCGACGAGCACCTCCGCTACCAGACGATTGGTGGTACGCCTCTCGACGGGGCGGACGTCGCGATCGGGTCTGGATTCGAAGCACCGGTCGAGGACGTCCTCCCCGCGCCGCTCGAGGACGAACTCGTGCCGCGATACGAGGCCGCGCTCGAGGGGGAGTCCAGCTCGTTCGAAATCGAACTCGGCGAGCATGTCTACCAGCTCCAGACGGTCCCAATTCGCGACGAGAGCGGGGGCGTCTTCGCCGCCCTCGGGATGTCCCAGGACATCACCGAGCGCCGAACGTACGAGCGAAAACTCGAGGCCTCGAACGAGCGCCTCGAGCAGTTCGCCTACGCCGCCAGCCACGACCTCCAGGAGCCCCTGCGGATGGTCTCGAGCTATCTTCAGTTGATCGAGCGCCGGTACGGCGAAGCACTCGACGAAGACGGCGAGGAATTCCTGGAATTCGCCGTCGACGGGGCCGAGCGCATGCGCGAGATGATCGACGGACTCCTCGAGTACTCCCGGGTGGAAACCCAGGGGAACGCGTTCGAACCCGTCGATCTCGAGACGGTGCTCTCGGACGCACAGGCCGACCTCCGATTCCCGATCCAGGAGAGCGGGGCCGACGTCACGGCAGAGTCCCTCCCTCGCGTCGAGGGAGATCCGACCCAGTTGCGTCAGGTGTTCCAGAACCTGCTGAGCAACGCGATCGAGTACAGCGGCGACGAACCGCCCCGCGTGCATGTGACTGCCGAGCGAGCCGATGACGTCTGGGAGGTGTCGGTCCGAGACGAGGGAATCGGTATCGATCCCGACGACACCGACCGGATCTTCGAGGTGTTCCAGCGCCTCCACAGTCAGGAGGAACACGCGGGAACGGGCATCGGGCTCGCGCTTTGCCGACGAATTGTCGAGCGTCACGGCGGGACGATCCGGGCCGACTCGGAACCGGGCGTTGGGACGACCTTCACCTTTACGCTCCCGACGGCGGACGACGCCGACCAGGGCTGAACGGACGTCGCCGCTCTCGCGACGAGAGTTCTTCTCTCGCGACGAAACCTCTCTCCCGCAACGGAAGCTCTCTCCCGCGACGAATTCCGGTGATCAGCCGTTCGGTCGAATTTCCGCTCCTACTCGCTGAACCATGGTCTTCTCGGTCCACACCGGCTCTCGAGCGCCGAGATCCGGTGACCAGGGCGCTCCGCCGCGAGCCACTCGACGAGCCATGACCACCGGGCAAAACGGGATTTGATACAGCTACATACAGTTTATCACGTGGCGCCCGGGCCGCTCGAGCGGTTGTGAGCACTTTTACGTCCACGGCGGCTACGGCGCCCATGGTGCGGAACGTCGCCGAGCTGTTGGCAGAACTCGAGTCCGAGGACTTCTATCTCCTCTCGGGGATCGAGCAGGGAATGCGCTTCTCGGAGTGGGTCCAGCGCGAGAAGTTGTCGAACTTCTCGGGACTCACCCCCGAAGAGGTGGACTACCGCCTCGAGCGCTGTCTCAAGCGCGGGCTAGTAGAGAAGAAGACGATCCAGTACGAGGGGTACACCCTCCAGTTCGAGGGCTACGACGCCCTCGCCCTTCGTGCACTCGTCGAGCGAGACACGATTTCGGAGTTCGGCGCCCCGCTGGGCGTCGGCAAGGAGAGCGACGTCTACGAAGTCAAATCTTACAAGCCGCTGGCCCTGAAGTACCACCGGGAGGGCTATACCAACTTCCGGGAGGTCAACCGCGAGCGCGATTACACCTCGGAGAATCAGCACGTGTCTTGGCTCTACACCGCCCGGAAAGCGGCTGAACGCGAGTTCGACGCCCTCGAGACGCTGTATCCCGACGTCTCGGTACCCCAACCGATCGGCCAGAACCGACACGCCATCGTGATGGAGAAGATGCCGGGGGTGGAACTCTCGCGAACCCGGTTCGAGGACGACCAGGTGCTGGGGGTGCTCGAGTTACTCTTGCGAGAACTCTCGCGTGCGTACGAGGAGGGGTACGTCCACGCGGACATGAGCGAGTACAACGTGTTCGTCGCTGAAGAGGGGGTGACGATCTTCGACTGGCCGCAGGCGGTGCCGACCGATCACGAACACGCCCGCGAGTTCCTGGATCGCGACCTCACGAATCTGGTGGGCTACTTCCGGCGGAAATATCCGTCAGTCGTGCCCGGAGACCTCGAGAGCGACGCGATCGCTGCCGAGATCGCCGCCGGTGAGTTCGATTCGTTGTCGGTGTAGGACGTGATACACTCTATGGTGCTATAGGTAATCTTCCCGTCGCTCGAGGAGCCTCGCCGCAACAGATGCTGTGGAGACGCCCCTCGTCCCCCTTCGAGCCGAAAACCGCCTACTCGAGTTCTGCTGCTGCCTCTCGGAACAACCCGTCCAGAATCTCGGGCGTGGTCGGATGGTACGCCCGGTCCGGAACCTCTCGCACGTCGAGGCCCATCTCGACGATTACCTGCATCGTCTTGGCCATCACGTCCGCGTGGAGGTGCAGTCCCTGGTACCCCAGCACGGTCCCGTCACGGGCGCTGACGACCAGCGTCGCGACGCCCTCCGGGTGGTTCTTGGTCTTGAAGACGCCGTCGTCGGACGCCTCCCTCGAGACCACAATCGCGTCCATCGACGAATCCGCGACGGTATCAGGTGTGTGGCCGACGCGGGCCACCGGGTAGGTGCCCAGGCCCGAGAAGATGACGTGGTGGGGGACGTTCGCGTAGGGCTCGAGGTCGTCGCCTCGAGCGTGGCGCAGGACGTTCTCCCCGGCGGCGAACCCCTGTTCCTTGGCGACGTGGAGGATCGGCTCGCGGCCGTTGGCGTCTCCGACGACGAACGTGCGCTCGTTGGCGGCGGCCTGCATCGTCGGCGCGACCCAGCCCTGCTCCGGTTCCAGGGTCGTGTGCTCGAGCCCGAGGCCGTCGACGTTTGGGCGGCGGCCGGTGAAGACGTAGAGCTGATCGGCCTCCAGGACCTCCTCGGTGCCGTCGCGGTCGACCGTGAGTCGGACGCCACCGTCTGCAGTCGATTCGAGGCGCTCCTCGTCGGTGTTCGTCAGAATCTCGACGTCGAACTGCTCCCGGTAGAGGTCGAGGATGGTGTCGCCGTAGGCGTCCTCGAACTCCTCGAGCGGTCGGTTGTCGTGTTCGATCACGGTGAGGTCGACGCCGCTGACCTCGCTGAGATAGGGGGCGAGTTCGAGGCCGATGTAGCCAAAGCCCATCACGATTCCCGAGTCGGGGAACGACGTCGCGTCGAGCACGTCCGCGCTCGAGCAGTAGTCGACGTCCTCGATGCCGGGCGTATCGGGAACGTTGAGCGTCGAGCCAGTCGCGACCACGACGTAGTCGGGTTCGATCGTGCGGTCGCCGACGGCGAGCGTGCGGTCGTCGACGAACCTGGCGCGCTCGTGGAGGAACTCGACGCCGTCGCGGTCGGCGAGATCGTGGACGTGATTCCGTCGATGCTCAGCGAATCCGTGGACGTGCTCGTCCTTCTGGGCGACGATCTCCTCCGGATCGACTGTTGGTGTGCCTTCGAGCCGACCGTCGTGTCGCGCCTGATAGCGGTGCTGGGCGGCCGAGAGGACGTCCTTCGAGGGCATGCAACCCCGGAGAATGCAGAGGCCGCCGCCCGGTTCACCGTCGTCGATCAGCGTCAGTTCGAGGTCGGTTTCCGATTCTCGGGCGCGCTCGAGCAACTCGTCGGCGGCGGCGACGCCCGCACTCCCGTAGGCGCCGACAATCGCGACGTGGAGACTGTCCATATCGGCGAAACGGTGGCTTCCCCAATAGGCGTTGGTGCGGTCGTGCGTAGACGAGTCACTGGCGACAGGAGAAGGCGTTTCGAGAACGAACGTGACGACGAGTCTAGCGTCGAAGCCTGGCTACGACACCCGTCCCGAGGAGTCCGAGCAGCGCGGCGAGAGCCCCGAATCCGGGGAGACCGTCGCTTTCGGCGCTCGAGTCGTCTTCGTCGCTACTGCCCTCGTCGGCACCCGAGCCGTCGATCGACGCGGTTCGCTCCGAGAAGTGGTTGAACGCGACGAAGACGGTCGCTTTCGTCTCCGCCTCGGCGTGCTGGCTCACCATGTACGCGGATTCCTCGCCGCCGATCGCGCTCTCGAGTTCGGACTGGGAGGACGCCTGGACGGCAGCCTCACCGTCGACGCGAACCTCGAGGTCCTCAAGCGTGCCGACGGTCTCCTCTTCGACCGTCGTCATGACGATCGTTCCCTCCTCGATGGCGCGGTCGACGGTGACGTCGACGCGGCGTTCGCTCTCCTGCTTGGCCTCGAGGGTCAGATCCTCGGCGTAGGTGACCGAGTCGGTGACGGTTTCGTCGTCTCGCTGCTCGACGTAGACCTCGGCGGCGGCCGAGCCGTCGGCGATGAGTTGCTCCTGGGACTTCGTCTCGTCCGTGCGCTCGCCGTCCCCGTAGGACCGGAAGACGAGCGTCGACTCGCCCTCGAGGCTGGCCGTGACGTTGCCCTCCTCGTTGACGGTCACGTCGCCGTCGCCGATCACGAGGAAGACGCCGTTGCGGTCGTCGCCCTCGACGACGACGCGCTCGCCGTCGCCTTCGGCGCTGGCCTGGACGTTCTCGCCGAGTTGGGCTTCGACGACCTGGGCGTCGCCGCCGGCCCGGACGACAAGAATCCCGCGTTCGTTGTCGTGGGCCGACAGCGTCGCGCCGCTCTCGGATTCGATTCGCGTACTCGTCTGGGACTCGGCGCTCACCGAGAGGCCGGCGCCCTCGAGGCTCACGACGGCCCCGAGGTCGATACCGGCGCCTCCGCTGCCGCCGACGCCGGCGTTACTTCGGGAGTCCACGGCGACCGACGAAAAGAGGGTCTCGCCGCCGACGGCGTAGTCCGTCAGGGCGCTCCCCGACGTCTCGAACTCGAGGTGGCTCCCTGTGTACGTTTCGCTCTGGGTGGTCGCGCTCGATCCGGCCGAACTCGCACCGGCCCCGGCCGCGGCGACGAGACTGACGCCGAGCATCGCGGCAAGGAGGACGGCTACGATTGCATTTCGATTCATTTCATCTGATCAGTTCGCCCGCACCATAAAAGGGGTTCTGACAGAGCCGTCCAATCGAACGGGGTCCGAAACCACCCGAGTGCGTCCAGGAGGATAGTTCACGACGCTCGCCCCTCGATTCACGACGCTCACTGGTCTGGGCGGGAGAGTGGGAGGAGAGGGTGGGGTGGGGGTTCAGCGCGAGATCGACTCGCCGCTGTCGGCGACGACCGCGTCGACTTCCGCCTTTGTGAGGAGGGCAGCGTCGCCCGGAATCGTCCGCTTGAGGGCGGCCGTCGCGGCGGCGTACTCGAGCGCTCGACCGACGTCATCGCCGGAGAGCCGGCGAGCGATGAACGCGCCCGTGAAGGCGTCGCCGGTGCCGATGGGGTCGTGCGTCTCGGTCTCGTAGGCGTCGTGGTCGTGGACGACGTTGTCGTGCCAGGCGAGCGCGCCTTGGTCGCCCCGGGTGACGACGACGGTTCGGAAGTCGAACTGGGAGCCGAGCTTGTGGGCGAGCTGACGGGGGTCACCCTCGTAGCCGAGCACGGTACGGGCGTCGCGGGCCGCGATCACGAGCACGTCGATTCCGGGGAACAGTTTCGTCAGGGTGTCTCGCGCCTCCTCGGGCGACCAGAGCTTTCGCCGGTAGTTGAGGTCGAAGGCGGTGGTCGTGTCGTTCTGTCGCGCCGCTTTCAGGAGCTGTGCCGTGGTCTCTCGGAGGGTCGGCGACAGCGCGGGGGTGATGCCCGAGGTGAAGAAGACCCGAGCGTCCCGGATGAGGTCGATGTCGAACTCCTGGGGTTCGGCGGTCGTGATTGCGGCGTCCGATCGGTCGTAGACGACGTTCGTTCCGCGGGGCTTGCCTCCGTGCTCGAGGTAGTACGTCCCCTGGCGGCCCTCGTCGCTCCAGACGACGTCGGTGTCGATGCCGTACTGCTGGAGTTCGCCGACGACGCGCCGACCCAGGGGGGAGTCCGGGAGCTTCGAGGTCCAGGTCGAGACGGCGCCGAGTCGCTCGGCGGCGACGGCCACGTTGCTCTCGGCGCCCGCCGCGCGAACCTCGAACTCGCTGGCGGTCTCGAGGCGTTCGTGCCCGGGTGGCGAGAGGCGGAGCATCGTCTCGCCGAAGGTGACGAGGTCGCTCACGCGTCTCCCTCCCGGTTCGGTCGGACGGTGGTGATAGTGAATCGCTGGCTCATAGGTCGCAAAACGGAGGGCCGTGCTATAAGTTGTGTCGTTGGTGGCGGTATCTCACTCTCTCACTTTCACTCTCACTCGAGACTCGTCTCGGCGACCAGGACGGTCGACCCGCCGTCGTTCTTCCGGTGCTCGGGCTCGAGGTCGAGATCCAGGTCGGAGCCAAACGCCTCGAGCAGTCGCAGGCTCGTCTCGACGTGGTCGGTTACGGCCGGAATCCGCAGGCGGCCGCCGCCGAGAACGAGGAAGTCGAGGAGTTGATCGGCGAGATGGACGTCGACGCTTCCGTTTCCCTCGAGAAAGGCGACGGCGGCGTCGGCGGCTTCCTCCCCGACGCGCTCGGCCGGTTTGCCGGGTTCGCCGAGGGCGCCGAAGCCGGCCCGGAGACGGGGCCTCGATGCGGTTTCCGGCGAGCCGTCGGCGAACTCGTGCTCGAACTCGAGGCCCAGCACAATTACCGAACCTGGACAGGCGCTCTCGGCCGTCGTCTCGACACGCTCGCGGATCTCGAAATTCGCCTCACCTGCACCGATTCGTGCTCGCAACCGCCCGAGGGCACCCTCCGCCTGCCGTTTCGCGACGTCGGCGTCGGCCAGCGCGGCGGCTTCCGTCGAGTAGACGCGCACACCCGCGAGGTCGCCCCGGCTTTCGAGGTCGAGCGGTTCGAACCGCGAGGGAGCGAGGTGAAGCCGCAGTCGGCCGCTGCCCGCGGGATAAAAGCCGCGCTGGTCGACCTCAACGGCGGCCTGCAGGCCGTACCGACGGAGGAGTGGGAGTTTGACGTAGCGCAGGTAGTCCACGGGCGGCGACCAGGTGACGTCCGTCCCACCCGTGGCGGTCAGAATGAGCGGCGACTCGAGGCGGGCGGCGAGGGGGAGGACGGCGTCGAAGAGGAGGGTGAGGCTGCCGGCGGTGCCGACGTCGACGGCGTATTCCCCGCCCGAAATTTCGACTGCGCCGTCGCTGCCCGATCTCGCATGAGGGTCGAATTCGACCGTCTCGGCCTCGAGTTCGTCACCCGAGACCTCGGCGTCGGTAATCGCCGCCATCGCCTCCAGAACGGCCAGGTGCTGGTTCGCCAGCCCCGGATTCGGCCGGTCGCCGCGGACGCCCTCGAGGCGAACGGACTCGCCGGTGAGCGCCGAGAGGGTGAGCGCCCGCCGGAGGAACTGGCCGCCGGCGTCGTACCCGTCGAGGGTGTGCATACCTGCGTGGTCGAGCGCGTCGTGGAAAGGTCTTCTCGTGGTGTGTCACGTCGCGGGGTGTGCCATGGCGCATCCGTGGGGATCGCTCGAGTGAGACGGACACGACCGCTCGAGACGAACGCGAGGACTGCGGTCGAATGGAACAACGGTGACGGAGGGCGCCGGTGGAGCCGCGAATCTCTCTCGAACCCCGTTCGCGATGAACGCTTCCGGAACCTGAATCGTTAGGTCACTCGAGTCGAGAGAAGACAGTCATGCGAGGCTGGCGCGACCCGCTCACTCGCCGGTGGTTCCTCTGGGGGACCCTCGGCGTCGTCTTCTTGCTCGTGAACGTCTACCGGCTCTCGACGGCCGTCCTCGCCGAGGAGCTGATGGCCGGATTCCGGACCACGGGCGCCCAGCTCGGAACGCTCCACGCGATTTTCTTCTGGATCTACGCGCTGATGCAGTTGCCGACGGGGATCCTGGCCGACCGAATCGGTCCCCGACGGACGGCAGCCGCGGGCGGGCTCGTGATGAACGTCGGCGCGATCTGGTTCGCGCTGGCCACCAGCTACGCGGGGGCGCTGGTCGCCCGCGGACTCGTCGGCCTCGGGGCGAGCGTGATCTTCGTCTGCATCCTCCGGTTCTGTGCCAGCTGGTTCCGGGCCGACGAGTTCGCCACCCTCAGCGGCCTCAGCTTCGCGGTTTCGGGCGTCGGCGGCGTCCTCGCGACCACGCCGCTCGCGATCGCCGCGGAATCGGCGGGCTGGCGGGCGACCGTCGGCGCGCTCGGGGTCTTCGGCGTCGCGTTCAGCGTCGTCGTCTACGCGGTCGTTCGGGACACGCCCGAACGGGCCGGCTTCGACCCGATCGAGGGCGTGCCCGGCCAGCCGACGCTCTCGACGGCCGCCGTCATCCGCCACGTCCGAACCGTGCTCTCCGATCGCGTCACCTGGGTCGCCAGCGTGATGCTCTTCTGTACCTCCGGACTCAACCTGACGCTGTTCGGGCTGTGGGGCGTTCCGTACGTCGTCCAGACCTACGACGTCTCCGTGACCCATGCCTCGCTCTACACCCTCGCCGGCGGCGTCGGCATGATCGTCGGCCCGCCGTCGATCGGCTGGCTCTCGGACCGCCTCGAGCGCCGCGTCGAGTTGATGGTCGTCGGCGGCGTCCTCTACGTGGCCTCGATCGGTCTCGTCGCCGCGCTGGGGCGGCCCCCGATCGCCATCGTCGGCTTCGTCTTCTTCGTAGCGGGCATCCTGCTCGGCGCGTTCGTCCTCGGGTATCCGCTGGTGAAAGACCGCCACGACGCGAGCGCGAGCGGCATCTCGACCAGCGTGATCAACGGCGCAGCCTTCTTCGGGGCCGCCGTGCTCCCGACGGCGATGGGCGTCGCTCTCGACACCTACTGGACGGGCGAACTCGAGGCCGGCGTTCGCGTCTACACCGCGACCGGGTACCGGATGGCATTCGTGATCGCGACCGCCGCGGCCGTTGTCGCGCTCGCGTGTACGCTCTGGTTGTATCGGTATGCGGCGGACGGCTCGAGCGTCTGACGGCCCGCACGAGTAGCACCCTTCCAGGCGTCGACCGATGCCTGAAACCGGAAGAACGCTATCAGTTTCACCCAGAACGTAACTAGCCGCACACTTTTTCGTCTTTGCCCTCTGACAAGCCATCGTGACCGACTCGAGCCGCCACCGATCCACTCACTTCGTCCGACCCGCGCGCCTCGAAGACGCCCGAGCGATCCGGGCCGTCGCCCGCGAGAGCTGGCACGCCGCGTACGACGACCTCCTCGGCCCCGAGACCGTCGAGACGGTGACCGACGAGTGGTACGCCCTCGAGGGCCTGCACGAGTCGATCCAGTCGAGGGACAGCCACCTGCTCGTCGCCCCCGAATCCGACGATGGCGAAGCGGATCGAACCGACGAACTCGCCGGCTTCGTCCACGTCGGCCAGTGGCCGGACGAACCCGCCGTCGGCCACCTCGCTCGCCTCTACGTTCGCTCGAGTCACTGGGGGCGCGGGCTGGGAACGTCGCTCTGTGAGCGCGGAGAACGAGCGCTCGAGGACGTCGGCTACGACCGGATTCGCCTCGAAGTGTTCGCGAGAAACGAGCGCGCAATCGACTTTTACGAGGGTCGAGGGTACGAACCCGCCGCCGAGGTAGTCGAAGAACTCGAGGGCGAGACGTATCGGGTGTCGTTGCTCGAGAAGCTGTTATGAGTTCTTGATATCCACCCACGACTGAAGTCGTGGACTTTCTCCTCGAATCTGTGTAACCGCGTTTTCCGCAATTCAGCGTAATTCAAGGTGGAGCCTCCGGCCTCAAGGAGCGAACGAAGTAAGCGAGTAGGCCGGAGAGGAAACCGACATGGGACGACACAACCAGCATACTGCGACCGACTGACTCCCGAACGTATACGTACCGCCGTGTCTTCTCTGAAGTATGGACGTGCGTCGAACCGCCGTCGTGAAACTCGCCGTTTCCGACGAGCAACGCGACGCACTCCATCGAACCGCCGAGCAATACCTGTACTGCGCGAACCAAACTGCCGACTACTGTTGGTCAGGAACCTCGTTCACCGAATGCAGGATCAACAAACGGCGGGTTCGAGACGCGCTCTACTCCGACCTCCGCGAAGAGACGGACCTACAGGCACAACTCGTCCAGGCCGCGATACGTCGCGCTGTCGAATCCATCAAAGGCGTCGTTGAACGCTGGAAGAAGGGACAGCGCGTCTCTTGCCCGACGTTCACCGCCGAAACGATGGACTACGACACGCGGAGCGCGACCTTCTACCGGAACAAGGTGTCGCTGGCAACTGTTGAAGGTCGGGTCGAACCCTCGTTCGTTCTTCCGGCAGACAGTCCGACGCCTTACGAGCGGTACGTTCTCTCCGAGGACTACGAGTTCCGCGAGAGTACGCTTCGGTACGACGCGGCAACAGACGAGTTCTACCTCAATATCTCGATCCGGCGGTGTGAGGTGGACGGCGTTGACGAGACGCGCGTCTCGTCCGCACACCAGAACGCTTCACGTTCTGGGGACGACGACGCGGAGGTCTTGGCAGATACTGAGCACCCCGACCAAACGGTCCTCGGCATCGACCTCGGCGTCAACAGTCTCGCCGTCTCCTCGACCGGCACGTTCTGGCAGGGCAGTGAGTACGACCACTGGTGTCGTGAGTTCGAGAAGCGACGTAGAGCGATGCAACAGCGCGGCACGCAAGCCGCACACAACGCCTTGCTTCGACTCGGGAAACGCGAAGAAGCGTGGCGCAAGCAGTACATCCACACCGTCGCCAACGAAATCGTCACGGAAGCCGTCGAACGCGGTTGCGACGTGATCGCGTTCGAGGACTTGACCGACATACGCGAGCAACTTCCACAGGCGAAGTGGCACCACGTCTGGGCGTTCCGACGCCTCTTCGAGTACGTGGAGTACAAAGCGCCTGAACAAGGCGTCTCCGTGGAACAAGTCGCGCCGAACCACACGTCCCAACGCTGTTCTCGGACGGACTGTGGGTTCACGAACGAAGCCAACCGACACGGAGAACGCTTCTGTTGTGCGAAGTGCGGGTACGAGGTGAACGCGGATTACAACGGAGCGAAGAACATCGGGCTACGCTACGCCCGGAAGCGGATACACAGACTCCGTTCCTCGCCCACGTCGGGGAGCGGAGACGCAGAAGTAGACCTGCGTGTGAATGGTGGGACGGTGAACGGCAAGAGCCACCGGCCTATTGCCGGCGACTGATTTCCGGGAGTCCACATCAAAACCCCACCCTCGAGGACCGAGGCGCGTCTGCGCCGAGGGAGTAGGGTGGGGTAGTTTACAGCGTATTGTCTGCCTCTTCAGCGTCCTCGACGACCTCGAGCCCTCGGTTGTTCACCGCCATCGGATCGAGGCCGACCTCCTGGAGGAACTGTTTGTACTCGCGCTCGCAGGTCTCGGCGGCCTTCTGCTTGTCGCTGGCCCGGTCACAGAGGGCGACGAGGTTCTCCGGCACGTCGTTCTGGTAGACGATCCAGTGGTTGATCAGGTCCGAGAGGCGGCGGATGGGGCTCGTGAAGTGGCCGTAAATCTCGAAGTTGAGCGCGTGGTGGCCGCCGAACGGGTCGTTCATGTACTTCGCGCGGGGCATCACCTTCATCACGGCCCACTGGATCTTGTCGAGTTGTCGGCCCGGCGCGGTCTCGAGAGTCGCGTTGACCGCCTTCCGGGGCTCGTCCCAGGTGTCGCCGGGGATGGAGACGCCGTCGAGGTCCTGGATTTCCTGGAGGGCCTTCGACCACTCGTCGGGCGTCGGCTGGGGGTGGACGCGGTACATCGCCTCGACGCCGCGAGACCACATGAGTTCGTGCGTGACGGCCTTGTTGGCCTTGAGCATGCACTCCTCGATGATGGTGTGGGCGCGGTCGCGGCTGGGGTTCAGGACGAGGGAGCCGTCTTCCTTGCGGATCTCGTGCATCTCGTTGGCGACCTCGTAGACGAGCGCGTTCTCCTCGTGGAGGGGTGCGTCGGGGTCCTCGAGTCGCTGTTCGGCCTGCGAGTAGGTGAGCCGTTCGTCGGACTCGATGACGGACTTGTAGATGTCGATGGACTCGTAGCTCAGCGTTTCCTTGTCGAGGTGCATCTCGACGGTGTGGGCCAGTCGCTCCTCGTTGGGCACGAGCGAGCAGACCGACTCTGCCAGCACCGGCGGCAGCATGTGGATGGTGTAGGCGGGCAGGTAGACCGTGTTGCCGCGCTCGACGGCCTCGTTCCACATCTCGGATTCGGGGTGAACGTAGTGGGTCACGTCCGCGATGTGAACCCAGAGGACGTACTCGTCCTCGCGCTCTTCGATCGAGAGCGCGTCGTCGAAGTCCTGGGCGTCGATGGGGTCGGTCGTCCACGTCGTCATGTCCCGGAGGTCACGCCGGTGCTCAAGTTCCGCGTCGATGTCCGCCTGTGGATCTTCGGTCAATTCCTTGGCCTCTTCGAGAACACTCGCGGGGAACTCGTCGCGGATCTCGAACTTCTCGAAGAGGTCTTCGCGCTTGTTCTCGAGGTGGCGGGCCAGGTCTTCGGAGATCTGGACGGGACCTTGCCCCTCGGCCGTGCCGGCTGCGGCCTGTGCGTCGTCGCTCATACCCTCGGCTACGAACAGGAGGGCCAAAGTCGTGTCGGGACGCGTGCGCGGCGTTTCGTGCCAGCCGTGCGAAGTGGTCGAGGAACTGAACGCGTCCTGGAACGACCGGTGCGAACAAAACACGGTCCGCTGCAATTCTCGATTCGCTCCGGGAGCTTCAAGTGGGTGACAAGGCATATTGTGTCGTATGTTACCACTCTCTTGGAGGGAAGGCGGGGAACAGGCAAAGGCTACTTACCGATAGACATCGAGGTACGTGACAATGAGTCAGAAGGCAGATCGGAGCCGTCAGCAGGAACTGCGGACGGGGAAATCCGCCACCGTCGATTCGCTGACCCTGGAAAGCGGACTGGAGGCGCTTCGGTCGAGTCCGGCGTTTCACGGGACGGTCGAACCGCTCGACGGACTCGACGATCTGGAAACCTGCGAGCACATCGCGCTGTTCTACCGGTCCCGCGAGGAACGGTTCGCCACCGTTGCCCCATTTATTCGACAGGGTATCGAGCGCGGCGAGCGGGTCATGTACGTCATCGACGACCTTCCGAAGTCCGCAATCCTCGCGGAACTCCGCGGTGGCGACGTCGACGTCGACGCGGCGCTCGAGTCGGGTCAGCTGACGTTCCACTCGCTCGAGGAGACCTACCTCCGGTCCGGGCGCTTCGACCCCGACGACATGCTCGAGGTGTACGCCGACGCGATCGAGGAAGCGAAGGAGGAGTACCCGGCGCTTCGCGTGACCGCGAATACGAACTTCATCCTGGACGAGTACGCGACCCTCGAGGACTTCATGGCCTACGAGAGCCGCGTCAACGACCTCTTTCGCGGCGAGGACTGCATCGCCCTCTGTCACTACGATTGCGAGCGCATCCCACCCGAGACGCTCGTCGACGTTATCCGAACGCACCCGCACCTGGTGTACGAGGACACCGTCTGTCACAACTTCTACTACACGCCGCCGGAGGAGTTCTTCGAACCCGACGAACCCACCCGCGACGTCGAGCGAATGCTGAATACGCTGGTGGACCGCGCTCTAGCGCGGTCCGAACTCAACGAGACGGTCGCGGAACTCGAGGAGTCCAACGAGCGACTCAGGCGGTTCGCCTACGTCGCCTCCCACGACTTACAGGAGCCGCTGCGGATGATCTCGAGCTATCTCCAGTTGCTCGATTCCCGCTACGCGGACGACCTGGACGAGGAGGCGCGGGAGTACATCGACTTCGCCGTGGACGGCTCCGACCGGATGCGGGAGATGGTCAACGGATTGCTCGCGTACTCGCGGATCGACATGGACGAGGCGGACTTCGAGCGAGTCGAGTGCGACGACGTCGTCGAGGACGTGCTGACCGATCTACAGGTGCAGATCGACGAGACCGATGCTACAGTCGACCTCGAGCCGTTACCCGCGGTCCGCGGTGAGGCCCACCAGCTCGAGCAACTGGTCTCGAACCTGGTCTCGAACGCGATCAAGTACAGTGGCGACGAGATACCTCGAATCGAGATTACCGGCGAGAAACGGGGTGACCGCTGCGTCTTCTCGGTCGCCGACGACGGAATCGGTATCGATCCGGAGTACGTCGACCAAATCTTCGACATCTTCAATCGACTCCACTCGAACGATGAGTTCCAGGGGACTGGCATTGGGCTCTCGCTGTGTCGAAAGATCGTCGACCACCACGGCGGTGACATCTGGGTCGACTCGGAACCGGGCGACGGCACGACGTTTTACTTCACTCTTCCCGCGGCGGCGTAAATCGGTTCACAGCTCACAGGCTCAGTAGTTCACAGGTTTACAGTAATGACCGAGGAACCGTTCGACATCCTGGTAATCGAGGACAACCCCGGCGACGTTCGGCTCATCGAGAACGGATTCGACGAGAGCGACGTCCCGCGTTCGCTGACCGTCGTCACCGACGGTGCGGAAGCGCTCGACTACCTCTATCGACGAAACGGCTACGAACCCGCGGCGAAACCGGACCTCGTGCTGTTGGATCTGAACGTGCCGAAACTGACCGGCAATGCAGTGCTCGAGCGGATTACCGACGACCCCGACTTTCGTTCGACGCCGATACTCGTTCTCTCGGGCTCCCAGTCAGACGACCACGTTCTGGAGACCTATCAGCTGGGGGCGGACGGGTACTTCGTCAAACCGGTGGACCCCCACGAGTTCATCTCGCTCGTCAAAACGATCGGGGATTCGCTGGCCTCGCCCGGGTCGCTCCCTTCGGGGGAGTTCGCCGACGTCGATCAGCCCTCGTGATCCTAGTCGGGAGAAAACGGGTCTCGGTATGGGACGCCTGCACGTAGAACGGCTAGCCGTTGCGGGAGCGCGACCCCGGCGAGAGCGAACGGTTTCATTGGCCGTCTGCCAGTCGCCCGCGTTCGAGTATCTGTAATCGTCCCACCTGAGCATCTGCAGTTGCCCCCGCTCGAGCATCGACCACAACCCGTGATTTACTATGCCTTTTATAGTATTGTGCCGCCGTGCAGAAACGACCACGTTCCGTCTCTCTCGAGTCGATCAACCAGTTCGCGAAGAACACGTTGGAATTTATATGTTTCCAGCAGAGAGTGTGTGGAGATGACGACGATTGCCCTCCACGACGTCGCGAAACGGTATGGCGACGTCACCGCACTGGCCGGCATCGACCTCGAGGTCGAATCCGGCGAGGTCTTCGGCTTCCTGGGCCCGAACGGGGCCGGCAAGTCGACGACTATCGACATCCTGATGCGCTACACCCACCCCTCGAGTGGGCGGGTCGAGGTGCTGGGTCACGACGTGACGAGCGACCCCGTCGCCGTCCGCGAGCGGACCGGCATTCTCCCGGAGGGGTACGCCCCCTTCGAGACGATGACCGGCCGTCAGCACCTCGAGTACGCCATCGCGGCCAACGACGCCGACGACGACCCCGACGTCCTGCTCGAGCGCGTCGACGTGGCCCACGCGGCCGACCGCAAGGCCATCGGCTACTCGAAGGGGATGACCCAACGCCTGGGGCTAGCGATGGCCCTCGTCGGCGAACCCGAACTCCTGATCCTCGACGAACCCTCGACCGGGCTCGATCCACACGGCGTCCGACTGATGCGTCAGATCGTTCGCGAGGAACGCGACCGGGGCGCGACGGTCTTCTTCTCGAGTCACATCTTAGAGCAGGTCGAGGCCGTCGCCGACCGAGTGGGAATTCTCCGGCAGGGCTCGCTGATCGCCGTCGACACCATCGACGGTCTCCGGTCGGCTAACGAGAGCGACGGCGAACTCGTCGTCGAACTCGAGACGGCCGGCGAGGTTCGTGAACGCGTTGCAGGTGGCGAGGTCGGGGCGGGATCGAACCCACCGCCAGGAGCACAGGTCGGCCTCGAACCGGTCGTCGCGGCCGTCGACTCCCTCGCGGGCGTCTCCTCGGTGCGTCGAGACGGCGACGCGCTCGTGATCACCTGCGCGACGGAGGCGAAACTCGACGTGCTGGATACGATTCGCGACCAGGGAGCGACGATTACCGACTTTACGACCGCGGAGACGTCGCTCGAGGAGCTATTCGTCTCCTACACGGAGGGCGAGCGATGAACTGGCGACTGCTCGCGAGCAAGGAGTTCGGCGACGCGATTCGCAACTACCAGCTGTACGCGATGGCGGCGCTCTTCGGGCTCGTCTTCGGCGTGTTTGGTTACATTCACGTGCGGAACGTGCGACGCGCTCGCGTTCACGACTACCTCTCGGCGCCCGAACCGATCGAGTTCGTCACGATGCTCTCGTTGCTCTGTATCGTGCTGATCCCGGCTACCGGGCTGATGCTCTCGTACGAGGCTATCGTCAAGCGACGCGATGGCGGCCAGCTCACGCTCGTGCTGGGAATGCCCCACGACCGACGCGACGTCGTGATCGGGTCGCTGGTCGGGCGGTACCTGGTGTTCCTCGCACCGCTACTCCTAGGCGTCGTCGTCGCGGTCGCGATCCTCCTCGGGTTCGGCGCGACGGTTCCACTGGCGGCGCTGGCCGGATTTACGCTCGCCACCGCCGGTCTGGGACTGGCCTACGTCGCCATCGGCATCGGTCTCTCGGGACTGCTCCGATCGCCCTCCTGGGCCGCCGTCTGTGCCTTCGGCGTGTTCATGCTGTTCGTCTTCGTCTGGCGGGTGGTCCCCGACGGCGTCGTCTACCTGCTTTCGGGACTCGAGTTCCCCGACGAACTCCCGTGGTGGCGCCCCTACGTGGCGACGCTCTCCCCGAGCGTGGCCTACGAACGGGTACTCGACGCCTACGTGTTCGACCGGGCCGGCGAGGATGCGCCGTCGGTGTTCGGCGTGGCAGTCTTGCTCGTCTGGGTGATACTCGCGCCGCTGGCGGGGTATCTGCAGTTCGACCGGACGGACCTCTAGCGTTCGATGTACATCGACCTCAGGTCGACGCGCACCCACCTGCGACCGTCCGCGCGGCCCGTGATCACCGCTCCTCGACCCGCCGGCGCTCCTCGAGCGAACACAGATACCGCCGCAAAAACGCCTCCTGGGAGTGCTCGCCAGCCTCGAGGTCGGTGAGCTGGGCCTCGAGGCCGTCACGGCCGTATCGACAGAGGTCGCCGTCGCAGGGTTTACAGAAGTACTCGAAGGTCTTGCCCTCGCGTTCCCAGCGATTGCCGTACTTGTCGTACTCGCGGGCCTCGGATCGCGGAACCGTCTCGCCGCAGGCGATGCAGGTCACGGTCTCCGTTCGCCACCGGGAGAGCCACATACGTCGGCTATTGGTGTGCGCCTACTTAGCAATTCTCACGGCACGTGTGACGGTCACGATTGACGACCGAGACGGGCGGTGACCTCGTGATCGAACTGGCCTCGAGACGGGCGTTTTATAGCTGACGTGACCGTGGTGGCGCGTATGCAGGTCAAATCGCGACACCACCTCCGCAGCGACGCCATCTCTGAGATCGAGACGGCCGTGTCCAACCGTCTCGGCGTCACGCTCGCGGGCGACACCTACGAACGCGTCGAGTTCGAGGACAGCGACTGGGAGGTCGTCCTGGTCGACGGCGCCCCCGAAATCGCCTACTTCGACGACGAGCCGTTCCCGACCGTCCGCGGGGCGAACGCCTACGATCCCGACTACCGGATCGTGACCGTCGACGCGGGCGCGGTCTCGTTCGTCTCCGACGGTGCGGACGTGATGCGCCCGGGGATCACCGAAGCCGACGGCGAAATCTCTGAGGGGGACCTCGTGTTGATCGCCGAGGAGTCCCACGGCAAGGTGCTGGCGATCGGGCGCGCTCGCGTCTCGGGGACGGAGATGGTCGGCGAGGAGGGGAAGGTCGTCGACTCGCTGCACCACGTCGGCGACGACCTCTACTCCTTTTCTGGATAACGCTCGACCTGTTCGCGTTTGCGGGTCTCCTACGTGCTTCCAACCCTCGAGCGACGGTACATCCAACCCTCGAGCGATGGCTCACTCCTCGCTCGCGTCGATGTCGTCCTCCTCGTAGGCGTCCTCGTACTTCTCGAGTGCCGTCTCGTAGCCCTCCCGTGCCAGGTCGAAGGTCTCCCGGAGGTCCGCGATCGGCTCGAGGGTCGCGTCGACCCGGAGGTCGTCGTAGAACGGCTCGAGTTCGCGCTCCTCGGTCGTCGCGACGCGGACGGCCGCGCTCTGGACCCGCAGTTCCTCGCGCTTGTCGCCCCCTTCGGCGTGGCCGGCGGCGAGGGCGTCGGTCAGGCGTTCGGCGAGCGGCGTGTCATCGTCCCCCGAGTCGGTGTAGGCCGTCGCGGTCGCCTCGATCACGGACTCCCCGGTCAGGAGGTTGCCGGCGACCGTGTAGCCGTCGCCGCTCATGTGTCCGTACCAGTCCTTGCAGTCTTCCCCCGAGAACGTGAACTCGCCGTCGCGGTCGACGCCGTGGAGTTGGCGGTTCGAAGCCCCCTCGTCCGCGTTGAGCAGGCCCTCGAGGGCGTCCTCGACGGCGAGTCCGTCGTCGACGTACTGGATTCCTCGCCGACCGAGGTCGACGTTCACCAGGCTCTGGGTGGCGACGGCCCCGTTCTCGCTGACGAACGGGCAGAGTGTGCCGACGCCGGGAAGCCGGGTCGTCACGGCGACGCCGAACCGGTCGTGTTCCTCGCCGTCGTCGTCCTCGTACGTCTCGTGGACGCAGATGCTGAACGTCATGTCGTCCGGGGGCACGTACTCCGCCGGCAAAAAGGGACGTCTCCCGGCAGCCCGGGAGTGCTCGAGGGACGGTCGAACTGGCTCGTCCGCTCAGTACGCCTGGCTGTCGCTCGTTTCGTTGCCCGCGGCGTCCGTCACCGTCACTCGGACGCTGTCGGGACTGTCACGCGTCCGCAGGTCGTCCTCGCCCGAGGCGCTCGAGCCGCTGACGCTCGTGGTCTGGCTGTCGAGTACGCTGGTGCCCGAGAGGAGTTCCGTCGTCACGCTCGCGAGGTCACCGTCGGCGTCCGAGACGGACCAGCTGACGCTCGCGCGCGACCAGGGCCCGCTCGAGCTGGTGGAGACGGCGAACTGGTCGATGGTGGGTGCGGTGTCACCGTCGCCACCGTCACCGCCGTCTCCGCCGTCGTCATCGTCACCGCCGTCGAGTCCGAGCGAATTCGCCACGTTCAGCCGACCCGCACCTTGCTCGTTGCTGGCGAGGCCGACGTCCTCGGCGCCGTCTTTCAGGAGCTGTCGGACGTTTGCGGGATCCTCGCCGGCACCGATCAGGCTCGCGGCTGCGCCGGCGACGTGCGGGCAGGCCATCGAAGTCCCCGAGAATTCGGCGTAGTCGCTGCGCGGGATCGACGAGAGCACGTCGACGCCGGGGGCAGCGATTTCGATCTCCGGTCCGGTCGAGGAGAAGTCCGCGAGGTCGTCGTTGGAATCGGTCGCGGAGACGGCGATGACCTCGTCGTACGCAGCCGGGTAGCCCACGCAGTCGGAACAGGGGCCGTCGTTTCCGGCCGCCGCGACGATGACCTTCCCCTGCTGGTCGGCGTACTGACAGGCGTCGCGGACGACGCTCGAGTCGTCGCCACCGAGGCTCATGCTCAACACGTCGATCTGGCCCTGGTCGGCAGCCCACTCGATGCCCGCGGCGATGCTGTCGTACGAGCCGCCGCCCGAACAGTCCAGTACCTTGACCGCGTGCAGGGTGGCGTCCGGGGCGACGCCGATGACGCCCAGTCCGTTATCGGCCGCGGCGGCCGTCCCCGCGCAGTGGCTCCCGTGATCGTTGTCGTCGTCCCAGACCTCGAGGCACTCGCTGATGTCGTTGCCGCCGCCGAAGGGACCGCCGCCACAGCCGGTGTCACACTCCGCGTCGCCCGCGGCCCAGCCCTCGCCGAGGTTCGCCGAGAGCGTCTCGTGCTGGGCGTCGATGCCCGTGTCGATGATCGCGATGTTGGCGCCGGCGCCGGTCTCGCCGTTGTCGACCGCCACGTCGGCGTCTACCAGGTCGATACCGTACGGCGTCGTCTGCTCGAGGGCGTGCATCCGACCGTTTTGCTCGACGTAGCGAACGTTCGGATTGTTCTCGAGCGCCTCGACCGCCTGTTCGGAGAATCGTCCCGAGAGCGCTTTGCCGACGTCGCCGAACTCGAGCTCGAGCCGAACACTGTTGGCTCGCTCGCTGGCGACCTCGAACCCGCTGTTGGCTCGCAGTCCGATGATATACTCGTCGCCCCGTCCGGACGCCTGTCCGGCCAGTGCCGTCGCGGCGACTCCAGCTCCGACTCCGTGCAGCAGCGTTCGTCGTGAGATGTGTTCCCGTGACATGGTATTATCAACCACGACCACACTCACCATACTTTACCATATAAATGTTCTTATGATACTCCGAAAAATGAATTCTATCTGATAGGCGAATAACAATTAGGTGGATTGCAACAAGCTGGTATTGCCGTTACGAAATCGGGGAGGACCGTGAAGTCGCGAGACAGCGTCTGACGTAAGAACTATACTCCAGCGCGGGACCATTGACGCTATGGGATTAATGAGCAAGATCCTCGGCAGCGGGCAGACGCGCACCGCCGACGAGTACGTCGAACTCGACCTCGACGACGTCACGCCGTCGACCGGGGACGCCGGAATGTCCGTCCACATCGCCGAAATCGGGGGGCAGGTTGACGCCATCGACATCAAAGACGCCGTCTACGACGGCGACATCGTCATCGCCGACATCACCCGCCTGCGCACCAAGGACAGCACGACCGAACACATCGTCGACGAACTCCGACAGGTCGCCCGCGAGGTCGACGGCGACATCGTCCAGAAGGGTGACGACCAGCTCATCATCACCCCGACCGGGATTCGGATCGGGCGGGAGAAACTGGGTCGGTAAGGTTCAGGAACTTCGCTTCTCGAGGGCTCGAGCGTCATCGAGCGTGGCCTCTGTCATACACTAACTAGCAGCGATGGTGAACACGATTGGCGTTTCAAAGTTCGTTACTAACGACTCTCGTCGACTCTGCCCCTGCACCCTTTCGGCCGAATACTCCGCATCTGGAGGTCTCAGTTCTGTTTGGTTCCCGCTGAAGCGTGCGCTCAGTTCTCGCCTCGGGAGCATGTTGTTTGCGGATTAAATTGGGACTGTAAGCGTCGTAATCCGGTTGTTTCCTCTATTCTTCGGCGCTTTTATAGCAGATCCGTCAGTCGGATTCTCGCTTCTGCGCTAGATGCTCCCACACTTCGGTACACCCGCACCCATCAGCAATGTCCTCTAAGTGTCGATCGTCTCGCTCATCCTCGGCCAGGGGTTCATCGTTTGCAGAGGTCATGGTACTCAGTTTCTGAGTAACTCAATTCTCCACGAGGTCTTAGTACTTTCCCTCGGTCTCGCAGGCGATGGCAGAAGCATTATATGGTATGTACTCAAATTATGAGTAACTATGTCGATACTGGTTACGGGTGGCGACGGATATCTCGGCTGGCCTACCGCACTGCGCATCGCATCGCGAACCGACGACCGCGTGGTCCTGGTCGATAACTTCGCGAGGAGGGAGTGGGTAGAGTCCGTCGGATCGACGACAGCGGTACCGATCGCGGATATCGATGCGCGACTGGAGGCGGCCGAAGAAGCGCTCGGTCTCGAGAACCTCTCCTTCGTCGAGGGTGATTTGACCGACAGAGCATTCGTCGACCAGCTGCTCTCGGTTCACGAACCCGAGACGATCGTCCATACCGCTGCACAACCGTCCGCGCCGTACTCACAGATCAACGGCGAGCGGGCAAACTACACGCAGCACAACAATATGCAGGCGACGCGGAATCTGCTCTGGGGGCTGCACGAAGCGGGGCTTTCGGACACCCACTTTATCGAAACGACGACGACCGGCGTCTACGGGGCGCCCACGTTCCCGATTCCGGAGGGCGGGGCGACGATGGAAAACCAGGGCGAGCGAGACGACGTCCCGTTCCCGGCGATGGCCGGTAGCTGGTACCACCTGACGAAATCGCACGACGCAGCAAATATGCGCCTGGCACACAAGCAGTTCGACATTCCAATCTCGGACGTGCGAACGGCGATCACGTACGGTACCGAAACCGAAGAGACCGCAGCACACCCCGACCTGGCGACCCGGTTCGACTTCGATTACTACTTCGGGGTCGTTACCCACCGATTCTGTGCACAGGCCATCGCTGGCTATCCGATGACCGTGTACGGAAAAGGCGAACAGCGAAAGCCGTTCATCGCCCTCGGGGACGCGGTCGAAGGGCTGGCGCGCCTCGCCCTCGAAGAGACCGACCACGACGGTCTCGCCGTCTACAATCAGGTAACTCGAGCGATCAGTATCGTCGAGATTGCAGAAACCATCGCCTCCGTCGCCCACGAGTTCGATCTCGACGTCGACGTCGAACACTTCGAAAACCCGCGCGAGGAGGACGAGACGCACAAGATGGAGATCGAACACGACCGCTACGCGGACCTGATCAACGGCCAGTCGACGACGTTCGAGGACGGCGTCAGACAGATTCTCGGAACGTTGGTCGATCACGAACGGACGGTCACGGCCCACGAAGATCGGTTCCTCCCCGGCGTCCTGACGTCTGATGACTGATCTGCACGTCCTCGTGACGGGCGGCTGTGGGTACATCGGGAGCGAACTCGTTTCGCTCCTCCTCGAGGAGGAAGCCGTGGGGACCGTCAGCGTCCTGGATTCGCTGACGACTGGCTCGCCGTCGAACCTCGCCGGACGCATCGATGACGTTCAGTTTCGACGTGGTGACGTCCGCGAGTACGGTGACGTCGAGAACGCGATGCGCGACGTCGATCGAGTGATCCATCTCGCCGCGATTACCGGTGCAGCGTCGACGCACGATCGCCGTGAGGAGACGTTCGCGGTCAACTACCACGGGACGGAGAACGTGCTCACGGCTGCCGGGAAGTTCGATATCGAACACGTCGTCTTCGCCTCGTCGTGTAACAACTACGGGCGTACCGCGAGCACCGACATCGACGAGACGACCGACCAGGACCCGCTCAATCCGTACGCGGAGTCCAAGGTCGAATCCGAGGGGTTGCTTCGCGAGGCAATCGACGAGTACGGGTTCGACGGGACGGCACTCCGAATGAGCACGAACTACGGCTGGTCGCCGGGTGTTCGTTTCAACCTGGTCATCAACCACTTCGTGTTCCGAGCGCTCACCGACCGACCGCTTACCGTCTACGGTGACGGGAGTAACTGGCGCCCGTTTATTCACGTGAAAGACGCCGCGAGAGCTTACGCACACGCCGCGCTGAACCCGAACTCGTGGCCGCAACTGGTCTACAACGTGGGGGCGAACGACCAGAACTACCAGATCGCCACCATCGCGGAACTCGTTCGAGACGAACTCGATCGGGAACTCGATATCACGTACCTGGAGGACGAGCACCCAGGGCCGTCGTATCACGTGAGCTTCGACCGGTTATCGGAAACTGGCTTCGAGTCGGAATGGACCGTACGAGAGGGAATTTCGGATCTGGCAGACCGGTTACAACGATCACATCCGAGGCAATGATACTATGACAAGTCAACGATCATCGAAGCAAGACGACACGAACGAACCGCCGACGATTGCCGTCACCGGTGCGGCCGGATTCATCGGCAGCCGCGTCCTTCACCTGCTTGAACAAACGCACCCCGAGTGGTCCGTTCGCGCGATCGATAACCAGTACCGAGGTCAGGTTTCCGCGGTTGGCTCGGTTGACATCGAACACGTCGACATTCGAGATCGTCACCGGCTGGAATCGGCGCTCGACGGAGCGGACGTCGTGCTTCACCTCGCCGCGATCAGTGGGGTCGACGACTGCGATACCAACCGCGACCTCGCCTACGACGTCAACGTCACCGGAACGAACGACGTCGCGTGGTTCTGTCGGAAAAACGGATCTGCGCTCGTGTTCCCGTTTAGCATGGCCGTTCTCGGCGACCCCGACACGTTCCCGATTACGGCGGACGATCCACGGGACCCGCTCAACTGGTACGGCCGAACCAAGCTCCTCGGCGAATGCGCGATCGACACGCTGGCCGACGGCGCGTTTCCGGCCCATCTGTTCCTCAAGTCGAACCTATACGGCGACCACGTGGTCGACGGAACGGTCGTCTCGAAACCGACGGTGATCAACTTCTTCGTCAACCGAGCCACGTCGAACGAGCCGTTGACGGTGTACGAACCGGGCACCCAGTCGAGAAACTTCGTCCACGTCAAAGACGTCGCCAGGGCGTATATCCACAGCTGCGAACGGCTGCTCGAGCAACTCGAGACAGGCGATACCGGCACCGAGATTTACGAGATTGCCGGCACTGAGGATCCCTCCGTGATGACGGTCGCGGAAACCGTTCAGGCGATCGCCCGAGAGGAACTGAACGTCGACGTCGACGTCGAACTCGTCGAAAACCCGCGAAGCGGTGAAACGATGGTCGAAAGCTTCACCGTCGACACGTCGAGGGCAGACGAGCATCTTGGATGGTCACCAAGACACACCATCGAAGAATCGGTTCGAGAACTCCTGCAGCGAGCAGAGCGTTGAATTACTGACCTCAGACCAGAATCGCTCGAGGATAAATACACGGTTTTACGGTTTCACAGTCCAACCGTGGGATATCTGCTATGGGGACCGAGCCAACCGATTTGCTGCAGGAATTAGAATTGAAGGAGTACGAGGCGACGGCACTCGAGCATCTCTTGAGCGCCGGACGAACGACTGCACCGGACATCGCAAAGGCGACGGGCATCCCCAAGGCTCGCGTGTACGGCGTTCTCGAATCGCTCGCGAATTACGGCTTCATCAAGGTGATTCCCGGCCGGCCGAAGCAGTATCAACCGAAATCTCCGGAAACCGTTCTCGAGCGGGCGAAGGAGAATCGCCGCCAGGAGTACGAAGACTACTGTACCGAAATCGATTCCATCGAGTCGACGTTTCTGGAGACGTTCGGGCCCCTGTACGAGCAAGCGAACGAGGACGTGACACCGACGTCGGAACTCTTTCACGTAGTCGACGTCGGCGACCCGAGTGAGACGGAGACGCGTCAGCTCTATCAGAACGCGGCCGAAACCGTCTACGTGATTACGAACAGCTTCGCCTACTTCGAGGACATCGAAACGACGGTCGAAACCGCGCTCGAGCGAGGGCTCGAGGTCTCGGTGTTGTTCCTCGATCCCCGTAAGCTTCCGCCGGAGAAAGCAGCGGTACAGGCGGATATCGTAGATCGAATCGCCGCTGAACACCCCGCCATCCGATATCGATTCAGTGAGGAGGTACTGCCCTGGCGCGGAACGTTTATCGATCCCAGTATGGAGTACGATTCCGGGAAAGCGATCTTCCTGGTTGAAGAGACCGACGTTCCGAACCATCAGCGCCAGGCCGCGATCACGGAAAATGGCTCGTTCGTCGCGGGAATGAAGCGGTATTTCGATTTGATCTGGAGCTATGAGAGCCTCGAGTCACGGCCATCGGCCTAAACGATTACTAACCATAGCCGAAGACACTGGACCGCGAGATATTTAGCCGAGTCGTCAGCATATTCAAACAATGCGTATCCTCTACCTCACCGAGGAGCCTATTTCTTTCTCCGATGCGATGGTACGAGGTGGTGCGATACATGTCCGAAATGTCGTTTCAGGACTTCGAAAGCGAGGACACGACGTTTATCTTCTTGACTGGAACTCCAAGCCAGAACGATCGTTTCAGGTTTCGGTTGACCCCCAGTGTCGATTCGTCGAAGGGCCCCTCAGAACGCTCATTCGAGCGATTCGAATCGGACGGAGGCGTGCCGTCGATGTCATCATCTCGAAGACCCGGAAAACGTATCTTCCGGGACTGCTCGCGGCACGGAGTCTCGGCGTGCCTCACGTCGTCCACGTCGGGTCGAGCCTCGACCCGCCGGTGGAGAGTCTCTTCGGGCGATTGGACCTCGCTTCCTTCAGAACACGGCTCCGTGCGCCTCACGACGGATACTTCGTGGTCTGTGATTACATCGGTTCTCAGCTTCAGACGTACGGTGTCCACGAGGATCGTATCTTCAATGTGCTGAACGCAGTCGACGTAGACCGATTTAATCCGGAGTTGGTGCCGACCACGCTTTCCGAGCGATTCGAAAACCGAATCGAGGTTCAAGAGAGTGGCCTCTGCCTGGGATACGTTGGCGGGCTTCAACCGTATAAGGGCCTCGAGGATCTCGCCACCGCACTCGAATCAGTCGATGCTGACTGCAAACTGATCGTCGCCGGTGACGGGCCGGAACGACGACGACTCGAGCAGATTTTCGGGGAAACGGCTACGTTCCTCGGGTCGGTGCCATATGAGCAGATCCCCTCGCTGTACCACGAGTTCGACGCGTTCGTTCTCCCCTCCCATACTGAGGGGCTTCCGCGAGTAATACTCGAGGCGCAGGCAACGGCAACGCCGGTCGTGGCCACTCGAGTTGGCGGGGTCCCGGAAATCGTTCAGGACGGCGAGACAGGGTTGCTCTGTGATCCCCATCGACCGGATCAACTGGCGACGGTGATTGATCGCCTCGCGACAGACGAACGTGAACGTGAGTGGCTCGGCGAGAACGGTCGAACGGCCGTCGAGAAAGGGTTCTCCTGGGACGAGTTGTACGATCGATATGAACGCGCTCTTCGACAGGTGATCGGGTGACCAGATGAGCGATAGCGATCAAGCAATCCGGGACGTGGTCAAAGGCGCGAGCGTCATCTACGTTGGGCTGTTTCTCGAACTAGTTATCGCGTTTATAGCGCAGGTGCTCGCCGCAAGGTTTCTCTCGGTTAGCAGTTTCGGCGGTTTAACGACTGGGACTGCGCTATTAAACGTGGGCGCGATTATTGGAGGCCTCGGGTTAGCCTCGGGCCTGATACGGTACCTTCCCCGGGTAGATAACTCGGAAAAGCGGGCGATTACTCGGTTTGCGTTTAGCGTGGCTGTGATAGCCTCTCTACCATTAGGGCTGCTAGTTACACTCAATGCGGACTTCATCGCGGCGACCGTATTCAACGATCCAACAGTCGAAGCGAGCATTAGAGTCTTCGGTGCAGCAATTCCGTTTGCTGCACTTCTCAATGTCGCACTAAGCGGCTTACGTGGGCAATCGGAGTCGACACGATACGCGTTCGTTCAGAACATCTTGCACACTAGCGTTCGGCTAGTGCTTATTGTCGGAGCAGTCACATTAAGCCTCAACCAGTTCGGGTTCGCTGCAGCATATGCGATCCCGTACGGCGTCAGTCTCGTTGCTGCCGCCTATTTTCTCCATCGTTCGCTTCCAGCGGTCTCGAAACCGCTCGATAAGGATCGCCGGTCCGATGTGTTTCGATATTCTCTCCCATTTACCATCACCGGCCTCTCGAACTTCATATACAGAAGTGCCGATATATTTCTCGTTCTGCGTTTTCTGGGGAGTACAGCGGTTGGAGTTTACGGCGTCGCGTACGCGGCCGTGAGTTTTATGGGGATGTTCTCTACCGCGTTTAACTTCATTGGAACGCCGATGGCAAGCCGGCTTGAAGGAGAAGGGAATATCTCGGGTATGATTGAGGTGTACCAATCAATAACTCGCTGGCTAGTAATCGCAAGCGTATGTGCCTTTTTCCCGCTCGGCGTCTTCTCAACGGAGTTCATTAGTGTAATTTACGGTGGCGAGTATGCTGAAGGCGGTCTTGTCCTCACAATATTAGCCATCGGATACGGCATCACTAATGTCTTGAATGTCCACGGATCTCTCCTCCAAGCATTGGGAAAATCGAAGTTCCTCTCTTTTAATAACGCAGCCGCGGCGATAGCGAATATTGTTTTTAACGTCATACTGATTCCTGCAATCGGAATCATGGGTGCCGCCGTCGCAACAGCGATCTCATTTCTTATCCGTGACGGGCTGGCAACAATACAGGTTCGCTATTACGCTGGTCGGACGCCGCTCTCATCTGCTACCTTGATCCCTGTTCTAATCTCTCTTCCCTTCATCGCTATTGCAGGACTCGTCATACCAGTAATTCCTGCCTCGTTTGTTTGGCTAATCCTTGTTTCGGTAGCATTCTCCTTGACATATTTGCTAAGCATTCTCTTGGTCACTGGTATCTCCCAATACGAAGTAATGATCATCAGGTCGGTGGAGGAAAAATATGGGCTCAACATCTGGTTATTCGATGTATTGGTTAATAGATTTTCGTGAGGATCGTACTATTCGAAGATATCCTCAATGAATGTCCATTCTGGCTGACCAAACAATCGATGAATATTGCTTGCCCTCCGATGAGAACCTAAAATACGTACTCCCGTATGTCAGCAGTCCAATCGACTCGCTCCCGGGTAAAATGGTTGTGACCGCCAATCATAGCCAAGTGTACTTTGATGGCCTGAAAGGTCGACTTGGCCAATGGTCACAAACCACGCCTCCGAATTCTTGAGCTAGTTGAAGTGCTTTAGGCAGTTGTCGAGGATGAGCGCCGCGATATTCGAGACGGCGAGGTCACCACGGCTAGCGGTAGCCGAGTTTAAGAACCGATTCGGCAGCTCGATCACGCCTAGTCGATATATCCGAGATCTTTTAGTCGTTCTTCGACTTCATCACTTTTCGACATTTTCGGGAGGTCAGTGTCAGTCGCCTCGGCTTCGGTTATATACTCCTCCATAATCTCTTTAAAGCGAGAAACATGTTCAGGATTATCCGTACTTACGTCCATCACCTCTTCACGGTCACTCCTCAGATCGAAGAGTTCGACGGTTTCGTCGTCTCGCCGCCAAAAGCACTTCCAGTGCGAGGTCCTGCATGCAAGTCGGTCACCACCCTTCGCTGTAACTAATGCGACTGGTTCGTCCATTGTATCTCCACGAAGTAAGGGAGCGAAACTCGTCCCCTGTACGTTATCGGGAATCGGGATGTCGACGATATCGTAAATAGTTGGACCGAGGTCTACGAGCGAAACTTGTTGTTCCACGTCACGTGAGTCTGTTCCCGGCACTCGGATAACTAGCGGGACACGCAATAGTTCGTCGTATAGATTTGGATGGTGGCCGAATCGATCATGTTCTCCAAACGCTTCGCCATGGTCTGCTGTGATCACGAGTAGGGTCTCTTCGTAGATACCTATATTCCTCAAGTGCTCGATGATGTGCCCGATCTGCTCATCTACAAAACGGACCTCGCCATCGTATAGCGTTAATAGGTCATCAACGTCTTCCTCTAAGAGTGTTTCCGGCTCCTCCTGCATCCGTCCATTAAGCTCGGTAGTTCGGCTCATTGGAATCGGTGTATCTCCATTTTGTTCTACATATTTGTTCGGAGGAGAGAACGGATAATGGACGTCCATATAATGTAGCCACATAAAAAATGAGGATTCACCGTCCCAAGTGGTATCTATCCAGGAAAGAGCGTTTTCAGTAATAGATGATGCCTTGGCGTAAGCAGATGTCCCTGTCGACATGGTGAAGTAGTGCCAGAATCGGCGGAGTAGTTTGTAGAGCCATGTGTCTGTGTCGAGTCTCCGCTCTACGAAATCTTTCGTGGAAGCGATTGATTCTGAGCCTTCTGCGGCATCTCTAAACTCGCTAAAGCCCATGTCATAGTTCTCATCAGCTCCCAGATGGGGATTAGAATGGTACCCGACAGTTTGGAATCCTTCTTCTGCAAGCGTTTTCGCTATGAACGGTCTAGCGTTGTCGAGATACGAATAACCGCCGTAAGCAAGCGGATGCGTACTTGTCAAAATACTTGGGAAGCTCGAACGAGTGGCCGGTCCATTAGAGACTGCCTGAGAGAACGTGATAGCTTCCTCGCTCAATTCGGCTACGTTCGGAGCTGTGACCGTTCCATATGGACGTCTTGGACAACGATCAAAGCGAAGGCTGTCCACGGTTATCAAGAGTACGTGTGGTTTGTTCATCGGCCTCGTGAGTATGTCAAATTGGATTTAGCGCCTACTAAAGCAATCCCTTTCATCGAGGAGCATTGTCTCATCATCACAAAATAACCACGGGGCTTATCTTATAGGCCTCTGTAGTACGGAACAATGGGAGGAATTTCAGATTTGGCCGACGGAAATGCCGTCGAGAACGTTCTGATATATATCGTCGATAGTCTTCGTCTGGATTACCTTCCGGAGCGGGTATCAGATCTTGGTGTAACTGTGCCAACTATCGCTGCGAGTACATACACAGCGTCGAGCATTCCATCAATGATGACTGGCCAATATCCCGCTACACATAGAGTCTGGGGATTCAATGACGTTGTCGAACGATCGCCCAAACTACTTGAAGGACCAAATGCAGGGTTAGATTTGCGGAACGTCTGGGTCGATATAGATGATCCTGTACAAAAACCACCGAATCGGGTTCTCGATCTAGAAAAACAACATAACCTCAATGAGGCCGAAGATGGATTTACTATTGTAGTCCACGAAAAGGGCGCTCACGCTCCATACGATTTCTTCAATGTAAAGTGGGATAGCTCACCGCCCTTTTTCGAGCATTTTGCCGGAAAGAGTGATCAACTAGAGAACATGTACAAACGCGGTGCAGAAACTGCAGCGGATCGATTTCTCGATACGGTTGATCAGCTTTCGGAACGCGACCTCCTTGAGGATACGCTCGTCATTTTTACGAGTGATCACGGCGAGTTACTCGGCGAAATAGAGAGGGGAGGGATATACGCTCATGGTTCCCCGATATGTCCCGAATTAGTCCGCGTTCCAACGGTGTTCATGGGTGCAGGACTTCCGTCTGGGAAACGCCTCGAATGGGTCTCGTCAGGGACCGACCTCGCTCCAACAGCAATGAGCGCGACTAACCGAGGTACTTTACCGAACGTTGATGGTATTGATTTGTGGACAATCACACCCGATCCAAACCGTATTGTTAGATCCGATTTTTGGGCTCACGGTGGAACTGTTGAGTATAGTGCCAGTTCTGCCTGGGATAGTAACGGGGGATTTGTCAAACAGTTTGGATCACCGCTCGAACGAATTATCTTTGCGATTCACAGAAAACTCTACAAGGGGTTGCAAGCGCCTGCGAACAGAGCACAATTGCCGCGTTCGTTTTTACCACTCGTCCAAACGTTCGGCAAATCTGCGTTGGCCTATGGATCGCCATCTGAAATGACCCACCAGTACCCGGTTTCAGAATTCGAGGAGAATAAAGGTGAAACGGAAGTCCCGGAGGTAAACGAAGAACAACTCAGAGCTCTCGGATACATTGATTAAAACATCATTATAAATCTACAACACAGTAGTTGCGAGTAAAGTTAAACCGGAAGCTTTAGACGATACTGAAAGGGTTTTGCTTGACAATATCAAAGCCATGATTACGAGCATGACGTCCAAGAGATCCTACGATAATCCCCGATGGAATACAATGGTGCGTAGTCAGTTTGGCGCCGTGATCGATCAATGACATTCATCGATTGGCTTCGGTATTCGGTGTCGGAGATCCGTTCAAACGGTGCCACAGGAGTCCATTCGGCCGCTGATGAATTATTCTGGGGTGCTCGTGATCGGTTTCGCCGGCTCGCGCCGCTCACATCCTCCACAAAATCTGTCTCGATAGGGCCGCACACAGTCGATATTCACAATCGCACCGTCGGTGAATTCGATCACATCCGCGCAATCCATAACGAATCACCGAATATTGAACATTTTTGTCGACATCTCACCCCAGACGATTGTGTCTGGGACGTTGGAAGTAATATCGGCGTCTATACGCTCTTCGCCGCCACGATCGGCGCGGAGACTGTCGCAATTGAACCTTGGCAGGAGAACGTCGAAACCATCGAAAAAAACCTCGCGCTCAACGATCTTCAGGCTCATGTTGTCGATAGAGCTCTCGCCGAATCTGCCGGGCCGAGAGAATTTACGCTCGACAATCGGGCAACTGCTGGAGCAGGACGGGGCTCGTTGCTCTCAGATTGGCAGCATGGTGATACAATCACAGTCAAGTGTGTCCGTGGAGACGAACTAGCGGGGCAGAACGTGCCTAAACCAACAGTCATTAAAGTTGATGTTGAAGGGGCTGAGCTATCGGTCCTAAAGGGAATGGATGGTATTCTTGAGGGTGTCAGACGGATATATTGCGAACTACACGGTGTTGACGACGAAGCCGTCCACTCGCTTCTCCTCGAAAATGGGTTTAACATTGAGGCGACTCCAGACGAGAGTGGATGCGGAATTCTAAGAGCCGTTCGATGAAAAAGCGGTGTATTCGAACCGTGATTAGCACAAATACTATCATAGACTATGCTGTTGTAGAGCGATGCGATAGGAGTAAATAAATGAAGATTGCTGTATTCACTGGCCATAGAACAGAGAATCTTGCAAACCCACTTGAGCGAACGAATGAAGATGTTATTATAGTTTCAAACACCTCCTCAAATCTGATAAAACGAGCGGTGATGACGGCCAAGGATGGACGACGGGAACTGAAGAATCAGAATGTGGATATTGTCATCGGTGATCACGCGGGCGTCGTAAGTTTCATCGCCTCATTGCTTGCCGTGGCCTATTCTATTCCGTTCGCGCTTAGGCTTGGTGGAAATATTTGGGAAATCAATCGCGAAAAGTTACGCGAGCACGTAACTAACCGGAATTATGGCGGTATCGCCCTTATTACCGTATTAATATTCATAAACCGTATCACGTTTAGGCTATCAGATTGTTATTTAACGATTTCGAACACTGTTGAACGTGCTATCATCAAGAATACGGAGACCACCCCAGACAGAATCGGCACCATCGGTGTTCCACTCGCTTATGATACTTTCGCCGATGCCTCGCCAAAAGCTATCCGCAAAAAGTTCAATCTCAATGGAAGCCGCCTCCTGATCACCGTTACTAACCTGCGCTTCAGAAAGAAGTACGAAGCGCTCAGAGATGCGTTACCTCAGATCGAGCAAATACTAAACGACAATGAAGATTTACAGTTTATTATTGCAGGGGATGGAACATATTTAGAACCTCTCAAGAATGATATTGACTCGTCGTTTTCGAATGATGTCCGAGATAAGGTGCACTTTCTGGGATTCATTGACGACGTTCAAGGTCTATATGCTGCAGCAGATGCGATGGTGTACGTCTCATACGAGGAGGGTTTCGGAAATATCATCCAAGAGGCGATGGCCGCCGGCTGCCCAGTCGTGGCAAACGACTGCGAAGGCCTGGGTGAGCAGATTACCGACGGTGAAACCGGCATATTAGTCGCTTCGCCCACCGATCCGGAACTGACCAGAGCTATCACACAGTTGCTTTACGAAGAACAACGCGAAGAAATAATTCAGAACGCTCGGGCATACGTTAGCGAAGTAAGTGACCCGGATAAAGTTGGACAAGAAATCGTCGCGGAGCTACGTAACATGTGTGATACGGTCGATACAAAGAGTAGCCTCTTTTCTAAATTTTGGACTCGTTAACCTCAACCTCGGAGATGGTAACAGGATTTTCATTCATAACTCTTTCGAGAATCGTTCGTAGCAGATCAAACTTGTCAACCAAGTACATGCAAGCAGGATGAAGAAGCAATGTCGTGATATCGGTCGCTTTGAGCCTGGCATCAGTATGGTCCAATACCCACGAAGCCCATTCATCCGGGTAATATGAGTCTCCCCCAAATGGACCGTCAAACTCGGCATCTGTAACGAACTCCGGCGTTCGAAATGCGTGATAGAGGTGTTCGTGATCAGGTGGCGTATTTACCGGGACGACTGTGACGTCACCATTTTTCCGGACGTGGCCGGCCGGTTCGACCGGGTCAGAAAAATGGGTAAAGTCATGTTTCGCAAGCAGTGATACCGTATGTTTGTCATGCCGGTATGCGTGGTCGCGCCAACTGGTAATACGAGCCTCAATCTTCTGGAACGCCGCTACCGTTTTACCGATTTCCCAGTCCTGGAAAGCACGCGGACCGTTCCACGAACCGAGACGACCACCGGTGGCCTTCTCCACGGCACGCCACAGTTGGTGAACAGGCGTCGTGAACGCCCAATAGTTGTGTCCACCAAGTTCGACGTTCGGCATCTCCGCGAGTTCACGGACCCGATTTCGCTCTTCGTAGACACATTTACCGGTCAGAAAAAGAGTGACTGGAACCTCGTACTCCGCGGCAATCTCCGCGTATTCGATAGCTGCCTCGACTTCCGTGCAGTCCATGTACGCCTGATCGCGCGTCTCGAGCGA
The DNA here is from genome assembly GCF_059736265.1 of Natronosalvus sp. KLKA75. NCBI lineage: Archaea > Methanobacteriati > Methanobacteriota > Halobacteria > Halobacteriales > Natrialbaceae > Natronosalvus > Natronosalvus sp. KLKA75. The sequence goes on from NZ_CM185522.1 coordinate 844,279, forward strand.
CATGTGGTGGACATCGCCGGTGAGACAAACCGTCATTCCAGATACCCGAGGTCCTCCAGCCGGTTCTGAACGCTCTGGCGTCCCGAAGCATCTACTGACTCGAACGGTATGGGGTCACATTCATCGAACGCATCGTCGCCGAATAGCGGGAGCGGCGTGCCATCCATGTCCGTCGGAACTGCACAGCCGACGCTGTGGAGAACGGTTGGAGCGATGTCCGTGATTATCACGTCGCGATCAATCGTTGACACCTCGATATCCGGACCGCTCGCAAGGAAGAGCCCTGTCCGGACGTTCTCGGCTTCCCACTGTCCGACGTCGTCGAATACCGGATTCGGTCCGATCGCTCCACTCGTGTGAACGCCCGGCCGCTGGTCGAAGACGATGTCCGGTGCTTCGTCCGTATAGGGGCCGCTGTAGGCGTCGTCGCTACGCATCACCTCTCGAGCGATCGAATCGCCCTTCTCATTTGTAAGCGCGGACAGATCGTCGATTATAGTATCGACCGTATCGGGATCGTTATCGATGACGTAGATGAGACCCTGTCCGCTGGCGATGGCTCGTGAACGTTCCCAATCTATCTTCTCGAGTTTCTGTTCGCGTTTGTAGCCCTCCTCGTCCTCCGGGATCGAGTCCGTCAAACGATCGGGTGCCAGCCGCGTTACGAGGTCGTGAACGCCGAGTTTGTGGGCAAGTTTCGAGATTCGCTTCTTGTTGATGCCGTACTTCGTGAGAAGATCCGACGTTTCGCTTTCGGAAACCAGGTATCCTTCGGCCTCGAGCCAGCTATTGGCGTAAAACACTGTATCGACGTTTTTACAACCGTGGTCCGACATCAGGAAGAGGTTGCTGTCTGGATGTTCCTCTCGGAGTCGTCCGATATGGCCGTCAATGACCTCCCAGGCACGCCGAGTCGGCTCACCGCGCCAAAAGAAGTGTTGGAGTACGTTAATGTAAAACACCGTACAGTGTGCGACGTCCGGGTCTTCCTCCTCGAGCAGGTGGTGAAACGTCTCCAGTCGGCGTTCGATCAGGTCAACGAGATCATCGGCTTCGTCGCGATCGTCTTTCCCGGTAACTGGCTGGTCGGGATGAAGTGCGTATCCTTCGTCGTTGAGACGCGTACCCAGGTCAGACGGATAGGCGTAATTGTTCTGCTCGCTTCCTGGCCCCCCTGCAACGAGAAATCGATCGACCTCGAACGGCGGGTACGTCATCGGGAGGTTGAGTATGCCCGCAGTTCGGCCCTGTTCGTTGAGGTAGTCCCAGTAGTTGGCGCTCTTGAATGATCGCGAGTCGGGTGTTGTAAGCGTGCGCCTGTCCGTGTCGATGCGCTCCCACCAGAACACGCCCAGCTTTCCCGGGTTCTTTCCTGTGGAGTAACACCGCCAGTTCGGGCACGTGACCGGAGGGAGACAGCTTTCCATATCTGCGACGACGCCTTCGGACCGGAGCGCTTCGATGTTCGGGAGGCGCTCCTCTTCCAGCCATGGCTTGAGTAGCGCCCAGTTCGCCCCGTCGAGACCGAGTACGATTGTTTCAGTCATCAGTGGTTCCCTCTCGCCGCCGTCGCGAACGCCTCGTACCGATCGACGACAGCCGATTTCAGTTGCTTCTCGAAGGCAGCGGTTGAGAACGTTTCGACTTCGGACCGAGGGTCACCGTCGAGCCCGTTCGACTCGAACCGTTCGACGGAGGCCCGAATCCCTGCCGGCGTCCCGTCGTGACGGTACCCGTTCTCACCGTCATCAACGTATATGCCTGGGAATCCGTCGTTGCGCACCAGGACGGCCTTCCCACTGGCATTCGCTTCGATCGGAACGATCCCAAAGTCTTCATTCCGGCCGTTGAACACGACAGCGCGACAGGTCGCCAATAGATCTCGTTTTTCGTCTTCATCGACGAATCCGCGGTACACGAGGTTCTCACTCCGATTTATTTTCTCGACGACCGTGTCTTCGACGTCGCCACGGCCGCCAGCCAGTACCAACTGATGGTCGAGTCCCTCAAACGCTTCGACCACCTCTGGGACGCCCTTCTCCTCGTCGAGACGGCCAAGATGAAGGTAGAACCTGTCGTCGTCGTCTTCGTGGTAGGAGTCGACGGCGACGGGCGGATACAGCACCTCCGAATCACGTTTGTAGTATTTCTGTAAGCGCTGAGCGATAATCGGGCTGTTTGCGAAGTAGCCGTCTACGCGCGGGTCGATCGTGTGATCGCGCATCCGAAGATATCGAATCAGTGGTCTGGCGAGCACCCCGGTCGGGGAATCTTTTCGGTCGTGGTATAGGTCGTAAAACCAGCGCGGAGGTGAGTGGCAGTAGTTCAGATGCAAGGTATTTGCCGGCGTAATGACCGAACGAGTCGTCGCTCCCGACGTGATCAACACGTCGGGAGATCCGTACTCACGCCAATCAACGTCTTCCCAGAGAGCGTATTCAAAAGGTCGACCTACGTGCGCCTGAACCTTCCGAAGCAGGCGGGGAGAGAGATCCTCCGTCACGTCTACGAACCGTACGTTTCCATACGGATTTGGATCATCTGGGTTGGGTTCTCCGATTGTATAGATCCGGTCCACGTCCAGGACATCCGCAAGAATCGTTGCAAGGTATTCTGCGCCTCCCCAGGCGTTGATTCCCCAGTGGGCGATAGCGATGTCGAGATCACGTAGCCGCAAGTCTGTGTCCTCGTCCACTGAAGAGTCACTCATATTTCTACCGAACAAAGTCGGCTGTATAAGCGTATCGGCAAGCGTTCACGTCAACGCCACTTCGTCATTCCATATAAGTAACCAAACCCAACAGCGCCGGTAAAGGCGAACAACATGATGAATTGAACGGCCTTTTCCAAAGAAGGGTTACGAACGAGGTTCCTCGTACGTGCTGGGACGAACTTGCGGAAGAGTCGGCCAAGAAAATCGTACTCCTCGCCGGTCGATTCGGGGACCAGTACTTCCATTCCGCGCTTGGAATACCCTTGCCAGAAGGCGCGGTCGAGCAACCACAGCGGTTTTGTCCGGTAATCGAACACCTTGTGGGCGACCTCCGCTTCGGGGTTGTAGTAGACGCTCTGGTTGTACTCGCTACGAAGCCGGGCACACAGTTCCGTTTCGCCGCCCTGGAGGTTCTCATCCCCCTGACGACCGCCAATAGTTGTATCGAACCCGCCCAAATCGAGGAAAACTTCGCGGCGAAAGGAGATATTCGAGCCGAAAGTGTTTCGAACTTCACCCTTGCCATCGGCGAATCCACGTTGGGTAACTCCGACGAGAAAGTAGAACTCTTCGGGGAGAAAGCTCGGTCGTCCAGCCACCCAGAGTGGAACCATTTTTCCACCCACAGAGAGCGCATTCAAGTTCCCATATACTTCGACGAGTTCGGCCACCCATTCGGGATCCGCTACGGCATCATCGTCGATGAACGCTACCACGTCTCCGGTCGCCACTTGGGCCCCGTTGTTTCGACTCTCGAGAAGCCCAACATTGTTTTCGTTGCAGTGTATCGATACGTTTTCGTGGTCGTCGTAGTCCTCATAGAATTGCTGGCAGACTTCTTCGTTCCCGTCGGCTACCAGTACAAGTTCAATGTCGTTGTGGCTCTGGGCGAGAATGCTATTGACTGCATCTCGAAGGTCCTGATACCGGTCCAGCGTGTGTTCACAGACGACCACCGAGACGCGCATGTACGGGCCTGCGAAACTGAGAGAGTTAGTTATTTCGGTAAACGGCCTCGGGCGCAGGGTAGCCGTTACTTGGACTGTCGATGGCAACCAACGGAACATCAGGTTATTTAATGAAACGAGCAGACCATTGGTGCATGGAAGGAAAACGCGTTCTCATCACGGGCGGTGCTGGGTTTATTGGTTCTAACCTCGCAAACTATCTTGCTTCTACAAATGAGGTGGTTGTCGTCGACGATCTCTACCTGGGGACCACCGACAATCTTATCGACGAAGTCGAATTCCACGACGTGAGCGTCCTTGATGATGACCTCCCGTCCGATGTTGATATCCTGTTCCACCTCGCAGCACTCTCCTCTCGGAATATGCACGAAGATGATCCACGACGTGGATGTCGTATCAACGTCGAGGGCTTCGTCAATGCGGTTGAGCAGGTGCGTAAACAGGGTTGTGAAACCGTCGTTTACGCCTCTACGTCGTCTATTTACGGTAGTCAGACCGAACCATCCGTTGAAAGCATGGATGTCGAGGCACATACAGGGTACGAGGCATCGAAATTGGCTCGCGAACGTTACGCTGAATACTATGCCAATCACCATGGACTCTCGATGGCTGGCCTTCGCCTGTTCTCTGTCTATCAAGGATTCGGAGGTAACGAGGAACACAAAGGTAAGTTCGCAAATACCGTCGCCCAGTTCACGGATCGAATTGCCGCCGGTGAATCGCCAAAAGTGTTCGGCGATGGTACACAGACTCGAGATTTTACTCACGTCGATGATGTCGTGCGCGCGTTCGAACTCGCTGCAGATCACGAACTTGGCGGGGTATATAACGTCGGAACGGGCGATGCCTACAGTTTCAACAGGATGATCGAACTGATCAATGATGAACTCGGCACTGATGTCGAGCCAGAGTACGTTGACTGTCCCTTTGACGATTACGTCGAACACACATGTGCCGACCCATCGAAATTCTCTCGAGCAACGGGTTGGGCCCCTTCGATCGATTTCGAAGATGGAGTGAATATGGTGTGCCAGCCCTACCTCGACTAAGCCGGTGGTTAGCCTGGAATTCGAGAACTGTAAATGCCTGCTTCTCGATAGCGCTCAGGAACTTACTAAGCCGCGTTGGCTACCAGTGTTGATCACTCAATACGGCGTACCTCTCGTGTTTTTATGATCTATCGGCCAATTTGCTCTTTGCGATCGCTGGGACGAATTGCGCTGGATACGGTCAGATTCTCATTCGGTCAACTACACATGAAAACAGTCTCACCAAAAGCTTCCAACAGCAGATAACAAAGTTTATTCGCCATATTGCACTGGTGGGACGTAATGAGTACTGACACTGAACACGTCGACGAGGGAACCGAAACGCCCTCCACCCTCGAGGCGTGGCAGGAGTGGTATCACCTTCCCCTCCTCGGGCTGGTGATACTATTCATGCTGTGGACTCGCCTCCGGTCCTACGAGAACTTCGTCGCCGACGGCTCGCCGCGTTTGTCCGGCGTCGACTCGTGGTACCACTGGCGGACGATCCAGTGGACCGCCGAGAATTATCCATTCACGATGCCTTATGAGGTCTATACTGGCTACCCTACAGGGACCTACGTCGGCCACTTCGGCACGCTATTCGACCAGCTTATCGTCACGGCGGCGATGATCGTCGGTCTCGGGAATCCTTCCCCTGAAACCCTCTACATGGTCGCCCTCGTGTCCATCCCGCTGATGGGCGCGCTCACCGCAATTCCCGTCTTCTACATGGGCCGTCGACTAGGCGGAACCATCGGTGGACTCGTCTCGGTCGTCCTCCTCGCGCTCGTGCCGGGGTCGTTCTTCTACCGCTCGGCCGTCGGCCAGCTCGACCATCACATCGGCGAGGCGCTGTTCATGGCGATTGCGGTCCTCGCGATGATGGTCGCCGTCCGGGCGGGCGAACGTGACCGCCCGATCTACGAACTCGTCGCCGACCGCGACTGGGACGCCCTTCGTCGCCCAACCATCTACTCGGTCCTTGCCGGTCTCGCGCTCACGCTGTTCATCTGGGTCTGGCCCTCGGCGGTATTGCTGATCGGTATCTTCGGCGTCTTCTTCTGCATCCAGCTCTGTGTCGACTACGTCCGAGGGATCTCTCCCGACCACGTCGCCTTCGTCGGGGCCGTCAGCCTCGGTGTGACGGCAATCGGATCCGTGCTCCTGTTCGAACAGTGGTCCGGCAGCGTCTCTCACTTCGGCTACCTCCAGCCGACGCTTGCCCTGGGCGTCGCACTCGGCTGCGCGTTCATGGCCTGGTTCGCTCGCCAGTGGGACGACCTTGAGGTCGACCGCCATTATTACCCGGCTGCGATCGCCGGCCTCCTGATCGTGGGACTCGGCGTGATGGCCGTCATCGTTCCCGAGCTCTACTCCACTGTGATTACAAATATCACGAGACGGCTACTGCCGCTCGACCCCTCGACTGGGGCGCTCACCGTTTCGGAGGCCCAGCCTCCGGACGACTTCACCCAGTACGTCTTTAACGAGTTCGGAGCCGCGTTCTTCACGATGCTCGGCGGACTCGCGTTCCTCCTGCTTCGCCCGCTGTTCGGACGCGAGTGGCGCGCCGAGTACACCCTCGTGATCGTCTGGTCGCTGTTCCTGATCAGCATGGCGGCGACCCAGACGCGGTTCTCCTACTACCTCGCGGTCGCGGTTGCGGTCGTCAACGCAGTCTTCGTCGCGGACATCGCCCGCCTCCTCAGCCTGGATTTCCACCGTACGGCCGACTCGATTCGCGACGTCGAGACCTACCAGGTGATCGCGATCGTCCTCATCGTCGTGATGCTGTTCATGCCCCTGCTCCCGCCAATCGCGGCCGACGGCACCACCACCTGGGAGCGCGGCGAGAACGTCGGGCCGAGCGACGACGCGATGACCTGGGACGAGTCGACGCAGTGGCTCCTCGAGAGCACGCCCGAACCCGGGAACTGGGCGGGCGCAGGCAACCAGAGCGACCTCGAGTATTACGGAACTTACGACCGCCCCGCCGACGGCGACTTCGACTATCCGGGCGGTTCCTACGGCGTGATGTCCTGGTGGGACTACGGCCACCTGATCACGACCAACGGCGAGCGCATTCCACACTCGAACCCGTTCCAGCAGAACGCGCAGTCGTCCTCGTGGTACCTGCTGGCCGAGGAGGAGTCCCACGGTGAGGTAATCCTCGACGGGATCGCTGCGGGCGTTCCGGTGGTGAATCAGCCGGAAGACACGATCCGCAGCGACCTCGAGAACGCCGACAGTGCCGACGAAGGTGAGATGCGCTACGTCATGATCGACGATGAGATGGCCGGTGGGAAGTTCAGTGCGATCACGCAGTGGTCCAACCCGGCGTACAGTCGGTTCCAGACCCAGGAGACGGCAAATCTCAGCGGCCAGGAGTTCGACGTGCCGACGACGAGCGAGGCCTACCACGACACGATGCTCGCCTCGCTGTACCTCCACGACGCGGAGGGCATGGAGCATTACCGACTGGTCCACGAATCGAGTTCGTACTCGATCGTGGGGACGCAGTTGCTCCAGACGCCGAACGGGCTGTACCCGGTGACGACCCGCTCCGGTCGGGTCGGAGCCGTCGGTGACCAGGCGGACAACATCTCGGCGATGCTCGAGGAGGCACGGGCGGCCGACCAGGCAACAATGCCGTTTGGCGGATATGCGGTCGAACTCGGCGGCCGGTATTATCCCGCCTACGCCTACAACGCGTATCTGGTCTCGGACGTCAAGACCTTCGAGCGCGTCGAGGGGGCGAGCATCACTGGCTCGGTCGACGGCGAAGTCGCCGACTCCGACCGCGTCTACGCGCAGATCGAACTCGAGACGGAGCCGGGACGAACGTTCACCTACACGCAACAGGCCAACGTGAGCGACGACGGTACGTTCGAGCTAACGGTGCCGTACGCGACGAACGACGAGCTCGGACCGGAAGACGGCTACACCGATAGCGCGGTCGAGGCGGTCGACGAGGAGTACGAAATCTTCGTCGGGACGCCCGAAGACGGCGAGATCGAGCGCCAATACCTGGGAACCACGGCGGTCCCCGAAACAGCTGTCGTGGATGGCGAGACCCTCGAGGTGACGCTCGAGGAAGGTGACGGCGAGGTCGTGCCAGATCCGGATGCGGAGGCACAGCCGTCCGAGGGTGAGGACGAGAACGAGAGTGACGGCGGGAATGAGACCGACGACGATACCGACGATGACGAGTCCGGCGACGACGGACCGGAGAACGTCACGGACGGCGACAACGAGACGGATGCGGGTTCAGACGATGAAAACGAGACGAACGAAACGAACGACACGCCTGACGCTCCCGCCCTGATCGATCCGGTAGCGCCACAAGCGGACTGATTCGGGTACGATTCTACTCGAGGTGGGCCGCACTGTCGAGTCGAGACGAACACCCGACTCGAGGGCGGGTGTTGCCGGAACGTCGACCACCGTCAACCGCCGACGCTTTTGTGACGCGCATCGAGCAGTCGGGCATGGACGATCACGACCTGCTTCGGATGACGCCCGGGCCCACGGAGGTCCCCGAACGCGTTCGCGAGCGCATGGCCGAACCGAGTCGGAACCCCGACGTCGAACCCGAGTTCGTCAACTTCTATCGCGACCTCACCGAGAAACTCGAGCCGATCTACGGCGACGGGGACGTCGCCATCCTCGGTGGGGAGGGCATCCTGGGGCTCGAGGCCGCGGTGGCCTCGCTGGTCGATCCCGGCGACGAAGTGCTGTGTATCGCCAACGGGCTCTACGGCGAGGGCTTTGCGGACTTCGTCGACCTGTATGATGGCGAGGCGACCGTCTGTGGCGGCAACTGGCGGGAATCGATCGACGTCGAGATGGTGGAGCGGGAACTCGAGTCCGGCGACTACGACGTCGCGACGATGGTCCACTGTGAGACGCCCACTGGCGTGCTCAACGACCTCAAGCCAGTGCTCGACCGCCTCGCCGAACACGACGTGATTAGCGTCGTCGACGCAGTCTCCTCGCTTGGCGGCACTCCGGTGCCGACCGACCGCATCGACGTCGTCCTCGGAGCGACCCAGAAGTGTTTCAGCGCGCCACCGGGGCTGACCGTCTGTGCGGTGAGCGACCGCGCGTGGGAGCGGATCGAAACCGTCGAAACGCGTTCGTTCTACGCGAGTCTCGAGCCCTGGAAGACCGTGATCAAGGACGAGTGGTTCCCTTACACCCACCTCACGGCCAATCTGCAGGCCCTCGACGCGGCGACCGACTTGCTGCTCGAGGAGGGCCTCGACTCCGTCTACGGGCGCCACGAGGCGGCCGCCGAGCGGTGTCGCGAGCGGGCCGACGAACTGGGCCTCGGCGTGTATCCCAAGGACTCGCTCGCGTCGCCGACGGTGACGGCGCTCGACCTCGAGGGGCGCGCGACGTACCTCCAGGCGCAGATCCGCGAGGATCACGGGATCGTCCTCTCGACGGGTCTCGGAGACCTCGAGGACGATATCCTCAGGATCGGGCACATGGGCCACAACGCCCGAATCGACCGGGTCGAGCGGACGATGGACGCGCTCGAGGCCGCGCTCGAGTGAGCGCTCGCCGGAGCGCACATCCAGTAAGTTCTCTCCCCAGTTCCCGGGGAGACCGCTACTCGATCGGCTGACACAAGGAGGTTTTCGTTTCGGGGCCCGTTTCGCGCGGGCCACGCGATGGAGTACCGATCACCCTGGTAATCATTGGATCGACGCCGTAACCATCGATTTACTGCCATATTTCCGAATCGAATATCCACCCGGATATAATAACTTCACCATCGATGGTGTGAATATAACCAAGTATTAAGAGTATCGCCCACACTCTGTGTGGGTGGGCTTGTCATGACACAGGTAATTTGGATCGTTGCCGCGGTACTGGTAACGTTTACAGTGGGGTACGTGGGGTACTCGAGGTACCTCGTACAGTTCGTCGAACTCGACTCGAGTCGAACCACACCGGCACACAAGTACGAGGACGGCCAGGAGTACGTCCCGTCGAAGAAACCGGTATTGTTGGGGCATCACTTCTCGAGCATCGCCGGCGGTGCGCCGATCGTCGGACCGATTACGGCGGGCGCCATCTGGGGCTGGGCGCCCGCGCTCGCGTGGGTCGCCATCGGGAACCCCCTGATGGGCGCCGTTCACGACTTCATCTCGCTGTCCGGGTCGATGCGACACGAGGGGAAGTCGATCGGTTACATCATCGGTGAGTACGTCGGCGAACGGGGCAAAGACATGCTGCTGTGGTTCGCGTTCCTCACCATCATCCTGGTGGTGGCGGTGTTCGCGCTCGTCGTGGGTATCGTCCTGAACGCGTTTCCGCAGGCGGCTACCGCGAGTCTGGTGTACATCGGGCTCGCGCTGGTGTTCGGCGTGTACCTCTACCAGATGAACGCCCCGTTCATCCCCGGGACGATCCTGTTCGTCGCGGGCGTGTTCGCGGGCGTCTGGGTCGGGATCCAGTACCCGCTCGCGATCTTCGAGCTGGCGGAGGGTGCCCACCCCGAGGGAACCATCGTCCTGCTCGAGGGAACGGGTTCGTGGATGCCCGGTGCCGGCACCCCCGCGCTGAACGGGAACGGCGCCGCGTGGGTCCCGGTAATCCTCGTGTACGCCGCGGTCGCCAGCGCGCTCCCGGTCTGGACGTTGCTCCAGCCGCGTGATTACCTCTCGTCGTTCCTGCTGTATGCGGGGGTTGGCGGGGCGCTGCTCGCCATCATCGTCGGGACGATCTTCGGGACGTCCTCGGAGCCGCTCGTGGTCGACAGCAGCATCGGCGCGTTCGAGGGATTCCTCGGCGTCGACGCCGTCTCCCCGTACCCGCTGTTCCCGCTGTTGTTCATCACGATCGCGTGCGGGACCATCAGCGGCTTCCACTCGCTGGTGTCCTCGGGGACGACTGCGAAGCAACTCAACAAGGAGAGCGACGCCCGCCTCATCGGCTACGGCGGCATGCTCGGTGAGGGCCTGCTCGCCGCGACAGCACTGTCGACGCTGGCAGTTGCCGGGCTCGCCTCGGAAGCATCCGGTGGCGGCATCGGTGGCGCGCTCCCGAACTTCGCGACCGGCGGGGGCGTCATCCTCACGAGTTTCGGCATCGATCCCGCGTTCGGCGCCCCGTTCATGGCGCTCGTGCTCGTGAGCTTCCTGCTCACGTCCACCGACACGGCTGCTCGCCTCGGCCGATACATGATGGAGGAGATCGTCGGTATGGTCGGGAGCGGCACCGACACCGGCTTCTCCGGCGGCGTCGGCTCGTTCGCTGGCGGTCGGTACACGAATCCCGTCATCCAGATCACCATCGCGTACGTGCTCATCATCTCCGGCCAGTGGACCACACTGTGGGGGCTGTTCGGCGGCGCCAACCAGCTGCTCGCCGCGCTGGCCCTGCTCACCGGAACCGTCTGGCTGGCCAACTGGGACCGTTCCAAGCAGCTCGTCAGCACCGGTGTCCCGATGGCCATCATGGTCGTCATTACCACCCTCGGACTCGCCTGGCTGGCGTTCTACGAGAACCTGTACGTGAACCTGCTACAGGGCGGTGCAGACGGATTCCTCGCGACCGCTTCCGCGGCCGTCCAGATGGTGCTCGCCCTCGTGCTCATCTACCTGGCGCTCTCGCTGGTGCGCATCGGGTACGGGAACATCTCGCGGGCACGGACGGGTCGCGGGCCTGCGGCAGAACCGGGCGACGACTGAACCAAGAAACGACTACCCCTGCGGTCCCCACTTCCTGCCCTCTCGAGAATTGCTACCGGCTGGTCCGTCGGTTTGTCTCCCTCGCCGAAAATCGCGCCCCTACCGCCAGAATCGCTTCGCGAACCGCGAAAGTACGCCCTCCTCGGGCTCGGTGACGTCGTCCCAGAGGGTGAACGCCTCGGTGACATCGGCGACCTCGCTGGCAACGTGTTCCTCCTCGTCGGGATCGACGACGACGAGATTGACGTCGTAGTGGCCGTAGTAGCCGAACTTCAACAACGTGCGGTCGCGGAAGCCCGAGACGAACTCACTGACCGCGTCCGACAATTCGTCGGCGACGAGCACGAAACTCACGTCCGTCCCGAAGTGCTCCTCGCTGGCGACGATCCGGTCGTCGGCGATGTCGTGACCCAGGTCGACGAGTCGCTCGAGTTCGGCGACTGTCGGTCGCGGCTCGCGGCGGGCGAAGAGGTACTCCCTGGCCTCGTGATCGGCGTACTTCAGCGAGGGATGGAAGAACTGCTTCTGGTTGAGCACGCGCAACTCGCCGTAGAGGTCCCACCGTTCGCCGGCGGCGTGTCGATCCTTCTCGAGGTCGTAGCTGTACATCAGCCGGTCGGAGACCCGGTCGAAGTACTCGTCGTCCCAGTCGGGGACGGCCTCGCGGATCTCGGCGGGGAGTTCCTCGGCCTCGGGGAACTGTTCGCTGTCGCTCATGTATCCTCAGGTTTGGTTTCGGGTTCGGGGTCGTAGACGCGGGCGTCGCCGTCGGCCGCCGGCGCACCAATCGCCAGGACGGACACCGGGTCGTCGGCGTCGACCGGATTGTACGCGCGCTGGGGGCTCCCCGGATCGACGATGAACAGCCGTTCCTCCGGTACCTCGTACGTCTCCTCGGGCGTCTCGACGGACAGCGTACCCTCGAGAACGTAAAATGCCTCCTGCTGGGTCTCGTGGTAATGGTACGCCAGCGGCAGTTCCTCGCCCGGGTCGGCGCGGAACCGATTGATCGCCATCGTTTCGAGCCCACCCGGTTCGGACAGCTTTCGACACTCGCTCGGTCGGTCGGGCGCCGGCTCGACGGCGTCCGGATCGACGATACGATATCCCATACCACTTCGTACGAGCGGGGGAGCAAATAGGCGTCGGTGGTTCTGAGGGGTTCGAGGCTCGAGCTCACACCGAGGCCACCAGTCCGCCTACTACTGCAGACGGCGGTACGCTTTAGCCCCTGGAACCGTTACGTTGTGAACGAGACACATGGGAGAGAAACCCACCGAATCCTGTGGCCGGTGTGCCATGTCGACGGTCGTCGACGCAACCGAGGCCGACCGGTCCGACGAGGAACGGGCCTCCCGCGACCCGTACGCCCGCGGGGCCATCGAGGTCGAGGAGTCGTCGGTTCGTCGCGTCTCGCCGGCCGCGTGGCTCGAGGGAATCTCGACTCGCCTCGACGACGCTGCACGGCGGTTTATCTACGGCCGATAGCTTGACCGGTCGTTCCCGAAGCACCGAGTCGTCGGCGCAGTCGCGCCCAGGTCAGGATCACGTCATCGTGACCGCGTAGGTCGCCGTAAACAGCAGAATTATCGCCGTCGCGACGTTTACCAGCGTAAACTCGAGGATTCCGGCGAACGCGAGCCCCCAGACGACGGTCGTGGCGAACAACGTCGACAGGACGGCGTTCATCGCGAGGAGGACGCGCGGGTCACCCCGCGAGGAGGACGCGGCCTCGTCGAACCCCTCGGCATCGCTGTTGGTCCGGCCCTCGACCTCCTCCGGATCAGTCATACCGAACCACGGATGCTCTGGCACTTAGTTTTTGTCGCTCGAAGGTGTCCGTGCTGTATGCGATTCCGCCTTCGAAATCGCGAGGGAACGCCGGTCGACCCCGTCCCGTTTTTCGTCGTCGCGGGCCTCGCCGTCATGCTCGTTCTCTCGTTCGGCCCGCTGTATGGCCAGGCGATTGGCGTCGGCCTCGAGTATTCGGCCGCCGGTTCTATCGCGCTCTCGTTCGCGTTCACCGTCGGCGCGTACTATCGGCAGGTCTGGACCGTCCGGCCGGAGTTCGTCGGCGTCGTTCCAGCAGAGGTACGCGTCGAGCGCCTGTATTACCTCATGCTCGTGCTCGCGGTGCTCGTCGTCGGCCTGGCGATTCCACTGGCCCTCTGAACCGGTGCGAATTACAACGCTCGAACCGTCCGTACCGCTCGAGCGGTCACGTAGGGAGCTGACGACCGTATCGGCGGTGGTCGTGTGTCACCAATGCACACCCACAAAGGACTGGTAGTGCTGGAACTTGAAGAGTCAAATATGGGAGTCATCGATTCGGTGAAAGCCGTACTCGCGTCGTCCGGGCCGAACGACCGCCCCACGGACGGCTCGCAGGGAGCGTACTGGTGTGACGACTGCGACGTTCGCATCAGAGACGTCGACATCCAGGGCGACCCCGTCTGTCCGAACTGCGGCGAGGAGATGCGCTTCGAGCGCTCGTACGGCCGTAGTTGTGCGTGTTGACCGCGGGTTCGAATCGGAACCGTGCTCAGGGCTCTCGAAGCACGACCTCCTCGCCCTGGACGCTGGGAAACGGTCCCTCGGTCTCGAGACCCTCCTCCCACTCTTCATCTGTCACGAGCGTCTTCGATAGCGCGTCCCGGAGCGCCGTCTCGTCGTAGTCGGTACCAATGAACACGAGTTCGGTGCGACGGTCGCCGTGGTCGTCGTGCCACTCCAGGTTGGGTCGGTTCGACCGGAGCATGTCACGCTCGACGGCGGGGAGGCTGGCGATCCAGGGCCCCTGTACGGTCGCTCTGACCGAGGGACCGGCCTGGGCGACCGTCACCCGCACCTCGTTGCCGGCGAGCCAGGCGGTACCTTTCGAACGGACGATTTCCGACGGGAGGGTCTCGAGGAATGCGGCGAACCGCCCAGGGTGGAAGGGACGGCGACGGCCGAAGACGAACGAGGAGACGCCGTAGACTTCGTCGGGGTGACGGTGGTCGTGGCTGTGGCTGTGTTCGTGATTCTCGCCGTGCTCGTGGCCATGAGCGTGCTCGCCATCACCGTCGCGCGGTTCATCGTGATTATGAGTGGCTTCTTCGTCGTGGGTATCGCCCTTCTCGAGCGCCCGCTTCCAGCCCGGCAGGTCGGCCAGCCGGGTGGGATCGAACAGCTCCCGCCCCAGGAGGCGATCCGGATCCACCGCCGAGAACTCCGTCCGAATCGTCTCCGCGTCGGGCTGGAGCGCCCGGACGAGCTCGGCGGCGTGCTCGAGTCCGCCCTCGCTACACAGGTCCGCCTTGTTGAGTAAGACCAGGTTCGAAACCTCGACCTGTTCGACCAGCAAATCCGAAAGCGGGCGATCGTCCTCGGTGCCTCGGCGCTCCGGGACCTCGTCCCCGGCGAAGGCCTCGATGAACGCGGGCGTATCCAGGACGGTCACGAGTGTGTCGACCGCGTAAAGCGCGGCGACGCGGGACTCGGTAGTGAACAGCCGCGCGACGGGTGCGGGCTCGGAGATGCCTGAGGATTCGACGATCAGGTGGTCGAAGTCCCGGTCGCGAGCCAGGCGGACGACCGCGGTCTCGAGGTCGTCCTGGAGTTCACAGCAGATACAGCCGTTCGAGAGTTCCGCGACGCCGTCCTTGAAGTCGAGTTCGGAACCCTCGGCGATCAGTTCGGCGTCGACGTTGACCTCGCCCATGTCGTTGACCAGCACCGCCAGCGACCGGTCCTCGGCGGTCGTCAGCAGGTGGTTGAGCAGCGTCGTCTTTCCCGCGCCAAGGCTTCCGGAGAGAATCGTGACCGGAATCTGATCGGTCTGCCCGTTCATACCGGCTACTGGGGCCGCGTTCCCTTGAATCCGATCCTCGAGCGCTCGACGCCGCGATACCTTTTACCCGTCGGCCTCCCACATCAGGGCATGGACCTGGCCGATCGCATCGAACGCTTTCGAGAAACGCTCGAGGAGTGGCTCCGTGGGCTCTACCACGGGATGATCACGCATCCGGCCTACGAGAAGATCGAGAAGGAAGCCGAGGACATCGAGGACGTGTTCCTGCTCGCGTGTTTCCCCGACGCGTTCGGCATCCCGTCGCCCGTGTCGTACTACACCGCTGAACTCCTGCCGTACCTCGAGACCGAGTTCGAGGCCTGGGAGCGCCGGCTGTGGGATCGCGACATGCTCATCGAGCGCAAAGGCCAGCAGTATCACTTCTGATCGACATGGAACCCTTCGTCTTCTTCGGCGGCAAGGGCGGGGTCGGAAAGACCACCGTCTCCTGTGCCTACGGCCTGCGCTGTGCTCGCGACGGGCTGCGGACGCTCGTCGTCTCGACCGACCCGGCCCACTCGGTAACCGACGTGTTCGACCAGCCCTTCGACGACGATCCGACGCCAGTCGAGGGCATCGACGGCCTCGAGGCGATGCAACTCGACCCCGAGGAAGAGGTCACGCGCCACCTCGACGACATCCGACGAGATCTCTCCGAGCAGGTCTCGGCGGCGATGGTCAACGAGATCAACCGCCAACTCGAGATGGCTCACGGGACGCCCGGGGCCTACGAGTCGGCCCTGTTCGACCGGTTCATCGAGGTCATGCGCAATTCCGAGGGGTACGACCGGGTCGTCTTCGACACCGCTCCCTCCGGTAGCACGCTCCGCTTGCTCGGCCTGCCGGACCTGCTCGAGGGCTGGATCGACCGGCTGATGTACAAACGTCGGACGAGCATCGACCTCTTCGAGAAGGCCGCGATCGGGAACCACGAACCGCGCCGCGTGATGGACGGCGACCCCGTCCTCGCGCGCCTCCAGGAGCGCAAGGAGTTCTTCCGGTTCGCCGGAGACACGCTCGGCGACGATGCGGCCTTCTTCCTCGTCTTGAACCCCGACGAACTCTCACTCAATGAGACCGAACGCTCGATCACCGACCTCGAGGAGAAGGACCTCCCCGTCCGCGGCCTCGTCGCCAACAAACTCACGCCCGAACCCGACGACGACGAGAACGGCCGCGGCGCGCGGTACCTCCGCGAGCGCGTGAAGACCGAGCGCGCACACCTCGAGACCATCCGCGAGACGTTCGGGCCGCCGCTGGTGGCCGAAATCGGCTGGCGGACCGCGGAGGTCAAAGGGAGTCTCCTGGAGGACGTCGCCGGCGAACTCGACATCGAGACGGCGGTCGAACCGCCGACGCACGTCTGATCCTCACGCGGGGTTCGAGACCGCTCGATGAGGTCACCCCGACGTTCCGTGGTCGGTGTACTTGAGGAGCAGGTGAGGGACGATGACGCCGACCACGAAGACGATTCCAAAGACGACTTCCGACGAGAGGGCGGTGAACTCGTAGAGACCGAACAGCAGTCCCATTGCGACCAGAACGAAGGTACCGATGAGCTTGTTTTCGGCAGTGACCAACCCTTCTCGTCTGATGACGACGTACAGCGAGAGGAGTAGCAATCCGAGCACGCCGACGAGAACGGCCGTCACCAGTTCGATGGAGTCCGTCGCCAGCGCGTAAAACAGCGCGATGCCGACCGCGACGTACGACAGTCCGAGCGCTAACGGACCCCTTCGCCCGTCGAAATAGCGATTGGCGTCCGTTCCGGACGACGGAGCATTCACGTTCCCAACGTGACACTGGAGGACTAAATACGTACGGGCGCCGTCGCTCGAGTCCTCGATTCGAGACCGTGGCATGCCGTCTCCTTTCACACGGCGACGGGAACAAAAGCCGTTTAGCCGGGCCGCGCTCACGACTGGTAATGACCAGCAGTTACCGGATCGGACTCGTCGGCAAACCCTCCGTCGGCAAGTCCTCCTTCTTCAACGCCGCCACGATGAACGACGTCCCCGAGGGGGCCTACCCGTTCACCACTATCGACCCAAGCGCCGGCGAGGCCTACGTTCGCGTCGAGTGTGCGGCCCCCGAGTTCGACGAGGAGTGCACCCCCAACGTCGGCTACTGCGAGCACGGTACCCGCTTCGTCCCCACGAAACTCGTCGACGTTGCCGGCCTCATCCCCGGCGCCCACGAGGGCAAAGGCCTCGGGAACCAGTTCCTCACGGACCTCAACGAGACCGACGTGCTCGTCCACGTCGTCGACTTCTCCGGCGAAACGAACCTCGAGGGCGAACCCACCGAGGGCCACGACCCCCGCGAGGACATCGACTTCCTCGAGACCGAACTCGACCAGTGGTACCTGGGCGTGCTCGAGAAGGGGATCAACCGCTACTCGTCGGGCTACGTCACCGAGGACGACGCCATCGAGGAGGATCTGGCCGAACAGATGAGCGCGTTCAAGACGAACGAAGACGAACTCAAACTCCTCATTCGGCGCGTCGACATCGGTTTCGACCCCGAGGAGTGGGACGACGAGGACAAACTCGAGTTGGCCCGCGAAATTCGCAAGGCGACGAAGCCGATGGTGATCGCGGCGAACAAGATGGACACGCCCGCGGCCCAGGAGAACTACGACGAGATCACGAGCGACCCCGAGTACGAGCACCTGACCATCGTTCCCTGTAGTGCCCACGCCGAGAAGGCGCTCAAGTCGGCCGACAAGGCCGGCGTCGTCGAGTACCAACCGGGCGACGACGACTTCGAGATCACGGGCGACATCTCCGAGAGCCAGAAGGAAGGTCTCGAGCAGATTCGCGACTTCCTCCAATCCTACGGCGCGACGGGTGTTCAGGCGGCCCTCGAGACGGCCCTGTTCGACGTTCTCGGCGTGACGCCGGTGTTTCCCGGCGGTGCCAACGGCCTGGGGAACGAGCGCGGCGAGGTGCTGCCCGACTGTTTCCTGATCCCGCCGGAGTCGACCGCGGAGGATTTCGCCTACAGCCTCCACTCCGACATCGGCGACGGCTTCCTCTACGCCATCGACTGCCGGAGCAACCGCCAGTTAGGCAAGGACTACCCCGTCGAGGCCCGCGATGTCATCGAGATTGTGACGACGAACTGAGTCTCGAACTGCGCGCGTCTCGAGTTGACTTCGGTCTGGCTCGAGCATCACATTTGACTCTATTTTGGCTCTGATGGCCCGTTTTCAAACGCCGTTTGAGGCTGGTGACTCGCTCTGCCGATCTGTCACGGTAACTTCACCCGAGAGCAACTGTTCAGAGGGCGGAGCGAGCGCGATATCTTCCTCATCGAAGTGTCGTTTCACTAATCGACGGAAGTCCGAGCGAATCGTCAAGATGTCCTTGTTGTTCGGATCTTCTATCCACAACTCTGCTTGCACCGTGATCGCGTTCTCCCCGAGCTCGAGAATCCGTGCGTTCGGCGCTGGATCATCGAGGATCGAATCATAATTGACGGCAATCTGCTGAATCTCCATCATCGCCCGCTCGGTGTCCTCGTAGTAGGCGACGGACACCTGTTCCGTGATCCGGTACTGGTCCCGACCGTAGGGCCGGGTGAGCGCGTTGTTCGTGAGTTCAGTGTTCGGGACCGAGATCGTTTCGTTGTCCAGTGTCCGAACTCGCGTGACGCGAAAGTCGACTGCTTCGATGGTGCCTTCCCCACCCGGCCACTCTATCCAGTCGCCAACGTTAAAGTCGGGATCGGCGACGAGAAACATCCCGCTGATCAGCGAACCGAACACGTGCTGCCCGGCGATACCGAGGGCAAACGTGATGGCTGCGATGATGACCGCCGATTCGGAAAACACCCTTCCGTACCCAGCGGCGATAATGCCCGTCAGGATCGCAAACCCGATCAGAACCACCCGAAGGTACGTCTTCGTTGCAGTCTCGATCGTGGGGTTATTGCGATTGCGCGATCTAACAACTCGAGTGACGAGAGGAACGAGAACGATCCGGCCGATGAAATAGACGATCCCGAGGGCCATGAGGAACCAAAACAATTCTGACAACACCTGGTCGTATGCCGACAGTACATCTGTCACCCATTCTGGTGGAGAGGTCTGGCCGATCATGCTCTACGGTTAGGGTATACGAATAAAAACACACTTGCTGGCTTCTCAATGCTATCACGCGTATTCAGGTCATGCCGTTTGTCAGGCCATTGTGCAAGACTCGCGCTGTGTATTTAGCACGGTTTCTAAAACTTATTTCCAATTAAGAATTCCAACAAAATCTATATTTTCTATAGTAATATCGAGCCTCGATGGAACGGCCGATTATCGCGTCGACCGTCTCGAGCGCGCCTTCGAATCTCACCAACACGGCTTGTACCCAATTTCGGCCACTCGAACTCGTCACCTTCGAGCCACCGCTCGTGGAAAATGGCCGACGAAACCCGCCCGAACAGAAGCTATTTCCCCGCGGCTTCGGAACCTCGAGCCATGCCCGTCGACCTCGTTATTCACAACGGAACCGTCCTCACGCCCGCGGGCCGGAGCCCGGATTCGGGTATCGCCGTCGAGGACGGCACGATCGTCGCAGTCGGTAGGAGCGAGCGGTTGCCCGACGCGGACCGAACGCTCGACGCAGCGGGTAACGTCATCGCCCCCGGCGTCGTCGATTGCCACATCCACAACCGCGAACCTGGCCTTGAGTACAAGGAAGACTGGGAGTCGGCCACCCGGGCGGCCGCCGCGGGCGGGGTCACGACCGTCGTCGGCATGCCAAACACCGATCCCGTCATCGACCGGCCCGAGCACCTCGAGTTGAAACTCGAGCGCGGCGACGCGAGCGCCCACGTCGACTTCGGGAGCTACGTCGTCGTCACCTCCGAGAACCTCGAGCACATTCCTGCCCTGGACGAGGCGGGTGCTACTGGTTACAAAATCTTCCTCGGCTCGACCGTTGGGGACGTCCCGCCGCCGAACGACGGCGAGATCCTCGAGGCGATGGAAAAGATTCGGGAGACGGGCAAGCGTCTCGGCTTCCACGAGGAGAACGGGGAGATCATCGACCACTACACCCGCCAGTTCCAGGACGCGGGGAAGAACCGACCGATCGACCACGCTCACTCCCGGCCGGTTATCGCCGAACGGGAGGCCATCGAGCGCATGGTCACCTTCGCCGAGGAAACCGGCGCGAAGATCCACATGTTCCACGTTTCCTCGGGGTCGGGTGCGGAGGCCGTCGCCCGCGGCAAGGAGCGCGGCGTCGACGTGACCGCCGAGACCTGCCCGCACTACCTCTGGTTCACCGAGTCGGTTCTCGAGGAGAAGGGCAACGTCGCCCGGATCCAGCCACCGATCCGGGACGCCGACCAGCGCGACCGGCTCTGGAGGGCCTTCCAGACCGGTGCCATCGACTGCGTCGCCACCGATCACGCGCCGCACACGCCTGAAGAAAAGCTGGTCGACGACCCCTTCGGGAACACCTGGGACGCCATCTCCGGCTTCGTCGGCCTCGAGACCGAAGTCCCCGCGCTGCTCTCGTTCGTCGAGCAGGGACGGCTCACGCTCGAGGAGTGGGCTTACCACCACGCGGCGCGCCCCGCCCAGGTCTGGGGGCTGTACCCACAGAAGGGGTCGCTGCAGGTGGGGACGGACGCCGATATTACGATCGTCGACCCCGACCTGGAGTGGACGCTCGGGGACGCCTCCGAGTTACACTCGAAGAACTGCGTGACGCCGTTCGAGGGCGAGACCTTCACCGGGAAGGCGGTGACGACGGTGGTCCGCGGCGAGATCGTCTACGACGACGGCGAGGTCGTCGGGGAGTCGGGGTACGGGGCTCGCGTCGAGCCGAACTGAGTCGGTGGACTCGAGGGGTCCAGCCAGAACGTGTATCGACTTGCGAACGAGGTTCGGAGATTCACACAAAGGCCAGCAAACACTCGTTTTGCTCACCGCATTGACTACGGGAAAGGGATTTCAACCAGTCGTTCGTTGAGGGTTCCAACAAAGTTCGACGATCATCTTGCGGTAGCGAGGAAACCCCGTGCTTTAGCACGGGGAGGAATCGCGTTCGTTCGTGTCTCGACTCGCCCTACAACGGCCCCTTGGTGTCCAACGATTTCGCACCTTGGAGCAACACTCCTTTCCAGGTGAGGCCGTGCGCGTCTTTGATTTCGCTCAGGCGGTCGTACTCGTCTTGATCCACTTCGATATTCAAGTTGGGCATCAACACACCTACTTAGTTTTTCGTTAGTTTTAACTATTACGCTCTCGTACTCGTAGTTGTGACGGCGACCGCCACAAAAACGCTCGAAGCCACGCTCGCCCCGCCCACTATGGGCAAAGAGCAACGCCTTGAGCGCACCGTGACGACCTATCGACGCGCCCTTTCGGACGCCTTCGAGAGTGGAGCGGATACGCAGACGGCGGTTAACGACGTCGTTACGCCGTACACGCTCACGTCCTACGCAAAGGACGCGCTCAAGAACTACGTCCCGTCGCTTCGGGATACGTACAACGCGTCGGAGATCAAGGACGAGCACCCGGTTCGATTTACGAACCGCGGATTCACTCTTGACCATTCCGACGATCGAACGCACGGGTTCTGCTGGCGCGTTCCACAGGCCGGACGTGGCAACGCATTCTGGATTCCACTTCGAATCAATCCCGAGCAGGAATCGCTCTGGTTCGACCTGCTCGACGAGAGCGCGGCAGTCGGTGAGTTCCGACTGCAACAGCACCGAACCAGTTGGATGCTGCACGTCACCGTCGAGTACGACGTTACCGAACCAGAGATCCCGGACGACCCGACTCGAGTTGGCTTCGATATCGGCGAGTCCAAACTGCTGACGGGCTGTGCCTGTCAGAACGACACTCCGACCCAACCGTTCATCTACGATGGCGGTCGTGCTCGCGCACTCCGCGAGGAGATGTACACGACCCTGAAGCGCCTGCAAGAGCGTGACGCCGAGCAGTGGCGGATAGATGAACGCTTCGACCACTTCCAGAACGCACTCACGGATATCGTCGAGAAGGCGTCTCGAGAAACCATCGAGTACGCCGAGTCTTTCGACGACCCGGTGATCGTACTCGAGGACTTGTCGTACATCCGCGAGAACCTGGATTACGGCAAGTACATGAACCGACGCTTGCACTCGTGGGCGTTCGCTCGACTTACCGACCGCATTGAGGACAAGGCCCTCGAAGCCGGTATTCCGGTCGAGTTCGTGAACCCGCGCTACACGTCCCAGACATGCCACGCGTGCGGCCACATCGGCCGTCGTGGGTCGCAAGCCGAGTTCCGGTGCACGAACGCGGAGTGTTGGGTCACGGAGTATCAAGCAGATATCAACGCGGCCGCGAATATCGCCGGTCGTTTTGATCCGTGGGGAGAGAGCGTTCCTTGGAAACCGGAACGCAATGACTCGACACGGAATGGGTGCCGTTGTGACACGGCCACAGGACACCGCACGCCGAGTCGGAGATCCCGACAGACGACGCTTGCGGCCTTCGAGTCCTGAAACCTCCCACTTAGGGCTTCCCTTGTAGGAAACCCCACCCTTTAGGGCGGGTGAGGATGTCACAATCGCTGTAATCGTCCGGAAGGTGCGTGGTATGGTGGTTTGAGAACGAAACTAGGAAGACGGAGATTTGTGTGGGCAGTTTTTGCTCGAGATGGCACTCAGAGCAGCGTCAGGCTTGAACGACAGAGAGAAGAACAACCAAAAAGGGATGTGAATAAGGGTAAATTCACGCTTTCAAAAGTTCATAATCGGTTTCCGTATGGCGTTTTCCGTGTTGAGCGACGATCGATAGACGATGGACCGAAATGCTGGCTCGAGTCCGCTAGCTCGATTTGAATTCGATGGTATGACGCCCTCTATGCAGGGATTTGAGCCACCACCTCGAATAAGTAACCTCCTCTCAGGATATGCTATCCAGAAGTTCATAATCGGATTCCTGCTATCGATTTTGGGCATTTCATCTGCTTGGATTGGTGTGTAGGTATACCTTCAATACAAAAAGTGTAAACGACGCTCTCAGGCCTCCTCAATCCGTTATTCAGGTGTATTGCCTCGAGAAAGACATTGAAGGGTTGGACGCCGACGATGAGACATACCGTGCTCACCTGCCGATCTGGTTGGCCCTGCTATTCGTTCAGACGCCCATATATTGACTTGAGAGGTCCTCTACCCAACGTTTGTGCGACCGTACGCATTCTCGAGCGTGATCTCGATCTTGCAATACCGGAGCGCGCCTCTTCCTAGATGCCCTCTATAACACTCTCTACACACATCTTCCGGACGCATAGCCCAATTATGAACCTCCAAAAAACAGCTAGCACTGTTCTCGAGGCCACTCTGCAGGGTTGACAGCATTCATGCTTTACGTATCGATTCGGAATTGCAGGATCGGCGTCGTGACATAGTGTTTCTCGACTCGAGGGCTCCCTCTGAGGGATCGGCGAGGCCGAGTCGATGTTCGTTATTATCTCAACCGACTCGCGCTTCCGCGCGTGGGGACCTTGCCGTCACGGTGAGTGTGTCACTCCTCGTCTTCGCCTCCATCCTCATCTTCGTCGGCCTCTTCGTCCTCACCACCGTCTTCTTCACCGTTATCTCCGTCTTCACTCTCGTCTTCATCGCCGCCCTCGCCGCCTTCCTCATCGCTGCCCTCGTCGGTTTCGTCCTCATCTCCTTCATCATCTTCACTTTCGTCTCCACCCTCGCTCTCATCACTCGAGCCCTCATCAGACTCGGATTCGTCGCTCTCGTCGGAGCCGTCGTCCTCTCCGCCGTCCTCGCCAGCGCCCTCCTCTTCACCGCTGCTGTCGTCACCGCCGTCGCCACCCTCGGCGCCGTCCGCGTCGGCACCCGATTCCTCGCCGCCGTCGGCCTCGCCGCTCGAGCCGGGCGCGTCCGGCGGCGTCTCCACCGTGACCCAGAAGTACGTGTACTCGGTGGCCTCCTCCATCGTGGCCGTCTCGGGGGCGTCGCCCTCGAAGAGCATTACCGCGATGCGAACCGTCTCGCCGTCTCCGGCGGTCGGTGTCACCGATCGCTCGGCGGTGATCTGTCCACCGTCCTCGGACTGGCTGATCGCCGACACCTCCTGGTGGGTCACTCGCTCGACGACCTCGCCGTCAGCGACCACCTGCTCTTGCATCACCACGGTGTACTCCATCTCCCGGCCCTCCTCGTTGTGGATCTGGAAGGTGATCGGGATCGAGTCCCCGGGGGCGACCGTGTCGGGCATCTCGGCCTCGAGGTCGCCGTCGCCCTCGGCCGTGTAGATGGCCAGCTGGGTGAACCCCCCGGCGGCCATCGGCGCCGTGAACGAGTACAGCAACACGCCGACGGCAGCGATGACCGCGAGTCCGAGCAAGAGCGACGAGGCGCGGGCCGCTCCGGTTTCGTTCGCGCTCGAGAAGCGGCTTCGCAGATCGGCAAGCGACACCGTAAAGCGATCCGCGGGCGGGACGCGGAGCCGGCGGATCACCGCGAGCTGGGCGGCCACGACGGTCACTACCGCGAGCGCGCCGACGGTCGAACCGACTGTGAGGCCCCAGCGCGTCAGCGGGAGCGCCAGCACGACGATCGGGACGACTGCGATCGAGAGCCCCAGACCGAGCGCCAGTCGTTCGACGGCGTCGATACCGCCTGGACGGGCCTCGGCGGTCGCCTGTGGTCCTGGGGCTCGTGCTCTGGCCCGAACCGGGAAGAGCATCGAGACGAGCGCGTAGCCGGGCAGGAACGAGACGAACGTCAGCGCGGACAGCAGGCGGAGGCCGCTTCCCGGCGGCAGGTTCGTGACGAGCACGTACGCGAGGACCGTCGCGAGCGTGACGAACGCGAGGTCGGTCGGGTACCGACCCACCGCTCCGACGGTGTTCTGGGTCTTCGTGGTGAGACTCATCGATTCCGCCTCCACAGGAGTCGGTCAGGGACACCGGACATACTCGAATCAGTGAATTGCTAGCGGTAGCCGGCCTTTGTTATGGCCGGATTACCGTCCTCGAGTCGGTATTCATCGTTCGTTCCCGACGTAAAACGTGATTGTGACTTTCGACGGTCGGCCGCCGTCCGTCGACCGTCGACCGTCGACTGTCACCCGCCGACTGCAGCACCGCCCGGTCGTTCGGGTTGGAGCGACCGGGTGGCGCGATAGCGCTCGCCAGCGATGGCCCGGCATGGGATCGAGCGCGCGATCTGCTCGAGTAGCTTCGTTCAGGCGCCGCGGGTGACCTCATTCAGGCGTTTGTTCGACGGCAACGTTGCTCGTCGACGGTGGTCGCGTCGCTCGCTGTTCGTCGCTCCCCGCTCACCGACGATCGGAAAACAGTGTCGGCGATCGTCCTGGGCGCAGCTCGTCACTTGCCGTTCGACGTCGGCCGGTCACGGCCGCCGTCCCCCTAGACGTCGACGTACTGGGCCTCCCAGTCGCGGCGCTCGCTGATCCGATCGAGCCCCTCGTCGGTAATCGCGTAATAGTTCGTTCGTCTGTCGAGTTGTCCCTTTTCGACCAGCTCCTTGTTGACGAGCGTATCGAGGTTCGGGTACAGCCGTCCGTGATTGATCTCGGAGCTGTAGTACTGTTCGACTTCTTCTTTGACGGTTTGTCCGGACGGGCGGTCCGCGCCGGCGATTACGTATAGCAGGTCTCGCTGGAATCCGGTCAGGTCGTGCATTGCTCAATCACATGGACCGTTCCGTAGATTGGATATTTGTTATCCGCATCATACAGCCGTTGCTCGCTCTCGGTTTTGTCAACGGAATGTACTGTTTTCACGCTATGCTCGTCTTTATCGCGTGAACTCGGGCTAACTCCCCCGAGAGCGCCACCCGTCGTATTCCCCCGATCTGATCGCAACGGCGGGTCGCGAATCTACCGGGTGCCGCCACGTCGCGCCTGCACGCTCGGCTCCGTTTCCGTGTCGTGGCCCGCCCCGGTCGAAACCGTGATCCCCGTCTCGCCGATCTCGACCTGCACGCGGTCGACGGTCGACTCGTAGGCCGTCGTGTGCGTCCCGTCCGGTTCGAACCGGATGCACTCCGCCAGCAACTCACTCTCGAGGAGGTTGTTGATCCGTCGATAGATTGTCGCCGACGAGCAGTCGGTTCGTTCGGTCAGTTCTTTCGCGGTCCGTGGTCCCTCGCTGGCGGCGACGAGGATCGTTCGCGCACACTCGTCGCCGAGCACGTTGAGCTGAGCCGCCGGGTTGACTGTCGATTCTGTCGCCGTGTCGTTTACGTGAGTGGACATGTGTGGAATCTCCGTTGTGAGACCGTAATCGGGTTGTGGGGCAGCACCGACGTCAACTGTCGACAGTGACAGGCCATCGGTACGTTCTAACCATCTAACTCGTAAGGAGGACTAGTATTTTATAACGGACAGCCTTACTCGGCGAAGGGCGCCCGTTCCGTCACGAAAGGTGGAATTTCCCGATGGAAAGTTCGAATTTCGGTGCCCGATATCGGTCTCCTAAACGGTGAATTCGAGCGAACGCGGGTGAATCCGGGCGGAAGTTGTCGGCCAGCACACCCGCACAAATCGGTCACAGCGGCCCAGACGTCGGTAAAACAGCGTATTAACCGGTTCTACCCGCTCTGACCGAACTGAACGGTCGGCCTCTTTTATTCGGATCTGAACACCTCGGTTGAGTACTGCTCGAGCGCTCCCTCGTTCGAGTGCGTGTATAGCCAGGACGACTGCATCGAATCCCCCTTTCCAATCCATGACAACGACTCGACTCAACTGGACTCCGAACGAATCGTCGGCGACAGGTACGCGGTGTGAAAACTGCGGAACGCACGTGACCCAGCAGTTCGCTCGCGTCTTCGGCGACAACGGCGACGTCGTACACGGCTGTCCCGCGTGTACGACCTACCGCGAAATGCAATCGGGTGGCCATCTTCCTTCTCGCTAACACGGCTTTCGAGCCTGTTCCACGACGGTTTCACGACGCGGTGGTGCGATCGTCGGTACGTGTCACGCCGTGTACGTTTCGTTCGCCCGAAACGTCTAGCACATTTTACATCAGATTGAAGGGTGCAGTACGCGAATTGAGAGGTAATACGATGGTAGGTGGTGGAACGTCTTCCAGCGATATCCGCTGTCGAGGCAGCTGAATCATGTCGGTACAGCAGAGCCGAACGGGATCGCTCGCCGAGAGCGATGTCTTTCACATTCTGGGTAACGACCGACGGCGGGCAATCGTTCAGTTGCTCGCTGACGAACACGGCCGACTCGACGTCTCCGACGTCGCCTCCGAAATTGCCTCGACGGAAACCGATGGGAGTTCCGTTCCGAACAATCTGTACAAGAGTGTCTACGTCTCTTTACAGCAGACGCACCTGCCCCAACTAGAGGAAGACGGCGTCATCGAGTACGACTCGACAGCGAAGACGATCACGCCGGGGCCGACCTTCGAGACGGTCTACGGCTACGTCGACGGCGACCAGTCGACGGATCGGTCCGTCCTGATCGGCCACCTCCTCGTGGGCGTCTTCGGTCTGGTCCTGATCGCGGTGTCCGGCCTCGAGGCGCCGCTCGTCTCGAGTATCGATCCCGTGCTCTCGAGCGTGCTGGTCTTGCTCGCGGTGGCGGCGAGCAGCCTGTATCGGCTGTTGAGTTGAGAACAGGGGCGGGGTAGCAATGCCTTTCTCGTCAATAGTGTCGTGAACCACACCGGTGATCCGAAGCCGTTGCTCGCGGTCTACCTGGGTGAATCGATACGTCGGTTCGTACTCGATCGTCGGACGCGAATTTCGAGAACGCCGTTGTTGAACCAGGCCTCGGTCGTTTCGGGCGATCGCCAGGGAATTTCGACGCGCTCGAGGACGGTTCCCTCGCGACTGATCACGAGTTGGTTCGTGCTCGAGTCGATCCCCACCGAGAGGTCGTCTTTGCTTGCCCCGGGGACGTCGGCGGTGACGAGGAACTCGTCGCCGTCCAGGCGGGTGTCGATCAGGTAGTCGGTCGTCGTCTTCCGCACTCGCTTGACTCGGGTGCGTTCCGGTTGGGCTTCCTGGCGTCGACGGTACTCCCCGCCACCCTCGACGGTCGTCCGGTCGGCCGAGTTCACTGGGGGTGGATCCCCCACGGAGACCTCCACCAGGTTGCCGAGCAGGGTCGAGAGGGACCGCAAGCCGGCTCTCAGTCGGAACGCGCGAGGCCGGTCTTCGGATTCGCTCGAGTTCGGATCGTTCGGGTCGTCTGTGTCCTCTTCGCTCATGCGTGTGTCGAGACCGTGAGCCTGTCTCACGGCACGTGTCGTGTGCTAACACCTCGATGGGGATAAGTGGTGTGCACCGCTGGACGGGGACGACGAGTCGATCAGTGAAACGAAGATGCGCTGAAGGAATTTCGCCGCGAGTTTGACCACGTCAGCCCCACTCCACCTGATCTTCTTCGCGTCCTGCGTACCCGTTCTGCGGGAGCAATCTCTCAGACGGAAATCAGAGTCGTCTGCTCGCGAACGGAAGGCGGAACGTGGACCGACTGGACGCGCGCTGGGCGATTGCGAGGACCAAAACGAGAATGCACACTCCCAGTGCGACGAACGGGACGAGCCCCGACGACAGGGTACCGACGGAAAAGCCGGCCAGGACGGCGACGATGGCACCGACGACCGAGACCGACGCGTAGTACCAGTGCCAGGGCCGCTGGTCCTCGAGGTCCCGATCCAGGTACGGCTCGAACGTCTCCTCGTTCGGCAACAACTCGATGCGGTGGGCATCGGGGTCCCAGTCGACGATGCCGTGGTCCTCGAGCATCGGCAGGTGGGTCTGGTAGAGCGAGATGTACACGCGCCGACGCTGGGCGCGCGTCACCTCGTCGGTCGTCGTGTCGTTCTCCCAGGCGGCGACCTGTTCGACCAGCGGTGCCAGATCACAGGTCCCGTGATGGCGTTTGAGGTACTGTACCGTCTGTCGTCGTCTGGCGTTGCTGAACACGTCGAACAGCTCTGCCTGCGTAAGCGTGCCATCGGTCATGGTCATCGATGTCCTCGAAACCGCTCCCAGGTACCCGTCGTCGAGAGACTCACGCACTCAGGTGCCACCGAGTGACACTTTACTATCTCGCGGCTACCGTCTCGAAATCGGTTTGTACCGATCTGATTCGGTGTTTCTCACCACTCTCGAACTGTCACGCACACGTGAACGCGAAACCCCCCTCTCGTCGCCGAAAGGCCGGCCGTCTCTTCGGTCTCGAGCCAGTGGCTGCTCGTTCGTAGTGGCGCGCTACCGGCGCTCAGGCCGGGGATAACAAAGCCCGATTACCGGATGATCCTACGTGATTACCCAACCGGGTATCTGATCTCCATGTACACGCACCGATATCGACGGACGGACGACCGAACGGCATCGACAACGCGGGGTGACCGGCCGTGGCGGTAACCAACGCGACCTACACGGCGGGCGACCGGTGCTCGATCGACGACGGGGCGACCGTCGGCTATGGGGTCGACGACGCGTTCGAGCCGACCACGCTGGGCGACGACGCGACGATCCGTCGGGGATCGATCGTCTACGGTGACGTCGTCGTCGGGAACGACTTCACGACGGGCCACGACGTGCTCGTCCGCGAGAAGACGACGATCGGCCACGACGTCCTGCTCGGCACGAAGACGATCGTCGACGGGCGAACCGACATCGGCTCGCACGTGAGCATCCAGTCGGCCGTCTACGTCCCGACGGACACGACGATCGGAGACAACGTGTTCGTCGGCCCCGGCGCCGTCCTCACGAACGACCAGTACCCCATCCGAACCGAGGTCGACCTCGAGGGACCGACCATCGAGGACGGCGCCTCGATCGGGGCGAACGCGACCATCCTCCCCGGAGTCACGATCGGCGAGAACGCGTTCGTCGGGGCGGGGGCGCTGGTGACCGAGGACGTCCCCCCGGACACGCTCGCGATCGGCGCGCCGGCGGAATCGAGAGCCCTCCCGGCACCCCTCGATGGGCCGAACCGAATCGCATGACCGGCGACATCTCTATCGCCGACCCCGACCTGGGCGAGGCGGTCTACGATCGGGTGCACGCGATCCTGGAGAGCGGCCAGCTGGCCGACGGCCCCGAAGTTCGCCGCTTCGAGTCCGAGTTCGCCCGCTACTGCGGCGCCGAGCACGGCGTCGCGACGACGAACGGAACCACGGCGCTGGTCACCGCCCTCAAGGCGCTGGGCGTCGAGGCGGGCGACGCCGTCGTCACGTCGACGTTCTCGTTCGTCGCCAGTGCGAACGCGATCAGGCTGGCCGGAGCGACGCCGGTCTTCGCCGATATCGACCCCGAGACGCACACGATCGACCCCGACGCCGCCGAGGCAGTCGTGCGCGAGCGCGAGGACGTCGTCGGCATCCTGCCGGTCCACCTCTACGGGCTGCCCGCAGCGATGGGGCCCCTGTGCGACATCGCCGACGCGCACGACCTGTTCGTCCTCGAGGACGCCTGCCAGGCCCACGGCGCGGCCATCGACGGTGAGCGCGTCGGCAGCCTCGGGGACGCCGCTTGCTTCTCGTTTTACCCGACGAAGAACATGACGACCGGCGAGGGCGGCATGATCACGACCGACAGCGAGGACGTGGCGAACGCCGCCGCGAGCTACGTCAACCACGGGCGGGACGTGACCGGAACGCGCGGCTACGATCACGTCTCCCTCGGCGGGAACCACCGTATGACCAGCCTCGCCGCCGCCATCGGCCGGGCGCAACTCGAGCGCCTGCCGGACTTCACCGAGGCGAGGCGGGCGAACGCGGCGTACTACGACGACGGGCTGGACGACGTGCCGGTGGAGACGCCGACTGTCCCCGACGGGATGACCCACGTCTACCACCAGTACACCGTCGCGGCGGACGACCGGGACAACCTCGCCGCCTGGCTCGAAGAGCGCGGGATTGGGACGGGGGTCTACTACCCGACGCCGATCCACCGCCAGCCAGCCTACGAGACGGTGAGTACGGCCGCAGCGACGCTGCCGAACGCCGAACGGGCTGCCGAGCGCGTGCTGTCGCTACCCGTCCACCCGAACCTCGAGCCCGCCGACCGCGAGCGGGTCGTCGAGGCGATTATCGACTACTACAATTCACAATGACTCGACAGACTACTTCGACGGAGACGGTACGGGCCGGCGTCATCGGCGTCGGATCGATGGGAGAGAACCACGCGCGCGTCTACAGCGAGTGCCGGGACGTCGACCTCGTCGGCGTCAGCGACCTTGACGAGGCGCTCGCGGAGACGGTCGCCGCCCGCTACGGCACCGCCGCCGTGCCGATGGACGACCTACTCGCGAACTGTGACGTCGTCACCGTCGCGGTGCCGACCCACGCTCACTACGAGACGGTCTCGGCGTGTCTCGAGGCCGGGGTCCACGTGCTGGTCGAGAAACCGATCGCCGAGACCGTCGAGCAGGGTCGTGCCCTCGCGCGGAAGGCCGAGGAGGCTGGCCTCGTTCTACAGGTCGGCCACGTCGAGCGGTTCAACCCGGCCGTCGACACCCTCGAGTCGGTCATCGCCGACCTGGACGTGATCGCCGTCGAAGCCGAGCGTCTCGGCCCGCCGATCGACCGCACGGCGACCGACGGCGTCGTCCTCGACCTGATGATCCACGACATCGACGTCGTCGGCTCGCTGCTCGAGTCTCGCCCCGAGGTGGTCTCGGCGACGAGCACCGACGACGGCCAGTACGCGACGGCGACGATGACGGCCGACGACGTGATCGTCTCGCTGACGGCGAGTCGCCGTACCCAGAAGAAGGTGCGACGGCTCACGGTGACCGCCAGCGAGTGCCTCGTCGAGGTCGACTACCTCCAGCAGTCGGTGCTGATCCACCGGGATTCCTACCCCGAGTACGTCACCGACGAGGGGACGAACCGCCACCGCCACGAGAGCGTCGTCGAGCGCCCGCGCGTCGAGAACGGCGAACCGCTCAAGCGCGAACTCGAGTCGTTCGTCGACGCCGTTCGAAACGACGCCGAGCCCGTAGTGACCGGCGAGGACGGCGTGGCCGCCCTCGAGATGGTCGAACGGATCGACCGGTTCGTCGCCGACGAGGATCAGGAGGTGGTCGCTCGATGAGTCGGGCGACGACGGCCCTCTATGGCGGGCCGGAGGACGAAGCCACGAAGCGACGGGCGCTGACGAGCGGATCGGTTCCGGTCGCGGTGTACGGCCTCGGCAAGATGGGACTCCCGCTCGCCGCCGTCTTCGCCGAGGGAACGGGCGCCGTCACCGGCGTCGACGTCGATCCCACCGTGGTCGAAACGGTGAACGGCGGCCGGAGCCACGTCGGCGGCGAACCCGGTCTCGACGACCTCGTCGCCGAACAGGTCTCGCGGAGTCGACTGCGGGCGACGATCGACGGGGCTGCCGCCGCCAGCGAGGCACGCGTCCACGTGATCATCGTTCCGACGCTGATCACCGACGGCGACGAACCGGAACCGGATCTCTCGACTATCGAGGCGGTCCTCGAGGACGTCGCCAGCGGCCTCGAGCCAGGCGACCTGGTGATTGCGGAATCCACGTTGCCGCCGGGCACCTGCCGGGACGTCATCGCGCCTCACCTTGCGGCCCGAAGCGGGCTCGAGCCCGGCTCCTTCGGCGTCGCGTTCTGTCCCGAGCGGACCGCCTCGGGGACGGCCCTGCGGGACATCCGCGGGCAGTACCCGAAGGTCGTCGGCGGCGTCGACGAGGCGAGCGGGCAGGCGGCCGCGCTGGTCTACGACGAACTCTCAGCCAACGCGGTTCACCTGGTCTCGGACGCGACGACGGCGGAAGCCGTCAAGGTGTTCGAGGGGGTCTACCGCGACGTCAACATCGCGCTGGCGAACCAGCTCGCGGGCACCGCCGACGACCTCGGGATCTCGGTGCGCGAGGCGATCGAAACGGCCAACCACATTCCGATGTGTCACCTGCACGACCCGGGTCCGGGCGTCGGCGGGCACTGCATCCCCTACTATCCGCACTTCCTGCTCGCCCAGACCGAGGCCCCGCTCTCGATGGTCGAACTGGGCCGCGAGGTCAATCGCGAGATGCCCGCGCGCACGGTGTCGATGCTCGAGGCGGCGCTCAACGATTCGGGTACGGACGAAAGCGAACGCGATAGCCACGGGGAGGAACCCGCCGGCAGCCTCGAGGACGCCACGGTCCTCGTCCTCGGGTTCACCTACCGACCGGGCGTCGAGGAGACCCGGGCTTCCCCCGCCATCGGCGTCGTCGAGTCCCTCCGCGAGCGCGGCGCCGAGGTCTGGGGCTGTGATCCACTGGTCGACCCGGCCGACTTCGGCGCTCGAGCGATCGACGTCGAGGGCCTGGTGTCGGGGCCGACGTTCGACGCGGCGATCCTCGTCACGCCCCAGGACGCCTTCGAGCGTATCCCGTGGGCCGACCTCGAGCCGATGGTGGTCCTCGACGGCCGAGACGTGCTCTCGTTGTCGAACACGGACCACCGTGTCGTCACGCTCGGCGGTGCGCGCGACGGCCGGCCGACGGTCATCGACGGCGACTTGCCGACCGAAACTGACACCTCGACGATCGGCCGTCCGGCGACGTTCGATGCGACCGGGCGGTAGCTCGCACTTTTCGTCGATCGAGAGCGCCGACGCAGACCGGTTATCCGATCGCGAACAGGTCGAGAAGGACCGACTAGCCGACCGCGAGCGACCGTAACCGGTCCCGACCCGCTGGAAGTCGCAGAATAACGAAACCACCGCTAGTCGTCCGTGTGCGCATGAACGAACTGTTCGCGCTCAAGCGGGTCGTCGGCCGGCGCGCGGTCTCGCCCTCGAGGGATCGGCAGTGGTCGCCGTGAAGACCGTCGTCTTCGCGTTCGAGGGCGTGACGAACCGACACCTCGAACGCTTCGCCGACGCGATGCCGACCGTTTCCGGCCTCCGAACCCGCGGCGTTTCGGGGTCGCTCGAGTCGACCGTCCCGGCCAGTCCGGCGAGCGCCTGGACGTCGCTGCTGACGGGGACCGACCCGAGTTACCACGGTGTCTTCGACGACGTCGTCCGCGCGAACTATCCTAACGGTGAGCGCCGGCCAGCCTCCGCCGTCGATGTTCGTCGGCCGACCCTCTGGGCGTACCTCACCGGCGAGGGCGCGTCCACGGTGGCCTGCGGGTTGCCGATGACCGACCCACCGGGGCCAGTGACTGGCGTCGTGGTTCCTGGACGGCGCCCCGTGGAGTCACTCGACGGCCCTACATCGAGTGCCCCCGCGGACGCGAGACTCCCGTCCGGCTCACCCGGCTCGCCGTGGACACTTCGGGACATCGAGGATCCGGCTCAGGTGCCGACGCTCCTCGAGACGAGACGTCGCCTCGCCCGCGACCTGCTCGAGGGCGAGTCCTGGGAGCTGGCGCTCGTCCACGTTCCGGTCGCCGATCCGGACCTCCTCGGGGACGTCGACGCGGACGCCGGCGACCGCGCCCTCGAGGCTGCGTGCCGGGCCGCGGATCGACTCGTCCAGGACGTCCTCGAGGCCACTCCTGAAGAATCGACCGTCATCGGGTGTTCGCCGCTCGGCGTCGAGCGCTCGCGAGGGTATCGCGTCCACGTCAACGAGGTGCTCGCCGATCGCGACCTGCTCGAGCGGGACGCACGAGATTGCCGGTGGCGACTGTCGGGGGCGCTCGAGTCGATACTGGGCGTCGTCAGGAGTGCGTTCGGCGGCGAAGCGAACGAGAGGCATCGGGACGCCGACGGGTATCGGTGGGCGATCTCGGAGGCGTTCTTCCCGAGCCAGACCGGTGCAGGGGTCCGCCTCAACGTCGCCGGCCGGGAGCGTTACGGTCGGGTCGTCAACTCGACGTACGAGGAGACCCGCACGCGGGTGCTCGAGGCGCTGACCGGCCTCGTGGACCCGAGGGGGAACCCCGCCCTCGAGTTCGCCTGTCGACGCGAGCACCTATACGGGGGGCCGTTCGCCCGCGAGGCGCCCGACGTCCTCGTCTCCACTGCGGGGACGGACTGCTCGCTGTCGGCCGCTCCTGCGGAGCGACGGTTCACGCGACTCGAGGGCGTGACGCGAACGGACGTCGGGACGTTCTTCGCGTCCGGGCCGACGATCCGGGAGTCCCCGGAACCAGTTTGTCTCACCGCCGCGGACGTCGCGCCGCTGGTGATGGCGACGCTGGGACGTCCGATTCCCAATCTGATGACCGGACGCGATCCGTCGGCGCTGACGACTGCTCCCGTCGGCTACGGCACGTACGCGAACGTCGCTCACGGTACGGCCTGCGACGATCCCACGTTCGACGACGCGCGTCTGGGGGAGCGCCTTGAGGAGTTCGATTACCGCTAGTCTCGCTCGAGGCCGAGGTATCCTGTCCGTGGAACTACCGGTCGCCCGCCTCGAACGCCTCGAGCGCGTCCCCGGTCACGCCTTCACGTGAGAGCAGCGTCAGGAGGTCGTCGGGTTCGATCTCGGTGTCGCCGCGAGGAGTCAACACGGCGTCGTCTCGCTCGATGGCGATCACGAGCACGTCGTCGGCGAGGACGCCCTCCCTGGCGGCGCGCTCGAGCGAGAGCCCTGCGATGGGGGCCGATTCGGCGACGGTCACCTCGACGACCTCGGCGCCGCCGGTCAGGCTGATGTAATCGGAGAGCGGCTGTGGCGTCCGGTCGTCGGGGCCGAAGGGGCGATAGGCCTGGTAGTGTTCGGCCTGGAGTAAGTCCTCGTCCTCGATGTCGATCCCGAGAGAGGCGATTTCGCGGGCGATTCGGCGCAGGTCGTTCGTGTCTGTACCGACGGCGAGCACGTGGAGGTTTCGCCGGCCGGTCATGAGCTCGCGGACGTTGATCACGCCGGGAATCAGTCGCACCTGGTGGGCCATTCGTTCGCGGTCGTCGACCGGGGCGTTACAGAGGTAGAGATTACGTAACCGGCCGTCGCCGCGCTCGAAGTCGACGTTCGCGTGATAGCCCTCGATCACGCCCGCCTCCTCGAGCTGCCCGATTCGGTTGCGGATCGTCGCCGCCGAAACGCCCACCTCGTCGGCGATCATCGGCGCCGAGATGGACCGCGCGTCCTCCATGAGGGCGTGGATGATGCGCCTGTTGACGTCGTCCAGACGGATGTCCATACGGTCCGTTCACGCGACAGTATTAAGGAGACTGCGTTTCGCTTCCTCGAGTTTAGTCGATGGGGTACTCGACGATCTCGTCGTGATCGCAGTGGGGACACCGACTCGTCTTCGGGTCGACTGTCGTTCCACAGTTTCGACACTCGTAGACGACCGTCGTCGGCCCGTCCACGTGGGCGCCGCGTGGCGCGTCAGGTGACTCCGGCTCGGCGTCTGTCCCCGGCAGAAGTCCAGTGAATAGATCGGAGAGTGACATTGATCGTCCTGACAGCCGCTTCAATGTTCACCAGTATAAGCGTTTCGTCGACAATCGATAGATAGTATTTATATGTGGTTGTTGGAACCGAAACTCCTGGTAGCCTCGAGTTCGTCAACCGGCTTGGGTGTGACCCACGTCTGACGGACGTCGCTCGACGTTCGACGTCGACGCTCGAGGCTGACGTTCGACGTCGACAGACCCGTTTCGAGTCGTGCCCGGTAGAGCCTTAAACCGGGGGACGACTCGGTTCAGGTGCCAACCTCGTGGCGAAGGCCGTTCCTAACAAAGCACGTTCCCGGTGGTCTCTCGGCCGAATGGACGTACTCACGCTGACGAACGCCGCGGACGCGCCGTTTTTGAACCAGCAACAGGCTGCCCTCGAGCGCCGCGGCGTTCGATTCGAGACGCTGTCGGTCGCCGGCGACGCGACCGGCGAGAACGCTCGCGGGCCGCTCGAGTACCTCCGCTTCTTTCGGACGGTGCGCCGCGAACTGGATCACGAATACGACCTGATCCACGCCCACTACGGGCTCACGGCCCCGATGGCGCTCGCCCAACGACAGGTGCCGGTCGTCTGCTCGCTCTGGGGATCGGACGTCCACGGCCCCGTCGCTCCCGTGAGTCGCTTCTGTGCACCCTTCTGTGACGAGGTAATCGTCATGTCCGAGGCGATGGCCGATGCCCTCGGTCGGGAGTGTCGCGTGATCCCCGACGGCGTCGACCTCGAGACCTTCCGGCCGTGGTCGCAGGCGGCCGCCCGTGATCGCGTCGGCTGGCCCACTGACGAGCACGCGGTTCTGTTCCCCTACGCGCCCGACCGGTCGGTGAAGAACTATCCGCGGGCGAAACGGATCGTCGACCGCGTCGACGGTCGACTCGAGCGCCCCGTCTCCCTGCGGACGATTTCGGGCGTCGACCACGACGAGATGCCCCACTACATGAACGCCGCCGACGCCCTCCTGCTAACCTCCCACAGCGAGGGGTCGCCTAACGCTGTCAAGGAGGCGATGGCCTGCGACCTCCCGGTGGTCGCCGTCGACGTCGGTGACGTGCGCGAACGCCTCGAGGGCGTCTTCCCGTCGTGCGTGGCCGACGCCGACGACGTCCTGGTCGACGGCCTGGCGTCGATCCTCGAGTCGGGTGCTCGGTCGAACGGCCGCAGGGCCGCCCGCGAGGTGAGCCTGGAGCGCACGACCGACGCCGTCCTCGACGTCTACGAGTCGGTGACGGGGCTCGAGCGAGTAGACCAGCAGCGAACGCGAGTGACGCGATCCTGAGCACAGGCGATCGTAGACGAGTAAGCGTCCCCTACCGAAACTCTTCACTATCGTTTCTATAGTTATAACCAGGATATCATCGACAGGCTGTCCGAATCACGAGAACGGCGTCGTTGTTCCCGCGTTCGCTCGCAGACCTAAATTAGTCGTCGCCACCGACGGTTTGCGTGATGCTCGTCTCGAGTCCCTCCTCGTCCGCGTTCTCGCTTTCGTCAGCGTCCTCGGTCGACTCGCCGATTCGAGCGGCGACCTCGTCCATCGTCTCCACGGTGAGGTCGGTCTCTCGACGCTGCCGGTCGATGTAGGCGAGGATCGCTCGCATCCGCTCGTCGTCGCGGTCGGTCGTGAGGTTGTTCGGATGGAGCCAGAGGTGACAGAGTCGGTCGTCGTCGGCCGCGACGGCCTGGTCGATCGCTCGACGGGCCGTCACGACCATCGGATCGGTCCAGACGGACTCGGCGACCGTCCTGGCGACGCCCTCGAATCCGAAGCAAAACAGCGAGGCCGGCACGTTCACCAGGCCGTGCTCGTCGACCGTCGGTTCGACCAGCACCGAGCGCCCGCCCAGGCCGGTGTCGAGGACCGCCCGGAATCCCTCCGGCGTCGACGTTCGGCCCCGGTAGGCGGTGAAGCCCGCCTCGGCGAGCGCCGCCCGGTGGCCGACGTCGTTTCGCGGGTAGACGAACGACGAGCACTCGAGCCCCCACTCATCGGCCAGTTCGAGCGCCCGCTCGAACTCGGCGCGAGCCAGGTCCCGATCAGTGCTCGGGGCGCCGAAGAGGACGTGGGAGAACGAGTGGCTCGCGAACTCGTGGTCGACCGGCGACTCGAGCACGGACCGGACCAGGTCGGGACCGAACCGGAGGTCCGGGCGATCCTTCCAGTCGGTTCGCTCGCGCTCGAACCAGCCCGCTGGAGCGGGGTGGTCGACGTGACGGCCGTCGCAGTCTTCGAGCATGAGGTGGCCGACGACGGCCCACGTGGCGGGGATGTCGTAGGCCTCGAAGGCCTCGCGGAGGGCGTGCCAGCCGTGTCGGCAGCGCTCGATGCGGTCGGCCGGCGGTGGGTGGAGGTCGAGAAAACCCCAGCCGAGTTCGGCATCGACCGAGACGACGACGCTACCCACGACGGTCACCTGCCACCCGCTCGCGGTCGCGACTCGGGGCGTCGACGGGAGCGAACATGGCTGGTGGATTCTCTCGTAACGGTTTTGTTATGGACGGCCTGCCACCCCGCTGTGGCCGTTCGCGCCCGGCCGGGTTGAAACGTGTATCCCTGGTGTGCTTCCCGCCGAATCCCGCGGTAGTACCCATCGAGTGAACCGTCTCGAACGGGAGAGTGTGTTCCGTTCGTGGCGGTTTCCAGGGGACAGTCGCTGGATAACAAAGGCCTCCGTACGCCTTGTCAGCGACAGCAGGCGTCACCAACGCCTCGAGTATCATCATGAGCGGATCTACATCGACGACGGCGTCCGAGCGAGCGTTCGTGCTCGGTCTCGACGGCGTCCCCTGGCACTTGATCGAACGCTGGACTGACGAGGGAACGCTCCCGAACTTCGCCCGACTGCGCGAGGAGGGGGCGTCGGGCCCGCTCGACAGCACGCGTCCGGCGACGACGCCGCTGGCGTGGCCGTCGATCGCGACCGGTGTCTGGCCAGATAAACACGGGATTTACGGCTTTCAGCAGCTCTCTTCGTCGTACTCCCACCGGATGTACACCAGCCGGGACTGCAAGCAGCCGCCGCTGTGGGAGCAACTCGGCCCCGCGGTCGTCGGCAACGTCCCGATGACCTACCCCGCGACCGACATCGACGGCGAGGTGGTCGCGGGGATGATGACGCCCTCGCTCGAGCACGACTTCACTCACCCGCCGGAACTCGCCGACGAAATCGTCGACCGCATCCCCGACTACCAGATCAGTCTCAACTACCCCGACTACGCCGACCGCCTCGACGAGTTCGAGGTCGCGGTCTCGGACATCCTCCGGAAGCGCCGGGAACTGATGCGACTGCTGATGGAGCGTCGGGACGACTGGGAGCTGTTCTTCTTCGTCTACACCGCGCCCGACCGCTTCCAGCATCTCATCTGGGACGAAGACCGCATCCTCGAGCAGTACCGGGCACTCGACGACATTCTCGGCGAGGTGATGGACTACACCGACGAGCACGACGCCGACCTCTACGTCGTCTCCGATCACGGGTTCGGGCCCATCGACGAACTCGCCTACCCGAATCACTTCCTCGAGCGGGAAGGGTACCTCTTCGAGGAGGAAGACGACGGAACCCGCGGCGCGCTCGCGAGCCTGGGAATCTCCCGGGAACGCGTCTCGAGTGCGCTGAACCGGATCGGCATCTCCGAGGAGTTCCTGGTCTCGAAGCTGCCGCGCCAGCTACTCGACTCCGTTGCCGAGCAGATCCCCGGCCAGCACGCCCTCTACGACGTGGACTACGAGCGAACCGTCGCGTTCGTCCACGACGCGGGCAACCTCTACGTCAACGACTCGGATCGGTTCGACCACGGCGTCGTCTCGCCGCGAGAGATCCCGGCGCTCAAGGCCGAACTCACCGACCTCTTCGAGTCGATTACCGACGACGCGGGCGAGCGCGTCTTCGTCGTCTACGACGGCGACGACCTCTTCCCGACGGACCCCGACTCGCCGGACCTCATCGTCAACGGGACGAACCGCTACGAGGGGCGCAACGCCATCTCCGACGAGCCGTTCGGCGACCCGTCGCCGACCGCCGCAAGCCATCGCCCCGAGGGAATCATGCTCTGTCGCGGCCCCTCGATCGAACCCGGGGCGACGCTACGAGGGGCGCGGGTCGTTGACGTCGCCCCCACGCTACTCCACGGGATCGGCAAGCCCGTCCCCACGAACGCCGACGGCCGGGTTCTCTTCGACGCGTTCCGACCGG
Organism: Natronosalvus sp. KLKA75; assembly: GCF_059736265.1. Lineage (NCBI taxonomy): Archaea > Methanobacteriati > Methanobacteriota > Halobacteria > Halobacteriales > Natrialbaceae > Natronosalvus > Natronosalvus sp. KLKA75. Next base: position 885,038 of record NZ_CM185522.1, read on the forward strand.
ACGCCGAACCCACCGGGACCAAGGTCGCCCGCCGAGACGTCACGAGCGAGCGCGACCAAGAAAGCGTCGACGACGACTTCTCCGGCGTCGAGGATCGGTTGAAGGGCCTCGGCTATATGGAATGAGCGGTCTCGGAATCGAATCGAGTCTTCGAAATCCGATCGTTGCATCGGGACGAAACGTCGGTAACGTCACCGTAACCCGGTTGCATGCATGTCCGGGAACCGATATATAGGTTCCAATTCGTACCTGGTAACGCAATGAAACCAGTTTGCAACTACGGATCGAACCGTCCCACGACCACCCGCGACCTCGAGGTGAGCGCCTGATGTTCGAGTCTGCCGGCGCCGACGTGGCGTTCCTGCTCGCTCGCGTGATCTTCGGTGGCGTCCTCGCGTTCATGGGATTCAATCACTTCCTCGACGTCGAGGGGATGGCCGGCTACGCGGAGTTCAAGGGCCTGCCAGCACCGAAAGCGTCCGTCGTGCTGAGCGGCGTCCTCCTCGTCCTCGGGGGACTCTCGCTCATCGCGGGCGTGTTCCCCGCTATCGGTGCCGGTGCGCTCGCGGTGTTCCTCGTCGTCTCGGCGCTGAAGATGCACGACTTCTGGAACGTCGAGGGCGAAGAGGCCCAGAACGAGATGACGGCATTCCTCAAGAACGTCTACGGCGCGGGCGCGGCCCTCGCGTTCCTCGCGGTCAGCAACGCCGCCTGGCCCTACGCGCTGAACATCGGGCTCTAAGCATCCGAGAGCACCGAGTACGACGTTCCTCGGGATGTGCTGTTCGATCCCGAGTCGAGTACGTGCGTCGAACTCGAGCACTGCTATATTGATGTGTGGCTGACACCTTCTCTCAGCCTTCTTCAGAAGTAATTCAGGAGTGACTATAGCCGGTTTAAATAAGAATGATACTTAACAACATAGTATTATTTGTCGGAATATTGATGTTCAGTCGCCAGACAATCACTGCCGTGTTACACTGTGAAACGGCGTACCTTCATTAAAACCGTCACGAGCACGCTCGCCGGGCTGGCCGCAGCGCAACCGGCACAGGCTGCCGATTCCGCGCTCGACTGTGGCGTCTGGTACGACGCCGAGATCACACGCGTCGTCGACGGTGACACCTTCGACGTCTACGTGTACGAGACCGGTGAGGAGTACAACGTCCGCACGCTCGGGCACGACACGCCCGAGAAAACCGGCAACACGAGCTACGAGAAGATCGAGGAGTGGGAGTTCATCGAGGACGAGGCGCACCTCGAGCACTGGGGCAACGAGGCCACCAGTTTTGCCGAGACGGAACTCCCGGCGGGTTCGGCCTGCCAGGTCCAGGTCGACTGCGCCTCCGAGGAAATCGATCAGTTCGGCCGTCTCCTCGCGAAGATCCGGTACGACCGAGCCGGCGACGGCACCTACACGGTGTACAACAAACTCACCCTCGAGGAGGGATACGCCCGGGTGTACGCCGCGAGCCTGACGAACACCGACGAGTACCTCGAGGCCCAGGAAGCCGCCCGGGCGGCCGGGCGCGGGCTCTGGGTCGCCGACGATGGCCACGTCTCGGAGTGGCGAAACGACGACGTCGCGGCGACGTTCCATCCCCACACCTCGAGCGTGAGGACGACGGACGGCCCCGTCCCCGATTCGCGAGTGCCGGTCTGGGCCGAGGACACCGCCGTCCAGGAGAACACGGCCTCGAGCACCGTCGACTACGACGCGATTCCGATGGTCGGCGTGGACGAGTCGCGCAACCTCGCGTACTTCGGTGGCTGTACGATAAACGAGCGCTGGGAGGGCGAGTCGGCCGACCTGAACCACTTCACGTTCGTCACGAACCTGATCGACCACCTGCACGGGAGCGACGAGCCCTCGGGGCCGGTGCTTGTCGATGGCGGCCACCGAACCTTCGAGCAGGACAATGCGGTGTCGGCCGAAGACACCGCCTACTACCAGCGCCACCTCGAGGGGCTGGGTATCGAACTCCACAGCATCAATGAGTACGGGAACGGATACGGGTACAGCCTGTCGGAGGCCCGCGCGCTCGTCGCCTCCTGTAGCCCGGAGGCGTGGAGCGACGCCGAAATCACGGAGGTGCAGAATTACGTCGACGAGGGAGGTGTCGTCCTCCTGATGGGCAGCGGCAGCGAAACCGCCGGAGAACGAGCCAATCTCGACGACCTCGCCGCGGGCCTCGGGTCGGACCTCCGGCTAAACTACGACGACGTTCGCGACGACACGAACTACGCCGGCGATAGTCGAAAGCTTCTCAAAACGAGTCAGCTGAACACCGCCGACTTCCACCTCTGGTCGGCTTACGAAAGCGGCAAGGGTATTCGAACGGACGTCTTGCGTGCGTCGCCGAACGATCCCGGCGCCGACGCAGATCACGAGTGGACGCTCGCGGACCCCGCCGACGAATTCGCCGGCGAGCTCGATACGATCACCGTCGACTACCCCGACGGGACCAGTCTGGACGGCCTCACGAACGACGACGTGACGGTATCCATGGATCGGGACGGCGATGGCACGGTCGACGAGATCCCCGTCAACGCCGACGAGTACACCGGAAGCGCGGCGACGTTCGACCTCGACGGTCGGTATAACACGTCGGTCGAGGGTGAGGTGCGGGTCGAAATCGCCGGCGTCGCGAATCCGGAGTCGGGCGAGTACGTCGCGACGGAGACGCTCGAGGGCGACGACAGCCTCTCGATCGACGCCGAATACAACGTCACCGACCTGACCGTCGCGACGGACGCGGCGACCCGCGTCGGCGACGCGTCAGCGACGCTGAACGGAACGCTCGAGGACCTCGACGGCGCCGACTGGGGCGAGGTCTCCTTCGAGTGGGGGCGGGCGGGCGACCTCGTGAACACCACGAAGACCCGCCTGCTCGAGGATACCGGATCGTTCAGTGAGGACGTCGACGGACTCGAAGCGGGCGCCGAGTACGAGTTCCGCGCCGTCGTGGAGTCCAACCACGGTTACACCGCCTACGGATCCGTTCGAGCGTTCACCGCCGAAACGGACGTTCGGTCCGACGTTCTCGAGGCCGACCCGGCAACGGCGGGTACGGAGTCCTACCACACGTGGACCCTGGCGGATCCGTCCGCCGACTTCGACGGCGAGGTCGACACGATCACGGTCGACTATCCTGACGGAACCAGCGTAGACGGGCTCACGAACGACGACGTGACCGTCTACATGGACCGCAACGGGGACGGGACGGTCGACGAGATCGCCGTCAACTCGGACGAATACGCCGGAAGCGCCGCAACGTTCGACCTCAACGGCGTCTACAACACGTCGGTCGAGGGCGAGGTGCGCGTCGAAATCGATGGCGTGACCAATCCCGTGTCGGGCGAGTACGTCGCAAACGAGACGCTCGAGGGGGAGGATTTCCACTCCGTCGACGCCGAATTCATCGTGGACTGACGGGGCACGAGAGCGTCGCCACCCGAAAATCGATATCTCACTCGAGGTCAGCCCCAACAGCGTCTTCGATCGACGAAAACCCGTCCTCGCGGAGCAACTCGAGGAGCCCACGATTCATCTCCCTCGCCGTCGACGGCCCGTTGTAGACGAAACCAGTGTAGAGTTGCACCAGCGAAGCCCCGGCGCGGATCTTCTCGTAGGCGCGCTCGGCGGAGTCGACGCCGCCGACGCCGATAATGGGCACGTCGGTGTTCGACGCCAGGAGACGAACGACGTCCGTCGAGCGATCCCGCAGCGGAGCACCGCTCAGCCCACCCCACTCCTCGCTCGCGGGCGAGCGCAGGCCCTCGCGCCCGGTCGACGTGTTCGTAGCGACGATCCCGTCGACTCCCTGGGCCTCGACGATCTCGAGCAACTCGAGGACCGACTCCTCGGGCGAATCGGGACCGATCTTCACCAGAAGCGGGACGTCGGCGTCGTTCTCGGCGTGGAGGGTCTCGAAGATGGCCTCGAGGTGCTCGGGCGAACTCTCGTCGAACTCGTCGGGCGTGTTCGGACAGGAGACGTTGACGACGACGTAGTCGGCGAACGGCGCCAGTCTGGTGAAGACGCGGCGGTAGTCCTCGATCGCCTCGCGCTCGCTCGAGGTGTTCATCTTTCCAATGTTGACGCCGAGGGGAATCCGGGGCGTGCCGTCGGCTTCCAGCCGCTTTCGGACCCGATCCATCCCGTCGCCGTTGAATCCCATCCGGTTGACCATCGCCTCGTCCTCCTGGAGGCGGAACAGGCGCGGGCGCTCGTTGCCGGTCTGGGCGTACGGCGTCACGGTCCCGATTTCGACGAAGCCGAATCCGAGGGCGGCCAGGGCGTGCGTACACTCCGCGTTCTTGTCGAAGCCCGCGGCGACGCCCACGGGATTGGGGAACGTCGTCCCGAACCGCTCGACCTCGAGGGCGGGGTGTTCGTACCGGTAGGCGGCCTCGAGGGCCCATCTGGTCGGCCACGTCGACTGGGCCGCCCGGAGGGCCGCCTTCCCGGCGTCGTGAGCCGTTTCGGGCGGCAGCGCGAACGCCAGCGGCCGGAGCCGCGAGTACAGCGTCATCGAGTATCGCCTAGTCCTCCAGTGGGAAAACACCTAAAGGACTCGAAACCCCAATTCAGGAAACGCGTTCCGGAACCCGAAAAAATCCCCGTTCCATCTGGCGGATAACGAAATAGTTTTCCTGCGGCTACCGCTTGAGTCGACTATCAGACACCAGCGCCATGAGTAACGAATATCGCACGCGTTCGAGCGTCGTTTTCGGAGCCGGATCGGGGGCCGGAACCCGGGCGACTCGAGCGTGTCACCCGCACGGGCGCTCGACCGGAGGGAGCCACCGTGGCGGCTGACCGCCTGCTCGTTCCGCTCTCTGAGTCGTCCACCGTCCGCCAGACGGTCGCCTACGCGGTCCAGTCGAGTCTCGAGTCCGAGTCCGGCCCCGGGGAACTCGTCTGTCACCTCGTGGTCGCCGTCCCCTTCGAGGCCGACGTCCCCGAGGAGCGCGCGGAACTCGAGGCCGCCGAGCGTTTGCTCGAGCGCGCGGCGACGTGGGTCGGCGAAGACACCGACGACGTCGACGCGACCGTTATCGTCGAGACGGCCATCATCGGCGCCGACGAGTACCTCTTCGGCCCGAAGGACTACGCCGACGCGTTCGCGGCCTATGCCGAGGCACACGACCTGGACCGACTCGTCCTCGATCCGGAGTACCAGCCCGGGGCGACCGCGCCGCTGTTGCAACCGCTCGAGCGCGAACTTACACGGACCGACCTGCCATTCGACGAAGCGCCGGTCGACCGGCCAGCCCAGCACGCGCGATTCGTCAGTACCGGCGGCTGGCGTCGCTTTTTCGGTCTCTTCGGCATCTCGTTCATTTTCTACCTGATCCTCGGCGATCCGACCTATTGGTTCGACCTCGTCACCGGCGTCGCCGTCGCCGGAATCGTCTCGCTGACGCTCTCGCAGGTCACGTTCATCCACGAGCCGTCGATCACGCGCGGCCCCGTGTTGCTGGTTCGCTTTCTGCTCTACATTCCCTACCTCCTTTACGAGATCGTCAAAGCCAACGTGGCGGTTTCGATCGCCATCCTTCGGCCCTCGATGCCGATCGAGCCCACGTTGACGCGCGTCGACGCCCGCGTCAAGAGCGGCCTGCCGCTGCTTGCGCTGGCCAACAGCATCACGCTCACGCCAGGGACGCTGACCGTCCGGGCGAACGACCAGTCGCTGATCGTCCACACGCTGATCCCTGCCGCACAGGACGATCTGTTCGACGGCGGCCTCGAGCGAGCGATCCGGTTCGTCTTCTACGGCCGGGGGTCCGCGGCCATCGCGTCGCCTCGAGAACGGGAAGATGCCGAGGTCGTCTATCCGGAGCCTGCTCTCGACGCGGACGCTGATGCGGACACTGACGCTGACCCAGACTCGAACTCCAGGTCTTCCACCGAAAGAGGTGACGAACGATGATGCCGACCGACCTCAGCGAGATCTTCCTCGCCGCCGCCGCGGTGTTCGTCGTGCTCGCCATCGTCATGTTCTACCGCGCGGTCGCCGGCCCGACGACCCAGGACCGTCTCCTCGCGGTCAACGTCCTCGGGACGAACACGGTCGTCATCCTCGCGCTGCTCTCGGTGGCGCTCGAGCAGCCGTGGTACCTCGACATCGCGCTGATCTACGCCCTGTTGAACTTCCTGATGGCGATCGCCATCTCGAAGTTCACCGTCGAACGAGGTGGAGTGCTGTGATCGAGACGATCCGCTTCTGGGCCATCGTCACCCTCGTCTGTGCGGGTGTGTTCTTCACGCTCGTCTCGGCGATCGGCGTCATCCGCCTTCCAGATGTCTACACACGCGCGCACACGGCCTCCCAGACGGACACACTGGGCGCCGGCTTTACGCTCGCGGCGGTCGCGCTGGCGCTGGGATGGCAACACGCGACGGCGTACACCGTCCTCCTGCTGTTCTTCGTCTTCGTCACGAACCCGACGGCCGCCCACGCCATCGCGCGTTCGGCCTCCGACGTCGGTATCGATCCGTGGACGGCCGACGACGCCCGCGACCAGGACGACACGGGAGGTGACTCGCGATGAGCGCCGTCGCCTACACCCTCGCGGCGTTCGTCCTGCTGTCGGCCGTCGCGACCGCGCTGTTCCGGGACGTCCTCTCGGCCATCGTCGTCTTCGGCGCCTACAGCCTGGGAATGGCGATCCTGTACGCCTTCCTACTCGCGCCCGACGTGGCCATGACCGAAGCCGCCATCGGCGCTGGCGTGACGACGGTGCTCCTGTTGCTCACCATCGCCCGGACGGCCCGTCCGACGACCGAGGACCGCTTCGAGTCGATTCACGTGCCCTCGCTCGTCGTCGTCGGGGCGTTCGTCCTCGTGCTCGTGACGGCGGTCCTGCCCGAGATGTACGCCGTCGGCTCCCAGGAGGCGCCCATCTGGGCGAACGCCGAGGTGACCCAGGCGTACCTCGAGTCGGCGTACACGGACACGGGGGCCGAAAACGCGGTGACGGCCGTCCTGGCCGCCTACCGTGGCTTCGACACCTTCGGGGAGGCGGTCGTCGTCTTCGCGGCCGGCGTCGCCACCTTGCTCGTCCTGAAACGGGAGGTGTTCGTCTGATGAGCGATCGGGAACCCGTCAACGGTGGGTTCGAGGACACCTACACCGAGAGCCAGGTCATCCTCGTGGCGGTCAGGATCATCGCCCCGTTCACGCTCACCTACGGTCTGTTCATGACTCTACACGGGGCGAACACGCCCGGCGGGAGCTTCCAGGGTGGTGCCATCGTCGGCGTCACCATCCTCATGATCGCCTTCGCGTTCGGAATCGAGCCGACCCGACAGTGGCTCGCAAACAGCGCCATCGTCGCCCTCGTGACCGGCGGGGTCGCCGTCTTCGTCGGGATCGGCCTCGCGACCATCGCCCTGGACGGCGCGTTCCTCGAGTACGCGCGCTTCGAGTCGATCGGCATCGCCAAAAAGTGGGGGATGGAGGCCATCGAGGTCGGTGGCATCGCCCTGATCGTCTCGGGGGTGATCGTCACGCTGTTCTTCGCGACGGCAGCGGGTTTCGCGACCAACGAATTCGACGAGACGGAGGGATCTACCGATGATTGAGCTACTCGCAAGCCACTACGCCTACGTCCTGGTGTTCGTCGTGCTCGGCATCGGGCTCTACATGACTATCGCCAGCCAGAACCTCGTGAAGAAACTGATCGGCGTCAACCTGTTCCAGTCGGCGATCTTCCTGTTCTTCGTCGCCACGGCCTACGTCGAGGGCGGCCGGGCGCCGATTCTCAAAACGGGGACGGACGCGCCGCTGGCGAGTCCGCTCCCGCAGGTGATCGTGCTCACCGCCATCGTCGTCGGCATCGCGTTGACGGCGGTCGGCCTCGCGCTCATCGTCCGCATCCACGGCGAGTACGGGACGCTTCGGGAGGACACCCTCCGGGAGGTGCGCAGCGATGAGTAGCCTCGAGACGCTCGTCGTCCTGCTGATCGTCGCGCCCATCCTGCTGTCGCTGGCGCCGATCGCGCTCGGCCTTCGATACGACCGCGTCGGCTGGCCGGTCGCAACGATTACGACGGCGGGGCTGTTCGCCGCCGTTCTCGTGCTGGCGTCGGACGTCTTCGTCGCCGAGGGGACGAACCGCGAGGTCGCCCGGATTCACGTGCTCGGGAACTTCGAGGCCCCGATGGGGATCGAACTCGTCGCGGACCCGCTGTCGACCCTGATCGCCCTCCTGATCACCGGAACGGCGTTCGGCGTCCTCCTCCACACCCGGACGAACGGGCCGCGCGGGAACACGTTCTACACTGCCTACCTGCTGCTCGTCGGCGGCCTGCTCGGGATCACGCTCACCGGCGACGTGTTCAACCTGTTCGTCTTCCTCGAGATCACGAGCCTCGCGACCTACGCGCTGGTCGCCAGCGGCGACGGCCCCGAGTCGGCGGTCGCCGCTCTGAAGTACCTGATCCTGGGGACGGTCGCGGCCTCGCTGTACCTCATGGGCGTGGGCCTCCTGTTCATGGGAACCGGGACGCTCAACATGGCCGACCTGGCCGCGACCATTCCCGAACTCGAGGGCCAGAACGTCACCCTCGCTCGCGCGGGTCTGGCCTTTATCGTCATCGGCTTCGCGATCAAGGTCGCCCAGTGGCCCCTCCATAGCTGGCAGCCAGACGCCTACCAGCACGCCCCCGACGGGGTGACGCCGGTGATCGCCGCGCTCGTCTCGACGGCCTCGGCGTACGCCCTCGGGCGCGTCCTCTTCGGGGTCTACGGCCCCGGATTTATCGCCTCGACGCCCAACGCGTCGGCGGTCGTCGTGACCATCGGCTGTCTCAGCGTTGTCGCCGGGAGCACGCTCGCGGTGATCCAGCGCGACGTCATGCGACTGCTGGCATACTCCTCGGTGTCCCAGTTCGGGCTGATCGTCGCCGCCTACGGCGTGCTCACCGAGCAGGCGCTCTCCGGCGCGCTTATCCACCTCGTCGGCCACGGGCTGACGAAGGCCGGCCTGTTCGTCGCCGTCGGCTGGATCGCCATCGCTCACGGCGCCCGAACGGTCGACGAGTACGCCGGCCTCGCCGGTCGACAGCCGTTCGTCGCCGGGGCGATGGCCGTCCTCTTGCTCTCGCTCGTCGGCATCCCGCCCTCGGTCGGCTTCGTCGGCAAGTGGTACATCGCCATCGGTGCCGTCGAGGCCCAGGCCTGGCCCGTTGCCGCCGTCATCCTCTTCAGCACCATGCTCACTCTCGCCTACGTCGCCCGGTTGCTCGAGACCATGTACGTCACCCCACCTATCGATTCGGCGGTCGAACCGGCTCACGACACTCCGGCAGCGACCGACGGGGGGCGTCCGGGATCCGGCGCTGGCGCCGATGCCGGATCCAACCACGGCCCCGGCCTCGAGCGCGCCAGGATCACGACCCGAAAGTCTGTCCCGTTCGGCACTCTCGCAGTGCTCGTCCTCGCCGCCGTCCTCGCCGTCGCGCTCGGGTTCGCCGGTGAACTGTTCGTCGACGTGCTCACCCCGTTCCTCGAGAGCGTCCTGGAGGTGTCTTCCTGATGGTAGAACACGCCGTTGCCGACCCGCGACCGCTGGCAGCCGTCCTCGTCTCGGCCGTCACTGTCGCCCTGATCATCGCCTCGTACCGCCACCCGAACGTCCGCGAGGGGTGGTCCGTCTTGGCCGCGCTCTCGAAGTTCGCCATCGTCGCGAGCATGCTCCCAGGCGTGATGAACGGGACCGTCTACCAGTGGCGCCTCAGCGAGGCGACGGGCTACACGTTCGTCTCGGGGATCGACTTCACCCTGCGGGCCGACCCACTGGGCCTCTTCTTCGCCCTGCTCGCGAGTTTCCTGTGGATCTTCACCTCGTTCTACGCCGCGGGCTATATGCGCGGGCTGGACGAACACGCCCAGACGCGCTTTTTCGCCGCGTTCGCGGCCAGCCTCTCGACGGCCGTCGGCATCGCGTTCGCCGGCAACCTGGTCACCATCTTCGTCTTCTACGAACTCCTCTCGCTCGTGACCTACCCGCTGGTCGCGCACAACGAGGACGATGAGGCCCGGATCGCCGGCCGGAAGTACCTCTTCTACACGTTCTTCGGCGGCGGGGTCCTCCTGCTCGCGGGCACGGTGTTGGTTTACTGGCTCACCTCGGGGGTCGGGGAACCCACGCTCGCCTTCGAGTCCGGCGGCATGTCGGCACTCGCCGACGCCGCCGCGGCCGATCCTGCGATGGCCCAGGCGGCCTTCTACCTCCTGATCGCCGGCTTCGGCGTCAAAGCCGCGGTGATGCCGCTTCACTCCTGGCTCGCCGACGCGATGGTCGCGCCGACGCCCGTCTCCGGCCTGCTCCACGCCGTCGCCGTCGTCAAGTCCGGCGCCTTCGGCGTCGCCAGAGTCATCCTCGAGGTGTACGGTCCCGAGACCATCCGGGACCTGCCCCTGTCGGTCCCCGGCGTCGGCGAGGTGGGCCTCAACATCCCCGTGGCGATCATGGCCGCGTTCACGCTGACCGCGGCGAGCATCATCGCCATGCGCAAGGACCACCTCAAGCGCCGGCTGGCGTACTCGACGACGGCCCAGCTATCGTACATCGTCCTCGGGCTCTCGTTGTTGCACCCGTGGACCATCTTCGGCGCGCTGTTCCACATCCCGGCCCATGCGTTCGGCAAGCTCACGCTGTTCTTCTGTGCCGGGGCGATCCACGTCGAGACCCACACCGACTACATCAGCGAGATGGCGGGCATCGGCAAGCGGATGCCGCTCACCCTGTCGGCGTTCACGATTGGCGCGGCAGGGATGGCCGGTATGCCCCTGGTCGCCGGCTTCGTCAGCAAGTTCTACATGTTGATCGGCTCGGTTCGGCTCGAGGGGTCGGAGTGGATCTACCTGGACGGGTGGGGCTGGCTCTTCGCGGCCACCCTCCTGCTCTCGGGTGTGCTCAACATCGCGTACTTCTGGCCAATCGTCTACACCGCGTTCTTCGAACGTGAGGACCGCCACGACGCGAAGCCGCTCGTCGAGTTCCCGATGGGCGGGCAGTTCCGGTCCTACACCGGGCGTGTGGCCGACCCCGTCCAGCCCGACGGCGGGCGGAACGAGGTCGATGCGGACGCCGGGAGCCTCGAGGGCGAGGGTACGACCGACGCCGAAACGGACGGTCACGCGAACCACGCCGTCGACGCCAACCCGAGCGACGCCGACGTCCCGTTCGGAGCCGGGACGCGTCGCGGGCCCCGCGGAGAACCCGTCCCCATCGATAGCGACCACGACCACGGACACCACGGCGGCCCGCCCGCCGACGGCTGGGCGCGCCACACCCCGCTCACCGAGAGCACGTGGCTCATGCTCGTGCCCATCACCGTCATCGCCACCGGAGCCGTCGTCCTCGGCGTGATTCCCGACTATGCGATCTTCCTCGAGCTGGCGGGAACCATCGTCGAGAACGTCACCGGGGAGGTGGTCCTCGGATGACCGCCACCGCTGAGACGCTCGTCTACGCCTACCCGCCCCTGCTCGTCCTGACGGCGGCGCTGCTCGCGCTCGTCCTGCCCCGCGTCGTCGGCTACGCCGTCGGCGCGCTCTCGCTCTTCGGCGTCCTCGCTGCCTCTCTGCTCGTTCCGGAGGGCCAGCACCTGACGACGACGTTCCTCGGCTTCGCCGACGTTCAGCCGTTCTTCGTCGACGACTTCAGCCGGATGATCGGGACTGGCATCGGCTTCCTCGGCGGTATGGCCGTCGTCTACGCCTACTCGAGCGAGGCCAGCCGCCGGCTACTCGCACTCGCGCTGTTCTACGTCGCGTCCTGTCTCGGCGCGGCGTTCGCGGGTGACTGGCTCGCGCTGGTCTTCATGTGGGAACTCATGGCGATGACCAGTACCCTGCTGGTGTGGCTCCACGGCGACGACGCCGTCCGCGCGGGCTTTCGGTACGCGCTGTTCCACGGCATCGGCGGCGTGCTGGTGCTGTTCGCCGTCACCGCCCACTACGCCCAGACGGGGACGTTCGCCTACGAGGGCGGCATCGCGGGCGGCATCCCGACGATCCTGGCGATGGTCGGCATCGGCGTCAACGTCGGCTTCATCGGCCTGCACACCTGGCTCCCCGACACCTATCCCCGCCCGCACATCGCCGCGTCGGTCTTCCTTTCGGTGTTCACCACGAAGACGAGCGCGTACGTCCTCTACCGCGCGTTCCCCGGCGACGGCGACCTCGCGCTGGCGTACATGGGCGGGCTGATGGCGGTCTACGGCGCCACCTTCGCGCTCCTCCAGCACGACATGCGTGCGTTGTTGTCTTACCACATCCAGGCCCAGGTCGGCTACATGGTCGCCGGCATCGGGATCGCCTCGAACCTGGCCGTCGCCGGCGCGATGGGGCACCTGTTCAACAACGTCCTCTACAAGAGCCTGCTGTTCATGGCCGTCGGCGTCATCATCTATCGGACCGGCGAGGAGGACCTGTACAAACTCGGCGGGCTCTGGCGCGAGATGCCCCTGACGGCGGCCGCGTTCGGTCTCGGCGCGCTCTCGATCACCGCCGTTCCCGGATTCAACGGCTACATCAGCAAGGGAATGATCCTCGACGCGGCCAACCCCGATCCGAGTTACTACGGTGCACCTGAGTACCAGGTCCTGTACTACCTGCTCTGGCTCGGCGCCATCGGAACCTTCCTCTCGTTCATCAAACTCGGCTACTACGCCTTCCTCCACGGGGAGAACGACCTCGAGGTGGCCGACGCGCGGCCGGGTCAGACCGTCGCCATGCTCTCGGTCGGCGGCGCGTGTCTCCTCCTGGGGGTCTGGTGGCAGGGCTTCGTCGACTTCCTGCCGCTGATCGAGGGGACGGCCTTCGAGTATCCGGGCGGCGAGAGCCACCTCCACCCCTACAGCGAGAGCCACCTGACCGATTCGGCCCTGCTGCTGGGCATCTCGGTCGTCGGCTTCGCGCTCGTCCGCAAGCCACTCTCGAAACTCGACATCGCGGATCCGGCGACGATCGTCTACCCCGTCGGCTACTACGTCGGGCGGTGGTCGACCCTCGCCGTCACCGAACTGTTCGCCGCGGTCGACCGGGCCGCCGTCTCGCTCGTACGGTCGGGCTACTGGGTCGGAAACAACCCCGTACTCGCCGTCGAGCGGGCGACGCGAGGCCTGCCGTCGTGGCTCGTCGACCTCGAGGAGACGGGACGAACCGACGGCGGCCGCCCTTCGACGCTCTCGCTGCGGGCGACCATCGGGACGAGCGTCCTCCTCATTACGCTCGCCCTGACAGTCGTGCTGGCGCTCGTGCTCTGACCGGAGTCGATCGATTCCGAGCGGCCACCGACGACGCTCGAGGCTCGCTGGAACGTCGATCACGATAGCTCGAGACTACAGCTCCCGCAAGCGTCGCATAACAATGGGCGAACGGACGAATCTCAGTCGTAGATGAGACGCACTTCTCTCCACGTACCGATACCGGCTCCCCGCGAGTTCGACGCTCGCCCTCCGAGTACGTCGCCTGCGCGGAGGTGAGCACCGTGTACCGAGCACACAGCGTCGGCGTCGTGGTGCCTGCCTACAACGAGGAGGGGTTCGTCGGCCGAGTGATCGAGACGATGCCCGCGTTCGTCGACCGGGTGTACGTCGTCGACGACCGTTCGACGGACGGCACCTGGGACGAGATCACGCGCTACGCCGAGCGGGCGACCCCGCAACTTGTGACGGACGGAAACGGTTCCTCGAGCGCCGTCCAGGCCTCGAGTGATGGAGGGGGGCGGGCCGATCGTTCTGACCAACCCGACCGGACGGCTCCCGACGGCGGCTCGAGCGTCGCCTCCAGCACCGATGCCGAGACGGATCGCCTCCCAGAGACGGACCTGAGCAGCATCGAGCGAGAACGCGAACTCGACCGCCCGATCGACGACCACGCACAGCGGTCCGAAGCCTCCCTCGAGACGTCCGACCGCTCGGGCCAGCGTGACGACGAGGCCAGCAAGGACGCCTCGACGACGGTCGTTCCCATCCGCCACGAGCGAAACCGCGGCGTCGGCGGCGCCATCAAGACCGGCTACCAGCGCGCCCTCGAGGACGGAATGGACGTCACCGCGGTCATGGCCGGCGATGCTCAGATGGACCCCGATCAGCTACACCGGCTGCTCGATCCGATCGTCGAGGGCCAGGCCGAATACGCCAAGGGCAACCGCCTCGCGGACCGCGACCACCGCGAGTCGATGTCGAACTGGCGGCTCTTCGGCAACGTCACCCTGACCGTCCTGACGAAGGTCGCCAGCGGCTACTGGGAGATGATGGACCCCCAGAACGGCTACACGGCCATCTCGAGGGGAGCGCTCGAGGCCGTCGACCTGGACGCCCTCTACGAGGAGTACGGCTTCGCGAACGACCTGCTCGTCGAACTCAATACGGCCGGCTACCGGATCGCGGACGTGTCGATGCCGGCGGTCTACGGCGACGAACGGAGTCACATCGAGTACCGGACCTTCGTACCACGGCTCTCGAAACTCCTCTTGACGGGCTTCCTGCGCCGACTCGGTCGACGGTACGTCGTCCGCGAGTTCCACCCGCTGGTGGTGCTCTACGGGCTCGGCGTCGCGGGTTGGTTGCTGGCGACCGCGGCGTTCGGGTGGGCGGCGGCCAATCGCGCCCGTGCCGAGACGCGGACCGGTCGAATCGGCTGGACCGTCCTCTACGCCTTCCTCGGGGCGATGTGTCTCGCGTTCGCGATGACGCTCGACCACGAGGCCAACGTTGGCACGGTGACGGTGGTGACCGAGGAATGAAGGCCGTCGTGACCATCCAGCACCCCGCCCACGTCCACTTCTACCGCCACGTCATCGACGAACTCGAGGCGCGGGACCACGAGGTGTTTGTCTTCGCCCGCGAGAACGACCTGGCCGTGCCGCTGCTCAACGCCTACGGAATCCCCCACGAGGTGCTGACGGGCCCCCAGGACTCGCTGTCGGAACTCGCGAAGGTGCAACTGGCCTACGAACTCCGCCTGCTCCGGCGAGTTCGGAAGATCGGTCCGGACGTGATGACTGCCATCGGCGGCGTCGCGGTCTCGCACGTCGCCCCGCTCGTCGGCGCCCGGAGCGTCGTCTTCGTCGACAACGAGGGGACGACCTCCCACCGGATCACGACCCCGTTCGCCCACGTGGTCGCCACCCCGCGTCACTACGACGAGGACTACGGCGCGAACCACGTCCGCTACGACGGCTTCCACGAACTCGCCTACCTCCACCCGGACTACTTCGAACCCGATCCGGATGCGCTGGTCGCCCACGGCGTCGACCCCGACGCCACGTACTTCGTCCTCCGGTTCCGCCGATGGGACGCGCTCCACGACGTCGGCGAGGGTGGCCTCTCGCTCGGGGGCAAGCGCCGCCTCGTCTCGATGCTCGAAGAGTACGGCGACGTCTACATCACGAGTACGGACCCGCTGCCGTCGGACCTCGAGGCCTACCAGCTGCCGGTGGCGCCGACGCTGATCCACGACCTGCTCTACTTCGCCGACTGCTACGCGGGCGACTCGGCGACGATGGCGACCGAGTCGGCACTGCTCGGGACGCCGACCGTCCGCATCCAGTCGTTCGCCGCCCGCGAGACGGACATGACCAACTTCGTCGAACTCGAGGAAACTTACGACCTGCTCCGGTCGACGCCCGACGAGGAGGAGGGACTCGAGCTGGTTCGGGAAATCGTCCAGGACCCCGAGACGAGGACGCGCTGGCGAGCGCGTCGGGAACGGCTGTTCGAGGACAAAATCGACGTCGCGGCGTACGTTACGGAACTGCTCTGTGAGCAGGGTGGGGCGGCGGTGGGGACGGTCGAACAGCGGGCCGTTTCGGCGGACTGACCTCGGGAACCGGATCTCGAGCCTCGAGCCTCGAACATCGGGCCACCGGGCGCTCGGGGTGCCCGCGTCGCCTCGATCAGGATTCGTCCGCGTCGACGTCTGTACCCGCGTTCGCGCCCGCGTCGACATCCACCTCCACGTCCACCAGATCGTCGACACCGCCGAGCCCCAGGTCGGGCCGATCCTCGACGACGGCGATCGATTGCTCCGACGACTGTTGGCGGAGGGCCGTCTCCACCGACGCTTGTTCGCCTGGATAGGTTCGCTCGCCCAGCCCCGTCCGCGCTCCCCGCGGGGTCAGGTAGTCCCCACCGACGTCGATCTCGGCGGCCGTACACAGCCGCTTCAGGATCGAACGCGCGCCCTCGGTGGTGATCGCCGGCGGCGCGATAGCGAACCGTCGCGAGAGTTCCGCGGACGTGTGCTTCTCACAGAGCGATTCGATCTCCTCGGTGTCGAACCCGCGTTCCTCGAGGACCGTTCGCACCCGCCGGGCGACCGAGGGGGCGTGACGGGTCGGGAACAGCGGCCACTCGTTCGAGGGCGGATCCTGGACGACGCGGTAGCGCCGAAGTGGCGTCCGCGCCGAGGCCGGCAACGGGACGTCCTCGAGGCGCTGTGATCGCCCCAGGACGCGGATCGTTCCCGAGTAGAAGTCGACGTCGGCCCAGGTTGCCCCGGTGCGGCGGTCGTCCTCGGGCACCCGGAAGAGTTCGGCACCGCGGACCCCGGAGTGAGCCAGCACGGCGACCATCGCGTACTCGCGCAGTCGGGCGAGGCGCTCGGATCTGGGGGCGTCCTCGGCCTCGAGCGACCGCTCGCGGACGAACGCCTCGAGCGCGTCGCGCTGCTCGCGGGTCCAGGATCGGTCGCTGGCGTCGGCGCCGTCGTCGACCGGGAGGGCTCCCTCGGCGGCGTCGGTCGCGGCCGGATTGGTCTCGAGGATGCCACCGCGGACGCACCAGGAGAGGAAGGCCCTGACGACGGCGAAGTAGGTGCCGGCCGTCGAGGCGGTGTAGTCGCCTCGGCGGGTTCTGTCGTCGAGTTCCTCGGCGTAGGCGCGCATGTGTTCGACGTCGAGGTCGAACAGCGAGGCGACGGCGTGTTCGCGCTCGAGCCACTCGGCCCACCGACGGAGGACGGACTCGGCGTTCGAGGCGTAGGTGCCGGCGCCGGGCCCGTCCGGGTTGCCGACGGCCTTGCGCTGGAGGTAGGCGTCGACGGCGTCGGCGACGCGAACGCGGACCTCGCTCACGTAGCGATCACCTCGCGTCGGTCGCCTTCGTCTGATCCGTCGCCGTCCTCACATTCCTCTGGTCGCTCGTATCGATCGCGTTCTTCCCGCTCGCCGGACACCACTCGCCCCTCGCGCTGGATGCGACGTCGAGCGCTCGAGAAACGACTTTGAAATAGTTGGACAGAGGACGCGACGATCGACGCGTCTCCCTCGACGCCACCCCTTGCCGAGCAGGACTCGACCGTCATTCTCGTCGCTTCCTACTCGAGCCTCGTACATCTGCGTTTCGGTCTCGAGAAACGGAAAGAAAGTTACCGCTTCGGCCGTCAGTCGTCCGCCGTTGGCGTCTCCGGGCGGTACGACCGGCTGATTCGCTTCCACTTCCCCGTCGAGAACCGGTAGTAGTTGACCGCCGCGGGGACGGTCGTTTCGGCGACGAACGCGAGGTACAGGCCCATCAGCCCGATCGCGGGTATCGAGATGCCGGGGACCGCAATCGTGGCGTCGACGAGGGGGACGGCGGCCTCGAGCGGCGGGAGCTCGAGGCCGTTCGCGCCGAGGTACGCGAGCGGAATCGCGAAGCCGAACATCCCGAGGAACTGGCTGTAGAACGGCCACCGGGTGTCGCCGCTGGCGTTGAGCGGGCCTGAGGCACCGCCGGACACGCCGCGAAGCACGACGGCCACGCAGGCGGCGTGGACGAGCGAGACGGCGATCGGAATCGCGGGATCCGTCGGATCGTTGCTGAACAGCAGCGTGATCTGCTCGGCGAAGACGAAGACCAGGAACGCAGAGACTGCGTAGACGGCGACGGCGAAGCGGATGATCTCGCGGCCGTACTGCTCGGCCGTCCCCTCGTCGCCGGTGCCGAGTACCTGCCCGACCAGACTCGAGGAGGCCAGCCCGAAGCCCCAGCCGGGAGTGTTCATGACGCCCCAGATGCGTCGGGCGATGACGTAGGCGGCGACGGTGTCCTCGCCGAAGACGTCGACGATGGCGAGCATGGGGAACTCGGCGAGGGTCCAGACGAGGTTGGTCCCGAACACGGGGAGGCCGATGGTGACCAGGTCCCGCAGCGTCGGGGTGTCCACGTAGCTCCCGACGGGATCGACGCGGACGGGAAATTCCCTCGTCCCGGGCAACCGACCAGCGGTCAGGCCGACCGCGAACACCGCGGTGACGACGACGTTCGAGAGGACGGTCCCGAGGGCGGCGCCGACGACGCCCAGGTCGAGGCCGAAGATCAACACGGCGTTGATCCCAATGTTGGCGACGGCGCCGCCGGCCCGGACGACCATCGGGGTCCAGGCGTCGTCCATGCCGACGAACACGCGGCTTCCGATGAGGTTGAGTCCCGCGAAGGGGATGCCGAGGGCGACGACCTGGAGGTAGTCGGATCCGTACCGAATCGCGTCCGGGTTGTCCGTGATCAGTCCGATGAATGACTCGGCGTACAGCCAGAAGGTGGCCGTAATCGGGAGCGAGACGACGACCACGAGGAAGACGCTCGAGCGAACGGCCTGTCCGAGCTGGTCGTAGGCCTCGGCGCCGTAGCGCTGGGAGACGAGCGCGATGGTGCCGCCGGCGACCCCGCCCCCCACCGAGAACGCGAGCCCCCAGAACGGGCCGGCGAATCCGACGCCGGCGATGGCCGACGAGCCGACCGCGATACCGACCATCGCGACGTCGACGGCGCTCTTCGACATGCGGGCGATGCCGGTGACGATGCGCGGCCACGCGAGGTCGGTCGTCCGCCGGGCCCGTTCGCGCTCGATCAGCCCCGCTCGAGCGAGGGCGAAGCCGATCCAGAGAATCAGCAATCGAAACGGGTTCGGGACGCGACGGACCACCGGAATCACGCGAGCCTAGAAGCCTCCGCTTAAAAGCACTTCCCGACGCGGCATGGTCGACCGGTTTCGAATCGAAACCATTTGTCACGGGTGGGGTTCGCACGCCCTCTCCTCGTTCGCGACCCTGGCTTCGACTTATCGCTCGTCTTGGCCGTCAGTTCCTCACGATCCAGAGTCCGGGCTCCCGCTCGTCTCGAGCCGTCGTTCGTACTTCGCGAGCGATTCCTCGAGAGCGTCTCCGGCATCGACGTCGACTTCGGTACAGAGTGCGAGCAGGGCGAAGAGTGCATCTCCGAGTTCGTCTCGAGCGATGGCGACGACCTCGGGGTCAGCCCCGTACGTCGTTGACTCGTTGATCTCCTTCGCCACCTCGCCGACCTCGGAGGCGAGGTCGAGGGCGCGATAGGCCGGATCCGTCTCGAGGTCGTGACGCTCGAGAAATGCCGTGACGTCGTCCTGGGCGTCCATGACTGGGACGTGAGGCGATCGATCGAAAAGAGCATCGGTTTCCTGTGACTACTCGAGCGAGTCGACTGGTTCACTCCGTCGGTCGTCCGTTCGGCACCTCGTCAGTTTCTCGAGCGGACGCACGTTCACGGGTCCGGTGACGGGCGACTGAAAAATAGCGATTCGACGTCCGGTCGTACTTAGACCGGTCCGATGACACCGATCGGGATACGGGAGTCCGTATCCGTGTCGTCGGTTTCGTTGTCGTCTGTTTCGTTGTCGTCGTAGTCGTCGGTCTCGTCAGTGTCGTTGTCGTCAGTGTCGGTTTCGTTATCGTCTGCATCGTCCTCGTCAGTCTCGGTGTCGTCGTCCATCTCGTCTTCCTCCGTCAGCTCGATGAAGGCGACCTCGCCGAACTCGTCGGTGAGGACCATATGGACGTACTCACCAGCCTCGACGCCGGTGGTGTCGACCTCGAACTCAACCGTATCGCTCTCGTCACCGTCGAGCGTCACCGATTGTGACTCGATGAGGTCGCCCTGGAGCCTGAATTCGACGTCCTGGGTGGCCTCCTCGTCGTTGGGATTGGTGACGGTCGCATTGACCGTGATGGTGTCACCGGCGGTGGCGTTCTCCGGTGCCTCGAGGCTTTCGATGGTGAACGATTCCATGTCGCCGTCGAGGCCGTCGTCAGTCTCGTTGTCATCGAGGCCATCATCAGTCTCGTTGTCATCGAGGCCATCATCAGTCTCGTTGTCGTCTAAGCCGTCGTCGGTCTCGTTGTCATCGAGGCCATCATCGTCGTCGAGACCGTCGTCTGTTTCGTTGTCATCGAGACCGTCATCATCGTCAGTCTCGTTATCGTCGTGGCCATCGTCATCATCGAGACCATCATCGTCAGTCTCGTTATCGTCGTGGCCATCGTCATCATCGAGACCATCATCGTCGGTCTCGTTGTCGTCGAGGCCGTCCTCGTCAGTCTCGTTGTCGTCGAGACCATCGTCGTCATCGAGGCCGTCCTCGTCGTCTAGGCCGTCATCGTCGGTCTCATTGTCGTCGAGGCCGTCATCGTCGTCAAGGCCGTCGTCGGTCTCGTTGTCGTCGAGACCATCGTCGTCAGTCTCGTTATCGTGGACGCCATCCATGTCGTCTTCACCGTCGACGACGGTTACGTTCTCTTCGTCACCCAGCATCTCCTCGAGCCGGTCGAGCGCCTCCTCGTCGTCGAGGACGAGGATGTAGACGTTCTCGATCGTGACTTCCTCGATCGTCACCGACGAGAAGTTCGCGTTGACGATCGTCACGCCGTCTTCGACGGCGTCAGCGTCGGACTCCATGACGGGAGCGTCGTCGCTGTCGTTGGTTGGTTCTTCGTCGGCGTGGTCTGCCGGTTCTTCGTCAGCGTCGTCGGCTGGTTCCTCGTCAGTGTCGTCGGCCGGTGGTTCGTCAGCGTCGTCGGTCTCGTTATCGACGCCGTCGTGCTCGTCGTCAGCGTCGTCGCCGTCATCCTCCTCGACGGGGCACTCAGACGGCTTCTCAGCTTCGGCGTCGTCGGTCTCGTTGTCCGCTTCCGAGTCCTCGACGTCGTCGGTCTCGTTAGCCGGCTCTTCTGCCGACTCGAGGGTCACCGCAGCCTCATCGGTCACCGGCTCACCGTCTTCGGTGAGGTAGGGACCGTCGTCTTCGCCCTCGGTCTCGACGAAGTCGTAGGTCTCGTTGTCGTTCGTATCGAGGTGGGGCATCGCGATCAGCGTCTCGCTCTCCTCGAGCGAGGAGTCGAGTTGGACCTCGACGTCTTCGTGCGTGCCCGCCTCGAGGTACTCGGAGGTTCCGAGGACGCTCTCGAGAGCGTTGCCGACGAGCAGTGAGCTATCGTGGATCGTCACGAAGCCGCCTTCCTCCATCGTCACCTCGTCGACGACGACGGAGGTCCCGTCGGTGGTCTGGTCGCTGAACGTCACGCTCGCGGACGGTTGTGCGGTCTCGTTGTCCGCTTCGCTAGTGTCGTTCTCTGTGTCGTTCGCTGTATCGTTCTCTGTGTCGTTCGCCTCGTCGTCCTGTATTGCCAGGCTCGCTCCTGATGCGGATGCCGCCCCCACCAGGGCAACACCACTCGTCAGCATCATAAGGGCGACGAGTACGACGACTACGTGTTTTCGTGTGCTCATGTCATCTCGTGCCGTAAAGGCGTTCGAAACTTGACGAAGGCGGGCATAAACCGGCCCAACGCTTTCGACGGGAAACGACAAACTGCTCCTTACCGTCGCCGTTCCAACCGGCGCCCGCGGCAGAAATGAGGCATTTCGTTGGGGTTTGCGTCGGACACCGCGTCGTGTACTCGATACCTACTGGGGATCGCGCGGCGGCTCGCTCGAGCGGCTCGCGGTGGGCTCGTTCCCCCGAATACACACGAGGTTCTCGCGACCGATCCGCAACTTCGTGATCTCGCCCTCGTCCTCAAGGTCGGCCAGCAGGCGACTCACCTTCGCCTTCGACCAGTCGACTGAGTCGACGATCGCCGACTGCTTCATCCGCCCGCCGTTTCGCTGGATCAGCGAGCACACCTGCTCGCGGTCGGTAAGCATCGACTCGCCCTCGGTTGAATCCCTCGAGTCCGCCTCGGCCCCGGCCTCGAGTCGCTTCCGGAGAACCAGGCCACCGCCCAGAAACGCCAGCGCCAGGATGCCGACGATCGCGGCCAGGTGAGACTCCTCGCCGCCCTGGGTCTGGGCCTGGAGGCGTGTCTGGAGCGCGAACACCTGTGCATGTGTCTGGGCACCGATACCGGTGATCGACCACTCGAGGATCGACCACTCGGCTGGGGCGGATACGACCGGGTTGGAGATGGTGGCTGGATTCATGCGACGAGTGTAAATCGGTTGAGACTGGTCGATACGCCGTTCTGTGGGGGTCTGTCAGCAATCATCGACACGTGGCGCTAAAGTAGTTTTTATAAGAGTACAAGTGATATTGTATTCGGCGACACTCAGGCGACTCGAGAGGTCGCCTCGAGGTCGCGTCCGGCGCGGGGAGAGCCGGCGTGTGACGTTCATCGAGGCTTCAACAATTCGATCCGACAGTCTCGGCTCAGACGCCCGGGACCCCCGCCGCGTCGAACGTCGTCACGCCGAGGAACGCGAGGATGTAGAGCACGATGAGCACGCTCAGCCAGGCCACGAGCGTGATCGCTGCCGCCTGAATCCAGCCGCCTGGATAGCGGGCATTGATCACCGTGAGGTACGCGATGAGGACGATCGCTGGGCCCAGGAGTGGGATCCAGCCGAGGAAGAACCCGACGACGCCCCAGACGATCGCCCCGATGAGAGCCGTGACCAGGGCGTAGGTGTAGTCCTCCGTGTCGACGATGACTCTGGCCCCGACGTAGATTCCGAGGGCTCCGATGAGCAAGCTCACGGCGAACACGATGATGCTGTCGATTGTAGCCATACCCAGGGAGTAGGGCCGCTCCATCGTTAGTTATCGGCGTCCTACACGCACGCGAGCGTGACTCCCAAGAAGCCGTGGCTGTCTCGAGTCTCTCACGTGGAGGCTTCGTCGGATTCCCGTCGCCGTACGTTGTAGCTTCCGTGACGATTACCGAGTCTGAAAGCGAATTCTGACCCAGATCGTGGACGGGGCCGTCCGACACATCCTGCGCGTCCTGTCCACTCTTCCTGTCCTGCGCGCACTTCACGTTCTACACGTCCTACGCATCCTGCCGGCTGCCGGCCGTCTCTCGCTCGCCACCGACCTCGTTCGTCGGTCGACCCGCTGCCCGCTGCGCCCCTCGAGAGTCCGTCCCCGCTTCGACGAGCCGCTCGAGCCCCGACTCGAGGTCGATTCGTGCCGCAAAGTCGAGCTCGTCGCTCGCTCGAGCCACGGACGCGACGCTGTGGCGGACGTCGCCCGGGCGGGGCTCGACGTGGACGATGTCCGAGTCCGAAGCGGTGACGTCTCGGATCGTCTCGGCGAGCGTCCGGATCGACGTCCGCGTACCCGTTCCGACGTTGTACGCCTTCCCGACCGCGTCGGTCGTCGCCGCCAGGAGGTTCGCCCGGACGACGTCCGAGACGTGTACGAAGTCGCGCGTCTGCTCGCCGTCGCCCTCGATGGTGATCGGCTCGCCGGCGCGAGCCTGCTCGAGGAACGTCGCGATCACGCCGCTGTAGGGACCCTGCTGGCGAGGGCCGTAGGCGTTGAAGTATCGCAGGGCTACCGTCTCGAGGCCATATAACTGGTTGTACGCGCGTGCGTAGTGATCGAGGGCGAGCTTCTGGATCCCGTACGGCGAGGTCGGACGCAGGGAGTCCGTCTCCGCGACCGGAACGCTTTCGGGGTGGCCGTAGATCGCCGCGCTCGAGGCCAGGACGACCCGGGCGTCCTCGAGGCGGGCCTGCTCGAGCACGCCCAGGGTTCCCTCGAGGTTGACGTCGTTCGTATGCCGGGGGTCGTCGACGCTCTCGGTGACGCTAACGATGGCGCCCTCGTGAAAGATGACGTCGACGCCGCGAGCCGCGCGCTGGAGGGCGATCGGATCGCGGAGGTCGCCCTCGATCACGGTCGCGTCGTCGTGGACGTGCTCGCGCGTCCCGTTGACGAAGTTGTCGAGGACGCGAACCTCCGCGTGGGGAGCCAGCGCGTCGACGAGGTGGCTGCCGATGAAGCCGGCGCCACCGGTGACGAGGACGCGGCGGTCGGCGAGTGGGTGTTGCTCCATCGGGGAGGCCAACCAGTCGCCCGCGGTTTAGTATAGGTGGCGTACCCCGTCGTATTCGATTCCTACGGGTGTCGGGGTACTCGAGTCGTTCGCGTCGTCCGAGTCGTTCGCACCGTCTAATTCATTCACGTCGCTCGAGCCAGTTCGTCACTCGAGCGGGTTCCGAGGACTACCGATCCGCGTACCAGTCGGTGAACGCGGCCAGCGCACGCCCGCGATGGGAGATGGAATTCTTCTCCGCGGCCATCATCTCCGCGAACGTCTGCCCGTTGTACTCGAAGATCGGATCGTAGCCAAAGCCCGCCTCGCCCCGCGGGGCGACGATGGTTCCCGCGACCGACCCCTCGAAGGTCTCGACGCCCTCGGCGTCGGCGTAGGCCATGACCGTGCGGAAGTGTGCGCGACGATTGGATTCGTCCTCGGCCTCGAGCAGTCGCCAGACGCGTTCGACGCCGACGGTCGTCTCGACGTAGGCCGAGTATGGCCCCGGGAAACCGCCGAGGGCGTCGACGAAGAGGCCGGTGTCGTCGACGAGGACGCCGTCGATGTCGGCTTTCTCGGTCGCCAGCTCGTCGTCTCCCGCTAGCTCGCCGTCGCCCGCTAGCGCGTCGCCAGTTGTCATCGCGTCGTAGGTCTCCCGAGCGCCCGTCGCAGCGATCTCGCCCAGGTCGTCGCTCTGGATCTCGGTGTAGTCGTACTCGATCTGCTCGAGGACCGCCTGCCCGTCGAGGTACTCGCGGGCCTCCTCGAGTTTGCCTGCGTTGCCGGTGGCGAAATAGAGTGTGTCCATACGCGTGGGCGCGCACGGGAGCGGGAAAGCGCCGTCGATTTCTCCTCTTCTCTCCCCCCGGTCGCCGCCTCCGCTAGCCTTTTCCTCCCGGCGGCCGAGTTTCTGGGCATGGACGCTACGCTCGATCACGTCATGCTGCGCGTCGAGGACCTCGAGGAGAGCCTGGAGTGGTACGGCACCCACTTCGACTACGAGGAGAAGGGACGCTGGGAGGCCGACACCTTCACCAACGTCTACCTCGGTCCCGAGGACGACCACGAGGATGGCGCGGTCCTCGAGTTGACGTACAACCACGACGATCGGAGCTACGAGGTGGGCGACGCCTGGGGACACATCGCCGTCCGGGTTCCCGAGGACGAACTCGAGTCGAGCTACCAGCAGCTGATGGACGAGGGCGTCGAGGACTACCGCGATCCTGAGTCCTGCGGGAACCGCTACGCGTTCGTCAAGGACCCCGACGGTCACGAGATCGAGATTGTCAAGCGCGACTACGGGGCGAAGTGGAGCCTCGACCACACGATGATCCGCGTCGAGGACGCCGACGAGGCACTTGGCTACTGGACGCGGAAGTTCGAGTACGACGAGATCAGTCGCTGGGAGTCGGACACCTTCGCGAACTACTTCGTCCAGCGGGAGGGGGCCGCCCCGGAGGAGATGACCGTCGAACTGACCTACAACTACGACGGTCGGAGCTACGAACTGGGCGACGCCTGGGGTCACCTCGCGGTCTCCGTGGACGACCTGAACGAGGCCTGGGACCAGTTGCTCGAGCGCGAAAGCGAAGACTACCGCGATCCGGAGTCGTGTGACGACCGCTACGCGTTCACGAAGGATCAGGACGGCCACGAGATCGAGATTGTGACTCGAGACTGAGTTTTCGAGAGCGATCGACAGTCACGAACGCTCTTTTGCGCTTCCACGGTATCGAATCTTCTCGCTGATCGATGGTGTAGTGTCACAGCTTCGTCTGGCTCGAGTAGTTTGGGAACTTCGAGTGGTTTGAGCAACTCGAGCAGCTCGAGCGGTGCGCCCCTCGAGAGCCGGTCTCGGGTGATCACGCTGTGCACGACTCGTTTCGAGCCAGCCAAATCGTCGTCACGTCGTCATCACGTTCGCCACCACTCCCGTGACTGGTTGGATCGTTGAAGCGGTAATCCGGTCTTACGATCACTCGAATACTCCATCCTCTCGGCAATCCTGGACACTCACTCCCGGCAGATAGTTCGGTCTGATCACCAGTGCTGGAGTCAATCCTGAGCCAAACCGTGACCCTCACTACTCCGTGACAGTTACTGGCCTTTATATGTATTCTCGAGTTGTACGTCGACCGTGTTCGGCGCTAATACCGGGCTGAACGGGGTCTGAGGGGGATTGTGCAGGGTTGGCACACCTCGAGACCACCACAAAGCATTTATAACAATGGCTCTTCGGTATCTAATACCCCTACCCAGGGTGACAGTAGTAAGTATGGCCTCACGCACGGTAATGTGCGATTGGCAGGAACGATACTGTTGCCGTAACAGAATACAACGATAACAATGACAGGCAATTATAAGGATAAATTCAGCGCAGTCGTCATGGCTACGCTGATGGTCCTCTCTGTGGTCGCGATCGGTGGCGCTGCCCTCGCGGGTTCCGCCGCTGCGTCGAACCACAGCGACCTTTCGGTCGAACAGGGACCTGTATCCTATGAGGATTCAAACGGTAACGCATTGATTGAGATCGTCTTCGACGGATCTCCAAGCGAATTTACAGCTGATGAGATCGCCATTACGGACCGTAATGGAGATGACGTCCCCGTGGAAGATGCCGATCTCACTGCCACCGACAACCGGCTCGAAATCGCACTGAGCGAGGCACTCGCGCCTGGCGCAACTCTCGAGCTCTTCGGTGAAGACGAGTACGACATCGAGTCGACTACCGTGACGATGGCCAACGACGATCAGCCTGAGGCCTATGTCGGCGAAAACGTCGCAATTGTCAACGATGACCTTGCTGGCGACACCGTCGAAATCGAGGCTCCTGATGGCACCATCACGCGTGGTCTCGGAGCCGACAGTCACGTTCGGACGCTGGACACCAGCGGCTACGAAGCCGGTGACCAGATCAACGTCACGTTCGAAGAGGATGGTCAGACTTCCACTCTGACTCTCGATGACCTCGGTCTAGAGATCGGGGATGTCTCAGAGTCCTACTATGACAGTGACACTATTGAAGTGTCCGCGGAAGCAGACAATATCGGTCTGGATGTCGAGTTCGAACTTCTTAACAGCGACGGAGAAGCCGTTGCTACTTCCGAAGTCAAATCACTCGACTCCGAAGGTCAAGCATCCGCTGAGTTCGACCTGAGCACGATTGAGAACCTCGAGACGGGTGACTACACGGTCCGCGTCTCCGAGATTGACAGTGGTATCTCCGACGAGACTGACTCGTTCTCGGTCGAAGAAGCCGACGCTAACGTCGCCTTCGACTCGAGCACCTACCAGGCTGTCTCTGGTGACGTCGGCGAAATCACCATTCAGTTCGAGGAAGGTGCTGAGCAAGCGACCTTCAACCTCGTCGAAGAAGACGAGAACTACGAAGCGAACGTGACGGTTGAGGACGGAAACGGTGACGGCGAAGTGACCGTTCTGTTCAACACCTACCAAGCAGGCCACAATGGTGACACCTTCACTGCGGAGGATGACGATGACAGCGTCACCATTAAAGACGAGAACAGCGAACTGGGCAACGCTCACTTGCTGCCCGCTGACTTCGACCTGGAACTGTTCCAGGGCGACTCCGTCGACACCGGTAACGAAGTTGACGCAGCAGTTCTCCTGCTCGAGGCCCGCTCGACTGGCGACATCTCGACGTACGTGGCCCCCGAGGACACGGCCGTCGATGCTGACATCGAAGACGTGATCGCTGACATGACCGAAAGCTCGACGCTCGCCGAAGACGACGTCTTCGTGACGCAAGTCGAAGCCAACGGTCTGTACGGCTACATGCTCAACAGTGATGGTGAGTTGGTTGGAGACGGTCTGGCGCTCAACTTCACTGACACGGAAGACCCACGCTACGGTGACGCCGACAACATCGAAGTCAACGACCTCATTGACGCTGACAACGCTCAGATCGTCACTGACGCCGAGAACGAGACGTTCTACGTCGTCGCTGACCTCTCCAGCTACGAAGGCGCTAATGACGAAAGCGTTGACGCTGGCGAAACCTGGGAGGTCTCCTTCTCCGTCAACAGTGACAACCCGTACGTCACTGCTGACGAAGACGAAGAAGTCTCCAGTGAGTTCAACGTTGAAGAACGCACGCTCGAGTTCGAGAACGTCAACGACGACGACGTTGTCGAAATCGGCAACAGTGCAGAATCCGAAGTCGCCACATCGACCAACGTCGCCCCAGGTACGGAAGTTGACTTCCGCCTGCGCTTCGCGACCTCGGTCATGACCGAGACGGCCGAAGTCGGTGACGACCACCGCGCCGTCGCGACGTTCGACCTCAGCGACCGCGAGGTTGGTGAGGAACTCGATACCGTCCGCGCAACCGGCGCTGTCAACGAACAGGCCGAGCACGCAGGCGTGATCGTCGAAGCCGAAGACGACTCTGACGATTCCCTCGAGAACTGGAAGGCTACCGCGAACCTCCCCGAGGACGCTGTCGAAGGTGACACCCTCGAGTTCTCCGTTGACCTCGAAAACAACGGCGACGAGGAGGCCACGACTACCGTTCAGCTCGTCTTCGACGGGAAGAACGTGATCGACGCGGAAGAGACCGTCGGCGCTGGCGAATCCGTGACGCTCGAAGGCACGGACAGCAAGGCCACCGCTGATGACTACGAGTGGTCGCTCGTCGTTGGTGACACGGTCATCGACGAGGGCACCCTCACGGTCGAAGAAGGTGAAGACACCGACGGTAACGACACCGACGGTGACGACACTGACGGTGACGACACTGACGGCGACGACACTGACGGTGACGACACTGACGGTGACGACACTGACGGTGACGACACTGACGGTGACGACACTGACGGTGACGACACTGACGGTGACGACACCGACGGTGACGACACTGACGGTGACGACACCGAAGACGACGATGACGACGAAGGCGATGACGGTTCGCCCGGCTTCGGCGTCGCTGTCGCTCTCGTCGCACTCCTCGGCGCTGCGATGCTGGCACTCCGCCGCCAGGACTAAGCAGCTGAACTAACCGGAGCAGTTCCGGTCCCGCGGTTTTCATTTTATCGAACGCTACACCGATCAGCGACGGCGTTCCGTCCACCCTCGCTCAGAACCAATCGAGGCGACGATCGATTCCACTACCGTGAACGTAGCCGACCGCTCGAGCACTCGCGTTCCACGTCCACGAAAAGTCCCCACGACTGGACGGCCGTCCTGGCGGTCCGTCGACAGCTACCACGGCATTCGATTCACGGTCACAGTCCATGCCAGTTCGTGCGTCGTCCCTCTCTACTCACTTGTGTCCCGCTGGCGGCTATTGCATCGTCACCGACGCCGACGACTGCCGACGTAAGGACCTGCCTTCGGTGATCGTCGCTGCCGGTCGTCAGAGTTGACGGCGGGGCCGTCCAGTTCTCACGGAAACGTCCGGTGCCACACGGCCAACCCCGTGCTGTCCTGGAATCGTCATCGTGGACGGCGCTACTCGAGAGATGATAGGCAACACTACTGGTGGTGAAAGCGGGCCGTCCAAAAGCGCATCGGACCGTCCACGAACTACACCAAAACGTTCCTCGGGCTCACCTCGTCGCGAACAGCATCGTTTCTGTGAGATCGTGCAGGTTTCCTTCGTGGGCCGATCGATGGCTACGCCCGGCGCTCGACACACACCACACCCAATCGTGGCGACTGCGACCCGGACCCGACGCTGCGCTTCGTCTCGTCACGATTGAGTGGTGGCCACCGCCTCCGCTCGGTCAACCAGTCGCCAGCGTAGACGGCGTTTTTCGTCGCTGTTCCTCTCCCGTTCTCGGCCTCGCCCCTTCTGGACGTACCCGGCTCATCGTAGTCGGCTCATCGTAGCCGGCTCACCGCTCGCGATTCACGGCATCGCTATTCTGCGGTACTTCGTACTCGAGTCTTTCTCGAGGCCAATTCGTCGAGTCGGACGACGGGCACCCGTAGTCGGGCCCGACAGATCCAGGTGCGAGTCGGTTAGACAGCCACGGATTGCTCGAGGCACGTACAGTCCAAAAACGTGTACAGACGGCGTTCGAACTCGACCGAAAACGCTCGGATTCAACGGCCTCCGACCGTCGACTCCGTAACTGAACGTCTTAGCTGGACTCCTGGATGAACTCACCCGAACAGTCGTACTCGATGAGTTCGAATCGGGCGATATCCGGCTCTTCTCCCCGCTCGGCGCGGTCCGTTAGTCCGTAGATGGTGACGGTCTCGAGCTGGGTGTCGTGTTCGTCGTTCCAGCGATGACAGAGGTAGTTCGCCGTGTAAGAGCGGTGATTCTCGTTGCCGGCGTAGCGCATGTTGCTGAGGTACTTCCGCCACCGCGCCCCGTCGTAGGTCGCGTCGACGCTCGGCGGCCGATCCCAGTCGACTTCCTCGCCGTGCATGGCGTCGACCTCCGACCCGTCCTCGAGTTCGCCGGGGACGACGAACCACTTGGCATTCGAGGTGGGGTTCGGTGCGAACATCCGCCAGCTCTGGTCAATCATCGCAGTGTCGATGACCTCCTCTGCAGGGTCGGGAACCTCGGTGTAGTCGACGGCCTCGGCGTTGGCGAAGAGGACCAGGAGCAAGAGCAGCGCCGGAATGACCGAGAAGAACGCACCACGACTGCGCTCGAGGACACTCGAGCGCGACGGCATCGGGACGTCCACTGCAGGAAATCGCGGAACGACCGCCTGCAGTCGTGCTACTCGCGCTCGGAGCGGCGCCGCGATGCCAACGTGGGCGGCAAGGGCGGTCGCGTGGTCCCATATCACCGGTGGATAGAACAGAAGTAAGCCGGCGATGACGATCAGCGGAAACAGGCCGATGCGAAGCGTGACGAGCATGCCGAGGTGCATGCCGACGAACAGCGTCGCGAGCAGAGCACGGCGGTAGCCCGTGAGTGCGATCAGGAGCGGCGAGAGCACGATTAGTGCGACCCAAACGTACGAAAACAGTTGCAACAGGAAGACCTGGTCCGCGAGAACGTTGCCGAGCAAGATCGTAAACTGATCGGCCTGGAAGATACGAACGAGCGCTTCCCCTTCCATCCACACGTCGCTCCGCCACTTGTGGATAGCGTTGGTGAAGTACATCAAGAACACCTGTAAGAGCACGGCCATCGTCGCCTCGCTGGCAATCGTCGAACGTTCCCGATCGATTCGCCTGGCGTCGATCGACCACCGTTCGCCAAGGGGGAGAAAGATCCCCCACAGCAACAGCAGGCGCAAGAGGATGTCGCCGCCGTTCGTTACCATTGGGTTTCGAACGTGCAGTGAGACGAGCAAGAGCCAGGAGACGA
The DNA here is from genome assembly GCF_059736265.1 of Natronosalvus sp. KLKA75. Taxonomy (NCBI): domain Archaea; kingdom Methanobacteriati; phylum Methanobacteriota; class Halobacteria; order Halobacteriales; family Natrialbaceae; genus Natronosalvus; species Natronosalvus sp. KLKA75. Next base: position 916,416 of record NZ_CM185522.1, read on the forward strand.
TCGTTGCGAGTCGAGTTCGGTACCCGAGGACCATCGCGAGCGCGAACGCGCCCGCGATACCGAACAGGAGCGCCTGGAACCAGGCGTCTCCAGAAATCGCGTGTATCGAGTATACGTCGCCGTAATCCGAGTGCAACGCCTCGAGCGGGAGGACCCCCTTGTCGGTGTGAAACGCGTGGAAATCGCGAGCGCGGTTCAGCAGGTCGAGGATGATCAACAGCCCGAGAGCGATTCGAAACGCGGCGAGCGCCCGGAGATCGATCTCGAACCGTCGCTGGAGGGCGGTGGCGAACCGATCCATGGCGGCTGACAGCCGGTCCAGAGTGGAGGTGGATTGCGAGGACATCGTTTGGGTCGACCGTTTCCGAGGTGTCACGCGCAATGACGCATAAGTTTGTTGTCTCCTTTGTCGCTCAGTTTCGATCGACGTGGACTCGTGAAACTTTCTGACGTATACTCGAACAGCAGGTCCTTGTACCCGCGAATCCGCGAAAATCTCGAGCTGAGACCATCGACCCCAATCACCGCCATCGGAACGCTGAACTGCACCCCAGCGAAAGGTCCGACCAATGAGCGTCGACCTCGAGGTTCCCGCAGATGCCCCCATTCTCCTCTTCGACGGCGTCTGCAACCTGTGTAACGGCTTCGTCCAGTTCGTCGTGCCCCGCGATACGGAAGAGCAGTTCTACTTCGCGTCCCTCCAGTCCGACGTGGGCAAAGCGCTGTGTGCCGAACACGGTCTCCCGACCGACGAACTCGAGTCGGTCGTCCTGATCGAGGGCGAGGACAGTTACGTCAAGTCGGGGGCGATCATTCGCACGGCGAGACATCTCGGCGGGATCTACGCCTTGCTGTCGCCGTTTCGGTTCGTCCCACGCCCGGTTCGGGACTGGGCGTACGACTTCGTCGCGACCCGGCGCTATCGCTGGTTCGGGAAGAAAGAGCAGTGTATGATGCCGACGGGGGACGTACAGTCGCGGTTCCTCGAGCGAACCGACTCCTGACTGGAGTCAGGTATCAGCCGACAGTCGTCAGTCGTCGGCCGCAGGAACTTCCTCGCTCTCTTCGAGCACAACCTCTTCGCGCTCTCGCTCGAGGTCCTCTAAGTACTCGTCGGCGTCGATGGCGGCCTTCGAGCCCATGCTCGCGGCGGTGACGGCCTGCTGGTAGTGGTAGTCGACGACGTCGCCAGCACCGAAGATGCCGGGGACGGCGGTTTCGGTCTGGCCGCCGCCGTCGCCACCTTTCGTCTTGAGGTAGCCTTCGTCGTCGGTCTCGATGCCCAGTCCCTCGAGGTAGTCGGTGTTGGGCGTGTGGCCGATGGCGAAGAAGACGGCGCCGACGTCGAAGTCGAACTCCTCGGTTTCGGGGTCGTCGAGGCGGTCGGTCGGGTGCCCCTTCTCGTTGCGGACGAGGGTGACGTGATCGACGCCCGCCTCCTGGGAGCCGTGAATCTCGATCAGTTCGGTGTTCTTCATAATCTCGATGTTGCCGTCCTCGACGTGCTCGTGGACCCGGTCGATCCAGTAGTCCTCGGCGCGGAACTCCTCGCGGCGGTGGGCCAAGTAGACCGTGTCGGCGAACTTCGTGAGGAACGAGGCTTCCTCCATGGCCGCGTCGCCGCCGCCGACGACGAGCATGTCCTCGTCCCGGAAGAACGCGCCGTCGCAGGTCGCACACGTCGAGAGCCCGTAGCCCATGAGTTCGTCTTCACCGGGGATACCGAGGGTGCGGGCGCTGGCGCCGGAGGCGACGATGACGGCGTCGGCGGTGTAGCGGTCGCCGTTGGTGAGGTCGACGCAGAAGGAGTCCTCGGTGGCCTCCTCCACGACCGACGGATCCTCGAGGCGCTCGACGTTTTCGACGATGCCGTTTTTCAATTCGGCGCCGAACTGCCGGGCCTGTTCCTTCATGTTGTTCACGAGTTCCGGGCCGCTGATCCCCTCGGGGAAGCCGGGGTAGTTCGCCACGTCGGTCGTCAGGGTGAGCTGGCCGCCGGGTTCGTCGCCCTCGATGACCAGGGGCTCGTTGTTCGACCGACCAGCGTAAATGGCCGCTGTCAGGCCGGCGATACCCGTTCCGGCGATGAGCAGGCGACGGTGCTCGATGACCTCGCAGTCGTCGTTGCGGGCGATCCCGAGCAGCTCGTCGAGTTCGCCGGTCTCGTCGAGCGCGCTGGTCTCGTCCCAGCCGCCGATCAGTTCGTCGTCGATAAACACCTCGGGCGCGGTCTTGCGACCCTCGGCGCGGTCGACCATCTCCTCGAACAGGTCCTCGTCACCCGTGACGTTGTACGTCTCGAAGGCGACCCCTTTGGCGTCGAGGAGGTCCTTCGCCTTCTCGCAGTACGAGCAGTTCTCTTTGGTGTAGATTTCGACTCGAGGGGCGTCGCTCATGTATCCGTACTACGCACAGGCGACCTAAACGCCTTGCGTTCCTGGCATTCCGCGGTCGGTCATCGGCCGGTTCACCGAGTCGAACCGAGCCTCACCACGGTCCGTTCCGGTGTCCCGGTCGACGTACTCGACGGTCACCTCAATCTGGCGGCCCGTCCGATCCTCGAGGGCGTCCTCGAGGGTAGAGACGAGGTCCGGATAGGCGACGCCGTCGGGGCGACGAACCACGGCGGTCACCTCGTACGACGTGGCCAGGTCGCCCCCGACGAACTCCGTTCGGAGGTCGACGAGTTCGAGACGGTCGTACTCGGGATTGTCGAGGACGGTCCGGATCTCCTCATTGACGTCGTTCTCGAAGGAGACGTGATGGAAGAGGACGCCGCCAGCGAGCAGGCAGACCAGCGAGAGGACGAGCACGGCGGGAACGATTGCGCCGAGGCGGTCGCGGGTCAGGTTCCGGCCCAGGTCACCCGGTACCCAGTCGGCGGGCCGGTAGCCGAGATACCAGAAGACGGCGAGGCCGGAGAGGACGATAGACGCGGCGTTGATCGTCAGCAGGACGAACGCTCCGGCCGCGACCAGGGGCGCGTTCCAGGCCAGGCCGATGCCGACGGCTGCCGCAGCGGGGATGAGCGCCGCGGCGATCATGACGCCGACGAGCGAGACGGGCAGGGCGGTCGCCAGACCGAACGCGCCCGCAGCACCGGCGCAGATGCCGATGATCAGCGAGAGGAGGTCGGGCGAGATGCGGGTGCTCACCTGGTGGATAGCGGTAATCTCGATCGTCGAGGGGACGATGGCACCGGAGCGAAGGAGCCAGGCGAACGCGAACGCCCCGGCCATCGCGGCCACCAACCCGCCGACGAGCGAGGAGATGCCGTCGACGATCATGCCGCGGTCGTTGAGCACCATCCCGACAGTGCCGGTCAGCGCGGCACTCACCTGCGGGGCAATGACCATCGACCCCACGACGATGGCCGGCGAGTCGAGCAGGAGACCGGCCGTCGCCACGACCGCGCTCAGGAGCGTCATCGCGTAGTAGGTGAGGCGGTTCGGCGTCATGTTCAGCGCCCGCGTCCGAATCTCCTCGTAGAAGATGCTGTCGTCGGACTCACTCCCGCTGACGAAGCGCTCCTCGAGGGACTCGAGGCCCGGCGTCCGTGCCGTCTCGATCGAACTGACGACGATGAAGTCGTCGTCGACGCCCGCCTCCTCGAGCGTCTCGAGGACCTCCTCGACGGCCTGGGTCGGCAACGGAAACTGGACGATGACGCTGTTTTCCCCGTCGGTGTTCTCCCGGAGGGTCACGTAGTCGATCCCTTCGGTGTCGAGCGCGAACAGCACGTCGTCCCGGACGGCGGAGGGGACGAGCGCCTGTATCAGTCGCATCGTCGGCGATACCACGGCCCCCTAGTTACGTCTTTATCAGCGGACACGGCGAATACCCCGAGGCTTTTCCTCGAGGACGAAACCGACACGCAGGGATACAAACCATTAAGGAAACATATAACTAATCAAGAGATAGCGATGGAATACAGTCACCGCTACCACGCCTACCCGACACAAGAGGTAGCGGAGCGACTGGAACGCCATCTCACCATTCATCGCCAGCTCTACAACCATGTCCGCTGGGACTACGAACACAGTCCTGGAAGCGACAAGCCGAGTGAGTACGACCAAAACAATAAGCTTCCTGAGTGGAAACGCAAGTGGTTGGTGTTTAGTGAACTACACTCGAAGGCCGCACAAGCCACAGTCGCTCGTTTCCACCGCAACCTCTCGAACCTTTACAAGAAGAAAGAGAAAGGATACAAAGTCGGTCGGCTCAAACGGCAAGCACCCACCGACTACCGGAGCGTCACGTACAACCAGTCTGGTTTCGACCTTGATGAAAAGAGGGGCCAAGACAGGTATGCTTACGTCCGCTTCAGCAAAATTGGTTGGGTCAAAATCCGATACCACCGCCCGATTCCCGACCGCGCCACGGTCAAAGAAGTCACGTTCAAGAAAGAGACGACAGGCGAGTGGTTCATCTCCTTCGGACTCGAAACCGATGACGAACACGTTCCCGAAAAACCTGCGCTGGACTCCTTGGATGCGAGCAACAGCGTCGGTATTGACCTCGGCATCCTCAACTACATCCACACGTCTGACGGCAAGACTGTGGATTGGCTGGACCTCGAAAACGAGTACGAGTGTCTTCACTGCGAGCAACGCAAACTCTCGCGGAAGGAGAACGGATCGAACAACTACGAGAAACAACGGAGAAAAGTTGCAAAGGTCAAGCGCCACATCAAGCGGAAGGTACTGGACTACCAGCACAAACTCACAACGTGGCTAGTCCGCGAATACGATGCCGTGTTTGTGGAAGACCTCAATGTAGCTGGGATGCTTCAGAACGACGGGAACGCCCGGACCAAGCAGGATGCGGCGTGGCGACAGTTCATCACGCTCCTCGAATACAAGGCAGACTTGTACGGTTGTCACGTCGCTCAAGTAGAGGCCCGAGGCACGACCAAAGAGTGTGCATCGTGTGGTGTGGAGACAGCAAAACCCATCTGGGTGCGTGAACACTCTTGCCCGTCGTGCGAATTCGAGACAGACAGGGACGCGAACGCGGCAATGAACGTTTTGCAGAGAGGCTTTTCTGAACTAGGGCTGGGATGGCCCGAAGACACGCCCGTGGAGACTGTGACCGCTACGGACACGCCTGACTTTCAACGTGTGTCTGCAAGTCACGTCATAGAAACGGGAAGCCTCGGGGTCAAGTCCCGAGGCGATTCACCGACCTGACAGTCGCTGTGAACGGACCGTCCGCACTCGATGACGGTGGCGATGACGATGCGTTTACGACCGTTCCCGTCGACCACTGCGTATGCCTGCTGATCTCGAGGAGAAGACCGATCGCTACGGCACCCTCCTGGCGGAGGCGCTCGAGGCGGCGACCGTCGCGCCGCCGGAGGGAACCCCGATGGCCGAGGCTGCCGCGGAGTGTTTCGAGATGGCTCGATCCTATCTCGAGGACGGCCGTCACTTCCGGGAGGAAGACGACCTGGTGAACGCGCTTGCGGCCTTCTCCTACGGACACGCCTGGCTCGATGCCGGGGCTCGGATCGGCCTGTTCGACGTGCCGACCGAGGGACATCTCTTTACCGTCTGACGGTACCGGCGGTCTCCCGTCCGAACGCCCGATACGCAACGAACGATCATGTACTAACCGAAACGTACATAACTGCTCGCATGACTCTTTATAAAGAAGGCAAAAGCTTTATATGCCTTTCGCCCTTACCGTATGTTAGCTGGAGCGTCCGGGTTTTCTTCTGGTACCCCCCACCCGGGAGCTCTGAGTAACTGAGTCGATACACCATGACAGATACGACAATTCGAACCTACAGTGGCGAGACACAGCGGGAACAGGAGCCGCGAGCCAGCGAGGACGAGCAGTGCCCCGAGTGCGGTGGCCGACTGGTCTCGGACAGCGAACACGCCGAGACGGTGTGTTCGGAGTGTGGCCTGGTCGTCGAGGAAGACGAGATCGACCGCGGGCCCGAGTGGCGCGCGTTCGACTCCGCCGAGAAGGACAAGAAGTCCCGCGTCGGCGCGCCGACGACGAAGATGATGCACGACCAGGGCCTGTCGACCAACATCGGCTGGCAGGACAAGGACGCCTACGGGCGCTCGCTCTCGAGCCGACAGCGCCAGAAGATGCAGCGCCTGCGCACCTGGAACGAGCGCTTCCGCACCCGCGACAGCAAGGAGCGGAATCTCAAGCAGGCTCTCGGCGAGATCGACCGCATGGCTAGCGCGCTCGGCCTCCCGGAGAACGTCCGGGAGACCGCCAGCGTGATCTACCGGCGAGCGCTCGACGAGGACCTGCTCCCGGGACGCTCGATCGAGGGCGTCGCCACCTCGGCGCTGTACGCCGCCGCACGACAGGCCGGGACGCCGCGCAGCCTCGACGAGATCGCCGCCGTCAGCCGCGTTGACCGGATGGAGCTGACCCGGACCTACCGCTACATCGTCCGCCAGCTCAACCTCGAGATCAAGCCGGCCGACCCCGAGAGCTACGTCCCGCGGTTCATCAGCGACCTGGACCTCTCGGACGAGACCGAGCGTCGGGCACGCGACCTGCTCGAGTCGGCTCGCAAGGAGGGCGTCCACAGCGGCAAGTCGCCGGTCGGCCTCGCGGCCGCGTCGGTGTACGCCGCCGCCTTGCTGACCAACGAGAAGGTCACCCAGAACGATGTCAGCGAGGTCGCGAGCATCTCCGAAGTCACCATTCGAAACCGGTACAAGGAGTTGCTCGAGGCCAGCGACACGATGACGGTATAGAGTCGGTCGACGACCGTATCTGCAGTCTCGGTGTCGATCGACTCGTCGTTTCAACTAAATGGTAACGCGGAGTCCCCTTCCTCGAGCACGAGTGAAACGAGCGGTAGGGAGGGGAAGGGCGCGTTCGTATCGCTGGGCATTTCAGAGACCTATAAATAGCCACGGGAATACATTGAATATGTGGCAGACGACTACGTGCGTCGGACGGCAATCACCCGCCTCTCGGTAGACAGTGAGCAACGCAACTTGCTCGAAGACACCATCTCCGAGTGGAAACGGGGGTGCCAAATCGCCACGGACCTCGCGTGGGGACATTGCAACACCAAGAGCGACGTGCAACCCCTCGCCTACGATTCTGTGCGCAAAGATACCGACCTCGGGAGTCAGCACGCGATTCTCGCCACCCACCAAGCCGCACAAGCCATCACCGGCTGTATCGAACGCCGGTCGAAAGGCAAGAAGGTCAGCAAGCCGACGTTCACCGCGCCGACCGTAACGTACGATACGCGGACGATGACGGTGTTTGATGACGATACCGTCTCCCTCTCCACGACGGAGAGTCGGGTTCGGTGTCCGCTTGCCCTCCCCGACGCTGACGATGGCTACCAGCGGCAGTATCTCGACTCGGACGAATGGTGCGTCACGGAGAGTACGCTCACCGCCCGAGACGGCAAGTTTTTCTTGCATATCGGCTTCCGCCGACCCAAGAACGATACTGAGCGGAACACCGCCGAGGACGGAACGGTTCTCGGGGTTGACCTCGGTATCGAAAACCTCGCCGTCACCAGCACCGCCTCCTTCTTCAGCGGGCGGAAGTTGACCCACGACCTCCGCGAATTCGAGAAGGTACGTGCCGGACTCCAACAGACCGGCACCCGAAGCGCCCACCGAACGCTCGAACAGTCGAGCAGTCGAGAGCTTCGATACGTCCGCGACGTACTCCACCGGGCATCCAACGCGATCGTGGACGAAGCCCTCCGCTACGACTGTGACGTAATCGTGTTCGAGAACCTGACCCATATCCGCGACCGAACCGGGGCATCGTGGGGTCACAAGTGGGCGTTCCGAACGCTCTACGAATACGTCGAGTACAAAGCCGAATCGGTCGGCATCTCGGTGAAGCAAGTCAGGTCGGCGTACACGTCGAAGCGGTGTGCCGAGTGTGGATTCACGGCAGACGAGAATCGCCCGTCGCGCAACAACTTCCGGTGCGTGAAGTGCGGGTCGGAAGCGAACGCGGACTACAACGCGGCGAAGAACATTGGATTACGGTACGTCCGTCGAGGCCAACAGTCGTCTCGGCGGACGGGCGACAGTCAACTCGCCCTAAAGTCTGGAACGGTGACGCCGAAGCGCGGATTTACCGCCTACCCTGATGGGTTCGAGGCCGAGTTCACGGACAAGCCCCACCCTCGACACGTCGAAGGCGTGTAGGGTGAGGTAGTTGACTTGCGCGGTAACGTTTTTGACGGTGGGTGTGTATTGCCATAGCATGGTCGAAACGACCGTCCAACTCGTCTGCCCTGAATGTGTCAAAGAATGGCAACTTACGCCGACGGAATTGCCCGACTCCACCTCGATGTTTCATTGTCCTAATTGCCACGCCTCCCGGCGAATGGCCGAATTTACCCGGACGGACCGCGATCTGCGAACGTTGAAACAACTCGGGTAACGGCGGCGGCCCGGTCGTGGATCCTTTATTGAGCGCACCTGTGCAGAGCGCCGCGTCTCGAAGGGGTGAACGAGGGCTCGATGCTCGAGTTCGAGTTCGATCCTGATGGTCGATCGATCGGAACGCATTCGAGAGGCGATTTTCGGCTCCAGTCACCGATCGGTTTGCTCGCTACAACTCAATGCCAGCGAGCGACACGTTCAGTTGTTCGTGTCGATTTCTACGCCCCGACCGTCGACCAGTTTCGGCCGCGCAACCGAAGTCGATCCCTGTCCCCGGGAAACCTCGTTGGATTCCGTCAGAAATCACAGATTACGTCGTTCAAATCCTCGTTAAGCCGATCCTTCCGAGGGGTTTTTGAGAAGCGATTTCCCCTCGAGATGGTCTCGAACGGCGAAATTTCGTTCAATCGTCACCTGGAGCGTGTTAACGAGACTCAAGATAATAATATAACCCTGCAGTGGGTATGATTGCATGGTTATGAAGAAACAAGAGCTCATTCACCTTCACGGCCTTCTTGCCGAAGTATCGAACCACTGTGCTAACTGGGAGGACTGTTCGGTTTCGCTCGACGAGTACGAGTCTCTTGGGATTCGACCGACATCGATCCACAAATCGAAAACCGATCACAAAGCTGCTGTTTTTGCGCTGGCTGGGGGAATTACGCAACCGATGCGAGAGGGGGAGGCGGAAGCCGTCGCAGCCACGGCCGACTGAGTTTCCTGCGATACCCTAGTCCACGACACTGCCAACTGGAAAGGCTGGCTCTCTCTGACGTTTGATTTCGACTTCGACTTCAAATCTACGCACTTCGTCTCGCTTCGTGTTCCACTTCACGAATCCGTTCTTGGGTCCCGGATCCGTTCGTCGACTGCTCTCGTGCGATAGACTGTGGTGCTTTTATTTGAGGTAAACGCTGGCTCCGTACTTGCGCGACGATTGGTCGACTACCGCTTCTGATTCGAAATCGTCACTCGAGTAAATCTTCGAATTCGGGGAGGACGTCGTCGTCCGACTCGGAGCTCTGATCGTCAGCCTCGTCTCCGCTGCGAGCCTCGTCTTCGTCGTCTCGAGCCGACTCGTCGGTTGACGTTTCGTTGTCGCTATCGTTGTCCGTGTCGCTGTCGTCGTCGTCGTCCTCGTCCTCATCCTCATCGTCCTCGAGCACCTCGACCGAAAGCACCTCCAGCGGGATGTTCTCGAGTCGCTGGCCGATCTCTTTGCGGGCGATGCGGGAGGCGTGTTCCTCGCGTTCGACGTTGAAAACGGTCATCTCGAGCTCGAGGGCGACGAGGGCCTCGTCGGCGGCGATGAACGCGGGCGGCAGTTCCTCGCCGCCGGGGGAGGTGCGCTCGCCCATGTTGATCTCGACGTAGTTCAGGTCAGGGTTCAGCATCTCGCCAGTTTTCGAGATGGCGATACGGATTGCCTCGTCTTCCGTCTCGACGTCGAACACCGGCACGGCAGCTTCGACGACAACCCTGCAGTGCATAGTGAGCTATTGTATCGCATTCGGTATGAAGGTTCGCCCGTAGTGGGCCACAGGCGTTGTCTCGCTCTCGCTCGTACTCTCGTACCGGATTTTCGAACCAGGCCAAAATCAGAAGGCCCATACCCGCACCCACGAAGGCCACGACCAGAGCGATGGCGACAGCCACTGTCAGCGACACAATTGCCGTCGAAGCCCTCTCGGGCGGCTTCGACCTGTACCTCACCCTCGAGAGCGGCCAGAGCTACCTCTGGACGCGAAGCGACGGCGAGATGTACACGGACCGTCGAGCGCCCAAGGCGTGGTACCAAACCGTCGTCGACGACGTTCCGATCCGGGTGCGCCAGCCCGACGGCCCCGGCGGCGACCTCGAGTGGCAATCGACGACCGATGCCGACCCGCTCGTCCGCGAGCTGTTGCGCCTCGAGGACGACCTCGAGGCGATCGCCGCGGACGCGCCCGACGATCCGCTGATTCGAGCGGCATACGCGGCCCACGACGGGATGCGACTGGTCGACGACCCACCCTTCGGGACGTTGATCTCGTTCATCTGCTCGGCGCAGATGCGCGTCGGGCGGATCCACGGCATGGCCTCGACGCTCGCGAGGGAGTACGGCGACGCCTACGCGCTCGGTGGCGAGACCGTCTACGCCTTCCCGACGCCCGAACAGCTCGCGACCGCCACCGAAGCCGACCTCCGGGACCTGCGCCTGGGGTATCGCGCCCCCTACGTCCAGCGCACGGCCGAGATGGTCGCGAACGGCGAGGCCCGCCCCGAGGACGCCCGCGACCTCGAGTACGAGGCCGCCCGCGAGCACCTCACGCGGTTCGTCGGTGTCGGCGACAAGGTGGCCGACTGCGTCCTGCTCTTCTCGCTGGGGTTCGACGAGGCCGTGCCCCTCGACACGTGGATCAGGAGCGCAATCGCGGAGTACTACCCCGATTGCGACCAGGGATCGTACGGCGAGACGTCTCGAGCGATCCGCGAGCGACTCGGCGGTCAGTACGCCGGGTACGCCCAGACGTACCTCTTCCACCACCTGCGAACGGGTGCCGTCGACGCGTAGGCGGTTCGCGAGAACTTCGGCCCGCGTCCAGTTCGACCCCCCGAGCTGGCGATTACGCTCGACACAAGCGGTAGTGCTGTCTCTCGAGGTGCTGACGAGTGTCCGAACGTGATGCGAGAGTACGAACGTGGCTCGAGAGTCCCAGTACGAGTCGATAGACGAGGCGTCGACCGTCAGTGGGCCGACTCTTCTGCCGGCGCGACCATATCCTCGATCCGCAGAATCAGGATGTTGTTCGTGTCGTCTTTCCCATCGAGTACTCCCTCGATGACCAGTTTCGATAGCGGCGTCGGCCCGACGGTGACGCTGTCGCCCTCGTGGATGTCGCCGGTCGAGCCCTGGACGTGGATCTCGGCCCGGCAGAGTTCCGGGTGGTGGACGCTCGAGAGGTCGATTTCCTCGACGATCATGCCCTCGACCGGGGTACCCTCGTGGGTGAGTGGGACGGCCGCTGGCTCGTCCATCTGCTGGATCTCGAGAGCCTCGAAGGCGGCCGCGGTCGGCTTGTAACCGCCTTTGGGGCCGGGTACGCCCTCGACCAGCTGAAGGGCCTTCAGGCTCTGCATCTGGTTGCGGATGGTTCCCGGGTTGCGGTCGACTTGCTCGGCGATGTCCTCACCTTTGATCGCATCTTCGTCCTCGGAGTGAAGATTGGTGAGCGCGCGCAAAATTTTCTTTTGGCTCGGGGTAAGCTCGATTGATGACATGGTGAATCCTTGGTAATTGATTTGCTTAAAGCCGATGGTCAGGTACGGTTTCGATCGCTATCTCATATTCTTCACAACCGTAGTAATCAATTCCGCTTCCTGTTCGTCGGTTCGTCGACGGATTACGACCGGGCGTCCACCGGCGTCGCGACGCGAACGTGACGGGCCACCTCTTGTGGGAGCGAGACCTGGGTTTCGGTATCCGCTGACTCGAGCGGCCGCGCGGTCACCATCCCGAAGGGGGCGACCTCGACGATCTCGAGTTCGACGCCGGGCTCGACGCCGTGGTCGGCCAGGTACGAGAGAATCTCGGGGTCGTGATCGGCGACCTCGCGGACGACGACGCGGTCGCCCGCTTCGAACGCTGAGATGGCATCGCCGGTCGGCGTCTCTGGCGCCTCGAGGTCGGCGCTCGGGATGGGGGCGCCGTGGGGGTCGACGTCGGGGTCGTCGAGTGCGGCGGCGACCCTGGCCTCGAAGTCTTCGCTGATGTGGTGCTCGAGGCGGTCGGCCTCCGCGTGGACCTCCGACCAGTCGTAGTCGAGGTGCTCGGTCAGGTAAGCCTCGAGCAGACGGTGGTGACGGATCACCTCGAGGGCGACGGTCTCGCCCTCCGGGGTGAGGACCACCCCACGGTACTTCTCGCGGTCGACGAGACCGCGCTCCTCGAGTTTCGAGAGCATGCTGGTGACGGTCGGCGAGGTGACCTTGAGCGCCTCGGCGATGGCGGAGGTCTTGACCCGCTCGTCGCGTCCCTCCTGGAGCTGGTAGATCGCCTTGAGGTAGTCTTCCATGACGTCACTCAGCATCATCGTCCGAATTTAGGCGCGTCTATTCCTAAAGGTTCCGACAATCGAATCCGACCGCGAACGCCACGTATTCAGCGGTTTCGTGAAACCGGGTACTCGAATCCGAAATCGGGTCACTCTAAACGTCGGGTGGAGAACTGCGGGTATGGATCGAGCTGTCCACGTAATCGGTGCACCGATGGACTACGGGGCCGACCGACGCGGCGTCGACATGGGAACCTCCGCGATCAGGTACGCGGGACTCGCCGACGAACTCGCCGGCGCCGGCGTCGAGGTTCTCGACCAGGGTGACCTCCCGATGCCCCGTGCCGAGGAGCGCGACCCCGACGCGAACCAGCCGGTCGAGGGCACCGCCAAATTCCTCCGCGAGGTCGAGGACGTGACCACGCGCGTCGCCAGTTCCGTCGCCGCGACCCTGGAGACCGGTGCGTTCCCGCTCGTCCTCGGCGGCGACCACTCCATCGCCATCGGGTCGATGAGCGGTTCCTCCAGGGACGCCGACCTCGGCGTCGTCTGGTTCGACGCCCACGCCGACCTCAACACGCCCGCGACGTCCCCGAGCGGGAACGTCCACGGGATGCCCCTGGCCGCGACGCTCGGTCACGGCATGTTCGACGGCCTCGAGTGGGCTCACGCCCCGCGGGTCCGCGAGGAGTCGATCGCCTACGTCGGCCTCCGGAGCATCGACGAGCGCGAGCGCGAACTCGTTCGCGAGAGTGAGATGACCGCGTTCACCATGTCCGACATCGACGAGCGGGGCATCACGGCGGTCGTCGAGGATGCCCTGGACGTGGCGACGGCGGGGACCGACGGCGTCCACGTCAGTCTCGACCTGGACTGGCTCGATCCCCGAATGGCCCCCGGCGTCGGGACCCCCGTCCGCGGCGGCGTCACCTACCGGGAGGCCCACTCGGCGCTCGAAACCGTCTACGAACGCGACCAGGACGAGGGAATCCTCCGGTCGATGGACGTCGTCGAGGTGAACCCGATCCTCGACGAGCAAAACGAGACGGCCGAACTGGCCGCCGAACTGGCGGCGAGTGTCTTCGGGAAGCGGATCCTGTAGATACATCGAATAATTGATTGCTTCTGGAGAGTTCTGCTACGTGGGAACGGTGCGCACGCCTATCCGGGTTTCAACACCTTTGTATCGGTGTGATACGGAGGTTGGCGTATATGACCGAGAACGTCGTCGTGCTCGGCTCCGGCTACGCCGGCGCCGGCGCGATCAAGTCGCTCCAATCGGAACTCGACGAGACCGCTCGACTGACCTGGATCTCCGACACCGACTACCACCTCGTGTTGCACGAGTCCCATCGCGTGGTTCGAGATCCCTCGGTTCGCGCCGACATCACCATCCCGGTTGCCGACATCGCCGACCCGCGGACCCGGTTCATCACCGACACCGTCACCGGCCTCGACACCGAAGAACGCGTCGTCGAACTCGCAGACGGCGAGGACGTCGAGTACGACTACGTGCTGGTCGCGCTTGGGAGCAGTACCGCCTACTACGGCATCCCCGGCCTCGCGGAGCACTCGCTGACGCTCAAGAGCCTCGACGACGCCCTCGAGATCAACGAGCAGCTCACCGAGGCGAGTCGCAACGCGACCCGCGGCGAACCGGCCCAGATCGTCATCGGCGGCGCTGGCCTCTCGGGCATCCAGACCGCCGGCGAGGTCGCGGCGTTCCGCGACGAGAACCGCGCGCCCCTCGAGATTCACTTGGTCGAGGCGCTCGACGAAATCTTCCCCGGGAACGACCCCGAGATCCAGCAGGCTCTGCGCAACCTGCTCGAGGAAGCCGGCGTCAAGATTCACACCGACGACCCGATCACCGAGGCCGAAGACGGCGTCATTCACTTCGACGAGGGCGACCCCCTCGAGTACGACGTGTTCGTCTGGACCGGCGGCATCACGGGGCGGGAGGCCCTCGACGGGACCGACCTCGAGAACCAGCACAATCGCGTCGAGGCGAAGGCGAACTTCCGGACCTCCGACGAGCGCGTGTTCGCCATCGGCGACTCGGCGATCGTCGACCAGGGCAGTCAGCCCGCCCCGCCGACCGCACAGGCCGCCTGGCAGGCCGCGGAGGTCGTCGGCGAGAACATCGCCCGCGCAATCGACAATCGCCCGCTCAAGACCTGGGAGTACGACGACAAAGGGACGGTCGTCTCCGTCGGCGACGAGGCCGTCGCTCACGGCGTCAAGATGCTCCCTGTCGACACCTTCGGTGGCTTCCCCGCGAAGAACCTCAAGAAGCTCATCGCCGCCCGCTGGATCGCCGACCTGACCTCATGGAACCGGGCCCGCAAGGCCTGGTCCGTGCTCTGATCGAGGCCTGAGAATTTCGTGGACCCGATCGTTTTCGACGCTTTGGTTTCGCTCGAGGGGGCCCTCGGTAGCCTTGCCGATAGATCGATTTCGGATGCCATTCCGGTTCCGGACCCGGGCACGGGCCTGCTCTCAGGGGTAGCGCAGGCCCAACTCGCCAGCGTCGAGGAGTGGGCTCGCAACCTCCTCGACGCCGCCAGCGGCCCCTGGCAGTACGCGCTCGTCTTCGCGCTCGCGGCGACTCCCCTGCTCGAGATCCTGGTCGTGATCCCGCTCGGCGTCGCTCTCGGACTCGATCCGGTCGTGGTCGCCGTGACGGCGTTCACCGGCAACGTCCTCCCGATCTACGGCATCGTCCTCGCGGCCGACCGGGTCGCGTCGTGGCTCGAGAGCCGCCGCTCGGGCGAACCCTCCGCGCGACGGAAACGGGCGATCCGCATCTGGAATCGCTACGGGCTACCGGGGCTGGCGCTACTCTCGCCCGTCACGACCGGGGTCCACCTCGCGGCCGTCCTCGCGCTCTCGCTGGGCGCCCGCGGCCGGGACACGCTCGCGTGGATGACCGGCAGCATCGCCCTCTGGACGGTCCTCATTACGCTCGTCAGCGTCGTCGGGCGATCGGCGCTCACGGGCGCCTTCTAATCACTTCTACGGGGTCACTCGGTCTGCCTCGCCGTCGCCGACGACCAGCACCGGCCTCGAGGACAGGCGAACCAGCGCGTCGACCGTACTTCCGAGCAAGGCGTCGCGAAACGCCGAGCGGCCCTGTGCGCCCACGACGATCACCGAACAGCCCTGCTCGTCCGCGTAGTCGAGAACCTCCTCGTGGGGCGTCCCTCGTTTCCGGGCGGTCGTGACGGGGACATCGGACTCGCCCGCCACCGCCTCGACTCGCTCGAGGGCGTCGTCGGCTCGAGATTGCTGTCGCTCGCGAACCTCCTCGGGGTCGACGATGCCCGAATCGTAGGCCGTTCGGTCCTCGAGCACCGAGATGGCGAACAGCGGGACGGCGAGCGTCTTGGCGAGGAAGACGGCGTGGTCGACCGCTCGCTCGGCCGTGTCGCTGCCGTCGGTGGCGACGAGGATCGAGTCGTACATACCTGGCCTTGGTTGCCCATCGGAAAGAAGATTCACCTCCTGGGCTGACCCTGGATTTTTCTCGTATCCGGACGAGGGCCTCGTATGAACGTCAGACAGGTTATTCCCCGAGACGCGATCCCCAGCATCGACAATCCCCGGTTCGGCCCGGACCACCGGGGACCGGCCTCCGACGATGCCGTCGTCCTCGAAACCGAGGACGGCTCCGCGCGGGCGTACCCGCTCCGGATCCTCGACTACCACGAGGTGGTCAACGACGAGGTGTCGGGCACCCCGATGGCCGTCACCTGGTGCCCGCTCTGTGCCAGTGCCGTCGTCTACGACGCCGTCGTCGACGGTCGTTGGCTCACGTTCGGCGTGAGCGGAAAGCTCGCCGACGACGACCTCGTCCTCTACGATCGAGAAACGGACTCGGAGTGGAAACAATCCGCGGGCGTCTGCATCGACGGCCCCCTCGAGGGGGCGCGACTGTCGCCGCGGGGGTCCTCGCTGACGACGGTCGACCGTTTCTTCGAGCGTTACCCCGACGGTCGAGTCCTCCAGCCCGTCCCCGACGCCGAGAGCGAGGCCGCGAGCGAGAACGACGACCCGGCGCCGGTCGACTACGACGAACGGCCGTACGCGGGGTACTTCGCGAGCGACGAGGTCGGTCTCGCTGGTCTTCGCGGCGACGGTGACGGTGACAGTGACGGCGGCCGGACCTGGAACCGAACTGACCTCGAGCCCAAAGCGGTCGTCCTCGGCATCGAGCGCGCCGGCGACGCGCTCGGAATCCCCGTCCCGTGGGTTCGTGAGGCGGGCGGCGTCCTGACGGCGTCGGTCGGCGAGAGCGAGGTCGTCGTCGGCGCCGGCGAGGCCGGCATCCACGCGTTCGAGGCGCCCGATTTCGTCCTCGAGTTCGCGCGAGCGACGGATGTGGACGTGGATATGGACGTAGACGCGACCGGCAGCCCGCTGCTCGTCGGCGACGGCACGACCTGGGACCCCGTCACCGGCGAGAGCGAGGACGGGCGTCGCCTCGAGACCGTCCCCGCGAAGCGGTTGTTCGCGTTCGCCTGGTGTGACGACCACGGGCAGGAATCGCTCGTCGACCGGTGAGTCGGCAGCGAGCGTACCCTGGGGCCGGTGCCGGTGAACGACTGCTCGGCGGCGAACGCCGCGTTTCCTCACGCTCGAGGATCCTGGTCCGGTCCCGGATAGGTGTCGCCCTCGATGGCCTCGTAGAGACTCTCGGCGTCGAACACCGTTGCGAACGCGTCCGGCGTCCGCACGCTCACGGCGACCCGCGGCTGTAAGGTCATTCCCGCTTTTGCCGACCCCAGGCGTTCGTCGAACGAGAGGAGGTGCGCCGCGTTCCCCCGGTAGGCCGAGGCGAGCGCCGGATGGTCCTCGGGTGGGTGCTCGACGCGAACGCACTCGCGCTCGAGTCGGTCGTGGTGAGCCCGCGCGAGGTCGGCGTCGGCCAGGCCGGCGACGAGCGATTTGGTCGCCTCGAGGAGTTCGTCGCTCGCGACCAGGTCCATCCAGGAGTGGCGACGCACGTGGTCGAGGGCGTCCCTGGCCACCCCGCCGACGAGGAGGTCCGCCGCGAGTACGTCCGCGTCGGCGACGATGCGTGCCGGATTGGGTCGGTCAGGCATCGTTGTCCTCCGGGTTCGATTCCGATGTTGGTTCCAGGGCCGATTCCGATTTCGAGGCCGAGCCCGATTCAGGTTTCGATCCCGAGCCCGGCCCGGGATCATCGGCAGCCAACTCGCGCCGTCTCGCGAACTCGTTTCGAATCGTCTCGAGGTCGACCGCGAACGACTCCCCCCGGTCGAATAGCGCTTGCCAGCGTTCGGTCATCACTCGGGGTTGGGGGTCGACCCTCAAAAGTACTCGAGGGACGGCGCTCGACGGTCGCGGTAGCTCGAGGGGAGCTGAGTTCGAGGTGAACCGAGCCAGACAGCGATTTCGACAGCTAGTAACCAAATTATATAGGGGGTAGAGTAGTAATTCACCTCTGTGTGATTGTTCGTGAGAAAAATGCATCGGTCTCCCAACGCGAAACGGAGTGCCTCCGCCGTCGAAGTTACGTTTTCGATTTCTGATAGTTCGTATCCGTTCGTCGCGGCATCGACCATCGACGGCTGTGAAATCGAGTTAGCGAAACTACTTCCCCGGGACGACGGCCAGTTCGCGGAGTACTTCACCGTCACCGGCACCGAGACGAGTCGAATCTACGACCTCGCTGCTGACCACGCCTCGGTGAGCGTTTCGCTTCTCGAGACGTACGACCGCGGTGGGTTGTTCGAATTTCTGGTTTCCGCCGACTGTCCCGCCGTGACGCTGGCGACGTGCGGTGCGCTCCCCAGAGAGGTTCGCGGCGTCGACGGCGAAGGACGGGTCGTCGCCGAAATTCCGTCGCCGTACGAGGCCGGCGACGTCATCGAGACGTTTCTCGAGGAGATCGACGGCGCCTCGCTCGTCTCCAAGCGCGAAACGGGGTCCGTCACGCCCCTCTTTACGGAATCGTCGTTCGAGCAGGTCCTGGAGGCCCAGCTCACCGACCGCCAGCACGAGGTGCTCGAGGTCGCGTACCAGGCGGGCTACTACGACTGGCCGCGAACGTGTACCGGCGAGGAGGTAGCCGAGCGCCTCGACATTACCTCCGCGACGTTTTCCGAGCACATCCACACCGCCGAGCGAAAGCTGCTCACGATGCTCTTTGATGGTTCGTGAAGGTGAGGCCTGGAGCCGATCCGGAGCGGAACGGGACGTGACGGAACCCGTCGTCAATCGCGCTCGGAAACCGTGACGGTCGTCTGACCGCTGGTGGAGACGGTCACGTCACACCCGTGAAACCGGAACTCGACGACGCCCGTTCGCAGCGACGGCACGTGGCTTGTCGGTTCGAACAATTGGTCCAGTGCCTCGGGGTCGACGACCTCGTAGAGCGGAGGGATGGATTCCGGCGTCGATCCGGTGGCAGCGGCGACCGCCTCGACTACCGCCTCCGAGGGTAATTCGTCGGTCGCCCAGTCAGAGGAGACGGTGTACGTGTCAGTCTCCGGATCGTACCCAATCCTGTCGTCGGGTGAGTGGTCTGAGGACATTGGAGGACAGAAGTGACGGTTGACTACCAGAGACGACGAGGAGTGACGCCTTAGTTTCGGCCCCTACATCTCGAGGGCCGCGATCTGGTTCGAAACGAATCCTCGGGTATTCCGGTTTTGGCCTCATTCGTCGGTGTCGGCGTCGCCGTCGCCGCCGGCGTCGGCCGCGGCCGGAAGGGTAAACGAGAACGTCGCACCCTCGCCTAGTTCGGAGTCGACCCAGATTTCGCCGCCGTGGCGCTCGAGGACGCGCTGGCAGATCGCCAGGCCGATGCCGGTGCCGGTATCTTCCTCGCGCGAGTGAGCGCGGTTGAAGACGTCGAAGATTCGATTCGCCTCTCGGGGATCGATGCCGATGCCCTCGTCTCGTACCGAGATGATCCAGTCCGATTCGTCGCGCTCGGCCGAGACGTGCACGCGTGGTGGGGCGTCGCCAGCGTAGGTGAGCGCGTTGGCGATCAGGTTCTGAAAGACCTGTCTGAGCTGACTGCCGTCGGCCCGGACCCACGGCAGCGGATCGGCGGTAATCACCGCGTCGGTCTCGACGACTCGCACCTCGAGGTTGGCGAGCGCCTCCTCGAGGGCCTCACCGGCGTCGACCGGTTCGAGCGGGGCTCCCTGGGTGTCGATCCGCGAGTACTGGAGCAGACCGTCGATCATCTCGCGCATCCGGTCGGCGCCGTCGACGGCGAATTCCAGGAACTCCTCGCCGTCTTCGTCGAGGTTGTCGCCGTACCGGCGCTCGATCAACTGGAGGTAGCTCGAGACCATCCGCAGGGGCTCCTGGAGGTCGTGGCTGGCTGCATAGGCGAACTGCTCGAGGCGTTCGTTCGAGTCCTCGAGGCGGTCGATCGTTCCCTCGAGTTCCGCCCGGTACTCGGTGCGCTCGATCGTTTCCGCGAGGATGTTGGCGACGCTCTGGACGAAGTTCACGTCCTCGTCGATGAACGATCGATGACTGGTGTCGTGGACGCCGAGGATGCCCCACGGATCGTCGGCGGAGCCGATGATGGTACTAATTCCGCTCGAGACGTCGTGGTCGGTCAGCAGGTCGGGGCCTCGGAATCGGGTCTCCGACTCGAGATCGTCGACGACGACGGGTTCCTCCGCGATGAGCGTGTATCCGGCCTGGGAGTTGTCGGTGGCAGAGACGGTCGCCGTGCCGACGATTCCCGCCTGCCAGCCGACGCCCTGTCGGAGGCGCAGTTCGTCGGCGACGGGATCGAGATCCAGGACCTTGCAGTACTCGACCTCGAGTGCGTCGGCGACCTGCCGCGTCGCCTCGTGCATGAGGTCGTCGATGTCGTTCGTCTCGATGGCGAACTGCCCGAGGTCGGCGATGACCGCCTGCTGGACGGTGCGGCGTTGCAGTCGATTACGCGACCGGACGCGTTCGGTGATGTCCGTGAGGTAGACCGACTGACCGGTCTCGGAGGGGTAGATCGTCACCTGGAGCCAGGCGTCGGCTGGCTCGTAGAACACCTCGCGTTCGACCGTGGTTCCGGTCCGCTTCGCCTCGCGGGCCGCGTCGGAACACGCAGTTGCCTCGAGTTCGGGGAGGGCGTCCCAGATCGGGGCGCCGAGTAGTTCCGGCCCCGAGACGTCGACCAGGTCGGCGAACGCCTCGTTGGCGTAGATGACGTGCCAGTCGGTGTCGACCGCGAAGAAGGCGTCGTCGATCCGCTCGAACAGGTCGTCGAGTTCGGTTCGCAAGTCGTCGCGCTGTCGCTCGATGCGCTCGGCCTGTACCTTCAGCTGCGTGATGTCGGTCACCGCGGCGACGACGTGGCGAACGCTGCCGTCGTCTCGCGTGACGGGCGCGGCGTTGATCGAGAGCCACCGGGGCTGGCCGTCGGCGTCTTCGATCCAGATCTCCGTGTCCGTCACCGCCTCGCCGGTCTCGAACACTCGACTGATCGGCCGGTCCTCGAGTGGGATGTACTCGCCGGTCGCGTCGTACATGTCCCGCTGACCGGCGCTGTAGGCTTCCATCGTTTGCACCGATCGGTCGAAGATCTCCGCCAACCGGTCGTTCGCCCGCACGGTCGTTCCGTCCGGATTCGCGACCATGATCCCGACCGGACTCGTCTCCAGCACCCGGGTGATCAGGTCGCGCTCGTGTTGCAGTTGCTGTTCGTGCTCGCGCCGGTCGGTCATGTCGCGAGTGACTTTGAGGAACCCCCGGTGGGTACCGTCGCCGTCGAAGATCGCCGTGATGGTGACGTTCGCCCAGAACGTCGTGCCGTCGCACCTGACGCGCCATCCCTCGTCCTCGACCGACCCTCGATAGAGGGCGGTAGCGAGGTTTCGTTCGGGGACGCGCTCGGCCCTGTCGTCGGCCGTGTAGAACCTCGAGAAGTGCTCGCCGACGATCTCCTCGCGGTCGTAGCCCTTGATCTTCGAGGCACCCTCGTTCCAGGAGGCGACGCGCCCCTCGGGATTGAGTCGGAAGATGGCGTACTCCTCGACGGCATCGACCAGCGACGCGAACTCGGCCTCGCTCTCGAGGAGAGCGCCCTCCGAGCGCTTCTGTTCGGTGATGTCGGAGTAGAGTTCGACCCGACCGCCGGCGTACTGACCCGTCTCGATCGGTTTGCTCCAGTGCTCGAGCCAGCGGCCGGTCCGCTCTTCGGCTTCGGTGACGCGACACTCGAAGCGCTCGACGGCGTCGTTGTCCTCGTAGGTCGCGAGGACGCGTTCCGCGAATTTCTCGGAGTCGGCGACCCGCTGGCTGACGTCGTCGACGACGGTGCGTTTGTCGCGACCGACGAGTTCCGCTCGCGAGAGTCCGAAGTACTCCTCGATCGTTTCGTCGGCCCACGCGACGGTGAACTCGTCGTCGAGGACGATGACGCCGATCTCGGCGTCGTCCAGGACGCTCGTGATCGACCGGTAGGTCTCCCGGGCGGATTCGGCGCGTTCGCGGTGGCGTTCGCGTTCGGAGACGTCACGCGCGACGCCAATCGTTCCGGCGAATTCGCCGTCCTCGATCAGCACTGTCATCCGGACGTCGCAGGGAACCGCGCCGCCGCCCGCTGTCCGGACCGAGAACTCCATCGTCGACACGTCACCGGTCCCCTCCTCGAGCTGTCTCCTGATCTCTTGTCTCCCTCGAGCCACGTCTTCGTCCTCGAGGAGCATCGAGATGTGCTCGCCGACGAGTTCGTCGCGGGCGAATCCCGTCGTCTCGACGATCGCCTCGTTGACGGCCTCGAAGCGGCCCTCGGCGTCGAGCTGGTAGAGCCCGTCGTCGACCGTGTCGACGAGCGTCCGGTAGCGGTCCCGCGCCACGTCATCGGACATCCCCTCCCAGAAAGTCGTTCGTGTGCCTATCGACCGGTCGTTCATACGTCGTAATGATCACTCGATGGGATAAAATCTCTGGCATGCTTCTCGGTGAAGCATCCCGTGACGGACGTCACTCGAGCGGTGAGGGCGGTACGACGGACGTCATTCGAGCGTCGAAGACGGGCGCGACGACCGATCGTCAGGTCTCGAGCGCAGCCTCGAGCACCGCCGTGATCTCGGCTGCGGCGTCCTCGTCCACCGGCTCGAGCGGTCGGCGCGGGGGCCCGACCTCGAGGCCGCGGTGGGCGAGGGCCGCCTTGATGCCGGGGACGCCGTAGCGGGCCGTGAGCGTCCGGTTGAGTTCCACGATGGCGGCGTTCAGGTCGCGAGCGGTGTCGTCGTCGCCGTTCCAATGGGTCTCGAAGATTTCGCTCGCAAGGTCGGGGACGGCGTTCGCGACTGCCAGCACCCCGCCGTCGGCGCCGGCATCGAGCGCGTGGGCGTAGACGCTCCCGTGGCCGACGAGCACCGAGAAGTCGGCGTCGGCGGTAAACCGGACGAGGCGCTGGATCGACTCGAGGCTCCCGCTCGAGTCCTTGATCCCGGCGACGTTCTCGTGGGTCGCGAGCGACTCGACGAGTCGCGGCGAGAGCGGGCAGTCGGTGAACTTCGGCACGCTGTAGAGGTAGATCGGGATCGGCGATTCGTCCGCCAGGTCGCGGTAGTAGCGCCCGAGCGCGGCGTCGTCGCTGCCGTAGTACGACGGCGTCACGACGAGCGCGGCGTCGGCACCTGCCGCGGCCGCACCCTCGGTCGCCTCGAGCGTCGGTTCGTATCCTTCGTGGCCGGTGCCCGCGAGGACGGGTTTCTCGGTCGCGTCGGCCACCGTCTCGACGACCTGTGTCCGTTCGTCGGCCGTCAACAGTGGTGCCTCGCCCGTCGAGCCGCAGGGGACGAAGAAGTCGATGCCCGCGCTCGCGAACCAGTCCACGAGCGCCTCGAGGCGCTCGTGATCGACGCGTCCATCGTCGCCGATCGGCGTCACCAGCGGCACGCCAGTTCCGTGCATGCCGGTTCCTGAGTGATGACGGGTAATAGCTGTGGCCGTTCGGATGCCAGCTATTCTGCACGGGCGTCGACGTGGTCGAGCCTTGAGCGCGTCTCCGTGATTTACTATCGAAATTATATTGAATGACTATGATATATATAGTATTAGAAGAATTGAGAACGCCTCGAGCGAACGATCAGCAGGCCTAAGCGCCCGCCTCGAGAACGTTCGACCGTGACCGACCCCTCGCCCGACTCCGACCCCGCGCTCGGCAAGATCGACCGGACGGTGTTCGAGCGACAGATCGCCCCCCGTCTCGGTGCCGACCGCGACGACGTCGTGCTCGGGCCAACCCACGGCGTCGACTTCGGCGTGCTCGACGTCGGCGGCCGGGCCGTCGTGGTGGCGACCGATCCGGTGTCGATTCTTCCGGATCTGGGCCTCGAGCGGGCCGCCAGGTTCGCCCTGGACATCGTGCTCACGGACGTCGCCGTCAGCGGAATATCTCCCTCTCACCTCTCGATTTCCTTTACCTTGCCCCCGGAGATGACCGACGAGCAGTTCGCGATCGTCTGGGAGGCGATCCACGAGGAGTGCGTCGATCTCGGAATTGCGATCACGGCGGGCCACACCGCCCGCTACGCCGGCATCTCGTACTCGTGGGTCGGCGGTGCGACGGTGCTCGGCGTCGGCGACCACGAGGCCGTCGTCCGCCCCGATGGCGCCCGCCCCGGCGATGTACTCTTGCTCACCACCGGACCGGCCGTCGAGGCCGTCGCCCTCCTGAGCACTCTTTTCGGCGACAAAATCGACGTCTCCGACGCCGTCCTCGAGGACGCTCGGGCCTGCCTCGACGATAGCTTCGCCGTCCGCGACGCGCTGACCGCCGCCGCGTCGGCCCCCGTCCACGCGATGCACGACGTGACCGAGGGTGGCCTCGCAGGCGCGCTCGTCGAGATGTCGGAAGGGTCAGGAACTCGCTTCGAGATCGATCGCTCGGCGGTCCCGGTTCGGCCGGCCGTCCAAGCGGTCTGTGACGCCCTCGAGATGGACCCCTGGCGGGCGACCAGCTGTGGCTCGCTCGTGATCGCGGTCGATCCGGGGGACCTTTCGGCGGTGGTCGAGGCGCTCGAGGGTCGTGGAACGACGGTCGCAGAAATCGGGCACGTCCAGGAGGCCGGCGACGCTCCCGAAGTTCGCGTCGATGGCGCCGTGCTCGAGCACCCCGGCGTCGATTCTTCGTGGGGGGCATTCGAACGCCTCGCCGAGAAGTGAACCACGCAAACGAGTGATACCGGAGTATTCCGAGTGTGCACTGGCGCTTTCGGAATTTCCGGCACGGGTACGTTAGCAGTCGATTTCGTTTTCGGCCCCGCTCGAATCGTCGTCAGTTCGAGCTATCTCCGCTCGATCCCTCTACGCCCGCATCCAGTGCGTACACTGATGTATAGTCAGCTGAAACGAAGACGGAACCATCGGCGAATCTCGGCTCGCTTATGTCGGAATCGGCAACGAAGTTCCATCGCTCCTCGCCGGTTGTCGTATCCAGCGCGTTTAATCGATAGGCGTCCTCGAAGTCCGTGTCAGTTCTGCTGGCGACGAAGAGGGTATCTTCGATGACGGTTATCGGTGAGACCAATAGATTACCGGCGAGGAAGCGCCACCGTTCCGTGCCCGTCTCCGGCTCGAGTGCGTGAACGACGCCGTCGCCGCCTTCCCCAAGCGCCGTTCCAACGAAGAGCGTGCCATCTGCCCTGGTCACCGTGTCGACGGAATTGTTCGCCTCGAATTGCCACTTTTCCTCGCCCGATCCCGCGTCGATGGCGTACAGGTTTGCACACGTGGGATGGTCGTAGCAATCGTCCGTCCCGACATACAGGGTGTCGTCGAACACGGTCACGAACTCGGGTCTCGGCTTTTCGGTACCGGGATCCGGATTCACCGTGAATCGCCATCGTTCCTCGCCGGTGGTCGCGTCCAGCGCGGAAACGTAGTACTGGAAGTTGTCCGGCTGGTCAGTTTCACTGTCGAACACTCCGAGGAACAGCGTGTCATCGACCACCGAGAGTTCGGTATACACTCGGCTGCCGACGTCGGCGCGCCATTCTTCCTCGCCGCTAGCCACGTCCACGGCAAACACGTTCCCGTCGCTATCAGCGACGTAGAACGTGCCGGAGTCCGTCTTGGCGAAAGAGTCCATTTTGACTTTGAGCTGGGTTTCTATCCCGTACCC
This sequence comes from Natronosalvus sp. KLKA75, assembly GCF_059736265.1. NCBI lineage: Archaea > Methanobacteriati > Methanobacteriota > Halobacteria > Halobacteriales > Natrialbaceae > Natronosalvus > Natronosalvus sp. KLKA75. The sequence goes on from NZ_CM185522.1 coordinate 941,981, forward strand.
AACCTTGAAGTCCCATCGGTGGTCTCCGGTGTCCGCGTCTACTGCGGTGACGCAAAATTGCTTGGGGATGAAGACGGTGTTCTCCGCCACGTGTATCGGTGCGACGGTCACATCGTAGTCGTCGAACTGCCACTTCTGTTCGCCCGTGTCCGCATCCAGCGCGTACACTGCAGTGTCTTCTACGTCCCGATCGGAGTAAACGTGACTCGTAGCATAGACGGTGCCATCGACCACGATGGGCTGATCGTGAAACTCCGTGTCGTCAACGCTGAATTGCCACTCTTCGTCGCCCGTCGATGCGGACAGTGCATGGACGGTATCGAGGTTACTCACATAGAGGGTGCCATCCGCTACCGATGACAAGTACGGTCTACCAAGGGGATCCGGAGTTTCGTAATCGACGTGCCACAGTTCTTCGCCTGCACTCGATTCTGTGTCTCCGTCACTTCCACCTTCCGCGTCTCCGTCGGATCCGCCGCCGGTAGCGACCCCGGCACCGATCCCCGAAAGGAGGCACGTACCCGCAGCACCGGCAAGGAACCTGCGGCGAGGCGTTGATTTAAACGACTGTTCTCCGAGTGACCCACTATCGTGTTCACCCATACGCTCGCAGAAACCATCATTGATTATTATTAGAAGGTAATTAGACAATTCTACAACTTGAAACAGTCTCGTAGAACTCCGTCGACGATAGCGAAGATCGAATTTCCGAGAGATTGGCCAGCAACATCCCTTTGTACAACCGACGAATACCTCCCGTATGAACGAACTCGGCAAGGCCGACCGGGAGTTCTTCGACGAGTACCTCTACCCAAACCTGGGCGCCGAGCGCGAGGACGTGCGACTCGCACCGCAACACGGCGTCGACTTCGGCGTCGTCGACGTCGGCGGCACCGCCGTGGCGATGGCAACCGATCCCGTCTTCATCATGCCCTCGCTGGGCTTCGAGCGGGCGGCGTGGTTCGCCTTCCACATCCTCTTCAGCGACGTGGCCGTCTCGGGGCTCGAGCCGGCGTACCTGAGCGTCGACTTCAACCTCCCGCCGGAGATCACCGACGAACAGTTCGCGACCGTCTGGGAGACGTTCGACCGGGAGGCGCGCGAGCTGGGCGTCTCGGTCGTCACGGGCCATACTGCTCGCTACGCCGGGTGCAACTACCCGATGGTCGGGGGCGCGACCGTCGTCGCTGTCGGCGATCACGACGACCTGATTCGCCCCGACGGCGCTCGACCGGGCGACCGCGTCCTCGTGACGAAGGGGCCGGCCATCGAGACGACCGGCTTGCTGGCGATTCAGTACGAGTCCTTGCTCGCAGAGCGGATGGACCCCGACGCGCTCGAGGCCGCCAAAGACCGCTACTACGACATGAGTCCGATCCGAGAGGCGATGCTCGCGGCCGAGGTCGGCGGCGACGCCGTTACGGCGATGCACGACGCGACCGAGGGTGGCGTCTACGGCGGGCTGTTCGAGATGGCGCGCTCGGCAGGCGTCGGGATGCGGATCGAACGCGATCGCGTGCCGATCATGCCCGGCGTCCGCGAGACCTGCGAGGCCGTCGAAATCGATCCCTGGATCTCGATCAGCGAGGGAACGCTGCTCGCGACAGTTGACCCCGAGGGCGTCGACGACGTGATCGAGGCACTCGAGGCCGAGGGAGTCCCGGCGGCGACCGTCGGCGAGGTCACGGACGGTGAGGGTGTGGTCGTCGACGGGGAGTCGATCGACCACCCCGGGACGGACCCGTTCTGGGGGACGTTCGAGCGATTGGCCGAGGAGGCCTCGAACAGGGACGAGTCGAGAGAAGGAGGCGAGAACGGATCGGGGGAGGGGGACGCGAACGGAGGCGACGACCGATGATCGTCCCTTCACCCGAGACGCCGCCCGTCGCCCTCACCATCGCAGGCAGCGACTCCGGCGGCGGGGCCGGCATCCAGGCCGACCTGAAGACGATGGCCGCCCACGGCGTCTTCGGCACGAGCGCGATCACCGCCGTCACCGCCCAGCACACCCGTGGCGTCGAGTCGAGTTTCGTCCTCCCGCTCGAGGAGATCGATGCCCAGATTCGGGCCGTCCTGGACGACTTCGACGTTCGCGCAGTGAAGACGGGGATGCTCGCGACCGCCGACGTCGTCGACCTGGTGACCGAGCACGCGGCCGACCTCGAGGCGCCGCTCGTCGTGGACCCGGTCATGGTCGCCACCTCGGGCGACCGACTGCTCGACGCCGATGCAGAGACCGCCTACCGGGAGCTGTTCGCCCAGGCGACGCTCGTCACGCCCAACGCCGACGAGGCGAGCGTCCTGACGGGAATCGACGTCGACACTCACGACGCGGCACGCGACGCCGGACGGGCGCTCCTCGAGACCGGCACCGACGCTGTGCTGGTGAAGGGCGGCCACGTCCCCGGCGAGACGGTTCGGGACCTCCTCTGTACCGACGACGGGATCACGGCGATCGACCACCCGCGAATCGACACGGCGGCGACCCACGGCTCCGGGTGTACGCTCTCCGCCGCGATCGCATCGAACCTGGCTCGAGGCGAGGGCCTCGAGGCGGCCGTCGAGGGTGGAATCGAGTTCGTCGAGGCCGCGCTGACTCGCTACGCCAACGTGGGTCGCGGAGCGGGTGCGGCGAACCCGACCGCGGAACTCGAGTGAGTTCGGGTGTAATACGGAGGACGACTCGAGTAAATTCCGAACGGAACGCGGCGCAGGTGGTCGACTCGGGTGGAGGGAGGGGGCGACGTCCGACGTTCGACGGACGGTGCCAGCGGTCGAGTCCCGTCGAGAGCGCGGGCCGACTGCCGCTGGCGGGCGCCGTTCGAAATCACCGGCAGCCGTGTCTTTACCCAGTCATTAGACCCGCTTGAACAGTTGCTCAGCATACAACTGTGAGATAGTACGTCGATAGTAATGAGATGATTCGACCCTGAACAGGTATGGGAAAATGGAAACGCCGTTCCTTCCTCGCAACTGGTGCAGCACTGTCGACTGGCGTCGGACTCGCCTCGAGCGGGGCGGGAGACGACGACGACGGTGACGGCCCCTCCAATGTCAACGCAGCGCTCGATACGGACCTCCCGGACCCGACACGCCGACCGAACCCCACTATGGACGAAGACTGGGCATCCTACCGCGGCGACGCGGGACAGACCAGGTGTATCGCCGACGGACACGACTTCGACGGGGACGCACTCGCCCCCGTCTGGACGGCCGACCACGACGGCTCGGTTGCCGCCGCCGACGATACGGTGTACACTTCGACCGCCGACGGCGTCGTCGCGCTGGACGCCGAGGATGGGGCACTCGTCTGGGAGAACGCGGCTGTCGACGCGAGCGACCCCGCGGTCGCCGACGACGTGGTCTGTCTGACCACCGACGAGGGCGTCGTGGCGCTCGACCGATCCGACGGCAGCGTCCGGTGGGAGACGTCGTTCGATCCGGCGGACTCGGTCACCCGTCACGCGGTAGCCTACGGAGCCGCATTCGTCGTCGTCGACGGAACCCTCTACGCCCTCGAGGTCGACGACGGCTCGATTCGGTGGGAACGGGAGTCGGTCACGCTCGAGTCACCCGTTAGCCCGGACGGGACGTTCGAATTCGCCAGGGCCCCCGCCGCGGCGAACGGCGTCGTCTACGCCGCGACACCCCGAACCGTGCTCGCGCTGGAGCCCGAAGCCGGGGACGAAGTCTGGCGAAATGAGGAGGTCTATCAGGACGTCGAGAGCCCCATCCACGCGAACGCGAGCGCGGTCGTCGTCGACTGGTGGTCCGACATCGACCAGGGCGTGCACGATGCGCAGACGGGCGAGGTGAAGGGCGTCATCACGTCGGAGACGGACCACGAGATTACGCTCGGTGAGGACGTTTACATCACCGGCGACTCTTTCAACCTCTACGGCGGTTCCGTCGAGGCGTGTGAGCGTGAGTGGGAAGTCCCCTGTGCGTACAACCTCGGACAGGCCGTTATCTGCGGCGAGACCATCTACGTCTACTTCGGACAGGCAAGAGGGGACCGGGGCGACTACGACCAGGAACTCGTCGCGCTGTCCAAGGACGACGGAACCGAGAAGTGGGCGATTTCGACGAACGAGGCGCCAGTGGGATACGTTCGGGCGATCAGCGGCGACACGCTGTACGTCGACCACGACGGGGAACTGGTCGCGTTCAGAGAGGGTGCGCCCGAGGACGGCTGCTGAGACCTCGAGCATTCGTCTTCCACGTCCAGATCCGATTCATCAGCGATTTTACCGATCCTGGCCCTCGACTCGTCAGTAATTTCATCGATCCTAACTCCGATCCGACTTGTCAACGAATCCCTCGACCTCGACTTCGACTTCGACTTCACTCGCTGCCTCGAGCGAACCGCCGACGTATATCTGTCTGGCGCTCCTGTCTCGAGACGATGCCGGAGAGTCCGTTCGACGTCGAGATTCGCATCGGAGAGATCGTCCGCGCGGAGTCGTTTCCCGAGGCGCGAAAGCCGCACATGACGAAACTGTGGATCGACCTCGGTTCCGATTCCGGTTCCGGGTCCGATTCCGACACCGGTGACGACCTCGTTCGCTCGGCAGGCCAGCACGACTACCACTACGATCCCGAGGAACTGATCGGTCGCCGGGTTCTCTGTGCGACGAACCTCGGGAGCGTTCGCATTGCCGGGTTCAAATCTGAGGTCCTCACCGTAGGCGTTCCGAGCGACGAGGGCTACCCGGTACTCGTGACTCCCGACTCCGAAGTCGACGCGGACGTGCCACTCGGCGGCGTCCTCTACTGACGCTCGAGTCGAGGAGGGAAACCCTGATACTGCCATCGCCTAATCGTTACGCATGGGAACCGAGTGGACCGACCGGATCGTCAGCGAGCGCATGACCGTCGACCGGGAGTTCTCGACGCGGGTCCAGAGCTCTCGCTTTTCGAGCCAGGAGTGGAGCTTGATCATGACCGCGACCGAGTTCGAGATCGAGAATCCCGAAGACCCCGAAACCGCGCGGATGGTCGCCAACACCGACAAGATCGACCAGATCCTGCCGGAACTCGAGAACGTCCGCTCCCAGGTCGGCGCGATGGGCGGCGCCCCGGGGGGTAGCAACGACTCCGGCGGCGGGGTCATCGATTCGATCAAGGGCGCCCTCGGGATGGGCGGCGGTGGCTCCCACGACGCCGAGCGCGAGGCTGCCGAGGCGCTCACCCAGGAGTACGCCGAGGAACTGCAAGCCCGCCTCGAGGAGAACGGCCGCTGGGAGGGGATCTGTGCGACTGCGGCGGAATGACGCCGCTCGAGTGACTCACTTCAGCCCGCGCGTCGCTCCGTCGAATCAATCGCCCGCGTGGAACAGCGTCCGCTCGCTCGATTCGTAGATGTTGATCAGTTCGATTATCAGTTCGTCGTAGGACTCGTCTTCGATCCGCAGGGCGTCCAGTCGCTCGATCGTCTCCTCGTCGAGTTCGACCTGGGGCATGGTCGACGGTTAGACGCCGACGGCAATAAAGGCACAGTACCTTTAAGGTTGCCCGCCAAGGGTCAGTCGATGACAGACGACATTGAGACGACCACGTTTTCGATCGAAGCCGATGGCGACGCCGACGAAGTCACGCTCCCGACCGGCCTGGTCGACCTCCTCGCGGAGGAGGGTCAGGGCGAGGCCGAGACCGTCGCGGACATTACCCTGCTCTCGTTCGCGAGCCGCGCCCACCACCTCGTCCACCACGGTGAGGATCCAGGTGAGGACCTCGAGGCCCAGGAGGAACGCGTCATGGACCTCTTCGAGGAGCGCTTCGGCGTTTCGTTCGCGGAAGCGACGGGCCACCACCACTGAGTCGGCGCTCGAATCGGTTTCCGCGCCACTCGACGGGGTCGCGTTATCCCGTCGGCTCGAGCAGTTTTCGCATTTTCTCGCTGACTCGAGCGACGTCACTGTCGGGCTGCGGCTATTGGTCGTTGGCCGGTGGTTGCTATTCATCGGTGACGGTCGCACGCTGGTGGCCGCTCGGAGCTAATGTGAGCGAGTCCCACGGACTGTACTCTCGCTCCCATCCGTAAACCCAAGAGTTAAATCTGGTTTACGAGTGGGTCGAAGTATGGCTACGTCAACCGAAAACGTCGACCTCGTCGGCGGCGACGTCGTGCGCTCGTTCGCTCGAGCCGCCCTGTTAGCGGTGTTGATCGGCGCGAGCGCCTACGTATCGATTCCACTGCCGGTCTCGCCGGTCCCGTTCACGCTCCAGGTGTTGTTCGTCTTCCTCGCAGGACTGGTTCTCGGGCCCGTCTGGGGCGTCATCTCGATGGTGCTGTACCTCGCCGCTGGCGCGGTCGGCGTTCCGGTCTTCGCCGGGGGCGTAGGCGGCGTCGGTCACCTGTTCGACTACACCGGGGGATACCTCTGGTCGTACCCGATCGCGGCGTTCGTTATCGGCCTCCTCGTCCACCGGGGCTGGCAGGTTCGAGACCCCGCGACGATACAGAAAACGACGCTCGCCGCGGCGCTGCTGGTTGGCCTCGGTATCATCTACGGCCTCGGCGTCCCGTGGCTCGCCTGGGTCCAGAGCCTCTCGCTCGCCGAGGCGGCCATCATCGGCATGGCGTACTACGTTCCCCTCGACCTCGTGAAACTCGCCGCCGCGATCGCGATCGTTCGAAGCGAACGGATCCCCGTCGCCTAGTCGATGATCGAATTTCGCGACGTTCGCTACGAGATCGAGGGCGTCACCGTCCTCGAGTCCATCTCGCTCGAGATCGGGAGCGACGAGTTCGTCGTCCTCGCGGGGGCGAACGGGAGCGGGAAGACGACGCTCCTGCGTCACTGCAACGGCCTACTGACGCCGACGGCGGGAACGGTTCTCGTCGACGGCACGCCGGTCACCGACGACCTCGTGGCCGCCCGCACAGCCGTGGGGATGGTCTTCCAGCACCCACGGGACCAGTTCGTCGCCGCGACGGTCGGCGCGGACGTCGCGTTCGGCCCGGAAAACCTCGGCCTCGAGCGTCCGGAAATCGACCGCCGCGTCGCCGACGCGCTCGAAGCCGTCCGACTCGAGGGACGCGAGGACGATCGAATCCACACCCTCTCCGGGGGCGAACAGTCCCGCGTCGCCATCGCGGGCGCACTCGCGATGGAGCCGACCCACCTCGTCCTCGACGAACCGTTCACCGGCCTCGACGACCCCGCCCGTCGGGCCGTCCTCGAGCGTCTGGTTGCCCTCTCCCAGCAGGAAACCGGAATCGTCCTCGCGACTCACGACCTGCGGGACGTGCTCGCGTTGGCCGACCGGGTGATCGTTATGCGAAACGGCGCGATCGCGATCGACAAACCACCGGCCGACGCTCGCGACTCCCTCGAGGGCGAGGCGATTGCCGTTCGCGCGCCCGGCAGCGGTTCGCGAGTCGGGGATTGACGATCGATGCTCGGTTACGAACCCGACGACACGCTCGCTCATCGCCTCGATCCGCGATCGAAACTCGCCGTCCAGATCGGGTTCTCCGTTGCGGCGCTGGCTCACCTCTCGCCGCGACCGCTCGCGGCACTCACCGTCCTCGCGCTGGGGTTCCTGTGGTCTGCGGCCGTTTCGCCACTTCGTGCGCTCGTCGCCTACCGATTCGCGCTGCCGTTTCTTCTCGCGGCCCCGGTCGTCGCCGCGATCTCGTTCGGTCCGCCGTGGCTCGAGCCTGGCGACGCGATCGAGCCGACGCTCGCGAGTTACCGCGTCCTGTTGATCGTCCTCGTCAGCGCCGCCTACGTGCGCTCGACGCCGGTTCGCGCCTCTCGGGCGGCTATCCAGCGAACGATTCCGGGGAAACCCGGCCAGGTGCTGGGAATGGGCGTCGCGCTCGTCTTTCGGTTTCTCCCCGTGCTCCGGGCCGATCTGCGGTCGATCCGGGACGCCTCTGCGGCTCGACTGGGGACTGAACGGGGCTTGCTCGAGCGGGTGACCCACCTCGGGGTGACGGCCCTCGAGCGCGCGTTTCTCCGGGCGGATCGACTGGCGATCGCGATGCAGGCGCGGTGTTTCGCCTGGAACCCGACGCTCCCGGAACTCGCACTCACGCGGCTCGACGTGCCAGCGTTCGGGCTGGCCGTCGCGCTAACGGTATCGGCGTTCCTCTAGGCGTCGAGTTCCTCGAGAACGCGTTCCCGCTCGCCGACGAGGGCCGACTCGAGGGCGAACCGGACGGTCTCGACGGACGCACCCGAATCGCCCGTGACGCCACCCACCGATGTCGGATCGAACGGCACCTCCAGCGCATCGTAGACGGCCTTGAGGAGGTCTCGAAGCTCGTCGCTCGCCTCGACGAGCAGGATGCCCGAGACGAGGGCGGCGTCGCTCGTCACTCGCTGGGCGATGCCGACGACCTTGCGACGCGACCCACCCGCTTCGAGCGAGAGGGAGTGGGCCCCCGGACAGAAGGAGTCGTCGGGCTCGCCACGAACCGGTTCGACGCCGAGGGCTGTGAGGGCCGATTCGACGTCGGCCGTGAGCCGTTCGTAGCGCTCGTCGGTCCCTCGGCGGAAGTCGGCGACGGGCTCTACGCGGGCGAACGCCAGCACCCGCGACCCGTCGTAGGCGACCGCCCGACCGCCGACGCCCCGTTCGACCGGCGGGAACCCGCGCTCGTCGGCGGCCTCGCGGGCCCGTTCGTACCCCTCGCGTCGGGCGTCGCGGCGGCCGAACGCGACCTGGCGGTGGGGCGTCCAGACCCGAACCGCCCGCTGGCCATCGGCGGCGACCTCGAGGAGGCGTTCGCTCGCCGCCCGGTCGGCGTCAATCGTCGGTTTCCGGCCTCGGAGGACGCGAACCGGCGGAGTCGCTGGCATACCAGAAGCGTGGAGCCGAACTATCTAAATCCTCGCGACTCCGACTCACAGGCGATGGACGCGCCGGAACCGGTCCCGCTCGGACCCTCGGTGCTCGAGCGCTACGCTCGCTTCTCGCTGTACAACTCGCCGTACCCCGCCCACGACCGGGGCTGTGCAATCGACCTCTATCCCGGGACGCTACGGGATGGCCGGACGACCGCGGCGCCGAGCCCCGTCTCGGGAACCGTGCTCGAGACGCGGACCGTCCGAGCGCCGCCGAAACCGTACGCGCCCGATCACGACCACCTGGTCCTCCTCGAGTGCGACGGGCCGTTCGCTGGATTGGTCGCCCGAATCCTCCACGTCGACCCCACCGTCGAGGCGGGCGAGACAGTCGAGGCGGGAGACTCGCTGGGTCGGCTCGTCCGGGCCGGCTTCTTCGCCCCCTGGGTCGACAACCACCTCCACGTTGGCTTTCGTCGACCCGACCAGAACTGCTATCGGGCATCGGGGTCGCTCCCGCTGGCGCTCGGCCTGGAGATTCGGCCGCTCGCGTGGGACGGTATCGGCACGGTGGTCGACGTCGGCGAGACGTACGCCGTGCTCGACGCTCCGGCGCATCCGTCTCCTGGATCGGGGTTCGTCGGAATCGCAGCGGACGACGGCGGCGTCCTCGACGGCGGGATGCCCCACTACGAGGGCGGAGGCGTCCTCGGGGACGTTTCGGGTACCGAAGTTCGCCTCGGTGGAACTCGACTCGGCACGCTCGAGGATGGCGGTCGAACCGTCGACTGGGACCGCCTCGCGGTGACCGTCGACGGCACGCCGATCACCGGACTCTCGTTCTTCTGTGCGCGCGACGACGGCTTCGGCGCGAAGCTCATCTGCCCGGATCACGACCTCGTTGTGGGCTCTCAGGTTACGGCCGAGATCCGAAACGGTGGTTTCGGCGCCAACAGAAAGGGTTAGGTCCTTCGAGATACTCGTGGCCGGTAATGGCTGCACTGAATACGGAAGTCGTCCTCGAAATGGCGACGCTACTACTTTACTCACTGATCGCGGCCGCCCTGACAGTGGCCGGGGCCGCCGCGGAGTTGCTGAGCGTCCAGAACTTCGGCGCCGGTGAACTGTCCGTGGCCGTCTGGGCAGGGGTGCTCGGGTTCGTCCTGCTGTACGCCGGCCTCTACGGCATCGGCTACCAGAAGTTGCTGGCTCGAGTGATCTGAGGCGCCTGTCAGTTCTTCGGTTGATCGTCGGCTAATTAGCGACGGCGTTGTTGGCGGAGTCGAGCCATCCTCGATCCGTCACCGATCCGCCGTCGACTCATCGCCGATCGACCCACTCCCTCCCGGAGATCACATCGATCCAAGCAGCGCCGCTATCGACGCAAAATCAGCTTCAACACGTCCTCGTCCTCGAGGACGTGCTGGTCGCCCACCTGCTGTTTGTCGTGGGTCGCGCTGGGCCCCGACACCCGCGCGAATCGGAATCGCTCCTCGAACTCGCCGCCAAGCTTGTCGACGGCGTCCTCGATGGTCGACCCTGCCGAGATGACGAGCGGCTCCTCGTAGTCGACGCCCCGTCCCGGCTTGTCCATGTAGACCCGGATCAGGTCGAGGTTGTTCCACATCCGATCCTTGAGCGCCTCGAGCCCCTTCTCCTCTGCGGCGCTGATGAACGTGACCTCCTCGGGGTCGAGGCCGCGCTCGCGGAGTTGCTCGTCGACGGTCTCCTTGTACTCCGGGGTGATCAGGTCGACCTTGTTGACGCAGGTGATCGACGGAATGTACTCCCGATTTTCCATTAGGCCGTCGATCAGGCGGTCGATGTCCACCTTCTCACCGAGGTTGAGGTCGGCGTTGACGTAGCCCTGGTCGCGCAGGACCTCCTTGATCGTGGCCTCGTCCAGGTCCTGGTCGGCGCTCGAGGTGATCTTGATGCCGTCTTTGATCTTCGGCCGGACGGTCACCCGGGGCGGTTCCTTGTCGACGCGGATGTTGATATTGTACAACTCCTCCTGGAGGCGGTCGTACTGTTCGATCTCGAACACCGAGAGGACGAAGAGGATGAGGTCGGCGTTCCGGACGACCGAGAGCACCTGCTTGCCGTCGCCCTTCCCGGTCGCCGCGCCCTCGATCAGCCCGGGTACGTCGAGGAGCTGGATGTTGGCGCCGCGGTGTTTGCACATCCCGGGATTGACGTCGAGGGTCGTGAACTCGTACTCGCCGGTCTCGCTCTCGGCGTTGGTCAGCGAGTTCAACAGTGAGGACTTGCCGACGCTCGGAAACCCGACGAGGCCGACCGTTGCGTCGCCGGTCTTCTCGACGGAGTAGCCCGTGCCGCCACCCGCCGAGGACTGGTTCTGGAGCTTCTCTTTCTTCTCGGCGAGCTTCGATTTCAGCCGGCCGATGTGCGCCTCGGTCGACTTGTTGTAGGGCGTGTTGGCGATTTCCTCCTCGATTGCCTGGATGTCCTCCTCGAGCCCCATTCTATCTAGCCTCATCCGCGCGTCGCGAAAAACCCTTTCGACCTCGTGCAGGCGTCGCGGTGCGGTCGCGGCCGCGCACGGACGAATCGGGAAACCGGGATGCATCCGGATCACCCCTCTATTCGAAACCGACGGACACTTCGACACACATAAACGACCGGCAACGCATCGTTTAGCCGAACGAATGCCAGATCCGTCGAGTCTGCGCGATAGCACGCAAATCGTCCTCCCGCAGGAGGCCCTGGCGGGCCTCGAGGCGCAACTCGACGAGGAGTTTACGATAACGATTTTCCCCGAAGGCGATCGGTACTGCCGGATCATCGGCAGCCCGGTCGAGATCAAGGAAGCGAGTCAGTTTTTGGTACGCCAGGGCGTCAGTTTACCTTGACCATCTGACCGCGGTCACGATCATGATCACGACTACGATCATCGCTCCGGGTGCGTCGGCCCGTCGAACCCCCCTCTGACCAGCGGTTTCGCGACGTGGCGTCGCGCACACGGGGGTACCTCGTACCACCCGACCTCGAGGTCGCGCTCGAGAGGTCGGTCGACCTTCGTCGCCGCTGTCGTCCCACACTTCCGGCACCGGTAGCCCTGGCCACGACCGGCGCTCTCCATCCGTCGGCCGCAGGACTCGCAGGTCGGCGTCACGCGCTCGGTTTCGACGAGGTCGCGAACCGCGAACTTCTCGAGCTTCAGGGTACCGCGGGCGATCTCGCCACAGACGGTGAGCTGGTCACCGACTCGCAGGGCGCGTACCCGGTCGCGAAAGCGTTTGGTGGGTTCGAATGCGGCGCAGGTGAGCGTCTCGGTCGCGTTCGCGCTCGAGACGTCCGTATTGTCACTTTCACTCGAGGCGTCTGCAGACGCACTGTCGGCTGGGTCGGCTAACTCGAAGAACACGTGCCCGCCCCGTCGCGTTTCGGGCTCGCCGGCGACCCGTCCCTCGAGGCGGTAGGCTCGCCCGTCCCGAGCCGCCGAGAACGACTCGAGGGTCGACCCGTCCTGGAGGTGGACGTCGGTTCCCTGGTTGGTCACGAATCGCTGGGTTCGGGCGACCGGTTCGCTCCTGATCGCTTCGGACACAGTTCGGACGGCCTCGGGGTCGTCGCCGCGGATCCCGTGCAGGATCGGTCCCGGCGTGTGCGGGACGCAGACCGTCTCGCCTTCGACCCGGTCGACGGTGTCCCACACGGTTGGATAGCCCGCCTCGGCGGCCGCGAAGACGCTTTCCTCGTCGATCGTTCGCGGCGTTCCCCACCGTTCCGGGTCGCGGTAGGCGATGTACTCGTGGGTCCAGTCCCGCTCCTCGAGGGCGACCCAGGCGCCGACCGCCGCCAGCGCGCCGATCTGTCCGCGGCCATTTCCCGCCCCCCACCGACGGTAGCCGCAGTCGTCGGCGAGCGTCGTGGCTTCGTCGATCGACAGGTGGTCACGGATCGCCGACAGCGCGAACGCACTCACGTCGTCGGGAACCTCGTCGGGGTGGTGGTCGGCGACGACCAGTCCCGGGTTCGTCCGATCGTCGGCCGACTCTGCGAGGTCCTCGAGTGTCGCCCGGGCGACCTCGAAGGCCGTCTCTGGATCGCACTGCTGGTCGTGGCCGAGGTGGATCGCGAGGGCGGCGTTCCCGCGAGTCTTGTGTTCGACGGCGGGGTTGAGCCGGACGAGGAGCAGGCGCTCGGCGGTCGCGCCCGTCTGTTCGGTCAGGCGGTTGGCCACCTCGGTCGCGACGTAGGTCGTACACATCCCGCGCTCGCGGGAGTCCGTATCGTCGAGGCCGACGACGGTCATCGCTGCTCGTTGGACCGCGAGTCGTTAACCGGTTTCGCCTCGTGACTTCTGCGAACTGGCCCTGGTCCCGATTCCGACCGGCCGTACTGGTTCGTCCAGTTATAAAACCGGCTGCTCGGATCTCGAGGAGTGGCGACGATCCGGCCGAAACCCAAAAAGACCGGACGGCACGGAGTCATCGGGGAAACGCTCATATACCAGGAGTGACTTACCTTTCCCTATGTCCCGATCCGCACTGGTCGGCAACGTCACCGCGATGCTCGAAGACGCGGGCTTTACGGTGAGCGACCGGTGTGCAATTCGCCCGAAGAGCTTCGACATCGCGGCCCGCCGCGGCGAGGACCTGATCCTCGTGAAGATCCTCGGCAACGTCGACGCCTTCAACCAGGCGACCGGCCACGAGATGCGCCGACTCGGCACCTACCTCGAGGCGACGCCGCTGGTCATCGGCCTGCGCAGTCGCGACGAGGACCTGAAACCCGACGTGGTCTACTTCCGCCACGGCGTTCCGGTGTTCAGCCCCGACACGGCCTACAACCTGTTCATCGAGAACGTCCCGCCGCTGATCTACGCGGCCCCCGGCGGTCTCTACGTCAACATCGACGGCGACCTGCTGGCCGACGAACGCGAGGCTCGCGAGTGGAGCCTGGGGCAGCTCGCGAACGAACTCGGGGTCTCCCGCCGAACGGTCTCGAAGTACGAAGACGGCATGAACGCCTCCATCGAGGTCGCGATGGCGCTCGAGGACCTCTTCGACGCGCCCCTGACCAGCCCGGTGGACGTTCTCGAGGGTACGGAGGACGTTCGCGAGCGCGATGCGACGCCCGAAGAGCCGGACGCCGACCCCGACGACGAGGAGGTCGTCGCGGTTCTCACGCGGGCGGGCTACCGGGTCCACCCGACGCTGCGCTCGCCGTTCAAGGCCGTCAGCCAGGACGAGGCCGACGACGAGGACGTCGTCCTCACCGGCCACTCCCAGTTCACCAAGGCGGCGGAGAAACGTGCGAGGATCATGAGTTCCATCGGCCAGGTCACTCACACCCAGTCGGTCTACGTCGTCGACCGCGCGAAGCAGGAAAACGTCGACGGGACGGCGTTGGTCGAACGCGAGGAACTCGAAGCGCTCGACGACGCCGCGGAACTCCGGAAGGTGATTCGCGAGCGGGCGAAGCGCGAAGAAGCGGCCTGACTCCGAATCCGAATGGGGATCCAAATCCGGATTCGGATTTGGACTCGAGGTCCCTGTATTTTTGACGGCGACGCTACTCGAGCGCCGTCCAGCCGGTCGATTTTCGCCCGAACCCACGAACGCGACACTCCCAGTCGCCGGCGTCTGTTTCCCGGAGTTCGATGACCCCGTCGAACTGCCCCCGGACCGTGTTGATGACCTGTGCGTCGTGTGTGTCGTCGTTGAGTGTGTAGATCCCGAGGCCGTTCGTATCGTTCACCCGGTTGGCGAAGACGTACAGGAACTTGAACACGGTGTTGCTGTCGAGGTGCTGGAGGAGGGACGAAACGGAGATGAGACCGTACCTGATGTCCGAAACGCCTCGTTTGTGAAACTGGTTGAACAGTTTGGCCGTCCCGATGCTGATCCCGGTCAGGTCGGCTGGCGAGGAGACCGACTCCGTCATCTCCTCGATCATCGAGCACGTGTTACGTCCACCGCAGTTGAGGACGCCGATCTGCTTCCGATCCAGCGACGTAACGTGTCGCTCGAGGTCGTTGAACAGCCGTTCTGCGTTTCCCGTGGTAATGCACAGAATGCCGTCACCCGATTCGTAGCCGGTTGCGAGCAAGCGAAGCGCTATCTCGCGCTTTCCGCTCATCGACGGCCCAACGACTGCGACGTTCGTCCCCGGCTCGACCTCCTCGAGCAACCCGTCGGGGAGTACTCCTGCGACGTCGTACCCGTCGGTCATCGTTCCTCCTCGGCGTCGGTGATCCGGTCGAATGCGGCCGAACCGTCCTGGTCGCCTCCGTCAGCGTCGTCGGCCAGTTCACGGATCGCACTAACGAAGTCGATATCGGAGGCCATGTCCCCGAGACCATCGTCTATCTCGGCCTGTTTCGCGTCGATACGGTCGAGAAGATTCTGGTACTCGTCGCTCGCTTCCAGCTCGGCGAGCGGTTTTTCGGACTCGAGGGCGCCTTTCCGGGCCAGCAGCGAGTGATACTCCTGTAACGCTCCATCGAGAGTCGCCCGCTCGAGCAGCTGGTCGATCGTACCGATCAGGTCCGCTCGCTCTGGCGGTTTGGTGATGTACGCGTCGAACCCCATCTCGACGACGTCGAAGTCGGGTTCGACCGCTGTCACCATCGCGACGCGACAGTCGATCCCGCGTTCGCGGATCTCGCGCAGGACCTGCTCGCCGGATCGTTTCGGCATCATCCGGTCCAGGAGGACCACGTCCACCGTGTCGTCGATGACGTCGAGCGCATCCTCGCCGTCGTGGGCGCGCCTGATCTCGTATCGACCCGCGAGCCAGAGCTCGTAACTCTCCGCCACGTCCGGTTCGTCTTCGACAATGAGGACGACCGGAGCGTCTGCGCCCGTCATTTCCTTGCCCCCGGTACGGAGAGCACACGTATCACGTTTTTGTCCCTCCGTTCGCTTTCGGGAGTTCGAGAACGAAGCAGGCGCCGCCTGAGTTGTTGTCAGTCACCCAGACTTCGCCGCCGTACTTCTCGACCATGACGTCGACGAAGAACAGCCCGAAGCCTGACCCGGTCTCTTTGACGTGGGAGGTCGCGCCGCGACGGAACACGCCTTCTTTGCGCTCGTCGGCGATTCCGATCCCGTTGTCGGCGATTCGTATCGTGACGGCGTCGGCGTCGTCGGTTTCGATCGTCACTTCGACCCGGAGGCCGTCCGTGTCGTTGTGTTCGATGCTGTTCGACAGGAGGTTGGCGAGGACGTCGGACAACAACTCGTCGGCACGAACGGACACGCTCGAGTCGAAATCGTCGACGAAGGTGACCTCAGGGTGCGCGTTTTGCAGTTCGTCTAGCTTCCGCCGGAGGATCGCGCCTGCATCGACCGGCATAACCTGGCTCTCCTCGTTCGGCGTCGTGAGCGTCTCGATGACGCGCTGGACTCTCTTCGTGACCGCCGTCGTGGCGTCACACCAGTCGACGATCGTCCGTGCATACCGCCCGTGCTCGCCCTCGAGTTGGTCGGCCAGGAGTTCGCCGCGCGTCTTGATGATGGTCATCCCGTTCAACACGTCGTGACGGAGGATTGAGTTGAAGAACTCCATCTGCTCGCGCTGGCGTTCCAGTTCGGTGATGTCCATCGAGATGCCGATGAGTTCGGTCACGTCGTCGTCCTCGACGATCGGTCTGAACTGGCTTTGGAAGTAGTGGTTTTCGACTTCGAACGTGAGAGACACCTCTTCGCCCTCGAGCGTCCGTTCGACCGCCTCGAGGATCTCTGGGTTGGCCGCGTACACGTCGAACACGGATTCGCCGACGACGGCACCGGGCTCGAGACCCAGCATCGTCAGCCCTTTGCCGCGAGATTCCTGGAAAACTCCCTCGCTATCGATCCGATAGAAAATGAGTGGCATGGAGTCCAGCACCATCCCAAACTTCTCCTTCTGGTCGGTGATGTCGGCCGAGATGACCGCAACCCCGTCCTCGTAGGGATACGCCTGCGCCTCGATCCAGTACTCGTAATCTTCGACGTAGAATTCACATGACGTTACCTCCTGGCGCTCCTTCGCTTCCTGGAAGGTTTCCTCGAGGATCGATCCTCGAGCGCCGGGAATCACCTCCCAGACCGACGTTCCGATCAATTCGTCGACAGTCGTTTCGAGTCGTTCGGCCAGCACCTCGTTGCAGTACGTCAGCGTCCAGTCGCGATCGAACGTGTAGTAGGCCTCCGGAAGGCGGTTGACGAGTTGCCTGTACTGCAGGTCCTGTCGGTGGAGTCGACGCTCCTGTTCCTTGCGCTTCGTGATGTCGGTGACGATTCCAACCATTCGACCGTTGCCGTCCTCGAACCCGTACGTTTCAGCCCGTGCGTACCCCCAGCGCTGCTCGCCGTCGTCACGGAGAATTCGGTATTCGAGCTGGAACACGTCGTCCTGCTCGATGGCCGTCTCGATGGCCGATTGTACGGCGGGGCGGTCGTCAGGATGGACGCGCTTGGCGAACGCCTCGAAGGTTCCCTCGAACGTGCCGGGCTCGAGTCCGAACAGTCGTTCCATCGATTCGGTCCAGGTCACCTAGTCGGTCTCCATATTCCACTCCCAGACGCCCGTGTTCGTTCCGGCTAGGGCGATGTTGAGCCGCTGAACCGTCGTGTCTAGCGCTCGAGATCGCGTTTCCTCGGATCCACGTTCGCGGATGGTCGACAGCCACCGACTGCCGTCGTCGACGTCGAGGAGCGTGAGCGTCAGTTCGACGCGGCGCTCGGTTCCTTCGGCGGTCTTGAGGACGTACTCGAACTGGTGAGATTCGTCTGTCCGCGGTGTCTCGAGGGTCATCGACAGGGTGTCCCCGTCCGAGGGACCCCCGTCACTGATCACCTCGACGAAGGACGCGCCCTCGAGTTCGGCCGGTTCGTACCCGAACACGTCGGCGTACGCCCGATTGACGTCCTCGAATCGTTCGGTCTCGGGATCCACGATCGCGACGCCCTCGGTGAGTTCCTCGAAAACTCGCGTATAGAGAGAGGATTCAGACATCCAAGTAGCGGCATTTCGTACCGTCTCACCATATATCTGAATAAAACTATCTTGACATGCCTGGCGTGGTGATGCTTCTCCGTTCGTTTCCGGATCGGTTCTTCCACTACGAGATGGGTGACGCCGACCGCCGTCGTCGAGCCGTCGGCCTACGCCTCGGCGCCGTAGGTTTCCTCGAGATACGCGACGATGTCGTTACTTTCGGCCATTCCCTCGACGCCGTGGGCCTCGTCGACGATGACCGGAACGCCGGTCTGGCCGCTGACGGCCTCGACCTCGGTGCGCTCGTTGCGAGCCGCCGGAACCTGGACGATGTGGTACTCGAGGTTCAGGTCCTCGAGCTTGGTTCGGACTTTCGCACAGAACGGACAGCCGGGCAGTTCGTATAAGGTAATGTCTGTCATGTCTGAAAAACGGGGCTCGATCGAGAAGAAAGACGTGGTTGCGGCAGTCGATTACTCGTCAGCCGAGCATCCCACTCGTATAGACGTAGAAGTAGCCCACGAGCGCCAGCGCCATCAGCCACTGGCCGAGGCGCACGTCCTCGAGTTCGCCGGTGGCGGCCTTGATGATCGGGTACACGATGATCCCGGCAGCGAGGCCGTTCGCAATGGAGTACGTGAGTGGCATGATCGTGATCGTCAGCCCAGCCGACACCGCCCAGGCCGGGTCCTGCCACTCGACGTCGAGGACGCCCTCGAGCATGATGATGCCGACGACGACCAGTGCGATGAAGGAGGCGTAGGCGGGGATCAGCGCGATGAGCGGGATCAACACCAGCGTGGCGAGAAAGAGGAGGCCAACGACGAACGCGGTCATGCCCGTGCGACCGCCCTCCTCGACGCCCGTCGAGGACTCGATGAACGTCGTCACGGTCGAGGTGCCGACCATCGCCCCGACGGTGGTGCCGATCGCGTCGGCCATTAGCGGCTGGTCCATGTCCGGGAGGTTCCCGTCCTCGTCGAGGAAGCCGCCGAACTGGGAGACGCCGATGAGCGTCCCGGCGGTGTCGAAGAAGTCGACGAAGAAGAACGTGAAGACGACCAGCGTGAACGTCAGTGGGTCAACGTCCTGCAGGCCGTCGACGAACGCGAAGAGCAGGGGCGAGATGTCGTACTGCGGGGAGGTGACGACGGCGAACGTGAGGCCGCCATCTTCACCGACGAGCGCCTCCGGTAGCACTGTCGTGCCGGCGAGTCCGGTCAGGTAAACGAGCCAGCCGAGCCCGGTCGTGGCGACGATACCGACGATGATCGACCCCTTGATGGCTCGTGCCCAGAGCACGAACGTGAGCAACAGACCGAACAGCCCGAGCAGTGCCGCAGGATTCGTCGCGAGGCCGCCGAGGGCCACCGCCGTCTCGGGGTCGGCGACGACGATCGACATCTCCTGCAGGCCGATGAACAGCAGGAAGATACCGATACCGGCGCCGACGGCCATCTTGACTGGTTCAGGGAACAGTCGGATAACGTACTCTCGAGCGCCGATCGCGGTGATGGCGATGAAGATGATCCCCTCGACGAACACCGCCGCGAGCGCCGTCTCCCAGGGAATGCCCATGCCGAGGACGACGGTGTACGCGAAGAAGGCGTTCAGTCCCATCCCGGGCGCGAGGCCGAACGGCCGGTTGGCGTAGAACGCCATCACGAAGATGGCGACCGCCGAGGCGATGATCGTCCCGATGGCGATCATCTGGACGGTTGCGATGTCTCCGTATCCCGGAATGTCGATCGCATCGGCCAGAATGAACGGGTTGACGAGGATGATGTACGACATCGCGAGGAACGTCGTGATCCCCGCGACCGATTCGGTGCGCAGGTCCGTGTCGTGAGCCCGGAAGTCGAAGTACTCCGCGAGCGTGTCGGTTGCCCCCATGTTGGACGTTCGAGCATAGGTGAGGGGGGTCGCTTAAACCTTCCCGTCTCGATGTGACCACCTATACGCATACTTGCATACTCGAGCCGTCTCGCAGGCAGTCTTCACCATTACCTGTCACTGAAACTCAAACTCGAGGACACGTTCTATCGCTTGCCCGACACGCTCGCCCGACCGGACGCGTGCCGTGTCACGGACCAACATATTTCACCCCTGCCCGCGTACCGCTATCGCATGAAGTTCATCATCGTCGGGTACGGTCGGGTGGGCGCGCGAACGGCCCGCATTCTCGCGGAGGAGGGCCACGACGTCGTCATCCTGGACAACGACCAGAAACGTCTCGAGCGCGCCGACGGCGAGGGGTTCGACGGCGTGCAGGGAGACGGCGCCGACGAGGATGCACTGCTCGAGGCGGGCATCGAGACGGCCGACGCTATCGGCGCGATGACGCCCGATCTGAACGTCAACTTCGCGGCGTGTATGGTCGGCAAACACTACGGCTGTCGGACCGTCTTGCGGATCGACGAGGACTACCGGGAGGACATCTACGAGAAGTACGCCGCGGACGTCGACGAGATCATCTACCCCGAGCGACTCGGTGCCGCCGGCGCGAAGACCGCGCTCCTTGGTGGGGACTTCAACGTCGTCGCTGACCTGGCCCAGAACCTGCACCTGACCGTTCTCGAGATCGCCGAAGGGTCGCCGGCGGTCGGCAAGCGACTCAGCGAACTCGAGTTACCCGAAGGCTCGCGCATCTACGCCCACGGACGGGAGACGGAGTCGCTGACGATTCCGCTCCCGGGGACGGCGCTGGCCGCCGGTGACGAGGTAGCGGTGATCACCGAGACGGACGCCATCGAGCAGGTTCGGTCGACGTTGCTGGCTGAAACCTGAGTCGACGCCGAAAGAGGGGGTACGTGCAGGCACACACCGGGGAAGGATGGGAACTGATACCGTCAGGGTGGTGCGTGCCTCGAATGTACTTACTCACCGATCGGGCATAAAACTGAGTCAGACGGCCGTGTGACAGCGGTCAGACGCGTTCGCTACTCACTCGTCGACCCGAAACACGAGCACGTTCTGGTGGACCATCGACGGCACGAACGAGAACGGGTAGCCGTATACGTGGAGATCTTTCGATGGATCGTACCAGATCAGGTTCGCCGCGAGCGTCATCGGCGCTGCGTCCTGGATCGCTCGAGCGAGATCGGCGGCCAGGAACGCGTAGGATTGTTCGCGGTACATGTCGCCGATGAAGACGACGGCGTACCGGCCGGGCCTGAGGACCCTCGAGAATTGGGCGAATCGCTCGCCCATCTCGGCGAGCCAGTCGGCTTTCGACTGGCCGCTCGAGTCGGCGTGCTGTGCGTCACCTCCATCGTCGCTCCCACTCTTACTCTCACGGCCACCGACATCGTCGCCGCCACTGCCGTCGGCATCGGCGTTGACGGCGTCGACGTCGGCATCGAACGCCCCCAACTTACTCTCTCGAGTCGCCCGCCGGTTTCGCGTCTGCTCGCGCTCGTCCATATCCCAGTAAGGAACGTCGGTCAGGAGCAAATCGACCGAGTTCTCGGAGAGGTCCTGGACCAGGTCCGCACAGTCGCCCTCGCGGACGTCCTGGGCAGCCAGCGGCGCCTCACCGCGTTCCCGGCGCTCCTCGTTTTCCCGCTCGAGCGCCGTCTCGTAGACCTCGATCCACCGGGCGTTGCGCTCGAAGCCGATGGCCTCCCGCAGGCCGGTTCCCTCGTGTTCGCAGAGACTCGCACCCAGTAGCGTGCCGCCGACGCCCGCGAACGGGTCGAGGACGGTCTCGCCCGCCTTGCTGAACCGATCGACGAGGTCCGCACAGAGCCGCGGGGGTTTCTGGCCCCCGTGCTCGCTCCGCAGGTCGTGCTGGAGGTCCGGCGGATACGCCTCGGGGATCACCGACTTCGTAGCGAACTTCCACTCCCGACCGGTGAGGTCGTTGAGCCGGTTTCGCTCGTCGTAGATCCCCCGGCCCTCGAGGTAGGTCTGGTGGTCGGCCAGTTCGTCGGTGTTGACCACGTCGCCGTCCTCGACGGGGAGGGACTCCTCGCGCGCCCGCTCGGCGTCGAAGTCGCCATCGTCGTCGGTGAACAGGCGGCTCTGGCGGTGCCCGTTCTCGCCGCCTGCGTCGCCGTCGTCGGCCATACCTCGAGTCCTCACCGGTCGGGCATAAGCGCTTTCGCTCGCGGATCGGTGTCGGACCAGTGTCGACGCCGACGCTTATCCGGTCGGCAGTGGAAGGTCACCCGTGTCTTTGCTCGGACCTGCGGCGTCGACCCTCGTCGGTCTGGTCGCGCTCTGGCTGGGGGCGCGGTGGCTCGTCACCGCGGCCTCCCGACTCGCTCGAGCGGCGGGCATCCCACCGCTGATCGTCGGTCTCACCGTCGTCGCCTTCGGGACGTCGGCACCCGAGATCGTCGTGGGCGTCGAGGCGGCCCTCGAGGGACGCGGCGCCATCGCCGTCGGCAACGTGGTCGGATCGAACGCGTTCAACCTGGGCGCGATTCTGGGTACACTGGCGATCATCAGTCCGTTTCGCGTCGCCGACACCCTCGTCCGGCGAGACGCCGTCGCGATGGCGGCGGCGACCGGGGTCGGGATCGCGGTTCTGGTCAATCTGTACGTCTCGCGCACAGAGGGTCTCATTCTCCTCGCGTGTCTGGTCATCTATATGTCCTGGCTTGCCCGATCCGCACGCGGTTCCGACGTCGACGTTGGCGAAGCCGAGCGCTCGGGAACGAACCGCCATCCCGGGGTCGACGCGCTCGTCCTCGTCGTCGGCCTGGTCCTGGTCGGTCTCGGCGGCCGGTTGCTCGTTCAGGGCGCGGTCGAACTCGCTCGCGCCGGGGGCGTCTCGGAGTGGCTCATCGGCGTGACGGTGGTTGCAGGGG
Source organism: Natronosalvus sp. KLKA75 (assembly GCF_059736265.1). NCBI lineage: Archaea > Methanobacteriati > Methanobacteriota > Halobacteria > Halobacteriales > Natrialbaceae > Natronosalvus > Natronosalvus sp. KLKA75. The sequence goes on from NZ_CM185522.1 coordinate 964,545, forward strand.
GAACCTCCCTCCCCGAAGCGGCAGCATCCGTCGTCGCGGCGCGGCGCGCCGAGGTCGGCATCGCGGCCGGGAACGTCGTCGGGTCGAATGTGTTCAACCTGCTGGGCGTGCTCGGCATCTCCGCGATGGCCGCACCGCTGGCCGTCGACCTGAGTGTTCGCTCGGGACTGTGGTGGCTCGCCGCGTTGACTGCCGTTTCGGCGGTCCTCCTGGCGACCGGTCGTCGGCTGACCCGTCTCGAGGGCGTCGCGCTCGTACTCTCGGTGGCGGGCTACTGGGTGCTGGCGGCGGGTTGAGTGGGGTTCGACTCGAGCCTCGGTGGCTCCTCGAGCCACTCGTCCATCGTCGTCGCTCGAGGTGACATTGGTGTTAGCGAGGGCCTTTGTGCGAGCGCCCCCTCTATTCGATTATGAACATGCTCGTCGACGGCGAGTGGCGAACCGACGCGTCCGAGACTACGAACGAGGAGGGGGCCTTCGAGCGCCAGACGACGACCTTCCGCGACGAGGTACGGGACGAGCCGGACGCCCGCTTCCAGCCCGAAGCCGGGCGCTACCACCTCTACGTCTCCTACGCGTGCCCGTGGGCCCACCGGACGCTCCTGGTGCGATCGCTGAAGGGTCTCGAGGACGCAATCTCCGTCTCGGTCGTCGACCCCTATCGCGCCGAGGACGGCTGGCAGTTCACGCCCGAGAAGGACGGGTGCACCGTCGACCACGTCCACGGGGCGGACTACCTCCGGGAACTCTACGTGCGCGCCGACCCGGACGCGACCTGTCGCGTCACGGTGCCGGTGCTCTGGGACACGAAGGAAGACACCATCGTCAACAACGAGTCCGAAGAGATCATCCGCATGCTCGATACCGAGTTCGACGACCTGGCGACCAAGGACGTCGACCTCTACCCCGAGGGCTACCGCGAGGAGGTCGACGAGATCATCGAGGCGATCTACGAGCCGATCAACAATGGCGTCTACCGGGCCGGGTTCGCGACGAAGCAGGAGCCGTACGAGGAGGCCGTCGACGACCTCTTCGATGCGCTCGCACACTGGGACGACGTGCTCGCCGAGCAGCGCTACCTCGCCGGTGATCGCCTGACCGAGGCCGACGTCTGCCTGTTCACGACCCTCGTGCGATTCGACCAAGTATACCACACGCACTTCATGTGTAACGTCAAGTTCATTCGCGAGTTCGAGAACCTCTGGCCGTACCTGCGCGACCTCTACCAGACGCCCGGTGTCGCAGAGACGGTCGAGATGGACCACATCAAAGAACACTACTACACGACCCACCCGGACGTGAACCCGCACGGTATCGTCGCCCGCGGCCCCGACCTCGAGTTCGAGACGCCACACGACCGGGACGCGCTCGCTGGAGAGCCACCCGCGGCGCTGGCGTCGTCGCTCGACTAACCTGTCCAGTTCGCGATCGTTTTACCCTCCATTCGAATCGGTCACCGACGATTCCGCGCTCGCCGATCCGAAACGCATCGTGACTACTCGTCCCTACTCGTCCTCGAACTCGAGCGCCGCCGAGTTGATGCAGTAGCGCTGGCCGGTGGGCTCGGGGCCGTCCTCGAAGATGTGCCCGAGGTGGCCGCCACAGTTGGCACACAGGACTTCGGTGCGGTGCATGCCGTGGCTGGTGTCGACGCGCGTCTCGACCACGTCGTCGTCGGCGTCGTAGAAACTCGGCCAGCCACACCCCGAGTGGTACTTCGTGTCGGACTCGAAGAGCGTGGCTCCACAGCCCGCACACGAGTAGGAGCCGTCCTCCTCGTGATCGACGTACTCGCCGGAGAACGGGCGCTCGGTCCCGGCCTCCCGGAGAACGCGGTACTGCTCGTCGGTCAGGCGCTCACGCCACTCCTCGTCGGTCAGCGCTCGCTCGTCGGATTCCTGGCTCATAGGTCCAGTAGGGGCGTCGGACTCAAGAGTCTGTCTGCGACGGTGCGACAGGTGACGCGCACTAGCGCCCCGTCATCACGTTCGTGCTCTCGCACTCCGGACACTGGGTCATCCGCCCGAGGCCGGGCACCTCCAGGCGAACCCACGCGTCGTCACCGCCGGGCGCTTCGAAGCCGCAGTTCAGGCAGCGCGAGTGTCGACCGGAGGGGGATTGCATCGCCATACTCGAGCTATGATAGATAATGGCATAGTCGTTTTCGCGACCTCGAGTGACTCTCTTCGCTCGTGATTGGTCCGCCGGCTACCGTCGGTTTATACTATAAATTATATAGTGAGACAGAAGACGCTCTTTGTCGGACCGAATCAGGCGTGACCTGGATAATCCCGCTCGAATCGGTCCTCGAGGTCGCCGTACTCGAACTGCACGAGGACGGGGCGTCCGTGGGGACAGGCGTAGGGGTTCTCGCAGTCGTCGAGCGCCTCGAGCAGGTCCAGGACGGATCCCTCAGAGAGCGAGGTGTTGCCGGTGATCGACGGATAGCAGGCCAGGTCGGCGAGGAAGTCGTCGGCCAGCGCGTCGACCGTCTCGGCGCCCGCCTCGCGGTCGCCGTCGAGGAACGAGGCAAGGATGTCCCGGAGCTGGGCCGGCTCGAGGGTCTTCTCGAGGACGGCGGGGACCGTCGTAACGGCGACTGTGCGGTCGTCGACGCGGTCGGCGGAAAAGCCCAGGCGCACGAGCGCGTCCCGGTAGTGCTCGAAGACCTCGGCCTCGACAGCAGTGAGCTCGAGTTCGACGGGCGAGGCGAGCGCCTGGGCCGTCGGATCGTCGGCGAACGCTCGCTGGAGGCGCTCGTAGTTGACGCGCTCGTCGGCGGCGTGCTGGTCGATCAGGACGAGTCCCTCGGGCGTCTCACAGACGACGTAGGTGTCCTTCAGCTGGCCGAGTACCCGCAGGGAGGGCAAGGAGTCGTACTCGAGCGCGTCGGTGGCCGTCCCGCCCGCTAGCGTCCGCTGGTCGGTCGACGGGGTGATCGAGCGCGACGGGTCGCTCGAGGCGGCGTGTCGGGATCGGTCTCTTGCGTCTGTCGTCTCCGTTGCGTCCGTCGCGTCCGACGTATCCGACGTTCGATTCGTCTGTTCGGATGCCCTCGAGGGATCGGAACGGCTCGCCTCCAGGTCGGACGAAGGAGTCGACGGCGACGTTTCTGGCCGACTCGAGGCGTTCGTTCGTGACCCGTCCGACGACTGCCCAGTTTCGGGTGCCTCTGGTGCCTTGGAGCCGTCTGCCTGGGTTGCGGATGCCTCGCTCGAGTTGTCCCGGCGGTCGACCGAACGCGAGCCGACGGCATCGCTCGAGACCGAGGAGTTCGACGGCTCCGAACCGCTCGACTCGCCTGCCTCGGTTTCGTTAGCCGTCCCCGCGAGCGTTCCGTCCTCGTACTCGTCGGGTCCGACTGTCGCCTCGTCGGGCGCCGAGCGCCCTCTCGGCGCTCGCGAGCGGAGTAACCCGTGCTCGAGCAGCGCGTCCTCCACGGCCGACTCGACCGCCCGGCGGACGGCGTCGTCGTCGTCGAACCGAACCTCGCGCTTGCGTGGGTGGACGTTCACGTCGACGGCGTCGCCGGGGACCTCGAGGAAGAGCACGACGAAGGGGTAGCGGTCCCCGCCGAGCTGGCCGCCGTAGGCGTCCATGACCCCCTCGCGGATGGCCTCGGAGGTGACCGCCCGACCGTTGACGTAGGTCGCGAGGTAATCCCGGCTGGCCCGGTTCGTCTCCGGGTGGGAGACGGTTCCCGAGACCGTCTCGAGCGGGCCGACCGGGAGCTCCTCGGCTTCGGCCTCGACGTCGATCATCGATCGGGCGACCTCCCGGCCGTAGACCGCGAGGATGGCGGCCTGCAGGTCGTCCTGGCCCGTCGTGGCGAACACCTCGCGCCCGTCGTGGGTGAGCGAGAGCGCCACGTCCGGGTTGGCGAGGGCGTAGCGGGTGACGATCTGGTTGACGTGGGCGAACTCTGTTGCGGTGGTCTTGAGGAACTTCCGTCGGGCGGGGGTGTTGTAGAAGAGGTCCTCGACGACGACGGTGGTTCCCTCCGGGCAGCCGGTCGGCTCGACGGCGACGACGTCGCCGCCCTCGTAGACGAGTTCGGTTCCCGTCGGGGATTCGTCGGCGGTTCCGTCGGCTCGAGGACGGGTCCGAATCGTCAGCTTCGACACCGAACCGATGGTGTGGAGCGCCTCCCCTCGAAAGCCCAGGCTCTCGACGCCGCTCTCGAGGTCCTCGAGGCCCGTGATCTTGCTCGTCGTGTGCTGGCGAACCGCCCGGCGGACGTCCGTCTCGGTCATCCCGCGGCCGTCGTCGCTGACCCGGATGGACTCGGTGCCGCCTTTCTCGATCGTCACCTCGATGCGGGTGGCGTCGGCGTCGAGGGCGTTCTCGACCAGTTCCTTGACCGCGCTGGCGGGCCGTTCGACGACCTCTCCGGCGGCGATCCGGGCGACGGTGTGCTCGTCGAGTTGGTGGATGGTCGGCTGACCGTCAGTCGATCGATCGTCCGGTACTCGGTCGTCTGCGTCGTCCGAGTCGTCGGTTGGATCGTCAGATGGGGTGTCGATTGTGTCGTCGGTCATGGATCAACCCTCGAGCAGCGCGTCGGTACGGTCGGTGATCGCCTCTCGGCCCGCCTCAGGAACGGTGACGAGCGGCGGACGAACCGCGCCGGAGGGGAGCCACCCACGGTGGTCGAGGGCGGCTTTGGTCGCGGGAGCGAATCCGTAGGTTCCGCACGCCTCGAACAGCCCAGAGATCGACGCCTGGAGCGCCTCTCCGCGCTCGGTTTCGGCGGTCTCGAGCACCTCGGCGTACGCCTCCGGCGCGACGTTCGAGAGCGCGTTCACGCCGCCGTCGGCGCCCATTCGGAGAGAAGGGACGAGCAACGTGTCGAATCCCTGCAGACACAGAAATTCTTCGGGCGTCCGGCGCATCGCCGCCAGGAAGTACTCGAAGTCGCCGCTCGAGTCCTTCAGGCCGACGACGTTTGCGTGACTGGCGACTGCCTCGAGCGTCTCGAGGGCGATGGGCTGGCCCGTACACGACGGGATGTTGTAGAGGACGAGCGGGAGTGGCGACCGGTCGGCCACCGCCTCGAAGAATCGGCGGTCACCAGCGGGGTCGTTCGCCGCGTGGAAGTACGGCGGAACGACCACCGCGACGTCGGCGCCGACCTCGGCGGCCGCTTCGGCGTACTCAACCGTCTCCGGGACGCTGGTCGCGGCGGCGCCGGCGAGCACCGGCACCTCGCCGTCGGCTCGCTCCACCGTGACCTCGACGACTCGACGCCGTTCGTTGGGCGAGAGGCTCGCGAACTCGCCGGTCGTCCCGCAGGGAAAGAGCCCGTCGATGCCGCCCTCGAGGAGCGCGTCGACGAGCGACCCCAGCGATTCTTCGTCGACCGATCCCGATTCGTCGAACGGCGTCACAATCGGGCACGTGACGCCCTCGAGTGCCTGCTGGAAAGTCATGTATGGTTGTTTCTGAGCGGACGCAAAAGGGTATCGACGGGAATTCGACTGGGTTCGTGACCCTCGCAGGTGCGTCGAACGATGGTCCTGTGTGAGCGATAATTCAACGCTTTTCGGCGTTCCTTCCGGAATTGTTCTCGGTGATGTCTGTTCGAATCGCCAGTATCTATTTATTTCCTGAACGTAGCTTTGCGGTATGGTTGCAACCAACACAGAAACAGCATCGAGTCGATCCCTCTGGAATCGGATCACGGCCATCGGTCCCGCGCTCATCCTGGCGGCCGTCGTCGTCGGACCGGGCAGTATCGCGCTGAGTACGATCGCCGGGAGCCTCTACGGCTACCAGCTACTGTGGGTGCCGATAATCGCGACGATCTTCATGATCACGTACACGTGGATGGCCGCACGGATTGGCCTCGCCACCGGGGAAACGCTCCTCGAGACCGCCCGAGAGAAGTACGGGAATGGCCTCGCGACGGTTGGCGGTGTCTTCGGCTTCCTCGCTATTCTCGCGTTTCAAGCCGGGAACAACGCGGGCATCGGATTCGCGACGAACGCGTTAGTCGGCTACGACGTCAGGCTCTGGGCCGCCGTGTTCTCCCTCGCGGCGATCGGTTTCATCTGGTTGCCGAACCTGTACGACAAGATCGAACTCCTCATCAAACTCGTCGTCGGGATCATGCTCGTCGCGTTCGTCGGGACGCTCGCCATCGTCGGGTTCGACGTTCCCGCGGCTGCCGGCGGTCTGATCCCGTCGGTCCCGAACGTCGACGCGCTCTTCCTCGCGCTCGGAATGGCGGCAACGACGTTCTCGATTGCTGCCGCGGCCTACCAGACGTATCTCGTCCGGGAGAAAGAGTGGGGCCCGGACCAGCTCGCCGAGAAGGGGTCGGATAGCATTCTCGGTATCGCCGTCCTCGGGCTCATCGTGACGGTCATTATGCTGACGAGCGCGAGCGTTATTCACGGCGAGACCGATCCAGTCTTCGATGCCGTCGGCATGGCCTCCCAGCTCGAGCCCGTCGCCGGTTCGGGCGCGTTCTACCTCTTTACGCTCGGCTTCTTCTTCGCCGCGCTCTCCTCGCTGGTCGTCAACGCGATCCTCGGAGCGACGCTTCTCGCCGACGGGTTCGGTCAGGATCCGACGATGGACGGCCGACCCGTCAAGACGTGGGCGACTCTTGCCGTTCTCTTCGGCCTCGCCGTCGTGATCGTGTACCAGGAAGACCCAATCCAACTCCTTCGGATAGCGCAGGCGGTTGCCGTGATCGCGTTCCCGATCCTCGGCTTCCTGATTCTCGGCATCGCGAACGACGAGGAGTTTATGGGCCCGTACACGAACGGGTTGATCGTCAACGTCCTCGGGATCGTCGGCTACCTTGCGATCATCGGTATCGTCCTCAACTATCTGCGCGAAGTGATCACGTTCCTCTAACCCACTGTCGACCAGGATCAATCACTCACGACCTGTTTTCACCCGCGAACGGGTTGCCTCGAACTGTCAGTGACCGCTATCGTTCACGTTCCGTACGAATGCTTGTATAGGTGGTGACCACCAACGATATCGCCATGCATTCGACCGACGACGAGGGTCATATCGATCCGGCGGTCAGTGACGCCATTGACGCACTCGCGAACGACCGCCGCCTCGAGATCCTGTTCGCGCTGGCCGACCGCGAGTGGGAGGTGCAGGAGAACGGGCACGTCATGTCGTTTACCGACCTGTACGACGCGGTCGACGTTGACAGCACGTCCCAGTTCTCCTACCACCTCAAGCACCTCGTCGGCCGATTCGTCGCCGAAATGGACGGTGGGTACCAACTCACGTACGCCGGCGATAAGATCGTTCGCGCCGTTCGGTCGGGCCTGTACGAGGCGACGTTGACGTTCGAGGCCGTCGACGTCGACGGCGTGTGCCCGTTCTGTCGAGAAGCCGCGCTCGTCGCGGACTCACTCGAGGAGCGGTTCGTCGTCCGGTGTACGGCGTGTGACTCGATGCTCCTGGCCGATGCCTTTCCGCGCAGTCAGGCGGCACACCGATCGCCGTCCGAAATCGCCGAGAGTTTCGGCTGCGGCATCTGGAGTACGGCCGTCGCGGTCGACGGTGGCGTCTGCCCAGAGTGTAACGGCGTTGTCGACGCCTCCGTCGACTCCCACGAGCGCGTCGGTCTGGTCGTGCACACGGTCGACCACACCTGTCGCGAGTGTCGCACGATGATCCACCTGCCGATAGAGGTGTTCGTCGCGCTCCACCCCGCAACCGCAGCGTTCCTCCACCGACACGGCATCTCGATTCTCGAGACGCCACTCTGGGAACTGTTCGGACACTTCACGTCCAAGAACTGGACGACCGATGTCCGATCGGCGTCGCCACTCGAGGCCCGATTCGAACTCTCGTGTGGTGACGAGACGCTCGTCCTCGAGATGGGCGACGACCTCGAGGTTACCCCGGTTGCGGATACCCCGGAGATTAGTCCGGAATCGAACAAATAAGTAAAAATTGATTCGAACACGAGGATCGAAAATGCACCACAACGTTGGTGAAACCTGCGTCACGCTTGCTCAAACGTATTTGAGTAGCATCGTTGTCAATATGTAAGAACTATAACAATACTTTTCACGTCTCGAGCGAAGGCGTACGTGATGAGCGCTATTACACACGATCGCGACCGGCGACTACCCTTCGGCGGAGGGCGCTAGCGTGGCCGCAATCGAACTCGACGGACTGACGAAACGCTTCGGCGACGTCCTGGCCGTCGACGACTTCGACCTGACGGTCGAGGAGGGCGAAATCTTCGGCTTCCTGGGCCCGAACGGAGCCGGCAAGTCGACGACAATCGACATCCTGCTCGACTTCACGCGACCAACCGACGGCACCGCAACGGTACTCGGTTACGACGCGCAGAAGGAGAGCCTCGCCGTCCGCCAGCGGACCGGCGTCTTGCCCGACGGCTACCACGTCTACGACCGCCTAACGGGCCGCCGGCACCTCGAGTTCGTCGTCGAGTTGAAGGCGGTCGACGAGGACGTCGACGCCTTGCTCGAGCGCGTGGGGCTCGCCGAGGCGGCCGACCGCAAGGCAGGCGGCTACTCGAAGGGAATGCGCCAGCGACTCGTGCTCGCCATGGCGCTCGTCGGTGATCCCGATCTGTTGATCCTCGACGAACCCTCCACCGGCCTCGACCCCAACGGTGCCAGGGAGATGCGCGAGATCATTCGCCGGGAGAACGAACGCGGGACGACGATCTTCTTCTCGAGTCACATCATGGAGCAGGTTGAAGCGATCTGCGACCGCGTCGCTATCATCAACCGCGGCCGACTGGTCGCAGTCGACACTGTGGAGGGGTTGCGCGACGCGACCGAGACGTCGACGACCCTGTCGATTTCGGTCTCGAACGTCGACGACGCGCTTCTCGAGACTGTCGCTGGGCTCGAGGGTGTCACCGACGTCGCGCTCAAGGAGGGGCGACTCCGGGTGGTTCTGTCCGGCGGGTCGAAGTTCGACGTGTTGAACACGCTCGACGACGCCGGCGCAGACGTCGGAGACTTCTCCGTCGACGAATCCTCGCTCGAGGATCTGTTCGTGCGGTACACGACCGAAGATCAGGAGGTGCGAGCATGAACACGAGGTGGGCTGCCGTCGCAAGGAAGGACTTCCAGGACGCCGTGCAGTCGCGGGCGCTGTGGGCCCTGCTCGCCGCGTTCGTGCTGTTCTCGTTGCTCACGACGTACGCCTACGTCGAACTCCCCGAGGCGTTCGGGGCGGCCGGCGACGTTTCGTTCGGCGGACTGGTGTTCTTCCTGGCGGGGATCTCCAGCCTGTTCGTCGCGCTGGCGGCGATCGTCGTCTGTTACAAGTCCGTCGCCGGGGAGCGCGAACTGGGCAGTATCAAACTCCTGCTCGCGCTTCCGGTCACCCGGCGAGACGTGTTCCTCGGCAAGGTGATCGGCCGGGCCGCCGTAATCGCGGCCACGCTCGGCGTTGGATTGCTCATCGGCCTCGGATTCGGCTCCGTGTTGCTCGGAACGGTCGAGCTCGTCCCGCTGGTGACGTTCGTGCTCGCCGCGGTGGTCTTCGCCGGCGTCTACGCGGCGATCGTCGTCGGCCTCTCGGCGACCACGTCGTCGACGTCGCGGGCGACGACGCTCGCGCTCGGCTTCTTCGTCGTGTTCGAACTGGCCTGGGACGTGGTGCCGCTCGCGCTCGTCTACGTCGCGAACGGCTTCTCGCTCCCCCAGCAGATGCCCGACTGGATGTTCATCGCGACTCAGATACCGCCCTCTGCGGCGTACTTCTCGGCGCTCGTCGCACTGCTACCGGGGGTCGCCGACGAGGCCAACGCCCAGACCCAGGCCGCCGGCTTCGATGTGGCCTACGCGACGCCGACGGTCGGGTTCGCCGTGCTCGCGTTCTGGGTAGTCGTTCCGCTGGCGATCGGTTACTACCGATTCGACGGAACGGACCTCTGATCGGGCCCGGATCCGGTCGTCCGGCCCACACCTCGAGCCGAGTTGACTCGCCGCTCGCTCCACTCGTTCGGCCCTTGCACCTATATCCTCGTAGTTTGTGTCTTCTGCTATGAACGATTCGTCAGAGCTGATTTCGGTTCTTCACGTCGACGACGACCCGCACTTTGCCGATCTAGCGTCGACGTTTCTGGAACGAACCGACCCGCAGCTCGACGTCGTTTCCGCGTCGAACCCACCGGACGGACTCCAGTTGCTCGCGGAGTCGCGAATCGATTGCGTGGTCTCCGACTACGACATGCCCCACACGAACGGAATCGAATTCCTCGAGCGGCTCCGACGCGACCACCCGGAGCTTCCCTTCATCCTCTACACGGGGAAGGGGAGCGAGGAGATCGCCAGCGACGCCATTTCCGCCGGTGTCACGGACTACCTGCAAAAAGAGCGCGGAACGAGTCAGTACGCCGTGCTGGCGAACCGCATTCGAAACGCCGTCGAACAATCTCGCGCGAAGCGAGCGACCAGGGAATCTCAGACGAAACTCACACAAATCGCGGCGAAAGCCGACGACGTCCTCTACATGTTTTCCGCAGACTGGACCGACCTCCTCTTCGTCAATTCCGCCTACGAGGACCTCTGGGGGGACTCGATCGAGGCGCTGGAGGCCGACCCGAAACGATTTCTCGAGCGGATTCACCCCGACGACCGAGATCGCGTTCGGGAGGTGATGCAGACCGTCTCCGAGGGGCGTTCCGAAACGATCGAGTACCGGGTTGTGGTCGACGGTGAACGACGCTGGGTTCGAGCCGACAGCAAACCCATCCTCGATTCGACCGGCGAACCCGATCGAATCGTCGGATTTGTTCGAAACATTACGGCACAGAAACGCCGCGAAGACCAGCTTCGCTCGAGTCGGGCGCGACTCGAAGCGCTGTTCGAGAACTCACCAGACATGATCGCGGTCCACGACGCCGAAGGCAGGATCCGTGACGTGAACGACCGATTCGCCGAAGCGCTGGGATACGCGGCGGCCGACCTCGTCGGCCTGCCAGTCTGGGAGATCGACACGACTGTCGAACCCGATCAGGCCCGGGCCTTCTGGTCGGGATTGCCGACGAACGACCCCCGTCGGTTCGAGGCGGAACTCCAGCGCCGAGACGGGACGACGTTTCCCGTCGAAGTCCACTTGATCCGACTGGATCTGGATGGAAAAGACCGATTCGTCGCGATGGATCGGGACATCTCGGATCAGAAGATCAGAGAGCGCGAACTGCTCCGGCAGAACGAACGATTGGACCGGTTCGCCAGCGTCGTCTCACACGACCTCCGCAACCCGTTACAGGTAGCCCAGGGGCGACTCGAGTTGCTCGGGGCGGACTGTGAGAGCGACCACCTGGCCGATCTGGACGCTGCACTCGAGCGCATGAACGCCCTGGTCGACGATTTACTCACACTCGCTCACGAGGGCGGCGCGGCCGTTGATCTCGAAGCAGTCGACCTGACCGATCTCGCCGAGGCCTGCTGGGCTACGGTGCGGACAGAGGCCGCGATACTCGACGCCGACTCGGCGCCTGCGGTACGCGCGAACCGACAGCAGCTTCGACAGCTCCTCGAAAACCTCTTCCGTAACGCGGTCGAGCACGGCGGCGATGCGGTTACCGTGACGGTTGGCGGGCTCGAGAACGGGTTCTACGTCGCGGACGACGGCCGTGGGATCCCTGACGGTGAACGAGAGAGTGTTTTCGAGTCGGGGTACTCGACGTCAACGGAGGGGACCGGGTACGGTCTGTCGATCGTCGACCGAATTGCCGACCTGCACGAGTGGGAGCGACGAGTCGTTGAATCGTCGGCCGGTGGCGTTCGTATCGACGTTTCGAACGTCGAGACGTGCTAGAGCGATCGAGGGCTCGAGTCGTATCGGACCGTCACCTGAGACTACTGAACCGGCCGAACACACGAGGCGTACTACCCTCGTGTCGGCCCGTGCTCACTCCTCGTTCTCGAGCCGTCGTTTCCACTCCTGGACCGTTGCCATCAGCTCGACGGGTGGCGTACTGTTCACGTCGAGCGATTCGAGGTCCTCGAGGACGGCCGCGGCGTCGGGGTCGGTTGCTGGCTCCGCGTCTGCGGTCGGCTCCGGGTCGCCGCCGTCAGCGTTCGCCGGTCCCCGAAAACTCCCGCTCGAGACGTCGAACACCGTCTGAACGGGCTCGCTCGAGCCCCCGCCCTTCGCTTCGATGGCCTTCTCCTCGCGCAGGCGCTCGAGGACGTCGCGGGCGCGGTCGACGACGGGAGCGGGAACGCCCGCGAGGTCCGCGACGTGAATCCCGTAGGAGCGATCGGTCGGGCCGTCGCGAACGGTTCGCAGGAAAGTCACGTCGCCGTCGCGCTCGTCGGCCGCGACGTGGACGTTCGCCACGCGGGGCAGGTGGTCGGCCAGCCCGGTCAGTTCGTGGTAGTGGGTCGCGAAGAGCGTCTTCGCCCGAATCTCGTTGTGGAGGTACTCGGTGGCCGCCCAAGCGATGGAGATGCCGTCGTAGGTGGCGGTTCCCCGCCCCACTTCGTCCAGGATGACGAGCGACTCATCGGTTGCGGCGTGCAGGATGTTCGAGAGTTCGCTCATCTCGACCATGAACGTCGAGCGCCCCTGGGCTAACTCGTCGAGGGCGCCGACACGGGTGAAGATGCCGTCGACCAGACCGATCTCGGCCTCTCGGGCAGGGACGAAACTGCCGATCTGAGCCAATAGGACGATGCAGGCGACCTGGCGCATGTACGTCGACTTCCCGGACATGTTGGGGCCGGTCACCACCAGAAAGCCGCGGTCGGAGTCCATCGCGACGTCGTTCGGAACGAACTCGGTCGTCTGCTCGACGACGGGGTGGCGACCCTGGGTGATCTCGAGGTCCTGCCCCCGGTGGAGCACGGGACGAACCCAGCCGTTCTCGGCGGCGTGACTCGCCAGGCTCGAGAGCGCGTCGACCGTCGCGAGCGTGCGTCCGACGTCCTGGAGGAGGGCTGCTCGCTCCGCGACGTCTTGGCGAAGCTGCTGGAACAGCTCGTACTCGAGGTCGCCGCGCTGTTCCTCGATCCTGAGGATTTCGCGTTCTTTGTCCTCGAGTTCGTCGGTCGTGAACCGTTTGGAGTTCTTGAGCTGTTTGATCTCCTCGTAGTGGTCGGGCACGCCGTCGGCCGCCGACCGCCCGACCTGAATGTAGTAGCCGTCGGTCTTGTTCCGGTCGACGGTGACGTGGCTGAGCCCGTGCTGGCGCTTCTCGCGGTCGGCCAGCGTGTCGAGCCACTGCTCGAGTTCGTCGTAGCGCTCGATAAGATCGTCGAGGTCGTCGTCGTAGCCCTTCTTCAACAACTCGCCCTGGCGCACCGTCGACGGCGGGTCCTCGGCCAGCGCGTCCGCCAGCGTCTCGCGGAGGTCGGCGGCCCGTTCGCGATCGACTCGATTCACGACGGTCGACAGCGGCGAGTCGGCCAGGTCGGGCGTCGACTCGACGACTTCGACCACCCGGGGAACCAGCGCGAGGGTGTCCCGCACCGCGAGCAGGTCCCGCGCGTCTGCGCTCCCGTGAGTCGCCCGCGAGGCCAGGCGCTCGAGGTCGTAGGCCCCCCCGAGCACGTCCTGGAGTTCGTCGCGGGCGAGCGCGGCGGTGGCGAGGGCGCCGACGCTCGCCTGTCGCTCCTCGAGCACCTCGAGCGAGCGTCGGGGGCGCTGGAGCCACTCCTTGAGCAACCGCCCCCCGGCACTGGTCTTCGTGTGGTCGATAGTCGAGAACAGGGAGCCGTCGCGGTCCCCGTGCATGGTCTCGGTCAGCTCGAGGTTGCGCTGGGTGGTCACGTCGAGGGTGACGTGGTCGTCCCCGCGGTGGGTCTGGAGGCGGGTCATCGACGCGAGCACGCCCGCGCCGGTCTCTTCGACGTAGGCGAGGATGGCGCCCGCAGCGGCGAGCGCGGATTCGGGGAGGTCGAGTCGGTCGACGGTCTCGGCCCCGAAGTGGTCGCGCACCCGGTGGGCCGCCCGTTTCGGGGCGAACGCCTCCGTCTCGTGGAGGGTGAGGCGGGCCTCGAGTCGGTCGCGGAGCTGTGCGAGGAAGTCGTCGTCGGTCCGCACGTCGGGGCCGGGCAGGACCTCGACGGGGGCGAAGCGATAGAGTTCGGTCATCGCCTCGTCGACGTCCTCGGCACCGGCGACGAGGAATCGGCCCGTCGTGACGTCTGCGAAGGCGAGGCCGTACGCGGTTCGGCTTTCGGCGCTGGAACTCGAGTCCGAGCCCTGGTCCGCGACCACCGCCGCGAGGTACTGCGCGTCGGCGTCACTCGTCTCCACGAACGTCCCCGGCGTCACCACGCGAACGATTTCGCGGGCGTGGCCGTCGTCAGTCTCGTACTGGTCGGCGACGGCGACGCGGTAACCGCGCTCGACGAGCGCCTTGAGGTACGGGGTGAGGTCGGCCAGCGGGACGCCCGCCATCGGGTACGACTGGCCCTGGGATGATTTGGAGGTCACCTTGAGCTCGAGTTCCTCGCCGACGAGTTCGGCGTCGTCGCCGAAGAACTCGTAGAAGTCGCCACACTGCATCGCCAGCACGTCCGCGTCGGTGTCGGCTTTCAGAGAGAGAAACTCGCCGACGATCCCCGTCGCCTCGGTCATACTGGCTCGAGCGTGTTCCGACGAGTAAAGTCCTCCGGGTTGGGGAAGGGCTCGAGAGCGGGCGGTCGAACGAGAGGCAGGCGAATCGTTAGACTCTCGGCTCGAGTCGTCCGAGACTCGCTCCGCCGTCGAAATCTCAAACTCCAAAAGATATAGTATTGGTCTCGCAGTGGAGGTCGACCCCCGCGCACGATGTCTTTCGATGGGCGCCTCGGTCCCAATCCCTGCCGACCCTGCCGATAACAACCAGTGGCAGCGTTCGCGTCGGAACCGCTCGAGCGATCCACACACCATCAAAACGTTTTTATTCCACTCGGCGATATCCAGAGGTACGATGGTAGGTGTCTACTTTACAGGGCCGTCCGCCCGTTTCTAATTCCCACCTACCGCTCGTTGTGTCGACACGAACGTCCCAGCGAGCGGCGCACACGACGCCCAGCGGTACGAGTACGGACGCGACGATGCGAATCCGCGTACCGTTTCCCCGAAGACACCGTCCGAACGCATCCACTCGATAGCGACACCCACATACAGATCCACCATGGCAAACTCAGAATCCGAATCCGAATCCGCACAGTCACCGATCAGCGTCGTCCTCCCCGACGGCTCCGAACTCGAGGTCTCCCCCGACGCCACCGTCGAGGACTGCGCCTACGAGATCGGGCCTGGCCTCGGCCGCGACACGGTCGCCGGCAAACTCGACGGCGAACTCGTCGCCAAGGAGGCCCCCGTCTACGACGAGGCGCGACTCGAGATTGTCACTGACCAGTCCGACGAGTACCTCGACGTCCTCCGTCACTCCGCGGCCCACTGTCTGGCCCAGGCTGTCGAGCGCCACTTCGACGACGTGAAACTCGCCATCGGCCCGCCAACGGAGGAGGGCTTCTACTACGACTTCGACGACCTCGAGGTCGACGAGAGCGACTTCTCGGCACTCGAGGCCGAGATCGAGGACATCATCGAGGCCGACTACGACATCGAGCGCGAGGAAGTCTCGGTCGCGGAGGCCGAGGACCGACTGGCCGACGAATCGTACAAACTCGAGTTGCTCGACGAATTGGCCGAAGAGGGCGAACAGGTTACCTTCTACAGCCAGGGCGAGTGGGAGGACCTCTGTGCCGGCCCGCACCTCGAGTCGACGGGCGAGATCGGCGTCGTCAAACTGCTCGAGATCGCGGGCGCCTACTGGCGCGGCAACGAGGAGAACCCGATGCAGACCCGGATCTACGGGACGGCCTTCGAGGACGAGTCCGATCTAGAGGACTACCTCGAGCGCCGTGAGGAGGCCAAAGAGCGCGATCACCGCAAAATCGGCAACGAGATGGACCTGTTCTCGATCCAGGACGTGACGGGTCCCGGGCTTCCCCTCTATCACCCGCCGGGGAAGACGATCCTGCGGGAACTCGAGGGCTTCGTCGAGGACCTGAACGAAGACGCGGGCTACGACTACGTCGAGACGCCCCACGTGTTCAAGACGGACCTCTGGCACAAGTCCGGCCACTACGAGAACTACGAGGACGACATGTTCATCTTCGACGTGGGCGACGACGAGTTCGGCCTGAAGCCGATGAACTGTCCTGGCCACGCCGCCATCTTCCAGGACCACTCCTGGAGTTACCGCGACCTGCCGATCCGGTACGCCGAGAACGGCAAAGTGTATCGGAAAGAACAGCGCGGCGAACTCTCCGGCCTCTCGCGAGTCTGGGCGTTCACGATCGACGACGGCCACCTGTTCGTCCGCCCCGATCAGATCGAGCGCGAGGTCGAGCAAATCATGGACGTCATCGACGAGGTACTCTCGACGTTCGACCTCGAGTACGAGGTCGCGCTCGCGACGCGCCCAGAGAAGAGCGTGGGGAGCGACGAGATCTGGGATAAAGCGGAGGCCCAACTCGAGTCCGTCCTCGAGAAACGAAACGTGGACTACGACCTCGAGGCCGGCGACGGCGCGTTCTACGGCCCGAAGATCGACTACGCCTTTGAGGACGCCATCGGTCGCCACTGGGACGGCCCGACGGTCCAACTGGACTTCAACATGCCCGATCGCTTCGACCTCGACTACGTCGGCGAGGACAACGAGGCCCACGAGCCGGTCATGATCCACCGGGCGCTCTACGGCAGTTACGAGCGCTTCTTCATGATGCTCATCGAGCACTACGAAGGGAACTTCCCGTTCTGGCTCGCTCCCGAGCAGGTGCGCGTCCTGCCCATCTCCGACGACAACCTCGGCTACGCCCACCGCGTCGCCAACGAGTTCGGCGACTTCCGCACGGAGGTCGACCACCGGGACAGCACCCTCGAGCGCAAGATCCGTGCGGCTCACGACGACCGCGTCCCCTACCAGATCATCGTCGGTGACAACGAGGAAGAAGCTGGGAACATCTCGGTCCGTGACCGCTTCGAGGACCAGGAGTACGACGTCGAAATCGACGAATTCCGGGCGCACCTCGAGGCCGAGC
Source organism: Natronosalvus sp. KLKA75 (assembly GCF_059736265.1). Lineage (NCBI taxonomy): Archaea > Methanobacteriati > Methanobacteriota > Halobacteria > Halobacteriales > Natrialbaceae > Natronosalvus > Natronosalvus sp. KLKA75. The sequence goes on from NZ_CM185522.1 coordinate 981,562, forward strand.
GCGACGAGAAACGGTCGGCGCCGGACTTTCTCGCGGAGTAGGTCTCCGACGGGTCGCCCCGCATCTTCTCGGGTCTCGATGCGCCTCGAGTCCGATCAGGTCGCCGAATTTGATCAGGTCACTGAATCCGAGTTGCTTCGGTCGCTCGAGAGCCGCCGAAACGTTCGAACGCCGACGAAGCGTGGCGTCGAGGCGGCGTACCGCTCGTAGGCCTCGCCGTACTGCTCGCGGAGCCACGGCTCCTCGGCCAGCGGCAGGAGGAGCCACCAGCAGACGTACAGGGCGCAGAGCGCCGACACGAGCGCGGAGTTCGCCAGCAGCGCGAATCCGACCGTAGCGACGAGGTAGGCGACGTACTGCGGGTTCCTCGAGTAGCGGTACCAGCCGCCGGTTCGCAACTCGCCCGTCAGGCCAACGGTCTCCTCGCTTCCCAGATCGCGTCCTGCGGCGAGTGCGGCGACGAAGCTGGGGACGAAGAGCACGAGGCCGGCGACGAGCGTCGGCGTTCGCGGGAGGCCCAGGCTGTTCCAATCGAGGACGGCTACCGCGAGCAGAAATACGGAAAACGTCTGCGCGAGCGTCCACTGGGCGTAAAACCGCCAGTCGCGCTCGCCGGGCGGCCAGTAGTCGGCGCGACCGGCGATCGTCGCGAGCACACCGACGAAATTGAGCGACAACGCGCTCGCGGCGACGACGAACGCGAGTCGTTCCGGTGCGTCGAGCGGAATCCAATCGACCATGGTCGTCGGTTGCGCCGCGGGTTCGATCGGCGTTATCACGAATTGACTAGTGTATTTATACCTATCTGGCCGCTCGAGACGAACCAGCCGTGAAGACACTCTCCGTGGCACTCTCCCAGCCCGACTGGATGCTCCACCCGATGCAGCGATTCATCAGGGACGGCGACGCCGTTCGCTACGAGGAACTCCAGGCCTGGAACGTCGACGCTCGCCAGGACGGCCTCGAGTACGAACTCTTCTACGTCGAGGCCGACCGCGAGCCCTACGAGGAGGCGCTCGAGTCCACGGAATCGATCCGGTGGTGCGATCTGACGCCGATCGACGACGACTCGTTTTACCTCTACGTCTGCCAGGAGACGCGCGAGGAGGACGTCCGCTGGCGCGAGGCGTTCGCCGCGCTCGACCTCGTCGTGGTCCCGCCGATCACCTACGACGAATCTGCGGATTTCGGAATGACCGTCGTCGGCACGGGCGAGAACTTGCAGGCGATGCTCGAGGGTCTACCCGAGTCCATCGACGTCACCGTTCGCTCGATCGGCGAGTATGACCGTCGCTACGCCCCCATCGCGGACGCGCTCACCGACCGCCAGCTCGAGGCCGTCGCCGCGGGCGTCGACGTCGGTTACTTCGAGGTGCCCCGCGAGGCCGGCATCGCGGCCGTCGCCAGGGAACTGGGCTGTGCCTCGAGCACGGCGTCGCGCCTGCTCCAGCGAGCCCAGGCCCGCCTCGCGCGGCGGCTGGTGGCCCGGTATCACCGGTAGCCGGATCGCGCCCTCGAGGCCGATTTACCCACGCATGTGGTGGTCTCTCGCGAACATACCGATCGAAATATACATACTTGTGGAATCGTGCTTACACGCATGAACCGAGCCGAAAAAGCCGCGCTCCAGCTGCGAGCGGTCGACGTGTTGCGAATGCTCAAGGAAACCCGGACGTACGACGAACTCGCCGAAGCGACCGGCCTGCCGGCGGGCGACCTCAACCGTTACGTCAACGGACACGTACTCCCCGGTACCGAACGCGCCCGCGAGGTGGTCGAGGAGGTCGGTCGCGAGGCGCTGGCGGCCGAACTCGAGGCCCGCATCCAGGTCGACTCGGAAGGGTACGTCGACAACTCCGGGGCCGTCTTCGACCAGCCGTTTCTCGACCTCGCCGCGCCCGTCGTGGCCGACGCCTTCGACTTCGAGCGCCCCGACGTCGTGCTGACGGCCGCCACCGACGGCATCACGCTGGCCGCCTCGCTCGCCAGCTACTACGGAACCCGCTGTGCGTACGCGAAGAAACGCAAGGAGACTGCCGTCGAGGACTTCTTCGAGGCTCGCGAACGCCTCGAGTCGGGCATCGAACTCACCTACTACCTGCCCGCGGCCGCGATCGACCCGGACGACTCCGTCCTGGTCGTCGACGACCTGATCCGGTCCGGCGAGACCCAGGAACTGCTCCTGGACATCGTGGAAACGGCGGGGGCGGAGGTCGCCGGGGTCTTCGCGCTCATCGCTGCTGGAAGCGACGGCATCGAGCGTGCTGAGGGTCGCACGGAGGCGCCGGTCGGGTCGTTGACGACGGTTTGAGGTTGGTTTTCGCTCTCGTCGTCTCTATCTCCTCCACTCTCGCTCTCGTCTCCCCGCTCTCACCCTCTCTCTCTCTTTGCCCTCCTTTCGCTCTCAATCTTGCTTCCCCCTCACTCGACCCACGCTTTCACCTCACTCGCCTCACTCGAGCATCTCTTCGGTGATCGTGTTCGGCAGGAGCTCCCCGAGGGTGTACTCACTGGGCGGGTCGTCGTCGCCCTCGTCACAGTAGACGACGAGGTCGTCGTCAGCGAACTCCGCAAGCGTCTGGCGGCACATCCCACAGGGGGTGACGCCGTCGCGACGACCCGAACTGACGGCGAGTCGGGCAAAGTCGCGATGGCCGTTCTTGACGGCTTCAGCGATGGCGACCTCCTCGGCGTGGAGGCTGTTGCTGTAGTTCGCGTTCTCGAGGTTACAACCGACGAAGACCTCGCCGTCGACCGTCTCGAGCGCCGCGCCGACGGGGTACTTGGAGTAGGGAACGTGGGCTCGAGATTGGACGTCGCGGGCGGCCTCGATGAGTGAATCCATAGCTGTGGCCCACGATTCGGCGGGGAGGTATCAAAGCGTTTCGTCGGGATACGAACGCCTGCCAGCGTTTCCCACCGAGTGGGAGCCACTGGCGGGAGGTATGTGATCACAGGGTGACGATTACGTATGAGCCAGGTAGTATCCGACGGACATCCGTGCGGTATCAGCGACAGGGAGGGTGGCTGCAATCCCGAGCGTATCGTCTCCCTCCTCTCCGAGGACACCGCTCGCGAGCTGTATCGCTACGCGGACGGTCCGACGATCGTCAGCGAGTTCGCTGAGGCGCTCGAGCTACCGCTCAACACGACCTATCGAACCGTCTCCCGACTCGAGGACGCCGGACTGTTGCGCTCGGTGAGTCGGACCGACCCAGCGAAGTACGTCCGCGCGGCCGACCACGTCTCAGTGAGCTACGACGACCCGATCAGGATCACGTGCGTGCGTGGTGGATTGTCGCTGTACTGCGATCTGTAGACTCGGTCGCCAGCGTCTTTTTCCTGTACCGGACGCCCCACGGCCGGGTTACCGGTGGTCGGCCACCGCCGACTCGATTACCTCACGCGCGTCCGAGACGAGCGCGTCGACGTCGTCGCTCTCGGCGTACAGGCGGACGTAGGGTTCAGTGCCGCTCGGGCGGACAAGCAGCCACGAGGCGTCGGGAAACTCGAGGCGGACCCCGTAGTCAGTGTCGACTGCCGCCTCGTCGAACGCCGCCGGCAGCGTCGACTCGAGGGTCGCCATCGCGGGGCCTTTCGCGGACTCCGGGCAATCGACCGAGACCTTGCGGTAGGGTCGTTCGGTGACGGGGTCGCGCAGGGCCTCGAGCGACCCGGCCTCGAGGGTGAGCGCGCCGACGACGGCCGCGCTTGTGACGCCGTCGATCCAGCCGCCGGAGGCGGTGTGGATGTGTTTCCAGGGTTCGGCGGCGAAGACGACTTCGGTGTCCCCCGCGGTACCGTCTCCGGCAGCCGCTGCCTCGACCCGGGCAATTCCCTCGTGGAGCGAGCCCAGTCGAACTCGCTCGACGCGGCCGCCGGCCTCACGAACGCGCTCGTCGATTCTGGCGGAGGCGTTGGGCGTCGTGACGACGACCGGGTCGTCTGCGTCGCTCGTTTCGGCGTAGTGGGCGGCGACGACCGCCAGGATCGTGTCCTCGTGGACGACCTCGCCGTCGCCGTTCAGGACGACGAGTCGGTCGGCGTCCCCGTCGTGGGCGAGCCCCAGGTGGAACGAGCCCTCGGCCAGGAACGCCGAAAAGTCCGTCAGCGTCTCCGCGGTGGGCTTGCTCTCCCGGGCGGGGAAGTGGCCGTCGACGGTCGCGTTGATCGCCACCACGTCGGCGCCGAGGATATCGAGCACCTGCGGGGTCGCCAGCGCGCCGACGCCGTTGCCGCAGTCGACGGCGACCGACAGACCCGCGAGCGGGCGGTCGTCCTCGGCGGGGAACCGCTCTCGGACGTAGTCCACCACGGCTCGCCGGTACCCCTCGAGGACGTCGCCGCGTCGCGGTTTCCCCCACTCGTCCCACGGGGCGAGGTCGGGCGTTTCGACGACCGATTCGATCGCCTTCTCGGCCTCGCGGTCGTACTCGACGCCGTCGACGAACAGTTTGATCCCGTTGTCGGCGGGCGGGTTGTGACTCGCCGTGATCATGACGCCGCGACGCCCCTGTGAGGCGAACGCGAGCGCGGGCGTCGGCACCTGGCCGACGCGTTCGACGTTCGATCCGGCGCTCTCGAGGCCGGCCTCGAGCGCGGCAGCCAGTGCGGGGCCGGTCTCCCGGCCGTCCCGACCGACGACGAAGGATTCGCCCGGCGAGCCAGCGGCCTGGCCGACCGCGAGCGCGAGCGACGGCGTCACCGTGTCGGCGACGGGGCCGCGAATACCGGCGGTTCCAAAGAGGGTCATGCGGGTGTGTTGCTCGAGGAGGTACTTAGCGACACCGTCTCGAGGAGTTTCGTCGGCTGGCGTCGATACCGTTACGAACCCCGCCGTCCTCTCCTCTCCTTCGGCGCGACTGCAGGCATCACGCTTTTTGACGTCACCGATGGACCCTCGAGCATGTCCAACGAACGCCCGCAGGCGACCGAGCTCAGACAGGGAATGACCGTCCGGATCGTGCAGGGAGACCAGGACGTCCAGTCGACCGACCAGGAGCCGATCGTCGGCGAGATCGGCACCGTCATCGGCGACGACCCGGATGGACCAGAAGTCGAGCTAAAGAACGGGGCCGTAGGACACGTCCTCGAGGTCGTGGCCGACACGTAGAATTGACGACCCCATCGAAACCAGGCTTTCGGGCACCAACGACGGACCGTTCGTCGAGCCGTCGGTATCAGAGGGACAGTTCCTCGATTGCCCGCACGAATCTCCACAGGAGGTATACGAGGAAGACCGCTACCGTGTAGCCGAACCAGAGCAGTATCTCCTGTGACCACAGTACCGAGGCCGCCATCACAGCAAAAAGTATCAAGCCGAGTAACGCTATTTCGTACGTATTCTGTCTCCCCATCGTTCCCTCAACTATTCATTTGGAACACTAATAATTTCCTATATAAACCTGGTTTCATGACGTTACTCCCACCGCCGTTTCGCTAGCCGTTCGACAGCCGGAGTGGATTCACTGGGCCCTCGGGAGTCGACGGTCCGTTCACGCCCAGGCACGCTCGAGTTCCGCGAGCGTCGCTTCGATCTCGTTCTCGAGAAACGTCGCCATGTCGTGGGTTTCGTCGTCGATACCTCGCTGGGTGTGCAACGAATCGAGGTGCGAGACGGCGACGAAGGCGCGGTACGCTGGCGCTCGAGCCTCGAACCCGCTCGAGAGAGGGCGTACCGACTCGTATCCGTCCCGAAAGACGGCTTCCGCGTCCTCGGGCGTCTCCCACCGGGGACCGTGAAAAAGCGGGATCGCGGCTCGCCAGTAGTCCCACTCGCCGTCGCCGACGAGGGCGTGTTCGAAGTCGATGACGCACGACGGGTCGCCGGCGCGGACGGAGACGTGTTCGGGGGTGAACCAGCCGTGGAGCAGCGACGACTGTCGACGATCAGCGTCGTTGAACCGCAGCGAGTGACGCGCGAGGAACGCTCGCGCGTCGTCGACGACCGTTGCGTACCCCGTACCCGAGACGGCGTCTTCGTACACCGCGAGCAGGTCGTCGAGCGCGTCGCTCCACGTTGCGTCGACCGGGGAATCGACTGCGAGATCGGCGTCCGGCCCCGTCGGGTCCCCGTCGACCGTCAGGAGTCCCGGTCGGTCGAACGTCGCCGCCTCGCGGAGTCGCGCGAGGGTTCGGCCGGCGGCCCGAAGCCACTCGGGCTCGAGTCGACACGTCGCCGGGGGATCCGCGGGAGCGTCGTCCCGGTAGGCGGCCACGAATCCACCGGCTCCGACGGCGAGAACCGTCGGAACGGGAACGTCGGTTTCACGGCTTACGTGCCGGAGCACGCGACCCTCGACCGCGGCGTTCGCGCGGGGGCCGCGATCGACTTTCACCACCGCTCGCCGGCCGTCGACGCTGACCTCGTAGACGGCGTGCGGTGGAACGGCGTGGATGACGTCGAGCACCCGGTACGTCGCTGCGGTCGACTCGAGCAGATCGTGGCCGTGCTGCGGGAGTTCCATCTGTGGGACTTCCTCGTTTCCGTACGGAAGAAGGGCTGACGATACCGTTCACTGTTTCCGCAAGACCTGTCCGTATTTACGTGGTATTCGGGAGCGAGCGATTAGCTCTCCTCGGTCTCGAAACGATCGATTCTCGTGCGGTATCTCGTTTTTCGTCCGTCGACTCGAGTGACGGCTGGGTCGCTACCGATCCAGATACGCCATCGCCTCCTCGTCGCTCACCTGGTTGAACCGGCGGTAGAACTGACCGACCGCGCGAAAGCCTGCCGGCGTCTGGAGTGCGACGACCGCGTCGGCTTCGTCTTCGAGGTTGGAAATCGAATCCGGCGAGCCGACGGGAACAGCGAGGGTGACGTGGGCCGCACCCGCCTCACGTACTTGGCGCAGACAGGCGATGGCCGTCGCCCCCGTTGCGACCCCGTCGTCGACCACGACGACGCGCTTTCCCTCGAGGTCGGGAAGCGTTCCTGCCTCGCCCTCGTCGCGGTAGCGAGCCGCCTTCGTCGCCGCGTTTTCGGCTTCCTGCTCGCGCACGTCCTCGAGATAGTCCTCGGAGACCGAGAGGTGCTCGACGAGCGAGTCGTTGAGCCAGACCGCGCCGTCGCTCGCGACGGCCCCGATGGCGAGTTCGGGGTTCGACGGCGCTCCCATCTTTCGCGCGACGACGACGTCGAGTTCGGCTTCGAGCGCGTCGGCTACCGGTCGGGCGATGGGAAGGGCTCCACGCGGAATGCCGAGGACGACGTCGGCCTCGACGCCCCGTCGTTCGAGTTCGGTGGCGACCTGGTTCCCGGCGTCGGCTCTGTCCGCGAACATGGATACCGGTACGGGCTCGAGTGACTTGGTTATTCGCGGCGGAGCGCCTCGATCGGATCGACCCTGGCCGCCCGCCAGGCGGGGTAGAGCCCGGACAGCACGCCGACGCCAACGCCGACTGCGACCGCGATGGCAATCCACTCGAGCGGGTACACCATCGGCCACCCGAGAACCGAGACGGCCAGGTAGCCGACTCCGACGCCGAGGGCGACGCCGAAGACCGCGCCGACGGCGCCGAGAATCACCGACTCGACGAGGAACAGCTGGACGATATCCCGTTTTCGGGCACCGACAGCCTTCATGATCCCGATCTCGCGGGTTCGTTCGGTCACGCTGACGATCATGATGTTGGCGATGCCAATCGAGCCGACGACCAGCGAGATGGCGGCAATGCCGCCGATGAAGACCGTGAGCTGGTCGATGATGCCGGTCACCTGATCGATCGCGTCCTGGATCGTCTGCACCTCGATCCGGTCGCCGTCGTTCTTGAGTTCTCGTGCGTCCGAGTCGCTCTCGAAGTACTCGACGACGTCGTCCTGGACGGAGTCGACGGTCTCGAGCCCGCTCGCCTGGACCTCGAGCGTCGGATAGGCCCGCTCCATCGTTCCGCGGGGCGTCTCGACCGTGACGTTGTAGTGGGACTCGAGGGGCAGGTAGACTGCGGGCTGAACGGGTTGCCCCGTGAGGTCCTCATCGACGACGCCGACGACAGTGACGGTGGTCCGCGAGCCGTCCTCGAGGGCAACGGTGAGCTCATCTCCGACCGTCACGTTCTCCTCGAACAGTTGCGCGGCACCGGTGTTGACGACGGCCTCGTCGCCCCCGGTGAAAGTCTCGCCCTCGGTGAGCGTGTACAGGTCGTCGTCCTCGAATCGCTCCCCGCTGGTCGCGATGGCCGTGAAACCGCCGGTGACGCGGTCGTCCCCGCGGGTTAACTGGACGGCCGAGAGGTCCCCGAGCGGCGCGACGTAGGCGACGTCGTCCATGGACTCGATGGTCTCGACGTCGGTTTCGGTGTAGATCGGCGAGTCGACGATCATGATGCCGGTGCCCGCCTCCGGCGAGGTCTGGGTCTGGACCTGCATGATTGGCGCGTTCTCCTCGCCGACGTCGCCGAGGATGTCGTCGGTGAACGCGCCCCCGAGGATCATGAACGTGATGACCGAGGCGATGCCGATGATGACGCCGAGGGTGGTCAGCGTCGAGCGAAGTTTGTGCCCGGCTATCGACCGCCAACTGATGCGGAAGCTCTCCCGGAGGTTCATCGATCTCCCTCCGCGCCATCGGTGCCGGACGGCTGGCCATCGAGGTGCTCGATCTCGTCGATTCGGCCGTCGACGAGGTGGACGATCCGGTCGGCGTGTTCAGCGACCGATCGCTCGTGGGTCACCATGAGAATCGTCCGGCCGGCCTCGTTGAGGGCGTGAAAGAGGGCCATGATCTCGGCCCCCGTCTCGGTGTCGAGGTTTCCAGTCGGCTCGTCCGCGAGGACGAGCGCGGGTTCGTTCGCGAGCGCGCGGGCGATGGCGACCCGCTGGCGCTGGCCGCCCGATAACTCGTTTGGCGCGTGGTCGAGTCGATCGCCGAGGTCGACCCGCTCGAGCAGCGAGCGCGCCCAATCTCGCCGGCTCTCGTCGACGGCGTCGTGAAACACCATCGGGAGGGTGACGTTCTCGGCAGCGGTCAGCCGGGGCATGAGATTGAACGTCTGGAAGACGAACCCGATTTCGGTGCCTCGAAGTCGTGCGCGCTCGGTTCCGGCGAGCTCCGCGACGGACGTTCCGTCGATTTCGACGGTTCCCTCGTCCGGCGTGTCCAGGCAACCGAGCAGGTTCATCAGCGTACTCTTCCCCGACCCGCTCGGCCCCATGACGGCCGTGAACGACCCCTCGGGGAGCGCGAGGGAGACGCCGTCGAGGGCGTGGACGGGTTCGCCCAGATGGTACGTCCGACGTACGTCGGTCGCGGCGACGACCGGACCGGAGTCCTGATCGACGGGCGCTTCGGGCATAGACATGCGCCCAGGTTGTCATCTACGACGTATTATACTATTGATCTGTCTCCGTAGAATTAGAACGGCCCTCGTTTCGTTCGATCCGCATCGCGTCGTGAGGTACCGCCGAATCGCCGAACTGGTTTACTGGTCCCGAGCGTTGTAGACGACGTCGACCTCGGCGTCGCCGAGTAGCGTGAAGTCCTCGAGGTCGCCGTCGAACCAGTAGGCGTCGAGCCAGTTGCCGACGGCGCCGCGGACGGTACGGTCCTCGAGCAGGTCGCCCTCGTCGACCGAGGCGTTTCGATAGTCGGCCTTGCGAACGCACCCGTCCACCTGGAGGGAGTACGTCGACGGACCATCGGCGTTCGTCCCGTCAACGACGAACACGTGGGGGAGGAGTTCGTCGTCGCCGGTCTCGTCGGGATCGACCGTCTCGTCGTTGAATCGAACCGCCGCCGCACCGTCGGTGAAGGTCACGTCGGTGAGTGCGCCGGAGAACCGGTATCGCTGGGTGCCGTCGAGGATCGAACTCTGGACGGTCGTCCCCGAGCGGACCGTTACCTCGTCGTCGTCGTTGCCTTCGTACGCGATCGTTCCCTCGACCGTGACCTCGTAGCTCGCGGGTTCGCCGGTGCCCTCGATCTCGAGGACGTTCGGCAGGTCCTCGCCGTACTCGCCGGGGTCGACTTCCTCGCCGTTGAGGGAAACGGCACCGGGGCCGTCGACGGTCAGCTGCTCGAGGTCGCCGTCGAAGCGGAACGCGTCCTTCCAGTTCGCGACGGTTCCGTGGACGTGACCGTCCGTAATTGCGTCGGCGTCGTCGATCGTCGCCCCCTCGTAATTCGACGGGACGACCTCGCCGTCGACGACGAACTCGTAGCGGGTGACGTCCGCGTCCGCGCCCTCGACGAGGAGCACGTTCTCGAGACTGTCGTCGAACTCGCTGGGATCGATCTCGACGCCGTTGACGCGAACCGCGGCGTCCCCGTCGAGCTGGAGGCTCTCGAGTTCGCCGTCGAAGCGGTAGGCGTCGAGGTAGTTCGCGACGACGCCCTCGGCGCTCGATCCGTCGACCGTCGATTCCTCGTCGATCGTCGCCCCCTCGTCCGTGGACGACTCGAGGTCGCCGGTCACGGTGAACGCGTAGTCGGTGGTCGCCGTGGACGCGTCGCGACCGTCGAAGACGATGACGTTGGGGAGGTCCGCCGGCTCCGCCGAGTCGCGCTGGTCGGTCGCGCGTTCGATCCGACTCTCACCGCTGTTCGCGTTTCCCGACGCGGCCGCCTCCGCGCTAGTGGGACAGCCCTCGGGGACGACGTCTTCGGGCGACGTGCCGTTGCCCGACTCGAGGTCGATCGAGCCTCCTGCTCGTCTGAAGCCCCCGCTGTAGCCGGTGTCGTACTGCGTGTTCACCATCCGAACGGTGGAGGAGCCGCCGTTGGCGCCGACGACGACGGAGTAGTGACGGCCGTTCATCGCGAGGTTGCAGTCTTCCACGACGACGTCGCCGGGTGCCCAGGCCCAGATGCCGCGGCCGTCTTTGTGCGCGCCCGTGTTCACGGCCGTGCAGTTCGTGACCGTCCCCTCGCCGAGTCGGAAGTGCGATACCCAGGAGTCCCGGGAGTAACAGTTCGAGATGTCGACCGTTCCGCCGGCGCCGTTGTATCCCGGCGCGGAGCAGTAAAACGAGTTGTCGCCCATCTCCGAAATGTTGACCCGATCGATCTCGATGTGGCCGCTGTGCTGGGGGGCGACCCACAGACCGACGCCGTGGCGGTGGCCGTCCGTCGCGCCGTCGCCCAGGTAGACGTTCTCGATTCTGGAGGTGCCACCCTGACGATCGGAGACGCCGAAGGCGGCGTTCTCGCTCGTGACGCGGCCCTCGATCCCTACGTTTCGGATCGTCCAGTTCGTGCCGTGGGCGGCGATAGTGACCGTTGCCCCGTCGGCGGTGACGTCGACGAGCGTGTTCTCGAGCGTCTCGTTCGACTCGACACGGATTACTTCACGTTGTCCTGCGGGGACCGTGACCACGTCGTAGTCGGCCGCCGCAGCGTTGCCGGTGGCGGCGGCGAGTGCCGGACCCGCCACCGCGCTCGCGGACGCGAGCTTGAGGTAGCTTCGTCGATCGAGTAACGTGGTATTACCGTCTCGCGGGACGTTCCCGTCGTGTCCCGCAGCCGAATCGTCGTCCAGTACCGAAGAGTCGCGTGCCATGCGTTCGGGTAATGCGAGGATACTGGTTTAAATCTTCCGTAGATAGAATCGATTGAATTTACAGAGAATAACAGGAATCGGAACGTACCCTTTCGAAAGCAAGAACGATTACTCACAATAGTTTATACGATCGACGGCGCAACGGACGGTAGTAATTGTATTTTACTGCTCGAGACGCGTCTTGACGGCCGAACGAGGCGATAGACTGGCTGCCGTGACCTTCGCCCACCGATGAACGAGTGAGCGCCGCCTCGAGTGTAATCCTGGGTTACGACGGGTCGTTCCAGTGACCTATCGAGCGCGGAGGTGGTTTCGGCGCGTTCGAGCGAGTTCCGCGTCGCTCGAATGGGACACTGGAGTGGCAGGTGCCGTCAGAGCGATGGAACGCAGAATGAGAGTCGCGTTGGCGACGTGGAGGGCCGCTACGGTCGCTACGTCAGCAAAACGGGGCGACTCAGTTCCCGTTCGCCGCGTCCTCGGCCGTCTCGGGGACGCCGTCGGGAATCGTCGGCTCGGGGTCGTTCCCAACGCCGTCGCCGAAGTCGACGCTCGAGCCGGCGGTCTCGTTGACCCCGCCGTGAAAGTCCGTGCTGTAGTCGGTGTCGGTCACCGTCACCGACGTCCCGCTCCCGTTCGCGCCCGCGTCGATCGCGTAGTTGTGGCCGCCAAGCTCGAGCTGGCAGTTGTCGATCTCGCAATCGCCGGGCGCCCACACCCAGATGCCGCGGCCGCCGTAGCCGTCGCGGTCGACGTGGACGCTCGAGTTCGTGACGGCGCTGCCCGCCGAGCCGATTCGGAAGTTCGCCACGTAGTTGTTCGCGGCGTAGCACTTGTCGATGTGGATCGTGCCGCCACCCTTGCCGGCCGGCGCGGAGGCGTAGATGCCGTTGTCCGGGAAGTTCTGGACGTTGACGTTCTTGAAGTCGATGTGGCCGCTGTGTTCCGGGGAGACCCAGAAGGCGGTCTCGTCGGTAGCTTCCGAGCCGTGAATCGCGCCGTCGGCCACGTACACGTTTTCTATGGTCGAGGTGTTGCCACCCTGGTCGGAAATCCCGAAGGCTGCGTCGGGAGACCCGACGTCGAACTCACCCTTGATACCGACGTTGCGGATCGTCCAGTCGGTCGCGTGGGCCGCGATGGTCACGCGCGCGCCCTCGGCCGTACAGTCGAACAGGACGTTCTCGAGCGTCTCGCCATCTCCGACGGTGACCTGGTGGTCTTCGCCGGGGTCGAGGGTCACCGTTTCGTAGTCGCTCTCTGCCGCCGCGGCGTCAGCAACGCCACCGAAGACGCCCGCTGCGACCGCGGCCGTCGCGATCGATCGAACGTAGGAACGACGGCTTACCAGCGAGTTTCGAAGGGTAGTCGAAGATTCAACGTCGGTAGTGGGGGACTTCTGCGCCATGCACTTGCGTAACCCGGCCTTTCGCACATAAACTTTTTCTTATCACACTCATTAAATTTATGTAGTTTACTTCGAACTGTTGGGTTCGTCCACGTATTTTTGAACGATTATTCGTGGGTTGAAGAGTTTCAGAGACAACCGACCATCGGACTGGACTGCGAATAATGGCTCGTTACCGCCGATTTGGGTCGTGTGCGTCGATAGTGTTGAGACGAAACCGTCGCTTCCCGTTCGAACCGCTCGAGCGTACTCGAGAATTACCCGACGGTTACCTCGGTGAAACGGTCGGGAACGCCTCGGTTTTGGCGCTTCCTACTGTCGGTGACCCGCTGGCGGACTTCTCGCACTCGATACGGTCCGTTCCCGCACGGGCGAACAAGAACAACAATCACTAAACCGCCCTCCCCCTCCTTGGGCATATGCGAGCCGAGCCGCAGTCGTTCGATCGGGTACTCTCCTCTATGTGCACCGAGCCACACCCGGTCGCTCGAGAGGCCGCCGTCCGCTTTCTCGCGACCAATCCCGGCGATCCCGGCACCTATCCGCAGGTTTCGGAACTCGAGCGCGAGGCCGTCTCGCGCCTCGGCGACGTCGCCGGACTCGCCGAGGCGTCGGGGTACGTCGCCAGCGGCGGCACCGAGGCGAACCTTCAGGCCGTCAGAATCGCTCGCGAGCGCGCCGACGATGACCGTCCGAATGTCGTGATGCCCGAGTCCGCCCACTTCAGTTTCCGGAAAGCCGCGACCGTGCTCGAGGTCGACCTCCGCGTCGTCCCGACCGAGGACGACCACCGCGTCGACCTCGAGGCCGTTCGCCAGGCCATTGACGAGGAGACCGCCCTGATCGTCGGGGTCGCCGGATCGACGGAGTACGGACGCGTCGATCCTATCCCGGAACTCGGCGAGGTCGCTCGAGAGGTGGACGCGCTCTTTCACGTCGACGCCGCCTGGGGCGGCTTCGTCCTCCCCTTCACGGACTACGAGTGGAACTTCGCGCACGCGAGCGTGGACACGATGACTATCGATCCGCACAAGATGGGCCAGGCGGCCGTCCCGGCAGGCGGCCTCCTCGTCCAGGACGAGACCCTGCTCGACGAACTCGCCGTCGACACGCCCTACCTCGAGACGACCTCGCAGGCCACGCTCACCGGCACGCGGTCGGGGGCGGGCGTCGCCAGTACGGTCGCCGCGCTCGAGGAACTCTGGCCCGGCGGGTACGCCGCCCAGTACGAGCGCTCGCAGGCGAACGCCGAGTGGCTGGCCGACGAACTCGAGGCACTCGGCTATGACGTCGTCGAGCCGACGCTCCCGCTGATCGCGGCGGACGTCCCGACGCCGACGTTCGAGGCGCTTCGCGAGGCAGGCTGGCGAATTTCTCGGACCGGGTCGGGCGAACTGCGCGTGGTGTGTATGCCGCACGTAACGCGAGCGATGCTCGAGGCGTTCCTCGCGGACCTGGCCGAACTGACGTCGCAGGCGGCGGTACCGGTCTCGAGTTGCGACTGAGAAGGCCGCTCGAGTATCGCGTCACGCAGTCTTCCGGGATCTCCTGTCGACGACACTCCCTCTCCCGAGTCACCCGTGTCGAACTGGTTTCCGGCTTTCCGGCGGAGACAGGGTTGTTCGCTCGAGGGGCGCTCGCCGGACGAGACGACCGACCGTTTCGCCACGACCGCGGGCAATTAAGCGTCGACGTCCCCTTCGTCAAGTAGATGCTCCGAGTCGACGAGAGCGTTCGGCAGGTCTGGCGGCGAGCGTTGCGCCTGGGCTGGCCCGTCGCTGTCCAGCAGACGCTGACGACCCTGATGCGGACCGTCGACGTCATCGTCACCGGCCTGTTTTCGCCCGCGGCAGTCGCCGCGGTCGGCCTCGCGGACCTCTACGGGCAACTGCCCCTCCGGATCGGACTCGGCCTCGGAACCGGCGCCATCGCACTCTCGAGCCAGGACACGGGCCGGGGCGCGGAACGCACGCGCGACCGCGCGATTACCCAGGCGCTGCTCATCGGCGCCCTCTGTGGCGTCCCCCTCGCCATCGTCGGGCTGGTCGCCAGCCACTGGCTGATCGCCGTGCTCGGGGCGGAGGCGGCGGTCGTGCGTCTCGGCGGGCTCTACCTGGCGATCGTCTTCGCTGCCGCGCCGATGCGCATCGTCGGGCTCGTCGGGGCGAACGCGCTACAGGGCGCCGGCGACACGCGGACGCCGATGATCGTCAACGGCGGGGCGAACGGGCTCAACGTCGTGTTGACGGTCGCGCTCGGACTCGGTATCTGGGTCGCCCCCGACATGGGAATCGTCGGCGTGGCCGTCGCCACGGCGGCCAGTCGAACCGTCGAGGCCGGCGCAGTCGTCGCGGCCATCGCGAGCCCCTGGACACCGGTTTCGCTCGCTCGGCCGCGGGACCTCACCATTACCCGCCAGCTATTCGCCGTCAGCCTGCCGAACGTCGCCGAGGGGATGAGCACCTCGCTCGCGAACTTCCCGTTCAACGCCCTGATCCTCCTGTTCGGCACCGAGGCGAACGCGGCCTACCACATCGGTCGCCGCATCTATCAACAATTTACGGGCCCGCTCTATCGCTCGAGTTCGACCGTCTCGAGCATCATCGTCGGCCAGACGCTCGGCGAGGGCGAGCCCGCAGCGGCGCGTCACGCCGCCCGGTCGATTCTGGCCCTCGGGATCGTGACCCTCGGCATCTCGGGCGTCCTGCTGTTCGCAGCCGCACGACCGCTCGTGTGGGTGTTCACGCGCGATCCGCTAACCGCGAGCTACGCCGTCGAGTTCACGCGCGTGTTCGCCGTCTCGATGCTGTTCTTCGGGATCTTCTTTCCCATCGCTGGCTCCCTGCGCGGGGCTGGCGACACCCGGACGCCGTTCTACGCCCGCCTCAGCGGGACGGTCGTCTTCATGCTCGGCGGGTCGTACCTGCTAGGGGTCACCCTCGAGTACGGGCTCTTCGGCGTCTACGTCGGCATTGTCCTGTGTTACGTCTGCTGGGCAGCGGTGGCCCTGGCCGGGTTCCACTGGGGTGACTGGACCGGACTCGCCGCCTCGATGATGGCCGAACGGGCCGAGACCAGCGGCGGCAGCGACGACTGAGTGGAGAGAATCGAACGACTGATCGGCGGCGCCTCGGCCCAGGGATCCCGTGCAAACCGAACGCTGGAAAAACGACGTCGTCTCCGACCGTCAGAAGAACGTTCCCTGGATGAACTCGACGTACTCCTGAATTGCGAGCGCCAGCGTGACGAGGAGGGCGATCGGCACGACGTACTTCACGACGTTGATCCAGTAGGTGTCGAACCCACCGTTTCCGCCGCGCCCCTGGCCGAGTTCCTCGAGGGCGTCGGAGGCGTACACCCACCCGATGAATAGCGAGAGCACGAGTCCGCCAGCGATCAGCAAGATGTTGTTCGCAAATTTGTCGTAGGCGTCGAGGTAGTTCAGGTCCATCGCCGTTGGCAGGCCGATGACGAAGATGATCGCCGCCAGCCCCAGCGTCGCCGGGAGACGTGCGATGTCGAAGGTATCGACCACGAACGAGACCACCATCTCGAGGATGCTGAACGCGCTGGTGAGCGCGGCGACCGCCAGCATGATGAAGAAGACACCGCCCACGAGATGGCCGGCGGGCATGGTCTCGAACGCGGCCGCGAGACTGATGAAGACGGCGCCAGCCCCGCCGCCGTCTTGCACCAGATCCTGGCCCTGAGAGGCGAGGAACGGGAAGGTGACCAGCCCCGCCAGGATCGCGATGAACGTGTCGATGGCAACGATGATGAGCGAGTCGTTGAGCAGATTTCGATCTTCGCCGAGATAGGAGGAGTAGGTGATCATGACACCCATCCCGAGTGACAGCGTGAAGAACGCCTGTCCGGCCGCGGCGGGTAGAATGTTCACGGCATCGGAGGCGAACGTGTCGACGTTCGGCGAGAGGTAAAACTCGTACCCCGGGCCGGTGTCGGGTAGCGTGGCGGCGTAGACCGCGAGGATCACGAGGAGCACGATGACGCTCGGCACCATCAATTTGGCCGCTCGCTCGAGGCCGTCACGAACGCCCAGCGAGACGATGCCGGCGACGAGCGCCATGAAGATAGCGTGGTAGATTATGGCATTCGTGCCGGACGCCGTCTGCACGAAGAACGCTCCCGTGTCGCCGGTGTACCCGCCCGAAAAGCTGGCCACGATGTACTGGAGCACCCACCCGCCGACGACGCTGTAGTACGAGAGGATGATGAAGCCCGCTAACGCGCCGATGGCTCCCGCGAACTTCCAGGACGGGTGGCCGAGGCGTCTGAACGCGCCGACCGGATTCCGTTCCGACCGTCGCCCGATGACGAACTCAACGAGCATCACCGGGAGGCCGATGAGCGCGACGAGAGCCAGGTAAACGACGACGAACACGGCGCCACCCGACTCACCAGTCAGGAAGGGGAACCGCCAGATGTTTCCAAGTCCCACTGCGCTACCGACAGCGGCGAGGATGAACCCCGTCCGCGTTGCCCAGGTATCACGTACCATGGGTGTGCGTTTCCAGGTAATTGATTAAATACCTATTGAACTCCCATCGACGCAGTCTGTCGATTAATTATTTATTGTTGTTTGACGAGTGGGTCTGGTTGAGGTGGACAGCCTCCCACCGACGACGGGATCGTCGGGAATTTCGGCATCGATCCTCGAGCAGCCTCGGTCCGCGACGAGACTCGAGAACGGTCCGTCGCCTGGCATGGACCGTCTCGACGCCCTCGAGCCGGCAGGAATTGCCCACTCCACGCGGCGAAAACCGGCGGGTTTTACGCCCGCGGGCGAGTGGTGACGAGTATGAGCCACGACGACTTCCCGACGGACCGCCCCGCGGTGGTGACCTGCGGGTTGCCCTACGCCAACGGCAACCTTCACATCGGTCACCTCCGAGGCTACATTGGCGCCGACGCGTTCAACCGCGCCCTCGAGACGCTGGGTCAGGAGACAGCCTACGTCAGCGGTTCGGACATGCACGGCACGCCGATCGCCGTCACCGCCGAGAAGGAGGGCGTCGACCCCGAAGAGTTCGCCCTGCGATTTCACGAACGGTACCTGGAGACGTTCCCGAAGTTCGACGTCGACTTCGACAACTACGGCCACACCCACGACGAGACGAATGTCGAACTCACCCAGGAAATCGTCCGCACCTTGGACGAGGAGGGGTACGTCTACGAGGACGAGGTGCTCGTCGCGTACGACCCGAAAGCCGACGACTATCTGCCCGACCGCTACGTCGAGGGCACCTGTCCCTACTGCGGCGCGAAGGCCCGCGGCGACGAGTGCGACGAGGGCTGTCAGCGCCACCTCGAGCCGGGCGAAATCGAGAACCCGACGAGCGTCCGCACGGGGAACCCGGCGGAGTACCGCGAGCGAACCCACAAGTTCTTCCGAGTCTCGGAGTTCGCCGACTACCTGACAGAGTTCCTGGACGGCCTCGAGGGCACCGACAACGCCCGCAACCAGCCTCGCCAGTGGATCGAGGAGGGGCTCCAGGACTGGTGTCTCACCCGTGATATGGAGTGGGGGATCGACTATCCCGATACCGACATCGGCGACGGTGGTGCCGAGGACATCGTCCTCTACGTCTGGGTCGACGCACCGATCGAGTACATCTCGAGCACGAAGCAGTACACGGAACGCGTCGGGAGCGACGAGTACGACTGGGAGCGTGTGTGGAAGGACGATGGAGAAATCGTCCACGTCATCGGTCGAGACATCATCCAGCACCACACCGTCTTCTGGCCGGCGATGCTCGAGGGCGCGGGCTACAACGCCCCCCGAGCGGTGGCCGCGACGGGCTTCATCACCATCGACGGCAAGGGGCTCTCCACCAGCCGGAATCGCGCCATCTGGGCCAGGGAGTACCTCGAGGAGGGATTCCACCCAGACCTCCTGCGGTACTACCTGACGACGACCGGCGGCCTCCAGCAGGACATCGACTTCACCTGGACGGCGTTCCAGGAGAAGGTCAACGGCGAGCTCGTCGGGACGATCGGCAACTTCTGGTACCGCTCGCTGCTGTTCGCCCAGCGGAATTTCGAGGGGACGCCCGACGCAGCCGTTTCAGATGAGGTCCGGGAACGCATCGAGGGCGCCATCGGCGAGTTCCGCGAGGCGGTCAACGACTACTCCCTCCGCAACGTCGGCCTCGCCGCGACCCGCCTCGCCCAGTTCGGCAACGAGTACATCCAGCGCAACGAGCCCTGGAAGCTCGAGGACGGCGACCCCGAACAGGCCCAGGTCATCCGCGACTGCGTCCAGGTCGCGAAGGCCGTCGGCGTCCTGCTTGAGCCGATCGCCCCCGGCAAGGCCCAGGCCCTCTGGGAGCAACTCGGCGAGGACGGCGCCGTCGCGGACACCCACCTCGAGGACGCCCTCGAGGCGCCGCCGCGGACCTTCGGGGAACCCGGCGAACTCTTCGAGAAGATCGAGGACGAGGGCGTCGACGAACTCGAGGCGAAGCTCGAGGAGAAGATTGCGGCGGCCGCTGAAGACGCGGATGCGGACGAGGGCCAGGAACCCAAAACCGAAACCGAAAGTGACGAACCCGACGAGTGCGAGGGTGGCGACATGAGCGACGCAGACGTCACGGAAGCGGACGCCGACTCTGACACCAGCGACCTCGAGCCCCTGCTCGAGGACCGAATCGGCTTCGAGGACTTCCAGGAGCTGGACATTCGCGTCGGCCAAATCGAGGCCGCCGAGGGCATCGAGGGCGCTGACGACCTGGCTCGCCTCGAGGTCGACATTGGCTTCGAGACCCGCCAGGTCGTCGCCGGAATCAAGCGACTCCACGACCTCGAGTCGCTGCCGGGGACGAAGTGCGTCCTGCTGGCGAACATGGAACCCGCCGAACTGTTCGGCGTCGAGTCGAACGGCATGATCCTCGCGGCGGGCGAGGAGGCAGACCTGTTGACGACCCACGGCGACGCCGGCCTCGGCGAGAAGATTCGATAGCGCCGCCGACTCGAGGGGAACCGACCCGACCTGAGGGATTGTCTTTTCGCCGGATTCAGGAGTAACGACGTGCTGACGCCAGAATCGGGTGCCGGCTGAACCAGTTCAGCGGGTTGAGACCAGAATCGAGTGGACGCACTCGAGTAACGAGGCGGTTATACCGTCTCGACGTTTACCCTCCGCAATGAGTGCGAAGGAAGCGGGGACGGAGGAGCCAATCACGATCCTGCTGGTCGAACCGAACCCGGGCGATACGCGACTCTTCACGGAATCGCTGCACGAGGCGAAACTCGCGAACCGTCTGTACACGGTGACCAACGGCGAAGACGCGCTCGACTTTCTCCATGGACGCGGCGAGTACGAATCGAACGCCTGTCCGGACCTCGTCTTGCTCGAGCCGCAGTTGCCGGGAAAAAGCGGGATGGAGATCCTCTCGGAACTGAACGACGAGCCGGCGCTCGCCGAGATTCCGGTCGTCGTCCTCACGGGGTCGGACGCCGAAGAGGACATCGTCAAGTCCCAGGACGTCGACGCAGATCACTACATCCAGAAACCGGTTACCCCGGACGACTTCTTCCAGTTCGTCCGGTCGATCGAGGATTTCTGGTTCGCGATCGTGCAGGAACCGACCAACTAGGGCCGAGGTCGCTCTCCAGGTGTCGCTGCCGGATGCTTCGACACTCGAGGTTCCGTCCACCGCTCGTCGCTCATCGTTCATCGCATGTCCTCGTTCTCGACGCACGTCCTCGTTGCTTGTCTTCAACGTTCGTCGTTCGTCGGCGGATAGCACACGCAAGGCCAAACGACACGGGCGAGATCATTGTATATCCTCACGGATACTATCATGGTCGCCCAGAAACACAGTGGAGACGACAGGCCGTCCGCCGAGCGCGAGACCTCGAGGGGTGACGTCGGCCGTGATCCGTCGGCCGTCACCGTCGCCGAGGAGGGCGACGAGCCCAGGACGCTCCTGCCGGACGGCGGCGAAGCAGAGGCAGAGACAGACGACTCTTCCGATTCCGACGACGAAGACGCGAACGCCGAGGACGGCGAGGACTCGAGTGATGCAGCGGACGAGTCCGAAAGCGCCGACGAAGCAACTGACGACGGAGAACCCGACGACTCGGAAGATCAGGACGGATCGGCTGACGACGACGAAGCGTCCGAGAACGGTGACGGTGAAGGCGACGAAGCGGACGAGGGTGACGACGAGAGCGAGGACGGCGGCGAGGCAGACGAAGAAGAAGAGGCAGAGGAAGAAGCAGAAGACGAGAGCGAGGAACCCGGCGAAGAACACGACCGCGACGCCGAGGAGGTCTACGAGAGCGAGGACGCCACCGGCGTCGCTCACCTCGACCTGGACGGCCTCTTTCTGGACGTCCTCGGGCTCGAGGTGAACCTGAACGAAGTGACCCTCGACGTCTCGGCCCGACCGGGCGACAACAACCTGCTCGGTAACCTGTTGTCGTCGGTAACCGGCCTCCTCGATAGCCTGGGGTCGCCGCTCGAGAGCATCTCGAACGCGCTCGGGAAGATCCCCGGTGGGCTCAAGAGCGCCGCGACCGGTCTCCTCGGCGGATTGCGGGACCGACTCGGCGGACTCCTGCCCGGAATCGGTTCGGGCGAGAGTGACGGCGACGAAGACGAGGAAGCCGAGGACGGCGAGGAAAGCGAGGGCGGCATCCTCTCCTCGATCGCCGACTGGTTCCGCGGCCTCGGCCGTTCGATCGTCGACACCCTTCGCAACCCGCTCGAGCGAGCCATCTCCTCGCTGCCGATCGAGCAGGTACTCGCGACGATCGTCCGGTCGGTCCTCGAGCAGGTGATCGAACGGATGGAAGCCGCGTCGGAAGGCGACGGCGACGAGAGCGCCGAGGAATCGGATAGTGAAGAGGAGAGTCCGGATCAGGAGCAGGACCAGGAAGCGGAGGCAACTGCATGACCGACGACACACTGACCCAACGCGTCGACGTGGACGAGATCATCGACGGCATCGACTTCGAATCGCTGCTCAAGGGCACCTCCCTCGAGGACGAGTTCGACTCGGAGGAACCGATCGGGCCCGAGCTAGGCGGACTCATCGGTGCGACGGTCGGCCGGACGGTCGGCAAGGAGGTTGGCCGACTGCTCGGTGACGTCATCGTGGATTCGATCCTCGAGGGCGACGAGGAGGAATCCGAGGAGACGGACGACGCTGACGAGTCGGCGAAAGACGAGGCCGAATCGGACGAGGCGGCCGACGGTGAGAACGGCGAGAACGATTCCGAAGGCAGCGAGTCAGACGAGGACAGTGAGGGCGGAGAAGACAGCGAAAGTAGCGAAGACAACGAGGACAGTGAGGACGGCGAGAGTAACGAGGATGACGCCGAAGACACTGACGAAAATGATGAGTCGTGACGCCCCCTTCCGCGCTCAACGAACGATTCGAGGGAAACTGTCACCCGAGGTGGAACGACGAAAGAAGCGGATCGACCGTCGCCGAGCCGTCCACGGAGGGATCTGAATGAGCGACGACCCCACACTGCAGGATATCGTCGTCGAGGAAGCCCTCGAGTACGTCGACATTGAGTCCGTGATTAACGGAGACGGTATCGGCGACAAGGTCGAGGCCGGCGAAATCGGCGCCGCCGCTGGCGCACGGATCGGCGAGCAGTTCGGTCGCTCGATCGGCGAACGCCTCGGCCGGGCGATCCAGGAGACGGCTACCGACGCGATGGAGGAGGGCCTGAGTCTCCGTACGTTCCTCGAGGAACTCGTCGTGTCGCTCCGGAACGCGATCGCCGCCTGGCTCGAGGAGTTCGGCCAGGAGGGGTTGGCCGAGCGGGTCGCCGCCGGCGAAGCGGGAGGCGACGTGGGAGTCGCGGACGAGGCCGGTGACGAACTCGACGAGTCCGACGAGGGGATGGGTGACGAGACCGACGACTCTACGGCCGAGGAAGGATCCACCGATTCGGACGAAGAAGAAGAAACGGAATCGGACGAGGGCGGCGAGGCCGAAACGGACACCGAAGCGATCGTCGAGAACGGCCCTCCCTCCCTCGACACACTCGAGGACTTGCGCCGGGAAACCCTCGAGGACGTCCTGGAGATGCTCTCCTACCGGGACCTCCAGTCGGTCGCGAAGGACGTCGGCGTGAAGGCGAACCTCAAGGGCGATGAGATGCGCGAGCAGATCGTCGATGCTGTAATCGACGAGGAGTCCTGATTAGCACGACCAGCGAGGTGAGTTCCACCTATGACTACAGAAACGGACGACCGAATCACGACACTGTTGACCGACACTCGAGCGGCGCTCGACGACCTCGGCATTCGCGAGGCGGAGGACGAAAGCGATGCGGGCGGTGACGGCGGTGACGAGGGGCGACCACTCGAACTGACCGCCGACCTCGAAGGCGGCGCCCAGGATAGCCTTCCGGAGCCGATTTCGTCTACCGACCTGCCGTCGCTCGCGGAGGAAGCACACGAACTCGTCGAGGAGGGTGACGTCCAGTCGCTGCTCGAGCGCGTCGGCCTGGATACCCTTCCCGACGGGTCTACGCCGTCGTCGCTTCCCGAGGCGATCGCGAACGGCGACCCCGGCCAGGTCGCCACGCTGCGGGCTCTCCAGCGGTTGGCCTCGCTCGCTGATCCCGATTCAGATTCAGATCCCGACCTGGACGACGCGAACTCGCTCGAGGAGACGGTGCTGGATCTGTACGGCCTCCTCACGAAGAGCGTCGCGGTCGAAACAGGTGACGATGAGGCCAGCGAGGCCGACACCGATGCGAGCGAGGATGCCGAGGAACCCGACGAGGAGGGTGGTGAAGCGGCTGGAGACGAGACGGACGAGGACGAGTCGGACGAAGACGAGGTGGATGAGGAGAAGGGCGAAGACGAGATGGACGAGGAAGGCGAAGCGGACCAGAAGGACGAAGACGAGACGGACGAGAGCGAGGAATCCACGTCGGAGTCCGATAGCGAACCAGTGGAAGCCACCGATGAGACTGACAGCGACGAAACAGAGGAGGCCGACGAAACTGACGACGACGGCGACCTCGAGGACTCCATTTCGTCAGCCCTCAAGGATGCAGTCGGCGGGTTCGGTGACGAAGTCGAATCCCTGAAAGCGGGGCTCGAGGCGGCGGGTCTCGGTGACGACGAGGAGGCGGATGCCGAGGACGAAGCAGATCCTGAGGACGAGGAGGCGAATGGAGACGATACCGACGAGGAGGACGGCGATGAAGGAGACGAGGCCGAAGAAGACAAAGAAGACGACGGCCTCCTGAGCACCGGAGACGACGGCGGCCCCTTCGGCGGCTCGAGCAGCGGCCGCAGGCGCGGGACGATGTACTCGACTGTCGCCCGATCGCCCTCGAAACGAGCGGACATGAACGCGACGACCCGTCACTCGACGATGCCGAAACGAAACTGAGGCCGTCGATCGATCCAACAGGTACACGTCGGTGGACCCACTTTGGGCGGCTAATGGACGTTTCACGGGCGCTCGAGTCGACGAAGTTCTCGAAACCCGAACTCGCCGTCTTCGTCTCCGGCGTCGTCAGTATGGGTCTCGAGATTCTCGCGCTGCGCATCGTCGCACCGCAGTTCGGGAGTCACATTTACACGGTCGGCGGTCTGTTGACGGTCTTTCTGGCTGGACTGAGTCTGGGCTACTGGCAGGGCGGGCGAGCGGCGGAGCGAGCCTCGAACAGCCAGATGCGGTGGTTGTTGTTCGCCACGGCGATCTACATCGCGATCATCATTTACACGAGCGACATGCTGCTGTACGCGACGGCAGCCATCCCGCTCTCGCCGCGGTACGCCTCGCTCCCGTCGATCATCATCCTCTTCGGGCCGCCGACGTACCTCCTCGGGTTCATCAGCCCCTACGCGGCGGAACTGTCGGCCAAGGAGGGGATCGGCGAGGCCTCCGGACACATCTACGCGCTCGGGACCATCGGGAGCATCGTCGGCTCCGGCGTGACGACGTACATGCTCATCCCGTCGCTGTCGATCACGCAGATTAGCCTCTTCTTCGGGTTCGTGCTCGTCGGAACAGCCGTCGTCGTGTCGCTCCCGCGGCCGTCGAGGCGGACGCTCGCCATCGTCACCGTCGTCTCGCTTCTGCTGGCCGGTGCCGCCACCAGTAGCTCCATCGGCCTCGACCCCCGTGGCGACGTCGTCTACCAGACCCAGACTGCCCACCAGCAACTCGAGGTGGTAGACAACGGCGACGTCCGAACGCTGTACCTCGACGACACGCGCCACAGCGCGCGGGATCTGAACGATCCCGACCGGCACGTCTTCGAGTACACGCGGTACTTTCACTTGCCGATGCTCATGGCCGAGAGCCCCGAGTCGGTCGACCGGGTGTTGTTCATCGGTGGTGGTGGCTACACCGGACCACAGGACTTCGAGCGCCAGTACGACGTCGAAATAGACGTCGTCGAAATAGACGAGGAGGTGACCGCCACTGCCGAGACCTACTTCGGCCTCGAGCAGTCAGCGGACCTCCAGGCACACACCGTCGACGGGCGATCGTTCCTCCAGAACAGCGACGAGACCTACGACCTGATCGTCCTGGACGCGTTCAAGCGCGACCAGGTGCCCTTCGAATTGACGACGGTAGAGTTCATGCAACTGGTCGACGAGCACCTGAGCGAGAACGGCGTCCTCATCTCGAACGTCATCTCTGCGCCCAGCGGCCCGGCCTCGCAGTTCTATCGCGCCGAGTACGCGACCATGGACGAGGTCTTCCCACAGGTGTACAGCTTCCGTACGTCCGATACCGGAGCAGTCCAGAACATCCAGGTTGTCGCGACCAAGAACGCCACGCGCTACTCGGAAGCCGACCTCCAGGCGCGAAACCGGAACACCGACCTTCCGATCGATCTCTCCGGGGAGATCGAGAATTACATGGCCGAACCGAACACCGACGACGTGCCGGTGCTCACCGACGACCGGGCGGCGGTCAACGAGTTGCTCGACCCGATGCTCGGCCAACAGTACGTGATCGAGGAGACGGCCGACGACGGGGCGTCCGGGACGGGTTCGGGTTCGGGTTCGGGTTCGGGTTCGGGTTCGGGCCCGGGTGACGACGCCGACGAAACGAACGCCACTGACGGCACGAACTCGAGCGAAGGCGATACTGGCGGAAACACCTCGAGTCTGGCGCCGCTCGCGCGAGCGTCGTGATCGATCGATACGGCCATATTCGCGGTCGAGACCGCCATCGCGACCACATTCGAACCAGTAACCACTATCCGAAAGCCCGCGACACCAGCGCGTTCTCGAGAATTCGAACTCGTCGGCGTCGCTACAGCGGGAACTCGCCGCCGACGATACCGTCCGCGATCAGCGACGCGTACTCGACGTATGGCTCCCAATCCGACGCATCCCCGGCCTCGAGTCGGTCGCGAT
Source organism: Natronosalvus sp. KLKA75 (assembly GCF_059736265.1). Lineage (NCBI taxonomy): Archaea > Methanobacteriati > Methanobacteriota > Halobacteria > Halobacteriales > Natrialbaceae > Natronosalvus > Natronosalvus sp. KLKA75. Next base: position 1,007,841 of record NZ_CM185522.1, read on the forward strand.
GGAGGTCCTCCCACACGACCGCGAGCGAGAACGCTGCCAGTGCACGGTAGAACCGCTTGTGTTCGAACTCGAACCCCGTCGCCGCCTCGTAGCGAGCGACCAGGTCCCGCCGACTGGGACTGCCGGGTTTCGCCGTGAACGGGCTGAGGCCGCGCTCGTTTTGCTCCCGCAACTGCCGGAGGGCGTGCTCGTGTTCGTCCCCGTGTCGCGCCTCGAGCGCCTCGAGCGACGGTCGCCAGTCGTTCGCGTCTCGCCACCGGAGCAGCAGGTAGCCCAGGTCGACCAGCGGGTCGTCGAGCGCGGCCGTTTCCCAGTCGAGGACGCCGGTAATTTCGGGTCGGTCTGTGCCAGCGAAGAGCACGTTCCCCGGTCTGAAGTCGCCGTGGACGAGCGTCGTCCTCGTCTCCGTCGGCGCGTGTTCCTGGAGCCACTCGGCAACTGACCGGAGCGTCGGAACCTCGTGACCCGTCACCTGGACCGTCTCCTCGAGTCGTTCTACGGCGCGGTCGACGCGGGCCCGCGGCGTCAGCCGGTGACAGACGTCCGCGAACGGCTCAGGGTCGACCGCGTGGATATCGGCGAGCGTCTCGACGAGTCGCGCGGCCACCCGTTCTCGCGACTGCGGCGTCCGAAAGCGCTCGGGGAGGTCCTCGCCGAGGGGAATCGGTTCGCCCTCGAGTGCAGTCATCAGGTAGAACGGATCGCCGAAGATCGATTCGTCTTCGCCGTACAGAACGGGAACTGGCGCGAGAACCGAGGTCTCGCGAAGCCGCTCCATCACCGCGTACTCCCGTCGCAGGTCGTTCATGTAGCTCGCATCTCGCAACTTGTTCGGCTTTCGCAGCACGTACGGGCCGCTGGCGTCGTCGTTCAACACCTCGAGAATCAGATTGAGGCCGTCGTCGACGACCTCGAGTCCGGTCACGCTCGTTCCCAGTTCGGCGGCGAGGACGGATTCGAGGCGGTCGACGTCGAGGTTCACGTCGTCGCTGGCGTCCACGTCACCGTCGCCGTCGGCGTCCACGTCGCTGTCGTTCATACGACGACCACTCTCCGGTATTTAAAAACACTCCCGGCTGTGTGGTTGTGATTCTCGAGCACTCTGCACTATACTTTCTATAGTCATATACGCGCCGCAACCGCTGGACCAGTCGACGACGCCGCTCACTCGGCGTCCGCCTCGAGTGCGGACTCTCTGTCGACCGCAGTCTCCCTGTCGAGCGCGTCGAGCAGTCCTGGCTCGAGGGCGTAGGTGCCGTCCGCCCGGCGGTCGACGACGTCGCGGGTTCGAAGCTCCGAGAGGAGGCTCTGGACGGCGACGGGCGAGCGGCCGACCGACTCCGCCGTCGCGGTCGTCGAGAGCGGCCCGTCGATGGCGACCGTCTCGATGACGCGTCGGGCAGTCGGTTCGTCACACCGGGAGTCGTCACAGGCCGCCGTGACGCGGGTCGAAATCTCCTCGAGGGCCAGCAGGTCCTCGATGGTGTCGCGTTCATCGGGGACTATCATGTCGAGGTCGATCGGTCCCGTCGCGGGGTCGTCCGCCGCGCCGGTCTCGAGGATGTCGTCCTCGCTCGCGTCGTCGACGGGCGTGTAGCCGAACGTGAGATCGTCGCCGTCGGCGTGAAGAATCGGCGTCTCTTCGCTCTCCGCCGCCTCCGATTCCGCCTTCTCGTTCGCGTTTCCGTTCCCGTCCGCGTTCCCGCCACCGTCGGCCGCCGCTCCGTCGCCGCCGTCTACTATCCCTTCGTCACCCGAATCCGCGGGCTCGAGCCACAACTCGAGTTCGCGACAGCGCTCGCGAAGTTCCTCGTTCTCGGCCTCGAGACACTCGAGGTCGTCGTCTCGGTTCTCGAGTTCCCGCTCGCGTGACTCGAGTCGCTCGCGGAGGTCGTCGTTCTCCTCCTCGAGTTCCTCGCGCTCGGCCTCGAGTTCCTCGATTCGTTCCTCGAGGTCGACCAGTTCGTCGTGCAGTCGGCGCATGTCGCCGCCCGTCTCCGGAAACGTCGTCTGGACGGGTTCGGCCTGGGAGAGCGCGTCGGCCATCTGCCGGGCGGCCTCGGAGACGTCACGCGCCGAAGAGAGTTCGTCCTCGAGGGTCTCGATTCTGGAATCTTTCCTGTCGAGGCGCTTCTCGAGTTCGTCGATGCGGTCCTCTTCGCGATCCTTGCGCTCGGAGATGGTCTGGAGGTCGTCGACGAGCGCGTCGGAGACGGACTTGAGTTCGGGCCGCTCGAAGTCGTCCAGGCCGGGTGTCGCCCCGGCGTCGAAGGTGCGCTTGCGTCGGAACTGGATCTTGCGGACGCCTGCGTCCATCCAGTCGGTCTGGATGAACGCCTGGCCGTCGTCGAGCTCGGAGACCAGTTCGGCGTACTTCGAATCGATGATCCGTCCGACGACGTTGGTGTCGTTCTCCCAGGTGAGCCGGTGCCAGACGAGCCAGTTTGCCTGCGTGATGAAGTCCTTCTTGACGTCGGCGGGGCGCTGGCTGATCCCCAGGATGCCCAGCCCGTGCTTGCGCCCGCGCTTGCCGATCTTGATCAGCAGTCGGCCGGTCTCGCCGAGACCGCCGCCCTCGGGGATGTACTCGTGGACCTCCTCGACCACCAGCAGGAACGGCTTTTTCAGTTTCTTCTCCTTGACGAACAGCTGTCGGGCGGTCTCTCGCAGGAGTTCGTCGGCCTCCTCCTCGTCCAGGTAGCCCGAGACGTCGAGGATGACGGGGACGTTCTCTTCGAGCGCCAGCGAGGCCATCTGCTCGGCGTGTTCGGGCCCGATCTGGATGTCACACTCCTCGTCAGCGCCCGCGTGGAGCATCTCGTACTCCTCTTTCAGTCCGTAGTACTCGCCGTCGGTGTCGACGATCAGGAGCGGAAAGCCGGCCTCGAGGAGTTCCTCGGCGATCACCGATGCCGTATTGGACTTCCCCGATCCGGACTTTCCGGTGACGAACCCGCGACCGGTCAGCAACTCGACGACAGGGAGCGTCACGTCGGTGCCGTCGGCCGCTTCGCCGACCGTCACCTCCCGCGTCTCGCTCACCGTCTCCTCACCTCGTCTCGCCTGCGCGAACGCTGCATAGTTCACACTGCCCTCGGGTTCCCTTGAAGGTTCGCCTCGCGTGACACTCGCCGCGTCCGACGAGTGTGAACGCTTGACAACCCTGGGAAACGATTATGTCACTCCCCCCAGATGTGTAGGGTAGCCGATCGTCACAGATCGCGACCGACCATGACCACCACGACCCACCCGATTCCCGCGTTCGCCCCGATGAGTGGCAACGCGGGCGTCGCCACCGACGTCGACACCGTCACCGGCACTGCCGGTCGGTGTGTCGACGTCGCTGGCTGGGACGTCACCAGCGTCTCCGGACGCTATGGCGTCGCCAGGACTTCCGGCGTTGCCGGACTGAAGGGTCGTGGACGGGCACTCGGTCACCCGACCCCGATTTCGTCGAATCTCGACGGAATCTCCGTCCGCGCCGCGTAGGTCCATTCTCCCGGCCGGACGGTTTGTACGCGTTGCCGACCCACTATCGCTCGAGGTCGGTCCGTCGATCCCATCCGTTCTGCCGGCGAGCCTGGACCGCGCGGTTTCCCCCGGTGGTGGACACCGCGCGGTCGTCAGCGTTCCCGATTCCCGGGCACGTGCGACCGCCCCCGAGTTCGACTCTCGGCGGGGGACTATGGCACGATACCAGACCGTCGTGGCGAAACTCGCCGTGCGCGTTCCCGTGAACGCGACCGGCGACCTCGTCACCGCAGGCGCACGAATCGTCGAACGAGTCGCGGCCGTCGAGCGCGTCGACGACGCGACCGTCCGCGGCCTCGAGCCCGGCCTGAACGACACGACCGTCACGCTCGAAACCCGACTCGTCCTCGTGGGCGACCGGGGCGAGGACCTGGCCGTCGTGAGACGTGAGTTGAACGAGGGTGTCGGCGTGACCGTCCAGGAGGTGGCAACCGTCGAGGTCGAACTCGAGACCGAGGCCGACCTCGAGACGGACGCCGAGGAGGAGGTCGACTTGCAGGTGGCGCCTCGAGCGTAGAGTGAGCGGAAGCGGTCGACCGAAGACTCGAGCGACGTTGGTCCTCGACGACGCCGTCAGAACTATTCGTCGGCGGCTTCAGACGACGTATTGGACTCCGTTTCTGTCTCCGCTTCCGTCTCGAGATTCCGCTCGACCGTCTCCTCGTGAACCGTCAGCCCTTGCCGGCCGAGGTGCTGCAACTGGCGGCGGGCGAACTCCTCCTCTCGCGTTCCGCGGGTCGCCAGCACGTACATCAGCGCGCCCCCAGCGGGACGCATCGTTCGGCCTGCTCGCTGGGTGCCCTGCCGTCTCGAGCCGCCGAGCCCCGACGCCACGATGGCCAGATCGGCACTCGGCAGGTCGATCCCCTCGTCGCCGACCCGCGAGAGCACGAGCGTGTCGATCTCGTCGTGGCGGAACGAGTCCAGGAGCCGCTGGCGCTCGAGGTGGGGCGTCTCGCCGCTGAGGAAGGGAGCGTCGAGCGCCGCCGCGAGGTCCCGGCCCTGCTCGAGGTAGTCGACGAAGACGAGCGCGCGGGCGCCCGGATGCGACGCCAGAAGGTAGCGCACCTCGGCGACCTTGCCGGGATTCGTCGCCGCCAGCTGGTAGCGCTCCCGCCCCTCCGCCGACCCGTACGCGTTTTGATGTTCGTCGTCGCCCCAGGGCACGTACCGAATCTCGAGTTCGGGTTCGGCGACGAAGTCGGCCTCGAACAGCGCCTCCCAGTCGGTGCCGATCGGTGGTCCGATCAGGGTGAAGATGTCCGCGGCGCGGTCGTCCTCACGGAGCGGCGAGGCCGAGAGGCCGAGGCGGTGGCGCGACTGGAGGTGCGTGCTCCGGCGGTAGACGTCCGAAGGGACGTGCTGGCACTCGTCGAACACCACCAGCCCCCACTCGCGGTCGTCGAAGAGCGAGCGGTGGCGGTCCATCCCGGCGATCTGGTAGGTCGCGATGGTCACCGGGCGAATCTCCTTGCGGCCGCCGTGGTACTGGCCGACCTGCTCGGGTTCCAGACTCGTGACGTCGAGCACCGTCTGGGCCCACTGGCGGGCGAGGTCGCGGCTCGGGACCAGCACGAGGGTCTCGCCGCCGACTTCCTCCATCGTGGCGATCGCGGCGATCGTCTTGCCGCTGCCGGGCGGACCGACGAAGACGCCGGATCCGGCCTCGAGGAAGCGATCCACCCAGGTTCGCTGGTACTCCCGCAGGGAGACCTCGAGTCCGACCTCGAGGGCGTCCCCCGACTCGAGGTCGCGGTCGTCCCGGACGGGGTAGCCCGCCTCGTAGAGGATCCGCTTGATGGCCGCCTCCGATCCCTCGCGCACCCAGTCCTCGGTGTCGGAAATCGGCGCGTGGACGTGCTCTTCGTCGAGTTTCTGTCGGGCGACGTTGCCCATGATCTCCGCGCTCCGGGCCTCGAGCACGGTGTAGTCGTCGGGGTGGGTGACGAGCCTGAACTGGCGGGCGCGATCCCACTGGCTCTCGACCCAGGACTCGAGCGCGTCCGAGCGCTGGCCCAGGGCCTGTCGCATCGTTCGCTGGAGGCCGTCAAACGAGTCGTGCGGGGCCTGCCAGACGTCCTCCGGGCGGACGACGTAGCGGTAGCCGCCTTCACCGTTGCCGTCTGCGAGGTGGGCGAACTGGGAGAGTTGCGCACGGGTGAACTGATCGGGGCGGTCGACGATAATCTCGCGGCGCTTCGGGAAGACGACAACCCGCTCGCGTTCGGTCAGGTCCTCGAGTTCGGCCGGGAACCAGACCACGGGGTCCCTGGAGACGGCCAGGCGCTCCAGGTCGCCCCGCTCCGCGAGCGCCTCGAGGTCGTCGGTCACCTCGCTGTGGGGTCGCTCGAGGTGTCTGGCGAGTTCGGAAGCGGTGAGCAACGGGCGGCCGGCCCGCTGGCAGGCGTCGTGGAACGCCGAGAGCGAGAGGGACGGGTGGGCGTCGTCGGGGTCTGTCACTCCATCCCCGCGAGTGGAGTCGTGAGCGTCGTCGGCGTCTGCGGCGTCGTCAGTCACTGGATAGGCTACCGGACTCGGTGATAAACCGATTTCGCTCGAGCGCCACGGCTCGAGGGCAGGGTGGTCGGAGCCGCACAAAACGGCTGCAGTGGCAGCCGGGCGCACAGCGGTAGGTGGTGGTGGTGGTATGCGCCAGCGCAATTTTTAGCACACGGCGACATAACGATTGTGGTGTTTCAGCGGTCGAGGCAAACGGCTTTACCGCGTGCTGGCGTATTCGAACCCATGTATCGCGCGATCCTGCCCGAAGGCCAGATCATCTGTGCGCGCTACGAACACACCGATACGGGCGTCGAGTTGTTCGACGAGGACGACGCGTTCGTCGCGTTCGTGCCGTACAACTCGCTTCACGCGTTGCTCGACGAGGACGTCTACAGCGGAGAGGAACGTTCGGTCATGTGAAATATAACGTGGTCGCGTCGACGAACACTCGTGATCGCTCCATCTCCAGATCGCTTCAAACTGTCTTCAGTCCGCTTCAGAACTGGAACAACACCCGCTCGAGTACCGCCGCGGCTGCAACGCCTAGGCTTCGACGCTCTGATCGATCGCGTCGAGTTGCTCCCGGTAGCGGTTCCTGACGGTGACGACGGTCGTCTGGGCCGTCTCTGCGACCGCTCGCTGGGGGATCGTTTCGTTACACAGGAGTCCGGCGGCGTAGATGGCCGCGGCGGCGAACCCGGTCGGAGACTTCCCCGAGTGCAGCCCCTGCTCGGTCGTCGCGTCGATGATCTCGACCGCCTTCGACTCGACGTCCGTGCCGACGTCGAGTTCCGAGCAGAATCTGGGGACGAACTGGCGCGGGTTCGTCGGCTCGAGATTGATGTTCAGTTCGTCGGCGATGTAGCGATAGGTCCGTCCGATCTCGCGCTGATCGACCCGCGAAACGGCCGTCACCTCCTCGAGACTCCGTGGAATGCCCTCCTCCCGGCAGGCGGTGTACAGCGCCGAGGTGGCGACTCCCTCGATGGAGCGCCCGCGGATGAGGTCCCGGTCGAGTGCCCGCCGGTAGATGACGCTGGCGGTCTCTTTGACCGAGTTAGGGAGGCCGAGGGCGCTCACCATGCGGTCGATTTCGGAGAGGGCGTACTTGAGGTTGCGCTCGCCGGCGTTCTTCGTGCGGATGCGTTCCTGCCAGACGCGAAGCCGGTGGAGCTGTCCGTGCTTGTCAGCCGACATCGTATGGCCGTTCGCGTCCCGATTGCGCCAGTCGATGGTGGTCGTAAGTCCCCGGTCGTGCATCGACTGGGTGAGCGGCGCGCCGACGCGAGAGAGCTGGTCGTGTTCTTTGGCGTTGAACGCCCGCCACTCGGGGCCGTAGTCGATGGGTTCGTCGCTCAGGACGAGACCGCACTCCCGGCAGACCAGCTCGCCGCGGTCGGGATCGCTCACGACCGTGTTCGTCTCACAATCCGGACACTGGCCGCTGTTCGTCCGCTGTGATTCCTGTCGTGTGCGTTCGGTGACGGACCGCGTCATTAGTAGGCGGTGAGAACCCAGCCGTCTTTGTAAGGGGGTCACATGGTTTCGAGAGTAACAGGGACTTTCCGCCGGCTACGGCGCTACCTTCGGCAGGTTGGCGCTCGACGCGCGTCGGTAGGCGGGGTCGACGGATGCCCCGCACCGGCGGATCGAACGTCGGACCGACCCTGGCCAGAGGCCGGTTCAACCTTAGCCACACGCCGGTGCGACTCCGGCCGCGTACGAGCACGCTGACTGTGGCTACAGCTCGGTAAATGACGACTGAGAGGAGTAACGGTCGGCTTCGATGACGAACCGACCACGACCGTTAAGCGGTCGGTTCTCGAGAAGGACGCGCGTGTTGCTGGATAGAGTCCACCCGCTCGTCGAGGACGGACGTACCGGCCAACGTGGTCCCGAGGAGCCCTCGCTAGCCCGTTTTCGATCGCCCCGCAGGGCGCGCCTCGACCGACCCCCGTCTCCGCGGAACGGCGGTCGGTCGGCCCAGTATGCGCTCGATACAGCCCCTATCGCCGATACAAATGGTGCATCGGGCGAGTCGCGATTCGACCGACTCGAGCGAGAGCCGTCTCGACCCTCGCTCGAGCCGAGAAGCGGCGACGTACCGGCTTCGCAAGCGATGCAAAACGTGACCGCGTTTAAGACTGATACCGTTGGCGTAGAAACTGGTGTGTCAAACGTGATTGCGAGTATCCCTTCGCCGGGACAGCGGTCTCCCTCGGCGGAGCCAAGCGGCTCTGTGGTGGCAGTAAACGATCAACTACGGTGGACGGAACCGACTCGTACCCGACTTCGAAGCCGGTCGAGCCAGGCGCGATTTGTCGGTGCTCGAGCGCGACCGGCCGCGTTCGGGCGTCGAGTTCCCGGCGGGAGGTGCCGGTGATGTCCTCCATCGATACGTCCCTTCCCGAGGAGATAACCTCCGTTACGGCGAACGGTACCGACGAAACGCTCTCGAAAGACGTCATCTTCGAGTTGCTGAAAAACCGGCGACGGCGAGAGGTACTCGCGTACTTACTCGAGGCCGAGGAGACGGTAACGCTGGGTGAACTCGCCGAACAGATCGCAGCCTGGGAGAACGACACCGACGTCAACGCGCTGAGTTCCGATCAGCGAAAACGAGTCTACGTCGCCCTCTACCAGACGCATCTGCCGAAGATGGACGACGCGGGTATCGTCGATTACGACCAGGATCGCGGTCTCATCACCCTGGCTGACAACGCGGATTTACTGGTCATGTACCTCGACACGGACACCCACCGTCGCGAGCGGTGGGATCGGTGGTACGCGGCCATGAGCGTCGTGGGCGCGGTGGTACTCGCCGCCGGCCTCCTCGGCGTCCCCGGAATCTCGGCCATCCCGCTCTCGGCCCTCGCTGGCGTGATCGTCGCGGCCTTCCTCGCGGTCTCGTTCGTGCACGTCTTCGTGAACCACCGATTCCAGCAGGTCATCGAGGAGAAACTGTCCCGGATCCAGTAATCTCGACGGCCGCGCTTCGGTCGCGCGGGTTGCGACGCGGCGATTGTTTCGACCCGATCAGCGATGCAAACCTCGAGTACTGACCCGTTCGTGCCCAAATTATCGAGAAGCACTTTTAGTTCTCGAGCACGTACACGAAACTGGCTCCCGAGGTCATCCAGTACCGGAGCAGTTCGCGTGCCAGCAACCTGTTCCCTTGCGGGAGCCCCTCTACGCGCCGAGCGACGGCGTTAGCGTTAGCTCGTTTCGCGCTCGATTTTTCGGTCGCCAGGTTCCGAACGATTCCGCCGGCGCTCGAGGATCGTTTCGGGATCGCTCCCCTCGCTCTCGAGCAGCGTCTCGAGGCCGCGTTCGAACGCCTCGTCGTCGATCTCGCCGCGAGCGTAGCGTTCCCGGAGGACCTCGACGGGGTCTGTCGCTGATTCGTCGAGGCTCGCAGGTCGGCGTTCGCCAACCATCGGGTCGTGCTGGTCGCCGTCGATTCCGAGGACCTCCTCGATGAGCACCCCCGACAGCGGCAGCAGGCCGACCCAGCAGAAGAGTACGACGAAGACGGCCGCTGACACGCCGACCATAAACTAGGCGAGAATCGCTACCGGAAGCGTCCCGACGGCGATTAGTGCGGGGATCGAGCCGAGCAATCGACTCGTTTTCGCTCGCTTAGGATTCGATCAGAGGGTGAGGGAAAAAGTCTTCCGAGTGACGAATCTGTGGCCGGCGCAGACCGCGAAACTCAAGTTGACTTGCACCAGTCACACGCACGTGGCAGTTTCGTTCGACCTGTTCGGCACGCTCGTCGCCGTCGACCGACCTGCGGACCCGGCGACGGCGGTCGCGTCCGAACTCGAGAAACGCGGCGTGGCAGTCCCCGGCGACTGGGCTGAGCGTTACGCTCGCCCGACCATCGACGCCCCCGTGGGTGCGGAGGTGCCGCTGCCGGCCCACGTCGGCCGGTCGCTCTCGAACGCTGGCGTCGAGTGGCGAGAGACCGGGGCGGGGAACGTCGTTCGTCGGGCCGTCGTCGCCGCGTTCGACCCAGACGTCGAGACCCGGGCCGGCGCCCGTCGGGCGGTCGAGGCCGCTCGCGAGCGCGGACCCGTCGCCGTCTGTTCGAACTGCGCCGTTCCGGAACTGGTCGGCCGGACACTCGCTCGCTCGACGCTCGAGCGCGACGACTTCGACGCCGTCGTGACGAGCGTCGGCTGTGGGTGGCGCAAACCCTCGCCGCACATCTTCGAGACGACGGCGCGACGGCTCGGGGTCGACGTCACCGACCTGGTCCACGTGGGCGACGATCGGCGAACCGACGGCGGCGTCGACGCGGCCGGGGGAACGTCGATCGTGCTCGGGGAGACGCCTCTCGAGTCGGTCCCCGATCGGCTCGAATTGGTGTTAGAAAACAGTTCGGCGACGGCGCCGACCGGCGGAGAGCCGGCCTGTGACGGCGATTTGAGTGACAGTGGTTCGAGTGACAGTGGTTCGAGTGACAGTGGTTCGAGTGACAGTGGTTCGAGTGACAGTGGTTCGAACGACGACTCGAGTGACCACGTGAAATGACGGTACAAACGCTCGCCGCGATCGGCCTGGCGCTCAGCCTCGACCTGCTGATCGGGGAACCGCCAACGCGTTGTCACCCCGTGGCGTGGCTGGGTCGACTGATCGATCGACTCGACCGCCCCTGGTCCACGAACGATCGAACACAGCGTCGAATCGGATTCCTCGTCGCCCTGTTCGTTCCCCTGATTCCGGCGGTGATTGCGGGGTATCTCGTCGTCGCGATGGGAGGGATCGACCCCTTCTTCGGCGCGGTCGCCGCGACGCTTGTCCTCTTTCTGACCACGAGTGTGCGGGCGCTCCTCGACCTCGCACAGGAAGTCGTCGCAGCGACCGGGGACGACCTCGAGACCGCCCGTGAGCGCGTTCGCGGCCTCGTTGGACGCGACGTGGACTCGCTCACGGACGCGGAGATCCGCTCGGCGGCGGTCGAGAGCGCGGCCGAGAACCTCGCCGACGGGTTCGCCGCGACGCTCCTTCCCTTCGCGCTCCTGGGCCCAGTCTCGCTCCCCGCCGCCGCGGCCGCCGCTGCCTGGGTCAAGGGCGTCAACACCCTGGACTCGATGCTCGGCTATCCGTCGAAACCGATCGGCACTGCCAGCGCTCGCCTGGACGACCTCGTGATGGCCGTCCCCGCTCGAGTCACCGCGTGCTGTCTCGCACTGGTCGCGAGACGGCCCCGGGCGCTCCTTCGAGCCCGTCGCTGGGCGCGAGTCCCGTCCTCGCCGAATTCCGGCTGGCCGATGGCGACGCTTGCCTGCGTGCTCGGTGTTCGCCTCGAAAAACGCGGCGCGTACGTGCTGAACCCCGAGGAATCGCTCCCGAGCCTGGAGGACGGCCGGCGTGCGGTGTCGGTCGTCGGCCTGGCTGCCGCCGCGCTCGTGGCGGTAGCGGCGGTCTGTGTGGCGTCCGCGCCGACGCTCGAGTCGCTGATCGCGCCGATCGTCGACGCCGTCACGACACGCGTTCAGGGGGTGATGCCGTGATCGGCGGACGGATTCGAACGGCCGTTCGTGCACTCCGTGGGGCTCTCGCCTTCCTGACGCGCCTTCCGTTCGGCTCGAGGTCGCGAAACACGGGCGGGGCGACTGCCGACGCGAGCACCGACCGGGACTGGAAGGCGTTTCGCTCGAGTCCGTGGACCTTCACGATAGTAGGATGGATCGTCGGAGCACTCGCGGCCCTCCTCTTCCTCGCTTTGAACCGGCTTCCGGCCGCGTCGATTGCCTTCGGATACCTGCTCGCCGTCTTCGCGCTGACCGGGATCCATCACCTCGACGGCGTCGCCGACCTCGGCGATGCGCTCGTCGTCCACGGCGACGCCCATCGCCGGCGGGCTGTCATGACGGACACGACGACCGGCGTCGGCGCGCTGCTCTCCGTCTCGCTGATCGTGGCGGGACTCGCGCTGGGCGCCCTCGCGCTCGCCGGTGCACCCGTCGCGGTCGCTGTGGGCGTCGCCGTCGCCGCTGAGGTCGGCGCCAAGACTGGAATGGCCGTGATGGCCTGCTTCGGGACGGCCGCTCACGAGGGATTCGGCTCGCAGTTGACGGACGCCGTGGGCCCGTCTGCGTTCTTCGGACCCGCGGCGCTGGCGATTCCGGCGGTCGCGCTGACATGGCCCCATCCGGCAGCGGCCGCGGCTCTCGCCGGCGCGCTCGCGGGAACCGCCCTTCCGTGGTGGTGGGCCCAACGACGGCTCGGCGGCGTCTCTGGCGACGTCTTCGGAGCGGCCAACGAGATCGGACGACTGCTCGGCGTCCACCTGGGGGTGATCGCGTGGACGCTCTGGTGATGGCCGGCGGACAGGGAACTCGACTCGAGAGCCGAACCGAAAAGCCGCTGTACGAGATCGGCGTCGTCGCGATGATCGATCGGGTGCTCGCGGCGCTCGAGGCGAGCGCGGTCGACCGGATTACCGTCGCGGTTTCGCCGAACGCGCCCGACACCCGCGATCACCTGGCGGAACGCGATTGTACGTGTTCGCTCGAGGCCGACGGAGTTGGCAAGTCCGTTGACCCCACCACGCCCGCCACGCCAGAACGGATCATCGAGACCGCTGGCGACGGGTACGTCGCCGACCTCGGGTCGATCCTCGAGTCGGACTCGATCCCGATTTCGACGCCGGTGCTGACAGTGGCCGCGGATCTCCCATTGCTCGAGGAGGCGACGGTGGACGGCGTTCTCGAGCGGTACCGGCGCCGCGTTCGGGCGAGAAGACGGGAAGCCGGTGACGGCGGGGAGACACCGGCGCCGTCGATGACCGTCTGCGTCCCGACCGCGCTGAAACGACGGCTCGGGTTCAGCGTCGACGCGACGCTCGAGTCCGACCGCCACCTCGCGCCGACTGGTGTCAACGTCGTCGGCACCTCCAATGAAACGATGATCGCACGCAGCTACGACCACAGACTGGCCTGTAACGTGAACAGACGAACCGATGTCCGCGCGGCGAAGACGTACTGCTGCGATGGAGACGGCGACGGGGAGGCGTTCCGATGAGGCTCCTCCTCGCCGCCGGGTTGACCGAAACGGGACTCATCGACGGGCTCAGCGCCGCCGGGGCGTCGGCCGAAGTGATGAGCTACACGCCGTCGGCCGACGCCGAGATCCTCGTCTACGGTCGGCCGACGGCCGCGCCCGTCACCCCGGTGAGCCCGACCGGGTGCCCGACCCCGGCGGCGATCACCCGCGCCGTTCGGGAGGTCGTCGGCTTCGACGCGACGGTGCTCGAGGCCGGCCTGTCCGAATCGACGGCCGCCCCGACGGTCGACCTCGCGGCCGATCCAGGCGCCGACGTTCGCGAGGCCGTCGCTGTACCGGACGCTGCGGGGATCTACGACCGGGCTCGCCAGTTCGGCGCGACGCTCCCCGACGACCGCGTGCTGATCGGCGAGACGATTCCGGGCGGGACGACGACCGCCCTGGGGGTCGCGACCGCCCTCGGAGCGCCCATCGGCGTCTCGTCGTCGCTCCCCCGGAATCCGCTTGAGCGCAAACGAGCGGTCGTCGAGACGGGACTGGCGGTGAGCGACCTCGCGCCCGGCGACTGCGCGGGCGATCCGCTGGCGGCGATCCGGGCGGTGGGCGACCCCGTCCAGGCCGCCGTCGCCGGCGTTGTGGCCGGGGCACTTGAGGCCGGCGTCGACGTGACCCTGGCCGGGGGGACGCAACTGGTCGCCGTCGCGGCCGTTCTCCGCCACGCCGGCGTCAACGGGCCGCTCCGACTCGCGACCACCTCGTTCGTGGCCGACGATCCGAGCGTCGACCTCGAGGCGGCCGGCGACCGGTTCGACCTCGAGGTAGTCGTCACCGACCCTGCGTTCGAGCGAAGCGAGCACGTCTCGATGGCCCGGTACTGCGCCGGGGAGGCGAAAGAGGGCGTCGCCATGGGCGGGGCGCTCTCGCTCGTTCCGCCCGGAGAGATGGCGGCTGTTCGCCGGCGGATCGAAGCCGTTTGCGAGCGATTGGGCGTCAACGGTGAAACGACGGCGGAGGACCCGCGGTCACCGAATGTGAGGGGTGACGGCGATGCATCCTGACGCCATCGACGGCGAGGGGCGCGTTCCACACGGCGGGGAACCCGACCGCTCGCTGCTCGACTTCTCGGCGAACACGAATCCACGGACGCCGGACGGCGTCGAGTCGGTCTACGCCGACGCGCTCGAGACGGCCCGGCGGTATCCGGACGACGAGTATCCGGCCTTCCGGGACGCGGCAGGAACCTACGTCGGCTGTGACCCGTCCGCCGTCGTACCGACGCCGGGCGGCCTCGCCGCGATTCGCCTCGCTCTCGAGGTGACCCTCGAGCCAGGCGATCTGGCCGTCGTTCCACACCCGAGTTTCGGCGAGTACGCCCGGGAGATTCGTCTCCAGGGGGCGAGGCCGCGGTTCGTGCCCCACGAGACGGTGTGTGACCTCGAGGCCGAGTCGCTGCGGGACGTCGACCTGGTCGTCGTCTGCACGCCGAACAACCCCACGGGCGACCTCCCCGATCGCTCGCGCCTCGAGGGGCTAGCCGATCGGTGCCGAGCGGCCGGGACGACCCTGCTCGTCGACGAGGCGTTTCTGGGGTTCACCGAACAGGCGTCGATGGCTCGACGGGGGGACGAGTGCGTCGTCGTCGCCCGCTCGCTCACCAAACTCTTCGGGCTGCCGGGGCTCCGAGCGGGGTTCGCCGTCGCGTTCGGCCCGCTCGGCGAGCGCCTCGAGGCGGCCCGTCGCACTTGGAACCTCGGCTCGCCCGCGGCCGCCGTCGGCGCGTACTGCATGGAGCAGACGGCGTTCGTGCGCGACACGCGAGAGCGAGTCGCCGAAGAGCGAGAACGGCTGCGCGAGGCGCTGCTGGCGGACAGCCGCTACGTGGTGGCCCCCTCGAGCGCGCCGTTCCTGTTGCTCGAGGTCGACGGTGACGGCGGCGGGGATGCGGTCGGTTCCGTCGATGGCGACGGTATGGGGGCCGGTTCTGCCGACCGCAACGGCGGGCCGACCGATCCCGTCGACGACCTCCTCGAGCGAACCCGCGAGGCCGGAATCATCCTCCGGGACGCCCGATCCTTCCGCGGACTCGAATCCCACGTCCGCGTGGCGGTCAAGGACCGCGACACGAACGATCAGCTTCTCGAGGTGTTGGTGGATGGTTGATACCGACGCTGAAGACGATACCGACGCCGATGCCGACGCCAACGTCGACACCGACACCGATGCTGACGCCGGGTACAGAACCGAGCGAACCGACGGCGTCCTCTGTGTCCACCGGCCCGGGGTCGAGTGGCTCTCCTCGGGCTGGAACGGCGGCCGATCGCGAACCGACCGGGCGTTCAACGTCTCGGTTCCCGAGGGCTGGCACTGTGACGACCTCAAGCGCTACGTCCAGGAGCGCCTCGAGCGGGCGGGCTTTGCGGACGCCCGACGCGACCACCCCGCCCTGCTCACCGGGGTCGACCTGGAGCACGCGCGCGGCGCCCACTGCAGGTCGGTCACGGCCTACGCTACGGCCGGAATCTCGAACCCGGCCGCGTTGCCGATGGATCCGGCCGGCGGATCGTTGCCCGACGGACGCCTCGAGCCCGATTCCCTCGAGCGGACTGAGGGGTCGAACACGGGGGACGATAGGGACGATGGGGACGAGCGAGGAAACGAGCGCTACGCCGGCACGGTCAACCTGATCGTCGGGACAACCCACGCGCTCGAGGCGGGGGCTCTCGAAAACCTCCTCGCGGTGGCGGCGGAGGCGAAGGCGGCGACGCTTCTCGCGCGAACGGGCTTTCCTGGGACGACGACGGACGCGATCGTCGTCGCGCACGACCCGTCGGGGTCCAGTCGGGCGTTCTCGGGCAGCGCGACGGCCGTCGGAGCGGCCGCGCGAGCGTGCGTTCGGGAGGCGATCACGGCGTCGCTGGCGTCCCGGTACGAGGGAACCGATCCGACGATTCCGGCGAGCGTGTCGGCGGCCGAGTACGGCGTCTCGACGGACGCGCGGGCGACGGTCTTTCGTCCCTGAGGCCTGAGGCCTGAACCCTGCGTTCGCCTCGAGCGTGTCGCTGGTCTATATGGCCATCCGCTTCCTCCTGTCGTCTATGCCGAGCGACGATCGAGATCGGGACCCGACGATCATCCGGTCGCTGGCCGTTGCCGCCGAGGACGTGGTGAACGCGTTCGTCTACACCCGCGAGAACTCCGGGCGGGCAATCCTCCGGGCGACGCCGCCGTTCCACGGCCGCATGCGCGCCCGCCTCCACGTCTACCGGATCGACGATTCGCCGGAAACCGGTGCCGTTCACCTCGAGGCTGCGGCCCTGCTCGACGCCGAAACCGTCGCGGCGTATCCCACGCTCGAGGACGTCGAACAGCGCGTCGACGGCGAGGAGAGTGCCGGAACGGTCCGAGAGCAACGCGCCGACGCGCTCGAGGCGTGGGCCGAGCGAGCACGGGAGTCGATCGTCGAGTCGGTGGCCTTCGAGACCGTCGACGGGTCACACCGGGTGTCGGTGAGGACGCTCGGTTGAATTGGCCGTCGATGAGTACGTTCGGCAGAGAAAGGCGTCGTTTTCGGGCCATTCGGCCGCTCTCGAGCCCGTACCCATCAACCACTTTCACTTTCACTGCGGACGGATCGACTTCACGTGGGTTGGGTCGAATGCCAACGTATGCACACCGCTTCGACCCACGACGACTCGAGACAGCAACGCACGCGGCGAATCGACGTCACCGATCTCGACGCCGCCGGTGTCGAGGAGTTCGTCCGCACGAGCGTCGACACCGACGCCGTCTCGCTCGAGCACCGCGGGGCGCGGACCTACCTCGTCGTCGGGCAGTGAGCCGAGACCGGTTCGCGGGGGCGGACTAGGTGCGGATTTTCGAGTGGGAAGGCACTTCCGTCAGCGCCTCCTCGAGTCGAGCGTGACCAGCGACGCCAGGAGTGATCGCGAGACGCGGGATGGCGACGGTAATGCCAGCCCTGGCGCCGGAGACAGCGCCGGCGACAGCGATCCCGTCCGCGAACACGAACGCGCTGAGACCGAACTCCACCTCGGCCTGGACCGACCGTCCGCACCCGAAACGCACACCGAACTCGACTCGAGCGACCTCGCACCCGACGTGGAACCGCCGTTTCCGGTCGAGGTGTACCCCGATCGGGAGGTGATCGTCGAGTTCGATCCCGACCTCACGTTCGAGTGCGTCGAGGACTGCACCTGGTGTTGCCACCACGGCGTCTTGCTCTACGACCGTGACCTCCTCGAGTTGGCCCAGCGGGCGAACCTCTCGGAGACGACGACCCAGTTTCGCGGCGAGCCGTTCGTCACCCGGGAGGCCAAAGACCGCGAGGACCACGTCGCCGAGGACGGCCAGGCCTGTGCCTTCCTCCGGGAGGACGGCCTGTGTTCGCTCCACCTCGAGCAAGACTGGAAGCCCACGCGGTGTTCGGTCTTCCCGCTGGGTGTCTGGCTCGAGGACGACGGCCTCCACGTCGATATTCGGGACTCGGCGCACGACCATTGTGAGGGCCTCGGCGTGAGCGAGCGCCGGGTCGTCGACAACCTCGAGGCGTTTCTGCCCGAACTGCTGTGGGACCTCGAGAACCCGGACAGCGATCGGGTGCTCTGAGGGGTCTCGAGGCGGTAGCAGCTGATCGTAGCATATCTCGATAATACTATAAATTGTATAGTTATGGCCTTCGGTGGCGAACCGCGACGGCGAGAAGGTGACATCCTCCCCGCCGTAAACGGCAGGATTCTCTCCTCGCAGAAAGATAGCTATTAACCGTCGTCGTCCGAACGCCCCCACATGACAGTCTCGAGCGCTCCCGGGAAGGTCTATCTGTTTGGGGAGCACGCGGTCGTCTACGGCGAGCCGGCGGTTCCCTGTGCCATCGAGCGACGGGCACGGGTAACCGTCGAACAGCGATCGGACGACCGACTCCGGGTACAGGCGGACGACCTTAGCATCGACGGCTTCACCGTCGAGTACGGCGGCCAGCACGACGGTCAGCACGACGTGAACGTCCCCGAACCGCTCATCAGCGCCGCGATGGGCTACGTCGACGGCGCCATCGAGCAGGTTCACGACGTCACCGGTGAAGACGACGTCGGCTTCGACGTCACCATCGAGAGCGACATTCCGCTCGGGGCGGGACTGGGTTCCTCCGCCGCAGTCGTCGTCGCCGCGATCGACGCCGCGACGCGGGAACTTGGGCTCACCCTCGAGACCGACGAACTGGCCGAGCGAGCCTACCGGACCGAGCACGCGGTCCAGGAGGGGCAGGCCTCCCGCGCCGACACCTTCTGCTCGGCGACGGGCGGCGCCGTCCGCGTCGAGGGCGACGACTGCCGATCGATCGAGGCGCCGGAGTTGCCCTTCGTCATCGGCTTCGACGGCGGCGCCGGCGAGACGGGCGAACTGGTCGCCGGCGTCCGCGCTCTCCGGGAGGAGTACGACTTCGCTGCCGACACGGTCGCGGCCATCGGCGACGTCGTTCGACGGGGCGAGACGGCTCTCCAGGCGGGCGACCTCGAGGAAGTAGGTCGACTGATGAACTTCAACCACGGCCTGCTCTCGGCGCTCGGCGTCTCCGCGCGGGACCTCGAGACGATGGTGTGGGCCGCTCGCGACGCGGGCGCCTACGGGGCGAAGCTCACCGGCGCAGGCGGGGGCGGCTGTATTGTCGCGCTCGACCCGACGCCGGAGACGGAGACGGCCCTGCGATTTACGCCCGGCTGTGAGGACGCGTTCCGGGCCGAACTGGCCGAAGAGGGGGTGAAGCGACTCGCATGACCAGCTCTGGTACCGAAACGACCGTCGTCAAACTCGGCGGCAGCGTCGTCACGGACAAGGACCGCGACGAGACGCTCGACGCCGATTCCCTCGAGACGGCCGCCGATGCCGTCGCGATGGCGCTCGGGTCGGGCGACGTCGACGACCTCGTGATCGTCCACGGCGGCGGGAGCTTCGGCCACGTCCACGCCAGCGAGCACGGCGTGAGCACCACTGACGGTACGCACGACGTGAGCGCCGTCCACGCGATCCACGGCGCGATGAAGACGCTCGACGGATTCGTCCTCAAGCGATTGCTCGAGCGTGACGTCCCCGCGGTTCCGGTTCACCCCTTTTCGGTCGCATCACGGGGCGCGGAGGGCCGACTCAACCTCCCCACGGCGCCGGTCGAGACGATGCTCGCGGAGGGGTTCGTCCCCGTCCTGCACGGCGACGTCGTGAGCCACCGGGGTGAGGGCGTCACCATCGTCAGCGGCGACGAGTTGGTCGTCGAACTCGCTACGGCCCTCGAGGCCGAGCGCGTGGGACTGTGCTCGACGGTTCCCGGCGTGCTCGACGACGCGGGGGACGTGATCGAGCGCATCGAGGACTACGCCGACGTCGAGGCCGTCCTCGGGGCCAGCGAGTCGACGGATGTCACCGGCGGCATGGCAGCGAAGGTGCAGGCACTGCTCGCCCTCGAGAGCCGTGCCTCGATCTTCGGCCTCGAGTCGCTGCCGGCGTTCTTCCGCGGGGACGGGGCGGGGACGACGATTGGGTAATCGACGACAATACCGCGGGCTGGACGCCATTCACGTTCAGCGATTCTCTAGAGCCGACCCCGGCACACGAAACCCAACGGCTACCGTCCTCGATGTGGTACGGCGCCTATGGACCGAGACATGCTCGACGACCAGCGCGAACTCGTCGACCTGATCGAAGACGCCGGCTGGGAGGTCACCGGGCTCGAACTCTCGAGTTACGACAGTCCGTGGGTGGACGAGGACGCTCCTGAAGCAGAGGTGACGATCACGGCAAGAAAGCCGTACGACGACGGTGACGTTGGTGGAGATGGTGACAATGACGGGAGCAACGAGGGCGGCGAGGACGACAGCCCGTTCCGAATCAACTAACGAACCCGAGATCGCCGGTTCGGATAACGATCACCCCTTGATGTTACACACCGGGAACGTCCGAACGACCTTGTCGCCGATCCCGAGTTCGTCCGAGACGCGCACGACCTCGTCGACGTCCTTGTAGACCCCCGGGGCCTCTTCGGCCACCGTCGCCCCTGACTGGGCCTTCACGTAGATCCCCTGTCCCGACTTGAGGTCCTCGCGGACGTCCTCGCCCCAGTACTCATTTTTGGCCTGAGTGCGGCTCATCAGTCGGCCGGCGCCGTGGGCCGTCGAGCCGAACGTGAGGTCGAGGGAGTTTTCGCCACCCCTGAGGACGTAGCTCCCGGCGCCCATACTCCCGGGGATGATCACCGGCTGACCCACGTCGCGGTAGGCCCCGGGCACGTCGGGGTGACCCGCCGGGAACGCCCGCGTCGCACCTTTGCGGTGGACGTACAGCTCCCGGTCTTCGCCGTCGACCTCGTGGACCTCCTTCTTCGCGATGTTGTGAGCCACGTCGTAGAGGAGGTCCATCTCCATCGACTCCCAGGGGCGGTCGAACACGTCCGCGAACACCTCGCGGGTCCGGTGCATGATCAACTGGCGGTTGACCCAGGCGTAGTTGATCGCGGCGTTCATCGCCGCGTAGTACTCCTCGGCCAGCTGGGAGCCGGCGGGGGCGGCGGCGAGTTCCTTGTCGGGGAGTTGATTGAGGAGGCCGCCGTGCTGGCGCTCGATCTTCCGCAGGTAGTCGTTGCAGGTCTGGTGGCCCAGCCCGCGGGAGCCACAGTGGATGAGCACGACGATCTGGTCGCGCTCGAGGCCGAACGCCTCCGCCACGCCATCGTCGTACACGTCGGTCACCCGCTGAACCTCGAGGAAGTGATTCCCAGACCCCAGGGAGCCGACCTGGTTCTTCCCCCGATCCTTCGCCTTCTGGCTCACCATCGACGCGTCGGCGCCCGCTCGGACGCCCTCGTCCTCGCAGTGAAGGAGATCGTCCTCGACCGCGTAGCCGGCCTCGAGCGCCCAGTCGACGCCGCGCTCGAGGATCTGCTCGACGGTGTCGACGCCGGTCTCGACGACGCCACCGCCGCCGAGGCCGGAGGGGACGGCCTCGAACAGGGCGTCGACGAGTTCGCGCTCGCGCCCGGCGACGTCATCGTAGGTCAGATTCGTTTTCATCATCCGGACACCGCAGTTGATGTCGTAGCCGACCGCTCCGGGCGAGATACAGCCGTTCTCGGCGTCCATCGCGCCCACCCCGCCGACCGGGAACCCGTACCCCTGGTGGCCATCGGGCATACAGATCGCGTAGTTCGTGATCCCCGGCAGGTGTGTCGCGTTGCGCAACTGCTCGAGCGTCTTGTCCTCGCTAATCTCCTCGAGGAGCGACTCGCTGGCGAGTACCCGGGCGGGGACGCGCATGCCGTCTTCCTGTGGGAGCTCCCAGACGTGCTCGCGAACCTGCTCGAGCACGATGCCGTCGGCGTCGAACGTGGTGGTCATACTCGAGAGTGGGGCGCCGTCGCTGAAAGACCTTTGTGACCGCGTCCGCCGAGTCCCGCCGACGCTCGGTCAATTGGCTGCAGTCGAGACCGTGTCCTCGAGTCTGCTTTCGACGGACTCGAGGCGGTTGTCGACGGCGTAGGGACCCGCGCCGGTGATGAGCAACACCGAGGCCATCCCGAACAGCGAGACGTGTGCCAGCACGGGATCGTCGGGCAGGGCGAATAGCGTCAGCGAAAACATGGCGATGGCGACGGCGGCGCTGGCGCGCGTGAACAGGCCGACGACGAGCGCGAGGCCGAGGGCTGCCTCGGTGAACCCGGCCCCGAACACCCACAGTTCGGCCGGAACGGGGACGACGCTCGTCAGATCGTACCGGTCGACGACGGCCAGGGCGATACCGGGGCGCAGGAGTTTCTGGCCGACGCCGAGGGTGATGAACGTCAACCCGAGGCCGACGCGGGCGATCGTCGGGGCGTACACTTCGTAGGGGTCGATTCGCGACTGAAACGTCTGGGCCACGTCGTGAATCCGGTCGATTCGGCCGTACTCGGTTCCCGGGCCGCCGGCGACGCGCTGGAGGACGTGATCGGCGCTCGGCCGTCCGCTTCCGACGAGAGCGATGGCCAGCAGGCCGCCGACGAACTCGAGTTGCAACAGGAGCGTCGGCCAGACGAGCAGTCCAACGAGGTAGGCCGCCAGGGTCACGAGGGCGACGAGGCGCGTCGCGAGACCGAACAGGAGCAGAAAGCCGAGGGCTACCTGGAGCAGACGGACATCGACCGTCACTGCGGGGCTGATGAAGTACCCCGAGAACCCCGCCCCGATCAGCGGGATGCCGAACGAGATCCGGAGCAACCAGGGGACGAACTCGGTGTACTCTCGCATGGCCGTTCGGAAGGCGGCGACGTCGTTCGGAACGGGACGAACCCGCAGGTAGAGCACCAGGACGAGACCGACGCCGATGAGACCAGCGAGCAGCGGACCGAGGACGGCGGGATCGCCGAGTCCGTCCGCGAGGAACTCGAGGGCCGACGCCTCTCGCTCTTCGTCGACGACGTACTCCTCGTGGGCGGTCACGGACGTCGAGAGCCAGACCAGACCCACTCCGGCGATCCACGAGGCGGCTATTCGGTTGCGAAGTCGTCGACCGTCGAGCATGGTCGTGTCTATCCGGTCGATCGACAAAAGGACTCGAGTTGCAGCGGGCGAGACGGGGCCGGGGGTCCGGCTACGAGTAACTCCCTGTAGTCGCCCTACCTCACTCAGACGTCGAAGACGACGTATGCCTCCCAGCCGCCGTCGACGGCCTCGAGGCGCATCTCCGAGTAGGTGACGGCTTTGACCTCCCTGGCGTCGATCGTCGACAGCGGAATCCCGCGAGCGTCGGCCGCGAGTCGCCAACGGTCGTCGGCGTACCTGTCTCCGTTGGCTGTTTCCTCGAGTGCACCCTCGTCGCCCGTGCCCTCACTCTCGTCCCCCACATCCCCCCCGATCCGCTCGAGCGTCCGAACGCGGTTGTCGACCGGTAACTCGAGGCGGACGTCTCGCAGGTAGATGAGTTCGTCCAGGTACTCGAAGAGGAGGGCCTCGCGGCTCTCGGCGTGCACCTCGAGTGTGAAGCGATCGTCGCTATCTGCGTCGCTCTCCACCTCGCCACTCGAGTCGCCCTCCACATCGCCACCCGACTCCCTGTCCGCGTCGGCGCCGGGAATCTCGTCGCACGAGGCTGCCGCCAGTCCGTCGGCCACGGTGGCGACGGTCGCCTCGAGGGTGTCGCCGCTCGCGGCGACGGCGACGTCCGCGGTGTGCGCGCGAAGCTCGTAGCTCATGGGGAGTCGTTCCGTCGCCAGTGTGCTATGTGCATCGGTTCCGCGAAGCTCGAGCGGTATCGTTTCGCGACCGCCAACGACGTCGTTCACTCCGTTTCCGCGAGGAACGCCGATCCGGCCGCCGGTGGAATTATATTGGCGACGGTGGTACGATGGGTTAGTGAGCGTCAACATCGACAGTCGCGTCGTCGAACCCGGTAGCGACGAGTTCGTCGACTCGGCCTGGGAACTCAAGGAGACGATCAGCCAGGCCGAGGGGGTGCTCAAGCAGCGACGCAACTTCTTCGTCGACGCCTACCGGCGCTCGACGGTCCACTGCTACGTCCGAAACGGGACGGAACTCGTCGGGTTCGCCGCAGTTCGACGCGACGGCTACATCCTCTTTCTGGCCGTCTCGCCCGACTGTCGGGGTGAGGGCATCGGCAAACGCCTCGTCGCCCAGGTCGCCGAGGACCACCGCTCGATCACCTGCCACGCCCGCACGACCAACGAGAACGCCCTCCAGTTCTACGAACACCTCGGCTTCGAGATCAAGCGCCGCATCGACAACTACTACGAAGACGGCGGCGACGCCTACTACCTCAAACTCGGCTCGAGCGCCGGGCTGTCGGATCGAATTTCGGAATTGATCCGTCGCTGATTCTCGTTCTGCATGCGGACCTGACCGTCTCGAGCGACGGCCATTCGGAAACGCCTATATGCCAGTGCCGCCGACTACCGGGGACGAATGGAGGAGCGCACGCGGGCCTATCTTCGGGGGCGATTTCGGGACCACTACCGACGGACGGAGATCACCCTTCCCCCGGAGGCGAACGAACGCGAGTGGGGCTACATTCCCTGGACGGAAGGCCCCAAGACCAGGATGGTTCGTCACCGCTCACTCCTCGAGCTCGGCTCGATCGAGGACTTCCTCGAGCGTGAGCGCCCCCAGCACGTCTACTTCTCGGTCGGCCGCTACCGCGACCCCGGCGCAAACTCGATGAGCGCCAAAGACTGGCGCTCCTCGGATCTGGTCTTCGACCTGGACGCCGACCACCTGCCAAGCGTGACCCTCGGGGAGGACTCCTACGCGGAGATGCTCGAGAAGTGCAAGGTCGCCCTGTTTCGTCTGCTCGACTTCCTCGAGGACGACTTCGCCTTCGAGGACCTCGAGGTCGTCTTCTCGGGCGGGCGGGGCTATCACGTCCACGTCCGCGACGAGTGCGTTCAACAATTAGAGAGCGACCACCGCCGGGAGATCGTCGACTACGTCCGCGGGATCGGCCTCGAGTACGACGCGCTGATCGAGACCGAGACCGTCGCCGGACTGGGCCGAAAGACGCCTACCCAGCGTCGCCACCTCTCGATCGACGGCGGCTGGGGCCGGCGCACCCACCGGCGGTTCATGGACTACGTCGACGACCTGCTCGACCTCGAGGAAGACGCCGCCCTCGAGAAGCTGCAGTCGTTCGACGGCATCGGCGAGGGGAAGGCGCAAGCGACGCTCAACGCCGCCCGGAACAACCGCGCGGAACTCGAGGCAGGTAACGTGACTGTCCACACGGCAGTCTCTCAGCTCGCCGAGCGCTTCGCCGGGCACGCCGTCGAGGCCGACAACGCGCCGATCGACGAACCGGTCACGACGGACACGAATCGCCTGATTCGACTGCCGGGGAGCCTCCATGGCGGCAGCGCGCTCGAGACGCGACGAATCGACAGGGACGACCTGGCCGAGTTCGACCCGCTGGTCGACGCCGTCCCCGAGACGTTCCGGGGCCACGAGATCGCCGTCGACGTGACCCGCGGCGGCGAGGTCGAACTGGGGGGCGATATCTTTACAGTCCAGGAGGGTGACCAGTCACTACCGGAGTACGTCGCCATGTTTCTCATGGCGCGTGGCCGCGCCGAAAAGGAGAAAGAATGAATCTCGACGAGTTACGCACGGTGCAGAGCAAGGAGCGTCAGAAGGACAGCCTCCAGCACCTGCGTCCGTCATTTTACAAAGAAGTCGGCGAGTACATCGCGAACCTCGAGACCGAACGCGAACGCGTCGCCGAGGCCGCCGACGATCCCTTCTCTTCGCCCGAGGTTGGACGTCTGACGGACGAAATCGAGACGGCGAAGGACGTCGTCGAGGCCATCTACGAGCGTCGGATGGGCAAACTCGTCAAGCAGGCGAGCCTCGCCGCGGCCGGGATGCCCGCCGACGACGAGGGACTGACTGCGGAGGAGTCGGACTTGTTCACCGACCTCGTCGACCGCATCCAGGGCAACAAACAGCGCGTGCTCGACGTGCTCGACGGGAACGAGGACGCGGTCGCGGAGGCGACCGCCTCGAGCGAGTCGGCCGTGCCCGATCCGTCAGCCGACCCCGGCGACGCGCTGGCCGATGTCGCCGGTTCCGCGGGCGACGAGTCGACTGCCAACCCGTCGTCGGAGGGGTCGGTCAGCGTCGCCGACGCCATGGGCGGAGACCTGCCCTCGAGCGACGACGCGGGCTCCGCCGATGCCGCCGAGGCAGGGACCGCGACTGGAGTGGGAGACGCTGGCGACGATGTCCCGCCACCGCCGCCGGACAAACCGCCCGCGGACCGCGAGGACGCTGGCGACGCCGAACCCGGCACCGAGACGACGGGCGGCGAGAACCCGAGCGATGTGGCACCCGACGTCGACCGCGTCACCGTCCGCATCACCCGCGACGTTGGCTCGATTCTCGGGATCGACGACCGCGAGTACACCCTCGCGACCGACGACGTCGTCACGCTGCCCGAGCAGAACGCGACGCCGCTGGTCGAGCGCGAGGCGGCCGAACCGCTGGAGTGACTCCCGAGTAACTCTCGAGTGATGCCCCGAGGACCGACAACACTACAACCCGCGAGACGAATCACCGGACATGCTCGAGGCTGGCGACGACGCACCCGACTTTGCACTGCCGAACCAGCACGGCGAGACGGTTCGCCTGGACGACTTCGAGGGCCAGCACCTGATCGTGTACTTCTACCCCCGGGCGAACACCGAGGGCTGTACGGTCGAGGCCTGTGAGTTCCGCGACGCGCGCCCGACCCTCGAGACCGAGAACGCGGCCGTCGTCGCGATCAGCGACGACCCCGTCTCTGACCTCGAGGACTTCGCAGACGACTACGACCTCGAGTTCGACCTCCTCTCCGACGAGGACGGCTCCGTGTCGGCCGCGTACGACTCCTACGGCGAGAAGCAGATGTTCGGGAACACGTTCGACGGCGTCTTCCGGAACACGTTCGTGGTCGGCCCGGACGGCACCATCGAGGCGGTTTTCGAGGGTGTCACCCCCGAGGGACACGCCGACGAAGTGCTGAACGTTCTCGAGTGAGTCAACGGGACTGTTCGGTTTCGGTTTTCGCGACGACAGCGACGGTCCAGGCGCGCGACCTTTTCGAAACGAGTTGTCTCGCGACTGAGTGATCGCCTCGAGACTGCTCGGGATAGCACTCGAGGCGCTGTGGCGATGCGGTCGGTGACGATGCGTATCCAGATGGGCGACGATGTTACCCAGGTGGACGAACGACCAACTCCCAGCGCGCGCGACCGGCCACATCGTTACGTCCTCCACAAATCGAGCGGAATTTACAATGCTACGTCGTACCGTGTTCGGAACTGGCATAGTATCATTGGGTGGCGTATAAGGTCTACCCGTTCGATATAGGTCGTTTACGTCGTGCGATTTTCCGAACCTGAACGATCGTACATCGGTGCGCAAAAACTGCCAGCATCTGTTTCAGCGCCAGGTTTATATACTGCCTCGAGCCTGGGGTTGGATACAATGTCGACACCAAACGACACCGGCTCTGAGACCCCTCAGGGCGGTCGAGTTCTTCCAGGGCACGTTAGATTCTACTGACGAAATCGCAACCGCACGCGTTTTCGACACGACCCTGCGCGATGGCGAACAGTCCCCAGGCACCTCGTTCTCGTACGACGACAAACGCGAGATTGCACGGGTGCTGGACGAAATGGAAACCCACGTCATCGAAGCAGGCTTCCCCGTCAACTCCGAGGCCGAGTTCGAAGCCGTCAGCGACATCGCTTCCTCGACGGATACGACGACCTGCGGCCTAGCCCGCGTCGTCGAGGGAGACATCGAAGCGGCGCTGGACTCCGGCGTCGAGATGGTCCACGTCTTCGTCTCCACGAGCGACGTCCAGATCGAGGACTCGATGCACTCGAGTCGCGAGGCCGTCGTCGAGCGCGCCATCGACGCCGTCGAGCGCGTCACCGAGGCTGGCGCGATCTGCATGTTCTCGCCGATGGACGCCACCCGGACCGACGAACCGTTCCTGCTCGAGGTCATCGAGGCCGTCACCGAGGCGGGAACCGACTGGATCAACGTCCCCGACACGTGCGGGGTCGCGACCCCACGGCGGTTCTACGACCTGATCGAGACGATCACCGATCACACCGACGCGCGGATCGACGTCCACACCCACGACGACTTCGGGCTGGCGACGGCGAACGCGCTGGCGGGGATCGAAGCCGGCGCCGACCAGGCACAGGTCTCGGTCAACTCGATCGGCGAGCGCGCCGGCAACGCCGCCTACGAGGAGTTCGTGATGGCCGTCGAGTCGGTCTACCAGGCCGACACAGGCATCGACACGACGCGGATCACCGAACTCTCCCAGGTCGTCGCCGAACGAAGCGGCGTCCCGGTCCCCTCGAACAAGCCGGTCGTGGGTGCGAACGCTTTCTCCCACGAGAGCGGCATCCACGCCGCCGGCGTCATCGAGAACGCCGACACCTTCGAACCCGGCGTCATGACCCCGGAGATGGTCGGCGCCCGGCGCCGACTCGTCCTGGGGAAACACACGGGAACCCACTCGGTCCGCGAACGACTGGTCGAGACGGGCTTCGACCCGACCGAGACCGAGGTACGGGCCGTGACCCGCCGTGTCAAGGACTACGGCGCCGAGAAGCGTCGCGTCACGGTCGCCGACCTCGAGCGATTCGCCGAAGCGGAAGGCGTCGCTCGGCTCCCCGAGCGGGAGCGAGAGGAGGTGCAGGCGTAAAGATGCACCCTTCGGTTGCTTCGGCCGGCCAGCGTCGGCTGTCGCGGATCGACGTTCGATCGGATGGATCAGTTAGCCGCTCGAGCGCCGCGCGTGCCGACGTCGCCTCGAGTGGTGGTCGCCCCCCGTCCACTGACTCGAACCCGAGCAACGTTTGCCACTCGGGCAACGGTTATATGCCTCGAGGCGTCTACCAGTGTAGTAATGACGACCCGCGCTTCCAGATCGGCTCGCGATGCCGAC
The DNA here is from genome assembly GCF_059736265.1 of Natronosalvus sp. KLKA75. NCBI lineage: Archaea > Methanobacteriati > Methanobacteriota > Halobacteria > Halobacteriales > Natrialbaceae > Natronosalvus > Natronosalvus sp. KLKA75. Next base: position 1,036,377 of record NZ_CM185522.1, read on the forward strand.
AGCGGCGCGGTCGCGACGCTCATTATTGTAGGGGCCGCCTAGCGCCTCACTTCACCCTCCCTGTCCCGACTTTGCACCGATTTCCCAGCGACCAGCGACGCAGCACTGACAGTCCCCAGCGACCCCGAACGATGACACGACAGCACACACGAAATCGCCGCCATCCGGCGGCAGGAGGGTATCGATGAGCGAACGCGCGACACCGGTGACACCGCGGACGGAAGCGGATGCAGCGGAAACCGAGCGCGAACGCGACCACGTCACCGACTCCGAGGCCGACACCTCGACCGAACCGAGTTCGAACACCAACGCCTCGACGAAACCGGTGACGACGGGCGCTGAATCCGTCATCCGAGCACTCGAGACCGCGGGCGCCGAGTACGTCTTCGGCGTCCAGGGCGGGGCGATCATGCCCGTCTACGACGCGCTCTACGACTCGGCCATCCGACACGTGACGATGGCCCACGAACAGGGCGCCTCCCACGCCGCCGACGCATACGGCATCGTCTCGGGCGACCCAGGCGTCTGCTTCGCGACCTCCGGACCCGGCGCGACGAACCTGGTGACGGGCATCGCCGACGCCGACATGGACTCGGACCCGATGATTGCGCTGACGGGCCAGGTGCCGACCGGGATGGTCGGCAACGACGCCTTCCAGGAGACCGACACCACGGGCGTCACGAAGCCCATCACGAAGGCCAACACGTTCTCGAGCAATCCAGACCGCGTCGGCGACGACGTCGGCGAGGCGTTCGCGCTCGCGGGCGCGGGCCGACCCGGGCCGACGCTGGTCGACCTGCCGAAGGACGTGACCCTGGGCGAGACCTCGAACGAACCGGGCGAGCCGCGGACGCCCGACACCTACGAAGTGCAGGAGCACGCTGACCCCGAGACGGTCCGGCTAGCCGCTCGCCGAATCGAGCAGTCCGCGAAGCCGGTCTTGCTGCTGGGCGGCGGCGTCATCAAGGGTAACGCCACCGAGGCCGTGCGGGTGTTCGCGGTCGAACACGAGATTCCGGTCGTGACGACGATGCCCGGCCTCGGCGCGTTCCCCGAGGATCACGACCTCGCGATGGAGATGGCCGGGATGCACGGCACGGGGTACGCCAACATGGCGATCACCCACTGCGACACCCTGATCGGCGTCGGCACCCGGTTCGACGACCGGCTGACCGGCGGCATCGAGCACTTCGCACCCGACGCGGAGGTCATCCACGTCGACATCGATCCGGCCGAGATCAGCAAGAACATCCACGCGGAGTACCCGCTCGTCGGCGACGCGGAAACAGTGATCGAGCAGTTGGCCGACGAGGTGACGGACTCCCCGCGAGCCACCAAGTGGCGTGCCCAGTGCCAGCAGTGGAAGTCCGACTACTCGATGGCCTACCGGACGCCCGAGGACGAACCGGTCCAGCCACCGTTCGTCGTCGAGGCGCTCGACGAGGCCACGAGCGACCGGGCGATCGTGACCACGGGCGTCGGCCAACACCAGATGTGGGCCTGCCAGTACTGGACGTTCACCGAACCCCGGACCTGGGTCTCGAGCCACGGGCTCGGGACGATGGGCTACGGCCTGCCTGCGGCCATCGGTGCGCGACTCGCCGCCGAGGACGACCAGGAGGTCGTCTGCTTCGAGGGCGACGGCTCGTTCCTGATGACGATCCAGGAACTCGCCGTGGCCGTCCGCGAGAACATGGACATCACCGTCGTCGTGCTCAACAACGAGTACATCGGTATGGTTCGCCAGTGGCAGGACGCCTTCTTCGAGGGCCGACACGCCGCCTCGGAGTACAACTGGTGTCCCGAGTTCGACACCCTGGCCGAGGCGTTCGGCGCGAAGGGATTCCGCATTGACGACTACGACGAGGTCGCCGATACGGTCGAGGCCGCGCTGGCCTACGACGGCCCTTCGGTGATCGACGCCCACGTCGACCCACGGGCGAACGTCTACCCGATGGTGCCGAGCGGCGGCGACAACGGACGGTTCGCGCTTTCGGAGGACCAGCTATGACCGGGGAACGAACGCGGTTCGACGGCGCGCGACGCTCGAGGCCGGGTCCTAACTCGAGGTGGTCCGCGTGACCGACCGACGTGGACTCGAGGGTCCCGCTCCCGACGAACGGCCGGCCCCGGCGGGCAAGCGCAACGAACTCGGCATCCGGGTCGATCCGGAAGTCGAGGCCGCGCGGCCGCCGCGGCGGACCGTCATCTCGGCGCTCGTCGAACACGAACCCGGCGTGCTCTCGGACGTCTCGGGGTTGTTCTCGAGGCGGCAGTTCAACATCGAGAGCCTCACCGTCGGCCCCACGGAGGACGAGGCCCACGCGCGCATGACGATCGTCGTTGAGGAGCCCGATCCCGGGATCGAGCAGGCGAAAAAACAGCTCCGGAAGCTGATCCCGGTGATCGCGGTTCGCGAACTCGAGCCGGACGCGATGCGTCGCGAACTGGCGCTCGTGAAGGTGAACGCGACGCGACCGGATCGGGTCGCCGCCGTCGCGGAGATGTACGGCGGAAAGACCGTCGACGCCAGTCCGGAGACGGCGACGATCGAGATCACCGGTTCGCGCCAGAAGATCGACGCAGCGATCGACTCGTTCGGCCAGTTCGGCATCCGCGAAATTTCCCGGACGGGGACGACCGCGATGGCCCGCGGGACCGACGACACGGCAGCCGGGCAGACGGAATCACAGCCAACCGACCAACGACACACCGTTCCAGCAGACGATGACTGACGACACCCACACCGACACCGACGCAGACGAGACGTTTACGACGAACATCTACTACGGCGAGGACGCCGATTCCAGCTACCTCGAGGATAAGACGGTAGCCGTCCTCGGCTACGGCAGCCAGGGCCACGCCCACGCGCTGAACCTCCACGACAGCGGCTTCGACGTCGTGGTCGGCCTGCGCGAGGACTCGAGTTCCTGGAGCCAGGCCGAGGACGACGGCCTGCGGGTGACGACGCCCGACGACGCGACTGCCGAGGCCGACGTGATCATGTTCCTCGTCCCCGACACGATCCAGCCGGCGGTCTTCGAAGCCGTCGAGGACGGCCTTGAGGAGGGGAACACGATCATGTTCGCCCACGGATTCAACATTCACTACAACCAGATCCAGCCCCCCGAGCACGTCGACGTGACGATGGCCGCCCCGAAGGGCCCGGGCCACATCGTGCGCCGCGACTACGAGAACGGCGGCGGCACCCCGGCCCTGATCGCGGTCTACCAGGACTACACGGGCGACGCCAAGGAGGAGGCGCTGGCCTACGCCCAGGGCATCGGCGGCACCCGCGCGGGCGTCGTCGAGACGAGCTTCCGCGAGGAGGTCGAGTCGGATCTCTTCGGCGAGCAGGCCGTCCTCTGTGGCGGCGTCACCTCGCTGGTCAAACACGGCTTCGAGACGCTGGTCGATGCAGGCTACGCTCCCGAGATGGCCTACTTCGAGTGCCTGAACGAACTCAAACTGATCGTCGACCTGATGTACGAAGACGGGATCGGCGGCATGTGGTACTCCGTGAGCGACACGGCCGAGTACGGCGGCTTGACCCGCGGCGACCGCATCGTCGACGACTCCGTGCGCGAGAACATGGAGGAAGTACTCGAGGAGGTCCAGAGCGGTGAGTTCGCCCGCGAGTGGATCAACGAGAACCAGGCCGGTCGGCCCTCCTACACCCAGCTGAAGCGCCACGACGAGGAACACGAGATCGAATCGATCGGCGCGCCCCTGCGCGACCTCTTCGAGTGGGAGGACGACTCGAGCGAGAACGAACCGGCGGAAGTGCCGGCGGACGACTGAGACGAGGACGCGAATCATGACACGAACCACCGACTCCACGAACCCAGCGAACACGAAAGCGAACCGAAATCGAAACCGACGAACGATGGGCGACGTCAGCCACACCAATCCCTACACGGGCGAATCCACCGGCCAGCTGTTCAGCCGCGGGCCGATCGTGGCCGCCGACGGTGGGGAGGCGAACGCGGTTCCCGAGGACCGGACGAACGAACGAGACTCGAGCGACCCCGCGGAGGGGGACGACCGCATGAAAGACGTGAGTCACACGCCACCGCGCGAGGCCGACGACGCGAACGCGGTATTCGAGCGCGGCGGGAGCGAGGTCGGAGCCGACGAATGAGCGAGGGAACGCTCTACGACAAGGTCTGGGACCGCCACGCGGTCACCCGCCTGCCCACCGGCCAGGACCAGCTGTTCGTCGGCCTCCACCTCATCCACGAGGTGACGAGCCCGCAGGCGTTCGGGATGCTCCGCGAGCGCGACCTCGAGGTCGCCTACCCGGACCTGACCCACGCGACGGTCGATCACATCGTGCCGACATCGAGCAAGGAACGGCCCTACGCCGACACGGCGGCTGAGGAGATGATGGCCGAACTCGAGGAGAACGTCCGCGAGTCGGGTATCGAGTTCTCTCACCCCGATACGGGCGAACAGGGCATCGTCCACGTCATCGGCCCGGAGCAGGGGCTGACCCAGCCCGGGACGACCATCGTCTGCGGCGACAGCCACACCTCGACTCACGGTGCGTTCGGCGCACTCGCGTTCGGGATCGGCACAAGCCAGATCCGGGACGTACTCGCCACGGGTACCGTCGCGATGGAGAAACAAAAGGTCCGCAAGATCGAGGTCACAGGTGAACTCTCCGAGGGCGTCGAAGCCAAAGACGTCATCCTCGAGATCATCCGCCGACTCGGCACCGAGGGTGGTGTCGGCTACGTCTACGAGTACGCCGGCGAGGCCATCGAGAGCCTCGACATGGAGGGCCGGATGAGTATCTGCAACATGTCCATCGAGGGCGGTGCCCGCGCGGGCTACGTCAACCCCGACGAGACCACCTATGAGTGGCTCGAGGGTCGCGAGCGCGTCCCCGAGGGAGAGGCCTTCGAGGAGCGAAAGGCGTACTGGGAGTCGATCCGATCGGACGACGACGCCGAGTACGACGACGTCGTGACGATCGACGGCAGTGAACTCGAGCCGGTCGTCACCTGGGGCACCACGCCTGCACAGGGCGTCGGCGTCACCGAGCCGATTCCCGAGCCCGAAGACCTCCCCGCTGACAAGGTCGAGACGGCACGCCGCGCCCAGGAGCACATGCGTGTCGAACCGGGCGAGACGATGGAGGGCTACCCCATCGACGTCGCCTTCCTGGGTTCGTGTACTAACGCGCGCCTGCCGGACCTCCGGCGGGCCGCTCGGCTCGTGAAGGGCCGGACCGTCGACCCCGACGTGCGCGCGATGGTCGTCCCCGGCAGCCAGCAGGTCAAGCTGGCCGCCGAGGAGGAGGGCCTGGACGAAATCTTCACCGAGGCCGGCTTCGACTGGCGCGGTGCCGGCTGTTCGATGTGTCTCGGCATGAACGAAGACCAGCTCGAGGGCGACGAGGCCTGTGCCTCCTCCTCGAACCGGAACTTCGTCGGCCGCCAGGGGAGCAAGGACGGCCGAACAGTACTGATGAACCCCCGGATGGTCGTCGCGGCGGCGATCAACGGAGAAGTGACTGACATGCGGGCGATGAAGGAGGTGACGGTGAATGAGTAACGAACTCGAGATCCCGAGCGTCGATTCGGTATCGGGAACGGGCGTCGCCATCCGTGGCAACGACATCGACACCGACCAGATCATCCCGGCCCGGTTCATGAAGGTCGTCACGTTCGACGGTCTGGGCGAGTTCGCCTTCTTCGACCAGCGATTCGACGACGACGACAACGAGAAAGAGCACCCGCTGAACGAGTCCGAAAACCGGGATGCTTCGGTGATGGTCGTCAACGCCAACTTCGGCTGTGGCTCCTCGCGCGAGCACGCCCCCCAGGCGCTCATGCGCTGGGGGATCGACGCCTTCATCGGCGAGAGCTTCGCCGAAATCTTCGCAGGGAACTGTCTCGCGCTTGGGATGCCCACCCTCGAGGCCGACACCGAGGTCGTCGAGGAAGTACAGGCGTGGGTCGAAGCGAATCCTGACGGCGAGATCGACATCGACGTGGCCGAGGAAACCGTCACCTACGGGGGGAAGACGGTCGACGTCCGCGTCGACGACGCCCAGCGAAAGGCCCTCGTCGAGGGCGTCTGGGACACCACGGCGCTGATGAAGGCGAACGCCGAGGCCGTCGACGAGACCGCCGAGGCACTCCCGTACGTCGAAGACGGGAAACGAGTGTAGGTCCGCTTCTCAATCCTTTCCTCAGATCGGCTCACTTCGTTCCGATACCGATGTTGACGGTGTTGTTCAACACGGCCGGACCGTTCCCGTCGGAACGTTCGCTCAGTTTGTCGTCCAGCACCGTCTGGGCCGTGTCTCTCTGCTCCGCCGTCAGATTAGCTACTAAACCCGCCCCGATCGGATTGCTGGCGGTCACCCAGTCCCACAGCTGCGCGCCGGAGTGAAACGCCAGCTGATGATTCGTCGTCTCCACGCGAATTTCCGTGAGACCGGCGTCGGCCAGTTCCCCGTGCAACTTCTCGGGATTCGCCACCTGGAACGGTAACGGCGGCGGGTCTGACGGAAGGCCGGCGAAATCGGGAACGGTGGCTTTCACGGCACCGAGGAAGAACTCCAGAAACTCGATTTCGGCGGGCGGTCCCATCGTGACCAGTAGCACGCGGCCACCGGGTCTGGTAACGCGCGTCATTTCGCCCAGCCCCTGCGGAAGGTCGGGGAACAGCATGACGCCGAACTGCGATCCGGCAACGTCGAAGGTGTCGTCCTCGAGCTCGAGGGCGTGTCCATCCATGACGCGAACCTCCAGGGTGGAGAGCCCCTCGTCACGTGCACGCGCCTCGAGGTGCTCGACCATGGCGGGGGAGATGTCCGTCGCCAGCACCTGTGCCCCCGCGCGAGCCGCGGGGATGCTCAACGCGCCACTGCCGGCCGCGACGTCCAGCACTTGCATTCCAGGCTGGAGCCCTGACCGTTCGAGGGCCTCTTCCGCTATGGCCATGTTCGACGGGGTGACGTACTCGTCGTATCCTGGCGCGATTTCGGTCCATTCGTCCTGGATCTCTGTTTGTTCGGGCATGATTCCTCGAATCGTAGTACGCTCGCTGGATACATCTACATATCCGGTGAAATATTTCACCCCGTGAAGAAACAGTTGGAGACACGACAGCTGGTCTCTGCACGGTGGACCGGCGTGGTCGTCAGGGGCGGTGGTTCCTGACGTATCGTTAGTCGTTGAAGTTTCTTCGACTCCCAGACGCGTTCTACGGGTGGAGGTCCGGCGAGTCGAGCGTCTCGAACGCCTGTGGGTCAACTTCCCTCGCCTCGTCGCGAACGCGTTCGAAGGTGGCAATGGCCCACTCTCGAGCTGCCGGTGCATCCGTATCGATTACGGCCGTCAGTGCTCCGGTTTCGGGGTCGTGACAGCAGATGCCAGCGCGGTCGTCGACGATGCCGAGTCCACACCGGGACCTGTCGGGGAGGTCGTCGTGGACGAGAACGGTGCAGTGGTCACACGATGCGGCTTCCATCACCCGCTCGGGATTCCAGGCGAGGGTCTGCTCGAGCGCTGTCGGTGAGTACACGTACTCGAGCTCCATCCCGTCGAGGACGGCCTGGCACACCGCCTCGTTGTTGATCGACTTGAACACGATACTGTCGAACCCCCGCATTCGAGTGGTCCCCTCGATGAGGTGGGTGAGCCGCTCGATCGGCTCGTACGGGTAGCCTGGCCGGGGTACGAGACCACCGCATCGGTGAAGAGGTCGGCGGAGAACCCCTCCATCTCCTGGGGGAGCCACTGCCAGATGTCCCGGAGTCTTCGTTCGATTTCCATCGCCTCGCGGAGCTCGAGGAACCGCTCTGCGACGAACTCGCCGAGCGACGTCAGGTAATAGATCGGCCCGTCCCGGGTAATCCATCGACGGTCTTCAAAGTCGGTGTAGAGGCACCCGTCGCGGCGCGGAGATCGCGCCGTTCGCGGGCACCATCGGTCAGCCCCTCCAGGACACCAACTCGGTGGGTGGATCTGGCGAGAAAGTCGATCTCGTCGAGGGCATTGTTCATGGTATGTCTACACATGTCACTGTATAATACGTATCGGTGTTCGTCTCCCTCGAGACGGAATGCGCGCTGTCTACTCAGCATCGTCTGAGCGTGCTACTCGATACTCGAGTTCGGTTATGCCCCAGTGCTCGAACGGTTCGGGACAAACAGCATTTCGCCTGCACCGGTCCTTATCGCTCGCTCGTCTCGCCTTACGGCTTGACTTCGAACACGAGATTCAGGGGCGTCTCGGCCGCCCGGCGGAACCGGTTGAAACCGCCGTCGGTCACGGCTTCCCGAATACCGGTCTCGCCAGCCTGTGCGCCCAGCACGTGCTCGGCCTCCTGATCGAGTGCACACGGCGTGCAGATCAGCGTCGAGATCGAGTAGGCTGCCCGCCCCATCGGATTGAGGTTGTCCGCCACGCGGTCGTTGGCGAACAGTTCGACGATCATCCACGTACCGTCGTCGGTGAGCGTGTCACGGACGTGTGCCGCCGCACCCACCGGATCCCCCATGTCGTGGAGGGCGTCGAACGTGGCCACGAAGTCGTACCTCGCGCCATTGTACGACTTGGCGGTCGCCACCTCGAAGCTGACGCGGTCGGCGACGCCGGCTTCCGCTGCTCGCTCCCGGGCTTCCGCGATCGAGGGTTCGTGGGGATCGATGCCGACGAACGTCGACTCTGGGTACGCCTCGGCCATCAGAATGGTCGAGGCGCCGTGGCCACAGCCTACGTCGGCGACGCGCCCACCGTCCTGAAGCGTCGTGTCCACCCCCTCGAGCGCGGGAATCCAGCTGTCGACCAGATTGGCCGAGTACTGTGGCCGCCAGGAGTGTTCGATTGCGTGGAAGAGGTCCGCGTCGTGTTCGTGCCACCCCACGCCCTCACCCGTGCGGAACGCCTCGACGAGCTGTGATTCGATTCTGGCCGCCGACAGGGCGACCCGGAAGTTGCCGACCATGAACGCCGGGCTGGTCTCGTCAGCGAGTATCGCGGCCTGTTCGGGGGTGAGGGTGTAGCGGTTCGTCTCCGCATCGTAGGTGACGTACCCTCCGGCAGCCTGTGAGGGGAGCCACTCGCGGACGTACCGTTCCGCGGTGTCTGTTTTCTCGGCCAGTTCGGCCGACGTGAGCGGCCCCTCGTCGGCGAGCGTCTCGTACAGGCCGAGTTCGTCGCCGATGACGACGAGCGGCGCGTGTGCCGTCGCTCCGAAGTCGGTAATCGCCGTCTGTACGTGCTGGTTCAATCGTTCTTCGTCGAGTGTCATGAGTGGTCGTCGTGGTGTCGTCGGCTGGATTGCCGATCGCGTTCGGCCGCCCGATTCTCACATCCCACACTCGAGGCGGCTCGACGGCCGCCTCGGTGTGGGTACAGTCTCACTCGTCGATTCGCATCCGCATGACGTTCCGGGGGTTACGTCGGTCACGGTGTCGTCGCTGATCACGGCGTGAACGACGAACGGATGGTGACACAACGACCTCGGCGACCGTGAACCAACCACCGTGACCAGGCCATACGATAGCGACGGACCTGACCAAACCGCCACCGGACACAGCCATCCCACCGCCGCCATCTATCCCATAGGTTAATGCCACGTTGCAGGTTACCAATAGACACGATGGGCGCACTCGAGGACGTCGCGTTTCTCGCGAACTCGGAGAACCGCGTGGCAGTCTTACGACTCCTCGTCGAGGCACCCAAAAGCCACGACGAGATCCGGGAACGGATCGGTGCATCGCGGGTAACGACCGCGCGCATTCTCCGGGAGTTCGAAGCGCGCAACTGGATCGCACGCTCGGGACAGGAGTGTACGGTGACACCGACCGGTGAATGGGTGTGTGACGAGTTCACTCGCTTGGTGGGAGAAATGGAGGCCGAACGTCGTCTCCGCGAACCGCTGCAGTGGCTACCGTCCGACCTCGTGACGTTCGACGTCCGACGCCTTCGCGATGCCGAACTCATCGTTCTCGAGGAGAGTGACGCGACCGCCATCGTTCGACGGATACTCGAATTTCGCCGCTCTAGCGACCGGATTCGAGGCGTTACACGCACGGTCGCCCCGGAGTTCATCGAAAACGACTGGAAATCGACCGTCCACGGGGACACCCGCCTCGAGATGGTGATCACACCGGACGTCCTCGATGCCATCCGGACCCATCCGACCTCCGCGAAGCAGTTGCGCGAGATGCTCGAGGAAACGGACGTCCACGCTTCCGTCTTCGACGACGTTCCGATCTCAGTCGGGATCGTCGACGGCGCGGTTGGAATCGACCTCACTGACGAGCAGGGCGTCGTCAAAGGAGGGTTCGTCACCGAAGACGAGGCCGTCTACGAGTGGGCAGTCGACCTCTTCGAAACGTGCCGTGACGAAGCGACCACAGTGGATCCTGACGAGGTCGGGCCAGACCACTCGGTCGGCGTCAACTCTGCTCAGTCTCGAGAACGAGACGGGCCCGCATTGTAGCCGTCTTGCCAGGGTCGTCCTCGAATCTTGCCGTCTCGCCGTGAGGACCTCGACCCATTCGCGCGTGTCGGAACCACTCGGGTCCTCTTCGAAAACGTTCTATCCAGCGCTGGCGCTGGGTGGCTCACCTGCTACCTGTAGACTCGACGAATTCCGTGGTGGCATCGCTCCACCGGCGTCGCGGAATTCATCGAGGGCGAACGCTCGATGCGTCTCAGTCGTTAGCCTCCGCGTTCTGGTCAATGGGTGTCTCGAGGCGACCGCGGTACCTGGTTACTGGGGGGTGACGATTCGACGGTACCGCGAGGCCCCGTTCGGTTCCGTCACAGGGTTCGTGCGTGGAGCAAGAACCCGAGGGTAAACACCACCGGAACGACGACGAGCCACCCGAAGAGGTACAGGAAGAGTACGTTCAGAAGCACTAACCCACTGTACGAAATTTCTCGCTTCCCGAGTGTATTCAGTGTACTGTACGCGAGCTGGGTCCGTCCGAGCACCACCATGAAGCAGATACTCGAATGCGAGTATGATAACCTTTCTGGCTATTCGGGTTCCCGAGACTGTACGATATCTTGATATACGACCGCTCGTTTCCGGCCAGGACTGGCAAATATACCGCTTTCGATACCCTCTTTGGGCTTCCAGAACGACCGCAAGCATGACCCACGACATCGCCGTCGTCCCTGGCGACGGCATCGGCCAGGAAGTGACACCGGCGGCGCTCGAGGTACTCGAGGCGCTGGACATCGACTTCTCGTTTCGAGAGGCGGCGGCGGGCGACGCCGTGAAGGCCGAAACCGGCGAGGCGCTTCCCCAGGAGACCTACGATCTCGTCGCCTCGAGCGACGCGACGCTCTTCGGTGCCGCGGGCGAAACTGCTGCGGACGTGATTCTTCCACTTCGCGAGGCCGTCGACTCGTTCGTCAACGTGCGTCCCGCCAGGGCCTACCCCGGCGTCGACGCGGTTCGGCCGGAGACGAACCTCGTCTTTCTCCGGGAGAACACCGAGGGGGTCTACTCGGGCCACGAAACCCGGCTGAGCGACGACCTCTCGACGCTGACGCGCGTGGTGACCGACTCGGCCTCGCGACGACTGGCTGAGTTCGCCTGCGAGTTCGTCGAAGACCGCGGCCTCGACGAATTCGCGGTCGTTCACAAGGCCAACGTCATGCGCGAAACTGACGGTCGGTTTCGCGATGCGGTCGTTGACGTGGCCGACGCGGAGGGCATGGAGACACAGGAGGTGCTGATGGACGCCTTCGCCACCCACGTCTGTCTCGACCCGACGCAGTTCGACGTGGTCGTCTGCCCGAACCTCGCGGGCGACGTGCTCTCGGACCTCGCGGCGGGGCTCGTCGGCGGTCTCGGCTTGCTCCCGAGCGCGAACGTCGGACCCGACCGGGCGCTCTTCGAACCGGTCCACGGCACCGCTCCCGACATCGCTGGCCAGGGCGTCGCCAACCCTTCCGCCGCCATTCTCTCGGCGGCGATGCTACTCGAGTACCTCGGCCACGAGGACGAGGGTACGGCCGTCCAGGAGGCGGTCGAAGGCGTGCTCGAGGACGGCCCGCGGACGGGCGACCTGGGTGGCGACGCCTCGACGGACGAAGTGACGGCGGCGATCGTCGATCGTCTGTAAGTGGCTGACTTCTTTTGATCGATCGTGATCGATTTCGGACGAATTTCACGTCGGCACACGATCTTCGACTGACGTAGAAGTGGTTCACGGGTTGAAACGGTTACGAGCGCCCGTACTGACCGTATTATTCGACCGAAAATTGGCACTACGTTCGGCGATTATCGCAGACTTTGCTCGATAGTGCTCCCGCTGCAGCTATTATGCGACCTTATCTACGTTGAATTCGCACCGAAGTGATCGAACGTGATCGATATTGCGTAAGATTTATCACCACGTTCAGGAATGTGTGATGGTATGCCAGGGAAACGGCACACACGGAGGAAGGTCATGAAGACGACGGGGGCGCTCGGTGCCACTAGCATCGTGGGCCTCACGGGTTGTCTCGGCGACGATTCGGACGGGAACGGGGGCGACGGTGAAACGGCGGACGAGATCACGTTCTACAACGCGGGGAGCCTCGAGTTCGACGAGGGGACCAGAGACAACATCGAACGCTTCCAGGAGGAAACCGGTATTACCGTCGACGTCAACGAGGTTCCCTGGGCGAACCTGAAGACCAGTCTGACGACCATCTTCAACAGCGAGAGCCCGAAGGTCGACGCGTTCAACGGACCGACGTGGTGGCTCGCGGACTTCGTCAACGCCGGGTGGCTCGAGCCGATCGACGTCGACGACGACCACATGGGTAACTTCCCCGACAGCCTCGCCGACCTCGTCACGTTCGATGGCGATCCGTACATGGCGCCCGAGTTCGGGAAGTGGGGATCGTTCCTCTACGACAAGGACGTCGTGGAGACGCCGCCGGACACCTGGGACGACGTACTGGAGATGGGGCCGGAACTCTCGGACGGGGACCGCGCCGGATTCGGCTTCACGTGGGCGGATAAATCCGTATTCACGTTCAAACAGCTGATCTATCAGGCTGGTGGGTCCCTGTTCAACGACGACAACGAACCGGTCTTTGCCGGCGAGGAGGGCCAGCAGGCCATGGAGTTCATCACACAACTCCGTGGCGAGGGCATTATTCCCGACGGCATCTCGAGCATGGGCGAAGGGCCGGTCGGTGACGCCTTCATCGCTGGCGAGTTCGCGACAGTCGAATCGTGGACGCCGCTCGGCTCCCGCGCAATCGAGGAGTGGGGCGAAGACCGCATCGGAAGCGCGAAACCGCCCGAAGGACCCGGTGGACGTGCCACGTTCCAGGACACGAACGGAATCAGTATCTCGGCGTTCTCGGAGAACAAAGCGGCTGCCCAGCGGTTCGCGGAATTCATGACGAACCGCGAGTCGTGCAAGAACAACATGCTCGTCGAAGGTAACCCGTGCGTCGTCCCCGACGTCTACGAAGACGACGAGATCCAGGACGCCTACCCCTCCTGGTTGCTCGAGGACATGAAGTACAACCTCGAGCACGCCAAGAGCGAGACGTACCTTCAGCAACCGCAGGTTGACGACTACATCGACGAGCAAATCACGCCAGCGCTGCTCGGCGAGAAGGATCCGCAGACCGCACTGGAGGACGCACAGGAAAACATCACCCGACTCTATCAGGACATCGGCATTCTGTGAAGAGCACCTGAGCACTATCTCCGCTAGAAGTTACTATCATGGAAACGCCAGAGAAGTCGTTACGACGAACGCTCGACCGGCTGTTCATCCCGCTAACGGTCGGGCCGACGCTGATCTGGATCGCCGCAATCATCGTCTACCCGACCGCGAGGCTCTTCTGGTCGAGTCTGTTCTGGGAAAACCCGCTCACGCAAGAGTCGGAGTTCGTGGGATTGCGAAACTTCAAACGGCTGTTGCTCGAATCGGGCGGCACGCTCGGCGTCCTGAACCCGGACTTCGTCGCGTTTACCAGGAACACCGTCATCTACGTGGGCTTCAGCGTCACGTTCTCGTTCCTTCTCGGACTCGGGATCGCGCTCCTGCTCAACAAGGACCTCAAGGGCCGGGGATGGATCCGGACCGCCGTGATCGTCCCCTGGATCCTCCCGTACGTGATGAGCGGGCTCATGTGGCGCTGGATGTTCGAATCAAAAAACGGCGCGATTAACGGTCTGCTCGTCCAGTCGGGCGTGCTCTCGGAGAAGATCGCGTTCCTCTCGGACGGAACGCTCGCGATGATGGCGCTGATCATCGCGGACATCTGGGTCTTCACGCCCTTCATCGTGATCATCCTGCTCGCGGGGCTCCAGAACGTCCCCGAGCAGCTGTACGACGCGGCCGAAGTGGACGGCGCGAGCCGCTGGTCGCGATTCCGGAACGTCACGTATCCGTTCTTGAAACCGTCGATCATGGTCGCGTTGACGATTCGGATCATCTTCGACATCAGGGCACTCGATCTGGTCTGGGTGATGACGAAGGGTGGTCCCGGGAAGTCCACCGAGGTGTGGGCGTCCTGGCTCTACCGCACGTCCATGGAGTTCCAGCGGACTGGCGAGGGAGCCGCCCTGGGTGTCGTCATGCTCGCGGTCACGTTCGCCATCGTGGCGATCCTCTACTCGGTCTTCGGAGGGACTCCTTACAACTCATGAGTACGAAAGATTCACGTCTCAACAGAGTCGCCGAACGCGCCGGCCTCGTCACGGACGACGTGTGGCCGAGCGTCGTCAGAGAACGGTTGCTCGCCTACGGGCTACTGCTCCTGTACGTGATCGTGATCTGGTTCCCGATCTACTACATCTTCATCACGAGCCTGAAGACCCAGAGCGAGGTGCTGACGATTCCGATCACGTTCTTTCCGCAGGAGCCGACGGTACAGAACTACGTCGACATCTTCCGGAACCGGCCGTTCGAAGCGTATACGATCAACAGTCTGATCGTCGCGACGACGACGACCGTCATCTGCGTCACGCTCGGAACGTTGACCGGCTACACGTTCTCCCGGTACGACTTCCTGGGGAACAAGGCGCTGTTGCTCTCGATCGTCGGCGCGCGGATGATTCCGCCGATTGCGCTGATCGTCCCGTTCTTCCAGATCATGTCGAACCCGCCGCTCATCGGCGGATTGACCGGGAACCTCACCGACACGCGCGTCGCGCTCATCCTGACGTACACGTTCTTCAACCTCCCGTTCGCAGTCTGGATCATGAAGAACTACTTCGACGGGGTGCCGGAGTCGCTCGACGAACAGGCGATGGTCGACGGTTGTTCGACCTGGGAGGCGTTCGTGAAAGTGATCCTTCCCGTTGCCAAGCCCGGCATCGCGGCGACGGCGATTCTCGCGTTCATCTTCTCGTGGAACGAGTTCATCTTCGCGCTGGTACTCACGCGGAGCCAGACCTCGCAGACGCTCCCGATCGCCGTCTCCCTGTTCGTCGCCGACGACTTCATCGACTGGGCGCACCTCGCCGCTGGCGGCATGATCGCCGCGTTGCCCGGCATCCTGTTCGGGCTGTTCTTCCAGCGGTACATCGTCAGCGGGCTCACGCAGGGGGCGGTAAAAGAATGAATTCGAAACCGATGCACCTACGACACACGATCACCGGCGGTGGTATAGATGGCTGAAGTACGACTCGAGGACCTCGTCAAGCGGTTCGACGACATCGTCGCCGTCGACGGCGTCTCCCTCGAAATCCCCGACGAGAGCTTTACCGTCCTGGTGGGGCCCTCCGGCTGTGGCAAGACGACGACGCTACGGCTGATCGCCGGTCTCGAGCGAGCGAGCGAGGGAACGATCGAGATCGGTGACGAGGTCGTCAACGACCGTCGCGCGTACGAGCGCGACATCGCCATGGTGTTCCAGAACTACGCGCTCTATCCCCACAAGACAGTGCGCGGGAACATGCGATTCGGGCTGGAACAGCACGGCGTCGAGGAGGAGACGATCGACGAGCGCGTCCAGGAGACGGCGAATCTGCTTCAGATCGACGACCTGCTGGACCGCAAACCGGCGGAGCTCTCTGGCGGCCAGCAACAGCGCGTCGCCCTCGGCCGAGCGATCGTTCGCAAACCGGACGTCTTCCTGATGGACGAACCGCTCTCGAACCTCGATGCGAAGCTTCGCGTCCAGATGCGCGCGGAGTTGAACAAACTCCACGACACGCTCTCGACGACGACGGTGTACGTCACCCACGACCAGGTCGAAGCGATGACCCTCGGCGACCAGATCGCCGTCATGGACGGTGGCCAGATCCAGCAGGTCGGCCCGCCGACGTTCGTCTACTCCAACCCGCGGAACCTGTTCGTTGCGGACTTCCTTGGATCGCCGAGCATGAACTTCCTCGAGGGAACGGTCCACCGGAGCGAGGACGGCCTCGCGCTCGACCTCGGCCCCTTCCAGCACAGCGTGCCCGACGAGTATCAGTGGGCGCTCGAGGAGTCGATCGGTGACGAGGTCGTTCTCGGCGTCCGTCCCGAGGACGTGACGTTACGTCCCGACGGATTGCCAGCGACTGTCAACGTCGTCGAACCGCAGGGTGAGAAGACCGTCCTCGAACTCGGACTGGGCGACGGCAAAACGATGAAAGCGTCGGTCGAACCGGGCGGCCCGATAGAGGTCGACGATCGCGTCAGCGTCGAATTCGACCGCCGTTCGCTCCACTACTTCGACTCCGAATCCGGCGAGTCGCTCACGTTCGATTCCGAGACCAGACCCACGACGGAAGGTGGAGAGCAACTCGCGTGACGTCGATCGACACGGCTTCGGTAGCGGAGTTCGCCCCGCTGGCACTCGGCGTCGCGCTCGTCTTGGTCGCGACGTACAACTACCTGCAAGGGATCTACGGCGGCGCGATCGTATCGAGCGTCGGTGCCATCGTCACGTTCGTCCTCGCGATCCTCTCGAGCCGTCAAAGATGAGCAGAAACGAGCGAAAACACATAAGGTCCGGGCCGGAGAACACTCAACCAACGAGTACCGTTACCCCCGCCCGAATCATGCTGCCCAAACAACGGAAACGCGAAATCGTCAACGTCGTCTCCCAGGAGAACGGACAGACCGTTACCGAACTCGCCGAGGAACTCGGCGTCTCCGAGGCGACGATCCGTCGCGACCTGCAGGACCTCGAGTCCGACGGGCTGATCGAACGCTCTCACGGAGGCGCGCTTCCGATCACCAGCGTCGCCGAGGAACGTTCTTACAGCCAAAAACAGGTGCAGAACCTGGAGGCGAAACGCGCCATCGGGCGGCGTGCGGCCGAGGAGGTCCTCGAGGGGCAGGTCGTCTTCTTCGATTCCGGCACGACGACCATGGAAGTCGCGAAAGCCACGCCCGACGTCGCGTTTATCGCCGCGACGAACTCGCCGCTCATCGCGATGGAACTGGGCGAACACGGCGACGTGAAGCTGACCGGCGGCACGCTTCGCGAGCAGACCTGGGCGCTCGTCGGGCCCACCGGCGAGGAATTCCTCGAGCGGACGAACTTCGACGTCGTCTTCCTCGGAACGAACGCTATCCACCCCGAGTCGGGGCTGACGACGCCGAACGAGGACGAAGCGCGAATGAAGTCGTTGATGGTCGAGAAGGCCCAGCGGGTCGTCCTCGTCTCCGACGGGTCGAAACTCGGTCGGCGGAGTTTCGTCCACTTCGCTGACTACGCCTCGATCGACGCGTTCGTGACCGATGCGGTCCTCACCGACGCCCAGCGCGAGCCGTTCGAGGCCGCGGGCGTCGACGTCGTCGACGGGGTGGTCGAGTGATCCTCACCGTGACTCTCAATCCGGCCGTGGATCACACCATCACTGTCGAGGGAAAACTCGATTCCGACGCCGTCAAGCGTGCGAGTATGTCTCAGTACGATCCCGGCGGGAAGGGGATCAACGTCTCGAAGTACCTCTACGGACTCGGCATCGAGACGCTGGCGACCGGACTCACGGGCGGCTTTCTGGGGACGTACATCGAGGAGCAACTCGTCCGACAGAAAGTGCCGAACGATTTCGTCGAGATGGGCGGCTGTACCCGTCTCAACACGACGATTCTCACGGACGAGGAGGAGTACAAGATCAACCAATCGGGACACAACGTCAAGAAAGAAACCGTCCGCGAGGTCGTCGCGAAGGTCCGCGAGCACGACCCCGAGATGGTCGTCGTCGCGGGGAGCCTTCCACCGAACCTGGGCCCGGCGACGATCGATCGAATCGCTCGAGCGGGACCGTGGCAGACCGTCGTGGACGTCCAGGGCGACCTGCTGAAGGGACTTCGAAGCGAGTACTTCGTCTGTAAACCCAACCGCCGCGAACTCGGCACGGCGACGGGAATGCCCGTCCACACCGTCGAGGAGTGCGTGGAAGCGGCACAGGCGCTCCGCGACGAGGGATTCGAACACGTCGTTGCATCGCTGGGCGACGACGGCGCGCTGCTGGCCTCACCGGACGGGATCTATCGGGCAGAATCCCAGGACACCGACGTCGTCGACACCGTGGGCGCGGGCGACGCGCTGCTGGCGGGCGTCCTCTCGACGTTCGTCCGCGGGCAGTCCGGCACCGCCGCCCTCCGCATGGGCGTGACCGTCGCCGCGGAGGTCGTTTCGGTCCCGGGGACGACCGTCCCCGAGATGTCTGGTCTGCGCTCGGACTCGACCGACGTCCCGCTCTTTACAAGGTGATCCGCGCCGGAGGCGCACACGAACATGACCGTCACGACCGCCCTCTCAGACCATCTCGAGTCGGTTCGACGGAACGTCATGACCGGCGTGAGCTTCATGATCCCGTTCGTCACCATCGGCGGCGTCTTCTTCGCAGCGGCTCACATCGCCGGAGGAGCGGGGGCGCTCGAGCGACCGGGCACGCTCGCGTGGTTTCTCGCCGAGATCGGTCGTGCGGGGCTCGCGTTCGCGGTGCCGGTACTCGGCGCGTACGTGGCTTACGGAATCGCCGATCGACCAGCGCTCGCGCCGGGTTTCGTCCTGGCCGCACTCGTCCAGCAGGGTGCGGTCGTCGAGCAGGCGGGCCGTATCGTCGGAATCGAGACCGGCCAGGCGGGGGCGGGCTATCTGGGGGCGCTCGGGGTCGGACTGCTCGTCGGCGTCGTCGTCGCCGCCCTCGCTCGCCTCGACGTCCCGAAGGCCGTCGAACCGCTCGTCCCGGTTCTCCTGCTTCCCGTCCTGGTAACCTGTGTACTCGCGCCGGTCGTGCTCTTTTTGCTCGCGCCACCGCTCGCGCTCGCGATGGAGCGACTTACGGCCCTCGCCCGCGACGCGGCCGGTCTCGAAGCGCTCGCGCTGGGGGCCGTTCTGGGCGCGATGATGGCGATCGACAGCGGTGGCCCCGTCAACAAGATCGCGTACGTATTCGGCGTGACGCTGATTCCCGAGCAGATTTACGCGCCGATGGCGGCGGTGATGATCGCTGGCATGGTGCCGCCGCTCGGACTCGCGCTGTCCAACGTCGTCGCCCCGCAGAAGTATCCGTGGGGGCGCTACGAACGCGCTAGACCCGCGCTGGCGATGGGGCTGTCGTTCGTCACCGAGGGGGTGATCCCCTACGCGACCGACGACCCCGCCCGGGTCGTCCCTAGCACCGTGCTCGGAAGCGCGACCGCGGCCGCGACGGCGGTGTGGCTCGGCGTGGCGATGCCCGCGCCCCACGGCGGGGTTCTCGTCGTGCTTTTGGCCAATAGATGGCTCCAGTTCCTGGCGTGTCTCGCCGTCGGAACGGTCGTGACGGCCGTGGTCGTCACGGCCCTCAAACCCGACTACGAGGCCGTTTCGAGTGCGGCGAGATCGAGAGACAGGGGAAGAGTGACTGATTAAACCCCTCCCGGGTATACTACACGCATGGACGACATCGACGCCGTACTCACACCGGAGCTCATCGCGCTCCAGGAGCCACCCCCGGACGCGTACGGCTGCATCGAGTACCTGCTCGACCGCGCCGTCGAGGCCGGCCGCGTGACGGACCGCGACGTCGCACTCGAGGCCGTCCTCGCCCGCGAGGCCGAGACGAGCCCTGCAGTGGGAAAGGGCGTCGGCCTGTTCCACGCCAGGACCGAGGTCGTCAGGCGGGCGACGGTCGCGTTCACCCGCTCGAGCGAGGGGGTCCCTCTCGGCGATGCGGACGCCGAACCGGCGACGCTCCTGTTCATGCTGCTCGCTCCCACCGACGAGAGCGGGGCCGATGACCACCTCGCGACGCTCAGTTCGCTCTCGCGTGCGCTCGTACACGACGAGGTGCGCGAGCGCCTTCACGACGCCGAGTCGCCCGCGGAGGTCCGAAACGCGCTCACGGAGGTGATCACCTGATGGAACGGATCGTCACCGTGGCGCCCGAGGACGGACTCCACGCCCGCCCGGCCACGGCGTTCGTCCGGACCGCGAACGGGTTCGACGCCGACGTACGGGTCGGGCCGGCGAACGGCGACCTCGTCGAGGCGGAGAGCGTCCTCGCGGTGACGAGCCTCGGCGTTCCGAGCGGCCAGGCGGTTCGAATCGTCGCGGAGGGGGCCGACGCCGAGGCTGCCCTTGACGCCCTCCAGTCGGTGCTCTCGACGCCCGAAGCGAAGCGTTCGACCTGAACCCTGAGACTCCAACCATGCCCGAAGACGACCACCGCCGAACGATCGACGGGACGGGCGTTGCTCCCCTCGTCGGCGTCGGGACCGCGGTGTGGGCCCGTTCCGGTTCCGCCGCCGACCTCGAGGCACCGCCGGAGCCGGCGACGGTCGACCCGGCGGTGGAACGAGATCGGTTCGACGACGCCAGAGCGCGCGCTCGCGAGGAACTCGAGCGCGAACGCGAGCGAACGGCCGAACGGATTGGCGAGGCGGAAGCGGCGGTCTTCGACGCCCACCGGCAGTTCCTCGACGATCCGCAGATCACGGACGCCGTCGCGGACGCCATCGCGGATCGACTGCCCGCCGAACACGCGGTCCGTCGAGCGTTCGAGGGTCCGATCGACCAGTTCCAGGAGACGGACGGCGCAGTGGCCGAGCGGGCCGACGACCTCCGGGACGTTCGCGATCGATTGCTTCGGGTACTCGCTGACGACGATCGCGTCGACCTCGGTGCGTTGCTAGACGGGGCAGTGGTGCTCGCTCGACGACTCACGCCCAGCGACGCCGCACGGCTGGACCCCGACCGAGTGGCTGGATTCGCGACCGTCGAAGGCGGACGAACCGCTCATTCGGCGATATTCGCCCGATCGATCGGCATACCCGCCGTCGTCGACGTGGGCGAGGAACTGCGGTCGATCGAGGCCGGTGCGAACGTCCTCGTCGACGGCGACGCCGGATCGGTGACCGTCGATCCGACGGCCGAACAGCGAGCGCGCGCCGAGGGGGGAGGGGGCGTCGAGATTCGCGCGGCGCCGGTATCTACGGCCGACGGGGAACCGATCGCGGTCGACGCCAACGTCTGCACGCTCTCGGGCCTCGAGGCGGCGATCAACCGTGGCGCGGATGGAATCGGGCTCTTTCGAACCGAGTTCCTCTTTCTGGACCGACCGACGCCGCCGAACGAGGACGAACAGGTCGAGACCTACGCGGAGGTACTCGACGCGTTTCCCGAGGGCCGCGTCGTCGTCCGAACCCTCGACGCCGGGGGCGACAAACCGATTTTGTCCCCCGACCGCCCCGGTGCGGAGCACTCGTTCCTCGGCGAGCGCGGGATTCGTCGGTCACTCGGCCCGGACGCCGAACGATTCGAAACGCAACTGCGGGCCCTGCTCCGGGCGGAGGCCATCGGCGAGGGCTCGCTGTCGGTGTTGTTCCCGATGGTGTCGACGATCGGGGAACTCGAGGCGGCGATCGCGGCGGTCGAATCGGCGGCCGGGGCGCTCGCCGAGGAGGGCGTCGACTACGCGATGCCCGAACTGGGCGCGATGGTCGAGACGCCGAGTGCGGCGTTGCTCGCCGAGGCGTTCGCCGAACGCGTCGAGTTTCTCAGCATCGGGACTAACGACCTCACCCAGTACGTTATGGCCGCTGCTCGGGAGAACGATCGAGTCGCCCACCTCCACGATCCCTGCGAACCGGCGGTACTTCGGATCGTCGAGCGTGCGGTCCGGGCGGGTCACTCGGGTGGCGCTCGAATCGGGATGTGCGGCGAGATGGCCGCCGATCCGGAACTGACCGAACTCCTGATCGGACTCGGCCTCGACGAACTCAGCGTCACTCCCCTCTCGATTCCCGAGGTGAAGGCGAGCGTCACCGACGTCGACACGGACGAGGCCAGGTCGTTCGTCGAACGCGCGCTCGAGGCGACCACGAAACCTACGGTTCGTGACTACGTAGCGGACCGCTAGCCCATGAAGTTCGTCGCAGTCACCGCGTGCCCGACGGGGATCGCACACAGTCACATGGCCGCCGAGAACCTCGAGCGGGTCGCCGAGGCGAGCGGCCACGAGATCGACGTCGAGGTCCAGGGGGCCATGGGCACGGAGAACGAACTCTCGGGCGAGTTGATCGGGGCGGCCGACGCCGTCATCATCGCCGCCGCCACGTCGGTCGAACGCGACCGGTTCGACGGGAAACCGCTCGTGGCCGCGCCGGTGAGAGACGCGGTCGACGACGCTGAAGGGCTTCTCGGACGGGCGGTCGAGGTAGCGAAGAACGACGGAACCACGGGGGCCGACGACAGGCGCTCGGAACCCCCTCGTCCCGACCAGGGAGCCATCGAGAGGGGCGTTTCCGCGGGTCGAGACGACGAACGAGCGAACGGGTTGCTCGCCCGACTGAAGCGGTTCTTCTCGTAGTGCCGATCCGTCCGGCTAGGGCCGTTCCTCGAGTCCGTACCCCGCCGAGACGGCCTGCTCAAGGATCTCTTCGACGAACGGTTCCTTTCGGTCGGTGTACGCTGCCCGTTCATCTGAATAACGCCCCGCGAGCCGTCGCTTGAGCGTCTCGTACGCCTCGGCCGTGGATGGGTTCTCGCACAAAAAGTCCCGGAAGACCACCTGCTCGCGGTGACAGTCGCTCCCCCACGGCGCAACCGCCAGGTAGTGCGTCCGGTCGGTCTCCGTCCCCTTCGCGAAGAAGACGCGGTCGGGAACGCCGTCGTTCGGTCGCCGTTCGTATCCGAGGCGCTCGAGCGCCGGTTGCAGACCGGAAACGGTCTCCAAGTCCGCGACCAGGACGAGCAGATCCAGAATCGGCTTCGCGGCGAGTCCGCGGACGGCCGTCGAACCGACGTGCTCGTACCCGAGGACGCGGTCGTCGACCCCGTCACGTTCGAACGCCTGCTCGAGTCGCTCGAGTTCGGCCGCGGCCGCGTCGAGCCACCCCGGGTGGTGTGACACGAGGGCGACGGTCCCGCGTGCGAGGCCGAGTGGTGGACTGTCGTTCGGGGGGCAGTCGTTCGGGGGACTGGACTCCGGCATTCGTGCGAATCAGGCAATCTCGAGGTCGTCCCGATCCGCCCCCGCCAGTTCACAGAGGGCGGCGGCCTCGAGCAGGTGCAGTTCGCCGGGGATCACGAGCAGGTGGAGCGGGTCGCCGAACTCCCGCTCGGCGAGGTCGGTCATCGTCCCGGCCTCGATCAGGGGGTCGGGGCTGCCGGCTCGAGCGACGACGACGCCCACCAGGTCGGGGTACTTCTCGGCGAGCAAC
This sequence comes from Natronosalvus sp. KLKA75, assembly GCF_059736265.1. Classification (NCBI taxonomy): domain Archaea; kingdom Methanobacteriati; phylum Methanobacteriota; class Halobacteria; order Halobacteriales; family Natrialbaceae; genus Natronosalvus; species Natronosalvus sp. KLKA75. Next base: position 1,059,967 of record NZ_CM185522.1, read on the forward strand.
TCGGCGGCGACCTCGGCGGTCATGTACTCGCCGCGCTCGGCTTTGATGTCGAGGTAGACGACCGTGTGCAGGTTCGCCTCGCGGTTCGCCTCGATGGTCTCGGTGACGCTCGCTGGCAACCCGTCGGCGCCGTGGGCGTAGGGGAACGGGAGGGTCGTCGCCTTCCCGAACCGGTAGTTCTGGAGCCCGGTGAGCGAACTGGTTGCGGTCTGGGCGGTGATGCCGTGGATCACGCGGGTCTCGATTCCGCGTTCGTGAGCACGCAATCGGAGGTCGACGTGCGTGGTCGAGATCATGGTGTCCCCGGCCGTGAGGAAGACGACGTCTTCGGTCTCGGCGGCCTCGAGGATGTCGTCCGGATGTTGTTCGACCCCTGCCCGGTCACGGACCTCGACGTCGATGCCGTGGTGGTTCTCGAGCGACTCGACGGTAGTCCCGACGAGCTGGCTGGTGTAGAACTCGGCGTAGGAACGGTCGGCGTTCCGGAGGGCGTCCCGGCCCTCGACGGTGATCGACCGCTCGTCGTAGAGGCCGAGTCCGACGAACGTGAGCATACCGGGTCTTTTGGCGGCGGGTGGAATACGCTTTCGAGTCACGCCCGTTCTCGAGCGCTACAGCCATGCGTATCGAGCGGTGAGTCGACCGCTGAAACGGTCCGAACTACTAAGGTACGACCAGGAGATTTCGAATGTAGTTACTAGTATGGTCGAGATGGACGTGCAATTTCTGGGCGGTGTCGCTGTAACGGTCTTTCTGGCGCTATTGTTTTTCGCGGTCGTCGTCCTCTGGGACCTCTCGCTCGCCCTCCGTAGCGTCGGTGACAAAGTCGACAAACTCGAGGACACGCTGGACGATGGGTTGACCGACGTCGGGCACAACCTCGAGGGATTTTCCCACGGTTCCGGCGGTGGGACCCAGCTGCATCTGAGTAGCGGGACGATCAGTTCGGGGCGGACGCAGGGTCCGGCCCAGCAGGGACAGCAGCCTCACCAGCCCCAGCAGCCTCAGCAGGCGCCACACCAGACACCGGCGGGCCAGGCGCACGCACAACCCCAGCCCGCACACGAGGACCAGGCCGAACAGGCAGGACCGACGTCCGAGGTCGAACAGGCTCGAGCGGACGACTCTGCGGTGGACGACTCCGCGGCGATTGACGAGACGACGGACGACGAAACGGCTACCCAGTCGCCCGGACCCGAGGATGACGATGTAGGCGAGTCGAACGACGACGGTGCCAAGTCGTTCGAGTCGGAAGGCGAGGATAACGAGCAGAAGGATGCCGCGAGCGATGCCGACGGCGACGACGAACTCGACGACACCGAGGACGCGCAATCCGAATCCGACGACGCACTGCTCGCACGCAACCGCGGGAGGTTCATCACGTCCCCGGATCGAACGGCGTGGTACGCTACCCCGCTCGACCGGGATACGATCGCCGACGCCAGGTACCCCCAGATCGCCGGCGAACTCGAGAGCGCCCCGGAACCGGACGTCGAGGGCTCGAGTTCAGACAGCGAGGATGACGACTCGGGTTCGGACGACGGCGACGAGCAGAGGGCAACGGACGAAGGAGATGACGACGCGGAGACAGCGAACGATGACGAATCCACCGTCTACGCCGCCCCGCCAGCGAATAGTCCCGACTTTCCCGAAGCCGTCCGACAGTCGACGATGGACGGCTCCGACGGGGCCGGACTCGAGGCGTCCTCTGATGCCAACGGCGACGTCGAACCCGACCACCTCGACACGGCGACCGCCAGCGATTCTGACCCGACTCCAGAAACCGACGCCGATAGAGGCGAATTCACCTTCTCGGAAGGGGTCGCTGCAGATGCCGACGCCGTGGCCGAGACTGAACGAGACCCGTCCCTCGAGACGCCCGCTCCTCGAGAATCGGGCGATCTGGACGAAGCGAGCGACGACGGGAGTGTCGAGGTTGTGGATGATGGACCAGAGGACCTGGACGAATTGAACGGCGCGGACGAACCGGACGAAACAGACGATTCGGACGCACCGGACGACGCGGCCGCTGCATTCGATCCGTTCGATCCCGCCGACCACGTCGACACCGCCGAGGACGACATCGAGGAGATTCCGGTCGACCGCGCACTCGAGACGCTCAACGAGGAGAAACCGGACCTCTCGCTGAGCAGTCACGGCTTCGAGGTGTCCGCCGAGGAGACCGACGACGGGGCCGTGTTGACCTACACGTTCGACCCCAAAACGGTGTCCATCACGGGGTCGACGAAGCGCTTGCTCACCTATCAGCTCCAGAGCTTCGCGGACCAGGAGTCGACGCCGGACGGCGACGTGACGATCGACGGCCAGCAGATCGTCATCGACGTGCCGGACGCCGACGGCGCGGCAGTCCAGCGCTGGGGACAGGGGGCCGTCAGCATCATCGACCGAACGCTCTACCTGTCGGACAACGGCAACTGAGCGTTTTTTCTTTATTGCTCTCGAGTCGTTCCCTCGCTATCGCTCCCGCTCTATCACTCTCGAGTCGCGCCTTCGGTCGTCGCCCGCGAGACGAGAACTCGTCCCTCGACGCCCGTCCCCTCGAGTGCGTCCCTCGCCGCGGCGACGGCCTCGTCGGCGTGTCGGTCGTCGGTGACGCCGTAGACGGTCGGTCCCCAGGACGATTGTCCGACGCCGGTGACGACCGGACTCGAGGCCAGTGCGTCGACGAGTTCGCCCGCGGGCGGGCGAAAGACGCCGCCCTGGACGTCGGCGTACCAGGCACCGTTCTTGTGGCCGATGGTCGAGATCGCCTCGCCAAAGGCCTCGAGTCGGCCTTCCGCGGCCGCTGGGAGCAGTTTTCGCGTGAGGACGCCGGCGATGTCGTCGGCGATTCCCGGATCGGCGTGTTCGATGACCGAGCGGAGGCTGGCGTCCTCGTCCTCGCCGCAACGGCCGGGTTCGACGTCCGGGACGACGACCAGAAACCGCCAGGAGTCGGGGAGGTCGTGTCTGGCGACGACGGGCGGAACCGTCCAGTCGCCCTCGGCCGGCGGCTCGGTGGTGAACCGGCCCGTCGGGTGGCCCGCGTCGACGACGAACCCGCCGTCCTCGAACGTCGCGACGCCAATCCCGCTCCGCCCGGCCCGTCCGAGCGCCGGTGCCAGGTCGCGAATCGACGGCTCGAGGTCGTACGCTCCCGCCGTCGCTGCCAGGACGGCGAGGGCGAGTTGCGTCCCGCTCCCAAACCCGACGTGTCGCGGGAGCCGTTCCTCGAGGGCGAGGCGAACACCGGGAACGGCTAATCGCTCGACCGCCCGCCGGGCGTACTGCTCCGCGAGCGGGTCCTCGACGTGGACGGAATCCGCTGGTTCAGCCGCTACCGTCACGCGGGGCTCCTCGAGGCCGACTCCGATCCCGCCGTAGAGGCGTTCTCGGGCCAGCGAGAGGTTCTGGAATCCGAAGTGCAGGCGGGCACCCGCGCTGACGGTCACGCTCGACATTGCTGGCCCTATGAAACGCGCGGAAAAGGGGGTTGCGACGGTGGCAACGGTCGCCGATGATCCGCCTCCGTCGTTCCGAATCCATGACTGCGGTCTCGAGGGACGAATCACCTCGATTTTTGTCCTCGAAACGACAGTCCGGTGCATGGTCAGCGCCTCGGTCGTCGTGCCCGCGAAAGCCGAAGGAGTCCGACTCGAGGCGACGCTCGACTCGCTGTCAGCCCAGCGTTTCGACGGCGACCTCGAGGTGGTCGTCGTCGCGAACGGGGCGGAGACGATTGCCGTCGCTCGCGGGCACGCCGTCGTCGACCGCGTACTTCGCGACGAGTTCGGGAGCCGATCCGAGGAGTCCAGGAATGGGGCCGAAAAGACGGCCCCAGGGCCGGCCCACGCACGAAACCGCGGTGCGAGACGAGCGACCGGCGACGTGCTCTGTTTCACCGACGCAGACACCGTCGTTCCGCCGACGTGGGTACGCGACCACTGCCGTCACTACTCGGTAGCGACGAAATCCACCGTAGTGGGCGTCGGCGGACCGCTCGAGCCGCTCGAGCCCGGCCTTCGCCACCGTGTCTGCTTTCGGCTCCTCTCGGACTGGTGGTATCGACTCAGTTGGCCGCTTGGATTCGTCCAGCAGCCTGGGCCCAACTGTAGCGTGCGTCGGACGGCCTTCGAACGGGTAGGCGGCTTCGACGAGTCGCTCCCGTTTCTCGAGGACACAGATCTCTCCCTGCGCCTCCGTCGAGAGGGCGAGGTAGTCTACGACCGGGAGTGTGCGGTCAGGACGTCCGTCCGCCGACAGGAGCGGGAGGGGTACGGGCGTCTCTTCCTGACCTACGCTCGCGGTTATCTGGCGTATCTGCTACCCGGTCGGTCACCGTCAGCGACGTACTTCTAGCGCATGGCTCGTACTCTCGAGAGCGCGGAACGCTGACGTCGACCGTCTTGACCATCGGGTTGAGAAACGAAGGCCGGAACCCGTACCAACGGCAACGGGAATTCGAAGTGGTTCGAGTCCGGACACTCTCGACCATTACTCCCGTCACTCCCCGTTATGCTCGTCACTCTCGTCGAAGGTACAAAACAGGTCTGACGAGCGATCGATCGAGTCGCACGGATCGACTCTGAAGCGGAGGTCCGGTTCGAACGGGTGGCCGAATTCGAGACCGACGACGGCGCAGTTTCCGTCGACTTCGTCCGCGACGTCGACGGACTGCCACTTGCCCGCCGCTCGTGCTTCGACGGTGAACGACTTCGCCTCGGCCGACCATCGACACTCGACGCTCTCGTGACTGGCGAGCACGTACCCGTCTCCTCGTTCGGCCGCGTCGAGTTCTATCTCTGTTGTCAGAATCTCTGAATCCCCATCCAGGACGCGGGCCTCGAGCTGTTTCGGTTCCTCGGCGTGATTTATGCCGACGACCCCGGCCAGTTCGACGGTGTAATCGAAAACGGAAAGACAGCCGCTGAAGCCTGCTACCGCACCCGCTGCGGTTGCCGAGAGATATCGCCGACGCTTCATACGCCACAATATGGTCAGAATTATAAAACAATATCGAAACATCGCAGACGACGCGGTCGACAGTACCGGGATCGATTCGTTCTATCCGCAGCGAGTGGCGCGAGTGCCGTTCGAGGGCGCCGACTCAGAGGAACCGGAACGTCTCGAGGTTCTTCGGCGCGAACGTCCGCATGTTGAACTCGTGGTAGAGCGCCGAGGAGAGGTCCTGGACGGAGCGTTCGTCGCCGTGGACGCAGAGGACCTTCTCGGGCCGGGGGTTCATCGTCCGAACGAAGTTCTCGAGGCCGGCGCGGTCGGCGTGGCCGGAGAAGCCGTCGACCGTTTCGACGTCCATGTTGAGTTTGAGGGTGCCGCGACCGTTCCCGTTGCCGTTTCGGCCCCTGCTTCCCACTTCGCTCGTCGGAATCTCGTCCCAGCCGTTCTGGATGCGTCGGCCAAGCGTTCCCTGGGCCTGGTAGCCGACGAAGACGAGCGTCGAGTCGGGATCGGGACCGACGTGGGAGAGCCAGGACATGATCGGGCCGCCGGTGACCATCCCGGACGTCGAGAGGATGATGCAGGGACCGCCGTCGGCGACGTCCTGGCGTTCGTCTTCGCCGCCGTCGATGTGGTTGAACTCGTCGGCGAGGAACGGGTTCTCGTCCTCGTGGAAGATCCGATCCCGGAGGTCGTCGCGTAGGTACTCCGGATAGGTGGTGTGGATCGCCGTCGCCTCCCAGATCATCCCGTCCAGGTGGACCGGCATCGAAGGAATGTCGCCCTCGCGCATGGCCTCCTCGATGACGAGCATGATCTCCTGGGAGCGACCGACCGCGAACGCCGGGATGAGCACCTTGCCGCCGCGTTCGGCCGTCTCCCTGATCACCTTCTTGAGTTTCTCCTCGGAGTCGGCCTGGTCGGTCTGGTAGTCGTTTCGCCCGCCGTAGGTCGACTCGAGGACGAGCGTCTCCACGCGCGGGAAGTCGTTGGTCGCGCCGTTGAACAGGCGCGTGTCCTTGTAGTGGATGTCGCCGGAGAACGCGACGTTGTAGAGGCCGTCGCCGATGTGGAAGTGCGAGACGGCGGAGCCGAGAATGTGGCCCGCATTGTGGAAGGTGAGTTTGACGTCCGGCGCGATGTCCGTGACGTCGCCGTACTCGAGCGGAATCGTGTGCTTGATCGCCTCGCGGACCTGTTCGGACTCGTACGGTGGGGTTCGCCCCTCCTTGGCCGCAACGTCGAGGTAATCGAGTTGCAGGAGGCCCATGAGGTCGCGGCTCGGCTCAGTGCAGTAGATCGGACCGTCGTAGCCGTACTTGAACAGGAGCGGGAGCAGGGCGGAGTGGTCGAGGTGAGCGTGGGTGAGCACCACGGCGTCGATCGTCTGAGCGCCCGCACCGAGCGCTTCGGGGACGTGGAGATACGGCACCTCGCCTTCGGCGCCGGGTTTGTCGCCACAGTCGATCAGGATCCGGGTTTCGGGCGTCGAGAGAATGAACGAGGCGCGTCCAACCTCTCGACAGCACCCGAGAGTCGTGATGCGGACCCACTCGTCGTCGGACATCTCCTCGCGGTGGATTTGTCGACCGACGCGCTCTAAGATGTCCCGACGGTCGCTTCGCTCCTGTTTGAGGAAGTTGCGAACGTTCGAGACGGTCGAGGATTCGATCGGCGGTGTGCGGACGACTTCGGGCGTCCAGCCGACCTGTTTCGTGATCTCTCGAAGCGTCGAGCCGTGGCGACCGATCACCATACCGGGCTTGCCGGCCTCGATGACCACCTCGCCCGTGTCGGCGTGGAAGTCCAGATCCGTCACGCCCGCCTCCTCCGGGATCACGTCCATGATCTTCGCTCGAGCGGTGTCGGGCGGGGAGAGGACGTCCGGGTCGGGTCGGATCGTGATGCGCTTGCGAAGCTTGCTCGCGAGCTTTCGCACGAGGTCGCCCTGACGGGCGAATTTCTTCGGATCGCGCGTGTAGACCACCAGTTCGGGGCCTTCGTATTTCACCGAGGAGACCGAGATGTCGTTCGGTAACTCGCTCGTGATCTCTGCTTTCAAATCGTCGAGTTGCTGCTCTACAGTACTCATAGTCGCCAGAGGTGGCTTGCGTGAACTCGTCGCCGGGCAGGTGCCGTCACGGCGAGGACACGGGACCAGATGCGGGTGACCGGTCGATCGCTGTCTACCCACACGAATCGACGAGGCCGGTTCGAAGCCGTCGGGTGAACTGACCTCGTCGATTCCGGTTCAGGTTCGGGTACGAATGGTCCACCGTATCGGATCATCGTCTCGAGTGTCCGGTGTCGTGCTGTGACGAGCACGCTCCCAGGTCGGTTAGCCTGGTTCGTGCGGGAAGATTCCAGGAAGAACCCGCTTATCGGAGCCTATCCGGTGCGTAGTATAAAAGTCTTCGCAACCCGGGCGGTTCGACCCGTCGCCCCGACCGCCCGAACACCCACGACACTCGAGTCCGTAGGGTCGGTATGGACACGCTGACGTTGACACCGGAGCGCGTCGTCGCCGAGCGCGACTGGGTACGGGATCGCGCGGAGACCGTCGTCTCGCTCATCAACGCCGTTCGAGACGATTTTAGCGACCTCTTCGACACCGATGTCGAGCCCGTCACCGAGGCGCAGTACCTCGAGGCAGTCGACGACGTCTTCGCCGACGGCGACCTCGCGGTCAACGTTGCCGGCATGATCGCCGTCCTCAGGGAACTCGACGTCGAGGGCGACTACCCGGGATTCGTTCTCGACGAAATCGTCGGCCGAGAACTCGCGGGCGCGATCGCCGGAACACAACCGCTCCGGACACTCGGGGAGGCCACGTTCCACTACGCGGACGTCCACCACCACGGTGGCGACGAAAATGCGGGCGTCGACGACCTCGAGGCGGCGCTCGCGGCCGGCTTTCAGGAGCGACTACCGGGTTGGCCGTGGGTGGAGCGCGAGAGTCCGTTCAGCGTGCGATAGACGCGTATCGCTACGCTCGGTCTACGACGATAAACGCGTTCAGAACGCTATCAGGACGAGTTTTCGGACGAGTTCTCTTGTTGGTCCTGCTGATCTTGCTGACCCTGTTGACCTTGCTGTACCTGCTGGCTCTGCACCTCTGCGAACCGACCGCCAGGCAAGAGCGCGCTGACGGCATCGTCCTCGAGCGTGGCGACGAGCGGGCCGTCGTCGCCCTCGAGCAGGATCAGCCCGTACTCGCCGATGCTGCCGGCGACGGAGAGCCCCTCGGCGTCTGCGACGTACGATTCGAACTCGGTGACGGCTTCGATCGTGAGTTCCAGCTGTCGTTGTTGCAACTGGGCCTGGGCTTCCTGCTGGCTGATCTCGTCGTCCTGTATCTTCGTCCCGAGTTCCTGCCGGAGGGCGGCGAGTTCGGCCTGCCCCTCCTCGCTCGGTTCGACGACCGCGGCGATGCCGTCTTCTGGGTCGATCGTCGGCTCCTTGTTCGAGTACTCGGTGTCGTTCGAGTCGCCGGTGTCGTTCGTCTCGTTGCCGTCCGCCGGTGAGTCGTCCTGGGAGCGAAGCTGACTGCAACCGGCCAGCGAGGCGAGACCGGCTACGCCGGTCGCCTGGAGGACCCGTCGTCGATTGGGGGCAGCATCCATCGTGCCTTAGTTTCGAGGCCTGGCCGCCAATAAGCCTTGGCTATCGCGAGACGGAGCCCCGTTCCGGGCGGTTTTTACTCGTTCGAGTCCTGGATCGACACGTGCGCTCTCCCCCTCGAAAGCACCTGTCCGAGCCACCGACCTCGCCATGACGACCGACAGCGACCCCCACTCCGTGACGCGACGATCCCCCGTCACCAGCCTCGAGTCTCCCTCCCTCGCGACCGCTCGAGACGCCGTCCAGCGGGGCCTCGAGGACGACGCCCTCGTGACCGTCTTCGGGCGCTGTACGGTCGACTACGAGGGCCGGGCGGCCAGCCGACTCGAGGCCGGCGATCGTCACGTCATGCTCAAGCCCGATGGCGCCGCACTCGTTCATACCGCGGAGGGCCAGCAGCCGATCAACTGGCAGCCGCCGGGTTGTGAGCACGCCGTCCAGGTCGTAGACGACGCGCTCGTCCTCCACAGTACGCGCTCGACGCCCGCGGAGGAACTCGTCGTCACCGTCGAGGACGTCCTCCAGGTGTCGACGTTCGCGATGTCCGACCCCGACTCCGTCGCCGTGATCGGCACCGAGGCCGACCTCCGTGATCGCATCCTCGAGGATCCCGCCCTGCTCGAGCCCGGATTCACGCCGCTGGCGACCGAGCGCGAGACGCCCGCCGGGGCCGTGGACATCTACGGGGAAGACGACGCGGGACGCACGGTGGTCGTCGAACTCAAGCGGCGGCGCGTCGGCCCGGACGCCGTCGGACAGCTCCGCCGGTACGTCGACGCCCTCTCTCGCGACCTCCACACCGAGGCCGAGTTGCGGGGGATACTCGTCGCGCCCTCGGTAACCGGTCGGGCAGGGCGGCTCCTCGAGCAACACGGCCTCGAGTTCGTCGCGCTCGAGCCGACGGCGGACTGATTCGGTTACACCGATAGCGAATACCAGGTCACTGTTGCAACCCAGTCCCCAGAGACGGTTTTGTGTGAAAGACTTGCTCAGTAGCCCACTCGTCCGTCAATTCAGTTCTCACGGAATCCCGTAGTACTCGTCTTTTCGACGGCCTGAAATTCGGTTGACCCGCATTGACAACCGTTTCTCGCCCCGATCGGTTGTGCCGTGCCGTCAGGCCATTGCTTCGCAGCATAGGCAGATCCGCAATTGAGACACGTGACGGCTGTCCGTTTGCTCTTTCCATTGGGCATGAGTTATTCCTTCTTCGACAGGTAATGCCGTCAGTACTGCTTTTGGGTATACAATGTATTTTTAAACGGGTCGTCGGTTGGACTCCATCGTTTCGGGGAGGGTGCTCTCGAGGATGTGTTTCATCCCCCGGCGGAGCCGAGATGCGATGGCCTGCTGAGAGATGCCGAGTTCGTTACCGAGTTCTTCCATCGTCACTTCGCGCGGGGATTCGAAGTACCCACGCTCGTAGGCGAGTACCAGTGTGTCTTGTTGTTTGTCAGTGAGTGCTGACTCGGTTTCGGTTTCGACCGGCGTCAGGGCGTGCAGTTTCGTCAGCGTGACCGGGATGTCTAACTCTCGACAGCGAGATTGAAAGGTTGCAAGATCGCTTCGCGTGTCCCCGCGAATGTCGAACGTCCACTGCTGGTTCGTGCCGGTCGCTTTGATGAGCGGAACGCCGGTCTCGGTCAGCACGCTCAGCACGTCGTCGTACTCGAGCGACCACTCGACACGCAGGAGATACTCGCCATCGACGGAATCAACGAGCTGGATGTCCCTCACGCCCGAATGGGCATCAAACGCGGCCTCGATGTCCTCAACTTCCGTTCCTCGCACCCAGAAGTAGGGGATCACCACGTCCTGTGACGGAATCAGTCGCTCCAGTTCGACCGTCACGTCCGGGAGTTGTGCGAAGACGGTGCCGAGGGGAAACTGATCGGATGGAACGATATAGGTCGCCTCAGTCGCCATGACTCGGACGATGTCACACTGATTGTAAAACTCTTCCATGGAACAATGTGGAGGGGACGAAGGACTCCGTCAATCCGCTTCGATCGCTCTCGCCGTGCTAACTACGCGCCCTGAGTTCTGCACATACCAAATGAATTGCCTGGCTCCTTTCAAAAACGACATGAGCGACTCAAAGGGTGTATGCAGTACGGCCAGCCCATTTATTTCGCCGTTTCAGGAAGAGACCAATCACTACATACGAACGCTTACAGACCAAATCTCACGATAGCCGTACACGGTCGATTTCAGCAATATTCGAACTCATAACGTACTCTCTGATGCAGTCCTCGCAAACGAATGCCCAATAGATCTTCCCAGTCTCATATGTTACTTTAGTCACTTTCCCATCCTCACTTTGACAGTCGGTACATTCGATAGTTGCTTGAGGGGATAGAAACGGATACTCATGTTCTACAGAATAGTTCATGGTTTCACCACAGGCTACAGTAACTTATCCTTGGTGTGATTATCTGGGTTACAGGGCAGACTCTCTATTCTTCTGAACTGGCGTTACGTCTATTATCTGTACTGAGCGATCACCGTCTTCGCAGATTGAGCCAAATGTCGTGCATCATTCGTGCTCTGTATCTTGTAGAGACTCGACTAATTACCGAATCGTTGTCAGAAGCGTCGTGCAGTATACAGAGGGTCCATTCAGCACGACGACTTCGTTTGTTTCACGCCGAACCCGGTGAACCATCCACTCACAACACGTACGCACAAGCAGCAACCGGGACCTCACAGCAGGCAAACTGCCTTTCGACTTCAGCGGGGGACACGGAGAATCCTCGGTAATCCCCTCACTGTGTTGAAGACCTGGACTCGATGCTATATAAAGAAGTTGTATAACCAAAATGAAGTCTCACCTGGAGCGGTCACTTCAGAGTTAAGTACACCATGTTCACGGAAACCGACTCCTCGCCAATGATTCCCAGAAGAGATACGCTCCTCCTCGCGCTCGCCAATCGGCACTCTCGTTTTGTCATCGAGTACTTCAAAAATGCGTCCGAAGACCACGCCACCGTCGATGACCTTGCAATTGCGCTCGCCCGACGTGACCACGCAGACGAGACGCAGGTTGCAATCCGGCTCCACCACGCTGCACTCCCCAAACTGGACGACGCTGGACTCGTTGACTACAACAGGCGGACCAAAACGGTCCGATATCACGGTCACTCGCAACTCGAACAGATAGCGGGGCGCTTCTCCGAGTCCGGTTCCACCAACTGCCATGGAGGAGTGAGTAGCACATGACGCAAGACAAGCCCAGGCAAACGAGCCAGACACGGGAATGGTTCACCCCTGATCAGGATCGCTCGTTGACCGAAGCGGTGCTCGACGCCATCGAGGACTATAAGGGGGAAGACCTCTTGCGAGCGGATTTCGTCCTCTACGAAGACATAGACGCTGACGCGCTCAATTCCCTCTTTCGCCACGACGCACCGTCGAGAACGACCGTGACGTTCGGCACCGACGGGGTTAAGGTCGAACTCTGGGGGAATGGCGGGGTCGAGATTCGCGTCACGGGCCGATCAGTCGAATAAGTGGCCGAGGCTGGTCCAGAACGGGCTCTGGGGGCAGTGTCGGATAGACGGCCACTGCCGTGATTTTTGATCCGAGGGTGCAGAACATCTCAGTAGTTGTAATCGCAAAAATCAACACAGAATAACCCAGGTCGAGTAATTCATCACAAACGATCCGACGGAAGCATTACAATGCTACAGAATGACACGTATTGCCATGAATCAACCTCCGTCGTACTGCCCCTACTGCGGGTCGCCGGTCGAGGGCGTCGATTCGCCGATGCATTCGAGGGTCGAGACGCCGATGGTCTACCGCTGCGAGTCGTGCGACGACTACGTCTTCTACAACCCCACGCCGGGCGGGAGCGCCGTCGTCATCGACGGCGACGCCCTGCTCCTGGTCGAGGACTTTCGCGCCACCGGAGAGTGGAAACTGCCGTCCGGTCGAATCGAACTCGGCGAGTCGATGCGGGAGGGCGTTGCCCGCGAACTCGAGGAGGAAACCGGGCTCGTCGTCGACCCCGACGATCTAGTCTACGTCCACGACGAAGCGGGAGAGCCGGTTCCGGACCAGCACATGGTCAACGTCGAGTACGCCGTCCCCCGGTCGAAGACGAGCGGGACGCTCGAGGCCGGGTCGGACGCGACGGACGCCCGCTTTTTCACCCCTGACGAGTTCGAATCCTCGGCGTCCGTCCTCCGGGAGTCACACGTGGATCGGTTCGGTGACGAGAGTCTGCCCTGGCTTCTGCGGGAGGCCAGGTCGGCGCTCGAGCTGCAGTCGCATGCCTCCCGCTGACGGATCGAGATGTGGTTGAACGCTTCGCGCTAATTGGGTTCAGATGATGTCGGCGATTCGCCGCGGTTCGCCCTGCAGGTTCGGCTGTTCGGCCACCATCTGCAACACCTCGTGGTCGGTCACGTCGGGGTAGGGTTTCCCGACGGCTTCCTCGATGAGGGCGCGCTCGAGGCGAAACTTGGTTCCTTCGTAGACGACGTCGACGCCAGCATCGTCGAACGCGAGCGTGGTCATGCCGCCATCGAAGCGACGCGCGAGCAAAAAAGATGCGAACCGCGAATCACGGCCGAGGGCCGAGTACGCTGGTCCGCTTCTCGATATCGTTTCTTGAAACCGCGGATCGAGGCCCAACGTGGCCGGTTTCGACTCACTCGAGGGCTACCAGTCCCTCTATCGTTGGCACGAACAGCGTGCCGCCACCTATGGCGGGCGATTGGCCGACGACGGGCAATCCGATCGAGGCCGAGTCGAGACGTTCCCCACTCGTGGAAACGGCGACCACGCCTTCGTCGGTGGACACGTAAACGACGTTGCCGGCCGCGACGGGGGAGAACGACGGCGCATCGATCGCGAGCGTCCACGCGAGCGATCCGTCGTCGGTATCGACGGCGAACACGTAACTCCCGGTCTCGCTTCCGTTTTCGTTCGATCCATCGGCCGGGTCTCCGTAGCCCGTTACCACCGCGAGGCCGTCGACGATCACCGGGTATCCGTATATCGCGGCGAACGGCGGTAGCTGGTCGATTACTTTCTGGGGAGTGTTTGGCCCCACTGTCGGATCGTCATCGCTCTCGAGGCCTGACGGTTCGTACTGCCAGCGCTCTTCCCCGGTCTCCGGGTCGAACGAGACGAGCGGTGCGGTATCTCGCTGGAGCATCGCGTCGAGCGTCCCGCTCGCGTAGGCTGAGCCGCCGACGACCGTCGGCGACGAGAGAACGGTCGGCGAACCCGGCCTCAGGACGCGAGAGGCCGGGAGGTCGATTGGCGCTCGCCACCGTTCGGCGCCGTCCGACCGCGCTCGAGCGACGTACTCGCACTCGTCGGGATTGGCCCGCGAAAAGTACTGGATCGTGCCTTCGGTCGCGGTGAGCCCGGGTCGGGCCGCGTCGGGGTGGGCACATTCGACGGACCACAGTGACCGCCCGGTCTCGGCGTCGAATGCCCGGAGTTTTCCCCGACGATCTCCGCCGTCGCGGACGTAAATCGTGCCGTCGACTACGAGCGGGTGACCGGCGGTGGGGGACAGGCCGAACTCGAACCGATCCCATTGCTCGCCAGTCATCGGGTCGAACACGGCGATTCCGATGTCGCCCTCACTCGAGAAGGGTACGTACAGCGCGCTGCCGTCGATTGCCGGGGCGTGGCGGAAGTAACTGACCTCGTCTTCCTTTCCCGCTTCCTGCGACCAGGCGATCTCCCCGCCGCCTCGAGTTGCCGCGAGCAGGCGAATAGTGCCCTCACGATCGCCCGTTTCGGGATCGAAGTCGTACGCGACCGTCCAGACGACGTGTTCTACGGTCAGGATCGGTGAGGACGTGGCGATTGACCTCGGAGCGCTCGTCTCGCTCGGTGCGTCGATCCCCTCCAGATCGGCGACGAGGGCCGCTGTCGTCAGTTCCCAGGAGACCGAAACCGAATCGCCTGGGCCCGCCTCGCCGGGCCTGACGCCGGTCCTCGCCGCGTCGCCTCGAAACGTCGACCAACCGTCGGCGAACGTCGATGCGGCGTCGTCCAACGCGTTCGAGTTGGTCTCGGAGTTCCCGTCTTCTACTTCGCCTTCGCCGTCAGAACCAGCGTCCCGGCCGCTTTCGGGTCGAGCGTTGGTTTCTGCGCACCCGCCGAAAGCCGACAGGCCGGTCGCACCCGCTAGTGCCACGTACGAACGACGAGAAAGTGGCGTCTCCATGGCACGTACATTTCAGATTACGGGCAAAAATCTACTGGCCCGGTGACGAATCGAGGACTCGTCTGCCGCACGTCAGACGCTCGCGCGGGGTTTATTACCCGGGGGTCACATTTGCTCAGAGTGTGGCGTTCAGTAGCGATCCGCTCGACGAACTCGTCGTGCCGACTGGGACGGAAGCCGAGGAGCACGACCTCGTAACCGGCGGCGACGTACTCGTCGGCGGTCGGTCGACGGTCGAGTTCGGCGTTCGCGGACGAAACGTCCTCGCCGGCGAGGGTGCCGAGTTCGGCGGATCGATCGAAGCCGAGGGTGACTGTCGGCTCGACATGTGGTGTGAAGTGGCCGACAACGTCCTCGTCGGCGAGGACGCCTACCTCGGTGAACGCGTCCACGTCGGCGGCGAACTCAAGGTCGCGGGCGACCTCGACATCGGCGACGACGTCGACATCGAGGAGGGCTTCGAGGCCAACGGCTGGATCGTTATCCGCAACCCGATGCCGACGATCATCTTCCTGTTCATGTACCTCAAACACCTCCTCCTGATCGGCGAGGAGGACGCCGCCCAGCAACTCATCTCCGAGGTCGTCGACGACGACGCCGAACCCGAAACCGAGCCGCTCGTCATCCCGCGGAACGCGACCGTCAGCGACGACGCCTGGCGGGTCTCGACGCCAGCCCGGATCGGCGACGACTGTCGACTTCACGGGAACGTCCGCGCGGAGACGATTTCCGTTGGTACTGACGGCAACGTCTTCGGCAGCCTCCGGGCTCGAGGCGACATCGCGGTCGGCGAGGGAACCCGTATTCACGGCGACGTGACGACGCGAGACGGCGCCGTCGCGCTCGGTCCCAACGTTCGCGTGCTGGGTGACGTCTCCTGTTCGGACCTCGAACTCGGTCCCGGCGCGGAGGTCGACGGTTCGATTCGGGCCAGCGGCGAGATCACGATGCGGACGACGGAGCGCGACCTCGAGTAGCGCGCTCAAGTGGCATCGATGGCTCGCGAATCCCGGTCTGGCGACCGTCGTGTGATCGTTCTGACGACCATAGTGTGACGCCTCGAGCGCGTGCTACCGCCGCGTCCGTCGGAAAAAACGGCTCGTGGGTCGAAAAAAACCGCCACGTCAGCGGATTTCACCACCATTCTTAATAACACCTGTTGTGATGGAACGTACTAGGCATGATACGAACAAACATACCACGTGAGTGGAGGCGAGTATGCGATCGGTAGTGCTGACGAAAGGCGTCCCGGACTTCTCGGAGGGGGCCGTCTCCTTCGACGAGGACGGCCACCTCGAGCGGGGGAAGACGCCGACAGTGATGAACCCGAACGACTACTTCGCGCTCCAGGCCGCCCTGCAGACGAAAGTTCGACACGGCGGCCACGTCACCGGGATGAGTATGGGGCCGCCGAGTTACGCGAGCGTCCTGGAGGAAGCGATGGGGTCGGTGTACGCCGACGACAGCATCCTGCTCTCGGATCGCGAACTCGCGGCGTCGGACACGTGGGCGACCGCGATCACGCTCTCGGCGGGGATCGAGAAGTACCAGGAGGCGATCGCGGACGTCGACCTGGTGTTCGCGGGCTTCAAGACGGCCGACGGGGAGACGGGTCACACCGGTCCACAGACGACCTGGTGTCTCGACTGGCCGATCGTCACGCACGTCCTGGCGCTGGACATCGACCCCGACGAGGGAATGCTGCGAGCGAAGCGTCTCGTCGAGGGCGACGTCGACGAGATCGAGACGGTCGAGGCGCCCCTGCCGTGTGTCGTCATCGCCGATCCGGAGTTCGAGCCGACCTACCGGAAGGCAGCCCACCGCCTCGAGCACAAGCGACTCCGCGCCGAGACCCAGGAGCGGGTGGCCGATCACGAGGAGGAACTGACGACCTGGAACCACCAGGATCTCAACCTCGATCCGGACTACATCGGGCTGGACGGCTCGCCCACCATCGTCTCCTCGGTCGACCCGATTCCGAAAGCACCCTCCGAGCGGGAGGCCACGATGGTCGATCCGGGCGACGACGACGGGATGGGACAGGTTCTCGAAGAACTGCAGCCGTTTGCGACGGGTGACTGATCATGACACTGGATCCGGACGAGCACACGGTAGACGAACTACGCGACGAACTGGACGCGGTCGACGACCTCGAGACGGTCCAGTCGGTCCTCGAGGCCGAACAGACCGGGCAGAACCGGAAGACGGCCCGCGAAGTGATCGAGCGACGGCTCGAGGTACTCGGCGAGGACGCCGGGACCGAAACCGACGACGAGACCGAGGGCGAGTACGAGGAGACGCGGGAGGATGTTGGCGAGGACGCCGAAGGCGAGGAAGTAGAGACCGAGTCGGATTCTGAGGAGACGACTGAGGCCGTGGACGAAGCGGATGCCGAGGAGGAAGCCGACGAAGCAGAAGAATCGGAAGACGAAGAGGAAGAAGACGACGGACTCTCCCACCCAACCCGAGACAAAAAGCACGTCCGCGCGCTCCAGGGCGGCACCTACCGCGACATGTGGGTGTTCTGTGAGACCCAGCAGGGCGAACTGCTCGACGTCTCGAAGGAGATGCTCGGGAAAGCCCGCGAACTGATGGACGACTACGCCGAGGAGTACGAGGAAGAGAACGTCGTCGCCTTCCTCATGGGCGACGACTGTCGGGACCTGGCCGAGGAGACCATCGCCTACGGGGCCGACGTCGCCGTCTACTACGAGGACGACCGCCTCGAGCGGTTCCTGCACACGCCCTTCACCCGGATCACAGCGCACATGGCCCGTGGGCAGGGGAGCGAGGAGAGCACCGACTGGCGCGACTACGACGAACCGCGCTACGCTCTCTACCCGGCGACGAACAACGGGCGGGACCTCTCGGCGCTCGTCCAGGGCGAACTCGACTCGGGGCTGGCCTCGGACTGTTCGGACCTCTTCATCGAACCCGAGAAGATTTCGAACCCGGTCAAGACCGGCGAGCCCGGCGTCAAGAAGACGTTCGAGCGCGTGCTCCACATGAAGCGCCCGGACTTCTCGGGCTTCGAGTACTCGACCATCCTCTGTCTGGACAACCCCGACCGGGACTTCCACCCGCAAGGTGCGTCCGTGATTCCGGGGACGTTCGACGTCCCCGAGCCCGACTACGACCGCGATGGGCTCGTCGTCGAACACGAGATGGACCTCGAGGACGAGTGGTTCAGCGTCGAGATTACCGAACACGACACGCTCGAGGGTGGCGTCGACCTCACGGGTCACGAGGTCGTCGTCTGTCTCGGACGCGGTATCAGCGACGACCCAACTCTCGGGATGGAACTCGGCCTCGAGTTGGCCGACGCCTTCGAGGACGCCGCCCTTGGAATCACCCGGGGCATCGTCACTTCGTCCTACCAGTTCGAGGGCCACGTCGAGCAGTACTCGAAGGAAGAGCGTCAGATCGGCGAGACGGGGCAGGTCGTCGCACCGCCGCTGTACATCGCCGCTGGCGTCTCCGGAGCGGTCCAGCACAAGGTCGGCATGGACGAGTCGGACACCATTGTCGCCATCAACACCGATCCGGAGGCGACGATCAGGGACTTCAGCGACTACTTCATCGAGGGCGACCTCTTCGACGTGCTGCCGCGGCTCACCGAGGCGGTGAAGTCCGGGGAGTTACCCATGGAGGCCGCTGCCGACGGAGGTGAAAGCAAATGACAGAGAGCGACTACGAACACTACGAAGCCGTCGTCGTCGGCTGTGGCCCCGGCGGGGCGGCCGCGGCGGCGCGACTGGCTCAGCACGGCATCGAAACGCTCGTCCTGGAGCGGGGAGTCGAGGCTGGCTCGAAGAACGTCTCGGGCGGTCTCATCTACGCCGAGGAGTCCGCGCCGTACACGATCGACGACTTCTTCCCGAACTTCCGGGAGGAAGCGTCCGAACGGCCGATCACCGACTACGAGATCCACAACATCGCCGGCCGGAAGGTCAAGTCCTACGACCTGACCGACCTCCACGAGCACGACACCGAGTGGTGTGACGCCGTCCTCCGACGTCGAATGGACGGCTGGCTCGAGGACCGGGTCCACGAACTGACGAGCGAAACCGGGGGCGGGTTGTTGACCGACGTACGCGTCAACGGCCTCCTGCGGGAAAACGGCGAGATCGTGGGCGTCACCTGCGACGAACTCGATCCCATCACGGCTGACTTCATCGTCGCCGCCGACGGGGTCAACTCCGAACTGGCACGCGACGCTGGCCTGATGGACTGGGAGGAGTCCGACGAGTGGTTCCAGGGCGTCAAGGCGGTCGTCGAGATGGACCCCGAAGTCATCAACGACCGCTTCGACATCGAGGAGGGCGAGGGCGTCGCCCACCTCTTCTCGGGCGACCTCTTCGACGACGTCCGCGGCGGCGGCTTCCTCTACACTAACGAGGACACCCTCTCGATCGGGACCGTCTTCCACCTGGACAGCCTCGTGGCCGAGCAGGCGGAGCCGCACGAATTGCTCGACGCCCTGCTCACGCACCCACTGCTCGCCCAGTGGCTCGACGAGGAGTACGTCGAACTCGAGTACGGCGCGAAACTCGTCCCCGACTCGAAGAAGGTTGCCAACCGCGAGCCCTACAGCGACCGCCTCGTGCTCGTCGGCGACGCGGGCGGCCAGATGCAGGCCCAGGGGCCGATCATCAAGGGGATGAACCACGCGGTGACCGCGGGTGCGCTCGCGGCGGACGCCCACGCGGTCACCCGCGGAAACGCCGACGCCGAGTCGGCCGGGCGACGGTACACCACGATGCTCGAGCAGTCGGGCACGATGGGCAAACTCCGTCCGCGACGCTACGAGATGACGAGCCCCGTCGGCGAGCACGGCCTCGTGACGCGGGCGATCGAAGGCGTCCTCGACTCGCCGGTCGGCTCTGCCGCCGTCGGGAATCGACTCTCGAATCGGCTACTCGAGAGGGCGTACAACTCCCCGACCCTCGTCGGGATGCTCCCCGACACGGAGACGGGCTACACCACCCTGCCGTCGATCATCGGGGAAAAGCAGGGGCGGACGATCCACTGGGACAATGAGGTCGAACCGCCGACGCTGGAAGAGCGCATCGGCGATCTGACCTACGACACTGACGTCGGCAATCCACACATCCGCTTGCGCGACAACTCTGTCGAGGCGAGCGGCGCCGCCGTCTACGCCTGCCCGGTCAGCGCCGAGGACTTCGGCGGGGGCTGTTACCGCTCGGAAACCGTCAAAACCAACGGCGGCGAGGAGACGGTCGTCAGTCTCGACACCCAACCCTGTGTCGAGTGTGGCACCTGTGCCATCGTCGCCGACACCGAGTGGGAACACCCCCGCGGCGGGAAGGGCGTCGAGTTCCGGCAGGGGTAGCTAAATGAGCCGGTACGGTCCCCGGATCGCCGCCCTCGAGCGCCGGGCCGAGCGCGACCGCGAGGCGTTCGATCCGGCGGCTGCCACGGTCTCAGACGGACGGCAGTACCTTCGGGACGGGGCCGGACAGGCGATCTGGCTCTACGTCGAGGCGCGAACGGGTGGCCGAATGGTCCCGTTTTCGGAACCGGAGTTGGCTGCCCTGCGGACGTCGATGAACGGCTGGCTCGAGCTATACGCCCGCTGTCACGGCGTCGAACTCGAGGCCGAGTTCACCGTTCGCGAAGCCGCAGAAGTGTTGCTCGAGACGCGAAATGTTTTCGATACGGCACAGTTGTTGACGCGGGTTCCAGAGCGGTAAGGGCGCCACCGCTCGAATCGAGCGTGAAGCCACCTGTAGCGGAGTCAGGAGGCCGACCCACGCTCCACTATCGGGTCTGGGATCGTTGGAAACGGACAACTGCCAGAGATGCGGTTCGCTCCCCGTCCGTTACGGCGATTGGGTGACGACCGTCGCCGATTCAGCCGTCTCCTCGAGCACGCGGTGGGCGTAAAACGCCACGGAGAAGTCCTGCGGGGAAGGAATCGAACACGCTAGCCAGCCGACGAGGACGGCGGCGACGGCCGGATGCGAACTTGGAAACGCGGTTGCGAGGACCAGCGCGGGCACCGCGAGCACGAATGGGATCATTGCCGCGGTCCGAAGCTGCCAGGGGGGTTCGTCCCCGGTCGGCCGCGGGTGCACGGCCGCCCAGGGACAGCTCGCCAGGGCGGCGAGGACGCCGTCGCGTCGGTCGGGAAAGTACACGACGTCGTAGTCGATGCCGGCGAGTCGAAGCACCAGGGCGTGGGCCCACTCGTGGGCGACCAGGCCGAGCAGTACCGTTATCGGGAGGGCGATTACAGCAACCAGTAGATCGATTCCGTTCATTCGTCGTTTGCGCTCGTATCGGTCTCTCACGAACGGGTTATCAATCCGTCGGTTCGACCAACTGGCGCACTCGAGGATTCGAGTCGGGGGAGAAACCGTTCGGGGTGTATAGTTTGTGCTTTGAAGTAGGCGCCCACCCGACGGCGCGGTCACTGTGAACAACGGTTAAGTATACTGGTGCGTTATAGCATGCCATGACGTTCGCCGAAGAGATCGAATTCGGGCACGAGGACCGCAAACGAATCTACGAGTACGTCGAACGCCACGGGGCGGTCGACCCCGACGACGCTCAGGAGCGCCTCCGGATCGATCCCGGCGGTTTCCGCCACCACGTCGCCATCCTCAAACGCGACGGCCGGCTCGAGGACCGCAACGGTCGCCTGCAGGTAGCGATCGATGCGGGTGCCGAAGAGGAGTACCAGAGCGACGACCTCGAGTTCCACATTCGCCCGGCCCGCCAGGACGACCTCGCGGGAATCGTCGGCGCGATTCGGCAGGTCGCCGAGGAGCGAACCTACATCGTCGCCGAGAGCGTCGCCGACGAGGTCGACCACCAGAACGCCTTGCTCCGGCACAACGAACTCGAGTCCAGGATGTTCTTCGTCGCGACCGTCGGCGACGAGGTCGTTGGCTGGGTCCACCTCCACGCGCCCGAACTCGAGAAACTGAGCCACACGGCCGAACTCACGGTCGGCGTCATCGAGGAGTATCGCGGGAACGGGATCGGCTCACACCTCCTCTCGCGCGGGCTCGAGTGGGCCGGCAGCAATGCCTACGAGAAAGTGTACAACAGCGTCCCCTCGAGCAACGAGGACGCCATCGCCTTCCTCGAGAGACACGGCTGGGAGGTCGAAGCGATTCGCGAGGATCACTACAAGCTCGAGGGCGAGTACGTCGACGAAGTGATGATGGCCCTCGAACTGTAACGCCGCTTTCGTTTGGACGGCTCGAGCGAACTCCGAGAACCGAAAGACAGTTTTCCCGATCCCGGCAACGGACGGTATGCTCTCGATAGCGCTTGCCGGGAAGCCCAACGCCGGCAAGTCCACGTTCTACACTGCGGCGACGATGGCCGGCGTCGACGTCGCGAACTACCCGTTCACCACGATCGACGCCAACCGCGGGGTCAGCTACGTCCGCACCGAGTGCCCCTGTCTCGAGCGCGAGGAACGTTGCGGGAACGAGAACTGCCACGACGGCAAGCGCTATGTCCCGATCGAACTGCTGGACGTCGCAGGACTCGTACCCGGCGCCCATGAGGGGAAGGGACTTGGCAACCAGTTCCTCGACGAACTCACCAACGCGGACGTGATCGTCAACGTGATCGACGCCTCCGGCGGGACCAACGAGAAGGGCGAACCCGTCGACATCGGGAGCCACGACCCGCTCGAGGACATCGACTTCGTCGAGACGGAGATGGACATGTGGCTCGCCGGCATCGTCGAGCGCAACTGGGAGGGCGTCGAGCGCAAGTCTCGCTCGCCCGACTTCGACCTCGACGAGGTGCTGGGGGACATGATGTCGGGCTTCGGCGCCTCACCCACCGACATCGCCCGGATTCTGCGCGAACTCGAGTACCCCGCTGACCCGATCCAGTGGACCGACGACGACCACGAGGCGCTGGCGACCGAGATCCGCCAGCGGACCAAGCCGATCGTCGTCGCGGCGAACAAGATCGACGTCGCGCCCGAGGAGAACGTCGACCGGCTACTCGACCTCGACAAACCCGTGATTCCGACGTCGGCCGAGGGCGAGCGAGCCCTCCGGAACGCCGCCGAGGGCGGACTGATCGACTACGACCCGGGCGACGCCGACTTCGAGATCACCGGCGACGTCAGCGACGCCCAGCGCGAGGCCCTCGAGGGGCTCCAGGAGACGATGGCCCGCTGGGACGGCACCGGCGTCCAGGGCGCGCTGGACTACGCGGTCTACGAGTTGCTCGCACACCTCACCGCCTACCCCGTCCAGGACGCGGCGAAGTGGTCCGACGGGAGCGGGAACGTGCTCCCCGACGCCTTCCTCCTGGCGCAGGGGTCGACGCCGGTCGATCTGGCGTACGCCGTCCACTCGGACATCGGCGACGGCTACCTCCACGCGGTCGACGCTCGCAGCTCGAGGGAGATCAGCGACAGCTACGAACTCGAGGAGGGCGACGTGATCAAGATCGTCTCGACGGCGTCCTGACCGGTCGACGACGTGACCCGTAGAAAACCCTGAGACGCACGTTATACGCGCTCGAGTCCTATATCGTGTGGTGAGCTAGCTATGAACACTGCAGCAGAGAACAAGGAGATCGTTCGCCGGTACTACGAAATAGCTTTCAACGAGGGTCGAACCGACCTGCTCGAGGAGCTAATTGCCGAGAACGTCGTCAACCACGACCCGGTCTCGGACGAGACGCTCACGCCCGAGCAGGCAAGGGGGTTCGAGGGATTCGTCCGCCACGTCGAGGCCGCTCACGAGGCGTTCGATGGCGCGACGGTGACGATCGAGGACATGGTCGCCGAGGGCGACACGGTCGCCGTTCGATTCACGTTTGCGGGCACGCACGAGGGGCGGTTCGCCGGATTCGACCCCACGGGCGAGCGGCTCGAGGGATCGAACATGGTCTTCATGCGACTCGAGGACGGGATGATCGTCGAGCGCTGGGAGGAGTCGGACAGCCTGGATGCCCTTCGACAACTCGGCATCGTCTCCTCGCCAGAGGATCTCGAGCCGACGCCGGTGTGAGTGTCCCAACGTTCGATTTTTGCGCGTCTCGGGTCAGGTAGTGCTCGAGTGTGTACCCGTCCCTCAGTTCTGTTTCACCAGTACGGGCTGCTGAGCCACCGATCCGACCGCGCGCCCAGGACGAACAACGCGAAGACGAACGCGAAAGCGACGACGAGGGCGCCAGCCGTCGGCAGCAGGTACTCGGTGTACGATTGGACGACGTAGGTGTCAACGACGGTCCAGAGGGCGGCCGCAACCAGGCCGGCGGTCACGAGCGGAACTCCGAGACCGGAGACGACGCGATGCATGCCCGACACGACGCTCGAGAGCCGTATATAGGTTGAGGCTTCGACGGCTTCAAGGCCGCGGCGGCCCCCGTTTCGGGTATGATCGTCGTCGTTCCCGTCGACCCGCCCCACGAGGCGCTGGCTCCCGACTCGCTGCTCGAGCACGACTCGTTCGCGTCCGCAGACTGGCCAGAGTACTACCGGGCGATGGTCGCCGACGTCGTGGACGCCGTCGCCTCGAGCGGTGGCGACCTGCTGATCAACTACCGCGACGAGGAGACTCTGCCCGACGACATGGCCGTCGACGACCCCGAGGCGGCCGTTCGGGCGATGGTACTCGAGGCTCTCGGGGATCTCGAGAGCCTCGACGGTGACGCCGGAGACGCTGACGGCGCCGAAGCCGTCCGATTCGAGCGCCAGGTTGGTTCGAATCGGGCCGCTCGCGTCGGCAACACGGTAACGCACCTCCTCGAGCGCGAGGAAGTCCAGAGCGTCGGGGTGCTCGAGCCGACGGCACCCCTCGTCGGGCGGACGGAGATCGACGGCGTGGCGATGTCGCTGCGTCGCAACGAGGTCGTCCTCGGCCCCTCCCAGGGCGGGGACGTGTACCTGGCGGCGTTCACGGAACCGATCAACTTCACGGACGCCTTCGCGGAGCCGGCGGTGTCGACGCTGACGACTCGAGCGAACGACGCCGACCTGGGGGTCGGATTCGCGCCGCGGGTGCCGACGGTGACGGATCCTCGGGGACTCGTCGGGACGGCTGCCGAGGCTCGAGCCCGCCGGCTGGCGGGGCGAGTCGCGCCGGAGCGGATCCTTTCGGTCCTCGAGACCGACAACGCTTTTTGATTCGGTCGGAAAGGACGACGTGCGGCTCGAGGTGAGGTGGCAGAGCGGCCCAACGCGCCTGCCTTGAAAGCAGGTGGCGCAAGCCTCATGGGTTCAAATCCCATCCTCACCGTTTTCCTTTGAACAACCGACGAGCGTAGCGAGGAGGGCCGCAAATAGGAAAACACGAACGTTGGGATTTGAATCAGGGAGGTCGCGCACAGCGAGCATCGTGAGCGAGCGCTCGCTCGATATTACTACAAATGGTATAGTGTGACCAACTCGAGGATTGCTGTCGACTGCCGAAACCAGCGAATCGTCCACGTGCGCCACGGCGATCACCCACCTTTTTCTCGGTCTCGAGCCTCGAGACGCGTATGACCGGGACAGACACTGACACGGACGCCATTCGACTCGAGCACGACGACGGAATCGCGACGATCACCGTCGACAGACCGGAGCGTCACAACGCGATGGACGCGACGGTCGCCCGAACGCTCGCCGAGACGGTGACACAGGCAGCGGAAGACGACGCGGTCCGGTGTCTCGTGCTCACCGGTACCGGTGCCGTATTCAACACGGGAGCGGACCTCTCGACGTTCGAGGGCGACGAGACGGACGCCGAGCGCCTCGAGGCCATCGCGACGCCCCTTCACGAAACCGTCTCGACGCTCGTCTCGGCGCCGAAACCGGTCGTGACGGGCGTCAACGGCGTCGTCGCCGGCGGCGGACTCGGACTCGCCCTCGCGGGTGACGTCGTCCTCGCCGCCGGGGACGCCCGGTTCGAGTACGCCTACCCGAAGATCGGCCTCTCGGGCGACGGCGGGGCGACGTGGTTCTTGCCGCGACTCGTCGGTCGGCGGACGGCCCAGCGGATCGCGTTCCTGGATGAGCCAATCGACGCCGAGGAGGCCGTCGAACTGGGACTGGCGACCGAAGCCGTCGCCTCCGAGCAGTTCGACGACCGCCTCGAGGCCGTCGCCTCGGAACTCGCGAGCGGTCCGACGAAGGCCTACGCGGAGATCAAGCGCCTGTTTTCGGCCTCCTCGACGAACGGGCTGGAGGCCCACCTCGAGGAGGAACAGGAACGAATTACCGACCTGGCGTCGACGGCCGACTACGCGGCGGGCTTGCGCGGGTTTCTCGAGAAGGAGTCGCCGACGTTCAGGGGAGAGTGATCGAGGTAGCCCAGACCGACCACAGGTTCAAGAGGAATCGACGTGAGGGTAGCGATATGACCGAGACGGACAGCGGTTGGAGCGGCGAGGACCTCTCGATACTTGTCCTCTGCAAGGGAACGCACGGAACCCCCATCAGAGAGTACGCGAACGCGCTACGAGAACGCGTGTCGAACCCGGACGTCGAGATTACCGTCGCCAGCACGCCAGCCGAAGAACGGGAGGCGATCCGGAATGCCGAGATCGTCACCGGGATGACGATCGACGAGTCGCTGCTCGAGCACGCCGAGAACCTAGAGTTGTTCGCCTGTGCCTACGCGGGCACCGGCCACCTGCCCCTCGAGACCCTCGAGGAGATGGGCGTTACGGTGACGAACGCGTCGGGTGTCCACGGCCCCAACATCGGCGAACACGTTCTAGGGGCGATCCTCTGGTTCACCCGCCGGTTCCACGTTGCGTCCCGCCGTCAGCGCCGCCGGGAGTGGCGCCACTACCAGGCCCACGAGTTGCAGGGCTCGACGGTGACGGTCGTCGGCCTCGGTGCGATCGGTCGATCCGTCTGTGAGCGACTCGAGCCGTTCGGCGTCGACATCCAGGGCGTCCGCTACACGCCGAAGAAGGACGGCCCGG
The DNA here is from genome assembly GCF_059736265.1 of Natronosalvus sp. KLKA75. Taxonomy (NCBI): domain Archaea; kingdom Methanobacteriati; phylum Methanobacteriota; class Halobacteria; order Halobacteriales; family Natrialbaceae; genus Natronosalvus; species Natronosalvus sp. KLKA75. Next base: position 1,086,659 of record NZ_CM185522.1, read on the forward strand.
CGGACGAAATTTACGGCTTCGACGCGGACGATTTCCACGACGCGCTCTCTCGAACCGACTACCTCGTGTTGGCGTGTCCGCTCACCGACGAGACCCGGGGGCTGGTCGACGCGGCGGCGTTCGACACCCTCCCGCCGAACGCGGTCGTGATCAACGTCGCCCGCGGCCCGGTCATCGACACCGACGCGCTCGTCTCGGCGCTCCGGCGCAACGGCATCCGCGGGGCCTCGCTGGACGTCACGGATCCCGAACCCCTGCCGGAAGATCACCCGCTGTGGACGCTCGAGAACGTCCAGATCACCCCACACAACTCGGGGCACACGCCGAAGTACTACGACCGCCTGGCGGACATCGTCGCCGGGAACGTCGAACGCGTGCTCGAGTCAGGGTCGTACGAGGGGCTCGAGAACCAGGTGCTGCCCCGGTCGTAGCCGAACGGTCGGAACCGGGACGTCGGTGTCGACCGCAGCGACAACCCTTTTCGGCTCGCTGGCCGAAAGGCCGCTATGACCGTCACCTTCGACTCGCTTTGCATCGACTGGCTCGGCTACGCGACCGTCCGCCTCGAGGGCGAGACCGGCACCGTCGTCTACCTCGACCCCGGCCGGTACGGCGTGCTGGACGACCTCGAGCCGCAGGACGGCGACCTGGTTCTCGTGAGCCACGACCATCACTACGACCCCGACGGCATCCGGCGCGTCGCGCACGAGGACGCCATCGTCGTGGTTCACGAGGCCGTCGACGCCGACGAGATCGACCGGGTCGACGAACAACCCGAGGCCCTCCCCTACGAGGCCGAACGAGTCCGGGAGGACGAGTCGTTCGTCCTCGGCCCGCTCGACCTCTTCACGACGCCCGCGTACAACGAGCCGAACGGTCCGTACACCCGCGACGATGGCTCGCCCTACCACCCCGAGGGCGAGGGCTGTGGCTTCGGCGTGACGATCGACGGCATCTGTGCGTTCTGGCCGGGCGACACCGACGTCCTCTCGGTCCACGAGCGACTGGACGTCGACCTCTTGCTCCCGCCGATCGGCGGCAGTTACACGATGGATCGCCACGACGTCGCCGACCTCGCCGAGACGATCCGTCCCGACCTCGTCCTCCCGATCCACTACGACACGTTCGAGGCGCTCGAGACCGACGCCGACGCGTTCGTGCTCGACGTGGCGAGGCGAGGCGTCCCGGTCGTCCTGGACGAGTGATCGTCCCGTCCGCGTGACCGTCAGCATAACATGTGGTCCCCACAACAATTACGTCCCGCGACCCGTACTCACCGGTGATGGACGGACCTCGAGCCTCGAGTCGGTTCTGTGAATCCTGCGGGAGTCGCCTCTCCAGGCAAGCGAACTTCTGTGGCCAGTGCGGGACGGCTGTCGACGGCGACGTCGGCGATTCCAGCCGGGATCAAGCCACCTCGAGCGGAGCCGTGACCGAACTGCTGCAGTGGGCCGTACGCTCCCGGGGGTCGTCAGGCCTGCAGTCAACTGCGAGCCCGGCGCAGCGAGCGCGACTCCGCCGCCGGGTCCGACGACACGTCGAAGACGGCTGGCGAGTCGAGGACCGAACGGACGACAGCGCGACCCTCGTGCGACGGAGCCTCGGCTCCACGCGAACCCACCTGCTGATCGCAGCGATCACGGTCTGGTGGACGATGGGACTCGCGAACGCAATCTACGCGGCGATCTGTTACTTCGACCGAACAGAGCGGACAGTCCTCCACGCCGACGATTCGCCGTCGGTGGATTCGCCCGCTCGTGAGCGAGCGAGTCCGTCCGCTCGAGCGGGAAACGAACCGACACGACGCTCGAGGTGGCTCTCGACGTTCGTGTCACTCGCCCTCCTGGCACTCGGGCTCTGGATCGTCGCCTCGAGCGCGAGTCTCGGCGGGTTCCTGGTCGGCGCGCTCGCTCTCGGTACTGGAATCGTCGTTTCGCCGCCAGCCAGGAGCCGTCTCGAGCGTCGAAAACCGATCACGACGAACGGTCGAACGAGGTCGATCGAGGAGCGGAGCGTCCACGCCCCCGAAAAACGCTGCACGGGCTGTCTCGAGCCGGTCGTCAACGGCGTCGAACGAACCTACCGGCAAGAACTGGTCGTCGCCGGCGTTCCGATCGTCACGACGAACGCGGGCTCGAACTGCTACTGCGACCGCTGTGCCTACGCCGATCCCTCCGCCGGTTCGATCCGTGACGCGCTCGAGATGGACGACGGATTCGAAGCGAACGACGAACTGGCGACCGAAGCGACGGAACCGGACGCAGAAATGAAAACGTCCTGATAATCAGATGACGCCCATTTCCTCGAGTCGCTCCGGCAGGTACGTGTCCGTCACGAAGTCTAGGCCGCGCGAGGCGAGCGCCTGCTGCTCGGCCTTCTTCCCGATCTCGAGTTGCAGTTCGATCTGTTCTTTCCAGTAGTCGGTCTGGAACCGGGGATCGGTGAGTTCGTTCTCGAGGGCGTTGACGTCCGAGTCCGAGAGCGGGTCGGTCGGGAGGTCGTACTCGACGATATCGGCGGGCTGGATGCCGATGAACTGCGCTTCGGGCGTCGCCAGGTACTCAGAGAGGTGGGCGGACTTGATCGAGCCGTAGGCGACCGAGCCGAAGATGCGGTACGACCACGGGTCGCCGTCGGTAAAGACCGTCACCGGAAGCTCGAGTTCGTCGTGGAGCCGTTTGGTGATTCGACGGGTCGCTCGAGCGGGCTGACCCTTGAGGTGGACGATGAGCGCGCCGTACTCGTCGTCGAAGCCGTTCTCGACGAGTCGGTCGCGCATTCCGCCGGTCTCCACGCAGAGTATGAACTCGGCATCGCTGTCGAGGAACTCGATCGTGTCGGGGTTGTTTGGAATCTGGTAACCGCCCTCGCCGACGTCCTCCTGGCAGTGGATGTCGCGCTCGCCCCGGCGGGTCTGCTCGCGCAGGTACAGCGGCCCCATGATCGTCGCTCCCGACTCCTCGGGGCGCATGTGGAAGTCCTCGCGGGTGACCGCGCTCACGATTTCGAGGTCCTCGACGAGCTGGTTGGACTCGTCCTGGTCGTTGAACTGGGCCTCCTCGTTGTCCCAGCTTTCCGAGAGGTAGTAGAGTTCACGCAGGGTCGAGGAGCGATCCTCCTCGAGCTGATTTGCCAGGAACTCGATGGTGTAGATAGCCTTGAGGAGCTTCCGGGCACCGCGAACGGAGTTGGCGCTCCGGGTCGACGTTCGGTCGCCGTAGACCCAGACGTTGGCCTCCTCGTCGAGTTCGATGTTGCTCTTCGATCGGGTCGGGACCTCCATGTGGGGAATTTCGCCCAGTTCGAACTGGTCGTAGAACTGGGCGGCGAGGTCGATCAACTGTGCTCTGGCCTGTGATTCGTCCGTGCTCATGATGTGATCGTCAGTTTTTCCGCGTCGACGCCCTTGACGTCGATGTCGAACGTCGCCTCGCTCGACACGTCGTATTCGAGAGTCGCCTCCTCGCCACCGGGGACGTCCGCTTCCCAGGAGACGAACCACTCACCGTCCATCTCGACAGCCGAGGCGCCGTCGGAGAGGTTCCGCGGTTCGGCGGAGACGATGTCGGTTATCTCGAGGGTCTCGCTCGTGCTCGAGTGGTTCTCGACGACGAGTTTGACCGTCGATGTGTCGCCATCATCGCCACCGTCGCCGTCACCGTCCTCGAGGTGACGCTCGACCAGGACGTTGTTCATGATCCGTGCCACGGCGTCGTCGATGTCGGGCTGGTCGCGCCCCGTCACTTCGGCGACCTTCTCGGCCATCTCCGGGAGGATCTTGCCGAGGACGTTCTGTTTCTGTTGACGCTTTTGCATCGAGCGCCGTTTGTTGAGGTAGCGCTTGAGTTCGCGAGCGGCCTCGCGGATGGCGAGTTCGATCTCGTCTTCGATCTCGGGGACGTTCGCGATGGCGTCCTTGGACTCGCTCGTGAACGGCACGTTCGTCGAGGCAACGTGGACCATGATCACGGCGGGTCCGGTCGGTATCCCGGAGCCTCCGGGCTGGTCGAGGCCGTAGTTGCGCCAACCGATGCTCTTGACGACGTCGGTGGTCGCACAGGCGCCGCGCTGGTAGACCAGTGGCACCCGGTTCGCGAACCGCAGGACGTCGGCGGTGCCCTCGGCCGGGAGGTCGCCGCCGTAAGCGATGCCGGCCTCGACGATGAACGGGTCACCGCCGGAGACGCCCGCGTCGCGAGTCGCCGCCGCGTAGAAGTCCGCGTCGAACTCCTTTTTCAGCCCGGCTTCGACCAGATCTGCCGTGATCGGCGAGAGACACCGCGTCGGTGGGGCCATGATGTTCGTCGCGCGCATCCCCTCGACGAGGTCGCTGGCGGCGTCCCGGTCGCTCGCGAGTTCGCGAACGAGCGGCGTGTCGTCCGGGACGGTCACCATCACGTCCCAGATTCCTTCGACGACGTTCTCGCGGGCAGTCTCGCCGAACGCCACGTCGTCGTACTCCTCGGTCAGGTCCGCGGCCCGGTCGACGGCGGACTCGAGGGCCTTCCGGGTGAGCCGATGGCGGTCGTCCTCGAGGTCCTCGAACGTGCCGGCCAGGCGGACGGCGAAGGCGTGGACGACTTCGTCGTCCTTCCGGGTGCTCGTGGCGTCGTCGCTGAGTTCGTAGAGGTCGGCGACGATGCGGGAGACGTCTTCCGGGGTCGTGGCGTCTGCGCCTTCTTGCTCGTCCTGATCGTCCTCCTCGTCCGCCTCGTCGTGCCCGACGAGGGCGGCCCACGCCGATTCGAGTGCCTTCTCGCGAACCGTCGATCCGAACGTCGTGCCGTACTCGTCACCGACTTCGTCGGCGATCTCCTCGACGACCGTCGACAGTTCGTGGTGGGCGATGCGGTCCCGACTCGAGACGGCGTCGGCGATTCCCTCGGCGAAGTCGGTCGTTGCCTTCGCCCCCTTGTTCGCCGTGGAGTTCTCGACGGCCGCGGCGACGTCGGCGGCTTCGTGGCTCGCAGGCGGCTTCCAGGCCATCTCGCGGCCGAAGTGGCGGTCGCGAAACTCGTCGATGATCGAATCGGCCGTCTTTTTGCCGACGCGGGTGAACTCCTCCTGGAGGAACCCCGAGACGGAGTGGGAGCCGGTCGCAGCGAGCATCTTGATTACCGTTCCCAGTTCGACTCCGTGGGGGTGGGGACGAATCTCCTCGGTCTCCTTGGGAAGCTGGTCTGTCGCCCGCTCGAACTTGAAGTGGGCCGTGGGCTCGCGCAACTCGAGGCGGGCGTGAGGATTGACGACCGCGGTGTGCTTGATGTAGTCGTGGAGCTGGGCGCGAGCGCGCATGTTGGCCTCCATTTCGAGTTCGATCCGGGTGCCGTGGGGGCGATCCCAGGTGGTCGTCTCTGCGACGCTGATCTCGGGTTCGTTCTCGTCGGTGTCGACGATCAACTCGAAGTACTCGGCCTCGCTCGAGCCCTGGGTTCGGCTGGTGATCTTCGCGGGTTTACCACTCGTGAGCTGGGAGTAGAGCACTGCCGCGGAGATACCGATTCCCTGCTGACCGCGCGATTGTTCGCGGGCGTGGAAACGAGAGCCGTAGAGGAGTTTCCCGAAGACCTTCGGGAGCGATTCTTTCGTGATTCCCGGTCCGTTGTCCTCGACGATCAGGCGATAGTAGTCGTCGGCTTCCTGGATCTCGACGTAAATATCGGGGAGAATGCTGGACTCTTCGGCGGCGTCGAGAGCGTTGTCGACGGCCTCCTTCACGGCCGTGACGAGCCCGCGAGCACCGCTGTCGAAGCCCAGCATGTGCTTGTTCTTTTCGAAGAACTCGGCGATGGAGATCGCTCGCTGGTTGTCAGCGAGTTCCTCGGCGATCCCCGGCTCGTCGCCGAGTGTCGACTGTAGCGACGTCATCGTCGTCCTGTTGTAGCGGCGGGGGTAAAAGGTGTGCGTTACCGTAGTGAAAGTGATCGACGCTCCAGGCGGCCGCTACTCGTTCGTTCCACGCGTTCCGTTCGCTCCGTCTCTGCGCGCTCGAGGCGAGGAAAGCCTACGTGCCACGACCAGTTTGAGACGCTGAGTAACCGATCGCTCGAGGGACATGTGACAGCCGACCGAAAATCGCGCGCTCGCGCGCGTACGTGACTTTTATTACCCCCCGACCACTACCCGCAATCAGGTTTTGTATGTCTCAAGATAGCGAGTACGGCGCCGGACAAATCCAGGTCTTAGAGGGCCTGGAAGCGGTCCAAAAGCGACCGGCGATGTACATCGGTTCGACGGATACGCGGGGACTCCACCACCTCGTCTACGAGGTCGTGGACAACTCCATCGACGAGGCGCTGGCCGGCCACTGCGACGACATCACCGTGACCATCCACGAGGACGGCGCGGTGAGCGTCGCCGACGACGGCCGCGGCATCCCCGTCGACACCCACGAGGAGTACGACCGCCCGGCCCTCGAGGTCATTCTCACCGTCCTCCACGCCGGTGGAAAGTTCGACAACAAGTCCTACCAGGTCTCCGGGGGGCTCCACGGCGTCGGCGTTTCCGTCGTCAACGCCCTCTCAGGACGCTTCGAGGTGACCGTCAAGCGCGACGGCGGCGTCTTCACCCACGCGTTCGAGAACGGCGAGCCACAGGGAGACATGGAGCGAGTACGCGACCTCGAGCCCGACGAGGAGACAGGTACCCAGATCACCTTCTGGCCCGACCGCGACATCTTCGAGACGACCGAGTTCTCCTTCTCGACACTCTCGAACCGGCTTCGCGAACTCGCGTTCCTCAACTCCGGCGTTCGGATCACGCTCCGTGACGAGCGCGAGACGGACGACGAGGGTCAGCCGGTCGAGGACACCTACGTCTACGACGGCGGGATTCGCGAGTTCGTCGAGTACCTCAACGAGACGCGCTCTTCCCTCCACGACGACGTCATCTACTTCGAGGACGACGCCCAGAACATCCAGGTTGAGGTGGCGATGCAGGCCACCGAAGAGCTCCAGGGCTCGATTCACGCCTTCGCCAACAACATCAACACGCGCGAGGGCGGGACCCACCTGACGGGCTTCAAGACCGCCCTCACCCGCGTGGTCAACGACTACGGGGGCGAGAACGACCTGCTCTCGGACCTCGAGGAGAACCTCCGTGGCGACGACATCCGCGAGGGGCTCACCGCGGTCATCTCGATCAAACACCCCGATCCGCAGTTCGAGGGGCAGACGAAGACGAAACTCGGCAACTCGGAGGTGCGCGGCATCGTCGAGAGCGCGATGCACGACGGTCTCTCTACCTACTTCGAGGAACACCCCGACACCGCCCAGGCCATCGTGATGAAGGCCGTCGAGGCCGCGAAGGCCCGCAAGGCCGCGAAGAAGGCAGAAGAGCTCACGCGGCGAAAATCGGCACTCGCGTCGACTTCCCTCCCCGGCAAACTCGCGGACTGTCAGACCAAAGATCCCGACGAGGCCGAACTGTTCATCGCGGAGGGTGACTCCGCGGGCGGCAGCGCGAAACAGGCCCGCAATCCGGAGTTCCAGGCCGTCCTCCCCATCAAGGGGAAGATCCTCAACGTCGAGAAGCACCGATTGGATCGTATCCTCGAGAACGACGAGATCCGGAACATGATCACCGCCATCGGCGCGGGGATCGGCGAGGAGTTCGACATCGACAACATCCGGTACAAGAAGATCATCATGGCGACCGACGCCGACGTCGACGGGGCCCACATCCGGACCCTGCTGTTGACGTTCTTCTACCGGCACATGCGTCCGCTGCTCGAGGGCGGCTACGTCTACGCGACCCAGCCGCCGCTGTACCGCATCCGGTATCGCGGGAAGACTTACGACGCGATGACCGACGCCGAGCGCGACGAGATCGTCGAGGACAAGTGCAACGGCAACCCAACGCAGGTCCAGCGCTTCAAGGGACTTGGCGAGATGAACCCCGAACAGCTCTGGAGTACGACGATGAATCCGGACAACCGCATCCTCAAGCAGATCGCAGTCGAGGACGCAGCAGCGGCCGACCGCATGTTCTCGGTGCTGATGGGTGATGCCGTCGAGCCGCGAAAGCAGTTCATCAAGGACCACGCCCCCGAGGCAGAGTGGATCGACATCTGATAGCGCCATGTACGCAGCCACACACCGACTGACGACGATGCAGTCACGACACGAATCGACACGGCGACGAGACCACCGACGAACGGAGGTGTCCCTCGAGCGATGAGTTCCGAAGTACCAGACCCGACGGACATCGACGCGGCCTCGGTCGAACCGGTCCGCATCGAAGACGAGATGGAGCAGAGTTACATCGACTACGCGATGAGCGTCATCGCCGGGCGCGCCCTCCCCCGGGTCGAGGACGGCCTCAAACCCGTCCACCGGCGCATCCTCTACGCGATGCACGAGATGGGCGTCACGAGTCGCTCGAGTCACCGCAAGTCCTCCTCGATCGTCGGGGAGACGATGGGTGACTTCCATCCTCACGGCGACCAGGCAATCTACGACACCCTGGTCCGGATGGCCCAGGACTTCTCGATGCGCTATCCGCTCGTGGACGGCCAGGGGAACTTCGGCTCGATGGACGGCGACCCGCCCGCGGCCCAGCGGTACACGGAGGCCCGCATGGCCGCCATCGCCGAGGAGTTGCTCGAGGACATCGACAAGGATACGGTCGACTTCTCCTCGAACTACGACGACCGCCTCCAGGAGCCGGACGTCCTGCCAGCGGCGTTCCCGAACCTCCTCGTGAACGGCTCCTCGGGCATCGCCGTCGGGATGTCGACGAACATTCCGCCGCACAATTTAGGGGAGGTGATCGACGCGACGGTCGAACTCATCGACAATCCCGACGCGACCGTCGAGGACCTGATGGAACACGTCAAGGGGCCCGACTTCCCGACGGGAGCCAACATCGTCGGCCGCGACGCCATCTACTCGGCGTACAAGACCGGCCGCGGGCGCATCCGTGTTCGCGCCGAGTTCGAGGTCGAAGAGTGGAAGCGTGATCGCGAGCGCATCGTCGTCACCGAAGTGCCCTACCAGGCGAACAAGGCCCGCCTGGTCGAGCGCATCGCCGAGGACGTCACCGAGGGCGCCCTCGAGGGCATCTCGGACCTGCGCGACGAGTCCGACCGCGACGGCGTCCGCATCGTGGTCGAACTCAAGCGCGGCGCGAACACGGACGTCGTCAAGAACCGACTGCTCGAGAACCACTTAGAGCGAACCTTCGGCGTCATCAACCTCGCGCTGGTCGACGGCCAGCCGAAGGTGCTCACGCTCAGGGAAACGCTCCAGGAGTACATCTCCCACCGCAAGGAGGTCGTCCGCCGGCGCAGCGAGTACGACCTCGAGGAGGCGGAAGACCGCGCCCATATCCTCGAGGGTCGGCTGAAGGCGCTCGAGAACATCGACGACGTGGTCGACCTTATCCAGGACTCCGAGGACCGCGACGAGGCGCGAGCGGGTCTCGAGGCCACCTTCGACTTCTCCGAATCGCAGGCCGAGCACATCGTTCGGATGCAACTCGGGAGCCTCACCTCGATGGAGTCGGCCGAAATCGAGGACGAGTACGAGGAGGTTACGGCGGAAATCGAACGCCTCGAGGCCATCCTCGGGAGCGAGTCGGCGCTGTACGAAGTCATCAAAGAGGAGTTGCTCGAGATCAAAGACGAGTACGCCGACGACCGGCGGACCTCGATCATCGAGGACATGGGGACGGTTACTCACGAGGACCTGATCCCCCAGGAGGACGTCTTCGTCGTCATGACCGAGGACGACTACGTCAAGCGGATGCCGATCGAGAACTTCGAGGCCCAGGGTCGGGGCGGCAAGGGGATCATCGGCGCGGACATCAAGGACGAGGACCGCGTGACGACGGTCTTCCGGGCGAACACCCACGACTACCTGCTGTGCTTCACGAACCACGGCCAGGTCTACCGGCTCAAGACTTACGAGATCCCGGAGATGAGCCGGACGGCACGAGGGAAATCCGCCGTCAACATCCTCGACCTCGATCCGGGCGAGGACATCACGGCCATCGTCGACACCGACGCCTTCGGTGACGGCGAATGCGTGACGATGGTAACGAAACACGGGTACGTCAAACGGACGTCGGGCGAGGAATTCGACAACATCCTCTCGACGGGTATCATCGCCGCCAGCCTCGAGGAGGGCGACGAACTCGTCGACGTGGACGTCACCGACGGGTCGAAGGACCTGGTCATCGCGACCGAACAGGGGATGACGATTCGCTTCGACGAGGACGAGGTCCGAGCCATGGGCCGGAACGCCCGCGGGGTCAACGGAATCAAACTCGAGGACGGCGACGCTGTCGCGGGACTGGTCTCGACCGACGAGGGCGACGAGCGGGCGCTGTTGACGGTGACCGAGAACGGCTACGGCAAGCGGACGGTACTCTCGGCCTACCGGACCCAGTCGCGGTACGGGAAGGGATTGATCGACATCAAGACCAACGAGCGCAACGGCCCGGTGACGGCGGTGAAGGCGGTCACGGAAGACAACGAACTCGTGTTGATGAGCGAGCGCGGCCAGATCATGCGCACGCGGGCGAGCGAGATTTCGACGGTCGGTCGGAACACGATGGGCGTGACGGTGATGGACGTCGAGGCGGGCGACGCGGTCGCCAGCGTGGACGTGATTCCGGCGGAACTCGGTGTGGACGCCGAGGAGATGGAGGCCGACGACGTAGACGTTGCTGACGAGACGGATATCGACGAGGCGGCCGTCGACACAGATTCGACGACCGACGAATAACCGGCCTCTCGTTTTCCTTCGCCGACCTCGAGAGACCGCTTTCGGAGAGAACCTGGCTCGGCCAGTTTCGAGAATCTGTCCTGAAACCCACAAGCCCAAACATCGAACGTGCTATCGACGGCTCGAGCCGAGGAATTCAGGGTCCAATCGAGGTTCAGCGGACGTATTCGTCACTCTGTCGAGGTAGTGTGGGCGCACACTATACTTTATGAGTGGCGGCATCGTACTTTCGGACATGAGCAGTGAGCGTGTCGACTCCGAGAGCAAGGTGTCGGGGAATCAGGCGAACATTCCCGCTCGCATCCGTCGGGAACTCGACATCGACGACGGCGACAGACTCCGCTGGCACGTCGAGGACGACGGGACGCTCCGAGTGCAGGTCGTCCAGCAGCGCACCGGGACGTTCAGCGACTTCGACGGTTACGACGGCGATCAGGCGACGGAGGCCGAGAGCCAACACGACGCGTGGGGCGTCGACCTCGAGTAGCTGAGATAGATGCCACGCGCACTCGTCGATACGACCGTGCTCTTTGCGGCGGCGTATCGCCGTGACAGTGCACACGACGACGCCCTCCCTATCCTCAGGCGAATCGACGCCGCTGCTCTCCCGGAGGCGGTAATTCTCGACTACGTCCTCGTGGAGACGCTAAACGGGTTGACGACGCACGCGGGTCACGACGCCGCTGTCGATTTTTTGGATCGGGTGGAAGAGAATACGCAATTTCACATCGATTCCCTGACGGCGGACGAATTTGCCGCGGCAAAAGCCCTCTTCCGGCAGCACGAGTGCTTCTCGTTCGTCGATGCCGCGATCGTCGCGTACATGCAAGCGGAGGGGCTCGGGTATCTTTACGCGTTCGACGACGATTTCGACGCTGCAGATGACGTCTATCGACTCGACGTCGCAACGAGCCCGTATCACCCAGAGTGACCGAGGCGCGCCCCGAATTCAGCACAACTCGACGATCACCAGCTGAAGTTGCTGCTCGATCGATGCTCACGTCGACGCGCAATTCGCACACGTAGTGAGCCGCACACACAGCGAGATGCACACACAGTAAGCGTGTATTCCCCGCACACCGCTTCTAAACCAGGGGTTTCAATGAACGCCAGGGTAGATCCCTTGAGTAACCTCGCCCTCCCCAGCCGATTGCGGTGCTCGCTTCGCTGCGCTCCTCACCCCTCGCGCGAATTGGACAGCGACCCTCGCGGTGCTCGGGCCGCTCGACAGCGCGCGCCGCGGTGGTTCGTCGGCTCTACCCGGTCGCTCGCTCGGCTACCCGGCCACCCGGCCCGTCGGTCTCGGTTCCCGGATCCGCTCACCGCCTGGTGAGGAGGCGCTGGTAGCTCGCTTTCGCCACACTCCAGGCGGGGTACAGCGTCGTGTACACCGGATCGGGCGCGTTGCGGGCCCCCGCCCGGAGCACGCGATGGCGCAGCGGCGACCCCGAGTTGTCGACGATCTCGGAGAGGTCGGCGGACTCGAGCCAGGCGAAGAACGCGCGTTCGGCCGCCGTTCTCGGCTCGGTCTCGCGAACTCGGTCACGGATGTCTTCCCACATGTAGCGCTCGTCCTGGCCCAGAATCCAGCGGCCGCCCTCGAGCCCTCGTCGAAGGTCGTGGTACCGGTCGTCGGTGAACGGGTAGCCGTGTTCGGTCGGTTCGAGGCCGGCCAGTCGGAGGCCGACGGCCGTCCGGTAGCACTTCTCACAGACCCCGCAGTTGCCGTCCATGCGGTCGTTACAGGTCTGAAGCTCGAGGTCTGGTGCGTCGCTCTCGACGTACGCGGCGAGCACGTCGAGGCGCTCCTGGCGGGTCAGGTCGTAGGCGTCGTGGTGACATCGGGTGCCGTCCCAGCGGACGTTGTCGTCGATGTCGGGGTGAGATCCCCACTCGAGGTCGATCCCGTCCCAGTGGGTGGCGGCCATGTAGAGGTCCTCGATGCCGCGGGCGGCGGCCAGTGGGGCACAGAGCCCCAGCAGACCGAGGCCGTGGCCGACGGAGCTGTACCAGCCACCGTCGACGTAGCGTTTGTAGTGAGCGAGCAACATCGGGTGATCGAGGAAGGAGAGCATGTTGGCCTCGACGAAGGCGGTCTCGAGGCCGCGGTCGGCGGCGAAGTCGGTCACCCGGTCGACCAGGTGGTTCCACTGCTCGTCGGCCGAACGGTTGGGCGTAATCGTCCACCCGCGGATACTGATCAGCGTGGGTTCCTCCTCGCGGTGGCGAACGTACGAGCACGTGGAGTCGACGCCGCCGGTGAAGAGAAGGCCGCTCTCGCTGCTGTTGTTGCCGTCGCCGGTACCGCCGCTGTCACCATTGCCGACAGCGCCACCGCCCGCGACCGAACCGGAAGAGCCAACGTCGACGACCTTGCGGGCGTAGAGGTCGCCACCCTCGAGGAAGTCGTACATCTCGAGCATGGCCGCCTGGACGTCCTCGAGCGCCGAGACGAACTTCGTGTCGACGGTATCGACGTAGACGTCTGCGCCAGCGGCCCAGGCGACCGGACACACCTGGGCCAGCGCCGGGACGACGAGCAGCGAGTCGGGGACCGACTCGAGGTCGACGTCGTAGGTGACCTCGAGCGGGTCGCCGGTGAAGAACCGGGCGAGGTCGCTCGAGGGGCGAACGGTCGTTCGAAGGGTGCGTCCATCCGTCGTCGGGGTGTCGATGTGTATCGATGCCATGGTCGAGAGCGGGGTCGCCACCAGTTGCAGCTCGAGGGTGACGACCGGTCGTCCCGTGACCACCACCGAGGACGGTAAAAACAGGCACAATCGTTGATGCGTCGTGCGTTGTAGAAATCACCGCCTAGAGATCGGTAGGCGGCCGTATCCGCGGTCTATAGGCGGCCATATCACCGTCCATAGACGGCCGTATCTACCGTCCGCCCGAGCACTCGTCTGTCTCCCTCCGACTCTGCTTGATTCGCTCTACTCCGGTTTCCGCGGCGCGATCCGTCGCTTCGAGCGTCGTCCATCGCCTCGAACGGGATCCATTCGTGTGAAAGCGGGACCGATATCGGCGGTCGGCGTGCGCGAATCGGTCGCTCTCCGGGGCGACGCCCTGGCGTTTCAAAACCGCGAACGTGTCGCGAGGGGGTAGGCGGAGGATAACAAACCCCTCTCTTCTCGAGGCATTTCACCAATGCGAACTGTCACGCCAGCCACCGTCGACGGTCGCCTCGCACGGGTGAGTCGATGACGCAGAGACGAACCCTGCTGGATCTCGTCCTCGCGGTCGGGTTTCTCGCCGTGGCGACCGCTATCGCCGTCGCGCATCGGTCCCCACCTTCGGGGTACGAATCGTCGATTTACACGGGCACGCCGACGCTCACCTGGGTCGCGTTCGGCCTCGCGCTGGCCGTCGCGGTCGGGGTGACTATCGGCACTCGAGGGTGGTACCAGGCCGGCGCCATCGCCCTCGGCGGGCTCGCGGTGACGAGCATCGTCAGCCTGCCGGTGATCCGCAACTACCACTTCCAGGGGATGGGCGACTCGCTCACCCACCTGGGGTGGGTCCGGGACTTCGTCCAGGGGACGATGCAGCCCCACGAACTGTTCTACCCCGGGCTCCACGCCGTTGCGACGACCCTCCACCTCGGCGGCGGTGTCTCGATGGAGCGGGCGCTCCTGATCGCCGTCGTCCTCCTGTTCGTCCCGTTCGTCGTCTTCGTCCCGCTCATCGCACGCGACATCTCGGGAACGGGCGCCGCTGCCGGATTCGCCGCCATCGCCTCCTGGATGGTGCTCCCCATCAACAACGTAGCGACGCACATGGGACCGCACACGAACTCCAACGCGCTGTTCGTCGTCCCCGTCGCCCTCTTCGCGACCGTCGCGCTCGTGAGCCGCCGGTCGGACCTCGAGCGCCTCCCGTTCGGCATCTCGCCGTTCACCGTCTGCCTGTTCCTGGCCGGGATCGGCCTCCTGCTGGTTCACCCCCAGCAGATGATCAACGTGGTCGTCTTCCTCGGGGCGCTCGCCGGGGTGCAGTACCTTGCGAAGCGCCGGTACGACGACCACCCGATGGTGCACCACCCGTCGCTGTTCGCGCCGGCGGTCATGCTCGGCGTCCTGTTCGTGGTCTGGGCGGCCGCGAACGCGCGGTTCCGACGCGCCTTCTCGGGGCTCGTCTACGGCCTGTTCAGCCGCGACATCGGGACTGGCTCGACCGTCGGCCAACGAAGCGGCTCGCTGACGGAACTGGGCGGCAGCTTACTCGAACTGTTTGCGATCATGTTCCTCGTCGCCGCGGTGCTCGGGGCGATCGCGGCGCTGTTCGTCCTCGCGACGTGGCTCGGGCGGACGAGCCTCGACCCCGACGGCCGCTCGTACGTCACCTACTTCGCGCTCGCGCTGGTGCCCCTCGGCGGCATGTTCGTCGTCTACTTCCTCGGGACGCCGACGATGGCGTTTCGACAGGTCGGGTTCATCTACGTCGTCCTGACGATTCTCTCGGGAATCGCCCTCGCGCACCTCTTCGGTTGGCTGACCGGACCGTTGACGACTCCGGGGGCGAACGCGCTCGCCGCCGTCTTCGTCGCGGCCTGTCTCGTCCTGACGCTCGTGACGCTGTTCACGTCGCCGCTGATCTACCAGCCGACCCAGCACGTCACCGAACAGCAACAGTTCGGCTACGACACCGCCCTCGAGCACCGGGCCGACGAGCGGTTGTACGCCGGATTCGGCTACGGAATCAACCGCTACGGCGACGCCCACTACGGCACCGAGGCCGGGAGCGAGATCAACTACGACGGCGGCGCCAGCGGGGCGGTCCTCGTCGAGGAGTTCGAGGACGGCAACTACCGGGAGGCCTACCACGGCGCGGACTACTACTTCACCGTAAGTGCCTACGATAAAGCGAGGGAACTCGAGGTGTACGACGAACTCCACCACTCCGAGGAAGCCCTGGAAGGAATCGAGCGCGAGCCCTACGCGGATCGATTGGTCTCGAGCGAGGAGTTCACGATGTATTCGGTGGAGGGGACGCCCTCCTAGTAAGACGGCGGAACTCGAACTCGGCGTCAGTTATCGACGCCCGCTCCCGTCGGCGCGTCCGGCAGTTCCTGCTTCTCGACGTCGATCCCCAGTTCCTCGAGGGCGGCCTCCATGTGTCGCTCCTCGGCGAAGTCCGAGCCGTCCTCCTCGCGGAGCCGCTGGGTCGTCGCGAGCACCTCGGCACGGCGGTCGTCGGGAATCGAGAACTTGTCCGTGGCAAGTTCGATGGTCAGGCCGTTGTTGTCCCTGGTATAGAGGGAGTGGAAGATGCCCCGATCGAACTCGTTGTAGCCGTAGCCGGCCTCCTCGAGGGCTTCCCGGGTGTCGACGAAGCGCTCGGGATCGATGCTGAACGCGAGGTGGTGGACCGAACCGATCTGGTGGCGAAGCGGGGACGGGTTCGACTGGCGGTCGTCGCTCACGAAGAACGTGATGATCCGGCCGTCCCCGGTGTCGAAGAAGAGGTGCGTCGATGTCGGGTCGTCGAGGTTCGGTTGTTTCAGGACGAGGGGCATCCCCAGCACGTCTCGGTAGTAGGCGATGGTGTCCTCGGCGTTCGAACCGATCAGCGTGATGTGGTCGGTGCCGGTGGTCTGAATGGGGCTGTCGGGTCGGTCGGCGGTAATCTCGAAGTCGTCGCTCATACCTTCTCGTAGACGCCGGACGTACATACATTTCCGCTAACGTCGGTGTCACCTGGATCCAAATCGCGACTCGAGTACGCCGTCGCTCATCGTCGTTACCGCTCGAGAGGACGCCACCGCCAGGCCACAGCACCGCCACGACCACGACACACACGGCCGGGAACGGCGCTCGAGCGCGGCGTACGCAGCGAGAGCGCCGTGACCCGGGGGAGGGCAGGTCCTCGTCGGGACGACGCGGTCACGCGGCGCTTCGGTTGTGAACCACTCAATCGTCCTCGAAACCGGGACCCAACTCGACGTCGACCCACTTAACGCGTGCATCTGGCCACCCTCGAACCTACCCAAACACGCTCACAAGCGACCCTCAGATGTCACTTGAGTCCGCCGCCGCGCGCACCGACTGGGACGGCACCGTCCCCAACGCCTTCGACCTGCGGGTCGTCGCCCTCGTCCTCGTGGCCTCCGGCCTCGCGGCCTCCGCGAACCTCACCGCGGGCGGCCTCGAGTTCGCCCTCGTCGCCTTCGGAACGCTGGTCGCCGCCGGTATCGCCGCTCACTGGCTCGGCCAGCGTCGCGTCCGTCGCGTGACCGAATCGCTCGTCGAGGAGTGGGTCGCCGCCGGCGGGAGCGTCGAGTCGGTCACCCGCTCGGCCTCCTGGCTGCGAACCGAGTGGATCGTGCGGACGAGCGAGGGGCCGGTCACCGTCGGCGGCCTGGCGCTGGTCCCGATCTCGCGGGTGTCGGTCACCTGGCGCGGAATGGGAGAGTCACACTCCGCGACGGCGGCGAGCGCCGACCTCGAGTCGCTGGCCGCGGAGTGGTACGCGGAGATTTTCGATTCGCGGCAAGAACGGGACTCGAGCACCGGCCGATCGACATCGATGTAGCAGCCAATTTTGGCCGAATAACCCCGTCACGGCCGAGAACGACTTCCTCCATCAGTCGAAGACCACGACCAGTTCCCCCGTCTCGAGGGGATCCGGGGCGTTCGCCTCGTACTCGTAGGGTTCGAGTCTCTGTGCATCGTCGAACTCGGCTCTGGCCGCACCGGTCTCGTCCACGGCGTAGACGACGCCCGTGTACGCAATACCTGCGGCCGAAACGCTGCCATCCTCGTGGAGAATCGACGAGGCGCCGCGCGCTCTGAGGAGAAAGACGGTCGTGACGTCGTCGTCCCGGTCGAACGTTTTCCGCCGACGCACGTCGTACTGGACGCCGAGGACGTGATTTGACCGCGAACTCGAGCGACAGAGAACGGAGCGGTTCACGTACGTGTGCTCGAAATCGTCGACGAACTGGACGACGTCGTCCTCGGTGAATTCCGTCGGTGCGTCAGGGTATGGGATCGTCGCCGCGGTTTCGAACGCTCGCGTCTCGCCACTGTTGTACTCGACAGGGATCGTTTCGGCATCTCGTTCGCATTCAGGCCGCGTTGGCCCGTCGTCGAAATGGGCGAGAACCGTGCCATCGACCGCCTTATCGCTGTCCTCGCCGGTTGTCTCGCTCGTGGTATCGGTCTCGTTCGGAGAACCTGTTTCGTCCGGCGTCCGGTTTTCGTCCGCTCCTCGAGAACTGTCTGCGAGACAGCCGGCGAACGCCGTCGTCGTACCGAGAGCAGCTAGGAGCGTCCTGCGTTTCATCGATCGACGATTCACGCTGACCGCGTATAATTGTCAGGTAACGTGAAACGGCTCTTTGAGCCATGGAACTGAGATCGCGATTCGTCTCGAGCACGTTCGTGGTCTCGGCACGTTTGCGGCCTCGAGGTGGTGTATACTTCCACAACAGGTAACTGCTCGAGGGGTGACTAGTGACCTACCGCGCATGACCGCCAACCGACCCGAATCCGGGGAACTCTCAAAGAGCATTACCGGCGACTCCGGCGTGACCTCGATGACCGAGATCGCCAGCCCGCGAGGATCGCCCGGGGTCGAGTCGCCCGTGATCCAGTCGCGCGACCTCGACGTCTTCTACGGCGACACCCAGGCGCTCGACGGCATCACGATGGACATTCCCGAACGACGGGTGACGGCGCTCATCGGCCCCTCGGGCTGTGGGAAGTCGACGTTCTTGCGATCGATCAACCGCATGAACGACCTCATTGACGTTGCTCGCGTCGAGGGCGACCTGTTCTTCCACGGCAAGAACGTCTACGACGACGACGTCGACCCCGTCGCCCTCCGCCGGAAGATCGGCATGATCTTCCAGCAACCGAACCCCTTCCCGAAGAGCATCTTCGACAACGTCGCCTACGGACTCCGGGTCCAGGGCAAGGACGACGACCTCGAGGAGCAGGTTCGCACCGCCCTCGAGCGCGCTGCGTTGCTCGAGGAGGTCGAGGATCAACTGGACTCGAGCGGCCTGGACCTTTCGGGTGGCCAGCAACAGCGCCTGTGCATCGCTCGTGCCATTGCTACCGATCCGGAGGTCATCCTGATGGACGAGCCAGCGTCGGCGCTCGACCCTGTCGCCACCTCGAAAATCGAGGATCTGGTCGAGACCCTGGCCGAGGAGTACACAGTCGTGATCGTCACCCACAACATGCAGCAGGCGGCCCGAATTTCGGACAAGACCGCCGTGTTTCTCACCGGTGGGGAACTCGTGGAGTTCGACGATACGACGAAGATTTTCGAAAACCCCGAGAGCCAGCGCGTCGAGGACTACATCACCGGAAAATTCGGGTGACTCGAGGTCGAGACCGAGACCGAGGACGCTCGATTGATTCTCGCGTTCTGTGGCCCTCGAGCGACGACCCGGAGCGAACGGTTCGGTGTGCTCGGTTACTCGAGTCGAGCAGATTGGTGCAATCGGGTATTCGAGGCGGGCGGTTCGGTGTGCCCGATCACTCCAGATAGCCCAACCCCCGGAGCTGTTCGGCGATCTCCTCGAACTCGGCCTCCGTGAGCTGACCGGACTTCTGGTGCTGGATCACGATACTCCGCAGGAGAAACCGGGTGAGGTCGCTCGTACTCTGAAAGCTCGTGCCCTCGATAGTCTCCTCGACGCGCGCCGCGAGATCCTTCGGGATCGAGACCGTCGTGTATTCGGTCATCTCATGTCGAAACTGGGCGACGGACCGGCGTAAAGATTCCCACTGCAGGCGAAAATCCGTGAGCGCTCGAGCCGTCTCGAGAGCGTAGCCATTTTCGGTCCCGAGGTGGTATGGTACCCCATGGGAGTCCGGCCACCATCGAACGGACCCGACGACGAGCCGACGAGCATCGAATTTGGCATCGCCGCCGTCGACGCCCGCCTCAAACGAGGTGACCTCTCGTTTCCCGCCTCGAGAGCGGACGTCTCGGCCGCACTCGGCGACGCCAACATCCCCTACGACGCGCACGGGAATACGGTCGGACTCGAAACGGCGCTCGAGCACGTCGACCGGGAGCGATTCGAGAGCCGGCAGGAGTTGCTCAACGCCTTACATCCCGTCTTCGAGGAGTATCGCAAGAACCACTCGGGCGGCTTTCTCCGGCAGGTCCGGACGCTGCTTCCGTTCTGATCGGTTTGGTTCGACGCCCCCCTTTGACCGTATCAGTTCAACGTCCCTTCTGACCGTGTCAATTCGACGTCCATCCTGGTCAGTCCTCGACTCACCTCGAGAACCCCGGAACCAGTTCTATTGATCGTCTCGATCCCGGCGGCTCTCGAGGCGAACCTGCTCGAGGCGTCGGCGCTGTTCGCGGTGGAGAGTGACGATCATATCCGAGAGGACGCCGAACATGAGCAACTGAACGCCGAGCAAGATGGCAGCCGCGGAGACGACGGCGAGGATTTCGTGGCCGGAACTGTACTGGATCCAGCGCCAGAGGACGTAGCCCGCGAGGGCGATTCCCGAGATGACCGACGCGGCGCCGACGCTCCCGAAGTAAAACAGCGGATTGTTCGTCTTCGCCAGCGAGTACAGCGTCAGGATGATCGTCCCGCCGTCCCAGACGGGGTGGAGGTTCGTCTCTGACTCGTCGGGGCGGGCCCGGTAACTCACCGGGACGACGGCCGTCTCGACGCCGTGGCGGACGCACTCGACGGCGAGTTCCGTCTCGATGGTGAACCCGTCGGAATCGAGGAGGAGTCGCTCGAACGAGTCGCGAGTAAACGCGCGATAGCCCGAGAGGATGTCCTCATAGTGGGCCCCGTGGATGAACCCGAACGCGCCGTTGATCATCCGGTTGCCGACTCCGTTGAGGCGCTTCATCGCGTCGTCATCCATGTTCGCGAAGCGGTTGCCGATGACGTGTTCGTAGCCCCGTGTCAGCGGCTCGAGCATCGTCTCGGCGTCGGCCGGGTCGTAGGTGCCGTCGCCGTCGAGCATGAGGACGTAGCGCGCGTCGATGTACTCGACGGCTTCGCGGACGGCCTGCCCCTTTCCGGAGCCGGACTGGGTCAGCACGCGAGCGCCGTGCTCGCGGGCGATGTCGCGCGTGCCGTCGCTCGAGTCGCCGTCGACGACGAGGACGTTCTCGTAGCCGCGTTCGCGAAACTGATCGACGATTCCTCCGATCGTTGCGGCCTCCTCGAGCGTGGGGAGTAGAATACAGACCTGTTCGGGCGAGAGGGGGTGATCGATGGTTGACGAGCGAGATTCCTCGTCGGCGTCGCTAGTCGCGTTCGCATCGCCGTCCGCGTCAGCGTTTTCATCCGCGAGTGATGATGATGCGTCGCCGTCGGATGCGGCGGACTCGATCCCTGCGTGCTCGTCCATTGGAATGCACTCGACGCCCGGATTGGAAAAACGTACTGGTGTATTCGGTGACTATTCGCATTTCCGATGGAAGTAATGCCCCCCTGACGACTCGCCACTCACCAGGTGAGCCCCTCGTAGACCTCGAGATCCGCTTCCGCGTCGGAGACGTCGATGCGACGCCCGTCGACGAGTACTCGCCTGGCCATCCCCTCGAGCGCCCCCGCGAGGTCGTCGAACTCGGGCCAGTCGGTCGCGACGACGGCCCCGTCGGCGCCCTCGAGTGCGTCCGCGGCGCTCGCGGCGTACTCGAGGCCGTCGCGGTCGGCGTACGCGGGGTACGCCGTTCGAAGATTGTCCGTGGCGACCGGATCGTACCCGACGACGGTCGCGCCTCGCTCGAGGAGGGCGTCGATGACCTCGAGCGCGCGGGACTTCCGGACGTCGTCGGTCCCGGGTTTGAACGCCAGGCCGAGGACAGCGATCCGGGCGCCCTCGAGGTCGACGTGGTTCGATAACAGGTCCACGAGCCGACGGGGCTGCCCGTCGTTGACGCGGACGACGGCGTCCAGGAGCTCGGGATCGTAGCCTTGCTCTCGCGCGCCCGCCCGGAGGGCGTTGACGTCTTTGGGGAAACACGAGCCGCCCCAGCCGAGTCCCGAGCGCATGAACCGCTCGGAGATGCGGTCGTCGAGTCCAACGGCATCGAGCACCTCGTAGGCGTCGACGCCGTAGGCCTTGGCGACGTTCCCGAGTTCGTTCACCAGCGAGACCTTCGAGGCGAGGAAGGCGTTGTTGGCGTACTTGATCAACTCGGCCTCGCGGACGCCGGTCTCGACGAAGTCCGCCCCGCGTTCGCGCATGGGAGCGTAGAGTTCCCGCAGGGTGTCGGCTGCCGCCGGGTCGGTCGCCCCCACGACGACCTTCTCGGGCTCGAGGAAGTCCTGGACGGCGGTGCCCATCCGGAGGAACTCGGGGTTCATCGCCAGCTCGAGGCCCTCGCCCACAGGTCGTCCGCTCGCCTCGCTGACGATCGGGCCGACGACGTCCTCGGTCGTCCCCGGCAAAACGGTGCTCTTGACGACGACGAGGTGGTCGCCGTCCTTCTCGGCGAGGGCGGCCCCGAGCGACTTCGAGGCCGCGCGCATCGCCGTCAGGTCGAGGCTTCCGTCGTCGTGCTGGGGCGTCGGCAGACAGAGAAAAGTGAGGTCGGTCTCCCGGACGGCACCGTAGTCGGTGGTCGCCCGCAACCGCTCGCCCGCGGTCTCGGCGATTCGTTCCGCGAGGCCCGCTTCGTGGATGGGTGCCTCGCCGGCGTTGATCGCGTCGACCGTGTCCTGGTCGATCTCGACGTTCGTGACGTCGTGACCGAGGTCCGCGAGACAGGCCGCGATCGTCGTGCCGACGTAGCCGCTGCCGACGATGGAGACGTTCATGCAGTGCTCAAGGCACCCGATGGGGTAGTGATTTTTGGGTTCGTCGCCCGAGCCCTCCTCGAGGGAACCACCAACACGGATGGCCCTTCGGCACGTATCGGACCCTATGGCGACGGACGATTCCTCCCACCCGCTGCTCGCAGCGATTTACGATCCGGCGACCGCACTCGCCGAACGAACCCTGCTTCGTCCCCACCGCGAGTACCTGGTCGACGGCCTCGAGGGCCGGGTGCTCGACGTCGGCGCGGGAACGGGCGCCCTCTTTCCGTACTTCGCCCAGGTGCCCGACGGAGACGTGACGTTCCACGCCATCGAACCCGACCCACACATGCGCCGCCAGGCCGCGTCGACGGCCACCGACCTGGGCCTCGCGGTCGACCTGCGAGACGCCCGGGCCGAGTCGCTTCCCTACCCGGACGAGTCCTTCGACGTCGTCGTCGCCTCGCTGGTCTTCTGTACGATTCCGGGCACCGAGACCGCCCTCGAGGAAGTCGAGCGCGTCCTCCGTTCCGGCGGCGAGTTTCGCTTTCTCGAGCACGTTCGAGACGACGGCTGGCGCGAGCGGGTCCAGTCGCTGGTCGAACCGCTCTGGAAACGGGCTGCCGGCGGCTGTCATCTGACTCGACAAACTGCGTCGCTGTTCGCAGCAGACCGAGCCTTCGACGTACTCGAACTCGAGCGGGTGAACCTCGGGGTGACGCCGGTGCGGCCGTTCGTTCGGGGGCGGATGCGAAAACGGGTGTGATCGTCGTTCGATCGTCGCGATTCGGACGAACGCTACTCGAGCGTTGCGACCAGCAAGAACGTCTCCGGACGGACCGCCACGTGCTCGAGGGCGAAGCCTGCGGCCTCGAGGGCTTCGGTCGCCTCGTCGGCGCTGTATCGCTCGTCGGTCGGCGGGCCGTCCTCGCCGGTGCCGCTCGCAGCCCAGTCGACGATGGCGAGTCGTCCACCCGGCGCCAGGACGCGTCGGACCTCCTCGAGGGCCGCCTCGCTCGCGAACTCGTGGTAGGTCATCGTCGAGAACGCGGCGTCGACGTCCCCGTCCTCGAACGGGAGGTCGCTCACGTCCGTCGTGACGAGGTCGACGTTCTCGGGGACGCCCTTCTCGCGGTAGTAGTCGTGCATCGCCTCCTGGAGGTCGACGGCGTACACCGTCTCGACGTGGGGGGCCACGTCGTCGGTGAAAAACCCCGTCCCGCTCCCGAGGTCGGCCACGGTGTCGGTTTCTGCGGGGTCGAGCGCCCAGCACAACTCCTCCCTCGAGCAGAATCGGTACCGGCGCTCGGCGCGCTCGAGTTTATCCGCCCGAGAGGCGTCGAAAGTGTGGTGTCCCATGGGATTAGAGGTTCGCGAAGGCGTCGTCGACCAGTTCGCTAGTCGTGGCCACGATGTCGGCCATCGCGTCGTCGTCCGGAGCCATTCCGACGAGTCGAGCGATGCGCATGATGCTCACGTGGTAGACGCGCTGAGTGCCGGGCGACTCCTCCCAGATGACGACGTTACACGGGAAAATCGCGCCGATTTTGTTGTCCGAAACTTCGAGCGCCTCGTCCGCGATGGCCGGGTTGCAGGCCCCGAGGACGTAGTAGGGTTCCCGGTCGGCGTCGACTTTCTCGTTGAGTAACTCCGAGGGGGAAAACTCGACGGGGACGCCGAAGCCGGCGTCGGTGAACACCCCGCGCACGTGCTCGATCGCGTCCTCGTGGTCCATCTCGAGGGTGGTCTGTTTCGCGCCGATGTCGTCGGGGTCGATCTCGGCCGGGTCGATAGGGAGCGTCATTCGTGTGAAGTAGTGGGTCCGGCGAGAAAAGTTCTTTCGACGGCGGTTCGGAACGTGTCTCGCTCGACTTCGGCGTTCGGGTGAATACGGGGACGTACGAACCTGACTCGCCGGGATCAAGCCGATAGTCGAACGAATGCCCGGATCGAACGAACGCTCCCCAATCGAGGCCCTCTTCGATCGCCGGTCGCTCTTGCAGTATTCGAGAACGACTCCGTCGCCGTCGGCCCGATTCCCTCGCTGAGGCGTCGTCCTCGATTTCCGGCCTCCAGCGTCGGTCGAGCCGGAATTGTGCAATCTATACACAAATCTTTTAACGGCTCGGCCGCTACCTACGAGCGATACTGATGCCTAACTCGATGGCCGAGCAACTCCAGCAAGACATGGTCTGTGAGGGCCTCCTCGAGTGTTTTCACGGCCTCAAACAACTCGACAGAGCGTGTTTCGAGGTGCTGGTGGAAGCCGAGGAACCGCTCACAGTAGACGAAATCGCGGCGGCGGTCGACCGCGAGCGGTCGACGGCTTACCGATCCGTCCAGCGCCTGCTCCAGACGGGCTTCATCCAGAAAGAACAGGTCAATTACGACCAGGGCGGCTACTATCACGTCTACTCGCCGACCGATCCGTCGAAGATCGCCGGCGACATGCAGCGCCTGCTCAACGACTGGTACGCGAAGATGGGTCAGCTGATCCAGGAGTTCGAGGACAAGTACGAGCAGGCCGAGGCGACGGCCCCCGCCGAAGGATAGTCGACCGTTCGTAGTCAGCTAGCTCGAGCAGTTCTCCCACTTTTGTCGGTTCGAGACGTCACTCTCGAGCGAGTCGGGACCGATACCAAACCGCAACCGACGCGATGCTCGGTCCACCGAGAAACTAGATTGCCTCATGACATCTTGTCGATTTCGCCACACCGGCAGTCGTGTCGGTGCTCGCTCAATCGGGGGTGTTCGGTTCGCCTGACGGTGTGGCTGACCGGTCGATCGAACTCGGTTGCCCGCCGTCTCCGCTGATCGTGGCCACGTCGACCGATCCGTCGGCGGAGACGGTGACTCGATAGCCGGTGAACGTAAACGTGAGTTCGTCGGCCGCCCGGTCCTCGGCTGCCGCCTCGCTCGAGAACAGCCTGTCGAGGCTATCCGGATCGATCGCGTGATACAGCGGTTCCAGATCGATCGGATCGATCCCCTCCTTCCTGGCGACCGCGTTCACGACACGATGGCTGACAGACGGTGAATTCTGGTGGTCAATTGTCATTCTAACAGATACGCACTCCTGGTTTTACCGATACTTGCAAGACTGTTCCCCACACTGTCTCCTGTACGCCTCGCAGCGGGTGCTGTAGACCGTTCGATAGTGTACATAATACCACTCCCTTCGCCGATTTATCCTTGGTGAGGCGAGCGGATAGGTCTGTTGTGGTAGCACGCACGGCGTTTATAACGGGTCCCGTCTCACCACCACGAAGGGAGCCGTGAACAATCGTTCACTTTTCGCGCACGAGTGTGTTGGCGAGGAGGTTTCGCTGGCCGCGCCGGAGCCGAGCGGACAGCGCGTTTCGCGAGATGTCGAGTTCGGTCGCGAGGTCCGTCAGCGTTCGATCGCGGGGGACGTCGAAGTATCCGGCGTGATAGGCTGCCTCGAGTGCTTCCTGTTGCTCGGCTGTGACGCCGTACTCCGCCTGTTCTTCCGGGTTTTCGGGCCGGTACACGCGCTGGGGTTCGAACGAAAAGCCGTGTTCGACGCAGTACTCGTGAAAGTCAGAGAGGGATTGCTCGCCGGGAAAGAGAATCTTCACCTCCCATCGGTGTGCTTCGTTGCTCACCGCCTCGAGCACGGTCGCCCTCGCGTCCGAGACGGCCGTGATGAGATTTGGCACGTCCATCTCCCAGGTCACCCGGTAAAATCGTTCCTCCGTGCCGTCATCGTTCGACCGCTCGTCTTGCTCCTCGAGCATGAGGACCTCCCGAACCATGTCGTCGTCCCGGAGTTGTTTCTCGAAGGCGTCGAACCCCTCGCCGGAGGCCCAGAGGTAGGGCGTGACGGTGGACTTCCCGCCCACGACGCGCTTGATCTCGATGTGCATGTCCGGCGACGCCGTCAACGTATCCGCGAGGACGAACTCGTCGGCCGGGATCGTGAGTTCCGTCAAGACGCTCATCGTAGTCGTCGTTCGACGAGCACGACCGTAAAACGGAGACCACTGATTTGGTAGTAGCGACATCGAGAATCGGCGTTTTCTCGGCACATTCTGGGTAAATGAACGTCTCGCGTCGTCGTACTCGAGGAGGATAGCGTCGCTGAGAACGCAGCGATCAGGCCGCGCAGTTGTTCGGCCCCATCTCGAGTTCAGTCGCCTCCTGCTCGTCCTCGAGCGTCTCCTGCCCGGTGTTAATTTCGATGACGCGCTCGTAGTTCGCTGGCTTCTCGGGCGTGTTGTCGACGAGGCGGCTCACGAACGCCTCCTTCTCGAGGCCCAGGAGCTCGAGTTCGTCTCGAAGCGTCCCGAGTCGGGCCTCGATCGCGTCGCCCGGCGAGCCCACCTCGTAGACGCCGTCCGCCGAGACCGAGATGTGGCCGGGCAGGACGCGCGTGTCCTCGGGAAACTCGAGGAGCGTCTTGTGGAGGGAATCGTAGAGCAACTCGGCGCCGTCAGCGGCGTCCTCGTCGCCGAACTGGAGTTCCGTCCGTCCGACGGATTCGACGAACAGCGTGTCCCCCGTCAGGACGGCCTCGCCGTCGACGCGGTAGTTCATCATCTCCGTCGTATGCCCTGGCGTGTGAAGCGCTTCGAATTCCACGCCGCCGACGTCGATCGTCTCCCCGTCGGCTAGCGGTTCGTAGTCGTACTCGACGCCGCGTTCGCTCGCACGTTCCCCGAGGTGGTAGGGGACGCCGAGTTCGTCGGCGAGCGTCCGGCCGCCCGAGACGTGGTCGGCGTGAACGTGCGTGTCCAGGACGCGCTCGATCGTGAGGCCGGCCTCTTCGGTAACCACCTTGAACCGGTCCGTCTGGCGGGTGGGATCGACGACGGCGGCTCGTCCCGACGCGCTCGAGCCGACGACGTACCCGAGACAGCCCTTCGCTCGCCGCTGTACCTGGACGATCACGAGATCCTCGCGTTCGGTGTCGATGGGGACGACCTCGTACACTTTGCTCCAGTCTTCCATCCCACCTTTCACGACGCTGACGTCATCGTACCCGATGGTCTCGAGTTCGAAACTGAACGACGTCGAGGTGAGCCCTTTCCCGCAGATTGCGACGATGGATCCGGCGTCGTCGCTGTTACCGATGTGGTTTCGTTGTTGCTCTGTGAGGTCGTCGTTCGGCCCGAAGGGAACGTTCTTCGTGCCTCGAATGTGCCACCCCTCGTAACTGTCCTCCGGGCGCGTATCGATGAGCGTGAACGACTCGCCCTCGTCAATCATATCGGCGAGTCGTTCGGCGGTGATCTGGCGTACCATGGGTGCCTCCGTACACTGTTACTGCGAGCAGGACGCGCAAATGCATCTCCCTTGCAAGATCATCGGGCTCGAGCCTACCGTTACGGCCGCGAGGCCGCGGAATTGGCACTCGAGCCCGGTTTCGATCCTCCCGCGGTACAGCGAGCAGAAAGAATATGTCGCCGAACTGTAACTACCAGGTATGGTCAATCCGATACCGGGAACGGTCGTCATCGCGGTCGGACTCGCCGGGGCGCTCTGGCCCGACAAACTCGCCCGGTTCGAAGAACAGTTGGACTCCATCGGCAGCAAACGATCCTGATTCAGTGTGGAGCCGGTTGACTGGAAAGTCGCGGTCACTCGCGCGATGGGCGTCGCCGTGGCGCTCTTTAGCCTGCTGATCTTCTTCGACATCTGATTTCGGGAACGGGGCGCTTAAGGAGGATACGGTTGCACACTCCCCTATGGTCATGAAAGAATCCGAGAGCGAACTCGAGGCCGGCGACCCCGCGCCGACGTTCGAACTCGAGGGCGTCGACGGCGAGACCTACACGCTGGAGTCCTTCGCCGATGCCAAAGCCCTGCTGGTCGTCTTCACCTGCAACCACTGTCCGTACGCGAAGGCGAAGATCGACCTGCTCAACGACATCGCCGCCGAGTACGACGACGTGGCGGTCGTCGGAATCAACTCGAACGATTCCGAGGAGTATCCCGAGGACTCCTTCGACCGGATGCAGGAACTCGTCGAGGACGGAACGATCGCCTACGACGCCTACCTCCGGGATCGGACCCAGGCCGTCGCGAAGGCCTACGGTGCCGTCTGTACGCCCGATCCGTTCCTCTTCGAACGCGACGGCGACGAGTTCAGGCTGGTCTACCAGGGTCGACTCGACGACGCACCGAACCCCGACGACGAGCCCAGTCGCTACCACATTCGGAAGGCGATCAACGACGTCCTCGCCGGCGAATCGGTCGACCTCGAGTGGCAGCCCTCCCGGGGTTGCTCGATCAAGTGGACCGACGACTGATCGGGTCTCGAGCCATTTCCCGTCACCATCGCTACCGACGTTGAAACTGCCGGCCGCGCTCCTTATATCGTTGCACCCATAGGCGCCGTTCGTATGGTCGCCGCTGTCCGCCCGCTCCAGGCGCTTCGCCCGGAGCCGCTTCCCTCCATTCAGGAGACGTACCTCTCGACGCTCGAGGCGCAACTACTGGCGACCGTCGTCATCGTACTCGGGGTCGTTCTCGGGTTCTGGCTCGCCCGATTGGGCCACCCCTCCCTTCGACGCCGCTACGGCGTCCAGGTCGCCGAAGCGACGACCGTCGCGGCGATGGGCGTGCTCGTCGCCGGTTCCGTCTACGCGCTCAGCGTCGTCTGGCACGTCACCTACGTGCTGGCGTACACGCTCGAGACGGCCCAGGTCAATCGATTCACGGCTGCCCAGCAACTCGTTACCGCGGCGCTGGTGGCCGTCGCGTACCTGGCGATCCGGTTCGTCAACCGCTCGATCGACAAACTCAGTGAGACCGACGCGATCACGACCCACCAGCGCGAAGTCGCCTACCACGTCACCGACGTCGCGATCGTTCTCGGGACCGCCTCGCTCATCCTCACTATCTGGGGCGTAGACCTCACCAACATCTTCATCGGGGCCGGCGCGGTCACCGCGATCGTCGCGCTCACCGCCCGGCAAACGCTCGCCGCGATGCTCGCCGGGTTCATCCTGCTCTTCTCGCGGCCGTTTCGCGTCGGCGACTGGATCGAGGTCAACGACACGACCGGGATCGTCACCGACGTGACCATCTTCAACACGAAAATACAGACGTTCACCGAGAAACACGTCCTCGTACCGAACGACGAGATCACCGACAGCCAGCTTGTCAACTACTCCGAAAACGACCAGCTCCGCGTCGACGTCGAGATCGGCGTCGACTACGACACCGACCTCGAGCGGGCGCGGGCGGTCGTCGTCAACGCCGTCGAGGACCTCGAGGAAATCCGAACGAGTCCGGATCCGCAGGTCGTCGCCAGGCGGTTCGGCGATTCGGCGATCGTCCTCGAACTCCAGGTCTGGATCGGCGACCCGACGAAGCGTCGCCAGCTCGATGCCCAGACTGCGGCGATCGAGGCGGTGACGGAGCGATTCGAGCGGGAAGGGATCGAGATTCCCTTCCCCCAGCGAGTCCACGCCCCGCGAGGCGACGACGGGTTCCCGATTACCGAGGGCTCACGGGAAGGACTCGAGGTCGGTCAGCCGACCGATTGAATTCTCGACCGTGATCACTTGCCGACGGCTCGCCGGTACTGCACCGGCCACTCGGGCCCCTCGAGCCCCAGGTCGTCGGCCCACCGGAGCGGGAAGTACGGATCCCGCAGGAACTCGCGAGCGACGAGCACCAGGTCAGCGCGTTCGTTTCGCACGAGGGCGTCGGCCTGCTCGGCTCGCGTGATGCCGCCGACCGTGCCCACGGCGACCTCGTCGCCGACGGCCTCGTCGATCCCCTCCGCCAGGGGCACCTGGTAGTTCGGTCCCGACGGTCCCTGCTGGTCGGGGTGAACGCCGCCGGAGCTGACGTCGATCAGGTCGACGCCGAGGTCCACCAGGTCGGCAGCGAGGCGCTTCGACTGCCCGAGGTCCCAGGACTCCCGGTCGGGGAGCCAGTCGGTGCCAGAGATGCGGACGAATACGGGAAGGTCGTCGGGCCACACCTCCCGCACCGCCGCTGTCGCTTCCCGGACGATCCGGGTCCGGTTCTCGAAGCTGCCGCCGTAGTCGTCCTCGCGGCGGTTTGTCACCGGCGAGAGGAACTGGTGGAGCAGGTAGCCGTGGGCGGCGTGGACCTCCGCGACCTTGAAGCCGGCCGCGAGCGACCGTTTCGCGCTCTCGCGGAAGGCGTCGATCACGCCCTCGATGTCCCCCGTGGTGGCCCGGCGCATTTCTTCGGGTTCGTGCTCGAATGGGTACGCTTCGGGCGAGGGCGACAGGACCTCCCAGCCGCCGTTTGCGAGCGAAACGGGGACGTTCCCCTCCCAGGGCTGGTTCTTGCTGGCCTTGTGGCCGGCGTGGGCGAGCTGGACCGCCGGCACCGACCCCTGCGATTTCAGGAACGCGGTGACTGGCTCGAGCGCTTCGGCGTGGGCGTCGCTCCAGATGCCCAGGTCGTGCGTCGAGATGCGTCCGCGTTCCTCGACGGCCGTCGCCTCGGCCATCACCAGCCCCGCCCCGCCGACGGCCCGGCTGCCGAGGTGGACGCGGTGCCACTCCCGCGCCAGGCCGTCGTTCGGCGAGGAGTACTGGCACATCGGCGAGACGGCGATGCGGTTGGGGATCTCGAGATCGCGAAGCCGCAGTGGCGAGAACAGGTTCGTCATCGAGCGAAGAGACGAGTTCGATGCGGAAAACCGGCCCGACAAGCGACGTCCTTGCCGCAATCGAGGATTCGCGTTCGATTCGACTCGAGTTTGCCGTCGGTTCACTCGAGGGGAGCGTCGTTCGAAACGAAATGCACCATATTACTATATTTTTTGTACTATTGGTACGCGTGGAACGCGAGACGCGAACTGTTCCTCCCAACAGTAATACGGTTCGCCCGAGCACGACGCGTATGGACTGGAATCACCGCGACGCCTTCGGAACCGAACGCCCAATCTGCGGAATGATCCACCTCCCAGCGCTCCCTGGATCGCCGGGCTACGGAGGAAGCCGCGAGGCGATCCGAACTCGCGCGCTCGAGGACGCGGCCGCGCTCGAGGCCGGCGGCGTCGACGGCATCGTCGTCGAGAACTTCGGCGACTCGCCGTTCTATCCCGACGAGGTGCCGACCCACACCGTCGCCGAAATGGCGGCACTCGTGACGACGATTACGAGCGCGGTCGACGTTCCGGTCGGCGTCAACGTCCTGCGAAACGACGCCGAGGCCGCCCTCTCGGTCGCCGCGGCAGCGGGGGCCTCGTTCGTCCGGGTCAACGTCCACGTCGGCGCCGCGACGACGGACCAGGGCATCGTCGAGGGGAGAGCGCACGAGACGGTCCGGCTCCGCGATCGCCTTGAGGCCGACGTGGCCATCCTTGCAGACGTGGACGTCAAGCACGCAACGCCCCTCGGGGAGGCGGGGCTGGCACAGACCGCCCTCGAGACGGCGGTCCGTGGACGGGCCGACGGGCTAATCGTCTCTGGGGCTGGCACCGGACAGACGACGTCGCTCGAGGATCTCGAGCGAGTGGTCGAAGCGGTATCGACGGTCGACCGCGAGGTGGCGGTCCCAGTGCCGGTGTTCGTCGGCAGCGGCGTCACGCCCGAATCGATCGACGACGCCTTTGCGGTCGGCGCGGACGGGGCGATCGTCGGGACGACGCTGAAAGAAGGCGGGGAGACGACGAATCCCGTTTCACGGGAACGAGTCGAGGCGTTGATGGAGGCGGCTCGAACGGCGGAGACGTAGCGTTCGCTCTTTAGCGATCCACGTCCCCTCGAGCGTCGACCGGTTCGGAACCGTCGGTCCTACCGGATTGCGAGCCCTCGCCCGAATCGAGCGCCAGCAACGTCGAGACCCGTGCGTTCTCCTTGATCCGAATACCCCCCGCCGGGATCGAGAGCGGGAGCAACGGGAGGTGCGTGAAGACGTAGACGGTCGGGTGAGATCCCCCTCGAGCCAGCAACTCGTGACGCGGCTGGAGGACCAGCGGTCCGTCGTCTTCGGCACCCGTCAGGAACTCGTTGTACTGGATGACGTACTGGCCGCCCTCGAGGGTCCACCACTCGTACTCGTCGTCCGGGTTTCGCGGCTCCGTACCGACCGGCTCGAGGTCGGCGTCCTCGAGTTCGTCGCCCCCGAAGTCCAGGCGACCGGGTCCGGCGACCTCGTAGACGGCGGCCACCGTGAGGTCGACGCCGTGGTCGTGGACCTGTTCGGGCTCGTACACCAGGTTGTCGACGAACGGTAAGACGTCGTGCTCGACGGACATGCTGGTCGAGGCAACGGTCCCGGAGGTGAAAAAGCGTGGTGTCTCGAGGCGCCCGCTGGTACTCGAGCCGCGGTACCGACCTCGTCGCTCAGCGATCAGTAGACGTACTCGTCCTCGCTCAACTGGACGTACTTCCCGTTCCGGTACTTGAATTTCCGTCTCCTGTAGGCCATCAGGATCTTTGCGCCGCCGACGCCCGACGTGAGCCGTTTCTCCAGGATGGGGCCGTCGCCGCTGCTCGAGCCCTGCATCCCGCTGATGACGTCGAACGCCCAGTCCCAGTCGTCCGGCTCGTAGTCCTTGACGATGTCCGCGAAGGCGACGTTCCGGAGGATCTCGTCGCCGATCGCTCGCTTCCAGACCTCGTTGTAGTGCTCGAGACCGTCCGTCGCCGCCAGTCGTCCAGCGATCTTGCCCGTGCGAACGGCGACGTGGTAGCCGCCCTCGTGGAACGCCGAGGTCGTCCCCATCGCGCCGCCCGCGACGGCGATGTTCGCGCCCACCGGCGACTCGATCGGTCGCGTCGACGAGATGGGGTAGGTCTCGGTCCCCTTCGACTTCCCGCGATCTTCGACGATCGGGATGTCTTCCTCGACGTCGTACTCGTCGCCGTACTCGAGTTCGAGCAGGCGACGGATGTACTCTGCGCCGTTCGGAATGCCGTCGTCGCTCGGTTTCAGGAGCTTGTACGACTCGGGGTGGGCGACATCCTCGAGGTCCATCCCGATGGGCATCGTCAGGCCGACGCGGGCGACGGTGCCGTCGTTGGCGAAGATCCACGGGTACGCGGTCTCGCCGGGCATGTAGCCCCACCAGAACTTGAGGGTGTCCTCGAACTCGGCGAACAGCTCCTCGGGGAACTCGCGGTACTGCTGGTAGGCGATGTGGTTCGCCGTCGGGGGCGAGAGGTGGTCGGAGACGCTCTTGCCCACCAGAAATTGATCCAGCGCGTTCAGCGTGATCCGGCGCTGTGGCCCGTCGGCGAGGACGACGTGGCTCGCCTCGAGTTCGCCGCCGTTCGACAGCGTCAGGGTGTGGACCGGCTCGCCCGAGAGGTCGCTCTCGAGGTTCTTGACGCCCGTCCCGACGCGCATGTCGGCCCCCGCGTCCGCGGCGCGTTCGTGAAGCCAGTCGTCCATTCGCGCGCGGTGGAAGGTGTAGCCGAACTTCGGATACCGGGCCTCCATGCCCGTCGTCTCGAGGCGGATCTTCGTCGTGGGTCCGACGAACTCCGTGCCTTCGAGTTCCCGGAGGATCACCTCGTCGGGGATCTCCTCGTAGTCGAAGTCCATGATGTCGATCCAGTAGTCGAGCATCCCCGCGGCGTCGGTCGAGTCCGGACCGAGGCCCTCTCGATCCTCTCGAGGGACGCCCTGTTCGAACAGGACCGTCTCGGCGCCGTGGGCGGCGGCCCGTTCGGCCGCCGACGCACCCGCGGGCCCACCGCCGACGATCGCAACGTCAACGCGTTCCATACAGCGTGGGGACTCAGCGACCCCTATTAAAGTGCCTGAAAGTCGCTGCGACGAGAACGGACTCGCGACGCTGGGTCTCCGTCACACGGATGCATTATGCTCGGGGATCGGGCGGCACAAGACAAACGTAGCCTCGAGCCGTACGCCGCTTATGAGCGACACACCGACAGAGACGGCGGACGCCGACGCGACCGACCGATCCTCCGAGCGCCCCGTTTCCCTCGAGAGCGAGGTCGACCTCGAGGCGTTCGTCGCCGACCACGACCGCGCGCTCGTCGAGTTCTACACCGCCGGGTGTTCGATGTGCGACGCGATGGTCCCCGTCCTGGGGGGCGTCGCTCGAGCGACCGACGTCGCCATCGGCACGATCAATCCGCGGGACGACCCGCCACTGATCGAGCGATTCGACGTCCGGAGCGTGCCGTTGCTGGTCGCGTTCGTCGACGGCGAACCCGTCGCCTGCCGCGCGGATGGCTTTATCCCCACCGAGGAGGTCATCGCGTGGCTCGAGCCGGAGACCGATCAGTAGCGTTTCGTTGGCCGTACAGGGAGGGTGGGTGGTCGTGCGCCGATTCCGATCGACCGATCGATTCAGCTCTGTGGCAGACTATCGGCCGATAGGACAATACTATAGAATTAATAGCTAAAGGACAAATGCTCGATTCCCCCCAGGGATTCGTCGATCAACCACTTACCGAACGACGGTTACCGGCATCGGGGCTCGGCGAACCACCTTCTCGGCCACGCTCCCAAGCAGCACGCGCGAGACCCCCTGTCGACCGTGACTGCCGACGATGATGTGGTCGACAGCGTTGTCCTCGGCGAACTCGACGATCTCTCGAGCGGGGTCGCCGACGGCGGTCTCGATCCGGAATTCGACGTCTTCCTCGTCGAGTAACAGTCGGAGTTCCTCGGAGACCTCCGGCGCCTCCTCGTCCGCTTCGAACTGTTCTTTGAGGAGGTTGTAGCCGGCGCTCGTGAAGCCGTCGGCGAGTTCGACGATGCGCAAGAGGATAATCTCCTCGTCGGCATGTTTGCGAACCGCGTGTTCGACCGCCTCCTGTGCGGGGTCCGAGCCGTCGTAGGCGACGAGAATTGCCATACGTGCACTCGACGGCGAGCGCTAATAAATGTCAGTACGGCACGCGCTCGAGGACCGATACTTTCCCCGGCGGAGGACTGAGTCAGCCGGCTCTGTTGACGTCTCAGCGGATTACAGGTCGATAGATGCCACTATTTCGTGTTCTTTTCCATCGGCCGGTGGCCGGGTGATTGTGATATTATCGACCGTAAAATCCCACTCGAAATCGCGCTCCAGCAGGAACGCAACGATGTCGCAGGTCCGCTCGTCATCGATGCCGAGTGCCAGGCCCACGTGTGGAAACCATCTATGCGGTTCGTAAAATGGCACTGGTGCCGTTCCCGAATCCTCAACCGCCCGTACGACGTCAGCGTGGAGTGCCGTGAGCTAGGGGGATTTAGCGACCGGAAGCCAGACGTGATTTCCGGGGAAGATGCCAATACCATCTGTATGAACAGAAAACGGAGCGTGTTCTCCAGCAGTCTCCTCAATGGCGGATTCAACGGTTGCAATATCGACCTCATCGTTCAGGGCGTACAGGGTGAAGTGCGGAAATGGGTTGATATACCGGTCGATACCGAACTCATCCACTAACTCGTCCCATATCGATTCGACGGTGCTGAAATACGGGTCAGGAAGCGTGGGTCCGATAATGGTAGTCACAATTCAAAACTTTCAGCCATCTATAAGAATATTCTCCTGATAATCCGAGAAGCAATTCACACGCCTACTTCACGGCCGTTTCAGTGCCGAGAACGTCGAACTAACGGGATTTCGACAGGGCCGCTCTAGAACCGCTTGCTCACGTACGGCCCGTCCTGGTGGTACCCCAGTTTGTTCCGGTAGTACTCCCGCGCGCCGATGCCCGAGATGACGCTGATCTTGTCATAACCCGCGTCGGCCGCCAGTTCCTCGGCGCGGGTCATCAGCCTGCGGCCGTAGCCCTGATGTTGATGCTGGTCACCCTCGCTCGTATCGCCTACCGACACTTCACTGCCGTAGACGTGCAGTTCGCGCACGAGGGCCGCGTTCTCGAGTTCCGGTCTCACGGGATCGTTGGGGAACCGGAGCCGGCAAAAGCCGATCAGGAGGTTCTGCTGGAAGTCCTCGATCGAAATGAAGTGCTCGGTGCCGCCACAGACCTCGTAGGTCATGACGTCGAGATCGATCTCCTCGGGTTCCTCGTCGTTCATACCCACTTCCCGGCAGCGGATACAGTCGCAGGTCCAGCCGTGCTCGGCCATCCGCTGGCGAGCCAGCTGACGGAGGTTCGACTTCCAGACCCCGGCGTCGATGAAGTCCGCCGGGATGTCCCGCTGGACGCGCTGGAGGCGGGTGTACCGGGGGATCATATCCTTAATCTCCGCGACCAGGTCGGCAGCCTCCTCGTTAGTCAGCGGCTCGTACTCGTCGTTGTACCACCAGTCGTACGTCGCCGTCCCGCGCACCACGAGCGTCGGGTAGATCTTGAGGTAGTCCGGGCGCCACTGGGTGGATTCGAACAGTTCCCGAAAGTCCTCGAGGCACATCTCTTTGCTCATCCCTGGCTGGCCCGGCATCATGTGAAAGCCGACCTTGAACGCCGAGTCCCGGAGCCGTCGGTTGGCATCGATGGAATCCTGGGTGCCGTGGCCGCGGTGCATCTCGCGGTTGATCCGCTCGAAGGTGGTCTGGACGCCGACCTCGACCTTCGTCCCCCCGAGATCGAGCATCCGATCGATCTGCTCGGGGTCACACCAGTCGGGCTTGGTCTCGAAGGTCGTCCCGATGTTGCGGACGTCGTTGGTCTCGTTCTCGGCGATCACGTCCTCG
Organism: Natronosalvus sp. KLKA75; assembly: GCF_059736265.1. Taxonomy (NCBI): domain Archaea; kingdom Methanobacteriati; phylum Methanobacteriota; class Halobacteria; order Halobacteriales; family Natrialbaceae; genus Natronosalvus; species Natronosalvus sp. KLKA75. The sequence continues at coordinate 1,123,710 of NZ_CM185522.1, forward strand.
AGGTAGCGGAACTCGTAGTCCTCGCTGTTCTGTGCAAAACTCTCGCCCTCGGCCGGTTCCGGATCCTTCTCGACGTCGTAGTCGTTCATCGCCTCGAGGGCGCGCTTGACGAACCACTCCTGATAGTCGTGGCTCCGGGCGGTCATCGTTCCGCCCATCAGGATGAGTTCGACCTTGTCGACGGGGTGACCGATCTCGCGCAACTGCTCGAGGCGCAGGGTCACCTGGCCGTAGGGGTCGTAGTCGTTCTGGACGCCGCGGGCGGCGGCGGGTTCCTGGCCGGTGTAGCTCTGGGAACTCGAGAACTCCGAGTCCGGGCCGCCCGGACAGTAGAGGCACTTCCCGTGGGGGCAGCGCTCGGGACTGGTCATGATCGCGACGGGGGAGACGCCCGAGGCGGTGCGGACGGGCTTGCGACGGAGGAGGCCCTCGAGGTCCTCGCGGCGCTCGCTTGGGGCGAAGTCGAGGAGTTCGGAGTTCTTCGGCACCTTCGGCGAGGAGTGGTCCGAACAGACCTCGAGTTTGGCCTTCTCGACCTCCTCGCGTTCGATGTCGCCCTCAAGCAGGCGCTCGACGAGTGCCTCGCAGGCGCGCTCGAACGCGTCGGTGTCGGTCGGATCGGGCGTCTCGGTACTCACTGGTAGGTACTGGTGCCCGTTCGTGAATAAGCGTGTCGGACTCTCGAGGGCCGGGACTCGAGGCCGAAAACCCACGGGCCGAAACCCGAAAGGTAATCGTTTAAGGACGGCCTCGTCCTATCGTCGGCGTATCAGATGTCACCCGACCTGCCGGTCGTTCTCGCGGCCGTTTTTCTCCCCTTTCTGGCTGCCGGGTTCGCCCCGCTATTGGTTCGTTTCCTCGGCGACGAAACGGGTTACGTCGGCGCCCTCGTCGCCCTCTGTTCGTTCGGACTGCTCGCCACCCAGTACGAGACGGCGACGACCGATCCGGGGACGGTCGAGCTATCCTGGATACCTTCCCTCGAGATCGCGCTTCGATTCACCGTCGACGGCTGGGGGTTGCTGTTCGCCCTCCTCGCGAGCGGCATCGGCGTGCTCGTCTTCTCTTATTCGCCGGCGTACGTTCGCGGGTCGGACGGGCTGAGCCGATACTACGGGGCGTTGCTCGCGTTCATGGGCTCGATCATCGGCGTCGCGCTGGCGGCCGACCTGATCGCGATCTTCGTCTTCTGGGAACTCACGAGCGTCTGGTCGTTCCTCCTCATCGGCTACTACACGTCGGACCCGGGTTCGACGCGGGCCGCCCGCATGGCCATGATCGTCACCGCTGGCGGCGGCCTGTTCTTGCTAGTCGGCCTCCTCCTCCTCTCGCTGGTCGCCGGTGACGTCATCGGCTCGACCGCCGCGTTCGACCTCGCGGCGATGCTCGAGAACCCCGACGCGATGGAGGCGGGCCTCCGCGAACGAGGGCTGTTCCTCCCGGCCCTCGGCCTGATCGCCGTCGGCGCGGCCACGAAGTCCGCGCAGGTCCCGCTGCACTTCTGGCTGCCGAACGCGATGGCCGCGCCGACGCCAGTCTCCGCGTTCTTGCACTCCGCGACGATGGTCAAAGTCGGCGTCTACTTCGTCGGCCGGGTTCGACCGATCTTCGTCGGCTCCGAGTGGCTCCTCCTGTTCGTGACCCTCGGTCTGACGACGATGGTCGTCTGTGCGATTCTGGCGTTGGCGTCGACGGACATCAAGGAACTGCTCGCGTACTCGACGGCCAGCCACCTCGGGCTGATGATCGCCGGCTTCGGTGTCCCGTCGTATCTGGGGGCCGAAACCGGGGTCTTTCACCTGCTCAACCACGCGCTGTTCAAGGCCGCCCTCTTCCTGATCGCCGGCATCGTCGCCCACCAGATGGGGACCAGGCACCTCTCGGAACTCGGAGGGCTCCGTCACCACCTGCCGATCACGGCCGGAATGACGACCATCGTCGCCCTCTCGATGGCCGGCATCCCGCCGTTCAACGGCTTCTACTCGAAGGAACTGCTCTTCGAGGCGGTCCTCGAGGTCGGCACCTATCACGACGTCGGCGTCCTCGAGTGGGTCTACCCGGTGGTCGCCGTCTTCGGGAGCGTGATCACCGTCCTCTACTCGCTGCGGTTCCTGTCGATCTTCTTCGGTGATCGCATCTCCACGCCCGAGCACGCGGGTCGACCGGCGATCCCGCTGCTCGCTTCGCCGGCCGTCCTGACGCTACTCGCCGTCGTCGTCAGCGTCGATCCCGACCTCGCCGTCCAGGCGATTGTCCAGGCGGGCTTCGACGCGACGGCGACCGATCCCCACGAGATGCACGTCGGACTTCCCACGTCCCTCAACCTTCCCGTCGGCATGAGTGCGGTGACGATCGCCCTCGGCATCGGCCTGTTCCCCTTCGTCGACCGCCTCCATCGCGGAGCGGCCGGACTCGTCGGCCGAACGCGCGCTATCAACCCGTCGCGCTGGTACGACGGCACCGTCGACGGCCTCGAGGTCCTGGCCGACCGGCTCGACGCGACGGTTCACGACGGCCTCCTCCGGACGTACGCGACCTGGACGCTGCTCGGCATCTGCGCGCTCGTCCTCGGCGGCTTCGGCGCGACCGGCGCGATCACGCCGTTCGAACTCGGGACGGACGTCCGCCTCGAGGTCGCCCTGATCCTGCTCGTCGCAGTGCTGGCCAGCGTCGCGGTCGCCGTCGCCCGCAGCCACGTCTCAGGGGTACTGACGCTCTCGATCCTCGGGTTCATGCTGGCGATTTTCTACATCCTGGCGAGCGCGCCCGACCTTGCGTTGACCCAGCTAGTCGTCGAGACGCTGGTGCTCGTGCTCTTCTTGCTCGTCATCGAGGAGGTTCCCGAGTTCGTCGAGACGGGCCGTTCGTTGGTTGGGGAGATCCGGGACATCGTCCTCTCGGCGGTCGTCGGCGTCACCGCCTTCGTCACGGTGCTCGTGACGACCGGCGCCCGTCCGGACGGCGCGACCGACGTCGCCGAGTACTACGTCGAGTGGGCCGTAGAGGGGGGTGGCGGGACGAACATCGTCAACGTTACCCTCGTCGACTTCCGGGGGTTCGACACGCTCGGCGAACTCGTCGTGGTCGCGCTCGCGGCCATCTCGATTTCGACCCTGATCACGATGCGCTCGAACACCGAACGGACGGGCGACCGGGCGAAGCGGGCGCGACTCGAGGCGGACGACTATCCGGACGATGCCGATGTCCTCGAGCGCGGGATGGGGGGTGAGGCGCAGGGGTTCTACACGACGACTGGTGAGACGGATGTGGACGGGGATACGGACGAAGAAACTGGTGACACAGGGACGGATACGGACACGGACACAGACACAGATGACTCGAGAGGTGCCGACCGATGACCACCGTAATCATGCGGACCACCGCCCGCGTCGTCGTCCCCATCATCCTGGTCGTCGCCGCCTCGCTGTTCGTCGAGGGCCACAACCTCCCCGGCGGCGGCTTCATCGGCGGCGTCCTCGCGGCCACCGCCTTCGTCGTCATCTACCTCGCGTTCGACCTCGACTTCCTCGAGCGCGGCGTCCTCGGACGCGATGTCGAACCCGGCGGGCCACCCTCCCGGGATCGCGTCGTCCTCGCCTACCGTCGACTGTTTGAGTACGGGCTGGCTATCGCCGTCATCAGTGCCCTGGTCCCCATGGCCCTCGGCTACCCGTTCCTCAGCCAGACGTTCCGCGAGTTCGAGGGGGTCCCGATCTACCACCACGTCGAGATCGCCAGCGCGCTGGCGTTCGACTTCGGGGTCATGTGCGTCGTACTCGGTGGCCTCCTGACGATCCTCTCGGTGGTGGGTGACGAATGACCGCTATCGTCGTCGCGACCGTCGTCGGCGCGCTGTGTGCCATCGGGACGTACCTGCTGCTCCAGCAGGACCTCGTGCGCGTCGTCTGGGGGCTGTCGCTGCTCAGCCAGGCGGCGAACGTCTACCTGCTGGCAATGGGGAATATACTCCCTGCTGGCCCCGACGCAGTCCCCGTCCTGGCGGGCCACGGCGAGCCGCCGTCGGGCGTGACCGATCCGCTGGTCCAGGCGCTCGTGTTGACGGCCATCGTCATCGGCTTCGGGATGACGGCGTTCGCCCTGTTCCTCTCGTATCGGGTCTACCAGGAACACGGGACGCTCGCGCTGGCCGAGTTGGCCGAAGCGGACGAGGCGGGTGATCGACGATGATCGCGCCGTGGATCCCGATCCCGGCGGCAACAGGAACCGACGCGGCCTCCACCCTCGTCGTCGCTCCGCTCCTGATCGCCCTCGTGACCGCCGTCGCCAGCCTGCTCTCCGGCCGCCAGCACCGCGGCCGGATCGGTGTCAGCGTCCTCGGTGCGGTCGCGTACCTGCTCGCCGTGGTGGCGATTGACTGGTACCTCGTACTCGCGCCCGACGCCCCGGGGATCGCGACCTACCAGGTCGGCGGCTGGGCCGCCCCCTTCGGGATTACGCTGGTCGTCGACGGTCTTTCGGCGTTCATGCTGACGATGGTCGCCGTGATCGGGATGGCCTCGCTGCTCTCCTCGATCCGGGTGTTGCCCGACCTCGACCGCCACCGGTACTACTTCCCGCTGTTTCACTTCCTGATGGTGGGCGTGACCGGGGCCTTCCTCACGGGCGACCTGTTCAACCTGTTCGTCTGGTTCGAGGTGATGCTCATGGCCAGCTACCTCTTCGTCGCCTACGACGGCGGCCCCCTCCAGACCCGGGCGGCGTTCTGGTACGTCAGCCTCAACCTCGTCGCGAGCGCCGTCTTCCTGCTCGGCGTCGGCGGGCTCTACGCCACGACGGGGTCGCTCAACATGGCCGACCTCTCGAGGCGCCTCGCGGAGCCGGCGGCCTACGGCATTGACCCCGTGCCGGTCGTCGGCCTCTTCGGCCTCCTGCTCGCGGTCTTCGCCATCAAGGCGGGACTCGTCCCCTTCCAGTTCTGGATTCCGTCGGCGTACCAGGCCGCGCCGCCACAGATCGCCGCCCTCCTCGCCGGGGCGACGAAGAAGGTCGGCATCTACGCGATCATCCGGCTCTCGTTCACCGTTGTCGGCGACGCACCGGTCGACGTCTCCCTCGCGGTACCGTTCACGGGCCTCGAGCTTGCCGGCGACTCGCCACTCGTCTTCGTCGGCGCGGCGCTGTTCGCCATGGCTGTCGCGAGCATCTTCGTCGGCGGACTCGGCGCCGTCGGCGGCCGCTCCATCGAGTCGGTGCTGGCGTACTCGAGCATCGGCCAGGTCGGGTTCATCGCGCTCCCCGTCGCCATCGCGGCGGCGGTCCCGGAGCTCCGAACGCTCGGCATCGTCGCCGCACTCGTATACGCGCTCAACCACACCCTGGCGAAGGGGCTGCTCTTTCTCGCGGTCGGGGCGGTCCGGACCGCGACGGGAACGAGCCGCCTCGCCGACCTGGGCGGTCTGGCCGGGCGCAGTCCGTCGATTGCGGTGCCGTTCTTCGTCGGCTCGCTCGCACTCGTTGGCATCCCGCCGCTGTCGGGCTTCTTCGGGAAGTTCCTCGTCTTCGACGTCGCCGCGCGCACGGCCTCGAGCGCGCTCGTGGTCGTAGTCGTCGCCGGATCAGTGTTGTCGCTCGTGTACGCGACGCGCCTGTGGACGCGGAGCTTCTGGGGCCCGCCGTCCACGGCGGTCGAGACGGCGGTGACCGATCACGTACAGGCGGCCGTCCTCCTCGCGCTCGCCCTCGCGATCGTCGGCGTTGGCGTCGGCTTCGAGCCAGTCTACGCCTTCGCCGAGGCCGGGGCTGAGGCCGCGCTGGACGCCGACACCTACGTCGAGGCCGTCGATCCGGCTGACGAGGTCCCGACGGGATCCGGGGGTGACCACTGATGCGGACCAGAACCTGGCCCCTCGCCGGCGTCGTCTTTGCACTCCTGTGGGTGTTCGTCCGCGGCGTCACCCTGACGCCATCTGCCGTCCTCGGACAGCTGCTCCTGGGACTCGCCGTCGGCTTTCCCGTCGCGTTCGTCTTCCGTCGGCTCTACGACGAGTGGGTCGACGTCCCGCGGAGCGTTCGCGCGATTCCGTCCGCCCTCTCGTACCTCGGGATCTTCACTTGGGAGATCCTGCGGGCGAACGTCGACGTCACGAAGCGCGTCCTCTCGCCCTCGATGCCGATCGAACCGGAGGTGTTCCTGTTCCCCCTGCGCGTCGAGACCGACCTCGCGATCACGACCATCGCCAACAGCGTCTCAATCACGCCGGGGACCGTCACGCTCGACTACGACGGCGAGACGAACGCGCTCTACATCCACGCGGTCGACGGCCGCGACCCGGAGGCGATCGCCAGAACGATCAGGACGTGGGAGGAGTACGCACTCGTGATCTTCGACGAGCGAGCGAGTCCCGAGGATCCGACGCGGGACATCGTCGTCTCCGGCGGTACTCGGGCGAGCACGCCGACCCCGCCCGACGAACGCGCCGACGAGACCTCGGCGGTGAACCAGCTGCCAGCGGACGAGCTGGCCGACGAACTCGAGGCTGCCGACAGAGCCGGGCGAGAGAACGAAGACGGAGGCGAGAACCGTGACTGACCCCACCCTTCTCGAGGTGCTCTCGGCCACGCAGCCGAGCGCTCCGCCGGCCGTCCTCGAGACGACTATCCGTGCGGCGCTGGTGATCGCGGGTATTCTGTGCGTACTCGCGAGCTATCGCGTCATCCGCGGGCCGACGGAACCGGACCGCGTCATCGGACTCGACGCCATCGCGACGAACGTGGTAGCCATCGCCGTCCTCGTGGCCCTGTTGACCGACCGCGGGCTGTTCATCACCGTGAGCCTCGTCCTGGCGATCATCGGCTTCATCGCGACCGTGGCGGTCGCGAAGTTCCTCACCGAAGGGGAGGTGATCGAGTGATCCGAACGACCCTCGTGATCGGCCTGGTCGTCGTCGGGACGTTCTTCCTGACCGTCGGCACCATCGGGCTCCTGCGACTACCAAACGTCTACAACCGGATGCACGCGACGAGCAAGCCGACGACCCTCGGAACCGCCTCGATGTTCCTCGCCGGGTTCGTCCACTTCGGCCCCGGTGCCGAAGGACTGACCGCGCTCGTCGGCATCCTCTTCCTGTTCCTGACGATTCCGACGGGCTCGCACATGATCGCCCGCGCCGCCGAGCGCATTGGGATTCCCTTCGTCGAGGGGGTCACCTGGCCCGATCCCGACGCGCTCGAGCGACCGCCCGAACGGACCGGCGACGAACGAGCACCCGATCCTGGCGACTCGAGGCGATACGAAACGGGCGCGAACCGATCGGGAGAGCCTGGCGAGGCCGAGGACTGACCCCGCACCGATTCTCGTCGTATGAGCAACTACTCACGTTCGTTCTCGTGATCGCGTTCGCGATTGGTCGATCTCTCCCGTTCGCCCGGTTCCGACCCCTCGTCCGTCGTTCCGTCGCGTGTGCGCCTCCAGACCTCGGCGTCCTCGAGCGTCTCGACCTCGAGCAAGCGCTCGAGTTTGTGTTCGAACTGCTCGTCGGTCAACTTGCCGGCAGCGTACCGGGTGCGAAGCGTCACGAGCGCGTCGGCCCGGTCTTCTGACGACGGGGCTCGAGATGCGGGTTGTCGTTGGTTTGGTTCGTGTGTGGCGGTTGTGGCGGTTGTGGCGGTTGTGCTAGTTTCGTTCGTTTCGCCCGGGACGTTCGACCAGCCCGCATCGTCAGCTTCGACAGATTCGTCGGTTTCGTCCGCTTCGTCCTCATCGTCGTCGAACAGTATCGACACCGCGGGAACGATCCCGACGTACCCGACGATGAGCACGGCGAGCCACAGGTCGCCGCCGATATCCCCGACGAGCAACCCGAGCCAGAGACCAGTGACGAGCGTCGACGCGATTCCGGTCGCGTTCGCTCGAAATCGCGCCCACAGATCCTCGTCCATGTACATGCCTGCGTCCCCTCAGTAAAAAGACGTTTCTCTCGATAGGGGTTCGTGTCCGTTCGGTTCGGTGAACTGTACTATCTCGTTGCGCACCCCCTCGTCAGGCGTTCACTGCTATATCTGGCACCTACTCGGTAGTGGCTGGTACCGGAATGGACAACGAAAACGTCGCACCCTCACCTGGCTCCGAATCGACCCAGATGTCGCCGCCGTGGCGTTCGACGATTCGCTTACAGAGTGCGAGTCCGATACCCGTACCGGCGTATTCTTCCTGCGTGTGAAGTCGCTGGAATACCTCGAAAATTCGATCCTGGTTCTCTGGGTCGATTCCGATCCCCTCGTCACGGACCGACACGACCCACTCGTCACCGTCTCGTGTGGCCGAGACGTGGACGCGTGGCGGATCGTCACCGCTGTATTCGATAGCGTTATCGAGCAAATTCTGGAATAACTGGCGAAGCTGGCTCGCGTCACCTGCGACCTCCGGGAGGTCGTCAATCGTGATATCGGCGTCGTGTTCCTCGATCTGGAACTGGAGATCAGCCAACACGTCCTCGAGAACTGTGTCCAGTTCTACCGGTTCAAACGCATCGCCCTCCGTCTGGATACGAGAGTACTCCAGTAAGTCCTGGATCATCGACCGCATCCGGTCAGCACCATCCACCGCGAACTCGATGAATTCCTCACCGTCCTCGTCGAGCTCATCGGCATATCGATTCTCGATCAACTGGAGATAACTCGAGACCATCCGTAACGGCTCCTGAAGGTCGTGAGAAACCGCGTACGCGAACTGCTCGAGGCGCTCGTTCGACTCCTGAAGTTTGCGTTCGTACGTCTTTCGTTCAGTAATGTCACGAGCCACTCCGACCACCCGAGTCGAACCGTCATCATCCTGTACAGGGTATCCAGGCGCTTCGATCCACCGTACGTCTCCGTCTCGAATAATCCGAATCTCCTCGTGCTTTGGCTCACCTGTTTCGAGGGCCTTCTCGATACCCTGTTGTGCTCGTTGTCGATCGTCCGGATGAATCACGTCGACGAACTCCTCCCACGTTTCGACTGTCGTCCCATAGAGCGATTCTGCAGAGGGATAGAACGACGCTTCGTCGTCCTCGACGTCCCAGTCCCAGACGACCGAATCGGTGGCATTGAGAGCGAACTCCATCCGGTCCCGGATGCGCTGGAGCTCCCACTCTCGTTCTTTTCGCTTGGTGATGTCCTGGAGTGCGCCACGGAGCAAGACGACTTCTCCGTCATCGACGTCGGGGTCGCCCTTGACGTGAAGCCAACGGACCTCACCATCGGGTGTTCTGAACCGAACCTCCACGTCGAACGACTCGCCGGAGTCGAGGGCCTCCTCGACAGCGTGCTCGATGATCGATCGATCCTCTTCGTGGTACACGTCGAGGGCTTCGTCCAGCGGTGGTTCGTCGTCGTCGGGTATCGTCAGAATCTCGAAGAGGTGGTCGGTCCAGAACACCTCTCGGGTGTCGGTGTCGATCTCCCAGCCGCCGACGTCCGCGATGCGTTCGGCCTTCTCCAGGAGTTCGCGCGTCAGTTCGAGCTCTCTTTCGCGCTCCTTCCGCTCGGTGATATCCCGGAAATACACGGAGAGACCCGACTCGGAGGGGTATACCCGGATCATCGCCCAGATTCCCAGTGGGTCGGAGTACCGCTCGAAGCTCATCGGTTCCTGGGTGACCATCGTCGTTTCGAACTTCTCGAAGAGCGAGTCGGATTCGTCGACGTCGAGCACCTCCCAGGGTTTTCGCCCGAGAAGTTCCCGTTCCGACGTGTCGAAAAACGCCTCGGCGCGCTCGTTTACGTATTCGAACTGGAACTCGTCGTCGAGCGCGTAGAACGCGTCGTCAATTCGCTCGAAGACGTCGTCGAGTTCTCGCTTAAATTCGTCTCGCTGCCGTTCGAGCCGTTCAGCTTGCTCCTCTAGCTGCTGTTCGTACTCGCGCCGCTCGGTCATGTCACGCGTGACCTTGGTAAATCCTCGAAGGGTGCCCTCGTTGTCGCGGATAGCAGTGATCGTGACGTTTGCCCAGAACCTCGAGCCATCCTTGCGGACCCGCCACCCCTCGTCCTCGATACGACCTTCTGTCGCTGCGGTTTCGAGGTTGTGATCGGGCACCTCGTCGGCGATATCGGCCTCGGTATAGAACGTCGAGAAGTGTTCGCCAGTGATTTCCGCTTCGGAATAGCCCTTGATCTGCTCGGCTCCCTCGTTCCAGGTGACAACCGACCCCTCGGGATCGAGCATGAAAATCGCGTAATCTTTGACCGCACTCACGAGGGCGCTGAACTGCGCTTCGCCCTGGTGCGGGTCGTCAGCGAGATTGTTCGCAGCCTTCCACCAGATCCTGCTCGAGTCACCTCCCTGTTTGGTCTGAATCTCGCCCCGTTCGGCGAGGGCCTCCAGGCAGTGACGGACGGTTTGATGGGGACACTCGAGTGCCTCGGCGACTTCCTCGGTGAACACTGGCGTCGATGGCTGATCGGTTCGACTGAAGAACTCCTGGACGTCCGCGATCGTACGTTCCGGTGGTGGTCCAGGCGAAACCATTGCTTCCGGATATCGCCGTGACCCTAAAAGTTTGCTGTTCTAGGTGTCGTTTCTGACAGATCGCCTCTCTCTACGCACACGACGTGGACTGTTTTTCGCCTCTCGCCTTCCCCGTCGAAAGGCCAGGACGAAGGGATTGCTCGAGTCCAATCCCTGTTTTAGCGGAGTTCACCCCACATGCCCACGAGGTCACCGTCGACGTAGCGGCGCTGCTCGAACCCTAAGGCATTACAGATCAGCGTGTAGCCCATGAACGAGAGGGTGTAGTCGGCCATGCCGAACGGGTGGAGTTCCCGCTGGTTCGCTGGTGGCAAGAGCGAGCCGATAACGTTGATCTCAGCGGAACCCGCCGAGAGGGTCCCCGCTCCGACCTCGCCGGGGACGTATATCTGTTCCCAGTTCCCGTCTTCGTCCTGTTCCCAGTACGTCTCTTGGCCGAGTTCTCCGGCAACAGAGCCACCGGCGGCTTCGAAGGCAGCAGTATCGACGGTCCAGGCGGGCGAGTCGTCGCCCGTCGTATACCCGAGCTGGGATACTTTCCAGATCTCCTGTTGAATGGGCCTGACGTCCGTCAACAGCGCGTGCTCGAGGTTCCGACTTCCGGGATTCGGGATGTCCATCGTCTCGTAAGCGATGTCGTCCGCATCGAGTTCCGCGGCGTCACCGACCTCGATTCGGCGAGGAGGTCACCCCTCGCACTTCCGTCTGAACCACCTCGATAGGTTGTCGAGTCTCAGCACGATCCAGGATGCGTGTGTCAGGACTCCTCGACGTACTGGTGAACATCGAAATCGTTCGGGCGTTCGGAACTCACGCCGTGAAGCAGGGGTTCGAAATCACCGCTCTCGTTCGGATTTTCCAGGACGTCCTCCATCATCGCGTCTTCGACGTCGTGTAGCGGATGTGTCGAGGCACGTCGAGCGTCGATGAGCTGGTCCATCGAGTCCGCCTCGAGATACCAGACGAAGTAGTCGCCGTCTGAAGCGTGCTCGATGAACAACGATATCGTGTAGAGACTCTCCGCTGACCAGATGTCCTGGACGCCCTGACTGTCGGCTTCGGCTTCCTCGCCCATCTTTGCCATCCACTCGCGGAGGCGTTCGGTTTTGCCGGGGCGAATCTTCTGTTTTCGGATGAAGATTTCTGCCATCGGGGACAAATTTGATCGGCGAGATGATAGTTTTTCTGGGGCGAGACGTACTCTCGAGATTCTGTGCGGCCGTTCGAATAGATCTCTCTCCCAAGGATTTCAACGGGACCGCTCGTGTCTGTATCCGTATTCGTTATTGGTACCGCTCAAGCCAAACGAGACGGGAGAAACCGACTTACGCGAGCGTCTCGCCGAGCGCCTCGAGCGCCGCCTCGCGAACGGCCTCGCGTTCGCCAGAAAGGAACTCGACGTAGCCGTCGCGCCCGCCGACGACGGTGATTCCAGCGTCGGGGACGGTGGTCTCGAGTGTCGAACCGAGTTCGCGGACGTCGATGTCGTCGTCCGAGCGCACGTAGAGTTCGTCCTGGCCGACGCCGAGGGTGACCGACTCCTCGCCGCGTCGGTGGAGTTCGTCGAGCAACAGCGTCGTCGTCGGGAAGTCGAAGCGGTGGATGAACGCCGCGGTGTCGATCACGGCGACCGAACGGCCATCGACGTCGCGAACCTCGAGGTTCTCCCGGGCCGTCTCGAGTTCCGTCTCGAGTTTGGCCCGGAACTGGGCGGCGACGTGCGCCGCGAGGTCGCCGTCACCGGCGCCGTCGAATAACAAGTCGGCGACGAGTTCGCGCTTGTCCTTGTAGGACTGGTAGTACGCCTCGAGGGCGACGGCCTCCCGTCGCTCGGCGCAGGCGTCGGCGTCGTAGCCGGCGTTTTCCGCAAGGTCGGCGTAGGCTTCCGGAACGTCGCCCCAGAAACTCACGGCGGGCAGGTGCTCCAGGTCGGCGCGCACGTCGTCGTTGACGTGGGCGGCGACGTTCGCGGCGAGCGTGCTCGTGGTGATCGCCGAGCGGTCACTACTGGCGTCTTCGTCGGCGAGTGACGGCGAGACTACGACGTCAACGGCGTCGGCGACCGCCGCGTCGGCGCGACTGTCGTCGATCACGAGTCGGTCGGCACCGTAGATGTCGAGCAGTTCGAAGCCGTCAAGCGAGTCGGTCGTCGACCCGGCGTCGACGAGCACGATCAACGGCAACTGCTCGCCGTGGCGGTCGCGGGCCTCGAGCATCGAGGTCACGTCGCCCGTGGCGGCGTCCATGTCGTAGACGTGGCCGTCGAGCGGTCGGCGCTCGACGTAGTGGTAGACGGCGTCGTCGCGGGTGTGTTTCTCCTCGATCAGCGGCAGGATGGCGCGCTCGAGGGCGGCGCCGGCGACGTAGCCGTCGGCGGTCGCGCTGTGGCGGACGACGATGGGTCGTGCCTCGACGACCGCACGGCGGATGGCCGTCGCGGCGTCGACGATCTCGTCCTCGACCGTCTCGACGACCGGGTCGTCGACGAGCGGAGCGACGATGGTCGGACGCGCCTGCTGGTCGATGGCCTCCTCGAGTCGGTCGGTGACGGTCTCGCGGTCCTCGCCCTCGAGGACCTCGAGCGTCTCCGTTTCGATCTGGAGGTCGCCGTAGTGGCGCTCGACCTCGCCCTCGAGGGTGACGACGTCGCCGATTTCGACGGTGGGGTAGGCGCGAACGCCGGCCTCTTCGAAGGCAGCGGACTCGACGGTGCCGGTCTCGTCGCTGAGTTCGAAGACCGTCGGGCCGCTGGTCTGGCGGACGCCCGTGATCTCGCCCTCGAGTCGGACGATGGAGCCGACCTGGTTCTCGATCGCGTCGATCGTGGTCCGGTTGAGCGGGGTCGAGGGCGTCGCTTCCTCGGTTGCGGTCGCTGCGTGGGCGCTCGAGTCGGAACCTGAACTCGAACTCGATTTTGAATCCGAACCACGACCAGCATCGTCGCTCGAGGTCGAGGTCGATGCAGCGGCAGATGCCGATGTCGATTGCTCGTCGGCACTCGACGTCGTCTCGGTGATGACATCAGCGTCAGCCGACACGTCGGCAGTACCGCTCGGTCGCGTCTCGTTCGATTCGTCAGAAGACTCGCCACCGTCGTCGGCTCGTTCGTCCGGCAGGACGTCGCCGTCGGGGGTCTGGATGACCTTCCCGCGGAACTCGCGGTCGTCCTGGCGGATCGACCAGCCGAGGTCGATGTTGCCGTTGTCTCTGACGTCCAATACTTGTACGTAGACCGGATCGCCGGGCTCGAGATCAAGACTCTCGAGGCGACGATCCAGCTCGCTTCGGTGGAGCAAACCCGTGACGTGGTCTCCGATGTCGACGAAGAGACCGAAGTCAGCGTAGCCGTCGACCGAACCCCGGTAGTACCGGGAGGTGACGAGCTCCGACGCGGAGGTGCCTTCGAATTCGAAGGCGACGTCCTCCTCGTGGAACTCGCACACGTGGTCTTCGACGGGTTTGCCACAGATGATACAGGTACCCATCTACTTCACACAAGCAGGTTCGTCCTAAAACGGTTGTCGAAATCCACTCGCGTCGTGACGGCACGGTTCGTCCGCCGAAATCGATAGCCGTGGGCGCGATCACTCCTCGAAGACCGGTGATTCCGCCTCGAGCGCCTCGAGGTCGTCGGCGATCGCGCGAGCGTCCTCGGGGAAGAGCGCGGCCTGGAGTTCGTTCCCGTCGTCGTCCTCGAAGACGAGTTTGACGCGTTTGTCGCCGAACTCGCGGGCCTCCGCGCTGTAGACGTCGAACAGTTTCGCGGTCGCGGACTTGTTCGTCGGGCCGACGTTCTTCACCGAGCCGTCCTTGAGTTCGATCATGAAGTCCTCGAGCGAGAGGGTGAGCATACGCCCTATCCTCGGGGCGACCGCCGTAAAGATTGATGGTTCCGGGTGGTACTCGTCCGGTGCACGTCCGGGGCTCGACTGCCCGTCGGCTGACCAGTCTCGTCGATAAAAGACACGGCATCGCCGTGTTTTGCTCCCGGTTCGCGCGAACCGGCAGTCCCCGTCTCCCTGATCGGTTTGACCGCGTGGTGTGTCAGCAGTGCGGTCACCGACTATCGGCCCCATCGTCACATAAACATTGGTGATCGTACGCATTCACGGTCGACGAGTAGAGCCAGCCGGCACACGGTCGCGCCCACCTTTATGCCGATAACGCGAGTAGGTCGACCCGCAATGGAGCTCACCTGGCACGGCCACTCGACGTGGCACGTCACCGTCGGCAGTACCGACCTGCTGATCGACCCGTTCTTCGACAACCCGAACACGGACCTCGAGGCCGACGACCTCGAGACGCCGGACTACGTGTTGCTCACGCACGGCCACGCCGACCACATCGCTGACGCCGGCGCCTTTTCGGATGCTACGCTCGTGGCGACCCCGGAACTCGTCTCCTACTGCCAGGACGAGTTCGGCTTCGAGGACGCCGTCGGCGGCATGGGCATGAACATCGGCGGGACCGTCGAGTGCGGTGACGCCTTCGTCACGATGCACCGCGCCGACCACACCAACGGCATCATGACCGAGTACGACGTCGACGCCGGGATGCCAACCGGGTTCGTCGTCTCGGACACGAAGCCGACCCAGGTCGCGGACGAGGAGTCGACGACGTTCTACCACGCCGGCGACACCGGCCTCATGACCGAGATGCGGGAGGTCATCGGCCCGTACCTCGAGCCCGACGCCGCGGCGCTGCCCATCGGCGATCACTTCACGATGGGGCCGTGGCAGGCCGCCATCGCGGTCGACTGGCTCGACGTCGACTACGCCCTGCCACAGCACTACGATACGTTCCCGCCCATCGAGCAGGACCCCGACGACTTCGCTCGCGAGGTGAAAGCGACGGGGAGCAGTGCGGAGGTCGTCGCTCTCGAGGGCGACGAGACGTTCGACCTGTAAGGACAAGCTACCGAACCGATGATCGACGATCTCGCTGCGTTCGTGGCCGACGATCTCTGGCTGCTCGTCGCCATCGTGACCTTCGCCCTCGCCGGCTTGGCGGGCGTCGCAGGTCTCGGAGGACTGGCCGGAGCCATCACGATCGTCGGCTGGTTTCTCCTCACGCCGGTGTTCCTGTTCTGGGACGAGGAACTGGCAGCGATCGTTTTCGAGTCCGACGAACCCGCCCGCGGGGGCGACGAGCGAGCGCGCCAACGAGAGTACGATCCGCTCGAGAGACTCAAGGATCGCTACGCCCGCGGCGAGATCGACGACGCGGAGTTCGAACGACGGCTCGATCGCCTCGTGGAAGCCGACGACACGATCGAGCGCGTCGACCGAGGCCGCGCCGCCGGAAGAGACGACCCGGACCGTCCCGACGAGTTCGATGCGGAACCGGCCCTCGATCGGGAGTAACTGACTTCGAGGACTCCATCCGAGAGAACAACGTTTACGCCGCGGGGGCACGATTGTCGACGTGCAATGACGAAAGAAGTGACCACCATCTCCGAGGAGGGATTCAGTGCGACGAACGAGGTCCGCGACTTCAGCGTCGACATCGACGCCACCGGCGAGGAGGCCCCGGACACGCTCGAGAGCCTGCTCGCGGCCTACGGCTCCTGTTACGTCCCCGCCCTGCGCGTCGGCGGTCAGCAGCGCGGCGTCGAGGAGCTAGGGAAAATCGAGATCGACGTCTCCGGGGACCTGAACGACGACGACAAACTCGAGTCGACGGCGTTCGACATTCGCGTCGAAGCGGACGTCGACGACGAGACGGGCCAGAAGATCATCGACCGCGCGTTCGAACTCTGCAAGGTTCACGACGCGCTGAAGGACAGCCTCCACGCCGAAACGTCGTTCCAGGGCGACGCGTTCTAAGCGCGACGACCACAGATCGACGGTTCGACGTTTTCACGGCCCCGCTGGTACTGTTTTTCGCCGTTCTGGAACGGGTCGTCGTCCCACTCAGTCCGACGGGGTCGGTTCACGGCTATCGAGAACCCGTACTCGAGTTGCCCAGAGCAGGGTCGATTCTCGAGCCGATCAGAGCAGGGTCGATTCCGCGAGGTTCCCGACGACCGGGATTCGAGTGCGCTTGCCCTGGAACGCAGTCACGACCAGGTACAGCCAGACCAGGAAGAGCGCGAACCAGACGAACAGCGAGACGATTGAGAGCCCGGCCCCGACGAGCCACCCGATCAGGAAGACGTCGCCGAGGACGACCGAAACCGTCACCCCGACGATCGTCAGACCTGCGTACAGGGCAATCGCGCCGACGCAGAGAGCGATGCACTGGGCGGCGTGGAACCTGGCGAACTCGTTTTCGTCCTCGAGCAGGTAGACGAGTAGCCCGCCGACGAGGGTAAAGTACGACAGCGCTCCGAGGACGTTCTCGTCTGGCCCGAGGCTCGTTTCCTGGGTTCGTTCGTCGGCGATCGTCGTCTCCGCGACGTCCGTCACGTCAGGTGCGGGAGTGTCGTTTGACATGTGCGTACGTCCTCCACCACGTCGACCCTGATATCCTCATCTCGTGAAATTTGTTCACGGTGTGACGCGCTCGCGCAAGTCTGGAACCCGATCGTGGCCGACCGCAGGTAACTTACCCCATCGGCGTCCATCACGGAGTATGCAGATCAAGAGTCGCGAGCCCCTCGAGGGCGGACGCGAGCGGGTGACGGTCGTCCCCGAGAGCGTCGACGACCTCTGGCACCTCCAGTACGTCCTCGAGCCGGGCGACCGCGTCGCCGGCGACACCACCCGGCGGATCCAGCGGGACGACGAGCAGATGCGCGACACGGGCGGCGAGCGCGAACACATGTGGGTCGCCATCGCCGTCGACGACGTCGAGTTCCACAAGTTCGCCAACCGCCTCCGGGTCGGCGGCGAAATCGTCGCCTGCTCCCGTGAGGACCAGCTGGGCTTTCACCACACGCTGAACGTCGAGGCCCGCGACGAACTTTCGATCGACAAGCGGTTCAAACCCGACCAGGACGAGCGACTCGAGGAGGCCGCCGAGGCCACCGAGAACCCCGACGTCGCCATCGCGACCGTCGAGGAGGGCGAGGCCCACGTTCACACGGTCGCCCAGTACGGGACTGAGGAGCGGGCATCCATTACGGGCCCGACGGGGAAAGGCGAGTACGCCCGCGACCGCTCGGAACTGTTCGCCGAACTCGGCACCATCCTCTCGCGACTCGAGGTCGACGCGATCATCCTCGCAGGGCCCGGCTTCACGAAACAGGACGCGCTGAAACACCTCGAGCGCAATCACCCCGAGGTTGCCGAACAAATAACGATGGTCGACACCGCGGGCGTCGGCGACCGCGGCGTCCACGAGGTGCTCAAACGCGGCGCCGTCGCGGACGTCCAGGAGGAGACGCGGATCGAATCGGAGGCCGCCTACATCGACGAACTCACGAAGCGAATTGCCGAGGGAGCGAAAGCGGCCTACGGCCCCGAGGCGGTCGCCCAGGCCGCCGAGTACGGCGCCATCGAGCGACTGCTCGTCCTGGACGAGAAGCTTCGCAAAGAACGCGGCCCCGATGGCGACTGGGCGATAAACGTCGACGACGTCGTCCGGACGGCCGAACAGAAAGGCGGCGACGTGACGGTCTTCTCGAGCGAGTTCCCGCCGGGCGAACAGCTCTCGAATCTCGGTGGCATCGCAGCGTTGTTGCGGTATCGACTCGAGTAAGCTGTCTTGGCCTCGCGCCAGCCAGCTACTCCGCCCGTCCGCGCGCTTCGCTATTGGCCTCGATCAACTGGATCAACACCGAGGCGAACAGCGAGTTGGCGCTCCAGATGGCGGTTTCGCTCCCGTCGTCGTCGACGACGCTGAGCAGAATCGTCTGGTCGTCGACGATCAGGATCCGTCCCGAACGGTCGTCGGCCTGGCGATGTTCCGGGGACTCGAACACCGCGATGCCCTCGAGCCGTCCGAACCGCGACCGGACTTCGGGTTCGGCGCTCACGGCCGTCACCTCGAGCCCCTCCTCGGCGCTGCTCTCGAGCAGTTGCTCGATCTCGTCGGTGACGAGCGGCGGAAGTCGCGCGCCGAATATGATTCGGTCTTCGGCGCGCGAGCAGAGATCGACCACGCGGTCGTCGATGCGCGCTCGGCCGCGAACCGTCCAGATGTCCTCCTGTTCTTCCTCGCCTCCGGGTTCTTCCCGGACGCGCTCGACGTAGTCGAAGGCGCGCTCCTGTTCTGACTCGAAGCGCGAGCGGAGGATCGAGCGCGCTTCCTCGAGGTTCACCGGTCGATACCGGATGGGACTGGATTGTTGCATCTCGAGGAGTCCGCGGTCGGCGAGGCTCTCGGCCACGCTGTAGACCTGTGATCGAGGGACGTCGGCGACGCTCGCGACGTCTCGAGCGGTGCCCGAGCCGAGTTGCTGGAGCGCGATGAACACCCGGGCTTCGTAGCTCGTGAGTCCGAGTCGTTCGAAGGACTCGATGGCGTCGTTCTCGGTCGGCGCGCTCACTCGTCGTCACCTCCGGTGGTCGCGTCGCCGGCCTCGCGGCCGCCGTCGCTGGCCGGCGTCGGCCGATCGGTCGACCAGTCGGCGCTCGACAGGTCGGGTCCGAGGTAGCGCGTCCAGAGCACCAGGAGCGTCGGGAGGACGATGACGCTCGCGAGGAACGCGTAGATGATCGTCAGCCCGGTGATGATCCCGAACTGGCGCAGGACCGGCAAGATGGCGAACGCGAGGACGCCGAACCCGCCGACGGTCGTCGCGGCGCTGCCCAGGAGGGCGCCGCCGGTGCCGGTCACGGTGGTTTCCATAGCCGTCCAGACGTTCCCGTGGCGCTCGAGTTCGAGCATGTACCGGGAGCTGACGTGGATGCTGTAGGCGATGCCGAGCCCGATCGTGAGGCTGGTGATCATCCCCGTGAGGACGTTGAACGACATCCCCAGCAGGTACATCGAGCCGAGGATCCAGCTCACGGCGAGCGCGACCGGCAGCAGCGTCACGACGCCCAGCGTCGCGCCCTTCCCCGTCAGCCAGTACGCGATCGAGAGGAAGACCACGACTGCGACGAGCGTGATCAGCAGGCTCTCCAGGACGGTCTGCATCAGGTCGTTCTCGACGACGTGGTTGACGACCGGGTCGCCGGTAGCGGTCGCCTCCCAGCGCGGGTCGGTGCCGCCGTCGTCGATGTCGTCGGCGATGGCGCGCATCTCCGCGGTGACGTCCGCGAGGTCGGCGTTCCCCTGGACCGCGATGGACAACTGGACTGCCTCGTACTCGCCGTCGTCGGTCCGGTAGACGTACTGGGAAGCCGACGGTTCGACCTCGAGCAAGTGGTCGTAGACGCCCTCGAGGTTCTCGGTCGGTACCGAGTCGGGCCCGCCGCCGGCGGCGGTGAACGTCTCGTTGAACGACTCGTTCTCGGCCGCCACGTCGCGCATGGTCGACAGCGGTCCGGAGACGTCGGCCTCGCCGTTCGGCAGGACGTAGACGACGTCGTCGTTCGCGGCGGCAGCGGATTCGGCCGCGTCCAGGCGCTCGAGCGTCTCCGGATCGGTCACGTCGCCCTCGACGAGAACCTGGGCGCGGACGTCCTGGCGCTGGAAGTGATCGTTAACGTAGTCCAGGTTGGACTTGGCGGTGTACTCGCCGGGACTCAACGGCCCCAGGTTCTCGGTCCAGGCGGGCGGACTCTCCGCGAGGAAGTCCTCCTCGCTGAAGGAGGTGTTGACCTGGCTCGCGCCGTAGACCCCGCCTGCGGTAAACAGGAGGGCCACGACGAGGATCACGAGGGGTGCTTTACGCGCGGCCGTGGATCCGAGGGTGAGTGCGTCGCTGAACCGGCCGCTCCCCGTTCCGAACGCCCGTTTCCGCCGGTCGAATCCGCGGGACTCGAGCAGGCCGTCGAGCTCGACTTTTGCGGCCGGGATAAGAACGCCGAAGATCGCCAGCGCCGCGACGATGCCGAACGAACTGACGATGCCGAAGTCGCGGATGGGTGCGATGGGGCTGATGAGGTTCGAGAGGAACCCGATGACCGTCGTCGCGGTCACCCAGACAAGGGCGACGCCGACGCCGGCCAGCGCGATGCGCATCGATCCGCGGACTTCGTCGGTCGTTCCCGCCTCCTCGCGTTGCTCCCGGTGGCGCATGAAGACGTGGATGGCGTAGTCGATTGACAGCCCGATCAAGAGGACCGGAACGGCGACGAACATCTGGTTGAACGCGATGTCGGCCCAGCCCATGAAGCCGAACGTCCAGACCAGCACCAGCAGGATGCCGAAGACCCCCAGCGCGATGTCGATCAGGTCGCGGTAGGCGATGGCGAGCGCCGCGACGACGAACAGCAGTGCCAACGGACCGACGATGGCCAGGCTGTCGCCCATCGATCGATCGATCTCGTCCGTGATGACGCCCGCACCGAATACGAGGTACTCCTCTCCGCCGTCGTCCTCGCTCGCGAGCGTCTGCATGTCGAGCTGGGCGTCGAGCGCGGGTCCACCGCCACCGCCCATTTCGGCCATGCCGCCACCCTCGGAGTTCTGGGTGACGAACAGCATTCGCGCCTCGGCGGACGTCTCGCCCGGCTCGTACTCCGCGGGCATGAACGCGAGCGCGGCGGTGTCCTCGCCGTCGTCGGACAGGACGTCTGAAATGAGCTCCTCGTACTCGTCGTCGTCGAGCCCCTCGAGGGCCTCGATCTGTTCCTCGAGCGACGGCTGGTCGGCGGTCCGGAGGGACTCCTGGTCCGCCTGGAGCGCCTCGCTATCTTCCTCGAGTTGCGCCCACTCGTCGGCGAGCACGCCGGCGGTGCCCTGCTCGAACAGTCCCTCGCGTTGCTCGGCGAGTTCGGCGGACTGGGTCTCGTAGGCTTCGTCGCTCATCTCGTCAGCCTCGTACTGGCGCTCGAGCTGGGCCTCCTGGTTGACGACAGCACGGAGGTCCTTGACCGTTACCTCGAAGGTCGCTGCCTGCTCAGACTCGAGGTCCGCAGTCGCTTCGTCGATGGTTTCCTCGAGTTGGGTTTCGATTGCGGCCGATTCCTCCTCGTAC
This sequence comes from Natronosalvus sp. KLKA75, assembly GCF_059736265.1. Lineage (NCBI taxonomy): Archaea > Methanobacteriati > Methanobacteriota > Halobacteria > Halobacteriales > Natrialbaceae > Natronosalvus > Natronosalvus sp. KLKA75. Next base: position 1,145,153 of record NZ_CM185522.1, read on the forward strand.
GTTCCCTCGTCGATCTCGCCGTTTTCGTAAGAGGTGTTGAGGGCGGCGTACTCGCGCTCGAGGGCGACGACGGTCACCAGCGACTCGTTGAGTCGGTCGGTCGTCTCGTTGAGCCGTTCGGTTCGATTCTCGAGTTCGGCGCCGCGTTCCTGGAGGTCGGCGGCTTCCTGGCCCCGAATGTGGGTGATCGCGGCGATGTTCTCGACGCCGGTGATGGCGTTTTCGTCGGCGAGGGTCGCGTTGATCGACTCGTTCTCGCGAAGCGACTGCTGGAAGCGAAGCGAGTCGATTAGTGACTCCTGGGACAGGACGTTCTCGCCGTTACCACGGACGATCACCTGGACGGTCGTCGTGTTCTCGGCGCCCTCGACGGTGAAGTTCTCGGCGATGTACTCAGAGGCCGCGACTTCCGGCGACTCGCTCTCGAACTGCCCGAGTGAGGAGTCGTCGTCGACCATCGGCGCGCCGGCGCCCACCACGAGCGTGAGCACGAGCATGATCGCGAGCGCTGCCTTGCTGTGGCTCGTGATCGTTCCGGCGATACGATCGGCGAGACTCATCTCGAGCCTCCGTTCTCGTCTCGAACTGCTGGGGGTACCATTCTGTTGTTACGATCCTACTAAATCAGCGCATAAATACTCGTTGTTATGATTATACTAACAGAATCAGTGGCTGACAGGCCATTGGAGGTCAGGTGACTCGCGTGGCGACGCAGCTCACTCGCGATCGTCGTCTCGAGTCGGCCGCGACCACAGCGACTTCCTCGAGGGGGCGACCGCGAGCGACGGAACGCGATAGGGTTTCGGGGCCAGATACCGCGTCCAGGTTGCGAGTAGCGTCGGCAGGACGAGGATGGTCGCGAGGAAGGCGTACCCGATCGTTAGCGCCGTTACTAGGCCGAATTGCCGGAGCAACGGGACGAGAGCGAAGACGAGAACGCCGAAGCCACAGCCGGTCGTCGCGACGCTCCCGGCCAGCGCGCCACCGGTCGTCGACAGTGTCCGCTCGAGGACATCCCATGCGGTTTCGCCGGCCTCGACCGCCTCGAGTTCGTGCGTGTACCGGGTCGTGACGTGGACGCTGTAGTCGATGCCGAGGCCGATCGTCAGACTCGCCACCATGCCGGTCAGGACGTTGAACGGGAGGCCGAGGAGGGCCATCGTCCCCAGCGTGGCGCCGAGTGCGACGAGGACCGGGATCGCGGCCACGAGTCCCAGCGTTGCCCCGCGGCCCGTGACTCGGTAGCCGACGGCGAGCAGCGCGACGATCGCCCCGAGCGCGACCGCGAGTGCGCCGACGACGCTCTCGAAGAGGGTTCGTTCGAGCGCGTAGGTGGTGAGTGGCCCGCCGGTCGCGACGGCGTAGCCGGAGTCGCCGTCGCCCTCGAGTACCGCGGCGACCGCCCGCATCTCTGTGGCCGTCTCGTCGCTCTCGGCGCTGGTCTGCACCCCGACGACAAGTCGAACCGCCTCGTACTCGCCGGACTCGCTACGGTAGACGAGATCGCTCGCCGAGTCGGGGTTGTACTCGAAGAGGCCGTCGTAGAGCCCCAGGTGGTTCTGGTCGGGTACGCGGTTTCCGGTCCGATCGGCCAGCGAGAACGTCGCATTGAAGGATTCGCTCTCGTCTGCCGTCGCCCGCATCACCGACAGGGGCGAACGCACGTCGGGTTCGCCGTCCGGGAGCACGTACACCACCTCGCTCGCCTCTGCACGCGCCGTCGCGTCCTCGACTCGCTGGAGGGTGTCACCCGCCGTGACGTTGCCACGCAACAGGATCTGCACCTGTCCGCCCTCGCGCTGGTAGCGCTCCTCGAGCACGTCGAGCGACGACTGCATCCGGTACTCGCCGGGGGAGAGGGGGCCGAGCTGACCTGTCCACGACGGAGGGGCGCCTGACAGGAACGAGCGTTCGTCGAACGTGGTGTCGACGTGGGTCGCCCCGTAGGCGCCGCCCGCGGTCACCAGCAGGGCACAGACGAGGACGACGAGCGGCGCTTTCCGGGCGGCGATCGCACCGACGGCGAGCATTCGGGCGACGCGGTCTTCCCCGCCGATCGCTCGCCGACGCCGGTCGAAGTCCCGCGCCTCGAGGGCCGCGTCGAGTTCGACCTTCGCGGCCGGAACCGCGGCCCCGAAGACGACGAGCGCGGAGCCGATGCCGAAGGCGCTCACGGCCCCGAACTCCCTGATTGGGTCGATCGGACTGACGACGTTTGCGAGGAAGCCGATAGCCGTCGTCGCGGTGACCAGCACGAACGCCGTTGCGAGCCCCGCGAGCGCGCCGGCCATCGACGTTCGAACGTCGTCTTCACCCGCTCGTTCCTCGCGGTGGCGCATCACGACGTGGATGGCGTAGTCGATCGAGAGCCCGATCAGTAGAACGGGCACGGCCACGAACACCTGCGTGAACGCAACGCCAGCCCACCCGGCCATCCCGAGCGTCCAGACGAGCACCGTCGCCGTGCCCGCGACGCCCAGTGCGATGTCGAGAACGTCGCGGTAGGCGATGGCGAGCGCTACAATCACGAAGAGCAGCGCAAGCGGGCCGACGATTACCAGACTGTCGGCCACCGCGCGGTCCACTTCGTCGGCCACCAGCCCCATCCCGAAGACCATGTCGTCCTCGCTGCGCTCGAGCACGCGCTCCTCGAGGGCGAGCTGGCTCTCGACGATGTCGGGACCGATTTCGCCGGGCGGTCCCGACCCGCGGTCGAGCGACTGTGTCACGAGCAACAGTCGCTCCTCGGATTCCAGCGAACCCGGTTCGTACGACGACGGGAGGAGGCGAAGCGCCGCGGCACTTCCCGGGCCGTCCTCGGCCAGCACCAGGGTGACCGCCCGGTCGAACCGGTCGTCGTCGGCGCGCTCGAGGGCCGAAATTTGCTCCTCGAGTGGCGGTCGGTCGAGGCGCTCGACCCCGTCGCGCTCGGCCTCGAGTTCCCTCGCTTCCTGCTGGAGAGACTGGAGTTCGTCGCCGAACAGCCAGCGCGAACCGTCGACGACGGCCTGCTCGCGGTCGTCCACGAGTACCTCCATGCGAGCCTCGTACTCCCGGTCTGTGACGGTACCCGCGGCCCGCTGGCGCTCCAGGTCGGCCATCTCGGACTCTATTGCCCGAATGGTCGCGGCCGCCCGCTCGAACCTTGCTGCTCGCTCGCTCTCGAGGTCGGCCGTCGCGTTCGAAACCGTCGCGTCCAGGTCGGCCTCGATGGCGGCTGCCCGCCTGTCGTACTCCTCGTCGCTCACCTCCCCGGCCGCGTAGGAGTCGTTCAGGGCCTCGTAGTCGGCCTGGAGCGAGCCCACCCGCTCGAGTGCCGACGCGAGGCCGTCGATCCGTTCCTCGAGGTGGCTCACCCGGGTTTCGAGGTCGTCGGCGCGATCATCGAGTTCGTCTGCCTGTTCCAGCCTGATGATCGCCGTAGCGACGACGTTCTCGACGCCGATCGTCGAGTCGTTTTCGACCAGCGTCGGTCCGATTGCCTCGTCCTGGCGGAGCGACTGCTGGAACCGGAGGCCCTCGAGCAGCGACTCGCGCTCGAGGGCGTTCTCGTCGGTGACGACGACGTGAACGGTCGTCGTGTTCTCACCCCGTTCTTCGAAGCGACGATCGGCGTACTCGAGCGCCTCGCTCTCGGGGGTGTCGGTCCGGAACTGCTCGAGGGTGGTGTCGGTCTCGAGGGCGGGAATCCCCGCGCCGAAGAGTAGCGTTGCGAGGAGACAGCCGACCAGCACGAACCGTGCGTGGGTCGTGATCGCCTCGACCAGTCGGGAGCGTCGCCTCACGCGACCACCTGCCGACCGTGCGACCCGACTCGCTGCATTCGATGAGCCGTTGACAGGCCGCGAGTATATAACTTGATGACGGCGCGTCTCGAGCAGATGCTGGTTGGGCCGGACGCGGGACGGCTACTCGACCGAAACCGTCTGGAGGTCCTCGGCAAATCGCACATCGCCGTCGTAGTGACGGGCAATCGACTCGCGCATCTCCGTGTGACGCCCGTCCGTGTGGGGGTAGAGGTGACTCAGGTAGACGCGACCGATTTCGTGCCCCTCGAGGACCTGCCCGAGTTCGCTCGGCGTGGGATGGTTCGAGACGTCGACGTCGTCAGGGAACGAACAGTCGTGGATCAGGATCGCCGAGCCGTCGGCGAAGTTCGCCAACCCCGCGAACGCCTCCGTGTCGCCACTGAAGGTGACGTAATCGCCGAAGCGGTAGGCCAGACACGGCAGCGAGTGACGCGTCTCGTAGGCCTCGACGTCGAAGTCCGCCACCGTGAACGAGCCTGGAACGACCTCCCTGACCCGCAACTCGAGTCTGTCCTGCATGTACTCGTGAACCTCGAGCAAGCCGTCGACGAGCGCCTTCGTTCCCTGCGGACCGACGACCTCGAGGTGTTCCTCGCCGGCGAGCCACCGGGCTTTCATCAGCGGGAGCAGGTCGGAGACGTGATCCAGGTGGTGGTGGGTCAGGAGAACGCTCGAGATTGCCTCGAAGCCGACGCCCGACTGTTGGAGGCGCTGGAGGACGCCGGCGCCGCAGTCGACGAGGACGGTCCGTCCCTCGCTCTGGACGAGCAACCCGGTCTGGAACCGTTCACCGGTCGGGATCGCGCTGCCGGTGCCGAGAAACGTGACGCGCATACTCGTAGATGTGGCCGGATCACGGATATATGTTCGTGGCTGACGGCTCGAGGCCATGCCGTCGTTCGGTCGATCGGGCCGAAACGATGTGTGCCGACCGTCCTATCAAAAGTGATAGGTGAAACCATCGATTTATATAATGTGATTTACGTATCGGGTAACGTACAAATGAGTCCCGGTGAGTCCACCCCGCCGGATCCGGCGTTAGCGGTCGGGGAAGCGTCAGCGACAGCCGGGCGTCGTTCGGGTGACTCTCCACCGTCGCTTCCGCCCGACGACCGGTATCACATCTTACAGACGCGTCGTCGTCGCGATACGCTCCGGTACCTTCGTCGGCGCGACGAACCCGTAGACGTCCGAGACCTTGCCGAGTGGGTCGCTGCACGCGAACAGGAGACGACGCCGGAGAGACTGACCTCCCGCCAGCGCCAGCGGGTCTACATCTCGCTCTACCAGACGCACCTGCCCAAACTCGACGAGTACGGTGTCGTGCGCTATCACAAGGACCGCGGGGCCGTCACCCCGCTGACGCTCGTCGAGCACTTCGACGAGTATCTCACCCCGTCCAAGGCCGGGGACGGAGTCGAGGAGGAGGGCGAGGACAGAGTCGCTCGAGCGTGGTGGCGACCGTACCTCGCCCTCTCCGGTCTCGGCGTCGCACTGGTCGGTCTGGCGGCGGGCGGCACTCTCCCGTTCCCCGCGCTCGCCGCCGCGGGTCTCGTCGTCTCCTCGTTCGCGATGCTGTCGATTTTCCACGCGCTGGTGGCGACGGGGCGGACGAACGGACTCGACCTCGAGGCGATCCAAACCCGAATCAGGCGGTGACGGCGGTAGTATGATCGGTCGCCGACCCTAATCGCGCTGCAACGTGGGCGACTCGACTTCGTTGAACCCCTCGAGCGGAGATCGGTTTCAGTATGACTGCTGAATACAGAGCGCGAATGTTGCACTGCATATTGGAGGCTTTTAACGAAGCTATCGACGGCAAATGCAGACACTACGGCTACTACGTTGGCGTACCAGGCCTTTGCTCCTGCTACACCGCCGCCGATTGCCGCGCCGCAGTGCCCACACGCAATCAGGTAGAATCGTTTCGACGCCGCGAAAAACCCAGTAGTAGCGTCCATTTCTACGAACTCAACATCTTCCTTCTCCGAGAGCGTTACCTCACAGTCAGGGCAGTGTACCATGCTCTCTCTTTTTGATAAGAAATAATAAGTTTTGTCCACAACTCTTTCGTTTGAACTCTACGGACATGCTGACTACCTCCTCTAAATCGGTCACGCCACTCCTGACAGAAGCTGAGTAGTTCAAACAACCCGTGCTGAACTCAGAGCGCGAATGTTGCACTCAATTCGGTTCGGTTTGCGTAGGGTGGTGAACGTTCAGTACAGACTGGGCCCGCCCCGTCCAGTCAAAGTACGCATCTCTCACAGGTGTACCTACAACCCCTCTTTTAGTTACCCAAATAACTATTTCCGAGGGGCCTCAATAATTCAACAAATGAGACGACGACGGTATCTACTTGGATTGCTCACGGCACCAGCTGCTGGCGTAGCGGGGTGTCTTTCACGTGGTTCAACGCCGGATAATGGATCTGATTTGACCCCCGAGGATAACCGAGACGTCGAGACGGTTGCCACGGAGACGTTCGACGACGATTTCACCCCAATCTGTGCCGAAGGTGAATTGCTCGAATCGGATATTGAGGGATTATACGCGGAACTCGTGACCGATCACGAATTTTTCAGAGACACCGAGAGCGGTCGATACGGCGTTCGTGGTCGAATTGCGGCGAGGGAAGATGGGAGTTTCCCAGAGGTCCAAGCAGAATTTTCCGACGAGTCGCATGCAAAGGATACAGGATTCAGCGTTGCTGAGGACGAGACGTATTTGTTCACGGTGGTGACTTCTGAAGGCGATCCCAACGCGATAGATGGGTATTCGCTCACCGTCGAAGAAGGCGGGGTCGACGACATCGGGACTGTCCCTGAGGAGTACGCAACGATTGATGGGGAGTGGGGCCAGATTGGAACGTACGATGACGTTTCGGTGTATGGATACGCTGGGACAGTTACCAATGATCACACGAAGGATGTCAGGCTATACCCACACCTGAAGGCGTACCTCGATGAGGTGACAGTGGCATACGCTGGCAAAAGTACTGAATTTTTTGTCGATCTCGCTCCGGGAGACACGCAAACAGTCTACTTCCCCTATCCACGATGCGATCCCGCGAAAATTGACCACGTTGAGGGGTGGCTCGAGTGGGGCACGATGAATAACCCGTAGCTCGCTTCGCGGAAGAAACGAAGAATCTCTCTTGAAGCCAGCAACTCCAATCAGTCTCTCGCAATAGTGTTGATCACTGGCCATAATTCAAAGCCAGATATAATTGGGTGACACAACCAGTAAGCACCCGTATGTAGTGGTTGGTTCCGGACTGAGTGTGTGAAATAAACAGTGCTACCGTGCTGCATCCATTCTCTATATTCAGCACGCGATTCCTATCAACTACGAAGGTATTCAACAGAGCCAGCGACTCAGTAGATGAGTTCGTCGTCGTTCTCGACCATGTACAGCGTCCGGGCGGCGATGTTGACCGCGTGGTCGCCCACCCGTTCCAGGTCTCGAATCGTCAACAGGAGTCGAGAGACGTCCTGGAGGAGGCTTTCGACCTCGTCGGGGGCGTCGAGTTCCCGCTCGATGAGATCGCGAACGACGATTTCGCTCGCCCGTTCGGCGAAGTGGTCGAGGTCGTCGTCCCGAACCGCGAGTTCCCGACAGGCGTCGACGTCCTCCTCGTCGTAGGCTTGCAATGCATCGTCGATCATCTCGAGGGTCAAATCACCCATCGCCTGCACGTCGACGTCGGGAAAGAGGTCCTGTTCCGCGTCGATGGTGTACTCTCCGAGGTTGACCGCCAGGTCGCCGATCCGCTCGAGGTCGGTAATGACCTTGAACGACGAGGCGATGAACCGCAGATCGCTGGCGACTGGCTGCTGGAGCGCTAGGAGGTCGATACACTGTTGCTCGAGGTCGAGGTACATCCGGTTAATCTCGCCGTCGCCGGTGATGACCTCGTTGGCGAGGTCCTCGTCCTTTTGTTCGAGCGCGTCGAGACCCATTCGGAGGCGTTCCATGACGACCTCGCCCATGTAACAGATGTCCGATCGAAGTTCCAGAAGCTGTTCCTGGTAGGAGGTTCTGGCCATGCACGAATCACCACGGCCGGCGTCCAAATACCTTACGTACGGGTGAGTTGCCGCCGCGTCGTCGGTCCGTGCTCGAGCGCGTCGGTCACGCCCGACCGACCCCTCGTTTGCTACGGCAGAAACGATTATACACCCTATATGAGATCGTTGTACTGGCGGAAAATCGCCGCTACGACCCGTTTTACGGGTTTCAGTCTCGAGGCATGTCAATCACAGTGTATCGACGTATAGTGACCGCATAGTTCCGTGAACGATGGGCGCCGTTGATAGTGGGATCCGTGGTCTGTCGACGTACCGACCCGCCTCGACCAATGAGCGTTACAGATACCGAACACACTAGCGACGAATCGACGCAGAGTACACTGGTCAGCGACCTCCCGCCGAGTGCCAAACTGGTTTACAAGGTGCTCGAGTACGAGGGCGCGATGACCCAGGAAGAGATTGCGACGGAGTCTCGGTTGTGCGCGCGGACCGTCCGCTACGCGCTCACGAAACTCGAGAACGTCGACTGTGTCGACAGCCGCCCGTCGCTGCGAGACGCGCGCCGGTCGATCTACACGGTCGACGGCGAATTGTAACGGCCGATTCGGCCGTTCTTCGGTCGGGGGTGGCCCGCCCCGTAACCCTGTCACACCATCGCACCACCACTATCGGGCCACCCATTCTTCGATCGCTCACCTGGTGAGCCGTCGGTTTGTCTCTCGAGTAGTGTCCCGCCGGCATGTCCATTGTGTAGTGACCTGCCGGTACGCCCCTCGAGTAGTAGCTCGCTTGTATGCACTTCGCGCATCGACCGATTCCTCACGTATCGATCGTTTCATCGCCCGTCCACTGCTCTCGTCTCACTTTCGCTTCCGATACCTGTCGATCAGCACATCGAGTCCGAACGCCCCGGACGTGACCGTGTAGTGAGTCTCGAGACGCGGATTGAACTTCGCTTTGTAGCGGTTGATGCTCGGCACGCCCGCTCCGACCAGGTCGTAGCGCTCGAGGCCGGCCTCGAGGCCGTCGCGCATGACCTGCCAGTCGAGCAGATCGTTGACCGGCAGGTCGACGTCCGCGTCCGGTTTCACTCCGCCCTGCCAGCGATACCGCGTCGAGTCCGACTCGAGCACCAGGATGCCGCCCTGGACGTCACCGTTCACGCGACAGACGTACGGCCGGACCGACCCCCGGGGGAGTTCCTCGTAGAGCGACCGAACGAACCCCGCTGAGAGGTGAAACGACTGCCCCTGGCTCGCGTAGCGCGACCGAACCTGCTCGACGATTCGGTCGATGTCGTCGATCGAACCCTCCTCGATCACGTACACGCCCTCGAAGTCGTCGGCGCTTCGCACGTTGGATCTGGCGTCGCTGCTGAAGGTGTCGAGCAAGTGCTCGAGGTCGTCCCCGAGGTCGACGACGTAGGTGTACTTCGGGTCGACCTCGTAGCCGTTCCAGACGAAGGGGCGAACGTCGCCGATACGAACCGACTCGAATTTGGCGTACATCGGCGAAAGGTGCTCGTCGATCCACTCGAGGCTCTCCTCCAGAAACGTCTTCATCCGCCGGTCGGCCTTGCGCCGTTTCAGCTTCTCGAAATTGCACGTGACCGGTCCGAGATAGCAGCTCCAGGAGTACGGCGCCGGCGAGAACGCGCCCGTGACCGGCCCCTTCCTGAACTCGAACACGGGAAAGAGGCCGACGACCTCCTGACCCTTGAATCCGACTAGCGAGTGGACCGTCGTGTTCGTGTCCTCCGCCTGCAGCGCGAGCGACTCGGCCCGGTAGAACGGGTGCGTCCGATCCGCGCGCTCGACGTACCGGTTCCACTCGTCGGCGTCTTCGCGGACGTCCAATCGCTCGATTTCGATGCCCATGGTCAGAGGTACCCCAGGTCGGTCAGTCGGTCCTCGACGGTCGCGTCGTCGGTGGCCCTGATTCCGTCCGGTTCGTAGCTCGGGTACGCGGTGCGTTCGCTCGCCTCGACCACCGGGAGGACCTCGCCGTCCATCGCCGCGTCGACGTTCACATCGAAGAACGAGCAGATCGTCGGTGCGACGTCGAAGATCGTCGCGTCCGAGAACGAGGCGCCCTCGTCGAAGTCCGCCCCGGCCGCGGCGATCACGCCCGTTCGCTTGTGGTTCCAGGACTCCCAGGGTTCGGCAAAGTGCTCGCCTTCGAGCCCCTCGACGACCGCGTTGTCGAAGCCCGCCGGAACCGTCACGATGTCGGGTGCGCGCTCGAGTTCGGGTCCGTCGAAAACCGCTTCCCGTGGCTCGACAGCCTCGAACATCGGCTCGCCATCGGGCGTCTCGACGGCGCGGAGGTCCTCGATCAGGGACTGCCGGTAGGCGTCGTACTCCTCGGTCGACACCTGGCCATTGGGCTCCCGTCCCTCGACGTTGATCCTGACGCCGAGTTCGCTCTTCGAGCGGAGGTACGCCCGCGAGTTCGGGAAGTCGACCTGCTCGCTCGCCGACCGGATCACGTCGTTCGGGATACGTTCCCCGACGAACTCCTTCAGTCCGACGCGATCGAGTGCGTTCGCGACGCGTTGGGTAGTGACCCCAGCCCGGGCAGCCAGGTTCATCGCTCGCTCGAGCGTGCTCCGGTCGTGGGTGCCTGCCGACTCGCCCTCGAGTAAGTCGTTCTGCCAGGCCCGCGACCAGGTGGGCATCCCCTCGCCGCCGCTCCTGGCGACCACGTCCCCGCGGTCTCGGAGGAACTCGTTGATGCGGAACTCCCAGCCCTCGACTCGTCCCATGCCGTGGTCGCTGACGACGAGGACGTTGTCCGGTTCGAACTCGAGGATGATCCGGGCGAGCTGATCGTCGACGGCCCGGTAGACCGCCTCGACGGCTCGCTTCTCGCCCGGGCGCTCGTGAAACACGGAGTCGGTCTGCTGGAACTGGAGGAAGGCGAACGCGGGTTCGAATCGCTCGAGGAGGTACCGAAAGGCCCGGCCCCGCCCCGCGATCGTCCGCTCGTAGCTCTCGATCGACGTCCCGGGTTCGGGGCCGCTCTGAGGATAGACCCGGTACTCGCCGCACTCGGCTTCGATCTCCTCGAGGATTCCCTCGGGATGACACGGTGGATCTTCCGGCGCGGTCATTCCCGGAATCAGCGCACCATCGAACTCCCGCGTCGGGTGGGTCACGGGCACGTTGACGACGACGCTCGAGAGGCCGTGGTCGCTCAGCAGTTCCCAGACCGGCCGGGCGCGAACGTGCGAGGCGTTGACCACGTCCCAGTCGTACCCCTCGAATCGGAGGAAGTCGTAGACGCCGTGTTTGCCCGGGTTCTGTCCCGTGTAGAGGCTGGGCCAGGCGCTCGCCGTCCACGGCGGCAATTGTGACTCGAGCGGGCCGCAGGCCCCGACCTCGAACAGGCGACGAAGCGTCGGCGTCGTTCCCGCCTCGAACAGTGGCTCGAGCACCGGAAAACAGGCGGCGTCGAGCCCTACGACGAGCAGTTGTGGTCCGTCGTCATCCATACTCGAGTGTTGGTCGTCGGCGCCATTGTTATGCGATTGTATTGGCCGTGTACGTCGAAACTTCCCCTGGTCGGCAGACGATACAGCTGGCTTCTGGGAGGCTGTAAGCCGACGTTGAATGACCGAATCGATCCGTATCGTCCGCATCACTAAGCCGGTGGCTGTCCATGGTTTCACCGATGATGGCAGGGCGGGTGACAGGACGGAAATCGATCGACGGCAAGCGGGCGTGGGCGAAGCAATGATCGGGGGAACGCCGTCGGTACTCGCGTCGATACGCGACGGCGGACGCCCTCTCCTCGAGCGGGCGTTCATCGCGCCGACTCGATTTCGAGCCACGGGTGCGCTCGCGGACGACACCCCTCTGGCGTCTCATCCGAATCGCCCGACCGTCGCAGCCTACCTCGAGGGACGTGCCGACGAAATGGCGTACTACGGCTCGAGCAAGGCGGCGCTCCGCGACGGCCTCGCGACGCTCCTGGCGATGGACGGGGAGGCGGCGACGAACGTCGCCCTCCCCGCGTACCTCCCCGACGCCGTCGTCGAGCCGATTCGCGAACTCGGCCTCGAGCCCCGGCACTACGCCATCACCGAGTCGCTCGCGCCAAACCAGCGGGACCTGGAGTCCCGCATCGACGACCGGACGCTCGCCGTCGTCTCCGTGAACTACTTCGGGTTCCCCCAACGGGGGTTCGACGTGATCGAGTCGCTGGTCGACGAGTACGACTGCTCCCACGTCGAGGACAACGCACACGGCCCGCTCAGCCTCGAGCGTGGTCGATTGCTCGGAACGCGAGGCGACATCGGCGTGACCAGCCTGTGGAAACTGCTGGCAATCCCGAACGGAGCGGCACTCTACCTCTCGGATCCGGACGTTTCGGCGCGATTCGAGCCGTCCACCCTGGCCGGCGTCGACGGTCGCGTTCGACGGTCGGACCTCGCGTTCGTCTGTAAATCGCTCGCGACCGACGCCTTTGCTCGACGTCCGTCGCTCGAGGACGCTGCCACCAGGGTCTCGAGGACCAATCGTGGCGGCGAGGAGATTCCCGATTCGAATAGCCGATACGAGGCGTCGAAGCGGCGTCTGTCGCGGCTCTCTGCGTCGGTACTCTCGGGAACGGACCCCTACGAGCTCCGCTCGCGTCGACGGGAGAACTACCGCGCCTGGTCCGCGTTGTTCGCGAACCGTCCCGACGTCGACCCTCTCTTCGAGACGCCCCCGCCGGGGGTCTGCCCCCAGGTCTTTCCCGTCCGAACCGATCGGCCCGAACGGCTCCGTCGCCTGCTCGAGTCCCACGGTGTCCACGGCGTGCACACCTGGCCGCGGCTCTCGCGGTCGGTGCTCAAGAATCCCGCCTACGAGACGGCCCACCGGCTCTCCGAGACGGTCGTCCTCCTGCCGGTTCACCAGCACGTCGATCCGGACGCGATTCGTGCGGTCGAACGGGCTATCGAGCGCCGCCTCGAGCCCGGGTGACGAGCGTTCGATTCTCGCCTCACGACGCGCCAGGACGGATGTTCTGGTAGCCGCGCTACATCATTTACTATAAAATTTGTAGCATTAGCTTCGGGCTCGAGGTGCGAATCCTCCTGGAAAGCGCCTCGAGTCGCGAGCGGTCGTCCGACACAGTCAATACTGTCTCGCCCGTGGCCACTCGTAGTGAGTCGATTCCAGACGCTCGTCGTGGACCCCTTCCTCGTGATGAACGCGATCGGACTGGTCGCGTTCGCTCTGGTCGGATCCGCCAAAGCGATTCGGGCGAAGTTCGACCTCTTCGGCGTCACCGTCGTCGGCCTCGTGACCACGTTCGCCGGCGGTGCGACGCGCGACGTGCTGGTCGGCCGCGTCCCGCTCGCCCTGCAGAACGTGGGGGAGGTCGCCCTCGGACTCCTCGGCGTCTGCCTGGCGGTCGTCCTCTACACCTGGCTCGAGGCGCCCGACGACCGACCGATCACGCTGTACGCCGACGCGGTCGGCCTCGCGGCGTTCGCCACGGCGGGAGCGATCGTCGCCACCGAAATCGGGTTGCCGGCGTTCGGCGTCGTCGCCATCGCCACGATCAACGCCGTGGGTGGTGGCGCGGTCGCCGACCTGTTGCTGGATCGGTCCCCGTTCATCCTCTTCGAGGACTTCTACGCCAGTTGCGCCGTCCTCGGTGGGAGCGCCTACTGGCTCTTCACGGCGCTCGCCGCCGACGCGACCCTGGCGGCTGCAGCCTGTGCGACCGTCACTGTCGGGACCCGGGTACTCGCTCTCTCGCGGGGTTGGACCGTGCCGACGGCCCAGCGACTCGAGGCCGTCGCCGGCGATTAGGGATTCCGTCCCTCCTCGAGGGCCTCGACGCGCGCCTCGAGTTCGCGGATCCGTTCGCCGTGCGTTCGCCTCGACGCGAGGAGACTGTACAGCGCCGCAATGAAAGCGAGTGGTACGACCAGCGTGAGCACGAGTGCGATCAGTAGTTCGGGGCCTCCCGGCGCACCTGGTATGAAGAGTGGGACCATACGCTCGATCACTGGATTTAGTGTTAAATAAGTAATGACTATCGGGCTCTCGATCCCCGGTTCCCCTCACGAGCATCCCTTCGTGGGACTCGACGCCGATAGCGCCACCGCTCACCGGCTCGAACTCGCGGAAAACACGATCGAAACGCGACCTTACACCAGGCTCTCGAAGTCCTCGAGCGCGTAGCTTGGCTCTGCACCGCGGCGGTCGAGGGTCTCGTTGGCCAGTAGCCAGTAGACGACCGACAGCGCCTTGCGCCCCTTGTTGTTCGTCGGGACGACGAGGTCGACGTTGCTCGTCTGGTTGTTCGAGTCACACATCGCGATGACCGGAATGCCCACCGTTATGGCCTCCTTGACGGCCTGGGCGTCGCCGATCGGGTCGGTGACGACCACGACGTCCGGCTCGATGTAGCCGTCGTACTTCGGATTCGTGAGCGTCCCCGGGATGAACCGCCCGGTGCGGGCGCGTGCCCCCACGGCCTCGGCGAACTTCTCGGCGGGGAAGCGACCGTACTGGCGACTCGAGGTCACCAGAATCTGTTCGGGCGCGTAGTTCGCGAGGAAGTCCGCGGCCGTGCGGATGCGGCCGTCGGTCTTCGAGACGTCCAGCACGTAGAGTCCGTCGGTCCGGACGCGGTGGATGAACCGCTCCATGTCCTGGGTCTTCTGCTGGGTCCCGATGTGGACCCCGGCGCCGAGGTAGTCCTCGACGGGGATGAGGAGGTCGGCCTCCTCGTCGCTCATGACGTCGTCGTCGAGCGTGGGTCCGGCTGGCTCCGCTTCTTCCTGTTCGTCCGCGGCCTCAGCGGCCTCGGCGTTCTGTTCGTCTACTGGCTCGACGTCCTCGTCGGTGGATTCGGCGGCGGGGCCGGCCCCTTCGGCTGGCTCCTCGTCGATCTCCGCCTCGGCGGCGTCGAGTCCGTCCTGTTGTGCGTTGTCCTCAGTCATGTCGCATCGTCTGCAATTCGGATGAGTTCGTTGAGTTTGGCGGTTCGCTCGCCGCCGACGGCGCCCGTCTTGATGAACGGGACGTCCGTCGCCACGGCGAGGTGTGCGATGGTCGTGTCCTCGGTCTCGCCCGACCGGTGGGAGACGATCGATTCGTAGCCGTTCGCGCGGGCGAGTTCGATCGCGTCGAAGGCATCGGTGAGCGTTCCGATCTGGTTGGGTTTGATCAGGATGCTGTTTGCCGCACCCTGTTCGATCCCCTCGGCCAGTCGCTCGGTGTTGGTGACGAACAGGTCGTCGCCACAGACGAGCGTCCGGTCGCCCACCTCCTCGGTGAGGTCGGCGAAGCCCTCGTAGTCGTTCTCGTCGAGGGGGTCCTCGACGTAGACGAGGTCGTACTCGTCGACGAGGTCCGCGACGTAGGCGATCTGTTCGTCGGTGTCTCGAGTCGTGTCGCTGTACTCGTAGACGCCGGCGTCGTCGTCGTACATCTCGGCAGCGGCCACGTCCAGGCCGAACCGAATCTCGAAGCCGACCTCGTCCTCGATGGTCGAGACCGCTTCGTCGACGATGTCGAAGGCCTCGTCGTCGTCGATAGACGGCGCCCACGCGCCCTCGTCGCCCTTGCCGGCGGGGACGTCGCGCTCGTGGAGCAGTTCCGAGACCTCGGCGTGGACCGCCGCGTTCGCGAAGACGGCCTCGGCGACGCTCGGGGCGCCGACCGGTGCCGAGAGGAACTCCTGGATGTCCGTCGCGTCGGCGGCGTGTTCGCCACCGCCGACGACGTTTCCGAGCGGAACCGGGAAGTTGTCGCCGCGGAAGGTACCGCCCAGATGCTGGAACAGCGGCGCACCGAGTACGTCGGCGCCGGCCTTGGCGGCGGCCATCGAGATGGCGACCGCGCTGTTGGCGCCGATTTCCGAGAAGTCGTCGGTACCGTCGGCCGCCCGAAGGATGCCGTCGACCTCGCGCTGGTTGCCGGCGAAGGCCTCACCGACGAGACGCGGGACGGCGGTTTCGCG
Source organism: Natronosalvus sp. KLKA75 (assembly GCF_059736265.1). Classification (NCBI taxonomy): domain Archaea; kingdom Methanobacteriati; phylum Methanobacteriota; class Halobacteria; order Halobacteriales; family Natrialbaceae; genus Natronosalvus; species Natronosalvus sp. KLKA75. The sequence continues at coordinate 1,160,961 of NZ_CM185522.1, forward strand.
AGCGGCGGCGATGGCCTCGCCGGCCGGTCGCTCGATCGCTTCGTACTCGCCAGTGCTGGCTCCCGAGGGGGCCGCGGCGCGGCCGAATCCGCCACTCTCGGTGAGGACGTCGGCCTCGACCGTCGGGTTCCCCCGCGAGTCCAGCACTTCCCGGAGCCGAACGTCGGTGATGCGCGTCATTTCCCTCCTCGATGAACGGTGAAGGGCAGGACACCGGCATCGTACTCCTCGGCCGCGATCAGGATCGGTTCGGACTGATCCGTGTCGATCAATACTGGTGCCCCGTAGGACACCTGCAGCGCTCGAGCGCCGAGGATGCGCGCTTTCTCGTATCGATTGTGGCGTTGTTGCATCATTGGTAGGGTGAGACGACGTCGACGAGGTCGGTGTGACTGACGAGCATGCGTCGGCAACAGAAGCGGTCGACGCCGAGGTCGTCGAGGACCTCCTGTGGGTCCTCGCCGCCCTCGTTCGCTCGCTCGTCGAACGCTTCCCAGTGTTCGCCGACGACGTTACCGCACGTGAAACACCGGACCGGTACCATCATATCTTGATCACCTCAGCGGTAGGACTTCTGGTAGCGGGCCCGTGCGCCGGGGCCGCCCCACTTCTTGGGTTCGGACTGTCGAACGTCGTTGACCAGCAGCGAGCGGTCGAACTCCATGTACGCGTCGCGGAGTTCGGCGTCGTTGGTGTGCTGGACGATGCCGCGAGCGATGGCGGTGCGGACGGCGTTGGCCTGGCCGCTGACGCCGCCACCCTCGACGTGGACTTCGACGTCGATGCCGTCGCGGAGGTCGTCGCCCGCGATGCGGAACGGCTCGAGCATCTTCAGTCGGGACATCTCGGGTTCGACCAGCTCGACCGGCTGGGAGTTGATTCGGACGCGACCCTCGCCCTCGCGCACCGTGGCGCGGGCGACGGCCGTCTTCTTCTTTCCACTCGTGTTCGTTACCATGTGACGTTAGCACCTAACTGTTCGGAGACTTCGTGCAGGTGGACGAAGCGGATGTTCGAGAGTCGGTCCAGCGACGTGCCCTCCAGGACCTCGGCCTCGTAGTCGTCGTCGCCCTCGTAGGGGTTGCCGACGTAGACGCGGACGTTCGAGAGCGCCTCGCGGCCGCGGGGCTTCTTCGCGGGAAGCATGCCGCGAACGGCGCGCTTCAGGATGGCGTCCGGACGACGCGGGTAGTACGGCCCACTGTCGGAGCCCAGCTGCTGGCGCGTCCGGTAAGTCTCGAACACGTCGTTCTTGTCGCCGGTGATCACGGCGTCTTCGGCGTTGACGATGGCGACGCGTTCGCCGTCGAGGGCGCGCTGGGCGACCTCACTGGCCACGCGGCCGAGGATACAGTCGCGAGCGTCGACGACGACGTCGGCGTCGTATTCGGCGACGCTCATCAGGCGATCACCCGGACGTTCGACCCGTCGGGGTTCTCCTCGAGCAGCTGCTCGAGCGAGACCGACTGGCCGACCTGTTCGATCTTCGTCTCGGCCGACGACGAGAAGTCGACGGCGGCGACGGTAACGTTCTTTTGTAGTGCGCCGGACCCCAGCACCTTGCCGGGGACGACGACGGTCTCTTCCTCGCGTGCGTACCGCTCGATCCGCCCCAGGTTGACTTCCGCGTGGTTGCGGCGGGGCTTCTCGAGACGGTCCGCGATGTCTCGCCAGACGGCCGCGTCCCGCTGTCGGGACGTCGACTTCAACTCGGCGATGAGATCGGTGAGTCGCGGATTGGTCTTTGTACTCATTGATTTCCTCCAGATTCGGTCTGCGTCGCGATTGCAGGTGCAGTCGAAGTCGCAGCCGCAATCGCGGTCGTAATCGTAGTCGTAGTCGCAATCGTCGAGACGCCGACGAACGCTCGAGGCCCGGCCGAAGCCGTTCCTCGAGCAGTCGACGTCCGATTTCGATCGGAGAAGTGATGCAGGGAGCAGGATTTGAACCTGCGGACTCCTACGAGACAGCGCCCTGAACGCTGCGCCGTTGGCCTGACTTGGCTATCCCTGCTCGCACTCCTCCGTACCCGTCGCCCCGTAAAACCCCTTTCGATTTGGGAGTCCGATCGGCTGCCAGTTTCGCCGCTCGCGGCCTCGGCGGCCGTTGGCGGCGAATCGGCGTCAGTGTGAACGGGGGTGGAACGTCGGGTCATTGGTTGTTCGTGTGTCGTTCGTTGTTCGGGGGACGCTTACAGCTGAACGGCTTCCTCGAGTTCGGCAGCGCGCCGATCGATCGAATCGACCGCGCGCGTGACGAGTTCCTCGACGCTGAACGAGCCGTCGGTCTCGACGTGGAAGACGAACGCGCCGGGCACGTCCTCGACGCGCACTTGCTTGCCGGGGTAGCGCTCGGAGAGGTCGTGGCCGAACTCGCTCGTGGGAACGAGCTCGCCGTCCTCTTCGATCACGCCGCGGACGATCTGGGTCTCCTCGTCTTCGAACTCGGAGAGGTCGTCCTCGACGGTCACGCGCTGTAAGTGGCGGTAGCCGACGGCCACGCCGCCCTGGTGTTTGGCGTGGTCCTTGCCGCGGTCGATCACGGCATCGGCCTCGGCCTCGAGGCGCTGTCCGTCCTTGAGATCGATGATCGGGACGTTCTCGTCGGCGGGTCGAACGAGGTCGTCGCTCGTGACCAGATCGCCCGAGTAGGCGGTCGCCGGTCCTTCGACGTCGATCGAGAGGGTGACGGTGTCGTCCTCGACGAACTCGCCTTCCGGGGGCGTCGTCAGCGGGACGAGCCCCAGTCGAAGCGCGAGTTGCTCGTCGAACATCACCGACGAGTTCTCGATGAAGCGAACCTCGTCGATCGCCATCGTGGGTACGTCCGCGATCATCGCCCGGCGGATGCCGTTGGCGAACGCGGGCGTGAGGCCGCGGACGAGAAAGCGCGCGCTCCGGTCGTCGCGTTCGACGAACTCGACGTCGTACGCTTCAGTCATGATCTAGTAGCCGCCCTTGCCTTTGGGTGCGCGCGATCCGTCGTGGGGGATCGGCGTGACGTCTTCGATGCGGCCGATCTCGAGACCTGCACGGGCGAGCGCGCGAATCGTCGCCTGCGCGCCGGGTCCGGGCGACTTCTGTAAGTTGCCACCGGGACCGCGAACGCGGACGTGGAGGCCGGTGATGCCGGCCGCCTTGATCTCGTCGGCGATGGACTCGGCCATCTGCATGGCCGCGTACGGCGACGCCTCGTCGCGGTTCTGCTTGACCGCCGTCCCGCCGGAGGACTTCGCGATCGTCTCCGCACCCGTGAGGTCGGTCACGGTCATGACGGTGTTGTTGAACGATGCGTGTACGTGGGCAATGCCCCATTTGTCGTCGTCTGCCATGTTATTGACCCTCCGCTCGTGCCGGGTGGAGTTCGTCCGCGATCGGACTGTTCTCGTCGAAGTCGACCAGGTCCTCCTCGTCGACGTCGACGACGTACGACGGGATTCGCTGGCGCTGACCGTCGAGGACGATGTGGCCGTGGGTGATGAACTGGCGCGCCTGCTGTGGCGTCTGGGCCAGTCCCTTGCGGTAGGCGACCGTCTGGAGACGGCGCTCGAGGACGTCCTCGATCTCGAGGCTCAGGACGGCGCCGAGTTCGTCACCTTCGTTGAGGATCCCGACGCGCTTGAGGCGTCCGAGGAACTCCTCGGTCCGGTTGATGACGGTCGCTTCGTCCTGTGGCTGGGCGAGCAGGTCGCGAGCTTCGCGTCGGTACGAGCGAAGTTCGGACTGGGCTCGCCAGAGCTCTTCTTTGTTCTTCAGGCCGTAGCGGTCGAGCAGCGCGTGCTCGCTCGAGATACGCTCGCCCTGGTAGGGGTGATTCGGCGTCTCGTACTGCTTGGTGTTGGATCCCAGCGGCATTATTCGTCATCCTCCGCTTCCGCTGCGGCTTCCTCGGCCTGTTCTTCGCGGATCTCCTCGACGTTGACGCCGATGGTCCCTTCCGTTCGGCCTGTGGACTTCGTCCGCTGGCCGCGGACCTTCTGGCCGCGCTTGTGACGGACTCCCCGGTAGGAGTCGATCATCTTCATGCGGTTGATGTCGTGTTGACGGGTCAACTGGAGATCGTTCCCGATCTCGTGGGTCGATTCGCCGGTGTAGAAGTCCTTCTGGCGGTTGGTGAGCCACTCCGGGACGTCCTCGGCGTAGTTCTCTACGTGCGTGACGACTTCGTCGATCGTCTCTTGATCGAGGGCACCGAACGTCGCCGTACGGTCGACGCCGGCTTCCTCCGCGATGATCCGGGCGGCACGTCGGCCGATCCCGTTCATCTCGGCGAGCGAGCGTTCGACGGACTTCGTGCCGTCGAGGTCGGTCTGCCCGATCCGGACGAAGTACTGAAGCTCGTCTTCCTCCTGTTCTTGCGGTTCTTCCTCACTCATGTGTTGTAGGTCGTCTGTGGTTCGTTGATCGGCTCTCGCCGGCGACGGGTCACGGGTTGTATGCTTGGGTCCCGTGACTCGTGACCGGCTGCGAGTGGGTGATCGACGTCGTGGCGGGGATTTGAACCCCGGAGGCTTGACGCCACATGGTTAGCAACCATGCGCCTTGGGCCGCTTGGCTACCACGACACCGTGGTCATTGTCGCCCTCGCGGACTCGGGGCCGACCCCCTACATTCGTATTGCACCCGTCACTTCCCGTGGCCAGTACTTAAGGGCAACGAAAGGCCGTGATTCGTCGCTCTCGAGTCACGTGCTACCACCTCGAAATGCTACGACTTATTAGGAACTAGGAACAACGCACTGACAATCGGTGCCTTCCAAAGAAACGCTCCTCCGACTGGTGGTTGCCCTCCTCGTGATCGTCGCGATCGGCCTCGTCGCCGCGACTATCACTACGCCCACCGATCCCGGGAGCGACGGCGTCGGCACCGGCGAAGGCGTCGGCGAAGGGCCGGGCGAAGGAGAAGGTGAGCCGTACGCCGATTCGGGTGCGGGCGTATGGGGCTCGACACCGGTATTTCTCCAGTATCTCGTGTACGCGTTACTAATCATCATGGCGCTCGTGGTAGTCTGGTACCTGATCAACTACCGGCGCGAGCTCGTCAAAATGGGAGCCGCCGCGGTGCTCGCGGCGCTCGTCATTTTCGCGCTCGTCTACCTCATCCTCGAACTCGGCGCGCCGCCGGAGTTCCCGGACGAGAACGGGACGGTCGATCCGCCAAACAATAGCTCAGGCGGTGGCGGCAGCCCCGGGAGCGACGCCCAGAGTACGGACACCTCGTTCGATTTCGGTCCGCTCCTGGGTGCGCTCGCCGTCATCGCGACGATCTTCGTCGGGGGCCTCGTCGCGAGCAAGCGGTCCTCGTCCGCGGACGACGCTGCGGCACTCGAGGAGGCGGCGGACGGCCAAAACCCCGAACAGGCGGCGGTCGCGGCCGCCGCCGGTCGCGCCGCGGATCGAATCGCCGACGAGTCCTCGACGGGCGTCGACAACGAGATCTACAACGCCTGGCTCGAGATGACCGACCTCCTCAAGGTCGACCGTCCCGAGTCGACGACGCCTCGCGAGTTCGCGGCCGTCGCGGTCGACGCGGGCCTCGAGCGCGACCACGTCGAGGAACTCACGGACCTGTTCGAGGCCGTTCGCTATGGCCACGAGGACACGACCGACGAACGCGAGGAACGGGCGGTCTCGATCCTGCGAGCGATCGAGTCGACGTACGGCGAAACGGACGCCGCCAGCCGAGACGAGCGGGGTGACGACCGATGACCCGCCGTCTGCCGCTCGTCGTCGGCGTTTTCGTGTTTCTCGCGGGCGTTCTCGTTCTCGTCGGTGCGACCAACTTCAACGCCGGACAGAGTCTGATCGGTCTGATAGGTGTGGTGGCGATTCTGGTCGCGATCAGCGGATTCAGCCGTCGCCGCACCGAGCGCGACCTGACGAAGACGACGGATCCCGAACACCGGACGACTGTCCCCGTTCCTGGACGAACGCTCTCGAGCGCCATCGCCCAGTTTCGAACCGACTCCTACGGATTCGTCTCCGGCTCGAGACGCATCGTCGACGGACTCCGGGAGGCCGCGATGGCGGTTCTCACGCGGTTCGATGGGCTTTCGACGGACGAAGCGCGCGACCGCGTCGAATCGGGTACCTGGACGGCCGACGAACGCGTCGCTGCATTTCTCTCGCCGGACCTCGACCTCCCGGAGACGTCCCTCCGGAATCGGGTCGTGGCTGCACTCGACCGCGAGACGACGTTCCGTCAGAACGTCCGGCGAACGGCGGCCTCGATCGCGGCGATCGGCTACGGTGGTCTCGGCGATCAGGTATTGCCCGACTCGATCCCGCAGTACGACCCGGAAGAACTGGAGGACGTCACCCCACGGACGACCCAGGATTCGTTCACCGGCCGGGTCGAACGGTCGGTTCGCGAGACGGGGTACTGGACGGGCGTCGGCGGCCTCGCGCTCTTCGCCGTCGGCGCTGGTGCCGTCGCCCAGTCACCGGGCGCCGTCCTCGCTGGCGTCGTCGGGGTTGGCTACGCCGGCTTCGCCCACCTGCGGGCCGCCCCGGACCCCGACCTCACCCTCGAGCGCACGCTCAGTGCCGACCACCCTGATCCCGGCGAGGAGGTGACGGTAACGGTGACGATCACCAACGACTCGGGCGGATTCGTCCCGGACCTCCGGTTCGTCGACGGGATTCCCGCGGGGCTCGCACTCGAGTCGGGTTCGGCACGGCTCGGGACGTCGCTTCGCCCCCACGACTCGGTGACCCTCGAGTACACCGTCACGGCCCGCCGCGGCAGACACGCGTTCGACCCGGCACTCGCGCTCACGCGCGACCTCTCGCGCTCGAGTGAACGCGAATCGTATCTCACGACCGAGACGGAGACGGCCATCGTCGCCGAACCGACGCTCCAGCCGCTCACGACCGCGGTCCCGCTCAGACCCGCCGCCGCGGCGTTTTCCGGTCAGCTGACGACCGCCGACTCGGGGGAGGGAATGCAGTTTCACTCGGTTCGCGAGTACCGGCGCAACGACCCGCTCAACCGGATCGACTGGAATCGTCACGCCCGGTCGGGCGAACTCGCGACTCTCGAGTTCCACGAGGAGCGGGCCGCTCGCGTCCTCGTGTTGATCGACGCACGGAAGGCTTCTTACCTGGCACACCAACCCGACGCCGCTCACGCCATCGATCGCTCCGTCGAAGCGGCCGGTCGGATCGCCGCGTCGTTGCTCGACACCGGCGATACGGTCGGGCTGGCCGCGCTCGGCCCCGTCAACCGGGAAGCCAACCAGCGGCTCAACTTGCGTGAGACGTGCTGGATCGCCCCCTCGTCGGGACAACACCACCGAATTCGACTCAGCGAGGCGCTCGCGTCCCACGAACAGTTCTCGACGGAGCCGCCCCGCGATGAGACCCAGTGGCGACCCCAACTGCGGATGATCCGTCGTCGCCTCGCCGCCGAGACCCAGATCGTCTTCCTCAGTCCCCTGTGCGACGCCGCCGCGGCCCGGATCGTCCGCCGTCTTGACGCCAGGGGCCACGCGCTCACCGTCATCAGTCCGAACCCGACGGCCGAACGGACGACCAGCCAGCAACTTGCCCGCGTCGCCCGCCGCATCAGGCGGTTCGACCTCCAGCGCGCCGGCGTCCCCGTGATCGACTGGGAGCCATCGGAGACGATCGACGAGGCGGTCGCTCGAGCGAACGCGGGTGGTCGCCGATGAACGAACTGACCAGGCGACCGACGCGGATCGCGAGCCTCGGAGCGGCTCTCGCCGCGGTGATCGTCGTCGGAGCGACCGTCGTCGGGTCGCCAGCCGGCGCGGTTCTCGCTGTCGTCGGAACCGCCTCGCTCGCCGCAGGTCTGGTGTGGGGGATCACCGACGCGACCGACGCCGGCGCCGGGTTGCTGTTCGTTGCCGTCGTCGTCAGCGGGTTGCAGGGGATGCCCCCCGAAGTGACGGTCGTCGGTGCTATCGCCGCCCTCGTCGCCCTCGATCTCGGCCGGAGCGCCGTCGAACTCGGCGAGCAACTCGGCCGCGAAACCGACACTCGCCGCCTCGAGGGCGTCCACGTCGTCTCGAGTCTCTCGGTCGGGCTGGTCGCGGCGACCCTCGGGTACGGCGTGTACGTCTTCGGCGGCGGCGGACAGCCCGCCGGAGGCGTCGTGTTGCTGTTGCTCGCCGTCGTCTTTCTCGTGGCCGCGCTCAAGTAGCGTTCGCCCTCGTGGCTGCGACAGGACACCAAATAACGTTCTTCCGTGAGTCGTGAATCAGGCGCCGATGTCGATGTACTCGTCGTTGAGTTCCCACTCTCCACTTGCGTTCCGGACCATGTACTCGCCGTAGTAGGGGACGCGATTGGCCACGACCTCGCGGAACGCCTCACGAATCTCGGGTCTGGTCATCTCGCCCATCGGACGCAGGTCGTCGTTGCGGTTGAGACAGCCCTTGAGGTACCCCTCGTGGGTGACGCGAACGCGGTGGCAGTTCGCACAGAACGTCGGGTTCTCGACGGGGTCGACGATCTCGACCATCCCGCGACCGTCTCCGTCCTCCTGGCCGATCCAGTAGCGCTTCCGGTCGTGCATCTCGCGGTGTTCGATTGCCTCGGCCTGCTCGGCCAGCCAGTCATGGACGCGCTCGATCTCGACGTGCCACTCGGGCTTGCCGGTCAACTCCGGCATGTACTCGATTAACTGGAGCTGGAGGCCGTCGTTTTCGGCCACGTGCTCGACCATCTGCGGGACGTACCCCGCGGTGTGTTCGAACACGACCATGTTGAGTTTGACGGGGTCGAGTCCGGCCTCGAGCGCCGCTTCGACGCCCTCGATCACCCGGTCGTAGGCCCCGCTCTTCGTCACCGCGGCGAACGCCTCCGGATCGAGGGCGTCCTGGGAGACGTTCACTCGCTCGAGTCCGGCGTCGACGAGCGCTTCGCCGCGGTCGGGCAGGAAGGTACCGTTAGTCGTCAGCGAGACGGCCATCGAGTCGGGCGTCCGCTCGATAATCTCCTCGAGGTCGTCACGCAACATCGGCTCGCCGCCGGTGAACTTGACGGCCTCGACGTCGAACTCGGCGGCGACCTCGAGAAAGCGGACGACGTCGTCGGTCCCCATCTCGTTTTCTTGCGGGTCCATCGGTCCCCGCGTGTCCCCCAGTCCTTCGTTGTGACAGTAGATGCAGTCGAAGTTACACCGATCGGTGAGCGAGATACGTACCCCGGAAACCTCGCGCCCGAAGTCGTCGGTGAGCATGCGACTGTCTTACGCACGAAACCGCTTAAACTCGAGGGTACATTCGGACGAGAGGTAACCGTTTGTGCTTACTTTTTAGGCACGTGCGTAGCTTTCCTCCAGGGGTATGCGGGCAACTACCATCGACGAGGCAACCGATTCCTCGAAGGTCGGTGTGGTAATATTTACTCCGTTCTGGGCTGTCACGGCCGGGCACTTTATTACGAGGACCGACGAGGGGTTCCTATGGGACGTTCTCCTCCGGCAGCGCTCGATCAGTACGACCCGGGCTCGAGCGTACTGGTCGTCAGCCCCTCCATGGACGCGTCCGACATCGTCACCACCGTCGAGGGCATTCGTTCTCCCGATCCGACCGGCGAGACCGACGACGAGCGGCCGACGGTCGTCGTCTCGCGCGTCCACACGGCCGAAGCCATCCTGGACGCCTGGCGGTCGCGCATCGGCAACTTTCCGAGCCAGTTCAGCATCGTCTCCATCGGCGAGGTCACCCGCTCGGTAGCCGCCGGCGCCAGTTCCGTGGAACTCCCCCAGGCGCACATCCTCACTGTCGGTACCGAGGACGTCACCGGCATCGGCATCGCGATCGGCGACGCACTCTCGCGGTGGGACGAGGGCGAGGGTGAAACCGAGGCCGAGATCAAAGCTGAAGATGGAGATGGACACTCGAACTCGAATCCAAACCAGCACCCCATCCTCTGGTTCGAATCACTCACGCCGCTCCTCGAGCGCAAGGGTCTCGAGATGACCTTCCGATTCCTGCACGTGACCCTCGAGGAGATTCGTCGGGCCGACGCTGTCGCGTACGTCCACGTCGACTCGTCGGTCCACGACAGGGAGACGATCATGACACTTACGCATCTCTTCGACGACGTCGTCGAACTCGAGCCGTGAGTATGAGTTCGACGCTCTGCGACTACCGCTCGAGTTTGGCCCTGTGTACGACGGCGTGAAACCTGCTACTACCGAAAAAACCCTTCTGAGGCGAAGCAACGGCAGGTATCGACGATCAGAAAGCGTCGGCAAGAGTCGGACGCAACGGGACGCGACGATTCCTGACGACGGCTCTCCGCCTCAGGACTCGATCGGTGGGTGCTGTACCGACTCGATCCAGAAATCCTCGACCGCTCGCACCATCGAATCGAACTCGTCCGGCGAATCGGGTTTGGTCAGGTAGGCGTTGGCGGCCCGTTCGTACGATTTGATGATGTCCTCTCTGGCCGTCGAACTCGAGAGGACCAACACCGGCGGGGACGGATGATCGAAGTCGTCTTTGAGCATCTCGAGAATCGAAAATCCGTCGAGCCGAGGGAGGTTCAGGTCTAGCAAGATCAGATCGGGAAAGGGCCGTTCGTCGTCCTGTTGGCACTCGTGTAAGAATCGGACGGCTTCCTCGCCGTCCGTCGCAATCTGAAAGCGCACCTCGTTCAGAGCCGATTTGAACGCCTCCTCGGTGAGCCGAATGTCACCTGGGTTGTCCTCGATGAGGAGAATATCGACGGGCTCCGTTGGTCTGAACGTCTGCACACACGTCCTTTCTTCCAGACCTGCCTAAAGGTGGTCCCTAAGCATGTGGGGTAAGCACCGATACGCGTCGATTTCGTGTGGAAGAACCACAAGCGACGACGTACGCTCGTGACGGCTCACGCGATTCCGACGCGAACCGTGCCCCCGTCCGGATCGATGGTCTCGAACCCGTTCTCACGCTCCGTTACGGAGACGTTGGTGGCGTCCAGCCGGTCACGGATCGTCTCGAGTGCCGCCGCGCTCGGAACGAGGAGTTCGAACCACGCCAGCCCGCGGCCGTCCACCGGTCGTGGCTGTGATCGACCGGCCCACGCGTTCACGCCCAGGTGGTGATGGTAGCCGCCCGCCGAGACGAACAGGGCTCTGTCGAGTTCGGTCTGTACTTCGAATCCCAGCATATCGACGTAGAACTCTCGAGCGGCCTCGAGCGAGGTCGTTTCGAGGTGGACGTGGCCGACCGTCGTCCCGTCGGGAACGGTCGTCGCTCCGTCCGATTCGGCGGCGACGGCCTCGAGATCCAGCGGAATTGTGCCGATCCGAACCGTTCCGTCGTCGCGGCGCGGCCACGCTGATCGCGGTCGATCGCAGTAGATCTCGACGCCGTTGCCGTCGGGATCGTCGAGGTACAGCGCCTCGCTGACGTAGTGGTCGGAGGCCCCGTTCAGCGTCCAGCTGTCGCGAATCCGCTCGAGGGCAGCCCCGAGCGCGGCTCTCGAGGTGACCTCGAAAGCGTTGTGGAACAGCCCCGCCTGGCTCCGATTACGTGGAGGGGCATCGGCGTCTCGGCGAAGCTCGAGCAACGGTTCCGTCTCGGTGCCGAGCGTCGCTGCCGTCTCGCTGTTCGCTCGGACGACGAGCCCGACGACGTCCCGATAGAACTCGATCGATTCCTCGAGGTTCGCGACGGTCAGCGCGGTGCGGCCGATGCGCGTCGAATCCGGGAGGTGGTCAGTCATGCGATTCGTGATCCTCGTCGGCGGCGGGCGGTGTTCGTCGGTCGTCGATCCGGCTGGTGGCTGTCACGATGTTCTGTTAGATATTCGGGCGTGAGTCCGATATACTTTCGCGAACACCGGTTTCACCTGGTTACGTCTATGTCATCCGGCGGTTGCTCGAGGGAGTGCGTCCTCCTGGTTTGTCCGGTTCACCAATTCGTTCAGGAAGCGGCAACCGTCCGAGAGGCGGCAACCGTATAGAAGAGACAACCGTCTGGCGGCGGAAACTCTGCGAACCGCGACCACGGACCACGAACCACGAGCACGCACTGTGAACCGCAACTGCGCCGATCCATCGACCCCGACCCATCCCCGATGGATCAGCCCGGTCACGTGAGCCGACTCGAGGCGAGTTCCGCACCCTCGACGAGCGACTCGAGCTTCTTCCAGACGAGGTCCGGGTAGACGAGATTCGCAGTCATCACCGTCTCGAAGCCACAGTCGCAACCGGCGACTATTCGCGACGGATCACCGACGCTCTCGGCGAATCGCTCGAGTCGGTCCGCGACGACCTCGGGGTGCTCGACGACGTTCGTCTTCACGTCGATCACGCCGGGGACGAGCGTCCAGTCGTCGGGGAGCGGGTGTTCCGCGATGGTTCGATACTCGTGGTTGTGCCGGGGATTCGCGCCTTCGACGACCAGCCCCGAAACGTCGGCCTCATAGAATTTGTCGATGACGTCGCCAAGCGCCACGTCGTGGTGGTGGGGACCCGGATAGTTCCCCCAGCAGGCGTGGAGTCGAACGCGGTCGGACGGGACGTCGCCGAGCGCGACGTTGATCGCCTCCACGTAGGTTTCGACCTGGTCGCGGAACTCGTCGGTCGAGGCGTCCTTGTAGGTGATCGTGAACCCGGCGAGCAGTTCCGGCGCGTCGATCTGTAACTGGGCACCGCTATCGACGATGATCTCGTACTCGGTCCGGAGCGACTCTGCGAGGTCGAAGATGTACGCCTCGTTCGAGTCGTGATACGTCGAGTCGGTGAACCGGAGGACGGCCCCCGGCGACGGTGCAGTGTGGAATCGATCGCTGAAGGAAACGCCCGTCTCCTCGACCGCCTCGTCGAAGCGAGTCAGGTCTCGCTCGAGGGCCTCCTCCCCGACGTACTCGATGGGACCCGTCGCGATCGGTCCGCCGATGTTGTCGATGTCACCCAGCGCGTGTTCGGCGAACTCGGGATACTCCTCGAGGTCGGCCGGTAGGTCGCGCTCGGCGAACCGATCCGAGTACCCGGAGAGGCGGTTCGTCACGTCGACGGAGTACGCGAGTCGACTCTGTTCGCCGTCGTTCGCGACGTCGATCCCCGCTTCGGCCTGTTTCCGGACCACGTCGCGGACCGCCTCGCCGACGGCGGTCTCGAACGCCTCTGAACGTGAATCGTCATTGCGACGCAACACTTCGCGGAGGGCGTCCGACCGGGGAAGGCTCCCGACGTGCGTCGTCTGGATGGAGAGATCACTGGACATCTACGTTCACTCGTGTCACGTGAACGTGGTCGAGCCACGTTTATATTCTCTTCTCCGCTGCTTCGACCGTCACGCGGGGGGTACGGGCGGCCATCGACATCCACGTCGACGTCGATTTCGATCACGGCCAGCCCCCATCGCCGTCGATAGTCCACTCGATATATTTCGGTAAACGCGCTGTTTTGCTCGTTCTGGAGGCGAGAAGTGTTGCAATACGATCGGCGGAAGGATCGACCGGGTAGTCGGCCACGACGGAGCGGATCCGACGGCGTCGTCGAGTAACTCCACGTTACGTCTGCGTCACCCTGTGCTCGTCGTCCACTTTAGGGACAACAGCCAATTGAGCGAGAAAACGAGGGGAACGGTTGGTGGCGTTTATTCATTCGTCTCTCGCCGTCTCGAGCGTTATGAGCGAACAGCCAGGCGACGACGAGCGAACCACTCGTCCGTACGAATCCGCAGGGACCGGGAACTCTCGCTGGTGGCCGACCACGCGGCGACGACTGCTCCAGGCGACCGCCGCTGCGGGCGGCCTCGCCGCAATCGGTAACTCGACGCTCGCCCAGGAGAGCGAGACGATCGAACTCGGGGGCGAGACCAGCGGATGGCAAGGAGTCGCTCCGGGCGAAATCGAAGGCGAAACCAACCCCACGCTGGAACTCGAGGAGGGAACGACGTACGAACTCACGTGGGAGAATCTCGACGGCCAGGCGCACAACATCGCCATCGTCGACGGCGACGGCGAGGAACTCGAGGGCACCGAACTCCTGGCCGAGGAAGGGGAGACCCAGACGCTCGAGTTCGAGGCGACGAGCGAGATGGCGGAGTACTACTGCGAACCGCACGCGGGGACGATGCGTGGGGAGGTCTCGGTCGGCGGTGAGTCCGACGACGAAACCGGTGACGAGTCGGAAGACGGCGAAGTGCCGGCGTTCTTCGACCCGGGGGCCGAAATCGGGCTCCAGTCGGTCGCGGAGGGGATGACGGCGCCGACCGACTTTGCCGTGATCGGTGGGGGTCAGGACCAGGACCAGGACCAGTACCTCGTCGCCGATCAAACGGGCGAACTCTGGCTCGTCGACGGCGACGGACGGCGAGAGGAACCGTTCCTCGACGTGAGCGACCGGCTGGTCGAACTCGGGACGTTCGAAGGATCGTACGCCGATCCGAACCAGGACTACGACGAACGGGGCCTCCTCGGCGTGGAGGTCCATCCGAACTTCGCCGAGAACTGTCGCTTCTTCGTTCACTATAGCGCGCCGCCGAACGACGAGACGCCCGATGGCTGGAGCCACGTCGAAGTCGTCTCGGAGTTCCACGCGTCGGGCGACCGGAGTGAAGCCGACCCGGATTCGGAGACCGTCCTCCTGGAGTTCCAGAAACCGCAGTACAACCACGACGCGGGCCCGATGGCCTTCGGACCCGACGGCTACCTGTGCGTCCCGATGGGCGACGGCGGCGGCGCAAACGACGACATGGAGGGCCACCTCGAGGACTGGTACGACGAGAACGCGGGCGGAAACGGACAGAACGTTACCGATACCCTCCTCGGCGGCATCCATCGGATCGACGTCGACGCGGAGGGCGACGAGCCCTACGCCGTCCCGGACGACAACCCCCTGGTCGACGTGGACGATGCCATCGACGAGTACTACGCGTGGGGGTTCCGGAACCCATTCGGCATCTCGTTCGACAGCGACGGGCGGCTGTTCGTTTCCGACGCCGGACAGGACCTCTACGAGGAGGCGAACCTCGTCGAGGCCGGCGGCAACTACGGCTGGAACGTCAAGGAGGGGACCCACTGCTTCAGTACGGATAGCCCGAGCGATCCGCCCGCAGACTGTCCGGACGCCGCTCCCGACGAACCGCCGTACAACGGCCAGGAACTGCAGGATCCGATCGTCGAGTACCCCCACGTGTACGAGGGTGAGACAGTCGGGATCACGATCATCGGCGGCCACGTGTACGAGGCCGACCAGCTCGAGGAGTTACAGGGCAAGTACGTCTTCGGCGACTGGACGGCCGATCCGGCGCGCCAGGCGCCGGCGGGTCGACTCCTCGCGGCGTCAGAGCCTACCGATGACGATTCGGACGACGACGGAGGTTCGGGCGACGACGAGACGACGGATACCAACTCGAGCGACGATGCTGACGGCGGGGAGGAGGACGTCGAAGCCGTCCCCCGCGACGAACTCTGGGAGATGGAAGAACTCCAGGTCTCGGGGACCGAAGACGGTTCGTTCCCCTACTTCGTTCGGCAGTTCGGCCAGGATGGCGACGGCAACGTCTACGTCCTCGCGAACCGGGAGGGTGTTCCGTCGGGCGACACGGGAGTCGTCATGAAGATCGTCCCACCGGGTGAGGGAGACGATATCTCGGTACCCGAGGACGGGACTGACGAACAGGAGGCGGACGAGGAGGCGACCGAGGACACCCAGGACGAGCCTATCGACGAGGACGAAGACGAGGGCGACGGTGCTGACGGCAACGAAACTGACGACGAAACGAACGGGAACGAAACCGACGACGAGACGTAGCCAGGATGCTCAGGGGGTGAAGACTGGCCGCACGCACCCGTCTTTCTTGTGCTTGAACAGTTCGTACCCGCGAGGTGCATCCTCGAGGGAGAGTTCGTGCGTCGCCAGATACGACGGGTCCATCTCGCCCTCGGCAGCGTGCTCGAGCAGCCGTGGGACGTAGCGTTGGCCGTGCTGCTGGGCGGTTCGGACGGTGAGCCCCTTGTTCATGACGATTCCCAGGGGGAACTTGTCCATCAGTCCGTAGACGCCGAGAATCGAGAGGGTGCCGCCCTTCCGACAGGCGACGATGGCCTGTCGGAGCGCCTCCCCGCGGTCGGTGTGGAGTTTGAGTCGTTGCTTGAGCCGGTCGTAGGCGTGAACGACGCCCGTGCCGTGGGCCTCCATCCCGACGGCGTCGATACAGGCGTCGGGGCCGCGACCGCCGGTTCGAGCGTCGAGTTCGTCGACGACGCTGTCGACGGCGGTGTAGTCGACGGTCTCGGCGCCGGCCTCCGTTCGCGCGAGCTGTAGCCGTTCGGGAAAGCGATCGATCCCGATCACGCGTTCGGCGCCCATGAGTTTCGCGCTCTGCTGGGCCATCAGCCCGACGCCGCCGCAGCCCCACACGGCGACCGTGTCCCCGTCTTCGATCCCACAGAAGTCGGCGCCCATGTAGCCGGTCGCCCACGCGTCGGAGGCGAACAGCGCCTGCTCGTCGTCCAGTTCGTCGGGAACGTGAAAGCAGTTTTCGTCGGCGTGCGGGACGCGAACGTACTCGGCGTGGGAGCCGGCGTACCCACCGAAGGCGTGGGTGTATCCGTAGATGCCGGCGGTTACGTCACCCAGGATCGGTTCCTGTAGTTCCGGGTTCGGGTTCGTGTTGTCACACAGCGACCAGAGATCGTCCGCGCAGTACCCGCAGTTCCCGCAGCCGATGAACGACGGGACGACGACCCGGTCGCCTCGCTCGAGGTCCGACACGCTCGGCCCGACCTCCGCCACCTCACCCATGAATTCGTGGCCGATGACGTCTCCCTCGCGCATCGTCGGCAGGTAGCCGTCGATGAAGTGCAGGTCCGAGCCACAGGCCGTCGTCTTCGTCACCCGGAGCACGACGTCTCGCGGGTTGACGATCTCGGGCTCCGGAACGTCGTTCACCTGGAGGTCGTTGACGTCGTGCCAACAGAGTGCTCTCATACCAGATCACCGTAGCCTCGCGCGGAGGGATTTCGCTCGAGCGTGGGGATCTCACCCGTCTCGACGAGGGCCTTAAATCGCCGAAGAGTCTTCGTCACGAGCGTGGCGGGAACGATCCCGCTGCGGTTCACCGCTGCGTCACCGAGCGCCCCGCCGGGCGGGTCGAAATTCAGATCGAGCGTGACGACCGTTCCGCGGTCCGCGGGCGCGGGCCGGAACCGAACGGTTCCCCAGCTCGGGATCGCCGCGTCGTCGTGCGACTCCCAGCCGATAAACGTACCGGGCTCCGATTCGACGACCTCCGTCTTCCAGGTCCATTGCCGGTCGAACGGGCCGGCGATTCGCCACGTCCAGACGTCCGGATCGTCCGCGGTGACGTCGACGACTGACCCGAGAACCCTCGTCACGGTGTTGGGATCGCGCCACCGCTCGAAGAGTTCCTCCGGCGATCGGTCGATCGTGATCGATCGTTCCACCGCCGGGGCCGCGCCGGAGAACCGCGCGTCGGGTCTCCGATCGCCGTCCGGTTCCGACTCGAGCAGTTCCGACTCGAGAGCGGTTCCTCTCCCGTCGCGCGCCGCGAGACCCCGATAACAGAGCAGGGCGCCGACGCCCGCGGCTATCGCTCCGCCGAGCGAACGCTTTCTCACCCCGATCACCAGGAGCGCGCCGCCGGCGACGATGCTCGCGAGGCGCGCCCAGAAGGGTCGATCGATTGCGGTCGAACCGGTCTTCGCGGATCGGTGTTCGACGGTTCCAGATTGCGTCATCGAAATCCCTCTACCTGTACTCGCGACGATTGTCCCCATCGATCAACGGGTTGAAAGTGCAGCCACCGCGCCCGCGGCATCGTTTCTCGTGGACCCGTCACCTGTCGACGCTCCCGAGCACGATGTCGAGGCTGCCCAGCGTGGCGATCATGTCCGCGACGTACTCCCCTTCGGCCATCTCCGGTAACGCGGAGAGGTTGTGGAAACACGGGCTCCGGATCTTGAACCGGGCCGGCGAGTTCGAGCCGTCCGACCGGACGTAGACGCCGAGTTCGCCCGTGGCGCTCTCGACCGCCCGGTAAGTCTCCGTGTCCGCCGGCGGTTTGAGCGTCCGGGGGACGTTGCTCTGTACAGTTCGCTCGTCCTCGGGCCAGTCCTCGATCAGGTCCAGACACTGTTCGACGATCTTGGCGCTCTCCTCGACCTCGTCCAAGCGTACGAGCACGCGCGAAAAGTTGTCACAGCCGTCCTCGGTGACGACGTCCCACTCCAGTTCCGGGTAGTAGCCGTACGGGTCGTCCCGCCGGAGGTCGTAGTCGACGCCCGACCCCCTCGCGACGGGTCCGGTGCAGCCGTAGTCCTTCGCCACCTCCGGCTCGAGGATGCCGGTGTCGACGGTCCGGATCTGGTAGACCTCGTTGCTCGTGAGGAGGGCGCCGTACTCGTTCATCTTCCGCGGGAGTCCGTCGAGGAAGGTCCGCGTCTTCTCGATGAAATCCTCGCGAGGTTCGGGCAGATCCCAGGCGACTCCACCCAGGCGGAAGTAGTAGAACATCATCCGCTGGCCTGTGAGGTCCTCGAGGATGTCCTGGACGACCTCTCGGTCGCGGAACGCGTACTGGAAGATGGCCGTGAAGTCGCCGTACACGTCGAGGGCGAACGTGCCGACGGCGAGGAAGTGACCCAGCATCCGACCGAGTTCGGTCGTCATTGTCCGCAACACCTGCGCGTACTCGGGGACCTCGAGGTCCGCGAGATCCTCGATGGCGCGGGCGACGGCCCACTCGTTGGGGAGGTTCGACGTGTAGTGCCACCGGTTCGAGTACGGGATGATCTGGTAGCGGTAGGTGCCCTGCTGGCACATCTGCTCCTCGCAGCGGTGGAGGTAGCCGATGTCGGGATCGACGCCGACGACTGACTCCCCGTCGAGGACGGTTTCCAGGTGGAGGACGCCGTGGGTGGCCGGGTGATGGGGCCCGACGTTCAGGAACATCGTGTCAGTGTCCGCGTCGTGATGGTCGGGCTGGAGCGGGTTGGCGTGCGCCGCCAGGTCGACGACCTGGGGCTTGTTCTGGTCGTAGTCCAGCGAAAGCGGGTGCCCCTGCCACGTCTCGGGCAGGAGTATTCGCCGGAGGTCGGGGTGGTCGTCATACCGGATGCCGACCAGGTCGAACGCCTCGCGTTCGTGCCAGTCCGCGGTGCGGAAGACGGGTTCGGCGCTCTGACAGACCGGTTCATCCTTCGGGAGGGGAACCACCAATGTCACCTCGTGCGTCCGCCGGTCGTACTTCGTCAGGTGGATGTTCGACTCGTAGCGGTCCTCGTATTCCTGGGGCGTGATCAACGAGAGGTGATCGAACCCCGCCTCCTCGCGTAAGGTCGTGAGTGCCTCCTGAACCTGATCGGGGCGAATCACGAACGCGGGCGCGTTCTTGTGGTCGTCTCGGCCGATGGTGTACTCCTCGAGTAACTCGGCGACCCGGTTCTCGTCGACGAGGTCTCTTCTGACGTGGTCGAAATCGGGCGGGATCCGTCCCCGCTGGTGTGTCGATTGGTCGTTCATGGAATCCCCCGCTGGGCACGTCTCGGCGCTCGACGACGCGCGTACACGTCGCACCCCTGCTACGCAAAAGAAGCTTTTCGGCGACGGAGACGACCGTCACGACGAGCCGAGAGACCGTCGATGGTGACTGTTTCCCACGGTGGCTCGAGGCTCGCCCATCGGTGACGGGTCGACAGGTAACGGCGAACCTCGTCCCTGGAGCGCGAGGTGGTTCTGGTCGCTGCCGTTGCCACTCGAGTCGATGGAAAATCTACGACTGCTGATTTTCCGGCCAGCCGGCATCCATGCCCGCACCGAGGATAATTCCGAGAGCGATCCCGATGGCCAACTCGTCCATCGCGACGCCGATGGCGACGCCGAGTACGAGCCCAATCGACATCCCCGTCCCGGGCGCTCGTCCGGATCCATCCTCTTCGTCTCTGGTAGTCATAAGGACGTACTCGCCGCAGTCGGAGATAATCCTATCGCTGAACGTACCGAAAGCGGTCATGTGAGTTGAGCCTCTATTGGTCGCGGCGACGCCTGATACGCCGACGAGTTTCAGGACCCGACGGCGTGTCGAAGCACACGCGAGCGCCCCGTAGCCGTCGTGATCAAACGTCCTCCGCAACGACGGTTACGTCTCGATCGGTGCCACCGAGCAGAATCCACTCGCGGTCGGTGAGTGTCTCGTCGCTGCCTGTGTCACGCGAGACGGCGATCGGTCCGAACGTGTACTCACCGCTGTCGAGCAGGTCGTCGGGAGCCTCCGCGAAGTGCGTGAGGTTCTCGGAGACCGATTGGGCGTCCTCGAGGCCGAAGTAGACGTGCGTGCCACCGTTCGACGCCGGCGTCGTCGCCTCGACGTCGCCGTACTCCTCGTGGGCAGTCCAGCCTTCCGGCACCGTGTCGCGGACCAGAACCGGTTCGGTGGCCTCGACGTCCAGTTCGGTGCGATTCGTTTGTCCGCCGGTGAACACCGAGCCCGAATCCTCGCGCTCACCGGCGACCGCGAACGGCGGGCCCTGCTCGCGGTCGCCGACCGTCCGGACGACCTCGCCGTCCACGAACCGTCGCTGCTCCATGCCGAGCGCGTTGACGAGGACGGTGAACCCGAAATACGAGAGGACGTAGTTCTTCAGCCCGAAGGGGTGCAGTTCCTGCTGACTGGCCGGGGGAAACAGTCCGCCGATCGCGTGGATACCACGCCACTCCTCGCTGTCGGTGAAGATCGACCCGCCGCTCACCAGGTCGTCGGTCGTCCCGGCGACGGTTCCGCCGGACGTCTCGAAGGCATCCGCGTCGAGCAGCGTCATCGGCGCGTCGTTCGCGTACGGGTAGCCGAGCGGTGCCACCTTCCACGTCATCCGCTGGATCGGGCGGGTATCGGTGAGCAGCGGGTGTTCCTCGTCTTTCTCCTCGAGGTGACTGACGCCGAACGTCTCGTCGACGATGTCACCCTCGCCGACGCCGGGTGCGGTCTCCAGGTCTGCGAGCAGATGGAGGCCAGTGTCGGTCACCACGAGGTTGCCGCCCGACTCGACGAAGTCGTCGATCGCCGCGGCGTAGCCCTCGGGGTCGTCGCCGCGGTCGTCGTGGACGACGACGAGGTGATCGGCATCGACCCCCGCTTCGACCACCTCTTCGGGGGTGAGTGCGATCGTGGTGAGGAGTTCGTTCTCAGCCTCGAAGTCGTCAAAGAACGCCAGCGGCGTCACCTCGTACTCCTGCTGTTCGAAGCCGAGCGCGTCTCGAGGGTCCGGGTTGTCGGCCTCCGACTGCAGCGTCCCGACGTGAGCGTGGAGTTCCGTCGCCTCCTCGGTCATCAGGCTCTCGACATCGAGTGTCCACTCACCACCCGCCGGCTCTTTCACGACCATCGGCGGGATGTGGTGATGTCGATCGCCGTTGAACGTCGAGGGGCGGTACGAGCAGACCTCGTTCCTGTTCGGATCGCGGAGCACGACATCGACGAGGCCGTACGGCGCGTGCGCGTGTACTGACAGCGTGTGCAGGTCGTCGGCGACGTCGAACGTCAGCGTCTCGGTGGATTCGGCGTCGACGATGAGTTCGTGCTCGGTGCTGGCGAGTTCGGTTTCGCCGCTATCGGTATCGTCATCCTGCAGGAACGAGAGGTCGTCCGACGAGCGCGTGAGTTCGTCGGTCGTCACGTAGGCGATCTCCGTGGGTTCGCCGTCGCGGGTGACGACCTCGGAGTCGACGTCGCGGAGCGCGTAGTCGGTCATCGTCTTCATTGCCGCAATGTAGCCCGTCACCCACTTGTCGGCTAACTCGGGATTGTACACGTTCCCCCCGATCATGTGGCTGTAGGCCATCTCGAACGCCATCGTTGTCACGTCGAGGCCGCCCAGATCCTCGCTGGCGCCCATGAAGCCGATGAGCCCGCCGGTGATCGTGTAGCCGATCGTGTCCCAGATGGTCGAGTAGTCGTAGGCCGTCTCGGGCAGCGTGGGCATGAGGACTTCGGGGTTGAATTTGCCGGTGGCCTCCTCCTGGACCTCGGCGAGCGTTTCCCAGTCGTCCATCGCCTCCTCGAGGTTCGTCTCCAGGGTCCGGTTCATCTCGTAGAGGTCGTGGAACTCGTCCTGGGTGTACTCGATCTGGTTGATGAGTCCCAGGATGAAATCCGAGTTCCAGAACATCGCGTGGAGGTCAGCGCCGTGAGTGAGGTTTTCGTACCCACGGAAGTGCTCGACGACGCCCATCGCGTCGGGCACTTTGTCGACGATGTCGTGTGGATTGTCCTCTGCCCAGCGGCCCTCGTCCGGCTCTCCAGGATGGTGGACCGGATCGATCCACCCGATGGTGGGGTACTGCCGGTTCGTGTCGTACACCTCGGCGTTCCCCCGCTCGTGGAGTGGCGCCGCGGGAAGGCGCGGATGGGTCGCACCAGATCCCCCGGTCTGCCAGCCGCTATCGTACTGCGGGCTGCGGGCCACCCAGCCGTCGGGATTACACGAAAGGATGATCAACACGCAGTCGTCAAGCAGTCGCTCGAACTCCTGCTCGCGTCCCGTGAGCACTCGTTCGATGAAGCGATAACACGCCTCGGGGCCGGCGCGCTCGAGGCCGTGCATCGAGGCCTCGAACATCACCTTCTGACGGTTCTCGAACTCCTCAGTCCCACGAATTTCGTCGATGTCGTTCGTGATTTCGGCGACGTGGAGATCTTTCGGATCGTACCGGTCGGTGAGTCGGTTGTGGTGGCCGGGACTCGTCCCGAACTCGACGTCGTGCGGGTTCTCCGCGTCCGCGAGAGCGTAGAAGTTGAGCCTATCTGCGTGCTCGGACTCGAGGTACTCCATCCCGCTGATCATCTGCTCGTAGTCGATGAAGTCGACGGCGCGGTGGGGTGCCGGGAAGACGCCGAGGGGATAGTACCCCAGTCGCCAGAAGGGGTTCGACCCGGGCGTGTAACTCAACTCCTCGGCGGTTGGAATCTCGAGTACCTCCTCGACCTCCGCTGTCGTGAGTTGCGCGTAGGCTGCGGGTGGCTCCTCGAGAATCCAGTCGTCGTCGAGCTCGACCTCGAGGTCGAGTCCGAGCAGGTCGTCGATCCCCGACTCCTCCTCGAACTGGATCAGCGTCGCGACGGCGTAGTCGTCGGGTGTGTGATTGACGACGTACTCGTACTCGTCGGTCATCGCCGAGTCTTCGAGGTCAGCGATAGCGTTGCCAGGTAAGGCCAGGACGCCACCTAGTGCAGCAGAGAGCCGTACGAAGTCGCGTCGGTTGATCGGTACGGTATCGAAGGTCGCCTCGGCTTCGTGCGTGTCGTCCGCGCCGTGTTCGTGTTCCATCATAGTTCGTGTGCAGGGTGGTCCAGCGGACCTATCGCGGTCAACAATAATCATGATAAAAATGGTATTGACAAACTCATCCAGGGGTCTTCTCGAAGTCCGGATACCGATTGAATCAGCCGTCGAGACGGCTACACTTCGTAGACGATTTCGCGACTTCAGCCTCGAGTCGCGACTCGGACTCGTCCGATCGGTGATTCGACCAGTCTTCGAATATTACGGACTCGACGGTGGGATCGAGTTCGTTGACGACTGTCCGGCCGTCGCGCTCGCGAACGACGAAGCCGGCGTCTTCGAGCATCGAGAGGTGGTGTGAAACCGTACTCGAGTCGCACTCGAGTGCGGTAGCGAGGCAAGCGTTGTGCGTCGGACCCAATGTCGCCAGTGCCTCTAGCACCCGTCGCTTTGCCGGTTCGAAGAGGACGCTTCGCAACTCGACGTCGTCCTGACTGAACGGAAAATATCGTCGTTTCCCACAGACAGTGACTGATTGGATCACGTTCTCGTCTTCGAGAACGCGGACGTGATAGCGAACGGTCGAGAGTGCGATGCCGCTTTCCTCGCTCACGGCGGAGAGACAGAGACCGGGTTCGGTCTCGACGGTCTCGTAAATCGTCCGCCGTCGTTCGTTTTCGAGCGGACACGAATCGCCAGATGGCTCATTTTTGGAAACCGCCATCGTCACACTCGTCGTTGAAAGAACCGACATCTTGACGGACAGTCCATTACCACTACCAATCTCCTCCTCTCATCGACGACGTCGACTGCGCTCGAGCGAACCCGTTACGATTGGGTATCGGCTTCGTTCTACGAGCCGGTTCCCACCACCGCCGTTGTCCCAGTTCAAATGTGTCATCCATTCCGTGAAATCGAACTGCTCTGGTTTCGCGTGCCATTCAGTCCCATGAATATCACGATCTGGTATAAATCAATGTTGCCGATATATTTTGGATTGGGTGTCTATCTCGGACATATGTGAAAATGTATGTAAAATATTACCGATATGTGTGGGAATATGCCAGGAAAACACCGGATCGAGATCGAGGCTGAGGACGACCTGGACGACCTCCGCGAACGCGCCCTCGAACGCCGCGCCAGGTGGGCCTGATGAACGCCCGTCCGTGGGCCAGGTGCGCGGCGTGCGGCGGCGCCGTTCGGTTCGTCCGCGCGGACGGCCTCAATGCCGACCGCGTGCTTGAGCACTTCCGGTGCGACGACCGGAACCTGCCGAGCGGGCGGCCACCTGGTGCGCGATCGCCGGTCTGACGCCGTTGAGGCGCTCCAGGGACCCGTCTTCGAAGGACGAACCGCGGGGTATCGCGCTCATGAGCGCCTCGTCGACGTGTTTTGAGTGTGGGCGGGCGCTATCGCTGGTCCCCGAGGACGAAATCGCCCGTGCCCGGGAGTCGCTAGGATTCGGCCAGGCGAACGACCGACTTCGTGAGTTCTGCGGGGTCCGGTGCCGGGCGCGGTGGCGCCACGTCGATCCCGTCCTTAAGGAGACGCGCCAAACGCGGCTTGAGGCGTCGACCGCTGGTGGAATTGGTCTTGAGGCGCCAGGGGCGATCATATATGGACGGTGAGGTCGCCCCAATCAGGAACCGGTCACGCTCGTCATGCTTGAATGGAGCTGTTCGTCTATATCGCTGGTACAACCCGAAAATACCCCCTCATGGAGGGTATCTGTGGAATTTCAGACCGGTAGTGAGGGGAATCGGTCTCGGAGAGAAAGGGCGATACTGGGGCTCCCTCTCAGAGGCTGAACCCCGAATGTGGGGAGCTATGATAGGCCAAAGTGGCGTGTACAAGGATACGAAGTGATTTCTCATAGAGATTAGCAACGCAACTCATGGGTTGGGTCATTTCCTTCTATTATTCGACAGATAAGGTCTGCTGAATACACAGCGCGGATGTGGCACGAGCTGAGGGCCGATCCACGGAGGGTGCTGATCGATCAGTCCAAGTGAAGAACTCATCACGGTAGTGGCCGTCTATCCGACACAGCCCCCAGAGCCCGTTCTGGACCAGCCTCGGCCACTTATTCGACTGATCGGCCCGTGACGCGAATCTCGACCCCACCACCCCCCCAGAGTTCGACCTTAACCCCGTCGGTGCCGAACGTCACGGTCGTTCTCGACGGTGCGTCGTGGCGAAAGAGGGAATTGAGCGCGTCAGCGTCTATGTCTTCGTAGAGGACGAAATCCGCTCGCAAGAGGTCTTCCCCCTTATAGTCCTCGATGGCGTCGAGCACCGCTTCGGTCAACGAGCGATCCTGATCAGGGGTGAACCATTCCCGTGTCTGGCTCGTTTGCCTGGGCTTGTCTTGCGTCATGTGCTACTCACTCCTCCATGGCAGTTGGTGGAACCGGACTCGGAGAAGCGCCCCGCTATCTGTTCGAGTTGCGAGTGACCGTGATATCGGACCGTTTTGGTCCGCCTGTTGTAGTCAACGAGTCCAGCGTCGTCCAGTTTGGGGAGTGCAGCGTGGTGGAGCCGGATTGCAACCTGCGTCTCGTCTGCGTGGTCACGTCGGGCGAGCGCAATTGCAAGGTCATCGACGGTGGCGTGGTCTTCGGACGCATTTTTGAAGTACTCGATGACAAAACGAGAGTGCCGATTGGCGAGCGCGAGGAGGAGCGTATCTCTTCTGGGAATCATTGGCGAGGAGTCGGTTTCCGTGAACATGGTGTACTTAACTCTGAAGAGACCGCTCCACGTGAGATTTCATTTTGGTTATACAACTTCCTTTTATAGCTTCAGGCACAGGCCTCCAGCGCAGAGAGGGATTTGTCGAGGGTCTCCGCGTCCCTCGCCGGCGTCGAGAGGTACTTGACTGCTGTGAGATCCCGATTACTGCTTGTACGGACGTGTAGTGGGCGGGTGGTTCTCCGGGTTCGGTGTGAAACAAACGAAGCCGCCGCGCTGAACTCATCCTCTGTATCTCGCACGCTATCCTGATATAATTCGAGTTGTTCGGTCTACTCTGCTGAACACAAAGCGCGTAGTCAGCAGATTGAGCGCGCACAAAGCGGATTGACGGAGTCCTTCGTCCCCTCCACATTGTTCCATGGAAGAGTTTTACAATCAGTGCACCATCGTTCGAGTCATGGCGACTGAGGCGACCTATATCGTTCCATCCGATCAGTTCCCCCTCGGCACCGTCTTCGCACAACTCCCGGACGTGACGGTCGAACTGGAGCGACTGATCCCGTCACAGGACGTGGTGATCCCCTACTTCTGGGTTCGAGGAACGGAAGTTGAGGACATCGAGGCCGCGTTTGATGCCCACCCGGGCGTGAGGGACATCCAGCTCGTCGATTCCGTCGATGGCGAGTATCTCCTGCGGGTTGAGTGGTCGATCGAGTACGACGACGTGCTGAGCGTGCTGACTGAGACCGGCGTTCCGCTCATCAAAGCGACCGGCACGAGCCGTCGGTGGACGTTCGACATTCGCGGAGACACTCGAAGCGATCTTGCAACCTTTCAATCTCGCTGTCGAGAGTTAGACATCCCGGTCACGCTGACAGAACTACACGCATTGACACCGGTTGAGACCGAAACCGAGGCAGCACTCACTGACAAGCAACAAGACACACTGGTACTCGCCCACGAGCGTGGGTACTTCGAATCCCCGCGCGAAGTGACGATGGAAGAACTCGGCGACGAACTCGGCATCTCTCAGCAGGCCATCGCATCTCGGCTCCGCCGGGGGATAAAGCACATCCTCGAGAGTACCCTCCCCAAAACAGCGGAGTCGGATCAATAGCTTGCTTAAATACCCATTGGATACCCAAAAGAAGCGCTGACAGTATTACTCGCTGAAGGGATAGTTATGCCTAATGGAAAGAGCAAACGGACAGCCGTTACATGTCTCAATTGCGGAGCTGCCTATGCAGCGGAGCAATGGCCTGACGGCACGGCACAACCGATCGGGGCGAGAAACGGATGCCAATGCGGGTCAACCGAATTTCAGGCCGTCGAAAAGACGAGTAATACGGGTTTCCGTAACGACTGAGTTGACAAACGAGTGGGCTACTGAGCAGACCGAGGAAATACGCCACACTATCGTGGTGAACTTATTCTCTGTATCTTGCACGGCTCTCTTGACAGCGATTCGGTAGCTCGCTACACCTCTGCAAGATACAAAGCGCGTATTCATCAGACCAGTATCTACAACGAGTGAGTTCGGCAAAGGGCGAGAACTGGACTTTCTCGATTGACCTCAGCAGCAGCCTTCTCGCTCGCAATCTCTATCGGGGTATTGGTTTTGTGAGAAATGGCAATGATGGGCTTACCGTGGATATCTGAATTCTGACCAGGCTTGCCAGCCTGCTATTACATCTGACGGGGGTATCACAGGAACACGAACACCGGGTAGGAGGCGGCAACTGCCAGCGAGGGGGTCAAAACCCACATCGTAGCGATACGTTTTGCCGCCGCTGGATTAAAGAGACTTTTCTCGTCGAGATCAGCTGGTCCCTCTGCACTAATATTCGGTACATCTGGGATCTCCTCCGGCCTCTCTGGCGGTTCTTCGTGTCTGGCAATATCTCCAATAGTCGGACCAACGGGTACGTCTTCGGCGCGTGAGGTAACTAACGCACCTGTCGCCATCTCAAAATCCGAACGCTCGGGCGTCGGCGTCACTAACTTTGGAAGTGTCGCTGCCCGACTTGCCCGGCCCCACCCGAGCCCAATGATGGTCGCTGTTGTACTGACAGCGAGACTTGCAGGGATCCCAAAATAAGAGAGGATTGTGATGACTGTCCCACCGACTGTGGAGACAATCAGCGAAGCGAGAATCGGTAGCTCTGTGATTTCATCTCCAACTGTCTCCAGCGTACGACGAGCGATAGTGAAACTACCCAAACCGAAGGCAAACACCGCGAGCAAAACCCCCTGATTGACGGTAAGTGATCCCCCTTCGCCAACGAGGGGAGCCACAGCGTTCGCGGCGTTCGACGCCCCTGCCGAGAATGCCATATAGCAGGCAATGACGACTACCAAGAGTGATCCGACGATGTCTTGCGGAGATGCGTTCGGATTGACATACGGGCGTGGAATCACCTTCGAGCGGTCAAGCTGAACGAGCTGGAGGGTGAACGTCGTAAACGCGACGTAGCGGTCAAGATACGGGTAGATGTAGCGCCCAACTCCGATCCCGATACCAAAGCACAAGAGCGGGGCGACGATCCACGCCGAAATAATAACGAACATAAGCGCCTGATTGAGCGTACCCGACGCGAGTCCCAGTCCGACGATGGCTCCAACGGCTGTCATTGAGGTCGACGCTGGAACGCCGTAGAGATTCGAGATAAGTAGTGACGCACCGGTGAAAAACAGGACGACCACGCTTGCAACAGGCGTGAACTGGGTTGCTGGGACGATACTGCTGCTCATTGTGGCAATGACGTTTCGACCAACGGTCCACGCACCAAGGAAGCCGAACACGAGGAACAGGGCCGCCGCGGTCGTCTTCCGAACGAGGCGTGAACCGACCGCCGGACCGAACGCTACGCCCGTCGACGACCCACCGATATTGAACCCGACAAATACGGCGACAACAACACCGACGATAGTCAGCAGTGAGACCATCTTCCCGTGTGTGATAATGTCACTCGCCTCCCCGAATATAATTTCCGGATTGAGTTTCCTTGGAAAGCCCCGCAGATATTGATTGTTATGGCCTTGTTGAAACCCTCAAGCAGTGATAGGCTTCAGCGGCCGTATTGAATACTTAGCGCGAATGTCGCACGAAGTGGGAGCCAATCTGGATGGGGGTGATCGATCAGTACAGAGAACGGATTTATCGGTCTGTTTCTTTCCAATCGCCCGGGTCCCCTTCACGGAATTCACCCTTGGCATGGCGCTCGTGGGGCCAGAAGGTGACACCCAGCAGTACGACGTAGAACACACCCACAACGACAACCACAGCAATCCCGGGGATACGGGCGATTCCAGCGGTTGTCAGCCAGTCCTGGCGCGGCGCGAACGCTGTAATCCTGAAGACCCACGCGACCAATAGGACACTGAGCAGAGCAAGGTACACACGCCGGAGTCGGTTTGCGAGTGCTTCGTAGAACGAGACTTTCAGCGTCGGCCGGCGATAGTCCCTGCTCAGTTCCGCTCGCCAGTCGTGGCTTTCAGTACCCTGGGACGGATCGAGGGCGTTTGCGAACAGGTTCTCCTGAATGACTCGAGTGCGAGAGCGAAAGACATCGTAGTCCCGGTACCGCCGTGCTTCGATGCCCAGAAAGACGGTGACGACAACGATACCGATCAGCACGATATAGTGTGGGTTATCGGTACTCGAAAACGCCCACGTCAAGATTGCTGCCATCAGCGTTACCGCCCACGTCGTCGTCTCGTCGAGGCGCTGGCGCCACGTCCCCACTCGGTCGATCTCTCCGCGGTAGGCGTGGGCCATCACCGAACCGAGTCCCGTGCTGTCGTCAACCATTTTGCGGCCGACCTCCCGTTGGTCTGGTGCTGTTGGGTCGAACTCGTCTCTACTCGAATCGGTCATAGAGGAGAGACATCTCCTCGTTCCATAAGCAGCTATGGTGATGGCGTAATCTGAGTGCCATGTACTGAGTCGGTTACGTCGTTTCTGACAAGAACCGGGTAGTTCATGTAGTGTGTGCTGAACTCAGAGCGCGAATGTCACACGAAATTTGGCCTGATTTGTGAAGGTGGTGATCACTCAGTACAGTTGATTGGCTAATCGTTATTCCACTAACCGTTGTGTACCATGCCGTGCTACTTTCCTCGTTGTGGTCCATATTCTGAGCCAGACAATGGCAATTGATCCGCCTACCTCCGAAACAGAGTTCGCACAAGTACTCGGCACCCCTACAAAGCGCATACCAGAACGGGGTAGAAGTCGCTGATGGCGGCTACGAACTAATCCATCATGATGACTCCCACGCCAAGTATAACCGAGTCTAACCCTACTCTGAGATGTGGATACTATGACATCGACTGAGTCGGTTCAGAGGCAATACGATTGGTCGGATATGGTTCCGAGTATGGCCGTCATCGATGCGCTTGCATCCTTAGAAGACGTACGGCCAGTTAATCTCTCAGATGAAGTGGACGGGACCCTATGTGATTTTGTTGATCCGGAAGCGCTTGATGCTCTCGTCACCGACAAGGGCACAACCTCGATTTCGTTCACGATCGCCGAGTATGAGGTGCACATCGACGGAGACAAGTTGCAAGTCTATTGCGAGTGAGAGGTCTACTGGTAATCCCAGCGGTCAGTTCGCAGTCACATGTATCGGTTGGTTTCGGCCTGAACGTGTGGAATAAACGAGAGGACCGTGCTGAACTCATCCTCTAAGTCTTGCACGCCGATTTCAACATATCTGTAATCTGCAACACTGGAAAGCATGAGAATATACGCTAATCCTATCAGTAGCACCAACTGGAATCTCCAAATCCAATTTAAAGAGTAGAGGTTACTATTGGATTCGTTGACGTGGATCCTTGAGAAGGTGGATTTCGAGTAGGGTGTTGCACCCTTTGTATGTATGCGCTGGCTGGGATTTGAACCCAGGTTGTGACCATGGCAAGGTCACGTGATACCACTACACTACCAGCGCCCTGTTGCACTCTCACCTATACCGGCAAGGGTGTATAAGGGTTGCGAATCGGGAGGGGTGTGGGCTACGACTGCACGCCTCACACCGCGGGCCCGGCCGGCGGTTTATCGACTCGATAAATGCCTCGAGACCGGGAACTCGGTGACGACTTACTCGATCTCGAGCGACCAGTCGCCGTCGGCCTCGACGTCGATCCAGCAGACGTTGGCGGCGGCGTACGACCGGGATCCTTCGAACTCCCCGCTCTGGTTGACCAGCTGTTCCCAGCTACCGTCGGCTCCCCAGCCGTCCACGATGAACGTCCCATCCCCGCTGTGAGTGACCTCGAGGCTGAGGTCGTCTTCGGTCCACAGCGGGCCAACGAACGACGGCCCCGACCCGGACGCCGAGGTTGGGACGTCCGTCAGGCCATCGGCGTGAACTTCGGGCTGGTCGAGACCGATCTCCCACTCGCCGTCGGCTTCGACGTCGAGTTCGTAAGAGCCCTCGCCGACGATCATCATCGACTCGCCGTCCGCGCCGTCGGCGGTCTGTACCAGCAGGTCGTCAGCGAGGTCGTCGTCGCTCGACTGGAGCGTGGCGACGAACTCGCCGTCGGCCGAGAAGTCTCCAACGAGGATTCCCTCGGAGAGGTCGAACGAGTCCGACGTCGTCGAGCCGTCGCCGTCGAACGAGAGCGAACGGCCGTTCTCGAAGATCGTTCCCTCCGGTCGTTCGGCGGTTTCGTCCTCTTCGCCATCGTCGCCGTCGCCACCGCCACCGAGGTTATCGTCGACCACGTCCGACAGCGTCACGACGTCGAGACCGCGCTGTTCGATGTGGTCGAGCAGGTGCTCGAGGTCGTCGATGGACATGCTGTTCGACGTCGACTCGCCCTCGACGATCCGCGGAATGCGAAGGATGGAGAGCTGGTTCCACTGGTCGACGTTGTTGATGTGACGGCGGACGCCCTCGTGAAGGGCCGGCCCCCAGATCTGAGGGAGAGTGTGAATGGAGGTCGGATTGCCGCTGGTCGGTCCGCCGCCGAACAGCAGCCCCGAGTCGTAGTGCTCGCGGAGTGCCTCGTGGGTCTCCTGGGTCATCTGATCGTCCGGGACGACGAAGTGCCGGGCGCCCTTTTCGAAGCCACGCTCTTCGAGCGCGGTTCGAGTGGCTTCGAGGACGCGCTCCTGGCGCTCGATGGGCATCTCCGGTAGCGCACCCTGACTCACGGGATAGGCACAGACGTCCCAGCCCTGATCCTGCAGTTCCTCGAGTTGCTCGAGCGACATCTGGCTGCGCCCGCCGATCTGTTCGGGATCGACGGCGACCGCTGCAGACCAGCCGCGCTCCTCGAGCATCGGCGCGGCGATTTCGTACTGGGTACGGTGGCCGCCGTAAAACGCCAGGAGTGCCTTGCCGTTGTCGACGCCCTGCGTCCTCCGGAGGTCGTCGACCACGAGTCGCGTGGGTCCGTCCTCGGGGCCGTACCCGATGATGTTTATCCGGCTGACGTTCGGAAGGTCGGGTTCGCCGTACTTCTGGCCGTATCCGAAGTCGATGCGGAGCCAGCCTTCGTACCCGCCAGGGACCACGCGGATGCTCTTCAGTCGGTTTCCACGGCTGCCGCTGGTTTCGACCTCGAGGGCGACCCGGTTAGCCGACTCCACCTTGACCGCCAGCGAGACGTCGTATCCGTCGAGGTCGAGCCGATCAGGGAAAGCCGTCGTGGCGATGACCTGACTCGAGTCACTCTCGAGGACCGCCGCCTGCGATCCGGTTCTGGCTTCGTCGGGTGCGGCCTCGATCGTCCCCTCGGTCGTCCGCCAGTGCTCGAGGTTCTCGAAGGTGTCGATGGGTTCGCCGGTGTCGGTCGCGGGCCACGCGATGTTACCACCGTCGTCGTCGCCGTTCCCGGTTCGATCGCTGTCGCCGTTTCCGTTGCCGTTTCCGTTGCCCGACGTTCCGTTGCCGTTTCCGTCCCTCGGGTCGCCGCCGGGAATCATGTCCAGACAGCCAGCGAGCGATGCCGAGCCTGCGCCCAGTGCAGCCAACAGTTTGCGTCGAGATGACGGTTGCATTGGGCCACCGTCTGGGGCCGGGTGACTTCTTAATGGAGGATATAATGAAAAAAAGCCAACCGTTTCACGGATACGGACCAACCTTTCTCTCTCGCTAAGCGCGCCGAACCCGGTAGCGATTGCCGCGTTCTTGGGACCATTTTGTGTTCCCGAGTGTCACGAATTTGGCCCTGCGAACCCCTCACAGCCGGGAATCGAATCCGCTACCCTTTTAAGACACTGTCCGTAACACATCGCTACAGTCTAGTGACGAGGCGCCGAAGTCGCGGTATGACCGTCAGCGTGCTCGTGCCGTCGTCACTCAGCCGGGAAGCCGAGGACAAACGCGAGGCCACTCGCAAACTCGGATACGTCGCCCGTGCGGCGACCATCTTCCGGGCCGATCGCCTGATCGTCTACCCCGATCCAGGGGGCGACGACGGGCGATTTGGCGACGGGTTCGTCGAAACCGTCTTGCGGTACGCCGCGACGCCCCCGTACCTCCGAAAGGAGGCCTGGGGCAAGCGGGACGAACTGGAGGCCGTGGGCGTCTTACCGCCGCTCCGTGCCCCGTCACAGACCGGCTCCGAATCGAACGGTTCGGGGTCGACAAGACAAGGAATCGTGACCGAGGTCGGACCTGAAGGGCGCGTCCGGGTCAATTGCGGACTGCAACACCCGATCTCCCTCAACACGCCTCCCGGAATGGAGGTCGGTGAGGGAGAGCGCGTGACCGTCAGGATCTCTTCGCGACGACCGGTCCGGGCGAAACTCGTCGACGAACCCTCACCGGGGTTCGCCGTCGAGCGGACGGACCTCCCGGCAGCACTCGGCCGTGAGGACGCCGGCGTTCGCATCGCGGCCTCCCGATACGGTGAACCGCTCACCGTGGGACGCCTCGAGACGCTGGCCGGACGCGTCGAACGGGACGGGATGACCGTCGCCTTCGGCGCACCCGAGAGAGGGTTGCCGGACATCCTCGGTATCGACCAGGGAGCCGTCGAGGCCGCCTACGCCGATACCGAGGACGACGCAAACGTCGAACCCAGCGATCTGCGCACGGAAACGGGGTTCGACCTCTGGCTCAATACGGTTCCGAACCAGGGGAGCGCGGTCGTGCGAACGGAGGAGGCTCTGTTCGCCACCCTCGCACCCCTCTCACTGAGAGCGTGATAGAATGCCACAACCAAACGCACCACGCAAAGGCTCACTCGGGTTCGGCCCACGAAAGCGGGCGACCAGCGAGGTCCCACGCTTTTCCTCGTGGCCGGACGACGACGGACAGCCAACGCTCCAGGGCTTCGCGGGCTACAAGGCCGGCATGACCCACGTGGTTATGGTCGACGACACCGCTAACTCGCCGACCGAGGGAATGGAACAGACCGTTCCCGTGACCATCGTGGAGACGCCGCCGATGCGCGCCGTCGCCCTGCGTGCGTACGAGAACACACCGTATGGACAGCAACCGATTACCGAGGTCTGGACCACCGAGTTCGTCGACGAACTCGAGCGCGTCCTCGACGTCCCCGGCGACGAGTACGACGCCGAGGCCGCCGAAGACGAGTTCCGCGAGGAGCTCGAGGCCGGTCGGGTCGACGACGTTCGCGTCATCACCCACACCGTCCCCGGTTCGATCCCCTCGGTTCCCAAGAAGAAACCCGACGTCATGGAGACGCGCGTCGGCGGCGGCTCCGTCGAGGAGCGCGTCGACTTCGCGCTCGAGACGATCGCCGAGGGCGGCGAGCACGTCATGAACGACGTGTTCCGCGCCGGCGAGTACGTCGACGCCAGCGGCGTCACCAAGGGGAAAGGTACCCAGGGTCCCGTCAAGCGATGGGGCGTCCAGAAGCGCAAGGGCAAACACGCCCGGCAGGGATGGCGCCGCCGCATCGGGAACCTCGGTCCCTGGAACCCGAGCCGCGTCCGCTCGACGGTCCCCCAGCAGGGTCAGACCGGGTACCACCAGCGGACCGAGCTCAACAAGCGCCTCGTCGACATCGGCGACGGCGACGACGCGACGGTCGACGGCGGCTTCGTCAACTACGGCGAGGTCGACGGCCCGCACGCGTTGATCAAGGGCTCGCTCCCCGGGCCGAACAAGCGCCTCGTGCGCTTCCGCCCGGCGATTCGACCCGGAGACCAGCCGCGTCTCGATCCCGAGGTGCGCTACGTCTCCACCGCATCCAACCAGGGGTGAACTAGCAACACATGAACGCAACAGTACGAGACCTGGACGGCGCAGACGCGGGGGAGGTCGAGCTCCCGGCGGTCTTCGAGACGGAGTACCGCCCGGACCTGATCGCCCGCGCGGTCCGCGTCGCACAGGCAAACCGAAAACAGGCCTACGGTGCCGACGAGTTCGCCGGGATGCGTACCCCCGCCGAATCGTTCGGTAGCGGTCGCGGGATGGCCCACGTACCCCGGCAGAACGGACGCGCTCGCCGCGTTCCGCAGGCCGTAAAGGGACGACGGGCCCACCCGCCGAAGGCCGAGAAGGACCAGGGCGAATCGATCAACAAGAAAGAACGCAAACTCGCGACCCGAAGCGCCATCGCCGCGACGGCCGACGCCGACATCGTCGCCGAGCGCGGTCACGCCTTCGACGACGACGCCGACCTGCCGCTGGTCGTCAGCGACGACTTCGAGGAGCTCGTGAAGACGAAAGAGGTCGTCTCCTTCCTCGAGGCCGCCGGGGTCAACGCGGACATTCAGCGCGCCGACGACGGACGCAGCGTCCGCTCGGGGCAGGGCAAACTCCGCGGTCGAAAGCACAAAGAGCCCAAGTCGATCCTCTTCGTGACCTCGAGCGACACCGGTCCATCGCGCGCCGCCCGCAATCTCGCGGGTGCCGACGTGGCGACCGCTGCCGAGGTCAACGCCGAGGACCTCGCACCGGGCACCCAGGCCGGTCGACTGACCGTCTGGACCGAGAGCGCCCTCGAGGAGGTGGCTGACCGATGAGTTCGATCATCGAGTACCCGCTCGTCACCGAGAAGGCCATGAACGACATGGACTTCGAGAACAAGCTCCAGTTCCTCGTGCACGTCGACGCCTCGAAACCCGAGATCCGGGACGCCATCGAGGAGCGCTTCGACGTCGAGGTCGCGAACGTGAACACACAGATCACCATGGACGGCACGAAGAAGGCAACGGTGACGCTGGGCGAGGACGACGACGCCCAGGAAGTCGCCTCACGAATCGGGGTGTTCTGAGCATGGGACGACGAATCTTCGGTCAGCGTCGAGGGCGCGGATCGCCGACGTTCCGCGCGCCGTCGCACCGATACAAGGCAAATCTCGAGCACAAGACGCTCGAGGACACCGACGTGGTATCGGGCGAGGTCGTCAGCATCGAGCACGACCCGGCCCGCTCGGCACCGATCGCGGCCGTCGAGTTCGACGACGGTGAACAGCGCCTGATCCTCGTTCCCGAGGGCGTCGCCGTCGGCGAGGAGATCCAGGTCGGCGTCAGCGCCGAGATCAAGCCCGGGAACACGCTCCCGCTCGCGGAGATTCCCGAGGGGGTCCCGGTCTGTAACGTCGAGGCCAAGCCGGGCGACGGCGGCAAGTTCGCCCGCGCCTCCGGCGTCAACGCGGACCTCATCACCCACGACCGCAAGGCTGCGGTCGTCCAGCTGCCAAGTGGCGAAGTCAAGCGGCTCGATCCACAGTGTCGCGCCACCATCGGCGTCGTCGCCGGTGGCGGCCGCACGGAGAAGCCGTTCGTCAAGGCAGGCAAGAAGTACCACAAGATGCGCGCCCGCGGGATCAAGTGGCCGCGCGTCCGCGGGGTCGCCATGAACGCCGTCGACCACCCCTTCGGTGGCGGCGGTCGTCAGCACCCCGGTCGCCCCAAATCCGTCTCGAAGAACGCACCGCCGGGACGGAAAGTCGGTGACATCGCCTCCCGGCGAACCGGTCGAGGTGGAAACAAATGAGTTCGGAATACCGTACCGGCCGCGAGGGTGAGGAGTTCACCTACCGCGGTCACACGCTCGAGGAGCTCCAGGAGATGGAGCTCGAGGAAGTCGCTGACGTGCTTCCGGCACGCCAGCGACGGAGTATCGTGCGCGGGCTCTCGGTCGAGCAGGAGAAGCTGCTCGAGAAGGCCCGCGAGAAAGACGAACAGGAGACGGCCAACTCGCCGATCCGGACGCACCTGCGCAACATGCCGGTGCTTCCGGAGTTCGTCGGGCTGACCTTCGCCGTCTACACCGGACAGAGCTTCGAGCGCGTTCGGATCGAGCCCGAGATGATCGGCCACTACCTCGGTGAGTTCCAGCTCACCCGATCGTCCGTCACGCACGGACAGGCCGGTATCGGCGCGACCCGATCGTCGAAGTTCGTCCCACTGAAGTGATCATCGCATGGGAATCAACTACTCAGTCGACGCCGACCCGGACACCACCGCGAAAGCGATGCTCCGGGAGCGTCACATGAGCCACAAGCACAGCAAGGAGATCGCCCGCGAGATCAAGGGTCGAACGGTCGACGACGCCGTCGAATACCTCGAGGCGGTCGTCGAGGGCGAGCGCTCGGTTCCGTTCCGGTCGCACAACTCCGGCGTCGGCCACCGCTCGGACATCGACGGCTGGGACGCCGGTCGCTACCCCGAGAAGGCCAGCAAGGCGTTCCTCGAACTGCTCGAGAACGTGGCGGCCAACGCCGACCACCAGGGCTTCGACGGTGGGTCGATGGAGATCGCTCACTGTGCCGCCCACAAGGTCGGCGAGTCCGTCGGACGCAAACCGCGTGCGATGGGCCGGGCCTCCGCCTGGAACACCCCGCAGGTCGACGTCGAAATCGTCGTCGCGGACGCGGACGCAGAAGGTGACGACTAATGGCAGACGAACACGAATTCATCGAGAACGGCCTGCAGCGGTCCCAGATCGACGAGTTCTTCGAGGAAGAACTCGGCCGCGCGGGCTACGGTGGCATGGACGTCGCCAAGACGCCGATGGGAACTCAGATCGTCCTCAAGGCCGAGAAGCCGGGGATGGTCATCGGCAAGGGCGGCGAGAACATCCGGAAGGTCACGACGGCTCTCGAGGAGAAGTTCAACCTCGAGGACCCTCAGATCGACGTCCAGGAGGTCGACGAACCCGACCTCAACGCGCGGATCGTCGCGGACCGACTGGCCAACGCCTTAGAGCGTGGCTGGTACTTCCGGAAGGCCGGTCACACGACGATCGACCGGATCATGGACGCTGGCGCCCTCGGTGCCGAAATCGTCCTCGCCGGAAAGGTCACTGGCGCGCGCTCGCGCGTCGAGAAGTTCAACCGTGGCTACATCAAGCACAACGGCGAACCCGCCGAGGAGATCGTCGACACCGGCCAGGGCGTCGCGGTGATGAAGCTCGGTACGATCGGCGTGACGGTCAAGATCATCCCGCCGGGAGCCGAACTTCCCGACGACTTCCGCATCCACGACGACCTCGATCCCGAGGAAGTCGTCCCCGATGCCGTCGAGGCCAACGAGGCCGAGGGCGTCGAGGAGTTGCTCGAGGGTGAGCCCGAGGAAGATGAGGCCGAGGCCGACGAAGGCGAAACGGAAGCCGAAGGTGGCGAACCGGCACCCGCCGACGAGGCCGAGATCGACGAAGAGGTCGTCGAGGAGGTTCTCGAGGAAGAAGTCGTCGACGAAGAAGAGACCGACGCCGGGGAATCCGAGGCAGCGGTCGGTTCCGAAGACGCCGAGGACGTCGAGGAGGAACTCGACGAACTCGACGAGGAGATCGAGGCGGAAGCCGAGGACCTCGTCGCGGAGATGGAAGCCGAGGACGAGGGCGACGAAGCCGAAGCCGAAGACGACGAAGCAGACGAGGGAGGTGACGCCTGATGGCAATCCTCCACAACGAGGAGATCCGCGACATGACGCCCGCCGAACGGCAGTCCGAACTCGAGGACCTCGAGACGGAACTGCTGAACGCCAACGCTGTCCTCGCCGCCGGTGGAGCCCCGGAGAACCCGGGCGAAATCGGCGAGCTCAAGCGGACCATCGCGCGGGTCAAGACGATCCAGCGTGAAGAGGGCGACCTCGACGACACCGACGAGGAATAATCGATACACGATGGCACTGACACCCGAAACGCTCCCACGACACGAACTCAACGGCCTACCGGTCCGGGTCGTCGATAGCGACGACGCCGGCCGCGTGGGTATCGAGGGACGAGTTGTCCTCGAGACGACGAAGACCCTTTCTATAGAGATTCGCGAGAACGGGACGTCCCGGGTGCTCACCGTGCCGAAATCGGGCTCGGTATTCGAATTCGCGATCACAGATGAAGCCGCCGGAGACGAGAAGTCTCCGGGGACTGCGTCCAAACTGGCCGATACACAACCTGCCGATTCTCCGGCAGACTGCGCCGAGGGTGACAGCGTCGGCGATCGTGCCAGCGGGCACGCTGCTGGCGAGGACGTAGCCTACGTTACGGTCGATGGATCGCGACTGCTCTCACGACCCGCCCGACGCACCGAAACGAAAGGTGACTCACCATGGCAATAGGACTAGATGTTGAAACGCCTCCGGAACCCGAAAACCCGGAGGAGTACGACTACGAGAAGTGTCCGTTCTACGGCGACCTGCCGGTCCGAGGTCAGATCCTCGTCGGCACCGTCGTCTCGACGGACATGGACAAGACCGTAGTCGTCGAGCGAGAGTACGACGTGACGGTTCCGAAGTACGACCGTCAAATGAAACGTCGCTCGCGCATTCCGGCACACGTGCCGGGCGTGCTCGAGTCGCTCTCGGTCGGCGATACGGTCAAGATCGCAGAGACCCGACCACTGTCGAAGACGAAATCGCACGTGGTCGTCGAAGTAACCCAGGAAGCGACCGCCGTCGACGTCGCCGAACTGACGCTGGAAGAGGAACACGATCCTCAGCTGTCGGCCGAAGACTTGGCCGGCGGTTCCGGCGACGAGGACGAAGCCAACGAAGGTGATGCCTGATGGAGGCGATGAAAGCCGACGTCACGCAGGGCCTGAAGAAGGGCTCGCTCGTGACCTGCGCCGACAACTCTGGCGCACGCGAGTTGAAGATCATCAGCGTCGCGGGCTACCACGGCACCAAGAACCGCCAGCCGAAGGCGGGTCTCGGTGACAAAGTCACGGTCTCCGTGACGAAGGGGACGCCCGAGATGCGACGCCAGGTCCTCGAGGCCGTCGTCGTTCGCCAGCGGAAGTCGATCCGCCGGCCGGACGGGACGCGTCTGAAGTTCGAGGACAACGCCGCCGTCATCGTCGACGAGAACGAGGAGCCGCGAGGCACCGAGATCAAGGGGCCCATCGCCCGCGAGGTCGCGGAGCGCTTCGGCGCAATCGCCAGCACGGCGACGATGATCGTATAGGATAGACTATGAGTAAACAACCACGCAAACAACGAACCCAGACTGAGCAGGCGCCGCTTCACCAGAAGCACAAGCAGGTTCACGCCACGCTCTCCGACGATCTCCGCGAGGAGTACGACGTGCGTCGCACCCGCGTCAACGCGGGCGACCGCGTCGAGGTCATGCGCGGCGACTTCGCCGGCGACGAAGGCGAGGTCCTGCGCGTCGACCTCGACGAGGCCGTGATCCACGTCGAGGACGTGACGGTCGAGACGGCAGACGGCGAGGAAGTCGCCCGACCGCTCG
The DNA here is from genome assembly GCF_059736265.1 of Natronosalvus sp. KLKA75. Lineage (NCBI taxonomy): Archaea > Methanobacteriati > Methanobacteriota > Halobacteria > Halobacteriales > Natrialbaceae > Natronosalvus > Natronosalvus sp. KLKA75. Next base: position 1,201,494 of record NZ_CM185522.1, read on the forward strand.
ACGCGTCGAACGTCCGAATCGTGGAGCTCGACCTATCGGACGAGCGCCGCGAGACGCGCCTGGAAGGTGATAGCGAATGAGCAACCATCAGAAACGACTCTCGGTACCGAAATCGTGGCCGGTCGAGCGCAAGACCGACGTCTTTACCGTCAAAGCGCGTGCTGGCCCCCACGGCGAAGCCGGCGTTCCGCTGGTCATCATCCTTCGGGACGTCCTCGGCTACGTCGACTCGAAGAAGGAGGCCCGCTACGCCCTCTCTCAGGACGCGATCCTGGTCAACGGCGAGCCGATCAACGACGAGAAGCGTCCCATCGGGATGTTCGACATCGTCGGCTTCCCCGGACGCGAGGAGTACTACCGCGTCTTCCCCGACGAGGGCGGCCGCCTCTCGCTGACCGAAATCGACGCCGATGCCGCAGACAGCCGTCTCGGTAAGGTCGTCGGCAAACAGCAGGTCAAAGGCGGCGAGACCCAGCTCTCGCTCCACGACGGCACGAACGTCGTCGTCGCGGACGAGTACAGCACGAACGACTCGGTCGTCGTCGACAACGAGGACAAGTCAGTCGTCGCGCACTTCCCCTACGAGGAGGGTGCGCTGGTCACCGCCGTCAGCGGCAACCACGGCGGGAAGATCGGCGAACTCGTCGACATCGACGTGACCCTCGGCAGCGGCTCGAACATCGTCACGGTCGAAACCGACGACGGCGAGTTCGAGACCGTCGAGGAGTACGTGTTCGTCATCGACGAGAACTTCGTCGGCGACGACTCGTCGGAGACGGCGAGCGGAGGTGACGACGAATGAGCGAAAGTGAAGCCGGTGAGGCCGACTTCCACGAGATGCGCGAACCCCGCGTCGAGAAAGTCGTCGTCCACATGGGCGTCGGCCGCGGCGGCCGCGACCTCGGACGCGCCGAGGACATCATCGAGGAGATCACCGGCCAACAGAGCGTCCGCACGCAGGCGAAGGCGACCGAACCCGAGTTCGGCATCCGCCAGGGCGACCCGATCGGCACGAAGGTCACCCTCCGCGGTGACGACGCCGAGGACTTCCTCGAGACGGCGCTGCCGCTCGCGGACCTCTCGGCGTCGCAGTTCGACCAGACCGGGAACTTCAGCTTCGGCGTCGCCGAACACACCGAGTTCCCGAGCCAGGAGTACGACCCGAACGTCGGGATTTACGGCCTGGACGTGACGGTCAACCTGGTCCGACCGGGCTATCGCGTCACGAAGCGAGCCAAAGCGACCCAGGCGATCCCGTCGCGACACCGGCTGACACCCGAGGACGCCATCGCGTACCTCGAGTCGAGTTACGACGTGGACGTGGAGGTGCCAGACGATGAGTGAGAGCGAAACCGAGACTGAGAACGAACAGACGGGCGAGCACGCCGCCAAGCGCACGGGGCAGGAAGCGGCCTGCCAGCGCTGTGGTCGCAAGCAGGGGCTGGTCGGCAAGTACGACATCAACCTGTGCCGGCAGTGCTTCCGCGAGATCGCCCGCGACATGGGATTCAAGAAGTACAAATGACCGGGAACGATCCACTCAGTAACGCGCTGTCGGGCATCGACAATGCCGAGAGCGTCGGACACCTGAGCCACGAGGTAGAACCCGCCTCCAACGTCATCGGCAGCGTCCTCGAGGTCTTCTACGACCGCGGGTACATCGACGGCTTCGAGTTCGTCGACGACGGCAAAGCCGGGACGTTCGAGGTCGAACTGAAAGGAGCGATCAACAAATGCGGCCCCGTCAAGCCCCGATATTCCGTCAAGGCCGACGAATTCGAGAAGTGGGAGAAGCGATTCCTCCCGGCTCGAGACTTCGGCGCGCTCGTCGTGACGACGAGTGAAGGAATCATGAGCCACTACGAGGCTCGAGAGCAGGGCATCGGTGGCCAGGTGATCGCGTACGTCTACTAACAATGCGAACCGAACTGGACATCCCAGACGACGTAACCGCCGAGGTCGATCACCTCGACGTGACGATCGAGGGCCCGGAAGGCAGCGTTACCCGCCGCCTCTGGTACCCGGACGTCACCGTCGACGTCGACGACGACCGCGTGGTCATCGAGAGCGAGACGGAGAACGCGAAAACGAACGCGACCGTCGGTACCTTCGAGAGCCACATCCGAAACGCCTTCCACGGCGTGACCGAGGGATGGGAGTACGAGATGGAAGTCTTCTACTCTCACTTCCCGATGCAGGTCCGCGTCGAAGGCGAGGAGGTCGTCATCGAGAACTTCCTCGGCGAGAAAGCACCGCGACGAACGACCATCCACGGCGACACCGAGGTGAACGTCGACGGCGAAGCGCTGACGCTCTCCGGCCCGAACAAGGAGCACGTCGGTCAGACCGCCGCCGACATCGAACAGCTGACCAAGGTGAAAGGCAAGGACACCCGCGTCTTCCAGGACGGGGTCTACATCACCCAGAAGCCACAGAAAGGAGGTGCCTGATAGATGGCTGACGACGACCAACCACAGGAACTCGAAGACATCAGCGGCGTCGGTGAGAGCAAGGCCGACGCACTCCGCGAGGCCGGGTTCGAGTCCATCGAGGACGTCAAAGAGGCCGACCAGGACGAACTGGCCGAGGCCGAGGGCATCGGTAACGCGCTCGCTGCGCGTATCAAAGCCGACGTCGGCGACCTCGAGGTCACGGAAGAGACCGAGGCCGAGATCGAAGACGAGGCCGCCGAGGAAGAAGAAGAGACCGAAGACGTCGAAACCGAACTGCAGCCCCGCGGGCTGACCGAGAAGACGCCCGACCTCGACGACGAGGAGGCGCGCTTGCTCGGACGGCGCCACGCCGAGGGCAAGCCGCAGTTCAAGCGACAGGACTACCACAAGAAAAAGCGCACGCCGGAATCCTGGCGTCGCCCCCGTGGTGGCCTCTCCAAGCAGCGTCGCGGTATCAAAGGCAAGGGCCCGAAGGTCCAGGCCGGCTACCGCACGCCCGAGGCTATTCGCGGCAAACACCCGAGTGGCTTCGAGGAAGTCTACGTCGAGAACACGGACGACCTCGAGGGTGTCGACGGCGACACCCAGGCCGTTCGTATCGCCAGCTCCGTCGGCGCTCGCAAGCGCGAGCGAATCGAGGAGCAGGCCGAGGACGCGGAAATCCGCGTTCTGAACCCGACCTACGTCGAAGTCGAGGTGGACGAATGACTGACCTGAGTTCACAGAAGCGACTCGCAGCGGACGTCCTCGACGTCGGGCAGAACCGTGTCTGGTTCGACCCCGAGGCCCAGGGCGACATCGCGTCGGCGATCACGCGTGAGGAGATTCGCGAACTGATCGACGACGGAACGATCCGGGCGAAAGACGCCCGCGGGAACTCCCGTGGTCGTGCCCGTAAACGCAACGAGAAGCGCTCCTACGGCCACAAGAAGGGGCCTGGCAAGCGCCGCGGCAAGAAGGGCGCCCGCCAGAACCAGAAAGAGGAGTGGACGAACAAGATTCGCGCACAGCGCCGGAAGCTTCGCGAACTCCGCGACCAGGGCGAAATCACGCCCACGCAGTACCGCCGGCTCTATCGGAAGGCAGCCGGCGGGGAGTTCCGCAGCGTCCGGTACCTGTTGAACTACATCGACAACGAATACGGTGACCAATAATGGCGACAGGACCACGATACAAGGTACCGATGCGGCGTCGCCGTGAGGTCCGGACAGACTACCATCAGAGGTTGCGCCTGCTGAAATCGGGGAAACCCCGCCTCGTTGCTCGCGTGAGCAACAAGCACGCCACGGCGCAGCTGATCACCCCCGGCCCTGACGGTGACGACACGCTCGCCAGTGCTCACTCGAGCGACCTCGAGGAGTACGGCTGGGACGCGCCGACGAGTAACCTCTCGGCTGCGTACCTGACCGGCCTGCTGGCCGGGAAGCGAGCGGTAGACGCCGGCGTCGACGAGGCCGTCCTCGATATCGGCCTCAACAAGGCGACGCCCGGAAACAAAGTGTTCGCGATCCAGGAGGGCGCGATCGACGCGGGGCTCGAGATTCCCCACAACGACAGCGTCCTCGCCGACTGGTCGCGTACTCGCGGTGAGCACATCGCCGAGTACGCCGAACAGCTCGACGAGCCGCTTTACAGCGGCGACTTCGACGCGACGGACCTTCCCGAACACTTCGACGACGTACGAGAGGCGATCTTAGAATGAGTGCAAACGACTACGACGACGGGTGGCAGCCCGTAACCCGACTCGGGAAGCTCGTTCAGGAGGGCGAAATCGACACGATGGAGGACGCCCTCAACTCTGGACTTCCCCTCAAAGAGCCCGAACTCGTCGACCAGCTCCTCCCCGGACTGGACGACGAGGTGCTGGACATCAACATGGTCCAGCGGATGACCGACTCCGGCCGCCGGGTGAAGTTCCGGTGTGTCGTCGCCGTCGGCAACCGCGACGGCTTCGTCGGCTACGCCGAGGGTCGCGAGGACCAGGTCGGCGCCGCCATCCAGAAGGCGATCGGTATCGCGAAGCTGAACCTCATCCAGGTGCCCCGCGGCTCCGGGTCGTGGGAGGACCGTTCGGACCGGCCTCACTCGCTGACCCGACGGACGACCGGCAAGGCCGGCTCCGTCGAGGTCGAACTCATCCCGGCCCCCGAGGGGCTGGGCCTGGCCGCGAGCGACACCGTGCGCGCGGTGCTCGAACTCGCCGGCATCGAAAACGCCTGGACGAAGAGCCACGGCAACACCCGAACGACGGTGAACCTGGCGAAAGCGACCTACAACGCACTCGAGAACGCCTCGCAGTCGCGCATCCCACGAGAGGTGGCCGAACGATGACGGCGAAAGCAATCGTCCAGATTCGCGGCGAGGTCAACCGCCAGCAGGCTGTCGACGACACGCTGTCGATGCTGAACCTGCACAAGGTCAACCACCTCACCATCGTCCCCGACTCCGACACCTACCGCGGGATGATCACCAAAGTCCACGACTTCGTGGCCTACGGCGAACCCGACGCCGAGGTGCTCGAGACGGTGCTCGCGAAGCGAGCGGAACCGCTTGAGGGCCGCCAGTGCGACGTCGACGAGGACTGGATCGCCGAGCACACCGAGTTCGACGACTTCGCCGCCCTCGCCGAGGCGCTCCTCGCAGAGGAGACGACGCTTCGCGAGCAGGGGCTGTCGCCGACGCTGCGACTGCACCCGCCACGCGGTGGCCACGAGGGCGTCAAACACCCAACCGGAAACGGCGGGCAACTCGGAAAGCATACAACCGAGGAGATTAACGCCCTGCTAACGGCGATGCGATAACCATGACGAGCAAGAAACGACGTCAGCGCGGCTCGCGAACCCACGGCGGCGGTACGCACAAGAACCGCCGCGGGGCCGGCCACCGAGGTGGCCGCGGCAAAGCCGGGCGTGACAAACACGAGTTCCACAACTACGAATCGAGAGAGAAACACGGCTTCAAGCGACCGCAGGGCGCCCAGCCCACCGTCGCCGAGATCGACGTCCAGAAACTCGACGAGGACGCGATCCTCTACGTCGCCGACGATCAGGCTGAAGAGACCGGCGACGGCTACGCCATCGACGCCCGCGACGTCGTCGAGGACGGCTACGAGGCCGACGTCGTCAAGGTCCTCGGCAGCGGCCAGGTCCGGAACGCACTCGAGATCACTGCGGACGGCTTCACCGAGACGGCCCGCGAGAAACTCGAGGACGCCGGTGGTGAAGCGATCGTCTCCGAGCGTGCACAGCAGGCTGCGGAGGCGGACGCTGACGACGCAGACGACGCTGACGAAGCCGACGAGGCGACCGAGGACTAACCATGGGATGGAAGGAAGCCGCCGAACCGGTCTTGACGCGGATGCCCACCGTCCGCCGCCCGGAGGGGCACGTCCCCTTCAAGCGAAAGCTGGGGTGGACGGCGGGAATCCTCGTGCTGTACTTCTTCCTGACGAACATCGCGGTTTTGGGGATCAGTACCCAGGGTGGTGAGGACCTGTTCGGCCAGTTCCGGGCGATCCTCGCCGGTGCACACGGCTCGCTCCTGCAGGTCGGTATCGGCCCGATCGTCACCGCCAGCATCGTGTTGCAGTTGCTCGGTGGGGCGAATCTGCTCGGGCTCGACACCGACGACCCGCGCGATCAGGTCCTCTACCAGGGCCTGCAGAAGCTGCTCGTCGTCGTGATGACGGCGCTGACGGCCCTGCCGATGGTGTTCGCCGGCAGCTTCCTTCCGGCAGCGAACGTCATCCAGCTCGGCGGCCTCACGCTCACCGGGGCGGAGGTGCAGACGCTGATGTTCATACAGATCTTCATCGGCGGGATCCTCATCCTCTACATGGACGAGGTCGTCAGCAAGTGGGGCGTCGGCAGCGGTGTCGGCCTGTTCATCATCGCCGGGGTCAGCCAGCGACTCGTCTCGGGATTCCTCTCGCTTTCCGACGAGGGATTCTTCTACAGCTGGTACCAGATCCTGTTCACCGACGAGATTGCGGTCAACTCCTGGCTCAGTAGCGAGGGCTTCAATACGCTGTTCATCGCCGACAACGGCGGACAACTGCTGGCGCTCGCGACGACGCTGTTGATCTTCGGGATCGTCGTCTACGCGGAATCCGTCCGCGTCGAGATTCCGCTGAGCCACGCCCGCGTAAAGGGTGCTCGCGGACGCTTCCCCGTGAAGCTCATCTACGCGAGCGTCCTGCCGATGATCCTCGTTCGCGCCGTGCAGGCGAACATCCAGTTCCTCGGCCAGATCATCCATAGTCAGTGGTCGATGCCCGGATGGCTCGGCGTCTACACCAACGGACAGCCGGTCGGCGGGTTCTTCTACTACTTCGCGCCGATCTACTCGCCGAACGACTGGATGTGGTGGACGGGACAGACCCCCGCACCGATCGACCCCTGGCAGATCATGGTGCGGATCGGCATCGACCTGACGTTCATGGTCGTTGGCGGTGCCATCTTCGCCATCTTCTGGGTCGAGACGACGGACATGGGGCCGAAGGCGACGGCTCGACAGATCCAGAACTCCGGGATGCAGATCCCTGGCTTCCGCCAGAACGCGGGCGTCGTCGAGAAGGTCATGGAGCGGTACATTCCGCAGGTGACCGTCATCGGCGGCGCGCTCGTCGGGTTGCTCGCCGTCTGGGCGAACATGCTCGGTACCATCGGTGCCGTCTCCGGAACCGGCCTGCTGCTCGCGGTCTCGATCACGTACAAACTGTACGAGGAGATCGCCGAGGAGCAGTTGATGGAGATGCATCCGATGATGCGCCAGATGTTCGGCGGCGAGTAGCCGCGCCTTTCACTTTTCCTGCCGTACTCATCGTTCTCGAGCGACGCATCTATCGGGGCCGCGGCGCCCGACGGGCTTTTTCGAGTCTCGAGCGAACCGTCCGAAGCACAACTGCAGGATATATATGGGCGAAGGGACAAGCCTCTGCTAAGAGCTGGTTCGATGTCAGAGATATACCTGATAAGCACACTCCTGATGGGATTAATCGTGCTCGGCGCGGCGGCGATCATCACCCGAATGGGTCAGCGGGCGACGCCGAGCGGGCAGGCGGGAACGCGCAGCGGGTACGCCGAGTGGTCACCGCGAACGGCTACCGAAGACAGCCGTCTCGTCGGCCTCGCGAAGACGCCCGCGGTCTGGGCGCTCGGCTTCGTCGGCACCGCCGTTGCCCTCCTGGCCGGCGCCGTGCTGGTCGTCAGTGAAGGTGAGTACGTCGACTCGGCGCTGGTCGAACCGATCGTCTTCGCCGTCGGCGGCGCCGCCCTGATCGGCTACGTCTTCTTCGGTGCGTACTTCGCCGCTCGAGATCGGTTCGGAAACACGGCCATGGGCGTTGCCTTCGCGACGCTCACCCTGGGCGTCCTGGGATTGCTCGCGGTTGCGGTCCTCCTCCTGATGGGATAGGCCTGACGTCTTTTCAGTACTTCAGTACGTTTTCTCGACTGGCCGGATTGATCGCTCGAGCGAGTGGGGACGCTTCTATCGTTCTCGAGTGTTATCCATGCCAGCGCAGTCTGCTGGGGGCACGTCCGTACGATGACTGCCTCGTGGATGTGGGTTCATCGGAGACGTCTGTACGTCGGTTGTGGACTCAGACGATCGCTCGAGTCCACGACCCGAGAGCGATACGTCTGTGACGTCGGCACCCGGTGTGGCTCGCCGTGACGACATCTCAGTCGGTGACTCGAGTGTCGTGACGTCACGACGTTCGCGAGACTGAGAGCGGGAGAAATGAGATACGAGAAAGAGCGGCACAGGCGAGAAAACGGAAGAGACCGTGCGAACCGCCGCGGCCTTCGACCGCTACTGGATCGAGAAGCCGGCGGCGACCGCCAGCAGGAAGACCATGAAGACGGCGCTGAGCATCACGTAGGTGATCGAGCGGGGTTCGTCTACGAGATGCTGAAACCAGCCAGCGATGAGCAGGGACTTGATGAGGGCGAGGAAGAGCGTCGCCCCCACGGCGAACTCGTAGGTGAAGGGGAGTTCGAAGAACACGAACTTTGCCGTCCCTAACGACAGCAACAGGACGTAGATGAGGGTGTAGGTTCGTACACTCGACATTGGTGAGACTTCGGAGAGACGCACACTTATACCTTCCTCATGCGGCTTCCACGGGTGACTGTTCGCGTTTGGGACCGGTCGCGTTTCGCGTGCTCAACTGGTTGTGTTGCACGGCCGAGAACGGTCGTGTTGCACGGTCGAAACTGACCGAACTGTACGATCGGCGAAGGTCGCTCTGCATGGTCGACACTGGCCGCCCAGTTTCGTCGACACGGGCCACTCGAGCCGACGATTGCAATATCGGCGACGAGCGTCCGGACTACGGGGCCCGGACCCGACTCGACAACGACACCATCATGCCCGTCCGGGCCCTCGAGTCGACCAATGACTGGGCGATCGGTCGCCGCTCGCCGAATGGGAATCGTCGCGGGGCTGGCCTTGCTCGCCGTCGCGGTCGCAACGGGCGTCGTCTCCGCGAGCAACATCGCCTCCGGATTGACCCAGAGCCGCGGCGACGTGAGCGTGCCGACGTGGCTCTACCTCGCGACCGGCGCGGGCGTCGTCGGCGTCTCCGCGCTGTTGACGATGCTGGTCACCGATCGGGAGTTCCTCGCACACGCCCACGATCAGCACGTGGGCCTCTCGAACCGGACGCTCGCTCGCGCCGCCTCGATCATCGGCGGGACGATCGGCGTGGGCGTCCTCCTCGGAATGGTCGTCGTGGGGATCGTCGGTCCGCAGGGAATCGGCCTGACCAGCGCTACAGTGCTCCTCTCGTTCGTCGTCGTTCGCGCCATCCTGACGACGGTGGCCTACACGGTGGGCGATCCGTGGCCCACCCTCAATCCCTGGCGACGGATCGCGAGCGCCCTCCCGACGCTCGACCGCACGTACCCGTCCTCGCTCGGCTCCTGGCCGGCCGTCGGCGCGCTCCTGGTGTTCGTCTGGCTCGAGGTCGTCGCCCCCGTCATCTCGAGTCCGCGGCTCCTGGCGGTGATCATCCTCGTCTACTCGGTGCTGACGGTGGCCGGCGCGGTCGCGTTCGGGTCGTCGACCTGGTTCGAGCGGGGCGACCCGCTGTCGGTCTGGTTTCGCCTCTACGGGTCGGTCGCTCCGATCCAGCGAACCGACGACGGCCTCTCGCTGCGCTGGCCGGGCGCCCGGTTGAGCGACGACGACGTGGTGACGGACCTCTCGGTAGTCGGGTTCGTGCTCGTGTTAGTCTGGGAACTCACGTTCAGCGGCTTCATCGTCACCCCACCGGGTGTCGCAGCGATCGAAGCGCTGGTTTGGATCGGTCTGCCACCACAGCTGGTCTACCTCCTGTTGCTGGTCGGAGGGTACGCACTCTGCTGGTGGGTCTACTGGGTCGCGGCTGGACTGACCCGCTCGAGAGCGGAGACGTACCTCTCCCGGCGATACCTCGCGATCAGGTACGCGCCGCCGCTGCTGGCGATCGCCGCCGGCTACCACTTCGCCCACTACATCGGCTTCTCCATCTCGCTGTGGCCGGCCCTGCTCGAGGCGCTGAGCGCACCCCTGAACCCGGGGGCGAACCCGACCCAGCTGGCGCTCACGTCCTGGTTCGGCTACGTCGAGATAGCTGGCATCCTGGTCGGGCACGTGCTCGCCGTGTGGATAGCCCACGCGGTCTCGATCGAGCTGTTCCCCGGGAAGCTTCAGGCGATTCGGAGCCAGTATCCGTTCATCGTCGTCATGATCGTCTTCACGATGATCAGCTTGTACCTGGTCTCGTTGCCCACGTTGAGCGCGCCGTTCGTTCCCGCTTAGGTGGGGACTCGAGGTTCGTAGCTGTTTTCGCCCTCGTCCTAACTCGAGCAACCCGACGCGCTTGCTATTGCTTCTACTCTCGTCTCACTCGAGCAGCCCCCTGTTCTGGAGAACCGGCAGACACTTTTTCGACCGCGCCCTACTCGGGAGTAGATGCACGCGGAGCCCGTCACCGAACCCGAATACGACGTGCCCGATGAGGGGCCGGCACTGACCTGTCCCTACTGTTCTCGCCCGCTCCAGACCGAGGAACTCCTCACGTACCACGTGGGTCTGGCTCACGACGACGTCTGCAGCGACGACGAGCACGAGGCGTTCGAGGAGGCCCGCGAGGACGAGGAGTTCGACCTGTTCACCTTCCACGCGAAGGCGGCCGTCTCGGTGTTTCTGGTCTACTTCATGTTCGTGTTCCTCTACGGGCTCGTCTGGTCGGGCTGACGCGATAGGCCTCGAGTTCGCCCCGCTCGAGCCCAGCTCCCGAGCCCATCCGCCAAAACCGGCGCGCGCCGCCCGCACCTATTTTGGGCTCTGCGTCGTGCAGCCGTCCATGGCGGACCACCACGGCTCGACCGATCGGACGGTGGCCATCACCGGCGCCTCCGGACAAGTCGGTCGACAGGCGATCGAGGCCCTGTCGGCGTACGACTGTCGACTCTTCAGCCACAGCGGACACGAGGACATCGACAGCGAGACGCTCGAGATTGCCGACCTCGACGCCTTCTCGAACGCGCTCGAGGGCGCGGACGTGCTGATCCACCTCGCCGCGAACCCCTCCCCCAGGGCCGAGTGGGACGACCTCGAGGGGCCGAATATCGATGGCGCGTACAACGCGTTCGAGGCCGCCCTCGAGAACGACCTCGAGCAAGTGATCTTCGCGAGTTCGAACCACGCCGTCAACGGCGAGAACGTCGTGGACCCGACGAGGGTCGAGACCACCGGAGGCGATCCACGCGTCGTCCGCCCCGACGACCCGCCCAGCCCCGACAGTTACTACGGCGTGACGAAGGTCTTCGGGGAGGCGATGGGGGAGTACTACGCCCGCAGACACGGCCTCGAGGTCGTGAACCTGCGGATCGGCTGGCTCCTCGACGAGGACGAGTTGCGCAAGACCTGCGACGAACGCGACGGCTCCGGCGAGCGCTACGCCCGCGCGATGTGGCTCAGCCCCGCCGACTGCCGGCGCCTGCTCGAGGCAACGGTTTCGGCCTCGCTCTCGACCCACGCGGTCACCGCCCACGGCGTCTCGAACAACGCCGATCGCTTCCTGTCGCTGGCTGAGACGATGCACGAACTCGAGTATCGGCCCCGCGACGACTCGAGCGTCGTGCTCGACGAGTAATCGCGCAGACGGTCGATACCGAAAATCGGTTAGATCGCTGGACCGAGACGGATCGAACCGTCGAACGGTTCGATCGTCGAAGGCGGCGTTACACTTGTGTCTCGTAGGACTCGAGCATCGTCAGCAGTTCCTGATCCAGGTCGTCGGTGGCGTTCCGAATCCGATTCGTTTCGGTGTCGCGGACGACCATCCCGCACGCTTCCAGTTTCGGGAGGTGGACGTGATGGAGCGCCGTTCGGACGCGTTGTCTGTGCTCGCTGTCTGCTCGATCCGTATTCCGTAGCGCTTCGGCAACCCGGTCCGCAAGCGCGTCCATCTCCATCGCCTCTTCGTCGGCGAGCTCTAACGTTCGAAGAATAACTCGACGCTGTTCGCTGGCAATTGCCAGGAGAACCTCGTCGGGAGGACTTGGTTCGCTGCTCACCGGTGAACTGGTTCTCGTCGCCTCTCCCCCTACCCCCAATCCTTCCGCGCTCGACTTGCTCGACTGGCGATCCATATCCACACATTACCGGGTGAGAAGTGTGAGGATTCGCCATGATGTACGAGGGAACCCGATCTCACGTGTCATCCTCGGAGGGGATGAGCGTGTACGTGACGAGCGCCCCGATCGCTCGGCGGAGTCGTTCCGTGACGGCCTGATCGGAAATCTCGAGTTCGTCGGCGAGTTCCTTGGTCGTACAGCCTCTCGGGATGTCGTAGTACCCCATCTCCACGGCCAGCGTGATCGCTTCTCGCTGGGGACTGGTCAGGCCGTGCCACGGACCGGCGTCCGGTTCTGTCGGATTGTACACGCGAGCCACTTCCAGCGAGATCTGTGCGTCCTCACAGCTGGTCGTGAACTCGCTGAGGGCCGTGTGATCGGGGAATCGCAGTTCGAAGGCCCACGATTCGGGTGTCCCGGTGGCACTCAAGAGCTGGCCCTCGGTTTCTCTGATTCCCCGAAAGAGGTGGTCCTGGTTCGCGTCCCAGTCGAGCGTGAAGAGCGTTCGGTCCTTGAAGACGTCGACCTCCGATGCGTCGTTGACGGTCGGGTGGCGTTTGACGGCGTCGACGAACGAGGTTCTCGTCGAGTTGTGGATCCAGAAGAGGGGAACGGTGGCCTCACCGATCGGCACGAGGTTCTCGAGTTCGATGGACGTAATCCCCTCGATGTGCAGAATCCGCCCGAGTTCGAAGTCGGCGGATGGGATTCGGAATTCTGCGATCACGCTCATGACTCGCTCTCGTCACCATGGTTGGCCATGCCGGTACAAAACTAGGTGGCATGGTACACCATGCTTTACCAAGATTGGAACCAGGCAACCGTTTCCCCGCCTCAAAATTCACTGCTCGAAGCATCATGTCGTGCTCACACTGCCATTACCTGGCACACCGCGTCTCCAAACTGCCATTACCCGAGTCGCTGCGTCGTTCTCGAATCGCCATTGTCGGACTGCTGCGTCGTGGCTTGATACATCACCCACACCGGTTATTCACCGTCCCGACGAACTGGGAGTATGGCTACCGTGCTAGAATTTACGAGTCCAGCAGAGGAGTTTCCGCTGGGAACGATCTTCGAAAACTTGCCGGGGGTCACGGTCGAACTCGAGCGACTCATCCCGCACGAGACCCTGATCATCCCCTACTTCTGGATCCGTGGCGCGGAGGCCGAGGATATTGAAGCCGCCTTCGAGGCTCACGCTGGCATAGTCAGCGTCGACCTCGTCGACAGCGTCGACAGCGAGTTTCTCATGCGGGCGGAGTGGGAGGAGTCGTACTTCGGTATCCTGAGCGCGCTTGCCAAGACCAACGTCGCCGTCCTCTCCGGGATCGGGACGAGAGACGGGTGGCGTTTCGAGGTTCGAGGCGAAAGTCGCGGCGCGATCAGCGAGTTCCGAACCAGTTGCCAGGAACACGACATCTCCATCGAAATCACTGCCGTGCACGCGCTACTCCCGATACAGGGCGACGGGTACGAGTTGACTGACCCACAGCGAGAGGCACTGGTGCTGGCGTACGAGCGGGGTTACTTCGATTCGCCGCGCGAGGCGTCGCTCGAGGACGTTGCCGACGAACTCGGCATCACCCAGCAGTCGCTTTCGTCCCGACTCAGACGCGGCCATCGCCGTCTCATCGGCGCAACGCTCGCTAATCCGTAGACATGGGCGGAATGCTCGGTAGACCGGTATTAGTATCTTCTGTATAATCAGTGCCGCTCTTCACCCGACTCAGGCCGCTAGGGTGACGTAGTATGATTGATACACAGGCCGGTGTCGAGTTGGCGTCGATGGCGTTTCATCCGGAGTCGGAAACGTACAGAGCCGAGTACGACCAGACTTCAGTCTCTGCGAGCATGGCCGTCGTGGCGGTGCTCTCGGAGGTGATGGATGTCGATCCAGTCGAACTGGAACCGCTTCACGCGTCCGTTAACACTGGTGCGCTCGACAATCTCGCCCGCGTTCGAGACGGAACGGGGGAGGGGGTTTCGATCACGTTTCGGGTAGCGACGTACGCGATAACCGTCTCCAACGACGGTACGGTCGCGCTCACTTTGCGAGAGCGGACGGGAACGGACGGCGTGGCCGAGGGAGTGTCTCCCGTATGACCTCCGAAGAAGCCTCACTCGCGACTCGAGCGGAACTCAATACCGAATTGCAGTCGCTCCTTCGTCGAGCGTCCGGTAACGGTGTCGACGTCGAAGGTGGGTGGGAGTGTCGGAACGGTCCCGAGCATCCAGACTGGGACGTGATCGTCACGGAAGTGCGAAAGAACGGCGAGTCGGAGTGAACGAGTGCGTCGGCGAACGCGATTTCTGCGGACGATGATCTTTTCGCCGAACGATGTTCAGCCCCGGTAGCAACGAAGGGAGTGCAGGCGTCCGATCTCGGCTCGATTACGTTTCGCGCTGGACTCGATGGACGAACTCCTCGAGTTCGTCTTCGATGAGCGTCGAAACGCGTTCTCCGTATCGCCAGAGTGCCGCGTTGAGTCGCTCTTCGATCTCGTCGTCGATATCGTCTCCATCTCGGAGGACGGAATCTTCGGTTATCTGTGGGTGATAGACACAGACGACACCGAGCGGGACGTCAGAGCCCATGTCACCGGCGGTGTGAATCCCGTACTGATCGGTTCCCCAGACGCCGTCTCCACCCTGTCGCTCGAGTGCCGAGTCGAGCGCATCGAGGAGCTGTACGTCCTCGGCCGTGAGAATCGGGTCGTCACCTTCGAACAGTTCGCTGTACGCCTCCGTTCGGGCACGGTTCGTCCATTGCTCCAGGTGAGACCGTGCGCGTACGATCAGTTGCCGTTCGTCCGGACGCTCAATCATGGCCTAGTGACGACTGCCAGGTCAATCAACGTTTGCGTCGACGGTCTGTGAGTTCGCTGGCGACGGTGGCGTGACAGCCATTCATGGGGCGTCCATTAACGTGCCGTCCACAGCGTTATCACGATCACGACTGTATGTCACTATATGGCAGACACGAAACGGAGTCGAGAGAAGCAGGCTCGGGACGAGGAGAACCGACAGCGAGAACGGGAACTCTCGGAAGCGCGCGACCGTGGCGACGAGGCCGAACCACCGGATGAGTGGGACGAAACCGACGAGGAAGGCCCGACGGGCGACGATTACGACTCGCCTCGAGAGTGCCACCGCCGCGACTGTACCGAACCGGCGACGTTCGTCGTCGTCGAACGCTATCAGGAAGAGACCGGACACGGTGCCGTCGAGGCGAAGGCGTTCCTGTGTCGCGCCCACACCGACGAAGAGAGTCCCGCTAATCTCGACGGTGCGTACGACGACTACCTGTTTCGCGTCGAGATGCTTTCGGAGGCAGGAACAGAGACAGACACCGCGACGACGGAGTGATTGGCGCCTCGATTTGCATTTGCAGTCGAACGCTCGAAGCCCGTTGCCCGATCGCTCGAGGCCGTTCCCCGGCCGCTCGAGGCTGCCTCCAACCGCTCGAGACCGCTCTCCCAACCACTCGGCGAGTCCGATGGCCTACCGGTACGATAGCTCGAGATCGAGCGCCCGCTCGAGCACCCCCTCGTCGTACAGGTCGTCCGTCTGTTCGGGACGGGTACGGTGGATCGCTCGAACCGTCTCGACGGTGTTCCGGAAGTTCTTGAACGTCGCCTCGTCGACCATCTGGCCGTCGATCGTCACCGCACCCGTTCCCTCGACCTTCGCGGCGTTGAACCGCTCGATCTTGTCCACGTCGCGCTCGAGTTCTGCCGGCGTGGGCGTGTGGATCCGGTTGGCCTGGATCGTCTGTTTGGGGTACAGCGACCAGGAGCCGTCGAGACCGATCCGCGCCTCACGCTCGACCTGGTCGGCGTAGCCGTCGGCGTTGTAGACGGTTACGCCCGCGCGTTCGGCGAAGAGGTCGTCGAACGGGCCGCCGATCGCCAGCAGGTCGTTCGCGCTCGCCTCGTTCGAGAGCGCCTCGAGCAAGCCGTCCCAGCGCGGGCGGCCGTCGCCGAGGTCGCGTCCGCCGAGTTCGGCGGTGTAGTCGACGGGGCCGAAGACGAGGGAGGTGAGGCGCTCGCCGCCGGTATCGGTCCCCAGCCGAGCGATTTCGCGCAGATCCGACCGGGCGCGTGCCGTTTCGACGATGATCGAGAGCCCAATCGATCCCTCGGGGTGGCCGTGATCGGCTTCCGCTCTGGCCACCGCCTCGAGGGCGCGCTCGACGTCTCCCTGTCGGCCGACCTTGGGGACCACGACGCCGTCGATTTCCTCGCCTACGTCGCGGACGAGCGTGTCTATTTCCTCGCGGCCCCTGGCACGCAACGTTTCGTCGTCGTAGCTCCACTGGACGCGCGGCCAGATCTCCCCGGGAAATTCGAAGTCGGGGAGCAACTCGCAGACGTTCTCGAGCCCCTCGGCTTTCATGTCCGGGGCAGTGCCGTCCTCGAGGTCGGGGACGAGCCAGTCGGGGGCCTGGAAGCCCTCGGCGGTGAGGCCGGATCTGAGGTACTTCGCCGTGTCGTCTTTCGGGACGGCGGCCGGTGCGGTCTGGAAGGTGCGGCAGGTTCGGTCGGTCATGTGGTATGTAGGTCGTGTTCGTGTCGTGATGAAAACGATTCAGTCGTCTCGAGTCAGCACTTCGGCGGTTCGAATCCCGGAGTACACCGGCTCGTCGTGCTGGTTGAACGCCACGTGCTGGAAGCGGACGGTCCCCGCCCGCTCGTTCGCGGTCGTCGTCTCGCGACTCGTCTCGAGGACGCGCGTGAAGCAGTAGACGGTGTCGCCGGGGGTGACGAACGCGTGGAAGCGTTCGTCCTCGAAGCCGACTTCGCGGTGGGTTCGCTCGTCCGAGCGAGCGTGGCCCAGCGCCGTCGAGCGCGTCACGTCGCCGTAGGCGACGATCCCACCCGAGGGAGCGTCGGCCATCGCGTCGGCGTTGTGGTGCTGTTTCGCCGTGTTGAGCGTCGCCAGCGGCAGGGTCGCGACGGTCACGTCGTCCATGGTGCGCCCGCGTTCGTGCCGGTAGGCGACGACGGCGTCCCGGTTCTCGGCCGTCTCGAGAGTAGCCTCGAAGTCCTCGAACGCGTCGCCTGCGGGGGTCACGAACGTCTCGGGGAGTGCACTCGCGGGACGTTCGGTATCTGACGGGCGGCCACCGCCGTCGGCCTCGGCGCCGCTCCCGTCCGTCTCGAGTCGCTCGCGTCGCGGAATCATGTTGGTCCGCTCGTAGGCACAGAGCGTTTTGCCCGTCCCGGCGTCGTACCCGCGGGTCGCCCAGGTGACGATGCCGTAGTCGGGCCTCGAGTTCGACCCCTTCGTAGTCAGGACTTCGCTCTCGACGCGCAGGTCGGTCCCCGGAGTGACGACGTCGGCCGGAAAGCGGACGTTCGTCCGGCCAAGGAAGTAGCCACCTTTCTCGCTCAGGTCCTCGACGGTGCAGCCGAGGGTGGCCGCCAGCAGGTAGTCCGGGTGGATCGGCGGTTCGTCGTACCCGCGATCGCTGGTGACGTCCGCGCGCCAGTACACGGGGTCGTGGTTCAGCGTCTGGCTCGTCCACAATTCGTTCCCCCAGCGAGTCAGCCGGAGTCCGGGTTCGTGTTGGATTACGTCTCCCTCTGCGAAGTCCTCGAAGTGGTGTCCTTTCTCGCGGGTGTCCGCTCGCTCGAGCGCGCTAGTGAAGGTGTCGGGGTCGGTCCACTCGAGGTCGTTCCTGACACTCGAGTCGCTCTCGTCTCGCGAACCGTCCGCGTTGGCGTCAGTCATCGGCAGTCACCTCCTCCGGTTCGCTCGAGGCGGTCGGTGCGTGCCCGCGGCGGGCGAGCGTCCGGCGCATCTCGTTCTCGACGATCATGTAGCCCTCGTCGAACCCCATGCCGGGCTTGGCCAGCACCTGGGCGGCGTCCGTCGCGAGCGCGACGTGCGCACAGGCACGTGCGGAGATGTCCGTCTCGTTGCAGGTGCCCCCGAGGTACGCGCGCGTGTCGGTCCCCTCGCAGTAGCGGACGGCCTCGCCGCTCCGGTGAACCCCGCCGAGGTCCGGCGTCTTCACCTGCACGAGGTCGGCGGCCCCGGCGTCGACGAAGGCCTGGACGTCCTCGAGGGTGTTACACCACTCGTCGGCCACGATGTCGACCTCCACGCCTGCCGACGAGAGCCCGTCGCGCAGTTCGGCCATCGCGTGAATCTGATCCTCGCGCGTGCCGACGTCCATTGGTCCCTCGATCTGGAGCGGAATCGGGTCAGCGGCGGCCTCGAGGTCGGCGAAGTACTCGAGAATTTCGTCGTCGTCGAACGGCGCGCCGAATAGCTCGCCGATCGTGCCGTAGACGTCGACGTGGAAGCGCGGTTCGTAGCCCTCGGGACCCAGTTTGCCAGCACGCTCGCGGAGCCACTCGAGGTAGGCGAGCAGGTTCTCGCCCTCGGGGCCGAGCTTCGAGGGGCTATTGAACAGCCCGTGGGGGAGAACGGGAACGCCCTTGAGCAGCATCTTCTCGGCGTTTCGTCGACGGTCGTCGCCGGACTGGCCGAAGACGGGGACCGGCTCGGTCGCCGGTTCCGTCCCGAGCACGTCTGCGAGCACGTCGGTCATAGTTCTCACGCGCGTGCGCGCGGCTGCGGCGAGGAGGGCCTGGGAGACGCCGTAGCGGACGGCAGTGTGCAGTTGGGAGCCGTCCTGGCGAAGCCCCTCGAGCACGGCCGCGTTCTCGCCGAAGTCTCTCGGGTCGCGGCCGACGAGCGCGTCGGCGACCGCCCCCTCGACCAGGGGGGCGTATTCGGCGGCGCGAAAGAGCGGGTCGCGCCCGCCCGCCCCGGAGTACTGGACGGCCGCGCAGTCGCCACGAACGACCGTTCCGTCGCTCAACTCGAGGTCGACGAGCAGGGCTTCGCCCGCCTGACGGACCGACTCGAAGCCGTCGGTGAGCGGTTCGCCCGCGTAGGCGAAGCCATCCTCGCGGGCGCCGCGCTTGATGGCCAGCTGGTCGTCGGTGTAGAAGCCGGAGACCCCGAGAGTTGCTCGGATTGATTCAATCTGCACGGGTGTCACCCCCGTTCGGCCGGCCGATGAGGCGGCCGTCGCTGATCGCGTCGACGTCGTCGGCGACCATGCGAAACGACTGCTGGCGGCCCTCGGTTTCGGCCCGCTGGGCGAGGCGTGCGGCGTGGGTTTCCTTGACCTCGTCGCTCATCGCGAGGTCGCCGAACTCGAGGATGCGGACGCGGCCGTCGTCGTCGCGGGCCGGGAGGACGGCTCCGCGGGCGCTGTCGCTCGGGGCGAAGGGAACGTCCATCGCGCCCAAGTCGAACGCCCGGATCGTTCCGCGGGCGACGTCACCGTCGCCGTGCTCGAGGACTGACTCGAGGAGACAGCGGGTTTCACGCTCGATCAGATCCTGTTCCTCGTCGATGCCGTCGATGTCGATGTCCTGTTCGAGTGCCATGTCGATGATCTGTCTCGTGGTTCGGAGGCCGGCCGCGTTCGCCTCCTTCGTCGGAACGCCCTGGAACTCCTGGGGTGATTTCGTGATGACCTTGTCGGGGCGGGCGATGGCCGCGGTCATGCCGCCGAGGCCGATGACGCCGTTCGCCCGCGCCTCGTCGGGCGGGAACCCGCCCATCCACTCGTGGAAGACGGTGGTGACGCACACCTCGTCGGGGAGGTACTCCTCGCCGAGGGATCGGAGTGCGCGGAGTGCGGCCACGTCCTGGACGACGTTCCCGACCTGGCCGTAGCCGAGGGTTAGCGAGCGCACGCCCTGTGTGGCAGCGAGCAGCCCCTCGAGCACCATCACCGCGATGGCGATGCTCGGCGGGACGAGCGTTCCCGTGAGCGGGCCGAACGGCTCGCGGTTGATTCGGACGCCGCGTTCGGTGTAGGCACCCGCCAACCGGTCGACGAACTGCCAGTGTTCGATGGTCGTCGCCAGGTCGTGGCGCTTCGTGTAGGGGATGTTGTAGGAGATCGGGCCACCCTCGAAGCTCTGGAACCCGCCCGCGAAGGTGATCGCGGCCAGCAGACGGGCGTCGGGGGTCCCGTGGCGGACCTCGATCGGTGCGTCGACGGCCTCGATCAGGTCGCGACAGCCGTCGACGCCGTGGTTGACCGCCGGGAAGCCGTTGAGGGTGTCCTCGCCCGACTCGCGGGCGGCCTCGAGTCCCTCCTGGGCCTTTCCGTACTCGTTGTCGCGCGTGTAGGAGTCGATGGTCGTCGGCAGGAGGTCCGCCTCGCCCTCCGAGTGAAGGTACTCGAGTAGGCCGATCTGGTCCTCGAGGCGCGGAACGCCCGCCCTCGGTTGCAAGAGCGGGTGGGTGGCCGACTCAAGTACGTCCGCGAAGCGCTTCGTGGACGGCAGCGACTCGTGGAACTCGACGGCTTCGTCGAAGTCGACGGCCTCGCCAGTGGGCCAGTTCTCGCGGAGGGCCGCGTCGATGCGTTGCAACTCCTCGGCCGGAATGCGCTCGTCGCGTATCATCTACGAGGTGACGGTGGCCCGGTCTCGTTCTTGCTCCGTGGCCGTGAGCTGGAGGTCGCGCTTCAGGGCCGTGATTGCCTCTTCGGGCTGAGTCTCGGCGTCGAAGACGCGATCGAATCCCAGTTCGTGGAAGGTCTCGCGAGTCCGCTCGAAGTCGTCCTGGCCGACGGCGAGGTTGCCGCCGATGTAGGTCACCGCGTCGACTTCGTGGGCCTCGAGCGTCTCCTCGAACCCCTGGCAGTCCTGTTCGGCGTGGCCGTAGAGCGAGGAGACCAGTACGGCCTCGGCGTCGTGCTCGCTGGCGGCGTCGGCGAACTCCTCTTGGGAGGTCTGGACGCCGAGGTTGATGACTTCGAAGCCTGCTGCAGCGAACGCCTGCTCGAGGATCGTGATGCCGACGACGTGGGCGTCGGACCCGATGACCCCGAGAACGACCGTGCGGGACATTGTGTGCACAACCATGATAGACCTGTGTTTAAAGTTAATGGTCGATCATGATAATACACCTAATACACCTTAACACCCCTCCTGTGGGACCCTATGACACCATCATGATTTATAGTAAAGGTTTTTACCTCCATTACGTGAGGTGAGGGCATGGGAGCGCTCTCCTCGCTTCGCGTGCTGGATCTGACGCAGGTGCTCGCCGGACCGTACTGTACGATGTTGCTCGCGGACATGGGCGCGGACGTCGTCAAAATCGAACGGCCGGGTGGGGACCTCATCCGACCAAACCCACCGTTCGTCGAAAGCGCCCAGGATGAGGCCTACGGCGGCTACTTCCAGAGCGTCAATCGCGGAAAGCGCAGCCTCGAACTCGATCTCGGGGCCGAGCGTGACCGCGAGGCGTTCCTCTCGCTCGTCGAGGAGGCCGACGTGGTCGTCGAGAACTACCGCGCGGGCACGATGGAGCGGTTCGACCTGGGTTACGAGACGCTCGCCGAGCGCAATTCGGAACTGATCTACTCCTCGATTCGGGGCTTCGGCGACCCGCGGACAGGCGAGACGCATCGGCAGGGCCAGCCGTCGTTCGACCTCGTCGCGCAGGCGCTGGGCGGCGTCATGGAGATCACCGGCCAGGAGGACGGCCCGCCGACGAAGGTTGGCCCCGGCATTGGCGACCTGTTCACGGCGACGCTGAACTGCGTCGGTATCCTCGCGGCGCTGCACCACCGCGAGCGAACCGGCGAGGGCCAGTACGTCGATACCGCAATGTACGACGCGATGATCAGCATGACCGAACGGGCGATCTACCAACACTCCTACACCGGCGAGGCGCCGACGCGTCAGGGGAACTCCCATCCGACCCTCTTTCCGTACGACGCCTTCGAGGCTGCCGACGGCCACGTCGTGATCGCCGCGTTCGGCTCGAACCACTGGAACGCCCTCTGTGAGACGATGGACCGTCCGGACCTCGCCGCCGAGTACCCGGACGCCTCGAGTCGGCTCGGTAGTCGAGAAACGCTTCGGGCGGCCATCCTCGAGTGGACGCGCGAGCGCACGTGTGACGAGATCTGCGACGCGCTCGAGGGCCGGGTCCCCGTCGCGCCCGTCCAGAACACAGCAGACATCTTCGACGACTCGCACGTGCACGCGCGCGAGATGCTTGTTCCGGTGGCCCAGCCCGGAGCCGACCGCGAAGTCGAAATCGCGGGCAGTCCGATAAAGATGAGCGAGACGCCCCCACGACCGCGTGGGCGCGCGCCGCTGCTCGACGAACACCGCGAGGAGGTACTCAGGGACGCGGTTCGAACGGCGGAATCCGACTGAGTCCGCGACAGCGGAGAGTAACCCTTTTGCGCCCCCCGGGCACACGCTCTGGTATGGACTGGCCACACGACCCCGACGGGGAGGAGGGCAGCGAAGGGATGCGCAAGTTCGACATGGCGATCATCGCCAAAAAGGTCGACGAGGACGAGGACTTCCCGCTCGAGCGCGACGCGTTCGTCGAGGCCCACGGCGACGAACCCATCCGTATCAATCACCAGTCGGTCGTCGCGCTCGCGGACATCTTCGAGTACGTCGACGAGTCGGAATTCGAGACGATTACGGACATGCACAAAGCGGTCGGCGCGGCCATGCGCGAGGGGAATTTCTGGGACTACCATCCGGTTGGCGCGAGCCCCGAGACGAAGTCGGCCTGATCGACGCGTCGTTTCGATCGACCGTCGGTGCGCCGTTCACGTTCTCGTTTTCGTTCTTGTCCCTTCTCGTTTCAGGTCTCAGTACAAATCGACTCGAGTCGCCTGACCAGTGACCGTTCCTCGGGCGCGGTCCGTGTGGTCGAGTAGACCCCCGATCGAGTTGCCTCTGATCTCTCATCACGAATCTGGATTACGTATCGCTTATACGATATCGTTCGAAACGGACGAGTACCGTGACGAACACGCAGGTAACGCTCTTTCAGATCGACAACTACGGACCGTGGACCGTGACGCCGGAACCGCGACGGGAAGCCGACCTCCAGACGCTCCAGTCGCGACTGTACGCCGACCTCTCGCAGTACATCGGCGCCCGCGACGGCTACGTCTTCTTCACGCGATTCGACAACATGATCGCCGTCACGAACGGCCTCGACGTCGAGGACCACGCGTTGATCCAGGAGTCCGTCGGCAACCGCTATCCGGTCACCCTGAGCCTCGGCGTCGCGACGGGGACGACCCCGGTGCAGGCGCTCTCGGACGCGACGAGCCTCATCCAGGACGCCGGCAGCGCCCAGGACGAGCATCGCCGCGAGATCCTCGAGGGCCGAACCATCGACGACGCTCACCGAACCGACGGGGACGTCCAGATCGCCCACTTCGACGTGATCGACGCGACGGGGCAGTACACCGACGAACTCAACGCCTTCGATAGCTTCATCGAGATCGAACAGGGCTACGCCGCGCTCATGCGCCACATGCGCCGCGCCCACGGCAGCCTCTCGTTTTTCGTCGGTGGCGACAACGTCATCGTCGTCTGCCCCGACCTTGAGCGAGCGGACTACCTCGAGGCCATCGAACACGTCGAGTCGGCGGTCGACGTGACCATGCAGGTCGGCGTCGGCACGGGAGCCAGCGCTCACGATGCGGGATACGCGGCGAAACACGCCCTTGAGCACTGTCGGGCGAACGGGACGCGCGTGGAGTTCTGAATCGCCGCCGGGCCGTTCGGGGAGGACAGAAATCGGAACTTCAGTGTGTGACCGTATATACGTGTCGGAGGTACCTTTTAGGTCGTTTGGGCTGTGTATTTGGCTATGGAATCGGATCTGTCGGTCAGGGATACCCTGACGACTGAATACGTCGGTGTAAGTGAATCCGACACCGTGCTCGGTGCGGTGCAGTTGATGCGCGAAGAGCGCGCCGGCTGCGTGCTCGTCGTTCGTGGATCCGAGGCCGTCGGAATCATGACCGAGTGGGACGTCCTGGGCGTCGTCGAAGACGAGGATGACCCGGGTAAGATGACCGTCGGCGAGGTCATGTCGTCGCCGGTGCTCACGATCGAGACCGACCGCTCGCTGACCGATGCCGCCGACACGATGGCGAGTCAGAACATTCGCAACCTCGCAGTGGAGGAAAACGGCGAACTCGTCGGGGTGCTGACCCAGCGCGACGTCATCGCCGTCGCGGGATCGTTCCAGGGCGCGACGAGTCAGCCGGCCGCCGAAGGGGTCGGCGTCACGAACGAGGGCACCACGACCCTCTCGGACGAGTACGCGACCAACGGTGGCGAGGAGTTCAGCACGCAAGGCGTCTGTGAGGCGTGTGGGACGCTCACCGACTCGCTCCAGGAGGCCAACGGCCAGTTGGTCTGCGTGGACTGTCGGCAGGTGTGACGTGCCCGCCGAGCTGTGTGGCCGGCCGATACGGCCCGTGGCTCGTTCACCCGGACATCTCGAGCGGCGAGGCCGGTACCTCGAGCGGCGATGTCCGTGTCTCTCCCGATGGCGCTCGGTCCTCGAGCGGCGGCACCCATCGTTCGAGCAGCGATACCCGCTTCTTGAGCCGCCAGTGCTAGCAAACCCACCTCGAGCGCCACCCACCCGCGAATGACGGTCGGTGACGATATCGACCTCGTGATCGAACTGGCAACGAGTGACGACCTCGAGGCCGTCACGGAGTGCTGGGTCCGCCTCGCGACCGATCAGCGCCGACACGGATCCGTCGTTCGCTCGGAGGCCAACCGGGAGACGATGCGGGCAACCCTCGGTGCCCACCAGGTCGACGACGGATTGCTGGTCGCCCGTGACGGGACCCGAATCATCGGATTCGCGTCCTTCTCGGTCGAACACGGCGCGCTCGAGTTGGCGTGTACGCGCGGTTTCCTCTCGAACCTCTACGTCGACCCCGACTACCGTGGCCAGGGAATCGGGTCGGCGTTACTCGAACACGTCGAGGCCAGCCTCGCCGACCGCGGCGTCGATCGGCTGATTCTCGAGGCAATGGCCGACAACGAGGCGGCCAGGCGCTTCTACCGCGAGGCGGGGTACGAACCGTTCAGGGTCGGGCTCGAGCGCGAACTCGATCGGCCGGCCGAAAACGATACACACTCAAAGGACGAGTGATAACTCACAGACCGCGCCAGGGGAGCATGGGTGGTACATGCACTCGACTTGTAATCGAGAGTTCACGGGTTCAAATCCCGTCCCTGGCTCCTTCTTGCGATCGTCGGCTCCGACGTCGAGCGGCGCGGACGATTGCCTCGATTCGGCGTCGCGCTGTACACGCTGACCCGGAGCGACTCGCCCGCAGTCCAGAAACACTCCGTCTTCACCTGCTGTCGAACTGTCGCTGTGAGTGTCACTTACTCACGTGGTTGATGGCGAGAAACCCGGTAAAAATTGTAACCAACTGTGACGTTCGGTCAATTGACCGACTGTTTCATAGAATCCAGACGTTCAATACGTGATTACACTCTCGAGTTCGCCACTGAGCTCGTTCAGACTACGCTGACAGTACTAATTTTATAATCAAATTAGGTCCCAAATTGAAAAATAATGGCCATACTAGGTCATTGATGGATAGAAATGTGCAGCAAGAGGGGCTTGAGGCCACAGGTTTTATATCCAACCGTGTAAAGCATCCGCCAATGCTACTGTCAGCCGACCGATCGAGCATGAAAGAAGGAGTTCCTCTTAGTTTCCGTATCGTCGAAGCCGTTGCCAGAGAAGAGGGTGTCGACCCAGTCGAAATCGAACCTCCCGAGTACGACGCGCTCTACGACGTTCTCAATCCAGAAGCGCTCGACTCCCTGTTTGCGCCACGCGAGGATGGCACCCCACGGAGCCCCGGCGAAGTAACGTTCACGTTCTGTGGCTACGAGATGGTCGTCGAGAGCGACGGCGAAGTCACTATTCTCGATTGACTCGTTCGCGTTTACGGTCGTCTTGCCCACACACCGCACAGCACTGCCCAGAGCGACGTAGTGTCGTCCGCATCGAACATGGCGCAAACGGCTACTCGAGTCTACGTCCGCAGACTGGTTCGAAGATTGACTCGTGGAGGCGTTCGGCCACCGTCTCCATCAGCGGCTCGAGGTTCGCGGTGTCGGCCCGATTGTACTGAACGAGCGTCTCGAGGGCGTCCTCGTCGCCACGTTCGTACTGGTGCCAGAGGCGAACCGCGTCGCGGCCGCTGATGTCCGGCTGGTCGCGGTCGATGCCCAGGTCCCGTTCGATCCGTTTGAGCCCGCCCGTCAGGTCGAGTTTCCGACAGGGATACATGAGGTCGATGTGGGGCACCGAGGCATCGACGTCGAACGCCGTCTCGAGGAAGGGGACGTCGAAGCGCTGCCCGTTGAACGTCACGAGCGCCGCGGCGTCGTCGAACTCGGTCTGGAGGCGGTCTCGCGTGAGGTCCTGGCCGTTGACGTACGTCCGGGTTTCACCCCGGCGGTGGACGCTCACCGTTGTGACGTCGTGATGGCTGGCATTGAGGCCCGTCGTCTCGATGTCGAGGTAGCAGACGTCGTCGCGAACGTTTTCGAAGAATCGCCAGCGACTCGCCGCCGGGAGCGCCTCGGCGAACGGCGAGACGTCACCGGCCTCGAGGTGGCGTCGGCCGTCGTCGATAAAGGTCTCGATGCGGTCGGCGACGGTCGAGCCGACGACGCTGCCGTCGAACTCGTCCCAGTGGGTGATGCCGTGTTCCCAGAGGCGACGCTCGGTGGTCTCGCCCACGCCGCGAACGGGGAGAAAGCTGTTCTCGATTTGCACGTCCGATGAGGGGCGTTCAGGTCGCAAAAACGTGTGGGTTCGACCGGACACGAAACGAACGGTCCGTCGTCTTTGCTATATTTTCTATACGTATGGTCGAGGTAGACTCGAGGCGCCCTCGGCGTTCGACTCGCCATTACTGGCTCGAACGGTATCGAAACCCCCCCCCCCCGTTGTACCCTGCGGTCGATTTCGATTGGCTAGCGGTCGGCTCGTGAGAATCCGAACCCCCTCCCCCGAAACCTAGTAATAGTACAGCTCGACGGTGTGACCGCAGTTGTGACACGTCGTCTCCGTACCGCTGAGACGGTGTTCCTCGTCGCTCGCCTCGAGGTCGTGTCCGGGTTTCCTGATCCCCGGTCCGCCGGGGACGGCCGCGCGAACGGACTCGCTACAGGCGGGACAGCCGACCGTTACTCGGGGGCGTTCAGATTGTGACATACCTGCCACGTACCGTATCGGTCGTTTTTGTTATACGAGTCATAAGCCCGGTCAGCGGCCGCCTAGCCGGGATCTAACTCGCTGAAACCGTTCGGAAGCGTGCCTCACCGATCGAACGAAACGGGCTCGAAGTCGAAGAACGCGGTCTCGTACCCGTCGTGTCGAGCGACCTGTGGCGCGGTGTCGACCGAGACGGTCACGTGGTCGGCCGCGGTCACGTCGTCGGTCGCCAGCCCGTAATGGTGACCGAACTCGTGATCGAGCGTTTCGACCAGCGGCTCCTCGAGCAGCGTCTCGCCGTCGGCCTCGAGGGTGACCGACAGCGACGTGAAGGGGAGCGGCACGTCGTTGTACGGCGTGCGCGGGAAGACGGCGAGGTACGTGTCTGCGTCCGCGTCGGCAGACAGCCGCTCGAGGTCGGTCTCGATGGCCGTAATGGCCGCGTCGCCGCTCCGTTCGGTGCCGAAGCGGGTTCCGGGGAGGTCCGAGACGGCGGGTCCGGTGAACGCGGGTGCGGCGCCGTTTCCGTGTTCGTCGTTGCCCGACCCGGTTTCGTCGTGCTCGCCCTCGTGCCCGCCTCCGCCCCCGTGGCTCATCACCCCGAGTGCCCCCCGCGTCCCCTGTTCGTCCTCGGGAACCGAGATCAGTTCGAGGTCGCGCACGTCAGCGCGGGCGTACTCGAACGGAATCTCGACCGTCTCGGGCGACTCGAGTCGTCCCTCGAGGTCGCCGGTTCGGCGGGTCGTGATCGGGCCGACCTGGATGCGGGCCGTGTACGATCCCTCCTCGGGGAGGGTGACGTTGTCGCCGTAGTGAAATCCCATTCGCTGGGCGAGCATCGACCAGGGGGCGTCGCCGTGGACGAGGTCGCCGTCGGCGTCGACGATCTCGAGGCCCAGGTCGGCGGGGAGGACGACGCCGGTCGCGTCGTCCCAGACGGTCATCATCAGGTGGTGCGTGTCCTCTGTCTGGACGTCGACGCGCTCGCGCTCGCCGGAGACGAGCCAGAACCGGTGGGGAAAGGTGTAGGTGAGCGAGACGGCGTAGTCGCCCGCCGTCGCCTGACCGTACGTGGCCATCTCCTCCTCGCCGGCCGGCACGTAGACGGCGTCGGGACGATCCTCGAGCAGCGGCGGGGTGTTCCAGGCCGACTGTTCCTCGAAGCCGAGGCGCTCGAGGCAGCCAGCGAGTCCGAGCGAACCGGCGATGGCGGCGTAGCGGAGCGCGTCTCGCCGAGAGGCGGTCATACTCGAACCGAGGGTCGAGGCGCCAAAACCGCTGTCGGTTCGCCGATCGCCGAACCAACGAGCCTTTGATCGACCGGTGCCAGGATTCGAGTATGGACAGACGGACGTATCTCGGCGGTCTCTCGACGGCGGGTCTCGCCGGGGTTGCGGGGTGTCTCGGCTCGGTCGAAGGCGTGCTGGGTGGCGAGGATTCCGACGACGACGTGAACGAGTATTGGGGCGACGGGCAGACCGTCCTCGAGGCGCCGGCCGAATCTCAGGGCGACCCCGTTTACCCGATTTACGGCCAGGAGATGCCGTCGTTTTCCTTCCCGGACCCACTAACCGGCGAAACCGTCTCCTCGAGCGACCTCGAGGGCGAAAAATCCTATCTGCTGACGTTCTTCTTCACGTCGTGTCCAGACGGGGTCTGCCCGGCCCTGCTGTTGCGCCTACGGCGGGCGCAGGCCGACGCTATGGAACGCGACTACGTCGACGATCTGGACCTGCTGGCACTCACGTTCGATCCCGAGCGTGACACCCCCGAAGTGCTCGAGGAGTACGCCGGTCAGCAGGGGGTCGATCTCGAGGTCGGCAACTGGCACTTCCTTCGGCCCGAGGACAACGAGACGGCGAAGACGACGATCGACGAGACGTTCGGGATGAAGATCGAGCGGGTGGACGACGCCGAGGAGGGTAGTGACGGTGACGGTGACGCCAGCGACGAAGGCGAAAGCGGAGGCGACGAGAATCACGGGAACGACCACGGAAACGAAACCGAAGCCGAAAACGACAGCGAGGATGGCGGCAATGATACCAGCGGCCACGACCACGGCGAGTACACGTTCACCCACATCGCCCTGACTTTCCTCGTCAACGAACACGGCGTCGTCGAGCGCGCGTACCGGAACGGCGCCTCGGTCGACACCTCGAAGGTCCTCGAGGACGTACGCACGGTCGTTGGACAGTAACATGCGCAGGCGCGACCTCCTCGCAGGGCTCGGCAGTCTCGGCGTCCTCGCTACGGGCGGCGTGGTCGCCACGACCGACGTCTCGAGCCTGCAGTCTCGCATCCGGCGTCGCTTCGGCGACGAGGCCGACCAACTCGAGATCGAGACGGTCGACACCCAGGGGAGCGAGGCCGGGACCATCGCCCTCCCGTCGCTCGAGCAGCCGACGTTCATCGACTTCTTTGGAACGTGGTGTGCGCCCTGCATCAAGCAGATGCCTGCCCTCGTCGAGGCCCACGAACAGCTGGGCGACGAGGTACTGTTCGTCTCGGTGACCAACGAGAACGTCGGGTCGTCGACCGGGGCCTCGATCACGGAGGCGGAACTCGCCGACTGGTGGGCCGAACACGACGGCAACTGGACGGTCGGCGTCGATCGCACCGTCGAACTCGCCGAGCGCTACGGACTCCAGGGCTACCCGTACGCAGTCGCCGTCGACGAGTACGGCTTCGTGCAGTGGTCCGAGGACGGCATCAAGTCGGTCGACGAACTGATCGCTGGCATCGAACGCGCGCTCTGATCGATGGTCGATCTCGCCTTCGTGTCGACGGTCGCGTTCGCAGTCGGAGCCGGTATCGCGACGTTCTTCTCCCCGTGTGCGTACCCGTTGCTCCCGGGGTACGTCGGCTACTACGCGAGCCGAACCGAGGACGCAGAGCCAACGCTCGGGGGTTCGCTCGCTCGCGGTGTCGTCGCCGGTGCTGGCGTCATTGCCACGTTTCTCGTCCTCCTCGGGGCGACGTTCGTGGTCGGCCACGAGACGCTCTCGAACATTACCCTGTTCGAACCGATCGTCGGCGCGTTGTTGATCGTGTTCGGACTTCTGGTCGTCGCCGGACGAGCCCCCTCGCTGTCTTTCGCGCTCCCGAAACGGCGCTCGAGCGTCCTCGGGTTCGGCGTCTTCGGCGCCGGGTACGCGCTCGCGGCGGCCGGCTGCGTCGCGCCGCTGTTCCTCGGCGTCCTGACCAGCGCGCTCTCGTTACCGGCGGGCGCTGGCGCGCTCGTCCTCATCGCGTACGTGGGGAGCGTCACCGGACTCATGATCTCGCTCACCGTCGCGACGGGGATGGGACTCGTCGCCGGGGCGGGGTGGATCGCAGCGCACACGGGAACGATCGAACGCCTCGCTGGCGCCGTCATGATCGTCGCCGGACTCGGGCAACTCTACCTCGCGATCGTGATCCTCGAGGTGCTGTGAGCGGTTTCGGAACCGTCGCCGTGAACGCAATCGCTCGCTACCGGTCGATACGGTGGGGCTACTTAATCGTCTCAGGACGGTCGTGTTCGACAGTGACTGACGAGACCGGGCGGCCAGACGACTCGCAGACGCCACCGCGTCGGAGGTGACTCCGGTGAGCGAGCGCGCCGGCCTCGAGTCTCGCGGTACGCCGCCAGTCCTCGTGATCGACCCGGCCGATAGCGTCGGCGAGACGGCGCGAACGCTCGAGGACGCCCTCGGCGTGGAGGCCGTTCATCGGGTGACCGACCTCGGGACGGCCCTCGAGTACCTCGAGATGGCGCAGGCGGGCTGTCTGGTGTACCCGTTCGACCTCCCACCGGCCGATCTGGAACGCGTTCGCGAGCGCGCCGACTGCCCGTTCCTGGCGGTCGCCGCTGGCGCTGACGCCGAGGCAGCGCTCGAGGCCGGGGCGACGGACGTGCTCGATCCGGACGCTTCGCGAGCGGAGGTTCGCGCACGCGTGGAAACAATACTCAAAGCGTCGTCACCGCCCGCCGTCGACCAGACCTGGACGGCACTCGAACGGGCCGCCCTCGAGAACGGACCCGGGACGGCTCTCGTCGTCGACTCGACGGATACCGTGGAGTCGGCCCTCCCCTCCGTCGAGGCCGTGATGGGGTACACGCCGGGCGAACTCGTCGGCCGACCCGTCGCGGATGTCGTCCACGACGACGACCGACAATCGATCCGGCGCGCGCTCGAGGTGGCACGAACCTCGTCGGCGGACGAGGCGGGGGACGAGACGGCGGACGAGGGGGGAGTCGAGGCGGGGGGCGCCCCGACTGGGCCGCGAATCGTTCAGCTTCGCCATGTCGATGGCACGTGGCGAACGCACGTCGCGACGGTGAGAGGCGCCGACCCGGTACCCGACGACGGCCTCGTTCTGACCGTCGGCCCCACGCCAGAACCCGACTCGAGCGACGTCGAAGCCTGGGTCGGCGCGCTCGAGCGCCCGGCGTTCGCCGTCGACGAGGCGTGGCGGATCGTCGCGGCGTCCGACGAAGCCAGCGTCCTCTTCGTCGACGGTCCCACGGCCCGGACCCCGATCCAGGAGGCGCTGCCGGCGGACCGTCACGAGGCGATTCTCGCCCGTCTTCGGGAGGCTCGAGAGAGTGGGTCGTCGGTTCGGTTTCGGACGTCGCTCTCCTTCGACGGGGAGGGGTCGCCGGACGAGGAAGGCTCGACGCTCGAGTGGGTGGCCGCGCCCACGGACTCGGGCATGCTGGCCATCGCCGTGGGTGCGTCGACCGATCGCGACGAGGCGTCACCGAAGGACGAGGCGGGTCCGGCCGTCGAGACGGCACGGGCGCTCGAGGCGGTGACGGCGGCGCTCCGAATCGGCGTCGTCGTCTTCGACCGGGAGACGGAGCGAACGCTCGAGGCGAACCCGGTCGCACGGGAGCTGCTGGGTGCGACGGACGTGCTCGCCGGCGCGCTCGACTCGCTGGTTGACGAGCGAACGATGGACAGAATCCGACATCGAGCGGGCGACTCGACGGTACGGCGCGCGGACACCTTCGAGGCGACCGTCCGAACGGGAGACGGCGACCGAACCGTCTCGTCGACCGTCGTATCGCTGTCTCGAGACCGGGCGGCGCTCTGCATGCTCGGCGACCGGCCGCCGTCGGCGGACGTCGCCATAGTCTCCGCTCTCTTCCAGGCGAGTCGCACGATCCGGTCGGCGAGGTCGCCGTCGGTAGTGAGCCAGCACCTCGCCGACGGCATCCTCGCGCTCACCCCGTCGTCGGTCGCCTGCTGTTACCTGCTCGATGGTGAACGACTCTATCCGGCGGCCGTCGCGCCGACCGACGCCGATCCGGCGATACACTTCCCGACCCTCGACTGTGCGGACGTCCCGGCGCTGGACCCGCGGCAGCTGTCGGGACCGTCGCTCGGCCGTCTCGAGTCCGGGGCGTTCGACCCGCTGCTGGCAACGGGTGCGGTGGCGACCGATCAGGTGTTCGTCGCCCCGGTCGGCGACCGCGGAGTCGTCGTCGTGACGGGACTCGGCCTGCGAACGCTCGATTCGATGGACGTCGAGGCGACCGGCTGGGTGACGGCTCTGGCCGCGACCGAACTCGAGGCGATGGATCGCCGGCGCGCGCTCGAGGCGCTGGAGGAGACGGTCGACCGCCTCGAAGCGGACCGCGACCGACTGGGCGAGCTCGAGGCGGTCGTGCAGGGGCTCGAGTCCACGCTGGCCGATACCTCGGACCGTCGGGCCACTGAGTCGATACTCTGTACCGACCTGGCGGCGCTCGAGTGGATCGACGGCGCCTGGTTCGGTGACGTCGATCCGGCCGCCGAGACCGTCACCGAGCAAGCGAGCGCTGGGTCGTTGACCGCGAGTTCGCCGATCGGAAGCGACGGCTTCGCGGAAGACGGCGACTCGCTTTCGGCGGCAATCGAGTCTGGATCGGTGAGCCACGTCCCCGCCGCCGACCGGAACACGCCGGGGACGGTGGGACGAACCGACCGTCGTGGCCGATTCGACCGCCCCGACGACCAAGTCGGGGACGTCGTCTTCCTTCCATTGTCGTTCGACGACCGGCGATACGGCGTGCTGGCGCTCTCCGTCCCGGCAGCCGCCGTGACGTCCGACTTGCTCGAGCGACTCGAGACCCTCCGAACGCACCTCTCGCTCGCCTTCGCCGTCGGCGAGTACCGACGGTTCCTGAGCGCCGAGGACCGACTCGAACTCACGTTCGCGCTTCCGTCGGTCGACGACGGGGCGGACCGTCTTCGAACTGCGCCGGAGGAGCCGGCAGAAGGGCTCTCCTCGGATGAGGGTGGTGGTAGTGGTGACCCCCTCGTCGCCCTCGCCACACGCTGTCGGTGCCGGATCGACCTGCTGGCGCTCTCGGAGGGGGTGAGCGGGACGTCAGTCGTGTGCTCGATTGCAAACGACGACCTCGAGGCGTCGGCCGTTCGCTCGAATGCTGACGGGATCGAGGGCCTCGAGGCACTCGACGTTTCGAGCGAACGAGGCGCCCGTCTCCACGTCGAGGTTCGACTCGCTGGCGAGACGCTCGCCGGACTGGTAGGCGCACACGGGGGAGACCTCCGAACGATAGACGGGCGCGAGCGGCGACCGGCGTTCGTCGTGGACCTCGCACCCGGAACCAGCATCCGGTCGTTCGTCGACCGACTCGAACGCTGGGAATCGGGCGTCGAACTCCGTTCGAAACGCGTCGTCTCGTCCGGGGACCGTCCGGCGAGTTCGTTCGAGGACCGCGTCAGCAATCAGTTGACCGAGCGCCAGCTCGAGACGCTCAGGCTCGCTTACTACTCGGGTTACTTCGAGTCCCCGCGCGAGCACACCGGCGGCGAGGTCGCCGATCTGCTCGACGTCTCTCAGCCGACGTTCACGCGACACTTGCGCATCGCCGAACGAAAAGTGTACGAACTTCTGTTCGAGGCGGGGTGGCTCGAGCGACCACCGGACTGACTCGCCGTTCCGGACCCTCATCTCGTCGCTGGAACGCACGTCGCGGCCGGAAATTCCGAATTACTCACCACGTCGTGACTATCACTGAAGTCGATGAATGAATCAGTTTAGCGCCTCGTTAACCGTCCGTTTCGCCATTTAGCGTCTACCACCAAGTGACTCGGGGCGAAATGCACGCTTGATGTACTTGTCTGCGATAAGCGGCGATTACCCGACTCTCGTTCCGTGCGGGGTGGTCCGTCGATGAGCACTAACCCCCTCGACGCCGATTCGGTTCCGCTTCGATCTCAGGCCGACGGCGGAATTGTCGCCGAACTCGAACTCGATCACGACGCGTTGATTCTTCGACCGACGCTTCAACGACTCTCCAGCGGTCGCGTCGACCTCGAGTACTCGAGCGAACTCGAGGACGGCACTACGGTGATCTTCTTCGTCGCCGAGGCCGCTCCTTTCGACGAGCTCGAATCTGCGCTCGCGCGCGATACCACGGTCTCGAATCCGACGCTAGTAGAACGATACCCGCGAAAACGGGTGTATCGAGCCACGGTTACCGACCGCGCCGTTCGATTCACGAGCCAGGTCGTCGAAGCCGGCGGCCGCGTCCTCGACCTCTCGAGCGGACAGACCGGCTGGGTGCTTCGAACGCGCTTTCCCGACCGCGATAGCTTACTGGCGTTCAACCAGTCGTGTCGCCGACGAGGAATCTCGTTTCACGTCAACCACTTGCGCCTGGCGGAAGCGAACGAGACGACCGCGATTGGACTAACCGAGAAACAGGAAGAACTTCTGAGCGTCGCCTACGAGGAGGGGTACTTCGACGTTCCTCGTGGCATCTCACAGGACGAACTCGCCGAGACGCTGGGGATCTCGAAATCCGCCGTCTCCCAGCGGCTCCGCCGGGCGGTGACCGAGCTGTGTGAGTCGTCGCTCTAGGGCTCGATCCGAGCCGCTCGAGTCACGATTATAGACTGTGTTATAGACGCTGTTTTCGATCGTGTAATCAGTTCAAAACTGTTTCCGGAAACGCGATGGGTGAACATACCGATGGAAAGGACCGTCTGCGCGGGCGGAATTCTCTCCCATCTCGTGAAATAATTCCATCTGCGTCGAAAGACGGCAATTTCGACGGGCTCGAGGCCGGTTCGCGACGTATCAGCCGGTGGAGAGAGTACGTGGTGACTATCGACTGCGTTAGTGGATCTATAGTAATGGGTCGAGCGCCGCTCTGTAGTGCTATGACAGTGCATCGTTTGACGGTCCGAGCGACCCGTGGCGGCTCCCCCCGAAACCGCTTCGCATCTCTCCCTCGCACCCGGCAGACTCCCGCGGTCGACGTCGCGATCAACGAGGTGAGCCACTGATGTGTGGCATCATCGGACGCGTGGGCACCGACCAGGCGATCGATACCCTGCTGACCGGGCTCGAGAACCTCGAGTATCGCGGCTACGACTCCGCGGGCGTCGCCGTCCAGAACGGCTCCGGAATCAAAGTCCAGAAGCGCTCCGGGAAGGTCGACGATCTGAAGCGCACGATCGACAGCGACAATCTCCACGGCGAGGTCGGCATCGGCCACACCCGCTGGTCCACCCACGGGCCGCCGACTGACGAAAACGCCCATCCTCACACCGATTCGACCCAGGACGTCGCCGTCGTCCACAACGGTATCATCGAGAACTACGCCGAACTGAAAGCCGACCTCGTAGCCGCGGGCCACGAGTTCACCAGCGACACCGACACCGAGGTCATCCCGCACCTCATCCAGTCGTACTTCGACGAGGGCGCCTCCGCCGAGGCGGCGTTCCGACAGGCCATCGACGACCTCGAGGGCAGCTACGCGGTGGCCGCGATGGTCGCCGACGATCACGTCATCTATGCCGCTCGACAGGGCTCGCCGCTGGTCGTCGGCCTCGACGAGGAGGGCTACTTCCTCGCCAGCGACGTCCCCGCGTTCCTCGAGTACACCGACAGCGTCGTCTACCTCGAAGACGGCGACGTGATCGTCGTCCGTCCCGACGGCATCGAGTTCACGGACCTCGAGGGCAACGCCATCGAACGTGAGGCCGAGACGGTGAACTGGGACCCCGAACAGGCCGGCAAGGGCGAGTACGACCACTTCATGCTCAAGGAAATTTACGAGCAGGGCACCTCGCTCAGCCAGGCCATCGAGGGCCGGATCGATCACGAGGCCGGCGACGTCGCCCTCGAGTCGTTCCCCCCGGGAACGTTCGAGGGAATCGAGCGCGTGCAGTTCGTCGCCTGCGGTACGTCCTATCACGCCGCCCTCTACGGATCGATCGCGATGAACTGCGCCGGCGTCCAGACGAGCGCCCACCTCGCCAACGAGTACGGGGTAAGTGCTCCTCCCGTGGACGAGGACACGCTCGTGATCGCCGTCACTCAGAGCGGTGAGACCGCAGACACCCTCTCGGCGATGCGCCAGGCGGCGGCCGACGGCGCCCGACTGCTGACGGTGACGAACGTGGTCGGCTCGACGGCCGCGCGACTGGCCGACGACACCCTGCTCATCCGCGCCGGCCCCGAAATCGGCGTCGCCGCGACGAAGACGTTCTCCTCGCAGGCCGTCATGCTCCTGTTGCTCGCCCAGCGGGTGACCGGCGACGTCGTCGGCGAGCAGCGAGCGAACCTGGAGTCGCTGCTCGAGGACATCTCGGCGCTCCCGGAGACGATCGAGTCGGTCCTCGAGGACGACGATTCGAGGGACCTCGCCGAGCAGTACCTCGACAGCCAGTCGTTCTTCTTCATCGGTCGCGGCCTCGGATTCCCGGTCGCGCTCGAGGGCGCGCTGAAGTTCAAGGAGATTACCTACGAGCACGCCGAGGGGTTCGCTTCGGGCGAACTGAAACACGGCCCGCTGGCGCTCGTCACCCCCGAAACGCCGGTGTTCGCGATCTTCACCGGCGAGGAGGACGAGAAAGTACTGAACAACGCCGAGGAAGCCCAGACGCGGGGCGCACCGGTGATCGCGGTGTGTCCCGAGGGCCATCGTGCGTTGAACATCGCGGACGCCCACCTCGAGATTCCGGACGTCGATCCGGACCTGGCGGGCCTGCTCGCGAACGTCCAGCTCCAGCTGGTGTCCTACCACGCGGCGAACGCGCTGGGACGACCGATCGACAAGCCCCGGAATCTGGCGAAGAGCGTCACGGTCGAATAATCGGGCATCAATTCGGGTGACCGCCTCGAGGTGACGAGGCCGCCGTTTCCGGTCACGTGATCCCGACTATCGAGACGCTGCCGTGGTGCCGGACGGTTTTCATCGGTTCGATTCCCAATACTATACAATCAATAGTCAGAACGCGGTCTCGTTACAGGTGGTCGAGTGACTCTCTTGGTCTCGGGTGACGCGCCGATTAGCACCGAATGCGTCGCTCTCGAGGCGAGCCAGCGAGTACCGTCAGCGAAAACACTCAGTCGATGTGCCCTTCGCGGCGCAGCTGGTCGGCGTCCTGGCCGGTGTAGCGCCACTCGATCGTCGCCTTCTCGTCCTGCCAGTCCCAGGGTTCGGCGACGACGATGTCGTCCTCGTTGATCCAGGTCCGGTACTTCATGCGGCCGGGGATACGGCCGAGACGGCTCTTGCCGTCCTCACACTGGAGTCGGACGTGGTTGCCGCCGAGGTGTTCGGTGACAACGGCGAACACTTCGTCGTCGTTGGGCATCCGCAAATTGCGTCGTTGGTGTTCTTCGCTCACACCATCACTACGAACTCCAGCGGTATAACGTATCGGTGGCTCGTGGTATCATATAACGAGACACTCGAGGGAGGAAACACAGAGACGCACCCGTCGGTTGGCGTCGGACTCGAGATGCGTCGAGAACTGTCCGTGAGTATCGGTCCTGGTCGACTGCCGCCTGCTGGCTATCGGTCCCGGTCGACGGTCTCTCCCGGATAACTTGTCGCCCCCGAAGAGAGTTTCAATCCCGGCGTCAGGCTGGTGTTGATGCCCGTCTTGACCTCGTCGCCCGCGACGACGCCGAACTTCCGGCGACCGGTCGAGACGCGCTCACCCTTTACGGTGAACCGGACGTCCT
Source organism: Natronosalvus sp. KLKA75 (assembly GCF_059736265.1). Taxonomy (NCBI): domain Archaea; kingdom Methanobacteriati; phylum Methanobacteriota; class Halobacteria; order Halobacteriales; family Natrialbaceae; genus Natronosalvus; species Natronosalvus sp. KLKA75. The sequence continues at coordinate 1,239,631 of NZ_CM185522.1, forward strand.
CGCCGTCGTGGCGCAGGTTCGCGACGTTCGTCCCGGCGCCGAAGTTCACGTTCTCCCCGAGGACGCTGTCGCCCACGTACGAGAGGTGGCCCACGGTCGCTCCCGCCGAGAGGACGCTGTTTTTCACCTCGACGGCGTGGCCGACTTTCGCGCCCTCGCCAACGAGGGTCGAGCCGCGAACGTAGGCGTTCGGACCCACGGTCGCCCCCTCCCGGATCAGCGCCGGTCCTTCGATTACGACGCCGGCACGGACCTCTGCGCCCTCCTCGACCACGACGGTTCCCTCGAGTGTGGCGTCCTCGCTCACGTCGCCGTCGATTCGGGAATCGAGTTCGCCGAGTTTCCACTCGTTGGCCTCGAGCAACTCCCACGGGCGACCCACGTCGAGCCAGCGGTCGACGACCACGGGCGTGACGTCGAACTCGTCGATGACCGTCGCGAGCACGTCCGTGATCTCGTACTCGCCGCGCTCGCTCTCGGGAACCTCGAGCCACGCTTTCGCCTCGGCGGGGAAGGCGTAAGCCCCGGCGTTGGCGAGGTTGGTGGGCGGGTTCTCCGGCTTTTCGACGATGTCCGTGACGCTTTCGTCGTCGGTGCTGAGCACGCCGTAGTGTTGCGGTTCCTCGACTTCGATCGCACAGACGGCAGGACAGCGAGTGAAGAGTTCGTCGATGGCCGCCTGATCGTAGAGGTTGTCGCCGTTGAGAACGGCGAAGGGGCCCTCGAGGTGCTCGCGCGCCGCGTTGACGGCGTGGGCGGTTCCCTCCTGGGACTCCTGGACGGCGTAGCGGATCGGTGTCGAACGGTACTCTGTGCCGAAGTGCGAGCGAACCGCATCGGCCTCGTACCCGATTACCAGAACGATTTCGTCGGCTCCGGCGTCGATGGCGGTGTCGACGGTGTGGCCGAGCAGCGGGCGGTCGGCAACCGGGAGCATCGGTTTCGGCAACTCGCCCGAGAGCGGACGAATCCGGGTCCCCTCCCCAGCAGCGAGAATCACGGCTTTCATCAGTACCTACGGGTTATACGAATTCACGGATAACTATACGGGTTATGGGATGAGAAGGTGCAAAACCTCGCCGTTCACGGTGGGGATACGCGCCGTCACTGGATGACACTACCCACCGATGACTGCACGGCTGGATATTCCACGTACCAACCCAAACATTCACAATAAAAGGCACCATAACTGGTTATGGAGACGTTTCACGAATGTACGTCCACCGCACATATCGGGCGAAAATCCGCAACCACTCACCAGTGGAGCGGATGCTCGACCTGCACGCATGGAGTGCATCGAAACTGTGGAACGTTGCGAACCATCACTCCCGGCAAGTGTGGGAGGAAACTGGCGAGATTCCCGACGATTCGGACTTGAAGCGCGAGTTGAAAGGTCACACCAAATACAAGGGACTGCACAGCCAGTCCAGTCAGCGCGTTCTGGAGGAACTCGCTGAAGCCTTCAACTCGTGGTATGGCAAACGCAAGAACGACTCTCGTGCGAATCCGCCCGGCTACCGCAAGAAAAACTACTACGACGACAACGGCAACCGCGTCCACGAAGAACACCCGCGTTCCACCGTGACGTGGAAGCAGAAAGGCATCCGTCACGACTCGAAACACAATCGCGTCCGCCTCTCGAAGGGCGCGAACCACAAAGACCACCCGCGAGACTGGGACTACATCCTCGTCGAGTACGAGACTCGTCCCGAGGTCACGGTTGAAAACCTGCAACAAGTCAGGGCCGTCTACAGCAAGTCGAAACAGCGGTGGGAACTCCACCTTGTCTGCAAACACGAAGTGGAGACACCCGACGCACCCGGCACCGAGACGGCGGGCATCGACCTCGGCATCTGCAACTTCGCCGCCGTCGCATACAGCACCGAGGAATCCGACCTCTATCCCGGCAACCGCTTGAAGCAAGACGGGTACTACTTCCCGAAAGAAATCGCCAAGTGCGACGACTCGGGCGGTAAAGAAGCTACTCGTCTGCACGCGAAGTGGTCGGAGCGCCGCACCCACTTCTTCCACAGTCTCGCCAAACACATCGTCGAACGGTGTATTGAGAGAGGAGTGGGGCGCATCAACATCGGTAAGCTCAACGGTATTCGAGAGGACGAGAACGGTGAGTCGAAAAGCTGGGGTCGGCACGGCAACCTTGACTTGCACGGGTGGGCGTTCGACCGCTTCACGAAGATACTCACTTACAAAGCGAAAGTCGAGGGCATCGAGGTCGTAGAAGTATCCGAACGCGACACGAGCAAGACGTGTTGCGTATGCGGTAGGAAAGTCGATAGTCAGCGCGTTGAACGCGGCCTGTACGTGTGCGACGAACACGATGATGCGTTCAACGCCGACGTGAACGGGGCGGAGAATATCCGTCTCGACATTAATCAAAGTAACTCCGAGTCTTCGGCCAGTTTGGACGAGGATAGGAGTACCGGCTGGTTGGCACAGCCCGGAGTCTACCTTCACGACTTGACACGCGGATTCTTACCGCGTGACCAAGTGGTAGACTGCAAACCATAATATCCCAACGCTCGGGAATCCTCGCCCTTCAGGGCGGGGAGGATGTCAAACGATCACCCGATGGGAACGTGACCGACTCTCGAGGACGTCGTTCAGCGAGGGAGACGCGACGGCGTTTCGTCGACCACACCGGTTCGGCGTTGAGATCGGGCCACTACCCGAGCGAGCACGGTCGGGTGAACGATTCGCATTCGTCTTCCCGAGTGTTGCAACTGACCGTATCGGGTTCGTTCGCGTTCGTTCCCCTCGAAAACGGCAGGGACCACTCGGCCGACTGGCGACCGTCTATCCCGCGACTAATTTCGTATTACGTGCAAATAACGATCCATTACACGCTTACCGTCGGCTGATTGTCCGGATTTCGGGACACTGTCCCATTCGAGACTTGCACGGCGATTTGAAACGCTTGCAGCCGATTTCATTCGTTAGGCGACCTATAGTAAATACCCTAACGTCGAAAGAGGCTGTTGATGTCGACTGAACCAACGCAGTGGACCCCGATGGCGTCTCGAGAGGCGGCGACCACGACTACACCTGAGTGCCTGAACTGTGGCAACCGGGTGACCCGGCAGTTCGCCCGCGTGTTCGGCGACAATCGAGACGACGTCCACGCGTGCCCGGACTGTTCGACCTACCGCGAGATGAAGACGGCCGATTTCATCCCCGAAGATCGACGCTGACCGCCCGTCGTGGTTCGTAAACCCCTACCTGATCACTCGGCCCCCACGCTCCGCGGCTCGAACACCAAAATCGCCTCGTCCGGGAATTGCCTGTCACCCGGCATCGAGGCGCTTTATTCGACGCGATCGCGCGCCGCCGCCACGACCAGCGGCAGCGTGATGGTCGCGTCGGCGTACACCGACACATTTTGAGCCTCCGGCTCGAGTTTCCCCCACGACCGGGCCTCGTCGAGGGTCGCCCCCGAGAGGCCGCCGGTCTGGGGCGGGTCCATCGTCAACTGGACGGCGTAGTCGTAGGCTCGTGGAGTGACCAACATCGTCTGGAGCGTGAAGTTCTTCGGCACCCCGCCGCCGACGACGAACGCGCCGGCCTCGTCCGCCTCGAACGCCAGGTCGGTCAGGCCGGTCATGTCCCCCAGTGCGTCGAGTGAGAAGGCGGTCGTCTGGGAATACATCCAGGCCTGGAGTCCCAGCACCGAATCCTGGACCGCGGGACAGTAGATCGGCACGTCGTTCTCGTAGGCCGCCGCCGCGAGACCGGGATCCTCGTCGATGCCGTTTCGTTCGTTCACGTCCGCGTTCGCCCGTCCGAGTTCGCGGGTCAGCCGTTCGATCGAGACCGACCCCTCGTCTTCGCACTCGGACTCGAGGACGGGGAACACCTCCTCCCGGAGGTGGTTCTCGAACTCGGCGAAGTGTTCCTGGGGGAGGTAGACGTTGTAGATTCGGTCGACGCCCTCCTCGCGAAGCGATTCGTCGTGTTCGCGTTCGGTCTTGCCCTCGGCGTGGACGGCGCCGTGGTGGTGTTTCCCGCCGATGGCCTCGATCGAGTCGTGAGTGAGGTTCGCCCCGGTCGTCACCAGGACGTCGATGTACCCGTCGCGAACGAGATCGGAGACGATCTTGCGCATCCCCGTCGGCACCATCGCGCCCGCGAGGCCGAAGAAGACGGTGACGTCGTCGTCGAACATGGCGCTCGTGACGTCGATCGCCTCGTGGAGGTTCGCCGCGCCGACGCCCGCGCGTCCGTACTGGGTCGCGAGATCGTCGACGGACATCCCGGAACGGACTTCGGCGTGGCCGACGGGGTCGTGGGCGAACGTCTCTCGCTCGGGTTCGTGATGATCGGCATCGTGTTCCGAATCGTGACCGTCGTTGTCGTGACCGTGATCGTGATCGGGGTCGTGGGCCTCGTCGCCAGTCATACTCGAGCGTGAGGGTGCCAGTCGTTTCAACGCCGCGATTTCCGGCACGACAGGTTCGTCGAATCGCACCGGCGTTCTCGATGATTCTGCCAATTGGTCTCGAGCGGTTCAGTCCGAACTGAAAGCCTACGGCTCGAGGCTCGTGGCTCACGCGTCGCATCGGCGGCGAAAAAATAACAGGTGCAGGGGAACTGTCGGCGTTCGCGTCAGGTCAGTCGTCGTACTCCTCACACAGCGTGTCGGTGTCGGCGTCGGCCTCGTCGATCTTCTTGTTGTTGAAGTAGAGGTTGACCATCGCCTTCCCTTTCTTGTCGAGGTCGACCCAGAAGTAGTGGGTCTCGCCGACGTCGAGTTTGATCGTGTCGGCCTCTTTAGTGTAGGCGCTCTTCCAGGTCACCCGGACCTTGTAGTCGTAGCAGTTGTGGATGGCGAACCTGGCCTTCCCCGGCTTCTTGCCCTTTCCGGGCTGGTAACAGAGCCCGTCGAGGTCGATGGCCTCTTTGGGGTTCTCGGGGCCACAGACCTTCTCGGCGACCTCGTCGGTGTCGAGTTCCTCGCCGAGGTACGAGAGGGTCACGTCGTCGTCATCGTCGTCGACGTCGACCCAGACGTCCAGCGAGTCCATCGCGGGGACGTAACCGGAGCCGTCGTAGTCGCAGTCGTCGTCATCGTCATCGTCATCGTCGTCGACCGACCAGGACACGGGCACCGTCTGCTGGTTGTAGTTGAACACGCGGAAGCGTGCGCGGCCGTTCTCGTGGCAGACCGCCCGGAACCGGATCTTGTGCGGGTTCGGCGTGCAGCGTTCGTCGGTGTTGGCGTCGGCCTCGTCGACCTGCTCGTCGTCGTAGAGTAGTTTGACGTGTGCCTTCCCCTTCTTGTCGAGGTCGGCCCAGAAGCATCGCGTGCCGCGTGCGGGCACTTCCAGGAGTCCCGCCTGGTGCATGTAGGTACTGCGCCAGACGACCTTGACGTCCTCGTAGAACTGGTTGTGGACGCAGAACTTCGCCATCCCGGGGAAGTGGTCGCCCTTCTTCTTTTTCTTCCCTTTCGAGCCGTCGTCGACGTCTCCGATCGTGAACGCGCTCACCGACGACTCCTCGTCGTTCAGCGTGAACCGCGCGGTGTAAACGCCCGCCTCGGCCGGGTTCTTGACGTCGTCGAGGCAGACCCGGATCTCGTCGCCCTCCTCGAGGTCGTAATCACCGCCGAAGGTGAGCGTGAGCGTCTGGCCATCGTCGTCATCGTCGACCTCGTCCAGGTCGTCGGTCACGTCGTCACCATTCAGCTCGACCGATACGTCATCGTCGTCGACGTTCGAGACGTCGATGCCGCTTCCACAGAAGTCGGCCTCGATCTCGTTCAGCGAGTTCCCGTCGGCGTCGTCACCGACCGTGAGCGTGAAGCAGTACGTCGCCTCGTCGCAGGTCCCGTCGGGGTCGACCGTGACGTCGTTCTCGCCGTTGTAGACGCGTTCATCGATGTAACACGCGGCCTCGAGGTCGATCGCTTCTTTGGGGTCTTCGGGCGCACACACCTTCTGGTCGTTGGCGTGCTTGACGTCGATCTGTTCGCCGTCGTAGAAGAGCCTGACCGTGGCGTCACCGTGGTCGGCGTTGACCCAGAAGTACGCCGAGTCCTTGCCGGACACTTTGAGCGAGCCGGACTGGTCGGTTCCGTAGACGTCCCAGGTGACTTTCACCGTCTTCTTGTTGTGGTTGTCGACGCGGAACTTCGATCGGTCTTCCTCGTAGCAGCTGGCCACGAGCCTGATGTTGTCGGCCATCCCCTCGCCTGCGCTCACGGTCCCGGTAGCGAAGCCGGTGCCACCGAGGAGCGCGCCGGAGGCGGCGATTCGTTTGAGGCTGTCTCGTCTCGTGATGGATCGTTCGTCTGTCATCGTAGTCTCCCGGGGGATCGCCCCCAGAGTGAGTACACCTCCACGAGATGGACAGTTTGTAATCGATGAACTACCGGTTTTCACGAGCATCCTTCGGCGCGAATCGTCTCGCACGCGAGAATGCCACCGTCGCTGAACGAACGAGGGTGTGAGAATCGCTCGAGTAACAGGTCCCAAACTCGATTCCATCACTGATTAGACGAGTGACAGGACACGTATCCGGCCAGCCGACCCGTCGATTCGTTCCCCGAGTAGAGACCCCCTTCGCCGGAAACGGACCGCCGTTTGAGGGAGTAGGAGGCGATTAGCGGGCTCGAGAACGGCCCATGTGGAGTCGTTGCCTCTCCTCGATGTGTTCGCGCGCCCCAGGGTAGCGACGGCGGAACGAACCGAAATTCGATGCAATGGTTGGCGAGCTAATTGGTCGACGCGGGCGCGGCTCGTCGCCGGATCACCTGCTCACAGCCCCGTCGGCGCCTCCAGGAACGTCGTCTCGAGGCCCCACTCCTCGACCATCCCCTGCAACGACCGGACGCCGAACGTCTCGGTGGCGTAGTGGCCCGCCAGGACGACGTGCACTCCCGCCTCCTTCGCCTCGTGGTAGACCTGCTGTTTGCCCTCGCCGGTGACGAGTGCGTCTGCGCCGGCGTCGACGGCCTCCTCGAGCCAGTCGACGCCGGATCCGGTGACGATGGCGACGTTCTCGATCTCGTCGGGACCGGAATCGAGGAGTTGGACCGGCTGGCCGCCAGTGTCGAGCGTGGACTCGAGCGTCTCCTGGAGTTCCTCGGGTGCGTACGACTCGGCCGTGCGCCCTCGCTGGCCGATGTACTCCGGCCCGTACGCGCCGAACGGTCGGCGCTCCTCGAGGTCGAGCACGTCGGCCACTCCGGCGGCGTTGCCCAGTTCCTGGTGGCCATCCAGCGGGAGGTGGGAGACGTAGAGCGCCAGGTCGTGTTCGATCAGGGGCTCGAGGCGGTCGTAGGTCCGTCCGGTGACGCGCTCGAACCCGCCCCAGGAGAGACCGTGATGGGTGACGAGTACGTCCGCGCCTGCGTCCGCGGCGGCGTCGATCGTCTCTCGAGCGGCGTCGACGGCGAACGCCGCGTGCTCGACCATCTTTTCGTCGGGGCCGACCTGGAGGCCGTTCGCGCTGGCGTCCAGGTCGGCGAAGTCCGCGGTTCTGAGTTCCGCGTCGAAGCGGTCGACGAGCGTGGTGAGGTCCATGCTCGAGGGTTCGTCGGGAGGGGTGTTGAGTCGGACGGTTCGGACTCGACGTCGATCAACGCTCGACGCATCTCGGGATAGCGGGAGGAACGTGACGATACTCAAAGGAACAACACGATCAGGGTGGCGAGTATCGCGAGAACGAGTATCCCCACGCCGATTCGTACCGGCGTGAAAGCGCTGTCCTCGTTCGCAGGTTGGACCGCTGTCTCACGAAACTCCGGCCCGAGGGTGTGAACTTGGTCCAGGTTCGGGCAGCTGTGGTTCTCGGAAAGACGGTGTTCGCGACAGTAGTATTCGCCACAGTAGTTGCAATCGTTCGGAAGATCCAGCGGTTCGTGGCACACGTGACAGCGGGACATCTGTACTAGCGCTAGCTCTCGATTAGGACGTGATAACGTTTCCCACGTTCGAGTTACTGGATGAAGAGTTCTATTCGACCATCGCTTCGGCTCGAGCCTACCGGTACTGATTCAATCGCGCTTTCAGCCGCTTCGCCGCCTGGCCCGCGACGTCGGCGAACTTCTCACCTGCCTCCTCGCCCGCGAAGATGATCCCGCGCGAGGAGTTCACGAGGCCGACCCCGTTCGCCAGGCCGAACTCGACGGCCGCCTCGGCGTCCCCGCCCTGGGCGCCGACTCCGGGGACCAGGAACGGCAGGTCGGGCACCTGCTCGCGCAGGTCCTCGAGTTCCTCGGGCTTCGTCGCACCCACGACCAGCCCCACGTTGTCGTTCTCGTTCCAGAGGTCCGCGAGGGCCGCGACGCGTTCGTACAGTGGTTCGCCGGTCTCGAGTTCGAGGTCCTGCAGGTCGGCCCCGCCGGGGTTCGACGTGCGACAGAGGACGAAGACGCCCGCTTCTTCGTTCGCCAGGAACGGCTGGAGGGAGTCCCGGCCCATGTAGGGGTTGACGGTGATGGCGTCTGCTTTCTCGAGCAATTGTGCATATTGTCGCGTCGTGTTCCCGATGTCTGCCCGCTTGGCGTCGAGCAGCACGGGAACGCCCTTCCCGTGGGCGTAGGCGATGGTCTCCTCGAGGGCTCGCCAGCCGTCGGGGTCCTCGTAGAACGCGGCGTTGGGTTTGAACACCGCGGCGTGCTCGTGCGTGGCGTCGATAATCCGGCGGTTGAACGCCCACCGCGGGAGGTCGTGGTCCCGCAGGTGCTCGGGAATGCGCTTCGGGTCCGGGTCGAGACCGACGCTGACGACGCTGTCGACCGTCACGATGCGGTCGTGCAACCGATCGAAGAAGTTCATGGCCTCAAGTGCTCGAGGCAGGGACGAAAACGTTGCTATTGTGGACGTCCGGACGGAGTGATGGTCGCTGGTTCGAACGACCGGTCGGGGTGGAAGGGATTCGACACCTGATACGGTCGCTTCGCCCTCTGGGTTGCGCCTCGAGAAGGGGATCTGGCGCCCATCTCCAGTTACATGTGTTATCCAGCACAATCTCGGATGCGTTCGAGCGCGCCAAAATAAACGCTCGAGGCGGCGCTCGCCGCAGAGAGCGCGGACAGTCGTCACCGCGCAGCCAACGCGTGTCGCTCTCGGGCCGCCAGTGCCCCGTCGTGGATCGCACGACGGTGATCGTTCCAGGTTACGTACTTCGAGATCGGCGTCGCCCCGACTGGGACGGTCGATCGGTGCTGTGCTTTCGGGTGCTCCATAGCACAGATACCTATGTCATGTGTGAGCATAAGACAGTCGTCGGCTGCCCGTCGACACAATCGTTCGCTGGCACGAGCGAGACCCTGTTCGCGGACGGCTCTCTTCAATCCTCCTCGGTTCGGCGCCTGTCAGTCCTCGCGCTCGAGAGCGAACGCCTCGAGGCCGTTTTATCGGCCGGATTCCTCCATCGAACGTTCGCCGAAACCACGGAACCGATGTGTCGTGTGCGAGCCGTCTACCGCTCGAGTACTTCCACCAGGTTCCCTTCCGGATCGCGCAGAAAGAGGATCGAGGTACCGCTCTCGGTGGTCCGGGGTTCGCTCAGCGTCTCCACCTCGGCGGGCAGGGACGCGAAGAACGCCTCGAGGTCGGCCACCTGGAAACCGACGTGGGTCGCTCCCGACTGATTCAGCTCGGGTTTCGACTTGGCCGTTCCCGTCGGCGCGTACTCGACGAGTTCGAGGCGAACGTCACCAGTCTCGAGGTGGACGAACCTGCCTGCGGCGTCGGGGACGTCCACGGCCTCAGCGAACGCTTCTCCCGAAACGGAGAATCGATCGAGCACGTCGAACCCGAGGACGTCTCGGTAGAAGGGAAGGACGGATTCGAGGTCAGAGACGGTGATCCCGACGTGATGTGCGCGTGGCGTCGTCATCGCCTCGACTTCGTGGGGGCGGCGTCAAAAGCGCGTCGACCGCCTCGCGGATCACGACCGCCAGTACGCCGCCGTCAGCAACACCAGTACGGGGAAGATCTCGAGACGACCGATCCACATGTAGAGGATCATCAGGAGCCGCGAGGTGACCGGGAACTCGCCGTAGCCGCCCATTGGACCGATGATTCCGAACCCGGGGCCGATGTTGCCCAGGGTGGCGATCGAGGCCGTGACCAGTTCGATGCTCTCGAGTTCAAGGCCGACGCGGGCGGCGTCGGCGGCCAACAGCAGAACTCCGAGGAAGAACAGGCAAAAGTACAGCAACGTGAACGCGTAGATGCCCCGAATCGCCTCCTCGTCGAGGGTTTTTCCGTTCATGCGAACCGGACGGACGGCCTCGGGGTGGACGGTCGTAAACAGTTCCCGCCGCAGGGATTTGAGGATGACGAGCCACCGGAGTACTTTGATTCCCCCGCCGGTCGACCCGGTGCTCCCCCCGATGAACATTGCAAAGAGCATCACGGCCTTCGCAGTGCCGCCCCACTGGTCGAAGTCGACGTTCGCAAAGCCGGTCGAGTTGGTCAGCGAGGCAATCTGGAAGGTCGCGTACCGCAACGAGGGCTCGAGGCGACCGCCGATCTGGCCGACCTCGTCGGTGCTCACGGTGGCGTCGAAGAAGAGGACGGCCGTGAGCACGACCGAGAGCGTGGTGACGGCCCCGAGGTAGAGTCGGAACTCGTTGTCCCGGAACAGGGCTCGCGTGTCCCCCGAGACGAGGTGCCACCAGAGGACGAAGTTGACCCCGGCGATGAACATGAACGGCACGATGAGCCACTGGACGGCTGGCGAGAACGCCTCGATGCTCCTGGCTTCGGGCGAAAACCCGCCGGTCGGCATCGTCGAGAGACCGTGAGCGATCGAGTTGTACAGATCCATCTCCGGTGCAAATCCAGCGAGGTGAAGGCCGTACAGCAGCGTCATCAGAAGGAGGGTGAAGCCGATGTAGGCGAACCAGAGCACCCGCGCCGTCTCCGCAATGTGTGGTGTCAGTTTCGACACGCCGGGCCCTGGGCTCTCGGCTTCCATCAACTGCGCGCCACCGACGGACATCTGGGAGAGGATCGCCACCGCGAGGACGATGATCCCCATCCCGCCGACCCACTGGGTGAGCTGGCGCCACAACAACATCGCCCTCGAGTGGGTGTCGAAGGAGATGTCGCCCATCACCGTCGCGCCGGTCGTCGTGAAGCCGCTCATGCTCTCGAAGAGGGCGTTCGTCGGATGGGCAACGGTTCCGTTCCCGGCGAGAAGGTAGGGAAGCGCGCCGAAGATTGCGGCGAAAAGCCACGTCAGCGCGACGACCATGAACGCCTCTCGAGCGCCGGGGTCCGGATCCGTGTCGAGTTGTCGGAGCACGAGGCCGAACCCGACGGTGACGCTCATCGAGATGACGAACACCCAGAGATCCTCGCCGCCGTATGCGAGCGCCGTCACGATCGGGAGGACGAAAGCGAGCGAGAGAAATGCGAGTATCGTCCCGACGAGGCTCAGCCCGGCCCGCCAGTCGACGCGGAGATGGGAGTCGACGTGGAGATGGGAGTTCATCAGATCGCCTCGAGCACCTGATCTAGAACCGTCGCATCGACGAACAGCACGATGTGATCGCCGGACCTGAGCGTCGTGTCTCCACGCGGGGTCACGAGGTTGCCGCCGCGGGAGATGGCGCCGATGACGACGCCCTCGGGGAGGTCGGCGACCGAGTCCATGATTGTTCGTTCGGCCAGGGCGCTGTCGGCACCGACCTCGATCTCGATGACCTCGGCGCGGTCGTGCTCGAGCATGGCCACCTTCTCTGCACGGTTCGATCGCGTGAAGCGGACGATCTCTTCGGCGGTCTCCTCGCGGGGGTTGATCGCCACGTCGACGCCCACGGTCTCGAACAGTTCGGCGTACTCGAGGTTCTCGATGACGGCGACGGTGCGGTCGACGCCGAGCCGTCGAGCGAGCAGGGAGACGAGCAGGTTGCGCTCGTCACTGCCGAGGGCGGAGACGACGATGTCAGCCTCGTCTATGTGCTCCCGCTCGAGGAACTCGGTGTCGGTGGCGTCGCTCTGCATGACGAGCGTGTTCGGGAGAGCTTCGGCGACCTCGCGGGCGCGGTCGGGATCTCGCTCGATGAGACGGGGTTCGTAGCCGTGTTCTTCGAATTCACGGGCGGTCTGGTAGCCGATCTCGCTGGCGCCAACGATGACGACCTCCTCCTGTTCGGTTTCCGGGAGACAGACGAGGTCGTCGGCGAAGGTCGAGACGGAGTCGGGACTCCCGATGACGACGACCCGGTCGTTCGGTTCGATCACCGTCTCTCCGCGAGCGACGATCATGTCCCCGTTTCTGAAGATTCCCGCGAACGTCAACGAGTCGTACCGGTCGGCGTCCTGGACGCTCTGGTTGGCGATCGGGCTCTCGGGGCTGATCTCGAACTCGGCCATCCGCACGAGGCCGCCGGCGAACATGTCGACGTCCTGAGCGCCGGGGAGGCCGGAGATGCGGAAGATCGCCTGGGCCGTGAGCAGGTCGGTACAGACCATGAAGTCGACGCCGAAAGCGCCCTCCGACCCCTCCCACGTCTCGAGCAGCGTCCGTCGTCGCACGCGGGCGATGGTGAACGCGTCGGTCAGCGTCTTGGCCGCGCCGCAGATGACGAGGTTCACCTCGTCGTCGTCCGTACAGGCGATGACGAGGCCGGCTTCCTCGACGTTCGCCTCGTGAAGCGTCGTGATCTCGGTCCCGTCGCCCTCGATGGCGAGCACGTCGAGCGAGTAGGTGAGGTCCTCGACGATGTCAGAATCCTGATCGACAATCACGACGTCGTGGGTCTCCTCGAGATTTTTGGCGATCGATCGACCGACTTCGCCGGCACCGACGATGACTACGTGCACGATGCCACCCGTGAAGGCTCGTTCATTGAGGTGGTGTTTTGTTGGTACCGAAATAGACGTTACGACGTAGTACGACAGGCTGACTGACTGGTTAGTATGCACGAGCCCACAATCTGGACGTCGCTGACGACGCCGAGAGAGCGAAGCCCTGATATCACCCGTGTGAATACGTGGTGGTAGCAGCCGTATTCTTCCAACTAATGTTCATACTCGCTCACCCATCTTCCGACCGTACCGACGGACGAACGCCACGAAATTACCACGGAACGCCGCGCTCGAGCCACACTCTCGCCCGCGACGAGGTCCCTCGAGGTGACCCGACGTGAGCGGCGATGAGGAACTCGCGAAGGACCTCGGGCCCCTCGCGGCGCTGACGATTGGGATCGGGACGATGATCGGGGCGGGTATCTTCGTCCTGCCGGGGACCGCCGTCTTCCGGGCGGGACCGTTCGCCGCGGCAACCTTCGTCCTCGGCGGGGTGATCGCCCTGTTTACGGCGCTCTCCGCCTCGGAACTGGGGACGGCGATGCCGAAATCCGGCGGGGCGTACTTCTACGTCAACCGGGCGCTCGGCCCGCTGTTCGGCTCGATCACCGGATGGGCCAACTGGATCGGCCTCGCGTTCGCCTCCGCCTTCTACATGTACGGCCTCGGCGAGTACGTCAACGACCTGGTCGGCCTCGGCGCGCTCGCACTCGGGCCGCTGACACTCGGCCCCGCCCAGATGATCGGCCTGGTGGGGGCGCTCTTCTTCATCGCCGTCAACTACATCGGCGCGAAGGAGACCGGGACGCTTCAGATCGTCATCGTGCTCTTACTCGTGGGGATTCTGGCGCTGTTCTCGGTCGTCGGTCTGCTCAATGCTGACCTGAACTCACTCGCCGGATCCGCGCAGCCGGGTATGGCCGCTGAAATCCTTCCCGTCACGGGGATCATCTTCGTCTCCTACCTCGGCTTCGTCCAGATTACCTCCGTCGCCGAGGAGATCAAGGACCCCGGCCGCAACCTGCCGCGCGCGGTGATCGGGTCAGTGGTCATCGTCACGACCATCTACGCGTTCTTCCTCGTGGTCCTGCTCGCGGCCGTGCCGAACGAACTCGTCGCCCAGAACAATACAGCCGTCGTCGACGCCGCCCGCCTTCTGTTCGGGAAGTACGACCTCCTCGGCTACAGCCTCGGCGCCTTTGGCGCTGGCCTCCTGCTCTTCGGCGGACTGCTCGCGACGGCCTCCTCGGCGAACGCTTCGATCCTGTCGTCCTCGCGGATCAACTTCGCGATGGGACGGGAGAAGATCGTCACCCCGAAACTCAACGAGATCCACCCCCGCTTCGGAACGCCGTACAAGTCCATCGCCGTCACGGGCGGGCTGATCCTCTTCTTCCTGATCGTGGGCGACCTCGCGTTGCTCTCGACGGCCGGATCGGTCCTGCACCTGATCGTCTACGGGCTGTTGAACATCGCGTTGATCGTCATGCGCGAGGCCGAACCCGAGGGTTACGACCCGGACTTCGAGGTGCCGCTGTATCCCATCGTCCCGATCATCGGGACGCTCTCCTCGTTCGCCCTCATCGTCTACATCGAACCCCGCGTGATCTATCTCTCGCTGGGGCTGGTCGCCTTCGCGGCGCTGTGGTATCTCTTCTACGCCCGACGGCACGTCGAAGCGGCTGGCGTCCTCGACGCCTGGATCCTCGACCGCTCGGAACAGCTCCCGGACGTCGCCGTCTCCGCCGCGACCTCCGTCGCTCCCGAACAGAGCGATTACCGGGTCATGGTGCCGCTGGCCAACCCCGAACACGAGAAGGACCTGATCTCCCTTGGATCGGCCGTCGCCAACCACCACGACGGTACCGTCGTCGCCGTCAACATCGTCGACGTCCCGAGACAGACCGCTCTCGAGGCCGCGCGCGAACAGAAAGCACACGAGACCGCCCACGACTTGCTCGAGCAAGCCCAGGCCGACGCCCAGACCTACGGTGCTGATATCGAGACGCACATCGTCCTCTCGCACGACCCGTTCGAGGAGATTTTCGGGGCGGCGAAACGCTACGGTGCCGACGTGACGGTGATGGGCTGGGGTCCCGAATCCCACGGTGCCCCGGGCCGGGCCGAAACCACCATCGACGAACTCGCTCACTCGCTCCCGTGTGACTTCCTCGTCTTCCGCGACCGCGGGTTCGATCCGTCCCGCGTCCTGCTCCCGACCGCTGGAGGTCCCGATTCCGACCTTGCCGCTGCCGTGGCGAAGACCCTCCAGTCGCAGTACGACGCCGACGTCACGCTGTTGCACGTCACCGATCACGGCGATCGCGAGCGCGGCGAGGCGTTCCTCGCGTCCTGGGCAGCCGACCACGACCTCGAGGACGCGAGGCTCCGCGTCGAGACCGGCGACGTGCAGTCGCGGATCGCGGAGGCGGCCGAGGGCGCGACCTTGCTCCTGATCGGTGCCACCGAGAAGGGCGTCCTCTCGCGCCTCGTTCGCGGGTCGCTCGTGCTCGACGTTCTGGACGAGGTCGATTGCTCCGTGCTGCTCGCAGAGAAACGCCACACGCGGAGCCTTCGCGATCGGCTCTTCGGCAGCGGAGCCGGCGACAGCGACCTCGAGGAGGACGACACGGGCGTCGAACCCGAGCCGACGACGCCCGACGTCGACGAGAGTAATACCGAAACCACCTCTCAGTAAACGGCGGCGAACAGAGTCACTATCGATTCGCCAATACCTCGTCCCAAGATTCAGGATTCGAAAATACAAGCGAGGGTTTTATCATGTATCGATAAATACCCTCGAATATGATACCATCGGATAGTCGCTGTACACTGCTCTGGAAGAACGCTCTCGAATCCACCGGAGGCGGCTTCGGATGAGCGAGGGGCCGTTTCGGCGCGTTCTGGTGCCGATTGCGAACGAAGAGGACGCCCGAGTAACGGGCAAGGCCGTCGCCGGTCGGTTCGACGACGCCACCCTGATCCCGATCTACGTCGTCGAAAAAGCTGGCGGTGCTCCCGACGCTGCAGGCGTCGAACAGCGAGAGGAGTTCGCCGAAACCCTCTTCAAGATCTTCGAGGCGGTCATCGACGATCCCACGCTCGCTGTCGAACCCACCCTCGGATACGGGCCCGACGTCGCGGCGACGATTCTCGAGGTCGCCGACGACGAACGCGCCGACGCGATCGTCTTCGTCCCGCGCAGCGAGAGTCGGTGGCGACAGCTGCTAACGGGGGACGTTGCACGAAAATTGATCAATCGAACCGATCGACCGGTCCTGATCCTTCCGGGTGACCGAGATGAGTGACGAGGAACTCGCCAAGGACCTCGGCTTGATTCCCGCAATGACCATCGGCATCGGGACGATGATCGGGGCGGGCATCTTCGTCCTTCCCGGTGAGGCCGCCCAGGGAACCGGCCCGATCGTGGTCATTTCGTTTCTCGTCGGCGGGGTCATCGCCATGGTCAACGCCCTGTCGGTCTCGGAACTCGGAACGGCGATGCCGAAAGCCGGCGGTGCCTACTACTACGTCAACCGCGCGCTCGGCCCCTTGTTCGGCTCGATATCTGGACTGGGCGATTGGCTCGGGCTCGCGTTCGCCTCGGCCTTTTACACCATCGGATTCGGCCGCTACCTGGGCGAACTCCTCGAGTTACCCTCGATCCTGTTTCTCAGTAACGTGCAGGTAGGGGCGATCCTCGCCGGGGCGGCCTTCGTCGGCGTCAACTACATCGGCGCGAAGGAGACCGGCGGCGTCCAGACGATCATCGTCACCATTTTACTCGTGATCCTGGGAATCTTCGCGGTCGCAGGCTGGTTCGCCTTCGACTGGGCGACGGTCTCCGGAAGCGGCGGCTATACGCCGTTCGGAACCGCTGAACTCCTGCCGGCGACCGGCCTCGTCTTCGTCTCCTTCCTGGGTTACGCCAAGATCGCCACCGTCGGCGAGGAGATGAAGAACCCGGGACGGAATCTCCCAATCGCCATCGTCGGCAGCGTCGCCATCGTCACGGTACTGTACGGCATTCTCGTGACGATCATGCTCGGCGTCGTCCCGTGGCCGGATCTCGACCTCGAGGCGCCAGTCGCCCAGGCGACCGAAGTGGCGTTTCCCGGCAACTTCGCAGGTGCGGCCGCGGTGATCATGGCCCTCGGTGCGCTGCTGGCGACGGCTTCGTCGGCCAACGCCTCGATTCTGGCGTCGGCCCGGATCAACTTCGCGATGGGTCGGGACAAGATCGTCAACGACTGGCTCAACGAAATCCATCCGCGATTCGCGACACCCTACCGATCGATCGTCGTTACCGGCGGGCTGATCATCGTCTTCATCGTCGTCATGGGCGGAGACGTCAAGGTGCTCTCGGAAGCGGCGAGCGTCCTCCACCTGATCGTCTACGCCCTGATGAACGCCGCGCTGATCGTCTTCCGCGAAACCGACCACCCCGACTACGATCCAGACTTCACGGTTCCGCTGTACCCGATCGTACCGATTCTCGGATTCGTCCTGTCGCTGGGACTCATCTACTTCATGGACCTCACCTCCCAGATCCTGGCAGTGGTGTTCGTCGCCGGCGCCATTCTCTGGTACGTTCTCTACGCACGCTACCGCACGCCAATCCAGGGCGTTCTCGGCGAGTACGTCCGCGACCGGTCCGAAGAAATGCCCGACATCGCGGTTTCAGCCGCCGAGGCTGCCTCCCCCGACGCGACCGCCCCCTACAACGTGATGGTCCCCGTCTCGAACCCCCGGACCGAGGACGAACTGGTCGCCCTCGGCTGTACGATGGCCGACCAGAACGACGGCGTCGTTCACGCCGTTCACGTCGTCGAGGTCCCCGACCAGACGTCCCTCGAGTACGTGGCCAATCAGCTCGAGACGGTCGACGGCGAGTCGAGTCGGCTCCTCAAGAACGCCCGGAGGGTCGCCGCGGAGTACGACGTCGAGATCGAAACCCACACCGTGGTCTCTCACCGATCGCTCGAGGAGGTCGTCGACTCCGCTAAACGGCTGAACGCCGACACGGTCGTCATGGGCTGGAGCCCGAACCGACCGTGGACCAGCGGGCGGACCAGCGCCGGCCTCGAGGACCTCACGATGAACCTCCCCTGTGACTTCCTGGTGTTCAAAGACCGCGGGTTCGACCCCTCACGCGTGCTCGTGCCGACGGCTGGCGGGCCGGATTCGGACCTCAGCGCCGAGGCTGCCAAGGCGCTTCGAGACGTCCACGGCGCCGACGTGTCGATCTTGCACGTCGTCGACGAGGACACCGACCGGGCGAAAGGAACGGCGTTCCTCGGCACCTGGGCCGACGACCACGGGCTCGGCAACGCGACCCTCCTCGTAGAAACAGACGGCAACGTCGAGGGAGCCATCGAGCGCGCCGCGAACGATCACACGATGGTGGTCCTCGGCGCGACCAGAAAGGGGCTACTCTCCCGGCTCGTGGGCGGCTCGCTCGTGTTCGACGTCGTCGATGAGGTCGACTGTTCGGTCCTGCTCGCGGAGCGTCCGGCCAAACGGTCGCTCCGCGAACGGCTCTTCGGCCGTCCAGGAGGCGAAGCGTCGACAGAAACAGAAGAAGAAGCCGAGACAAGAACGAAATCCGGCTCCTGATCAGCGGTCGACGATCTTCTCGAGCCTCGCTCGGTGATGTGCTCGAGTCTCGCGACACAGAACGGGCCGGTCTCACGGTCTGACACCCGCGGGAACAGTCGCGGAACGACGCGTTTGCAGGTACGACTCCTGATTAGTCCAACGTGTCCAACCTGGCTCACCTGGCCCGATTGACGCCTCTTTCGCCCCCACGAAACGGTCGCTTCCCTCAGTGCGAACGGCGCAATCGGATGCTCTCGAAGCGGTGATCCGAAACCTTCGACCGCAAGCAGTCAGGAAAAAGCACTTGAAGTAGAACAACGCGTATGAGAAACGGAACGAACACATCTCACTCGCCCGCCGATAGCGGCCTCGAGCGCGGCCGAACGTACACGCACGCACGGCAGGGGCGCGTCGAAGTTACGGGTCTCTGGCAGGGAACCCGGTGGGTCGACGCGGTGGACCAGCCAAACGAGGGGGAAATGGTCGTCGTCCGCTACTTACCCCCCGACGGAGAGAGTTGGAGGGACGAACGCTCCGCGCTCCTGAACAATTTTCTCGCGGCGCTCGAGTGAGCCCGTGGCCTTCGATGCTGCACTCTCGACGCCGCACTCTCGACGCTTTCCCCTCGAAACCGAACGCTCGACGCCCTGCCCCTGACACCGTACCCCCAACGTCACGATCGAATCCCGCTGAAACCCACCCGTATCGGACGACGAAACCCAGTATCGTTATCACCGTCGCTGACACAGGTCGAGTCGTTCGATGAGGATCCGAGTCGACTGGCGCTCGAGCTGTAGCGTGACGGGGACCGTTCTCTTCTGGCTCGCTGTCCCACTAGCCGCGCCGCTCGCGCTCGCGGCCCTCGACGGCGACGAGACGATTCCGTTCGTCGTCGCCATCGCCTGCACCGTCGCCGTCGGCACGCTGCTCGAGCGCCTGACCGACGAGCGCGACCTCGGTCAGCGCGAGGCGTTCCTGATGGTCGCGCTGACGTGGTTCGGAGTCGCGCTGATCGGCGCGATTCCGTTCGTCCTGCTGGGATTGGGTGCTGACCCCGCCTCCGCCTTTTCTGGCCGACTCGAGGGACCGGTCAACGCGATGTTCGAGAGCATGAGCGGCCTGACCACGACGGGCGCGACGGTGATGAGCGGCTGGGACTTCACGAACCAGCCGCGCTCGATCCTGCTCTGGCGACAGATCCAGCAGTGGCTCGGCGGGTTGGGCATTCTGATCGTCGCCATCGGCCTGCTCTCGAACCTGATGGTCGGGGGTGCACAGCTGATGGAGACCGAGACCCAGACCCAGACGGTCACGAAGCTCACCCCGGAAATCGAGAGCACGGCACGGCTCATCTGGGGACTCTACGTCGGGCTGACGGTTGCGGCGGCGGCGATTTTCTACGCGTTTCATCTCCTCGGTCTGGCGCCGGAGATGGACCTCTTCAACGCGATTTCTCACGCGCTGACGAGCGTCTCGACGGCTGGCTTCTCGCCCGAACCGGATAGCATCGGGGCGTTCACGCCGATCGTGCAGTGGACGATGATCCCGATCATGATCGTCGGCGCGACGAACTTCGTGTTGCTCTACGCGGTCGCCCGCGGGTCGTACACACGGCCGCTCGAGTCCGAGGAGTTTCGCTTCTACATCGGCGTCATCGCCGTCTTCGGAGCGCTCGTCTCGCTCCTTATCGGCCTCGCCGGGGACACAGTAGGCGTCGAGGCGACGCTCAGACACGGCCTGTTCAACGTCGTCTCGATGGTGACGACGACGGGGTACGCCTCGGTAAACTTCGACCTCTGGAATCCCGGCGCGAAACACATCCTCTTTCTGGGGATGTTCGTCGGCGGCATGGCCGGCAGTACGACCTGCTCGATCAAGTCCCTGCGCTGGCTCGTGATCCTGAAAGGATTGGCTCGCAACCTCTTTCTCTCCATCCACCCGCGAGCGGTCAGACCCGTCCGACTCGGCGATACCGTCGTCGACGAGGACACGATCAACGACATCTTCGCCTACGTGATGCTCGCGATCATCATTTTCTTCCTGTTGACCATCTTCATCGTTGTCGACGCGGCGCGCGACGGGATCACCGTCTCGGAATTCGAGGCCCTCGGCGCGGCCGCCTCCATCTTCCTCAACATCGGGCCCGCGTTCGGCCTGGCTGGTCCGTTCGAAAACTACGCCGGTTTTCCGCTGTTCACGCGCTTCGTCATGATCTTCATGATGTGGATAGGTCGCATCGAGATTATCCCCGTTCTCGTCCTCTTACTCCCGGCGTACTGGCGCTCGTAGACTCGAGGGCGAGCGCCCGAGGTATCTTGCCCCTCGAGGACGAATCGAGCCTATGGTTCGACTCGCACTCATCGCCCACGACGAGAAGAAGGACGACCTCATCGCCTTCGCTCGCGAGTACGAGGACGTGCTCGCCGACTACGACCTCATCGCGACGGGAACGACCGGCAAACGCCTCCTCGAGGCGACCGACCTCGAGATCGAACGGAAGGAGTCGGGACCGCTCGGCGGCGACCTGATGATCGGCAGCGAGGTGGCCCAGGACCTTCTCGACGGGATCGTCTTCCTGCGCGATCCGCTCACGGCCCAACCGCACGAACCCGACATCTCGGCACTCTTGCGGATCTGTGACGTCCACGACACCGCCCTGGCGACGAATCTCGCGAGTGCCCGATACCTGCTCGAGGGAATCGACGACGTATCATAAGTTACTGTACTATTTCACTAATATGTCGACAAACATATACTCATACTCTCGATTTTATCGCCCCTCCGCTTCGACGATACAAGGGTCGACCATATAGCCGTTATAGAGCTAATTACGGCAGAATCTGAACTTCATCGACCTTGTACGCTGGCCGTACGGGATCCCCGACGTCGAAGACTGCTGCTGGCCTTTTTCAGAAGTATACGCCGTCAAAGCCGATTCCTCTCGATCGACGTCACCGGCGCCAATTTCCGTTCTCGATACAGAAATACCATACTTTGGTCAATTATTTAATTCCGATAAATGACCAATCCAGGCCGAACGCGCCGTATTACGTTAGTAACTGACACACTATTACATAGCTATGCTCGTAATCTATACTAATTCATCACGCTTTCAGCGCGAACGCCCGGTCGGCTAGTCGCGAACTGGCGGACGGGCCACCGGCCAGCGAGAACGGACTCACTCGAGGGGTGTTCCATCGACGAACAATCGACAGCCAGCGTCCCGTTCGCCGGCGTACCCCTCGTAGTACTCAATCAGCTGGAAGAGGACGCCCGTGGGATTCGCCGGGGAGACGAACGCCTCGCCCCAAGTCTCGAACTCGTTGTAGTCGATGACCGACACCTCGGCCGCCTCCAGTGCCTCGACTGCGGCCTCGAGATCGGCCACCTCGAGGGTGACGTGGTGGAGGCCGGGGCCGTGTTCCTTGAGGTAGTCGGTCAGGAAGGACTCCGACCCCGGTCGCGGGGCGATGAGTTCGAGTCGGGAGGCGCCGCCGAGCACGTAGGTCGCCCAGGTGAATGACCCGTACTTGCTCGGCTCCTCGTGAATCTTCTCACAGCCGAGGGCGAACAGGAGCGGTTCGGCCTCCGGAATGGATTCGACGGCGATTCCGGTGTGATCGACGCGCATCGGCGGCAGGTCGTCCCCGTCCATACGTCGGAACGTCTCTCGAGAACGATAATCGTTTGGGATGTCGCCGTCGCGCTCCCTGCGGCGTCGAGTCCGGATCCCAAGCCGGGCCACCGTCTTCCGGGCGGGGCTCTCACTCGAGTCGTCTTCGCCGCGCTGGGAGCCGTGCGACGCAACTGAGACCCCCCTCCGAGCACGCCCTGAGGCGTGCCGTTACAGCAACCTATAACACGCTTCCGTCCGTCGGTTTTCGTGCATGAGCTACACGGGTCCAATGGACCTCTACATCGACGGCGAATGGGCCGACGGCGAAGACAGCGGGCAGATCGAGACGGTCGACCCCGCGAACGAGACGACCTACGCGACGGTCGCGGCGGCTGGCGAAGCAGACGTCGACGCCGCCGTGTCGGCGGCCGACGCCGCGCTCGAGCGCGGAAGCGAGTGGGCTTCGCTCGACCCCGCCGAGCGGGCGGCGTACTTGCAGGCATTCGCGGACCAGCTCGAGGACTGGAAGGACGAAATCGCGCTCGTCGAATCCCACGACAACGGCAAGACGCAGTTCGAGGCGACCCTCGAGGTCGGGATGGTCATCGACACGTTCCGGTACTACGCCGGCTGGGCGGACAAGCTCGCGGGCGATCAGATTCCCGTCCCCGGTGACCGCCTCGATTACACCATCCGAGAGCCCGTCGGCGTGACGGGCCACATCGTCCCGTGGAACTACCCGTTCCAGCTAGCGGGACGCAGTCTCGCCCCGGCACTCGCCTGTGGCAACACCGCCGTGGTCAAGCCCTCGAGCCAGACGCCCCTCTCCGCGCTGTACTACGCGAAGGCCGCCGAAGAAGTCGGGCTTCCCGACGGCGTGCTCAACGTCGTTCCCGGCCGTGGAAGCGTCGCCGGGGCGGCGCTGGCCGAACACGAGGGCGTCGACCACGTGGCCTTCACTGGCAGCACGGAAATCGGCAAGCGCGTGATGGGCCAGGCCGCCGACAGCGTCACCGGTGTTACGCTCGAACTCGGCGGGAAAGGACCAAACATTATCTTCCCCGACGCGGACCTCGAGGCCGCATCGAAGGGCGTCCACTACGGCATCTTCATGAACGCTGGGCAGATGTGCTGGGCTGGCTCCCGACTCGTCGTCCACGAGGACGTCCACGACGAGGTCGTCGAGAGCGTCGTCGCCGGCGCCGAGAACACGCCGCTCGGGAACGGCATCGACGACGACGCGCGAATGGGCCCGCTCGTCAGCGAGAGTCACCGTGACGAGGTCGCCGACTACGTCGAAACCGGCCTCGAGGAGGGCGCGACCGTCGCGACCGGCGGCGAGGTCCCTGACCGGGAGGGCTACTTCCTCGAGCCGACCGTGTTGACTGACGTGACCAACGACATGACCGTTGCCCGCGAGGAGATTTTCGGACCAGTGCTCTCGGTCATCGAGGTTGAGAGCGAGGAGGAGGCGCTCGAGGTCGCCAACGACTCGCCCTACGGCCTGCTCGCCGGCGTCTGGACAAACGACCTCTCGCGGGCCCACCGCTTCGCCCGCGACCTCGAGTACGGGATGGTGAGCGTCAACGAGTATCCCGTCACCTTCCCACAGACGCCGTTCGGCGGGGTCAAAGAGAGCGGCGAGGGCCGCGAGCAGGGCGCCGAAGCCATCGGCGAGTACACGCAGGCGAAGAACGTGAACATCAACTTCGAGTAGCAGGGCGAACGGCCGCGGTCGTCGCCCGGCGCCGATTCAGTCGGTTTGGTGCTATCCGAATCAGCGGTGGTCGTACACCCGCTTGACCTTCCCAACCTCGGTTCGTTCGATCGAGCCGTACTCCACGAGGTCTAGCGTGTCGGGAGTCAACGAGAGCGTGCTCGAGATCGCCTCGAGCAACCGTTCTCGGAGCGCTTCTTCGTCCCCATCGAACCCACGCTCGAGTTCCACCGTCAACTCGAGTCGGTCGAGCGCGCCCTCGCGATACAGGTCGATCCGGTACTGGGGCGCCATGGCGTCGAACTCGAGGATCACGGCCTCGAGTTGGCTGGGATAGAGGTTGACGCCACGGACGATTAGCAGGTCGTCGGCGCGGCCGGTGACGCCGTCCATTCGGATCGTGGTTCGACCGCAGTCACAGGGCGCTTCGATCAGGGTGGTCATGTCGCCGGTCCGGTATCGAAGCACGGGCAGGGCCTCCTTCGTGAGCGAGGTGAGCACGAGTTCGCCCTCCTCGCCAGGCGGCAATGGGTCGCCGGAGTCGGGATCGACCACCTCGGGGTAGAAGTGGTCGGTCTGGATGTGCAGCCCGTCCTGGGCGTGAGCGCACTCGACGGCGACGCCGGGCCCAATCAGCTCCGAGAGGCCGTAGTTCTCGATCCCCGTGACGCCGAGCCGGTCCTCGATGGCCTCTCGCATCGGCTCGGTGCAGGGCTCGGCGCCGTAGAGGACGACCGACAGCGGGAGTTCCCGCGGATCGATACCCATCTCCTCGGCCCGTTCCGCGAAGTACAGCGCGTAGGAGGGCGTACAACAGAGCGCGTCGCTCTCGAGGTCCGCGGCGAGTTCGACCTGGCGCTGGGTGTTGCCGCTGCTCGCCGGAATCACCGTCGCCCCGAGCGACTCCGCTCCGGCGTGAAAGCCGAGGCCGCCGGTGAAGAGCCCGTAGCCGTAGGCGTTCTGGACCGTATCGCCTGCGTCTAGGTTGGCGGCCCACATCGCTCGTTCCATCACCTCGTTCCAGAGCTCGAGGTCGCCCGCGGTGTAGGCGACGATCTTCGGCTTTCCGGTGGTCCCCGAGGAGGCGTGGATGCGGACGACGTCTTCGTCGTCGACGGCGAACAGGCCGTCGGGGTAGGTGTCTCGAAAGTCGGCTTTCGTCGTGAACGGCAGTTTGGTGACGTCCTCGAGCGTCTCGATGTCGTCGGCCGTGACGCCAGCTGCTGTGAGCCGCTCCTCGTAAAATGGGACGTTTTCGCAAACGCGTTCGACGGTCTCACGGAGCCGCTTTGTCTGCTGTTCCCGGCGTTCCTCCCGCGGGAGCCGTTCGTCGGATGCGACCATGCTGTCTCGAGGGGACGAAGGGGAGGCCTATAGTTCTTGGCGCCCCGGGGGGTCGCCGCACGCGGGTGGTTTGTGCGTCGGCGAGCGTTACGATTCCCGCGCGACCCGCTACTCTGCCGCTCTGCGACTCCATCACTCGAGTCCTCGTCGCTCAGTCGACCGTCTCCGTTACTCGAACTTCTCGAACGGCTGCTGGCACTCGTTGCAGTAGTGCATCGAGCGACACAGCGACGGGCCTTTCGGATGCTCGCGGACGGTGTCCGTCGACTCGCAGTACGGACACTCCGCTCCCGACGCCTCGCCGCTCGTCATCACGGATGGATCTGTCTCGCGCATATTAGACGCTCAACCCGAACTCTCGCAGGTCGGATCGGCCCTGTTCGGTCACCATCTCGATGGTCCAGCCGGGACTCCAGACGAGGCGGAGGTCGACCGACTCGACGCCGTCGACGTCCGCGACGGTCTCTCGGATCTCGTCCTGGAGCATGTCCCGTGCGGGACAGCCAGAGTACGTCAGCGTCATGTCGACGGTCGCGTGGCCGTCCTCGACTACGAGCCCGTAGATCAGGCCGAGGTCGACGATGCTGACCGGCATCTCGGGATCCTCGACCCCGTAGAGGGCGTCCCAGACGGCGGCTTCGACGCCCGTCGCGCCCTCGCCGGTCGCCGGGAGGTCCTCGACGGCCTCGCCGGATCGGTAGTCGGTGTACGAACACGGGGTCGCCTCGTTCTCAGCGTCCAGGTCCGGGTCGAACCCGGTTTCGAGGCCGTCGTCGGTTCCGTCGACTCCCTCGGTCGGTGGGTCGGCCTCGAGCGTGGCATCGGCGTCAACGTCGACATCGGATGGTGTGTTACGGTTCATTGTGGTTGGTAGCAGTGGGTACGGGACGGGTGCCTGGAGGCGTTACTCCGGTTTCTCCATGATCTTCGTCGCCCCCGAGCGACCCAGTTCGCGGTAGGTGCTGGTGAACTCCTCGCGGAGGTCCGCCCAGACGTCGGTGTGGTCGCCGTCGCGTCCGCGCGGAACGTCCGGGTCGAGGTCGAGGACATCGTCTTCGCCGATCGGCACGTCGAGTCCCAGTCCCTCGAGGAACGGCACGACCTCGCTCGCCCAGTCGGTGGCCAGCTCCTCGAGCGTGGCGTCGCGGAAGCCGGCCTCCTCGATTGTCGCCTCGGTTTCGTCGTCGACGGGGGCGAACAGGGTCAGTGCGTACGGGAACAGCCGGTCGACGGCCTGCTGGAGGCGTTCTCGGCCGCCGTCGTCTGCGTCGTCGTCAGCAAGCCGTTCCATCCAGTTCTGGGCGTGTTCCAGGTGGTAGCGCTCCTCGGCCTGAATCTTGCCGACGCGGTCGGCGAGTTTCGGGTACGCCGAGTCCTCGAGCGCCTCGAGGCGGCGCTTCTCCGCCACGTCGTAGAGGTAGTGACGGACGATGGCGTCGGCCCAGTCGCCCCCGGGGAACGGCCGTTCGACGAGGGTGCTGTGGCGCCAGGCGTCAGCCTCGCGCTCGTAGATGAGTTCGTGCTCCTCGTAGCCCAGGTCCTCGAGCACGTCGTACCAGAGGCGGGCGTGGCCCAGTTCGTCCTGGGCGTTGTTCGACAGCGCGAGGTCGGACTCGAGGGTTGGCGAGCGGACCTGCCACTCGGTGTAGCGCTCGGCGAGGACGAACTCGTCGTCCGCCAACCGGAGCAACAGCGCCTCGAGCGCGTCTCGTTCGTCGGCCGAGAGGTCGTCGGTCGTGACGGGTTCAGCACTCGCCATCAGTCGTCACCCTGCGCTTTCGAGCGCTGTCGTTCGGCGGCTTCCTGTTCCTTGTCCGATTCGATGACCTCGGCGGCGTGATCGACGTCGGACTTGTAGGTCGGCCCCCAGCGGTAGCTCTTGTCGGTCGTGCCGCCGAAGGAGGTCTCGTCGGCGTCGATTTCCGCGACCTCTTCCTTCGGGACGACCCAGAGGCTGTTGGTCGCCTTGCGCCGTCCGTGCTGGATGGCTGCAAACTGCCTGGCCATCTCGCGGTCGGGCGCGTGGACGTTGCCACAGTGGGTGTGGTATCCACCTTGCTCTTCCTGTCGGAATACTTCCCAGATCATGGTCAGTCAGCCGCCTGTGGTTTCGGGCTGCCGGTCGGTCGGTTCTCCCACTCGAGGCTATCGCGGACCCACTGGACGGCGTCCTGGGCCTGCTTACGGCCGTTGATCTGGCCGAGACCGGGCTCGTAGTCGTTCTTCGCGATCTGGAAGAACTCGTCCCAGTCCAGGTCGTCCTCGACGACCTCGTAGCCGTTGTCGGTTTCGCGGATACGTGGCTCGTCGGGAATTTCGAGCCCGTAGCGCTCGGCCTTCGGGATGTACTCCCGGAGGAACATCGAGCGCAGGTCGTCATTGGACTGCGCTTTGAGCCCCACCGCGGCGGAGAAGTCGTGGTGGGTGCTCTTGTCGTTGGTCGGCCCGAAGAACTGGATGATCCGGGGCCACCAGGTCTCGAAGGCCTCCTGGGTCATCTCCTGTTCTTTCTTCGAGCCGGTCATCAGCTCCGCGAGGATGCTCTCGCCGTGTTTGACGTGGAACCCCTCCTCGAAGCACACCTTGTCCATGGCGTGGGCGTAGGGCTCCCAGCTGGTGCGTCGCAGCGTCGCCTGGCGGCGCATCGCAGCGCCGTCGACGAAGAAGGCGATCATCGGCGTCTCGACCCAGCTGTCCATCGGGTAGTGGAAGCAGTTGAGGAACTTCCCCTTCCCGTTGGCCAGGTCGTCGAGCATCTCCTCGCGCGTCTTCACGCCCAGCGACTCCGCCGCACGGTAGAGCAACTGCCCGTGGCCGATCTCGTCCTGCACCTTCGCCGAGAAGGCCAGTTTGCGGTCGATACTCGGTGCCTGTCGAATGAACGGCCGCTCGAGGTATGCCCCCATGATCTCGCTGTTGGCGTGGAACTCGATCATCCGGGTGGCAGCCTCCCGGTACTCGAGGGGCATGTCGTCCGCGGGGCTAAACTCCCGCGGCCCGGCCCGTTCTTTGACGGTGTCGATGTCCATCGTTCATTATACTACACGTCGTTTCGACCCTTAGCAGTTGACCGCCACATGACGGGGTTTTAAATACTCTCGCGCGTATTTTTCTGCATGATCGAGGAGTGTCTCGCCGTCGAATTCCGGGTGCAGCACGACGATTGCCCGCTCGCCGAGGCGACGAAGTCGGTCGACCTCGAGGTCCACGCCCAGGCGCCACAGCTGCGGGCCGACGGCTACGATCTGCTGCAGTTTAGCTCGCCGCGAAACGACCACTTCGTCGAGACGCTCGACGCCGACGACCGCATCCGCTACCTCCACGTCACCGAGGTCGACGGGCGGTACCGATTCCGGTGTCTCTCGAAGCAGCCCTGCGTGGTCCACGACCTGATCAACGGCGGCCTGATCGTCGAGACGCTCCGCTACCGCAACGGTGCCGCCACGGTCTTCGGGGCCGTCGTCGGTCGGGACGTGCTCAAGAACGTGATGGAGACCGCGGGCGACACCGTCGGCGTGCGCCTCGAGCGCGTCTATCCCATGGAGTCGGAGGCCCAGGAGGCGCCGAGCCAGCAGTGGGACCTGACGCCCGCCCAGGAGGAGTGTCTCCGGGTGGCCATGGAGCTGGGATACTTCGAGATCCCGCGGGGGACGAGTTCGGAGGCGGTGGCGACGGAACTGGGGATCAGCAAGTCGGCGTTCCTCGAGCGGCTGCGCCGGGCGGAAGAGGCGCTGTTTCGACAGATTTTCGCGTGAGGTGGTTCGTCGCTCGTTGTGCTCGTCGTCAGAGTCGTGTTCGGCACCTCGAGGCGGGTCTCGAGACACGCTTCGACGAGGACCGGTTTTAGATCGACTCGATCGATCACCCGAGAATGTACACGCGACCGCGGAACGTCGCAATCCGATCGCCGGCCTCGTCGGTAACGATTACCTCGTACTCCGCGGTGCGACCGGTGACGTGGGTCTCCTCCGCTGTCGCCGTCAGGACGTCGCCCACGTCCACCGCCTCGAGGTAGGAGATGTTCGTCTCGAGGGCCACGGCGGTATCCCCGTGCGAGTTAGAGGCGGCCGCGAACGCCGCGTCGGCCAGTGAGTAGACCGCCCCGCCGTGGGGCGTCCCGTGGAAGTTCGTCAGGTCCTCGGTGACCTCGAGTTCGGTCCGGGCGAGGCCGGGTTCGAAGTCGACGAGGTCGATGCCGAGGGTGGCACAGTAGGGATCGCTCTCGATGTGCTCGCGCAGCGCGTCGGTGTCTGCCATACCCACAGCCAGTGTGGTCGGGTGGCAAGAAACTACTGGTGGGGGCAACCGAACGTCGGGAGGGACGTCGGCTCGAGCGATACGGGAGACGAGGCACGGATCGACCGGTGATCGATCACGAGAACCACAGACACGACGAAGGTCGGCCACGAACACGGCGACAAATACGACGAAAGCCCTCTCGGCGCGAGCGTCGTTCGCCCTTTCAGTCCGCCAGGACGGACGCCAGCTATTCCCCGAGTCGCACGGCCCGCTATCGCGGGCACGTGCTTCCGGCCACCGTACGTTCTGGTCCATGGCCGCATTGCCGGACTGGCGCGACTCCCTCTCGACTAGCTCCCCGGTTCGGGCTGGTCGCTCGAGTCTTCAGTCACTCTCTGGTTAAAACTATAGATTCTATACCTAATACTATAGACTCTATACCAATGCTCGTGAATCGACGCTCGAGAACACGTTGAGAACCGGTCTTCGAAATCGCGCTCCGTTCACCGAGAACTGGCTTCAGCGGTGGTCGTAGACGCGCTTGACCTTCCCGACTTCCGTCCGCTCGATGCCACCGGGCTCCTCGATCGTGAGGGTATCGGGGGTGAACGAGAGTACGTTCTGGAGGCGGGTGAGTACCCGGTCGCGCAGTTCCTCGCGGTCGCCCTCGAAGTCGTGCTCGCACTCGATGGTGATCTCGAGGGTGTCCAGGTTGTTCACTCTGTCCAGGTCGATCCGGTAGTGAGGCGCCACCTCGTCGAACTCGAGGACGACGTCCTCGACCTCGCTCGGGTAGAAGTTGACCCCACGGATGATCACGAGGTCGTCGGAGCGACCGGTGACGTTGTCCATGCGGATCGTGGTGCGTCCGCACTCACACTCCCCGCTCGAGAGCGTCGTCAGGTCGCCGGTCCGATACCGGAGGACGGGAAGGGCCTCCTTCGAGAGCGTCGTGAGGACGAGTTCGCCCTCTTCTCCTTCCGGCAGGGGTTCGCCGGTCTCGGGATCGACGACCTCGGGGTAGAACCGGTCCTCGTGGATGTGCAGTCCCTCCTGGGCCTCCACGCACTCGATGGAGACGCCGGGACCGACGATTTCGGAGAGGCCGTAAATGTCGATTCCCTTGACGCCGAGGCGTTCCTCGATGGCCTCGCGCATCGGGTCCGTGCAGGGTTCGGCACCGAAGATGACCACCCGCAGCGGGAGGTCCTTGAGGTCGACGCCCATGTCTGCCGCGGTCTCGGCGAGGTACAGCGCGTACGACGGGGTGCAGGCGATGGCGTCGCTCCCGAGGTCCTGGAGCATCTCGACCTGGCGCTGGGTGTTGCCGCCGCCGATCGGAATTACGGTCGCGCCCAGTTCCTCGACGCCGTAGTGGAGCCCGAGACCGCCTGTGAAGAGCCCGTAGCCATAGGCGTTCTGAACCGTATCGCCCGCGCCGAGGCCGGCGGCCTCGAGACACCGGGCGACGGCGTCGCTCCAGACGTCTACGTCGTTTTGTGTGTAGGAGACGATCTTCGGCTTTCCGGTGGTTCCCGAGGAGGCGTGGATCCGGACGATGTCCTCGTTGTCGACGGCGAACAGGCCGTCGGGGTACTCGTCGCGGAAGTCCTCCTTCGTCGTGAAGGGGAGTTTCGTGATGTCGTCGACCGTCTCGATGTCGTCGGGGGTGAGTCCGGCGTCCTCGAGCGCGTTCCGGTAGAAGTCGACGTTCTCGTAGGCGTTTCGCACCGTTTCCTGTAAGCGTTCGTTCTGGCACTCCCGGAGTTCGTTCCGCGGAGCGGTCTCTATTGCCTGGTAGGCCATCTCATCTCCCTCTCTGGAGTGGGGCACCAAAAATTATGTGGTAGGCACAAACCACCCACGGCGTCGGGGAACGCAACGTCCGTCGATGGTGACAGCGACTCGACTCGAGCGACAACTGCCAGGGTCCGAAGCTATATACCCGCCACCTGACAAGGACCGGGTATGCGGGACGTCTACGTCATCGGTGCTGGACAGACCGCCTTCGGTTCGTTCCCGGAGCGAGGCTACCGGGACCTGTTCGCGGAGGCGTACGCGGCCGCCAGAGATCGGGTCGACCACGGCCTGGACACGGACGACGTCGACGAGGCGGTCGTCGCCACCCTCGGCGTCGGCGGCCGCCAGATCGGCCTCTCGGGGCCGGCCGTCACGGAACACGTCGGCCTCCACAACGTGCCCTGCTCGCGGATCGAGAACGCCTGCGGCGCCGGCGGCTTCGCCGTCCGCCAGGGCGTCCAGGCGATCAGGAGCGGCATGGCCGACGTCGTCCTCGCGGGCGGCTTCGAGGTCATGACCGACATGTCCGGCGACACCACGAAGTACTGGCTCGGCGTCTCCGGAGAGACCGAGTGGGAACGCCTCACCGGCACCACTTTCTCCGGTGTGTACGCCCAGATGGCCAGCGCCTACCTGGACGCCTACGACGCGACCCCCGAGGACCTCTCGCGAGTCGCCGTCAAGAACCACGCCAACGGCGCGAAGAATCCGAAGGCCCACCTCGACTTCGAGTGCTCGCTCGAGGACGTCGTCGCGGCGCCGGCGGTCGCCGACCCCCTCAATCTCTACCACTGCTGTCCGACCTCCGACGGCGCCGCCGCGGTCCTCCTCGCCAGCGAGGACGTCGTGGCCGAGTACACCGACGAGCGCGTTCGCGTCGCGGGCGTCGGTGCGGCCAGCGAGCGGGTCGGCCTCGCGGAACGCGACAGCTACACGAGCATCTCGGCCTCCCAGGAAGCCGGCAGACGAGCCTACGAGCGCGCGGGAATCGGCCCCGACGACCTCGACTTCGCCGAGGTCCACGACTGCTTCGCCATCGCGGAACTCATCGCCTACGAGGACCTGGGCTTCTGCGAACCCGGGGAGGCGCCGCGACTCCTCCGCGAGGGCGTCACCGACCCGGACGGCGACCTCCCGGTCAACACCTCCGGCGGCCTCAAGTCGAAAGGTCACCCCATCGGTGCGACCGGCACCGGGCAGGTCGTCGAGGTCTTCGATCAACTGACCGGAAACGCGGGCGACCGCCAACTCGAGGACCCACGCTACGGGCTCACCCACAACGTGGGCGGGAGCGGTGGCGCGACGGCGGTCCACGTCTTCGAGCGGGAGGTGGCGCGATGACCGCCTCTCGAGCGAGCGGCGAGGCGCCCGGCCCGAGCGAGGCGACAAAGCTTGGTATCGCGGGCGTCGGCGCGTACGCCCCCGACTACCGGCTCACTGCGGAGGCCATCACGGAGGCCTGGGGGCAGTTCCAGGGCGCCGGCATCTCCGAGACCGCCGTCCCCGCTGGCGACGAAGATACGCTGACAATGGCCTACGAGGCCGCCCAACGGGCGCTCGAGGCCGCAGACGTCGACCCCGGAACCATTACGCACCTCCTCCTCGGGACGACCACGCCACCGTACGAAGAGGAGGCGCTGGGGCCGCGCCTGACCAGCTTCCTCGGACTTGCCTCGTCGCTCGAGAGCCGCCAGTTCACCGGGAGCACCCGCGTCGGCGCAGACGCACTCCGGACGGGCCTCGAAACCGCGACCGACGGCGCCGTCCTGGTCGTCGCCAGTGACGCCCCACGTGGCGCCCCCTCGGACGAACACGAGCACGCGGGTGGAGCGGGCGCCGCCGCGCTCGTCTTGACGCCCAACGGCCCCGGGAGAGTCACTGACGCCGGAGAGTACGTCGACGCCGTCCCCGGAATCAGGTATCGAGAGGCGGGTTCGAGGGAAACGACCGGCCTCGACATTACGCAGTACGACCGGGACGCCTACACCGACGCCGTCGCGTCGGCCGTCGAGGGGCTCGAGTCCTCCCTCCAGGACGTCGACGCCGTCTGCCTCCAGTCGCCGAACGGCAAACTGCCATACCGTGCGGCGAGCGCGCTGGGGGGCGACGCCGAACGGATCCAGGCGGGGACGACCGTCCACGACATCGGGGACACCGGCGCCGCGAGCACCCTCCTCGGGCTCGCGAAGGCGCTCGAGGCCGGCCACCGCTCGCTCGGCCTGGTCGCGTACGGGTCGGGCGGCGGCGCGATCGCGATGCGCCTCGAGGTGGGCGGAGGCGACGCGGACGGTGGCGACGAGACCGACGCGGGCGGTGACTCCAACTCGAGCGACAGCGTCCCCGTCGAAACCGCACTCGAGGGCAATCGAACGCTCTCCTACGGCGAGTACCTCCGCATCCGCGGCGACGTGACGCCCGGCGAACCCGACGGCGGCGGCGCCTACGTCAGCGTCCCCAGCTGGAAACGGACGATGGCCCAGCGCCACCGCCTGGTCGCGGGCCGGTGTCGGGAGTGCGGGCGGCTCGCGTTCCCGCCTTCCGGCGCGTGTCGGGAGTGCGGAACGCTCGACGAGTACGACGACGTCGAACTCCCCGGGACGGGAACCGTCGAAGCCGCGACCGTGATCGGCCAGGGTGGCGCCCCACCGGAGTTCGTCGAGCAGCAGGCCCGCGAAGGGGCGTTCGTCAGCGCCGTCGTGGCCCTCGACGGCCCCGAACCCGACGACGAGCCCGTCTCGACCCCCACGCAGGTGCTGACGCCCGACACGGCGTCCGTGTCGGTCGGCGACAGCGTCGACGCGACGGTCCGGCGGATCTACACCCAAGAGGGCGTGACCCGGTACGGATTCAAGATGCAGTTGCTCGAGTCCTGATCCTCGACTCCTGAGCGCCCGAGTTCTGAGCACTCGAGTCCTGATCGCTCGAACTGGATTTTCGTCTCGACAAAATAGCGCGCTCGAGCTGGCTCACTCCCGCTCGAAGACGACGGCGACGCCCTGGCCGAACCCGACGCACATGGTCGCGAGACCGTAGCGGCCGTCGCGGCGAGCCAGTTCGTGGAGCAGGGTCGTCGTAATGCGGGCGCCGGAGCAGCCCAGCGGGTGGCCGAGCGCGATGGCGCCGCCGTTGACGTTCAGCTCGTCGTCGTTGAACCCGAGTTCGTCGGCGCAGTAGAGGCTCTGGGAGGCGAACGCCTCGTTGAGTTCCACGAGGTCGAGGTCCGAAACCGAGAGGTCGGCGGCCTCGAGCGCCTGCCTGGTGGCGGGAATCGGCCCCGTCCCCATCACGGTCGGATCGACCCCGGCGACGCCGCGGGCGCCGACGCTGGCCATAATCTCGAGACCGCCTTCCTCGGCGTACTCGCGACTCGTGACGAGCAGCCCTGCGGCGCCGTCGGTCAGCGGGGAGGCGTTGCCGGGCGTTACGGTCGCCGCGTCGTCGTCCGCGAACACGGTGGGGAGGCCGGCGAGGGTCTCGAGGTCGGTGTCAGGGCGGGGGCCCTCATCCGTATCAACTGTCCTGTCAGGCGCTTCGACCGGAACGACCTCGTCGTCGAACCGACCCTCGTCCCACGCCTCGAGCGCGCGTTCGTGCGAGCGAAGAGCGAATTCGTCTTGGGCTTCCCGCGAAATGTCGTACCGCCTGGCGACCCGTTCGGCGGTCGCACCCATCGGCAGGTCGTCGGTTTCGTAACGCTCCTCGATGCCGGGGTGGAGCCAACTCGAGAACGGGATCCGGCTCATGTGCTCGACGCCAGCGACGGGGTAGACGTCGCCGTCGCCCGTCTCGACGGCCCGGACGGCGTCGACGAGCGTCGTCAGCGATGAGCCACAGAGCCGAGTCGTCGTGGCTCCAGGGACGGTCTCCGGGAAGCCACCGGCGAGTAGCGACTGGCGGGCCAGGTTCCGCCCCTGTTCGTTCTCCTGGTTGGCACAGCCGAGTCGGAAGTCGTCCCACTCCTTGGCGGGGACGCCCGTGCGTTCGACCAGCGCCTCGAGGACGGTTACGACGAGGTCCTCGGGGTAGGTCTCGGCGAGTCCGCCGTTCTTGCGTCCCTGCGGCGTCCGTACGGCATCGACGATAACGGCCTCTGCGTCGGCGTCTGTCATCACGAGGGTGGTCGGACGGTCGGGGGTTAAGCGTTTGGCTCCCTGCAGTGGTCGTCGGTCTTGTGGGGTCGGGGCGGCGGCGAACGACCCGACGCGCAGGGTTGTTCGCCAGGCCGAACGTATCGCCCGAACGGAAACGGCTTTCACACAGCCCCGAAAACCCCGACACATGCGAGTCGCAGTACTCGGCGCCGGCACCATGGGCCACGGCATCGCCCAGGTGACGGCCATGGCGGGCCACGACGTGACCGTGCGAGACATCGAAACCGAATACGTCGAGAACGGCCTCGAGTCCATCGAGGCCAACCTCGAGGGCGGCATCGAACGCGACAAGGTCACCCGCGAGGAGGCCGACGCCGCGCTCGAGCGCCTCTCGGGAACGACGGATCTCGCGAACGCCGTCGAGGGCGCGGACCTCGTGATCGAGGCCGTCCCGGAGGACATCGACCTCAAGACGGGAACGCTCGAGGACGTGGAGGAACTCGTCGACGACGAGACGATCATCGCGACGAACACCTCGTCGCTGTCGATCACGGAGATCGCGAGCGCGGCCGAACGCGACGGACGGGTGATCGGCCTGCACTTCTTCAACCCGGTCCACATCATGGGGCTGGTCGAGATCGTCGTCGCCGAACAGACTGACGACGACACCGTCGCGTTCGCCCACGACTTCGTCGACGATATCGGCAAGACGCCGGTCGAAGTGACCGACTCACCCGGCTTCGCCTCCTCGAGACTCGGCGTCGCCCTCGGCGTCGAGGCGATCCGGATGGTCCAGGAAGGGGTCGCCGACCCGCGGGACGTCGACGCCGCGATGGAACTCGGCTACAACCACCCGATGGGACCCATCGAACTCGGCGACGTGGTCGGCCTCGACGTTCGCCTGGACATCCTCGAGTACCTGCGCGAGGAACTCGGCGAACGGTTCAGGCCGCCCCAGGCGCTCAAGCGGAAGGTACGTGCCGGCAAGTTAGGCAAGAAGACCGGCGAGGGGTTCTACGTCTGGGAGGACGGCGAGATCGTTGGCGTCAGCGGCGAGTACGAGGGTGACGGCGGCGAAGACGGTGACAACCGCGGAGGGGCGAACTGATGCTCCCCGACGAACCCATCGACGGCGTCGAGGACGTCGACGCCGCGGCCGAGGACTGCGACCTGGTCCACGCGAGCGTCGGCGACCACGTGCCCGGCGTCGCGACCGTCACGATCGATCGCCCGGACGCCCGAAACGCGCTCAACGCGCAGGTTCGGCGCGAGTTGAAGGAAATCGCGGCCGCCATCGTCGAGAGTGACGTCCGCGTCGTCGTCCTCACGGGTGCCGACGAGGCCAAGGCGTTTGTCGCCGGCGCCGACGTCGGCGAGTTCCGCGATCGGAGCGCCCTCGAGCAGCGTGAAATCTCGAAGCGCCCCCGCGTCTACGAGGTCATCGACGACATGCCCCAGCCGGTGATCGGCCGGCTCAACGGCCACGCGCTGGGCGGTGGCTGCGAACTCGCCCAGGCCTGTGACGTGCGAATCGCCCACGAGCGGGCGAAGATCGGCCAGCCGGAGATCAACCTCGGGATCATGCCCGGCGGTGGCGGCACCCAGCGCCTCCCCCGTCTCGTCGGGGAGGGCCAGGCGATGCGCCTGATCCTCTCGGGCGACCTGATCGACGCCGCAGAGGCGCTCGAGATCGGTCTCGTCGATGTCGTCTGTGGAGACGCCGAGGAACTGGACGAGGAGGTTTACGGCCTCGCGGAGTCGATGGCCGAGCAGAGCCCCGTCGCCCTCGAACTGGCCAAGACCGCCGTCAAGGCGGCTTCCCGGACCGACCTCGAGCAGGGCATCGAGTACGAGGCCGAACTGTTCGCTCAGCTGTTCGGAACCGCGGATAAGAACGAGGGGATCGACGCGTTCTTCGAGGATCGAGAGCCGGAGTGGACGGGAGAGTAGCCCGAGTTTCTGGGTCTTTTGCGGACGCTGTTCCGCCCGTCTACGGATCTCGCTCGAGTCGTCGTACCAGCCGACTGTACGTGTACAGAAAATCGCGCCGATGGTCGGCTCGAGCGCCGTTCAGGCGGGCGTCTCCCGCTCGGCCGGCGGCAGTCGGACGGCGTCGACGATGGGTTCGTCGAACGAGAGGCGCATGGCCAGGTCGCCGCCGCTTCGACCGGTGATCCGAAACCCCAGTTTCCGGTAGACGTGTACGGCTCGCTCGTTGGCCGCGTCCACGTCGAGCGTGAGCGCCTCGTGGCCGTTCTCGGCGGCCGTGGCGATCGTGTGCCGGCAGAGTTCGCTCCCGACGCCGCCGTCGTGGTAGTCGGGGTCGACGAAGATCACGAACTCGGGTTCCGCGCTCGAGTTTGCCGCGTAGGCCGCGTGGCCGACGACGCGCGTCCCGTCTCGAGCGACGAGATTGGTGCCCGTCTCGAGCAACGCGTCGAGCCAGGTATCGATTCGCTCGAGACGAATCGGCGGCAGTCCCATCGACCGGTGTGCGTCGGGGTAGTCCGCGTACATGGCTCGGAGGCCCTCGCGGTGGCGGTCGCTCGCTGGTTCGACGAGGAGCGCTCGTCCGTGTTTGTCGATGAAGCGTGGGCACCGGGGCGGACAGCCAGCGGTCCCCTCACACGCTGACGGGTTCCAGGCGGCGCAGGTATCGGTCGACATTATCGTTCTTGTCAGTAGATACGGATGCCAGCACCATCACGTTCTCCCCGAACATGCGTGGGTAGTTTTTGAGCTACTCACGACTGAAGTCGTGGGATTCAGCGTGGACTCCCGTTCTGGCCGATTCCTCGGCAGGAGAATAGCCTCCATTCACGTTCATTATCCCGCTGTTCAAGCGCACGCCCAAGGATGCGCCTCCGCCAGACCCAGTTTGGTTCCGACGGAGATACCGTAAGCCGATGTTCTTCGCGGCGTTGTAATCTGCGTGATTCTCGTACCCGCACTTCAGACACTCGAACTCCTCGCCGTTGCGGTTGTCAGGGTGCGTGAACCCACAGTGCGAGCAACGGCGTGACATGTTCTCGGGGTCAACCTGCTCAACTGTGATGCCGTGTTCCTCGGCTTTGTACTCGACATACTCGTACAGACGGTTGAACGCCCACTTGTGTCCCCACGACGCGCCAGTTCGCTCACGGATGTCGGTCAAGTCCTCGAACGCGATGACCGTACACCCGTTCTCACGAGCATCAGCGACGAGTTCGTTGCTGATACGGTGAAGCATTAGCTTGAACCGATCTTCTTCCTTCCGTCCGACTGACTGGATGTTCTCGTGTGCCCAGCGCGTTCCGCATTGTTGGAGTGAGCCACGACGTTTCTCGTACTCGCGCCGCCAGTGGTCGAACTCGTCGCCCGTCCAGAACGTGCCCGTCGATGTGACGGCGAGGTTGTTCACGCCGAGGTCAACCCCGAGAACCGTTCCGTTCTCAGGTGTTGCCTTCTCCGACGTGTCAGACTCCACATCCTTCTTGCAGTGGACGTGAAGCACCCAGTAGCCGTTGTGGTAGTGTAGTTCCGCACCCGTGATTTCGTATTCGTGTGAAAATAGGTACTCCGAGTGCGGCGTGTCACTATCCTCGCCGGGCAGTACGTAGTCGGCTTCGATGCGACCATCTGTGGTGGCGAGAGATACGTAATCGTCGTGGAATGTGGCGGTTCGGTGGTCGTAGACGACGTGTGGGCTGGTGAACGTCGGCTTCGAAGCTTTCTTGCCGTTTTTCCAGCGTGCGACGACGCTTTTGCAAGCTTCAGCGGCCTTGTTCCGAGCGGCTTGCACCAACCCACCGTTGAACCCGTCCGTTTTCTCGCGTACGTCGTCGTAGGTTTCGTCGTCTAGCGTGGTTTTGCTGGTGGTGACGTAGTCACCTTTGAAAGCGTGGTCTACGACGTGCTGTGCCGACCAGAGGAACGTGTCTACGGTGTCTTCGAGGAGTGCGGCGCCGTCGCTGTCCACGTCGAGTGCAACGGGGACGGTACGCCGCACCTCCATATCTTATATGTAGCACTGGTATTTCTTAAACGCTGGGGAGTCGGCCTGCCACTGTAGCGTGGTTTGGTTCAGCAGTGACGGATTCATCCCACGGCTAAAGCAGTGGTTTTTCTCCTGAATTTTGTATAACTCTCGAGGGGCGAACGCCGCCTCGAGCGAGTGTCTCGAACGTGCGGCGAGTCCTGATCCTGCGCTCACTCTGGCGAAACGGTCGTCACTGGTCGCTCACTGCTGCGGACGACGGCGAGACGGTCGTCACCGGTCGCTCGCTACTGAGGATTACCGCCTGGGTGACGCTCCCGAAGAGCACCTTCCCGGTGGGCGTCCGCTTGCGGCCGGAGAGACAGATCATGTCGGCCTCGAGGTCGGCCGCCGCCTCGACGAGTTCGCTCGCCGGGTCCCCACTCGACTCGAAGTACTCGTACTCGACGTCGTGGTCCTCGAGGACGTCGATGGCGCGTCGGACGGAATCGAGTTGCTGGATCGACGCCCCCTCCGGGTTCTCCTGGAAGACGTGGGTCAGGATTGCGGTCACGTCCGTACTCGCTGCGGGCAGCGAGGCGATCATTCGAGCCTGGGCCTGTGCTCGTTCGACGTTCGTGTCCAGACCGACCAGTATTCGGTACATGCGCGTCGATTGTGGTGGAATCGTCATAATCTCTCGGGTCCAGGGGTCATTCGAGGCGATTTGGGTGTGCTGCTCGAGGGGCCGTCGGTCGGGACATATGACGGGAGGAAAATCTATTTATCCGCTCTATTGGAACAGTCGTATCATGGCATACAGCTACGAGCCTCACTACTTCGAGGACTTCGAAGTGGGACAGACCTTCGAGAGCGTCGGCCGAACCGTGACCGAGTCCGACTTCGTCCTCCACTCGATGTTCACCGGCGACTGGACCGAGCTCCACACGAACAAACACTTCGCGGAGGAGGGTCACTTCGACGGGCGGGTCGCTCACGGCCCGATGACGTTCACACTGGCGACCGGGTTCGTCTACCGCTGTGGGATCGTCGAGCGAACGGTCTACGCCTTCCTCGGGATGAACTACATGAACATCCCCAATCCGGTCTACATGGACGACACCATCGAACTCGACATGGAGGTCACCGAGAAGCGCGAACTCTCGAGCAAGGACGACGCGGGCCTGGTGACGATCGATACCACCATGACGAACCAGGAGGACGACGTGGTGTTCGAGGGCGACATGAAGTTCCTCATCAAGATGCAGGAGTAATATTTCAACGTCGTTCGGGGTGAACCGTTCGTCTTCGGTCGATTTTCCGACAGTCGAACTACTTCTGGGACATATATAACCCGTTCATCTACGGGTGAATATTTATACAACATCCGCGATAGATGGACTTGTGACTCGAGATACCATGAGACAGGGGAACAGGCGGCAGTTTTTGAGGGGTGCAGTCGCTGGCGGGGCAGCCGGGCTGACCGGACTCGCCGGGTGTATTCAATCGTCAGGTGACGGCAATGGCGACGGGAACGGGAATGGAAACGGCAACGGCAACGGTAACGGAAACGGCAACGGCGGCGCGAGCGGAACCGTTCCACTTGCCGTCCTCGAGCCGTTCACGGGGCCATTCAGCGCGCTGGCCGAAGAACGCCACCGAGGAACGGAACTGGCCATCCAGCAGATAAACGAGAGCGACGAGTACGAGTTCGAATTCGAATACGAGGAGTACGACACCCAGCTCGACTCCGAGTCCGCGATCCAGGAGGCGAACAATGCCGTCCAGTCCCAGGGCGCGGAGTTCTTCACCGGGTGCATCTCGAGTTCGGTCGCCCTGGCGATGAACGAGTTCGCCCTGAACAACGAGGTGCTGTACACGCCGGGGGCGGCCGACGTCTCCATCACCGGGGAGAACTGCAACGAGTGGGTGTTCCGGTTCGAGACGAGCACTGCCCAGATCGCGGAAGTCATGTCGCGGTGGATGGCCGAGGAAATGGGCGACCAGCTGTTCTACCACATAGCCGACTACGCCTACGGCAACTCCGTCCACAACGAGATCAGTACGCGGATGGAGAACCTCAGCGATGGGTACGAGGAAATCGGCATCACCCGCTCGGACCCCGGTTCGACGGACTTCGCCTCGTTCATCACGCAGATTTCGGACGCCAGCGACGAGGCGGATGCGCTCGTCGTTGGGATGACCGGCGCGGACCTGGCGACGTTCCTCACGCAGGCGAAAGATCGAGGGCTCCACGACGACATTCCGATCGTGACGACGACCGGATCGTTCCGGGCCGTGATGTCCGGTGCGGGCGAGGGTGCCTACGGCATCTACAGCGGGACCCGGTACGTTCCGACGATCGAGACCGGCGACAACCAGACGTTTGTCAGCGACTACCAGGACGCTTACGACGGCGACCTCCCGGACAACTTTTCGCGCGTCGGCTACGAATCGATCCGAATGGTCGCGAACGGTATTCGGGAGGCCGGTTCGACCGACCCTGCTGACGTCAAGGACACCCTGCCTGGTATGGAACACGAGACGATTTTCGGTCCCGTCGAATTCCGGGAGTGCGATCACCAGGCGACGAACCCGGTCTGGATGGCCGAATGCGTCGAACCCGAGGAGGGGGACATCGCGGACGTGAACCTCCTCGAAGGGTGGGAACTCGACGGCGAGGAAGCTGCCCCCGACTGTGAATCGACGGGTTGTTCACTCTGACCGGAGAGCACTAGTTGAATGATATCTTCACACATCCTTCTGGAGGGGGCCACGACCGGAGTCTTTTCTTTCGTCTCCTTGCAGGGACTGCTGGACGGGCTCACGGTCGGCCTCATATACGTCCTGCTAGCGGCCGGGCTTTCCGTGATCTTTGGGGTCATGCACGTTATCAACTTCGCCCACGGCGAACTCTTTACGCTCGGTGCGTACTTCGCGCTCGCGTTAATTGCACCCCTCGGTGGCGGTTACGCGTTCTTCGCCGCCCTGTTGATTGCACCGCTTCTCGTCGGGGTCGTCGGCGTGGCGATCGAACGATTCACCGTCCGACCGCTGTACGGTCGAAATCCCCTCTATCACATCTTGCTCACGTTCGGACTGGTGCTCGTCATCAACGACCTGATCTATCTGGTGTGGGGGACGGGGAACCGCTCGTTCAATCGCCCCGGGATTATCCGTGGCACCTTCGAGCTGTTCGGGTTTAGTTTTAGCTCGTACAACCTGTTCATCATCGTCTTCGGGACTCTCGTCGCCCTCGCCGTCTGGGCGGCGCTCGAGCACACGCGGTACGGGCTCATTATTCGCGCCGGGTCACAGGACCGCCAGATGGTCCGGAATCTGGGTATCGATATCGACCGATACTACTCGCTGGTGTTCGGTGCTGGCGCCGCCCTCGCGGCGATTGCAGGGATCATCGTTGGCGGAACCCAGCAAGTGAGCCCCAGCATGGGGATGTCGTTCATCATCCCAGCGTTCGTCATCGTCGTCCTCGGCGGTCTCGGAAGTTTCAAGGGTGCGGTCGTCGGGGGGCTTCTCGTCGGGGTTCTCCAGGAGACGATTATTCGACCCAACGTCCCCGCGCTCGAGGGGACCGTGATCTTCCTACTGATGATCGCGATTTTGTTGGTTCGCCCACAGGGGCTGTTCGGAACCGAAGCTCCGGAGGACGAAAGCGGGACGTTACTGGCCGGAACCGACGGTGGCTTTCTGGATCAGGACACGCGACTGAAACTCGGGTTCGTGATGGTGGTCTTGCTGGTGTTGATTCCGTTCGGAAGCGGCTGGCTCTACTCGGGGTACGCAGTCACGCTCGTGACCCGGATGCTCCTGTGGGGACTGTTCGCGCTGTCGCTCGATTTCGTCATGGGGTACACCGGCCTCGTTTCGCTCGGCCACGTCCTCTTCTGGGGGCTTGGCGCATACACGGCCGCGATCACGCTGATCAACGTGAGCGAGTCCGCGTTCGTCGCAATCGCGCTGGCTATCGCG
Organism: Natronosalvus sp. KLKA75; assembly: GCF_059736265.1. Lineage (NCBI taxonomy): Archaea > Methanobacteriati > Methanobacteriota > Halobacteria > Halobacteriales > Natrialbaceae > Natronosalvus > Natronosalvus sp. KLKA75. The sequence goes on from NZ_CM185522.1 coordinate 1,282,769, forward strand.
CTCTCTGCGGTGGCCGCGTGGATTGTCGGGGTTCTCTCCATTCGGGTCGCCGGCGTCTACTTCGCGATGATTACGCTCGCGTTCGCGGAATTGTTCTACAACGCGATCTATTCGATGGATACAATTTCGCTCTTCGGTCTCATCGAGGAGCGGCCGTTTACCGGCGGTTCGGACGGGCTCTTTGGCTTCGGCGCGTACTACGGTGTCGGAGGCGCCGGCATCGAACTCAACGAAATCGAGGTCGTCCTCGGTCCGGTCGTCCTCGGTGGCTCAGCCCTGTTCTACTACGTCGTACTGGCCGCCCTCGTCGCTTCGTTCTTCCTCACCCGACGAATTCTCAACTCGCCGTTCGGCGCGGTCATGAAAGCGATCCGTGAGAACGAACAACGGGCGACGTTCCTCGGCTACGACACGACCGTCTACAAGCGCCGTGCGTTCGTCATCAGCGGGGCAGTTGCCGGACTCGCCGGCAGTCTGTCAGCGCTCAACACGGGACTCGTTACGCCCTCGGCCGTCGAGTGGATCAAATCGGGCGAGGTTATCGTTATGGTCGTCCTTGGGGGCATGGGGACGCTGTACGGGCCGATTCTGGGCTCGTTCGTCTTCTTCGGCCTCGAGAACGTGCTGACCGACTTCACCGGCTACTGGCGACTGGTACTCGGTGTCATCTTCATCCTGTTCGTCATCTTCCTTCCGCGGGGACTGGTCTCGATCCCGGGACTACTACGACCACTCCTCTCGGGTGGGCCCGGCTCGAAACCAACGCCGGACGACACAACTCCCGGAGGTGACGACTGATGGCGACCGAACCGCTTCCGAGCAACGCAGACCCTATCCTCCGCACCGAGGGACTGGTCAAACGCTTCGGCGAGTTCACGGCGACGGATCACGTCGACCTCGAGCTCGAGCACGGCGAGTTCCGGAGCCTGATCGGGCCGAACGGGGCCGGCAAGACGACCCTGTTCAACCTCATCTCCGGGGCACTTCCGGTCACGGAAGGGGAGATATACTTCGCCGGACGCGACGACGAGGAACCGACTGCCATCACGTCGCTCTCGCCGGCCGAGCGCGTCCGCCGCGGCATCGGCCGATCGTTCCAGATATCGAATATATTTGGTGGCTTATCAGTTAGAGAAAACGTTAGGCTGGCAGTCCAGTCGGTAAACCGAGAGGAAATTGGGCTGCTCGAGTCGCTGTTTCGACCGACCGACCGCTACGACGAGATCACCGCCGAAACCGAGCACATTCTCGAGCGCGTCGGCCTCGAGTCGGTCGCGGACGTCACCGCTAACGCGCTTGCGTACGGCGATCGCCGTCGTCTCGAGATCGGCGTCGTTCTGGCGACCGATCCCGAACTGGTCTTGCTCGACGAGCCGACCGCCGGAATGAGCGTAGAGGAGACGCGAGAGACGATCGATCTGATCCAGGACGTCCTGGTAGATCAGACATTATTACTCATCGAACACGACATCGAACTCGTCATGGAACTTTCCGATCGAATCAGCGTGTTGAATCGCGGTGAACTCCTCGCGGAGGGAACGCCGGATCAGATCGCCAGTAACCAGGCCGTCCAGGACGCCTATCTCGGAGGGACGCTCGATGAGTGATCGCGTCCCACTTCTGGAACTCGAGGACGTCGACGCGGGCTACGGCGAGACGCGAGTCCTGCACGACCTGTCGCTCGCGATCGACGAGGGTGAAATCGTCTCGTTGATCGGGCGCAACGGCGCCGGTAAGACGACGACGCTCCGGTCGATTATGGGAATTATCACGCCTACGTCGGGAACGATCGCCTATCGCGGCGAGGATATCTCCCAGCTCGACGCCACGGCGACCGCCAAGCGGGGACTCTCGCTCGTCCCCGAGGAGCGCCAGATCTTCCCCGAGTTGACCGTCCGGGAGAACCTCGAACTCGCTTCCTACGGCGGGGCTGACGAGGTCGATTCGCTGTCGGTCGACGAGGCGCTCGAGACGTTCGAGAACCTCGCTGAACGCCACGAAAACGCCGGGTCGTCGCTTTCGGGCGGCGAACAGCAGATGCTCGCCATCGCCCGGGCGCTCGTCGCGGGGGCCGACCTCATCCTGCTCGACGAACCGACCGAGGGGCTCGCTCCCTACATCGTGCAGGACGTCATGGACATCATCGAGGACCTCAACGACCGGGGGATCACGGTTCTCCTCATCGAACAGAACGTCCACGTCGGCCTCGCCCTCGCGGACCGGAACTACGTCATCAACCAGGGCGAGATCGTCTGGGAGGGGACCTCGGCGGAACTCGAGGCCGACGAGGAGGTACTCGATCGGTTCCTCGGCGTCACCGCCTGAGAACCGTCTCCCCCGTGCGGGATATTTGGCTCGAGTCGCCGCTGGCCGGCGAGTCACGACCTCCCGCTCACGGCGTCCAACTTACGACGAATCCGTCACCGCTCGCATGACGGGGTTCGCCGTGATTCCGTGGACGACGATCGAGACGAGGACGACGGCCCCGACGAGCGCCCAGAGCAGATCGGCGTCGGAGAAGGCGGCCTCGTTGAGGCCGTGAGCGAGATAGTAGAACGAACCGATTCCTCGGATACCGAAGAACGCGATGGCGCCGCGTTCGGCCCACCCCGTACTCGAGCCGAGGAAGCCGACGAGACCGGCCAGCGGACGCACGAGGAAGACGATGACGACGGCAGCGATCGCCGCCTCGAGCGTCAGCGGCGCCAGTAGTCCCCCGGCAATCGCCCCGCCGAAGAAGACCATGATGACCCCCATGGAGACCTGTTCGGCGAGTTCGCTGATCTGGTGGAGCGCGTCGTTGTACTCGTGCGACCGTTCGGAACTGCGGATCGTCACTGCGGCGACGAAGACGGCGATGAAGCCGTAGCCGCCGACGAGTTCGGTAATCCCGTAGACGAGGAGTGTCCCGGCGACGGCCTCGAGCCCCTGGACGGACCTGGCGATCTGTGTGTTCGGTTCGGTGCCGAAGATGAGTCTGGCGCTGATCCAGCCGAGGATGACGCCGGCGAGGGTCCCGACGACGACCCGGTAGCCGACGTCGACCAGCAGCCACTCCCCCATCCAGTTACCCGGGGCGATGCCGACGAGGGCCATGGCGACGGCGAGGTTCGTGAACGGGAAGGCGAAGCCGTCGTTGAGTCCGGCCTCGGAGGAGAGCGCGAACCTGACCTCGTCATCGTACTCCCCCTCGCCGATCACGTCCTCTTCGGATCCGTCTCCGGGGTCTTCAACCTGAACTTCGGAGGCGAGCACGGGATCGGTCGGAGCGATACACGCCCCCAGGAGAATCGCCGTCGGGACGACGAGGCCGACCAGCCACCAGCCAACCAGCGCCGCACCGGCGATCGATAACGGCATTGCGATCAGCAGCAATCGCCAGGTCGACGACCAGGCACGCAGCCCTGGCGCCCGGTCGAGTTTCAGTCCGACGCCCATCAGCGCGATGATGACCCCGAACTCTGCCAGTCGTTCGACGACGTGGCCCTGCTCGAGCGGATCGGGGGCAGGGAGCCCGAACGGTAATCCGAACGCGAGAAACCCTAGGACCACGAAGAAAATGGGCAGAGAGATCGCTCTGTCGGCGACGTATCGGGGGAGCACGGCGATGCCGAACAGCGTCACACCGACGACGACGAAGCCGATGTCGTACAACTCGAGTACCACACCGATACTATCCATCAACGATCGGATAAGACCGGACCCGTCAGTTGCAGGCACAGCGTCGTTTACCGTGGTCGTCGTTCGTTCGCTATGGACCGACGGTTCGGAGGGGCGTCGAGTGTGTCGGAGTCGAGCGAATCGGGGCGGATTGAGTCAGAGTCGAGTGCGTCGGATCGAATCTCGAGACGCACCGCGCTCGGCATCCTCGGCGTCGGCGTTACCGCGTCGCTCGCGGGCTGTACCCAGGACGTAGGTGAGGAACTCCCACCGAATAAGTCCTGGCCGATCGCCGAACTCGTTCCCGACCTGCCGATAACGAAACGGACGGACGTGTTCGCGGCGGGAGTAGAGTCGGTAGACGACGAAATCACCGACGAGGACGCGTTCGCAGAGACGCTCGAGTCCGAGGGACTCGAAGTCGAGTCCCTCGAGCGCGAGCGGGACGTGCTGACCCTCGAGTACATCAACCGGGAGCGGTACGAAACGGGGACGATCCACGAACTCGGACCGATCGTCGGAGCCTACGCGGCCCTGGTCGACGCCGGCTACGACGCCGTCGCCCTCGCGATCACGATTCTCGACGACGCGCCCGAATCCTACGGCTCGGCGACGGTCGAGAGCGCGTGGGCCGAACGCTACGTGAGCGGCGACCTGACGGCCGCCGAGTACGGCGAACTGGTGGCAGGGACGATCGATTCGCGGCGCCACCCGCCGTTCGTCGGCGTCTCTCCGGAGGAGTAGCGTGATCGAGTAACCCGCGCCGGTCGTCTCGGTAGCCTCGTCCAGGACGACACTCGAGTTGGTGCCGATAGTCCGTCCTCTAGGTTTCCGCCGATAGCCTACCGATTCCCGCGGCGTTTATTACGTTCCCTTCCCGTCTTCGGGGTATGACCATCTACGAGAGCGACCTTCCCGGCGTCGGCAAGAAGTACGAGGTGGAACTCGAGGACGGGGAGCGCCTCGTCATCGTCACCCACAACACGGGCAAACGGGAGATCTACAAGAAAGTCGAAGAGGGCGCCGACAGCGAGAAGGTGTTCGAAATGTCCGATCGGCTCGCCCGCAAGGTGGGAACGATCCTCGAGGGGGCGTACTTCCAGCCCGTTCAATCGGAGCGCGTCGAGACCATGCTCACCGGCGAGACGTTCATCGAGTGGTACAACCTGGACCCGGCCTCGGAACTCGTCGGTCAGACCATCGCCGAGGCACAGATCCGCGAGCGGACCGGCGTCTCGATCGTCGCGATCCAGCGTGGTGAGGAGGTTCTCGCCGCACCGGGCCCGGAGACGACGTTCGCGGCCGACGACACGCTCGTCGTCGTCGGCGACCGGGACGACTGTCGGGACTTCGAGTCACTCGTTGGAGGCGACGGCGGAAGGTGATCCCCGTGCAGCCACCACTGGAGGTGTCCGAGAGTGGCAGCTGAAACCCACCTCGTCGACGTCGGCGCGCTCTTCGCCGTCGCCGCCGTCGCTGGCCTGCTCGCCTCGCGCATCGACCAGTCGGTGATCCCGTTTTACATCATCGCCGGGATGCTTTCGGGCCCGTACGTGCTCGGAACGGTCGACCTTCCGGCCCTCCTGGGGACCGGCGTTCTCCCACACGGGGAGGCCCTGGCGCTCGACGGCCAGTCGGAGTTCATCCACCTGGGCGCCGAACTCGGGATCGTCTTCCTGTTGTTCTTCCTCGGCCTCGAGTTCAACCTCGAGCGACTGCTGGCGTCCAGACACGACATCGGGAGGGCCGGGAGCGTCGACCTGGCCATCAACTTCGGCGCCGGACTGGTCCTCGGGTTCGTCCTCTTCGAATCCCTCCTCGCGGCCCTGCTCGTCGCGGGCATCGTCTACATCTCCTCGAGTGCGATCATCACCAAGTCCCTGATCGACCTCGGCTGGATCGCCAACGACGAGGCGAACCCGCTGCTCGGCACGCTCGTCTACGAGGACCTCTTCATCGCGATCTATCTCGCGGTCGTCTCCGCGCTCGTCCTGGGCGGCGGCGACGTTGGCGAGGCGCTCGGCTCGATCGGGGTCGCGATCGGGTTCATCCTCGCGCTCTTGATACTCGTCCAGTTCGGCACCGCCTGGTTCCAGCGGAGCCTCGAGACCGACTCGAACGAGTTCCTCGTCCTCCGCACGCTGGGAATCCTCGTCCTGATTGCAGGCGCCGCGCTCGCCCTGGGTGTGAGCGAAGCCGTCGCCGCCTTCTTCGTCGGGATGGCCTTTTCGGCGACCGACCACGTCCACGACCTCGAACAACTGCTCGAGCCCGTCCGGGACGTCTTCGCCGCCATCTTCTTCTTCTGGATCGGCCTCGAGACGAACCCGCAGCTGTTCGCCGGCGTCGCCGGGTTGATCGCCGTCGCGGTGATCGCCACGACGCCGACGAAACTGCTGAGTGGCTACCTCGGTGGTCGAATCTACGACCTCGACGAACGACGATCCCTGCGGGTCGGCCTCGGCATGACGACTCGCGGTGAGTTCTCCCTGATCATTGCGAGCATCGCCCTGGCCGGTGCTGGCGGGGCGCTTTCGGACTCGATTGCGACCGACATCTACGCGTTCGCCGTCGGCTACGTCCTCGTCATGAGTATCCTCGGGACGACCCTCATGCAGTACGCCGACCGTGTCGAAGCGGTGCTCGTGCCGCGCCTCGAGGCGCGCAGCGGGGCGGTCTCGAGCGGCGATTGATCGATCGATTCGACCGTCGAGTTTCTTCGTCCGAAACGAACTCACAGCAGACGTCGGTACGACTCGCGCCAGAGTTCAACAGACAACTTCAAACCCCTCGAGCCCCCTCCATCCCCCATGCTCGAGGCAGTCGTCTTCGACCTAGATTACACGCTGGCGGTCCCCGACCGGGACCGGGAGACGTTGCTCACCGAGGCGACGGCCGCGGCCGGCGCGCCGCCGCTCTCGCGCGAGTCGTACCTCGAGGCCCACCGGAACAACCTCACGCGCGAGAGCCGCGAGCCAATCTTCGCGGACCTGCTCGCCGACCACGACACGAGTGCCGAACCCGGCGCCATCGCCACGGCCTACCGGGAGTCGATCGCCGACGCCCTCACGCCGCTGGCGGGCGTCGAAACCATGCTCGAGGACCTCCGGTCGACCTACCGCGTGGGACTCCTGACGAACGGGCCCGTCCGGGCCCAGCGGGACAAACTCGAGACGCTCGGTTGGGAAGGCCGGTTCGACGCGGCGCTGGTGACTGGCGAGCTCGAGGCGGGCAAGCCCGATCGGCGGGCGTTCGAGGCAATTCTGGGGGAGCTGGCTGTCGAACCCGAGCGAGCCGTGTACGTCGGCGACGAGCGCGAGGCGGACGTGGAGGGGGCAACTCGAGCCGGAATGCGGGCGATCCAGGTGCTCCGATCGGACACCGAACCCGACTCGCGGGCGGTCGCTCACGTCGACCAGTCTGCCATCACACGCGAACTGCCTGCTGTTCTCGCGTCGCTGTAACCACTCGCATCGGCACGTGGTCGCTAGAGTCGCGTGCGGTCCTGGCCCGTCACCGATACATTGGGGCCACCCCCACGGTGATATCGCGCATACCGGTTCCGGGCTACTAACCGCATGCTCACCCCGACATGGAGTAAATGTGGACGTAGCAGCTCTTGATTCCAGAGTAACCGCTAAACTGAAAGCGAAAGGTAGGGGTCTCAGTGAATATGCTCCCTAACGAACGAAGGAGTTCACAGAGGGGACGATCGCTTTACCATCGTATTGGCCGGAACACTTGATGGTCATAACCACGACAACTGTCCGGAAGATGTGTGTAGAAGCGGTCTATGGACGAACCTAGGAAGAGATCCTAAAGAAGGCGGTTATCGCTCGAGATGGCGTCCAGGACAGAGGGAGGCATGAGCAGGACAAAGAGAGTGACCCGGAAAAGAGGGAGAAATCACGCTCTCAAAAATTCATAATCGGTTACTGTCTTGCGTTTTCGGGGTTAGCGGTCACCAGGAAGAGAAACGCTACGAAGAGGGCCCCAAGCCAGTCTCACCAAATCGAATTCGCTGGTTTAGAGCCTTCTCTGGAGGGGATCTCACTCACCCACTCGAGTCGAACGTGTGGCCGACCAGTACACGACTCGAAAGTTCATAATCGGTTCCCTGCTATCGGTTTTGGGGTACTAGATAGCACTGGAATTACCGGAGAGACTGAGACACTTTCCGAGAAGGCAAACACACGCGAGAGCACGTCTCGAACCGGATATGAACGTTTAACGACTCGAGTCCTGCATCTGCTCAGCGAGCGCCGATCACGAAACGGACCTCGCTCACCCATTAGTCTCGGCAATCACCAAAACATACGCGAAGGCTCCTTAATCGCCTCGAGGGGGCTCTTACTCGATGATTGGGTCACAGGTCATGCTCTCGAGGGAGGCCCTTATCGTGCAATCCTTCCTAGACTATCTTCATAATCGGCCCTCGAAACAGAGACCAGACCTACTCTTCCGGACAGAGAACCCGATTATGAGGTATCTGATACGCGATTAGTACGTTTTGTTGTAAATCGACCAGATGCCGTGCCACCTTCGCGCTCTCAATTCGCACGACAACCGAAATGTATCGCCATAGATGGATCTCACGAGGCACAGTTCGCATCGTCTTTCCGCGACGAGGAACTGGACGCAAATAATCGAAAATAGCCACATTAATAGTTCCATTCGTGCAATTCTTGCACAATGGTACACGGGAAGATGGCTGCGTCCGGCCACGAACAGGTAACGCACTTCGTCGACGACGAAACCGGCCTGGAGGCGATCGTCGCCATCCACGACACGACGCTCGGCCCCTCTCTCGGCGGCACTCGGCTACTCCCCTACGAGGGCCACGACGCCGCCCTGCGCGACGTCATGCGCCTCTCGCGCGCGATGACCTACAAGGCGGCCGCCGCCGACCTCGACTTAGGCGGCGGGAAGGCCGTCATCCGCGCCGATCCGTCCGAGAAGACCGAGGACCTGATGGCGGCCTACGGACGGATGATCGACCGACTCGGCGGCTACTACATCACCTCCGTTGACGTCAACACCGGCGTCGCGGACATGGACGTGATCGCGGGCGAAACCGACCACGTCGTCGGTACGAGCGCAGGACTCGGAGATCCCTCGCCGATCACGTCCCGCGGCGTCTTCGAGGGACTGCGAGCCTGCGTCGAGGCCACCTACGGGACGCCGGACGTGGACGGCCTCTCCGTCGTCGTCCAGGGCGTCGGGAAAGTCGGCAGCGGCCTCGCCGAACTCCTCGACGAGCACGGCGCCGAGGTCGCGGTGAGCGACATCGACGAGGAAGCGACCGCCGCACTCGCCCGCGAGTACGGCTTCGAGACCGTCGCCCCTTCGGCCGTCTACGAACAGCCCTGTGACGTCTTCGCCCCCTGTGCGATCGGCGGCGTCGTCAACGACGAGACGATTCCCCAACTCGAGTGCGACATCGTTGCCGGTGGGGCGAACAACATCCTCGACGAGCGGGCCCACGCGCAGGCGCTCCGGAATCGGGACATTCTCTACGCGCCCGATTACGTGCTCAACGCGGGCGGTCTGATCACCGTCGCCGCTGAACATACCGGTGACACGAGAGAACAGGCGCTCGCCGACGCGATGGCCATCGGCGACCGGACCCGGACGCTCATCGAGCGCGCCGAGGCCGACGACGTAACCGTCCTCGAGGCCGCGGATCGGTACGCGCTCGAGCGGATCGAGGCGGCCGAGGTCGAGGCGGCGTCTCCGTCGTCCAGGTAATGCCTGAGCCGGACCGACCCGATCTCTCTTGGACCGAGTCCCTCCCGCGTCCCGGAGTTCACCGGCCACCGGTGTCCCGAGCCGCGGCCTGCACGACGGTCACGCCGCGTTTGACCGTCGCGGCGCGCTCGAGAAAGACGAGCGTCTTCGCCGGCGTCGTCGCCTTCGGGCGCGTTCGCAAGTCGGCCTCCCCGGCGGCGTCGACGGCCGCTTCTCGTCCCTGGTCGAACTCGAGGTGGGCCCGATCCGGGTGAACGAAGACGCGAGCGAGGCGCTCCAGCGGGTCGCCGTCCTCGTCCACGAAGGAAATATCGAACGCGCGAGCCCCGCCGACTGCCGGTTCGACGTTGCGGTCGGCGTTCGTCACCGCGAGTGACGCGAGTTCGTCGTCTGCCCGCCCGTCGATTTCGGAGGCGAGCAACTCGGCGATCCGCCGGCCGTCGGTAATCCGATCCTCGACCATACGCGCCGTTGTCCCCGGGCAGGCTAACCGTCTTCGATCAACGCCGAGCGGGCTGTAGGGGCGAGTTCGCCGACGTCGATCCCCTCACCGCTGGCGTAGACGACCGCAGCGGCCTCAATCGTGATCGCGTACTCCTGCTGGAGCGAGTTGATCGCGCCGACGGCCTCGTGCTTTTCGACGCCCGAGGCGACCAGCGCGTCCAGCACGCGCTCGAACGTCGAGCGCTCTCTGAGGAGGTCGTCGCCGGGGACGAAGTCGTCGTCGATGGTCACGCTCGAGGGATCGAACGTCGCCACCAGTTCGGGACCATCGCGCTCGAGGACGCCCTCCTGGGTCGCGACGTCGATGAGTCGCTGTGACTGGTCGGGTGAGAACCAGTCGCGATCGAGCGACAGCGCAACGACGAACTCGTTTTCGCGCAGTCGGTTCGTTCCGTGTTGTTTGAAGGGCGCGGCGACCGCGACGCGAAGGCTCATCGAGAACGACTCTCGCGACGGGGTGAATAACGTTGACGATTCAGGTTACCCTCAGTCCGACGCTCGCCTACCCTGATTCCGATTGGCTCGAGACGGCGGTGGAACTTGCGTCGACGTCACCTCGGGCGGGTCGGGAAGCACGCAGCGATCGAGTTCACGGTTGACGTGAGCGTACTCCTCGGGGGCGTTCGCGAGGGGATGTGCGGGGTTCTGGCTGCTGTCGATGCGAGCGGCCCGGACCTCGCCGAAGCGGTTGAGTCTGGCAATGATCCCGCGCCAGTGGTGAGTCGTCGCCGCCGGGACAGTGTACGGACGCGGCGGTTTGCGGTCGGGGTGTCCGGCGGCCAGGATCGCGGCGTTGACGTTGCTCGCGAGTTCGTCGTGATCGACGAGGATGCCGACGCGGGCGTCGACCGGCGCCCTGGCTGCGAGGACGTCGAGACCGAGGTGGAGTGCCCGGTACTCCGCGACGTTGTTGTCCGGCGGCACGTCGGTGGTCGCGATGCGACCGACGCGCGTGCCGTCGCGCGTTTCGATGACGGCCCCGAGGCCGCCACCCGCCCGTCGGAAGGACCCGTCGGTGGCGACGTAGAAGTCACGATGATGGGTTGACGGGGGGTGGGCGATGTGCGGTGTCGGCGACTCGTCGAACAGATCCCGAAGTGCGGGGCGGCCGTGAGCGGCCATATGCCGCTGTAGGACAGTCAAGTACTTAACAACTAGGCCGTCTCTCACCGAGCGTTAGTCGATCGGTTCCACCAATGTGCTGGTCGATCGAATCCAACAACGTATAAATAGGATGATTGTACATGTATGCGTATGCAGGGTGCTGACAAATTCACCACGAACCGCCGGAACGTCCTCCGATACACAGCCGGTGCGACCACGCTTGGACTCGCATCGATCGCCGGTTGTATCGGTGATGATCCGGACGATGGTAACGGCGGCAACGGGAACGGCAACGATAGTAACGGTAACGGCAACGGCAATGGAGGCGGTAGCCTCGACGAGATCACGCTGACGCTGACGCAGTTCCCGGACACCCAGGACCCGCTCGATCACATCACCGGGGACTACTTCAACGTCTACGACCACATCTACGAGCCGGTCTTCGACTTCCAACCCGGCGAGGGTATCCTCCCGCGCATCGCCGAGGAGTGGGAAGCACAGGGCGACGGCACGACCGAGGTCTCCCTCAGAGACGACGTGGTCTTCCACAACGGCGACGACCTCACCGCCGAGGACATCGCCTGGACGATCAACCGAACGATCGACCCCGATATGGGAGTCCAGAGTCCGATCGGCACGTACGGTCTCGGCTCCATCGAGGGCGCCGAAGCCGTCGACGAGACGACCCTCTCGATCAGCTACGGCGCGTCGGCCGGCCTCGCGGAGTTCGAGTTCGGGAACTACGCGCGAGCGATGAACAAGCAGTGGGCGGTCGACAACTTCGATGCCGAGAACGAAGCGATCGCCGGCGCTGATCCCGAAGCGTTCAACGGGACGGGACCGTACCAGGTCGTCGAGTACACCTCCGGTGAAGAAATCGTCGTCGAGGCGTTCGACGACTACTGGGGCGACCAGCCGCCGTTCAGCCGGGTCACGTTCAACGCCTCTGGCGAGTCGAGCAGCCGCGTCGCTGCACTCGAGACCGGCGAGAGCGACGTGACGATGAACATCCTCCCCGAGGACGTCCAGACCGTCCAGGACGCCGACGGCATCGACATCCGGAACGTCACGAGCTTCCGGAACATCTTCTGCCCGATGAAGAACACGGTGGAACCGTTCGACAGCCAGGAGTTCCGCCAGGCGATGAACTACGCCGTCGACAACGAGGCGATCGTCAGCGAGATCCTCAGCGGATTCGGCGAACCACGAGGACAGCCGGTCGCACCCGGTATCAACGGCTTCAACGACGAACTCGGACCGTACGAGCACGACCCCGGACGTGCCGAGAGCCTCGTCGAAGACAGCGGCTACGGCGACGTCGAGATCACGCTCACCGCCCCGCAGGGTCGCTACCTCAACGACGCCGCGATCGGCGAGCGCGTCGCCGACATGATCAACCAGCTCGACAACGTGAGTTGTGAGGCCGAAATCGTCGAGTTCGGGACGGTATCCGACGCCAACCAGGCCGGCGTCGACCCCAACGAGTTCGACATCCCGTTCTACATGATCGGCTGGGGGACCATCACGGGCGACACCGACTACGGCGTGCAGGGATTCTTCACGATTCCCGACAACCCGTCGCGAACCTTCGACGACGAGGAACTCAGCGACGCGATCCTCGAGACCCAACAGATCGACGACCCCGAGGAACGGACCGCGGCGCTCCAGGAGGTCAACGCGATGGCGCGTGAGAAGGCGCCGTTCGTCTTCCTGCACACCCAGGAGAGCATCTACGGGGCGAACAGCAACATCCAGTGGGAGCCCCGCGAGGACGAGACCATCTACATCTGGGAGATGGAGAACTAAGTCGGCCCTCAGCACCATCGAATAGAAACGCCATCTGACTTTTGTAGCGCCGAACGATCGGGTCCAGTAGTGACATCTCGGGCTCCCGTTCGGGTCCCGAAACCGCCAGAATCGGTCGGGGACCGACAGTATAATTAATGTTCGTGGATTCCTTCGATACATTCCGATGGCACTGAGGAAATTTCTGGTTAGACGAATACTGCAGGGCGTATTCGTCCTCTGGGGCGTGGTGACGGTCCTGTTCGGCCTCCGGGCCGTTTCACCGGGTGATCCGGCGACGCTGATACTCGGGCAGGGGGCGAACCGGGAGCTCGTCGAACGGGTCAGAGAAGAGGAGGGGCTCAACGATCCCATTTACGTACAGTACTTCGATTACGTCGAGGGGCTGCTCAGGGGAGACCTCGGCTATTCCTGGCAGTCGAGCCGGGACGTTTCGGCGATGGTCATCGAGCGAATTCCGGCGACGGTCGAACTCACGGTCGCCGCGACGATCGTGGCGATCGTCATCGCAATTCCCCTCGGAGTCGTCTCCGCGACGCGCCGGAACGAGCCCTCCGATTACGGCGCGACGCTGTTTTCACTCCTCGGAATCAGTACGCCGAACTTCTGGCTCGGGCTGATGTTGATCCTCGTGATGAGCGTCTGGTTCGGTATCCCGTATCCGGACGTCGCCACCGATACCTTCTCTATCGGAATCGTCCACATCCCGTATCCCACCTACATCGGCTTCGACTTCTACGGGTTCCCGACGGGGAGGCGTGGCGTGAGCTTCGCCGACGCAGTTCGGGCGATCGTCTTCGACCAGTCGATCAACGAGATGGGAACCTGGTTACACTACATCACCCTTCCGGCGATCACCCTCGGGACGTACTTTACCGCGCTTATCACCCGGCTCACCCGGAGCGGCATGATCGACGAACTCGGGAAGCCATACGTGACGGCGACGAAGGCGAAAGGGTTGCCGAACCCACTCATCCGATACAAGCACGTCCTTCGTAACACGATGATTCCGATTATCACGGTTCTGGGCCTTCAGATGGGGTCACTGATCGGCGGGTCGGTTATCACCGAAACCGTGTTCAACTGGCCGGGTCTCGGCCTCCGTCTGGTCGATGCGCTGAACGCTCGAGACTGGCCACTGATGCAGGGGATTATCCTCTTCATCGCCATCTCGTTCATCGTCATCAACATCGCTGTCGACGCGCTGTACACGTCGCTCAATCCGCAGGTGAACAACGAATGATCTCCAACCGAATTACGTCGAATCTCAAGCAGACGTTCGTCGAGAGTCTCCTGCCCAAAATCGGACTGGTTCTCCTGGTCGCAATCATCCTGATGGCGATTTTCGCGCCATTGCTGGCCACCCACGACCCGACCAGGACGGGGTACTACGCCGAGAGCGGCTCGCCGTACCCACCGCTGGGCCACTCCTACGAGACGCAGGTCGCCCAGGAGGGCGAAATCGGTGATGTCTCCGTCGAACCCACGAGCGAACACATCCTGGGAACCAACAACGTCGGACAGGACGTCTTCTCGCGGTTCGTCTACGGCGCTCGCGTTTCGCTGCTGGTCGCCTTGTTGGGAACCGCACTGGCCATGGTCGTCGGGGTTCCAGTCGGGCTCATCGCCGGCTACTACGGGGGCCGCGTCGACGACGGACTGATGCGGGTCGCCGACACGATGTTGGCGTTCCCCTCGCTCATCCTCGCGATGGCGCTGGTCGGCGTCTTCGGCTCCTCACCGATCTACGTCCCCGACCCGATCGTCGTGGCGGGACTCGCCGACGGCATGCCCGAATCGATACCCATTCCCGGTTCGGTGACGGTCGTGGCCGGTCTCGTCATCTGGGTCTGGTTCGCGCGAGTCGCTCGCGGAGAGGCCCTGTCGCTACGGAATCAGGAGTACGTTAAGGCGAGCAAGAGCTACGGGATGTCGAGTAGATCGATCCTCACCAAGCACATCCTCCCGAACAGCCTGACGCCCATCATCGTCCTCGCGACGATTCAGGTCGCCGTGGTGATTCTCCTCGAGGCGTCGCTGGCGTACCTCGGGTTCTCCGGCACGACACTGTCGTGGGGGTACGAAATCGAGCGTGGGCAGGACCTCCTCCGGACGCGCCCGTGGATCGCGATGATTCCTGGAATCGGCATCATGCTCACGGTGATTGCGGTCAACCTGCTCGGCGACTGGTTCCGCGATGCGCTCGACCCGAACATCGAAGGAAGCGAACGAGGTGCCTAACATGAGCGACGACATTCTCCGTATCAGCAACCTATCGACCCAGTTTTTCACCAGTGAGGGACAGGTAAACGCTGTCGACGACTTCGACCTGACGATCGAACGCGGCGAGGTCTTCGGTATCGTCGGCGAAAGCGGGAGCGGAAAGAGCGTGACGGCGCTTTCGATCATGGACTTGGTCGAATCGCCAGGGGAGGTGACGAGCGGGTCGATCGAGTACCGAAATCCGACGTTCGCCGACGCGATGCGAGAATCCCATCCGGCGGCCGTCGAGGGAGAGATGGTCGACCTGCTCGCGATTCCCGAGGAGGCTCGTCGCTCGCTCAGGGGCACCTCCTTCAGCATGATCTTTCAGGATCCCGAGAGCAGTTTCAACCCCAGTCTGACGGTCGGCGAACAGATCGCCGAAGCCGTCGAGGTCCAGCAACGGGCGACCCCGAACCCGCGTTCCGGCGAGGCTCGAACGCGGGGGCCGGAGTACTCCCTGAGATCGTACGTCATGTCGATGGCACTCCCCTCGAAACGCTACGTGAGCGAGGAGAGTAAGGCGAAAGCGATCGAATTGCTCAAGACCGTGGGGATTCCGGACCCGGCCCAGCGCGCCGACGAGTACCCCCACGAGTACTCCGGCGGCATGCTCCAGCGGGCGATGATCGCTCAGGCGCTTGCCGGCGAACCGGACATCCTGATCGCCGACGAACCGACGACCGCGCTCGACGTGACGATCCAGGCCCAGATCCTCGACCTCCTGGACGACCTCCAGGAGGAGTCGGGCATGACCATCCTGCTGATCACGCACAACCTCGGCGTCGTCGCCCGAATGTGTGATCGCGTCGGCGTGATGTACGCTGGGGAGATCGTCGAACGCGGCACTCTCGAGGACGTCTTCGACCGGTCGGTCCACCCGTACACGGAGGGACTGCTCGGGAGCGTTCCCGATCTCGAGGGAACCGCCGAGCGGTTGCGATCGATCCCGGGGAACGTCCCGAGCCTCCTCGATCACGAGATGCCCGACCGGTGTTACTTCGCTGATCGGTGCCCGAAGGCGATGGATGAGTGCCTGAAGAAGCCGCCGGCGTACGCGGCCGAGGGAAGTGCAAACCACACAACGAAGTGTTATCTCGCGGAGATGGAGTACGACCCGAATCAGGCGCTCGAAAACGATGCTCTCGAGCGGGAGGCGACGGCGACGACCGACGGAGGTGAGTCACAATGAGCCTCGATACCGGAAGTGACCAGCCGCTGGTGCGCGTCGAGGGACTCCGCAAGTACTTCTACGAGCAAGATTCGTACATCGACCGGTTGTTTGGGCAGGAGCCCGTCGCCGTCCGTGCGGTCGACGACGTAGACTTCGAGGTGCACCGCGGCGAGACGCTCGGTCTCGTCGGCGAATCTGGCTGCGGGAAATCGACGACGGGAGAGACGCTGTTACACCTGCAAGAACCCACCGACGGCGTCGTCCAGTTCGAGGGCCAGAACGTCTTCGAACTCGAGGGCGACCGTCGCAACGAGTTCCGGCGGAACGCACAGGTCGTCTTCCAGGATCCGTTCTCGAGCCTCGATCCGCGAATGACGATCGGAAAGACGATCCAGCAGCCACTCGCGGTCCACGACGTCGGCACTGCCGAGGAACGCCGCGATCGGGCCCAGGAATTGCTCGAGCGCGTCGGCCTGTCGGCCGACCAGATCGATCGCTATCCACACGAGTTTTCGGGCGGCCAGCGCCAGCGGATCGGCATCGCGCGGGCGCTCGCCCTCGAACCCGAGTTCATCGTCCTCGACGAACCGACGAGCGCACTCGACGTGAGCGTCCAGGCACAGGTCCTCAATCTGCTCGAGGACCTCCAGGAGGAGTTCGACCTCACGTACCTGCTCATCAGCCACGACCTCTCGGTCATCCGCCACATCTGTGATCGGGTTGCCGTCATGTACCTGGGCGAAATCGTCGAAACCGGCCCGGTCGAGGAAATTTTCGGCGCGCCGAAGCACCCCTACACGCGGGCACTGCTCGAGAGCGTCCCGCGGGCGTCGACCGACGAGCGCGATCGCGACCGCGAAACGCTATCCGGTGACGTCCCCTCGCCGCGGGACCCGCCGAGTGGCTGCCGGTTCCGGACGCGGTGCCCGAAGGTGATTCCGCCCGAAGACGTCGCTATCGAGCAAGACGCCTACCGGGAGATCATGACCCTCAGAGAACTGGTCGAACGGGAGAATATCAGTCTCGAGGTCGCCAGCGACCACGCCGTGATGACCGACGAGGGAATCGACGTCGACCCGGCCGATACGGACGCCTTCGTCGCGGACCTGAAGGCCCACGTTCTCGACACGCAGCTGCCGCCGAAACACGATGCGGTAGTCGAGGATGCGCTGGCGCCACTCGCCAACGGGGACTGGGACGAATCCGCGACGCGGTTGCGCGACGCCTACGAGAGCGTCTGCGAACTCGAGAACCCGGAGTTGGGGAACGACGCTCACCCCGTCGCCTGTCACCTCTACATCGACGAGCGCTGACGTTCGACGAATCTGGATTTTCCTGGGAAATGGCGGATTACTCCCTCGAGCGCCCCGTTTCGGACGCGATGCTTTTGCGCGTTTCTCGCGTATCGGTGCTATGGCGAGCAAAGCACCGATCTACTGCGAACTGTGTAAGGAGACGATCGACACCGACGAGAGCCTCGAACACCACCTGTTGAACGAACACCGACCGCCCGAACTGGCCGAGCGGCTCGCGTCCCAGTGGGAATCTGAAGAACTGGGCGATCCTTCCTGACGGATTTGTGTGCTGTGTACTGTGAGCCGTTTGCTGTGTGCTGTGTGCTGTGAACCGTGTGCTAAGCGACGTGATCCGTAGAGGCCACTCGAGAAGCGGCTTTTGAGCCTGGCAACCACACTGAACGCAGGGGTGACCTCGATAACCGGACTCCGGCCGCTGTCTCGTGCACTTCGCGAATGGATCGGTTCGGCTGCGTCGCCGACCGACCGGCGTTCGTACCGTTTACGAGCATCGGTTCTCGAGCCGTGGATCGATATCGGCGATTACACCGTTTTCTGACGACAGTAACGGCGATTACGGCTTCGCAATCGATGTTACTGGCAGACCCGAGATTTGTAATCGAAATTATCGGCGTGTTCGGTTTAGATAACAAAGTAGGGTATCCTCGAGAGGATGTGTTGGCGGGCTATCCGCCGGATGAAACAAATGTCAGGAAAGGACCGTTTTGTCGTAGCTTTCGTCGCGTTATTCGTGGCGACCGGCATGATCTTTGCCGGGAGCGCAGTGGCGCTAGGGGCGACATCGGCATCAGATGCATCGAATTGTGAACAGGCGGAAGTAACGATCGTCAATGGGGCGCAAGATAGCTATCAGGAAGCCGACGGCGACGAGAATTACCAGGACCAGGTCGCCACGGTAGACGGCGAGTTGCTACAGAGTCAACTCGCGACCGGCGACGACAACTGCCAGGAGGCGACCCAGGTGCTCTACTACCAGCAGAGCCAGGAGCAGTGGGCGTTGTTCGGTGACGACAACGAGCAGGTGGAGGACCAGGGTATCCTCGTTTTCTACACACAGAATCAGTCCGCCGAGGGTGACGACAACGATCAGAGCGCCGAACAGCACGGAGACATCCAGCAGGACCAGATCCAGTACGTCATCCTGGGTGTCGACAACGACCAGCTGAGCGCCCAGGAGGCGGCGCAGGTGCTCGTCCAATCGCAGTCCGTCGAGGGTGACGACAACGACCAGAGCGCCGAACAGAACGACAACAACATCAGCCAGTTCCAGATCCAGCTTTCAATTGCTGGGAACGACAACGCGCAAGGCGCGAGTCAGACTGGCGTGCAGGTGCTCGAGCAATCCCAGACGGCCGAGGGTGACGACAACGACCAGAGCGCCGAGCAAAACGACAACGACATCGGCCAACAGTCGGTTCAGTTGGTGATCTTCGGCAACGACAACGAGCAAAATACTACTCAGGCTGCCGAGCAACTCTTCAGCCAGGAGCAGTCCGCCGAGGGTGACGATAACGACCAGAGCGCCGAGCAAAACGACAACGACATCGACCAGCAGTCGGTTCAGCTCGTGCTCTTTGGCGACAACAACGATCAGGACGCCAGCCAGAGTGCGAGCCAGTCGTTGAGTCAGGAACAGAGCGCAGAGGGTGACGATAACGACCAGAGCGCCGAGCAAAACGACAACGACATCGACCAACGGTCGGTTCAGCTCGTGCTCTTCGGCGACGACAACGAGCAATCGTCCGACCAGGACGGTGAACAAAGCAGTAGCCAGGAGCAGACGGCAGAGGGTGACGACAACGAGCAGGAAGCCGAGAGCGAGCAGGAGATCGATCAGGACGCCGAGCAGAAGGCGAGCGGCTACGAGAACGAACAAGCGTCCGAGCAAGAAGCCGACCAGGAGGTCGAGCAGGAACAGGAAGTAGAGGACGGTGACGACAACGAGCAAGAAGCCGAAGCTGAACAAGAGTCAGATCAGGAGACCGACCAGCAGACGAACGGCGACTACAACGACCAGGAAGCTGAACAGGAGGCTGAACAAGAAGCTGAGCAAGAACAAGAAGTCGAGGACGGCGACGACAACGAGCAAGAAGCCGAAAGCGAGCAAGAATCTGAACAAGAAGTCGAACAGGACGCCGACGGCGTCAAGAACGACCAGGAAGCCGAACAGGAATCCGAACAGGAGGTCGAACAGGAGCAGGAAGTCGAGGACGGTGACGACAACGAGCAAGAAGCCGAAAGCGAACAGGAATCCGAGCAGGAAACTGAGCAGGACGCTGACGGTGCCCTGAACGACCAGGAGGCCGAACAGGAGACTGAACAAGAAGCCGAGCAAGAGCAGGAAGTCGAAGACGGCGACGACAACGACCAGGAAGCCGAAAGCGAACAGGAAACCGAGCAAGAGGTCGACCAGGACGCTGACGGCGCCCTGAACGACCAGGAGGCCGAACAGGAAGCCGAGCAGGAGGCCGAATCTGAGCAGGAAGTCGAGGATGGTAACGACAACGAGCAAGAAGCCGAATCTGAGCAGGAAACTGAGCAGGAGGCCGAACAGGACGCTAGTGGTCTCGACAACGAGCAGGAAGCCGAGCAGGAAGCCGAGCAAGAAGTCGAACAGGAGCAGGATGTCGAGGACGGTGACGACAACGAGCAAGAAGCCGAGGCTGAGCAAAAGACGGAACAGGATACCGAACAGGACGCCGACGGCGCCCTGAACGACCAGGAGGCCGAACAAGAAGCCGAGCAGGAGGGCGAACAGGATCAGGAAGTTGAAGACGGCAACGACAACGAGCAGGAGGCCGAAAGCGAACAAGAGACCGAACAGGAGGTCGAACAAGACACCGACGGTCTCGCTAACGAACAGGAGGCCGAGCAGGAAGCTGAACAAGAAGCCGAGCAAGAGCAGGAAGTCGAGGACGGCGACGACAACGAGCAAGAAGCCGAAAGCGAGCAAGAATCTGAACAAGAAGTCGACCAGGACGCCGACGGCGTCAAGAACGACCAGGAAGCCGAACAGGAATCCGAACAGGAGGCCGAGCAGGAACAGGAAGTCGAGAACGGTAACGACAACGAGCAGGAGGCGGAAACCGAACAGGAGACCGAGCAAGAAGTCGATCAGGACTCGAGTGGTGTCGCCAACGACCAGGAGGCTGAACAGGAAGCTGAACAGGAGGCCGAACAGGAACAAGAAGTCGAAGACGGCAACGAGAACGATCAGGAAGCTGACCAGGAGAGCGACGTCGAACAAGAGACCGACCAGGAGGCGACCGGAACCTCGAACGACCAGAACGTCGAGCAGGACGCCGAAACCGACCAGAACCAGGAGCAGACCGTCGAGAACGGCGACGACAACGAGCAGACTGCCGAGCAGGACGCCGAGGTCGAACAAAACGCCGACCAGGAGGCCACTGGCGACGATAACGACCAGTCCATCGAACAGGACGCGGACGTGAACCAGGACCAGGAACAGACTATCGAGGACGGCGACGGCAACGAACAGACCGCCGAGCAGGACGCCTCGATCGAACAGAACGCCGAACAGGACTCGGACGGCACTGACACGGTGACCCAGACCGACGAGACCGAGGTCGACCAGACGCAAACCCAGCACGCGTCTGGCGACGACAACACGCAGTCCCAGTCCCAGTCGACCACTATCACGACCAGCCAGAGCGCCGCGTAATCGCCTTCAGCTGGTATGTTTTTTTGAAGCCGTGCGACCCGGACTCGAGTACACACGTAGAAACGCAGCTTCGTTGTTTCGTCAGCTTCGCCGTTTCGTCGGCTTCGTCGAACGTCTCGAGCGAGTCAGGCGAGTTGAGCGAGTCGACCGTCAAATGTCTCGAACGTCTCGAACGAGGGTCGACCGAGAGTCGTGCGAAAATTGCCCCGCATCAATCCAGGTTATTCGAGCCAATCGGCCAGACCAGTTCGTCTGGCTGCTCGGTCCTGGAGGCGTTCGGGGCTCATCACTGACGAAATTTGTGACGAAATGGTGAGAAACGGCACGGACTTCGATTCGTTCGACGTCTGTCCACGCCTAGTGCTGTTTCCCGTTGGTCCGACTCGCCGTTCGTTATCTACGGGTGATCGGCCTTCTTTTGTTTCTTGTAATCCGGCATGCACTCGCTCTCGTCCTCATCTTCGTTTTCGTCTTCGTCGCCATCACTTTCGTCGTCCCCGTCGCTATCGTCTTCGTTTTGGTTGTCGTCGTTTTCGTCCTCGTCATCGCCGTCGTCACTTTCGTCTCCGTCACTCGTGCTCGTGTGTTCCTCCTGCGTGCTAATCTGTACGCTCTCCTGGATCACGTAGATCGCACTCTCGTCCGCCTCGACGGCGATATCGACGTCCTGGTCGTTCAGCTGAGAACTCTCCTGTATCACGTCAGCCGTCGCATCCGGACCTGCCGCGGCGGCCATCGCTTCTTGCTCGCTGACCTGGACGTTGATCTGGGCGACGACGACCGCCGCCTCCGAGGCGGTAACGTTCACCGAGGCGAACTGCATCGCACGCTGGTCGTTCTCCTGGTGGACGACCGCCGACGCGTTCTCGCCGGCCGCCGCCGCGTAGCCGGTCTGGTCGTTCTCCTGGACGTTCAGTTGTACGACCAGGACTGCTGCCCGCTCGGCATCGACCGTGACCGTCGCGTTTTGGTTCGTCGTCTGACTGTTCTCTTGATAGACCTCCGCGCGACTGTTGGGTCCAGTCGCCGTCGACTCGCCGTCCTGTTCGGTCCGGTCGCGTGTGACTTGCTCCACCGTCACGACCGTCCCGTGATCGGTCGTGATCGTCGCTTCACCGTCGTCGACGGCGAGCGTTTCGCCGTTCGCAGTCGACGCCGTCACGTCGTTCGTGAAGTCCGCGAGCGTCGCCCCATCGGTGTCGTCCGCCGACTCCAGCAGCGTTCCCCAGACGAGTTCGGCATCCTCGTCTTCCAGGGCATGTACCTGCGTGTTCTCTTCCCCGTCGACTGCACTCGATTCGATGACGACCGCCTCGAGTTCGTCGGTGTCGAACTCGGCGAGTGCCTCCTCGACCGACATCGTTCCGTCTTCGGTCACGACCGTGGCCGAGTCGGTGCCGTTCCCGGCGTTCGTGTGCGACTGATCGGGTTCGAACGTCGTCGCCTCGAGTGGCGTCTGGGTCGCTTCCGTGACGGTACCTGTCGCTGCCAGCGATGCGCCTGCTGGGACTGCCATGCCGATCACGACTATGACAACCGCGAGCAGTGTGATCGGGATGGGAGTGTGTTTTTGCATGATAATACCGATTCTGACGACGGTAACAGTGTGTTTTAATAATGACTTCCCAACCATTCGTAGGGTGGTTCAACGGGCCTGCTGGGGCAAATTCGGGAGACCGTCAGCAGGCAGAGTCGTCGGAAGCAGCGAATATCGAGCACGTACCGCAAACGTCGCTCGAGAGAGGAGGCCATTCCCGAGGTGTACGGACTGAATACCGATCGGTACGTCCAATTACGGACCGGAGCCGGCGCGAACGAACGGAGTTAAAAGGGGGTTACGGGCCGGCTGTCGGAATCGTCACCAGGAGAGGTGTCCATACGGATACCACCACGTTCGGTAAGCCTCGAGTACGAGGGACGTAATGTGGCCTTTCGATGAGATGATTCGTTCTCTCCCGGTGAGCGAATCGATCACAGCGCGACCCGGAACCCTCGCGGTTCGCGTATGGAAACCACTCTTGATATATCGGTGCCACGAATATTTCGGCGGCGAAATGGCACGTATCGACGACCAACACGCACGATGACGAGTAATCGCGTACGGAAATTTCGACATGTGACGGTTCACGGACGATATAAGTCTAATTGTCAGCCTATAACGAGGTTCTCCCTTTAAGAGATCGGTCGTCGATGAGTCGAGTGACTGCCGTACGCATGAACGGGAATAGCCAACTGCTCGAGGATCTCTCTGAAGACATCCGGGAGATGACGAGGAATATCCGGAGACGATACGTCCTGTATTGCCTGTCAGAGCGGGACGGACCGGTGGACCTCTTCGACCTCGTCGAACGCGTCGCGAGTTGGGAATCCGGGTGCGAACCCGATCAGCTCGACAGACGAACCATCAAGTCGGTCTACAGCTCGCTCTATCAATCGCACCTCCCGTTGCTCGAGGAGCGAAACCTCGTCTCGTTCGACCGGCAACGAAAGATGGTCTCGCCGACGGATCGAACGGAACGCGTCACGATCGAATTTCGGACGGACCCATCTCCTCTCGACCGACAGTCGATGGCCACGATCGTCGGGGTCTCTATCGCAGCCGCGTCGGTGAGCCTCTGGGGAGGACAGTTCTTCCCGACTGCGATCAGTGGTCTCGTGGGAATCACCCTGCTCGCGGTCGTGCTCGTCTCGAGCTATGCCGCGTATCGATCCGCTCGACAATCGACGACGTCGATTGCGCCGGATTTCACGCTCACGGTCGACGACACGCGTCGCTAATCGAGTCGCAGTCGCTCCCTTCTACTCGAGAACAGTGAAGATTGTGTAGACTCGAGTTCCGAATTGCCCGTCGGTGACGTTTCGGATACCGAAGCTCGAAATGAGACGGCGGACCAACGGATTCGTCCAGCGCGAACGACCGAGGCCGCTACTGAGGCCAACGGAACGGTAGCCTTGAGCCTACAGTTCGTCAAGGTTCCAGTGACGATAGTGGCGATAGTAGTGATAGTGGCAATAGTGGCGAGAACACATCGAGAACGGACGACTCCCCGCACCGCTCAAAAATCGTCCACTCTCGCATCCTTTTGGCCGTCCGGTTCGTAATCGGGTATCGAGGAGGGCAGATCGGAGTCGTTGAACGCGTCGAACTCGTCGATGCCTTCGATCAGGACGTTCTCCGTTGCCGCCCCGTCTACTCGTTGTGCCACCAGTCCGCTGTGGACAGCCTGCAGTTCTTCGACGGATAGTCCAATCTCCAGAAACTCGAGGATCACCTGATCGAGTTCGTCCTGCGCACCGTCGACACCACGCACCAGCTTCTCCCCGGCCGCCGCAATCCGCACCCGTTGTGACTCGGACATCAATTCCGGGCTCGGAACCGGAACCGACGAAACTTCGTACGTGAGTAACTGAAGCGCCCCTCCGCCCTCGTGTCGGCCCCACAGCTCGAGCAGTACCTTGTACACCGTCGAGTGGAGAACGGAGGGGAGCACGTCGTGGTACGCGGTTATATCGACGCACTGAATCGCGTTCGTTGGCGCGTACCCACCGGCGTTGTCGACCGTGAACACCCGTTCGTTGTAGAACACCGGATGTAAGACGTCCGGGACGAGCAGGTCTCCCAGGTTGAACCAGGGCGTGTGCTGGGACACGGTTCGTCCATCGGGGACGCCCGCTTCTTCCCCGTACTCGAGGTAGCTGACCGTCGACTCGTACCCGTCGTTGCGCAATTCCTCCTTTACGTCTTCTGCTCGCTCGCTCGTCGAGCCCAGTCCGTCCTGCCGTGACTCGACGGCATCGACGTACGCGCCGAAATCGAGAAGGTACTGATCCGTATCCGCCACGCGATACGACTCCAGCGCTCGAATCGATCGAATCGCTGGCTGCAAGAATCGTTCGTCGATCCCCCACTGTGTGACGTCCTGCTCGTCGAGTAAGAAAAAGTCGTTGTTGCCCGTCTTGTTGCCGAACGCCACGTCTGCATACGTATCCAGCCGTCGCATCTTGTCACTGTGTACGAGCGGAATAAACGGGCTCGGACCGTACAGGTAGTGACCGAGCTTTCGTCCACCCTGTCTCTCCAGGCGAGCCTGGGGGAGACTAACGACTCGGTACGCTTCGGTCGTCTTGATTCCAAACGCCTTCCCGTCGGGAATCGACCGTCGAGCGCCCGCAATCGACGACAGTTCCTTTGGCGACAGCGACTCTTTCACCCTGATGAGGTCCATAACCGTCTCTCGGCGCTCCGCTTCGTCGGTACATCGTTCAGCGAACAACACTACCGTATCGACGAGCGCAGTGAACGCTCTGTCGGAGAACCCGACGATGGCGTGGACTTTCGTTTGATCGTACAGGAACTCTTGAAACGACTCGCCGTATTTCGTCGTCAGCCACTTCGTGGGGACGATGAATCCGAGGCGCCCCCCGTCTCGGAGGAACTGCAACGCGTGGGAGACGAAGTAGACGTACGCGTCGGATCTAGTCGAAAGTTTGTTTTGTCCGCTCGCGTATCGACTCGAGTTCTCCGCGCCGTACTTTCTCAGGTGAGAACGGAAGTGGTCCCTGTCGGGAGACAGGTTCTCCTGGCGGATGTACGGCGGGTTCGCGACTACTGCGTCGTATCTCATCGGTTCGTTTCCCGTCTCGTCTCCCTCCGATAGCCGACTATCCCTGGGAGACACGTTGAAGAAGGAGTCGTTGATCGTGTGTAACCGGCTGGTTCGCTCCTGGACGGTTCGTGACGCGAGATTGAGCGCCGTGAGGTGTAACGGGAATCGATTGACGTCAATTGCGGTGACGTTGCCGAGGATTTCCTGGTGTGTTGCGGTGGGTGCAAGTTCCTGCATTCGGTGGTACGCTTTTACCGGGAACGTACCGCTTCCGGACGCCGGATCGAGGACTCGAGGGACGCCATTTCCCTGCGGTTGCAGTGCCCAGTTACAAATCGCTTCGGCGATAGCTGGATGGGTGTAAAACTGCCCGAAGGACTTTCGCTCGAGTTCCGGGATCAGTTCCTCGTACAGTTCTCCGACCAGGTCTTCGTCGACGGTAGAGAGGTTCTTCGCTTCGATGCTTCCGTGCAACGCACGAACGGCCGACCGCGTTTTCGAGTTGTGTGGGTACGCGGCGAACAACGACGTGTCGTCGTCGAGCACCGATTCGAGGCCCACTTCCGCCTGGAGATCTTCGAACAGCCGCGCTATTCCGGTTTCACCATCGGCCGTTGAGGCGTCTTCGACGAGGGACACGAGCGGATTCCCGCTCTTCGTCTCTCTCGGTTCGGACGGCTGTTCTCGAACGACCTCGGAGAACAGGACGTGACTGGCCACCAGGTACGCGTACTGTTTGGCGGCGAGGGAGAACTGTTCGGACTCCTCGAGTGACGCGTAGTCGTTCTCTCGAACCCACTCGTCGAACGTTTCGGCAAAATCGGGGTCGGTTTCGTACGTTTCTCGGGCGAGGGTTCGAAACGTCGGCCAGCTCGCGTCGTGAAACGAGCGAAGTGGACCGACGATTCGGTCGCGTGCGCTCTGCCGGGGAAGTTCATCGTGAGTCGTGAGGGACTGAACCGCGTGGAGGATCGTCGAGAGCCGGTCGTTTGCCGACGGACCGTCGAAGTCGACGTCACGGAAATCGAGGTAGTAGTACGGAATCTCCGAAATCCCACACTGGTCGGTGTTGTGAAACAGGAAGAAGTCACGGGAGTTGCACGTCGCGAAGTGCTCGACACCTGCCGCGTCGGCATCGTCTCGAGCCTGTGTAATTACGTCGACGTCGAGGGGATTGACGCAATCGCGCTCGACTTCGATAACCAGGCTCTCGATAACTTCGGATTCGACGACAATGTTTCCCAGTCCCCGTTCGGTCCCCTCCTCAAGGCGAACGGAATCGACCGACGTTCGTTCGCGGTCGACGTAGTCCCGCAATCGCGTACAGAGAAGACGGTGGAACTCCGGTTCGGATGGAGTGCCCGGCATAGTTTGGACTCAGACGGGTCCGTATTGATTCTATTGATCAGTCGGTCACTCGAGTACCGCTCGGTGAACGGACGCGTGACGGTGGTAAGGGCTCGAGGGCGACCAGTGTCTGCAGCTAGTTGTGGCTGTGGACCATCACGTGGCAACCACCGTTATCCGTGTCCGGCCGCTACAGTCGAGTATGTCCCCCTCCGCTGAACCCCCCGAGCAATCGACGCCACGAAAGTCGATGCTCATTTGTTTCACGTGCGGTCACGAAAGCCCCCTCGAAGCGGACTGGATCCGCCGAGTGCACGACGACGCCACCGACATCGAGTGTCCGACGTGTGGAACGACGATCACCTCTCGCCCGACCAGTGCCGATTCGGTCACGGAGAGCAAGGGCGGCCTTTGCTACCGTCCAGGCGATTGAGTCGTCGACGTGCCGTTCTCGGACGGCTGTTCGGCGTCGACCAGAACTGCTCGTGGAGTGGTCGGGTTCGCTCGTGCCAGTTCACTTCTTAGCGATGGCCCTCCGACCATCTCACCGACACCCATGTCTCCCTATCCGACTGGATTAGACTAACTCGACGCAATAGTGTGGTGAATTACCGATCCTCGGCGACTCGAGTGTTCGTCTCACGTCGCCGTTTCCGGCTTGCACAGCACGTGCAGGGGAAGGGTGGGTGGGGGGGGGTGGTCACTCGACGGGGCGTCACGATGAGGGCTCGTCCGTCGATGATGGTGCCTCTGCCAGGCACCCCCTGAACCATAAGATATTCAATGGGTAGTGATTGTATTTATCCATGGACGAGGGAATTTCACGCCGAAGGGTTATCTGCCTGAGTAGCGCCACACTTTTCGCCAGTCTCAGCGGTTGCAGCTCTCTGGCAGAGCAGGACGAAACTGGGCGGTTTACACTGTGTACCCTCGAGATCCACAACAGAGATCAGCACTCGAATCACACGATCGAAATTCACGTCCAGGCCGATGGTGAGACGGTTCATCAGGGCACCTACGACTTGCCGAGCGCCAATGGCGACGTCGTTTCCGACGAGGAGTTGAATCCTCGCGATTGGTTCGACGGGACGGTAGAAACCCTCACCCTGGAGGGCCAGGTTGACGATCGAGAGCGCGTCGGCCCTCGAGAGGTGACGGCCTCACAGGTTAGTGAACAAACCGAGGTCCTCTATCTCATCGAAGAAGATGGCACGCTCGACATAAGCACCATGGTAGCGGGCAATGCATGTACTCGTGATGAGCAGTAAGCTCACGCTGTGAGCGGTGTACTCCCGAGACTGCCGGTTTGAACCCGGAGGAAGACGGTCGCTCGCTTCGCTCGTGCTGTGATTTCCAGGGCTTCAAATCCTGCCTCGACATATTCTCTCGCTTGAAAATTCGTTCGCTCCGATGGATTCGCCGGGATTGCGAAAATCCGACGGGTTTGCGATGTTGGGGAGTCAACGACTCGACGGGCATTTCGTGTCCCCGTACTCGAGATTGAGCCTCCCGTGTCGCCGCGCGGCCTCGATACACTTCACTGGGTCGGGTACACCGCCCTCGTCGATTCACGTTCGCAAGCGCGAGCGCGGGAGATCCAGTGCCGAGGCGGTCGCTCCCGATTTGACGTCGTGTCTCGAGGCGTATCACGTCGCTTTTCGGTACTGCTCGACGATCTCGACGGCGTCCTCGTAGGCCCCATCGTCGAAGGTTCGCGCCAGATCCTTCTCGGTCACGAACACGCTGTCACTCATTGATCGAGTGATGAATGGTAGTGTGTAATAGGATTCGGGTTTCGACACCACAGCGGAAAAACGCCAGACGTGAACGTTTCAAGGGGGTGCTGTAGGCCTTCCACGAGTCGCTGATTATCAATTCTGAAACCGTCTCAGTTACCTTGAATCTCGTTTATTCATACCTAGCCACAGGGTTTATTATACAGCCGTTAAGTGAGACTATCAGCACAGGTGCGACGCGAAGAACTGACGGTGTGGGAAGGTGAGTACCCCCAACCCCATCCGCCGACTGACTCGACACCGGGTCAGTCAATAAAGTTTCTGACCGTTCACATCTGCTGTGCGAAATAGAACAACGATAATCATGGACCTGAAGAAATACAGAAGCAAGCTGATCGGAAACGAATCGGAACGGGCCGTCTCTCCTGTCATCGGAGTTATACTCATGGTTGCGATTACGGTTATTCTCGCAGCTGTGATCGCGGCGTTCGTGCTTGACCTTGGTTCCAATACAGGACAAGCCAGCGTTAATGCAGTCGTCGATATCGAAGGAGATGATACTGATACTATCACAATCAGTATTACTGAAATGGGCGACGCTGATGGTGTTGCAGTTGTTGATGAGAATGGCGATGTTCAAGGGACTCTGTCTGGAACTGGCGCGTCCGCAACTTGGAGTGCAACATCTGATTTGGGCTTGTCAAGTGGACAATCCAAAGACTTCACAGTTCAGGCGTACGAAGGTGAAGGCTTAGCTAATGATAGCCCCATTGACAATCAAGCAGAACGGAATACCGTGATTAACGACTTCACGGCGACTGCCTAATTACGTCTCGATCGATATCGTCTATTTCTCGGACAGTTCTTCTTAATAGGATTACACAGCCAGAGCGAGCAAACGCTAATGCCATTCAAGATGATTGTCTATTTGTCGTTACGATAACCCGGTTTGAGGCCCAGCCTCGGCAGATAGACCCTGAACTGATTAACCATGACAGAATACTTACTGAAAGTGGCAGATGAGCATCGGACGATCCTTTTTATAGGATGACGCCTTGTTAATCGTAGCGCTAACCCGTTTTGAAGTGGAGTTCCGGGACGCTGATCCGATATTAGCAGAAAAAGCGTGGGTGTTGGCTGAGAAGTTCGCTTCCAAATATGAGATCGACCCAGTAGATGCTGCAACGCAACTCGAGTGGCCGTCCGATAAGGAGTAGATCTCGGACGAGAACCGGCCCGATCGGGCCGCCCATCGCACCAAAACACTCACTATACCCCGGGTTGCCGTCCGCCTTACTCGTAACCCGGATATGAATCTCCAGCAACATCGCAATCGCGACGACATGAACGTCTGGCTCAGCCAGGCCGAAGTTGCACAGCTCCTCAAGGCCGCCACCGACACCCAGCAGCACCTCGCCTATTCTCTGGGCGCGCGTTGTGGGCTCCGGTCGCACGAAATTCTCGATGTCTCGCCCGAGGACGTCGTCGACACTGACGCCGGAACGGTACTCCGTGTCTGGCACGGAAAAGGCGACAAGTTCCGTGAGACACCCGTTCCGCGGGATCTGGCGACGACGATCCGAACCGTGGCCGACGTTCGCGACGCCTCGAGCGAGAAACCGTTACTCGAGATCTCGACGACGCGCTCACTTCGGCGCTGGCTCAGCGGGACTGCTCGCGAGCTCTACCAGGTGACCGGCGACGACGGCTGGCTGTATCTCGGGATGCACGATCTCCGACGAACGTGGGCGACCGCGCTCGCCGCTGCTGACGTCGATCCGCTCCTAGTGATCGACTGGGGCGGGTGGAACGACCTCGAGACGTTCCTCGAGCACTATCGCGGAACGTATTCGCCGGAAGCTCAGCAGCGAGAACGCAAAAAAGTCGACTGGCTTTGATCGGAGTTTGATTGGACTCCGTTATCGTCCTTTACCGCGCCCGCCACTAGGTGCAACTTCGTACGTACCGGCGACCGTGATAACGTCGCCAGCTTCGTTCTTCCCGTTATCTAAATCCTCGTTGAATTCGAACTCCACCTCAAATTCGTATATTCCGGGTGATTTTGGCGGTGTCGTGTAGCGCCAGTACGTCGTCCAACCGTCCTCATCCTCGTTGATATCTCCTCGATATGAGTCGAAATCGTCTATGGGTTCTCCATCGATCCACGCTCGAATATCATATTTCCCGAGGAAGTCCTCGAGTTCCCCCTTAGTCGGTGAAATCCATCCAATTCGATGAGTGATCCAGTCACCGGTCGACACCTCCTGGGGCTCTGGAGTCGGAAACGGATGGATGGATGTGCTCGAGACGTTCTCGTTCGGTGGAAGTCGTCGATCGGACTCTGCAGCGGCCAGGCCCGAAGCGGCTATCGTACTACCGAGCGCTACCGATCCTGCGTTCACAAGGAGTTGTCTGCGACGCATAGTAGGAAATTTGACCTAATCATCTAATATATTCCGGTCAGGAAATATAATTGATGATGAAAATATAACGCCGTTACCTTTCGCTAAAAGTAATCTCGACCAATTCGACGGTCCATTTCCCTTCGTCGACGTGACGAATATGCGCGTGGTGTTCGCCTTCGACTTCGCCGTTTTCGTCGAGAATTCCCTCGAGGCGGAGGTCGTCTTTCGGGAGCGTAACACCGGCTGAGTTCTGGTCGAGCTGGCGTAATTTGTTCAGTGCCATATCCGGCGGGCAACCCGCCTTGGTATAAAGGTTGCTGACAGTCTGTTTTGCCGATAAATACCCGAGGCGTCGCCTATGAAATACGGAGTTTTTCGACCCGTTGGGGCGCCGCTACGGAGGTATGGCACTTAGCCTACCGCAGAACATGGTTCCCGGCGCGGTTCGCCGGGAGGACGGAATCGACCTGATTGACAGCGTGCTCGCGCCGCTGTTCGTGCTCGCGTCGGTCTCGATGGTCGGCGTGGTCTCGATCGCGCTGAACGCGCCGTTCAACGTCGGGATGGACGCGGCGCTCTACGCTGCCCACGGCACCGAGATCACCTACGCGTTCATCGTCTCAATGCTGACGCTCGTGACCGCCTGGGTCACGAACGGCCAGACGACGCTCGAGGACTACACCGACGTCGAGACGGTGACACTCCTGTTGGCGTTCATCCTCAACATCCTGTCGGCACTCGTACCCGCTGTTTCGTACGCCGTCGACTCGATGTGGTATCTCGGCTGGTTCATTGTCCTGCTGAACACCGCTGCGTTCTACCTGATCGCATACAAGTAACCTCGAGGCTCAATTCATGCAACTCACGAAATTCACCGGTACGAAAGCGGAGTGGTACGATTCGACGATCACCGGCTACATCATCACGGCCTCGGAGCTCTCGGTTGCGCTTACTGGGGTGATGGCTGCGGGGGTGATATAAGTGCGGCCCACGCCCACGGCTGGCCGCCTGGCCGCCGTTGCCGTCATCGTGTTCGCGCTCGGTGCCGGCCTCCTGGTCGGCCTTTGCGCCGCGGACACGAGCGAGCTTGTTCACTCGACATCGGACACCTCCTGCTCCGGCGTCGGCACGTGGCGAACGTGACCGTCGACGAACTCCACCTCGAGGCCAATCCCGCCGTCGATCATGCCCCGGCTGTAGTGATAGATAAAGAGCTCGAGAATCAGAATCTATTTTACCCAGTTGGTGTTTGATAATTGTTATGAGTGCGACAGAACGACGGCTTCGGAACCTCCTGTTGATGGCGCTCGCAATACAGTGTTCGATCTTCGGAATAATCTCCTCCGAATTGACACTCTTGTATCTCAGCCTGGGGATTACGACACTTGCAATTGGTAACGAGGCGTTCTGGGTGTTCGAAATTGACAAAGCGATAGATCGGTAGCGCACACTGGCGAGAAGCTGGGGCTCACCCTCCAGACGATCAGTACCGCTCAAGCAGTGAGCGCTTATTTTTACGCGGACTAAGGTCCGTGGCGACCGGGAACGAGCTCGGGCTCGGGAATAGTGATGATGAGGTGGGCGCGGTCGCGAGCGAGTCGCCACCCCTCCTCGGTTCGCTCGACGACCCCCAGCGCCTCTTGATCTTGGAGCGTGAGCTCGACCAGGTCGATCGGCATCCCGGTGACGTCGACGATCTCCCACTTCGTGAGCGGTCCATTGGCGAGGATGTGTTCGTCGAAGCGGCCCATGTGACCGAGGGCCACACCAACCGAGAAATAGGTGAGCCGTCCGGGGCGAAAGTGGTCGATACCACGAGATCACTTCAGGCCCTTCCGGAGTGAACTACTCGTACAGCCAGCTCAGGAGGTAGACGACCAGGCCGAATGCGGCCAGGAAAGCCAGGTCAGTGAAAAGCTGCATCCAGACGAAGCGACCGGAAATGATGGCACCGATAGTCAGGTGCGCCACTACCAGAATTAGGAAGATGAAAATCGCGGCCAGAGTGATCTGGACCAGGAGGACCAGCCCGAGCACGGACTCCTCGTAGCCTCCAGCACCGAATCGAAGTCGTGGTTCGGACTTGCTCACAGCTGTACTTGGCGGCTCTCCCATCAAATATTTAAGGGTTGTTGCGATCGTGCGTCAAACAGGTAGCAAAACGGTATCGGAGCCTCGCCTCCTAACGAACTCCTCGTTTGGCAGGCGCTTCCAGAGGAGTGAGACATCGGGAAAAGGAATCCGCCCAGGCAGGCCGTTCGAAGTTCACGCCGGCTGCTCCGGGCGGAATTACTCGTACAATTTGCCGAGGAGGTACACGGCTGCGGCCATCGCGAGGATCACCGGTATCCAGTGACCGAGGTACAGCACTGATCGCTCGGAGAAGATGGAGTTGGCAGTGATAAGTGTCCAGATCAGCATGGTGGGGATCAGGCAGATCCCGATCAGGCCCCGGAGTACAATAATTGCGTTGACCAAGGATCCTTCGTAGCTTCCAGCATCGAACCGGAGTTCTGGATCTGGCGGGTCTATGCGATCTCGATCTGACTGGGCCATAGCTCTACTATTCAATCAACTTGTAGGAGTAATAAGTGTTGTCGAAGATTTGAGATAAACATGTAGGAAAACGACATCGGATTACCACCTCCTATCGACTGGTTTCAGACGAACCCTTGTGGGGTTGAAGCCAGGGATTGGCTTCTGAGGGACACAAATAGAGCCGCTGTGGGGAGTTCCTTGTTTATATTCAGCACGGAACTTCTATCACCTTCTGGGAGGTTCAACAGAGCCTAATCAACAGTTTGCTACTGACTTCTGAGCCGTAGAGCCCGGTCAAAACAGCGATTTCAGGCGATCAAGCAGGGTGCGGTTCTCCTCATCAACCGTCTTATCCGCACGCTCAGTAGCCGCCTGTTCGGTTGCGGCCTTCTGGTGATTACGATCGAGGCTATCCAAGCGCGAAAGCGCCTGCTCAATATCGAACTCGTCTGTCCGCAGTTCGTGTTGGTGGCTCCCTGGCTCAGACGTCTCGACGGGCCGCATCACGCTTTCCCCGCACTGCGGACAGTAACGTGGGTTCTGCAACGTCACTTCCCCACAGTTCCGGCATTGGAACCGAAGCGTGTCAGCCATCAACCGGGACTGGTCACTGGTGTAACATAGTTCTCGCGGCCTGATTATCAGCCGCAGCTGTTGGCAGGTGCGCGATGTGCAAGGATCGGTCTCAGTGGACCTGTTTTCACCAGTGAGAATTGGCGTGGGAGAAATGTATACGGGGATAACGTTTACTGGCTGGGCGTCGGTCCACTGGATACAATCGCATGACGGCTGCGACGGGTCACCCGAGACGGGGTCAAATCGAAGCGTTAGCGGTTGCCGGAAAACGGGTTGGACTCGGGGCTCTGGAGCGTGTGAGTATGATAAAAGGCCGACGTGGGCTATCGATTAGGCTCCGCGTCGTCGCGTCATGGACTCGCCGGGATTTGAACCCGGGGCCTCTTCCTTGCGAAGGAAGCGATCTGCCACTGATCTACGAGCCCTCGAGGAATTCTATCCATGGTTCGTACTTGTAGCTTGTGTTTCGGGGTGGGTTCGACATGAAGTGGCGTGCTCGTTCGAGTCCCTGGCTCGCTTCTCACGCCATCGCTCGAGTTCGTTCGGCGGCCCGCGAGACCTCGAGGACGCCCAGACGACCGGTCACGAGCCCCAGCAGGAACCCGGTGAAGTGGGCCACGAGTGCGATGCCTGGGGCACCGGTGGCGACCGTGATCACGGCCGCCAGGACGACGAACGCCAGTAGCGTCGCCCAGAGCGGAATCTCGACGCGGGCGGCTACACTGTCGGAGACGCGGTTACCGGCGATCAGGTAGCCCATGAGCGCGAAGACGGCGCCACTGGCGCCGAGGACGGACGTGGCCGGCCCAATTGCACTCGTCACGAGGATCTGTGAGATCCCGGCGATCGCACCGGTCAGCACGAAGAACGTGTGAAATCGAAGCCGGGTCGTCGCACGAGCGATGGGCCAACCGAAGACGATCAGCCCGATGCTGTTCGAGACGAGGTGACCTACGCCGCCGTGGGCGTAGACGCTCGTGAGAATCGTCCACGGGTTGGACTCGAGCGGCGGTGCGAGGACGAAGAGGCCGGCCATCAGACCGAGGCTGAACATCGCTGCGATCACCTGCAGGACGAACACGATCGCGAACAAACCGAGCGTCTCGAGAATCGGGCTCGCGGAGTCAGACGCCATATTAGGTGTTCGTCGATCGGACACAAAAGTATGTACCGCGAATGTGCGTCGTCGGGTTCGGGGGCGGCAGGGGTCGCATTGAGTCTCGAGCCTGCCCTCCCAGTGCAGCCGCTCGAGCGTCGAATAAACGAGTGAAAACGAATCTCGTGACCGTGATCGTGACTCGAGAAACCGCCTCAGTCCTCGAGGACGATCTCGATCGAGACGTCGTTCGGCACCTGGATGCGCATGAGCTGTCGGAGTGCGCGTTCGTCGGCGTCCAGATCGATCAGGCGCTTGTGGACGCGCATCTCCCAGTGCTCCCACGTAGCGGTGCCTTCGCCGTCAGGCGACTTTCGCGTTGGCACCTCGAGCGTCTTCGTTGGCAGCGGGATCGGCCCGCTGAGGTTGACGCCGGTGTTGTTCGCAATCTCGCGGACGTCTGCACAGATGTTGTCCAGATCGTTCGGGTTGGTGCCCGCGAGTCGAACGCGTGCTTGCTGCATTTATTTCTCGTTGACGCTCAGGACCTTGCCGGCGGCGATGGTCTGACCCATGTCGCGGATGGCGAAGCTCCCGAGTTCGGGGATCTCGCTTGCCGGCTCGATGCTGAGGGGCTTCTGCGGTCGGATCGTGACGACCGCGGCGTCGCCCGACTGGATGAAGTCGGGGTTCTCCTCGCTGACCTCGCCGCTCGAGGGGTCCATCTTCTTGTCGATGGACTCGATCGTACAGGCGACCTGGCTGGTGTGTGCGTGGAAAACCGGGGTGTATCCCGCGGTGATCACGCTGGGGTGCTGCATGACGATGATCTGCGCCTGGAAGGTCTCGGCGACGCTCGGCGGGTCGTCGGCGGGGCCACAGACGTCACCGCGACGGATGTCGTCCTTGCCGATGCCGCGGACGTTGAATCCGACGTTGTCACCGGGGCCGGCCGAGGGGACTTCCTCGTGGTGCATCTCGATCGTCTTCACTTCGCCGCCCACGTCGCTGGGCTGGAAGGAGACGTTGTCGCCGACGTTCATCGTCCCGGTCTCGAGGCGTCCGACAGGGACGGTCCCGATACCGGAGATGGTGTAGACGTCCTGGATGGGGAGACGCAGCGGTGCGTCCGAGGGCTCGTCGGTCTCGGGCAGGTCGTTGAGGGACTCGAGAAGGGTACGGCCGTCGTACCAGGGCGTGTTGTCGGAGGACTCGGCGATGTTGTCGCCCTCGAAGGCCGAGATCGGGATGAACGAGTCGTCCGAGACCTGGAACTGGACCTGGTTGAGGAGCTTGTTGACCTCGTCGACGACTTCCTTGTAGGAGTCTTCGGAGTAGTCGACGACGTCCATCTTGTTGATGCCGATGATGAGCTCGTTGATACCGAGCGTGCGGGCCAGGAAGACGTGCTCCTGGGTCTGGGGCGCGACACCGTCGTCGGCGGCGACGACGAGGACGGCGTTGTCGGCCTGGGAGGCGCCCGTGATCATGTTCTTGACGAAGTCGCGGTGACCAGGACAGTCGACGATGGTGAAGTAGTACTTGTCCGTGTCGAACTCCTGGTGGGCGATGTCGATGGTGACACCACGCTCTCGCTCCTCAGCGAGGTTGTCCATGACGTAGGCGAACTCGAAGCCGCCCTTGCCCTTCTCTTCGGCTTCCTGTCGGTGCTGCTCGATGACGTGCTCGGGTACGCTTCCCGTCTCGAACAGGAGGCGTCCGACCAGCGTACTCTTTCCGTGGTCGACGTGGCCGATGATGGCCAGGTTCTGGTGCGGTTTGTCGCTCATTGTTGTAGCTCACGCGCAAAGGCGCTTATATCGGTCTCTTTTGGCCGATGCGGTTAAAACCATTTCGAAAGCGTATTCGTGTGACCCCGTCGCTTGCTTGCGGTTTGTGAGTAGTGCGCACGCACTGACGGTGTTCGTTGCTGATCGGTGGGTCGCTCACTCGAGCCCGGCGCCAGTGTGACAAACCACGGGGCGACGGCACGCGGGTCCTGGGGCGTGCTCGAGTCCTCAGAGTTACCCCGCCTCCCCTCAGAGTCGCCCCACGTCCGAGAGCACCGCCGTCGCCGTCTCCGGTCCGCCCGCGCCGCGGCCGCTCGAGTAGAGATCGCCCGCGTGGCGCGTCTGGATCTGGACGATGTTTCGCGTGCCGGAGACGGCCATCGCGCCGTTTTCGGGGACGAGTCGCGGGCCAACGCGCACCCCCTCCCGGGTCGCCTCCCCGACGAGGCGAATCGTTCGGCCGTCCTCGGCCGCGAGTTCGAGCGCGCTCGGCGGAACGTCCTGGATGCCGGTCACGTCGGCATCCTCGAGGGAGAATCCGCCGTCAGCGAGGACGTTCGCCAGGATGACGCACTTGAGCGCGGCGTCGGTGCCGTCGACGTCGAACGTCGGGTCCGCTTCGGCCACGCCCAGATCCTGGGCCTCCGCGAGGACGTGCTCGTACTCGAGACCCTCCGCGGCCATCCGCGTCAGAATGAAGTTCGCCGTGCCGTTGAGCACGCCGCGAACCGTGGTGACGGCCTGGGGCGTGCAATCCTCGATGGTCGAGAGCACCGGAATCGCGCCGCCGACGGCGGCCTCGAACCGAACCGACCCCGCGCTTTCGCGATCGAGCGCGCGAACGTCCTCGTAGCGCTCGGCGACCGGCCCCTTGTTCGCGAGGACGACGTGTCTGTCGTCGGCCAGCGCTCGCTCGACGTGCGAGAAGCCGGGTTCGGCGTCGCTGAGGGTCGTCGGGGTCGCCTCAACCAGGACGTCGTAGTCGGTCTCGAAGACCTGATCTGGGTCGCTCGAGCCGAGGGGTTCGTCGCTCGCCGCTCGTTCGAGTGTCGACTCGACGTCGAGTTCCCCGCCAGCGGGGGCGACAGCGGCCCGACTCGAGTTCGCCAAGGCGACGACCTCGTGGCCGTACTCGCCGGCGAGTTCCGCGACCGACCCGCCGACGGCCCCGGCGCCGAGAATCGCGAGGCGCATCAGATCTCACCTCCCGACAGCGGCTCGATCAGGCCGAGTCCCTTCTCGTCGGCGAGTGAGCGGAGGCCCTCCAGGACGGTCTCGCGTCGACCCGTGTCCACGGCGAGGCGAAGTCGCGCGCTCGAGACCGCGTCGGTTCCGTCGGGGGCGTTCAGCGAGAGATCGAGAACGCCGGCGTGGGCGTCGCCTTCGATCCGCGAGAGCGAATCCGAGAGGTCGGTCTCGACGAGGTGGCCGACGAGCACCACGGTCAGTTCTTCGCCGTAGCGCTCGGGTCCGGCCTGGATGACGTTGATGCCGGCGTCGCGTAACCCGTCGACGACGTCGTCGAACCGGGCCGGGACGCACTCGAGGTCGACCTCGACGGGGATGTGACCTCGCGGGGTGATGTTTCCGCGCTCGTGGTGGATGCTCAGGAGGTTGCCGCCGTGTTCGCTGATCGGCGCTAGCGCCCGGAGGAGTTCGCCTGGTTCGTCGACCAGCTCGAGGCGGACGGTGTAGGCCTGTCGGCCACCGTCGGTCTCCGGAGAGTTGTCTTCGCCGTCAGTCCCGGCGTTAGTGTCGCCGTCAGCCCCAGCATCGTCGTCGGCCGCGGTCCCTGTTGTCGACGACCCGGAAGCGTACTCGTCACTCATCGACGATCCCTCCTGACGGTCGTCCACGCGTCGTCATGGCTCCATCTGCGTAACGGGCATAAAAAAGCGTATAGGCGCCGCCAAAACTGACCGGCGGTGTCAGCAGGTGCCACGGTCAGGCTTTAAAAGTGGTCCTTCCCCGGGTTCGAGGACCCCCAGTCCCCGCGTCCGCCCTCGGTTCGGTCGATGCCCATGATCGACTCGGCCTGGTCGGGTCCGCCGAGGCTCTCGCGTGGGTCGGGAACCCGGACGGTGATGTCGGTAATCTCGGGCCAGGTCAGCAACTCGGCCTCGATGTTGCTGGTCGTGATGTCCGCGACCTCACAGCCGGTACAGCCGCCGCCGAGTTCGATGATCACCTCGCCGGTCTCCGGATCGGCTTCGCGGACGGCGCTCGTCCCGCCGTGCATCTTGATGATCGGCATCTCGCGGGTGAGCCACTGCTCGACGCGCGCTTTCAGTGGCTCGTCGTCGGCGTCGGTCATTGGGCGTTCTAGGAAGCCGACCGCCGAAAGGGTTTGGTTTACCGGCGACGACGCCAGGCCTCGAGCGCGAGGGTCCCGCCGACGACTCCCGCTGCGCCCGCGGCGGTGAATCCGGGGGTCGAATCCGATTCGGATTCCTCGGCCCCGGCGTCTGCGTCGGCCGTCTCGTTGTCACCAGGGTCGCTTTCGTTTTCGTCGTTGCCCGTGTCGGTTTCATTTCCGTCGTTACCCGCGTCGGTTTCGTTTCCGTCGGCATCTTCACTGGGATCGCCCGTGTCGCCCTCGAAAGACGGCGGATCGGCCTGTTCGCCGGCCTCGCTCGCGAAGACGTACAGCGCGCCCTCAGTTTCGGCGTTGGGGAGGATTGGCGTACTGCTGGCGACGAACGTCGCCGACGGCTCGAGTACCCGGGCCGTCCAGAAGGCGGCAACGGACGGGTCTCGCCAGGCGGCAATCTCCTCGGGCTCCTCGAGCGTCGAGAGGTCGTGGAGCTTTACGCCGCCACGGTACCACGAGGAGTAGAGGTGGCCGTCGTGAAGTTCGAAGTTGTGCGAGGTCGTCCACTGGCCGGCCTCATAAGCGCCGTTCGGCGTCTCCGGCGCGTCGATGGTCGCCGCGTGGACGGGGTTCTCGAGATCACTGACGTCGTAGAGGTCGATGCCGCCGTGTCGGTTGGCCTCGGGTGCGTCGGTCACCCAGGCCTCCCGGCCCACCGCGAGGATCGACCCGGTGTCGTCGAGCGCGCCGTAGTGGTCGTTGCCGGGGAGTCCGGTGTAGTAGTCCATCATCTCGGCGTCGCTGATCTCGAGTTGCTCCTCGAGGGACGTCTCCGACACGTGCGAAACGTACGTTGGCTCGCTCGGATCGCTCACGTCGACGAGGTAGGTGCCGGCGTTCCAGAAGGGGAGGACGGCGATCTCGTCGTGGACGGTTACGTCGTGAAGGTACCAGAGGAAGTGGTTGGTGACGTCGTCCCACCGCGGCTCGTGATCGAGCAGCGACCATTCGCCGAGGCGTTGGGGGTCGTCCCCGCTCAGGTCGTAGATTTCGACCGCGTTCGGCCGCCGATTCTGCCCCACCTCGTTGCGGGGGAGGTAGAGACGATCGCCGTCGAGAAAGCAGTTGTGGAGGTGATACCCCGTCTCGACGGGCTCGCCGATCAGCGTCGGGTTCGCGGGATCGCTCACGTCGTACTGGAGAAATCCGTGGAATATGTCGGGCTCGCCGGGATTTGCCGGCCCGGGGACGATCAGGCGGTCGCCGCTAACCTCGACGTCGAGGATCTCGGTGAACGAGCGGTCCTCGTTCTGGACGTCCTCGAGGAGGCCTCGTCTGTCGGCTAGCACCTGCGGATCGGCCGGATCGCTCACGTCGACGGTGGCGAAGCCGTCGACCGTCGCGAGGTAGGCCGTCTCCTGGTCGTCGCCGACGACGACCTCGCAGGCCCCGTCGACGGGGACCGATCCCAGGGGTTCGTAGGATTCCTGTGCCGCCGAGGCGATTGCGGATCCGCTCGAGAGGCCGAGACCGAGACCGAGGCCGACGCCGACGCCACAGCCACCAGCGACCGACCGAAGGAGGGCACGTCGTTGCATATTCTCAACACGAACCGGGGGTATAAAACGTTGTTCGATGTCGTTGGCGGTGCGACCCGCGCAGTCGACGCTGACGCCAGTACACGGCTACCCGCGCATTCGACGCCGGTCGCCGGTTCCCTCGGTCATCGCGCTCGCTAGCGCCCCCTCGAGGACGACGTCGTCTCCGTGATCGGTGACGGTGATCTCGGGGACGTTCGACATCACCATCTCGGGGACCCGTTTGCGGATGGGGTCGACCACGAGGTCCTCGTTGTGCAAGACGACGGCACCGCCGAGGGAGACGACCAGCGGTGCGTAAGAGTGAACGATGTTCGAAATGCCGATGACGTTCCAGTGGGCGACCTGCTCGATCGTGTGGTCGGCGAGTTGGTCCTCGCCGGCCAGATCGAAGACGTCCTTGGCCGTGAAGTCGGGGTCCTCGAGGGGCAGGCTGGTGTCGATCGAGGGGTCGTCCTCGGCCAGCAGGCGGGCGTACTCGGGGATGTTGTTCCCCGAACAGTACCCCTCCCAGTGGCCTTCCTTGCCACATCCACAGGTCAGTCGCCCGCGGGGGTCGACGACACAGTGGCCGACCTCGCCCGCGTTGCCGTCCCAGCCGGAGATGATCCGCCCGTCACAGCACACTCCAGCGCCGATCCCCGAGGAGACCGTGACGTACACCAT
Source organism: Natronosalvus sp. KLKA75 (assembly GCF_059736265.1). NCBI lineage: Archaea > Methanobacteriati > Methanobacteriota > Halobacteria > Halobacteriales > Natrialbaceae > Natronosalvus > Natronosalvus sp. KLKA75. The sequence goes on from NZ_CM185522.1 coordinate 1,324,695, forward strand.
GTCGTCGGGATTCCGGTCGGAGTGGAATCGTTCGCCGATGACGCCTGCGTTGGTGTCGTTGTGGAGGTAGACCTCCTCGGAGTCGACGAGCACCGAAATTGGGCCCGTTAGCGGGATTCGATCGACCGTCTCCGGAAAGTTTGCGGGATCGATCACCGCTCCCTCGGCGAGGTCGAACGGACCGATCGAGCCGATGCCGACGGCCTCGACCCGAGCCGGTTCAACCCCGGCGTCCGCGCAGGCTTCCCGAAGCGTCGCGAGAACTTTCTCGGTCACGTCGATCCCGGTCGGGCCTCGAGGCGTCCCGTTCTTGCTCGAGCCGATGGTTCGACCCTCGCCGTCGCCGACGACCGCACGAACGTTGGTCGCGCCGAGGTCGACGCCCGCGTAGTAGACCATTCCTATCCGTGCAACCGACGCCCCCACACTTAACTACACACATCCTTACTCGAGAGCGAGTACACCACCCAATGCACGTGTCAACACGCGTCTCGAGTCGACCAGCCGAACTAACGAGAGGGTAAATTCATCAACGTGTCGGGAGAAAGGTCGTACTCGAGTCACTTGTCGTGTCAATCCTGGTGTAAACGACCACGGGTCGGGTGACCCGTGGCTTTTCTAGTTCCCTCAGCCTACGCCGATAGCACTCCACGCGAAGCGATTTCGCGGGATGAGGATGGGCGGTTTACAGAGCGCCCCGACCCAGACAGGCTCACCTTCCGAACAATCGGTTGGGTTTTGCGAGTCCGGTAATTAACCGATTCAACGTCTACGCCAGCGTGTTTCGCCCACGTTCGCCACGCCACATTCACGCTCGCGTTTCGGTCAGCGTGATCTTGCTGAACCGCACACTCATCGTTAGTGCAGCGGAACCGCCGACCTTGGCGGTAGCCACGGTGTCCACAGCACGAACACGACTTCGAGTTGTACGGCGACTCAACCGTCTCACACGGAACCTGATTCCACGTTGCCTTGTATCGAACCTGTTTCTCGAACTTATGGAACGGGAGTTTATGCAGACGCCGGTTCATGTACGTGCCGTACTTGATGGCGTCTCGAATCCCACTCAAGTCCTCGAACACAATAACAGGGTTCGAGAATTGTTGGGCGAACTCGACCACGACTCGGGACATCCGGTGAAGAATCCACTCAGTGTAGCGTTCTTCTTTCTCCCCGAGTTGGTGGTGGATAGAGTGTTGGCCGTGTTCTTGACAGCGTTTGGCGATGGTGTGGTAGCGTTGGCGCTCGGCTTTCACCGAGCCGTAGTCAAGCACGAGTGTTCCGAGCGTGTCCATCGTCTCACGATTAAGAGCGGTGAGAGAGATGTTGCGCTCGTTAATATCGACGCCGACGAGTGTGTCAGCGTCTTCAGGTTCAGGCACTTCGACTTCTGTTTTGACCGTGACGTGTAGGTAGTACACGCCATCTCGGTACAGAAGTTCGGCCTGTCCCAACGACCACTCATCTTCGGTCAAGGCTGACTCGATGAGGTTGATGTCTTCCGGTCGCCCTCGAAGGTGTCCTTTCACCTTCTTGTACGGCTTTGGACTTACACGGAACCGAATACGGTTGTCCTCGTCGTCGTAGGTGAGTCGGTAGCCTTCGGTGTGCGCCATAACGAGCGGATAGGCTCCTTTCTTGTCCGTGGCTGGTGGCGACGGTTTCCCGACGTTGGTGTCGTTTTGGTCGTACCACCAGTTGAGGAGTTCTTTGTAGGAGTCCCACGCTTGCAGGGCTTTCCCGACGACCGCACACTTGTTGTTCCGAAGGAAGTCATCGCGGTCAACTTCGTTCTGAATCTCAGTGCGGTTGTAGCCTTGTTGTTTGAGTCGGAGTGTGTCGTTGGAGATGTCTCGTGCGGTGAATCGGGCATCTTTGAGCCACGACCGCTCACCAGACTCTATGCAGAGCCGAGTGCGTGCGGTCTTCGTAACTTCTTCGATACCCATACCTTGACTATCGAATCAAATGATAATAAAAGAAGGGTTTAGGATGGGAGACTACAGGAGTCATGCACATTCGATTGGTTCGTGTAAATATCATTTCGTGTGGTATCCGAAGTATCGGCATGAGGTGTTGGAGTAGTTCGAGGCGAACTTGCGGAGTTGTTTCAAGGAACTGCTGAACGGTTCGGTCACGAGATCGTGTCGATGGAGATTGCTACTGACCACGTTCACTTGTTCGTGGAGGCTGACCCGAAATGGAGTCCTGCCGAGATTGCCAAGCAATTCAAGGGCTACTGGGGCCGAACGATTCTGAAACGCCATCCAGAAATCAAACAGCGGTATTTCTGGGGAAGTGGGTTGTGGAAGGATGGATACTGCGTTGGGACGACTGGTGTTGTTTCCGAGGACGTGGTTCGTCGGTACATCGAGGAGACGGAACACTAGGCGAGTGTACGCGATTCACCTACGGGTCAGGTGACCCGTGGAACTCTTGCTGTTTCCTTTAGACTTCGTTCGTCCCAGCTGGACGAAAAATCCGGCACCGTCGGATCACTCACTGGTTGACGACTTCGATTGTCACCGATGCCACGAGTGGACGACGCGCTACTCAGCGCAAGGGTCGGTAGAAAGCGACATCAGCGTGTCCCATAGTGGTTGGGCCATAACGGGACACGCCAGTTGTCCATAGCGAGTGTGCCCTCAAGTAGTTTGTGTGATTATCTGAGTGAACAGTGTCTCCTCGCTCGATCCGCCGGAACGGATCTAGTCCGAGCGCGGTCTACGACACGAATCCTTTTCCGTCACCGCCGCCAACCGCACACGTTCGGAAAACCGGACTCGTGGTTGGGCCATGACACAGGAAGAACGCATCTCAGAGGCGATTAGTCTGCTGCAGGAACTCGGACTCAAGGAGTACGAAGCGCGCTGTTTTCTGGCGCTCACACAGCTGTCCACCGGCACGGCGAAAGAGATCCACGAGATCTCCGAGGTGCCTCGGACGCGGGTGTACGATGCAATCGGTGTACTCGAGTCACAGGGACTGGTCGAAGTACAGCACGCGAGCCCACAGCGGTTTCGAGCCGTGGGGATCGCCGAGGCGACGCGGACGCTCCGCCGGAAGTACGACGCCCGTATCGAATCGCTCGAAACGTCTCTCCAGACGATCGAACGCCGAAAACTCGAGGAGGAGGACACCCAGCTCCAGGAAGTGTGGTCGCTGATGGGAAACGAGGCGATCGAGTCGCGGACGCTCGACCTCATCGATGGGGCGGAATCAGAAATCGCACTGCTCGTCGTCGACGAGGAACTGCTGTCGGAGACGCTGTTCGAGCGTCTCGAGGCGGCACGCGAACGAGAACTCTCGATTCTTCTCGGCGGGCAAACGGAGTCGATCACCGCGCAACTCGGGACGGGACTCCCCAACGTCCGCACGTTCGAGACCGACCTGGATTGGCTCACCGGACCGGCGGTCGCCCACGAGGTCGCGATCAGCCGGATCCTGCTCGTCGATCGCGAGACGCTGCTGATCGGATCGTACTATCCAGACGCCGACGACGGGAAAACGAAAGAGCAGGCGGTGTTCGCGCGCGGTCTCGAGAACGGAATCGTGGTGCTGTTGCGTCGACTGGTATCGGCGGGGTTGCCCCCTTCGAACGATCCGGGAAACGCGTAGCCAGACGACCGAAGTAGTCGGCGATGCTTTCCGTTCGTGATCCAAGAGCAATTCCTGACCACTCGATGTACAGAGCTACGGTGACGAGGGATCGCTCGGTTCTGAGACGATCAGTTCGTCACCGTCGAATCGGACCTGGTAGCGGTCGATCGAAATGGTAACGCCGATCGATTCCGATTTCTGCTCTCGGACGAGGATATCGAGTGCCTCCGGGTCGGCGTGATCGTAAAGCGTCGTCTCGAACACGGTCAGCAATTCGGCTGGGTCGACGCTCTCGACGGTCGCGAGGGCGTCGATTACGGCGAAACTCGGCGCCGTGGCCGACCAGTCGTACGTCTTCCGGAGGTGAACGGCAGCCGATTCTGACGACTGCGCATCCCCCTCTCGATCACTACTGACCATTGCTCGTCCAACGCGGCCAAACAGCATTAAACTGGTGTGATGATGTGAGTGAATTATTGGACAGGGTCACGCCGATCGAGTGTCGTTGAGTCGCCAAGTGAAGATGGCTCGCAGGACGACGACGAGACTGTTGCGGTCGCCAGCGCCCCAGATCGCCGTCTCCCCAATCTCGTCGGCGCCGCTAGCCCCGTTCACGAGCGCGCTGACGAGCGCCGTCTCTTCGTCGGTGATCAACAGGCTCCCGGCGGGCGTATCCTGCCACTCCCAGAGGGTTTCGAACAGCTCGATCGACGGCACCTCCTCCCGAACGCGATCTTCGACCGCCTCCGAGATGCCCGCCAGATAGATCTCGACCCCTCGGTCGGCAGCAGCCTGCAGCGCGTCGAGATGGGCATCGGTGAGTAACTCGTCGACGGTCATGTAGACGATCTGCTCGTCTGCCTCGGCGATGAACTCGTCGATGCGGGAGGACACCGCTTCTCGACCGGTGACCGTCCAGACGCCGAACTGCTCGCGTTGTGGCTGGGCGGGGCCGATTTCCTCCAGACACTCCGAGAGTTCGGTAATCGTGGTTTCGCGTTTGGTGTTGAGCGTACGGACGATGGTCTCCTTCGAGATTATGGTGAATTTCCGCGGCGTCGTGTGCTGGATGTCGACGAACCCCAGTTCGTGGAGTTGATCCGCCGCTTCGTACACCCGCGTTCGGGGAACGCCGTTGATACGAGTGATGTCCTGTGCGGTACCCGTCCCGAGCTGCAGGAGGTTGATGAGCGTCTGGGCTTCGTACTGGGACAACCCGAGCTCCTGTAACCGGTCGAGTGCCTCGGCTTCGGCCTGCTCCTCGTCGAACGCTACCATAGTTGATCCGTCAATGGAGAGCGCAAAAAGCCTACCTCACGGTGGCACGCTCGAGTCGGCCTCGAGTCACGCTGAGAGAAGACTACTCGAGTTCAGTGGTGACGAACTGGTGCAGTTTTTCGACGCGGTCGTTCGGATGATAACGAACCGTTTCCGTTCGGTCGTCGTACTCGACGAGGCCGGCCTCTTCCAGTTTCGGGAGATGGTTGTGATACAGATCGAGAAGAAGTCGTTCGGAACTCATCGTTTCAACTGAGTCTGGGGGAGGGTTCTCCGGCGACAGGTCCTCGGCGAGCAGATCCACCGCCACGGCGTTCTGCTCGCTTTCGATCAACTGCGTGAGAACCGATCGACGTCGTTGGTTGGCGACGAGGTGTAGCGCCGTTTCGGTCGATATGTTGTAGATGGTCTGACTCATTGTGTTCCTAATTCAATCTTATGACGGTCGCCACGGGGATTAACCCCACAGTTCACTCGCATCCTCACACTCCAGGTGCTGACAGATCACGATTGGGCAGGGTGTTCTACACCTGCACTCTCGAAAAGAGAGGTCGGTCCGAGAGATATTCCCCCTACCGAAGATATTCGCTACTCGACCTCGAGTTCGATCGCCGCTCCCTGACGCAACCACCTTTTAACTCGCTCGGCTCGCGCCTCGCTCGCAAAAGCTGGACCAAAAAACCCAGTTCAGGCTCTACTCGACCTCGAGTTCGATCGCCGCTCCCTGGCCAAATCCAACGCAGAGCGTCGCCAACCCGCGGCCGCCCCCTCGCTCGAGCAACTCGTGGACCAGCGCGACGGGCAATCGGGCGCCTGAGGCGCCGAGCGGGTGGCCGATCGCGATGGCGCCGCCGTTGACGTTGAACTGCTCGTTGTCGATGCCGAGTTCGTCCCGGCTGTAGACGGTCTGGCTCGCGAACGCCTCGTTGAGTTCCACCAGGTCGTAGTCATCGATGTCCCGGCCGGTGCGCTCGAGCAGCCCTCGGGTAGCGGGGACCGGACCGATGCCCATCACGGTGGGGTCGACGCCGGCGACGTTGTTCGAACCGACCGTCGCCATGATCTCGAGGTCGTGTTCCTCGGCGAAGGCCTCGCTCGTGACCATCACGCCCGCCGCTCCGTCAGAGATCTGGGAGGCGTTTCCGGGCGTCACGGTTCCGTTGCCCTTGAAGACCGTCGGGAGGCCCGACAGGGTCTCGAGGTCGGTGTCGGGGCGGATGCCCTCGTCTTTCGTCACGGTGCCGTCCTCGGTCTCGATGGGAACGATCTGATCCTCGAATCGGCCCTCCTCGGTCGCAGCGTGGGCGCGCTGGTGACTCTGGAGGGCGTACTCGTCCTGGGTCTCGCGGTCGACGTCGTAGCGTTCGGCGACCTTCTCGGCGGTCATCCCCATCTGGAGTTCGCCGACGTTGTACTCGGTCGCGAGCTAGGGGTGGAGCGTCGTGTAGCTGTCGCCCATCGACACCTTCGACATGTTCTCGACGCCGCCGGCGATGATGCACTCGCGCTGGCCGGCGCGGATGGCGTCGGAGGCGGAGATGATCGCCTGCATCGAGGAGGCACACCAGCGGTTGATCGTCGTCGCCGGCACGGACTCGCCGAGATCCGAGAGCAACGCGATGACGCGGGCGATGTTGTTGTCCTGTTCGTCGCGCTGCTGGGCACAGCCCCACATCAGATCGTCGACGTCCTCGCCCGAAAGGCCGGTCTCGGCGAGCATGTCGTCGATCAGCGGAATGGAGAGATCCTCGCTGCGAACGTCGGCGAACACGCCGCCGTCTTTCCCTTGGGGGGTCCGAACAGCCTGGACGATCACTGGCGTCTGTGTCATACTGACACGGACGTCCCTCACGAACTTAAATGGCCGTAGAACTCGCGGAGACGCGTACAAAGTTTACGAATCAAAGCAGTAAACTGTCGTCCGACTCGAGACAGGTGCTTTGAATCGCTCACGGTGAAAGAGCGATTTTACCTTACCTTAGTATATTGAGGTATGGGGACGAATCACTAGCCGATGGGATTCGATCGACAGGTGCTGGCAGTCGCCCTCGTCGCCCTGCTCGTGGGCTCGAGCGTGGGATTCGCCTTCGCCGGCGAACTCGGTGGGACGAGACCGGCGGCAGCCGACACCAACGAACCGGAGAATCGACAGCTATCGAACGACACTCCTCAGCCGACTATCGAGCAGTTCGACTCCGAGGCGGCGTTCGCCGACTACCTGCGAGCGTCGAACGAGGGTTCCGGGTCCTTCGGCTTCGGAATGGGGCGGCCGGTCGAGACCGCCGAGGAGGAAGCCACCGACGACGCGGCGGACGGAGACGGCGCGAGCGGTAACGGCGGGAACGGCAACGGGAACGACGCGGCCAGGAGCGGCGACTCCTCGGGTGCCGACGAGCGCCGCTACGCCGAGACCAACGTCCAGGAGGTGATGCTGGACGAGCCCGACATCCTAAAGACCGACGGCCAGACCGTCTACTACGGCGACCGGCGCTTCCACGGCGGAAGCGCAACCCATGTCATCGACGCCTCGACGCCGAACGACCCGACAGCGCTGAGTGAGATTCCACGCTCGGGCGAGATGCTCTTGACTGACGACGACGTTCTGGTGCAGTTCGACCGCAATCGCCTGCGTGGCTACGACGTCTCGAGTCCCGAAGACCCTGAAGAGGCCTGGTCGGCGGACTTCGAGGGTCACCTCGAGACGGCCCGCCTCTACGACGGTGACGTCTACCTCGTTGTGGCCGACCGCGTCTCGCCGGCCGAACCCTGTCCGGTCGAACCGCTCGGCGACGACGGCCCCGCGGTCGACTGCACGGACGTCCACTACCCGAGCGATCAGAACGGCGCCGACACGGTGTACACGACGCTGCGCCTGGACCCCTCGAGCGGCGAGGTCACGGACTCGGTGAGTTTCCTCGGCTCGTCGTACACGACCGCGACCTACGTCTCCGAAAACGGCGTCTACCTGACGTACGTTGACTCGCCGTCCCACGCCGACGTCCGCCTCGAGTTCCTCCTGACGACCGGTGAGGCGTACCTCGACGACCGGACGCTTGAGCGACTCGAGCGCCTGCAGGGCTACGACCTGTCCGAACGCGCGACCATGACCGAGATCGAGGCCATCCTCGCCGACTGGCGGGCCGGACTCGACGACGACGAGCGACGAACGAAAGAGCGCGAACTCCGCGACGCCTGGGAGGAGTACGTCGAGGAGAACAAGCGAGCGTTCGACCGGACGGGGATCGTCAAGGTCGGATTCGGTGGCGACCTCTCCGTCGACGCCGGCGGCGCCGTCCCCGGCACGCCGCTGAATCAGTGGTCGATGGACGAACACGACGGCCACCTGCGCATCGCGACGACGATCAACGCCCCGGGCGCCGAGTGGGAGAACGACCTCTACGTGCTCGACTCCAACCTCGAGGTGACCGGCTCGGTCACCGGCATGGGCGTCGACGAGCGGGTCTACTCCGTGCGCTACGAGGGCGACAAGGCCTACGTCGTCACGTTCCGTCAGATCGATCCGTTCCACGTCATCGACGTCTCCGACCACGAGAACCCGGTGCTCGAGGGTGAACTCAAGCTTCCGGGCTACTCCGACTACCTCCATCCGCTGGGCGAGGAGCGCATCCTCGGCATCGGGCAGGAAGACGGGAAGGTCAAGGCCGTGATCTTCGACGCGAGCGACCCCGAGAACCCGGTGATCGAGGATGACGAGATCCTCGAGGATCGCTGGTCGGCTGTCAGCGAGAGCCACAACGCCTTCCTGCTCGACGAGCGCCACGGCGTGTTCTTCCTGCCGGGCAGCGAGGGCGGCCACGTCTACGCCTACGAGGACGGTCTCGAGCGCGTCACGACCGTCGACACCGACGGTCCGGCGTTCCGGGCGACGTACATCGGCGACTCGCTGTACGTCTTCGGCGAGGACGAACTGGTCGTCGTCGACCAGACGACCTGGGAGGAAGTGAAGCGCCTCGACCTGTAGCGCGCGAGGACAACCCTTATTTCGAGCGTCTGGGAATGACGTCGCATGGACGACACCGGCGAGCAGGACACCGGATCGCGGGCCGACGACCGCGACCGGATGACGGATCGCGACGGCGATAGCGACGCCGAGTCGGACGGCGTGGACGACGCCTCCGACCCCGGTACCTCCTCGAGGACGACACCCGGGTCAGACGGAGAAGGAACGGACACGGCCGTCGAGGGCGAACGCGTACGCGAACACGAGTCTCGAGGTTCCGAGGGCGGATTGGGGCGAACCACAGCAGGTGAACCTGAGGAACGGGACGACGAATCTGAGGGCCGTGACGTCGAAGGCGAGAGACGAGATGTCGAAGCCGAGGCACGAGACGACGAACCCGAAAGTCTGGACGACGAATCCGAACGGGACACAGCTCGCTCGAGCGAGGACCGCGACGAGACGGCGACGCCCGAACCGCCGATGCCCGGCGTCCCCGATCCCGACGCCGTCGACGAGGACGACGAGATCCCGGCCGACGTCCAGAAGTACGCTCGTTTCCAGAAGATGGACGGCGCCCAGTACGACCGGGTCAACGAGTTCCTGCGCGACCGAACGTACGTCACTGCCCGCGAGTGGGCCATCGCCCGACTCTGTTCGGACTTTCGGACCGAGACGGGCGTCGAGATGACCAAAATAGGCGAGAACCTGCCCGAACTCGTGCCGTTCATGACCGACACCTACACCCCGCAGGCGGTCAACCAGGCGCGGTCGTCCTTCGAAGAGAAAGTTCGAAAGTCGGGCGCGACCTTCCTCTACGGCGCGATGTGTGACTTCTTCACCGCGGAGGAACTCGACGACGTGATGTACGAGGCCACCGAGGTCGCGAAGTTCCTCCTCGAGGTCGAGGGCGTTGACCTCTCCGTCGAGGACGAACTCGAGGCCGAAGAGCGCATCTCGAGCGTGATGCGCGAGGTTCGCGAGGCGAGCAAGGAACTCCGGGAGGAGGAAACGTAGGCGACCTACAGGCCGGCTGTGAAACGACTTCTCGACGAATCTCCTCGACGCGCTGCGGTCGGAAATCGGCCGCTCAGCAATTAGGCCAGGTGAAAGAGGTTACGAAGCGTTCCGTCGTGGTCGCGTTCGGTACCGGGCGGAGGCCCAGCGGCTGTGCGATCCCCCTCGAGTACGGTGAACTCGCTCGAGCCACACGAGCAGCCGTTTCGCTGCCCGATCGGGCTGACGGTTCCATCGGGGTTCACGTGGGAGGCGTACACGTTCCCGCAATTGGTGCACTGTGCGATGACCTCGGAGAGTTCGTTTCGGTCGGTCATGACACGCACACCTACCACGGCCGTAACACAGAGTCTTTTGACAAACTCATCAAAACGTGCCACTCGAGCGCCTGGGGACAGGGAGACCGTAGGATCAACAGAGAACACGATGACGCTCCGTCGATGGCTCGAGGGACGGCGTCGAAACGGGGGCCTTCATTCGGAGCCGCCCTCGGCCCGCACTGATTGTTCCTTTTCATTGTACGACGGACGCTTTCGCCGTTCGTGGCGTTCAGCGTACGTGCCGACGAGAATATCGAGCGCTGTTCGTAACGGAAAACGGGGCGAGATCGCGTTCGCCCCCAATGATCGCCGTACTGGACCGGGTGTTCACTTTCACGTAATCGAGCCGTTTCGGGGAGAAATTTGGTTCAATTGCCCCGCCAAAACCAGACTCCTATTGCTGGTTCGGATTGGTCCAGTGGCGCTGGACGACGGCATGAGCGGTTTACGCTGCAATTTAACGGCGGGTTGAGCACACTACCGAACACGCTCCGTGGGACCGTATCTACCAGGACACCTCGAGCGAGCCCCCGGTTTCGGACAGAGGAATCATTACCCCTCTCTGTCCGTCCGTTTCAGGTGGAAATGCGTCCGTTACGGTGGCGGCCGTCGGCTCGGTGAAGAAATCAACAGTTACAGATCGAATTCGATAGACGAGAGAAGCGCCGCTACAGCTATTTTTGAGTCCGCACGAGGTATTATTCCCGACTGTTTGCGAAAAGAAGTGAAACGAACGAACTTACTTATACGAAACCTTGGCCAAACAATCGACCGCCCAACCTGGGCTGAGAGACATGAGAGAAGAACGAGACCCAGACGACGGAAGACGGTCATTCATGAAGAAGAGCGCGTTAGCAACAACCGCCCTGGCTGTCGGTGCCGGTGCCAGCACGAACGTGGCGGCTCAGGAAGACGAGGAGGACGGTGAAGGACTCCAAGAAGGAGAAGTCGTTATCCACGGTCGCGATTACTTCCCGGACTCCGATTTCACGGTCCTCGCCGAGTTGGACTCGGGATCTCGAGACACCCTCGTCGAGGCACTCGGCGACGAGTTCGACGACGATTGGGACGTGTACATTATTCAGGTCGACATCGGTACGGGTGGCCCGTTAGGGCACCTCTTCGTCGACGAAGACGAGGCGCAAGTCAGCGAAGGTGATACGGCAACGATGTCGTCTGACACCGTGTCGTACCGCAATCCGGAGTTGAACCTGCTCGAGCTCGATATCGGCGCCGCCAGTGGTGGAGGTGCTGCAGGAGGCGCCGAGGACGAGGAGGAAGAGGAGAACGGAGCCGGAAACGGCGGCGGCGCTGGGAACGAAACCGAAGATGATGCCGGAAACGGCGGCGGCGGCGGCGGTAACTGACGCGACTACTCTCGTCTCGGATTTTTTCGAAACTCGAGGATCAGGCGATGCTGTGAGCGGCCCGAAACGGGAGCCGTGGACAGATACTGTACGAGCTCGCCCTCTTCACACTCGAGGAACGACACGTCTTTCCCACCGTGGGCGACACTGTGGTGTATGAGCACCGAGCCAAAGCAGGAACTCACCAGCGTCGACCTCGCGGCGCTCGTCGGTGAACTCGGATCCTACGAGGGGGCTAAAGTCGACAAGGCCTACCTCTACGGCGACGACCTCGTTCGCCTCAAGATGCGTGACTTCGACCGCGGCCGGGTCGAACTCATGCTCGAGGTCGGCGACCGCAAACGCGTCCACACCGTCTCGCCAGAGCGGGTGCCGGATGCGCCAGGGCGCCCGCCGCAGTTCGCGATGATGCTCCGCAACCGCCTCTCGGGGGCGGATTTCGTCGGCGTCGAGCAGTACGAATTTGACCGCATCCTCGAGTTCGTCTTCGACCGCGAGGACGGCGTGACGCGGATCATCGTCGAACTGTTCGGCCAGGGCAACGTCGCCGTCACCGACTGCGAGTACGAGGTGATCGACTCCCTCGAGACCGTTCGGCTGAAGTCCAGGACGGTCGTCCCGGGCTCGCGATACGAGTTCCCGGAGTCTCGCGTCAATCCACTTACCGTCTCGCGGGAGGCGTTCAATCAGCAGATGGACGACTCCGACACGGACGTCGTCCGGACGCTCGCGACCCAGCTCAATTTCGGCGGCCTCTACGCCGAGGAATTGTGTACCCGCGCGGGCGTCGAGAAGACCCTCGACATCGAGGACGCGAGCGAGGACGAGTACGAGCGGATCTACCAGGCCATCGAGCGACTGGCACTCGACCTGCGAAACGCTACTCTCGAGCCGCGGGTGTATCTCGAGGGCGGCGGGAATGACGGTAACGACGAGAACGGCGACAGCGGCAGCGACGGGAACAGCGACGACGTGAATGCGGAACGCGAAGACGAGATGAACGACGCCCACGTCGTCGACGTCACCCCGTTCCCGCTCGAGGAGCACGAAGACCTCGCCAGCGAATCCCACGAGACGTTCAACGGCGCCCTCGAGGAGTACTTCTTCCGGCTGGACCTGGACGCAGACGAGCCGGATCCGCGCGACCAGCGCCCGGATTTCGAGGAACAGATCGCCAAGCACCAGCGGATCATCGACCAGCAGGAGGGCGCAATACAGGGCTTCGACGAGCAAGCCGAGGCCGAGCGCGAGAAGGCCGAGCTGCTGTACGCCCACTACGGCACGGTCGACGACCTCCTGTCGACCGTTCGCTCGGCCCGCGAGGAGAGCGTTCCCTGGGGCGAGATCGCCGGCCGACTCGACGAGGCGAAAGAGCAGGGGATGGACGCCGCCCAGCCGTTCGTCGACGTCAATGGGAAAGAAGGGACGGTGACGATCCGCCTCGAGGACGAGCCGATCTCGCTCCTCGTCGAGGACGGGGTCGAGAAGAACGCGGACCGGCTCTACACGGAGGCAAAGCGCATCGCCGAGAAGAAGGAGGGTGCCCTGGCGGCGATCGAGGACACGCGCGAGGAACTCGCAGAGATCGAGCGTCGGCGCGACGAGTGGGAAGCCGATGGCGGCGACGAAGAAACCGACGAGGAGGACGACGACGAACGCGACTGGCTCGCCGAACCCTCCGTCCCGATTCGCCAGAACGAGCAGTGGTACGAGCGGTTCCGGTGGTTCCGGACCAGCGACGACTACCTCGTGATCGGGGGTCGGAACGCCGACCAGAACGAGGAACTCGTCAAGAAGTACCTCGAGCGCGGCGACCGCGTGTTACACACGCAGGCTCACGGGGGGCCGGTCACGGTCCTGAAGGCCACCGACCCCAGCGAGGCGTCCTCGGGCGACATCGAGATTCCCGACTCGAGCGTCGAGGAGGCGGCCCAGTTCGCGGTTTCGTACTCGTCGGTCTGGAAGGACGGCCGGTACGCAGGCGACGTCTACGTCGTCGACTCCGACCAGGTGTCGAAGACGCCCGAGAGCGGCGAGTACCTCGAGAAGGGCGGATTCGCGATTCGCGGCGACCGGACCTACCTGGACGACACGCCGGTGGGCGTCGCGGTGGGCATCCAGTGTGAGCCGTACACGCGAGTCGTCGGTGGGCCACCGTCGGCGATCGAGGGCCAGGCGGTGACGACGATCGAGGTCGAACCTGGCCGGTTCGCTCAGGCCGACGCCGCAAAGCGAATCTACCGCGAACTCCGCGAGCGCTTTGCGGACGAATCGTTCGTCAGAAAGATTGCGAGCCCTGACCAGATCGCGCACTTCCTGCCGCCGGGTGGGAGTCGGCTGCTCGAGGAGTAGCGTTCGACGTGCGGTCCCGTTCGTGGGCTCAGAAGAGGTACCTCGACTTTGACCGAGAGCTCGAGGGTCGTCCGTCGTCCGACGTCCGTCGTCCGTACCCGACTACGCCTCGCTGTGGTGTGACTGGCTGCCGCAAGCGGTGGAGGAGTCACACTCGGGACGCGGGGTGAGTTGGACCGACTCGGGCCCGTCGAGGTGCACCGTGTACCGGCCGTACTCGAACGAGATGGAGGTGGAATCGTTCGTCGATCGAAGAACGTCCTCGAGTGCACCGACGTCGATTGCGACGTGGAGCGGTGGGTCGACGTCGAGCGGGTCGATCCCCTCTCGCGTGGCGATGGCTTCGATGATCCGGTAGCCGATATCGTGGTCCTCCTGCATATTTGTGGTGGCTACAACCGACGATAAATATCCCAGTGATTGTGTGGTGATAGGAGTCTGACGTTCGTCATGCTCCTGCCAGACCCGCTGGATCGAGCGTGTGCCACAGCGGACGGAGCCGAACACGTACGATTCGTCCTCGAAATCCGGCACCACTTGACCGAGTGGGGTGACTTATGCACGCTCGAGCCAAGTGGCGACCATGAGCAGCGACGACGCGTTCGACCACGGAAAAGACGAGCGGTTGACCAGCCGCGACGTGACCGAGGGGGCCGACCGGGCGCCCCACCGGGCGATGTTCCGGGCGATGGGATTCGACGACGAGGATTTCGGCTCGCCGATGATCGGGGTGGCGAACCCCGCCGCGGACATCACGCCCTGTAACGTCCACCTCGACGACGTGGCCGACTCGGCGCTCGAGGGCGTCGACGAGGCCGGCGGGATGCCCATCGAGTTCGGCACGATCACCATTTCCGACGCCATCTCGATGGGAACCGAGGGGATGAAAGCTTCGCTCATCTCGCGGGAACTCATCGCCGACAGCGTCGAACTCGTCAGCTTCGGCGAGCGGATGGACGGCCTCGTCACCGTCGCCGGCTGCGACAAGAACCTCCCCGGGATGATGATGGCCGCGATCCGCACCGATCTCCCCTCCGTCTTTCTCTATGGGGGCTCGATCATGCCCGGCCAGCACGAGGGCCGGGACGTGACCATCGTCCAGGTTTTCGAAGGCGTTGGCGCGTACGGAACCGGGGAGATGGACGAGGAGGAACTCGACGACCTCGAGCGTCACGCCTGTCCCGGCGCCGGCTCCTGTGGCGGGATGTTCACGGCGAACACGATGGCCTCGATTTCGGAAGCGCTCGGGCTGGCTCCCCTGGGAAGTGCCTCGCCACCAGCCGAGGACGAAGCGCGCTACGAGGTCGCCAGACGCGCGGGCGAACTCGCCCTCGAGTGCATCGAGGAAGATCGGCGCCCCTCGGACATCGTCACGCGCGAGTCCTTCGAGAATGCCATCGCCCTCCAGACCGCCATCGGGGGGTCGACCAACGGCGTCCTCCACCTCCTCGCGCTCGCCCGCGAGGCCGACGTCGACCTCGAGATCGGCGACTTCGACGAGATCTCGCGGCGGACGCCAAAGATTGCCGACCTCCAACCGGGCGGCACGCGCGTGATGAACGACCTCCACGAACTCGGGGGCGTCCCGGTCGTCCTCCGCCGACTGCTCGAGGCGGACCTGCTCCACGGCGACGCGATGACCGTCACCGGCCGAACGATCGCCGAGGAACTCGCTCACCTCGAGGAAACTGGTGACCTGCCGGCGAACGACGCCGACCTCGAGGCGGACTTCCTCTACACCGTCGAGAACCCGAAGGAGGAAGAGGGCGCGATCAAGGTCCTCGAGGGCAATCTCGCCCCCGACGGTGCCGTGTTGAAGGTGACCGGGGACGACGCCTTCCACCACGAGGGGCCGGCCCGGATCTTCGAGCACGAGGAAGACGCCATGGCCTACGTCCAGGAGGGCCACATCGAGAGCGGCGACGTGATCGTCATCCGCAACGAGGGCCCGCGCGGCGGTCCCGGCATGCGCGAGATGCTCGGCGTCACCGCGGCCGTCGTCGGCGCGGGTCACGAAGACGACGTCGCGCTCATCACCGACGGCCGGTTCTCCGGGGGCACCAGGGGCCCGATGATCGGCCACGTCGCCCCGGAAGCCTTCGTCGGTGGGCCCATCGGCCTGCTCGAGGACGGGGACGTCGTCACGGTCGACATCCCCGACCGGACACTCGAGGTCGACCTCGACGACGCGGAACTCGAGGACCGACGCGAGGCGTGGGACCGTCCCGATCCGGTCTACGACGGGGGCGTTCTGGCGAAGTACTGTCGGGATTTCGACTCGGCGTCGAACGGCGCCGTGACGAATCCGCGGCTCACTCGAGACTGAGCGAGTGCGGGCGGCGTTCTATCACTGACGGGCGTCCGTTTCGCCGCACTAGCTGTTCGCACAGACGCCATGCGACTTTCGACCCTCGACCCTCGACCCCACCATCGTATCAGAAAACCGTGGCGAATATTGAAATTCCTCGGTGTCGTCTTCAAAACCGGGGTGATCGCCTTGCGCGAGCACAATCGCGTCATGGCCGTGTGCGAACGCTGCGAATCGGTATACGCAGCGAAAAAGCTCCAGAGCGGTCGTATCCGCCCGATCGGAACGCACTCCTGTCGGTGTGGATCCGAACACTTCCGAGCGATCAGGTGAACTGATTCGCCACAACCATCGCGAACGCCCCTTTCACGTCGTGACGGCGCACTCGACCAGTCGCCGGTCTGGCGTGTGACGATATTACTCCAGTCGAATATGCGACGGATGCTGTCCACCCTCGAGCATACAGTGTGTGGCCGATATCGACCCCTGTCTCGACCATCGTAGGTGAATCGATAGCGTTGATACGTCGATACAACCGGCACAGACAGTTGTGTTGGGGAGTTGTTATTACATCTTTATTGACTCCAAATTAGTTCGAATGTACTTTTATATACGATGGTGACCGTCATTGCCTTACTTAATTTGCTATTCACTTAACATATGGATGTTACGACCGAAACGTTCATCATTGGGTGAGTGTCACGTGAAAACGGATGTCACGGGACACGCACCCAGTTGACAGACGAACAGTGTTGAAAGCAGTGGGCGGCACGCTCGCGACCGCCGGGGTCTCCGGGCTGGCAGCGGCCGACCCGGACGACGTCGTCGAGGTCAACGTCGGCTTCTCGAACGGCCGCGGTCGAACCGCGGCGCTCGAGGCGGCCTCGGACACGGTTCGCGAGTTCGCGTTCGACGCGGTGACGATTCGGGTACCAAAACGCGCCGTCTCCGGACTACAGAACAACCCCAACGTACGATACGTCGAGGAGAACGGCGAGATGCACGCGCTCGCCCAATCCACTCCGTGGGGGATCGACCGCGTGGATGCGAACGTCGCGCACGACAACGGCGAGACCGGCGCCGGGGCCGACGTCGCGATCCTCGACACCGGAATCGACTCCGATCACCCCGACCTACAGGCCAATCTGGGCGACGGCCGGGCGTTCGTGAGATGTAGAGGCGGACAGTGTACCGAAGACTGGGACGACGACAACGACCACGGAACCCACTGTGCGGGGACCGCCGACGCCGTCGACAACAACGAAGGCGTCGTCGGCGTCTCCACCGAGGCGACGCTGCACGCGGTCAAAGTCCTCGACAAGCGCGGCAGCGGATCGTTCTCCGATATCGCGGCCGGTGTCGAGTACGTCGCCGACCAGGGCTGGGACGTCGCTAGCCTCAGCCTCGGCGCGAGTTCCGGCTCCCAGACCCTCAGGGACGCGGGCCAGTACGCGTACAACAACGGCGTGTTGCTCGTCGCCGCCGCGGGTAATTCCGGCCCGTGTTCTGACTGCGTCGGCTACCCGGCCGCCTATCCGGAGTTCATCGCCGTCAGCGCGACCAGCGAGGACGACTCGCTGGCCAGTTTCTCCTCGACCGGTTCCGAGGTCGAGATCGCTGCCCCCGGCGAGGACGTCAACTCGACGGTTCCCGGTGGCGGGTACGACACGTTCTCCGGAACCTCGATGGCCTGCCCGCACGTTGCCGGCGCGGGCGGCCAGTTGATGGCCAACGGCTACACGAACACCGAAGCCCGTCAGCAATTGAAAGACACGGCCGAGGACATCGGGCTCTCAGACAACGAGCAAGGAAGCGGTCTGCTCGACGTCGCCGCGGCGCTCGGTCTCTCGAGCTGAACGGACCGGTCCCCGTTTCGTCGTCGCTCGGTACGCGACTCGTTATCAGTGAGACGACGAGGACGGAGTGATAGTCAACTCGAGGGCGTAAACGGGTGAACGAATCCGGAATGGAGTTAGACGTAGTTCTTTTCGCGGTCAGTCGTCGTCTTCAGCCATCACCCGGTCGGGAATCGTCTCCCGTCCTGGCGTGTCGAGTCAGCTACGGAACAATAGCGATTAACAAAAGTTCTGTGTCGCATATACTTCTCCGTCATCGCTAATGTGTAGACCAAGCCCCTGCCGGTGCCACTCTGTTCGGAGAATATTCTCACGGTGCCCTGGTGAATTCATCCATTCTTTCACAAGATGTTTTGCTAGTTCCTCTTCATCCGTGATTCGAACTGTGCTTCCCTTGTAGGACGCTCTAACTCGTTCATGAACGAACGTTTGCGCGATGTTCTCGCCTCCAGCGTCACATTGATATCCATAATCACGATACCGACCCATGACGTCCTGCCCATTTGGATCCACGTGATCGAAATAGTCTCGAGTATCCATGTCCTTGCTGTGCTTGGAAGCTATAATAGCGAGATCGTCATCATAGGCCAATGAATCAGCACCATGCTCTGTTCGCACCTGATTAATCTCCTCGTGAAAGATACGTTCGACTTCTGCTTCATCAAACGATTGGTCGTCATGGAGATCATTTGCCAGCCCCTCTAAATGGTCAGTCTCGTCGTTCAGGTAAACGAAGCCTCCCGCGACACCTGCCACAAGTAGTAAAGCCAGAATTGGCGTTGAGTACATTCGAATGAAACGGCCAACGCCTTTGATAACCCTGATCGGTAATCCGAGAATCAACATTAGCACCCCTATGATCAAAAAGACAGGAAAGAAAACTACATTCATCGTTTCATCTATAATTCTTGAGAATAGGGACTGTTGACTGTGATTCAAGTCCGGTTCTGCAGTCTCTTTTGAAAGTGACCCATTGACCTTCGTGCCCGGGCTCGGGTTCATATTCTTCACTTCCCGACGGCAGGTCAAGCAAAGGTCGTTTTCGGGAGTAGTATACGCTGAACAGCGGTCACATTGCTTTCGTTCCGATGTGTCCGATTTCCTTAATTTATCGAGAAATCCTTCATCTTGTGATTGATTCCAATTCCGGAATTCTGGACCTAGCGTTTTTGCATTATGTCTGCTTGGGCACCTGTGGTTCTCAGGGAGTCGGTGTTTAGAGCAGTGAGTTTTCCCACAGTAGTTGCACGTATAAGGCATATTGGCCCCCTCGCCGCAAACTGAACAATTCGCCATTTGAGTGAGTCACAGACCTCACTACAATTATATAAAATTTCCTGACGTCTTCTCCTTTGTGATTCAAACCCTCCTAAGTAGCCTTGCTAATCCATGTTAGCGAGGAACCAGTCCATCAATGTTGTAGTATATACTCAACCACAGAATTCCGGTCTATCGTTGCGCTCCGCCACGCCCATGATGTGTTGAATACGGTCGGCGTAGCTCTCGATGCCGTACTCGGCGCTCTCGACGAGCGCACGGATCTCCTCGCGATACATCCTGGCCCGATACGAGACCTTTGCATGTTCGATCTCGGCTCAATGCATAGTCCTGGCGCTCACGGATTTGTTCGCGTCAGAATATGGGACCGCCGAGATTGAGCAAACTCGAAGAGTTTGCGATGTACGGCGGTCTCACGATTGAGTGAGCATCGCGAATGAATGAGTGGGACCGCCGAGAGTCGAACTCGGGTCCTACGGACCCCATCCGCAGAGGATACCACTACCCCACGGTCCCGCATCTCGAACGATGCGCGTGTGTCGTTTAAGGGTATCGCTTCGGGGGCGGGGTGTGACTCCTTCGCCCGCTTCCGCCGACCCGCCGACCTCACCTAGACTCCCGACCAGGAGCGCTACCGACGGGGGGAACGTTTTTCTCGTCGGGGTTCAACCTCCGCACATGAGCGATTTCGACCTCGACCTGCGAACCGTCGAGGAACACATCGACGACGAACTCGAGCTCGAGGGGAGCATCCTGCTGGACGTCCTCGACGGCTCGAAAGACCCCGAAGAGTGGCTCGAGGCCGTCAACGCGGGCAACGTCCTGGTACTGAACGTCAACGGCGACGTCAACGAACTGGCGGCGGGCTTCGCTCGAGACATCAAGGAAGCGGGCGGCACGTTAGTCCACTTTCGGGGCTTCTTGATCGTCGCGCCCCCGGGCGTCGACGTGGACACGAGCCGCCTCTGAGCGAGTTTCGCTTTTCAATCCTCGAACACCGTCAGGTGGTGGCCGTCGGGGTCGCGCCCAACGAGTCGCGAGTCGGATCGCTCGAGCGAGCAAACCCACTCCTCGAGCACGGCTTCGACGGCGTCCAGGTCGTCCGTCTCGAATCCCAGGTCGACGTGGACGCCACCTCTGGCGTCGGCCAACCCTAGTTGCGGTTCCCAGAGTTCGAGGGCAACGAGGCCGTTCATCCGAACGCGACGGCGATCCGAGCCGCGGTCGACGGTCTCGAACCCCAGACGTCCGTAGCGGTCCTCTGCGTCCTCGAGCGACGCGACCTCGAGGACGACCTCGAACACGCCGTCGATGCCCGGCCCCGGAACGTCGCCCTGGCCCAGTTCCACGCAGTTGCCGTCGGGGTCGTAGAGGTAGAGCGAGCGAGCGTCACCGAAGGTGTGTTCCTGGAGGTCGTGTTCGTCCTCGAGTGCGTCCCACCAGTCGTCGTACTCGGCGGCCGGGATCGAGCAGGCGAAGTGGGTGTGGAGCCCGCCGCGCGGGAGTCCCGTCGGTCGCCGGAGGATCAGGTCCGTGCCACCGGCGTCGAACGCGACCGCTCGTCCGTCGTCGTCGCTTCGCGCCTCGTTCACGTGCCGAGCGAGGGGGCGATCCACGACCGACAACTCGAGGGTCTCCTCGTAGAATCGGCGTGCGGGTACGAGGAACTCGACTTCCAGCCCCAGCCAGGCCAGCCTGGTCAGCATGCGTCCGAGTACGCCGGATGGCCTCAAAGTCCCATCGCTGCCTCGAGTATCTGTTCTTCGGTCGACCTGTTCGTTCGCCTGTATGACGTTTATATTCGTCGCGTTCGAAGGGCTACGCATGAGCTTTCGTGTCGACGAGAGTGAGACGGCCCTCCAGGAGATCGACCGATTCGACGGCGGCGTCGGCTGGATTGCCCATCCAGAGGAGGCGATGAAGCGGGCCAGCCACGCCCTCGAAATCGACGGCGAGGTCTGGGTGTTCGACCCCGTCGACGCCGATGGGGTCGACGAATTACTCGCGTCGCTCGGCGAGGTGGCCGGCGTCGTCGTCATGCTCGACCGGCACAAGCGCGACGCGGGAGCGATCGCCAAACGCCACGACGCCGCGGTCTACCTGCCCGAGTGGTTCGACGGCGTGAGTGAGGAGGTCGGCGCGCCGGTCGTCAGGTTCGGCGACGAACTTGCGGACACGGGCCTCGAGTCGTTCGTGCTGAAGGACGGGCGATTCTGGCAGGAGGTCGGGCTGTACGATCCAGTCCGTGGAACGCTGATCGTCCCCGAATCGCTCGGGACCGTGGCGTACTTCCTGGCGGGCGACGAACCGCTCGGCGTCCATCCGATGCGCCGTCTGTCGCCGCCGCGTGGGACGCTCGGCGGCTACCGGCCCGAACGCATTCTGGTCGGCCACGGCGAGGGTATCCACGACGACGCGGCTCGGATTCTGTCGGAGACCCTCGATACGTCGCGGCGGCGGACCCCCAGAGTGTACGCCGGGGCGGTTCGGCAGTTCCTGCCGTTTTGACCCTGTGGCCCAAACTATGGCCGCGAGCCAACCCATGACGGGAACAGGTCTTTGTAGCCTCCGGGCCGAACTCAGGTCGTAACAGTGGTCTACATCACCCGCGGGCTGGTCGACGTCTTGCTCGAGTTGGCGGCCGACGCCGAGCCGTCGCGCCTGACGACGGGCCTCTCCGTCTCGGAGTCGTCGATGCTCGAGGGCGTCGATGCCGGTGTGCTCCCCGCGGAGACGCCGGTGTTCACAGACTTCTTCCTGCCCGACCCCGGCAACGCGGTCAACGCCGTCTTCGGCGTCAACCTGTCGACGCCGGCCAGGGAGACCCAGGGCCGATTCGTCTCCCACCCGACCGGCGAACTGCTGGTCACGCGGCGGGACGACCTCGCGGAGGTCGTCTTCGTGGCCGTTCCGCCGTGGGAACCGACCCCCGAGTCGTTCGCCGCCTTCGATCGGGCCGGCGAGCGACTGTTGCTCGAGGTCGTCGACGCGGAGCCGCCGGTGGAGTCCCTCGAGTAGTCTGGCTCGACGTTTTCGGGGACTCGTCGGCGAACTCGCCGTGGACTAATCCGTCGAACCGTCACTCGGGAAACAGCTCCTTACGCCGCTCGATCGCGTCTATCGCGTCGACGTCGCCGGACTCGAGATTGAGTCCGGCTGCGTCGAGATTGGCCTCGAGGTGCTCGCGGCTGCTGGCTTTCGGAATTGCGTGGACGCCGTCGTGAGTGAGGACCCACGCGAGTGCCACCGCCTCGGGCGTCGTTTCGTGCTTCTCGGCGACCGTCACGATGGGCTCGAGGTCGCGCACCCGACCGCCGGCGAGCGGCGAGTAGGCGACGACGGGGTATTCGTAGCGACGAGCGTGCTCGAGCAGGCCCGGAGATCGAAAGAGCGGGTGGAACTCGACCTGGTGGGCAGCGATCGGGGCCACGAGGATCGATCGGGCGGTCTCGAGTTCCTCGCGTGTGAAGTTGCTCAGGCCGACGTGTTCGATCCAGCCGCGCTCGCGGAGGCTGTCGAACGCAGGGAGCGTCGCCTCGGGGTCGTAGGTCTCGATCGGGCGGTGGACGTACAGGAGATCGATCGTCTCCACCCCCAGGCGCTCGCGGCTCGCGTCGGTGCTGTCGATCACGTCGTCGGGGGCGAGGCTGTCGGCCCAGACTTTGGTGGCGACGGTGAGCTCGTCTCGCGGGACGTCGCTCCGGGCGATTCCCTCACCGACGACGGCCTCGTTGCCGTAGATATGTGCGGTGTCGAGGTGACGGTAGCCGACCTCGAGGGCGGTCGCGATCACGTCCGGGTCCTCGATGCCCATCGTGCCGAGGCCGATCGGTGGCAGGTCCATACGTCGACTATCGGTCGGCGGTATTTCGGTGTCCCGGTCGGCTATCCGGGTCTCGCGCTGCGTCCCTTTCGAGCCGCCCGAGACCACCGTCTTCTTAACCGTGCGTTTCGATCCTCGAGTAATGAGTATCCCCTCCTTCGTCATCGGGATCGCCGGGGGAACGGGCGCCGGGAAGACGTCCGTCGCCCGCGACGTCGCCGAGGCGGTCGGCGAAGCCGTCACTCGAATCCCCGTCGACAACTACTACGAGGACCTCTCGCATCTCGAGTACGAGGAACGGACCGAGGTCAACTACGACCACCCCTCGGCCTTCGAGTGGGAACTCCTGCGCGAGCACCTCGACACGCTCTCGATGGGGCAATCGATCGAGATGCCCCAGTACGACTTCGAGCGCCACAACCGAATGGACGAGACGGTCACCGTCGAGCCCACGGACGTCATCGTCGTCGAGGGGATCCTCGCGCTGTACGACGACGTGATCCTCGCGATGCTCGACCTCTGCGTCTACGTCATGACCGACGCGGACGTCCGCATCCTCCGGCGGATCCAGCGGGACGTGATCGACCGCGGCCGGGACCTGGAGGGCGTCATCGACCAGTACCTCGAGACGGTCAAGCCGATGCACGAGCGGTTCGTCGCGCCGACGAAGAAGCACGCGGACGTCATCATCCCCGAGGGGGTCAACCGGATGGCGATCGACCTGCTCACGGAGAAGATCGAGTCGGAGCTCTCCGAGGAGTTCGAGCCGCGAGAGCCGCTCGAGACGCTGGATAACGACTGAGCCGCCGTTATCCTCTTTTCTCGTTCCAGCCGCGACGACTCGAGCCCGATCAGTCGTCGGTCAGCGCTCCACCCTCGCTGACCGCGGTCAGTCGTCGGCCGGCGCCCTACCCTCGCCGACCGGTTCGACCTCAGCCGCGGCCGCCTTGTACTCCGGAATCTTCGCCAGCGGATCCAACACGTCGTTCGTCAGCGTGTTCGCTCGGGCGTCCGAAAAGTGCGGGGTGGTCCACACGACGCCCTCCTTGATGTCCTCAGTGACGTTCGCCTCGAGGACGATCTCGCCGCGACGGGATCGGAGCACGACGTACTCCCCGTCCTCGATTCCCCGGTTCGCGGCGTCGGCGGGGTGGACGTCGACGAAGTTTTCGGGAGTCTTCCGGCGAAGCGTCGGCGACCGGGTGCTCATCGTCCCCGTGTTGTAGTGTTCCTCGAGGCGGGCGGTCGTGAGCACGAGCGGGAACTCGTCGTCCGGAACCTCGTCAGGTGCCTGATGGCGAACGCCGCGGACGACGCCGAGGCCGTCCTCGGTATCGAACGAATCGGCGTAGAGGTACTGGTCGCCCTCGTCGCCCGGTTCGTAACAGGGCCACTGGATGCCCTCGCGGCCGATGCGGTCGTAGGTCATGCCGTGGTAAATCGGACACACCTCCCGGAGTTCCTCGAAGACGGCTTCGGGGCCGTCGAAGTCGAATCCCGAACCAAAGAGTCGGGTACCGACGTCACAGAGGATGTCCAGGTCGTGGCGGGTGTTTCCGGGGACGTTGGTCACCTTTCGCATCCGCTGGACGCGTCGGTCGGTGTTGGTGACCGTGCCGCCACGTTCGGCCCAGGACGTGGCGGGCAGTATCACGTCCGCGAATTCCGCCGTGTCGGTCATGAAGATGTCCTGGACGACGAGGAACTCGAGGTCGGCTATGCGTTTTTCGACCTCGAGGGCGTCGGGTTCGCTCATCACCGGGTTCTCGCCCATGACGTAGAGTCCGTGGACCGAGTCGCCGATGGCGTTCGAGACCTCGACGTTCGTCAGCCCCGGTTCGGGTGGAATCTCGAAACCCCAGACCGATTCGACCGCCTCCCGGGCTTCGTCGTCGTCGACGTTCTGGTAGCCGGGGAGGACGTTCGGCATCGCGCCCACGTCGCAGGTGCCCTGGACGTTGTTCTGGCCGCGAAGCGGGTTGACGCCCGTGCCGGGGCGCCCGACGTTGCCGGTGATCAGTGCGAGGTTGACCTCGTTTTGGACGTTGTCGACGCCGCAGGCGTGCTGGCTCATCCCCATGCCGGTGAAGATGGCGCTGTTTTCGGCCTCGGCGTAGATCCGGGCGGCCTCCTGGATGTCCTCGAGCGGAACGCCACAGGTGTCGGCGGCCGCCGCCGCGTCGAAGTCCGCGAGGGTCGCCTCGAGGTGGTCGAACCCTCGCGTTCGTTCCTTCACGAAGTCCTCGTCGTACAGCCCCTCCTCGAGAATCGTGTGCAGGACGACGTTCAACAGTGGGATGTCGGTACCGGGCTCGAGCTGGAGGTGAATGTCCGCGTCCCGGCTCGTCTTGTTGGCGTGTGGGTCGACCTGGATCAGCGTCGCCCCCTCGCGGACGGCCCGGCGGAAGTAGTTGCTGTGGGCGATGACGTGCTGTTCGGCGGGGTTCGCCCCCTGGACCCAGTAGACGTCGCCGTGGGTCTCGAGGTCGGCCATGCTGTTGGTCATCGCGCCGGCGCCCAGACTCTGGCGGAGCGTGTAGACGGTCGAGGCGTGACACATTCGGGTGCAGTTGTCGACGTTGTTCGTCCCGTAGCGTCGGGCGAGTTTCTGGAGCAGGTAGTTCTCCTCGTTCATCACCTTCGAGGAGCCGAAAAAGCCCACCGCGTCGGGGTCGTGTTCCTCGCTGATTCGCTCGAGTTCCGAGACGACCAGGTCCAGGGCCTCCTCCCAGGTCGCTTCGCGGAACTCGCCGTCTTCGCGAATTAGCGGCGTCTTCAATCGATCCTCGTGGTTGACCACCTGCGGCGAGGCCCCGCCCTTGATGCACAGTGCACCCTCGTTCACGGGCGCGTCGAACCACGGCTTCAGAGTGACGTCGCCCGCCTCCTCACCCTCCTGTAAGGTGAGCCCGCAGCCGACGCCGCAGTACGGACAGATCGTCTCGACGCCCTCGTTCTCGGAGCTCATACTGTCGATTGCTACCATTACACGTATCAGTCTTTGGGAGTCTCGAGCGGACAGTCACCGGACGGGATGGATCGCCGAGAATCGCCAAAACCGTTCGCTCGCT
Source organism: Natronosalvus sp. KLKA75 (assembly GCF_059736265.1). Lineage (NCBI taxonomy): Archaea > Methanobacteriati > Methanobacteriota > Halobacteria > Halobacteriales > Natrialbaceae > Natronosalvus > Natronosalvus sp. KLKA75. Next base: position 1,350,923 of record NZ_CM185522.1, read on the forward strand.
CCGGCAACGGTTTTTGTCGGTTCGGACCGTCGGTCGACTCGATGGACGGATCTGAAACTGGGGAACTCGAGCGAGCGGCCGCCGCCTACGAGGAATACGAGCCGTTCGCGACCGTCGAGGACGAGCGTCTCGAGACACTGCCCGCGGCGTTCGCCGACGGCTCGTTCCTCTGGAAAGACGTCGAGTGGGTCGTTCGCTGGTACTCCCGACGCACCCGCTCGAGCGAGCCACACCCGGCGGAGTCGGCGTTTCAAGAGAACGGGTGGGACGACCTCCAGACGGCTGTCGAGACGGCCGTCGATGCCGCGAGAGCGGACGGCGCGAAAGCGGCGCTCGAGTCGTTGACCGCGCTCGAGGGCGTCGACGTGCCCGCCGCCTCGGCGTTTCTGCACTACGCTGACCCCGAACGCTACCTCGTCGTCGACCGGCAGTTGTGGACCACGGTGGCCGAACGCGGCTCGCTCGAGACGCCGCCACCCGACCCGATCGACGTCGAGGATTACCGGCGCTACCTCGAGTGCTGTCGAAACCTCGCTCGCGACCACGATCTCGGACTGGTGTCGCTGTACCGGGCACTCTGGCGACTCGGAAGCGACGGACTGGCGTAACGAGTGCACCGTTCGAGCGGGGAGCCCGAGGCCTCGAGGGAAAACACCATACGTTTCGTGCCCGTCGTACGGGTATGTCGAACGACAGAACGACGGTCGGAGACGTCATGTCCAGTCCACTGGAAACGATTTCGAAGGACGCGACGGTGATGGACGCTGCCCAGCGAATGCGCGACGGGGACATCAGCGCCCTGGTCGTCCCGACCACGCCGCGAGCGATCATTAGCAGTACGGACGTACTCGAGGCAGTCGCGCAGGGACGGAACGTTGCGGAACTGACGGTGGCCGACGTGATGACGACCGACGTCGAGACGGCCACCCCGGATCTCTACATGGAGGAAGTCGCCGCGATGATGACGACGTACGGAATCAAGCACCTCCCGGTCGTCGACGGCGACTACGTCGGGATGGTCTCCTCGACCGACGTGACCGCTCACCTCTCCGAGTCTCCGCGTTGAAACTGGGCTGGATACCCTGCGTGAAACCGGAGCCAGAACTCATTCGAGGACGGTCACCAGCGGCTCCTCGCGGATCATGCTCGTGAGAACGACCGTAGAGACCCGACCCTCGCTCGCCTCGTCGTCCTCGATAATCGCCTCCCCGATGGCTCGAGCGGTCTCGAGGTTGCCGTCGTCGTCGACCATGTTCACGACCGGAACGAAGGCCGCACCCTCGGGAACCCGTTTCAGCCCGCCGTCGGGATGGGTGAGGACGGTCGCGACGTCCGTCGGCGTGATCGGTTCGCCAGCGCTACGGCCGGTTAGTTCGGCCACGCGCTCCGGTCGATGAACGGTCTCGGCGTCGAGGGGTCGCCCGACGGTGTGGCAGCTAGCGATGGCGAGAACGGTGTCTGCGACGGACGGGATCTGGGGTTCGCGTTCGTTCGGCGCCTTGAACAGCCGCGTCCGGGCGCCGTCGGCCTTGACGAGCACGTGGTCGACGCCGTCGACGTCGGCCATCGCGTCGATTTCATCCGGTTCGTAACCTCGATAGCGGTCGCTCCGGTCTCGCTCGGGGACCAGTCCGAGGGGCCAGACTGCTGATTCAGCTTCTTCTCGCAAGTGGTCCTCGAGTTCGCCCACGGGGTCGGGCGTGAGCACCACGTCGGCCACCCGCTCGTCGAAGATTGGAATGCGTACCGTCGCCGTCAGTACGGCGCGCCCGAGGCGGTCGGCGAGCGTGTAGAGCGTCGATTTCTTTCCGCCGGCGCCGACGACGGCCGTGACGCCGGTGTCGGCCTGGAGTGCCCGGACGAGCGCGTCTGTCATAACTGGAGAGTGGACGGATGCGGGCAAAAACCTAGGTAAATGCCGATCATCCGAGCCGCGTAGCGATCACCGGCCCGTGTACCAGTCACCCGAGCCAGGTCAACGCCGTCGCCGCCCAGGTGTAGCCCGTGCCGGCGGCGAGGAAGCAGACCAGGTCGCCTTCCTCGAGCAGCCCCGCCCGACGACCGTCCTCGAGGGCGAGCACCTGGTCGACGCTCTGGACGTGGCCGTAGGCGTCGAGGTAGACGCCGTCGGTCGCCGGATCGAGCCCCAGTTCCTCGAACAGCAGGTCGTGGAACGACCGCTTCATGTGGGTGACGGCGACGAAGTCGAGGTCGTCACGAGCGAACCCGGAACGTTCGAGCGCCGCGTCCGCCACCTCGAGGTAGTTCGGGAGCGAGACGGGTGCCAGCCGTTCTTTCATCCCGTCCGGGTCGGGTACGTCGAGGGTGTGTCGCCCCGCGGCGATGCTCTCCTCGCTGGCGGGCTCGAGCGAGCCGCCCGCGGGCATGATCACGTCCTTCGAGAACGAGCCGTCCGTGAGGGCGGCGCTCTCGTGGACCAGTGCCCGTGCTCGGGACCCGGGATCGGCCTCCAGGACCATCGCGCTGGCCCCGGAGCCGAAGTTGAACATGAACGAGGACTGTTCGTTCTCGTAGTCGACCAGGTCCTCCTCGCGGCTGCCGGCGACGAGCAGGGCGGTCTCGAGGTGGTCGACCTGCAGCTGGGCTCGTACCTGCCGGATCGCGATGGGCGCCCCGGCACAGAGGGTGTAGCTCTCGGTGGCGAACGCGTTCTCCGCGCCCAGCCGTTCGGCGACGTTGGCCGCGGCCGACCAGACGACGTGGTCCTTGAACTCGCTCCCGTGGTAGAGCACGAGGTCGACATCCTCGGGGTCGCGGTCGGCCATCTCGAGGGCGTCCTCCGCGGCAGCCACGCACATGTCCGTGACGTGGTCGTCGTCGGGCGGGCAGACGCGCTTCTCGCGGACGCCCATCTTCTCGACGACGACCGATTCTGGGATCCCGCTCTGGGCAGCGATCTCCTCGCCGGTGACGACCTCGTCGGGGAGGTAGCGGCCGTATCCGGTGAGGCCGACGGTCGTCATCGCGGGTCACCTCGCGTGGGGGAACGGTCGACTCTAGCGCGAGGTCGATCGGAAATCGGGTGGTCGCGATACCGTCGTGGCCTGGTGAAACGTGGAGTCATCGTCGGTAGCGCTCGAGGTGGGCCGGCAGTCGGTTCGCGACGGTCCCACCGAGTCGGTCGCGGATCGACCCGAGCAAGCCGTTGGGGACGAACAGCACGAACAGGACGAAGACGATTCCCAGGTACAGCGGCGCGCGTCCGTCGATCACCGTGTTGATCACGTCGAGGAACGTCACGCCGGCGACGTCCGCGTTCAGGACGCTCTCGGGAAGCCCGCCCCGGAGGTACGGTGCGAGTCCGCTCTGCTGGGAGGAGAGCACGTCCTCGAGCCACTCGAAGGTAAACGCGCCGAAGAGCGGCCCGGCGAGCGTCCCGATGCCGCCGATGATCGTCACGATGAGCGCGTCGGCCGTGACGAGGAAGTAGAACGTCGTGTCGGGGGCGGCGCTGCTCCGGTAGGCCGCGAACAGCGCGCCCGCGATGGCAGCGAAGAAGGCGCTCATGCCGAAGGCGGCCATCTTGTACCAGAAGACGTTGTAGCCGACGGCGCGGGCGCGTTCCTCGTTCTCCCGGATAGCGATCATCACGCGACCGAACGGGGAGTGGACGATCCGCTGCATCGCGAAGTACGAGAGGACGACGATGATCCCGATGGCGTAGTAGGAGGTCATCGTCGCCGAGACGTCGATGCCGGTTCCGAGGACGTTCTCGAAGCTGTCACCAGCGAGCCGTCCGAGCGCGATCGACAGGGAGTCGACGTAGGGGACGCCCACCTCCGGGGTCGGCCCGGCGAGGTTCGGTCCCTGCTGTGGGTTCGAGCCGACGTAGTCCCAGTTGCGCACAAGCTGGTAGAGCACCTGGGCGAACCCGAGGGTGAGCATGGCGAAGTACACCCCCGACAGTCGGAACGAGACCGCGCCGATCAGCAGCGCGAGGACAACGGCGAGCAGGGCGCCCAGCAGCATCGTCACCATGAACGGCGTGCTGTCGGGGAGCCCCGGCACTTTCCCGTTGGCCACGAGGACGATGAAGTACGCCCCGATGCCGTAGAACGCGGCGTGGCCGAACGAGAGGTAACCCGTGTAGCCGCTGACGAAGTCGAAACTCATCGCGAACAACCCCAGGAACAGCATCGCGATCAGGAACGTCGTCGCCGGGAGGAACGCGTCGAAGAACGCGCCCGGATCGATGATCCCGACGCCGACGTCAAGCGCCGGAAATCCGGTCAACGGTCCGTAGACGATGGGGTACACCGCGAAGAACGCGATAACGGCGACGTGGGCCAGGTGATCGCGAAGGTACTGGCGGGGCCAGTCGCTACCGGCGCGACTGTCACCTCGAGGCGGTGTATCGCGCTTTCGATCTGCTCCCTCGTCGTGCTCCTCGATGGCCTCGGTCTCGAGGTCGGACGAGGAGCTAATGGCCGCCCACCTCCTCGACGCCGTACAGTCCCTGCGGGCGGATCACGAGCGCGATCACGAGTAACGTGAACAGCGTGACTTCGGAGAGGCCCGGGAAGGGCACGGTTCCGGAGGTGAATAACCACGTCGTCAGCGAGTCGGCCAGCCCGACGATCAGCGCGGCGACGACCGTCCCCTTGAACGACCCCAGTCCGCCGATGACGACGACGACGAACGCGTATAGCAGGACCTCGAGGTTGAGCAACACGCTCGGGCCGGCGGTCGGGTCCCACATGAGGAAGACGCCGCCGACGGCCGCGAGGCCGGTCCCGAGGCCGAAGACGATAGTGAACGCCCGGCGGACGTCGATCCCGAGGGCCTCGACCATCTCCGAGTCCTCGCTGCCGGCCCGGATGTAGAGGCCGTACAGCGTCCGGGTCAGGAACGCCCAGACGACGACGGCCAGGATCGCGCCGGCGACGATGGCGAACAGGTAGAATCCGCGGATACGGGCGCCAAAGAGCGTCAGTAGGATCTCCGACGGCGCGTCGAGGGCCGACGGAATCGTCGCCTGCGCCCCGGACCACTTCGGCTCGGGCTGGATACCGCGAGCGGTGGCGACGATTCTGGCTACCTCCTCGAGGATGAGCCCCACGCCGAAGGTCAGTAGGATCTGGTACATCGGCGTGCGGTCGTAGATCGGGCGAACGAGGCCAACCTCGAGGGCGGCGCCGACGGCTGTCAACAGCGCGAAGACGATGGCCACGACGACGACGAAGAAGAAGATCCGAGTCGCCGCGCCCGCGCTCGAGGCGACGAGCAGGACCATCAGAACGCCGCCGACGTAGGAGCCGACCATCGCGAACGCGCCGTGGGCGAAGTTGAGCACGCCCATCAGTCCGAACACGAGGGTGAGGCCGATAGCGATGATGAAGTAGATCGACGCCTTGCCGAGACCCTCGATGAGGATGCGAGCGACGGTGTCGAGCCCCTCGAGCGGGGCGACAGCGGCAACAGAGGCGACCGTTCCGAGCCACTCGAGCGCGAACGAGGGCTCGAGGAGTCCGAGGACGCTGGGGCCGGTTCCGGTCTCGAGCAGTCCGACGACACCGGGACCGAACCCGACCTCGAGCATCGCCAGGAGCGAGACGAACAGCGCGTTCGTGCCGAGCGGGAGGGACGAGAACGAACCAATCGTGCCGAACGTACTGATCATGCCGAGAGATACCTCCGTATCTGTTCGTCGTCGGCGGTGACGCCCTCCGTCGAACCCGACTCGACGACCGTACCGTGATCGAGCAGGTAGAAGCGATCGGCGAGGTCCATCGCCAGCGGGAAGTTCTGCTCGACCAGCACCATCGTGGTGTCCGCGGAGACGTCGCGCAGGGCCTCGACGACCTGGTCGACGATCAGCGGGGCTAACCCCTCACTCGGCTCGTCGACCAGGAGGAGATCGTTTCCGCCGACGATGCCCCTGGCGATGGCCAGCATCTGCTGTTGCCCGCCGCTCAGGTTCCGGGCTTCCTTCTCGCGGAAGCGCTCGAGGTCCGGGAACAGGTCGAACATCTCGTCTCGCAGCACGTCGAAGTCGCCCTCCGGGCCGACAGCGACCCGCAGGTTCTCCTCGACGCTGAGGTAGCCGAACATCCGTCGCTCCTCGGGTACCCAGCCGATGCCGCGGGAGGCGACCTCGTGCGTCGGGAGGTCGGTGACGTCCTCGCCCGCGTAGCGAACCGTTCCCTCTCGCGGCGGCGTCAACTGGAGGATCGTCCGCAGAGTCGTCGTCTTCCCGACGCCGTTGCGGCCGATCAGAGCGACGACCTCGCCCTCTTCGACGTGGAGGTCCACGCCCTGGAGGATGTGGCTCTCGCCGTAGTACGTGTGGACGCCTTCGAGCTCGAGCAGGCTCACGACGCCACCCCCGTCGACGACCCGGTCCCGTCGTCGGTTCGGGAGGATCCGGCGTCGCTACCACTGTCACTGCCGCCGTCACCGTCGCCGTCGCCGTCGTAGCCCCCCAGATACGCCCGCTGGACGGCCTCGCTCTCGCGAACCGTCTCGGGCTCGCCGTCGGCGATCAACTCGCCGCGGTTGAGCACTGCGATGCGATCGCTGATCCCCATGACGACGTCCATGTTGTGCTCGATTAGCATGACCGCGTGATCGGCGGCGACGTCCTCGATAATCGCCGTGACCTGGTCGACATCTTCGCTCGAGACGCCCGCGGTCGGTTCGTCGAGCAACAGCACGTCCGGGTCGCCGGCCAGTGCGATGCCAATCTCGAGGTTGCGCTTCTCGCCGTGGCTCAGGTTCTGGGCGGTCCGGTCGGCTTCCGCAGCGAGGCCAACCCGCTCGAGGATGGCCTCGGCTTCGGCGTAGTGGTCGTCGAAGGCGCCGACGTTGCGCCAGAACCGCCAGGAGTCGTTGCCGCGGTGGGCCTGGACGGCCACGCGGACGTTCTCGAGGACCGAAACGGTCGGGAAGACGTTCGTGATCTGGTAGGACCGGTGCAGGCCGAGTAGCGCCGTCTCGTGGGGCGGGGCGTCGGTGATGTCGACCCACTGTCTGGACTCGTCACTGGTTGTTGCGGTCGACCCGGTGTCGATTGCAGTCGATTCAGCGGCGGCGGCGCGACGAGCGCCGTCGCTACCGCTCGGGGCGAACTCGACCGTCCCCTGCGTCGGCTCGAGCACGCCCGTCAGCAGGTTGAAAAACGTCGTCTTCCCGGCCCCGTTCGGACCGATCACCGAGCAGAGTTCGCCGGCCTCGAGGCTGAAGTCAACGCCGTCGACGGCGGTGATGCCGCCGAACTCCTTCGTCAAATTGGTCGTCCGGAGCACCATGACGATCAGTTCAGCGAACAGCTAGCCTCGTCGGCCGGGATCATGACCTCGTCGGCCGGGATGGTCTCGACCGGCTCGCCCGGCATCACGGCGGCGTCCCAGTACTCGGAGACGTCGTCGCTGGTCGGGACCGGCCAGGCGACAGTCATCGCCGAGGCGGCCTGGTTGTTGTGCTCCTGGAAGGTGTACGCGCCCTCGCCCTTCGGCGTGTCCGTCACCGTCATGCCGCGCATCGCGTCGGCGATGTCGCCGCTGTCGACCGATCCGGTCTCGTCGATAGCCTGGACGAGCGCCGAGCCGCTGACGAAGGTGCCCGCGCTGAACAGGTCGGGCATGAGGCCGTACGCCTCGGTGTGCATATCGATGAAAGCGTCGTTGATCTCGTTGTCGTACTGGTTCCAGTGGTAGCGGGTCGTGAACGGTCCGAGCCCGGACGCCTGGATGTCCTCGGCCGTGAAGTCCTCGCCGAGGGTCGCCTCGACGGCTTGACCCGTGATCTGGGTCGTTACGAGCTCCGCAAACCCGCCGAAGGCCTGGATCTCGTCGTACGCCATCGCCGTTGGGAGAAACTCTGGCAGCGTGATAAAGGTGAACCCGCCGACGACGCCGTCTGCGCCCTGGTCGAGGGCTTCGTCGAACAGTCCCTCGAACTCGCTGTACCCCGGCTCGACGAACCGCGGCTCGAGTACCTCGACGCCCTCGCTCTCGAGCACTTCGGTGTAGTTGTTCGCGACGCCTTCGCCGAAGGCACCCTCTGCGGCGAAGATGGCGACCGTCGAGACGTCACCCTGTTGGGCGACGTATCGACCGCCCGCGCGGGCGTCCATCCCCGTGTGTTCGCTCGCCCGGAAGAGCAACTCGTGACAGTGCTCGCTCGAGGCGGTGATGTCCGCGTCCGCGGACGGTCCCGCGATGTACGGAATCCCGGCCTCGTCGAGGATGTTCGCCGAGAGCCGGCGCGCGGAGTCGGAACTCGAGGCGCCAAAGAGGAGGTCGACCTCCTCGTCTAGCACGAGGCTTTCGGCGGCCTCCTGTGCCGTGTCCGGGACGAATCCGGTGTCCTCGACGATGAACTCGAAGGTTGGGCCGTCGTCGGGGTCGAGGGTGTGAGTTCCCGTCGTCATTTCGGTGACGGGGTCGATGTCGTACTTGTAGGCGATGCCCGAGTAGAAGCCCATGAGGCTGATCTGGCCGTAGTACTCGAGGTCGCCGGAGACAGGTTGTAAGGCGCCGATGCGGATCGTCTCGTCGGAGACCTGCTGGCTGCCGTTCCCGTCGCCGTTGCCATTGCCGTTCCCGTCGCTATCGCCGTTTCCACCATTACCGCCGTTGCCACCGTTCCCGCCGTTGCCGTTTCCGTTCTCGTCCGCGATACACCCTGCCAGTCCGGCCGATCCGAGCGCGGCGAGCGCACCCGTTCGCCGGAGCACGTCCCGCCGGTTGGTACCTCGTGCCATACTAGCTCACTAGATGGATTCCCCCTCCTAAGCAGGGACGGTTGATATACGAACCTCGAGGCGTCGACGGTCGTCTCGAACGTGTGTATTCGCTATAGAATGTGTACTAAAACAATATAATAGATATAGTGGTATCGGCTGTTTACCCGTGGCCAGCACCCCCACGTCACACAGCTTTTCGAGGTTGACGGCCTCGGAGTGGTCCGCAAAGTCGAAAGTGCCGAACGGTTGGCCGCCTCGAGCGGCGGCGCGTCTCGCCAATTCGGTCTCCAGGCCTCGGTCCCAATCCCTGGCGACTCGAGCACGTTCGGAACTCGAGGCAGGCCCTCGGAGGCAGTTCAGCCGAAAACAGGTACCGGCTCGTCGACCTCGAGCACGTCCGAGAACACGACGGTGTCGCCGATCTCGGCGTCACAGTCGCCCTCGAGACGGGCGGTCACGCGGGCGGTGCCCTCGGTGCCGAGGTCGATTACCGCGACGCGGTAGCTGCCCTCGAAGGCTGCCGGGGCGACGGCGATGGTCGTTACGGTATACACCGTTCCCTCCGTCGGCAGTTCGACCGTCTCGATCTCGCGGGAGCCACACTCGTTGCAGGCGGCCTTCGGCGCCGCCGTCTCGTTGCCGCAGGCGCCACAGCGCTGGCCCAGGAGCCGACCGTCGCGGAGCGCCTCGGTCCACTCGGCGTGGGTCAGGGGGTTGGGGAGTGCGTCGCTCATGCGTCCACCTCCAGGATGGAGACAATCGTGGTTCCGGCGTCGCCACCCAGGTTGTGTGCGAGCCCGCGACGGGCGCCCTCGACCTGGCGCTCGCCGGCCTCCCCGCGGAGGTGTTCGGTGAGTTCGACCAGCTGTGCGACCCCGGTGGCGCCGATGGGGTGGCCTTTCGCTTTGAGGCCGCCGCTCGGGTTGACTGGGATGCGACCGCCGAGCGCGGTTTCCCCGTCCGCGGCGGCCGGGCCGCCCTCGCCGTCCTCGAAGAAGCCGAGCGCCTCGATGGCCAGCACCTCCGCGCCGGTAAAGCAGTCGTGGAGTTCGACCACGTCGACGTCGTCGGGGCCGACGCCGGCCTGTTCGTAGGCCTGGCTCGCGGCATCTCGAGCCGACTGCGTCGCCGTGAAGTCGGCTTTGTCCGCGAGCGGAATCGTGTCCGTGGCGTGGCCGACACCGGAGACGGCGACGGACTCGCTCGAGAGGTCGGCCGCTGCCTCCTCGTTGGCGACGACGACCGCCGCTGCGCCGTCGGAGAACGGACAGCAGTCGAACAGGTGGAACGGCGAGGCGACGATCGGGCTCTCGAGGACCTCCTCAACCGTCGTCTCCGAGCCGAACTGCGCGCGCGGGTTGTAGGTTCCATGGTGGTGGTTCTTGACCGCGACGGCGGCGAGGTCCTCCTCGGTTGTCCCGTACTCGTGCATGTGCCGCGTCGTCAGCAGGCCGAAGACGCCGGGGAAGGAGAGTCCGGTCGGCTGTTCGTACTGGCGGTGAGAGGCGGAGGCGAAGACGGACGTCATTTCGGGCGTGTCGAGGCCCGTCGTCGGGGTGCAGCGTTCGACGCCGCCGACGAGGACGACGTCGTGCTGGCCGGCCTCGACCGCGCGGACGGCGTGTTTGAACGCGTTCGAGGAGGTCGCACAGGCGTCCTCGTAGCGCTGGCAGGGGATGCCCGCCAGGCCGATGTGACTCGCCAGCGTCGGCGCGAGGTGGGTGTCCCGCTCGGTTTGCCCGCCCATGGCGTTCCCGAGGTAGAACGACTCGATGGCGGGCGCGTCGACACCCGCGTCGTCCATCGCGTCGAACGCCGCGCTCGAGAAGAGTTCCGGAAGCGGCCGGTCGTGGACGCCGAAGTTGGTCATGCCAACCCCGACGATACGTGCCTGGTGCATACGCGAACGGAAGTGGTCCGTGTTCAAAAACAATGTGGAATTCCCGTCTCGTCGTCGGATCCGCGAGCGCCGCTACTCGAGGTCCTCGAGGGCGTCGACGACCCGTCGGAGGACCTTTCGCTCCGCGCGGCGGACGTTCTTCGAGACGGCCGTGTCGGAGACGTCGAACTCGTTGGCGAGCATCTGCAGAGTCGCTCCCCGGGGCTGGTCGAAGTAGCCCTTCTCTGCCGCGACCGTGAGCGTCTGGCGCTCGACGTCCGAGAGCGACCGACAGCCCTCGATCAGGTTACTCGCCGCGTCGGCGTTGTCGAGCACGTCGAAGAGGTCGGGCAGGTCGAGGGCGTCCTCGGTGAGGACGTCGAACTCGTTGTTGCGCTCGAGGTCGGCGAGGGCGTCGTCGGCCGTCCGGGACTCGTCGAAGCCGACCTCCCAGCGCTCGCTACCGTCCTCGATGTGGAACGGGCCGGTGATGTAGCCGCCGTTGTCTCGGATGACGCGCATCGCGTTCGTCTCGTCGATGACGGTTCGCAGGAGCGCCGTCCCCTCGTGTTTCTTGAAGAGCGTGCACTCGTACATGTTGTCGTGGGCCTGCAGCGTCGACAGGCCGGACTCGAGCGTCGACCGGTCCTCACCTTCGACCATCATCCGCGTCTCGAGTTCGCGTCGCTGGCCGTCGAACTCCCACTGAACGGCGGTGAACGACACGTCGTGATCGTCGGTCGTGTCGATGAACGGGCAGTCGTACTGCTCCATGTCCAGGGTGAGGTCGATCATTGACACGTATTGTTAGTTGAACGCCATAACCTTACCCGTCGATTTCGGGACGGAGAGCGGGTGAACAAAGCGCGAGTCACGGTTCGACCTCCGCTCCGTCGTCGGTCTCGTTGCGATTCTCGTCGCCTCTCGTTCCCTCGCTTCGATCCCCGGCGCCCTCGGCGCCCTCGTTCCGCCTCCCCTCGTCCTCGTCGCCCCCGAATCGATCCTCGAGCGCCGTCCGATCGATCTTCGACGGGCCGCTCATCGGCATCTCGTCGACGAACGCGAGGTACTTGGGAATCTTGAACCGCGCGAGTTTCCCCGAGAGGAACACCTCGAGGTCCTCCAGCGCCAGCGCGTCCCCGGGGGTGGCCGCGTTTGTCCGAGCTTCGTCGGTCAGTTCGACAACGGCCTTCCCGACCGTCCCCCACTGATCGTCGGGGACGCCGACGACGATCGCTTCCGCTACCGCGTCGTGATCGGCGATTACGTCCTCGACCTCGGGCGGGTAGACGTTCTCGCCCCCGCTGATGAACATGTTCTTCTTCCGGCCCTCGATGTGGTAGAATCCATCTTCGTCGACTCGGGCGAGGTCGCCGGTGGATACCCACCGGTCCCGGTCGGCCTCGTTCCCGAACGTCTCCCTGGTCGCCTCGGGGTTGCGCCAGTAGCCCGCCGACCCGTGCGGACCGCGCAACTCGAGTTCGCTGATCTCTCCGGTCTCGACCTCGCGTCCGTTTTCGTCGACGATCCGGGCGTCGGCGTGGAGGACCGGTTTGCCCACGCTCGCGACCTTCCCGGGGTCGTACTCGTCGGGCATCGCGAAGTTATTCGGGCCGATTTCGGTGAGGCCGTATCCCTGAGACATGTCGACGCCGCGGTCGCGCCATGCCTGCACGATGGCGTCTCTGCAGGGGCCACCGCCGCTCTTGACGAACCGCAGGCTCGAGAGGTCAGTCTGCCCCCAGTCGTCGTGGGTCGCCATCGACCGCAACACGGCGGGGACGGCCACGAGAACCGTCGCCTCGTGGGTTTCGACCTGCTCGAGGACGCGCCGGGGATCGACCTCGCGGTCGATGACCAGCGTGCCGCCCATGTGCATCAGCGGCAGAGTGATGACGTTCCAGCCACCAGTGTGGAAGTTCGGGAACACCATCGGCGTCACGTCGTCTGGCCGGAGCCCCCACGCAGTGATCGTGTTCGTGGAGTTCCAGTACAGCGAGCCGTGCGTGACCGTCGTCTCCTTCGGCGTCCCCGTCGATCCGCCGGTGTGGAGCAGGAGGTGCGGATCCGAGAGGGCTCGGTCGCGGCTCTCAACGGGGCCGTCGTCCGTCGGTAGCCTGTCGCGATAGACGTCCCACCCGCCGGCCGGTTCGTCGGTCTCGATCTCGAGCACCGCTGGATCCACGCTCGAGCGAGCCATCGCGTGCTCGAGGCGCTCGACGAACGGCGACTCGATGACGAGCAGGTTCGGGTCGACGAGTTCCAGCAGTTCGGCCAGTTCCGGCGGTGCGAGTCGGTAGGACAGCGGTGCGAGTACGCCACCGGTTTTGCCAGTCCCGAAGAACAGGTCGAAGACCTCGAGGCGATTTCGAGAGACGAGGGCGACCCGGGATCCCTCGCACACGTCGTAATCCTCGAGCAGCCGAGCCGTGCGATTCGCCCGCGATTCGAGGTCCGCGTACGTTGCTCGCGTGTCGTCGGTAGCGTCGACGATCGCCGTCCGGTCGGGCGAGAGCGACGCCCGCCTGGCGGTCCAGTCGCCGACCCAGCCGTAGTCGTCGTCGCTCCAGTTCACTCGCGATCACCGGCTTCGAGTGCGGTTTCTCCTTCAAGCTTGCCTCCCGTTTTGAGACTTGTCCTGATCGGGTTCGCCTCGAGGAAGTCGACCACCCGGTCGTTCACCCAGTCGGACCGCTCAACGAAGAAGAGGTGATGACCGCCGTCACAGACCTCGAGTCGGGCCTGCGGGATCAGGTTCTCGAGCAGACGGCCGTTCTCGACGGGGACGACCCGGTCGTCACTCCCGTGGAGGATCACTACTGGGACCTCGAGCGCCGACACCTCGTCCGCCGCGTCGAACTCGGCCACGCCCGCCGCCTGGGCCTTCCTGGCCGCGTCGCTCGCGTCGCTCTCGAGGCGCCAGTCGATAATGTCCTCGACTACGTTGGGATTTTCCTCGAAGAACGTCTCCGAAACTGCGGGGGCCATTCGATGACGAATCCGCTCGCGCTCGTCGACATCGTCGGGAACGGCGAACATCGCCGCCTGCGTCTCCTCGGGCACCGGAACTGCCTCCGGGCCGCCGGGGGTGGTACAGAGCAAAGAGAGGGTTACCGCGCGGTCGTACTCGAGGGCGTAGCGCTGGGCGATCATCCCGCCCATGCTCGCCCCGACCAGGTGGGCGCGGTCGACGCCCGCGTCCGCGAGCACGGCCTCAAGGTCGTCCGCCATCTCTTCGATCGTGTACGGTCCCTCGGGGGCGTCGGAGTCGCCCGTTCCCCGGTTATCCCACAGGATCGTCCGATACTCGTCGGCCAGTGCGTCGCGCTGCCAGCGCCACATCCACCGGCCGTAGCCGAGTCCCTCGACGAAGACGACGGGTTCCCCGTCCGGGTCGCCGCCAACCTCGTAGGCGAGTTCCACGTCGCCGTTGGTCGCTCGAGTCATGCTAGCCTAGTTTCCCTCCGCGCTCAAGTACACCGACGTTCGAGTATCAACCCGCGACTACACGCGGGTCGCGACGAAAGAACAGGTATGTCGACTGCCAGTCCCGGTGACCGAAGCGAGGTCAGCCAGCGAATCACGACCGACCACATCGAGCGCTTCGCCGATCTCACCGGCGACGAGAACCCGCTTCACCTCGACCCCGAGTACGCCGCAGAGGGCCTCTTCGACGGCCCCGTCGCCCACGGCATGCTCGTGGCGGGTCTCATTTCGAGTGCCCTCGCCTCCCTCCCTGGCGAAGTCGTCTACCTCTCCCAGGACCTCTCGTTCGAGGCGCCAGTCTATCCCGGCCAGACCGTCACCGCGACGGCCGAAGTGCTCGAGGACCTGGGCGACGATCGCTACCGCGTCGAGACGATCGCCCGCGTCGAGGACGACGTGGTCGTCTCGGGCGAAGCCACGGTACTCTCACTCGCTCACGAGGGGTGACTGGCGTTCATAGCCCGTTCGCGGTTTGATAGGGAGACGCTTTGAGGACTACACGAGCACGCGCTCGAGCGAGACCACGGTTCCCGAGTCGGCCCCGTGATCGCCGACGAGCCGACCTAGACAGACTGCCGCACCATTGGGTGTATAACAGGCCACGAGCGGGGCACCACCGCCTCGGTTCGCGGCATCTGCGGCGCCGTCGTCGACCTCGAGTACTCCGGGCGCGTACACCGGCGCCCCGGTGGCGACCGACTCGGCGGCACTGGGGGCAATGGTGACTCGAGGGACGTCCGCGAGAATACGCTCGGCCGGTTCGACCACGTCCAGGAGCGGGTCGGGATCGTCGTCCTCGAGCCAGAACGCGAGCGCGTCGAGGAAGTCCCGGGCCGAGTGAAGCGTTCGGTCGTCGAACGGCGTCGTCGCCGTCCGACGAAGGTGGCCCATGTGCCCGCCCGTCCCTAGCGCGAGACCGAGGTCGTGACAGAGTTTGCGGACGTAGGTGCCGCTCTCACAACGGATTCGCAGGAGGACCTGCCGGTCGCTCGTTTCGAGCACCTCGAGATCGTAAATCTCGCGCACGCGAACCCGCCGCGAGACGGCGCTCTTTCGCGGCGGCTTTTGGTAGATCGGCCCCTCGAACTCTTCGACGACGGACTCGGCGTCGTGGGGGACCGGGGCGTGACACTCGAGGACGGCCACGTACTCCTTGTGGCCCTCGAGGAACACCGGCGCCAGCCGGGTCGCGTGGCCGAGCATGATCGGCAGACAGCCCGTGACCTTCGGGTCGAGCGTGCCAGCGTGGGATGCCCGATCGATTGGCTCTGCGTCGGCCGCTTCGAGGGTCTCGGCGACGGCGTCGCGCAGCCAGCCGCTGACCTGGTGGGAGGACGGCCCCGGCGGCTTGTCGAGATTGACGACGCCGAACTGAAGGAGCGCCGCTGGCGACCGTTCCTCGGGGGGACCGCGACGGATCATCAGAACTCGTAGTCGACGTCGACGGGCGTTTTCCCCTCGTCGGCGGCCGGATCGTACGCCTCGACGGCCGTCACGAGCGTGTCGGCGACGGCCTCGGGGCTCCAGCGCGCGGTGCTTATCGAGAGGTCGTAGATGCTCAGGTCGCCGAACTCGATCCCGTAGTACTTGCGGTATCGTCCAACCTCGCTGGCTTCCCGTGCGCGCGTCTCTTCCGTCGCCCGTTCCGGGGATTTGTCCTCGCGGTCGGCGATCCGCTCTCCCCTGATCGCCAGCGGCGCGTCGAGCCAGAACTTGAGGTCGGCCTGTTCGGCTGCCAGCCAGCCGGCTAGTCGCGACTCGAGGACGACGTCGTCGCGCTCGACGGCGATCTCGCGCAGTCGTCGGTCGAGGTCGCGGTCGATTTCGTCGTTCTCCTCGGCGAGTTTGTTGAACTCGAGGGGGGTGTAGCCGCGTTCGTCCGCGAGTTGACGGAAGATATCGCCACCGCTGACGTGCTCGAGGCCGAACTCTTCGGCCAGTAACGCCGCATTCGTCGTCTTTCCTCCGCCCGGCGGTCCGGAGACGGTCAGCAACATACTCGAAGTGCGCGGGGCCACCTCAAAGGGGTTTTGAATCGCTCGAGGCGGGCCGAGGCAAACCGGGAGCCTGTGACCGGTGTCGAACCGTGAAAACCGACTCGCTCAACTCGTGTCGGGGGACATGTCGATGTTGAGCGCCTTGCGCAACAGCTGGACGAAACCCATCGAGCACAGGAAGTACCAGACGATCCACGCGCGCATGGGGCCGATGACGCCCTCCTGCCACTCGACTTCGCCGACCATCGGCATGACCACGGTTTGCTCGATGGTCTGGGGGCCGGTGCCGTGGATCCGGTAGTACATCCACAGGAACAGCGGAATCGTAAAGAGCATGATCCAGACCATCGGTCGGAACTGCTCTTTGAACATCCCGAGGTTGTCGGCCATCGCTTCCATCTGCTCTTCTTGTACCTGCTGGAGCTCGTTGTCGAGTTTCTCGATCTCGGCTTCGCTCGCGCCCCGCTTCTCGGCTTCTTTCTTGCGATCCTGGACCTCGGAGCGCTTGTCCTGCATGGCCTTCATGCGCTCTTGGTACTTCCCCATCCGCTCCATGTTCATCAGGTTCGCCTGCAGGAGCGTCGAGTACAGACCCGTCATGATCGCGATGGCGAGGATCACGGTGTAAAAGGGCATG
This sequence comes from Natronosalvus sp. KLKA75, assembly GCF_059736265.1. NCBI lineage: Archaea > Methanobacteriati > Methanobacteriota > Halobacteria > Halobacteriales > Natrialbaceae > Natronosalvus > Natronosalvus sp. KLKA75. The sequence continues at coordinate 1,367,629 of NZ_CM185522.1, forward strand.
CTCGTCGCCAGGGGCCCGAGGGCGACGTCGAGTACGCTGCCGACGGTGTCCCTGACGGAGGTGATCCAGTAGCCGAACATGAACAACAGCGCGGTCACCCCCGCAATCTTGTCCCACTGCGACCACTTCGATTCTTCGGCGTCGATCTCGGGCAGGTCCTCGGAGAGGCCGCCGTCCTCGCCGTCGCCGTCGAGGGCGTCGTCGAACGCCGACCGATCGGCGATCTCGAACCCGTCCTGGCCGTCGACGAGGATCCCCTTCTCGATGAGTCGGCCCCACTGGCCACTCGACAGGTCGTCGCGGACGTCCGCCCACTCGACCTCGCCGCCGTTCTCGTCGGCCTTCCGGCGGATCGCCTCGAGGGCCTCCTCGAACGACGAGTCCTCGCGGACGAGGGCGCCTATTTTCTCCGCTGTGCGCGTCATCTGTTTTGGGCTAGGTCACCTTCGGTATACAAGTGTTTATCTTCGGTGGCGAGGCGGTCGTGGACGATAGGTCTCGGTTCGCTCGAGCGCTGCCGACCCACGGGCGATGAGACGTTTGTCGATGTATCGATGAGCAGCGCCTGCACCGCTTCAACGTCTCCTATCCACCCACGGGGGAGTTTCAAGCCGTCCTATCCGATCCGAAGGCAGTGGTCGAGACAACGGCCTGTCTGCCGATTTCGGGAACCTGGACTCTCGGGAGGGGGTATCCACCGGCAATATCTGGTGGTTTTTTATAATGTGTCTTTCTTGAATACAGAAATATGATTGGTGCATATATGGCTGGTGGGACAGCCGACCGGGGAGACGCCCCACTCGTTGGCATCGTTTTGCTATTTGGGATGGTATTCGTCGGGGCCGCGTTGGTTGCGGTGACCGGAATGGTCGCTATAGACACGCTTGAGGGGGATCTCGACGACGAGCGAACCGAACAGACGTTCGCCACGTTCGACCACGAACTGACGACGTTGCTGCACTCGAGTTCGGATTCGGCGGCGGTCACGATTCCCGGTGGGGAGGACGGGACCTACCGGCTGACCGATTCCGGAACAGCGTCGCTGACGGCGGCCAATCGATTCCAACAGTCGTGCACGGTGCTCGACGACGTCACGCTCGGCACGCTCGAGTACGAATCCGATGGGAAGCGACTCGCCAAACAGGCGGGAGGAACCTGGAGACACACCGACGACGGAACCGTGATACAGTCGAAACCAGACCTTCGGTACGTCGCCGACAGTCGCGGGACGCAGTACCTCGAGTTCTCCGTCTCGGATCTTCAGGGGGACGTCGGAGTCGGTGAGCACTCGATGACGGCGACGCGGAGCAAAACGGGGACGAGCGACTGTGTATCTGATCTGGGATTCGTCAGGTACGTCCACCTCGAGATCACGGACGAGACCTACCACGACGGCTGGTACGACTTCCTGAGCGAGGAGTTCGAAGCGACCGACGTGGAAGATGCCGCAGTCGAGGACTGCTCGCTCGAGAACGCGGGCGACGAGAACGTCATCTGTCACGACGAATCGACGGGGACGGTGTCAGTTCTCGCCACGGTCGACGTCGATCGGCCCATCGACGACTATCTCGGCGTCGATCCCACGATTTACGGCGGCCTCTACGTGTCGGACGAGACGGTCCAGTTAGGGACCCACGAATCTCTCACCGTCGACTCCTACGATGGACGCGTAGCATCGTACGCCGATTCGGGTAACGTAACTGACGACCTCTTCGTTGCGAATGTCGATAAGCTCTGGGTACAACAGGCCGAAATTACCGGGTTTCCGGTGGTGAACGGCGACATCCAGATCCAGCCCGAGGCGGACGTCTCACCGGCCGCGTTGTACGTCGGGGAGGATCGCTCACCGGCGAGCGTCGACGTTCCGACCGCGAAGTTGGCGGACGGGTTCGATTCCATCGAACCGATCGACGACGAGATTACGCGCACGACGACGCTGCTCGAAAACGAGACGAAACTCGAGGGGGACACAGACGATGATATCGACGCCGGAGCGTACTCCGTCGATGGCGATTTCACTCGTGAAGGCATCGAATTCGACACGACCAGTGGCGACGTCTACGTCGCTGTCGACGGCGATGTCTCTCTCGAGGACGTCACCGTTGTCGGCCCGGGACAGGTCAGTATCTATGCCGGCGGTTCTGCAATCAATCTCGAGTCCGTGACGGTCCCGGACGACCGGGCGTCACAGCTCTGGGTGTACGGGACGAGTGAAACCGACGTCGCTGTCGCAGGCACGGTCCAGGGCGTCGTCTACGCGCCAGGTGCGGGTTCCCTCGAGGTTGAACACGGGACCGACATCTACGGCGCCATCGTGACCGGGACGTTCGAAGGGATCGGCGAACCGGGGAACGCCGACGGCGGTTCCGACCTCGAGGTACACTTCGATCGATCACTTCGTACCGACGTCCCGATTCCAGAGGAGAACCGGACGCTCGAGTTCGAAAACGTGACGACTAGGAACCCGATCGACGTCGGGTTCGTCCTGGATCGATCGGGCTCGATGGGGCCGCATACGGTGTGGGAGGTGTACGGTGGAGGATCATGGCAGGAGCCGGTTCACACTGGCGAAATCGTCGTCGGGAGTCCGGTGAAGGTCAAACGGGCGGATGGAGGAGTTGAGCAGTTCTCTTGGTACGAACGGACGACAGTCGAGGAGGGAGACACGATCCGGTCCGTCGAGTCCCCCAACCAGGCGTGGGTTGGACACGATCATCCAGGATACGACCCCGACGGCCTTCGTGTCGACGCTACGCAATCGTTCATCGGTGAACTGAATGCATCAGACGCGCTGGAACCCCACCGACGTGATCGAGCAGCCGTAATCGAGTTCAACAGCGGTTCCCACCAAGTTCACGGCCTGTCAACTGACCTCGAGGCAGTCAACGACAGCGTCGAAAACAACATCGGTGGCGGCACCAATATGGCTGCCGGACTCGAGGCCGGCGTCAACGAACTCGAGGCTAACCCGCGAGATGCCGACCGCATCCTCGTCTTGTTGAGTGATGGTTTTAATGACCCTTCCGAACACGACGACGATACGCTCGAGGCGGCCGAAAACGCCGCCAATACGGGCATTTCGATTTACTCAATCGGGCTTGGAGATGGGGCAGACGAAGAATTATTGAAAGAGGTTGCCCAGACGACTGGCGGAGAGTATAGACACGCCAACAATGCGGACGACCTCGAAGACGTCTTCGATGGGATCGCGGAGGAAGTCGTCCAGGCCGATACGAGATTCGAGGTCCACGCCGACTACTCCGCCGTCGGCGGATCGAACGACTACGCCATCGCCGTCGATCACTGGAACGTTGAGATTGCAGAAGACTAGCAACTGACCGCTCGAGTCGACCGCCGTTATGCGTTCGCTTCGATCGTCGCCTTCACGCCCTCCCACACCTCGTCGGGCGCCTGCTCGCCGTCGACGCGCTCGAGCGACCCCTCTTTTTCATAATACTCGAGCACGGGCTCGGTGTTCTCTTGATACACCCGAAGCCGCTCGCGAACCGTCTCCTCGGTGTCGTCCTCGCGCTGCTCGAGTCGCTCCTCGACCTCCGGATCCTCCGGCGGGTTGTACTCCACGTGGTAGATGTCGCCCGTCTCAGGATCCATCCGGCGGCCCGTCAGCCGGTGAACGAGTTCCTCCTCGCTCACGTCGAGCGCCAGAACGACGTCCAGGTCGGTCATGTCCTCGAGTGCTTCGACCTGCTCGAGGTTGCGTGGGTAGCCGTCGAGGATGAATCCGTCGGCCGACGAGAGCGCCTCGTCGACGATGGCGTTGACGACCTCGTCGGGAACGAGTTCGCCCTGGTCCATGTACTCGGCCGGGGTATCGTACTCGAGGTCGAGGTGGGAGATGTCCATCTGCTTGTTCGACCGAAGGGCGTCGCCCGTGGTGATGTGTTCGACGTCGAAGTGCTCCACGATCTTTGCGCTCTGGGTCCCTTTCCCCGCCCCGGGGGCACCGAGGATGAGAATCCGTGGCTGTGCCATACCCCGTCCTTCTGCCCCAGCGCATAAAGGCTTAAAGAATGGCGCACAATCGTCCGGGTATGACGCGATTTTCGGCTGCCGACCCGCAGGAACGGCGACGCCTGATCGTCGACGCCATCGTCGCCCACCGCGAGCGGGCAAGTCCGTTCCTGACGATCGAAGTGGACGAAGCCGTCCTCGAGCGCGAGGACGCCCCGGATCCCGACCTGGGCGTGCCCTGGATCCAGTTCGCCGATGGAGTCGTGAGCCTCGACTGCACGGACGGCGAACTCGAGCGGTTGAAAACCCTCCTCTCTGAGTACCCGGCGTTCAAAATCGACGATTTGACGCGGCCGGACGACGCCGACGGAACGAATGTACGCGTGAGCGCGAAGGCCGACCCCAACCGGATCGCCCAGTTCTGCGAGCACGTTTTGCGTGCGGTCTTCGAGTGTCCAGAGGATGCGACGATCTGGATCGCCGCCGTGTGACGAACGCGGCGCTCGAGGGCGAGTGATCGGGTGCTGAGGCAACTCCGAGCGTCCTGGAATTAGGAAATCGTCAGGGAGCCGTCACCGTCTCCGTTCTCGTCGGCTCCTTCCTCCCACTCGAGTTCGAACTCGACGCTGAACTCGGCTGGACCGCCCGACTGCGAGGTTTCCCGCTCGGCCTTGACCTCGAACGTCGGCCGTCCCGGTGGTTGCATCGTGACCGAGTTGCCCCCGCTCTCGAGGACGAGGTCGTCACCGCTTTCCAGGCGATCGGCGACAGCTCGGAGGTAATCGGCGATTTCGTCCCTCGTCAGCGATTGCTCGAACGAAAAGAGCACTTCTTCTGGCATACACTTCCTTGGGTGCCTGGGGGTATAAATCGCACGTAGCAACTGGGTGTGCCTTCGTCTCTATTGGCCGACGTCCGATAATCGGGCATTGCTCGAGCACACCCGAACATGTTTCCGCCAACGATCATCTACGGCGACAGTGTCCGTCCGCAAGAACGATAGACAGAAGGTACCCGAGTCAATCGGTCTACGCAAGGGCACATGGGGGTTCCCAGGAGACTCTGCAGGCGGCCACAACGTGTCCCGCTGTCGTCGGACTACGGTCGCTGTCGGGCGTTTCCAAATAGATAAGTGCACGCGGCAATGAGCCCCCACTAAGAGACCCGTATAATTGAGGTGAACACAATCTCCACTCCACTCCAGACGCAGATGACGCGTGTCGACATCTTCCAGGAGCTCTTCCTCGTGTTCCTGGGATTAGGGACGATCGTCGGCATCATCGTCGTAGCGTACGTCCTGTACAATGCGTACAAATACCGTGACGACGGAGAGCGCCACCCGGACGAGGACCTGCCGACGCTCGGAGAACTTCCGACTGGCGGAGCCGGCGGGAAGAAACTCTTCGTGTCGTTCTTCCTGAGCGCGCTCATCGTCATCTCGCTCACGCTCTGGTCGTACGGCATGCTGATCGACGTCGAAAGCGGACCTGAGAGCCCCGGCGAGGACGCCCTCGAGGTCGACGTAGAGGGCCAGACCTTTAGCTGGTCGTTCTACTACGAGAACGGCGTCGAATCGAACGGCGAACTCGTCGTTCCCGCGGATACACCAGTCTGGGTCGATGTGACGTCAGTAGACGTGTGGCACTCGTTCGGCATCTCTTCACAACGGGTGAAGGCCGACGCAATTCCGGGCGAGATCGACCAGACGTGGTTCCAGGCCGACGAAGAGGGTGAGTACCTGATCGAGTGCTTCGAACTCTGCGGACCCGGCCACTCCAATATGAAGGGGACCCTCAACGTCACGAGCCAGGAAACGTACGACCAGTGGGTCCAGGATCAACTCACGCTCACGCTGACGCTCGAGGACGGCGAGGGTGAGACGGTAAACGACACCGAAAACGTCGAGGTCACGGTGCAGGACCCCGACGGCGAAACGGTCGGAACCTACACTGGCGAGGACTTCGACGACGAGGGCGCCCTCGAAATCGGCGTCGAACAGGGTGACACCTACACCGTGATCGTCGAGTCGACCGACGGCTCCTTCGAGACCACGGAGGACGACTTCGAAATCGTCGACGGGCCCGAAGAATCGCTCCAGCTCGGCGGGTCCGACGGTGGCAACGGCGGGGACGAATCCAGCAGTGACGGAGATGAAAATGGAAACGGAAATGGAAACGAAACCGACGACAGCGGAGGTGAGAACTGATGTCCGATGACTTCCCCCCGATGACGTCCGTCAAGCGGTGGCTGGTCACGACGAACCACAAAGACGTCGGGATTCTCTACATGGCGACGGCCCTGTTCTTCTTGCTCTTCGGAGGGTTGATGGCGCTCCTGTTCCGAGCCCACCTCTGGCAGAGCGGCGGTGCCGGTCTCCTCTCCGACAGTTCCTACAACCAGGCGGTGACCGCACACGGACTGTTGATGGTGTTCTGGTTCCTCTCGCCCATCGCCTCGGGCTTTGCGAACTACTTCGTCCCGCTTCAGATCGGGGCAAAAGACCTCGCGTTCCCCCGTTTGAACGCCCTGAGCTATTGGTTCTACCTGTTCTCGGGTGCGATGTTCATGATCTCGTTCTTCCAGGGCGGGACGTTCGAGGGCGGCTGGACGATGTACGCGCCGCTGAACGTGCCGACGTACACCCCCGCCGTGGAGGCAACCACCGGCGGAACGGCGACGATTCTCGCGCTGATGCTGTTCGTGATGTCGATCACGCTGGGGACGGTCAACTTCCTCACGACGATCCACCGCTCGCGCGCGGAAGGCCTCGGCCTGTGGAACATGCCGTTGTTCACCTGGTCGTGGCTCCTGACCGTCTGGATGATGCTGTTCGCGTTCGCGGCCCTGCTCGCCGCGTTGCTGTTGCTCGGGATCGATCGCATCTTCCTGACCCAGTACTTCGCGACGGACCAGGGCTCGAGTCTACTCTGGGCCCACGTCTTCTGGTTCTTCGGCCACCCCGAGGTGTACATCGTCTTCTTCCCCGCACTGGGGATCATGTTCGAGACCTTCCAGACCTTCTGTGGTCGGCGTCTCGTGGGCCGGAAGTGGGTCATCATCGCGATGGTCCTCGTCGCGGTGCAGTCCTTCCTGGTCTGGATGCACCACATGTTCCTGACGACGATCAACCTCGAGATCAAGACGCTGTTCATGGCCACGACCATCGGGATCTCGCTGCCGTTCGACCTGATGGTCTTCGCGCTCATCTACACGATGGTCAAGGGCCGGGTGCGGTTCACCACGCCGTTCCTGTTTAGCCTGGGTGCGCTCTTGCTGTTCATCCTCGGCGGCATTACCGGGGTGTTCCTCGGGGCCGTCGTACTCGACTACGAGTTCCGTGGCACCTACTGGGTCGTCGCTCACTTCCACTACGTGATGGTCTCGGGCGTGACCGCGCTGGTCGCCGGTATCTACTACTGGTGGCCGAAGATCAGCGGGAAGATGTACAACGAGACCCTCGGAAAGATCCACTTCGCGATCTACTTCTTCGGGTTCAACCTGCTCTACTTCCCGATGTTCCTCGCCTGGGAGACCCCACGACGCGTCTTCCACTTCGGTGAGGGGCTGGAGATCTACCACCAGCTCGCGACGATCGGCGCGTTCATCTTCGGCGCGTCGTTCCTGCTCATGTTCTACATCCTGGGAAAGAGCCTGGTCTCCGGTCCGGACGCGCCGGACAACCCGTGGGAGTTCTCCCGCACGGCCGAGTGGGCGATTCCGTCCCCGCCGCCGCTCGAGAACTGGTCCGGCCGACCGAGTTACGCGAGCGGACGGCTTGAGTTCGTCGACGACTCGAGCGCCGCGACTGACGGCGGGACCGTCGCCGTCCCCGAGTCGGGTCAGGGTCACGCGACGCCGGCAACGACCCAGCACGCTCACGAGGAAGAACACGCCGACCACGCCAGCATCTGGCCGTTCGGCGTCGGACTCTCGCTGGCCGTCTTCTTCCTCGGACTGGCGGGGTTGACGCCGTACGTCGCCGAATTCGCTGCAGCGAACGGGGCCGACGTCTCCGCTCAGGAGCCAAGCATGCTCTCTCCGGCGCTGATCGTACTCGGCGTGGGGATGCTCGGCTACACACTCTGGAACTTCGGCATTGAGCAGTTCAACGCCCCGGTGATGAACGTCGCCGAGCGCTGGCCGTTCGAGGGCGTCAACAACACGAAACTCGGCGTCTGGTTCTTCCTGGCGTCGGACGTGGTCGTCTTCGGAGCGGCCATCAGCGCGTTCGTGTTCATGCGCATCCACATGGGGTGGTCTGCCTGGGAGTTCGACTCGATCCCCATGGCCGGACTCGTCAACACCTACATCCTACTGACCTCGAGTTTCACGGTCATCCTGGCGCTGGTGATGGCCGAACGCGGGAACAAAAAGGGGCTGCTCGCGACGATGAGCGCGACGGTCCTGCTCGGGTTGACGTTCATGGGTGTCAAGGGCTGGGAGTGGGCCCACAAGTTCGCGGAGGACCACTACTGGTTCAGCAGCCTCGAGTACTCGATCTACTACGTCACGACGGGCCTGCACGCCCTGCACGTGATCCTGGGGCTGCTCGTCGCCGGCTTTATGATCTACCGCGTGGCCACGGTCGACGCCTATCTCGAGGATCACCGGCCAGTCGAGTACTTCGGGCTCTACTGGCACTTCGTCGACATCGTCTGGGTGTTCCTGTTCCCGCTGTTCTACCTGATGTAGGCGGCGGGCGGGAGCCCCGACTGTTCTGTTTTCGCGTTCCAGACTGTTTTCGAGAGTCCGCTTCAGTTTCGTCTCTAGTTATTCTCGAGCGGAGCGTTCCACAGTCGGCCCGAGCGAAGCCGTCTCGAGAGACTCTGTGACGTGACTCGAGAGGTTGGACCGTCTGGTCTTTGCTACCGTCGTCGATCGTGAGTCCCTACTCGGGTCGCGGCGTGGGTAACGCCCGGTGCCGGCGCGGCGGAACCAGGTAGTTCGCTCGCCGCCGAACGGTCATGTACTGGAGGATGCCATTGTTCGTCCGCGCGCCGATCGCCGACTGCTCGGCGACGTCGGTCCCGTTCATCGCTTCGCGCGTCTTCACGAAGTCCTCGATGCGACGCTGGTGGGAGAGAAAGTGCAGGCTCGCCTCGTCGTCGTCCGTCGAGTTGAAGTCCCGGCGAAGGATGATCGGCTCGTCGTTCTCGCGGGCGCGGGCGGACTTCTGAGAGTGGCCCACGGTCCCGTACTCGCGGGCGTCCTCGAGTGTGTGCGCCGGGCACTCGCCCAGCTGGCTCGAGTCCCCGAGGTTGTCGCCCGTGCCCTCGATTTTCCCCTTCTCAGCGTGGGCCGGGCAGAACATCTTTCGTTCGCGGATCGTTCGGCTGTCCTGTTCGTACCACTGGTCGAGCGAGAGGCGAATGCGAGAGAGGTGCGTCGTGGTGCCCTCGGCGAACGGCCCCTCCTGGATCGTCACGCGGTCCTCGGAGGCCTGGTTCTTCTTGAACCCGGATTTGAAGCCCATGAACATTGGAGCGTCCTCGGACACGGGTTCGCTGCCGGGAATCCCGCGAACGCCGTCCTGGTTTTCGGCGGGTAATCCGGCGCCCGTGAACCCGGTTCGTCGTTCCTCGACCTCGAGAATGCCCTCGAGCGTGGCCTCGACGTCGACGCCGTTGATCGACTCGAGTTCGCCGGTGAGCGCTTCCTCGGCGCTCAACACGACCGACCCGCGGTCACTGGCGAGGTGGACCATGGCGTCGTAGCTGTCGAACTCGGGCGTCTCGATGGGTGCGAGCGCCCTCGGCTCGGGGAGGTCGACGTGCTCTGGCAGGGCCTCGTCGAACCGGTCGAAGTAGGCGGGGCCGTAGCCGACGGTGAACAGCAAGCCCTCGTTGCTCCGGGCGTACGCTCGCTCGAGGGTTTCGAACGCCGTCTCGACCTGCTCGCGCTCTTCGTCGGTCGGGCCGTCGCCGACGTACGAGAAGTGGAGGGCGACGTGGTGTTCGGGGACGAGCGGGTTGCCGTGCTCGTCGGTCCGCTGGGCGGCCGTCCAGGCGTGCTGGCGCTCGGGGAGGTCCTCGAGGCCGCCGGCATCGACGCCTCGAGGCGGAGCGTCCGCATCCCCACTCTCTCGATCCAGGCAGGCGGAGAGGGCGCTCGCGCCGCCGATGGCGACGGCGCTGCGGACGAAGGATCGGCGCGAAATGGTGCGCGACGAACGCGTCATATTCGGCTCTCGGGACTGCGCGGTAATGGGGGTTGTGGTGGGTCGCGTGACCGACAGGTGCTTTGCCATTCGCCACGTTCGCTGTTACCATGGAACAACTCGAGGTGTTCGAGACGATCGACGCCCCACCGGAGACCGTCTGGCAGGTCCTCCTCGAGTTCGACGCCTATCCCGAGTGGAACCCGTTTCTCCGCTCCGTCGAGGGACTCCCCGTCGAAGGGGAGCGGCTGACGATCCGCGTCCGGTTGCCGGGTGGCCGGACCAGAACGATTCGAACGACGGTGCTCATCGTCGAGACGAACCGTCGGATCGTCTGGCTCGGCCGGCTGGGAGTCCCGTTCGCCTTCGATGGCTACCACGAGTTCCACCTCGAACCGATCGATGGCGGGCGACGAACGCGGCTGCTCCAGCGGGAGACGTTTCGAGGAGCGCTGGTACCGGTACTATTCCACCGACGTCGAATCGAACGGGGCTTTCGCGCGATGAACCGGGCGCTCAGGAATCGAGCGGAGCGCCGGGTTCGGGCGACCGCCTGAAGGTTGCTTCGAGGGGATCGACGCGCCGAAATCGAAACCTGGTGACGGGTCAGGACGACGGCTCGAGCCCCGACAGTGCCTTCAGGGACGTGATCTCGTGGGTAGGCTCGCCGTCGTAGCCGAACTCGGTGAACGCGTAGTCCTCGCGGTGGGATCGGCGGATGAACGCCGAGTCGATCTCGAGGGCCTCTGCGACCGCGACGTCGACCCAGCTGTCACCGACGTACAGTGGGTTCGCACACGCCAGGTCGTCGATCGCTCGCTCGAGGTAGTACGGCGTGGGCTTCTTCCGTCTGATGCCGTCGACGGTCGGCTCGCGACCGTAGTACGGGTCGAACGCCTTGAGTTCGAAGTGATCGACGATGTTCTCGATGGTCTCGTGCTGGTTGTTGCTCACGATGGCCATCGGGGCGTCGAGCGTCTCGAGCGTCGACACGTCGTCGTAGAGCGTTTTGTTCCCATTCAGGAGTTCCTCGTGCTGGACCTCGATCGCCGCCCGTTCGCGGGCTGCCCAGAGTGACTCCGGCTCGAGGTCGTACCGATCGGTGACGGCTTCGAGTTCGTCGATCGTCGGGGAGATCAGGGTCTCGAGGTCGTCCTGGGCGGGGTCGTCGATGCCGTGGCGTTTGAACGCGATGGTCATCGCTCGCGTGAGCGCTTCGTAGCTGGTCGGGGTCGTCAACACGCCGTCGTTGTCGAAGACGACTGCGTCGTATGCCATTCAGCGGAGATAGGGGGCGAGAGGGTTTTGGCCTTACGCCCGGTGGGCTGTGGGATCGGCAAATCGTCGGCTCGTGAGATCGCTGGACCGTCGATTGGCTGGGTCGTTGGGTCGTCGGGTCGGCGGGCTGTTGGATCGGCGGGCCGTCCACTCTTCGAGTCGTCGATCACCCGCTGACGACCCGCGAGTTCAAGTACCAGTCCGCGGCCAGAAGGGGGTGATGCACTCCCGTTCGCGTATCCGAGTCGTCCGTCGGGTCGCTGCTCGTTCCTGTCGACGGCCGATCCAGCGGCACCGACCGAGGTGGCACGATGGGGCATAGAGCGCTCGTCGCCTACCGTCGCCCCGACCGACTCTACGACCTCCGGTACAGTCACTGGGGCGGCGACGAACTCAGCGTCCTCGAGTCCCTCTCCGTCGACGCGCCGTTCGCAGGCGGGCGAATCGACTCCGACCTCCTCGCCGACTCCGTCGCCCTGGACAGCGTCCTCACCGACTACCTCGATCCCTGCGGGTACGAGGCACTGATTCTGGTCTCACCCGAGTACGAGATTCGCGCCTACCGCGTCTGCTGGCTCGAGTGGGGCGACGGCCGCGAGCAGGGACGGGGCGCGCTCGTCGCCGTCGAACCGGGCGAGCGCGACCTCGCCGTCCGGACCTGGTTTCGCGCCACGAAGACCGTCCTCGCCGACGTCATCGAGATGGGTGTCCTCTCGCGGCGGGCCGCCCAGTCGTACCTCGAGGCCAGGATTGCCGAGGACGAGAACGGCTACTTCTATACGTACGGAGACGCCGCCGATGTCGATGTGGACGACGGACCGCCGGATGCGTTCGACGCGTTTCTCGGGAGCGAGGGGCTCGAGTGAGTGTCTCGAGCGAACGACTCGGGACGTGCGAACCGCACAACTCGAAAAACTGAGTGCGATTTACGCCTCGACGTAGTCGAACCACTCCTCGTACTCGTCGGTCCGGCGCTCGACGACGTCGAAGAACGTCTGCTGGATCTCCTCGGTGATCGGCCCGCGGGTCCCCTCGCCAATCGTGACGTTGTCGACGCGCTTGATCGGGGTCACTTCCGCGGCGGAGCCAGTGAAGAAGAGTTCGTCGGCCGTGTTGAGTTCGCCTCGCGAGATGGAGACGGTGTCGTGGACGGTGTAGCCCAGGTCGCGGGCGATCTGGATGACCGCGTTGCGGGTGATGCCGTCGAGGATCGACTCGGAGAGGCCGGGCGTGAAGATCTCGCCGTCGCGCACGAGGAAGATGTTCTCGCCGGGGCCCTCCGCGACGTTGCCCTCCTTGTTGAGGACGATGGCCTCGGCGAACCCGTTTCGGCGGGCCTCCTCGCCGGCCAGCAGGCTGTTGACGTACAATCCCGTCGTCTTGGCGTTCGTCGGAATCTGGCTCGAGGCGTGCTTTCGCCAGGAGGAGACTTTCACATCGATGCCGTTCTCGATGGCGTCCTCGCCGAGGTAGGCGCCCCAGGGCCAGGCGGCGATGGTCGTCTTCGTCGGACAGTCCCCAGGGCTGACGCCGAGACTCTCGTAGCCGTAGTAGACGAGCGGACGGATGTAACACGACGAGAGGTCCTGGCGGCGGATGAGTTCCTTCGTGGCTTCCGTCAGTTCCTCGTGGGAGTGACCGATTTCCATCTCGTAGGGCTTGCAGGACTGGAAGAGGCGGTCGACGTGTTCCTCCCAGCGAAAGAGTGCGGGCCCGTTCTCGGTGTCGTAACAGCGCGCCCCCTCGAAGACGCCGGTCCCATAGTGGAGTCCGTGCGTGAGGACGTGGGTCTGTGCGTCCTCCCAGTCGACGAACTCGCCGTCCATCCAGATCGTGTCGACGTCCATCTCGTCAAATCCCATACCCAGGGGGACGAAGCCCTTCGTAATGAACGTTGGCGATTGCTCCTGCGTCGGCCTCGAGCGTGAGTCGATTGCACTCGAGTAACTCACACGTGTGACGGCCAGCCGAGCGTCTCCCTCGCCGCCTCCGCCACCGTTTTGACCCTCTCGAGCGAGCGTCCGGTATGGACACCGCACTCGTCATCGGCGGCACCCGATTTATTGGCCGCCACCTCGTCACCAACCTCCTCGCACACGACTACGACGTCACCCTCTTCAACCGCGGGAATCACGACGACCCCTTCGCCGAGGACGACTGGGTCGACCACGTCCAGGGCGACCGGACGAACGATTCGGCACTTGAGGCCGCCGCGGCCGACGTCGAACCGGACGCCGTCTTCGACTGTGTGGCCTACTACCCGCGGGACGTACGCGCGGCGACCGAAATCTTCGCCGACGTCGACGCCTACGTCTACATCTCGAGCGGGGACGCCTACGGCCGCGAGGAAATTCCCAAGCGGGAGGACGAGACGCCGATGCGACCCTGCAGCCCCGACCAGGCGACCGACGAGTCGGACGACACGTATGGCAACCGGAAGGCCGAGGGTGACCGCGCGGTCGTCGCCGCGGCCGACCGCGGGGTCAATGCCATGTCCGTCCGGCCTTGCATCGTGTACGGCCCCCACGACTACACCGAGCGGATGGACTTCTGGCTCGACCGCGTCCTGGAGTGCGACCGCGTGATCGTCCCCGGCGACGGCACCAACGTCTGGCACCGCGCCTACGTCGAGGACGTCGCTAGCGCCCTCCGGACCGTCGCCGAGCGTGGTGAGCTGGGCGAGTTCTACAACGTCGGCGACCGCCGGATCGTCACGCTCGAGGAGATGGTCGACTTGATCGCCGACACCGCAGGCAGGGACGTCGAGGTCGTCCACGCCGGCCCGCGCGAACTCGAGGCCGGCGGCCTCTCGACGGACGACTACGTCCTCTACCGCGACTACCCACACGTCCTCTCGACCGCGAAACTCGCCGAGCTCGGCTGGGAGTCGACCCCGCTCGAGGAGGCGATGGCGAAGACGCTCGAGGAACACGAGGCGAGCGACCGGGACGGGAGCGAGTACGATCCGGGGAGGGACGCCGAAGAACGGGTTCTTGGGATTCTCGATACGCTCTGAGACGTTCGGTTCGGATTCAGCTCTGTATGCGCCGCCTCGAGCGAGACGTACCTTCTTCACTCGTGGTACCGTGTAACGAGGTGCCAGATGGACGATCACAGAGACGCCGACGGTGAGGGAACCGACGGCAGCCACGACCACGGTCACGGCCACGACCACGACCACGACGTGGCCGAGGATCGGGAAACCAACGCCGACGGTCGGTCGGAGCCCCGCGTGGAACAGTCCGTGCTCGAGGAGACGGCCGAAGACGTCGCCGAGGCGAGACGGGAGGTTGACGAGCGGCATGAACGCGGGGCAGGACACGGCGGCCACGACGGCCACGGAGGCGACGGCCACGACCACGGTGATATGCACGAGGGCCACGAGCAGATGTTCCGCCGCCGATTCTTCGTCTCGACAATCCTCTCGATCCCCGTTCTCCTGTACAGCGAGATGCTACAGGAGTGGCTCGGATTTTCGGTCCCGGCGTTCCCCGGCAGCGAGTGGATCAGCCCGGTCTTCGCGGTGATCGTCTTCGCCTACGGTGGCGTTCCCTTCCTGCGAATGGCCGTCCCCGAACTCGAGGACCGATCGCCAGGGATGATGACGCTCATCTCGATGGCGATCACCGTCGCGTTCGTCTACAGCCTGGCGAGCGTCGTCTTCCCCACCCAGTCGGCGTTCTTCTGGGAGCTGGTGACGCTGATCGACATCATGTTGCTCGGTCACTGGATCGAGATGCGGTCGGTCCGACGGGCCTCGAGCGCGCTCGACGAGTTGGCGAAACTCCTCCCGGATACCGCAGAACGCATAACCGGGGGCGGTGAAACTGAAGAGGTCCCCGTCAGCGACCTGTCGGAGGGCGACCTCGTACTCGTCCGCCCCGGGGCGAACGTTCCCGCCGACGGCGTCGTCGAGGAGGGCGACTCGGACGTGAACGAGTCGATGATCACTGGCGAGTCGAAACCCGTTTCGAAGGACCCGAGCGACGAGGTGATCGGCGGCACAATCAACGGCGACGGGAGCCTCCGCGTTCGGATCAGCGCGACGGGCGAGGAGACGACGCTGGCGGGGATCATGCGTCTCGTGGAGGAAGCCCAGCAGAGCGAGTCCCGAACGCAGATGCTCGCCGACAGGGCAGCGGGCTGGTTGTTCTACGTCGCTCTCGCTTCAGCCGCAGTGACCGCCGTCGCCTGGACCGCTGCCATCCAGTTCAACGCCACGGTCATCGAGCGCGTGGTGACCGTCCTGGTGATCGCCTGTCCGCACGCTCTCGGGCTCGCCATTCCACTCGTCGTCGCGATCAACACGTCCCTCGCTGCGCGCAACGGGATGTTAATCCGGGACCGGATCGCCATGGAACGGGCGCGGGATCTGGATACGATCGTCTTCGACAAAACCGGGACGCTCACAGCGGGCGAACAGGGCGTCGTCGACGTCGCGACAGTCGACCGCGTGGACGAGGATGAGGCGTTCGCGCTGGCCGCCGCCGTCGAGAGCGATTCAGAGCACATGATCGCCCAGGCGATGCGCGAGGCCGCGGCCGACCGCGGTCTGAAGCCGCCGAACGTCTCGGACTTCGAGGCGCTCAAGGGCCGTGGGGTGCGGGCGACCGTCGACGGCGACGTGATCTCCGTCGGCGGTCCAAACCTCCTCTCTCATCTCGAGGCCGAGGTTCCTCCGGAACTGGCGGCGTTCGCAGAACGGTCCGGAGAAAACGCACGAACGGTCGTCTACCTCGTTCGCGAGGGCGAGCGTGACGGCGACTCGAGCGCCCAGGCGAACACAGAGGCAGGTGCCGATCAGGAGGCAGGTATCGACCAGGCGAGGCCGATCGCTGCCTTCGCCCTCGCGGACGTGATCCGCGAGGAGAGTTACCGGGTCGTCGACGCGCTCCACGACCTCGGCATCGAGGTGGCGATGCTGACCGGCGACAGCGAAGACGTCGCCGCGGCCGTCGCAGACGAACTCGGCATCGAGACGGTCTTCGCCGAGGTGCTGCCCGAGGACAAAGACGAGAAGGTGACCGAACTGCAGGACCAAGACAACCTGGTGGCGATGGTCGGCGACGGCGTCAACGACGCCCCAGCACTGACCCGCGCCGACGTCGGGATCGCGATCGGATCGGGAACCGACGTCGCCGTCCAGTCGGCGGACATCGTTCTCGTGCAGAACAACCCGATGGACGTGGCCCGGCTCGTCAAACTGAGCCGCGCGAGTTACCGGAAGATGCAGGAGAACCTCGTCTGGGCGGCGGGCTACAACGTCTTCGCGATTCCGCTCGCGGCCGGCGTTCTCGCGCCGATTGGGATCCTTCTCTCCCCTGCCATCGGCGCCCTGCTCATGTCACTCAGCACCGTGATCGTCGCGATTAACGCACAATTACTTCGACGAGTGGATCTTTCGATTCCGCAGTTATCCGGTTTGTCCCCGCCGCAAAAAGCACAACCCGCGAGATGAGTCTAGCCGGTCTCGTCCGACGTACCATCGAGAGACGATTCGAACGCTCTCCTCGAGGTCCCTCGCCTCGAGAGGCTAGCACCGCTCGATCGACGGGAACGCCTTTATATCGTTCCCCGCCTCCTCTCACCTATGTTCGAGAAGTCGACGTGGATCCGCCTCCCGCGGAACGTCGTCGTCGGCCACGACGTCCTCGCCGAGACCGTGAGCGTCGTCGACGACCTTCACCTCGAGGGGCGGCCGCTGCTCGTCACGAGCCCAACGCCGCGGAAACTCGCGGCCGAACCGATCGCCGCCGACTTCGAGGAGCGCGGTATCGAACCCGCCATCGTCACCGTCGAGGAGGCGAGTTTCGAGGCCGTAGAGTCGGTCATCGACGCTGCCGAGGAGGTGGATGCCTCGTACCTGATCGGCGTCGGCGGCGGGAAGGCCATCGACATCGCCAAGATGGCCACCGACCACCTCGACACCGGCTTCCTCTCGGTGCCGACGGCCGCGAGTCACGACGGCATCGTCAGCAACCGCGGTTCGGTCCCGGACGGGAACACGCGCCACAGCGTCGCCGCCGAACCGCCGCTCGCCGTGGTCGCCGACACCGGGATTCTGGCGAACGCACCCTGGGAACTGACGACCGCGGGCTGTGCCGACATCATCTCGAACTACACCGCGGTGATGGACTGGCGGCTAGCCCACCGACTCAAGAACGTCGAGTACTCCGAGTACGCGGCCGCCCTCGCGGAGATGACCGCCGAAATTCTCGTCGGCAACGCCGACATGATCCGCCCCGGCCTCGAGGAGTCCGCCTGGATCGTCACCAAGGCGCTCATGTCCTCGGGGGTGGCGATGTCCATCGCGAGTTCCTCCCGGCCGGCCAGCGGCGCCGAGCACCTCTTCTCTCACCAACTGGATCGTCTCGCGCCCGGCGCAGCCCTCCACGGCCACCAGGTCGGCGTCGGGTCGATCATGACGGCTTACCTGCACGAGGGCGAGTCGGGCATCTGGACGGAGATTCGAGACGCGCTGGCGAGCATCGACGCGCCGACCACGGCCGCCGATCTCGGCATCGACGACGAAACCGTGATCGAGGCGCTGACGACCTGCCACGCCATCCGCGACCGGTACACGATTCTGGGCGACGGGATGGACGAGCGGGCCGCTCGAGAGGTTGCGGTGAAGACGGGCGTTATCGGCTGAATTGATGTCGTCGGCTGAACGGGCGTCATCCGTCGACGCGAACCAGCCCAACGCCGGTGGCTGACACGTACGTCGCGCCGATTCCCCCGAGACCGACGTGCACCCAGTAGGTACACAGCCGGTAGAGCAGCGCAGCGGCCGTCGCGACGTCGCCCGAGACGGCGGTCGTCGCGACCAGTAGCCCGGCCAGAAACATCTCGACGCCGCCCATCCCGCCCGGAAGCGGAACCACCGCCGCCACCGTCGACAGCGGTACACAGAGGAGCGCGACCGCGAACGGGACGTCGACACCGAGGGCGATCAGCGAGAGGAACAGGGCGAGGGCGTTGAAGATCCAGCTCGCCAGAGCGACCGTCACCGCGCCCAGCAGGACCGACCGATCCGCCGCGATGTCGTCGATCGTCGAGAGGAACCCACGGACGCGAGTTCGAACGGCGGCGCGCTCGATGCCGGGCACTCTGGCCAGCGCCCCCTCGAGCCGAGCGGTAATCTCGAACAGGATGGTCCGCGCGACGCCGTCGCGTGTGACGGAGACGGCCGAGGCGGCGACGAGAACGGCTGCGAACAGTGCCCCCAGGAGGCCGGTCCTGAGACGGTTCGACGGGAGCGACCCGGCGGTCACGCTCGAGGCGACGTCGACGGAACCGTTCGCAGCGACCCCGATGAGTCCAACAATGGCCACGACGACGGACGTGAGGAAGACGAGTACCTCGGCCACGCTGACGACGGCGGCGTTGTCCTCGAACGGTGAATCGGACGATCCCGCGAGCAGGTACGCGGTCACGGCGACGCCGACGGACTGTCCCCACGGCACGACGCTCCGGGAGAAGTACCCCGCCAGGAACGCGCCGACGAAGTCGGTCCCATGGGCCGATCCCTCGATCGGATCGAGCAGTCGGTAGACGATTAGGGCGCGGAGCGCGAGCATTGTCGCTCCGGCGACCGCACCACCGGCGACGAGGATCGGATTGGCGCGACGGATACTCGAGACCACGGCCTCCCAGCCGGCACTGTAGACCAGTATTCCCGTGACCAGGAGTGCGACGGCGAAGCCGGCGACCACCCGTAATCGGCGCATCTGCCGGGAGCAACGACACTCGTTGACTTGAACGTACTGTCGGGGAACGGAACGTTCACCGTTCGGTATTCGGCGCGACCGTCTTCGTCGACGAATCGCGATCAGACGTGCTCTTCAAGGAACTCGGCGATCGCCGAGTAGGCCTCGATGCGGTTCTCGAGCTTGCTGAAGCCGTGACCCTCGTCCTCGAAGATAAGCTTGCGGACGGGGACGCCCTGCTCGCGGGCCTCCTCGACGATCTGTTCGGCCTCGCCGACGGGCACGCGGGGGTCGTTCGCGCCGTGGAGGACGAACAGCGGGGCCTCGATGGTATCGACGGTGTTGATCGGAGAGATCGACTCGAGGAACTTGCGATCCTCGGCCAGCGAGCCGTACTCGGCCTCGCGGAGTTTCCGGCGCCAGTCGCCCGTGTTCTCGAGGAAGGTCACGAAGTTGGCGATGCCGACGACGTCGACGCCGGCGGCCCAGAGCTCCGGATACTCGGTGAGCGAGGCCAGCACCATGAACCCGCCGTAGGAGCCGCCCATGGCGACGACGCGGTCGGGGTCGATCGCTTCGTGGCCGGCAAGCCACTCGACGCAGGCGGCGACGTCGGCGACGGAGTCCATCCGTTTTTCGACGTCGTCCAGGCTTGCGTACTCGCTCCCGTATCCCGAAGAGCCCCGGACGTTTGGTTCGAAGTAGGCGTACCCCCGGTTCAGGAAGTACTGCTTGACGCTCGAGAACGAGGGCCGGCGCTGGCTCTCGGGGCCGCCGTGGATGTCGACGATGACGGGGTAGCCGTCGTCGGCGGTTCCGTTCCCATCCCCAGCGCCCTCGAGCGCCCCCGCCGACCCCGCCGGGAGCGTCAGGAATCCGGGCACCTCGAGGCCATCGAAGCTCTCGACGTGAACGAGTTCCGAGGACCGGAAGGTCTTGGGCGGGATTCCTGCCGTGGGGGCGAGCGTCCACTGCTCGCTCTCGCCGGATTCGACGTCGACGACGAAGACGTTCGCGTTTACCGCATCGCCAGTCGTCGAGCAGGCGAAGACCTCGGCGTCCGGGCCGAAGCTCACGCCGCCCGAGAGCCCGCCCGGCAGGTCGGGTTCGGGGAACATCTCGAACGCCGCCGGATCGTCGCCCGTGAGTTCGCCCGCGGTGAGTTCGGTGTAGCCCTCGACGTTTCGCGAGTAGACGAATCGGCCGGTCTCGTCGTCCATGGCGAGGCCGTCGACGTTCCATCCATCTCCCTCGACCATCGTTTCGACCTCGATACCCTCGAGGTCGAGGTAGGCGAGCGCGAGCGTGTCGGTCTCCTCGTCGGTCACGAGGTAGAGTCCCTCGCCGTCGGGCGCCCAGGAGGCGCTCTGGTAGCGGACGTCGCCCTCGTGGGGCGTGAGGTGGGTCATCGTTCCGGTCTCGAGCTCGAGGCTGTAGAGGTCCTGGTCGAAGTTCGAGTAGGCTTGCGAGATCAGCAGACGGGAGTCGTCGGGGCTCCAGCCGCCGACGGTGAGCCAGCCGTCGCCCTCGGTGACGAGTTCGGCGTCGTCGCCGACGTCCGCTCGGCCCTGGACGTACACGTCGAAGACGCTCTCCTCGCGGCGGTTCGAGGTGAAGGCGAATTGTTCGCCGTCGTGGCTCCACCCGCCCCAGCGGTGTTTCGCCTCCGGCATCCCGGTCAGGTTCGCCACTTCGCCCGTCTCGGCGTCGAGTCGGTACAGTTGCGCGCGCTCGTTGCCGCCCTCGTCCATCCCGAACGCCAGTTCCGGGCGTTCGGGCGACCAGGAGGCGAACGTCACTCGCTCGTCGTAGAACGTTCGCTGTTCGGGCCACGTCTGTGCCTCCTCGAGCGTCCAGACCTGGGGCGTCCCGGTGGTGTTCATCAGAAACGCCAGTCGGTCGCCCGCCGGGCCGAGGGAGGCGCCGTAGGCGCTTCGAATGTTGAGATAGCGCTCGATGTCGTACGTTCCCATGGCTCACCAGTCTCGATTCGAAATGGTAACGGTTTCGACTCGGTCCCTCGAGTGCCGAAATGGATCCGCGTGCTCCGTCCCGTCCAATTCCGGCATTGTGTCCTCCACGAAACCGGTCAGTCGATGCTTTCCAGGAGAAGGGCCTTCGAACTGAGCCATCGACACTCGGTCCCAGCGGGATAAATTCTCATTACTGGGGTCACGACCGTTCACTCGCGGTTCCGGTGTTTCAGCGCTGAATGGGGAGAGGCGAACAGTGTTCTTCGATATGAGTGAAACGGTGAGGATAGAAACCGTTACTTGCATTCGAGATGCGGTGAGACGGTGACCGTCGCTGGCGGCGGTGTTCACCCGTTTATGTGAATCGACGAGGGTGTGAAATCGTCGGCCGGCGACGACGTCGTTCCCGACGAGCGGAGCCCGTCGCTCCGCGACCTACACGGCGGTTGCAGGGCTCGGGCCGTGAATTAACGGCTGAAACGGTCGCGGTCCCTTTTGAGAGCATGCGTCCATCCGATTTACGATGAGAGACAACGAGTTACTGCTCGGCTCGACCGATACGCCGTCGATCGGCTACGCCTACGACGACGGGACACAGCCGCCGGTCATCGGCGACGATCCGACGATCAGGGCGGGGACGATCGTCTACGACGACGTCGTGATCGGCGACCGATTCAGTACGGGTCACTTCGCACTGATTCGCGAGGGAACCCGAATCGGCGACGACGTGCTCGTCGGGACGAACGCGACCATAGACGGGACGTCGACCGTCGGTTCGAACGTGAGCATGCAGACCGGCGTCTACGTACCTGCAGAGACCACCATCGAGGATCACGTTTTTCTCGGTCCGAACGCCGTCTTGACGAACGATCCCTATCCACTCCGTCGGGAGGCCGACCTCGAGGGCCCGACCCTCGAGGCTAACGTCTCGATCGGGGCGAATGTGACCATCCTCCCCGGCGTGACCGTCGGGCGAGGCTCGTTCGTCGCCGCGGGTGCGGTCGTCTCGGCGGACATCCCCGAGGAGACGCTGGCTGTCGGCGTTCCGGCGAGACACGAACCGCTTCCGGCGGCGCTTCAAGGGGGGAACGCTGCATGATCGCCATCGTCGGGTTCGCCAGGGAGGTGAGCGTCGCGTATGCAAACTGAACGACGGATAGACGTCGGCGTAATCGGCGTCGGCTCGATGGGGAGACAGCACGCGCGAGTCTACGCGGGACTGTCAGAGGTGAATCTGGTCGGCGTCTTCGACGTCGACGACGAACGCGCCGCTCGCGTCGCCGACGAACACGGCGCGACCGCGATGGACCTGGAGTCGCTCCTCGCGTCGGTCGACGCCGCTTCGATTGCCGTCCCGACCGTGCATCACTACGACGTCGCCGTGCAGTGTCTGGAGGCGGGCGTCGCGATGCTCGTCGAGAAACCCCTCGTCACGAATCTCGAAGAGGGGCGACGGCTCCGTTCGAGAGCGAACCGCGCCGACGTGCCGGTACAGGTCGGTCACGTCGAGCGGTTCAACCCGGCCGTGGTGACGCTTCGTAAAATCGTCGAGGATCTCTCGATCATCAGTATACACGCAGAACGGCTCGGGCCACCACCGAACCGGCGAATCGACGACAGCGCCGTCCTCGACCTGATGATCCACGACATCGACGTCGTGCTCTCGTTGCTCGACGAGTCGCCGACGGGCGTCAAGAGCACCGGCGTAAACGACAATCGCCACGCATCGGCGCTGCTCGAGTTCGACTCCGGGATCATGGCGTCGCTCACCGCCAGCCGACTCACACAGCGAAAAGTGCGTCGACTCACCGTGACCGCCAGGGAGTGTCTCGTCGAACTCGATTACATCGCCCAGTCGATCGCGATTCACCGCAACTCGGTCCCCAAGTACGCCGAACGCGACGGCAACGTTCGATTCCAGCACGAAAGCGTCGTCGAACGGCCGCACGTGCCGAACGAGGAACCGCTACGGAACGAACTCGAGGCCTTCGTCCAGGCCGTCGCGTCGAACGAGACGCCGGCCGTGACCATCGACGATGGACTGGCTGCGCTCGAGTTGACCCACCAGATCGAAGCCCAGGCCATGGGCGACCGATCGGACCTCGGAGTGAGGGTGGCAGATGACTGATCGACGATCGATCGCCGAGGGCGACGGACTCGAGGTCGCCGATACTGACAGATCTGAGGCCGCCGATACCGACGGAGGGACGGTCGATGGGACCGATAGACTCGAGGTCACCGAGGCCGACGGCGGAACAGTCGACCGTGCAGACGACCGAGACTCGTCGACAGAGTCCACAGCGGCGAACACCCGACCGTACGGAACCGGCCGCTCGAGCGAACGACTGCGTCGCGCGTTCGTCTCGGGGTCGATCCCCGTCGCCGTCTACGGACTCGGAAAGATGGGACTCCCCCTCGCTGCAGTGTTCGCCGAGACGACCGGCACCGTCCTCGGCGTCGATATCGACCCCTACGTCGTGGCGACGATTCAGGCCGGAGACTGTCACGTCAAACGGGAACCCGGCCTGGACGAGCTGGTCGCCGAACGAGTGTCCACCGGTGCGCTCGAGGCGACGACGAACCCCCGCGAGGCTGCGAGGCGATGCTCGGTACACGTCGTCATCGTGCCGACGCCCATCACGGACGAGCGAGCGCCCGACCTCTCGATCCTCGACGCCGCGATCGAGGCGATCGGAACCGGACTGGACCCGGGCGACCTGGTACTCGTCGAGTGTACCGTTCCACCCCGGACGACCAGCGATCGGGTGCTTCCGGCGCTCGAGGCGGCGTCGGGACTCTCCCGCGGGACGTTCGGCGTGGCCTTTTGCCCCGAACGGACGTCGTCGGGACGGGCGCTCGAGGACATCCGCGGCGCGTACCCGAAGGTCGTCGGCGGCGTCGACGCGGAGAGCACCGCGTCCGCGCGAGCGATCTACGAGACCATCAACGACGAGGGCGTGATTGCGGTCTCCGACGCGACCACTGCCGAGTGCGTCAAGGTCTTCGAGGGACTGTACCGAGACGTCAACATCGCGCTCGCGAACGAACTCGCGACGTTCACCGACGAATTCGGCGTGAGCGTCAGGGAGGCGATCGACGTCGCGAACACCCAGCCCTTCTGTGACATCCACGAACCGGGACCCGGCGTCGGTGGCCACTGCATCCCGTTCTATCCGTACTTCGTGATCCACCCCTTCGAGACCGACGCCCCGCTGCTCGAGACCGCTCGCGCGGTCAACGACTCGATGCCGGCGTTCACGGTCGCAAAACTGCGCGACGGTCTCGAGGACGAGGGGACGGCGCTGTCGGACGCGACGGTACTGGTGCTCGGGCTCACGTATCGACCCAGCGTCGAAGAGATCAGGGCCTCGCCGTCGATCGACATCGCCGCCGAACTCTCCGCGGCCGGCGCGACGGTCTACGGCGTCGACCCGATGCTCGAGTCGGACGACCTCGAGGCATTTGACTTAGAAGGGGTGGAGCTCGAGGCGGCGTACGACCTCCCGATCGACGGCGTGATTCTGGTCACACCGCACGAGGAGTTCGACGAGATTCGGTGGGCTGACCTGGGAACGGACCGTGAAAACGAACTCAGTGATCGTAGAGACCACCGTCCGGTCGTCGTCGACGGTCGCGGAACCGTCGCTGGCCCGATCGATTCGCGGGTATACGAAATCGGTGGCGGGGTTCGCGAGGAGCGGGGGTGGGATTCGTGAGCAATACCGCGAACGCGAGCACTGCTTTCACTCCATCTGCCAACCGGATCTGCGTCGTCGGACTCGGCTACGTCGGACTCCCACTCGCTTGTGAGTTCGACAGCGTCGGGTACGACGTCCGCGGCTACGACGTCGATACGGACAAGATTCGAACGCTCGAACGCGGAATCGATCCGACGGGCGACGTTAGCGATCGATCGATCGCCGAGAGTTCGATACAGTTTACGACCGACCCGAGCGTGATATCGACGGCCGATTACGTCGTCGTCGCGGTGCCGACCCCGGTCGACGAACTCGAGAAACCGGACCTCAGCCTGGTCGAACGGGCGGGGGAGACGGTCGGCGAACACCTCACCGCGGGGACGACCGTCGTCCTCGAGTCGACGGTGTATCCGGGGGCGACTCGCGAGCTATTCGTTCCGGCGCTCGAGCGAGGCTCGAGTATGACGGCAGGCGAGGAATTCGGCGTCGGCTATTCGCCCGAACGAATCGTCCCGGGCGACGACGACCACGGTCTGCGCAACGTCGTCAAGATCGTGAGCGGATTGACCGAAGGGGCGCGGGCGAATCTCGTCGACCTCTACGGATCGATCGTCGACGCGGGCGTCCACGAGGCGCCGACGATCGAAACCGCCGAAGCCGCGAAGTGCGTCGAGAATACGCAGCGCGACGTCAACATCGCGCTGGTGAACGAACTCGCGGTGGCGTGTACGCACCTTGGGATCGACACACAGGCCGTGCTCGACGCGGCGAAGACGAAGTGGAACTTTCACGACTACCGACCCGGCCTCGTCGGCGGCCACTGTATTCCGGTCGATCCGTTCTACCTCGTCTACGAGAGCGAACGAAACGGGTTCAAGCTCGAACTCGTTCGATCCGCACGCGAGATCAACGATTACGTTCCAACCCACGTCGGAGAGATGACTGTAAAGACCCTGAACGACGCCGAGAACGTGCTCAAGCACAGTACCGTCTTGATCCTCGGACTGACGTACAAGCCGAACGTGGCGGATCTCAGATCGTCGATCGGCGGTGTGATTGACTACCTCCGAGAGTACGGCGTCTCCGTCGTCGGGTACGACCCGCACGCGGCCGACGCCGAGATCCGAGAGCGCTTCGGCATCGACGTCGTTCCCGAACCGTCCGGGGATGGATTCGATGCCATCGTGATCGGAACGCCCCACGACGCCTTCGGTGAACTCGACATCGGAGGGCTACTCGCCGAGATGAACGAGAACCCCGTCCTCGTCGACGTCGACGGGATGTTCGAGGACCGGGCGAGCGAACACGATTGTCGCTACTGGAGGTTGTAATGTACCGGGATCACTCCGTCGCCGCCGTCGTTCCGGCGTACAACGAGGAACGATTCATCGGCGACGTGGTCAGGGAGATGCCTTCGTTCGTCGACCGACTGTACGTCGTGAACGACTGTTCCACGGACGGCACGTGGGAGGCAATTCTCGAGGCAGCACAGTCGGACGCACGCCGCCGGATCGACCGGGAGGGGGCGGTTGCGGACCGGGTCGAACGAATTCGACCCGACGGTGGAGAGAACCCCGCGCTTGCAGCGAGAGCAACCGTTCACGAGCCGATCGGTCGCGTCGTCCCGATCGATCACCGTGAGAATCGCGGTGCCGGCGGCGCGATCAAGACCGGTTATCTGGCGGCGCGGGCCGGACGACTCGACATCGTCGTCACCGTCGACGGCGACGGTCAGATGGATCTCGACGCGATGCCGAAGCTCCTCGACCCGATCGTCGACGGAGTCGCGGACTACGCGAAGGGGAATCGACTGCTCGCACCCGATCACCAGCGATCGATGCCGCGGTTCCGACTGTTTGGCAACGCGCTCCTCTCATTGCTGACGAAAATCGCATCGGGATACTGGAAGCTGAGCGACCCCCAGAACGGTTACACCGCCATCTCGAGGGACGCACTGGAGGCGGTCGACCTCGAGTCGATGTACGAGTACTACGGCTATTGCAACGACCTCCTCGTGAAGCTGAACGCCAGAAGTACCCGTGTCGCCGACGTTTCGATTCCCGCGGTCTACGGCGACGAGAAGTCGAGCATCGTCTACTCGACGTACGTCCGGAACGTCTCGGGAATGCTCCTTCGAAACTTCCTCTGGCGGCTCGAAACTCGGTACCTTCGATTCGATTTCCACCCGGTCGTCCTATTCTACCTCTTCGGTGCGGGCACGTCCGCGCTCGGATCACTCGGCGTGCTCTGGTCGTTCCTCTCCCGTGGTCGATCCGGAGAATCGCTGTTCATTCGCATCCTCGCGAGCACTCAGCTGTTTCTCGTCGGCTGGCTGTTCCTGCTGTTCGCGATGGTGTTCGACATGCAGGAAAACGAAGACCGTGAGGTGGTGATCCACGAATGACGGCGACCGTCCTGTTCGACGTCGGCCATCCGGCACACGTTCACCTGTTCAAACACGCTATTCGAGAACTCGAGGAGCTCGGCCACGACACGCACGTGTTCTCCCGGGAAAAGGATCTCACGGTCACGCTCCTCGACCGGTACGGGATCGACCACACTCCACTCTCACAGAAGCGATCGAACGTGGCCGGACTGTTTCTCGAACTCATCGAGCGCGAGATTCGAACCCTCCGGGCTATGCGGCGAGTCGATCCGGACGTAGTCGTCAGTTCACCGATGCCGCCGGCTGCCCACGCCGCACGAGTTACCGGGACGCCGATGATCGTCTTCGACGACAGCGAGGTCGCCACGTTGCAGGCACGGCTGACGCATCCGTTTGCGACCAAGATCTGTACGCCGGTAAACTACGGTCGTGACCTCGGTGCGAAACAGGAGCGGTACGCGGGGTATCACGAGCTGGCGTACCTCCATCCGAATCGGTTCGAACCAGATCCCGACCGACTCAGGGCCGTCGGCGTTGATCCGCACGAGCACTACTCGGTCTGTCGATTCGTCTCCTGGAGCGCCAACCACGACACCGGCAACCGCGGGTTCTCCCCCGAGGGAAAACGCGAACTGCTTTCGATCCTCTCCGAGGAGGGACGGACGTACGTCACCAGCGAGGATCCGCTTTCGCCGGAATTCGAGCCCTATCGTCTCCCTGTCCCGCCGGAATTGATTCACGACCTGCTCTACTACGCCGATCTCTACGTCGGCGACTCCCAGACGATGGCGACGGAGGCGGCCATCCTGGGGACGCCGGCGATTCGATCGAACTCGTTCGTCGGTGACGGCGACATGAGCAACTTCGTGGAACTCGAGTCCACGTACGGCCTCCTCTCCTCTCTATCCGACGAACGGGAGACGCTGGCGCTCGCTCGCGACCTCTCGACCGATCCCGACGCCAAGGCGCGTTGGAGGCAAAAACGACGGCGACTCCTCGACGACAAGATCGACGTCACTGCCTATCTCCTCGATACCATCCTCGAGACGGCAGGCGAACCGCGTCGGAAACCCGGCCTCGAGACGGAGGCTGGTCGATGAAGGTACTCACCGTCGTCGGCGCTCGTCCGCAGTTCGTGAAGGCGTCGGCTGTTTCGCGTGCGCTGAACGCGTCGGGCCACGACGAGAAACTCGTCCACACCGGTCAACACTACGACGAAGAACTCTCGGACGTCTTCTTCGAGGAACTCGAGATTCCCGACCCCGCCTACGAACTTGGAGTCGGTTCGGCGTCTCACGGCGCGCAGACGGCCGCGATGATCGACGGCATCGAACCAGTCGTCGCAGAGGTCGAACCGGACGTAATCGTCCTCTATGGTGACACGAACTCGACGCTCGCCGGAGCGATCGTCGGTTCGAAGGTTGACGCGACGGTCGCTCACGTCGAGGCCGGTCTGCGGAGTTTCACCGACATGCCCGAGGAAGTGAACCGACGACTGACGGATCACGCGGCAGACCTGCTGTTCGCGCCAACGGCCGGAGCGGTTGCAAATCTCGCCGCTGAAGGCCTCGAAGAGGGCGTCTACCGGAGCGGCGACGTTATGTACGACGTGCTCTTGCGGGTCGTCAACCGCTCTACTGGACGATCGACGATCCTCGAGCGACTCGAGGTGATGCCTGGAAACTACGTCCTGGCGACCGTCCACCGCGAGCGAAACACGGACGATCCGGTCCGGCTGCGATCGATCGTCGACGCTCTCTCGACATCGTCGCTGCCGGTCATATTCCCGGCACACCCCCGAACGATCGACCGACTCGAGCGCAACGATCTCCTCGAGCGAGCGAGACGCGAACTGCACCTCACCGAGCCGGTTGGATACCTCGATTTCATCCGGTTACTCGACGAGGCCGATCGCGTCGTCACCGACTCGGGCGGGGTCCAGAAGGAGGCGTTCTTCCTCGATACTCCCTGTATCACACTTCGTGAGGAGACCGAGTGGGCTGAGACGGTCGAGTGCGGCTGGAACGAACTCGTCGGCACGGATCGACGAGCGATCGAGCGTGCCCTGGTACGGGAACGCTCGCTTGAGGACAAGCCGTCGCCGTACGGCGACGGGCGAGCGGCCAAATCCATCGTCGAGGTGCTCGAGCGTGCTCGATGACCACGCGTTCGCGGTCTGTCTCACCCACGACGTCGACCGTCCGTACAAAACGTACCAGGCGCCGTATTACGCTCTCGTGAACCGCGACCCGTCGCAACTGCGGTCGCTGCTCTCGAGGGGTCGACCGTACTGGCAGTTCGAGGAGATCATGGCCCTCGAGGACGATCTCGGCGTCAGGTCGACGTTCTTCTTTCTGAACGAGCAGAACCTGTTCCGCGATAAATCGCCGCGAGAGTGGCTGCGACCGGCGAACTGGAAACACTTCGTGGGTCGATACGAGATCACGGATCCGGCTATCGCCGA
This sequence comes from Natronosalvus sp. KLKA75, assembly GCF_059736265.1. Classification (NCBI taxonomy): domain Archaea; kingdom Methanobacteriati; phylum Methanobacteriota; class Halobacteria; order Halobacteriales; family Natrialbaceae; genus Natronosalvus; species Natronosalvus sp. KLKA75. The sequence continues at coordinate 1,397,266 of NZ_CM185522.1, forward strand.
CGTTATTCGCGAACTCGATGCCGGCGGGTGGGAAGTCGGATTACACGGTTCATACGAGTCTCCCGACGATCCGGTTCGGTTGAGAGAGGAGAAGTCGCAGTTGGAACGAATCCTGGGTCACGAAATCACCGGTGGGAGGCAGCACTATCTCCGACTGACCCGGCCGGACACGTGGGAGATTCACCGGGAACTCGGGTTACGGTACGACGCCAGTCTCGGTTCGACAGACGAGGTCGGCTTTCGCCACGGGTACGGTCTTTTGCGCCCCTTCGACGACGAGTTCGCGGTCTTCCCGCTCACCGCGATGGAAGTCGCGCTCCTGGGGCCGGAAACGGACCTCGAGTCGGCCCGGGAACGAGGCTACGAACTGCTCCGTGAGGCCGAGCGAAACGACGCCGTCGCCACGCTGCTGTGGCACCCGAGATTTTTCAACGAGGACGAATTCGGCGGGTATCGCCAGTTGTACGTCGACCTCGTCGAGTACGCCCAGGAACGCAACGCCTGGGTCGGCTCCTGTACGGAGTTTCTCCGGCGCGTCGACGAATCGAACGAATTGGAACGAAAGCCAGTTCGAGAGCGCCCGTAGCCTCCCAAATGGGACGCACGAAAGACAAACATTTACCTTGAAACCATCGATCTGGCTGGGCTCTACGTAATCTCTCTGACCTGAACGTTCCCGGGTGCGATCGTACCCGTCGATCTCGAGGGAGCGATATACGAACTCGCCGAAATCGAACGACGACGCTCGAAACGAAGGTTACTGCCGGTGACTGCGGAGGTCGTCGGGATCGCTACCGATCCACGGTGAGCCGTTCCGACCGGCATCGGCCGTGATACCGACCAAATTCGATGTTCCGGATGGTCGTCTCCTAGAGGTCGTCGACGGCGACTTCCTCGCCGTTCCATTCGAGCCAGAAGGCGGGGTCGGCGTCGGAATCGGCGTTCTCGGCCTCGAAGGTGACGATGTCACCCTCGACGGCGAAGCCGTCTCCCCAGCCGTTGCCCGTCAAACCCTCGACCTCGTAGTACCCGGTCTCGTAGTAGGTGATGGTATCGTTGTCGTTCGCCGAGACAGGGTTTCCGGAGGGCGACGTCTCGAGGTCGGCGACGGTGACGGGACCGTTGGCGACGAATCGATAGCGCACCCGATCTGCTCCCGGTTCGGTCAGGATTGCGAACTCGGCCGGTTCTGGATCGGTGTCTTCGCTCCCACCGGTTAGATCGGCGACGGTGACTTCTTCGCCGTTCCACTCGAGCCAGAAGGCGGGGTCGGCGTCGGAATCGGCGTTCTCGGCTTCGAAGGTGACGATGTCACCCTCGAGGACGAAGCCGTCACCCCAGCCGTTGCCCGTCAAACCCTCGACCTCGTAGGTGCCATCCTCGCGCTCGGTGATCGTGTCGTTGCCGTTCGCCGAGACGGAATTGCCGGAGGGCGAGGTGCCGAGGTCGGCGGTCGAGACGGGGCCGTCGGCGACGAACCGGTAACGGACGCGGTCGGCACCGGGTTCCGTCAGGATCGCCAGTTCGTTCTCGCTCTTGGAATCGTCTTCTGTTCCTTCTTCATCGTCACCGACCAGGTCGGCGACGGCGACTTCTTCGCCGTTCCACTCGAGCCAGAAGGCGGGGTCGGCATCGGAATCGGCGTTTTCGGCCTCGAAAGCGACAATTTCGCCGTCTATGGCGAAACCATCGCCCCAGCCGTTGCCCGTCAATCCCTCAACCCTGTAGGTGCCGTCCTCGCGCTCAGTGATCGTGTCGTTGCCGTTTGCCGAGACGGAATTGCCAGAGGGCGAGGTGCCAAGGTCGGCAGTCGAGACGGGGCCGTCGGCGACGAACCGGTAACTGACGCGATCGGCACCGGCTTCTGTCAGGATTGCCAGTTCGTTTTGGTCCCCGGTATCGTCTGTCTCCTCCCCTTCGTCTCCACCGTCACCGCTCTCTCCACCGTCGTAGTTCAGCCAGTCTTCGCGGGTTCCGTTGACCAGCATCACGTGGTCGTCGAAATAAATCGTGTGCGGATCGTTGTCCTGGTAGAGGTCGTACCCGAGTGGTCCCGCGTATTCGATCCCGTTTCCGTCGGCGGACCGCCACGCGAGGTTCTCCCGCTCGTAGGCGAGTTCGTCGTTCACCCACGCACGGAAGACGCCGTCGTTGTTCATCGACCCGCTCGAAGTGTACGTATTCAGCTTCTGGTAGGTTTCGACCTTCACCCACTCGTTCATCGGCATCTGGACCCGGTTGCCGTACTCGATGTACGGGGTCGTGCTGTCGGTGAGTCGCGCGTCGTAAGAGTAGACGAAGAACGTGTACGTGTCGGGGTGGTCGTGGTTCTCCCGACGGGTGAAACCGACCCGGACCGACCATCCGTCTTCGCCCGTGAACGGCGGTGGCGTGGCGAAGTTCCCGCTGTCCTGGTCTTGCTCGCTCCGTAACCCGGCCCAGAAGATCCGCATCGTGTTGTTCTCCGAGAGCCACATCCCGTTCGGGTGGACGTAGAACCGCTGGTACAGCTCGTCGACGTCCGCCCCGTAATGGTCGTCGAACGGGTACACCGTGTTCGCGCTCATCTGGTCGCCGTCGAGGTAGTGTGCGCAACTCGTCTCTCCCGTTCGAGAGGTGCTCGACGTGATGTCGGGGCTCGTACTCGAGCGCTGGTTCCACACGTCGTAGACGTCACCCAGGCCGTTGTACGATGACGACGGATCGTAGTACTGGTCGTAATCGATCTCGATCAGATCCTGGTCGTGAGAATCGGCCGCGGCGGTGCCCGAACTCAGGAGTGCCCCACCGGCGATCGCGGTCGAACCGAGTACCTTGAGATACGTTCTCCGTTCGATGTCGTTCGCCGTCCCGTTCTCTTTGCCGTTTTCCAGTGTGCTATCGATTGCTCGTTTCGAGCGCTCACGTGCCATGCAACTTGACTAGCCAACTATGCTGACCTCAACGCTCTCATGAACATATCGGAACTTTATACGTCGATGAGTTACTGTCAGGTTGTCTGTAGTGTCCTCGTCCAACCACGGAAAACGATACCCGTACTCGAGATACACGAACCGATTAAAGGGGGTATTCAGTACCGTTAGACTCGATTCACGGATCAGATAGTAGTAATCGCCTGCGGATCAGAGCGGTCGCTCGAGTGAAAAGATCGACACGTATACGCCCGTTCGCCAGTTCTCATCGGCGCGCAATCGAATCGAACGCCGCCTGTGGACGTCAGGACTTCGTAGGCGACACGATATTTTCGGGAATTCCGCCGACGACGATGTGATGATCGTCGAAGTAAACGGTCTCACCGTTCTGATTTGACCCCCACCAGTAGCCGTAGGGGCCGGCCTCCTCGATACCCTGTCCTGGAACGCTGGTCCAGCGGTAGTCGGTTCGCTCGAACGCCAGTTCGCCGTTCACCCAGACGCGGATTTCGCCGTCGGCGTTCGCCTGACCGCCCTCTACCGTATTCAGTACCTGGTGACACCGGATGTCGTTCCACTCGTTCATTCGAACGTCCGTCTCGGTGACGTTCAATTCGGGGACCGGGTTTACCTGATCCATGTGGTAGACGTAGACGAAGAGCGGGTACTCGTCGGGATGGTTGTGAGATCCACGTCGGGCGTACCCCAGTCGGACCGACCACCCGTCCTTGCCGTTCGGGATATCTTCCTGGCTCGTCCCACCCGACGACGTCGGTCCGTTCCGAAGTCCTGCCCAGAAGAACCGGAAGGTCCCCCTGTCCGCCAGTGTCATCCCGTTCGGGTGGAATCGAAATCGCTGGTACGTCTCGTCTACGACGCCGCCGTGATTGGCGTCGAACGAGTAGACCGTATTGGCAGTCATCTGGTTCCCCTGGAAGTGGTGTGCGAGACACCGGTCCCCGGTTCCTGGCTGATCGACCGCAATCTCCGGATCGGCTCCCGAGCGGTGATTCCACACGCGGTAGACGTCTTCCAGACCGTTGTACCTCGACGAGGCATCGTAGCTCTCGCCGTAATCGATGTCGATGAACTCGAGGTCGGTCGCCTCTGAACCGTCCACCTCCCCTCGAACTGCGCTCGAGAACAACGCTCCCGTCGCCGTTGCCCCGAGCAGTGAGAGATACGAGCGTCGGCCGAGCGTGCCCCGTTTCGTTCGCCGCGTATCGCCACGGGGCTCGTCGCCGGAAACATCAGATTGCTTGCCTCGCATACAAAAACGATGAAGTAACCTCCGGTTATCAACCTTGTCGTGTGAAAATCGTACATTTATCTCATAAATAAGGACAAGAACTTCTATTTCGAAAGACATTCGAGCTCAGAGACTATACTGGCAGTCCGAAGAGGTGAACCGACCGATCTGGCCTTCGGAGCGGACCCTGGAAGAGCGACGTTCGCGTATTCGGTTCGTGATCGTGACGGTTTTGCTTGTTGCTACGCCGGTCAATCACGCAGTCAGTGAAGCGACTCGAACGGGAAAACAGGCGTTACCGAACGCAATGATCGAGTACCACCGGTTGGCTTTTCACGGAGGGTGGTGGTTACGAACCCTATGTGTGCCGATCCGACGGTCCTCCTCCTCGATGGGGATTACCCGACCGCGCTGACCGTCGCGAAGGAACTCTCCGAGGATCTCAGTGTGACGATCGTCGGCGTCGGAACGACCCGATACAGCCGACTGCTCCGGTCGAGATACTGCGACGAGAGAATCATCGCCCCTCCACCGGAGAGCGAGGGATACGCCGACGCCCTCGAGTCGGCGGTTCAGACCTATCGCCCGGACTTCGTCTTGCCGGTCGGGTACCAATCAACGGTTGCAATCGACCGACTTCGGTCGACCCTTCCTTCCTCTGTTTCCACCTCTCTCCCCTCGAGCGAGTCGCTCCGTACCGGTGCCGACAAGTCCGCCGTCCTCGACCGTGCGGCCCGTCTCGGGATCGACGTTCCGGCGGAGTACTCGAGCGTCGTCGAGCGAATCGACGCGAACGGGCGGCCGAGGGGTGCACTCGACCAACTAAACTTTCCCGTCTTTCTCAAGGCCAGACACGAATCCGGCGGTGGCGAGACGACGGCTCGAGTCGACGACCCTGCTCGCTTTTGGCGGACTTACGACCGCATTGCGGCGGTCGCTCCGGGCGGGGACGTACTCGTCCAGGAGCTAATCGAGGGGACGGGGTCGACCTACGGAGTCGGCGTTCTCTGTTCGGACAACGATGTCGTGCTCAGGTTCAGTCACGAGGAACTTCGGTCCGTTCCTCGATGGGGTGGAAGTGGGACGCATCTTCGAACCTACCGAAACCCCTCTCTCGAGGCGCAGGCGACGGACTTGTTACAGGATCTGGGGTGGCACGGAATCGCACTCGTCGAGTTCAAGCGCCGTCCCAATGGGTCGTTCGTGCTCATGGAGGTGAACCCGAAGTTCTGGGCGTCGTACGCGCTGGCTAGCGAACGTGGCTACCGATTCGCCTCGACAATGGTCGCATCCGCTCTCGACCTGGACGTCGATCTCCCCGTCAGGACTATCGGAACGGTCGACGAGATGGTATTCCCGCTTCGGGAACTCCAGTACTGCGTTCGGCAACCGACCCGGAACGAAATCTCGACCGCTCTCAGGACGGTACTGACCCCAGGGGCGAAGTGGAGTCTCGACTGGACCGATCCCGTCGCCTGGCTGATGCCACCTGTCGCCGCGATGGAACGAGTCCCCGACGTAGAGGCTCGACTCGAGGCCGCTGTCGAGTCCGTAACTGGCCGTCGATCGCGGAACGCAGGGGAGGATCGACGATGACAGGCTTCGGTGGGACATGGACCGACGATGACGGGTCTCAGCGAGCCGATCGTGGACCCTGCACTGGCCGCTCCAACGAGGACGTCAGCCGGGTCGCACGTCTCGAGCGTGCCTCTATCGGGGTAATCGTCCGGAACTGGAAGCGGTTTTCGAACGTGCCTCGAGAAGAATCCCCCAGCCAACGATCGCTGAGAGGCGGCCAGGAGGAGCGTGATGATACATGAGGACGATGTTCGACCACGCCTACCTCGTATCGAAGGTTCTTCTGATTCCCCTCGCCGTCCTGGGCGTCGCTGGTCCATTCGTCGTCGGTCGTGTGAACCTCTCGATCTTGGGACTCTACCTGGCTCTGCCGATGACGCTGGCCGTCGTCGTACTGTGGCGCGGAGGGAAGCGTCACTACCGAGAGCCGGTCGAATGGATCGCCGTCGACTGGCGAGTGTTCTCCATCGGTTTTCACCTCGCCGTCTCGAGCCTCGTCGTCTCGCTTGCGATTTACGACGTCCGTCCTCTCGCGTTCTTCGTCGGACTCGCCGTCCTGTACGGACTGATCATCGTGTTGATCTGGTTGCCCAGCCTCGGTTCCGGTCGCACGCCGATCTGTCTGTACCACATGGTCGTCGCCTTCGCGCTCACCGTGTTCAGCGTGACGTTGAAGTACGACTTTTTTATCGGGAACACGGATTTGATCGTCCACGTCTCGCTGATCGATTCGCTCGTCGAAAGCGGTGCGCCAGTGTCGTTGGAACTGTACGAACCGTTCCAGCTGTGGCACGTGTACGCGGCGACGACGCACCAGTTGTTGGGCGGTTACCTGACGACCCACCGAACGGTGTACGTGCTCAGCGGGGTACTGTTTGGTGCCGGCATCCTCGCAGCGTACGGATTCGGACGGCGGGTCACGCTGAACGAACGAGTAGCGCTCCTGACCGCGCTGTTCACGATATTCCATCCGTTTTACACCTTCTACGGAATGTACTCGATTCCACGGAGCGTCACCTCGATCGTCTTTCTCGCGCTCCTCGTCACCCTTCTCGGCCGGACGGCCCCCGGCATGCGCCTCGCTGGCCTGGTGTTTCTCGTCGCGATCGTCGTCTACCACCCCGTCTCTATCCCGTTCGTGTTCATCATCATGACCATCGTCTACGCGGTCGAACGAATCGTCAGGCGCTCGTCTGCGGTCGGGGCCCAACCGCCGACCGTCGACTCCTTCACGATGGTAACCACGGGGCTGGTGACGCTCACCTACTGGCTGTACGCGGCCGAACCCCTGGTCGAAACGATTATCGGAGCACTGACGAGCGCCGCGTCGGGTTCTCGAACCGAACCGCCACCGCAGGGGGTCGTCGCCAGCCCGTGGGCGGAGGTCGCAAACTACGTCCCGTACTCGTTTTTCATCTTCTTCATGCTCCTCGGCGCTTTGCTGTGGCTCCGGGACGACACGCGCGAGTGGATCGCCACCGGCGTCATCGGCATTTCCGCGCTGCTACTCGTGCCCCTCTCCGTCCCGGGGCCCACACTCCTCCTCGAGGGCCTCGCCGGGATCAACATTAATCGGTTCGTCCACTACACGTACATGCTCTTCGCGCTGACGGGGGCCATCGGCGCGTATCGGCTGTTCTCTCGAGGCGGATTCAAATACTTCGTCGTTCTCGTGCTTGTGCTATCGCTCTTCGGCTTCACCGCGGTCTCGAACGACTTTGTCGCGAGGGACAACCCCGCCGTCGAACGGCCGTTCTATACCTACTACCTGACCGAGCAGGAACGCCAGTCGTACGAGGATATCGACGCGATGTACGACGGGCTGATCGAAACCGATAGGCCGTCGTGTCGATACGTGGGCGAAATGCTCGACGCCGAGTGCGTCGTGGTCGACGCCGGTGCGGAGAACGCGATGTTCGAGGAAGCAGAGAGCGTACTGTTACGAGACGGCGAACTCGAGCGCCGTCCGTTGCAGTTCACGGCGTACGTCGACGACGAGATACCGGTCGAGAACCTGGGTGAGCGTAACCGCGTGTACGACTCCGGTTCAGTCACGTTCTACCGGTAGTGCGGCTCTCTCGTCTCGTAGAGGGCTAAAGCGCCTCCTTCTTGCCTCGAGGCACGACGACGCTGGCCGCTCACTCGACCATCCAGGAGTACCAGTCCCCGTTTCGATAGATTGAGAGTCGCTCCTCGCCTGAATCCGCGTCCGTCCAGGCGACGACGGTGCCCTCACGCCCGTGTTCGTGCCAGTCGCCATCGTCGGCCGGATTCGACGATCCGTTGTCACCGAGTCCATTGACGACCGTTCGAACGTCCGTCGAAATCTCCCCCTGGACGTTGTCGACGGCAACGTCCGGGACGTCGACCTCCAGTACGACATCTTGGCGGTCGGTCTCGAGGGTGACGTCACGGACGACCCCACCCCTGCCCGATTCGAAACGAATCGGGCGCACGGACTCGTATCGACCGCCGATCACGCGACAGTTCTGCGCGCCCCCATTGAACCGTACCGGAATCACGTCGCCGGTGAGCGTACAGGAGCAGTCGAGAAACGCCGTTTCATCCCTGGCGACGATGATCGCGTCCTCCGTAGCACTGGAGTCCTTCTCGCCGAAGAACGTACAGTCTCGAAACGTTACCAGGCCGTCGCCGCCTTCGCCGTTCTCGTTGACGACCGCGATCCGTCGGTCCGCGTCCGATCCCAACCGGGAGCCGGTTATCGTCACCGACCTGCCGGAAGACGCGACCTCGAGTACCGACCGCGACCCCTCGGCGTCGTTGTACCCGTAGCAGTTCTCGAGACGGCAGTCACCGTCTCGAAGCCAGTAGCCGCGGGCGTCGGACAACTCGGAATCGCGAACCCAGACGGCGCTGTCGCGAACGACACCACCGATTCGAATGTTCGAGATGTCGTTGTCGATAGCTGTACAGTTCTCGACGACGACCGACCCGTTCGAACAGTAGAATCCGTTGTCGGCGCAGTTTCGGGCCAGGCTGTGCGTGATCGTTGCGACCGCGTTGTCGGTCGCCTCGACGTACACGCCGGCACCTGGCCCTCCGTTGACGACGCAATCGTAGATCTGTCCGCGACAGTCTTCCATCCCGATCAGTTCGATCATGCGACGCCCGCTCGTCGGCCTGCCCACCGTCATGATATGCTCGAAAATCACGTCTCCGGTCGCGTACGAGACGACGGCCGAGCCTGCGACGCCGTCCTCGTCCTCGACGTTCCGGAAATCGAACTCGAAGCCGCCGATGTATACGTTGTGTCCACTGTACGACCGGGACGGACCAAGCGCGAACACCTTGGAATCGTAGACACCAGCCCCTTCGAACGTCGAGGACGGTTCGATCGTTGCGTTGTAGCCGAGCAACCCGAAGTCTCGAAACGAGTCGTGCTCGAATCCAGCGTCCATCCGGTACGTCCCGGGTGGAAAGAGTACGAGGAGTTCGTCGCCGCCTTCCTCGGCGAGAATTTCCTCCAGAACTGGCGTGACGTCGTCTTCGCCGGTTGGGTCCGCTCCATAGTTGACTACGTCGACGTGTCGCCAGTGATCCGCGAGCGTCGCCTCGGTGGCGTCGGGAGCCGGTACGTTCCCGTCCTCGTCTATATCTGCACCCTGGCTGGACAACATGTAGCCAGTGATTGTCGGTGGGAGGCCACCAACTGCCGTCAGGTACTTCCGGCGGTCCATACGTGGCGAGAGACCACGTGTGGAGGGATACCAATTTCTCAGAAGCATGCCTATATGAACAGTTCAATTTGATATTTCGCCTAAGTATCCGTCGCTGGCAGCATTCTCTGGCAAGAGTGCCAGCTGGATTTACGAACGGACGAACGGCAAGTGGCCGCCACCTGAACCAGGGCTACGGGGATAGAGACACGCCTCCGACGCTGGAGTAATATCGCGTTCCAGTCCCGTACCAGTAGGATAACAAAGGCCATCTCGGACGCACGTACCGACAGTTCGGCCAGTGACGTCCGGTCTCGAGGAACCTAGAGATGAGTATCAGAATATCGGTATTGAACCCCGCCGATCGAGAATCGTGGAACGAATACGTCGACCGGTCGCCGCAAGGATCGGTCTTCCATCGGTACGACGCGCTCAGAACACAGGCGACGTACTCGAACGCCAGACTGTACCCGCTCGTCGGATACAAGGGCCAGGAACCGGTCGGGATCTTTCCCATCTTCGAGAGCCACAAGGGTCCGGTTACGTTCGCGTTCTCCCCACCGCACGGGTTACACGTCCCTATTCTCGGGCCTGCATTGCTCAACATGGGTCAACTCAAGCAACGCAAACGAGAGAAGCGACACAGTCGGTTCATCGACGGGTGTCTCGAGTGGATCGACCGCGAACTCGAGCCCAGGTACACCTCGATTCGAACGTCCTGGCGGTACGACGACGTCCGACCGTTCAAGTGGAACGAGTTCGACGTCCACCCGAGTTACACCTACGTCGTCGACCTCGAGACCGACGAGGAGACATTGATCCGTCGATTCAGTCGAACGACGCGTCGAACCATCCGAAACCATCTCGACGACGAGTACACCGTGGCAGTCGGCGGCGTCGACGAGGCCAGGTGGATCATGGAGCAGGTGGTCAGCCGATTCGAAGAGCAAGGGAAGGCCGCGACGATGTCGCCGTCGTTCGTAGCCGAACTCTACGAACGGCTTCCCGACGGTGTCGTGAATCCGTACGTGCTTTCCGTCGACGGAGACCCCGTCACCGGTACGATTCTCCTCGTGGACGGGGAGACGGCTCACCGATGGCAAGGTGGAACGAAGCCCGGGACGTCTCTTCCAGCGAACGAACTCCTTGAGTGGCGGATGCTCACCGATGCGATGGAACGAGGCGTCCGCGATTACGAACTCGTCGACGCTAACATCCCACGAATTAACGGGTGGAAGTCGAAGTACAATCCGAACGTCCGGACGTACTATACGATGTACCGATCCGGTCGGGGAATGGCCGCCGCCGTTCAGCTGTATCTCAGGCTTCGGGATCGAAACGAACTCGTCACGAAACTCGCACCAGGCTGAGAAAACGGTTCTCGAGTGAGCCGCTCAATTCGAGCCGCAAATTGATTTGAGTCGTTCGGAAGCCGAACGTAGCCTCCAGCGGTCGGATGTACGACGCGTCGGCCTATTCGCGTCATTCGTGGCGGGTCGGAATCCGCTCGATCAGTTCGAGCAACTGACGTTCGACCGTTTTCGGCAGCGCAGTCGCGCTAGCAATCTCCTCGAGGTCGTCACTCGTGATCGCGCCGGTCATGATTGAGGCGACGGCGAACACGACCGCACCGAACGGCGGGACGATCACGAGCGAGAGGATCGACGAGTCGATCGCCCACGAAACGAGAAAGATCGACGTTGCCGACACAGTGATCGTGACGAACGTAGCCCCCCAGCGGATGCCCGCGAGCGGTCGGTACCCCATCCGTCGAGCGATGGCCGTCTGGAACACGACGAGGCTTCCGTAGCCGATCGACGTCGCGACGGCGGCTCCGATCATTCCGTAGCCCGGAATCAACAGTAGGTTTAACAGTACGTTGATCAGCGAGCTGGCGCCCGTCGCGACGAGGAGCGGACGAAGCGATCGCCTGGCCTGGTTGATGGCGAGTGACGGTCTCGCGACCGCGAACCCGAGCACGCCCGGGAGCAGCAACAACAGGGGCGTGACCGCCGGTCGAAACGACTCACCTAAGTAGAGCGGAACGAAGTCAGCTGCCAGCGCAGCGAGGCCGAGTACCAGCAACGTCGTAAACAGGAACACGTACCGCGTAACGATTTGTGATTGTTGCTCGATAGCGTCGATGTCCCCACGCTCCCAGAGGTGCGAGACACGCTGTAAGAGCGCGTACTGAACGGCGATCGGTGCGAACCACAAGACTTCAGCGATCACCAGCGCGCCTTTGTAGTATCCCACGAATTCGTCGGACAACCAGACCTGGAGCAAGAGCACGTCGACGTGGTACAGGGACGTCAAAAAGAGGAAGAAACCGATCGTGCTCGCGGTGTAGGTGAGAATCTGTCGTTTCGGAAGGTCCACACCGCTCGAGAAGAAGGCCTGGCGAACGGGCAACAGACGGCTGACGATTGCCAATCCGAACACGATGGTGAACGCACTGGAGACGATGGATCCGAGCAATACGCCCTCGACGCCGTATCCAAGGTAGACGAACGTGATCGCGAACGCGACGAATAGCGTCTCCTTGACTACTTTTAGCGGTTCCGAGCGAGACTCCAGTTGGAGTCCCATGAGCGTCCACAGGACGTGCGTCGCCAGCTGGTTGAAAACGAGGTACGCGGCAAGCACGTAGAAGAGTGACGTAAACGCCGGTCCGAACGTGGATGCTGCGAGACCCGTGTACGCCGCCAGAGAGAATAGCGTAGCGGCGAGGAGCCCGATGACGAACACCGCTCTGAACACGTACCCGAAGATGGCGGCTTGCCACGCCGCGTCCGACCGCTCGGAGATGTACTTTCGTACCGTATCGCCCGTTCCTGAGACCAGAACGATTCCGACGACGGAGTAGACGGATAGGACGAGCGCGTACCGACCGTACTCGACCGGTCCGAGGAGCCGAACGAGAACTGGTGTGAACCCCACTCCGAGGAGTAAGATGTACGCCTTCGAAACGATGATCGAGACGACCGCGGATGAAAATGAATTGCGCATGGTTCAGACTAGAGCGTGCGTTTGCCCCGGTGACTGCATGCTACTCGGAAGTTTGATCACGAGAAAACCCGACCAACGACTCTCGATTTAATTTCTGCCGTTCTCTCTTGCACGGACCCAGGGGTAATCGATGTCGAGGACGTAACCCATCGGTGAGCGACGCGTCCGCCGTTCAGCGCCGCCAGGGCGACCTGTGGATAGCCCCGCTCCCACGTAAGACTGGGGGCCGCGTGGGTAGCGAAGCGTTCCTTGAATCGAAACAGTCCGTTTCGAAAGTCGGGCTCCGTTCCACGGAAGTTGTACGTCTCGTAGCCATTGTCGATGGCCCACTTAATGGCGTGTTCGTGGATCAACTCCGATGCGTTGTACTCGAAATGATCCTCCGTAACGCCCGAACAGAGATAGTGAAGCATCGACCGTTCGTCGTCCAGCACGAACAGCATCAGTCCGCGTCGTTCTCCGTCGACGTGGAGCGAGAATATCTTGATCCGTTCGGGGAGGTTGCGAAGTTCGAGAAAGAACGCTCGAGTCAATCGGGTGCCACCGACACGTTCCGCGACATCGGTATAATTCGAGTGCATCTCGCTGAGGACTGCTCTGGTCAGTTCTTCCTCGACGACCTCCCCGTCGTGATCGTGTCCTCGCCTGATCGCTCGTCGCCTCGAGCTATCCATCTCGGCGAGGAGGGCGTCCCAGTCGCGCGACGTATCGAGGAACATGTCACAGTTAGTAATTCGCAGGTTGTACCCGTGTTCCAGGAAGCTATCGTGGTATCGAACGTAGGACGAATCGACGTTACTGATCTGGTGAAATCGAACCGACCCATCACTGAGGCGGGCCGTCGATTCGAGTATTAGATCGAGCGCGGTTTCCTCGTCGCCCATGGCGATTGGACCACCCGAGCCGGGTCTAATACTGTTGAGGCGTCGAACCGGGGTCGACCCAATCGAACTGACGAAGTTTGGAGAAATCGCGATGGGGTTGCCCTTCTTTTCGACGAGTAGATGACGTGGCTCGAGCGGTTGACCCCGTTCGACTGCCCGGAGCCAGCCGTAACGATGGAAGACGCTTCCCAGATCGGCCTGCTCGACGACGTGGTTCCACTGGTTTCTATTGGCCTGTTCGATGCTATCGTGACGCGTTACAGTGAGGGACATAGGGCTTCGTTACGGTCGATTAACGGCCCACAGGGAAGCAGAAATAACTTCGTCCGAATCCTCAGAGTAGTGTGACGTTTTCGACCGTGGCTCGAGGATGAATCGATTCCTGCGACGGCGAAACCCCCATCGATCCTCTCGAGTCGAACCGAGTAGTACTCGTCTGCCCCAATGTCGTTGGTCTTCGTTTCGACGGTTTCGTTAACACTCGACCGATGACGTCGGTCGCAATATCGGACCACCGCTATCAGGTTGAGATAGACGTCTTGCATCGCATATAATTAGATATATAAAATTCCTGACTACCGAAGAGGTCGGTATACCGTTTCAGATACACTGTGAACGGCATCGATTCGGGTGACAGACGGGTCCACATCCGTTCTCCAGCCAGTACTCGATCACTAATTCAGGTCACGAATCGACGAGCGAGGATACGGCTCACAGACGGTGGGGCGAACGTATTCCAACCGTGGATTACTCGAGAAGCGCCACGAATACGGTCGCTATAGTTTTTACCGTGTTGCTCGTTCGATCCATCCACTAATGAGACCGCACCGAATGCGGTTCGTCCTCGTTCAGTGTTCGTGGTTGCTGGGAACGGTACTCGTGCTCTCGATGACCGGATTCTTTACTTACGGCCTGTTTATTCTGTTCTCCGCACTCGGCGTCGCCATCTTGACGAACCTGCTCACCATGTCACACGTGCAGCCACGATGGGTCGATCGACCACGAATCCTCACCAAGGTCTTGCTGGCGGGCGCCGCAGCGGTGCTCTGCTACCGTTTCGTCAGCCTGTTCGTCCTGTCGCCATAGCCAGTGCTCCGTCACGCGTTAATCGATGAGACGAACCGGACACGAATATCGGTTCGTCTCACCACTTCAGGTTCGACACGACACCAGTTCACCGGTGGCAGCCGGGATATCAGCGACAGCCTTCGCTTCGAACGACGCCTACCGATACTCGAGGACCCACGTTCCGTCGTCGGATAGCGCAGTAGCCTCGAACGAGATCCGGCGGTCGAGACCGACTGCGAGACCCACTGCGAGGAAGGAGGCGACCGGATGGTCGAACTGATCCGGGGGGCCGAAGACGTTCCCCGAAATGGTAATCGTGACGACCCCCTCGTCCGGTCGCACGGTCGCGTCGGCGTCCGTGACGAACTCGAAACGGTGTTTGAGCGAATCGGTCAACTGTTCGGTCAGCAGTTCCGGAGAGCTCGCAACTGGTTCGTCCAGTTCCCGCTCGAACTCCCGGAACAGCGTTTCCCCAGTCGGTTCGAGGACGAGTCCACGTTCCTCCGAGTCGACGATAGAGAATCCAGCCGCGTCTTGGACGCCGCCGTCGACGGCGGCCGGGACGAATAGCCGAGCCCCGGATTCGGCGCCGTCCGGGTTCGGCACGTAAATTCGCTCGGTACTCGAACCGAACGTCGTCGTGATCGCCTCGAGGTTAGTCGCACACGTCTCGTACACTTCGGCCCCATCTCTGGCCTCGATCGACCGCGTCCCCGTCACTCCGTACGTTAGAATACTGGCGAACAACCCGATCCCGCCGAGCGAGAAGAGGACTTCACGACCCGCCGATACGACGAACCCAACAGCGAAACAGAACACGCCGATGGCGACGAATCCCGCTATCGTGAGTCGCTCTCGCGTCGTTCGAGCGCCGGTGGGGAACTGTACCGTCCGATCACGAACGACGGAGGTTCTGGCACCGTCGGCTGGGGCAGTTCCTCCTTCGAAAGCCCGCTTTTCACCACCCTGGTCGAACGCAGCGGACGACGCATCCGGCGTACTATCGTACTCTTCCGGGCTCATGTGGGAGTACTCAAATGAGACGGCGGTTCGTTCGAATGGGAGGTCACGTCGACGCACGACCGTGCCATCTGAAGCCAGCGAGGGACGGACAGGCGTCGTGGGCACGAACCAGCTTCGTCCCGCCACCGAGGGACGTGCGAGTAATCGTGGCCGTCTGTGGGGGTCGTCACAGTGTCTCTTCTCAAACTACCGAGGACCACTGCTTTAAATTGCTGGTCGTCAATCACGGTTTACCTGCCGTGAAAGGGTCTAAACGGCCGATTTCTTGCAGTGGGGCCGCGGCCATATCGCGCATCACGACAGCGTTTGGTGGTTCAACTATCATTGGACCCAGACAGTCCGGACAACCGTCCATCCGATTTTAATCGCGGTTCGTGAAAGAGACAGAGAGGATGATTCGTTCGCTCGTTCGACCGCACGATCGTCGACTGCCAGCGGACCTGACGGTAGTCCTCGCTCTCACGGCCCTGACGAACGTCGTCGTGTTTGCCCCGGTGATACGGGAAACGCCCCTTCGCGTTCCGTTCGGTCTCGTCTTCGTCCTCGTCGCTCCAGGATACGCGCTGATTGCTCTCGTGTTCCCGGAGCGCGGGCCAGTAGACCGGTTCGACGATGCCGGAAGCGGGGTTCAGTCGCCGACGACCATTCTCGAACGTCCCCGGTCGTGGTGGGGAACGATCGACGGCCCGGAACGCATCGCGTTTTCGATCGCTTCGAGTGCCATTATCGTTCCGGTGATCGGTTTCATCCTGATCACTGCGCAGGGGACGTTCCGATTTGGACCGACGTTCGTCGCCGTCTCGGCCGTTACCGTCGCCCTCACGGCCGGCGCAATCTGGAGACGCCTTGCGCTCCCGCCGACCGATCGGTTTCGAGTTCCATATGACGAGTGGATGGACACTCTTCGCACGTCGGTGTTCGATCCCGACTCTCGCGGTTCAGCGATCCTGAACGTCGCACTGGTCTGTACGATACTGCTCGTGATCGCGAGCGTTGGATACGCCGCCACGGCACTCCCACAGGACGACGAGTACTCCACGATATACGTTCTCTCCGAGGATGATGCCGATTCGGTACTCGAGATCCCACCGGGAGAGAGCCAGGAGGTCGTCGTGGGGGTCGACAACCACGAACGACGCACGACGACGTACACGGTCGTCGTCGTCGAACAGGAGATGGACGTCTCGGAAAACGAAACCCGCGTCGTCGACCAGCGCGAGCTCGAGCGGTTCGAGGCGACGACCGATCACGGCGAAACGTGGCGTCTCGCTCACGACGTCGAGCCGACTGCGAACGGCGAGGTGCGCATCGTCTGGTTGCTGTACGTCGACGACGTTCCCGCGGAGCCGTCGATCGAGTCTGCACCATACCGGGTGCACCTGTGGGTTGAGGAAGCCGATTTGTGAGTATTCGTGATGGAGAAACGGCGAACCCGTTGCCCACTTCGACTCCTCTCTACCTGCTTCGACTCATTCCTGCCCTACTTCGGCCCCCTACCCGATCCTGTTCTGGAGAACCCGCCGAAGTTCGCGCGAAAACGGAACAGGATCGTCGAGTCGAAAGACGTCGAAGTGAGGCGTCCGGATGCACGACTCGAGAAGGTCTTGTGCCGTGTCCAGGACCGGGGGCCGGTCGACGAGTATCGGCTCGTCTCGTCGAAGACTAAGCAGGTAGTTTGCTTCGCCATAGAGGTAGTGACTTCTGACGCCACGTTCGTACTTCGCGTCGATCGACGAGCCACGGCCGAGCGCCTGCAGCCAGTAGTACGCCGGGAAGTCGGCGCCCGCCCGGACCGCACAGGGGAGCGATTGCCAGAACCGCGGGTTGATCTCGAGCAGTTTGTACTCGCCGGTGGTGGTGTCCTTCGCGTACTCGATGCACGCGATGCCGTGCCAGTCGAGACTATCCAGTAGCGCCCGGCCGACCGCCTCCAGTTTCGGATCGCGTATGGATTCCCGATAGACGCCGCCACCGCCGGTGTAGGACGTCCCGCGGATCTGTCGGTGCTGGAACGTCGCAACCGCCTCGCCCTGATCGTACAGCGCGCCGAACACGTACTGGTCGTCGTGTCGAATGTACTCTTGGACGATCGGTTCGTGTCGCATACCGGAGCGAATCGTCGCTTTGTCGGGTTCGTCTCCCGGTTTGACGTAGACCACGTCTTTTTCGACCGCGGACGTATCCGAGGCGAGCGACGGCGTGAGTTCCGACGTGAGAAGATTGTACCGGGATTTGATGACGGACGCGACGTCCCACCGGTCGACCTCGTCGAGACATCGCGTTTCGGGAACCGGAAGGCCGGCCTCGCGAGCAGCGTCGAAGAGTTTCGTCCGGTCGTTGACGACCTCGAGCGCCTCGGTCGGCGGCGCGATCACTGACGCGTATCGTTCGAACTCGTCCCGGTAGGTCGCGAACACGTACGGATCGGCCGGGCGGAGAGGGAGGATCGTTCGGACGTCCGGTCGAGCGGCGATTCCCTTCAGTGCGTCTTTGTACGCGACGAGGTCGTCGTCGGGGGAACAGATCTGGATCTGTTCGTCACAGAATCGCGATCCGCCAGCAGGGACATTTTCGTGTTCCGAGGCGACGATCGTGTGAACGCCGCGCTCGGCGAGCGAGCGAACGCACGTGTAGCAGGCGGGGTTGAATTTCGCGGGGAGCAAGACCGCTCCCTGGCCGGACGCGTCGGTGACCATCGAGACGAACGAGAGGGTGCAACGGTATTAACGGCGACAACTGTTCGTCTACGTAATTACGTGTTTCTGTCGTCTCTCGCAGGCGTGGTCGGACGTTGCATTCCGTCTCGATGGCGAACGAGGGAGTGCCGTCGACGCGTTCAGTAGTGGTCTGGTTTCGCCGCGGGAGGTGATAAACCGTCTCTCTCACTTCACCGCAAGATCGCGAGAACCACCTCTCTCGTTTCGTCGCGGGAGGTAACGGAACCCCTCGAGCGACGGCGGCATTCCAAATGCCCTATATTTTTACCCCCTCGCTGGCATCTACAGCGTAGATGCGAATCGCGTTCGTCTCCTTCGAAACCGCCCACCACCGAGAGACGGAGACGAACGAACGGTTCCGGACCGTTCTCGACCTCCTCACCGACCGCGGCCACGACATCCACGTCTGCTGTGCCCAGTTCTGGCCCGGTGAGCCGTCCACGCTCGAGCGAGACGAGATCACGTACCACGGCGTCTCGACCGGCCTCGAGGCGCGCCAGTCGTTCCTGCTTCGCCTCCCGTTCGTCCTCCGGTCGATCGGCCCGGACGTGATTCACGCGAGTGCCGATCCCGCGGGCCAGGTGCGGGCGGCCAACTGGGGGGCGACGCTGGCTCGAGCCCCGCTAGTCCTCGAGTGGTACGGCGCGGGAATCGGCGTCGACGGTGCCGTTGGCATCCCGGACGACCGCGGCCATCGCTACGCGGCCCGGAACGCCGACCGCATCGTCACGCCGTCGCGGATGGTCCGGACCTGGGTCAGAGAGCGAGGCGCTTCGGGTGAACGCGTCGACGTCGTCCCGAACCCGATCGACCTCGAACGGATCGAGGCGACGCCGCCGGGCGACCGAGTCGACGTGGTCTACGCCCGGCGACTCGACGAGGGGGCGAACCTCGAGAGCCTGCTTCTGGGGCTCGCGGAACTCCGGGACCGCAACTGGCACACGCTCGTCCTCGGGGACGGCCCGCAGCGAGGGATGTACGAACAACTCGCGCGGGACCTGCGGATCGACGACCGGGTGACCTTCGCCGGGGAGACGAGTCGGGACGAGCGCATCGCGGCCTACCGGAGTGCGCACGTCTTCGCCCAGACGGCCACCGAGTGCGTCTTCCCGACCGAGTTCGCCTGGGCGCTCGGCGCGGGCTGTGTCGGCATCGTCGAGTACCACGCCGACTCCGCGGCCCACGAACTCGTCGAGGGCTGGGAACGGGGCTTCCGGACCACGAGCGAACAGGAACTCGCCGACGCTATCCTCGAGGCCGGCGACCTCGAGCACCGGACCTACGACGAGTCGTTCGCGAACCTGGATCGGGAGGCGGTGCTGGAGACGTACCTCGAGACCTATCGGGAGCTCCAGGACGCACGCGGGCTGCTCTAGCGCTGACCGCCCGTCGAGGCCCTTTTCCAACTCGATGCCCTGTAGCCGATAATGAATGAGCAAGCCGAGGATGTCGATGCGGGATTCTGCGACGGCGAAGACGGCTCCGAGGCCCGCCAGCGCTGTCGATCGCTGGTGAACGCGATTGACGACGGGATCACGGTCGTCGACGCCGACGGCGAGGTGACGTTCGCGAACGAACGTGCCGGGGACCTCCTCGAGCGGTCCCGAGACGCCCTCGTCTTCGCCGACGATGCTCGCTGGAATTTCGTCGACGAGGCCGGCGAACGGCTCGAGCCAGGTGACTCCCCGTTCGATCGCGTTTGCGCTCGACAGACCCCGATCTCCGATCAGATTGTCGGTCTCCGTCGCCCCTCCGGAGCGTGCACGTGGCTGTCGGTCGACGGCGCGCCACAGTGGAACGAGAACGACGAGTTCGACGGCGCTGTCTTCGTGTTCGAGGACGTCACCGACCAACACAACGCGGAGAGCGAAGTCGAGGAAATCCTCGGACGGGTAACCGACGCGTTCTACGCCCTCGACGAGGACTTCCGGTTCACCCACGTCAACAACCGGGCCGAAGAGTTGCTCCAGGCGACCGAGGACGAACTGCTCGGCGAAGTGCTGTGGGAACTGTATCCGGAGGCTGCCGAAATCGACGATGTGTGGAACGCCTTCCAGGCGGCGATGGAAACCCAGGAACCCCAGGGGTACGAACTCTACTTCGATCCCCTGGAATTCTGGGTCGAAGCGACCATCTATCCCTCCGAGACCGGCGTGTCGGTGTACTTCCGGGACGTCACCGAGCGCAAGGAGCGCGAGCAGTATCTGGAGGCTGCCAAGACGCAACTTGAGGCCGCGACGGAAGCCGGCGCCGTCGGCACCTGGGAGTGGTACGTCCCCGAGGATTCGTTCGTCACCGGTGCCTCATTCGCTCGAACGTTCGGCGTCGATCCGGAAGCCGCTCGCGAGGGCGTCCCGCTCGACCAGGTGCTGTCGTCGATCCACGAAGACGACCGCGACCGCGTCGCCGCGGAAATCGAGAACGCCGTCGAGCACTGCGAGTCGTACGAGGCGGAGTACCGCGTCTGGGACGCCGACGACGAACTTCGGTGGGTCGTCGCCCGCGGCCACGTCGAGTGCGACGAAGACGGTAACGCCGAGCGGTTCCCCGGCGCACTCACCGATATCACGGAACGCAAGCGAGCCGAACTCCAGGTCGAAAAACAGTCGAGAGAGCTCGAGACGCTGTTTCAGGTCCTGCCCGTTGGTGCCGTAGTCGCGAACGCAGACGGATCGCTGCGCAGGGCGAACGACACGGCCAGGGACATCTGGGGCGGCGACGTCTTCGATGCCGAATCCGTCGAGGAGTACGAGAAGTACACTGCGGTGTGGTCGGACTCGGGTGAGCCAGTCGGGCCCGAAGACTGGACGATGTACCAGGTGCTCCAGGGCGAGGAAGTCACGGAACCGAACATCTACGAAATCGACGCGTTCGACGGCGAGCATCGAATCATCATGGAACACGGCAAGCCGGTACGAGACGAGTACGGGAACGTGAGCCGCGCTGTCGTGACGCTCACCGACATCACCGAGCGTCGGGCATACCAGCGAAAACTCAAGGAGTCGAACGAGCGCCTCGAGCAGTTCGCCTACGCGGCCAGCCACGACCTCCAGGAACCCCTTCGCATGGTCACGAGCTATCTCCAGTTGCTCGAGAACCGGTACGGCGACGCCTTCGATGAGGACGGCGAAGAGTTTCTCGAATTCGCCGTCGACGGCGCCGAACGAATGCGAGAGATGATCGACGGTCTCCTCGAGTACTCGCGCGTCGATACGCGCGGCGATCCGTTCGAACCGGTCGACCTGAACGGCGTCCTCGAAGATGTCCAGGAAGACCTCACGGTGCGGATCGAGGAGAGCAACGCCGTGATCGTGACCGACGACCTGCCTCGTGTGAACGGCGACGCCAGCCAGTTGCGACAGCTGTTCCAGAACCTCCTGTCGAACGCGATCGAGTACCGGGGTGACGAGCCACCGCAGATCGACGTCACTGCCGAGCAGGCGGGCGAGCACTGGGTGCTTACGGTTCGCGACGAGGGGGTCGGGATCGATCGGGAGGATGCAGAGCGCATTTTCGAGGTGTTCCAGCGGCTGCACACGCACGAAGAACATCCGGGAACCGGTATCGGTCTCGCGCTGTGCGAGCGCATCGTCGAACGCCACGGTGGCGAGATCTGGGTCGAGTCCGAACCTAACGAGGGAGCGACGTTCTCGTTTACGCTTCCCGCGGTTCGTGCGGAGTGAGCGCTGGGTGAATCGATTCCAGACCCGATTCAGGTATCCGTTCTAACCCTGATTCAGTTTCCGGTCCCAGTTCTAATTCCACCCGGTTCCACGATCAGGGCTCGCCACTCGAGACGCCGTCGCCACGAGTCGCCAGCGCCGTCTTCATCGCGGCGACGTTCTCCGGGACGTCGTGGACGCGGACGACGTTTGCGCCGCGGTCGACCGCGAGGGCCGTCGCCGCGATCGTCGGCTCGAGTCGCTCGCCGTGGGCGCGACCGACGCGCTCGAACATCGACTTGTGTGAGTGACCGACAAGAACGGGGCAGCCGAAGGTGCGAAACTCCTCGAGTCGGTCCAGGAGTTCGAAGCTCTCCTCGGGCGTCTTCGCGAAGCCGAGTCCGGGATCGATGAGGATCTGGTCGCGCTCGAGGCCGGCTTTCTCCGCCAGCAACACGCGCTCGGTGAGTTGCTCGATGACGTCCTCGACGACGTCGTCGTACTGGACGTCGCGATTCGGGACGACCGGCGCGTCGATGCTGTGCATGAGGACGACGGGGGCGTCGTACTCGGCGGCGACGAAACGCATCTCGGGGTCAGCCAGCCCGGAGACGTCGTTCACGACGTCCGCGCCGGCCTCGAGGGCGGCCTCCGCCACGGCGGCCCGTCGGGTGTCGACCGAGAGCAGGGCGTCTATGCCTTCGTTCCCGTTCCCGTCCCCCTCTCCGCCCCCACCCTCGTCCACGTCCCCGCCCGCGGCCAACCGCTCGATCACGGGCACGACGCGCTCGATCTCGTCGTCGATCGAGACGGGGTCGGCGCCGGGGCGGGTCGACTCCCCGCCTACGTCGACGATTTCGGCGCCGGCGTCGACCATGCGCTCCGCACGGGCGAGGGCGTCCTCGAGGGCGTCGTACCGGCCGCCATCGTGGAAGCTGTCGGGGGTCACGTTCAGGATGCCCATGATGCAGGGGCCGGACTCCCAGGGGTAGTCTGTCCTCGCGTCAGTCGCTGCGTCGGTCCCTGCGTCCGTCTCCGCGTCCGCGGGGGCGTCCAGCCCGAGGGCCGTCCGCAGATCGTGGGCGATCGACGCCAGGCCGTCCGATCGGTTGGCGAGCGTCTCAGTCAGCCGTTCGTACTGGGCGAGCGTCCCCATCAGGACGGCCTCGACCGGATCGTCCCCGGACCGGACGCGCGAGAGCGAACACTCCCCGCCCACTCCCACGAGTTCCCGTTCGATCGTGGTCGCCCCGTCGCGGGGCAGGGCCATCGTGACGACGCGGTGGACGCCGCTCTCGGTCACGTCGGTGATCGTCGCCGCGTCGACGTCCGCGTGCTCGAGCACGCCACGGGCGTCGTCCCGGTCCCGGACCCGTTTCGGGACGGCCGTTCGCGTCCACCGACGACGGGCCTCGGCGATGGCGAACAGCGACCCGGTGACGAGCACGCAGTCGTCGGGTTCTGCCGCCTCGAGCGCCGCGTTCAGGGCGTCCGGGACCCCCGATACGGTGTCGACCGACGGGGTGCCGGCGTTCGCGAAGACCCGCGCGAGCACGTCGGCGTCCTCGGCGCGCTCGAGGCTCGGTTCGCAGGCGGTGACCCGGTCGGGAGTCGGTAGCGCCGCGGCCATCTCGCGGTGATCCTTGTCGTGCATCGCGCCGACGACGAGGTGGAGGTCGTCGTATTCGAACGAGGCGAGGGTCTCGGCGAGTCGCTCGCAGGCCCCCGGGTTGTGCGCGCCGTCGAGGACGACCAGGGGATCGGTTCCCATGACCTCGAATCGGCCCGGCCAGTGGGCGTTTCGGAGGCCGCGCTCGAGGTCGCGCGTCGAGACGTCGGCGACCTGCCGGGCCAGCGTCGCGGCGATGCCGGCGTTTTCGGCCTGGTGGGCGCCCAGTACCGGGAGGCGGGCGTCGACAGTCCATCCGTCACCGTCGATGGAGACGGCGGCCTCGGCGTGGTTCGTTCGGCCTCCGTAGCGAACGGTGACGTCGGGTCCGTCGGCTGGTTCGCTCTTATCCTCGAGAGCGCCGCCTTCGACAGTTCCCACCGTCACGACGCTGCCGGCGACCGACCGAATCGTCTCGAGGGCCGTCCCGGTCGTCGCCGTGACCAGCGGCGCGTCCGAGGGGGCGACCTGGGCCTTGTCCGCAGCGATCTCCTCGATCGTGTCGCCGATGATCCCCGTGTGCTCGAGGCTAACGCTCGTGACCGCGCTGGCGACTGGGTCGACCACGCTGGTAGCGTCGTAGCGGCCACCGATACCGACCTCGAGGACGGCGACGTCGACGTCTTTCCGACCGAAGTGCCAGCATGCGAGGGTCGTCATCGCCTCGAAGAACGTCGGCGAGGCGCCCTCGGCGGCCTGGGCGGTCAGGTACTCGCCGGTGCGCTCGCCGAACTCTCGAACGGCAGCCTTCGGGATTTTCCGTCCGTCGACGCGAACCCGCTCGCGGAGGTCCTCGAGGTGCGGTGACGTAAAGAGCCCGACCGTGAGCCCCGCCTCCCGGAGGATCGACTCGAGCATCCGCGCCGTACTGCCCTTTCCGTTCGACCCGGCGATTTGTACGAACGAGACGCCCTCGTGTGGGTCCCCGAGGTGCTCGAGGAACGCCCGGGTCGACTCCGTACCCGGACTGGGACGGAATCGCCGCAGGCCGACGAGGAGGTCCGCCGCCTCGTGGTATTCCATACGCGTCACTCAGAGCGCGGCCGCTTTAGGGTGTCGGACCTCGGTGAGCGGAGACTCGAGAGGTGGTGCGTATCGAAACCCGTGGTGGCGCGATCAGTGGTGGCGCGATCAGTGGTGGCGCGATCAGTGGTGGCGCGATCAGTGGTGGCGCGCGTAGATGTCGTATTCGAAGCGATAGCTCCGCACCGGTTTCGGTACTACTCTTTTTATAGCTTTGATCCTCTCGACTGCCACGCGCGGTTCATCTTCGATACCGCGTGTCGAACCAACGTCAGACGCCGCCGTGACCGTTCGGCGGCCGCAACACCATGCCGTCGAGCATCGCCACGAGACCCACCAGACTGGCCATCACGAGCGCGGACTCGAGTGCGATGTCGGCCACCAGACTCGCCACAGCAGTGGCCAGGAAGGCGAGCGGGATAATCGCAAGATGCAGGTCGTAGCGGTCGAAGTCGATCACGAGGTCGAATCGGGGATTAGTCGGCGTATCGATACCTCTCGTCGTCATTGCAATCACCGGTAGGCGGTACGGGGTCGCTCGCCAAATTTGTTTTGATACTCCTGGCGATTACCGTGAACCTGCCGTAGTAGTGGTGACGGCTCGTCGAACGCGACGAGACGTGAGATGCCCTTCGAGAGCCGTCGCTCGGCTCTCTCGCACGCTCGTCGTCGCTGCTAAATGGGGCGAGCGATACGGTAATAATCCGGCGAGCGTCTGTATCGCTATGGGAATCGAAACGGACGGTGATGAGTCGAAACTGGGCGTGGGAATTGCGGTCGGCGTCGGAATGGGGGTATCCATTGGCGTGGCGATGGACAATATCGGTGCGGGAATCGCCATCGGCGTCGGAATCGGCGTTGCGCTCGGAGTCGCGTGGAGCGAGGTCGAAGACTAGTCGACGAACGGCCGTCCGCGTGCACAGGCAATCGCGACCACGAGGGAGTGCGTTCTGTACGTTATTCCGTCCGGGAAGACCCTCTGTTCTGACTCTCGAGAATCGCTCGAGCGTCCGCCTCGATGCGGTCCGTCACGGCGCGTTCGCTTCCGTCGGGCACCTCGAGGTGCTCGAAGTCGTTCATGATGCGGACCATCGCGACCAGTTCGTAGAGCGGTTCGGGGGTCGAAACCGCGTCCGCTCGATCCGGATTCGCCGTCCGGTACCCCGACAGCATCGCCTCGCGGACGAGGGGTCGCCGATCCGACACGCCGGGCAGCCCCGCCAGGAAGGCCCCGCTGTAGAGGTAGGCGGCGAACTCGAAATCGAACGCCGCCGGCACGGCGAGGGTGTAGCCCCAGTCGAGCATCGCGGTGACCTCGCCCGTCTCGGAGTCGACGAGGAGGTTGTGCAATCCGTGATCGTTGCGCCCCATCACGGGATCGAACGGTCCTTCCACCTCTAACGCGTCGATTCTCGCCTCGAGCCACCGGCGTAGCTCAGCGGTGAGCGCCGAAAACCTCGAATCCGCATGGCGCTCGAGTTCGCGGTCGACGTACGCCCGCAGGAACGTCGGCCAGGTCTCCCGCGGATCGCCGACCGTCAGAGTCGACGGCTCGCGATCGGGTCGCCCGCCGACTAGGTCGGGCCCGTCGCGCCGGACGTGGCCGAACTGCTCGACCGCCGGCACCGCGTGTAACTCGGCCAGGTACTCGCCGGTTTCCCGCGCGAGTCGCGAGAGAGCGCCGTCGTCGAGGTGGCACACGTCTTCGTAGGGGAGCGCCTCACCGGGCAGCGCCTCCATCAGGTAACACGGTGCGGGGAGCGTCTCGTGGTCGTCCACGACGCCGAGTACTTCGGGGACCGGGATCGTCGTGTGGGCATCGAGAACGGCCTGGACGCGTGCCTCGTCGGGGATTCCCCACGTTTTCCCGTCGGGAGAACACTTCAAGAACAGACTTCGTGATCCATCGCTACCGTCGACCTCGAGCCGGTAGACCGAACAGAAGCCGCGTTCGACGGCGGTTGCGTCTCGAACCTCGAGCGCCGGGTCGATCGACTGGACAATCGTGTCGACGGCTGACGCCGACAGCGCTCGGGCCTCGGGAACGTCGTCCATAGCCCGGATACCGAATCGTCCGACAGAATTCTTTCGGTGGTATGTGACCTCTTAGCAGTACCCCCCCTTACTAAGGCAAGGCCGGCCCGATCAGCCGCCCCAGTTCGCCGCCCGCTGTGGCCGGTCGGTCACGGCCGCAACGTCGAGATCGCCGTCGAATCCCTCGAGCGCCTCGAAGTACGCGCGAGCGCTGGCCTCCGTCGAGAGGTACGGGACGTCCTCCTCGACGGCCATCTCGAGGGCGTCGCGGTCGTCGCTGACGACGAAGTCGACCTCGCCCTTCATGATCGCGGCGGGGACGTCCTCGAACTCGGCGACGTCGAAGAACTGCTCGAAGCCGTCGACCGCGAGGTCGATCACGGCAGTTCCCTCGCTGACGGCGTTGCCGGCAGCCTGTTGCCCCTTCCAGTAGGCCGTCGCGAAGTCGCTCGCGGTGCCCATCACTTCGCCGGTCGACTTCATCTCCGGGCCGAGGCGCGGGTCGCTTCCCGGCAGGCGGTCGAACGGCAGGACGACCTCCTTGATCGAGGTGTGCTCGGGAATCCGCTCGTCGATGCCCTGCTCCGCGAGCGTCTCGCTGGCCATCACCTTCGCGGCGAGTTTGGCGATTGGGACGCCGGTCGCCTTCGAGACGAACGGCACCGTACGGGAAGAGCGGGGGTTGGCCTCGAGGACGTACACCTCGGTCGGCTCGTCCGTCCCGACGCCGGTGACCGCCAGCTGAACGTTCAGCAGACCGACGGTCTCGAGCGCGGTCGCGATCTCCTCGGTGACCTCGCGGACGCGGGCCATCGTCTCGTCGTCGAGCGAGCGCGGCGGGATCGCACACGCGGAGTCCCCGGAGTGGACGCCGGCGCTCTCGACGTGTTCCATGACGCCGCCGACGAGCACGTCCTCGCCGTCCGAAACGGCGTCGACGTCGAGTTCGACCGCGTCCTCGAGGAACTGGTCGATGAGGATCGGCTTATCGGGGCTCACCCGGACGGCCTCCTCGATGTAGGTCTCGAGTTCGTCGTCGCTGTGGACGACCTGCATCGCGCGGCCGCCGAGGACGTAGGACGGACGGACGAGGACCGGGTAGCCCAGGTTCTGGGCTAGATCGAATGCCTCGTCGCGGCTGTAGGCGGCGCCACCCTCGGGCTGGGCGATACCCAACTCGTCCATGAGTTGGTTGAACCGGTCGCGGTCTTCCGCGAGGTCCATCGCTTCGACGCTGGTGCCCATGACGGTACAATCGAGGCCGCGGCGCTCGAGTTCGGCCTCGAGCGGTTCCCCGATGTCGACGGAGGTCTGCCCGCCGAACTGGACCATGACGCCGTCGGCGCCGGTCGTCTCGACGACGTCGGCGACCTCCTCGGCGGTGATCGGCTCGAAGAACAGGCCGTCGCTGGTGTCGTAGTCCGTCGAGACGGTCTCGGGATTGTTGTTGACGACGTGAGCGTCGATGCCCAGTTCCCGCAGGGCGCGCACCGCGTGGACGGCGCAGTAGTCGAACTCGACGCCCTGCCCGATACGGATCGGGCCGCCGCCGACGACGACGACGCTCTCGACGTCGGTGTCGACCTGAACTTCGTCGTGGGCGATAGGGGAGGAACCCGACTCGAGGGCGTCCCGCGCCGAGTAGTAGTACGGCGTCGAGGCAGCGAACTCGCCGGCGCAGGTGTCGACCTGCTTGAAGGTGCGCTCGGGAGCGGCGGACTCGACCGCGCCTACCTCGGCACCCGCGCGGGCCGCGACTTGCTGGTTCGTGAAGCCGAGTTCGGCGGCCTCGGTGAAGTCGCCCTCGGAAGCGGCGACCGACGCCTCGGCGATGTTCTCGAAGCGCTCGACGTACCACTCGTAGATGCCCGTCAGGTCGCAGACGTCCTCGACGGTGTAGCCACGTTCGAACGCCTCGAAGATGGCGTAGGGGCGATCGGGCGTCGGGGTCTCGAGGTAGTTGGCCTCGAGTTCCTCGTCGGAAACGTCGGCCCAGTCGACGGCGGGGTCGTACTCCGAGGAGCGGAGCGCCTTGAGGAGCGATTCCTCGAACGTGCGTCCGATGGCCATCGCCTCACCGGTCGACTTCATCGCCGTACCGAGTTCGAAGTCGACATCGTCGAACTTGTCCTTGGGCCAGCGGGGGACCTTGGTAACCACGTAGTCGATGGCCGGCTCGAACGCCGCGGTCGTCTGGCCGGTGATCTCGTTTTCGATCTCGTGGAGCCGTTTCCCGAGAGCGACTTTCGCGGTCACGCGGGCGATGGGGTAGCCCGTCGCCTTCGAGGCGAGCGCCGACGAGCGAGAGACGCGGGGGTTGACCTCGACGACCCGGTACTCGCCGCCTGGCGTACCGTCGTCGTGCCAGGCGAACTGGATGTTACACCCGCCCTGGATGCCGAGTTCGCGGATGACGTCGAGCGCCGCGGTGCGCATCTCCTGGTGACCGTCGTCGGGGATGACCTGCGAGGGGGTGACGACCGTCGACTCGCCGGTGTGGATGCCCATCGGGTCGAGGTTCTCCATGTTGCAGATGATGATACACGAGTCGTCGGCGTCGCGCATCACCTCGTACTCGAGTTCGACCCAGCCGGCGATCGATTCCGTGATGAGGACCTCGTTGTTCCGCGAGAGGCGAAGTCCTTTCCGCACGCGAGCGAGGAGTTCGTCCATCTCTTCGACGACGCCCGATCCGGAGCCGCCTAGCGTGTAGGTCGTCCGGGCGATGACCGGGAGGCCGCCGACGGCGTCGACGGCGTCCTCGACGCGTTCGCGAAGGTCCTCGTCCGTGATCTCGGTGACCGACTCGCCCGAATCCAGCGAGATGGTCGTCGACTGCGGCACTGGCTGGCCGATGTTCTCCATACGCTGGCGGAAGAGGTCGCGGTCCTCCGTGGCGTAGATGGTGTCGAGCGGTGTGCCCATGATCTCGACGTCGTACTCCTCGAGGACGCCCTCCTCGGCGAGTTCGGCCGTGACGTTCAGTCCCGTCTGGCCGCCGAGCCCGGCGATGACGCCGTCCGGGCGCTCTTTCCGGATGATTTCAGCGATGGCGTCGGTCGTGATCGGCTCGAGGTAGACCCGGTCGGCCATCTCCGGGTCGGTCATGATCGTCGCCGGGTTCGAGTTGACGAGCACGACGCGCGCGCCTTCCTCCTGGAGGGCCCGGCAGGCCTGCGCGCCTGAGTAGTCGAATTCGGCGGCCTGACCGATCTGAATCGGCCCGCTGCCGATGAGCAGGATCGTGCGTCCGTCGTCCCCGGTGTCGTGGTCGGTACTCATTCGTTGTCCGTCCGAAGTGTGTACATCGTAATAAGCGCCACGAAATAGTGCGATTCTCGAAATAGAATTTCGAATTTCGTACGGTCGGCTCGGGACACCCCGTCGCCGAGAACGATCCGACGGCCGAACTCCTTATGGTAGTACCCAGTCATCTATTGCTAACTACATGTCTGGTGGTGGTAGTGGTGAACGACGGGCATTCGATGGTGGGTCGCTCGTCTACGTCGACCCGACCGACCGAGCGCCGCGAGTCGTCGACGCCCTCGAGTCGTCGTGTCCAGGGCTGTCCGTTCACAGGGTCGAGACGGCTGTAGACGCAGTTCGAACACTCGGCAATCGGTCTGTCGACGGTGTGGTGGCCGTCGACCGGTTCCCCGATTCCGACGGTCTCGAGCTCGTCGAAACGATCCGGCGAACCTATCCAGCCCTTCCGATAGTACTGTACGCCCGTCACGGCTCCGAGGAACTGGCGAGTCGCGCGATTGACGCGGACGTGACGTCGTACGTCCCCATCGACCGCGATAAACCCGAGGACGCTCTCGAACGCCTATGTGAGCGGGTCGAGCGCGTACTGACCTCGAGCGACGACGGCCGCTTCCGCCGGGTCGACGCGATGCACGACGTCGCCCTCGAGTTCGAGGCCTGCCGTGACCCCGAAACCGTCTACCGACTCGCGGTCGAGGCGATGATTCACGTCCTCGAGAGCGACGACAGCGCGCTGTACGTCGAGGAAGACGGCGTGTTGCGCCCGGCGGCCGCCGAGGGCACCATCGTCGCCGAACTCACCGAGGCGTTCGAACCCGACCAGGGGGTCGTCGGCCGGACGTTCCAGTCCGGCGAATCCTCTCTCGACCTCGACATCGGCTCCGACGACGATGCCGATCCCGTTGACGACGAACTTCGCTCCGGGCTCAGCGTCCCCGTCGGGGCCTTCGGTGTGCTCCAGGCCACCTCGCGCGACCCGGCGGCGTTCACCGAGCGCGACCGAACGCTGGCGGAACTGCTCGCGGCACACGTCTCCGCGGCAATCTCGCGCATTCGATCGGAACAGGCCGTCCGTCGCGAACGCGATCGATTCGGCGCGCTGTTTGAGAACGTCCCCGACGGCGTCGTCGTCGTTAGCGATCCGGGATTGGACCGGATCGTCGCCGCCAACCCCGGCTTCGAGCGCCTGTTCGGGTACGAGGCGGACGAGATCGAAGGCGAGATCCTCCGTGAGTCGCTGCTCCCGGCGGGTGAGGACGCCGTCCCAATCTACGACGCGGTCGGCCTGGATGAAGTCGTCACCGAGGAGGTCACGCGACTCACGGTCGACGGTCCCCGGGAGTTCCTCCTCAGGGGGTTCGCCGTCGAACTCGACGGCACCGTCTACGAGTACATCATCTACACCGACGTCACCGAACGGAAACGGCGTGAACGGAAACTCGAGGAGTACCGGACGCTCGTCGAGACGGTGGGCGACCCGATGTACGTCCTCGACGCGGACGGGACCGTGGCGGTGGCAAACGACGCGATGGCCGAGGCGGTCGGCCGATCCCGGCAATCGGTCATCGGCGCTCACGCTCGCTCGTTCATGCCAGAAGCGGCACTCGAACGGGGAATCCGTGAGATTCGGGCGATCCTCGAGGAAGACCGGCAGTGGGGAACGTTCGAATTCGAGTATGCCGACGCCGACGGTCAGAACCACGTTGCCGAAGCGAACATCGCTCCGGTGATCGACGACGACGAACTCGCCGGAACCGTCGGTGTCATCCGGGATATCGGCGAGCGAAAGGAACGCGAACAACGGATCCGCGCGCTTCACGACGGCACCCGACGGCTGATGGCCGCCGAGAACGCCACAGAGGTTGCAACCGTCGGCTGTGCGCTCGCGACCGACATCCTCGAGTATCCGCTCACCGGCATCCATCGGTACGATCCGGAGGTCGACGCCCTCGTTCCGGAGGCGATATCGGACGACGTCGTCAGCCTCCTCGGCGAGCCGCCCTCCATCGAACGTGATGGTGGACTGGCCTGGACGGCGTTCGAATCGGGCGAACCGATGGCTCACGACGATATTCGGGACGAAAGTGGCGTTCGAAATCCCGAGACGCCGATCCGAAGTGAGGCTCACCTCCCCCTGGGGGAGTACGGCGTTCTCCTCGTCTCCTCGACCGAACGAAACGCCTTCGACGAGGAATCGCTCGCGCTCGCGAACATCCTCGCTGCGAACGTCGAAGCCGCCCTCGAACGCGCCGAACGAGAGAGCGAACTCGAGCACCAGCGACGAGAACTCGAGCGCCAGAACGAACGCTTAGAGGAGTTCGCGGGAACGGTCTCACACGACCTCAGAAACCCGTTGACACTCGCGACCGGCCACGTCGAGATGCTCGCCGCCAAACGAGACGAGGGACACCGAGACCACCTCGACGAAGTGCAGTGGGCGCTCGAGCGGATGGACGACATCATCGACGACGTGCTCGTGCTCGCTCGCAGCGGGCGACAACTCACCGACACCGAATCGATTTCCCTCGAGACGGTGGTTCGTCGGGCCGGTCGAACGGTCGATCCAGCGCTCGACATCGACGTCGACGGCTCGCTTCCGGCCGTGACGGGCGAGGAGACGCGACTGCTCGCGCTGTTCGAGAACCTCTTTCGGAACGCCCTCGAGCACGTCGGGTCCGACGTACACGTCACGATCGGAGCGAGCGAAGACGGCTTCTACGTGGCCGACGACGGGCCGGGGATCCCGCCGGACGAACGGGAGGCGGTCCTCGAGTCCGGTTACACGACCCACCCGGAGGGAACGGGGTTCGGCCTGGCGATCGTGACGGAGGTCGTGGACGCTCACGGCTGGGAGGTGGCGGTGACGGAGAGCGAAGCCGGCGGCGCTCGATTCGACGTTTCGCTCGGAGAAGACGGGGGAGATGTCGATGGCGATGGCGACGGCAACAGGGATGACGAACGAGTGACGCAGATCGATACGGAGTAGGTCTCGTTTCGTCGAGACACGGTGACTCGAGCTGCTGACTCAATACACGTCGCCTCGAGCCACGGTGACTCGAGCGCGAGGGGCCGTAGGGCCGTTCACGGTGTTGTCGTGCTCTTGCTCACCTCTCTCCGCATTCGTACTCAGCTATCTCGTTCGGATGGGTCGCTCGCTGGCGGGGCCACCCCGAGACGGCCTTCGACGAACGCGGCCACGTCGGCCGCGAACGACTCGACCTCGTGCCAGTCCGTGAACTCGACGTCCCCGGACTCGTCCGCCGGCGGCACGTCGGGAATCGTCCGCCCCGCAATCTGTTTCATCAGTAGTCGTTTGAGGAAGCCGTACTCCGAGTACCGGAGCGCGCCGCCGAAGAGGCCGACTCGATCCGGATGCCATCCGGTAGTTTCGACGAATTCGTCGACGTATCCCGCCGCCTGCGTCCGTCCCTCCTCGGTTGCAGACGAGAGCGACACCTGGAAGAACTCGGTCGGCTTCGCCGCAAGCGCCTCACTCATCGACCGAACGAACTCGGTGACCGGTTCCTGGTGTTTCCCGGCGTGGATCGATGCCCCAACGAGCACCGCATCGAAGCCCTCTATCTCGAGCTCGTGCGCGGTCTCGGCTGCGTCGACGACCGTCGTCTCGTGGCCGCGTTCGGCGATCTTCTCGCCAATCCGCCTCGCGACGGTCGCCGTCTGTCCTTCACCGGTTCCGTACAGTATCAGAAACGAGGCCACGGTAGGTCACCGTTCCTGGTACGCGTTCGACGTCAATAAAACGGTGGCTCGGACATGGAACGACGAAACGACGAAACGTATCGGCGAAAACAAACGCTGACCTCGCACACGAACGCCGGTCACACCGGCGCGTCGTACTCGCTCTCGAAGTCCCGCACGTCACGGTACTGATCGACGAACGACTCGACGTCGAACTCGAGCATCTGCGTCTCGAACTCGGTGATCGCGTCGCCGTCATCGGCGTGGCTGATCGCGTGTTCCATCAACTCGACGATCAGTTCCACGACGACGACGTGGAGCCGTCGGGCCTCGAAGTCGGTCACCCACAGGAGCGTGTACCCCACGGCGCCGTCCTCTGATGCGTCGTGGACGACCACCTCCTCGGGGAACTCCTCCATGACGATACCGAGCAGGTGGGGCGTGCCGAACTCGTCGAAGTCGTCGGCCGTGTCGACGGTCTCCTGGAGGACCGCGACGAGCGACTCGGGGACGAACCGCGAGGGCGGGTGGACGTCCGTGACCACGGCGTGGCGATCGCCACACGAACAGCTGTACTCGCGCATGCCGAGGTCAATCTCGTGCGGGTCGAGCGACTCTCCGCAGGGTAGCTCGAGGCGGTTGGTGTCGTCGCCCGGGACGCGAGGCGCGGGGTCGGCCATCGCCGGGGTTTGGGCCGGTGTCGTGATAAGGACGACGACTCGAGACGGCCGCGCGTCGAGCCTACGGGAGAAGTTCGTCGTCGATACCCGCCCACTTTTCGTCCTCTTCGGTCCGACGGGCCTCGAGCTGGTCGAACCCGCTCGCGAGCAGGGCCAGCGCGAAGAGCCAGGCCAGCGAGCCGAACGCGACGTTGGCGAGTTCACCCGCGACGGGCGCCGACTCGAGGGCGGCGAGGGCGACGGCGCCCAGTGAACTCACGGTGAGGAAGCTCAGGACGATGACGACGAGGAGGACGAAGACGCGAAGCCAGGAGCCGCGGGTCAGCTCGATGCTCCGGCGGGCCGCATCGATCGGTCCGACTCGCTCGATTGCGAGGTACGGGTGGGTAAACGCGAGGGCCGTGGCGGCGACGAGTCCGGGAAGGACGAACAGTGCGAGGCCGAGTCCCACCAGCAGCGACCCGCCGAACGCGGCGACGACTGTCGAGAGCGTCGTTCGACCGAGTTCGTCGTTCCACCGGGGCGCATCGTTCGACGGTGACTCGAGCGGCGATTCATCCTCGACGGGTTCACCATCGACGTCGTCGGTGTCGTCCCGCCTCCGCGTGCGTGCCGCCCGCTCGGAGAGGACGCGGAACGCCACCACCGAGAGCGCGACGAACGCCACCAGCATGGCGAGCCAGAGCGCGGTCGCCACCCCGACCGAGAGCTCGACCGCGAGGGGCAACTCGTCGGGGAGCGTTTCGAACCCCGGGACGAACAGCTCTTCTTCCTCGATAAACGCCCGCTGGGCCTCGAGCTGGCTCTGGAGGCCGACCAGCATCAGTGCCTGGACGGCGACCAGCCCGCCCAGCACCGTCAGAGCGCGGCGGTCGCTGATGCGCTCGAACGCCTCGTCGATGGCCGTCAGTACCGAGAGCTGGGCCATTTCAGGGCCAGTCGTCGCGAATCGCCTCGTCCGGATCGTCGGCTTCCTCCGGCTCGGTCGACAGCGTCCAATCGGCCGCCTCCGCGGCGTCTTCGACGTGGAGGAACTCCCAGCCGACCTCGTCGGCGAGGGCCTCGTCGTCGTCGCCGACGCCGACGAAGACGTGTCGATCCGTATCGAACTGGCGTTTGACGCTCTCGAGGCTCTCGGCCTTGCCGCGTGGGCCAGAGAAGAAGTCCTGTCGGACCCGGTTCTTCCGGGTGAAGTTCGTCACCACGTACGTCGGCTCCTCGGAGACGACGCCGACGTAGGAACTCCAGCCCCGAGCGTCGTCGAAGACGGCCTCCGGCGAGGCGAGCGCCTGCAGGGCCTCGAGTTCGAACGCGAGCGTCATGTCGCTTCCGCCGTTCATGTCGCCTAGATTGCGTCGCACCCCGGAAAACCGCTTCGATACGCCCGGCGACAGGCCGACGGCACACCACCCAGAGGCGGATTGTCGACCTGCCCGCAGGAGGGGGTGATTCGAAATCCACTCCCGGTAACCTGGAACGACCTGGGCTCAGTCGTAACTCACGCAGAAGTAGTCGGTGTGAATAATCACGTCGCCATCGGCCAGTTCCATGTCCTCGCGGACGGCAGTCGAGCCGGCTTCCACGACCTCGAGGAACCGGGTTAGTGCCTCCTCACTCAGCTGATCAACGTGGCGAACTCGCGACGATGCCGGGATCGATTCGGTTCGCCGGACGGTCAACTGCCGCTGGAGGGGTTCAGTGTCACTGGAGGACATGTTCCAAGATACCAATTGACACGGGCGGTCATAAACGTTCGGTTCCAGGAAGAATCGCGCGGAACAATATGTTCGCCTACTAACGACTCGTTCCGTCCGTCCATGGTGCGTCGTTCCGTGAACTGAATTTTGCACCAATCCTTCCCGCCACTGTCCAGCAACTGTTATCGAGGCACCTCCTCGAGCGTGAACTGGTTCGAGCGACGTCGAAATCGACTCTCGAGAAATCAACTGGCTTGTGCGCTCGCTGTCGCCGTGGTCGCTCGCGGAAACTGGAGTCGAACGATGCTCCCTCGAGGCTCGTTCTCGGCGAACTCGACGTCTCCACCGGATCGAGCAACGATCCAGTTCACGAGCCACAACCCGAGTCCGCTGGCGTGCTCCAGCGACGTCTCCCGTCCGGCAGTCAGCACCTCTTGTTCGACCGCCGGGATGCCCGGCCCGTCGTCGGCGATGACCACGTCGACGGTCGTCTCCGTCCGGTCGAGGGTGACCTCGATCGACGGGTTCGACCGATCGCTGTGCTCGACCGCGTTCTTGAGGACGTTGTCGATCGCCGACGGGTACAGAGGATTAACAAGGGCGAGCGCCGCTTCGTCGACGTCGACGTCGATGCCGACAGTAACGGTCGCATCGTCGTAACTCCGCTGTAGCCGCTCGGTCGCCGCATCGACTGCAGCCGCCATGTCGACCGTCTGATGGTCCGACTTCCCGTGTAACACCATATCGACTTCCCGCGCCAGTTCGCTGAGGTCGGCGAGGGCCGTTGCGTTCTCCTCGATCGTTTCGAGGTACGATTCGCCGCCGGCATCGATGTGATCCGCGAGCAGATCCGCGTAGCCCGTGATGATGTTCACGTTGTTTTTGACGTCGTGTCGAAGCACGCGATTGAGCACCTGGAGTCGCTGTTCGTAGATTCGCTCGTCGGTGACGTCCGTCGAGGTCACGACGAACTCGCCGGCACCGTCGAACAGCGGTTCGGTCGTCGTCTTGAACACGTTCCAGGTACCGTCGGCGTGTGTCACCCGATGTTCGATCGAATCGGTACCGGGTCGCTCTCGAGACTGTGTCCGCAACTCGAGTAGGTCTGCTCGATCGTCCGGATGGACGTACTCGAGGAGCGAATTTCCGACGAGTTGTGCCGGCTCGTAGCCCAACACCCGCGTGATGGACGGACTCACGTATCGGAACGTCCACTCTTCGTCGACGGTCGCGACCACGTTCGGTGACTTTTCGATCATGCTCTGGTACCGTCGCTCGAGCGTTTCCTCGTCGGTCACGTCCTCGAACAGCAGGACTGTCGCAACGGTTCCTCCTGACGTCACGTCCAGCGCAGATACCTCGAGTCGTTTCGTTTCCTCGCTCGTTTCGACCGTGACACGCTCGTTGTCAGCATCATTGTCGACGACCGAGACGACCTCTGGATACGCTTCGAACGCCTCTGGGAGCGAGATTCCGAGTATTCGATCGTCGAACAGCGACCGCGCGGGGTCGTTGGCGTCGATAACGGTACCTCCGTCCGAGAGGACGACCACGCCGTCCGCCAGGTTCTCGAACACCACGTCTCGGGCGACCGGCGAGATTTCGAACAGCCGGTGGCTGAACAACGCCCAGGCGACGAGGGGCGTCGTGAGCAGGAACGCGAGCGGCGTGAGATCGAAAAACAGTGGCGTGATCCACCCGGTCATGCCGACGAGGGTGGCGACGGCCGGTATGAGTCCCGCGACCAACAGGAGTATCGCCTGCCGACGGACTGGCCCGGCCTGGCGTCTCATCGTTCGCCAGAGCAGCACGTAGGTCACGCCGTTGATCGCGTAGGAGTACGCCTGCACGAACAGGAAGAACGCCCCTGGCGTAAACGTGAGCACGTAGAGCCCGTCGACGTATTCGACGGCCGGCTCGAGATACAAAAACTGGTCTGCCCTGCCACCCCACACGAGCAGGAGCGTCGCGGTCGGTAGCGCGGCGAGCAGGGCGAGCCGCTTCCCACGAGCCCACCGCTCCCGTCCCGTGTAGACGAGAACGAAGAGCGGCCACGAGACCATCATCAGGGCGACGCCGGTCCAGACGAATCGATTCCAGGCCAATTTGGCCGACACCGTCGTCGCCGAGACCTGGAGCGCGTAAGTCAGCGACCACCACACGGTCGCAGTGGAGATTCCGAAAAAGGCCACGACGACGGCGTCGTCTCGTCGGTAGTAGTTCCGGAAGACGTACACTGCGAACGCGAACGAGACGAGTGCGGTAACACCGAGAAGCGCCGTCCACAGTGATACGTGCCATTCCATGAGTTGTCTTTCACTGCTTCTGGCGCGAGTCTCTACGCATTCTTCTGTGAGTTCGGACGTTATCCGTGTTGTGGCTCCGCTCGAGCCATTAGTTCGACAATTGATGCGTTAACAGAATTCCATTTGATGCTCGATTGCAGGTGGGCTAAAGCGCATCGAACGAGTGGAATCCGTTGTTTATCTCGATCATTGGTCTGGAACCAACCGATGTGGGAGACGCCCCACACGAGCGTAGAAAATTCTATGACTCCCGAACGGGAAGCCGTCGTATGAAGCCGAAGACGAGGCGGAAACTGCTTTTTCTTGGAGTCCTCCTTGTCCTCATCAGTCCACTATTCTTCTGGTCGACGTGTAGTGATGTGGGATACGGGCCCGACGGGCCGCCGGGTGGCTACGAACTCGAGGGAGTTACTGGCCTGACAGTCACCTATACGCCTGACGGCGGGGTCAATACGTGCACCGCTGGGCTAGGGCCAGTGTATCTCCCGATCGGAGTCGTTATGATACTAACTACATTCGTCCGTTAACTGATCGCTCTGTACTGTGCAATCACCACTTCTGGTTGGTTGACTTGCATCTCGTGAAACAGTTGCGCCGTTCTATCTTGCAGTACCTCGACAAACTACTGAGTTGTTGTCAGAGGTGTAGCGGGAGATACAGAGGATTGATTCGTCGCAACGAGATGCTGTTGGCAATCGTTGCCCGAACCGGTCAAGGAGGGTGAATTCGACATGTGAAACAGTTGTAAATAGAATAACTCAGTCATAATACCTGGATAGTAAAGGGACTCATTGATGGTGGAAGGGGTATGCACGATGTGCATCGCCGTTCGGTCCTTGCAGCAGGTGCAGCGCTTTCGACCGGGATTGGACTCGCCTCGAGTGGGGTCGGCGCATCCGACGTCGATGGGGACCTCCCCGATCCGTCGCTGGTCCCCAACCCGGAGATGGACGAAGACTGGGCGTCGCACCGTGGTGACGCCGGCCACGCCAGGTTCATCGAGGA
Source organism: Natronosalvus sp. KLKA75 (assembly GCF_059736265.1). NCBI lineage: Archaea > Methanobacteriati > Methanobacteriota > Halobacteria > Halobacteriales > Natrialbaceae > Natronosalvus > Natronosalvus sp. KLKA75. The sequence goes on from NZ_CM185522.1 coordinate 1,436,425, forward strand.
CGGGTACGAGTTCGACGGCGACTCGCTCGAGATCGCCTGGTCCGTTGACCGGACGGACCCCATCGAACTCGGTGACTACACCGTGTACACGACGGCAGTCGCCGACGACACCGTGTATACGACGACGACGGACGGGGTCATCGCCCTCGACGCGGCAGATGGCTCGCTCCTCTGGGAGAACACCGACGTCGACGCGCACAGTCCCGCGGTAGTCGGCGAGACGGTGTATCTCAACGGTGGCGAGATTGTAGCGCTCGATCGAGACGATGGCAGCGTCCGCTGGGAGAGTACGCTCGGTGCCGAGGAGTGGACGGGCAACCACACAGTAGCGTACGACAGCGTCTTCGCCGTCGTCGACGGCACCCTGTACGCGCTCGAGGCCGACGACGGGTCGGTCCGATGGAAAAAAGACACGGCCGTCGTCGAGTCGAGCGACGGTGAAGAAAAGGAGTCCGGATTTGTCACCGGGACCGCCGCAGCGAACGGCCTCGTGTACGCTGGTACGGAGAACGGCACTCTCGCGTTCGATCACACGACCGGAGAGACCGTCTGGCAGAACTGGCGAGGGTACTACAACTACAACTCAGGACACGATATCTACGCGACTGAGACGGCGGTTCTCGTCGAGTTGCCGGGGGAGGAAAACCCGCTTTACGATGCCCAAACTGGCGAGTTGCTGAACCATGTCCCGTCGCATACCGGACGGGCACTCAGCAACGAATCCGCGATCGGAGGAAACGATCAGGGTTACGGCAGTTACTCGGCCCACGACGACGAGTACAAGGACTGGAGCATCGACGTCACGTACACCTACGGGGAGGCCGTTATCAGTGGCGAGACCGTCTACGTCTACTTCGAGGTGGACGGCCACAACCACGGAGACCGGGATTACGATCAGAAACTCGTCGCGCTCGACAAAAACGACGGGAGCGAGAAGTGGACGCTCTCGAAAGACGACGCACCGGTCGGACACATTCGGGCGATCAGCGGCGAGACGATATACGTCGAACACGAAGAGGAACTCTTCGCGCTTCGGGAACAGACGGACGACGAAGATGACTCCGCTGACGAGGGAGACGGAACTGACGACGATGGGCAAGATGGCGCGGACGACGGCGACAGCACCGACGACACCGGTGACGAGGAGACGTCGGACGAAGATGAGGAGTCCGGCGGCGGCGACAGCTGCGAAGTTCCCGGCGACGAAAACGACGACGGCGAGGATACGACCGACTCCGACGGGAACGGATCCGACGACGATGACGAGACCACGACCGACTCCGACGACGGAGACGACGGGGCTACCGAGGCCGAAGAACGCACCTCCCAGACCGACGCGGACGAGTCACCCGGCTTCACGACCGGCGCAGGGATCGTCAGCGGCCTCCTCGGCCTCGAGTGGCTGCGCCGGCAGTCGAATACGGACGAACCGGACGAGTAACAGAGGTTGTCGGGTGCGGTGAATCGCGACGAGAGTCGGTAGAACCCGACGACCTCGCTAACCTGACACCCGCATGCGTGCTATCCGGTAGTTTCGCCAGACGCAGGCAGCTGTCAATCCAGAAGTGATCTCGTTCATACGGATCGAGTGATTCAGATACCCGCTCCTCGAGCATTTGTCGTTGTAACATTTGCGCTGTGAGTTCAGCACAACTGCTACAACGTATCACCGCACGAGGACGTCGACAATAACTATACCTGCGGTGTGTCGATGAACGAGCGACAGGCCCTCAGCGACGACTGCCCGACTATTGATCTTGACTCGGCGCGAGTTCGTCGAGGTCGACTTGCTTCTCGAGGAGGACCTCGGCCTGGTCGGCGACGATACGCTGCTGGCGCATGAGCTGTTTGAGCTTGCTCTGGGCGGAGAGGTCGCCGATGAGGACGCCGCCGACGACCTTGCCGTCCTTGAACGCGATACGGCGCCACTCGGTGTCTGAGTAGCGGCGTTCGGCGTGTTCGTCGCCCAGGGTGGGGTGACCGAAGGAGAGGAACGGGAAGTCGAAGTGGGTAATCGAGTACGAGGAGACCCACTCGAAGGGCTCGGCCTCGTCGTCGGCGGCCATGTTGATGCCCGCGACTCGACCCTGCTCTTTGGCCGAGCCCCACGAGCCGTTCTGGGCCTGCTCGCCCAGGAGAACGTCGTAGAACTGCGTCAGGTCGCCCGCCGCGTAGACGTCCTCGAGGTTCGTCTGCATGTACTCGTCGACGACGATGCCGTTGTCCTGCTCGAGGTCGGTGTCGTGGAGGAACTCGGTGTTGAACGTCAGGCCGATCGCGACGCCGGCGAAGTCACACGGGTAGCGGTTGCCGTCGCCGCCGATGGCGGCCTCGACGCGGCCGTCCTCGTCGACTTCGAACTCGCTGACGCCGCTGTCGAAGATCGGCTCGACGCCTACGTTTCGCATCCCCTCGTGCATGATCTCGGCGCCGTCGGCCGAGAGCGCGTAGCGCCACCAGCGGTCCCCGCGCATCAGGAACTTGCCGTCGACGCCCTGGGAACCACAGACTGCCGCGAAGTCGATGCCCAACAATCCGGCCCCGACGATGACGGCGTCGTCGGCCGCTTCAGCGCTCTCGCGGATCTTTCGGGCGTCCTGGAACGTCCAGAAGTGGTGGACGCCCTCGGCGTCGCTGTTTTCGACCGGCAACTGCGTGGGCGTTCCGCCCGTCGCGATCAGCAGTTTGTCGTAGGGAACGTCGTCTTTTTCGTGGGTGCGGACGATCTTCTCGTCGGTGTCGATCGTCGTCACGTGCGTGTTGAGCGAGAGGTCGATGTCGCGCTCGTCGTACCAGTCCTCGTCGTGGATCGAGATGGGTGCCTCGGGCAGTTTGCCCTTGGCGTGTTCTTTAATCAGGATGCGATTGTACAGCGGTTCGCCCTCATCGGTGATGACGGTGATCGACGACTCCGGATCCTCCTCCCGGAGTGTCTCCGCGGCCGAACTGCCGGAGATCCCGTCCCCGATGATAACGTACTCGGTCATGTCGGGAAATTTCGTAACGGGGGTTAAAGTCGGTTGCTATCTGGACTACCCTCGAGGTCGAGGCGCCATCGTCGAGTAGCCTCGCCGCGGGCGTCGCTCGTTCGTCATCAAGGAATCGATCATACTATACTGTCTATAGCTAGACAATCCGTCCACTCCACATTGCTCATTAGGCTCGAGTCCGTCCGCTCGAGTATGAAACTCCGCCAGAACGCCCGTCACTTCGCCTCCCGAAAGGCCCTCGAGACCCCAGTCGTTCGTTCGGTGGCCATTTCGGGTCTCGTTCGCCTGCACACGAAGATCTTCCTGGGCAAGGCCGATCCGGCCCGTGCCGACGAACGCAAGGCCCATCTCGACGGCCTCTTCGAGGCGACGATGGACAGCTACCTCGAGGCCCTGCGCGCCGGGTACTCCGAGGCCGAGGCCCGCGAGATCACGCACATCCAGGCGAACTTCGACTTCTACAACCACGGCTGGACCGAGATGATGGAGTTCCCCGCCGACGAACTCGAGGACCACTACGACCGCTACCACGACTTCTTCGCGACCTGGGGGATCACGATCGATCGACCCCTGGGCGAGTTCAGGCCCGACGGTGGGCTTCCGGAGGCCCCGTCGACGCCCGAACGCCTCGAGAATCCCGAGCACCCCCACGCCGAGGGCGGGTTCGCCGACGACGTCTACGTGGAGAACGAGGACGGCGAGTTGGTCGTCGGCGGTCAGGACGACCCAGAGAACGTGGACGTCTCGAGAGCCGTCGGCGTGAACGACGAGTCGCTCGAGGAGGAATAACCGTTACGCCGTCCGAAATCGAATAGCCGGCGAGCTACCTCGCCCGTCGGAACGGACGATACCGAGGAAAGTGGTGCCGACGAATCGATTCCACGATCAACACCACCCCTCCGATCCCGAATGCCAGCGCGAGCAGTCCACTCGGACTGATCCAGTCGACGACCGTCTCTCGAGGAATGACGTGATACTGTCCGTCTCGAGAGACGACACGGCCGTCACCCCACGCGATGGCGACGTTCTCGTCGTCGTCGAATCGATATCGTTCACCCTCGACCGCGCCGTCGACGATCCGCCGGTGCTCGGTCGATAGTTCGTCGTACCGAGCGACTCCGTACCGATCTATCTCGTCTGAAACCTCACCGCCGTCCGTAGCGGTTTCCTCGAGGGCAATTTCGTACTCCACCGCAGCGAGTCCACTGAGTATAGCCGGGAAGAAGAGTGCGAAACCGAGAAAGAGCATGCCAAAGTGGAGCCACTCTCTTCGGATCATAGTATGGTTATATATCAAAAGTATAAGTAATTGGCTAAATGTGGGAATTATTAAACGTATTGCTGGGGAAGATACGCCAACGTCGACCCGTACGACAGTGTTCGTTGGCGGTGTCGTCTCCACCTCATCCGGTCGTCACGTCAGTTCTTCCCCGGCGCAGGCCACCGCGGATCGATCGGTTCCTCGATGCGCTCGAGGTCTCCCTCCGTCAACTCGACCCCGACGGCCCCGACGTTCTCCTCGAGGTGGTCGATCGACCGCGGGCCGACGATCGGCGCGTCGACGACGTCCTTGTGGAGGAGCCAGGCCAGTGATACCTGCGCGGCGGTCGCGCCCTGCTCTTGGGCGAGCTCCTCGATGACCTCGAGGACGGCCCAGTTCTCGTCGGTGAAGCGCCGTCTCGTGTACTCGTCGGTCGCGGCCCGCCCCTCGTCAGGATCGTCGTCCCGGTCGTACTTTCCGGTCAGGAAGCCGCCGGCCAGCGGCGACCAGGGGATGACGCCGACTCCCTCGCCCGCGCAGGCGGGAAGGAGGTTCGCCTCCTCGTGGCGATCCACGGCATTGTACTCCGGTTGCATGCAGACGAAGCGCTCGAGGTGCTCGACGTCGGCGGTGTACAGCGCCTTCGTGAACTGGTAGGCTGTCATCGTGCTCGCGCCGACGTAGCGAACGACCCCCTCGTCGATCAGGGCGTCGAGCGCGCGCAGGGTCTCCTCGATCGGCGTCTCCTCGTCCCACCGGTGAATCTGGTAGAGGTCGATGTAATCGGTCCCGAGGCGCTCGAGACTCGCTCGACACTGGTCGAAGATGTGCTTCCTCGAGAGGCCCTGCCGGTTCGGTCCGTCGCCCATGCGTCCGAACACCTTCGTGGCGATCGCGAGTTCGTCCCGGTCGTAGGGCTCGATCGCCCGGCCGACGATCTCCTCGCTCTCCCCGCGGGAGTAGACGTTGGCCGTGTCGAGGAAGTTGATCCCGAGATCCAGCGCGCGCTCGACGATCTCGATCGATTGTTCCTCGTCATCGATCATCCAGGGCTCGGCGCTCCCAAAGTTCATGCAGCCCAGACAGAGACAGGAGACCTCGAGTCCCGTCTCGCCCAGGGTCGTGTACTCCATCTCGTCGGCGTAGCCGATCGTCCGATCCGCCATACTCTGTCACACATCGGTACCCGACAAAAGGGTGCGGGTGGGGACAGCGTCTCGAGTTCTCGAGGTCAGCGAGCGCGGCCACCGAACGCCCCCGCCACTCTGCCGATTTCCGAGTCGCTAAGTACCCCGACGCCAGCCATTTGACCACCGTCTCGCATGTCTCTCGATTCGAACGACCGCTCGATCGCCGGTTTCACCATGGCGGGCCACGCCCTCGTCCACTGGTTCGAGACCTCGATACCGATCTTCCTCGTCGTCTGGCTCGCCGAATTCGACGTGAGTGTCACCCTCGTCGGGTTCGTCGTCGCGCTGGGGTACGCTCCCTTCGGTATCGGCGCACTTCCCGGCGGCGTCCTCGCCGACCGGTACGGTCCGAAGCGGCTCATCCTGCTCTGTCTGCTGGGGATGAGCCTCGCCTTCGTCACCCTCGCGGCGGCCTCCGTCCTCGAGTCTATCTACGCCGTGGCCGTCGGCCTCCTGCTGTGGGGTATCGCCGCCAGCGTCTACCACCCCGCCGGACTCGCGCTCATCAGCACGGGCGTCGAGGAGCGCGGCACCGTCTTCGCCTGGCACGGCATCGCCGGCAACTTCGGCATCGCCCTCGGGCCGTTCGTCGCCGCCACGCTGTTGATCGTCCTCGAGTGGCCCGTAGTCGCCGCCCTGCTGGCGATCCCCGGTTTCGTCGCCGTCGCTTACGGGCTCAGTGCGAACTTCGACGCGACCGCCGCAGTCGCGGACGACGTCGATGCCGGGCGGGACGAGGCGCTCTCGCTGCCGGAGTTTCTCGCCAACTCTCGGGCGCTCTTCGCCAGCGCCTTTGCCATCGTCTTCGTCCTCGTCACCTTCGAGGGCCTGTACTACCGCGGCGTGCTTACCTACCTGCCCGAGATCATGACCGGCCTGCCGGCGCTCGAGGGACTCGAACTGTTCCCGACGCTCGAGCGCTACGACATCGACCCTGGCTTCTACGTCTACGTCGGCCTGCTGGTCGTCGGCATGGCCGGCCAGTATACCGGCGGGAAGCTCACGGACCGCGTTCCAGCGGCTCGCGGGTTGGCCGCACTCTTCGCCGTCCTGGCCGCTCTCGCACTCGCGTTCGTCCCCATCGTCGACCGCGGCCTGGGCGCCCTGCTCGTCCTCTGTGGCGTCCTGGGCTTCGTCCTGTTCGCCATCCAGCCGTTCTACCAGAACGCCGTCGCCGTCTACACGCCCGCCGACAGCCGCGGCCTCTCCTACGGCTACACCTACCTCGGCGAGTTCGGATTTGGCGCGACCAGCATCGCCATCGGTGGATTTCTGCTCGGCGAGGCAGGCCTCGCGACCTTCTTCGTCGCGCTCGCTGGCTTCGCCCTCATCGGAGCCACTCTGTCGGCCGCGCTCGCACTCGGCCTCGACCGCCTGTTCGACCGGACGGACGCGGACTCGAGCGCCGACGCGAAGGCCTAGCGCGCTGCTTCGAACCGGTCAGTCGGCTTCTTCCTCCTGAGGGGCGGTTTCTCGATAACGGACCTCGCGGAACTCCGTCGACCCACACCGGCAGCCGTTCTTCGTTCCGATCGGTTGCAGTTGTCCGTCGGACCAGCTCGTGGCTGCATAGGCGGTCCCGCAGGCGGAACATGCGACGAGTGTACGCTCGCGTTTACCGGAGGGCATCGTACGTGTAGTCCAAGGAGAACGACCATCAGGATTGCTTCGCGTTATACAAAACCCTTTTAAGCGATCTATCGATCCGAGCGGCCTGTCTCGGAGAGCGTACTCCCCAGAATGTGTTTTATTCCGCGCCGAAGGCGAGAGGCGACGGCCTGCTGGGAGATGCCGAGTTCGTCGCCGACCTCCCCCATCGTCACCTCCCGGGGGGTCTCGAAGTAGCCGCGGTCGAAGGCGAGTACCAGCGCTTCCTGTTGGGGATCGGTGAGTGCCGCCTCGGTGTCCGTCTCGACCGGCGTCAACGCGTGGAGGCTCGTCAGCGTGACCGGTACGTCCAGCTCCCGACAGCGTTGCTGGAAGGCCGCGATGTCGCTTCGGTCGTCGCCGCGAACATCGAACGTCCACTCGTGGCTCGTGCCGACGGCTTCGATGAGCGGTATCTCCGTCTCTACGAGCGCGCTGAGTACGCCCGAATACTCGACCGCCCACTCGACGCGCAGCAGATACTCGTCCGCGACGGAGTCGACGAGATGGATGTCTCTGACGCCGGGGTGTTCGGTAAATGCCTCCTCGATGTCGTCGACGACGGTCCCTCGCACCCAGAAGTAGGGCACTACCACGTCCTGTGCGGGGATGATCCGCTCCAGGGAGACCGTCACGTCCGGTAGCTGCTCGAACACGGTCCCCAGCGGGAACTGACTCGAGGGGACGGTAAACGTCGCTTCGGTGGCCATCGTTGAGTCTATTTGTTGTCATCGACCTTCGATTTTGTGGAGCGGATCGAAGCGAGAGACGTAGTTCGTAAGGTCCATTATCGACAGGGAGCCTCATCCGACGAGGGTGGCCGTATCCGAACGGCCGAGATCAGGCCCGTCTACCTCGGGGTGAAACGAAGCCTCAGCCGCAGCGGACCACACCAGTTTTGTCCGCACAGTCGAACCCTCGAGCATGATCGAGGCGACGCTCTGTTTCGTCCTGGACGGCGACGAGGTACTCCTCATCGAGAAGCGACGTGGACTCGGCGAGGGGTGGTACAACGGACCCGGCGGCAAACTCGAGGACGGCGAGACGCCGCGTGAGTGCGCTGTTCGCGAGGTTCGCGAGGAGGTCGGCCTCGAGCTCCCCCTCGAGGCGCTCGAGCAGGCCGGCGAGCTCACGTTCACCCTCGACGGGGAGGTTCACACGGTCTGTCACGTGTTCCGAACGGAGACCTACGACGGCGAACCGGTGGCGACCGAGGAGGCCCACCCCGAGTGGGTTTCAGTCGAGGACGTGCCGTACGACAGCATGTGGGAGGACGATCACCTCTGGCTACCCGCGGTGCTCGAGGGCGATACCGTCGAGGGAACCTTCGCATTCGAGGGTGGACGACCACTCGACGAAGCCGAGTTCGTCGACTACGATCTCGAGCGCGGCGCGTCGCTCGAGGAGTGACCGCGTCGGCGCACACGATTCGGATTATTCGCTGACGTCCCGGTCGTCGGCACGGACCTCGACGACCACGCTGTTCGGTTCGTAGGCGTTCGCGGCGTACCCGCCCTCGTTCCAGGGATACTCGTCGGTCTCGAGGGCGTCGCGCCAGGCTTCCGGTCCGGAGATTCGCGCCGGCTGTCGTCGGCCCAGGTCGTCGGCGGCGCGCGACAGCAGGGTGTGGCTGCCCGGACCAGCGTCCCAGTCGTACCGGAAGAGTCGCCACGCGCCCGCGTAGTCGGGGCCGAACAGTTCTGCATCGTTCCAGGTCTCGCCGCCGTCCGTGGAGACCTCGACGCGGTCGACCGCGTCGTCGCCCGCCCAGGCGACGCCGCGCACCTCGACCGTCTCGTCCGGACGTACGCCGACGGGTGATTCCCCGGACGGGGCGCCGATCAGCGACATTACGTTCGCGTCGAACGTGTACGGGTGCTCGACAGCTCCCTCGAGCTGGGCCCACGTATCGTACGTGTCGACCGTCTCGTTCTCGTCCGGTTCGCTTCCCTGGGGATAGATGCGATAGGATTCCTGTTGCCAGTGGGCGTGTTCTCCGGGACGCTCGAGGCTCCCCTCGGTCACCATCGAGTCCATGACGCGGAGTTCCTCGACCCACTTGACGTTGTTGACGCCGTACCAGCCGGGAACGATCAGGCGAACGGGGTAGCCGTGTTCTCGCGGCAGCGGGTCGCCGTTCATCTCGTACGCCAGCAAGCAGTCGTCGAGGGCCTTCTCGAGCGGAATCGACCGAGCGAACACGTCGTCGCCGTCCGAGGGGTCGCCGCCGACCGTCGTGAGCCACTGCCCGTCGGCCGCTCTCACGCCGTGATCGCGGAGAATCGAACTCACTGGAGTCCCAGTCCAGAGGGAGGTGGCTGCAGCCTCGCAGTCCCACTGGACGCTGCCCGTCTCGGGTCGGTGCTGGCCGCGCCCGTTGCCGGCACACTCCATCGTGTGTGCGACCGCCACGCGCGGATACTCGTCTCGGATGTCGGCCATCGAAAGTTCCCCGTCGAGCCTCCCGGTGAGCGAGACGGTCCACGCGTCGGCGTCGGCGTCCGGAATGTCGTTCCGGTGGCAGACGAAGTGCTCCTCGATCGGCGTGAGCCAGTTCGCGAACGTGCGTCGGCTCGCGGCCCCGAGGACGGTGTACTTGTCGGCTTCGTCTCTCGTCTCCGCGACGCCGCCCGCCTTCTGCTCAACAATCGCGTCGATTTCGCTGTGACGGGCCTCTCGAGGGCGTTCCGTGGCCATAGGTGAGTGGCCCACAGGCAGCACAAAATAGCTATCACTCGCCATCCGAGGTTCACCGATTCGTCCTCTCGAATCGTCGGCTCATCGTCTCGAGTCGACGACCGCGTGCTGCTCAGGGAATCAGCACGACCTTCCCCACACTCTTTCGATCCTCGATGAACTGGTGGGCTTCGCTCGTGTCCTCGAGCGCGAACGTCTCCCCAACGATTACCTCGAGGTCTCCATCGGCCAACCCCCGGGTCAGGTCGGGAACCGCCCGCATGATCCGCTTCGGGTCGTGACGGGACGCCTGTCCGAGATGGAATCCAATGACTGACTTGTTCTCGAAGAGCAGGCGCCGGTTCTCGGCGCTCGCGGGCACGCCGCTCGCCACGCCGTAGGTGACCAGCCGACCGAAGTGCGCGAGGGCGTCGAGGCTCCGGTCGAACACGTCGTCGCCGACGCTCTCGAGGACGAGGTCGACGCCCTCGCCGTCGGTCGCCTCCTCGACGGGGTCGCGGAAGTCGACCTCCGTGTACTGGATCGGGTGGTCACAGCCCAGCTCGGCCGCCAGCTCGAGTTTCTCCTCGGTGCTCGCCGTGCCGAAGACTTCCGCGCCGGCTCGTGAAGCCAGCTGGACGGCCGCCGTGCCGACGCCGCCCGCCGCGGCCTGGATCAGGACGGACTCGCCCTCCTCGAGGCCGCCCCACTCGAACAGACAGGAGTGGGCGGTCAGGAACTGGACGGGGAAGCCGGCGGCTTCCTCGAAGCTCATCCCGTCGGGGATGGGCAGGAGCATCTGCGCGTTGGCGGTGGCGTACTCGGCGTATCCGCCCCCGCCGAGCATGCCGACCACGCGGTCGCCTTCCTCGAGGTCGACGCCTTCACCTGCGGCGTCGACGGTTCCGGCGGCTTCCATCCCGGGGACGTACGGCGGTTCCGGCCCACCCGGATACACGCCGCGTCGCTGCATGACGTCCGCGAAGTTGATCCCCGCGGCCTCGACAAAAATTCTGACTTCGCCCGGTCCTGGCTCAGGTCGTTTGCGATCCGCGGTCTGGAGGACACCACTGTCACCGTATTCGGTAACTTCGATGCTTCGCATACCCCGTCTTCGTGACGGATTTGTAAAAAGGCGAGAGAACCGGAAGAAACGGCCTCGCGGTTCCTCATCGCGACCCGGGCAGAGAGCGAGCGGGTCACCCGCCGGCGGAGAGCAGTTCCGGCAGGTCGGCGATCGAATCGAGGACGTGGTTCGGTTCGTACCGTGCACTCGAGAGGTCGGTCCTGTCGCTCGCCCCCGTGAGCACGAGCGCGGTCGCCATCCCCGATCGGGCCCCCATCTCGACGTCGGTCTCGAGGCGGTCGCCGACGAGCAGGCACCGTTCGGGGGTGCAGTCCATCCTCGCCATCGCGATCTCGACCGCTGTGGGCGACGGCTTTCCGAGCACGCGGTCGAGCGATCGACCGGTAACGCCCTCGATCGCGCCGATCATTCCGGCGGCGTCGGGAATCTCCCCGTCCTCGACCGGACACGTGCGGTCGGGATTGGTCGCGACGAACGGCGTCTCGTCGTCGAGGGCCTCGAGTGCCAGCCGGAGCGTCTCGTAGTCGAACGACCGGTCCATCGACGCGACGACGATCTCCGTCTGCCGGGGATCTTCCGTCACGGTGATGCCGGCGTCCTCGAGTTCGGCAACGAGCGGGCGCTCGCCGACGACCAGCGCTGGCCGACCTGGATGGTTCGCCCCGAGCCACTCAGCGGTGATGGCTGCCGAGTTGAGCACGTCATCGTCGTCGGTCGGAATACCGAACGCGGTCAGCCGGTCGGCGTACTCTGGCGGCCGCTTCGTGGGGTTGTTCGAGAGGAACAGGACGCTCGAACCGGATGCTCGAGCGCGCTCGATCGCGGCCGTCGCTCCAGGAATGAGTCGGTCACCCCGATAGACGGTTCCGTCGAGGTCGAAGATGATGCCGTCGTAGTGCATGCGGAGAGAAAAAGTGGGGTCAGCGCACCTTCGACCGAAGGTACGCCGAGATCAGCTCGCTCACGATGACGACCGCGAGGATGGCGATGAGAATCGTCAACACGCGGTGCCAGTCGAGAAAGTCGATGCTGTTCTGGAGTTCCATGCCGATGCCGCCCGCACCGACGAAGCCGATGATCGTGCTCGACCGGACGTTGATGTCCCAGCGGTAGACCGACACCCCGACGAACGCCGGCTTCACCTGCGGGACGATCCCATACAGCAACGTCTGCGTTCTGCTCGCGCCGGTCGCGCGAACGGCCTCGACCTGCGTCGGATTGATCTCCTCGATCTCCTCCGCGATGAGCTTCGCGACGAATCCGATCGACCGGAAGCCGACCGCCAGGACGCCGGCGAGCGCGCTCGTTCCGAACAGGATTACGAAGATGATCGCCCAGATGATGACGTTCACCGAGCGCGAGGCGACGATGAGGAACTTTCCGAGCAGGTAGGTCGCCCGGTTCGGCGTGGTGTTCTCCGCCCCGATAAACGCGACGGGGAGCGCTAGCAGGATCGCGAGGCCCGTCCCGAGAACGGCAATGTTGATGGTCTCGAGCAGCGGACCGACGATTTCGTTGGCGTACGCGGCGTCCGGCGGATACATTCGGTTGAGGAGGTCCCGAACGGACTCCGGGGCCGTCTCGAGGTACTCGTACCGGACGTTTAGTGCCCGCCAGGAGATCGCAACGACGACGAACGTGACGAGCAGACCGACGTACCGGACGAATCGCCGCTTCCGACCCCTGGTGTCCCACGCCGTCGAGGTATCGGACCCCATCGGTTGATCGGTCATTGTATCCGCCTCCGAATGTAGACGCTCATTGCCTCACCGACGAGGACGACTGCGATGATGGCCATGATGATCGCGATCGCGAAGTCGTACTCGTAGCGGTCGAAGGCGTTGAGCAGCGTCGTCCCGATGCCGCCCGCGCCGACGATGCCGATGATCGTACTCGCCCGAATGTTGATGTCCCAGCGGTAGATCCCCAGCCCCGCGATTCGGGGGATCACCTGGGGATAGACGCCGTACAGCAGGACTTGCAGCGGCGATCCACCGACCGCCCTGATGGCGTCGCGTTGTCCTTCGTCGATGTCCTCCAGGTCTTCGGCGAGCAACTTCGAGTAGAATCCCGGCGTGGCGAACACCAGCGCGATCACACCGGCGAGCGGGCCGATCCCGACGGCCATGACCGCGAGGATGCCGAGCACGAGCTCGTGGAGCGCCCGCGACACCGAGACGATTCCCCGCCCGACGTAGTAGACCGGTCGAGGAACGAGGTTCTCGGCGGCCATCACCGCGATCGGGATGCTGATGATGACGCCGACGAACGTGGCAACGATCGACATCGCCATGCTCTCTATCATTCCGCGGTAGATGAGCTCGCGCTTTCGTGGCCCGAAGTTCGGCGGGTACATCCCCTCGGCGAGACTCGTTGCAGCCTCGTAACCGGACACGAACCGATCGATGCCGATCCGCATCTCCCAGATACTCCAGAGAACGAATCCGGTGATAACCAGGTAGACGGCGTACTTCACCGCGGCGTTGTAGAACACCGTCGGCCGCTCCCACGTACCGGGGTAGCCTCCGTCGGTGCACAGGTCCTCGCTCGTGCGGTCCCCGTTTGTCCCGCTACTCATACGTCTCTGGTCGGGCTCTTGTCCGGCGCGTGCTCGTCAGTGATTGCGGACCCCGGTTCGCTCGAAATCTGACCGTCAGCATCGCGGTGGTCGTTATTCTCACCGCGGTAGATGACGTCGCGCGCGCCCTCGTCGACGGCTTCGGGACCGCCCTGGAAGACGATCTCGCCGTCGTGGAGGCCGACGACGCGGTCGGCGTACTCGAGCGCGAGTTCGACCTCGTGAATGTTGATGAGCACCGGAATCGACTCCTCTCGAGCGATCTCCGTCAGGAGGTCCATGACGGCTCGAGACGTGTCCGGATCGAGGCTCGACGTCGGTTCGTCCGCGAGCATGATCTTCGGGCGCTGGACGACCGCGCGGGCGATGCCGACGCGCTGTCGCTGGCCGCCCGAGAGCTCGTCCGCTCGCTTGTCCTCCATCCCGGCGAGACCGACCCGGTCGAGGGTTTCGTACGCGTGCTGTACGTCCTCCTCGGGGAAGTTCCGACGGAACGCGTTCCAGTTGCTGAGGTAGCCGAGCCGGCCGGAGAGGACGTTCTCCATGACGGTGAGGCGCTCGACGAGTCCGTACTCCTGGAAGATCATCCCGATGTCTCGGCGCGTTTCCCGCAGATCCCGCTTCGACAGCTCGGTCAACTCGGTGTCGTCGAGCCACACTTCCCCGTCGGTCGGCTCCGTCAGTCGATTGATACACCGGATGAGCGTACTCTTTCCGGCGCCGCTGGGGCCGATGATTGCGACGACTTCGTTCCCCGACACTTCCATCGAGGCGCTCTTCAGCGCGTGATCTCCGGTCGGATACGTCTTGTCCAGATCGACTACTTTGAGCATCGGGTATTATGCTTCGTCTTCCTCGTAATCGACGCCGTTGACCTGGTGGTTGACGAGGATGTCGTGATAGTGGGTCGCGTAATCGATCTCTACCCACGTCCCGCGCCCTTCGAACTCCTCGGCGATCTCCGTGTCCTGGTAGTCGTATTCGAGGAACGCCCGCTCGATACCCTCCTGGATGTCGGGGTGGAGGTTGTAACGGTAGCAGAATGAGGTCGTCGGGAACGGGGCGCTCGCCCAGATGCACTTGATCTCCGAAGCCTCGACGTCGCCACGCTCCGCGACGCGGGCGTAGCAGGTGCTACAGATCGGCGCGACGTCGTAGTCGCCGTGGTAGATGCCCGCGGCGCTGTTCTCGTGACTGCCGGAGAACTCGATCTCGTAGTCCTCGCCGGGGGTCACGCCAGCATCGGTGAAGAGCGCGTTCGGCGCGAGGTGACCCGAGTTCGACGACTGGCTGGTGTGAGCGACGCTCTTGCCGGCCAGGTCATCGAGTTCGGTGATTTCGTCGTTGTCGGCCTGCGTGATGACCCACAGCCGGTAGCCGAACTCCTCTTCGCCGACCTGAATGCTGAACGGGACGGCGCCCGAGTTGTTGACTGCGAACGGCGTCGACCCGGTGGAGAAACCGGCGACGTGCAGGCGCTCGTTGCGCATCGTCTCGATCTGGGCTGCGTAGGACTGGAGCGGGTTGTTGACGACTTCCTTGCCGGTCTCTTCCGCGATGTTCTCGAGCAGCGGGTCGAGTACGCCTTCGAAGACGGTCGGATCCTCTGTGGGAACCATCGCGAAGTCGAGCGTGTCGGGATCGATCCACTCGCTCTCGTCGTCTGGCGTTTCCCGTGGTGGACTGCCGTAGACGGGTTCGTCTCGCTCCTCGAAGTTGTCGAGCTCCTCGAGGGCCCCGGTTTCGAAGCTGTGCTCCATCAGCGTCGAAGTTAGCTGCGGGAATTCGGGGTCGAGCGGGTCGAATTCGGGGTAGTCGCCCTGGCTCGAGTCGTTTCCGTTTCCGTTTCCGTCGCCGTTGCCGTCGTCTTCGTCGCCATTTCCACTCAAGCAACCGGCGAGCGTTGCACCACAGCACGCACACGCCGCCCCTTTCAAAAATCGTCGCCGGGATTCATCGCTAGATGCCATAGTGGCAGTAAATATAATGGAACCTAATAAATATGCACCATCCTACGGTCCATTTTGTATGATCCAGTTTCCCTCGTACGGACACAATCTATACTAGCGTTAACTCAATTCTATTCCGAGTACAGAACATTCGTACACTCAGGGCGAATCGTCCCGTTGCTACTCTCACAGTCCTTTTCGTGATCGATAGTCACCCGTCACTCGTAAAGAAGTAGGCAGTAGCCGAAACACTTACTTGATGCAGGTTTTGTACTGATATCAATGGAGTTGTGGGAACGAGTCGACCGTCGGATATCTGACGATCGAAACCGGCTACTCGTCGACGAAGCCGCGCTGAATCCGGCGATCCACCCCGAGCAACCCACCGGTCACGGAGCGAGTGCAGAACGACTGCTCGACGTACTCGAGCCGGCGTTCGACGGGTCGCTCCCACCGTCCTGTCGGGTGTACGGACCACCGGGATCCGGCAAGTCAGTGCTCGTTTCGAGCCTGTTTCGCCTGCTTCGCGAGCGGTTCTCGCCCAGCGACGCGCCCATCGTCACCACCACCCGAACGGCTGTCGTCCCGCGCACGGAGTTCGTCTACGTCGACGCACGCGGGTCGAGTACGTTCGACGTCCTTCGAGACTTGCTCGATGCGCTTACCGTCGAACCGACGCCGAAGCGCGGAATCGGTTTCGACGAGCTCGAACGGCGGGTAGCGGACGCGATGACGACCGCGGAACGAACGGTTCTCGCTCTCGACCACGTCGACGAATCGCACGTGGAGGCGATTCGGAGCCGACTCCCCGCGAACGCGTCACTGGCGACGATCACGGTCGGTCGACGACCGCTAGAGGGCGTCGATAACACGGTTCGAGTTCCAGCCTACTCCACCGAAACGCTCCTCGACATTCTCTTCGCCCGGGCGTCGACTGCGCTCGCCTCCAACGGATTCGAGTACGCGCTTGTCCGCGAAATCGGGGACTGGGCGGCTGGCGACGCGACGAGAGCGCTCACTGCGCTGTACGCCGCCGCGATTTTCGCCGAACGAGACGGGGCGACGAGCGTCGGCACCGAACACGTCGACGAGGCGGTCGAAACCACGCCCGACCGGTGCGTCCACGTCGAGACGCTCACGTCGCTACACGATAGCAAGCGGATCGTCCTCGACCGGTTCGTCGAACTGGGCCTCACGAGTACGGGAATCGACGACACGGCCGTGACGCTCGCCGCAGACGTCGACCTCTCCGCGGAAACCGTCAAGCGACACCTCTACGAGCTGGCCCAGCGCGGCGTATTCGAGCGCGTTCGAACCGACGGCACTGGCGTCGGGCGGCCGTCGACCAGACTGGTCCCTCGGTTCTCACCGGTCGTGTACCGCCGCATTCGAGGCCGGGGTTGACGGTATACGTCCCGCCAACGCGTCATCGACGGCCGACACAGCCGTGATCCACGTCGATACGCGGCCGCCGGTCCCGTGTCACCCGACGCCGTACCTTCGCATCGTTTAAGAGCGCGCTGGCAGACTGTCGAGGTATGAGCGAAGAATCACAGGAACTCGGAATCACCGAGTCCAAGAATCATCGACCCGGCGAGTGGTACGCCGAGGTCGTACAGAAGGCCGGCCTGGCGGACTACGCCCCCATGGGCGGCTTCATCGTCATGAAACCCCGCGGGTACGCGCTGTGGGAGACCCTCCAGGACACCCTCGACGGCTGGTTCAAGGAGACTGGCGTCACGAACGCCTACTTCCCCCTGTTCATCCCCGAGAGCTACCTCGAGCGCGAGAAGGACATCGTCGAGGGATTCGACCCCGAGGTGGCGTGGGTCACCCACGGTGGGCACAACGAACTCGAGGAGCGCCTCGCCGTCCGCCCCACCAGCGAGTCGATCATCGCGCCGTTCATGGCCGAGTGGACCCGCAGCCACCGCGACCTCCCCATGCGGCTCAACCAGTGGTGCTCGGTCGTTCGGTGGGAGGCGACGGACACGAAGCCGTTCTTCCGCACGAAGGAGTTCCTCTGGCAGGAGGGCCACACTGCCCACGAGACCGACCAGGGAGCCTGGGAGGAGGTCTGGACCCGCCTCGAGCAGTACGAACGCGTCTACGAGGAACTGTTCGCCATCCCCGTCCTGAAGGGGAAGAAGCCCGAACACGACAAGTTCCCCGGCGCCGATACCACGACGACCGTCGAGTGTCTGATGCCCGACGGCAAGTCCGTCCAGGGCGGCACGAGCCACCACCTGGGCCAGAGCTTCGCGGAGGCGTTCGACATCACCTTCGCCGACGAGGACGAGAAGGAGCGGACCGCCTACACGACCTCGTGGGGGCTCTCCTGGCGCGCGCTCGGGGCGCTCATCATGACCCACTCCGACGATCAGGGACTCGTCTTGCCCCCCACCGTCGCGCCCACGCAGGTCGTCATCGTCCCCATCTGGCAGGAGGACACCGAGGAGCAGGTCCTGGGCTACGCGAACGAGGTCGCCGACGAACTCGAGGCCGCGGGCTTCCGCGTCGAACTCGACGACCGCGACGAGCGCAATCCCGGCTTCAAGTTCAACGAACACGAACTCGAAGGCGTTCCTCTCCGGATCGAGATCGGCCCCAACGAGGCCGACGACAGCGAGGTCACGCTGGTCCACCGCCCGGACAACGAGAAGACCGTCGCCGACCGCGAGGGCGTCGCCGACACCGTCGAGGAGCACCTCGACGCAATCTACGAGAAACTGTACGAGGCCGCCCGGAAGACCCTCGAGTCGAACGTGCGAACGGCCGACAGTCCCGAGGAGATCATGGGGACGATCGGGCGCCACGGCGGCTACGTGAAGGTCCCGTGGTGTGGCGACCAGGCCTGCGAGGAGGCCATCAAGGAGAAGGTCTCCGCGGAGATCGTCCTCCAGCCTCTCGCCGAGGAGAGCGCCGAGACCGACGGCGAGGCTGCCGCGCCCGAGGACGAAGACGCCAGTTGTACGGTCTGTGGCGAGCACGCCGACCAGCTGGCGTACTTCGCCAGAACCTACTGATCGAGCGGTCCTCTCCCCTGTTCGTCTCGGAACGTTCTTCCGGTGCCCGTGTGTTCGCGTAGCGGCGCCCTCGAGTCCTCGTCTCCGCGTGGACGGGTGGGCGTGAATATGGGTGTACGACCGTGAGCCAGCGAGTGTCTACAAGCGATAGAGAGCGAACGAGTGCAAAGGAGAGTGAGTGTGAGTGAATGAGTGACTCACCCGAACCTAATCGTTTAGCCCCATAGTGCATATGGCTCCGGCGATGACTATCTATCGTGGTGTGCATCCAGCGGATGGACACTACGTGCCTCTGACACTTTCTCTGGCGACGATTCTCACTGAGCGAGAGCGATGTGACCGCCGGCCGGCCGCGAACCGATTTACCGAGCGTTCAATGCCCCTCCTGCGCCCCTAGTACGCGCTTTCGTATTCTCGTACACCCTTACGGTTTTAATTCCCTAATATGGCATTATAATACCCTTAGTCATAATGGGGTATCCTCTTGTGGGTGTGGGTCACTCGAGTGTGTATGACACAGCCACACAGTGACTCGTCTCACGGCGAGCGGGGCCTCGCCAGCCCCGTAGACGAACGGTCGAACTGCGGTCTCGGCGTCGTTATGGACCTCGACGGCGGAGCGAGCCACGACGTCGTCGCCGACGGCCTCGAACTCCTCGTCAACCTCGAGCATCGGGGCACCACCGGCGCCGAAGCGAACACCGGCGACGGCGCGGGGATCGTGCTCCAGACGCCGGACGCCTTCTTCCGCGACGAACTCACAGTCGACCTGCCGCCGCAGTACGCCGCCGGATCGATCTTCCTCCCACAGGAAGACGCCGCCCGCGAGGCGCTCGTCGACCTCCTCGAGGACACCCTCTCCGAGTACGGACTCGAGACCCTCGCCTGGCGAGACGTACCGACGGAAAACGTCGGCCTCGGCGCGACGGCCCTCGAGTCCGAACCCGACGTCTGGCAGGTGTTCGTCTCGTCGACGGACGAACTGGCCGACGACGACTTCGACCGCCGTCTCTACGTTGCCCGGCGCGCGCTCGAGAACGCGGTCGAGGACGCCGACGTCGACGGGTCCGATCGATTCTACGTCTGCTCACTGGACTCGAAGACGCTCGTCTACAAGGGCCTCCTCAAGGGCGAGCAGGTCGCCGAGTACTACCCCGACCTCGCCGACGAGCGCCTCGAGTCGACGTTCGTGATGGTCCACGAGCGCTTCTCGACGAATACGCTCGGGGCGTGGCACCTCGCTCACCCCTACCGGAATGTCGTCCACAACGGCGAGTTCAACACCATCCAGGGCAACGTCAACTGGATGCGCGCCCGCGAGACGGACCTCGAGAGCGACGTTATAGCCGATCTCGAGGCCGTCAAACCCGTCATCAACGATCCCGACCAGTCCGACACTGCGAGCGTCGACAACGCGGTCGAACTACTGTTGCAGGACGGTCGTGACCTCCCGCACGTACTCCGCATGCTCGTCCCCGAGGCCTGGCGCGGCGACGACCAGATGGATCAGGCGCGCAAGGATTGGTACGACTTCCACGCCTCGCTCGTCGAGCCGTGGGACGGCCCCGCACTCGTCGCGGCGACCGACGGCGAACGCGTCGGCGCCGTTCTCGACCGGAACGGCCTGCGTCCCTGCCGGTACGACGTGACGACCGACAACCGCCTGATCGCCGCCAGCGAGGCCGGAGCGCTCGAGACCCCACCAGAGAAAATCGCCGAGCGCGGGCGGCTCCAGCCCGGCCAACTGTTCCTGGCCGACCCGAACGAGGGCCGGGTTATCCCTGACGAAGAGGTCTTCGACGGCCTCGTCGACGACCGCTACGGCGAGTGGCTCGCCCGCGAACAGGTTCGCGTCGAGGACCTCCTCGAGACGGCCGACCCGGAACCACGCCAGGCCGTCAACGGACTGCGTTCTCACCAGGCCGCGTTCGGCTACACCCACGACGAACTCGAGAATCTGATCGAGCCGATGATGCAGAAGGGCAAGGACCCCATCGGCTCGATGGGCGACGACACGCCGCTGTCGGTGCTCACCGAGTTCAACCGGCCGCTGTTCTCGTACTTCAAACAGCTGTTCGCGCAGGTCACGAACCCGCCGCTCGACTACATCCGCGAGGAGCAGGTCACCTCGCTCGAGTCCCGGCTGGGATTCCAGCGCAACCTGCTCTCGGAGTCGCCCGCCCACGCCCGCCAACTTGTCCTCGACTCGCCCGTCCTCACCGACGCCGAACTCGAGGCGATCCGCGATTGCGAGAAAAACGACGTCACGGCGGGAACGGTCGACGTCACCTACGAGCGCTCAGAAGCCGCCGACAAGCCCGATGGCGAGGCCCTCGAGGCGGCCATCGAGCGCGTTCGCGAGGACACCGTCGCGACAATCGAGGCTGGCAACGACGTCGTGATCCTCTCCGACCGTGACGTCGACGACGACCGCGTCGCGATCCCCAGCCTGCTCGCGATGGGCGCCGTTCACCACCACCTCGTGCGTAACGGCCTGCGCAACCACGCCGGGATCGTGCTCGAGTCGGCCGACCCGCGAACCGTCCATCACGTCGCGACGCTGGTCGGCTACGGCGCCGACGCAATCAACCCCTACCTCGCCTACCAGACCATCGAGGACCTCACGGCCGGCTCCGACGGCGCGGACACTGGCGTCGCCATCGACGCCTACGTCGGCGCGCTCGAGGATGGCCTCCTGAAGATCATGGCCAAGATGGGCATCTCGACGGTCGAGAGCTACCAGGGCGCCCAAATCTTCGAGGCCGTCGGCCTCGACTCGAGCCTGGCCGAGGAGTACTTCGAGGGGACCGAGAACCGCACCGAGGGGATCGGCCTCGCCGAAATCGAAGCAGATTTCCTGGAGCGCCACGAGGCCGCATTCGGCGACGAAGCGACCCTCGACCGCCAGGGCGAGTTCGAGCACCGCTCGGGCGGCATCCACCACCAGTGGAATCCCCAGAGCGTCGGGACGCTCCAGCAGGCCGTTCGATCCGGCGACTACGAGCGCTACCGGGAGTACGCCGAGGGGATCAACGACCAGTCCGCAGACCTGCGGACTCTTCGGGGCCTCCTCGAGTTCGATTCCGACCGCGAGTCGATCCCGCTCGAGGACGTCGAACCCGTCGCCGACATCGTCGGGCGGTTCTCGACGGCCGCGATGAGCCTCGGGAGCCTCTCGCCCGAAGCCCACGAGAACAATTCCGTCGCGATGAACCGCATCGGCGGGAAGAGCAACTCCGGCGAGGGCGGCGAACCGCCCGAACGCTTCGGCACCGAGCGCGAGTGTACCGTCAAGCAGGTCGCCTCGGGCCGCTTCGGCGTCACCAGCACGTACCTCTCGAGCGCGGACGAACTCCAGATCAAGATGGCGCAGGGGTCAAAGCCCGGCGAGGGCGGCCACCTGCCCGGTCAGAAGGTCAACGAGATGATCGCCCACGTGCGAAAATCGACGCCCGGCGTCGGTCTCATCTCACCGCCGCCGCTGCACGACATCTACTCGATCGAGGACCTGAAACAGCTGATCTTCGACCTGAAGGCGGCGAACGAGGACGCCGACATCAACGTCAAACTCGTCTCGGAGGCTGGTATTGGCACCATCGCCGCGGGCGTCGCGAAGGCCAACGCCGACGTGGTCCACATCTCGGGCCACTCCGGCGGCACCGGCGCCTCGCCTCGGACGTCGATCAAGCACGCGGGCCTGCCGTGGGAACTCGGGCTCGCCGAGGCGAACCAGATGCTGTGTGCCACCGGATTGCGAGACCGGATCCGCGTCTCGGCCGACGGCGGGATGAAGACCGGCCGCGACGTGGCCGTCGCCGCCCTGCTCGGCGCCGAGGAGTACGTCTTCGGCACCGCCTCTCTCGTCGCCGAGGGCTGCGTGATGGCTCGTCAGTGTCACAAGAACACCTGCCCGGTCGGCGTCGCCACCCAGCGCGAGGACCTCCGCAAGCGCTTCCCCGGCGAACCCGAGCACGTCATCAACTTCATGACGTTCATCGCCCAGGAACTGCGCGAGATTATGGCCGACCTGGGTTTCGAAACCGTCGAAGAGATGGTCGGGCGCGTGAAGGTCCTCTCCCAGCGCGAGGACGTCGACCACCCGAAGGCCCGAACCGTCGACCTCTCGGCCGTCCTGGCCGAACCCGAAGGCGACGTCCGGACCAAAATTCGGGAACAGGACCACGGCCTCGAGGATCACCTCGACCGAACCCTCATCGAGGAGGCCAGCGCGGCCCTCGAGGACCGGACTCCCCAGACCGTCGAAACCGAGATCAGGAACGTCGACCGCGCCGTCGGCACCATGCTCTCGAACCGGGTGTCGAGCCGCTACGGCGAACCCGGCCTCCCCGAGGATACCCTCACCGTCGACCTCGAGGGCACCGCCGGCCAGAGCTTCGGCGCGTTCCTGGCTCACGGCCTCTCGTTCCACCTCGAGGGGAGCGCGAACGACTACGTCGGCAAAGGCCTCTCGGGCGGGAAACTCACCGTTCGGACGCCCGAAACGGCCGCCTACGAGCCGACCGAGAACGTCGCCATCGGCAACGTCGCGCTCTATGGCGCGACCGGCGGCGAACTGTACGTCAACGGCGTCGCCGGCGAGCGCTTCGCCGTACGCAACTCCGGCGCCAAGGCCGTCGTCGAGGGCGTCGGCGACCACGGCTGTGAGTACATGACCGGTGGCGTCGTCGCCGTCCTCGGCGAGACCGGAACCAACTTCGCCGCGGGGATGTCCGGCGGCGTCGCGTACGTCTTCGACCCCGATGCGGCACTCGAGCACAAGGCCAACACCGGCATGGTCTCGCTCCACGAGGACCTCGACGAGGCCGACGAGGCCATGCTCGAGCGCCTGCTCGAGAACCACGTCGCCTACACCGGTTCCGAGCGCGGGCGGGACCTCCTGGCGAACTGGGAGCGCGCCCTCGAGTCGTTCGTGAAGGTCATGCCCGAAGCCTACCATCAGGCGATCACCGAGGACGGGCGGGACGACGTCCGCGCCGAGCTTCCCGAATCGCCCGCGGTAGGTTCCGAATCCGACTCGCCGGAGTTCGCCACGAGCGACGATTAAGAGGGGCGTGCGAATACTAGCACGACGGTCAGGTGGTGGATGGCTCCGACGATCGTTGCGGACGCTCGAATCGGCCACGCTCGAGGCAACGTGGTTTCGTGGAGGGTCGATCCGTTTTTACGTCATATTTCGTCTCGATACCACGCTACGTCACGTCTAGCGGGGGCCCGCACCCGAGGGACCGATGCGGACAGCTCCGACAGTGCGACCCCGGCGTCGTCTCGGCGTAGGTCGGTCGATCCAGCGCCTCGAGTCCGCGTCGAACCGCCCCCCAGTCGGGCGTCGCCGACGGCGAGTGGAGGGCGACCCGGGGGCCCTCGACAGGTCCCACGTACACGTAGCCGACGGCGTCGACGGGCTCGCCGAGCCGGCGTTCACAGGCGCGGGCGTACAGCGAAAGCTGGAGGGCCGCTTCGGGGTCGATCCGCTCGCTCGTCGCCTTGTAGTCGAGGACGACGAGTCGTCCGTCAGGTGCCCGCCGGACCGTATCCACGTAGCCGACGACCGAGCCGTCGACGCCGGGCACGTCGTCGGCCGCAAACGACAGTTCCGCGGCGAGTTCGTCCCACGCGTGAACCGGCGCCTCGAGGTCGGGTTCTCGAGCGTCGAAGTACCGATCGATACACCGGTGGACGGCCTTCTCGTATCCTCGTTGCCCGCGGGCCGTGAGCCGTCTGGTGGCCGCCCGACGCCACTCCCCGGGGCTCGAGTACTCCCGGTAGAACGCTTCCTCGGCCACGGCGTGAAAGACCGTGCCGACGAGTCGCGGGTTCGACTCGCGGCTCGTTCGACCGTTGCCCGGGGTCGAATCGACCCACTGTCGACCGTCGTCACCCGAGACCGGATCGTCGGGCGCCCCGACGACGTACTCGAGGTAATGCTTTCGCGGACACTCGTCGTGGGTTGCCAGCGCGCTGTAACTGTGCTCGAGTGCTTCGGGGAACCGTTCGCGTCCCGATTCCGAGAACGCGTCCGGGGCGAATCGCGAAGCCGCCGTATCCAGCGCTCCGACTCGTCGCCCCGCCGGCGCGTCGAGTTCGGGGACTGTGGGAGCGGCGTCCGCAGCCGGTAGCAGCGTTCGGTTCCGAAGCTGTCGCCCCAGTCGGTGGACGACGTCGAGCGCCTCGTCCGTCTCGAGCGTCCGGTGGCCGTCGGTATCGAGGTAGTCGATGGTGCCGGTGGCGTGCGTCGACGGTTCAGCGAGCGAGTCGGTGACGTTGACGACCGTTTCGGGGTACGTTTCCTGCACCCGGTCGAACGCCGTCACCAGTTCCGACCAGAGGTTCATCCGCTCGCCGGTAACCGACCACTCGATCGCGGAGGGGAGACACGCGTCGGCCATGGAGGCGGCGAGGTCGCCGTCTCCGCCCTCGTAGTCGTAGTTCGAGCCGAAGACGAGCAGGTGGTTTTCCGCCCTGGTGAGCGCGACGTGGAGAACGCGCCAGGATTCAGCCGTCGGCTCCGCGGCGAGATCCGCACACAGCGGCGAGTCGACGGCCGGGTCGAGCCTCGCGGCAAGCAGACGATACCGGGCCCCGTAGGCGTAGTCTCGCCGAACGCACCACTCCTCGTCCGAGAGGTACGGCGCGAGGACCGTGTCGAACTCGAGGCCCTTGGCCTGGTGCACCGTCATGACGTCAACGGCGTCCGCGGACGTGGTTCCCTGCTGGCGGTCGCGCGATCCGCCCGCCAACACCCGCTCGAGCGCGTCGACGAACCGGGTCGAGAGCGACTCGAGCACGTCGGTGCCGGTCCTGGCGTCGACGAACCGTTCGATCCGCTCGAACGTCTGGCGGTCGTCGGGACCCAGAAACCACTCGATGCACGTTCGCTCCCGGAACTGTCGGAGAAACGGCGCTATCGGGGAGGCGTCTTTCGCCGCCGCGAGCGCCTCGAGGTCGGCACGCGCCCGCTCGAGTCGATCCGGTTCGTCGAAGGGTTCGGCCTCGAGGTCGGCCTCGAACAGCGCGTCGTACAGCCGACGGTTGCGGCGGTGGAGGCGGGAGAGATCGGCTTCACACACTCGATATCGTGTGAGAAGCACTCGACGAAGGTGCGTGTCGGCGTCGTGATCGACCAGCACGCGGAGGTACGAGAGAACCGTCTGGGTGCCCTCCGACACGGACCCTGTCGCCGAACCCGACCGCTCGCAGGGAATCTGGCGCTGCTCGAGTTCTGCGGCGATATTCCGCGCCTGTGCGTTCGTCCGGACGATGACCGCGATGTCTTCGAGCGTTCGCTCCGGGACGGATCCACAGTCGCCGTTCAGGAGTCGTGAAATCGCCGTCCCGACCTGTTCGGGTGTCGACGACTCGAGTTCGTCGCTCTCGACTTTCAGCACCCGGTGGGGCGGGTTCGCCTCGTCGTACGCACCTCGGGTCCGCTCGTACTCGCGGAGCGTCTTCGAGGGCTGGGTGCCGTACGAACAGTGGTTCGTCAGGTCCAAGATTTCCTGTTTCGACCGAAAGTTCAACTCGAGTTCGACCGACTCGTGGTCGCCGTCGTTCGCACCGAGACGCTCGAGGCCCCTGGGGTCAGTCCCGCGCCAGCCGTAGATCGCCTGGTCCGTGTCCCCGATGGCGAGGAGGTCTGGTCGATCCGGGCCGCGCGTGAGTTCGGTGACGAGCGTCCACTGGGTCGCATCGGTGTCCTGGAACTCGTCGCAGTAGACGTGGCTCCACCGGCGGGTGATCTCCTCGGCGACGGCCTCGTCTTCCAGCAGGCGCGTCGCGGTCCGAACGAGTTCGTCGAAGTCGACCGCGCCGTCGGTCTCGAGCCTCGCCCGATAGTCGGCGTAGATTTCGGCGTAGTGGCCGGCCTGTCGGAGCACGGCCACGTAGTGCTCGAGTCGGCCGAACGGCGTCTGTTCGACCGTTTTCGCCCCGTCCCGCCAGAGTTCGTTGCCGAAGAGAACGGGCGGCAGGTGCTTCGTCGACGGGTCGTCGAGCGACATCGCTTCTCGCGTTCTCGTCACGCACGCCTGAAGCGTGCGGAGGTAGGCGTCGACCTCTCGAACCACCGGATCGTCGCGAAACGCCGCCGGACCTTCGGCGATCTTCTCTCGACAGAACGTCAACAGCGTGCCGTACTCGACGAGCGCCTCGCGAATTTCCCTCACGTGTTCGTCCCGGTTGAAGTACCGAATCGCCTCGTTGTCGAACGACAGCGATTCCGTCGCCTCGCCGCGGAGCCACAGGAGCAGTTCCTCGAGGAGGTCGAGCGTCCGTTCGTCGGGTAGGGCGTCGATGAGGGCGTCCGGGGCGATCTCCTCGCGACTCATCACCGAGACGAAGTGGTCGACCGATCCGGCGAGCGTCGACGGGGTGGCCGATTTCGTCGGCGCCACGTCGACGGCCGCAAAGTCGTACTCGTACTCGGCGAGGAGCCGGTTGAGTAGCCGTCGTCGCTTCCGCTCGGTGACGACCTCGAACGACGGGGAGAGCCCGAGATAGTAAGCGTACTCTCGAACCAACCGGTAGCAAAACGAGTGGTACGTGTGAACCTCGATCGCCGCCGCGACGGACGGCTCGAGTCGCTCGGTGATCGACGCTCGAATGCTCGCGGCCGCCTCGTTCGCGAACGTCACGACGAGCACGTCGGAGGGATCGACGGCACCGTCCTCGAGCGCCCGTTCGATCCGCGCCAGCATCGTGGTCGTCTTTCCGGTACCGGCGCCCGCGTCGACGGACGTGCACGCGGCCTCGCTCGCGATGACGGCGGGCTGATTTCCTTTCGGGGCTGGGCCCGGGGTCGACCTCGAGAGCCGGTGGTCATCCATCGAAGGCCACCTCGCTCGAGAGGTACTTCGTACAGCAGACGGCGTACGGACACGTCGGGCAGACGTTACGTTCGATCTGGTCCCACCGGGATTCGAAGGCTTCGTCGTCGACGCCGGCGATGGCGGCGGTCGCCACTTGTCGCAACCGATCGTCAACGGTCTGGTTTCGGTGTTCGTGTGTCATCCCGAACGTGTGGTGGTCCAGGTAAGGTTCGGTGAGGTCCACCGGCTCGACGCTCGTTTCGACGCGCTCGCGAAGTGGGTTGACGGTCAGCCGATCCCGATCGAGGACCGGGACCTGGACGTACCGACAGGTACGGGCGTCCGTGAGGGACAGGTGGTCACGAAGCGTCCGCAATCCATCGAGAGCGGCAGCCGTTTCGAGCAGGGTGGCGACCATTTCGGGGGCGAATTCGGCCCGGTCCGGATCGAAGTGTCCGGCGAACCGATCGGCGACGTCGCCGTCCCACGCGGCTCGATAGCGAAGTATCCCCAGGTGTGCGGCGGTCGGGACGAACCGAACCCCGACGAACGACGATCCCTCGAGGACGGCGTAATCGATCGGCACGTCGATCTGGAGAGGAGAGGCCTCGTCGTCATCAGCCGTCGGTCGAGTCGCCGTCACCGTCGATCGAATCGGCAGGTCCGGACCGACGAGTTCGCCGCCGACGCCGCTCGCCCTGGTGGCGTACAGGCACTCGGCGTGGTCGGTACCGATGGCCTCGACGTACGCCCGAATTGCCGCCTCGAGCACTCGACGCTCGTGTCGTCGCTGGGCGCGTGAGTGGACCCCCTCGCCGTAGTCCGCCCAGCGGTTGGCAAACCGGTCCAGGGCACGCGTCTCGAGCGTGTCGACGTCCCCCGCACGAAGGGCATCACAGATGGCCGTTCGGAGCAACTCGAGTCGGGCCGCCTGCGGATCGTCTTCGCCCGTGTGCAGGCCGTACTCGTGGGCGTATCGGTACCGTTGCGGACACCGGAGGTGGGTTCGCACGCCGTCGATCGAAATCGGTGGTGCCTCGGCGCGCGATGGCGGCGACGTCGTCGCGTCGGCCTCGGTGGGGTTCCTCGTCATCGACTCACCTCCCCCGCTGCGAACTCGAACTGCGTGTACACGGCGTCCCGGACCGTCTCGTCGACGTTTTCGTGCTCCAGGGCGAGGGCGAGCTCCTGGATTCGCTCCGCCGTGGCATCGAGGTCGACGGGTTCGCCAATCGACGCACGGCCCAGGAGTGTCTCGAGGTCGGTCCAGGGCACCTCGAGAGTGGCTTCGAGGGTTCGTTGCCGTCCGTAGCCGACGTGGTCTCGGTGTTTTACGTCGACAGGCTCGAGGTCTATCCCGGGCATAACTGTGAGTTCGCGAACGAATCGGGACTCGTCGTGGGTTCGTCGGAGGCCCTCGGTTTCGCGCTCGTACGAACAGCAGTAGAGCCGGGTCCGGGCTGTCCGAGAACCGAGAGCGAGACGTCGACGTGCCCGTTCGGCGTGGTACGTCTCGAAGCGGTCGGCGACGGCCGACCCGTCCGTGACCGTGGCGAACGTCTCCTCGAGCGTCGATGCGGAGGGGTCGGTCACGGCGGGAAAAGATGGCATCGAGCGCAGCCACGCCGTCGGAAACAACGGCGTTAGAAACTGCGTCCCGGGATAGGTGTCGTCGATCAGATCCAGCAAGAACACGACCTCCCGCGAGTCGTACGCCAGGTCGTCGATCGGACAGACGGTTACCCCACCGCCCGGCCCTCGCGTCTCGATGGCGTGGACGTGCGGGGCGTCGTACTCGATCGTTCGCTGGAGCATTCGTCGGAGGCCCTGCCAGTCGGGGGCGACGAGGTCCGTCCGCTCGACGAACCGGGCGATCTCGAGGACCCGGTGAATGCTCTGGAACTGCTCGCGGGCGTCGATCCACGGTTCGTCGCGGGCGATGCGCGCCTTCAGATTCGTTCGCTGGATCCACGACTCGAGTGCGGTCGTCACTGACTGCCCGTGGGCGGTTTCGACGTCACGCGGAGAAAATTCCTCGATGCGGGCTTCGAGTCTGGCGATGACGGGTTCGGTTATCTCGGTCGGGTCGTGTCCCTGCTCGAGAGTACAGTGCGCTTCGATGACGGCGTAGAGTTCGCTAACGGCGGGATCGTCCGCCAGGGAGGGCGTACCGATCGTAGCCGTGGGAACGCCCACGTCGCGAAGGAGTCGTCGTGTCCGGGGAACGCGTTCCGCTCGTGGGACGGCGACCGCGAACTCGTCGAACGACCAGTCGAATCGGTCGCGGAGCGACTGGATTTCGCTGGCGACCCACCGCACCTGCGCTCGAGCGGTTTCCGTTCGAAGTCGGTACGCTCGAGCGGTCGTGTGCTCGTCTTCGTTCTCCTCTTTTCGTTCGTTCTCCTCCTTTCGTTTGTCGTCCTCTCCGCGCTCGTTTTCGGCTTTATCGTCCTCCTTGCGTTCGTTCTCGTCCTCGACATCGGAACGCTGGCCGTAATCGTTCCCGCCATCCCTTCCTGTCGCCAGTGCTCGAGCGACCGCGTCGTGGGCCGGCCTCGATTCGGGTTGTCGCGTCGGCGGCCGGACCTCGAGGCCGTCCGCGATCGATTCGAGCGAACCGGGTTCGACCCGCGTTCGTTCGACGCTCGCGTGGCGCTGGCCGACGCAGACGAGTTCGGCCTCCCCGGTCAGCGCCGCGAGATAGCGCCTGTCGAGGCGGCGAAACTCCTCGAACTGCACGGCGAGAACGGCGTCGAACGAGTCCGTAATCCGCTCATGGAGGCCGTCAGCGTCGGCCTCGAGCAGGTCGACCACTCGTGGGATCACGTCTGCCCGCTCGACGAAGCCCCGAGAGTCGAGTTCGTCGTGGAACCGGTCGTTCATGGCGTAGAGGAAGGCGAGACAGGGGTGGATGGCGTCCCCGTCTCGATCCCCCGTGGCGTCGATCTGTTGCCGGGTCGCCTCGAGCAACAACCGTCCGACGTCGCGGGCGAAACTGTCGTGCTCGCTCGCGCGTTCGAGGTACGGCGGCACGTCGCGACTCGCGCCAGCGATGACAAGCGAGATGAGTTCGATCCGCTCTTCGTACTCGAGGCGTTCGAGTGTCGGGTCGTAGGTCTCGAGGACCTTCGAGGCGTGTTCGGGAAGTGATTCGACTCGCGGGCCGCTGACGGCGTTCTGGGTCGCGTTCGGGTCGTCTGTCGTCTCGGGAAGGACTCGCTCGAGGCGGTCGAGTCCCGCCGGGTGCCGCTTGAGGACGAGGACGTTTTTCGATCCGTGGGACTCGACGAGCGCGGCGTACTCGTCGGCAACGCGCTCGAGGAGGTCGTGACGGGGATACGGGAGGGCGACGAGCGTCCCCTCGAGCGTCGGGGACTCGGATGTCGGCATTGCGGTATGCCACGGAGTAGTGACTGTATAGTACTTAAACCTGTACCCGACCTGGCCGGTTACTGGCCGCTCTGGCTCACGACGCCTCGACCACCGTCAGATACGTCACGTACACGAGCGCGGCGGCAACGAGCGAGATCGCGACGACGGTGACGCCGACGAAGTTCTCGAGGAAGACCGCCGGATCGTCCATGATGTAGGCACCGCCCTCGACCGCGAGGACGAACAGGGCACCGTACAGGGCCGCGACCGCCATGGCGCGAGCGATGGCGACGACCAGCCCGGCTCGGCGGCTGTTGAGGAGTTCGACGACGAACAGCAGGGCAATCGCAAGCAGGTAAAACGGCTCGGGGAGGGCCTGTCCGAGTCCGTAGGGCCCTTGAATCGCGAGCCAGCCGTAGTACGCGAGCGCCAGCAGGACGCCAGCGACGAACGTCATCGCGACGCCGTATCCCGTCGTGTCGTCGACGCGTGGGCGCCTCGACTGTGTCGCGTCGTCGCTCGAGTCGGACGGTTCTGGTGCGGCCATCGTGTATCGTGGTACGTAGGACCGCGAGCGGGTTAGTTCTCGAGGGTACGTTCATCACATTTGATGCGCTGGAAAGTGGGGACAGGGGAGGGGCGTCACTGGGACTGACACGTCGATGACCTGCTGGCCGCGCTCGAGCGGGCCGGGGTGTCACCCCATGGCGTGAGAATATTTATAGCCGGACTTCAATACCACTACGTATGGACGACATTTTCGTTGCCAGATTGATGAGTTCGGATCTCGTAACGGTCGCACCCGACACCCTCGTCGAGGACGCCGGCCAGACGATACTCGAGAACGGCATTAGCTCACTCGTCGTCGTCGACGACGACGGTCGCCTCGAGGGAATCCTGACTACGACCGACTTCGTTACGATCGTCGCTGAGAGTTATCCGAAAGCGGAGACGACCGTCGAGCGCTACATGACGACCGACGTCGTGACCGTCTCACCTCAGCAGCCGATCACCGAGGTGGCGAATGTGATGCTCGAACACGGGGTTCACCACCTGCCGGTCGTCGACGAGGACGAGGGCGTCGTCGGCATCGTCACGACGACCGACCTGGCGGGGTATCTGACGACGATGCGGGCGTCGGTGTAGGTACTGAACTGGCCGATTTGGCCACACAGGGAACCGCGTTTTTACCAGTAATTTATAGCACGGCTTCTTTATTCAGTGTGAGATGTGAAACTCGCGTTCAGTACGGGGGAGAAGACTTATCACTTCAGTTGGGTGATTGGAAATAATGGCTGTGTTGACAGTAGCAACTCTTATTGCAAAGTATTCAGCAGGGGGAACGCTTGGTAGTCTATTTATCGCATATGGTCTAAGAGAGTTTCTGCGGGCAACTGGTGGTGGATTCTATTGTTGCCGTCACGGATTCTATCAAAGTCAAGGAATCATCCTTACATTCATCGGGTGGGCGATACTTTCCATTACAATCCTCAACTTGTATGGGTCGTTGAACGAACAGTAACACACGTAGTTGCCGAATCGCCTGTTTCAGTTTCATGCGCGCACCCGAATAACAGGAAACTGCGCTACTATCTACGGTTACGACTCGAGGAGATGGCGAGCGTCGAGTCCAAGAATCGATCGTCGAGACCCCGCAGTGGTCAGTCGTCCCAACACTGTCAGCGTCTTCGAGGAATAGAACACCGCGTAGACTACTCTGAACGTGCCGTTCGTCGCGCTCGCTCTGTCGTACCATGCATGGATTTGCTATACTAACATGGGGTTTATTCACGTCTCGAGGGGTCGAAACCGCTGGCTCCAGCGTTGAATCCGAAACTCGATATTCCGTACACTCGCGGAGTCAACTGGACGAGTCGAAAGAGAGCGTGGCTCCGATCCCGCGGATAGTACGGTGACGGACGTTCACTCGCGACGGGCACCGCTCACCTGATTCGAACCCGTCGCTCGTTCGATCTGACGTTCGAATAGAAAGAGCCAGTAGAGGGATTTGAACCCTCGACCTAATCCTTACGAAGGATTCGCTCTGCCAGCTGAGCTATACTGGCGCAGGTGTCTGCGTCCACTTCTACGTAGGACCGATAGCCGGCATAAGGATTGCGAATCGAGTCTGTTGCCCGAGTTGGATTCGATCTCACCTCGTCGAGCCGAGCTCGATCTCTCATCTCGAGTCAGGCTCGGGATCCGCTCACTGTGACCGGGTCTAGGCCATCGCCTCACCGCCGCTCGAGGCGCACGTCCAGGCAGACGTTGAGCTCGTGAGGGGCGTAGGATCGAACGACGCGCCGGGTCTCGACGGTCACCTCGTACTCGGGCTCGGCTGCCGCGCGAATCGCTCGCTCTCCCGGTCCGAAGGGGTCGTCCTCGTGCTGGATGTCGTAGTAGTGAATCACGCAGTCGTTACCGGCAATCGTCACCCCGGACTCGAGGAATGCGTCCGCGCTGTGAGGGAGGTTCATCACGATCCGGTCGGCCCAGTCCTCGTACTCGGGAGCGACCTCGCGGACGTCGGCGTCGATGGCCGTCACCCGATCCGCGACGCCGTTCCGGTCGGCGTTCTCCCGGAGGTACTCGATCGCGACCTCGTTGACGTCGACGCCGACGCACTCGGCGCCGCGTCTGGCAAACGGAATCACGAACGGGCCGACGCCGGCGAACATGTCGAAGACGCGCTCGCCCTCGCTCGCCTGCTCGACGACCCGGTGGCGTTCCGTGGCGAGACGCGGCGAGAAGTACACCGTCGCGAGGTCGAGTGCGAACTCACAGCCGTACTCCCGGTGGACGACGGTCGTCCCCTCGCCGGCGACCACGTCCCAGTCGCGTACGCGAGTCTCGCCCTTGATCTTCGAAGCCTTGTTCAGGACCGTCTCGAGCGGGAGGTCGGACGCGACGATCGCGTCGGCGATCTCCCGCGCCCGCTCCGGGTCGTCCTCCTCGAGGAGCGCGGTGTCCCCCAGCCGTTCGTAGGAGGGTTCGAAGCCGAGGAGATCCGCGGGCATCGTCTGTGTATCGCGAGCGGGTACGTCCCGACCGACGAGCGCGTAGTCGACCTCGAGATCCGAGAGCAGGGCGTCTACCGGGCGTTCGCTCGAGTCCGAACTCGATCCCGAATCGTCGAGCGGCACGTAGAGCCAGCCGTCCTCGACGGCGATCTCGAACTCGTCGGCGATCAGGTCCGCGTCGGCGAGCCGACTCCGAACGGTCTCGCCGTGCTCGGGGCGAACGCGGACACACGGCACGTCCATACCTCCCGTCGCTGCTCCGGCGTCCTAACGGTGACGTTTTGTCGCTCGCGCCGGAAGCCCGGCCCATGGCAGGTCGGACGGAACTCACGAGGCTCGAGACGGTCCAGGAATCCCGGTCGTGGCTGTTCACGGTTCGCGACCGCTACGGCGAAGCCGAGGAGGCGATCCTCGTCCCCTGCGAGGACGGCGTCGAGGGGTGGATCAACCGCTGTATGCACGAACCGCAGCGACTCGACGTCGGCCGCGGCGTCGCGATGCGCGACGATGAGATCATCTGCCCGCGACACGGCTCGATGTACGACGCCTGTTCGGGGGCGTGTGACAACGGCGAAGCCGCCGGCACGCGACTCGTCGGCATCGACGTGACCGCCGAGGACGGTCGGGTCTACCTGACGGATTCGATATATCACTTCGACCACGAGGGCGGCCTCGAGGACGACGGAGAGGCGGACGAAAACGGGAGCGACGAAGACGGCGACGACGGTCCGTCATCGACCTCGCACATCTCTTTTTGAGGGGAGTCAGCCGGCGGTGTTCGAGGCCTCTCGAGGCTTAGAAAGGCCTCGAGCGGAGTCGAGATAACTAAACCTCAAGAGCAATCGAGACGCCTGATATCGAGATCAGTCGAGATACCCGAGCACGTCGCTCCCCTCGAGATAGACGAAACCGTGGCGGTCGGCGTAGGCTCGCGCGTCCGCAGGCGCGAGCGCCTCGCCAGTCCGGTCGTCGAGCATCTCACAGACGACGACGGCGGGCGGCAGGTCGGCCTCGAGGGCCAGCGCGACGCCCAGTTCGGTGTGGCCCTCGCGTTGCTCGAGGAGGTCGGGGGCCGCCCGAAGCAGGTGGACGTGACCGGGGACGCGAAACTCCTCGGCGAAGTCGGTTTTGTCCGGATCAGCGGCGGCCTCGCCGAGCGACTGGATCGTCAGCGAACGGTCGTTGTCGGTGATCCCGGTGTAGGTGTCCCGGTGGTTGACCGTCACGGAGAACGACGAGCGCTCGTCGTAGCCCAGGTCGTGGCCGGCCGTTGCCGGATGGTCGACGGCGTCGTCGTAGAACGGGAGGTCGAACGCGTCGGCGACCGCGTCCTCGAACGCGACGCAGACGAGGCCGCCGGCGTCGTTGCGCAGGCGGGAGACGGCCTCGGGCGTGACGGCGTCGGCGTGGTAGATCAGGTCGGTCTCGCCTTCGCGGTCGGCCGCGTCGTGGACGAGGATCGGTTCGCCAGCCTGCAGGCGCTCGAGGGCCGATTCGACGCTCGCGGCAGTTGTCAGCGGTTCCTGGCGGGGGTTGGTGGTGTCTGATCCGTTCATGTTAGCGGTCTCCGACGGTGATCATCACGTGGTCGTCGTCCTCGAGGTCGAGTTCGTCGCGAAGTTTCGCGGGCGCGATCAACTCGAGTTGATCCTCGTCGTGGTGGGTTCGTTCGGGGGCGATCGCGTGGGCGGTCTCGTAGACGTCGCCGTCGGCCGTCTCGACGGTAGCGGGGTGACAGACCGCGGGGCCATAGGTGCGCTCGTCGTTCTCCCAGCCGTTGATCGGAATCGACTCGAGGGAGGCCATCGCCCGGCGCCGTCGCATGCTCTCGTCGTGGAGTTCGACGTTGAGCGTCCCGGGGAACGGCTCGTAGCCCAGGCGGTCGGAAAACTGGCGGCTGTAGCCGGGCAGCGAGATGTAGTGGCGGCCCTCGCCCATGCCGCTGGTGACGACGCCCTCGAGTTCGACCTCGGGGTCGGCCTCGAAGAGCCGTTTGTACTCCTCGTACTCGGTGCGAAGCGCGCCCTCGCCCGCGTCGGTGACGACGACCCACTGGCCGTCGGCGACGGTGTCGCGCTCGAGGTAGCCCGCGCTCTCGAGACGCTGGAGCCGCCGCGAGGCGGTCTGGTTCGACGCCTCGAGTCGATCCGCGAGGGCCGAACAGGAGATTTTGATGTCGCCCTCGAGACCCCCGTCGAGTGCGAGGAGTTTGAGCACGGCAAGTTCGTCGTGCCCGACGGTGGTCGATACGGTCTCGTGCATACGCGACGCTTCGCCCCTCCGTGGCATAAGCGTACCGAATGTGGCACGCATTCCAAAACTGTTATGGGGTTGTCGGCAGTTTATCGCTCCGACGGCCCGGAGTCCTTTCGAGAATGCGTTTTCGACTCCATCGGTATGTATCGATCGGTCCGTCCCAATTTCGATATCCACCCACGACACCGATTCGGAGACGTAGATCGTCCGGTTCGAGACGGCGGAGTCCCGTCACCGACAGGTGGTTCACCAATTGTGATAATTGCCGTCAAAGGGACCCCTTTTCACTCAACCGCTCGAGACAGGGTCGCGCTCCCAGAACTCACTGTCCTTCTTCAGCTTCGGGACCCACGTATCGTCAGTCTTCGAGAGCAGGGCGACCCGCGAGGCGGGAACCTCCTTCACCTCGGTGAACTCGGGCATGTGGGAGGCGACCTCGCGTGCGAACTCGGCGACGTCCTCGTGATCGGGCATTGAGGACCTGTCGAGTCGGCCGCGAGAGTGCCCGACGTGCATGTACGCTTTGAGTTCGACGAAGTCGGGGTCGGCCCGCTGGTAGAAGGCGGCGTACCAGTCCGGGTCGCGCATGTTCTCGCCGTCGATCAGCGTCGTCCGCAGGACGGTGCGCGTCTCGTCCTTCTTGGCGAGGACGTCCATCGTCTCGACGAGGCGCTCCCAGGCGTCGTCCTCCATGGCCTTGACGACCTGGTCGAACGTCCAACGCTCGGGGGCGTCGACGCTGACGTACAGCTGGGTTGGGTCGCACTCTCGCAGGACTTCGGGGCGGGTGCCGTTCGAGACGAGGAACGTCGTGACGTCTCGGTCATGGAACGCCTCGAGCAGTTCCGGGAGATAGGGATACAAGGAAGGCTCGCCGTCGAGGCTGATAGCGACGTGGCGGGGTTCCATGGCCTCTTCGAACACGGACCGGGGGACCTGGTCGTTGCCGCCGAAGCCCGAGAGGAGCTTCTTCTGGAGGCGGATGGAGGCGTCGACGACGGCCTCGGGGTCGTCCCACTCGACGCCCTCGAGTTCGTAGGCGTGGCCGTTGTGGTCGCGCCAGCAGAAGACGCAACGCTCGTTACAGCGGACGACGGGCGTCATCTGGATACAGCGGTGCGATTCGATGCCGTACCAGATGTTCTTGTAGCACTTGCCCTCGCCGCGGAGGGCGTTGGCGGTCCACCCACAGGTCTGGGCAGCGGTGTGGTTCTCGTGGTGGTAGTTCGGCGAGTCGACTTGCATCGGTCCGCCACCGTCGTCCCCGTCTACGTCTACGTCGCCGTCCTCCGACGACGCGTCGGCCCCGGAATCCGCGGCATTGCTCATGATGGAACGCGATTGGACGCCCGCGAGTAAAAGGCGTGTGGTGTCGTGCCAGCGGTTTCTACGAGCGGCGGTCGAGTCACTCGCTATGTCCACGTACCCGCTCGAGCACGCTCAGCGTCCCGTCGGCGTGAGCCGTCTCGAGCACCTCGTCGGCCGCTGCCTTCGCCGCGTCGTCCGCATTGGCGACGGCGAAACTTCGACCGACCGCTTCGAACGTCGAGACGTCGTTCTCGGAGTCACCGACGGCCACCGCGTCCTCGAGGGCGAAGCCGACGTGCTCGGCCAGGCGGGCGACGCCGCGGCCCTTGCTCGTCTCCGGATTGACGACGTGGTAGGCGTAGCTGGTGTCGAGGACCTCGAGGCCGTGCTCGGCGGCCAGTTCTCGGAGGGGTCCTTCGGGTTGCTCGCGATTGACAGCCACCTCGGTCTCGCGCCAGCGGTTGACCGTGTCCTCGGGCCCCCAGCCGAGGTCGTAGCCGGCCTCCTGGTAGGCCTCCGCGACGGCCTGGGCCGCGGCGCGGTCGGCGGTGTAGTGGACGGACTCGCCGGTGTAGACGACGCCGCCGTTCTCGGCGACAACGAGTTCGGGAAGCGCCGCGAAGTGACAGAGGGCGACAGGATACGGGAACGCTTTTCCGGTGGCGACGACGACCGGGGCGTCCCACTCGAGCAGCGGATCGAAGATGCGAGGGTCGATGCCCCACCCCTCCGGGCGGGTGAGCGTGCCGTCGATGTCGAGGACGAGCGGCGGGTCGGCGGTCATACCGAAAGGTGCTCGAGGCGAAGCCTAAAGGAGTCGGTCTTCGGTCGCACTTGTGCCCGCCGCGATCTGGGTACTGCGAGGGCCGAGGTAAAATCACTCCTCGAGTCGGGCGTGAGTGGGTCGAACTGAAGGTCGCTGCTGTGAGTAGAACCCAGAAGGGGTGGTGATCAGCGGTCAGGGCGTCGGGACCCAGACCGTCGTCGGGAAGATGCCGAGGAAGTACGCCACGGCGATCAGAATCGTCCCAAAGACGATGGCCGCCGCGGGCGGGTCCCAGTGGGTGTCGCCGTGGGCGTAGAACACCCGCTGGAACGCTTCCCCGAACAGCGCACAGATGATCCCGAAGACGGCGGCGACGATCAGGGCGACCTCATTGCTGGTCCCCGCGAGAACCGCGTCGCCGCTCGCGACGACCGCCAGCGCGGCCGTCGAGGACGGGAGCGTGATGTGGTGCGTGACCGGGATCTTCTCGACGCCGCAGTTGAGGAAGACGAGGGAGGCGGCGCTGATACCGAACGCCAGGAACGGGCTCTCGGTGACGAGCGCCGTGTACCCGCCCAGGAGGCCGCCAGCCAGGCCGATCATGGCGACGTGGTCCCACTTGTACTGGTGGGGGAGCCACGGTTCGACGGCGAGACGCGAACTCTGGGCGGCCGCCGCCTCCGTCTCTGCTCCTGCGTCCACCTCGCCGCCGTCGGTGATCGCCCGCGTCTCCTCGCGCTCGAACGGCGACATGTCGAAGTAGCCAGTGCCCCGGACTTTCCCGATGATGCTGTAGCCCAGGATTAGCCGGTGAAACAGCGCCGAGAGGACGACCCCCATCGCGATGGGATCCCAGGGCAACCCGAGCGTCGCCGAGGTCACCTGGAGGACGTACCCGAGGACGCCGAAGGCGCCGCCCACGGCGAGGACGTCGGGTTTCGTCCCGAGAGCGTAGGCGATGTTCTTCGCCTCGTGGAAGTCGAAGGCGGTGTCGATGTAGCCCCGGCGAGCGGCGTAGGCCGTCGCCGCAGCACCGCCAGCGAAACTGATTGCCGGAGAGAACGGCGGGCCGAACGCGACATCGCCAGTGATCGCCGCGGCATCCGGATTGACGAGCGTCGCCGACTCGCCCGCGATAACCATGAACCCGGTGAAGATGAACGCCGGAAGCGCGCCGAGGGCCGCCCCGAACGCACCGCCGCCGAACGCGGCGATGAGCATCTCGAGGTCGAGCAGCGCCTCCAGGAGCTCACCGAGAACCATGGTCAGTCGCCTCCGTCGGTGGCCCAGCCGAGCGAGCGCTCGACGGCGTCACTCCAGCGACTGTACATGCGATCGGCTTTCTCCGGATCCATCTCGGGAGTGAACTCGCGGTCGACCTGCCAGTTGTCGCGCAGCCCCTCGACGTCGCCCCAGTAGCCCACCGCCAGGCCGGCCGCGTAGGCCGACCCCAGGGCCGTCGTCTCGTCGACGACGGGACGAGAGATCTCCGAGCCGATGATGTCCGACTGGAGCTGGCAGAGGTAGTTGTTCTTGACCGCGCCGCCGTCGACCTTGAGATCCTGCATCTCGATGCCCGAGTCCGCCTCCATCGCCTCGGCGACGTCTCGCGTCTGGTAGGCGATGGACTCGAGGGTCGCACGGACGACGTGTTCCTTCCGGGTACCGCGGGTCATCCCGACAATGGTGCCGCGGGCGCGCTGGTCCCAGTGCGGGGCGCCTAGCCCCGTGAACGCGGGGACGAAGTAGACGCCGTCGGTCGAATCGACGCTCCTGGCCAGTTCCGCCGTCTCGGCCGGGTCGTCGATCAGCGTCATGTCCTCGAGCCACTCGATCGCCGCGCCGGTGATGAAGATGGCGCCCTCCAGAGCGTACTGGACGGGTTCGCCCGAGCGCTGGAAGCCAATTGTGGTGAGCAGGCCGTGTTCGGACTCGACGGCCTCCTCGCCGGTGTTCATGAGGAAGAACGAGCCCGTCCCGTAGGTGTTCTTGGCCTCGCCGGCGTCGAAACAGGTCTGGCCGAACAGCGCCGCCTGCTGGTCGCCGAGCGCGCCCGCGACTGGGACCTCGGCCTCGAGGAAGCCGTCCGGATCGGTCGTCCCGTAGGTGTCCTCGTCGCTCGAGGGGCGAACTTCCGGGAGCATCTCCCGGGACACGTCGAACTCCTCGAGCAACTCGTCGTCCCACTCGAGGTCGTGGATGTTGTAGAGCATCGTCCGCGAGGCGTTCGTGACTTCGGTGATGTGGTTGCCCGTGAGGTTGTAGATCAGCCAGGTGTCGATGGTCCCGAAGAGGACCTCGCCCTCGGCCGCGCGGTCCTGGATGTCCGATGGCCGGGTACGCTCCATCTTGATCGGGTCGGCGTTCTCGAGGAGCCACTCGGCTTTCGTCGCCGAGAAGTAGGCGTCGGCCTCGAGGCCGGTCTTCTCGCGAATCGTTCCGACCAGACCGTCTTCCTCGAGTTGCTCGACGCGACTTGTCGTCCGGCGGTCCTGCCAGACGAGCGCGTTGTGCACCGGTTTCCCGGATTCGGCGTCCCAGAGCAGCGTCGTCTCGCGCTGGTTGGTGACGCCGATGGCCTCGAGCTGGTCCGGGCTGATCCCGGCCTGGCCGAGTGCGCTCGTGATCACCGATTTGGTGTTCTCCCAGATCTCCATCGGGTCGTGTTCGACCCAGCCGGGTTCCGGGTAGATCTGTTCGTGTTTCTCGTACGCGTTGGCGACGACCTGGCCGCTGTGGTCGAACACCATGAATCGCGTGCCGGTCGTACCCTGGTCTACTGCGCCGACGTATGTGTCTGTCATTGGTGGTCACCCGTTGTGTCGCTCGGTTGCGAACATCTTTACCGACGATCCGGTATTACTGATAAACAACACCAACGATCGGTATAAACATTGCCCAATATGTAAGTCGGTATTTATGTATTTCTCGAGACAACCTCTGTGAACGAAACCATTACTGCCTAGGAATATCGAGTAGACGAATTTACAGGGGCGTTTCTCGCCTGTACTCGTTCGACCCACGAAAACTCCTGACACAACGACGAACTATCTGGAAAAACGGTGATTGTTATGGGTGTTGGCTGACCACCGATAAAATAATGGCGCGTCACCACGTCGTTGAGTCAACGGATGGCATACGATACGGAGGTACTCGTCGTCGGCGGCGGCTCCACCGGCTGTGGCATCGCCCGGGACCTGGCGATGCGCGGGCTCGAGGTGACGCTCGTCGAGCGGGGAAACCTCACACACGGGACGACCGGCCGGATGCACGGCCTCTTACACAGCGGGGGCCGCTACGCCGTGTCGGACCAGGCCAGCGCGAAGGAGTGCATCGAGGAGAACGAGGTCCTGCGCGACATCGCCGGCCACTGCGTCGAGATGACCGGCGGACTGTTCGTCCAGCGCCCGGAGGATCCGGACGACTACTTCCAGGAAAAGCTGCGTGGGTGCAAGGCGTGTGACATCCCCGCACGTGCCCTCTCGGGGCGGGAAGCCCGGGAGATCGAACCCTACCTCGCCAAAGACGTCGAGCGAGCGATTCAGGTGCCCGACGGTGCGATCGATCCCTTCAGACTCTGCGTGGCCAACGCTCTCGATGCCGAATTCCACGGGGCGCGCGTCGAAACCCACGCCGAAGTGATCGACCTCCTCCGCGAGGGCGACGACGTCTACGGCGTCGAGGTCCGCCACGACTCCGGCCCCGGAAAGCGGACCCACCGGTCGCCCGGCGCCACCGAGGAGATCACGGCTGAGTACGTCGTCAACGCGACCGGCGCGTGGGCCGGCCAGATCGGCGAGATGGCCGACCTCGAGGTCGCCGTCCGCCCCTCGAAGGGCGTCATGACCATCATGAACGTCCGCCAGGTCGACACGGTCATCAACCGCTGTCGACCGAAAGGCGACGCCGACATCGTCGTGCCCCACGAGACGACCGCCATCCTCGGCACCACCGACGAGGAAGTTGAGGACCCCGACGACTACCCTGAGGCTGGCTGGGAGGTCGACCTGATGATCGACACCCTCTCGGAACTGGTGCCGATCCTCTCGGAGGCCCGCACGATCCGCTCGTTCTGGGGGGTCCGCCCGCTGTACGAACCGCCAGGAACTGGGACGGTAGACCCCACGGACATCACCCGGGATTTCTTCCTGCTCGATCACGCCGAACGCGACGGCGTCTCGGGAATCACCAGCATCGTCGGCGGCAAGTTCACCACCTACCGGATGATGGCCGAGCAGATTTCCGATCACGTCTGCGAGAAACTCGGCCACCGGGCCACCTGCGAAACTGCAAGCGAACCACTTCCGGGAAGCGAGAACCTCGAGACCCTCGAGGACGCGATGGACGACTTCGGCCTGCGTTCGCCGATCGCGCGACGGAGCAAACAGCGCCTCGGGAGTCGCTCCCAGGAGGTGCTCGGAACCACCGATCCGAACCCGGTCGTCTGCACCTGCGAGGGCGTCACGCGCGCCGAAATACAGGACGCCATCGAGCAATCCGGCTCCGACCTGAACGCCGTGCGAATCCGGACCCGGGCGTCGATGGGCAACTGCCAGGGCGGCTTCTGCTGTCACGTCATGGCCAACGAACTCCACCCCGAGTACGACGAGCCGACGGCACGAGCCGCCTACGACGAACTCTTCCAGGAGCGCTGGAAGGGCGAGCGCCACGCGCTCTGGGGCGAACAGCTCTCCCAGGCGATGCTCACCTACGCGCTGCACGCGACGACGTTCAACGCCGACGGCGATCCGGCTCGAGCCGACGAGCCGGTCGACTTCGGGGCGTTCGACGGCGGACGGCCGGACTCGGCTCGGGAGGCGACCGGCGGCGTCGCGACCGACGGCGGTCCTCGAGACTCCCGACAGCGTGGCGAGGATCCGAAGGGAGGTGATCGTTGAAATGGCCATCACCGACGACGTGTTCGTCATCGGCGGCGGACTCGCCGGCGCCACGGCGGCGCTCGCCGCGGCCGAACGCGGCGTCCAGGTTCGCCTGCTCACCTACAAACAGAGCACGCTCCGACACGCCAGCGGGCTGATCGACGTGCTCGGCTACGCGCCTAATGGAAAGGGACCACTCGCCGACCCCTTCGACGCCCTCGAGTCGCTCCCGGAGGGCCACCCCTACGAACGCGTGGGTGGCGATTCGGTTCGCGAGGCGCTGCTCTTCTTCGACGCGATCGTCGGGGACGCCTACGTAGGCGAGCACACGGACGCAAACGCGCTCGTCCCAACCTCGAGCGGCGCGATCAAGCCCACGGCCCGCTACCCCGCCGGCGTCGCGCCCGGGCTCGCGAGCGATCCCAGCGACGCGCTGCTCGTCGGCTTCGAGACGCTCCCCGAGTTCGATGCCCCCCTCGCCGCAGCCCACCTGGAGGACACCGGCGCTCCGTTCGAGGCCCGCGGCGTCACCCTCTCGTTCCCGGGCATTCGGCGCGACGACGCCAAGGTGACCCGGTACGCGCACCTGCTCGACCGCGACGAGGCCGTCGACGTCGGCCGCGGCGAGACCTCCGCGCGGGCCGCGTTGGCCGCCATCGTCCGCGACCAGCTCGAGGGCGAGTCCCGCGTGGGGTTCCCGCCAATCCTGGGCGACGACAATCACGCGACCGTCCGCCGGGACCTCGAGGAGCGCCTCGGCGTCGACGTGTTCGAGGTGCCTTCGGGGCCACCGAGCCTGCCAGGAATGCGCCTCGAGGACCGCCTGTACGACGCGCTCGAGGACGCTGGCGTTCGCGTCACGACGGGCGTCCCGGTGGTCGACTACG
Organism: Natronosalvus sp. KLKA75; assembly: GCF_059736265.1. Classification (NCBI taxonomy): domain Archaea; kingdom Methanobacteriati; phylum Methanobacteriota; class Halobacteria; order Halobacteriales; family Natrialbaceae; genus Natronosalvus; species Natronosalvus sp. KLKA75. Next base: position 1,480,143 of record NZ_CM185522.1, read on the forward strand.
AGGCGGCGGAGCGCAACCGTGGCTCGAGTTCGACGCGAATCGAACACGTCCTCGTCGACCGCAAGGGCCAGGACGTCCCCTACCGCGCCGACGAGTACGTCCTCGCCACCGGCGGCCTCGTCGGCAAGGGCGTTCGATCCGAACGCGAGCGGGTCTTCGAACCCATCTTCAACTGCCACGTCGAGGCGTCGCCGGACCGCTACGACTGGTTCGACGGCGACGCCTTCGGCGACCACCCGTTCGCTCGCTTCGGCGTGGCCATCGACCGCGAGTTGCGCCCGCTCGACGCCGCGGGCGACCTCGAGTTCGCGAACCTGCGGGCGGCGGGTGCCGTCCTCTCGGGGTACGACTTCGCCGCCGAAAAGTCCGGCAGCGGCGTCTCGCTCGCGACGGGGTTCGTCGCGGGCGACCGGGCTGGATCGGAGGTGCGCGGATGAACCGAGCGGTTCGTTCGCGTGCTGGCCCGGACGCACTGTACGGACCGTACGCAGCCTCGAGTGGCCCCTCGAGCAGTGTGTGCGATCAGTGGCGGCCGGATCGACGGGCGACCGAGAGCGAGACCGAGACTTGCGGTGGAGACGAGTTTCAGAGCCAGGCTCAGGCGCACATGCAGATTCAGAGACGGATCCAATTTCAAACCAATATGACGGTGATTCCATGAGCGACGCGACACGACCGACCGACGACCACGTCCCGGGCGACGACGAGTTCGACCCCATCGAGGTCTTTCCGGAAGCCGACGACATGGACCTCCGGCCGGGGGCGGACAACTGCTACAAGTGCTCGACCTGCGATACCAACTGCCCGGTCGCGGAAGTCGACGACGAGTTCCCCGGACCGAAGTTCCAGGGGCCGGAGCAGTGGCGGCTGAAACGCCAGTCCGACCACGACGTCGACGACTCGATCATGAAGTGTTCGAACTGCATGCGCTGTGACCACGCCTGTCCCTCGGAAGTGCCGCTTTCCCAGATGCACAACAGCGCTCGCGGGGAGTACGTCGAGGAGCGGATGAGCAAGCGTTCGCTCGAGTACTGGCGAAACCGTCTGCTCTCGAACTACCGGCTGATGGCCCACCTCGGGAGCAAGGTCCCCCGGCTGACGAACTTCGTAATGGGGCTCACGCTCACCAGTGTATTCAACGAGAAGGTCCTCGGCATCGCGGGCGAACGCGAGTTCCCCGAGTTCGCCACCGAAACTTTCCGGGAGTGGTGGCGAGCGCGGGGCGGTCACGAGGCCTCGAGAGAACGAGCACAGGCGGCTCGGGAGGAACGCGGCGAGTCCGGCGCCGAAAAGCGGGTCGCCTACTTCCACGGCTGCTACTCGAACTACAACACGCCCGAGGTCGGCAAGGCCCTCGTACGGGTGTACGAACACTTCGGCTACGAAGTCGTGGTGCCCGAGCAGCGCTGTTCGGGGACGCCGATGTTCGCGAACGGCATGCTCGACGACGCCCGCCGGGCCGCCGACACCAACGTCCCCGAACTCGCGGCCGCCATCGAGGACGGCGCCGACGTGATCGCTTCCTGCACCTCGTGTTCGATGTCGCTTCGCCAGGAGTACCCCGAACTGTTCGACATCGACGGCGTCGACGACGTCTCGAGTAACACCTGGGAGGGCCTGGAGTACCTCCGCGTCCACGAGGACCTCGAGGGCGAACTCGCGGGGACGCGCGCCGACGTGCCGAACCTGGCCTACCACACTCCCTGTCACGCCCGTAACCAGGGACTGGACGGACAGGCCATCGAGGTGCTGACGACCATCGACGGCGTCGAGGCCCAGGACGTGGGCGAGTCCTGTTCTGGAATTTCGGGCACCTACGGCTGGAAGGAAGAGCACTACGAGACCTCGATGCAGATCGGCGAGGAGATGTTCGAGCACATGGAACGCGCCGACGGCGACACCGGTCTCACCGAGTGTCCAACTTGTGCGATGCAGATGGAACACGGGACCGGATACGAGATCAAACACCCGCTCGAGGTGCTCGAGGCGGCGCTCGTTCCGGACTCTCCAAATGTCGCGCGTGCGACGACGGATGGCGGCGTCGACGAGGTGGGCGAGGCGGGCCGTCGAGACGAGGTGCGCGGATCGGACCGCGAAGACAGGACGGACGAAGCTGACCACGAAGACGGGACGGGCAGACCGGACCGCGAAGGCCAGGACGAGCCGTCCGGAGCGAACTGATGGATCTCGCGGAACGAATCGCCCGTCGGCGAACCGCCCAGCCGCATTCGGGGTTCGTCCTCGACCGGGAGGTGCTGAGCCCCACCGTCCACCGCAGTGAGCCCGTCGGCCGCGGTTCGACCCTCGAGGCGCTCCTCGACGCCGTCGAACCCGCCTTCAGCAACTTTCTGCCGAAACCGTTCGCGGTCGTCGGTCCTGCCGGGTCCGGAACGTCGGCCGTGATCACCGCGCTCTTCGCCGCACTGACGGCGGAGCTGGGCGATTCGACTCGAGCGATCGGGACGACGACGCGCGCCGGCAGCGACCGGCGGGCGATCCGGTTCGTCTACGTCGACGCCCGGCGGACGACCAGTGCGTTCGCCTTCTATCAGGCCGTCCTCTCGTCGCTCTCGACGGATTCCGTTCCGACCAGCGGCGTCGGGACGGACGACCTCCGCGACCGTCTCGCCGCGCGGCTGGCCCGGCCCGACCGCCGGGCAGTGATCGCCGTGGACCACCATGACGAACCGGAAACGATCGACGTGACGAGGGTTCGGGAGTTACTCGAGGCGGTCGACGAGAGCACCACGGTCGTCCCGGTCGGGCGGCGAGCGCCCACCGGGTGGGACGGGTCCGTCGTCGATGTCCCGGCCTACCGCCAGCACGAACTCGTCGACGTGGTGACCGAGCGAACTGCCGCGGGACTGGCCGCCGGCACACTCGACCACCAGACAGTCCGGTCGCTGGCGGAGTGGGCCGACGGCAACGCTCACGACGCGCTAGCGGCGGTGTTCGGCGCCGCGTACCTGGCGACGGAGGCGGGCGCCGAAGCGATCGACGACCGCCACCTCGAGGCCGCGAAGACGGACGTGCCGGGTGGCGGCGTCCACGTCGACCGGGCGCTGGCCCTGCCGGAATCGCGCCAGCGCGTGCTCGTCGCGCTGATCCAGGTGTGTGACGACGAAACCGACCGTCGGTCGATTCGCGCCCTCGCGGACGACATTGCCCGCTCGTCGTCGCTGACGAGCGGAACCGTCAAGCGGTTTCTGTACGAACTGGCCGACAGAGGGCTGCTCGAGCGGGTGTCGATCGACGAGGCGGTCGGGAGCGAGGGAGGGAGTGGTGGTCGCCGCCCGAGCACGCTCGAGCCGCGATTCCCGACGATCGCGTTTCAGGCGTTGACGACGGCCCAGGAGTAACCGAGCGCTCGAGCGGCTTTTAATATAATTCCTATAGTATTAGTGGATCAGTACTGGTTAGAGCCTCGGCGTTCTCCTCACTTTGACGGACGATGATTCGTCGCGATTCTGTCGACGCGCTACTCGAGCACCCGGCTTCGGATCCCCTTCGGAACGGCGTTCGCCACCATCGTGCGGTCGTAGCGGCCGGTTCGCAGGAGGCCGAGACAGAAGACGCCAGCGACGGCCGCGGCGATCCAGTTGCCGTAGAGGACATTGATCGATCCCCACAGGAGCACGAAACTCACCAGGTCGTCGAGGATGAACGGACACTCGTGGACGCGCTCGAGCAGCGCCTCGCGGTCGAAAGCGAGGTCGACGAGAACCACGGCGACGGTCCCTGAGAGGAGCCACCCGACGTAGTTCGAGAGCGGAACACCGTAGTAGACGCCCGTCTCGAACGCCCAGAAGCCGATGGAGACGGCGGCGGGGTCCAGCACGAGGTCGACGGCGACAACGGCGACGACGGCGGCCGGGAGCCGGACCAGCGGGTTCGTGGCCCGCTGGCCGAAGACGAGCACCGTGAGGAGGTAGGCGTTGAGTACGAGCGGAACGAAGAACAGCGGCAAGGCGAGTGGAATCTCCCCGAAGAGCATCGGTCCGAGCGAGATTGCGTACTCGAAGTCGCCGTAGGGCCAGTCGATACGCACGCCCAGCAGTTCGACGCCGTAGGTGTAGGCCGTGAGCAGGCCGAGCCAGCCGAGCGCCCGCCAGCCGATCCGGGGCAGGAGACCCACCACGAGGGGCGAGCGCATCACGAGCGTGCCGAAGAGGATCAACAGCGGGTTGTACGCGAACGGCTCCGGAATTACGCCTTCGGCGCTCCCGACGAGGCTAATTGCGCCCACCAGCGGGAAGATCACGGCGATAGTGAAGCGATTCTCCAGGACGAGCGTCTCGAGGCGACGCTGGATCCGTTCTCTGCCTGCCCGATTCGGAGCTGCCGCGGTCCCGCCGTCAGCCATAGAACACCCCCCAGAGCCCGCCCATCGTCAGCGCCATACCGACGACCGTGTTGATCGCCGGGAACCACCAGTAGGCCCGCGAGACGGCCACGCTCGAGGTCGCCACGCCCAGGACGAAGAACGGGTAGATGCCGAGCAGTAGTCCTAGACGGTAGTCGAGCGCCCCGAAGGCGAGGGCGGCGGCGAGCCAGCAGGCGGCGCAGTAGGCGTAGGTGCGCCGTTTTCCCAGCACGGTCGCGGTCGTCCGAATCCCAGCCCGGCGATCGGGTTCGATGTCGGGAACGGCCGAGAACGTGTGCATGCCCATCGCCCAGAGCCAGGCGCCGACGAGGGCCAGAATCGGCGGCTGGGAGCCAGAGATGGCAGCGTAGGCGGCCGCGCCGGGGGCGATGTAGAGGCCGTTCGAGACCGAATCGAGCAACGGTGTCGTCTTGAATCGAAGCGGCGGGGCGCTGTAGCCCGCACCCAGCACGAGGAAGACGGCGATCCAGGGCCACGACGGCGCCGGCAGCCACGGGAGCAGGACAAGCGGGACGAGTGCGCACGCGACGACGCCAACGGGAACGAATCGCTGCCCCTCGTAGCGCGCTTCGCGACCGTCCTTCTTCGGATTCTCGGCGTCAATTTCCCGGTCGTACACGTCGTTGATTCCGTACAGGAAGACGTTCGCCGGGACCAGGAAGTACGCGAACAGGACGAGCGCGGTGAGCGACAGCAGTTCCCCGACGCTCTCGGCGGCGTAGGCGATTCCCACCAGCACCGGCCCGGCGAGGTACAGCCAGAACCGTGGTCGAGACAGCGTCACCAGGTACGCGAGCGGGTCGAGGATCGGGCGCTCGCTCGAGGAGCGTCGGTTGGCGGTCACGGTGGCTCACCGGGGAACGATTCCCTCGCTGGCAACGGCGCCGTCACCGCCGAGTGACAGTGTCGGTTCACCATGGTTTGGCTTCGGACCTGTGTGTCGGTCGGTGCCATCGTGGTCACCTCGAGTCAGGTACCAGCGCCGTCTGTACCGAAATCCTCGAGCACCTTCTCGGCCGTGAGTTCGCCGCTGATGAGGCACATCGGGACGCCGATGCCGGGTGTGGTGTACGATCCGGTGAAGTAGAGGCCGTCGACTTCTTTCGAGCGGTGTGGTGGCCGAAAGAGGGACGTCTGTCGCAGGGTGTGGGCCATCCCCAGCGCAGTGCCCGCGAAGCTGTTGTACCGGTCGGCGAAATCCTCAATGGAGAACGTCTCCTCGAAGACGATTCGATCCCGGAGGTCGGTGCCCGTGTGTTCGGCGATGTCCGCAAGGACGAAGTCGCGGTACTCCTCCCGGATCTCGGGGGTATCCTCAAGTCCCGGCGCGACCGGGACGAGCACGAACAGGTTGCTGTGGCCCTCGGGGGCAACGGTGTCGTCGGTTTCGGAGGGGACACATAGGTAGTAAGCCGGGTCGTCTGGCCAGGCTGGCTCGTCGAAGATCTGTTCGAAGTGGTGCTCCCAGTTCGTCGGAAGCACGAGGGTGTGGTGAGCGAGGTCCGGCACGTCACCCTCCACACCGAGGTAGCACAAAAACGCGGAGGGGGCGTAGGTACGCGACGCCCAGTAGTCGGCGTCGTAGCCGCGCTTCTCGGGTGGGAGCAGGTCCTGCTCCGTGTGGGCGTAGTCGGCGTTGCTAACCACCAGATCCGTCTCAAGAGGTCCCTTTGGGGTCTCGACGCAGAACGCCCCCTCGCGGCCCTTAATCTCGGTCGCCGGCCGGTTCGTCTCGTAGGTGACGCCGAGTTCGCGCCCAAGGTCGGCGATTCCGTCGATGACCCCGCCGATGCCGTCCTCGGGGTACCAGACGCCGAGGTTGAAGTCGACGTGGCTCATCAAATTGTACAGCGCGGGGGTGTTCCGGGGCGACCCGCCGAGGAAGACGAGTGTGTACTGCATTATCTGCTGGAGCTTCGGGTGGTCGAAGTAGTTCTCGACGTGGCCCTGCATCGACCCCAGCAAAGAGAGGCCGCGGGCATGGCGGGCCACGTCGAGGTCCAGATAGTCGCGCAGGTGCTCGCGGTCCTCGTAGACGAAGTGTTCCATCCCGACCTCGTAGTTCTCCCTCGATTTCTCGAGGTAGCGTTCTAACGCCTCGCCGGCGCCATCTTCGTAGGATTCGAACACGGCTTTGGTCCGCTCGAGGTCGCGCGTGACGTCCACCCGGTCTCCGTCCTTGAAGAAGATCCGGTAGTGTGGATCGAGGTGGGTGAGGCTGTAGTAGTCGCTCGGCGAGCGGTCGAACGTCGCGAAAAACCGCTCGAACACGTCCGGCATGAGGTACCAGGAGGGCCCCATGTCGAAGCGAAAGCCGTCTTTCTCGAGGCGGCTGGCTCGACCGCCGAGTTGCTCGTTCTTCTCGATGACCTGCACATCGGCCCCGGCATTCGCGAGGTAGCACGCCGTCGACAGCCCGCCGATCCCGGCCCCGATTACGACGACCGACTCTCCCGCGAGCGAGTGCATGGTCCCAAAGTAGTGTTGGATCGGTGATAAACGTGTGCCTACCTACGTAGGTGTCGCTGTCGTAGGAGGTCTTTTTTCGCCGGTCGATGTGCTTGCGTAACTGGCTACGGCGAGTCGATACGCTCGAGTAACTGGCCGCCGTGGGTCGCGCATGGACGAACGGACGGTCGTCGTCACCGGCGGGACGCGCGGAATCGGTCGAGCAGTCGCCGCGGCCTTCGCGGCGGAGGCGTGGACGGTCGTCGTCGGGGCTCGAGACGCCGCCGAACTCGAAGAGGCGGTCGCGGACCTCGCCTCGGGGACCGACGGGGCCGTCACGGGTCTCCGGACCGACGTTCGCGACGAGTTCGACTGCGAGCGATTGATGGAGACCGCCTCGAGAGCCGGACCAGAGAGCGGGATCGACGTCGTCGTCGCCTGCGCCGGCGTCTATCACGGGAACGCAGGCGAGACGCCGATCGACGAGGAGTCTTACAGCCGGTTCGACGACCACTGGCGGACGAACGCGCGCGGCGTGTTCGCCACGATCACGGAAGCCCTGCCGCACTTGAGCGACGGCGGTCGCGTGCTTGTGCCGACGGGTTCGGTCGCTCGCGACGGGAAGCTGGGCTACGGCTCCTACGCCGTCTCGAAAGCGGGCGCCGAGGCGGTCGTTCGCGGGTTCGCTGCCGACACCGATACCGACACCGTCGTCGGCTGTCTCGATCCAGGCCAGGTCGGCACCAACCTAACAGGTGGCGAGGGACGGGACCCCGTATCGGTGGCCGAACTCTTCGTCTGGGCGGCGACCGAGTGCGACCCGGACGTGCTTGACGGCGAGGTCGTCGGCCTCGCCGACTGGAAACGAGCGACGAGGGATGAGACGACCAACGGAGTCGACAGGTAGGAAGCGACCGGCGGGTGGACGGATAGGGGCGACCCCGAGACCACAGGTGTTTACGATGCCACGCCGTACGCCCGGTATGACGAGACTGTCGGCGATCACCCGGTGGATCCGAGCGACCATCGATCGCCAGCGCGAGGCGCTCGCGGACGAGGGCACGCTCACCTACCTTCGCACCCGCCCGCAGGCCGCCCTCGGCGCCTTCGGCACCCTGTTACTCTCGATGGACTCGAGGCGAATGGACCCTGATGAGGTCCAGGAACGCTGGGCGGAGCGCTCGGGCGTCTACTCGCCGGAGTTCTACGCCGACATGGGGACGACCGGCGGCACGGAATCGATCCGTTCGGTGCTCGACGCGCGGGTCGACCGCGACGCGACGATCCTGGAGGTCGGCTGTAGCGCCGGTCGTCACCTCGAGCACCTCCGCGAGCACGGCTACGAGAACCTCCACGGGATCGACCTGAACGAGGACGCCAGCGACGTCATGGCTGAGCGCTATCCCGAGTTAGCCGAGGACGGAACCTTCTACTGGGAACCGCTCGAGGACGTCCTCCCGCGACTCGAGGACGGCCAGTTCGACGTCGTCTTCTCAGTAGAGGCCCTCCAGCACATCCACCCAGACAACGAGTGGGTTTTCGGCGAAATCGGCCGCGTGACCGACAACTTGCTGGTGACGAAGGAGAACGAGCCCGACGGCGACCAGTTGTTACGGACCACACAGGTCGAGGACTTTCCGCTCTATTTCAGGCAGTGGAAGCCGATCTTCACCGACCTGGGATTCACCCAGCTGGCCCGGACCGAGGACACCGTCGATACGCTCCGGGTGTTTTACCGGGAGGACTCGGCGCTCGCTCTCGAGGACGACGACCGTGTCGTGGACGAAGCCGGAAAGCGGAGCCCGGTCGAGAACTAAATCGAGTGTACTGTTCAAGCGAGCCGATGCGATCAGGGCGTCGAGCCGCCCGAACGGTCTGCCGACTCGAGTTCTAGCGTACGGACTCGAGTAACAGCTTCTGCTCGACGCGCTTGACCTCGTGTTGGACGTCGCGGACGGCGTCGATGTTCGCCGAAATCGAGCTGACGCCCTCGTTGACGAGGAACTGGACCATCTCGGGCTTCGAGCCCGCCTGGCCGCAGATGCTCGTGTCGATGTCGTGCTCGCGGCAGGTCTCGATCACGTCCCCGATCAGGCGGAGAACGGCCGGGTGAAGTTCGTCGAACCGGTCGGCGACGTTCTCGTTGTTCCGGTCGACCGCGAGGGTGTACTGGGTGAGGTCGTTCGTCCCGAAGGAGGCGAAGTCGATCCCGGTCTCGGCCATATCGCCAACTGAGAGCGCCGAGGCTGGCGTCTCGATCATCACGCCCCACTTGCGCTTCTCGGGGTCGATGCCGGCTTCCTGCATGAGCCGCTTGGCCTGGAAGACGTCCTCGGCGTCGTTGACCAGCGGGAACATGATCTCGACGTTGTCGTAGCCCATCTCGAACAGCCGGCGGAACGCCTCGAGTTCGTAGGCGAAGACGTCCGGGCGGTCGAGGCTGCGGCGGATGCCGCGGTAGCCGAGCATCGGGTTGTGCTCGGCGGGTTCGCCCTCGCCACCCTCGAGTTCGCGGAACTCGTCGGTCGGGGCGTCGAGGGTGCGGACGCGGACGGGGCGCGGGTAGAACTCGTCGGCGACCGTTCGGACGCCCTCGATGAGTTCGCCGACGTAGGCGTTCTCGCCGTTGTCCTCGATGTACTTCGCGGGCGTCTTGCCGAGCGAGAGGATCATGTGCTCGATGCGCAGCAGGCCGACGCCGTCGGCGCCGGTGGCGGCCGCCCGGTTGGCGGCCTCCGGGATCGAGACGTTGACCTTGACCTCCGTGGCCGTCATCGGCTTGACCGGCGACTGCGGCCGGACCTCCTCGACGGGTTCGCGGTCCGCATCGGGTTCGCTCGCCCCCTCGAGGACCGTTCCCTTGTCGCCGTCGAGGGTGACGATTTGTCCGTCCTCCAGGACGGTACTCGCGTTCTGGGTGCCGACGATCGCGGGGACGCCGAGTTCTCGCGAGACGATGGCGGCGTGGCTGGTCATGCCGCCCTCGTCGGTGACGATGCCGGAGGCGCGTTTCATCGCCGGCACCATGTCGGGCGTGGTCATCTCGGTGACGATGATGTCGCCCGATTCGACCTTGTCGAGTTCGTCGAGTTTACGGACGATCCGGACGGCGCCGCTGGCGGTGCCGGGGCTCGAGCCGAGGCCGTCGACGATGACCTCACCAGTTTTCGAGCCCGAGTCGCCGGATTCGCCGCCGGCGACCGATTGTGAGCCGCTGCCATCAGTGAGGCCGGTCGCCGCGTCCGCCTCGACTCCGGACTGGTCGAGCCCTGAGGTTTCGACGTCGGGTTCGAATCCACCATCGATGGTCGTGATCGGCCGTGACTGGAGCATGTAGATGTCGCCGTCGACCATCGCCCACTCGACGTCCTGGGGCGTGTCGTAGTGCGATTCGACGCGCTCGCCGAGTTCGACCAGTTGCTCGAGGTCGGTATCGGAGAGCACCCGCGCGTTCCGGCGGTCCTCGTCGACCTCGCGCTCGACGGTTTCCCCCGTCGCCTCGTCTTTGACGTGCATCACCTTCTTCTCGGCGACGGTGACGTCGATCGAGCCGTCCTCGCGGGAGACGACGTAGTTGTCCGGGGAGACGGCCCCGGAGACGACGGCCTCGCCCAGTCCCCAGGCGGCCTCGATGATCATGGTGGGGTCGCCGGTCGAGGGGTGGCTCGTGAACATGACGCCCGAGGTCTCGGCGTCGACCATCTGCTGGACGACGACGGCGATGTTGACGACGGAGTGGTCGAACCCCTGCTCCTGTCGGTAGTAGATTGCCCGCTGGGTGAACAGCGAGGCCCAGCACCGGCGGACGCGGTCGAGCAGGTCGTCCTCGGTGATGTTCAGGAACGTCTCCTGTTGGCCGGCGAAGGAGGCGTCCGGGAGGTCCTCGGCCGTCGCCGACGAGCGCACGGCGACGAAGGCTTCCTCGTCACCCCCAATCTCGCGGTAGGACTCGAGGATTTCCTCGCGAAGCTCGTCGGGGAACGGCGTCTCGAGGATGAGGTCCTGGGCGCCGTCGGCCGCGCTCGCGAGCGCGGCCGAGTCTTCGACGTCGACGTCGACGACCTCGAACAGTTCCTCGTCGATGCCGGCGTCCTCGATGAAGCGTCGATAGGTCCCGGCGGTGACGACGAACCCGGGTGGGACGGGCAACCCAGCATCCGTGAGTTCCCCGAGAGAGGCACCTTTGCCGCCGACAGTCTCGATGTCGTCGGCGCTGATCTCGTCCAGCCAGAGTACTGCCATCTGTGTCTTCGTGGACACCGCATCGAATAAAGAAGGTTGCGAACGATGCTTACAATTTCCAACTCGATATCGAATGAATTTCTCGGACAGCGTCGGATCTGGTTAGTCGGACGGAACCGTCCGTTCCTCCTCCGAATACCCGTATAGAGCGATATTCGTGAGTTCATAAGCGACCTTCATCGGTGAATAAACGCGCCCCGCTCCGGTGCAGTCCCGAAGTGACTATACCGCTCGAGTGAGATTCACTCGCGTATGGACCTTGCGAAGGTACTCACGCGGACGCTCCAGTATCGGGCTATCGTGACCGGCTCGCTGATCGGCGGGTTCGTACTCGTCGCGCTCGGCCTCATGGTCGGCCTGTCGGGGTCGATCGGCGCGTTGTTCTCGGATCCGACCAGTCCGGGGGAGGCGCTCGAGGTGACGAGTCCGGTAATAACCGTGATCCTCGTGCTCCTCGGGATCGCTATCTGGCAGTTCGGCCGAACGTTCGCGCTCCTGTACACCGTTCCGGTGGCCGCGGGCGAGGAAGCTGCCCGCCAGTTCGACCGGCAGACCCTCAAGAGCGACATCCTGCAGGGCCTCGACGGCCGACTGACGGACCTCGAGGAGGACGTCGCGGAGACCCGCCGGAGCGTCCAGGAACTCAAGCGCGAAGAACACGCCGCGAGTTTCGACGAAGGGACGGCGCTCAAGAGCGGCGCGGGCGACGAACCGTCGGCACTCGAGTCCGGTTCTTCGACTGGCGGCGCAGGGCGGCCGCTCAACCGCGAGGAATCTCGAACGAATCAGGGAACGACCTCGAGTTCTCGGTCCGAATCGGGTTCGTCGGCCGGCACGGGAGGGTCCGACTCGACCGGGTCGGGGTCGAGCCACTCGAGCGACCGTGAACGCGACGAGTCAGGGACAAATCAGGGGTCCGATCCGCTACCCTGAATCGTTCTCTCCTCACATCGTTCGTTCTAGTTTCTTCCGTACACTGGAACGGCGTCCCGTAGCGGCAGCTCCCGTGTACTTGACTGCGATCGATCTCGAGTGTCCCAACTCGACCCTCTAAAAGGTCCTGTAGAATGTTTAAATTTTACAGGAACCTGGGGGCGTGCTGAATACAGGGCGCGAATGCAGCATGGATCAACGATCACTCGGAAGACATTACAATCGCTTAGTGTAGAGAAACGAGATAACACACCGGCCACAGAATATCGAAAATTTGTCTGGATTGTGCGCTGAATATCAGGGACGGAATCACCGAATTGAACCTTTTGTTCGTGGCGCCGGCTCACTCGAGCACGAACCGCCAAATATCTGGAGCGGGGCGTCAACACTCAACTGGTTCGACCCATATCGTCGCAGGTTCTCCGTCGGGAACCCCGAGGAAGATCGCGTATGCTCGGGCGGGCTCATCGTCGCTCAGGTTATCAGCATTGTGGACCACTCCGGGATCGAACCATCCATCACCTGCCGAGTAGGTGCGAGGGACACAATCTCTCTCCCACGTGACTTCGACTTCACCTTCGAGCATGCTGACGAGCACCACTCCTGGGTGGTGGTGCCAGCCGGACGACCCGCCTGGCTCCCACCTGACATCGGCGACGATCATGGTTGACTCACTGTCCAGCGTTTGATGCGCACCGATGGGGACACCGGGGTCATCGTGATCTGTTTCAGCAAACGTGTGCGAGAACGTCGCCGCCAATTCGTCAGGAAAAGGGGCGTGCTCTGCGAGGATATCGACTTCGAAGCCGTCCGGTTCGTCAATGGCGCCGTCCTCACCGTTGGTGTCACTCTCGTTGTCTCCGTCATCAGCAGTTGACACAGGACCGCTCATGGCAAGTGCACCCGCTGTGACCGCGCTCGCTTTCAGGACTGTTCGGCGCAAGAGACCTTTAACTGGGTCTGTATTTTGGCTCATATTCTCTTTCCTCAATCCCCCAACTGTCGTTTTCAGTTAGAGCATTCAACGCAAACGTTAACATACCACATAATACTATCAATCAAACAATAACAAGGAACGTCATAGCTAACAACTCGTTTGAGGATACACCTGCTTAGTTCGCAGCCGTATGTCTCAGTTGGTTCCGAACTGACTGGGTGAAATAAATGGCGCTATTGTGCTGAATTCACCCTCTGTATCTAGCACACCACTTCTGATAGCAACTCGGTAGTTTGTTGAGTTTCTGCAAGAGAGAAGGTGCGAATGTAGCACGGACTGAAGCCGACTTTCAAGGAGTGGTGATTGCCCAATAGAGAGGGCTCCCCTATCGCTCTATCCAGAGGGGAAATTATTATACCTCATTGAACAATAATCGATCTATAGATGGTAAAGTACCTGGCTGCACTGGGGTTCGGATTTGTGAGAGAGTTGATTGGAGAGGGACGCAACAGCAGGTGGCAGCATTTCTTTTGGCGTTAATGGAGATAGCATATTGTTCGGTATTCCACACCTGTTCGGGTCAGTTTCTACCAGCCAATCACTAGGCAGAGCTGATTGACTCCTCTGATGTAGCGGCGACGTCGACGCTTGTCCACTCAAATCGCGCCCCACCCGACTCACTTTCAGTGAGGTCACACTCCCAGCCGTAGGCGTTGGTGATCTGAGCAACAAACGAGAGGCCAAACCCAATACCAACTTCACCAGTGGTGTATCCAGCATCGAAGACGGCGCCGCGGTCTTCCTCTGGGATTCCGCGGCCATTATCTTCAACGTAGAACCCTCCGTCAAGATCACCGATACGAACGGTCACACCCTCATGGTTATTCTCGATCGCATTTGAGAACAGATTCTCGAGTAAATGGTAGAGGTGAACCGGATCGACGTAGATTATCTGTTCGGTTTCGATCACAAGCCGTGCTTGTCCTGATACCAGCGCCGCCCACGCGTCTGTGGCCACGTCTGAAATCGCCACCACCTCTCCCTCCAGAGTTGCTTCATCTACCCGTGCAGTCAGTAGAAGAACACTGATGATCTCGTCGATACGGTTGTGCGCCTGCTCGACCTCGTCGAACGCCTCGTCGTTACCGTCCGCGAAATCATTGAGGCGTATCTGTGCGATTGCCAGCGGGTTTCGCAGTTCGTGTGCGAGCATTTTCGAGAATCCCTCAAGGCGCTCGTTCTGTTGTTGAAGCCGATGTTTGTGCTGTTTGACCTCACGGTTGTGCTGTTTGACCTCACGATTGTGCTGTTCTGCCTCACGAGCGCGGGTCGTAGTTTGAGCTTCGTTCATACCAATTGCGAAGCCACCGAGAATACCGATTGCCATCGTAATCGTAATCGACCAGAGCACCCCGTCAGTAGTCACACTGGGGTCAACGATACGCAAAGAGATGGCGACTGTCATCACTCCTACCGCGCCTAAACACCAGATTGCAATCTGTGAGTACGTCTCCGGGTGGACTCCGGAATGATGCAGCCGATACCCACCGTACAGAAGTACAATACCAGGGAGACCAATCTTGAAGAAATCGAGTACCGCGGGGGTGAGTGACGTCTCCTCGAGTGCACTAAAGAAAACTCTCCAGACAGCAATCGCGACAAACAGGCCTCCGACGGCAGAAATAATGCGTGGCCAGAGATTCCTGTACCCTTCATTATCTGTCGTATTGGCAGACATGGTTTTATAATGATAGATAGCCTCTGTCGCGAAGGGTAGATGACGCGCTTCCGTCTATATTCCCGAGAGATGTACCTCTAGTGACCTGTATGAGTCTCACCCCAAAAGCAATTTCCAGGCAGCAGACGCCTTGTGTTATGATGGCGTACCCGACATTTCCGACCATACTGTTTCACAGGAACGAACAGTGTTTGAATGTGACTTTTGCGTAGGTAACCAATTCATATACTCATTTGGCCGGGCTGACTAAGGTACTCCCAATCAGCCGTCTGGTACCTCGTTGCAATCTGGAGGCCAGCGCTTGTCGTGTAATCCCGAGTTCGTCAGCGACCATTGTTTGCGCTACTTCCCGTGGAGAGTCGTAGTACCCGCGTGCATATGCGAGCGTCAGCGCCTCTCGCTGGGCCTCAGTGAGATCATACTCTTGCCCTGATCGTAAGGGTGCAAGGGCATGAAGCTGGGTGAGTTTGATTGGAATCTCGTTACTGCGACAGTAAGACTGAAAGTTGGAGACAGCTTGTTGTTCGTCGCCACGTATTTCGAACGTCCATTTATCCTGCTTCCCAATGGCTGAGACCAGTATGACATTTGTTTCGAGGATCGCAGTTAAGACGCTCTCGTAGTCGAAGTCCCAGTCAATGCGGATAAGGGCTTCACCAGCAACGTCATCGATCACACGAAGATCGTGAACGCCAGGATGCTCGATTTCGCCAAGTTCACTCTCTGCAACGTCACTGTCCCTCACCCAGAAATACGGAACAACCGCCTTGTCCGTCGGGACAACACGGTCTAATTCGATTTGCGCATCTGGCAACTCCGAAAAAACGGCTGCAAGCGGGAATTCACCGTCTGTAGTAGCAAATGATGCTTCAATGGCCATACGCGAAATACTCGAGTTGGAATAAAGATCTATCGACCACAATGATCGATTCGCAGGTTCTATATCGAGTAATTCAGAAACAGCCGAGGGAAATAAAGAAAGTCATCATGTTGCATACCTTCTCTGAGCCGACCTCGGTCGCCGCTGGATTGGCGAGGACGAACGCAACACCTCGTTGCAGGTTGAGGGTCGGCCTCGCGCAGGCGAGTCACCGCACGGATACCGCTCCGCTCGTCGCCATGAACGCGGGCAACGATCACTACCTCGGGCTCTCCTGGTCCCCGAGCGGTTACATCGAGCGGACCGAAGTCTCCTTCCATGTTCCTGTGGAAATTATCCCGAACACGGGTTTGGCTCGTCTGCTGGCATATACCGGCCCGAACGGAGGGCACGTAGTTCAATCGCGTTCGCTCCGTAGGTTGGTCCCTCTCATCGAGTGTCTAATCAGCATTTACACGAACTCGATTTTACGTCACCAGCGCGAAACAAACGGTGCTGCCGTTCTAAACTCATCCTCTGTATGCAGCAGCCTCGAGCTGCCAGAAAAACGATAGTCTGCTGAGCTGGTGCTGCATACACAGCGCGAATGCAACACGAGATTCTGTTCAATCGGTAAAAGTGGGAGCCGCTCGGTACAGGAGGACAATATACCGAGACAGGTGTTAGCATGCCTAAACCCTGTCAGGAAACGCGTGTTGAATACGGATGACGAATTTCATCTCTTTCTGGCTGAATGCGCACGAAAAAAGACACCCGTACAAGGGTTTAACCGCATTCGAGGCTACAGACCTGTATATGAAAATAGCGGATATGACCGGAACTGCATTTTGGGGGAATGTAGATGCCGATCAAGCCCTCCAAAATTATCAAACCCTTGTTAAGACGGCAGATGCCGGGATCTATCAACTCGACTCCGATGGACGGTTCGTCGGGGTTAACGATGCTATTACTGAGATAACCGGTTACAGCCGCGAGGAACTCGTAGGCTCGCACGTTTCGCTTCTCCTCAAGGAGGCCGCGATCGAACGCGTTGAAGAGAACCTTCGCAACCGGCTCAAAAGCGGTGAAACCCCGGATAACCAACGAACGTTCGACCTGTTGATTGAAACTGCCGATGGCGAATCGAAACCCTGTGAAGTCCGACTGAGCCTTCTTACCGACGATGGTGACTTCTATGGAACGTTCGATATCGTTCACGAAACCTCCGAACAGAACCAGACGGAGCGGACACTTACCTTCCGTGAAAAACCGGAACAACGACTCGAAGAACAAGAGGCGACGTTACGCGAGATTCACGAGGTCATCTCTGATGGAGAGCGATCGTTCGAGGAGAAAGTCAATAGTTTGTTAGGTATCGGGCAGGACGTGATTGGAACGAAGTACGCTTCTCTGTCGCACGTCAACGGAGATGAGTACCGCTTCGAGGTCGTACGCGCACCAGACGGCACAATACAGGCAGGAGATGTCGTTCCGCGTTCGGCGACGGTGTGTGAACGAGTGACCCGCACTGGAGAGTCGCTCGTCCTCGAAGACGTCGCCGCCGACGCGCCGGCACTCGCTGACCGAGCAGAGAACGCTGAGTGGGGAATCGCGTGCTACCTCGCCGCGCCTGTCTTTAAGGACGGAGACCTGTACGGTACGTTCTGCTTCTACGATGACGATGTTCGCGAAGAACCGTTTTCCGACTGGGAAATCACGCTGGTAGACCTGCTAAGTCGGTTGGTCACCTCCGAAATCGAACGGAAAGAACAAGAGGAGGAACTCCGCGAGAGCGAGGAGAAATTCCGCCAGCTCGCCGATCACCTCACAGAAGTCGTCTATATCGAATCGGTCGATGGAGACGAGATACACTACGTTAACCCATCCTACGAAACCATCTGGGGCCAAAACCGTGAGCACCTCTACGAGAATCCAACAGCGTTCGTCGATGCGATCCATCCGGATGACCGAGACCGTGTTCGGAAGCTGGTCACCGAACAGACCGAGTACGAAACGGAATACCGGATCGTCCGCCCCGACGGCAGTGAACGGTGGATCCACGACCGGACAAACGCCGTTCACGACGAAGACGGAACGGTAGCACGAATCGTTGGGATCGCCTCCGACATCACCGAGCGGAAAGCGCGTGAGCAGTATCTGCACGACGCGAAGGAACAACTGGAAGCCGCAACCGAAGCCGGAGCGATTGCCACGTGGGAGTGGGACGTCCCCGAAAATCGGCTGCGCGCCGGTGCCTCGTTCGCCACGCTGTTCGGGATCGATCCTGATGACGCTCGTGATGGTATCCCGCCTGATAAGTACTTGACTTCGATCCACGAGAACGACCTCGAGCGTGTCGAACGAAAGGTTGGTACATCAATCGAGACCTGTGGCGAATTCGAAGCAGAGTTTCGCGTCTGGAACGCCGACGATGAACTTCGATGGGTAGTTGCCCGCGGTCACGTCGAGTGCGACGATGACGGGAACGCCCAGACGTTCCCCGGGGCACTGACCGACATCACGGAGCGAAAACGAGCCCAACTCAAACTCGAGGAGCGAACGAAGGAACTCGAAACGCTATTCGAAGTGCTACCCGTCGGTGTTGTAGTCGCGGATGAAGACGGGTCACTGTGTAGAGCGAACGACACTGCAAAGGAAATATGGGGCGGCAATGTCTTCGATGCGGAATCGGTGGATGAGTACGAAAAGTATTCCGCGGTGTGGGCAGGATCAGGCGACCCGGTCGACCCAGACGAGTGGACGATGTCCCAAGTGCTCCGCGGCGAAGAAGTCACTGAACCGAATATCTACGAAATCAGTACGTTCGACGATGAGCAGCGTATTATTATGGAGCATGGGATGCCAGTCGAGGACGAACACGGTGACGTGAGTCGCGCAGTCGTGACGCTTACTGACATCACGGAGCGCAAGAGGTATCAACGCAAACTCGAGGAGTCCAACGAACGTCTCGAACAGTTCGCGTACGCCGCCTCACACGACCTTCAAGAGCCGCTCCGGATGATTACCAGCTATCTCAACCTCATCGAGCGCCGATACGATGAGGAGTTGGGCGAGGATGGGCAGGAGTTCCTCGAATTCGCCGTCGACGGTGCCGAACGGATGCGTGAGATGATCGACGGCCTGCTCGAATACTCCCGCGTCGAAACGAGAGGCGAACCGTTCGGATCGGTTGCTCTCGAAGAGGTGCTTAAAGACGTTCGAATGAATCTTCAGCTCAAGATTGAGCAATCAGACGCAGAGATCACGGCGGAGTCGCTCCCGCACGTTCACGGAGACGGCGGCCAACTCCGGCAGGTGTTTCAGAATCTGTTGAGCAACGCCATCGAGTACAGCGGCGAGGAGCCGCCCCGTGTTCACATTTCGGCAGCACGCGAGGGATCGAAGTGGCGTATCTCGGTTCGCGATGAGGGAATCGGCATCGACCCCACCGATACCGACCGGGTCTTCGAGGTGTTCCAACGCCTCCATAGCCACGAGGAACACGATGGGACGGGGATCGGTCTCGCACTCTGTAAGCGCATCGTCGAGCGACACGGCGGTGAGATTCGGGTCGAGTCCGAGTCGGGTGAGGGAGCGACGTTTTCGTTCACGTTACCAGCTGCAGACGATCTACGTGAATGACGACCTCTACCGATTAACCACACATCCCTATTGACCGACTATCGACGCCTCCTGAATAAATATCTTGTATTCATTACGACCCACCGAACAGCGTCTTAGCTGACAGAAATCCCACTGATCAACTCGCCAGTTTATCGATCGGCTGATCCAGCGCAAATCACTCAGAACCATGAAGTCGTTCGCTGAATCTATCCTCTGTATTCAGCACGCGATTCGTATCAATCTCTAAGGGTTTCAACAGAGCCTCTCGAACCGACACTCAGGCCTCGAGTATGTCGTCCGCCTCCGCTTCGGGAACCTGTAACGAGCCGTCCAGGACTGTCACCGCCCGGCCGCCGACCTGCACCTGATCGTCGACGCGGACGCGAACGAGCCCCGGACGGTCGACGTAGTGGCCCTGCTCGAGACGCAGTTCCTCGGGGAAGTCGTCGAACGCACCGAAGTGCTCGAGGTAAGCGCCGCAGGCGCCGCTCGCGGTGCCGGTCACGGGATCCTCCGGGACGCCGGCCCCCGGGGCGAACGCTCGGCCGTGGAGGGTCGACTCGGCCTCGAGCGCGTCGAACGTGAACAGGTAGACGCCCGCAGCGTCGACCCGGTCGGCGAGCGCCGCCACGGCGTTCACGTCCGGGTCCGCCCCGCCCACGTCCGAGAGGTAGGTGATCGGGACCTGCAGAAACGGGAGGCCGGTCGAGGAGACCGCCAGCGGGAGGTCCGCGGCGACGCCCTCGAGCCCCGCCTGGTCGACGCCCAGCGCGTCGGCGACGTCCTCGTACTCGAGGTCGACCTCGCAAATCGTCGGGGCGTCCTGGGTCATCCAGACGGTGCCGTCGGCCTCGACGTCGATCTCGAGGACTCCCACGTTCGCCTCGAGGGTCGAGGTTCCGGGCTCAACGTCGCCGTGCTCGGCGAGCCAGGCGAAGCTGGCGATAGTCGCGTGCCCGCAGAGGTCGACCTCCTGGGTGGGGGTGAAGTAGTGGATTCGGCGGTCGGCGTCGTCGCTCTCGAGGAGGAACGCCGTCTCGCTGACGGCCATCTCGTTGGCGATGGCCTGCATCTGCGTCTCCGAGAGGTCGTTCGCGTCCGGGACGACGCCGGCGGGGTTTCCGGCTAGCGGTTCGTCGGTGAACGCGTCGACCTGCAGTATGCGTCTCGTCTCCATGCTGGCGGCGACGGCTGACAGCCAAATGAATCCACCGACGGACGGATCCAACGAAGAGGTGGACGTCATTGGTCGACCCTTCCGAAGAGGTGGACGCCATCGGTCGATGGCTCGATGGCGCTCGTGTCCGAAGGCGGTCGTATTCAGGGCGCTCATGTCCGAAAGCACGCACGTTAGCGCGAATCGGTGGTCGCGTCGACATTCGGATCGCGGTCTCTCTCGACGCTCGTCTCGTCGGTTACAACCTTACCCCCGTCGTGGACGCCAACTGGCGGCAGGTTGACTGAAGCGGCCGGCGAAGTCTCGAGATCCGTCCGTCCCGTCAGTCGACCCAGTTCTCCCTCCTCGCGGGTATCCTGGTCGATGCGCATCGAACAGAACTCGACACCGCACATCGAACAGAAGCGAGCCTCCTTGTAGTTGTCACCGGGGAGCGTCTGGTCGTGGAACGACCGGGCGCGCTCGGGGTCGAGGGCGAGGTCGAACTGGGTCGACCAGTCGAACGCGTACCGAGCCTCCGAGAGGGCGTCGTCCCAGTCTCGAGCCCCGGGGCGGCCGTTCGCGACGTCGGCGGCGTGGGCGGCGATCCGGTAGGCCGCGAGTCCGTCTCGAACATCGTCCTTCTCTGGCAGCCCGAGGTGTTCTTTGGGCGTGACGTAACAGAGCATCGCGGCCCCGGCTCTGGCCGCCATAGCCGCCCCGATGGCGCTCGTGATGTGGTCGTATCCCGGCGCGACGTCGGTGACCAGCGGCCCGAGGACGTAAAACGGCGCGCCATCGCAGACGTCCTGCTGACGCTCGACGTTTTCGGCGATTCGGTCCATCGGGACGTGGCCGGGCCCCTCGACCATAACCTGGACGCCCTGATCCCAGGCCCGCCGCGTCAGGTGTCCCAGCGTGTCGAGCTCGGCGTACTGCGCCTCATCGCAGGCGTCGGCCAGCGATCCCGGGCGGAGGCTGTCTCCGAGGCTGAACGTCACGTCGTACTCCTCAAAGATGGCACAGATGTCGTCGTAGACCTGATAGAGCGGATTCTGTTCCCCGTGGGCTTCCATCCACTTCGCGAGGATCGAGCCTCCTCGCGAGACGATTCCGGTCGTTCGCCCCTCCGTCAGCGGCAGGTGCTCGAGGAGGATTCCCGCGTGAATCGTCATGTAATCGACGCCCTGTCGAGCCTACTTTTCGATCACCTCGAGCAGCAGCTCGGTCGTCAGGTCTTCGGGCGAACCGGCGCGTTTGACCGCTTCGTACACGGGAACCGTCCCGATTGGGACGGGCGATTGCTCGACGTTGGCCGTTCGAATCCGATCGAGGTCGCTTCCCGTGCCGAGATCCATGACGGTATCGGCGCCGTAGTGCACTGCCGTGTGAAGCTTCTCGAGTTCGGTCTCGACGTCGCTCGTCGTCTCGCTGTTACCGATGTTGGCGTTGACCTTGGTCGCGAACGAGCGGCCGATGATCATCGGATCGAGCGCGTCGTGACCGACGTTCGCTGGGATAACGGCGCGTCCGTCGGCGACTGCCTTCCGAACGGTTTCCGGGTCGCGTTGTTCTCGCTCTGCGACTCGTGCCATCGCGTCGGTGACCGTCCCCGATCGGGCAGCCTGTAGTTGCGTCTCTGCCATCGACAACTTAGTGGTACCACTAGATTATAATTCTTCACATCCCAATCTACAGCAACGTACTTATCTGTCGGGCGAGTATGTACCACGATAACACATGTACGAGTGTATCCTCGTCCCGACCGACGGCTCGGTCGAGGGCGAGCGTGCAGTCGAGTACGCCATCGACCTCGCCCGGCTCCACGACGCGACGGTGCGCGCGATCTACGTGGTCAACGCGGCGAACTATGGCGGGCTGCCGATGGAGACCGCGTGGGACGGGATCACCGACGCACTCCGGGAGGAGGGGGAAGCGGCCGTCGAGCGCGTCGTCGAACTCGCACCCGACGACGTAACTGTCGAGACGCAGGTGCTCGAGGGCTCGCCCAGCCGGGTGATCGTCGCCGAGGCCCAACCCGAGAAGTGCGACCTCGTCGTCATGGGGACCCACGGACGCGGCGGCATCGACCGCCTCCTCCTGGGAAGCGTCACCGAACGCGTCGTCAGACGGGCTGGCGTCCCGGTCCTGACCGTTCGCGTCGACGGCGACCGCGACGACGAACTCGAGGGCGTACAGAACGCCCAGGCGACCGTCGAGTAGCCCGTTCGACGCCGATCACTCGACCGGGCGAAGGTGCTCGCAGTCGCCTGCCGTCACCGTCCGATCGCCCTCGTCGGTCGCAACCGTGAGCGCGCCGTGCTCGTCGACGTCGACGGCTCGACCGACGAGTTCGGTTCCGGCGACTTCGACCCGAACGCGCTGGCCGGGCGTCGCCGCGAGCTCGCGCCAGGCGGGGATCACCGCGTCCAGATCCGACCGGTACTCGTCGAAGGTCTCGAGCACTCGCTGGACGAAACGACGTCGATCGACGGCCCCCGCCTCGTCGCTGATGCTCGTCGCCCCCTCGGGCAGGTCGGCGACCTCGAGGTTGGCGTTGACGCCGATGCCGACGACGAGCCACGCGACGCGGTCTGTCTCGCCCTCCATCTCCGTCAGAATACCGGCTAGCTTGCGGTAATCGCCCCCGTCGCCGACCGGCACGATCACGTCGTTGGGCCACTTGATCGCCGCGTCGACGCCCGCCTCTCGAGCGGCCCGGGCCGTAGCGACCGCGGCTGCGAGGGTGTAGAGGGGCGCGCGAGCGGGCGGGATCTCTGGTCGACAGACGATACTGAGCCAGACGCCGCCCGCGGGGGCGTCCCAGGCGCGCTCGAGGCGGCCACGTCCCTCAGTCTGCTGATCGGCCACCACGACGACATTGGTCTCGCCGCGTCCCGCGAGTTCCCGTGCGCGATCGTTCGTGCTGGTGAGCGTCTCGTGATACTCGACCGCGAACGGTGCCTCGAGACCATACTCGATCGCCGGCCCGGAGTAGGCGTCGATCGAATCGCCGGCCAGGACGTAGCCCGATCCGGTGCTCTCGACGTCGAAGCCGGCGTCCCGGAGGGCCTCGACGTGTTTCCAGACGGCCGCGCGCGAGCACTCGAGGTCGGCGGCGAGGTCCGGCCCCGACACGGGGCCATCAGCCAGCGCCTCGAGGACGGCGCGTCGCGTGTCGTTCATGCGTGTGAGGCGGTTCGCGGGATACTTAATCGAGGTGGTCGCGGTTGGCGGCGGTTTGGTCGTGACGGTTCGTCCGGACGAGCGTAAAGGAGGATCAATAGGGAGTCTCGGAGGAGTTCACAGGTTCCTCACGGAGAACCGAAACACGTCACTGAAGAGTGGGTCTCGAGCGGTCCAGTTGACTACGAAAATCCCCTTGGACTCGCCTACACCATCGCGAGCACGGTTCCGCTGAGATACGTTCCCATGGCGACACCGATACCGGCCCCGAGCCCGGAGAGTGCGGCTGATCGCCACGACAGGTTCGTCACCCTGTAGAGGAACGCAGCGGCGGGAATCGAACAGAGCCCTGCAGCGAGCGGATCGGCAGGATGCCGAACAACCCCATCTCGAGAGCGACGACGAGGAGACCGATTCCGAGGAGGAATGCAGCGATGCGCCCCCACTGATACGTCGCTCGCTGCGCATCCATTGTATTTACTTCCGATATCCGAACACATATCTATTGTGATCGGTCGTGCCCCGCTCGTGAACGCCCGAGGATGCTCGTGGACCCGAGATTAGCTCGACGACTGATAGAATCGAATTCGCTAATTCGCCGATTCGCCACCGCCTGAAACCAGACACCGTCGAGACCAGTCTCCCATCGAGACTGATAAACGAACCGTATATTCACCCGTAACTGAATACGGCTGGTATCCCACTCTCGAGTCGACCACGATGGGAGGCGAGCGCGACGGGAACGATGACGTCGGCGGCGGTCGGTTCGGAACCGTGTACCTGGGATCGGACGGACGATTTTACACCAGCTGGGACGTCCTCGAGAAGCACCGCTCGGGCACGTGGGAGCCCTGTCTCCGCCACCGATCCGGTCGACGACTGGTCGCCGACGGTGACGCGCTCCTGTCGTTGACGCCGGTCGCCGCCAGCGACCTGCCCGACTGGCTCGAGATCAGGGTGGCGACGGGCCAGCGACGGGTGAAGACGCGAGCGATCGATACGCGACAGTGACAGTGGCAGCGGGATGTCGCGGGCGAGTGAACCTGCGCCGGTGTCACACACTTAATGGATGGCGATGTGAATACCAAGTTTCTAGATGGTTTCGTTCAACGCTCCGAGCGTGAAGCGTCGGTCGTTTCTCGCCGGGGTCGGATCACTGGGCACGCTGGGAACGCTCAGGTACGCCACGCGCGAGCCGGCGACCGAGATCGAGGTGCGGTTCTGGCTGACCGAGCAGGCCTCGACGTACGACATCGCCGACCTGCTCGCGGCCCACATCGAGGCCGCGCTCGAGTACGAGTTCTGGGACGTCGACGTCTCCTTCGGTGGCGTCGTTCCCGTCGATTCCGAGGACGGGGCCCGACCCGTCCGGTCGGGCCGGTGGCCCATGGCCGTCGGATCGGGGGCGACGGGGATCGGTTCGATCGACGCCGCGAAGGACGTCAACCTGCTGGTCACCGACGGGCCGATGCACACGTCACCGACAGGGTACGCGATTCCACACGTTGCCTCGGTCGGCGGGGCGCGTCACATCGCCGAACTCGAGCCACCGGATCAGGAGGCGGACGAACTCCCGTACTCGCGACCCAACCTCACCATCCAGGTCGTGATTCACGAGGTCGGCCACACGCTCGGGCTTCGCCACGAGCACGGGCGGACGTACGTCGCCAACCAAGCGACCGTGTCGACGCCGATGATGAGCGCCTACGCGTGGGATTCGTCGTTCGACTCCGCGGAGTCTCGGTGTGGTCAGGAGTACACCCCCCCGCCACACCCGGACCGAAAGCTCACTCACCGATTTTCGCTCTGTGCGGAGTCGACGTTACGCGAATACAAGGGTGGCGTTAATCTGCGGTAGTTACTGGGCGTCGATTGCCGAGTGTCCCTTAGACGCCGACTTCTGAGTGTCCGTAGAACAGCTATCTCCAGCCCTCACTCGAACCGCCCAGCCGTCGCGTCGACGAGCCAGTCCAGGAGGTGTGCTACGGCTCGAGGCGATCGAACCTGACACGAGGCGGCCGTCTCCGTCGCTCGTCCGACGGCCACCCCTAGCCCATTCGGGCCGAGGCGACGAAAGACCGTCTCGTCGGTCACGTCGTCGCCGACGTACAGGACGAACGGATCCCGCGCTCGCTTCGACCGAAGCAAGGAGACAGCGTCGCCTTTCGTCCAGGGAACGCGCGGGCCGAACTCGAGGATGGCCTTGCCGTGACTGCACTCCAGGTCGCCGTCTCCGACCCGGTCGACGACCGCTCGCGTCTCCTGTTCGACGACCGGGACCATCTCCCGCGATACGTGGCGGACGTGGACCGTTCCCGTGAGTCGTTTGTTCTCGACGCGACAGCCGGAGACGCCCTGGAGGCGGTCTTCGAGGACGTCACAGCACCGCTCGACCAGCCGGGATCGCTTCCGTGCGACGGGGTGGACGGCGACCGAGTCGTCCCGCGCGAGTTCGAGGCCGTGATTCCCGCCGTAGACCGACGGTCCGTCGACGCGCCGGGAGACGTCGGCGAGCGCGCGCCCGCTGACGATTGCTGTCGTCACGTCCTCGTGGGAGTCGAGGCGCTCGATGGCGCGTTCGGCCGCCGGAAGCGGTCGCGCCCGCTCGGGGTCGTCGACGATGGGGGCGAGCGTGCCGTCGAAGTCGAAACACGCCAGCAGTTCGTCGTGGCGATCGAGTCCGGTCGCGAGGCGTTCCTGCAGGTCTCGGGTCGTTCGTTGCTGAAGGGACATCGGGGACTCAGAGGGATCGTGACACGTCGTTCACTCGTCGGTCGGTTGCTGGAAATCGGGCTGCCTCGATGTGGGCGAACTGCTCGCTCATCCACCACTCGAGGTCGTGTTCGAAGACGTAGTTCCGCAGGGCGGCCATTCGGGTCGTGCGCTCGCTTTTCGGGGCTCCGAGCGCGTCGGCGATCGTTCGCGCGAACCGATCGACATCCGCTGGGTCGATCGTGAACGACGGATAGCCGAGTGCGTCGGCCGCTCCCGCGTGCTCGCTGAGAACGAGGGCGCCATCACCGTCGGTCGATGACGCGACGTACTCCTGGGCGACGAGATTCATGCCGTCGCGGACCGAACTGACGACGAGGAGGTCGGCCTCCCGATAGAGCGTGGTCAGGTCGGCGCGGTCGAGGAAGTCCTCCGTGTAGATGATCGGCTGCCAGTCGTCCGTACCGAAGCGCTCGTTGATCCGGTCGACGGTCGATCGAACTTGCCGTCCGAGTCGATCGTAACTCGGAATCTCCGTCCGACTCGGCGTCGCCTTCTGGAGGAACGTGAACGACTCGCGCCATTCGGGGTAGCCTTCGAAGAGACGCTCGAGGGCGGCCAGTCGCTCCGGGATTCCTTTGGTGTAGTCGAGTCGGTCGACGCCCAGGCCGACCGCACAGTCGTCGGGGATGGCGTACCGTTCGCGCAGGGAATCCCACCTGTCGTCTCCGATCTCTCGGGCCCGTTCCTCGTAGCTGCTCGCGTCGACGCCCATCGGCGTCGCGACGATTTGCGTCTCGTGGCCGTCGTACTGGACCGTACGTTCGCGGTAATCGACCGTCGCAGACGGGAGCGTCTCCTCGACGCACTCGAGGAAAGCCGTCCCGTAGCGCTCGACGTGGAAGCCGAACACGTCGGATCCGAGCAGCCCGACGAGGAGTTCGCGGGCGTTGGGACAGGCGGCGAACGACGACGGGTCCGGCCACGGAATGTGCCAGAACTGAGCGACCGTCGCACCCGCTGGTGCCTTCGCCTGGATCATCGACGGCGCGAGCCCGAGGTGGTAATCCTGGAGCCAGATCACGGACTCGTCGGTGGCCTCTTCGAGGACGGCGTCGGCGAACTGCCGGTTGACGTGACGATACCACTCGAGGTCGGTCGGTCGATACTCGAGCAGTTCGGTCATCCCGTGACAGAGCGGCCAGAGGACGCGGTTGCTGTAGCCCGTGTAGTAGCCCTCGACGGCCTCGTCCGAGAGCCAGACCCGCCGCAGCGTGTACTGATCATCGCTTCCGGGTGGGACGTCGACGCGGTCGTTTTCGTCGGTGACCGCGCGGTCGGCGCTGCCGTCGCCCCACGCGATCCAGGTGCCGCCAGTCGCTCGCATCACGGGGTCGAGTCCGGCGGTCAGGCCGCCGGTCGGTTCGTCGACGGTGACGTCACGCTCGCTCGAGTCGGTTTCGTTCCCGGCTCCGTCGCCGTTGCCGTTCTCGTCGCTATCGCCGTTCCCGGCTCCGTCGCCGTCGTCCCCGCGCGAGCTACCGTCGGCCCACTCGTGACGATACGGCTGCCGGTTCGAGACGACGAGTAGCGATTCCGGGGCGTCGAAATCGGCGCCACCGTCGGTCACGAGCCGTCTACCGTCGTCCCGTAAATCGTTCCCATGATTCGACTCCGCCACCGCTACTCGCTCCGTAGATCGCATCTATGAAATTTCCTCGTTTGCCCTACTGTTTCGTTCGCGGCCTGCAGTCACAGGCCATTGATATACACCACCCTAACCGGCTCGCTGCAGGGACATTCACGGGCGCTCGAGGGTGACGGCGACCGGGCGATCAAACCGTGAACCAGCGACTTGCGATCAGCGACCAGCGACCGACGACCGGCGCCTCGAGCAACGCTCAAGGGGCTCCCCCTGAATCGTCAGCCATGAACGAGCCGTTCGCCGAACGAGTACGGCAGTGCCAGCGAGGACTCACCGACCGTGGTGGCGCCGCACTGATCGCCTCGCCTGGGCCGGCACTCACCTACCTGACGGGCCTCGAGGAATCGCCGTCCGAACGCCACTTCCTGGCAGCCGTTCCCCGCGACGGGCCGCCGGTCGTGGTCGCGCCCGCGATGTACGAGGCGGATCTCGAGGCCGCGCCCATCGACCACGTCATGCTCTGGGACGACGGCGACGACCCCGTCGATGCGCTCTCGAGCGCGTTCGAAACCGCCGGTCTCGAGCCGGGATTCGGGGCCGGCGAGACGATTCTGCTCGACGACCGCCTCTGGACGACCTTCGCCCAGGACGTTCGCGGTCTGTTTCCCGACGCGACGTACGGCCTCGCGAGCGATGTGCTCGAGTCCCTTCGCCTGCGAAAGGATCGAACTGAACGGGCGACTCTCCGACGAGCAGGGGCCCTCGCCGACCGCGTCTCCACGACGCTCCGCGAGCGCGGCGAGGCGGTCGTCGGGCTGACCGAACGGGAACTCGCCGAGGAGATCGATCGATTGCTCGAGGCCGAGGGTGGTCGCGGCACCGCGTTCGACACCATCGTCGCCGCGGGCGAGAACGGGGCGCGCCCGCACCACCAGCCCGACGACCGCCCCATCGAAGCCAGCGATCCGGTCGTCCTCGACTTCGGCGCGTTCGTCGACGCGGACCTCGAGTCGGGGCAAGCCCGCTATCCTGGCGACCAGACCAGGACGATGGTCTTCGCCGGCGACCCGCCCGAGGGGTATCGGGAGGTACACGAGACCGTCGCCCGCGCCCAGCGGGCGGCCGTCGAGCACGTCGAACCCGGCGTCACGGCCGAGTCGGTCGACGCCGTCGCCCGCGAGATTATCGCCGACGCAGGCTACGGCGACGCCTTCGTTCACCGCACCGGCCACGGCGTCGGCCTCGAGGTCCACGAACCGCCCTACATCGTCGAGGGCAACGACCAGGCCCTCGAGCCGGGCATGGTCTTCAGCGTCGAGCCGGGAATCTACCTCGAGGGTGAGTTCGGGGTCCGACTCGAGGACCTTGTGATGGTCACCGAAGACGACTGCGAGCGGTTGAATACGACGCCGCTGGACTGGACGTGCGAAGGGACTCGCCGGTAGCGGAGTTGGCCTCGTCGAGCTGGATGCTGTTGTGTACCCTGGAAACGGTGGCGGAATGAGAACCACTGTGGTCCTGGGCCGTCAGAAGAGTGAACCCTGGTTCAGACTGGCTGGAGAACCGAAGGCTGTGCTGGTGATTGCTCGGAGGCGAGTGCGTCGACTTCCCGTTCGAGCCGGTGGGCGTACCGAAGTCGAAGTTGCCGTGCTTGCGCCCGAGACAGCCGAGGGCTGTCCTCGAACTCCGTCGAGAGCGGACGATAGGCGGAGGGGTCGAATCCCATCGTCTCGAGGTATCGCTCGACAGCAGGCGCCTCGAGCCCGTAATCGATGGCGTCGCTCACGTGCTGTTTCACTCGATCGAACTCGGGAATCGACACTGTCGACCCCGTAACGTCGCCCCGTCCACCGATCTCCACGCGTCTACGCTCGACGAGACTCAAGATGTCTCGAACGTCTTCGGCGAGTTGCAGGACCTGTCCAGGGAGTGCGACGTCCGGGGCCCGCCATTCGATCGTGTCGAATTCGTCGCGCAACCGAACCGGTGCCCAGATCGTATCCTCTGGCGTAAAGTGCTCGTCGAACGTCTCCTGGTCGAAGCCTTCGGCAACTGCCTGTTGGCGAAAGTCGTCGAACGTGGCGTCGATCCGGTCGTTCCACTCGTCTACGTCCTCTGCGTAGGGCCACAATCGGCCGAGCCGGGGATGGTCGCCGTAACACGTCCGCCGGTAGACGTGGGGGCGCGCACAGGCAGCCACGTTCTCTCCCTGGTGGTACGTGGAACTCCCAGCGAGCGCAAACGCCGGGTCCAGTGCGGTCAGGAGGTTCAACTGGTCGGCTTCGGCTCCCTCGATCTGATCGACGTGCAGGTGGGTGCCGGCACAGTAGGTGGCCTTTTCGAACGCTTCGCCGAGCACCTGACGCTGAATCCGCGTTCGAGGCGTATCGCTCGTGCCGAGAGAACCGGCGTTGAGCGGCGTACTGAGCGGGACGAGGTGACGTCCCTCTTCTCGCCCGACGTCGATCGCTTCCTGGAGTCTGGACGCGACCTCCTCCCGGAGTTCGGGGATGCCATCGCACGGATCGGTGACGACCTCGAGCATGGGGTCTGCGCTCTCGGCGTGAAGGTCGTCGATGCGGTCGAGCACCGGTGTTGCAGGTGCGAGTGCACCCGTATCGTCAACGGTCCAGTATTCGAGTTCGAGACTGAGTTGCATGGTGTTGGTGAGCTACTGCACGCTGAGTGGTTTCACATCACAGCGACGGCGGCACGGGATCGACCCCGGATATGGGGTCAGTCGTCGTTCGACCGTACAGAAACCAACCGAGTGAGCGGGAAGACCCCTCTCCCAAAGTGATTTGGGCAGCTGTGATACCGTCGTGAATACAGATACTTGGCGACTCGAACCTCAGGCCAGCTATCGGTCGTACGCGGTGCCACCGGCTATAGAGGGGAGTTCGAACAAATCTGTGTGTTACCTATCCTCTCTGACCAGGAGAACTGCAACGGCGTTCGAAATCGTTCCGTAGTCCAAATCGACAGTGACGCGGGTATTCTCTCAGCGGTTGCCAGGCGGGAATGCGCAATCTCGAGCCGGCGACGATCTGCTCCACGCTGACGCGCGTGGATACTCGAGCGTGTGGATACCGTTTACCGCCGACGAGCGTTCGAGCGCCAGAGCCCACTCACAACTCACAACTCGATCCGCTCGGCGCTCGCCGCCGCCGCTTCAGCACGTTCGAACAGGTCGTCTGGCTCGACCTCGAGCAACCGGTCGAGACGGGCGTTGGTCTCGGCGCGGTTCGGCGCGATCCGGTTACAGCCGGCGTTGATCGTCGAGTCGCGGTAGGTCCCGATCTCGCGGGCCTGCGCGACGATCTCCTGTTTGTCTCGCGTGAGAAGGGGCCGGTGGATCGGCAGTCGCGTCGCACGACTCGTGACGGCGACGTTCTGGGCCGTCTGGCTCGACTTCTGCCCGATAGCTTCGCCCGTGACGATTCCGCTCGCGTCGTGTTGTTCGGCAATCTGCTCCGCGATCCGGTAGAAGAATCGCCGCAGGGAGAGCATCCGCCCCTCCTCCATCGTCTCCGCGAGCAGGGAGACGGTCTCGCCGCCGGGCACGCGATAGACGCTCAGGTCGACGTTCGGCGCGTACCGCGAGAGCGATCGGACGGTCTCGATGGCCCGGGCCTCGTGGTCCGGGCCGCCGTAGTCACCGAGCGCGACGTAGACCGGGATCACCGGCGAGCCCCGGCGCATCATCTCGTAGGCCGCGACGGGGGAGTCGATGCCGCCGCTGACGAGCGCCACCATCGGCGCCTGCGATCGGAGGGGAAGTCCGCCTGGCCCCTCGAGACGGTCGAGGTAGACGTAGGCCGCCTCGTCGCGAACCTCGACGCCGAAGGTCAGGTCGGGCTCCTCGAGGTCGACCTCGGGATCGAACTCGTCCTCGACGGCCTCCCAGATGGCGGTCCCGCCCTGCCGGGCGACGTCCTCGCTCGTGAACGGGAGTCGCTTGTCGGCGCGGGTGGCGTCGACGGCGAAACTGCCGCCGTCGTAGCGGGCGTGGGCGGTCTTGGCGAGTGCGTCGCAAATCGTCTCGAGGTCGGCCTCGACCACGATTGCGGGGCTGGTCGAGACCACGCCGAAGACGTCGGCGGCGGCAGCGGCCGCGGCCTCCACGGCGTCCTCGGTGGTGTGGATCAGCGGGCGGTTCCAGTTGCCCTCCACGTCGCCGGCCACCGAGCGGTCCGCGAGGACGGCCTCGAGGTTCTCGAGCAGGAAGTCGAGCATGTACCGCTTGACGGTGTTGCTCTTCGTGTTGAGGTCCCCGTGTCGGACGAGGACGGTGTCGGCGCCGGGCGGGTGCATGGAGAGAGATAGATGGGCCGACGTATAAGGGGATTACGAGCGACGAAGCCGCGGTACCGGCGGGCGAGACGCTCGAGAACACGGCGCACATCGGGTCGGTAACACGGCTTTTATCCTCACTCGGCCCCTGCTAGAATCGATGACAGACGGGGACGTCGCCGCCTTCACTCACCTCGGCTCGAGCGTCCGGGAGGCCCTCTCCGAACGCGGGTTCGCGACGCCGACGGCGCCGCAGCGACTCGCGATTCCGCCGCTGGCCGCCGGCGAGCACACGCTCGTGATCGCCCCCACGGGGAGTGGCAAGACCGAGACGGCGATGCTTCCCGTCTTCGACGACCTCGTGGCCGACCCGCCCGACGGGTTCGGCGCACTCTACGTCACCCCGCTGCGGGCGCTCAACCGTGACATGCGCGAGCGCCTCGAGTGGTGGGGCGAGTACCTCGGCCTCGAGGTTGACGTCCGTCACGGCGACACCACCCAGTACCAGCGCGGCAAGCAGGCCGAGAATCCGCCCGACGTGCTCGTGACGACTCCCGAGCCGCTCCAGGCGATGCTCACCGGCGAGCGCCTCCGGGAGGGGCTCGAGGACGTCTCCCACGTCGTGATCGACGAGGTTCACGAACTCGCCGCCTCCAAGCGGGGCGCCCAGCTAGCGGTAGGGCTCGAGCGACTCCGCGAACTCTCGGGCTCGTTCCAGCGAATCGGGCTCTCCGCGACCGTCGGCGACCCCGACTCGGTGGGCCAGTTTCTCACGGGCGGCCGACCGTGTACGATTCGCGAAATCGACGTCGGGAGCCGGATCGACGTGCGGGTTCGCCAGCCCGAGATCACGGACGAGGATCAGCGACTCGCGGGCGAACTCGCCACCGACGCGACGACGGCCAGCCACGTCCGATTCATCCGAGACCTCGTTGCCGAAAACGAGTCCACGCTCATCTTCGTCAACACTCGCCAGACGGCCGAGGCGCTCGGCTCGCGGTTCACCCGCCTCGACCTGCCGATCGGGGTCCACCACGGATCGCTCTCGAAAGAGGCCCGCATCGACGTCGAGGACCGGTTCAAGGCCGGCGACCTCGACGCGTTGCTGTGTACCTCCTCGATGGAACTCGGGATCGACGTGGGCCGGATCGACCACGTGATCCAGTACCAGAGCCCGCGCCAGGTCTCGCGACTGCTTCAGCGGATCGGCCGCGCGGGCCACCGCCGCGACCAGGTCTCACGGGGGACCATCGTCACGACCCGCCCGGACGACACGCTCGAGGCGCTGGCCATCGCCCGGCGGGCGAGCGCGGGCGAGGTCGAACCGGCCGAGATCCACGACGGGAGCCTCGACGTGGTCGCCAACCAGATTCCGGGGATCGTCCAGTCGACCGGCTCGCGCCACATTTCGGAAATCCGTGACCTGTTCGCCCGCGCCTATCCGTTCCGCGACCTCGAGGAATCGGCCCTGCGGAGCGTCCTCTCGGAGCTTCACCGGAATCGCATCGTCTGGTTCGACGAGAGCAGCGAGCGAGTCGAGACCACCGGCGGCACCTGGCAGTACGTCTACGCCAACCTCTCGATGATCCCCGACGAGGCGACCTACGAGGTCCACGACATCGCCTCGAGCGGCCAGATCGGCACTCTCGACGAGCGATTCGTCACGACCTTCGGTCAGCCGGGGGCCGTCTTCATCCAGCGCGGGGAGATGTGGCGGATCGTTGAAATCGACGACGACGAGGAGCGAGTACGGGTCACCCCCATCGAAGATCCAGCAGGCGAGGTCCCGTCCTGGATTGGCCAGGAGATTCCCGTCCCCGAACCGGTCGCCCAGGAGGTCGGCGAAATTCGCGGTACCGTCGGCGCCCAACTCGAGACCGGCGCCGAGGACGACGCCGTCGCTCGCGACCTCGGCGGGCGCTACCCGGGCGACGATACGACGCTCCTTGGGGCCGTCTCCGGGCTTCGAAAACAGCTCGAGGGCGAGGCACCGATGCCGACTCACGACCGCATCGTGCTCGAGCGCCAGGGGCGGACGGTCGTCCTCAACGCCTGCTTCGGCCACCGGACGAACGAAACCCTCGGTCGCGTGCTCTCGGCCCTGCTCGGCCAGCAGTCCGGGTCGTCGATTGGCCTCGACACCGATCCCTACCGGATCGAACTCGAGGTGCCGACCGACGTGGCGACGAGCGACGTCGTGGCCGTCCTGACCGAGACGGACCCCGACCACGTCGGCACCATCGTCGAGCTGGGATTGAAGGGATCGGACGCCCTCGCCTACCGCCTCTCGCAGGTCTCGGCGAAGTTCGGCGCGCTCAAGCGCTGGCAGGGCTCCGGCCGCATGTCGAACGAGCGGTTGCTCAAGGCGCTCGAGGACACGCCGATGTACGCCGAGTCGATCCGCGAGGTGTTCCACGAGGACCTCGACGTGACGGGCGCGAGCCGCGTCCTCTCGCGGCTCCAGTCCGGCGAGATATCGCTCGAGACGGTTCGCGGCCGGACGGCCATCGGGAGCGCGGGCCGCTCCGGTGGCAAGGAACTGCTGGTACCCGAGAACGCCGATGCGAGCGTCATCCAGACCGTCAAGGAGCGCCTGCAAGACGACCGGGTGACCCTGCTGTGCACCCACTGTCGGGAGTGGTACTCGCGGACGAAAGTGAAGCGGGTCGCTGAGCAACCCGAGTGTCCGAATTGCGGTTCGACGCGTGTGGCGGCACTGAGTCCGTGGGCCGACGAGGTCCTCCAGGCCGTCCAGGCTGACTCGAAGGACGAGGAACAGGAGGAGCTGACCCGTCGCGCGGTTAAAAATGCGAATCTGGTCCAGAGTCACGGCAAGCGGGCCGTCGTCGCCATGTCCGCCCGCGGGGTCGGCCCGCACAACGCCGCCCAGATCATCAGTCGCTTACGCGAGAACGAGGCCGACTTCTACCGAGACATCCTCGAGAAGGAGCGCCAGTACGCCCGGACGAAGGCGTTCTGGGATTGACTGAGACTGAGCATGGGGCCAGGTTCGGGCGGGAATCGGTCCCACTCGAGCCGCGGTCGTAACGCCCAAGCGTTCACGCCGCGTTCGTCCGACTATGAAGTTCGCGCCGGGTGCGTGGCGCTACGCCATCGTTCCGCTGGTCGTGGCCCCGTTCGCCTACCTCATCAGCGTCGGCGTCGGCATCGCGACCCTCCTGCTCGGCGTCGGGACGCTCGCGTTCTTCCGCGATCCCGAGCGAACGCCGCCCCTATCTGGCGTCGTCGCGCCCGCCGACGGCAAGGTGTCCGTCATGCGGACCGAGGGTGACCGGTTTCGGCTGGGGACGTTCATGAACGTACACAACGTCCACGTCGTCCGTGCGCCGTTCGACGCCACGGTACGGGACGTGGAGCACTCGCCGGGCGGATTCAAACCCGCATTCTCGAAGGACTCCGACCGGAACGAGAAAGTTCACCTGCACCTTGAGCCCACAGAAGGGGCGTTCTCCGAGAATGACGACGAGACCCCCAACTCGAGCGCCGACGAAACCGAATCCCAGGAACGATCGACGGAAGCCGAGGTCACGTTCATCGCCGGCGCGTTCGCCCGCCGCATCCACCCCTACGTCGAGCCTGGCAACTCCCTTGAGCGCGGCCAGCGAATCGGCCACATCGCGTTCGGCAGTCGGGTCGACGTGGTGTTTCCCCCCTCAGTCGACCCCGAGGATCTGGTAGTCGAGCCGGGTCAGAAGATGACCGCCGGAGAGACGGTGATCCTCGAGACCGACGAAAATCTGCTGTCGGGCAACGACGGACTCGACGACGGTCGCTCGAGCCGCTGATCAGTTCCTGGCCGATGTGCGACCGGCCAACCGGCACCAGCCGTCAACCGGTCAGCCAGCACCAGTCGTCAATCGGCCAGCCAACACCAGCCGTTAGCGTTTGGCGTCCACCGCATCCCGGGCCGCCTCGAAGTGGCGCTGCTCGACGACAACGTCGTCGGCGTGGTCGTTCGCCTCTTCGGGACCGTACTTCGTAGCGACCTCGCGGATCGCCCGCATCGAGGCGTCCCGGACGAGCGCCTCGAGGTCGGCACCGGTGTAACCCTCGAGGTCGTCGGCGAGGGCATCGAGGTCGACGTCCTCCCCGAACGGCTTGCCGCGGCCGTGGACCTCGAGGATCTTGCGGCGGGCCTCGAGGTCGGGTTCGGGCACGAGGACGTGCGTGTCGAGGCGGCCTGGTCGGAGCAAGGCCGGGTCGAGGTGGTCCTTGCGGTTGGTCGCTGCCAGCACCACGAGATTCGGATTCTCCCGCATGCCGTCGAGTTCGGTCAGCAGTTGTGAGACGACGCGGTCGGTCACCTCGTGGCCGTCGTCGCGATTGGCCGCGATGGCGTCGATTTCGTCGAAGAAGACGATCGAGGGAGCCGACTGGCGGGCGCGCTCGAACACCTTGCGGATCGCTTTCTCGCTCTCCCCGACGTAGCGGTCGACGATCTCCGGGCCGTCGACGCGGACGAAGTTGACGTCGGTCTCGCCGGCGAGTGCCCGCGCGAGGAGTGTCTTCCCCGTCCCTGGCGGCCCGTAGAGCAGGACCCCCGAGGGCGGATCGGTGTTCGTTCGATCGAAGAGTCGCTCGTAGGTCAGCGGCCACTCGACGGACTCCCGGAGGACCTGTTTGGCGTCCTCGAGACCGCCGACGTCCGCGAAGTCGGTGTTGGGCGACTCGGCGACGTACTCGCGCATTGCAGAGGGTTCGACGGCCGCGAGCGCGGTGTCGAAGTCCGCCCGGGTAACCGTGGGATTCGCGCTCCAGGCCGCGCGATCGTCGGCGTCGGTGGGTCGGCGGCGGATGGCAGCCATCGCGGCCTCGGTGACGACGGAATCGAGGTCCGCGCCGACGAAGCCGTGGGTCCGACTCGCGATTTTGTCGACGTTGACGTCCTCGGCCAGGGGCATCCCGCGGGTGTGGACCTCGAGGATCTCGCGTCGACCGACCATGTCCGGGACGCCGATCTGGATCTCGCGGTCGAAGCGGCCGCCGCGCCGGAGCGCGGGATCGATGGAGTCGACCCGGTTCGTCGCCCCGATGACGATCACCTCGCCGCGGGCGTCGAGCCCGTCCATCAGGGTCAGCAACTGGCCGACGATCCGGTTCTCGGCGTCGCCGTCGTCGTCGCGCGTCCCCGCGATGGAGTCGATTTCGTCGAAGAAGATGATCGTCGGGGCGTTCTCGCGGGCCTCCTGGAAGGTCCGTCGAAGTTGCTCCTCGGACTCGCCCTTGTACTTCGACATGATCTCCGGCCCGGAGATGGTGACGAAGTTGGCCTCGACCTCGTTGGCCACTGCGCGGGCGATCAGCGTCTTCCCTGTGCCTGGCGGTCCGTACAGCAGGACGCCCGACGGCGGCTCGACCCCGAGGCGTTTGAACAACTCGGGTTCGGAGATTGGCAACTCGATCATCTCCCGGACCTGCTCGAGTTCCTCGTCGAGGCCGCCGATGTCCTCGTAGGTGACGCCCGATGGTCGATTCGGCTTGGCCGCCGTCCCTGCCGATCCGCGCCCGTCGTCGCCGTCTCGAGACGGCGTCGAACTCGGCGTATCGGCGCCGTCGGTATCGGTGTCGTCGAAGACTAGCACGGTCGTGGAGCCGGTGATCTGGACGTCGCCCGCGGGTTCGGTCTCGACGACGGTGAAGGGGTCGGCCGCGACGCCCTCGATCCGGATCTGTTCCCCGGCGCGAATCGGCCGGTTGCGCAGTTTCTGGTTGGCGACGCGCTCGGCCAGTCGCGACTCGGCGTCGCTCAGCGACGGCGGCGGCGAGAGCGTAACGGTTTCGGCCTCCCGGATGGACGAGCCGTCCGTCGCTCGCACCTCGACGGTGTCGCCCACGTTCACGCCAGCGTTCGCGCGGGTGTCGGCGTCGATCTGGACGACCTGCTCCGGGATCGCCGGATCCGCCGGCCACATCTTCGCGACGGTTCGCCCCTCGCCCTCGATGACGACGGTGTCGCCGCTCAACACGCCGAGCTTTCGCCGCGCGGTCTCTGGGATCCGTGCGACGCCGCGGCCGGCGTCGCGCTTCTCCGCCGCGCGCACGGTCAGCGTGACGCCGTCGTCAGTCTCGGTCATGACAGATCGTTGTGGGGGAGTCGCCTTGAGAATTTCCCACCAGCGGCGATGCGTTCGATGATCGACGGGGGAGTGTCCATCGATCGGCGTCGAGAGTGGAATCTCTCCAGACGCGGGGTGAATTACGCTGGAAGCGTCGACTGCGACCCGCTAGAATCCGCCACTTCCGCCGTTCGATTCCCGCGCCGTCGCCCGAAACGACAAGGTAGGCACCACCGATTGCTCGAGCGGAAGCCCGCCTCGTGGAGTCGATCTCAGCCTCGCCCTCGACGTTCGACCGACCCCGTGTCAGCGCCATAATTACAGCGCGAGCAACAGTTTCTCTACGTGAAACGTTCGGATAAACAACCGCATAGGAATAGGAGGAAGTCCGGTTTTCCCACCTATGTCGTCCTGGAAACGACGGTCCGTCTTGGCAACAGGTGCAGCACTCGCGACTGGTAGCGTCCTCGTCTCCGCCGGAGCAACTCAGGAGGTGGAGGACTCGCAACAATCGTTCGAAGAGCAAAGTGGCTGGTCCTCCCACCACGGAGGTGTCAAAAACTCGTCGGCTATCCCGCTCGATGGCTGGTTGCCCGCGCCGACGTCGGTCGCCTGGGAGTACGACTACACCGGAGACGTTGCCGTCGTCGATGGGGTCGTCTACCTTCGAACTGACGGGGAAGTACACTCACTCGAGGCCGAGGACGGCACGGTCCGGTGGGAGAGCGACGACGTCGGTGCCGCGGGGACGCCGGCGGTGGTCGACGACGCCGTCTACGTCGGCGGCGACGCAGTGACGGCGCTCGAGGCTCGGACGGGCGAGATTCGCTGGCGAGCGGAATTCGAGTCCGATAGCGAGGTTTCGGTTCCGGAGCCGGTCGTCGCATACGAGACAGTGTACGTCGTCGTCGACGGGACCCTGTACGCGCTCGACCGAACCGACGGCTCGGTCCGGTGGAAGCGAGAGTCCGTCAAACTCGAGACCCGCCATTGGGAGGAAAAAGAGGAGGAGGCGGTTCGGTTCACATCGACGCCGGTCGCCGCTGACGATAAATCGATCTACGCGGGCGTCGGCGATGCGGGCTTCGTCGCGCTCGATCCGGTTACGGGTGACGAGCAGTGGTCCTACCGGAAACTGTATCATGCCACGCATGTTGACTATCACGACCACCTCACCGTCGGGGCGGGACTCCTCTTCACGGGGCAGATCAGCGACGGCGAGGAATTCCCCGTCCTCGACGTGACGACCGGTGATCAAGTCGGCTACACGACGTACCGGTTCCCGCTAGCGGTGACAGAAACGGCAAAAGTCGCGGTGGGCAGAGCCGGCTTCGGAGCGTACCACTACGACACGGACTCCCGGTGGTCAATCGGCGGCTCGACGGACGCCTGGGGCCGACCAATCGTTGCCGGGAAAACCGTTGTCATTCCGCACCACTCGTATTCGAGGGAACAGCCAGAGCTGTACGGATTCGACCTCGAAAACGGGGACGAACTCTGGTCGTTTTCGCTCGCGAAACTCGGCGTCGAGGATTACAGGGGCGCAATGTGGCCGGCCATGTCGTGCGCCGCCAACGGGGACACTCTGTACGTCTCGACACCGGATAGGGTCGCGGCCCTTCGCTCGTCCGAAGACGGGGACGAGAACCCGAACGGCAATCCCCCACGTCTCTCGGTCCAGGCCCCGGAATCGATCGAATACCGGGAAGACGCCGAGCCCGCCGAAGACGGCGCGGACTTCGACGTCACCGTGACGAACCGACGCGACGAGACGACCTCGATCGAGGTCCGGCTCGAGATCGGTCCGTACAACGAGTCGATTTCCCTCGAATTGGACGGTGGCGAGACCGACGCCGTTCACTTCACCGTCACGAGCAGGGATCTCGGGGTTGGCGAACACGACTGGATCGTCTCCGCGAACGACGTGACCGAGACGGGGACACTGGTCGTCACCGAGCCGAAGGAGTGCTGAGCGTCAGGAGCGCGGTACGCGAGACGACTCGACGGCCACGAGACACCTACGCCTAAGCCTCGCCGGCGTGGAGGTGATGGCATGCGACCGGATCGAACCGCTGAACTCGCGCTCTTGCTCGAGGTCGCCGGCACGCCGAAGCCCGGGAACGTCGACCGACACCGCGACCTCGAGGACTTACGATTCGAACACTTCCTCGCAGGGGCCGTGGGAGCCCGCGACGGCCTCGAGATGGCAGCCGACGGCGCATCCGTCGGTCCGGCGTTCGAACGCGCGATCGAAGGCATGGCCGAACAGGAGGGCGGGAACACGCAGTTCGGCGCACTGCTGGTGCTCGTTCCGCTCGTTCGGGCTGCTCGAGACGGTGACGGCCTGACCAGATCCGCCGTCACGAGCGTCGTCGAGGGGACGACCGTCGCCGACGCGGCGGCGTTCTACCGCGCGTTCGATTACGTCGACGTCTTCGTCGGCGACCCGCCCGCGGACATGGAACCCCTCGACGTGCGCCGCGGGAGCGACGCGATTCCGGCCCTCGAGGAGCGCGGGCTGACGCTGTACGACGTGATGGACGGGAGCGTCCCCGGCGACGACGTCGCTCGCGAGTGGATCCGCGGGTTCGAGCGGTCGTTCGCCGCGGCCGACCGCCTCGAAGCGGCCGGGGGATCGATCCTCGAGCGCGCCGCCTCGGTCTTCCTCTCGTTGCTCGCAGAGCGTCCGGACACCCTCGTCGCCGCCCGCCACGACGAGGACGTCGCGGTCGAGGTGACCGACCGCGCTGCGATGCTCTACGAGCGGGACGCCCTCGAGACCGATCGACCGGCGGTCGAGACGTTCGCCGACGAGCTGGTCGACCGGGGGATCAACCCGGGAACGACGGCGGATCTCACCGCGGCCGGGCTATTCATCGCCCTCGAGCGCGAATCGGTCGAGATATGAGTGATTCCGGCCCGGACGGCGACGTTCGCTGGGTACTTGTACAATGCAGTAGGTGCAGTGGGAAGCCAGGTCTGCCATGTCCCGGAGCATCCACGAGCTGAAACAGTGCTTCAGGAATTTGTAAGGAACTAGCAGTCTTCATAGATCGCCAGGGCGTTGCCGATGTCTATTTCGAAGGTCATCCTCGAAGTATGGCAAAGTTGGGTATCTACTTCGTGTTCGAACTTATTATCTCCATGATAATCGAGTGTTAAAGATAATGTATATTGTCCTGGTTTCGCAATATCTTCACGATCTATAGTTTCTGAGGCAGGAACCTCAAATGAATCGTGGAAAATAGTATCTGATCCAGTTTCAACAGAGATGGAAACGGGTCTTTTAGATTCTGTAAGGTTTCGAACTGATAGGGAGAGATCATCCCGTGTTACCCACCAACCGATACCACCAATACTGACGAGTCCTGTCGTGGCTATACCAAAGGTTTTCAAGAATCCTCTTCTATCCATAGAAAATCTATATCCGAAGAGCATATATGATTATTGTAGGATTTACCTCCGTTACATTATTTCTCATAGCTACCATC
This sequence comes from Natronosalvus sp. KLKA75, assembly GCF_059736265.1. NCBI lineage: Archaea > Methanobacteriati > Methanobacteriota > Halobacteria > Halobacteriales > Natrialbaceae > Natronosalvus > Natronosalvus sp. KLKA75. The sequence goes on from NZ_CM185522.1 coordinate 1,521,868, forward strand.
CACACCATAATCGGTACTAACATCGGCGACCACGAGGACAATCCGGGAACGCCGGCCGATCTCACCGCGGCCGGGTTATTCATCGCCCTCGAGCACGAAACGGTCGAGATATGAGCGACCCGGGAACCGTCGACGACGGCGCGAACACCGTAGGGTGGCCACTCGAGTTACGCGGCGTCAGCGAAACCGTCGTCACCACGCTCGGGCCCAATGGGCTGTGGAACGTCGCCGCACTCGGCGTGTTCGCCGGCGACCCCGCCACCGCCAGAACGTGGGGCAACACGCGAACGCGCCGGAACTTCGAGCGGCGAGGCGAGGGCTACGTCCAGTTCACCCGCGACCCGGTCGACTTCGTCGACGCCGCGCTCTCGATCACCGAACGCGAGGACCCGATCCTCAAGTCCGCCGACGCCTGGGCTCGCGTCGCAGTCGAGCGAGTCGAGACCGGCACGGCCGACGGCACCGGCTGGGCGGAGTGGACGCTCGAGCCACGCGAGTCGGCCGTCGAACGCGAGTCCGTGACGCCGGTCCCAATCAATCGCGGCTTCGGCGCCGTGATCGAGGCGACCGTCGCGGCCTCCCGCCTCGGAGTCGAGGGCTACGACCGCGCGCGACTCGAGGGGCTGTTAGAGCACTGCTTCGAGGTTGTCGACCGGGCTGGCGGCACCAGAGAGCGAGCGGCGTTCGGGAATCTCGTGGCGTACAGCGAGTGGAACCCGTCGGCGCGAGCGCGAGACGAGAACGAATGGCTTTAGAAGGCGCTCACGGAATAACGGGTATGGCAATCAAGCCGGCCTACATCAAAAAGACGGGGAACATCCTCCTGGAGCAGTATCCGGAGGCGTTCACGACCGACTTCGAACAGAACAAAGACAGCGTCACGAAGCTGACGAACATCGAATCGAAGGGCGTTCGAAACCGAATCGCGGGCTACGTCACGCGAAAGAAAGGCGCCGCCATTTCGGCCTGAATTGGGGATTTTCTCGACTGCCACTGAATCGGTGAGTGACGACGCTGACGACCTTTGAGCCGGCGAGTCGACACGATAGCGACTCGAAACACTACGCGTTCGAGCCCACGCTCATCGATCCCGCTCGAGCGCCTCGTCCTCGAGCACGACGGGACAGTCGACGACGCGATAGGTGTCCATCGAAGGCATCTCGAGGATTTCCGTCCCCTCGTGGGTGCAGGCGACCGTGGGTGGGTCGGAAAAGTACTCACACTGGTGGCAGTAACTTCGCTTCGGAATAGTCCGATACTCCCGTTCGGTGGATGGTTCCGGCGACACCTCCGTGGACTCGTCCTCGAGTTCCGCCCAGAGGCGCTCGCGATCGATTTCGGCGACGTCTTCCCGATCGAACAGGTCGTCGATGGCCGGATCCCGCTTCGGCGATGACGTCGCCTGGTCGGAGACTCGTGCCGCGAGGTCGCCGAGGGGGTCCGTACGGTCGTCAGGTTTCTGGGAGGCTGACTCGAGTGCTGGCGGCGTCTCGTCAGTGGTGTCGGGTTCGAGCGCTCGTTCGTCGAACGCCACGGCTCTCGAGTCCTCGTCCGCTTCTGAGTTTTGGCCCGGTCTCGAGTTCGCGTCTGGGTCCGACGCGTCCAAGTTTGACGCGTCCGAGTTCGATGCAGAATCCGAATCTGGGTCCGAGTTCGTGTCTACGTCCACATCACCGTCGTCGAACTCCCGGCTCACATCGCCGCCGCCGTCGCTACGATCGTCACTCATTTGCCTTCCTCCTCGCTCGCGGTCGATTGGTCGTCGACCGCCGGTTCCGCGTCGGCCTCGACCGTCTCGAAGACCGACGCCGTCTCGTCGGTGTCGACCGCCGCGTGCGCTGCCGGTTCGAGGGCCGGCGGCTCGCCCGTCTCGAGCGTGTGCGACCCCAGGAACGAGCGCTTCTTCGAGACGTCCGCGAACTGCGTACCACAGTATGGGCAGGTCGGTTCGGTCAGGAGTCCCATCGAAACGGCCGTCGAACACGCCGCGCAGGTGGCCGTCTGAATCCCGAGCCGACTCGCCGCTCGCTGCAGTCGTTCGGCCTCCGAACGGCGACGCTCGCGAGCCGCGAGGGCGTCTCGCTGTTCGCGAAGGTCGAGCACCGCCGTCGCCAGCGTCGTCGACCGCCGCTCGAGTTCGTCGGTGGTCTCCAGAACGTGCTCGAGGACGTCCTCGAAGTTCTCGAAGCCCGAGTCGACCGCCTCCGAGAGGGCCTCGAGGTCGGCTTCCAGGCTCGAAAGCGCGTCGATCCGGTCCTCGAACGCCGACAGTCGCTCTGCCACGGTCTCGAGGTCCTCGTCGAGCGCTTCGACCGCCGAACGGTCGGCGTACTCGTCATGGTCGTGCTCCTCGGGGGCCTTCCCATCAGCCTCCTGCTTGACCTGGACGACGCGCTCACGAACGTCTTCGACGTGGTCGATGAACTCGGTTCGCTGCTCCTCGAGTGCGGATCGGAGCGTCTCGGAGTCGACGGGCTCGATCCGGTCTTCGTCAGGGCCTTCATCGTCGGGTCCCGCATCGTCGGTGGTGACCGCGTGCGTCGCCGACAGGAGCTGTCGACAGAACGCCGCTCGCGTCTCGCCGTGCCGGTCAGCCTCCTCGTCGATCCAATCGTCCACATCGGCTGGTAACGCGAACGAGACCGCCCCGTCCTCGTGGTTCTCGCTCGCCATGCGTACCCGATTCGACGGGCGCACTCTTAGGGGTTGTGTCGGTTTCAGCGCTCGATACGCGCAGGAGATTGGCTCTCAGCGTGGTATTCGGCTGACGGGTGTAGATGGGCGGATGGCGAGGGATGGAGGTGGGGGCGGTGAAGGGAGGAGATGGGGATATGAGGGCGGTGAAGGGGAGGGGTGGGAGGAGCCTACCGAATTTTTCGAACGTTACTGATGTCGAACCCGCTGTCGCGAATCTCGGTTTCGAACTGGACGATGTTCTCGTCCTCGAGCCGCGAGAGCACGCCTCGAAACTCCTCGACGACCAGCGTTCGATCCCGTTCGGAGCCTCCGCTCTCCCACTCGAAGTGTAGCGTCCCGTCGACGGCTTCCTTGAGCCGACCGAACGCCTGCCCGGTGAGCGTTTCGACATCGACGAGCAACAGGACGATGCCACCCCATCGGTACGCCGCTCGTTTGAGCCCCTTGAGCAGGATCGTCAGATCGCTCTGGGAGAACTGGTCGCTGGTGGCCGCGGCCGCCAGCAGGTCCGTTGCGGAGTCGATAACGACCAGATTCCCGGAAGCGTGTTCCGTGAGGTACTCGCCGAGCGCCTCGAGCACGTTCCGGCGGTTCGTCCCGTCGCCAAGGTTCGTGATGTCGGTTCGCGTGTCGCTGTACCAGTCGGTCGGTACCGGGGTCAACTGGAAGAACTCCTGGGAGAGGTCGACGAACGAGACGGCCGACGTCCCCGCCTCGACGAGGTCGTCGTCGAGGACGAACCGCATCTCGTCGACTATCGCGTCGCGTTCGCTCGTAAAGGAGACGTAATGAACGTTGTCGGGGAGCACGACGCCAGGCTCGAGGTCGCCGTAGTAGAACTCGAACTGGTCGCCGTCGGCTCTGGCGAGGCCGTTCATGGCCGTCGCCGTGTAACAGAACTCCCGGCCGCCGGCACCCGCCTCGGTCGCCAGCAAGACGACGCTTCCGCTCGGTGCGCCGCCGCCGATCATCGCGTCGAACCGCGAGATACCGAGTGGCATCCGCTGCATACGGTCAGCGTCGCAGGGGACTCGCTTACGTGTTGTGGCAGGCTCGAGGTCGTCCGGAGACAGCAGAGAGTCACGCAGTAACGGATGTACTCTCGACTCGAGTGAATCCTCGACTCGAGTGCGTGTCCTCGTCTCGAGTCGCCTCGGAGCCTAAAAACGAAACGACGAAACAACGAAACAACGAAACAACGAAATAATGAAAATCCGACCGACTCGCGCTCTAGAGGAAGCTCTCGATGTGATCGGCGACTTCCTCGGGCGTGTCGCCGACGGGGACGCCCGCGTCGTTGAGCGCGTCGATCTTGCTCTCTGCGGTGCCGGTACCCGAACCGGAGACGATGGCGCCCGCGTGGCCCATCCGCTTTCCTGGCGGGGCCGTTCGGCCGGCGATGAAGCCTGCGACGGGCGTCTCGACGTGCTCGTCGATGTACGCCGCGGCCTCCTCTTCGTCCTCGCCACCGATCTCGCCGCACATGACGATCGCCTTTGTCTCAGGATCGTTCTCGAACAGCTCGAGGGCGTCGACGAAGTCGGTGCCGATGATCGGGTCGCCGCCGATACCGACGGCGGTGGTCTGGCCGATCCCGCGCTGGGTGAGGCTGTCGACGACCTGGTAGGTCAGCGTGCCGGAGCGGGAGACGAGACCGACGTCACCCTCGGCGAAGATGTTGCCGGGAAGGATGCCGAGTTTGGACTCGCCGGGCGTGATCAGGCCGGGACAGTTCGGCCCGATGAGCCGCGTGTCGGTCTCGGTCAGGCGCTTGTTGACCTTCGCCATGTCCTGGGTCGGGACGCCCTCGGTGATCGCGACCGCGAGGTCGAGGTCCGTGTCCAGGGCCTCGAAGATGGCATCCGCGGCGAACGCAGGCGGGACGAAGATGACCGAGGCGTCGGCGTCTTCTTCCTCGACGGCCTCGTCGACCGTGTCGTAGACCGGGACGCCGTGGACCTCCTGGCCGCCCTTTCCGGGGACGGCGCCAGCGACCACGTTGGTCCCGTACTCGAGCATCTGACCGGCGTGGAACTTCCCTTCGCCGCCGGTGATTCCCTGTACAACCACGCGAGTGTCGTCGTCGACTAAGACGCTCATTGTTCTCCCTCCGCGTACTCGACGGCACGCTGAACCGCATCCTCGAGGGTCTGTTCGACCGTCACGAGGTCCTCGTTCAGAATCTCCATGCCTTCCTCCCAGTTCGTTCCGGCCAGCCGCACGACGACCGGCTTTGGAATCTCGTCGAACTGTCCGAGGGCCTCGTTGATCCCTTTGGCGACCTCGTCGCCGCGGGTGATGCCCCCGAAGATGTTGAACACGACCGAATCGACGTTCTCGTCGGAGAACACCATATCCAGCGCGTTGGCGATTCGCTCGGCCTTCGCGCCGCCACCGACGTCGAGGAAGTTCGCGGGCTTCCCCCCGTAGTGGTCCACGAGGTCCAGCGTCGTCATCACGAGACCGGCACCGTTGCCGATGATCCCGACGTTGCCCTCGAGGCGGACGTAGTCGAAGTCGTACTCGTCGGCCTTCTGCTCGAGTTCGTCGCCGCTCGCGGCTTCGTCTTCCATCTCCGCGAGCTCGGGCTGGCGGAACAGGGCGTCCTCGTCGATGTTCATCACGGCGTCGGCCGCGATGACCTCGCCGTCGCTGGTGACCATCAGCGGGTTGATCTCGGCGTCGGATCCGTCGCGGTCGTCCCAGAGGTCGTAGAGCGTCGTCAAGACGCCCGCCACGTCGAGGGCGAGGTCCGGATCGACGTCCGCGTCGTAGACGGCCTTGCGAGCCTGGTAGGGGTGCATGCCGAACGCGGGATCGACGTGTTCACGAGCGATCGCTTCGGGCGTCTCCTCGGCGACCTGCTCGATGTCGACGCCGCCTTTCGTCGAGACCATGGCGACGGGCTTGCCCTCCCCGCGATCCATCGTTACGCCGACGTACAGTTCGTTGACGAAGTCGACGGCTTCCTCGACCAGCACGCGGTCAACGTGGTAGCCCTTGAGGTCCATCCCGAGGATCGATTCGGCCGCGTCGCGGGCCTCGTCGGCGTCCTCGGCGAGTTTGATCCCGCCGGCCTTGCCGCGACCCCCGACCTGAACCTGTGCCTTGATCGCGACCGGATAGCCGATCTCGTCGGCGGCCGCCAGGACGCCGTCGACGTCCGACGCGAGCGTCGACGCTGGCGTCGGAACCCCGGCGTCAGCGAACACCTGCTTCGCCTGGTACTCGTGGAGTTTCATTGCGCACTCGAAAAGCAGTCGCGCCGTTGCTTAAATCATGGGAGTTTGCGTCGAGTCTCGAGTTTCGTGGCTCGAGTTGTCACACCTGGTTACCTGCGATGTGTGCAGCTATGATGGATACAAGGATGAGGTGAGTAATCCCGAAACGTTCCGTGAAACGGGTTTTATCGATGGTCGTTGTGGGATGATCGAGGGGATTACGGAATATCGTACTGCTCGAAAGCAATCGCTTCGTCCCTGACGGTCAGAAGCCACGCGACTCGATCGACTGGGTCGACGTTCTTGCTCATTCTCTCAGCCGCGCCAGCATACATCACAGGGACTCCTCGCCATTTCTTTGACCTGGCATCGTGATGATGTCCCGAAACAACGGAATCGAATTGACTCCCAAACCGACGTTGAATCTGATAGAGATCAACGCTTTTTCGACCGGGTCCAGAAAGCTGCTCGAGCGTCTGGTGGAGGATAAGAATAGAAACGGGTTCACTGACTGCGTTTGGAAACTCGAGAGTATGCCAGCGAAGCTTGCCTTCTGGATGGTGATCGATACCGAAAAGTCGGACCGTCGATTTGACCGATATTCCACTGGTGTCGATCCGTGAGACCTGCACGCTGTCTCTGCTTGCGAGCAATTCGTCGCCTGGTTCTGCCGAGTGATTACCGCGAACGTAGTAGAACGGGATCCCAGCTTCGGCCAGCGGGTCAAAGACGCGTTGCTCGACGGCCTTCGCTTGAACGGCAGTCGCCGTATCGTGGAAAATATCCCCAACGTGTACGACTGCATCGACGTCCTGTTCGATACCGTAGTCGACAGCCGCACTGAACGCCCCAATCGGATCGATCGTTTCACCAGTTCGTGGATGCGTGGTCCGACCGACGTGCGTATCCCCAATCACCAGAATTCCGGCGGTTCGTTCGATCGGACCAATCGAATCGATCTCCGTTCGTTTGCTCGGAGAGAGCTCGAGAGCGTATCCACCACCTCCAGCTTGAACTGCGCATCTGGAAATTCGATACCGGTGGTTTCGCTTCCAGTCAATCGAGATTTTCGCGCCTTCGTAGTCGACGAGCCGTAGTTCGTTTCCTCTACAGTCGACGAGGGCAACTTCCGCTCGCCGCGCGACTTCAGGGTCCCAACAGACTTCTGTAACGGTGAACACCATCGGGCCAGAAAGTCTATCACCAGGAGAGAGATTCTCGATCGTCGCCACCATAGATCACTGGTCTCCCAGACTCGGGTTCCCAGCAAAGGTGTGTCGGCCTCGATCCCCAGTCAGTGGGGAACAGGAGTGGTCACCACTCGAGGCGCGGGACAGGATTCGAACAACGCGAAGACGTGCTCACTTCGTTGCGCGCGACTTCTCTCGTTCGAATCCCTCGTCGCGATGCCTCTCCTCGCGGAGTGCTCGGAGAGGCATGCGCGGGACAGGATTCGAACCTGCGGACTCCTACGAGACAGCGTCCTAAGCGCTGCGCCGTTACCACTTGGCTACCCGCGCTCGAGTTCGAATACACGTCGAATCGGCTAAGAAAGTATCGGTCCGTCCTAGTGCGTCACCGGTTCCTCGGGCGACCAGTCCGGCGGCACGATGAACGTGATGTGCTCGGCGTCTCGCAACTGGTGGAGTTCGGCTGCCTGCTCGGCCAACGATCGGTCTCGATACGGCATCTCGAGCCCACAGCCAGTACAGACGAGTTTGCAAGTTGGTTCGTTCATGTGGTGACGCGTACCCCCCGCCGGGTGCGTGGTCCTTGCTTCGAATCCGAACCGCTTTAGTAAGAGTGACCTAGTGAAATCCCGGGCGAACGGCCAGTTAGCCTAGGGTTTCGTAGCTGGACGTTGTCTGGCGTAGCACGTTATTGCGATGAGAATCACGGCTGCCGCCACAGTCCTCGATAGGTGAACGATGGTGGGACGCGACGGGAGCGATCGCCAACCGTGTGTTTATGGTGCAACCATCCGTTGTAACGAGCATGTACAGCGCCAATACGCGCGTCGAACACGAACCGTGGCTCGAGGAACTCGAGCAGGCCGCGGATCGCCTCGAGCTGACGGGCGAGGCTCGCTCGACGGCCGCCGATCTCTTTCTCGCGAACGTCCCCGAGGCCGATCGATCGAAGCCGGCGGTGCTGGCCGCGAGTATCTACGCCGGGTCGCTCGTCGCGGGCGACGGCCGCACCCAGTGTGCCGTCGCCGAGGCTGCGGACGTCTCCCGCCTCTCCATCCAACAGCGCTGGAAGGACCTGCTGGCTGGCGCCGGACTCGAGCCGCCGAAGTGGTAGACCGATCGGTGATCGAGCGCAACGCGAGTGACTCACCTGGACCTGGAAGAACGCGCAGACGCGCCGAACCGCATCGTCAGCGCAGATCGCCACCGATCCGAGCGAATCAGCTGAGCGCCTGATTCCCTCGCGAACGCATCCTCTTCTATTCGCGATCCACCGTCGCCAGATAGTGAGGGCTTCATTCGGCGCACTGAGTAATGGTCGATACTCCCGATTCACGGGATCGTTCCAGCGGGAAAACACCGATGTCCTTCCGGTAGGCGGCCGCTACACTAGCGAAAGTGTTCCGTTTCCTGATGGTTTTCGAGACGTCGAGACGCGTTTTCGCCCGGTGCGCTCACCGAGTGTCGCCGACCGATTCGCGCTCGAGACGACCACGCCCACCGGCCTCGAACGCCGACGGCAAATGCGAGTAGCGAGGCGTTATTCGTCGTCCTCGCGGGCGAGACGCTTCGCTGCCAGTGCGGTTCCGCCGGCGACGCCTGCGGTGCCGACGACGGCGCCGAAACCGGGGAGTCCATCGTCTTCCGATCCGCCGTTTCCGCCGCTTCCGCTGTCGTCGCTCGAGCCGCCATTACTCTCGTCCGTACTTTCGTTTTCGTCGTTGCCGTTGCCGTCGGCGTCGCTACCATTGTTGTCTGCGCCATCGCCGTCGCTGCCGTCGTCGCCGTCGGCCCCTTCGCTGCCGCCGCTTCCATCGCTTCCATCGCTCCCGTCGCTCGAGGACCCGTCCCCGGCCTCGGGCAGGTCGACGTCACCGAGTACGACGAACGGAAGTTGCGGCACCGATCCGTCGGATTCCGAGAGCACTTCGACGCGGTCCACGCCCTCGGGGGTGACCATGTCCATCACGGCCGGATCGTTCTCGCCAGTGCCGCCGCCGATAACGTACTCGCCGGCCTCGGGGGCGATACCGCGAATCGCGCCGTCCCCGTAGCCGTCGAACGGGGCGACGAGTGCCGCGATACCGATCCCGCCGTCGACATCGACGTCCCAGCCGATGGCGTCGGCAGGAACGCGGACCGAGACCGTGCCCCCTTCCACGTTCGTCTCGACGTTCGACGACACGGAATCGCCCGCCGCCGACTCGACGCTCTTGACCGACTCGCCGTTGACGACGACGCGGTAGTGGTAGGGCGTCGCCATGTTGGCGTTCAGCCCGGTTCGACCCTCCGTGGTTCCCTCTACGTCGGCGTCGGGGTCGTGGACGTACACCTGGAAGAACTGGTGGGAGAAGCCGCGGGGGAGCCCCCAGGGGTTCTGGATCTCGCTGGCCATCGTGAACGCGAACTCGACGTGATCTCGCGAGGCCGAGACGGTCAGTTCGTCGATGTCCCAGGCACCCTCGTAGAAGTCGTCGCTCGTCGGGTACTCGTAGGTCCCCGGGCCGTAGGGCTCGCCGGTGGGTTCGTCGAACGTGGCGACCGGCTCGAGTGTGGTCACGAGCGGGATGTACTGCACTGTCGCTCGCGTCCCGTCGCTGTAGGCCAATCCACGGTACCAGTCGACGTCTGCCGGCGTCACCACGTCGATCGCGTTCGGCGCGGAGTCGTTCTGTGCGCCGCCGAAGGTCGTCTCGGTGGCCTCCGCCTCGGCCTGCATGACGTTCCCCGGCGCGTCCGGATCGTAGCCCAGCATCACCACCGCGACGTCCAGGTCGTCGAGGGGCGTCTCCAGCGCGGCCTTCGGCACGTCGACGAGAATCTCGTCGGCGGCCGGGTTCGCGGCGACGTCGCCCTCGGCGAGGAGCGTCCCGTCGGCGGCCTCGAGTCGCGTCCCGTGTTCGCCGTCGACGACGACCCGGTACTGGTGAGGGCGCTCGAGAGTCGCGTTGACGCCCTCACGCATCTCCGTCGTCCCGTCGTCGGAGCCGTCGCTGAGGTACAACTGGAGGTGCTGGGCGGAGAAGCCCCCGTCGTAGCCGTCGTAGTTCTCGAGGTCGCCGCCGACCGCCGCGCGGAACTGGTAGGTATCGCCGCCGTCGTGAACCGAGAACGCGGTCAGATCGAAGATGCCGTCGGTGAACCGGTCGTCGGTCGGGTACTGGTAGCGGCCGTTGCCGCCCTTGTCGGTTCCCGGGGTGACGGAGAGGTTCGCGATGCGGTCGCCCGCGGCGAAGAACGTCGGCGTCTCGAGGATCGCGACCTGGTCAACCTCGACAGCGCGTCGTTCGTCGTCGGCCTCGACCTCCAGATCCGCGCCGGAGACGACGTCGGTCACGTGCACGTCCGACCGCAGGTCGACGGTCGCTGCCCCTTCGGGGTCGAAGTTGACGATCACGACGACGCGCTCGGGCCCGTCGACGTCCTCGAGGTGGCTGGCGTCGCGGCCGAAGACGAGCACGCGGTCGTCGGATTCGTGCCACTCGCCGACGAGCTCGGCGTTGTTCTTCAGCACGTCGAGGTCGTGGTACGCACTGATGAGTGTCCGGTAGAACTCGAGGTGGTCCTCGTCGTACGCGTCCCAGTTCATGAACGCTCGCTGGCGACCGCCGGGGCGGACGTCGGCGCCACTGTTGACCGAGCCGTCGTCATTGTAGCCTCGAAGGTCGTCCTCGCCCATGTGTCGACCCTTGCCGAAGCGGCTGATCTGGCGCTCCTGGCCGTAGTAGACGAAGGGGACGCCGGGGAGGGTGACGCCGGCGGCCCAGCAGGCGCGCTGAAGGGCGGCGCCGCCCTCCCACTCGTCGTCGGAGGTCTCGTCGTGGTTCGGGTTCGCCTGGTCGATCACGGTCTGGTTGAGCAGGCGCAACTCGTCGTGGTTCTCGGTGGCGTTGAGCACGAGCGAGTGGTCCGGGATCCCCTCCGACGCTCGCGCCCGTACGTCGTCGTAGAGGTCGGTGGGCGAGGCCAGTCCGCCGGCAACGTCGTGGGTCGTCGTCGTGAACCCCTCGGTGTCGAAGTGCATGTCGAACTCGTTCTCCGAGAAGGCGGGATCCTTCGGGATCGTCTCGTCGAGCATGAGGAACTCGCTATCGTTCGACCGAACGACCTCGCGGACCGCCTTCCAGAAACTGTGGGGGACCCCCCAGGCAATGTCACAGCGGAAGCCGTCGACGCCGACCTCGCCCGACCAGAACTCGGCAACGGCGAGCATGTGCTCGCGGACCGCCACGTTGTCGTAGTTCCAGTTGGGCATGACCCGGAGGCCCCAGAAGCCGGTCGGACTGGGGGCCGGTTCCACCGTCTCGCCGTCGTGGGTGATCGGCGCCTCGAGGCGGTCCCACCAGTCGAAGTGTTTCGAGTCCTCGTTCCAGGCTTCCACGGGCGGGTACTCCCAGCTCGGTGCTGGCGGTTTGGATCCCTGCTCGGCGATGGTGTCCTGGAAGTAGTCGTGTCCCCGTCCGGCGTGGTTGCTCACGAGGTCGAAGACGACCTTGATGTCCTGCTCGTGGCAGGCGTCGACGAATGCCGCGTAGGCCTCGATGGGATTCATCCCGTCCGGGACGAGGTCCTCGGCGATTCCGAAGTAGTCGTTCGTGTCGTAGCCGTGCGGTCCGCCGCCGGGCGGCCCCTCCTGGAAGCCGGAATCGTTGTTGTTGCCGTACAGTTTGTCGACGCTCTCGGCCGGAACGACGGGCGTCAGCCAGACCGCGTCGACGCCCAGATCGGCGAGGTAATCGACGCCGTCGATCAGGTCCTCGAACGTCGTCGCGCCACGTTCGCCCGCCCACGAGCGCGGGAAGATCTGGTACATGACGCCCTCGGCCATCCACTCCGGCGGGCGGTTGGGCAGGTTGATCGCGCCGTCGGGTCCGAGTTCGATCGTATCGAGGGTGCTCAGGCTGTCGCCGTCGTAGGCGACCGCGTGGACGCGGGCAGGCTCGCCCTCGAGGGCCGACTCGGGTACGCGCCCGGTTAGTCCGTCGACCTGAATCGCGTCGGTAGCGAGCGCGTCGCGGTCGTCCGCGAGGAAGGCGACCTCGAGGTCGGCCCGCGTCGCCCGACTGTTCGGCGCGAGTCGCGCGTTCGTCTCGAGGACGTACTCGCCGTCCTCGTACCGTCCTTCGAGTTCGATCCGGGGCTGGCCGCCTGCTCCCCCCTCGGATTCGGGAAACGCGTGGATCGTCAGTTCATGAGTGCCGTCGGGCGCCTCGAGTTCGAGGACGTAGGTGCCGGGGACGTCGGCCTCGAACTCGGCGACGTTGTCCCGGCCCTCGTCGTACCTGGGTCGATCCAGGTCGAGTGACGACTGGTAGGTGAGCTCGACCTCGCTCCCCTCTGGACGCTGCGCGACGGACCAGGTGAAGTCCTCAGCTGTGTAGCCCTCCGGGTTCGGGCTGGCCTCGGGTACCCGCGGGGCGAGGTTGTCTCGCCCGCCAATCATCTCGGGGCCGACGAACGCCGAGTTCCACAGTTTCTCGCCGACCTGGACGAAGCGCGGGTGGCCGGGGTGGAAGGAGTCGATGCCGCTTGCCGTCACGCCCTCCGGGGCGCTCGCCGCGACCGAGCCGCTCAGTCCGGCCGTCAGTCCGTAGGCGCCGAGTCCCGCAACGCCGCCGAGGACGGTTCGTCTGTACAGCGATCTCGAGTCGTCGTCTCGTGAATTGTCGCTCATGGTTGGTGGATCGTCCGATGGTGTCCGCGAGCGCGAGTTCGGACCGCCGCTCGAGCGTGCGACTCGAGGCCGTGTGCCGTGTCATCGCGCCTGATGGCTGTTGCAAGTGGGGTGTAATTATTCCTCACACTTAGAGATATCTATTGGCGCTCCGACGAGATTAGGAAATCCGTACGTCGTCAGATAGCGGCGGTCGACCCGCTCGAGGGTTCGATCGAGTTACGGTTCTCGATCGATACTGACGGTGATAGCCAGACGCGCCGCTCGAAGACCTCGTTCGCATCCCGCAGAAAATCTGAACGGCGCTCAAGGTCGCGTCTCGGCGCCGAACGAAAACTGGCCGAATCCGCTCGGTACGTCGCGTTACTCTGGCCGAGAGGACTCCCGCCCCTCGCGGTCGGGCGTCAGGTTCCCGTGCTCGTCGATCTCGCCGTTGACGATGCGAGTACTCGAGATGATGTCGTCGTCCTCGGCCCGGACGTGGGGGACGACCACGAGTTCCAGCGGGTCGTGGCCGCGCTCGCGGCGCAGGTCGTTGATTTTCTTGCCACCATCGACCGTCTCGGGCGAGACGATCAGGTAGTCGAACTGGGCCTCTGTCGCGATTCCCGTCGGCTCGGTGAGCGTCCGGACCTCGAACTCGCGGTCGTGTTTCTCGGCGAGTGCCTCGAGTTCGGCCTCCAGGTCGCGCTTTCGCTCGTCGTAGGGGCGGACGTACCGGTCGACGTGTCGGGTCTTCGGTGCAAGTTCGTTGCTGGTCAGCCCGACGGTCACGTCCCCGAGTTCGAACGCCCGTTCGAAGAGCCGTCGATGGCCATCGTGAACGGGGTCGAAGGTCCCACCAAGCGCGACGTCCATACCCGTTGTCACTGGTGGGGTGCGTATAAAAGGGTCGAATCGTCGATTCCCGCTCTCGAGCGATATACGACGATCGTCGAACATCCGCTTCGCATCGTTTTTTGTACTGCACGTTCCTCTCCCCGATATGGGACTGGACGAAGACTCGCTGGAGTATCACCGGAGCGAGCCACCGGGCAAGATCGAAATTTCGACGACGAAGCCGACGAACACCCAGCGAGACCTCTCGCTGGCGTACTCGCCGGGCGTCGCCGCGCCGTGTATGGAGATACACGAGGACGAAACCGACGCCTACACCTACACAGCGAAGGGGAACCTCGTCGGCGTCGTCTCGAACGGCTCCGCCGTCCTCGGACTGGGCGACATCGGCGCGCAGGCCTCGAAACCCGTCATGGAAGGCAAGGGCGTCCTGTTCAAACGCTTCGCCGACATCGACGTCTTCGACATTGAACTCGACGAGGCCGACCCCCACAAATTCGTCGAGGCCGTCAAGATGATGGAACCGACCTTCGGTGGCGTCAACCTCGAGGACATCAAAGCCCCCGAGTGTTTCACCATCGAGGAGCGCCTCCGCGAGGAGATGGACGTCCCCGTCTTCCACGACGACCAACACGGGACGGCCATCATCTCCGGCGCCGCGCTCGTCAATGCCGCCGAAATCGCCGGCAAGGACCTCGAGGACCTGAAAATTGTCTTCTCGGGCGCCGGTGCGAGCGCGCTCTCGACGGCCCGGTTCTACGTCTCGCTGGGCGCGAAGCGAGAGAACATCCAGATGTGTGACTCCTCAGGGATCATCACGCAGGCGCGAGCCGACGCCGGCGACGTCAACGAGTACAAACGCGAGTTCGCCCGCGACGTCCCCGAGGGTGACCTGGCGGACGCGCTCGAGGGTGCGGACGTCTTCGTCGGCCTCTCGGTCGGCGGCATCGTCTCCCCGGAGATGGTGGCGTCGATGGGCGACAATCCGATCATCTTCGCGATGGCAAACCCGGACCCCGAAATCGGCTACCAGGAGGCCAAAGACGCCCGCGACGACGACGTCATCATGGCCACCGGCCGCTCGGACTACCCCAATCAGGTCAACAACGTCCTCGGGTTCCCGTTCATCTTCCGCGGCGCTCTCGACGTTCGCGCGACCGAGATCAACGAGGCGATGAAAGTCGCGGCAGCCGAGGCGCTCGCCGACCTCGCCCGCCAGGACGTACCCGACGCGGTCGTCAAGGCCTACGGCGACGAGGCGATCCAGTTCGGTCCCGACTACATTATCCCCAAGCCGGTCGATCCGCGGGTGCTGTTCCGCGTCGCCCCCGCGGTCGCCCAGGCGGCGATGGACTCCGGCGCGGCCCGGACCGAGATCGACGTCGAGGCCTACGAGGAGCAACTCGAGGCCCGCCTCGGGAAGTCCCGGGAGATGATGCGCGTCGTTCTCAACAAGGCCAAGAGCGACCCCAAACGCGTCGCGCTCGCGGAGGGCGAAGACGAGAAGATGATACGGGCAGCCTACCAGCTCCAGGAGCAGGGGATCGCCAACCCGGTCCTCATCGGCGAGGAGGACACGATCGCCCGGACGGCGGCGAATCTCGGCCTCGACTTCACGCCCACTGTTGCGGACCCGACCGCGGGCGCCTACGACGAGTACGCCGAACGGCTGTTCGACCTGCGCCAGCGCAAGGGGATCACGCGCTCGGAGGCGACCGAACTGATCCGCCGGGATACGAACTACTTCGGCAGCGTGATGGTCGAGGAGGGGGATGCTGACGCCCTGCTCACGGGACTGACCCACCACTATCCCTCGGCGCTTCGACCGCCGTTGCAGGTCATCGGCACTGCCGACGACGTCGACTACGCCGCCGGCGTCTACCTCATGACGTTCAAGAATCGGATCGTCTTCTGTGCGGACGCCACCGTGAACCAGGACCCCGACGAGGAGGTGCTGGCGGAGGTCACGAAACAGACCGCGAAACTCGCCCGCCGGTTCAACGTTGAGCCGCGGGCAGCCCTGCTCTCGTACTCCAACTTCGGGAGCGTCGACAACGAGGGGACGCGAAAGCCACGTCGCGCCGCCGCGATGCTCCAGGGCGACCCCGAGGTCGACTTCCCCGTCGACGGCGAGATGCAGGCTGACACGGCCGTCGTCGAGGACATCCTCACCGGTACCTACGAGTTCTCCGACCTGGACGCCCCGGCGAACGTGCTCGTCTTCCCGAACCTCGAGTCGGGCAATATCGGCTACAAACTCCTTCAGCGCCTCGGCGGTGCGGAGGCCATCGGCCCGATGCTCGTCGGGATGGACAAACCGGTTCACGTCCTCCAGCGGGGCGACGAGGTCAAAGACATCGTCAACCTGGCCGGAGTGGCGGTCGTCGACGCCCAGTCGGAGTAACGCGCGTACTGGTGTTCGGTAATTTCGATTTTTGACTTTCAACTCCCGATCGCCAACCGCCACGGTGCGACTCTCGGACGACTAGCCGCTCGAAGCCGGTGCCAGGTTCCAGGTGCCAGTGAGGAGTGAGAATGGCCACCTCGGGAGGGGGGAGGGTGGGAGAGGTGGCCAGATTCGATCGTCAACGGGTGAATTCCAAGCGGTCTGTGTCCTCTCGCGCTCGAGGTTTCAGACCAGGTTGAAAGTCACCGACAGACACAAAAAACGTTGACCTGTCGTATTCAAGTACGCGTTCAGACGGTGTCACGGCCTCGGTTTCAGCACGTAGAACCGATTCTCCGAGTTCGGCGCTCGATTCGGCAGTTCGCCGTCTTCCGACTAGGGGCCACACGTCGAGTAACGCCGTTCACCCTACGAAGGTCACCCAAACACGCGATCGACGTCGAGTCTCACGTAGTGCCAGAGCGTGCCCGTCAGACCGGTCGCTGCGATCCGTCGACCCGACGTCTCGACCAACACCCGCGGACAGTAGCCCGTCGGAAACGAGCGCGCGAGCGTCCGACTGAACGCCGTGTCCTCGTTGGCGACCGGTGGAAAGCCGCCGACTGCCTCGAATGCGTCGCGGTGGACGAACGTGTTGAACCCCGGCAGGACCGGCCGCTCGAGCCGCGGGAACACATAATTGATCGTCGCCTCCATGCACTTCGCCCGGAGTGGGCCGGTCACCCGACAGCGCGAGGAAGCCGCGGCCAGCCCCTCGGCCTCGACGAACCCGAGCATCCGGGTCAGGTACGAGGCGCGAACCTCGGTGTCGGCGTCGACGAAGGCCAGCCACTCGCCCTCGGCCTGGTGCGCACCACGGTTTCTCGCCGCCGCGATTCCGTCCGCCGGGCCGGAGACGACCGTCACGTCGTACTCGCAGGCGACGTCTCGAGTGGCGTCGCTCGAGTCGCCGTCGACGACGATCACCTCGTAGTCGTAGGCAGTGTCCAGGGCCTCGATGCTCGAGAGGGCCCCTCGAATGTACTCGGCCTCGTTTCGCGCGGGGACGACGAAGCTCACCAGGGGTCTGCTCGAGCGGTCGGCGCGTCTGGCGCGTTGGCCGTCAGTACGGTCGTCCGCGTCGGTACGTTCGGGCTCGTCACCGCCGTCTGCACGCATCTCGGTTCTTCGGTCGTCTATTGTGTCCAACCCCGTCGACCGCCGCCTCGAACGTCGCATCTACGACCCAGGTCTCGAGGCACTGACTTATACTGTCGGCTCTTCGTTCGACTGTCGGTTCAGGTCGTCGGCCAGATCGACGCTCGGGTCCTCTATCCAGGTCGACGTTCGGATCGAGAGACGGCGTCACGGTGTTCTTCGGTTGTGATCGGAGAGTGGTCAGGTAGTGATTGAGTAGTAATCGGATAGTGTACTGATAAGTGGCGCACAATATTTGCCGCGAGCCACTCTCGAGGGTCCCGAGAGCGCCGGTTTGCGCCCCTCGTGCGAAACGTTAAAACGTCAGTCTTGCGAGTTCACGGGTATGACTCGCAGATTCGACATGGATCGCCGTGCGTACCTCAAGACCGTCGGCGCGGTCGGTGCGACCGCCGGCGTCGCCGGTTGCCTTGGCGACGTCCTCGGTGGTGGCGACGAGGACGTGATCGTCCCTGGCACCGCATCTGGATTCGCACCGTTCGAGTTCATCAACGAGGACGACGAACTCGTCGGATTCGACATCGACCTCGCCGAGGAAACCATCGACCGGGCCGGCTACGAGGTCGGCGACTGGACCGACACCGAGTTCGACTCGCTGATTCCGTCGCTCACGGAGGGGAACATCGACTTCATCGCCGCCGGGATGACGATCAACGAGGAGCGCCAGGAAGCGATTGCGTTCTCGGACCCCTACTACGAGTCCGACCAGGCCGTGCTCGTCGCCGCCGGCAGTGACGTCGACGCGAGCGCGGTCGAAGACCTCGAGGGCCTTACCGTGGGCGCACAGGGCGGAACGACCGGTCTGGACGAAGCCGAGGCACTCGTCGAAGAGGGCATCCTCGAGGAAGACGATGTCCGCCAGTACGACAACTACCCGCTGGCAGTCGAGGACCTCGAGAACGGGAACGTCGACGCAATCATCATCGACATCCCCGTCGCACAGAACTTCGCGTCCGGGCGGGACGTCGAAGTCGCGTTCGAGATCGAGACCGGCGAGGTGTTCGGCTTCGGCATGCGTCAGGACGACGACCGCCTCGGCGACATTAACGACGCCCTCGAGGAGATTCGGAACGACGACACCTACGAGGAACTCATCGAAACCTGGTTCGAGTAACGAATCATGGACCCCGTCGTCTTGCAGGCGAGCGACTGGCAGTTCGTCGCCTCGAGCTGGGATTTTCTCCTCCTCGGCACGTTCGTCACGGTCTTGCTCACGATCACGAGCCTCACGCTCGGCTTCCTGTCGGGATTCCCGGCGGGCGCCGTAGAGGTATATGGCTCGGGCTGGCTTCGGGAGACGGTGAGCACCGTCGGCGTCGTCCTCCGTGGAACCCCCATCGTCGTCCTGATCGTCCTCTTTTACTTTGGGTTGCCGATCCCTCGACTCGGGACGATTCCGGGGCTCGACGTAGGACTGGAGGCGTTTATCGCCGCGACGCTCGCGCTCGGCCTTCGAAGCGGTGCCTACCAGGCGCAGGTGTTCAGAGGCGCCATCCAGTCGATCAGCGAAGGCCAGATGGAAGCTGCGCGGTCGGTCGGGATGACGAAAATAGGGGCGATTCGACACGTGATCTTCCCGCAGGCGGTCCGCCGATCGATCCCCGGCTTTCAGAACGAATTTACAATCGTCCTCAAGGACACGAGCGTCGCCTTCGCTATCGGGCTCGCGGAGTTGCTCACCCGAGCGGAGCAACTCTACCTTCGCCCCGGACGCGACACGGCCGTCATGGAGGTCATCATCGCCATCAGCCTGATCTACTTCGTGTTGACGTTCGTGACGAACCGCTCGCTCGACCACTTGCACGACCGCTACGCGATTCCCGGAGGAAACGACTGAGCCTATGAGTCTGTTACGCGTCGACCACGTCGACAAATCCTACGGCGACGAGGAGGTACTGCACGACGTCAGCTTCGAGATGGAGTCCCAGGACGTCGAAGTGATCGTCGGCCCCAGCGGGTCGGGGAAGTCGACCTTGCTCCGGTGTGTCAACCGACTCACCGAGATCGACGACGGCGCCATCTACCTCGACGACGTCGAAATCCACGACATCGACGAGAACGACCTCCGACGGCGCGTCGGCATGGTCTTCCAGGACTTCAGCCTCTTCGCCCACCGGACGGCGCGAGGCAACATCACCCTCGGGCTCGAGGAGGTCCTCGGCCTCTCGAGCGAGGAAGCCGACGCCAGAGCCATGGACTACCTCGAGCGCGTCGGACTCGAGCCCCAGGCGGACTCCTATCCCGCCGAACTCTCGGGCGGCCAGCAACAACGCGTCGGCATCGCTCGCGCGCTCGCGATGGACCCCGAACTCATCCTCTTCGACGAGCCGACCAGCGCGCTCGATCCCGAACTCATCGGCGAGGTGCTCGCGGTCATGAAAGACCTCGCCGACGAAGGGATGACCATGCTCTGTGTCACCCACGAGATGGGGTTCGCCCGCTCGGCCGCCACGACGCTGACGTTCCTGGACGAGGGACGGATCGTCGAGCGCGGCCCGCCCGAGGCGCTGTTTGACGACCCGGAACACGACCGCACTGCCGCCTTCCTCGGCGACCTCACCGTCCACCGATGAGCACGCTCGAGGAGGCTCGCGGCTCGGCAATCGACACCCTCCCCGGTCGGCGACGGCTCGTCGTCGGCGCCGTCGGGATCGTCTTCTGGACGTGGTTGCTCGCCCGCTGGGCCTACCACAACGCGTGGCTCGACAGCCTGTTCACCGCCGTCGGGTTCCCGGACCTAATCCGCTCGGAGCTGGGAGTCAGCCAGCGCGAGCCCTGGCTCCCCCTCGAGCCGTTCGAATCGTTCGACCTCGTGAGCCTTGCGATCGAGTCGGCGCCGTCGCTGGCGGCAGGTGCGTTCATCACCGTCTACCTGACGGTGCTCTCGATGCTCTTCGGCCTGGTGATCGCCGTCCCCCTCGCCGTCGCGCGAACGTACGGCGGCCCGATCCTCAGCCGGGTCTCGCTGGCCTACACCGAACTCATCCGCGGGACGCCCCTGCTCGCCCAGCTCTTCTTCCTTTACTTTGGGTCGCCGCTGGCGAGCGCATTCGACTCGATCGGCTTCGTCGGCCAGGGTGGGATTCCGCGGGCCGCCATCTTCGTCGCCATCGTCGGCTTCACGATCAACTCCTCGGCTTACCAGGCCGAGTACATCCGGGCGGCCCTGCAGTCGGTCGATCCCGGACAGCTCACGGCGGCCAGAGCCGTCGGCCTCTCCAGAACGGAGGGCATCCGCCACGTCGTCCTCCCGCAGGGGCTCCGGTTCGCGATCCCAGGCTGGACCAACGAGTTCATCTACCTCATCAAGTACTCCTCGCTGGCGGCGTTCATCACCGTCCCCGAACTGTTTCGCCAGGCCAGACACATCGGCTCGGATACGTTCCAGTTCACCAATATCTACATCGTCGTCGCGCTGTTTTACCTCGCGCTGGTGCTCACGACTTCGCTCGCGATGGCCCGCCTCGAGCGAACGGTTGCGATTCCAGGACTGGGGACGGCGTCCGAACGGAGCTGATGGAAACACGAACTGATTTTTGGGTAGCGGGCGTAGGCTCGAGTGGCCGATGACGACGTACTCGCTCCGAACCGGACTCGGCACCCGGTGATGACGAGCCCTATGAGTGCTGAGGCCACCGATTTCCTCGAGGTATTTGGCTATGCGGGCCCAACGTGGATAGAGACGAGTCGTCCGCATCGAAGGCAGATCGATTCCCTGGAATTTCGAAAGCAGTCCGCTCCACTCCCCGTTCGGACAGTCGATCGACTCAGAGCTTCTGGGCCTCGCGCGCCTGAGCGGACCGACGTTTGGCCTGCTCGAGGCGGCGTTCGGTCGCGCGGACCCGTGTCGGCGGAAGCGAATCGCTGGCCTCCACCAGCCGCGTCTCGACGGTTTCCAGGCGGGTCGCCACCGCGTCGAGACTCCGGTTCGCACCGCCCCGGTCGCCCGACTCGGCGCGCGTTGCGGCTCGGCGGGCGGCGTCCACGACGGCTTCGAGCGCCTGCGAGAGTCCCTGAATCGCGTTTTCTCGGCCCTGGTCGTCGGATGGGTCCGAGTCGTCGGTCGCCACACCGACACGGGTCTCCTCGGCGAGGTCCGCGAGGTAGGTTGCAAGGGGGGTCTTGCCCGTCCGCGGCTCGTCGATGTGCACTCGTTCCTCATCGCCGGGGTTGACGCGGAACGCGCCGACCTCGCCGTCGCTGTCGCGAATTTCGGTCGTGAACGCTCCGCCGCGGTGGACGTACACCGCGTCGGGGCCGGACAGCGGGGCGTCGTACAGCCGTCCGGCGAAGTCGTCCTCGACGGCGAGGGCGGTGAGGTTGCTGTCGGCGTCGTCAGGATCGATCTCGAGTTTCGTGGCGTTCTCGCGGGCCACGGTGGGGATTTCGCCGTTGACGCCGGCGACCGTTGTGTCGCCGTCGTCGGAGACTGTGATCGTCTCGCTGTGGGGAGCGACGCCAGCGCCGTTTATCGTCAGGGTGTGCTCGCCCTCGGGGACGTCCTGGAGGACGGCGATTCCCTGGAACGTCGGTACCGCTTTGGGGTCGCTCTGGAGCAGTGCGAGCATCTCGATCGACGAGGATTCGGTGGTCAGCCCTTCGTCTTCTGGGGCGTCGTCGGAAGCCACCACGTTCGTGATGCCGGCGACGATCTGGTTGACTGGCGAGGGGTCGCTGATAGCGTCGTATCGATCTGAAAGCGCCTGACGGTGTCTAATTTCGGTGATGTCGCTTGCTGGTTCGTCGTACCGGGCCCCTTTCCAGGGGACGCCGGTCGTCGTGAGGTGGCCGGCCATGGCGTCCTCCGCGAACTCCGGAATGGCGAACTCGAAGCTCAGTTGCGGCCCCGTAAATTCCTCGATGTGTTCGAGTTCGGCCGTCGGGACCAGTTCGTACGCTACGTCGGGGTCTGCCCCCTCACGTCCCCGGTACTCGAAACGGTAGCCCGACTCTCGGCCCGGAAGGTCTGTCGGCGGCGACTGGAGCGTGTCGAACGAGCGGACGGTTAACTCGTCGGGAACGAGATCCGAGGCGTCGACTGACGGAAGCCGCTCGTGTTCGTAGATCGGTTCGCCCTCGAGTTCGGGGACCGCAAATGGGAGCGCCAACCCCTCGTCGCGCGGGAGGCCGTAAGCCAGCGGAATTGCCGCGACGTCCTCGAGGCTCTCGACGACGCTATTGGTGATGTCGGCTACGTCGTCGTCTATGGGGAACCGCTGGAAGTGTTCGGCGTCGGCGTTGACCGAGAGGGCACTAGAGTGCGATCCGAGTTCCGAGAGGATCCGCGGTCGCTGTTCGGGGTCGGGGTCGAGGAACTCGTTGTTCGGCACCGATCGGGAGTGGGAACTGGCGACGTACAGTTGCGGTTCGTCGGTGTCGGTGTCGACGAACACCTGCAGGACCTCCCAGTCGTGCCAATGGAAGTTCGTAGTGAACTGATCGAAGACGGAGTAACACCAGAACTGCACGACTACCAGCGGCGAATCGTCGTACTCGACGGCGTGGTAGAACACCGTCGGTTCTGGCGGTTTTCGTCCGTCACCATCGTTCCGGCGCTTCACGTACCCGTCGAAGGCGTCGAATCCATTCACGACGAATTCGCCATCCCGCTCGCTCTCGTATCGTCGAGGATCTGTCGGGAACCACTGCTCTTGACGATCGAAGTACATCGTCGGTGCGAACCGTTCGGCGAGTGAGCGCGCCCGTTCGTCGTCGAGGTTCGAGGTTGCGTTATCGGCGCTCCGTTCGAGCAGCGAACAGCCCGCCAGTAACGCGGCCGCCCCGCTCGCAACTGTCCCGAGTACTGTCCGTCGGTCGATCGGCAGATCGGTGTCTTTGCTCATTCGTCATCAACTGTGCAGGTCCTGACGATGGCAGCCCTTCCACACGTATCGTCCGGCACGGCCGTACGGTTCCACATCGTCTAGGAACCACCGTGGCGGGAGTACGGATAGGCTTTCTGGAGTTACACAAAGCCGGACGTGACCCAATCTCGCATTGGTAGACTACTGTACGAGCGAACACTACAGAAACTGTAAACACAGTGGCTGTGGATAGTAGACCAGTCGTGAGTGCCGGCGCCATCGAATTACTAGTCCTACTTCTCGTCCTCCCAGGGAAATCGGCGCATTCGAATTCGGATGAGGAGGCTACGGTCGGTCGGGGAACAGTGCGAGGTGACTGATGATAAGCCGACTCTCCAGCCCACCCGCCAACGCGCCCGAGAGTACCCCGATGGTGCTGATGAACGCACCGGTCCGGACGAGATCGATGAAGCCCACGGTCGGCTCCTCGAGACTCGGCCAGTTGGACATCAAATTCGGCGGGAAGACGACCAGTTCGATGACGAGAATGATCGCCCACACGAGCCCGAATAAGCCGACCATCGCCAGCAAGAGGACGAAAAAGACCGTGACGTTGACTAAGGCCGTGTGTTCGGTGACGATCCGATGTCGCTTCCGCGGGAAGGAGAGGTTCTGGACGAACAGGAGGTAGAGCGTTGCCGTGAAGATACTGACGGCCGCGAACAGCGCTGCCGTCACGTTGGTCATGTGGAAGCCGACGTCCCAGGATTCGGCGCTGAAGACGATGACGAGCGTCGGTGTCAGCGCGGCCGTCGACAGCTTCGGTAGCGAGAGCGGCAACAACGGCGCCCGACTGTTACCGAGCGCCTGCAGGATTCGTCCGGGGTTTCGGACGGCACTGGCCGCGTGGAAGACGAGACGCGCTATTGGGCCGCGCGGGCGGGCCTCGGCCGCGGGGAGCTCCGCGGCGATCCGATGGAGATATCGCTCGACGTCCGCGTCGAACGGCGGCACGGCCCGTCGGTCCGGATCGAACTGGAACGGCTCCATGACGCCCCCGTCGGCGTCGCGGTGACGAGCACCCAGCATGTGTCCGACGAGGTGGACCACGAGCGTCGCCGTATTCCAGCGGACGGCGTCGTCCTCGAGCGAGCGTCGAGGTTCGTTGCGGGGCGCACTGCGGAGGTTGTTCGTCGAGACGACCGCGATGCGAGAGAGCGGCGACGCCAGTCCGGGGACGAACCGTTCCTTACTCGAGACGAGCGGAACGTCCGTCACGACGAGGATCAAGTCGTACGGCCCTTCGACCATCTGGTGTGTGGCGCGGTCGAGGAACTCCGAGGGCCGTCGCTTGTCGTGGTCTGCGAGCGGTACCGCGTCCTCGAGGTAGAACCGCCAGGTGACGTCCGTGACCGACGCGAGTTCGTCGACCGTATCTTCGGCAGCTTGCGTCGCAAACGACTGAAGCCGGCCGGGATCGGTTCCCGGCGCGTGAGCGACCAGCACCCCTACGTCGACCTGCAGCCCGGTCGACCCCTCGCACTCGGCCGCCACGAGCGTCGGACCGTCGCGGTCGCCCGATAGAGAACGACACATCGTCCGACGGTTCATCGTGGGGGGTCTTAACGGCTGGTGGCGACGTCCCGGTGTGAGTACCGTGGGACAGGCCGACCTAACCCTGCCAATTCGAAGCGTACTGCTAGCCCGGTACCGTCGCGTTCGATTCTGCCCGAATAACACCTGCCGAAGTGAGTACGGATGGATTCGACTGAGCGGTACGAGTACACCATCTCCGTTCGAGTGCCGAGGCCCCGTTTCTAATGTTTGATTCCTGTCTCCGTCTGTCTAGTGTGACCTCGTGCGTGCAGTAGGTGTATTGACCGTCGTACTTCTGGCGGAGTGCGGACACTGCGATTGACTTCAGCTTCCGATGTGTGTCCGATTCACCTCCGGGAACACCGTTACAGCCGCCTGCATTGCTGCCTGACAGATGGTAGAAGTGACGACCCGTCCCATTCTCGAACGGTCCTCGCGCCCGCATCTGCTCACAACAGGACGGGCAAATAACATCTTCTTCATCGCTCACCTCCTCAGGGATTACAGTCCGGTGGTCCTTCCGAGCAATGAACGGCATATAGTCGGGTAGAATCAGACTACTTCAGCTCTTTCCGGAACGGATTTTCCTTCGCTTCCTGAATATTCTCCTCTTGGACCATCTCATTTGCGCTCTTTTCACCGTGTTTTTTCACAGTCTCTGCTATCCGCTTCTTTGTTTGTCGGAACGTTTCATCAAGCCGCATCTTGGTTCGCTCGTACCCGCTCATATACCGCTCGCCTTTCTCCGTTTGGCGAATTTCGTGTGGTTCATTCTCTTCATCTACTTCGACATGTCCTAGGTCGATATACCGCTGCATCGCCTGAGACAGTCCCGGATCATACGGACCCCGTTCTTCCCTTACAAACGCCAACTCCGAGTCCTCAGCTTCCTCGTCAACGTAATTGTAGAGCAGTTTGTGATACTTAGCCCGGCCTTTGATTTCCCCGTCTGCTTCGTCTAATAGTAAGAGTCGCGGATGGTGAGCTTCGTCATCAGTCATCAGCAATCAACTCCTCCATATCGTCAAACGTGTACTGGACCTGAATTCGGTCTAGAGATTTGACTTGCTGCGGATTGAAGTGGGACTCCAGCTCCTCGTTTGAGGTCATGATGATAAACTGAATATCGGAATCGCGGATGTACTCGAGTGTTTCCTCTCGGATGTCTTCATCGATGTTTGCAAAGGGTTCGTCGAGAACAAGGATTTCCCAGTTGTGCCCGCCTTCTTCGGCTTCGGTTGCTTGCTCTGCTAGCGTATATGCAAACGACAAGTTCAGGAGCCAGATTTCCCCAGTACTTAGTTCATCATATTCCCGAGCACCTTCATTTCCTGGAAGAATAATTGTCCCATCGGATTCTATGTTAATTTCGACAGCCAACTCAGGAGCCATTTCCTGGTAGTTGTCTGACCATGCGTCTCGGAACGACTGTATAATCTCTTCAAAGCTCTCCTGAGAGAGTTCGTCTATACGGTCGTTTATAGCAGTAAGTTCATCATCCAGATCAGCAAGTGTAGCCTCGATCTCTACAACTTCCGCCTCAAGCCGGTCTTTGCGTTCTTGTAATTCCTCAATATGTTCTCGGTGTTGATCCAGTTCCTTTCGTGTTCGTTCTGCCACCGCATCAATGTCGTAGTCGTTGTCCTCAAGCGTATGTTGGGCGAGATCATTCAGGTCAGACAAATCCGGGACGGAATCCTGTAGTGACTCAATCTCGTTCTCAAGTTCGTCCTTCTCCTCTTGGAGTTCTTCGATTTTTGTTTCCAGCGCCTCGACATCGTCATCTGCGCGTTCAACTTTGGAGTTGAGGTGGCTTTTCAGTTCGTCCAAGTCACGCTTCCGACCACATTGCGGACAGCGGCCATTTTGGAGGCGTTGTTTTGCGGTTTCTTCGACGACGATCTGATCGCAAACGGCACAGGTCAATTCCTGGATCGCGTCGACAATGATGTTGTTGACCTGTTGTGTATAGCGCCGTGCTTCACGTAGCTGACGTTGTTTCTTCCGAAGTTCTTGTGCGACTCCCCGTTTCCTAGTGTTGAGGTCGCTCAGTTCCTCACGGATCTCCTCGTTATCCAAAAGCCGTTGTTTGATGATATCAATCCGTCCAGAGTTGATGAGCGATTGAAGATGCTTGATTTTCTCCAGTCGACGTTCATATTGGCCGACGTTGATATCGTCTAGGTCTTCTTTCCGTGGCTGGAGTTCTGTTCGCTGAATTCGTTCAATCTCATGCTCTAATTCTTCTCGTTGTTCTCGAAGTGCCACGATTTCATCCTGAAGGTCGGTATCCACGACACGCCGAATCACTGATAGACGGTCGTCTCCGGATAGCTGTGCAAGTGGTAACTCGTCCTTCTCGGAAAGGAGAAACTGAAGGGTGACGAGTTTCGCTGGACCAATCCTCTCTTCGATTTTCTGGTCTGCTTCCCCCTTTTCGTAGGTTTCGTCGCCGTGCGAGTATTTTCGACCTCCACCTCCGCGTTCGACGATATCATCATCGTCGAAGTGAAATCGAACTGTGCTTTTGCGCCCCGGTGAAACCCCAAAGGTCGCCTGTGGACCGTAGAGGCCGTATAGAAGCGCGTTGAATGTGAGGGTCTTGCCGGATCGATTGCCTCCCATAATAAGGAGGTCATCACCGGACACATCGTCCTTAGTGAACTCGGGGAATTCGTTTCGTGCGAACTGCTTGATGTGGAGTCTACTGATTTTCATATTTTGCTTTGTATGGTTCGGTAATGTCCCGTGCCAAGGTGTTCAGTTGCTCAATTGACCTGCGGCTCAGCCATTGCACTGCGAGGACTGCAATAACGAAGCCGACTATGGCTCCGACAAGGTTCTGGTTATAAAATCCGAGGAATGGTGCACTAATCGCGATGATGAGGCCCGTGAGGATAGTGATGTTATTTTGGTATGCCCGTCGGTCAAAGTCGTCGATGCTTAATTGGACGTTTTCATTCACTGCATGATAGAAGTGATCTTCACCCGTCAGCGTATGTACGTACTCCGTAGAACGGTAGAGTTCTCCTCCTGCCCAGAAATCAATAAGCTCGTTACTGTACCGCTCAACGAGGAACATGACGAGAATGGTCGGCAGTGCGGCGAAGGACTTGTATACATGATTGTCAGGGGCCATCATATGAATTGCCATAAGAGAATAGATGGTGAGAAAGAGAGCACCCCATCCGCTATCCCAGATCTTCGTTGGAATCTGCATATCTGGTAAGACAATCGGATGTTCTCATCAAGGTTACATAAAACATAGGGAATAAATGAAGATGAACTACAGTTGCGACTACAAGTCATTGGGTCCCTGATCGCCAGACGTATCGTCAATCAGTGTGTGAATCGTTTGGAGGCAGTACGAGCGAATGGGGGCAGCGGTGATCGCTGGCCAGTTTCTCGAGGAATCTGGGTCGTATAACGTAAAGTGGAACAAGCAATATTCGTATGATTACGGGGAGAAGCAAATCGACTTCTAGTTGTGAGCGAAGGCGACGAAGACGAAGTCACAACACTCGTTGAATGCAAACATCACGACAACAGAATCGAACAAGATGGAAGTGTGAACATAGGCCCCGGTCAGCTCCTCGCTGGACAGACGGACACGATTTGAGAGCGTTGCCGGCCAATCGTGGCCTATGGCCGCCGAAATCTCCGACCGGGTTCGAGAAATCGCCGAAATTCGCGGCCTTCCGGAGTCAGAAGTGTCGAGCGGGCACTCGAGCGCGGTCTCGAAGACCTGTGGGAGGACCTCGTACTCACGCAGTGCCTCGACGGAGAGCTCGACCGCGAGAAAGCCATCGAGCACGTCGGTCGGACGAAAGTCGAACGCGTCGAACGAGGGCGGAAAGCCGTCGAGGTGGATGTCGACTGGGGACTGAACGCGTGACGCCGCCGCGTCTCGGACTCAGTGACCGTCCGCGTGCGGTTCTTCGAGTACTAGGAAACGACGATATTGTTGCCTGCACGAGGTGTCGCTCTCGACGAGGACGTCGACTCAGCCATCAGAAATCCCTCACGAGTACGACGACTTCAGGGCTAGAATCCATCTAAACGGCGTGGAACTCCCGGCGAGCAGGTAACGTAGGCATGCCACTAACCGTGGCGATGATCTCGCCGTTGCCGGACTATCGATGGCGAGCCGTTCTATACGTCCGCTTTACATTCACAGTGAAGTGAACGATCAAACCGCGAGGCAACGATTCTATTTGATCAGGAGGCGTTTCCACCCTATGCGGCTCGTCCAGTTTCCTGTCCCGAGCGGTGAACGGGCCACTGTCATTTCGTTCCTCGACGACTCCGAACTCGACTACACACTCATCGAAGAAGTATCTAACCGCGAATACGAGGCGATGTTGCTCGTTCCGGTCTCGACAGATGCTACGGATCAGCTCATGGACGGCCTCCGGGACATAGGAATCCAAGAGCGGGGATTCGTCGCCGTTAGCGATCTCGAAACGCTCGTCTCACACCGGTACGAGACGAGCGATGAAACCACGGGTGTAGCAAAGGAGTCGACGGACAACGCGCGCATCGCTCACGAAGAGTTACTTTCTCAAGCCGAACAGATGGCGGAATCTGGTCCGAGTTATTTCACGTTGATCGCCCTTAGCGCGGTCGTCGCCACGGCGGGACTGTTGACCGACAGCGCGGCGGTTATCGTCGGTTCGATGGTAATCGCGCCCCTTCTCGGCCCCGCAATCGGTGCAAGTGTCGGCCGAATGATTCACGAGCCGGAGTTGTTCCGCGAAGGAGTGCGTGCACAGGTGCTCGGAGTCGTCCTCGCGGTCGTCAGTGCGCTCGTATTTTCGCTCGTGGTCCGCTATACGATCGGCGCGGGCATAGAGATTCAGACTCACCAACAAATCGCCCAGCGGACGAATCCGGGTGTGCTCTCAGTTGTAATCGCGATTGCCTCAGGTGTCGCAGGCGCACTGGCGTTCACCACAGGTGCGAGTGCCGTACTGGTCGGAGTGATGATCGCAGCTGCGCTCATCCCTCCGGCAGCTGCCGTCGGCATCGGGGTCGCCTTCGGGGACCCCGTGCTCGCGGCGAGCACTGCCATCCTCGTACTCGTGAACGTTCTCTGTATTAACCTCGCGGGCATGGCCGTCCTGTGGATGCGGGGCTATCGCCCCAAACGGTACCGGGAAGAGAAAATCGCACGCGGGCAGGCGATAAAACAGTTCGTCGTCCTCCTTGTCTGCGTGCTCCTCCTCTCGTCGTTCCTTGTCGGTACGACCCTCGACGCAACCCAGGATGCCGCTTTCGAGAACGACGTCGAACGCGTAATGGCGAACACCGACGCGACCGTTCTCTCACATTCGGTTTCGTACGAAACTAACCTTTTTTCGAGGACGCCGACCGGTGTAACCGTTACCGTTACCGGCGACACGTCGACGACTGCTGCGGCTCTCCAACAGGATATCCTCGAGGAAACCGGACACGAGGTCTCTGTCACTGTTTTCAGTGAAGAAGCGACGGTCGCCGAAAGCAACGAATCGAGCGAAACTCTCTCTGAATTCGGCATTGGTTACTAACCTTCTAAGTGAGACCTCGTTACGCTCGAGTGATCGGTCCCGACTCCTGCTGGATAACCGACCTGTTGTCGGACCCGGTTTCGACCGGCAGGACGCGACAGCGCCAGATACATACCTATATGGCTACCCTCTGCCATGGAAGCCGATAGAGTCGAAACGGCTCAGATATCATGAACGTCAACGAATTTGTCGATGCGAACGAACCCAGGGAGGGTGGCGAGACCTTTCAACTCGAGAGCGACAAACTGCTGGACATCGACCTCGACGGGTCGGTGATCGCGAAGGCCGGCTCGATGATCGCCTACAGCGGCGAGGTCTCGTTCAAAGGAAAGTCCTCCGCCGAGGGCGGCATCAAGGGATTCCTCAAGGAGAAAGCGACGAGCGAGGGAACTCCGGTGATGGAGGCGACCGGCACCGGCCACCTCTACCTCGCAGATCAAGAGAAGAAGATCCAGCTACTCGAACTCGAGGACGGCGAAGAGATTTCGGTCAACGGAGACGACGTGCTCGCGTTCGAATCGAGCGTGAACTACGAAATCCGGACCATCAAGAGCATCGCGGGCTTCTCGGCAGGTGGATTGACGAACGTCTCGCTCGTGGGGCCGGGGTGCGTCGCGATAACGACCCACGGGTCGCCGCTGGTACTACGGCCGCCGGTCCGGACCGACCCGAGCGCGACCGTCGCCTGGAGCGGCACGACGCCCGGGAGTCACGTCGACCGGACGCTCTCGAACATGATCGGCCAGTCTTCAGACGAGACCTACCAGCTCGAGTTCACGGGATCGGAGGGGTTCGTCGTCGTGCAGCCGTACGAGGAACACGGTTCACAGCAGTAGCAGGCCACAGTATCATCGCGGGGCGCACCGTAGGGTGGCCGGTACGCGTTTCAGTTGACGAGACACGAGAGTTGCACTATGAACCGACGAGTCCTCCTCGCTCTTTCGGCAGCGTTCGCACTGACGCTCCCCTGGGTCGTCGTGGGCGGAGCAACGACCATCCTTCCATGGCTCGCGCCCCGGCTGGGACTCGAGTACCAGGCACCGACCGTGCTCGCCACGCTCTCAACCCTCGAGACCGTGTTCGTGACGGGACTCGCCGTCCTCGGCTCGGCGTTCCTCCTCGCGTGGGCCGCCGAGACCGCCGAGAAGGACGTCCCGCAGGCGTTCGCGATTGCCGTTTTGGCCGTCCTGGCGGTGGCCCCCGAGTACGCCGTCGACGCGCTCTACGCGTGGAACGCGGGCGCATTCGCGGGAACCCCGCGGGGCGCCGAAGCCGGGAACCTCGCCGTCGCCAACATGACCGGCGCGAACCGCATCCTCATCGGTCTCGGCTGGGCCGGCGTCGCGCTCTTTACGATCTATCGGACTGGGGCGTCCGACGATCCAGCGGTGCGAAACCGACGCGGCATCCTCTCCGATTCGGTCGTTCTCGACCGCGAGATCGGCCTCGAGGTCGTTTTCCTCCTGCTGGCGACCCTGTGGGCGTTCCTCGTGCCGTTCAACGGCGGCATCGACATCTTCGACATGCTGGTCCTGGTCGGACTCTACGTCTGTTACATCGCGGTAATCATCCGCGGCGACGTCGAACCCGACATGGATCACGTCGGCGTTCCGGCGTACCTCCAGCAATTCCCGAAACGACTCCGGATAGCCACCGTGTTTGCGCTGTTCGCGTACTCCGGGACGATGATCTTTACGGCCGTCGAACCCTTCGCTCACGGTCTCGAGTTCCTGGGCGAGGGAATCGGCATCCCCGCGTTCTTCATGATCCAGTGGATCGCCCCGCTGGCTTCCGAGGCGCCGGAGCTCATCGTCGTCGTCTACCTGGTGAACAAGGCGCGATCGACGGCGGGGTTCAACGCCCTCATTTCCTCGAAGCTCAACCAGTGGACGCTGCTCATCGGGACGCTCGTGGTCGTCTACTCGATCGCGCTGGGGCGCTACGGCGTGCTCGCGTTTGACTTCAAACAGGAGGCCGAAATCTGGCTCACCGCCGCCCAGTCGTTCTTCGCCGTCTCGTTGCTAATCCGGTTCGAAATCTCCGTCACGGAGGCGCTGACGCTGCTCGTGTTGTTCCTCTCGCAGGTTCTGCTCGAGTTCATTATCATCCGAGACTTCGTGACGCTCCCCGTCTCGAGTATCGAACTTTTGCTGGCGTACTCCATCGTCTACATCGTTCTCGGGGTGACGTTGTTCGTCCAGCGTCGTCGAGAATTTTTGCTCCTCCTCCGTCGGACTGCGGGGACGATCGGCGAGGCGATGTCCCCCGGTGACGACCGCGCTCACGGCGCTGACGATTGAATCTGGCTCCATCGTTCGAAGCGTTATACTTCCTCCGCTCGTTTTCGACGAGCCGGGAGGCGTCACGTGTCTGGAGGTTCTTCTGTGCACTGGCTTTCAGCATTTCAGTTGCCTGTGCCTCGAGTCTCGAGTGCGAACTTTTCGAAAGTCCCGGGGTCGCTTCGTACTCGGAGAAGGGTCGATATCGGGGTTCCAATCGCCAGCTACCTGTCCGAGAATCGCGTCGCCCGGGCCCGTCCAGGGGA
This sequence comes from Natronosalvus sp. KLKA75, assembly GCF_059736265.1. Classification (NCBI taxonomy): domain Archaea; kingdom Methanobacteriati; phylum Methanobacteriota; class Halobacteria; order Halobacteriales; family Natrialbaceae; genus Natronosalvus; species Natronosalvus sp. KLKA75. The sequence goes on from NZ_CM185522.1 coordinate 1,554,582, forward strand.
GCGCACTGCGATCAGTCAGCGGCGGAGCCGACGGCCCTCGGCTGGTCCGGCGCTCCCTCGAGCAGGTAGAGGTAGTCGTCCAGGTCGAGCGCGAACGAGTGTGGCTCTCGGAGGTCGATCCAGGAGTACTCGAACTCGAGGCCGACCTCCTCGCCCTCGCCGGTGACGACGTGGGTGAACTCGTCGGGCGCGTCGTGGACCGTCGCATGGAAGAAGTGTCTGACGTAGTACTTCGGTGGGGATTCGTACCGGTTCCAGACGTCGGTGGCGACGTGGCTGGTCGGGCCAACCGCGCTGAGGCCGCTCTCCTCGACGATTTCGCGAAAGACGGCCGCTCGAGGTGACTCGCCGGATTCGATCGTTCCCTTCGGAATCTGCAGTCCGTCGTGCTCGGGGCTCTCGAACGCCAGTAGCTCCGCTTCGTCTCGAGTGATGTACGCACACGATTTGTGCACGTACGTCGGTGATCGAGTGCCCATTCTATACCACTCAATCACGGTAATACATAAAAAGGTATCACCCAATGAGTCCTAGGATCATTAAAGGTCTCTTCCGACCGACGAGAGAGTCGAGACCGTCGTCCTCGAACGCACCTCGATTCGTCGGCGCGGGGATCCGATTCGCTTGGCTCGTTCGGCTTACTCGACTCGCGGCGCAGTTTCGTCGGTCCGTCCCGGAAGCTCGAGTTCGATCTCGAGTTCCGGGTCGCCCACCCCGTCGAAGTCGATCTCCAGCTCGATCGGTTCGCCGAACGCGAAGGGGAGTTCCCACTCCTCGCCGCTGATCGTGAGTTCGTTGCCCGCCTGGAGTTGTTCGCCCAGGGAGATCAGGAAGGCGCCGACCTCGTCCGCGTCGAGGCGGTACGCCTGTTCGAACTTCCGGCCGCTTCGGATCACCGTTCGTTCGGCGTCGGTTTCGTCTGACGACATGGTGATATCGATTCGGGTCGGATGCGGATAGGGGCGTCGCTCGAGCCAGCGTGACCGTCCAGTAGATTCATCCGGTCGCTCCGACACGAGTACGTATGGACGTCGACCGAGCGGAACTCCGGAAGGGGCTCACCGAGACCCGGCGGTTCCTGCTCGCCCACCACCTGCCCTCGGAACGACACCGGTGTTACTCGCCGGTCGTCTTCGGTCGCCGGGTGGACGTCTGTGCCCGGTGTCTGGGTATCTACCCGGGCATCGTCGCCGGATTTCTCGCGTATCTATTCGCTCCGTTGCCAGCGAACCCGACGCTTCTCGTGGCAATCTTGCCCGCACCCGCACTCCTCGACTGGTCGATGACGACCTTTCGAGAGACCCGCGGAACGAACGCCGTTCGAACGCTGACCGGCGCACTGCTCGGATTTGGCTACGGACTGGGTCTCTCGCTCCTGTTCCTCGAGTCGGTGCTGGCGGTCCTCGTCGTCGGTCTCATCTACGGGCTCCTCGCCGCCCTCTTGCTCTCGTACTCGCTTCGCCGATCCGACTGAACAGCACCTCTTGCACCTGGTTATTTACCTCGAGCGTGAGAAGTTTCGCTGACACCTGTCCATGAAACACTGCATCAACTGCGGCGACGAAATCCAGGATCAGGCATCGGTTTGCCCGAGTTGCGGAGTCAATCAATCGATTTCCCTCGAGGGAAGCCACGGGGAACGCGGCGCGAACGAGAAGTACTGCGTCGAGTGCGGGTCGCTCATCGCCAAGCAGGCGGAACTGTGTCCGGAGTGTGGCACTCGACAGCCCGCGTCGGGCGGTGGATCGGCCAATTCGGACAAGGTTGTCGCCGGTGTTCTCGCACTGTTTCTCGGCGGAATCGGTGCCCACAAGTTCTACCAGGGGAACATGAAACTCGGCGTACTGTATCTGTGTTTCTTCTGGACGTTTATTCCGGAGATCCTCGGAATAATCGAGGGCATCCTCATGCTGATAGCCGACGACGCCGAGTACGAGGAGAAGTGGGCCGACGGGAGTCTGCTGGGCCGATAACGGGTCCAATCGCTGTTCTTCTTGCGAGTACGTCCGCGCCTCGAGACCACCGGCACCCCCACCTTCGTTCATCATCTTCGCCCGCGTAACACCCATATGCTACCCTCGAGCGACGACGCGACCGACACCGGCGATACACGAGCACGAGACGGCGACGCAGCGATCGGAAGCGACCTCGAGCAGGACCGAACGACCATCAGTTCGGTGTTAGGAACACCTATCGTGGGGAAGTCTCCCGGGAAACGACCTGGCGCTCGCGCCTCGATCAGACGACGACCTGGAGCGTTACCATCATGACGGCCATCCTGACCTGGGCGTTCTCGAGTACGGACAACCCCCACTACATCATCCTGATCGCGGGCCTGGTGGTCACCACGTTCCTGTTCATCGAAGCCAGACGCTACCGGGATTACGACGTGTATCGCGCTCGCGTCCGCCTCATGCAACAGAATCTGCTGGCGGCGGCGCTCGATCCCGACGCGCCCGTCGATAACGCCGACTGGCGTGTCGAACTGAGCGACGACTACCGACGGCCGACGGTGAAAGTGTCGACGCTCGAGGCGCTCGCGAACCGACTCCGACGAATCTACCTGGCGCTGTTCACCGTACTGGTGCTGGCGTGGGCCTTTCGGATCACGGCGTTCGTCCCCAGCGACGCCTGGCTCGAGTCGGCGTCGATCGCCCTCGTTTCTGGCGAGGTGGTCGTCGCCGTGTGCGCCCTCTGGTACCTAGCCGCCGTCGCCATCGGCCTCTGGCCGCGCGAGCGGCAGGCGAAAGGGGAGTTTCGTGAGGGCGAGCACGGCGAGTGGAAGTCCGGGCAGTAGACGGCTTCACAATCCCAATGCCACTGAATCCGAGCGACGGTCACTCCGCCGTCTCGACTTCTCTCCGGCCAGTGACGCGGTCCGGCACGAGCCGAAAGTCGCGAAACGTCACGTCGTCGGGCGGCCGTTCGAAGACGTCGACGGCCGGAATTTGTACTGCCCACATCCCCTGAACCGCCGCCGATTCGTATGGCGCGTCCGAGATCTCCTCGAGCGATCCGGTCGCCACGACGCTGTGCCAGCCGTCGTCGGTCTCCGCGTAGACGACGAACGAGACCGGTCGGTCGAGGACCGCTGTCTTGCCGCCGCTGTGTCCCTCCGGGAACGATAGCCGGAAGTAGAAGTGGCCCTCGTCCGCGTAGTAGCCGTAGGAAACCGGAATCGAGAACGGCGGTTCCTCGGCGGTCGAGCCGAACGAGAGAACGCCGGTCCCGCCCCGGTCGAGAAACGAATCGAGGTCCTCGCCACCGAGTTGTACCCAGCGAAGCCCTTGTCCGTGCATGTCAACCGGTACGAGCGTCGGCCAAAAATAGACCGTTCACGAGCGCACGGACTGTCTCGAGAAACGGATCATTTCCGCCCGGGCGCTCCCGGCGCTCTTTGCTCGCCGACGCTCGAGTCCGGCACGTCAATAACGGTTTTCGCTTCCTCCCCATCTCGAGGATTCTCTCGTTTGCTTCGATGCACTGATTCACCCGGACCGCCAAGGGGAACTCGAGCCACGATGCCCGAGACATCCTCGCGCGCCGGCGTCATCATCGCGGGCGGATTTTCGACTCGCTTCCAGGACGGCGACAAGGCAGTCGCCGACCTCGACGGCACCCCGTTGATCGGTCACGTCGCCGACCGACTCGAGGACGTGACGGACGAACTCGTCGTCAACTGCCGCGCCGAGCAGGTCGACGTCCTCCGGGGCGCAGTCGAATCCGAGTCGCGGACGATCCAGGTGGCCGTCGACCAGACGCCCGACCGCGGCCCCCTCGCCGGGATCGCGACGGGTCTCGAGGCCGCGAGCGCTCCCGTCGCGGCGGTCGTGGCGTGTGACATGCCGTTCGTGGAACCGGCGTTGTTCGAGGCGCTGTTCGAGCGACTCGAGGGCGGTGACGCTCGCGATTCCGACGAACGGACGGCAGCCGTCGTTCCGAAACACCCGGACGGCTGGTTCCAGACGACCCACGCGGTCTACCGGGCGGAACCGATGGCCGACGCCTGTCGCGCGGCGCTCGAGGCCGACGAGGGCAAGATACTGGCCGCGCTCGACAGGCTCGAGTGGACCGTCTTCGAGCCGGCCGACTGGAAACGATACGCGACGCTCGACTCGTTCGACAGCATCGACACGCGAGCGGACCTCGAGGCGGCACGGGCGCGGTTCTGACCGGCAGAAAATCGGCCCTCGACCGATCAGGCTACGCGCGGCGACACGAGCAACACGTTCCCCTTCGCGCGGGCAACGATGTCCTCGGAGACGCTCCCGAGCAGGAGCCGTCGCAGGCGGCTGTGTCCGCGTGAGCCAACGAGGGTCGTCGTCGGCTCGTACTCGGACTCGACGTCGAGGATTTCGTCGGCCGGGTCGCCCTGCCGTATCTCGATCCGAGTGTCGATTCCCCACTCCTCGAGCTGGTCAGCGAGTTCCTCGAGTCGCTGGCGGGGATCCTCCCCCTCTGGTAGCCCGGGGTCTTTCGGCGTCTCGACGTGAACGAGGGTCGCCTCCTCGGTAGCGTGCCGGAGATACGAGAACGCGTCGAACGCGCGGTCGGCGTTCTCGGAGAAGTCCGTCGCGTAGAGCATCCGCTGGAACAGGTGTTTGCGGACGATTTCGGGTTCGTCGACGCCGCGCTCGATCCGGTTGACGAGCAACGGCGTCTCGCTCGTTCGCGCCAGGTTACGTGCGGTCGACCCGATCACCCGGTTCTCGAGCGGGCTCTTCCCGCGGGAGCCGACGATCGTCATGCTCGCACCGATCGTCTCCGCGATGCCCCTGATTCGTCGGTGGGGCGTTCCCCGGACGACGTGGCTCTCGACGTCGAAGCCGGCGCCCTCGATGACGTTTCGGTATCGCTCGAGTGCGCGCTCGCGCCGCCCCTCGAAGTCCATGCCGGGCATGCCCGCGTGCACGTTCAAGGGGATGACCGTCACCAGGTGAATCTCCTCGATGCCGATCCGGCCGAGGCACTCGAGGCAGGTCTCGGTCTCGATCGTGGCTTCACTGGCTGCGGACAGGTCGGTTGCGATGACGGCCTTCATAACGTCACTAGGGATCTCCAGGTTTAATATTGTTTCGTACACCCAATACCGTGTTGGGAATGTCTCGGGCATTGATCGCTCTATTCGACGTGTACAACTGGTCGCTCGGTGCAGTTGGGGAGGCGTACGAATTTGCCACCGTTCGTTCTCCGTGATCCGCACAGATGGCTCGAGTCCTCGATTCGCCGGTGCGATGGAGATCAGCCAGCGAACGGTTACAGCGAGCGCGTCGACAGGCGAGCGAAACAGGTGCATTTGACTAGATGCCCTCGTGACTGGTGACCACGCGTTGTCGTGGCTGGGAGTCGATCTGCGCGTGAGACGATAGGGCCCGTGCTCAACCCTCCCGGCGAAGGTCTTCGTATTCCTGTAACGTATTCGAATATCTCTGTTGGTTAGGCGTGGGATAGGTGACAGTAATATTGTGCACTAATCCCAAAAGCGTTATAGGCACTTCTGCAGTAGAAGGTAATGAGCAGAAAACCATGATCCGTACACAACCGGAACGCGCGAAGAACGGAGGTCGAGACGAATGATCGAGCTCGCCTCCCTGTCGGAACCAGTACAGGCAGGCGTCCTCGTGGGAGCCGTCCTCGTCGAGGCGATCGTCCTCTACGGAGGATACGGCTTGCTCGAGCGAGTCGGCGCACCGCCCCTGATCGCCACGATCGAGAACGTCTAACATGGAGGTATTCGGCATCGCGCTCACGATGCTCGTCCTGTTCGTGAGCTTCGGCTTCATGGTCGGCGTCCTGTTCGGCTTCTTCGGGATGGGCGGATCCTTCCTCGTGACGCCGGCGCTCCTGGTCATGGGCTACCCGGCCCGCGTCGCGGTCGGGAGCGGCATGGCGTTCGTCTTCGGGACCGCCGTCATCGCGACGATGAAACACCACGACCTCGGCCAGGTCGACTACAAACTCGGCGGGTTGATGATTGTCGGGACGACCGCCGGCATCGAAGTCGGGCGAATCGGGGTCTTCTACCTCGAGGAACTCGGCCTCGCCAGCGGCGTCATCGGCGTCACGTACGTCGTTCTGTTGGGCGCAATCGGTCTGTTCGTCACCCGGAACGCGCTGAAGAGTGACGGTACCGATAGCTCGAGCGGCCACCACGACGCCGCCGACGAGGAGATCGATCCGGACGCCATCCCAGACCTTGCGAAGAAGATCCAGTCCTACCACGTGCCCCCGATGATGACCATCGCCGGCGGAATCAAAGTCTCGCTGTGGATGGTCCTCGGCGTCGCGTTCGCCACGGGGCTGTTGTCGGGCTTCCTCGGCGTCGGTGGCGGGTTCATCCGCATGCCTGCCATGTTCTACCTGATCGGGGTCCCCGTTCCGGTGGCCGTCGGGACCGACCTGTTCGAAATCGTCTTCTCTGGTGGGATCGGGTCGTTCCTCTACGGCCTCGAGGGCGGCGTCGACCTCTCGATCGTCGCGCCGCTGCTGGCCGGGAGCGCGCTCGGCGCCCGCATCGGTTCGGCGGCGACCAGCATCGTCGACGAGGGCGACATCAAGATATACTTCGGGCTGATGCTCCTGGGTGGCTCGGTCGCCGTCGCGTTCCGCCAGGCCGGAGATTACCTCGGAATCGAGGTCCTGAGCACGATCAGTTTCGCGCTAATCTTGCTCTCGGCGTTCATGGTCAGTGGGGCCGTCATCTACAGCACCATCGCCACGATGCGCCAGAACGCTCGAATCGCTCGTTCGACGGCCGATTAGTCGAGCCTCGAACGCGTTCGGCAGATCTGTTTTCACCGTGACACGGTACTCGAGACCGTCAGCCAGTGGTCTCGAGCGACGCGACCGACAGTGATCGAATATCAATCACCAGTACGGACGGAGCGACTCGAGTTTGAGCCTGCGGGGACACTATATTGGATCGTCGGGTTCGTGCTCGGCAGCCATTCGGGATGCCTCGGTCGCGTAGCGTTCCCGCTGGTCGCGGTCGTCGACCGACCCGAGGTTGTCGGCGTCGACCTCGAGTGCGGCGGTCGTCTCTCGAGCGTCGGTGAAACTCGTGAGCGCCCGTTCCTTGCGGAAGTAGCGCTCGCCGTCGGGCGTCGCGTAGACGAGGATGATGAGGTTCTGTTCGTCGTCGGAGTACGTTCGCTCGACCAGCCAGACTCGAATGCCTTCTTGGTCCCCTTCGGACGCCATAACTGGATCCAGGACGCGGATTCCCAAAGCCGTTTGGCAGTCACGTGCTCCTTCGAGAGGGACCCACTCTCGTCTGCGCCGGGCGACGCTTGCATGACCATGTGTGGCGTTGATCCGGTTTGGTGTTGTTCGTTCTTGTGATGGCGCTACAACAGCTCCCGCGAGACGACGAGATGAAAGACTGCATCGACAACTGCCTCGAGGCCGCCCAGGTCTGTGAGTGGTGTGCGGACGAGTGTGCCGACCACGGCGAGGAGATGGCCGAGTGCATCCGGCTCTGTCGGGACGTCGCCGACCTGGCAACGTTGCACGCGCGATTCATGGCACGCGATTCGGATTACCACGGCGACCTCGCCTCCATCTGTGCGGACGCCTGCGAGGCCTGTGCCGAGGAGTGCGAACAGCACGACCACGACCACTGTCAGGCCTGTGCGGAGGTCCTTCCGAAGTGTGCCGAATCGTGTCGTGAAATGGCCAGCTAGCATGGCAGCACCCCCGCGATCCGAGAGGTGGCTCGGGCTCTCCGCGCGGTCGAAGCCGCTCGTCCAAGCCGGAGCCGCCCTCGGCGTCGGGCTAGGCGGTTTTTTCGACGGTATCGTCCTGCACCAGCTCCTGCAGTGGCACCACATGCTCTCGGCCCGGACGGACACGACCGACCTCGCCGCAATGCGGCTCAACGTCCTCGCTGACGGGCTCTTTCACGTGGCGACCTACGCGTTCACGATCGTCGGCATCGTGTTGATCGTCCGCGCGTGGCGTCATCCGTACGTCTCACCCTCGGGTCGAACGCTATTCGGCTCGGTCCTGATGGGCTGGGGAATCTTCAACCTGGTCGAGGGACTCGTCAATCACCACCTCCTCGAACTCCACCACGTCTGGCCCGACGGGCCGGCGAGCGTTCTGGTCTTCGACGTCGCGTTCTTGCTCTCGGGCATGCTCTTGCTCACGCTCGGGTACGGTATCGCTCGCTCGCACTCGGATGCAGCCGGCGGCGCTCGAGATGGAACCACCTGACTGCGAACAGACTGCTATTTCGATCCTGGAGAGAAATTTGGACTGGGCACAATCTCGAGGAGACGAACGCCGAACTGGCAGCGGAACCGGCAGCCCCCACGATCGAGGCCAACGATTAGGACCTTCGGCGAGTAGACGTACCTACCTTCATGGACTACGAGACCCTTCGCGCGGACATTCCAGCGCTCGAGCACGGCATCTACCTGAACACTGGCGCCGGCGGGCCCAGTCCCCGGCCCGTCGTCGAGACGATCGAGTCGTCCCTCGAGTCCCACGAGTACGACGCGCCGACCGGCGAAGGCATGTACGCCGCTGCCGTCTCGAGCCTCGACCGGGCGGAGGCGGCAGTGGCCGACCTCATCGGCGCTCACGAGACCGAAATCGCGCTCACCCAGAGCACGACCGACGGCATCAACCGCGTCGCCGGCGCGTTCGACTGGGACGAGAACGACGTCGTTGTCCGTACCGACCTCGAGCACCCGGCGGGTATCCTGCCGTGGCGACGACTTGAACGCACGCGCGGCACGGAGGTTCGCGTCCTCGAGACCACGGAAGGAAGACTGGACCTCGAGGCCGCGAAGGACGCACTCAAGGGAGCGACGCTGCTAGTCGTGAGTTCGATCACCTGGACACACGGAACGCGACTGCCGATCGAGGAACTCGTCGAACTGGCACACGACGCCGGCGCACGGGTGCTCGTCGACGCCGTGCAGTCGCCCGGACAGACAGCTGTCGACGTCACCGGCTGGGGAGCCGATTTCGTCGTCGGTGCCGGTCACAAGTGGCTGCTTGGCCCCTTCGGCGCCGGCTTCCTCTACGTCCGCGAGGGGGCCGAACGCGAGTGCGTGCCGGGTGCGATCGGCTACCGGAGCGTGACCGATGCCTCTGCGCACGACTACGAGTACGCGCCCGGCGCTGGCCGGTTCGAGGTCGGCACGACCAGCCCCGCCCTCTACGACGGCCTGGCGGCGGCAATCGACTATCACCAGGAACTCGGGACGGACGCGATCGAGTCCCGTATCGCCGACCTCACCGGGTATCTCAAGGATGGCCTCCCGGACTCCGCATTGCTCAGCCCTCGCGAGTTCGAGTCCGGGCTCGTCACGATTGATGTGCCCGATCCGGAGGCGACGGTGGACCGCCTCGCCGAGCAGGACATCACAGTTCGGTCGCTCTCGTACCCGGATGGCATGAGAGCGTCAGTTCACGCGTTCAATACGCGAGACGACCTGGACGCGTTGCTCGAGGCGTTGAAACGATAATTTCAGGAGTGAAAGAGAAGAATCGGAGCCGATCAGGCGCTGGGGTGAGAGAGCAACAGTTCGATCCCGCTGTCGGCTTCGACCGAGATCTGGACGTCGTCGACGCGGTGGCCGTACTCGCTCGTGTGCTTGCCCGAGCGGCGGATGCGAAGTTTCTCGTCGAGCATCCCCGCGTCGGTCAGCTTCTCGATTTTGCGGTAGGTCGATGAGAGGGGGACGTCACAGCGCTCGGAGAGTTCGGATGCGGTGAGATACGCGGCGTCTTCGTTGAGGGCCTCGAGGATGGTCCGGCAGTCGGCGTCGGTGAGCGCATCGAGAATGGTCTGGACGTCGTCGCCGGTCGTGATCGTCGTCTCGTCGCTTGGGGTGTCGTATCCGAAGGGGCTCGTCGTCGCGGTCAGTGACTGGCTCATACTTCTGTAGAGGAACCGATGGCCCTCGAGTGTACACCACCGATATCGTGGGTTATTTATATAGGGTGGCGAAAATAGCCGTTTCGGGGCCTGTGAACGCATCACACGGCCTCGAGTGGCTGTTGGAACGAGGGCGTCTCGCACACGGCTTGCGGGTCGTCTTCCGGTGGTCGTCATTATCATCGCCATCGCAGAACTCGAGTCCTGGACGTCCTCCACTCCGTCCATGTCGTCGAATCGCGACGAAGCCGGCATTCGTCAACAAAATTCGCCCATCGAGCGTCGGTCGTGAAAAGAGAAGAGAGAAACGGGCGTTCGACTCGTCGGTGACGGGCGGTAATTCAGGCGTCGTTTTCGGCCATCTCTTCGAAGTCCGCTCGAGAGACGGTGCTTCCACAGATCACACAGCCGTTCTCGACGAGGGCGTCCCGCATCGACGCGTTGACCGTGATGGTCTGGGCGCACTCGGGACAGACGAAGCGATAGTCCTCACTTGCACTCATTGCTACTAGGTCAGACACCCTCCAGTAATAAGTTGTCCACTCTCGTTCTGAGATGATGAGAATACCCCACGGGCGTCGAGTCTCGCCCTGCTGGGGCGATTCCTCTCTTCGGGAACGAACGACGGGGCGACGGCGTCGAGGACGTCGCTCGAGTGTCCAGGTCGGTCTGGACGCGTTCGCGCGTCCGCGCATCCGTATCGTGACCGCTGCGGGCCTCACTCGGCCCGCTCACCGACCGAAGGGAGGGTAAACGAGACCGTGGTTCCGTCACCGGGTTCGGACTCCGCCCAGACCTCGCCGCCGTGGCGTTCGACGATCCGCTCGCAGACGGCGAGTCCGATCCCGCTTCCCTCGTACTCCGTCCGACTATGCAGTCGAGTGAAGACATCGAAAATGTGCTCCGTCTCGTCGGGATCGATGCCGATCCCGTCGTCTCGGACCGAAACGACCCATCGGGAGCCGTTTCGTTCCGCCGAGACGTGGATCGACGGCGGCTCGTCGCCGCTGTACCGAATTGCGTTGCTCATCAGGTTCTGGAAGACCTGTCGCAACTGATCGTGGTCGCCCTCGACGGTCGCCTCGTGGAGTGATTCGGCCGTGATCGCCGCATCGCTCTGGGAAATCTGCACCTGGAGGTCCTCGCGAGCGTTCTCGAGGACGGCCTCGAGATCGACCGGCTCGAGCGGTTCGCCGCTCGTTTCCACCCGCGAGTACGCGAGCAACCCCTCGATCATTCCCCGCATGCGGTCGGCCCCGTCGATCGCAAATTCGAGGTACTCTTCCCCATCTTCGTCGAAGACGTCGCCGTATCGGCGCTCGATGAGCTGGAGGTAACTCGAGACCATTCGGAGCGGTTCCTGGAGGTCGTGGGAGGCGGCGTAGGCGAACTGCTCGAGGCGCTTGTTGGATTCTCGAAGACTGGCGACGGACTGCTCGAGTTCGTGCTGGTACTGGTGGCGTTCGATGGCCTCCGCGATGATGTTAGCGACGCTCTGGACGAACGTGACATCTTCGTCGCTGAAGACCTGTGGATCGGTGTCGTGAGCCCCCAGGATTCCCCACGGATTGTCATTCGGGCCGATGATGGTACTAATTCCGCTGCGAACGTCGTGGTTTCGGAGCAAATCCGGACCGGTAAATCGCGTTTCCGCCTCCAGGTCTTCGACGATGATGGGACGATCGTTTGCCAGCGTGTACGCCGCCTGCGAGTCGGCTTCGACGGCGGAAACCGTCGCCGCTCCGACGAGCCCGGGTTTCCAGCCGATCCCCTGGCGAAGGAGCAATTCGTCGGCCTGGGGATTCAGATCGAGCACTTTGCAGTATTCGATGTCGAGCGCAGCCGTCACCCGCTGGGTCGCTTCGCGCATGAGCTCGTCGAGGTCGTCCGTCTCGAGTGCGAGCTGGCCGAGGTCGGCGACGACCTGTTGCTGGCGAATCCGATCCGTGAGCTCCCGTTCGCGGTCTTTCCGCCCGGTGATGTCCTGGGACATGACCAGCACGGCGTACACGCGTCCGCCTTCGTCGGTCAACGGATGGGTACGGAACTCGAACACCTGTTCTGGCGTCTCCAGTTCGAAGACGGTCGATTCGCCCTCGAGCGTCGCGCGATAGTGCGGTTCGGCGACGTCCACGACCTCCGGCGGGAAGGCGTCCTGGACGCGTTTTCCCCGTAGTTCGGTCGGATCGTATCCGGTTTCCTCGAGGGCGTTCCCGGCGACGAGCGTGTGTCGTAACTCGGTGTCCAGCAGCGCGACGGCCCCGTTCGGAAAGTTCTCCGTCAACGTTCGGTAGCGCTGTTCGGACGCTGCGAGACGATCGAGCGTCTCTTCGAGTTCCGCCTGCGTGTCCTGGAGTTCCTGATTGCGCTGCTCGAGAACGTAAGTTCGCGATTTTGCGCGCGCATCGTACGCCCCTGCGCCGAAACCGGCGACGCCAGCGAGCGCAGTGAGGATGAGGAAGTTGTTCACCGGGTCCGATAACTGACCGGCGAGGTAAATGAAGAGGAGAATACTGACAACCACGCCAATCGCGCGGAGACACCAGCGGGCGATGGTCGCGAAGAACCTCGGCTGAATGTCGGTCTGGGGCAGCCCGTATCCCCCGTAGAGAAGCACGAGGCCGGAGCCGCTGACCAGAACGACGACGATTAGTACCGCCGAACTCGGCAGTACTTCGCCAGCCTGCGTGAGTGGCCAGATCACACCGATAGCGGCGTACAGACCCCCGAGTGTGAGGATCGCACGACGCCCACCGAACGTCGAGTGGAATCGGGCCAGGGGATTCATACAATTCCAGACGTAGAGCCAAATAAATAGTACTTCTGGATCCGACCGTCACTCAGACGGACGTATCGTCACCCGGTGTCGATCGTCGCTCGCCCCGCGGCTGCCGGAGCGTCTTTTGGAGGTGGGATGACGAATTGTCATCTCTACCCGACCGTGCGTATCATGCGCGATGGTGGCCTACCCCGCTGGAAGGCCCCGTACCACCACTGGGTATCACGCGGGATGAAATGGCCGTACACCGACACGCCGACCCGGAGTCCGCGGAACCCTATCTTCATTAGGCCGGCCTTCGAACACGACCCTAGACGATGTCGCCGGGAATTCGCGCGACGGTGAAAGTCGGGTCGCCTGAGGGCTGTCCAATCGCGGCCTTTTCACAGCGGACGGGGACGACGGTCGATCGAGTCTCGACGAGTGCCGCCAGCGAGGACAGCTCGAGTCACGGTGGGGGAAGCACCACGGAGTTCCTGGCTGCCACCGACGAGGAGATCGACGACGTCTCCGGACCGATCTTCTCCTACGGGTCGACCAACCTCTATCGCCACGCGCACGACGACTCGAGCTGTCCCTGCGCTTGCCTCGGCTCGTTCGGCTGTCCGGTCCACCGCTACGTCGCCGAGGACGGGGACCTCACGCTGGTCTTTCACGCCGAGGACTTCGACCAGCTCCAGGCGATCATGGCCGAGTTCCGCGAACGGTACCCCGACATCGATGTCCAGCGACTCCTCCAGCCGCCACTACGAGGATCGACCGAAGAGCAGGTGTTCGTCAACCGGGGGAAACTCACCGACCGCCAGCACGAGGTCCTGCAGGCTGCCTACGATGCCGGCTACTTCGAGCGCCCGAAAGGAGCCAACGCGACCGAAATCGCCGCCGAGCTCGACATTAGCCAGTCGACGTTCACTGAACACCTCGTCGCCGCCCAGCGAAAGCTCTTCGAGGACATCCTCGAGACCGACGCGTGATCGTCGGCGAGTGACAACGGAAATAGTTTAATGCCGCATCGGCTTTGACTCTGCATACGACGATGTCACTAGCCGAGGAAACCGAGATGACGGCGACGGAGATCGACGACTTCCTGAGTCGCCACGAGACTGGCGTCCTGGCACTCGCCAGCGACAACACGCCGTACGCGGTCCCGATCTCCTACGGATACGACGCCGACAGCCGATCGTTCTACATGCGACTGGTTTCGACGCCCGAAAGCGAGAAACGCGAGTTTCTCGACTCCTCTCCCCAGGTTCGTCTCGTCGTTTACAACGAACGAGATGGCGGTGAGACCTACCACAGCATCGTGGCCGTCGGTACGCTCGAGACGATCGACCCGGCCAACCTCACTGTCGAGGACGTCGAACAGTACGGAACGACGAAGCGACCGCTGTTCGAAATCTGGGGCGAGTCGAAGGCGAATCTCGACATCCAACTCTATCGGTTCGTACCCGACGACCTGAGCGGGCGCCGAACCGAAATCGATCGCGGGGACGCGTAGATTCTGTCGATTTTTCGGCGTGGATCAGGCTCTCGAGCGGTGGCAATCTGCGGTGAACGCGACAAACGTGGCGAACGCGCTAAAACGCGCCGAATACGTCGAAACGCGTCGAAACGCGCTAAAACGCCATCAGTGGACGAGAAAGTGTTCGCTGGAAACCCTCGTTCCGCAGACTGGACACCCGTATTCGACCGTCGCGTTGCGTACGTCGCCGTCCACGGGGCCTCGCTGGCCGCAGCCCGGACAGGTAAATTCGTAAGTTGTCATTGCAGTCGGTTGGGCACCTCTATCTAGACGAACACGGCGGCTCTCGATAGGGGTCTAGCCACACTATGTGGGGGTGTTTAAACGGGGTGTCGAAGCGCCCGACGAACGAGCAGCGAAACGCAGAGTCGCCACGGCAGGACGAAGGCCAGCCCGAAGACGACGTTGACGAGGACGAACTCGAGCGGGGCACCCCCGGGGAAGTATTCCGTCGCCCGAATCGCGGCACCGACGAGCGAAGCGCCGATCCAGCCGAGCGTGACGTACCGAAGGGTCTCGGAGGGGCTGGAAAGCGTGTCGAACCGGAACGTCCCGACGAGCGGACTCACGAACAGCCAGCCGACCAGAAACGGCACGGCGGTTCGAAGGGTGTGGATCGGGTACGCCCACGGTTCAACGGCGTGCGAGAGCAAGCCGACGCCGAAGAAGGCGAGGATGGCAATCCCGTCGCCGAGAGCGACGACGTTGGCGACGACGGCGATGCTCGAGTTGAGGGTGGCGAGTCGGATGCGTGTGGTTATCGCGTTCATGGTCGGAGACCGACGACGAGCGCTTCGGCGACGATGGCGAGCAGGACGACGCCGAGATAGGCGTTCGAGGCGTGGAAGGTTCGGAGCGTCGAACGGTCAGTTCTGCGGCGACACTGCACGACCGTCGTCCCGAGAAACAGCCCACCCGCGGTGATCGTCGAGAGGGTGAAGAGCCAGCCGAGTGGGGTCACGAGACCGAGCATGGTGGTCATCACCAGCGTTCCGCCGAGGGTCAGGAGGACCCGGCGACGGGCGGCCGAGACGCCCGAGACGACCGGAAACATCGGATAGCCGGCCCGCGCGTAGTCGTCGCGGTAGACGATCGCGAGGTTGTAGAAGTGTGCCGGCGTCCAGACGACGACGATCAGTGCGAGCACAATCGCCGGCAGTCCGACCGATCCCGTGACGGCGGCCCAGCCGATGACGGCCGGAAGCGCGCCCGACCCGCCGCCGATCGCGATGTTCCAAGTCGTATTCGGTTTGAGGACGACGGTGTAGAGCACGCTGTAGTAGACGATGGCCACCAACGTCAGCGCCGCGACGAGGAGGCTGACTAGCGTCACGAGCACGACCATCGAAAGGACGGCCAGCGAGAACGCAAAGAGGGTCGCGCGAGCGGCCGACACCTGATCGGTCGCCACGGGGCGGTCCGCCGTTCGCAACATCTGCTGATCGCGGTCGCGTTCGTAGGCGTGGTTGAACGCCCCGCTCGCTCCCGTGGCCAGCACCCCGCCGGCGAGCGTCGCCACGACGGTCACGCCGTCGGGCCACTGACCGGTCGTTGTCGCGAGCGCCATCCCCGCGAGCGCGAGCAGACACAGTAGCCACATCAGCCGTGGTTTCGTCAACTCGAGGTAGGATCGCCCCCTCGAACGGAGTCGGGCGCGCGTCGACCGTTCCGCGTTGGCTCGAGTCGGGTTCGATACCGGTTCACTCGCGAATGTAGACGACGGCTCGCTTGCGGCTACGGACGGCGGCTCACCTGTGGTTGCGGACGACAGCCCGCCTGCGGATGCGGACGGCTTGCTTTCGGTCGTGGACGACGGGGACGGCTCGCCGACAGCAGGTGTCGTCCGTTCGGTGGTTGACTCGCCCTCGAGCATCCAGCCGAGGGCAGCGAGCAGCGCGGTGAAAAGCACGGCAGCGATCGCGAGGTGGGCTCGTCCCGCGACGGGCTCCCCGGTAACGACGACGAGTCCACCGACACCGACCTGGATCACGAACAGGACCACGCCGCCGCTGATGGCGATGCGCGTCCGCCGACTGGCCTCCGTCTTCCAGGCGCCGAGTGTCGTCAGGGCGAGTAACAGGCCGACGAGCCCGGCGAGCAGTCGATGGCCGAGAACGGCAATCAGCGTGGGATCGATCGGTGACGCGATTCCGTCGGTACAGAGCGGCCACGTCCCGCAGGCGCTTCCGGCGTCGGTCGTCGCGAGCGCCGCCCCCGTCGCGAGCAGTGCGTAGGTTGCGAGCGTCGTTGTTGCGAGGAGGAGGACGAATCGACGTGTCGTAAACAGGGTCGTCATGAGTGAGTAGAGCGTGTTCGAACGGGCGGTTTCGGTCCCGCTCACAGGAAAGCGTTCGAAATGGTCGTACCCGACAATTCCCCCGAACATGTTTCGGCGGGTTCGAGCGACGAAGTGTCTCGAGGGAGGCGGGTGACAGTTCTGGCGTTCACTTCCACCGTTCAGATCCGACGATCGTCGATTTCGACGCCAGTTATCGGAGCGGTCAGGGGTTCGTCCCTCGAGCCCGAATCTACACCCTGGCTGGGTCAGACAGGACGGTACGTTTCGGCGAGCGTCAGCTCGTCAACTGTCGAGAGTCGTGGATGAGAATCGAGGCAGATCGGAGAGGAGACGAGTCGCGGAAAAGAAAGGTGAGTTCCACACACAGCGAGCCTACGGGTTCGGATTGAAGATGTCGGGTTCCGGTTCGCCTTCAACCTCGATGACGCCCAGCATCCCCCGCCGCGCGGCTCGAGTGAGCGCGTGGTCGACGAGCTTGATCGGACCGGGAACCGGGGTCTCCATCTCACCAGCCGCGACGGAGCCGGGGACGACCGGCGCGGTTTCGATGAACCGGCCCGGCTCGGAGACCAGGTCGCCCTCGCGGTAGTACGCATCGAAGACGTTCCCGATGGGGTGGAGGGCACTCGTCAGGTTCGGCCCGCCGTTGGCGAAGAACACGCGAACCCGTTCGCCCTTCTGGACGGTCACGGGGCCGTAGCCGTTCCCGGTAAACGCGTAGGCCTCGCCGTTGAGGGTGACGTAGGTCGGGTCCTCGGCTTTCATCTTGTCGAAGCTGAACGCGTGGTGGCCCTCCTCACCGGGGGCGCCCTTCGTGTACAGTTCGTTCTGTCCGAAGTACAGTTCGCGGTCGACCTCTGGGAGGCCGTCCTCGGGCTCGACGAGGATCGCGCCGTACATCCCGGCGCTGATGTGGTAGTCCATGTTCGGGACCGCACAGTGGTAGACGTGTACGCCGGGGTACATCGCCTTGAACTCGATTTCCGCACTCTCGCCCGGATTGATCGTCGTGTCCTCGGCGCCCCCACCAGGGCCGTAGACCGCGTGCAGGTCGATGTTGTGGGGCATCGAGTTCTCCTCACTGTTCGTGAGCGTGAGGTGGATCGTGTCGCCCTGGCGAACGCGAATCATCGGTCCCGGGATCTGGTCGTCGAACGTCATGTAGTCGAAAGTGACGCCCGGTTCGATCTCCGCGGTGACCTCCGTCGTCGTCATCGAGATTTCGTGGTGACGGGGCTCGTTCCAGTCGACCGGCCCCGGAATGTCCGTCGGATCGGCCGCGACGCGGTCGACGTCGACCGGTTTCGCACTCGCGAGCGACTCTTCCACGTCGCCCGCTGGTTCTTCGCTATTGCCATTTCCGTTGCCGTTTCCGTTCCCTTCGTCAGCGTTCCCGACACAGCCAGCGACCGCTACTGCACCAGCAACACCGAGCCCCTGTAAGAACCGCCGTCGTTTCGAATTCAGTTGGGTCATTGTCCTCACCTGGGAGTATGGCTTGACGTATGTTCAAGTATGAATATGATTCCCGGACAATGGAAATACACACGGAGGTGTTCGGACAGGAGTTTAAATATTTAAAAGACCCCCCGTTATGAGGGTGTCAACTTCAACCATCTCGTCCAGACGGGGTTCGAATCCGATGAAAGCGGAGTCGACATCCCGATTTCCGGTCACTTTCGCCAGATGACGGTCACGACTTCGGCGTCGATCTCGAGCGTCTCGTACGTGTAGCCCCGGTCCTCGAGTTTCGGATACAGGAACTGCGGAGCGCGATCGTTTCGCTGGATTAGTACCGTCTCCTCGGGCAGCTCCGCCAGTCGCTCGAGCGTGTTCGCGAGCGGAGCAGGCGGTCCCAGCGATCGAACGTCGAGCACGGTTCGCGGTCGGTCCTTGGGTGCTGTCGTTCGTTCGACGGCGGACTCGAGATCGTGGCCCTGGTCGTGAGTAGACATACGTCTACAAACGGGTTCGAGGCTCGTCTACTTGTTCGCGAATGCGTTCGGGTGAGGAGCGAGGCTGCTGATCGAGGGTGACAGGAGAGGATGACAACTCGGGGTGACAACTGAGTGCGACAGACGAAAACGTTCGCGCGAAGACGCGAACGGTGGAGATGAACGAGAGTGAGGGTACCAGTATCAGTTTCGAACGGTGCGTTACTCGGCTCGTTTGGGGAACTCCGCGACGAATTTCCCCGCCTCGGCCTGTTCGACGGCGTACCCGTCGACATCGAACTCGTCGACTTCCGCCTGGAACTCGTAGAACAGCGGCTTCGGTTCGTGATCGTTGATGATCGTCAGCGTTTCGCCCGCCTCGAGTTCGTCGAAGGCGTCGTGAATCGTCGGGTGGCGGTCGACCGGCGGGATCGATCTGACGTCGAGTGTCGTCATGCAGTCGTCGGTAGTGGTTCCACCGGTATCGGCGTTCCTCCGAATACGTTCGGGATAGTTTCAGGCAGGCGGTCGTCTCTCCTCACCGGATCGCGTGCTCACGTGCGTATCACACATAATTCAGGAAGCGTTCGGACGGTCGTCGTGTCGGATACGCGAGAACACTTATGCGGATTCGAACGGTACCGATACTCGATGTATCCGACCGATGCTGGCACACACGGATTCCTCACCGTCCAGGTCGCGGTCCTCCTTCACGTTGGACTCGCTCTCGGAACCACGGCCCTGCTTTGGTGGCTCGGACTGCCAGCACGGTTGGCTGTCCCCGCCTTCGTCGTCGCTGTCTTCCTTCTGCTGGTCCCCTTCTGGCCGGTCTATGCCGACTTCCATCCGACGTCCGGAGAACGCTAGCGCCGCTGTTCGCCGCCCTCGAGCGAAATCCAGCCGCGGTGGCGATTCGAGATGATAAACCCCACGGTCGTTCCCGACCGATCATATTCTGGGGTAGTAATTAGGGAGAACGGACCCGAACGTGTTCGTATGGCTCACGCGACGCTCACCGTCACGCTCCCGGAGAAGGTATGGGTGCAGGAGGTCTCGAGCGCCCACCCGGAGGCAACCTTCTACGTCGACGCCGCGGTTCCGGGCGCCGAATCGGGGTTCGCCCTGGTTCGAATCACCGGTCCCGACGTCCCGGCCGTCCTCGAGGACATGGAGGACCATCCACAACTCACCGAAATTTCGCTCATCCAGTGGAGCGAGAACGAGGCGACGGTCCACTTCGAGACCACGGCCCCGTTGTTGCTCTTCTCCTCGCGCGACTCCGGTATGCCGATCGAGCTCCCGGTCGAGATCCGACAGGGGAAAGCGACCCTCGAGGTCGCCGGCTCCCGGGACCGACTCTCCCAGCTGGCCGACCAGTTCTCCCGATTCGGTCTCGAGTACCGCATCGACAGCGTCCAGGAACGGCTCCACGACACGCAGTTACTGTCGGAGCGCCAGCACGAACTCGTCGTCGCCGCCGTCGAACACGGGTACTACGACACCCCGCGCCGGTGTTCGCTGACCGACCTCGCCGAGCGTCTCGGCATCGCGAAGTCGACCTGCAGCGAGACGCTTCACCGGGCCGAAGAAGCGATCATCAAGCAGTTCGTCGAGAATCTGGTCGACGTAGAACGACAGCCTCCGCTCGAGGAGGAACTGGTGTCCTGAGCGACCACACAGACGCAATTCTCTCGTTCTCGAGCAAACAGTACGTTTCTCCGAACATCATCGGGTGTGTTCCCGTGGTCTGGAAACCACCACTGAAATCCTATATCCGTCGTCCATACTTCTGCCAGAGGTATCATGACTGTACACGATAAACGGAAACGGCGATTTCTACGGGCCGTCGGGGGAGCGCTCGTCTTTGGCGGACTCGCCGGGTGTCTCGAGGACGAGGAAGCTAGCGGCGGGAACGGGGACAGTGATGAAAGTGAAAATGGCGGGAACGGCAACGGGAACGGGAACGGCGGCGGCGACTACGACTTCGACGGCTACCTCGACGACGCCAACAACTACGATGGCGTCGAAGACCACACCGGCGAGTCCGAGGTCACCGTCGACGTCGGTGCCGGCTCGGACGGCTTCGCGTACGGCCCCGCAGCCATCGTCGTCGACTCGGGAACGACCGTCGTCTGGGAGTGGACCGGCGCCGGCAGCCCACACGACGTAATCGCCGAGGACGAAAGTTTCGAGAGCGAGATGCTGAGCGACGAAGGCGAAACCTTCGAACACACCTTCGACGAGACGGGCACCTTCACCTACTACTGCTCGCCCCACGTCAGCATGGGCATGAAAGGCGCCGTCGTCGTCGAATAGCTCCAGCCATGATCGCACTATTCACGACGCTGACGCCGAGGTGGGCTCGCGTATGAGCGCCGACGAAGCCGAATCCGGCGACGCCACGGAGACGCTCGAGGCGCTCCACACCGAAGAATGGGAGGCGGAGATGCGCGAACTACTCGAGGACGGCGAGTACGACGCCGATCTCGGGCTGGCGATGGCCAAGGACGCCCAGCGCCTCGTCGCGGGCGAGTTGACCGAAGCCGAGTTCGCCGCGCGCTACCACGACGCGGTCGTCGAGGAGTTCGAGGTCGACGACACCGAATTGCCCGAGGAGCTGGCAGGGCTCGAAGACGTCGACGACGAGCGTTCGCTGGCCGACAGACTGGCTGCCCTCGAAGAGGACGGCGAGATGGACCGCCGCGAGGTGATGAAGAAGATGGGTGCCGCGGGACTCTTCCTCGGACTCGGCACCTGGGCCACGGTGGACAGCGCCGAGGGCGCAGACCCGGCCGCGGCCGCCGGCGAGGGCGAAGACGAGGGCACGCAGTACGGGATGGTCATCGACCTCGAGAAGTGCGACGGCTGTCTGGCCTGCGTGGTCGCCTGCAGCCAGGAGAACAATACCTCGATGGGGGCCAACTGGATGTACGTCTTCACCTACGAGGAGCCCGACCAGGACGGCCACAACTTCCTCGTGCGGACGTGCCAGCACTGTTCGGACGCCCCTTGCCAGAAGGTCTGTCCGACGACGGCCAGACACAAGCGGACCGAGGACGGCCTCGTCCTGACTGACTACGACGTCTGCATCGGTTGCCGGTACTGTCAGGTGGCCTGCCCCTACGGCGTGAACTACTTCCAGTGGGGCGAACCCGACACCCCGCAGTCGGAACTCGATCCGGAGCACGTCTACGACGGGCGCGATCGCCGGGTCGACAGCCGGCCGCCGAAGGGCGTCATGGGCAAGTGTACGATGTGCCCCTCCCGCCAGGACGGCAAGCGCGGCGAGGACAAGATCGGCACGACCGCCTGCGAGGACGCCTGTGCGATGGATGCCATCCACTTCGGGGACATGAACGACGAGGACAGCGACCCCAACCGCTACCTCGAGCAGGTCCGGGAGGAAACCCCCAACGACCGCGAGACGTTCCCCAACCGGACCGAGAACAAAGTCTCGACGTTCCGGCTGCTCGAGGAACTCGGCACCGACCCGAACGTCGTCTTCGTTGGGAACGAACCGGGCCCCGACGCGAAACAGGTCGAAGGGCCCGTGGCCTACGAGGACGTCGGACAACTCGACCGCCGGAAGGAAGTGCTCGACGACGGCACGTTCGCCGGAGGTGTCTCGCCGTGAGCACCCAACGTCCGAGCGAAGCGGACATCGTTCGGCCGATGCAGCGCACCTCGAAGGGATACTACGGCCTGCTCGCGGTCGTCTCCCTGGGAATCCTCGCGTTCCTGATCGGCTGGGGACTCCAGCTTCGAGACGGCCTCATCGTCACCAGTCTCGGGGACTGGGGCTCGAGCGGCGGCGTCACCTGGGGGCTGTACATCGGCGCGTTCATCTGGTGGGTCGGGATCGCCCACGGTGGGATCATCCTATCGGCAGCGGTCCGCCTCCTCGGGATGGACCGGTACAAGCCTGTCGCCCGACTCGCGGAGTTGCTGACGATTGCCGGCCTGACGGCGGCCGGATTGTACATCATCATCCACGTCGGCCGGCCGGACCGAATCGTCACGAGCATCCTGCTCAACTACCACGAGACGATCCACACCTCGCCGCTGGTCTGGGACGTGACCGTCATCACGCTCTACTTCGTGATGACCGCGACCTACCTCGCACTGACGATACGCTACGACGTGACGCGTCTTCGCGACGACCTCCCGGACCGACTCGAGCCGCTGTACCGGGCGCTGACGATCGGGTACACCGAAGAGGAAGACGAGGTCGTCGAACGGATGGTCTGGTGGCTCGCGCTGGGGATCATCATCCTCGCGCCGCTGTTGCTCCACGGGGGAGTGATCCCGTGGCTGTTCGCCCTGCTGTCGTCGATGCCGGGCTGGTCGGGCGCGATTCAGGGCCCCCAGTTCCTGACCATCGCGCTGACCTCGGCCATCAGCGGCGTCCTGATCGCCTCCTACGCGTTCCGACGGGCCTACGACTGGGACCACATCATCACCGACGACGTGTTCCGCGGGCTCTTGCTGTGGCTCGGCTTCTTCAGTCTGCTGTTCCTCTGGCTCCAGCTCCAGCAGGTCATCAACGGCGTCTTCGCGCCGCCGGTCGACGTCGACTACGCGATGCACGCCAAACTCGCTCAGCCGCTGTACTGGGTGTCGATGGGCCTCGTCTTCGGAACGATGGCGTACGTCTTCGCCCAGACGCTCCGCCCGTCGCTGTTCAGCCTCAAGCGCAGCATCGCTGCGGCGGTCGCGGTGCTCTGTGCGACGCTGGTCGAGAAGATCCTCTTCGTCGTCGAGGGGCTCATGCATCCGACGTTCAGCCTCTACAGCGGCGTCCCCGGATCGTACGTCCCGAGCCTCGTCGAGCTCTCCTCGCTGGTCGGGACCATCGCCATCGTCATCACGTTCTTCATGCTCGTCGCGAAGGTCATCCCGGTCGTCGAACTCCACGCGATCGAGGAACTGCGGGGTCACGACGACGAGGCCGAATCGACTCCGACGGCTGACTCCCCAATGGAGGTGAACGCGTAATGGAGTTCGGCCCCGGCACGTGGCTTATCTTTGGGATCATCCTGGTTCCGGTCTACGTCGTCCTCCTGGCGTGGTATCTCGGTGAGCCCCGCGACAGAAAGACGGCGACCCTCGGGGTTGTCTACCTCGTTGGACTGACCACGCTCCTGTGGACCGCTATGTTCATCAAGACGGTGATTCTCGACGTGATCTTCTTCTAATTTCATCGCCGCCCTTCGACCCGCGTATCGAGCGACGAACGACACCGACTACCGATTCAAACCAAACTGAACCTATGACCGTATCCGCATCCGACCTCCGTACCCAACTCGCAACCGTACAGGACCCCGAACTCGAGGACGACATCGTCTCGCTCGGCCTGGTCAACGACATCTCGATTGAGGACGACACCGCCCGGATTTCGCTGGCGTTCAACGCGCCCTACGCCCCCGCTGAGATGACGATGGGGAATCGCATCCGCGAGGTCGTCGCCGACCTCGACGCGGACCTCGAGGCCGACGTTCGCGCCAACGTGGGCACAGACCACGGCTTCGACGAGGAGATTCTCCCCCGAGTCAAGAACGTGATCGCCGTCTCGAGCGGCAAAGGCGGCGTCGGCAAGACGACCGTCGCCGCGAACCTCGCGGCCGGCCTCGAGAAGATGGGTGCGCGGGTCGGCATCCTCGACTCGGACATCCACGGCCCGAACGTCCCGCGCATCTTGCCGATCGAGGGCGAACCCGGAATTACCCCTGACGAGGAACTCGTCCCGCCCCGGTCGGACGGCGTCCGTGTCATCAGCATGGGCTTTCTCACGGAGAACGCGGACGACCCGGCTATCCTCCGGGGGCCGATGGTCAACAACATCATGACCCAGTTCCTCCAGGAAGTCGAGTGGGGCGTCCTCGACTACCTCATCGTCGACCTGCCGCCAGGAACTGGCGATGCTACGCTCAACCTCCTTCAGCTCATGCCCGTCGCGGGGGCCGTCATCGTCACGACGCCCCAGCAGATGGCCGTCGACGACACCCGGAAGGGGCTACGCATGTTCCAGGAACACGACGCGCCGATCCTGGGTATCGTCGAGAACATGTCGACCTTCCAGTGTCCAAACTGCGACGACCAGCACGACCTCTTCGGCCGCGACGGCGGCGACGGCATCAGCGCCGACTACGACGTCCCGCTGCTCGCGAAACTTCCCCTCAATCCCGAGTTCGGCGCCGAAGAGCGCGACGTCCCGCCGGTCAAGGACGACTCGAGCCCCGTCCAGGGGGCCCTCGAGGACCTCGTCGAAACCGTCGTCGACCGCATCGGAGAGGTGAACCGGGCTCGAGTCGCCGACGTAACGGCGAACGAGGTCGAAGAACCCGTTCCGTCCGCGGCCGGCCAGTAGCCGTTTCATTTCCCGTTTCCCGTCGATCGCTCGAGTTCTGCCGCCGTTTCGACGACAGCTATACTTTTTATAGTAATAACCTCGCCCGAATTCGTCACACCTCGAGACCGAGCGCCAGTCGACTTCGACACGGGTGAGCACCTTCGCGAGCACGTGGAGCGACGTCACCCGAAGCGGGACGTCAACTGGTGGGTCGTCGCGGAGGATCCCGCGAAGGAACTTCTGTTCTCGCGGGAGTAACCGCGTTATTCACGCCGGGAATTACGGTGAACGACACGAAACGATACTCGAACACAACGATGGAACTCGAGATCCAGACCACGGACCGACTCAACGTCGTCGACGTGACGTCGACCGTCGAAGACGCCCTTCCCGACGCCGTCGAGAGCGGCACGTGCACCGTCTTCGTCCCGCACACGACCGCCGGGGTGATCGTCAACGAAAACGAACGGCGACTCCTGGCCGACCTCGAGGACGCCCTCGAGCGACTACTCCCGCGCGGGGACGGCTACGATCACGATGCGATCGACGACAATGCGGACGCCCACCTTCGTGCGACGATCCTCGGGGAGAGCGTAACGGTGCCAATCGTCGACGGGGAACTCGCGCTCGGGACTTGGCAGTCGATCCTGTTCGTCGACTGTGACGGACCGCGAACCCGTCGCCTCCGCGTGACGGCGCTCTCGGCGTGATTGCGTATTCGCCCTCGACCGGGGAACGGCGAACGACATCCGCTACCGATCGGACCGGGAGACCTCTGCTGTCGACAGGTGGGTGTTTTATTCCCCTGGCAGTGGTCCACACACCCGACTCGAGCGCTCGACTTTCACGACTGTACCGACTCGAGGCCGAGAGCGTCGTCTTGCACGAGATGACGACGTCGGTCCGGGAAGCCGCTCGAGAACGCGAACCTGAGCCGCGACAGGAACGGAGATGAACATGCCACGACGCACGATTACGACCGCACTCGTCGCGATTCTCGCGGGGTGTTTCGGCGGGTTCGGCGGCCCCGGCGATTCCGGCGGTGGGAACAGCGACGACGACAACCCCGCTCTCTCGAGAGTGGACCAGCGGGGCGACCTCCGACTCACCAGCCCCGCCTTCGACGACGGCGAGCGCATCCCCGACGAGTACGGACGCGGCGACCGGGACGTCAATCCGCCACTCGAGATCGAGGGGGTACCGGACGAAGCTGACTCGCTCGTCCTGGTGGTCGACGATCCAGACGCCGTCGAACCGGCCGGGCGGATCTGGGTCCACTGGCTGGTGTGGAACGTGCCGCCGGAGATGACCACGATTCCGGAGGACTGGGACGCCGCAGGCGCCGTCGAGGGCGAGAACGACTTCGGCGGCGTCGGCTACGGCGGGCCGTCGCCACCGGACGCCGAGCACACCTATCGATTCAAAGCGTACGCCCTCGACGCCATGTTCGACCTCGAGGCGGGCTCCTCGGCCGACGAACTCGGCAGGGCGATAGACGGGCACGTGATCGCACAGACGCAGTTGACCGGGACGTATCCGCCGTAGTTCGGCTGGGCGGGTTCGAACGGGATTCGGCGGTTTATCCGTCGACGAAGTGCTCGAGGGCGTCACCGAAAGCGTGGTCGTTCCTCTGACAAACCCACAGTGGGCGCCCCTCCGGTCCACTGACCTCAATTGTCCGACCGACATCGAGGGGAACACTACTCCTGGATCCCGTAGCGAAGCTCGACGAGCCCGTTCTCGAGCGTCGTCGTTTCTTCCAGCTTCAACCGGTTTCTCGGTCCGTTCGTCCCGAACAGACGAATTCCGCCACCGAGCAGAATTGGGGCGATGGTCAGACGAAGTTGGTCTACCTGTCCCGCCTCGAGAAATGCCCGAGCGACCTGAGCGCCACCCACGAGCCAGATACTGGCGTACTGATCTCGGAGCCGCGGAGCGCGAGGTCCGCAACCGGTTCGTCGACGAACTCGACGGTATCGACAGAGTCCACGACCGGTTCGGTATCGTCGTGAGTTAACACGCACGTCGGCCGATCCTCGTATGGCCACGCGCCGAAGGACCGCACCTGTTCGTACGTATTCGCGCCCATCACGAGGGCGTCGATATCTGCGAAGAACGCGTCGTACCCGCCGTCACCCTGGCTCTCCCTCGTCGATTCAAACGCCTCGAGCCACTCGACGTCGCCGTCATCGTCGGCGATGAATCCGTCGACGCTGGTCGCGATGTAGAGGGTGATCGTTCCGGCGATCACGCTGCTCGTACGACTCCAGGGACGATCGTTCTTGGCCTCGAAGGGTGCGTCCCGTCGATAACGGCGGGCGCTAATCACTAATCGCTAGTCGACTCGAGGGGCCAGTACCAGCAACGCCACGCTGTCCTCGATGGCCTTCGGAGAGACGTACTGGTCGCCGTCGAAGCGGACGATATCGCCGGCCTCGAGTTCGTGTTCGTCCTCGTCGAGTGTGACGGTCAGGCGTCCCTCGAGCACGTAGAAGACGATCTGTCGGTCGGGGTGCTGGTGGGGTGCGATGGAATCGCCGGCGGAGAGCGTGAGCCTGATCGTCTGAGGTTCGCCCTCGAAGACGCGGGCGTGGGGCGCGCCCTCGAGGTCCTCGAGGACAGCGCGTTCGGTGGGTGCGGCGGAATCGGCGGTCGGTTCTGACATATAGTGGTATGCACGGATCCCGGGCCCATGGGGATTCGCCCGAATCGATTCGGTTTCCGGGCCTCGAGCGACGCGCTCACGTCCAAATCTCGAGCGACGACAGATCTCAAACGCCCCTGATCAGGTTGGTTACGCCGATCGTTTCCGCGATCACCCAGCCGACGAACACCAGATAGCTCACGAGCAGCAGGTACGCCTCCCGGGTGGTCAACGAGAGGTCGGTTCGCATGACCGCAAAGAGGACCACCGTGGCGAGGGTGAGCACGCCGAACATCGGGATGGCGACCGCGAAGTCCACCGCGGCCGTCCCGACGATCAACACGCCGATGGGGATCGCCACGAGCAGGTCGAACGTGTTCGAACCGAGGACGTTGCCGAGGCTCGTTTCCTCGTTTCCGCCTCGAGCCGACCGGATGCTCACCAGCATGTCAGGTAGGCTCGTCGCGCCCGCGATAATCGTGACGCCGGCGAGGAACTCCGGGATGCCGAACGTCGTGCTGAGCGATTCGACGCTACCTACCAGCTGGTGGACCGCTACGAGGATCAGGAGCAATCCACCAGCGAGTTTCGCCCACTCTCGAGCGAGGTCGATCGATGGCTTCGCCTCCGTGGCCTCGTAATCGCTGACGTCCTGCCACTGGATGAAGAGGTACAGGCCGTACAGCCCGATCGGGAGCATCGCCAGCGGACGGGTGATTTCGCCGCCGAGTCCCGAGCCGTTGGAGACGGGGTTGTAGATGACCGCCAGCGCGAACGTGATGATCAACCCCGAGACGGCGATCATGTAGAACTGGGCCTCCTTGTAGACGATGGCCCGGTTCGTCTCCATGGTTCCGTCTGAAAAGATGCCGGCGAGTGCGGGGATAACCAGGATGTTGAAGATCGCGGAGCCGACGATCGCGCCGACCCCCATGTCGAACGTTCCTCCGATCGCCGTGAACACGACGCTCGCGAGTTCCGGAAAACTCGAGCCGACGGCGACGACGATCGATCCCTGGACGACGGCCGGGAGTTCGTAGTACGTCGAGAGCGTATCAGCCGACCCCTCGAGCCAACCGCTCCCGATCCAGATCACGCCCGTGGCCACGAGGACGACGGCGACGTCGACCAGCGACCCGCCTGCGAGGACTCCTGGGAAGACCATTGGCGAACGTGTTGGGACGAAAGGGTATAAATCGGTCCGAAATGTCGACGCGCTCGATGGTCCCATGTGCCCGAAGCGCTCGATGCGCCAGATGCGCCAGATGTGCTCGACGCGAATATGTCCGGGACCACCCATAGGGTGCCGGAGCCCCTCTCGTTTGGTATGCGCGGCTTTCGATCCCCGTTCGGCGCGGACGACCTCTTCGACGGCTACGACGAGTACGTTCCGGAAAACGTGCCAAAGCCGGGGCCGTCCCTCGAGGAGCACGACATCTTGACCGGCGACGATCACCTCGCGTTTCATCGGCTCACGCGCGACTGCTTCGAGGAGCGGAAGGTCTACGACATGACCTTCAACTACAACCTCGCCAGGCTCAACCTGGACACCCGCCACCCGGGCGCCGGCTACCGGTACGCCCGGGACCGCGACGACCCCGCGGTCCTCCGGGCGGAGTTCACCCCGACGACGCCGTTTTGCCCGCAGACGCACACCCTCACGATCGGCTCGTTCCGGGCCTGGAACGGTCTCTCCGAGCGCCACGAGTACGACCTCGTTTCGGTTCGCGCGGCGCCGATGCACCACCAGAGCGAGGCGATCAACGCCCAGCTCGAGGAGGTCGAAGCCGCCTTCCTCGAGACGGGTGCGGTCGATCACGAGCCGAGTGGCGACATCGGGTCCAATCCGATGGAGCGCTCGATGGGCGCGACAGGGCCGAGCCGGGGCAGTTCAGACGCGCCGTTCTGACGTTCTGAGCGTCGCGTTTCTGGGTTGTGGTTTCTCGTTTCTCAGGAAGGGTGCTCTCGTTGCTCATCGCTCGCCGCTTTACCGCCAAAATACCCGTCAGCGAACGCCGACCGGAATATGTTCGGAACCATCTCGAGGTAGCTCGAGCCCCTTTCACTGACTATGAGCGCGATACCGGGATCGATCGACGCGGATCGAGGTCCGCCCATGACGATCCCTCTTCGACACTTCCTGGTTGGGACCGGGCTGTTGCTCGCCGGGGCCCTCGCGGGGGCCGTCCAGTCGTTCGGCGGAACCCTCGTTCCGGGGAATCTCGGGCTGGCGCACGTCCACCTCCTGCTGGTGGGCTGGGTCGCCGTGACGATTATGGGCGCGATGACCCAGTTCGTCCCGGTCTGGTCGGGCGTCGCCATCCACTCGAGGCGGCTGGCGAGCGCGCAACTGTGGCTGGTCGTCGCCGGCCTCCTCGCGTTCGCCGCCGCGCTTCTGGTGGGCGCGTACCGCTGGCTCCCGCTCGGCGGGTTCGTGATGCTCGCGGGGTTCTGGACGTTCGTCTACAACGTCGGGCGAACGCTCCGCCGGGCCAGGCCGTGGGACGTCACCGAGCGCCACTTCGCCATCGCACTGGGCTTCTTCGTGCTGTTGACGGGCCTGGGCGTGGTTCTCGCGGCCGGCCTAACGCGGCCGATTCTCGCAGATACCCCTGTGAGCCACGGATCGGTCCGGATGAGCCATGCGACCCTCGCTCTCTACGGGGCCGTCCTCACGACCGTCTACGGGGCGCTCTACCAGCTCGCTACGATGTTCACCCAGTCGAGTCTCCACGGAATCGACCTCCCGCTCCGTCAGCTCGAGTCGGTCGGCCATCCCGTAGGTGTCCTCGCGCTGGCCGGGGGTCGACTCTTCGACGTCGCGCCACTTGCCCGCGTGGGTGCGATCCTCGTCGTCGCGAGCGCCCTCGGAATGAGCGTGATCCTGGCCCGTCGGCTCCTCGAGGCACAGGTGCCCTGGACGCCGATGCTCAGTCGGTACGCCGTCCTCACCGCGGCGATGGGCGGGTGGGCGATCTGGACCGGCCCAGCCTTGTTGCGCGACCCGCTCGACCCGGCTACGCTCTTCGGCGCCCCCGGCGCCTTCTCGCTGTTGATCCTCGGCGTCGTCGGCTTCGTCGTCCTCGGGACGCTCTACCACGTGGTTCCGTTCATCGTCTGGGTCCACCGCTACAGCGACCGGCTCGGTCTCGAACCGGTGCCCATGATCGACGACCTCTACGACGACCGGGTGGCACGCGCTGACTTCGTCTGTTTCGTCCTCGGGGTGGGGTTGCTGGTCGTCAGCGACGCGTTCGCGCTCTCGAAAACGGTCTCGACCCTCGGCGGACTCTCGGTCACAGTTGGCGCCGCGCTCTTCCTGCTCAACGTGATCCTGATCCTCAGACGCCACAGTCCCCACTCGGTGACGGGCTTGCTGTTCGGCCGGTTCTCTAGCGAAGAACCAGGAAGCGAGCCGTCGCCCTCCCAGCCCCAGTCACAGTCCGGCGTCGACTCGCCTCCCAGGTGACCAAAAACAGAAATACGGCTCTGTTGAACCCCTCAGAGAGTGATAGGTTTGAACCACCGTGCTGCATAGAGAGAATGGATGCAGCACATCGAGCCCTTTTATTTCAACCACATTGAATGGAACTAACCGGTACAGATGGGTGCGAACTGAACATGCTCCCTAACGAATAGAGGAGTTCACAGAGGGATGAGCGCTTCTATGATCGTATTGCCCAGACTAGCTTGGTGATCATAACCGCGGTAGTGGTCCGGAAGAAGTGTGTAGAAGTGGTCTATGAACGAATCTAGGAAGAGATTTCTGAGTGGGGTTATCGCTCGAGATGGCTTCCAGGGCAGTGACAGACGTGAATAGGAGAAAGAGAGTGACCCGAAAAGTGGGGCAAATCACGCTCTCAAAAAATTCATAATCGGTTTCCCTCTTGCGTTTTCCGGGTTGGCGGTTACCAGGAAGAGAAACACTATGAAGAGAGCCTCAAGTCAATCTGACGAAATCGGATTCGGCGGTTTAGAGGCTTCTCCGGAGGGATCTCACTCACCCGCTCGAGTCGATCGTAGGCCCGGTCAGTACACGACTCGAAAGTTCAAAATCGGTTCCCTGCTATCGGTTTTGGGTTCTAGACAGCACCAGAATTTCCGAAGAGACTGAGACACTTTTCAAGAAGGTAAACACACCATAGAACGCGTCTCGAACCGGTTATGCACGTTTGACGCTTCGTGCCCTGCATCTACGTAGCGAGTACCGATCACGAAACGGACCTCACTCGACCATCAGTCTCAGAAATCACTGAAACATACGTGAATGGCCCCTAATCGCCTCGAGAATCCTCATACTCGACGATTGGGACACAAGCCTTGCTCTCGAGGAAGATCCTCATCGTGCAATCATTTCTAGACTATCTTCATAATCGGCCCTCGAACAGAGACCAAACCTACTCTTCCGGATGTAGAACCCGATTATGAGGTATCTGAAACGCGATTAGGACGTTTTGTTGTAATCCTCAGTAGATTATAAGAGTTGTCTGCTGAATATAGAGGTTGAGCATTGTTTAGACGCTCCTAAATAGGAGAGTCGAGCGTCATTTCGGGCGAGGTGAATCCGGTAGTCGGCATCCTACAGTACGGTTTCGCACTTTGAGCGCGAGGTGCGAGAGCTAGTCTCTGCTGCGTCTAAACAAGGCCCAAAGGTTGTATTCAGCAAAGCGGCATCTACGGATGATACCTTTATCGCTTGTTTTCACGTTAATCGGATGAATGAGCGAGAATCATACAAACGAAACGACCGGTACGCTTGTTGTTGGAACGTTCCTTACACTCGATGGCGTGATGCAGGCACCGGGTGGTCCTGACGAGGACCGTGACGGCGGTTTCGAACACGGCGGTTGGTCGGTCAACTACTGGGACGAGCAGATGGGCGAAGTCATAGATGGCCAGTTCGCCGAGGCCGATGCGCTGCTGCTCGGCAGAAAGACGTACGAGATCTTCGCCGCGCACTGGCCTCACGTCAATGCGGAGGACGATCCCATGGCGTCGAAACTGAACAGTATGCCCAAGTACGTCGCCTCCAGAACTCTCGATGCGGTGGAGTGGAACAATTCGACGCTCCTCTCGAGAGGCGTCGTGGAGGCCGTTGAGAATCTTAAGAAGGAGCGCGGGGATGTGATCATGACGCAGGGGAGCCACGACCTGATCCAGACATTGCTCGCACACGACCTCGTCGACGAGTTCTGGCTCTGGATCTTCCCCCTGGTCCTGGGAAACGGGAAGCGGTTGTTCGGGGACGGCACGATCCCCACGGCCCTCGAACTGGCGAATGCCGAGACGTCGAGCACGGGAGTCCACATGCTCCGATATGAGCGAGCGGGGGAGATTGAATACGGCTCGTTCGCGTTGGACGATGTGACGGAGTGAGTAGTGGTTCGTTCGTGGGTAAAGTTATACGCGGAGCAGGCGCAATACCACGTCGTTTACGGCGTGGATACGCGCCGTCGCGGGATGCCGTGAACCACCGATAACAGTACGGCTGGATATTCAACGCGTCACGGAATTGGGTAGTATTATATAATCTTGTCAACACTGGTTATGTATGGCGATAGAGGTCGTGGATAGAACACTCGTTGCTTCCATTCGGAACCAGCGAGAAGTTCAGTCCGACCTCGATGCGCTCGGATTCGCCGCCAGCAAACTCTGGAACGTCGGTCGCTGGACCTGCGACCGCGTGTGGAGTGAAACCGGCCTCATCCCCGAGGAAGGCGACCTCAAATCCTACCTCAAGACCCACGAACGCTACGCCGACTTGCATTCTCAATCGAGTCAGCGCGTTCTCGAAGAACTCGCTGAAGCGTTCGACGGCTGGTACGGAAAACGCCGAAACGGGGACTCGAAAGCGAATCCGCCCGGCTACCGCAAACACAACGACGAACACCCACGCTCGACGGTGACGTTCAAGCAGAACGGGTTCAAAGTCGATACCAAGTTCGGCAGGGTTCGCCTCTCGAAGGGCAAAAACCTCAAAGAACACTGGTCCGACTTCACCCTCTGCGATATTGAAACCCGCCCCGACGTGGACTTGGATGAGGTGCGGAGCATCCGGCAAGTCCGTGCCGTCTGGAACACGACGAGTGACGAGTGGGAACTCCACCTCGTCTGCAAACTCGCAGTCGAAGTTCTGGAAACGCCCGGCGAAAACACCGTGGGGATTGACCTCGGTGTGAAAAACTTCGCCGCCCTCGCGTACGAGGACGGCCACGCAGAGTTGTACCCGTTGAACTGCCTGAAACAGGACGACTACTATCACAGCAAGCACATTGCGCGCTGTGACGATTCGGCGTCCGAGCGAGCCACGCGATTGAACGCGAAGAAGTCTAGTCGGCGCATCCACTACTTCCACGCGCTCTCGAAGCACATCGTCGAACACTGTGTCGAAGAGAACGTTGGACTGATAGCCATCGGCGACCTCGGTGGCATTCGAGAAGGCGAGGATGGCGACGTGAAGGACTGGGGCAAACACGGCAACTTGGACCTGCACTCGTGGGCGTTCGACCGGTTCACGAAGATGCTCGAATACAAAGCCGAGGCCGAGGGTATCACGGTCAAGCGTGTGTCGGAGCGTAATACGTCGAAGTCGTGTTCGTGTTGTGGACGCAAGCGCAAGGCGAACCGCGTTGAACGCGGCCTGTACGTCTGCGATGAGTGTGGAATGGTGGCCAATGCGGACGTGAACGGCGCGGAGAACATTCGGCGGAAAGTAACTCCGAGTCTCGCCACGGATGGCGGCGATAGGAGTAACGGCTGGTTGGCACAGCCATCGACTTTCGTGTTCGATACAGAGAGTGGTTGCTTTGCACCGCGATAACACGTGGGCTCGTAAACCCTAATATCTCAACTGCGGTCGGGATTCCCGCGTCTTCAGGCGCGGGAGGATGTCAACAGATCTGAAGGGTCTCAACAGAACCAGAATACGAAATACGAACGTATTCGGACGAGCAATTTCCCGGTTAGACGCGTGAGTAGTGGTCGATGGACACCACAGCAAGTTCGAGCCGTGACCGATCGAGGGTAACGAAGGCCGACTCGAGGCGCGAGTGCCCAGATCCGGATTCGACGAACGTGCTCACCGCCACCTCCGGCTGGTACCTCCTCGGCGGCTACTGGCTCTCGAGTCGCGGAACCCGTCGCGTGCGAGCCGGCGAACTCGCCGTACGGCTGTCGGTCGCGCCGGCCAGCGTTACCGAAATGGTCGACGTACTCGCCGACGCCTCGCTCCTCGAAACGGAGCCCTACGCCGGGTTCGAACTGACCGACCGCGGAACGGCACACGCGGAGGCACTGGCGTGGCGTCAGTGCGTCGTCACCACCTTCTTCGACCGCACGCTCTCGTACGACATCGACGACGAAACCGCCTATCGGATCGGGTACGAACTCCCGGAACGAGGGCTCGTCCGCCTCGAGCGGCGTATCGACCGGACCCGCGAACGAACGTGTCGTCGTCTCGCCGACGACGGGACGTGCCTCGTTAGAACGTTCGGATAGCCCGCTGGACGTTCTCGAATCGTTGCCCACTGTTTTCCGTCGAATACTGCAGGAGACGAGCGTCGAGGGCGAAACTCGAGTCGCTCTCGAGGACGCTTCTCGAAATCGGTTCGCCGGGACGGGTGGGGTGGGTCTTTTACAGTATCGTCCCATGAGTACCACTATGCCAAGTGGGCTGGACCCGACTGAGGAGTACGATGGCTCCATCAGAGTCCGATTACTGGACGATACTGACGGCACTGACGAGATTATCTGTTCGTCGTACTACGAGGCGATCGACGTCGTGAAAGACCGCCAGTACGACGTCACTGCAGCGAAAATCATCGACCGCGACGACGAGGTCGTGTTCACCTCCGTCGATACACGTATCGAAGACTGGGCGGCCGAGTGGGAGCACGCGAAACGGAGCCTCTCCGTCACCGTCGAAGCGTACGATTGCCCCTACGAGAATGTCGCTTGCTTTGCTGACGATCTCTGTGTCCAGTGTAAGATGGACAAGGTGCAAGACGAGTACTGACGCGACCTGCTGCCCGGATCACTTCACCAGAGTACCGATACGGGAGCCCGACTCCTCCTCTCGATACGTCTCCGTGACTGATCTAGTTTTCCTCGAGCAACGCCTCGTCGCCGTGTGTCTCCCTGAGCTCTCGGAGAAACGCGCGCTGTTCGACCAGTCGGTCGGTCGGATCGGCGTACGTATCCTCGAATAATTCGTCGGGATCCCCCTCGTAAGACTCGGCTCGATCGATCATTGCCTGGATCATCTCGCCGATGGTCGACTCGAGCGCGTCGATGCGCTCGCCGTCGAGCAGCCCCTGTCCTCGAAGATACGCTTCGAACCGCCTGACAGGATCGCGTTCCTTCCAGCGTTCGACCTCCGCGTCGTCGCGGTAGACGGTCGGATCGTCCGCCGTCGTGTGCGCGCCGAAGCGGTACTGAACTGCCTCGATCATCGTGGGTCGAGGCTCGCCACCGGCGGGAATTGCCGCTCGATTGCGGACCGCCTCCGTCACGACGTACGTCGCGAGCGGATCCATTCCGTCGACCTGGATGCCGTCGAAGCCGTAGGCGCGAGCCTTCTCCGCGAACGTCTTCGACGGTGTCTGCTGTTCCCGCGGTGTGGAGATCGCCCACTGGTTGTTATTGCAGAAGAAGACGATCGGAACGTCGTAGACGCCCGCGAAGTTCGCAGCTTCGTGGAAATCCCCTTCAGACGTCGATCCTTCCCCGAAGTGAACGAGCGTCACGCGGTCGTCGCCGCGCAACTTCGCCGCCCACGCGTACCCGACCGCGTGTGGGAGGTGGCCACCGATCGAGATGTTGAGCGGCAAGACGTTGTCGTCGGAGAGCACCGCGTTCCCGACCTCGTGCCCCATCCAGTACAACAGGTACTCCCACGGGAAGCCCCTCGAAAGGACGGTCCCGTGCTCGCGGTACTGGTAGGAAATAGTGTCTTCCGTGGCCAGCGCATACGTCGACCCGATCTGTGCTCCCTCCTGCCCGGCAAGCGAAGCGTACGTCCCGACCCGACCCTGGCGCTGGAGACTGATCATCCGCTCGTCGAATCGCCGACACAGGCGCATATCCCGGTACATCGACACCAACGTCTCGTCGTCGAGGTCGGGTACGAGCTCTGGGGCGACGACGGTCCCGTCGGAATCGAGTACCGATACTCGATCGTCCGGCTCCCGGTCGAGTACGTCTCTGATCATAGAGAGGGGATCGGGCAGCGCCACGAAAAGCGTATTGTTGGATGTACTATTGGATCTTGGGAAAACACGTTGGTCTATACGACCCCATCGGCGCTACGGATGACAAACACCGGGATCGGAGACTTGTCGACGACCCGTTCGGAGACGCTCCCCATCGTAATCCGTTTCTCTCGAGGACTCTTCCCATGCGTGCCGATGACGATTAGATCGACGTCGTGAGTCTCGGCGTATTCGAGGATCGCTTTGGCCGGTGTGCCGCGCTCGACCGCCTCGACCCCCTCGAGTCCGGCGTCCGACGCTCGCTCGGTGACGTCGGCGACGGCCGACTCACTCTCACGTTCGAGTTGTGTCTTGATTTCCTCACGCGTCTCGCCCGTTGCTGCCTGGACGATTCGCGTGTCGATGACCGACAGTGCGTGGACTCTCGCATCGTTGTCTGCTGCGATCGGAAGGGCGTGCTCGAGTGTCTGATCGATCGTGGTGCTTCCGTCTGTCGGAATGAGGATCTCGTCGTACATTGTCGGTCTCTGTATCGATTGACACGCCCTGCAGTGAAAAAGACACGTTCCATCACTCGCTCGAGCGAGAGGGGCGTTTCGGTCACTGCAAACGTACCCGCCTCGTTTGGTGGGTATCGGTCTCTAGAATCCGTCCTCGAACACGAACGTTCCCTCTTGCTGTATTCGTTCACCATCGACTTCAATAACCGACTCCTCACTCATGTCGACAATCATGTCCATGTGGACGGCTGAATCGTTGCCCGTACGGTCCGGGCCAACGCTCTCGTCGATGGCACGACCCAGTGCCAGGTGAACGGTATTTCCCATCTTCTCGTCGAAGAGCATGTTATGGGTGAACTGATCGATATCGCGGTTCATACCGATGCCGAGTTCGCCGAGCCGCCGAGCGCCGTCGTCGGTCTCTAGTACGGCCTCCAACAGGTCCTGATTCTTCCCCGCACTGTAGTCCACTACCTCGCCCTTCGAAAAGACGAACTGGACGTCCGTGACTTCGCGCCCGTAGGCCATCAGCGGTTTGTCGAACAACACCTCGCCCTCGACCGAGTCTGGGTTTGGCGCCGTGAAGACTTCACCGCCAGGGAGGTTCTTCTCACCGAAGTCGTTGACCGGCACCATACCGTCGATCGACATGGTGATGTCCGTCGTGTCACCAGAGCGAATTCGTACCTCGTGTCCCTCCTCGAGCAACGCGACCAGATTCTCCTGGAACTCGCGTTGGTCTTCCCAGTCCTTGTTGACGGCATCGTACACGAAATCAGCGTAAGCCGCCGTACTCATCTCGGCGTCCTGTGCGTTCCCCGGTGCGGGGTGCTGGGTCGCAACCCACCGCTTGTCCGCCATTTCTTCCTGGAACGGCTTCATCAACGCTGAATAGGCGGTGGTCTTCTCCGGAAGGACGTCGCTGGTTTCGTTGGTATTCGACGCCGCACGGATAGCGATAGAGGCGTCGACGTTTTCGGCGAGGGCCATGTACGCAGCTGGCGGCCCGTCGTAGTCGTCGGGATCCATCGCCCGCATAAATGCACGCTGGGCTCGGCTACTCGGCCCGATGTAAATCGGTCGAGCACCGCGATCTCCGAGAAGTTCGTTCAGCGCGACAGCCAGGTTTTCAGCTTCAGACGGTGCCTTAATCAGTACCTCGTCTCCTGGCTTCGCAGCGATCGAGTGGTCGACGATGATACGCGCGTGTTCCACGACTCGTGGGTCCATGTCCGTCTGGTAACTGGGCAAGCGTCATCTTGATCGTTCCCAGAAGCACACTTCTGTAAGATGGCTGCAAGAAGTGGACGATGTCGGCCTACGCCTCTCCTGGCACTTCTGGTCTCTAGTCGCCGCTCCTGATGGCCACGTCCGTGATCGTGACGTCGTGGTCAACCGTGGCGACGAGTTCCGTCTCGCCTAGCGTAACGGACACACGGACGCTCGACGGATCGTCGTTTATCATCTCGATCGCCATGTCGTCATCCTCGTCGTAGTACCGCCAGGAAGGATCGTGCAACACGTCAACGCCGTGTTGTTCGAAGAACGAAATGGTAACCGGGTGGTATAGAACCGGGAGCGCGGGTGAAGCCCGTAATTCATCGTCGCAACGTTCGCACTCGAATACCGCTCTAGCGGGCCTCGGATTGACCGACGAAGCCCGTTCGAGGGCCGTATCGACTCGGCCACCGCAGTTCTCACAGAAGCCCTGAAGGAATTTCATCACCGTCGCCCGCATCCAGCGATCGAACGCAAACGGGAGATCCTGACGGGCGAATTGGTCGAGCGTGCCAGGTGGGAACGAGAATTCGTTGCGCCACTCGTCGCACTCCGGACAGTAGAGCAACGCTGTCTCGTTCCCATACTCTGCGACGAGGGCGGCGTGACCGCACATCGGGCACGGTCCGTCGAACTCGAACGGGGGAATCGATGCGTTTGCCGTGTACGACCCCGAGAGGATAGCACCGTACACCTGTTCACCGGCGAACGAGAGTCGGTAGCCGTCTTCGTCCTGGATCACGAAGTGGCCGACGAGTTTCTGAAGGTGATAGTTGAACTTCCCCGAGTCCCGTTCGCTCACAGCTGTCCGAAGGTCCGAAAACGATAGCGGCTCTCCGCCCTTCCCAAGTACCTGAACGATCTCCACGCGGAGGTCGTTCGAGAGCAGTCCGAACACCTCCTCTGGCGGCCGGTGTTCGACCGAAACTGCTTCGTCGTCGCTCATGGACGGTCTATGGCGAGATGGTGAGAAAGCTATTCCGCCAGCCGGCCAGGTGATCTCTGTCCGAGATTCGGTCTTTTCATACGATAGCACTCGATAACTGGATCGGATCTGTGCCGCGGTCTCGACGTTACTATCTACTATCGGAAGTTACCACAGATGGGTAGACCGAACTCGAGTATCCCGGCGTATTCCGTCGTTGACGGCCAGCTCTCCACTACATCTTCGAATTCGTCTTTCCTCAAGAACGATCGATCACCGACGATGGTTCCCGCCAATTCTTCGCTGACGTTCTCGAAGGTAGACCTGGTGTCCTCGTCGACGAAGGCAAGGTCCTTTTTCTCGCTCAGCAGTCTTTGCGGCTAGTAGCGGAATCGAGTAGGGTTTGAGAGGTCGGACTTCGGCTAGGGTTATTTTGCCGTGTACGCACGAGTAGATTCACGACGTCCACGAGAGCAATGCTCTCGTGTGGCTCAGCAGAACGAGTTGTGTAGTGAGGCCGACGAAGCCATCTCGAGCCGGTATTGATACTCTTCTGCCAATATATGGCGGAGCCGGTATTGATCTAATTTCTCAATATAACTGGGATCGAATCGGTTTCCTCGTGTCGTCAACTTTGATGATACGACAGCGACCTAGAACGGAGTTCCTGAGTCGGTCGACCGAGAAATTCGTTCCTTCTGAAGCCTTATTCTTGGTTGCCGGCTACGACAATCTCCCTCCTCTCAATAGGGCTGAGTTGAGCGGTCAACTCGGTTTGTCGACTCCACTCTAACCGAACCTTGTGTCGTCGAGTTTCGCGTTGTGTGCTTTCCCAGCGAGTGGAGAGAAGTCGAGAGTGTATCTGGAACTATAGTGGGTGTTTTCTACACTACTAAGGATGGTGTCGGTCAAACAAATCTCGAAATTGTCAGTTTTGGCGAGAGCTCCCGACTGTGACGCAGATCCTTACACGCTCGTGACTGTGATCGCGGTTCAGTCGCTCGTTGCGCCCCGAGAACCAGGGGCGAGGATGACTCGACCGAGTTCGTAACGGCCGTGGCTTTCCTGTCCGAAACGGCTACTCGATATCAATTATGGACTAGACGCTTTGAGGTCGCTAACAGCCCATTTCGTGAGACGAAGCGGAATCGAGTCACCCGAACGCGAAATCGAGAAATCCGTGGACCGATTCGGCGACCAGTGCCGGTTCGCGATTCGGATACGTCATCCGTACGAGTTCCCGCTCGCGAGAGAGCCCGAGTGCTTCGAGGGAGGTCGTGGTTGGACCCCGTTCCGGTGAATCGACGATTACCGCCTCACCAGCGAGGTCGGCCGAAACGGCCCGGAGTAGCGGACCGACCACGGATGGTTTGGCCGCTACGAGCGGCCCAATCTGCCAGTGGGTTCTCCCCGGCCGGATAACCGCGTAGCCCTCGATTCCGGTCGAGGTTCGCGAGTAGAACCCGCGAACCTCAGGCTCGGCGAACAGTTCCTCGAGTAGCGTGCTCCGGTCGACGCCGACGTGACGACAATCGAACTCGAGGATGGCGTCGACGTCTGGAGAGGTGAGGCGTTCGATGGTCTCCTTATCGTGTCTCGGTTCCTGTTCGTCCGCGAGGTCTTCGGGACGGGGAAGCGTCCCCTGCCAGCGGAACACGGGTTCGACGCGCTCGAACCCATAGTTTCGGTAGATCGGTTCTCCGAGGTGTGTCGCGTCGAGGCCGACGAGGCCGCCTCCGTTCTCGCGTGCGTACTCGAGTCCATGTTCGAAGATTCGACTCCCGAACCCCTGGCCCCTGTGGGCTTCGTCGACGAGCACCATCCCGATCCAGCTGACGTCAGCTCCGTCGCCGTCAGCACCGTAGGTAATCACGGTAGTCGTCGCGACGAGTTCGCCGTCGACGGTGCCGGCGAAACAGCCCGCTGGACAGCACGCGAATAGCCGCTCCCAGTCGGCGGGTAGCTGGTTCCAGCCAGCCTGCGTCGAGAGGGTCAGTGCGTCGTCGAGGTCGTCGGCCGAGAGTGGTCGTATCTCGAGCATTCGATGGGAATGGATGTTCCAGAACGAACATAGCTCTGGCGGTCCGGATGGAGAGACCGTGTCATGGGCTAGAGGAGAGACTGCACTGCCCAATTGCCACCCTTTCGACGATATCCAGACACGAGCACGTGCTCCTGTCGTGTCCGACGGCCTGCCGAACGACGTTTGTCTGTTTCGACCTGGTACAGCCCCGTTCGACGAATCAGCACGGGACCCCGTCCGAGACGTACGAAGTCCGTTTCGAGCGGCCCTAACGTCGGCGTGTTCCTTCGGCGGCGGCGTTCACGAAGACGAAAACACGTTCACAGCGAGGTAATGTTGATCTCGATGATGTTGACTGCCCGCCGAATCATGTCCGGTATTTCCGTCTCGAGGCGTTCCTCGTCCATCCGGCGCACTGGACCAATGATGCTGATCGCACCGTAGACCGTCCCGTCCTGGTCGCGGATCGGCGCACCGACGCCGACGAGTCCCTGGATCGTCTCGCCGTGGTTGTACGCGATCCCACTCTCACGAATCGTCTCGAGTTCCGTGCGCAACGCCTCCTCGTCGGTGATCGTGTTCGGGGTGAAGGCCTCGAACTCCATATCCTGGATGAGTCGGTCGCGCTCTTTCGCCGGCATGAACGCGAGCATCGCCTTTCCGACAGCGGTGTGGTAGAGGGCGTTTCGATAGCCGACGTAAATCTCGGTCTGGACGGCCTTCGCGCCCTGGGCCGTGTACAGACAGATTCCTTCGCCGTCTTCTTCGACGGTGAATAGCGCCATCTCTCCGGACTCTTCGGCGAGTGCGTCGACCTCTGTGGTCGCGATGTCGTAGATGTCGATACGGTTCTTCGCGTAGTGTGCGAGGTCAATGAACCGCAATCCCAGTTTGTACTCGCCGCTCTCGTTGACGACGTACCCACTTTCTTCGAGGGTCGCCAGGTGGCAGTGGGCGGTCCCCTTCGAGACGCCGATCTCCCTGGCGACCTCTGTGACGCGGGCCCCACCGGTGTCCCGGAGCATATCGACGATCGCGAGGGAACGCTGGACCGCTTGAACCGGGTTTTTTGCTTCGGCCATGCCTGGCTAATGGGCGTATGGAGGTGATAAATGTTTGGCTCTGCTAAACACACTCAAATGACATCTACTGGAACGCATTTGCTCTCGATATGCACTCCATGGACCCAATGCTACATAATGACACGGGGGACCACCGGTCCAGTTGGAGTCCGTATTGGTCTCGAACCGATGGGACGTATTTCGACGGTCCAAACGAGCGTACCAGCGTACGTCCGCGAACGCCTCGAGGAGGGAGAGACAATCGCGGATTCACCCTGTTTCCGACCGAAGCGGAAACGAGACGGATTGATTCGCCTGGCTACTGGCCGGTCAGATTCCCACTCACGAACTTGTCTTCGTCACTCGCGTTCCCGTGGAACGACACGTCGCCACAGACGTTGTTCTGTATCCACAGGCCCTCGATCTCCGCCTCCAGTTCATCGGCAAAGTCAATGTCTGTGTCGGCACCGCCGACGGTATTGCAGGCCGTTACCCACAGGTTGGAGACGATGCCATCGGCTCCGTGGTGACCGATGGGAGGCGCGTCCGCCCTGGCGTCGACGTCGGCGACGCGAACGTCGGAGACGTCGCCGCTCGTGGCGACGGACCGGCCCCGGCCGTGCAGCGTACCGGTCACCGACACGTTCCGTGAGTGTTCGATCGTCACGTCGTTGGCAGCGGTATCGTTGTCCAGGACATCGACCTCGAGGGTCACATTCTCGGCGTCTCCGACGTAGACCACGTCGTCCGTGAAACTTCCCGAAACGTCCCCGGACACGGAGACGTTCTCCGCTCCGGCGAGGTTGAGGGCAACGTCGTCGTTCCCGCCGCGACCGACGATGGAGACGCTTTCCAGTCTCGAGTTTCGAAGATTGCCGTTTACCACGTTCGCGCCGGTGCCGGCGAACGTCTCGAGTTCACACCCCTCAAGGGTGAGGTTCGATGCCTGGCCGTACGGGGTATTGATGGCGGCGGGGCGACCGACGACGGTCGTTCCGAACGCCTTCACGTGACTCTGGTTGGGCGACAGCGAGAGCCCGTATCCGGCGTGGTACTTGTCGTGGAGTATCTCCTCGGCACCTTCGATCCGACCGCCGTAGACCTCGTAGGCACCGTAGACCTGCTGCGTGGCGTTCGAGTGGAAGCAGATGCCGTGGAGGTACGCGTTCCTGATCCGCGGGTCGAAGATTCTGACCACGTTCGACCCAGCGTTGATGTCGATCCCGCGTCGGCAGGTGTCGATCGACGGGCGCACGACCGTCGGATCCGTACTGCCGCGAAATTGGAAGGGTTCCCAGTGGGAGGACGCTCGACCCTCGGGGAGGACCGGGTTCGTCGCCTCGCAGTCGACCATCACCGTTCGGAGCGAGTGGATGTCGACGAACGGGAACCCGACGTAGTTCTCGGCAGTGCAGTTGATGAACG
This sequence comes from Natronosalvus sp. KLKA75, assembly GCF_059736265.1. Taxonomy (NCBI): domain Archaea; kingdom Methanobacteriati; phylum Methanobacteriota; class Halobacteria; order Halobacteriales; family Natrialbaceae; genus Natronosalvus; species Natronosalvus sp. KLKA75. The sequence continues at coordinate 1,598,419 of NZ_CM185522.1, forward strand.
TGCAGTCGCGTGCGTAGGCGCACATTAGGAAGCCCTCGGTCTCGTCCTCGCCGTCGCCGTCGGTCAGGTGCATGTCGACGAACCGGCCGCCGACGACCGAATCCAGCAGGAACACGCCGGCGTTACCCGCGCCGTGATCGTAGTTCAGGCCGCGGTCGAGATAGAGCGTCGAACCGTCGATCTCGCGGATGACTGCCCTCGTGGGGCAGGTCCCACGCCCGGCGGTACCGCCCCAGGACAGCGTCGGCGAGTTGTTGTATTTCGTCTCCGAGATCGTGACGTCGTCGCCGACGCTGAACGGCGAGACGTCCTCGACCTCGATCCGCTGATCGCCTTCGCTTACGTCGGTTGCATTGACCGTATCGCCGCCGAAGTCGCTGACGGCAGTCCAGTTACCGAACGAGAGGAAGTGTGCGTACGCTCCGTACCCGACGCCAGTGATTCGTAGTTTGGATCCCGTGCCGAGAACCGTCACGTAGTCTTCGAAGATTTCGTGTTGGCCGTCGAACCAGTACTCCCCATCGGTCATCACCAGGGTGTCGCCGTCGCTCAGATCGTCGATTGCCGCGTCGAGTGCGTCGTCCGACGGTTCCTCGCCCGTGGGATCCGCACCGTAGTCGTCAATGTCGATTACGTCAACCAGTGTACTGTCGGCGTTCAACACGCCCTCGTCGACGCTGAGGTTCTGTCCGGCAAAATCCGAAATCCGTTCTGACGTCGCCGCCATCTCGAGTCCGCCCAGAGCGAGCAAATCGTGGCCGTCGGCGTTTACGTCGCCCTCCCAGCGGGTCCACGGCTGTTTGCTTCGCTCCTGCGCACCGACCTGGCCACTCACCAACCCGAGGCCAGCCAACCCCAGTGCGCTCATCGCCGCTCGTCGGCTCAATGTACTACCAACCGTGCCGTTACGGTCGGATACGTCTGTCTCTCCCCGCTCGCTAGCATCAGTCATGATAGCCATTGACAACCACCGTACTGTGGTAATTAAATTTAACTTAGATTGATTGACAATGGTCCGTGAACGTTCGATTCAATCTACGCTCAGGAGAACGGTCACATGTTGATGTTGGGCGACCGATTCCGCTCGCGTGACCGACACCGTCAGTCGTCTGGCCCGAGGTTCAGCCGCGAGCACGTCGTCTCGATCGAACGTTCAGGACTGCACGCCTCGGTTCTCGAGCACACCGTCGACCGTCTCGTCGCCCGTAATCACGCATACTTATGTCTCTCCTGGCACTGCTCCCCGTATGGAAATCGAAGTCGTCCGTGCCGACCAGTACGTGCGCAACAACGACACCCGAATGCCGTTTCACTTTGGCAACGTCGTCGCGACCGAGGGAGCCCACCACTTTCTCGACCTCGAGATCGCGGTCGACGGCGAGCGGGCGACGGGCGTCTCGATGGTCGGAATCGCCCCGATGTGGTTTCTCAAGGACCCCGACCTCTCGCTGGTCGAACAGAACGAACGCCTGCTCGAGGTGTTCACCGCTGCCTGCGACCACGCCCGGGACCTCGAGCCTGCGCCAACCGTCTTCGACCTCTGGTACGACCTCTACGAGCGCCAGCGCCAGTGGGCTGCCGACACCGAGCACCCGCCGCTGCTCTGGGGTTACGGCGTGAGCATGGTCGAGCAGGCGCTCGTCGACGCCTTCTGTCGCCACCGACAGCTCACCTTCGCGGACGGCATTCGCAGCGGTGCCTTCGGGGTCGACCCCGGGCGAATCTACCCCGAACTCGAGGGCGAATCGCTCTCGGCGTACCTGCCCGAGAACCCGACTCGAGAAGCGGCCGTTCGACACACGGTCGGACTGGCGGATCCCCTCCGACGAGATGAAATCGACGCGACGAACCGGCTCGAGGATGGACTCCCGCAGGCGCTCGAGGAGTACGTCGAGCGCGACGGAATCACCCACTTCAAGATCAAGCTCTCGGCGGACGAAGCGCGCGACGCAGACAGATTGGCCCGCATCGGTGCGGTTCTCGAGGAGGGGGCACACGACACGTATCTCTGCACGCTCGACGCGAACGAGCAGTACGAGAGCGTCCGCGTCTTCAAAGAGCAGTGGGAACGCCACGCCGACGAGCCGGCCCTCGCTGCCGTCGTCGATCACGTCGCGTACGTCGAACAGCCACTCCCACGCGAGCAGGCGCTCACCGACGAGACACGCGAAGTCCTCTCCGAGTGGAGTGACAGCCCGCCGATCATCATCGACGAGTCCGACGACCGATTGGACAGTGCCGGTCGCGCCCTCGAGTGTGGGTACGCCGGAACGAGTCACAAAAACTGCAAAGGCGTCTTCAAGGGCGTCGTCAACGCCTGTCTCATCGAGAAACGCCGCCGCGAGACGGACGGCGACTACGTTATGAGCGGCGAGGACCTCACCACGATCGGTCCGGTCGAATTGCTCCACGACCTGGCGGTGATGGGGACGCTCGGACTGGATCACATCGAACGCAACGGCCACCACTACTATCGCGGCCTGAGCTTCCTCCCCGACGACCTCCAGGAGACGCTCCTCGAGGCCCACAGCGACCTCTACGAGCGTCACGAGGATGGATTCGCCGCGCTCGACGTCGCGGACGGTCACATGCAGTTCGGAAGCGTAATCGACGCGCCGTTCGGCCGGCGTTTCGAACTCGATCCGTCGCGGTTCACGCCGCTCGAGGCGTGGGAAATCGAGTCGATGTACGAGTAGGTACGGGCTCTCGAGGCGGATCGAACTGGGAATCGAATATCGCCGCGGCCACGAGAAGGAATCCCCTCCCTGTCGGCGGCCCCTCTCAGAATTCGCCGTCCCGGACGTGAAACTTCGTGGGTTTGCCGAGGGTAGGACCGTCCTGTTCGACCCACGAGGCGACGAGTTCGACGACGTCGTCGATCGCCATTCTCGGTTCTTCGAATAGCTCGTGACTCCGACTCGCGTCGTTGAGAAGCGCCGTCTCCTTCTCTTCGCCTTCGAACGTCACGTCGCAGCCGAACTCGTCGGCGAACTGTTCGGCGAGGTCGCGCACTGAGAGGACGTTCGGCCCGGTGACGTTCAGGATTTCTGCGGGGGAATCGGCCAGTTCCAGGGAGCGGAAACATGCCGAGTTGGCGTCACCCTGCCAGATGACGTTGACGTGGCCCATCTCGAGCGGAACCGGGTCTTCGGCGTACACTCGCTTCGCGAGGTCGAGCAAGACGCCGTAGCGTAGTTCGACGGCGTAGTTCAATCGCAATAGACACGTGGGCGTCCCATTTTCCTTCGAGAAGTGCTGAAAGACGCGTTCGCGACCCAGACACGACTGGGCGTACTCGCCCACCGGCCCCGTCTCGTCCGTCTCGACCGAGCCGCCGGAGTCGACCGGCACTGGCGGGTAGACGTTGCCGGTCGAGAGCGCGGTGATCCGCGAATCCGCGTACCGGCTCGCGACACGGCCGGGGAGGTAGGCGTTGATCGCCCAGGTTTTGGGCTCCTGGCCGGTCGTCCCGAACTTCATGCCGACCAGGTAGATGACGTTCTCGCAGTCCGGAAGCGACTCGAGCGCGCCCTCCTCGAGGAGGTCCGCCCGAATCGTCTCGGCGCCCCACGACTGGAGTCTCTCCTCGACAGCGGAATCGGAGTACCGCGAGACGGCGTATACGGTCGTGTCGGCGTTTGCTTCCTCGTTCGCGCGGAGGATCCGTCTGATGAGCGTCGGTCCCATTTTCCCGCCCGCACCGAGAACCATGACGTCGCCCTCGAGTTGCCGGGCGAATTCGACGTCCTCGGGGTAGGGCTCGGAGAGGAGATCATCTAGCTGTGCTTCGGTTGAGACTGCAGCGGGGGGTGTATTTCCTTCGCTCATAGCTGGGTATCGCGGGTTACCCTCGAATGGAAACGGCATTTCGATATAAAGGTACCGACGGCCCGACCGAGGTATAGCGACGAGTTCAATCGGACCGCCCGCCACCGATCAGTCGTCGGCCTGAGCGACCGTTTCCAGCAACTCCTCGTAGTTCTCCGCGACCTTGCGGTAGGCGTCCGCGTGTTGCTCTATTACCGCCGGTCGGTTCTGTTTGAACCACGGCACGGCGAAACAGCGTTCCTGAATTCCCTCGGCGACGGGGAGGTCACCTTCTGCTTCGCGAACGTCGCGGTGAGCGTGTGCGAGTCGAGTCGGTTTCCCGTGTCCGTAGACGTCGGCCTCGTTGAGGAGGGGATGGGTGTGAAGCGCGAAGTTACACCCGCCTCTGCAGACGGAGCCCTCGGCCGCGACCGCGTCGGCGAAGTCAGCGACCGGCAATCCGCCCAGTTCCTCGGGATCGTACAGCCCCTTCGGTGCGTACCAGCCGCCGGCGTTACTCCCCTCGTCGTCGGGTCGATGGGCGCGGATGCCTGGGACGTCCTCCAGCAAGTCCCAGAAGTAGTTCATCGCGTCCTGAATCTCCGCCATGCGTTCGTCGTAGTGTTTCAGTTGAACGCGTCCGACGGCGGCGCTGATCTGATGCATCCGGTGTTTGTGACCGCCGAACGGGAGGCCGGAGAATCGAACCAGGTCCTCTCGCTCGAGGGTTTCGGAGTGACGCGAGTAGTGACTGAAGGCGACCGCCCGTTCGTAGATTTCTCGGTCGTCAGTGACGAGCATTCCGGCCTCGCCCACAGCAAAGGACTTCCGACTCATCAGCGACATGGCGCCGACGTCGCCGATGCTCCCCAGCCTGCGGCCCCTGTACTCCCCGCCGTGGGCGTGAGAGACGTCCTCGATGACCGCGACGTCGTGTTCGCGAGCGATCTCCATGATTGGATCCATGTCGGCTGGATGCCCGTAGTTGTGGACGACGACGATGGCTTTCGTGTGCTCGCTGATTCGCTCTTCGACGCTCTCGGGGTCGATACACAGGGTATCGGGTTCGATGTCCGCGAACACCGGTGTCGCGCCCAGCGCCATACACGGCAATATGGCCGCCCAGTAGGTGACGCTGGGGCCGATGACTTCGTCGCCGACGCCGACACCGACGCCGTACATCGCCCCCAGGAGCGACGCCGTCCCGGAACTGTAGCCGAGGCCGTACTCCTGTCCCTGCCAGTCCGCGAATTCCGCTTCGAACTGTTTCGTGATCTCGGTGCCGGACATCAATCCTCGCCGGAGGACATCGAGGGTGGCCGCTTCGTCTTCGTCCGTGATGATCGGCCACGAGAATACGTCGTCGTCATCGACGGTGACCGCTTCGGGGCCGTCGTTTATCGCGAGGGCACGACTCATCGTTTCGTCGTCCTCCGCTCAGTTGGGTACGTCATGTGGGTTCACGAGTGACTAGTGGTTTTGATCACAATATAGATGACGGTCGTTGTACTCTACACCAACGACTTCGTCTCAGGTTCCTAGCGGCCGCGTTTGGGGCCACCAGCGGCCGCATTTCAGGTTGCTAGCAGCCGCTGCTAGCGGCCGCGCTTTTTATCCCAGCGAACGTCACCACGCGAGCGGCAGTTTCGTGGATCAGCGTCGGGTTTGGGATCGGACAGACCTCGAGCGAGCGGACGGCTCTCAGTTACCAGTGTCTCTCAGTTACCGGCGTTTTCGATATCGACCCACTCGCCCGTCTCCGCGGACTCGTAGGCGGCGTCGAGAACGCGGAGGACGACCATCGCGTCCTCGAGCGTGACCGGCGGATCGCGATTCCCGTCGCAGGCCTCGAAGAATTCCTCGACGAAGTCTTTGCCCCACGACCCGCCGTAGCCCGGCGCCGGATCGTACTCGTGGGTGATCGTCCGGTGGGGCGTGCTGGCCCACTCGCCGCTCGCGTCGTCGAGTTCGAGCGTCGTCTCCTCGTCGAACCCGAACTCCCGCCCCATCGGGTCCCAGCTACTCCGACCGTGAGTCCCGTAGAGGTCAATCTTCGTGTCGTAGAGGTCCTCGCCGAGGTAGTACCCACAGTGAAGCGTCCCGAGCACGCCGTCGGCCGTCTCGAGTTGCAACGTCGCCGCGTCCTCGACTTCGACCTCCGCGGTTCCGTCGACCATACACGCGTTGACGCGGGTGATCGGTTCCTCCAGGAGCAAGGTGAGTAACTGAAGCCAGTGGATGCCGAGCCACTGGAGGATGCCACCGCGGCTGGCGTCCTCGTCGAAGATGAAGTGGTCGGTGTCCCGGAACGACAGTTGCGAGGCGACGTATCGAACGTCGAACGCTCGCATGTCGCCGAAGAATCCCTCGTCGACGAGGGCCACGAGCTCCGTCGTGATCGGGTGTGATTGCCAGGGATAGGAGACGCAGACGGTCTCGTTGGCGGCTTCGACTCGCGAGAGTAGGGGCTCGAGTTCGGCGGCGGTTCGGGCAGCCGGCTTTTCCGTGTAGATGTCGACACCCGCGTCGAGAGCCTGTTCGATCGCTCCGGGGGTGTCCCTGTTCGGGAGCGTCAGGAAGACAGCGTCCGGCGATTCCGAACTCAGTAACTGCTCGAGGTCGTCGTACACGGGGACGTCGTCGAGGGTGGCGACAGTGGACGCCTCGAAGTCCGGATCTGGTTCACAGGCGCACGTAACGTTTACGGGGAGCGTCTCGAGCGTCTCGAGGTACGGTTCCGCGTGGTGGTGGTCGAGGCCGACGTAGCCGATCGTTCGATCGGTCACTGGCGTCCCTCCGGTACGACCGGGTTATTGGGCGTCTCGAGCGTCTCGAGCGTCACCATCCTCGTGGTCAGCGCAGAGGGCGCTGTGATTGGATCGGCTTGCTCGTAGCGGTCCGTGCTATCGAAGTCGCGATCGGGCGCGTAGTATTCGTTCAGGATGACGTCGAACGTCACGGCGAACCTGCCTCTGATTGAGATGGACGACTGGGCTGCATTGTTCTCCGCCTTCCGCTAAGGACCTCAGTATAATGTAATTTGTGGGTGCGTAAATTCCACATCAACATTGGTCATCGACGGAGGGGCTGTTCGAACATCGTTGCTGGCTCTCGTCTCAATTCGACGATGCAACGACGCGGTAACTGGTGTGTTTCCTATAGAATCAACGATGTGATAACCGGCGTATTTCTATGAAGTCGACGATAACAGGCGTATCTCCTGCCGAGACCGCAATCTCAACGGAGACTCGCCAATTTCTCCTCGAGGACGCTCCGTGCCGAACTGATCTCGCCGCCGACGAGGAGCACCTGATAGCCGCGGTCGACCGCCGCTTGCGCGGACGAGACCGTCGTCGCGACCCCGCCGACCGGTATCCCCGCGTCCGTCGCGGTCTCGACTACGTAATCGACCCGCTCGTCGAGTTCGGTCGGTGGATCGAGCCACGACCCGCCGAGGGATACCGAGAGGTCCGCGGGACCGACGAAGACGAAGTCGAGTGCTGGAACGGCGAGGATCGACTCGAGGTTCTCGATCGCCGTCTCGTTTTCGATCATCACGCCGATAGCCACCGAGTCGTCTTCGAGTTCGACCTGGTTCGGCGCGGAGTTCCCCCAGGTGCTGTTTCGACTGTTGCCAACGCCGCGGTCGCCGACGCCGCCGTCGTACCGATACCGGGTAGCTTCGACCGCTGCCCGCACCTCTGCCGCGGTCTCGACGCGGGGGATCAGGATCGACCTGACGCCGGCGTCGAGGACCTTCCGGATCAACGGCGGGTCGCCGGTCGGCAGTCTGACGAGGAGTTCGATCCCTGCGAGCTCCGCCGCGCGGGTGAGGTTCTCGAGAACGGTGCTGTCGTACGGGCTCGGACCCGCGTGCTCGAAGTCGAGCCACACGAAGTCGAGGCCGACGTCGCCGTAAACTTCGACGACCGACGGCGAGAACGTCGCACTTTCGGCGCCGAGAACCACGCTACCGGATTCGATTTCGTGCCGTATACTGTTCGTATGATCCATCCACCCGTTACGAGACGAACCACCGTAGTAAGTGTTTCTTCGGTCTTCGCCTCTCCCGACGAACGCAAGCGCTTATCGTATCGGGATTCGTGGCTCGAGGTATCGATGACAGCTGATCTCTGTAGTCGCTCGGCAACTGACCTCGCGGGTTCGATTCGACGAGGCGACCTGTCGCCGATCGACGTCGTCGAGGCCCACCTCGAGCGAATCGACGAACGAAACGATACGATCAACGCATTCCTCACCGTCTGTGACGACCGCGCCCGGGAGCAGGCCCGAGCCGCCCAGCGATCGATCAAAGATGGGGACCCGCTCGGTCCACTCCACGGCGTCCCCGTCGCGATCAAGGACCTCTACGACGTCGCCGGTGTTCGGACGACGTACGGGTCGCGCGTGTTCGAAGACAACGTTCCGAGCGAAAACTCGATCGTTGCCGAACGATTGCAGGCCGCCGGCGCGATCGTGATCGGCAAGACCAACACGCCGGAATTCGGGCGCAGCGGAACGACGGACAACCGGCTTCGCGGTCCGACGCCCACGCCGTTCGACCTCGAGCGGACCGCCGGCGGTTCCTCGGGCGGGAGCGCCGCGGCGGTCGCCGATGGACTGGTCCCGCTGGCTCACGGGACCGACGCGGGCGGTTCGGTTCGGATTCCAGCCTCGTTCTGTGGCGTCTTCGGGTTGAAACCGTCCTACGGCCGCGTTCCGATCGCGAGTCGACCGGACGCGTTCTACCATCACTCACCCACGTGTTGTGCCGGACCGATCACTCGGACCGCCGAGGACGCTTCGCTGATGCTGTCCGTAATGGCCGGGCCGCATCCGCGGGATCCGTTCAGCCTCCCCGACGACGGAACGGCGTACGTCGACGCGGTGACCGACGTGGTCGGCGACCTCCGGATTGGATACAGTCCCGACCTCGGTGTCTTTCCGGTCGCGAACGAGGTGCGCACCGTCGTCGACGATGCCGTCGACGCGTTCGAAGCGGCCACCGACGCCACGATCGAGCGGGTCGACGTCGACTACGGGCGCTCCCACGAGGAGATCCTGGAGACGATGTACACCGGCTGGTCGGCCGTCGGCCACGCGCTCCACAATATCCACGTAAAGCGCGAACACGGAATCGATCTCTACGAGGACCATCGAGACGAACTGTCCCAGTACAGTATCGACACGATCGAACGTGGGCTGGAGTATCCAGCGATCGACTACAAACTCGTCGACGTTGCTCGGACGGACGTCCTCGATGGACTGCAGGACGTCTTCACGGAGTACGATCTCTTACTCTCGCCTACGGTCGGCGTGCCGGCGTTCGACAAGACGACCGACGGCCCCCATTCGATCGACGGCGAACCGATCCCCTCGGGCGGGTGGCACCTGACGCTGCCCTACAACTTCACCGGCCACCCGGCGGCGTCGGTTCCGGCCGGCCTCACCGACGAGGGCCTCCCGGTCGGCCTCCAGATTGCAGGACGCCGCTTCCGCGACGATACCGTCCTCGCGGCGAGTGCGGCGTTCGAACGGATCGACGATCGACGGGTTCCGTTGCCAACTATCTGATCGGATGCGGTATGTGACGATGGCAGGACGCGACTGTCGGACGAGAACGGGGACGAATCGTGCCCGCGCTGGGCCGGTCGTTCCACGTTCCAGTACCTTTATCGCCCTCTCGAGCCTCGACTGAGGCGATGCGAAAGACGAGATTCATCGACGCTGCCGGACGAGTCGCGACCGGCGACTGGACGGCGGAGGGAATCGAAACGGACACCCGGCGCTACGATCCTTCCGAGGTCGAGGTACTTCCCCCGACGGAACCGACGAAGGTGATCGGCGTCGGACCGAACTACGAATCGAACGTCCTCGAGAAGGACGACGAACCGCCCAGAACACCGGGAGACCTGCTGTTGTTCGTCAAGCCGCCGAACACGCTGGTCGGTCACGGTGGCGTCTCGACGTTCGACGGCGAGGGTGAGTACTGTTTCGAACTAGAACTGGGGGTTGTCATCGGCGAGCAGTGTCGAAACGTCTCTCGAGACGAGGCGATGGACGTCGTCGCCGGGTTTACGTGTCTCAACGAGATTACGGACCTCTCGCCGCCGGAAAGCCGCTACGACCCGGCGAACCTCGTTCGTGCGAAGGCGATCGACGACTCCACACCGATCGGCCCCGTTCTCGCGAGTCCGGAGGACGTGCCGGACGATGCAACCATGGAACTGCGCGTCGACGGTGAGGTGAAGCAACGAACGAACCGATCGAACTGCGTGTTCTCGGAGGCGGCAGTAATCGAGGAAATCACGTCGTATCTCACGCTCGAACCAGGCGACGTAATCGCGACGGGGAGCGCCACCGGTGTCGCACCACTTTCCGACGGTGACCGGGTCGAAATCGAAATCGAGGGGATTGGAACGCTGGAACACACAGTTCGAATCGATCGCGAGTGAATCGAAGCGTGGGGGTAGATTCTCGTTTCGAATTACTAAATGTGGTGCATGTTACCGTGGCTCCCGACTTTCCTCGAACACGGGGCAATCAGTCTCCTATACGCTTATTCATACGAAATGGCCGTTTAGGAACTCCAAACCCCCTGTGACTCGTTGGCGTGGTACGTTATGCATTCTACGGTGGTACGATCTGTCCCACCACCAAAATATTACAGGCGTAGGTGTGTAATCCATGGGTGATGACCTCGAGTGATCTACCCCCGCTCTGTCGCGGTAACCGACCCGCCGTCTTCGACAATGATGGTTCACGTGGGTGTACAACACGCCATCGAGCCGACGGTCGAATCTGTTTCGAATCGCAAAACAACTCTATCTGTGCTGCCCAGTGGTCATCGACCGTTCGCAACAGTTATGCCCGAACCTCGAGAGGAACGGGGTATGAGCCTCACCCGGGAGGAGCTTCGTGGCGGATTCCGTGGCCTCGGCCTCGAGGCCGGCGACAGCCTGATCGTCCACAGTTCCCTGCGTCGTCTCGGCTGGGTCGACGGTGGTGCACGAACGGTCGTCGACGCACTCTGTGATACGGTAGGCGACGGAACCATACTGATGCCGACGTTCACCAGGTACGATCGGGCGTACGATCCGGAGACGTCCCCGTCGACCGTCGGTGCCATCACCGAAGCGTTCTGGAATCGACCGGAAGCAGTACGGAGCGCGCACCCGACGAAGTCCGTCGCCGCAATCGGTCCAGACGCCGAGTCGGTGGTCGCCAACCACGAACTCCGAAATTCGATCGGTCCTGGCAGTCCGATCCACCGGCTCATCAACGACAGAGACGGACAGATACTCCTCCTCGGCGTCGACCACACGACGAACTCGGCGCTTCACGTCGCCGAGCGACTGGCCAACCTGCCCTACCGCGACCAGATCGCCGAGACGACGATACGAGGGGAGGACGGATCGACCGAAACCGTCGAAGTGAACCAGGTGCATTGCTCCCACGGATTCGGCGTCGTCGGGAGTATCGCGACCCGACTGGGTCTCGAGAGAGAGGGGCGTGTCGGCGATGCGACCGCGCGCCTCGTCGACGGACGGAGGCTTCTCTCACTGGTCGTGGAGTTACTCAAGGAGCAGCCTGGGCTCCTCCTCTGTGACGTTCCCGACTGCGAACGGTGTGCGTACGCGCGGCGCCGCATCGCTGACCGGCAGTGACTGTATCGTCACCAGTCCACTCCATAATTTGGGGTCACGTCCCTGGATATCTGTGTGAACACACACCAAGGTACAGTTTTGTCAATCGAAACGCCGATCACAGAGACGGCGTTGCGATTCCGAGTTCTCGGTCACCGGTCGCCTCGAGCGATTGACGATGCGTTTCGCATGTCCCTTTCGGAGGTCACGATAACGGATCGGTCCAGCTGCTGTGTTCAGTCGAACCGGTGTATCGGCCCCTCGATCCACCCGTGCTTCGGTTCGTCCCACGAAACGTTTATTATAGCTCTGGCGTGTCAATGCTCAGTATGCGAGCCTGTATTGCGGGAGCGGGTTTCATGGCCCGAACCCACGCGGCGGAGTACGCCCAGATGGACGTCGAGGTCGTTGGCGTCGCCTCACCGAGCGGTCCCGACGAGTTCGTCGCGGAGTTCGGCTTCGAGGCCGAGATTTACACGGACGTCGCGACGATGCTCGAGGAGACAGACCCCGATTACGTCGACATCTGTACCCCGACACACACGCACGTCGAACTGGTGCGGACGGCCGCCGCGGCCGGCGTCGACGTCTTCCTCGAGAAACCGATCGCCAGGACGCTCCCGGAGGCGCACGAGATCGACGAGATTGTCGCCGACGCCGGGCTGACGTTCATGGTCGGTCACGTCGCCCGCTTCTTCCCGAACTACCGAAACGCTCGCGACCTCGAGATCGGAAACGAGGGCGTCGCTCGCGCACGGCGACTCTCGCCGTTTCCGGACTGGGGCTCTGATAACTGGTTTGCCGACCGCGAGAAGAGCGGTGGCATCTTCGTCGACCTGGCGATCCACGATCTCGACTATCTCCGGTGGTGCTGGGGCGACGTCGAGCGGGTGTTCGCCCGCCGCCACCGCGACGACGAGTCCGAACACGGGTTCGTCACCCTTCGCTTCGAGAGCGGCGCCGTCGGCTACGTCGAGTCCTCCTGGGCACAGCCCGACTCGAGGCCGTTTACCGTCGAACTCGAATTCGCCGGCGACGACGGCCTGGTCGAGTTCTCGAGCGCCGAGGAGTCGGCCTACGCCGAGTGGACCGACGGCGACGCGACCGTCGAGAGCCCGCTCGCGAAGAACGGCTATCGGCGGGAACTCGAGCACTTCGTCTCCTGTCTCGACGACGGTTCGGACCCCGAGGCCGGCGCTTCGGAGGGGATCGAGGCGCTTCGCCTCGCGCTCGCCGCCGAGCACTCGGCTGACCGCGGTGTCCCGGTCGCACCCGAGGAGGTGGCGAAATGAGCGACCCCATCGCGATGGGGATCCTGTCGACCGCCCACGTCCACACGGACGCCTACGCCGGTGAACTCGCCGACCGCGAGGATGTCGACTTCGTCGGCGTAACGGACAGAAATTCCGACCGCGGCCAGGAGACGGCCGAACGCCACGACACCGAGTACGTCGCCGACGCCGACGCGCTCCTCGAGCGAATCGACGCCACGGTGATCTGTGCGCCAAACGCCGACCACCGCGAGTGGTTCGAACGGGCGGCCGCCGCCGGCGTCCACGTCCTCTGTGAGAAGCCGCTCGCACCGACTCTCGAGGACGCACGGGCGATCGTCGACGTCTGGCAGGAGTCGGGAATCCGAGCCGGCATCACCATGCCGCTTCGCTTTTGCGGCCCCGCTCAGCGGGCGAAAGAGACCCTCGACGCCGGCGAGGTCGGTAACCTCCTCGCCATCTCCGGAACGAACCGCGGGCAGATGCCCGGAGGCTGGTTCGTCGATCCCGAGGCCGCCGGTGGCGGCGCCGTGATGGACCACTCGGTTCACATCGTCGACCTCGTCTATCACCTCACAGGTCAGGCGGTCGCGGAGGTGTACGCCGAGGTCGGCACGCGGTTTCACGACATCCCGGTCGACGACGTCAACGTCCTCTCGATGGAACTGGCGGACGGAACGCCGTTCTTCCTCGACGGGTCGTGGAGCAAGCCGGACGCCTGGCACACGTGGGGCGACGCGACCCTCGAACTGACCGGCACTGACGCCACGGTCGGCATCGACTACACGAATCAGTCGCTCGTCCACACCGTCGAGTCCGGTTCGAACGCAGGCGTTCACACGGCGTTCTACGGCACCAACGCGAACGCGGGCCTCATCGAGGACTTCGTGAGCAGTGTTCGGGCAGATCGAGAACCGGAGATCACCCCGGACGACGGCCTGTTGGCTGTCGGCGTCGTCGAAGCGGCCTACGAGTCAGCCGAGAGGGGTGAGCCAGTCGAGGTCGCGTTCGACTGACCCTCGACCCGTCGCGGGATTCAGTGTCACGTCCAGGTAGCCGTTCCGGGAGGTGTACGTTCGTCACGCCGTGGTCTCCGGTCTCGAGGCCGTGAGTCTGACTCACCCTCGGTCACCGCTCGGCGGACCGTCCCACTCCTCTCCGTTGTCTCGAGGCGCGTAGTCGAGCACCTCGCGGGCGTGGTCGATGTCGAACCACCGTCGGTCGTTGTCGCTGACGCCGTAGAAGACGTCGAATTCGACGCTGTCGTCCTGGAGCATTCGATCGATCATGTGCCCGCAGTCCCGACGGGAGAACCACGTCGCCTTCAACCGGGCGACCTGTCGATCGTACGTCTCGCTGTCGCGTTCCCAGCGCCCGTCGTCGACGCCGCGCTCCGCGGCGGCGTAGGGGTGGTCCTCCCCGGCCGGCCTGACGCTGGCTATCCGAAGCGCGTAGCACCGTTTCGGGTACGCCTTCGTCTCGACGAAAAAACGAGCATCGTGCTCGCCGAAGAGTTTCGAGACGCCGTAGGTCGAGTCCGGGCGGACGGGAGACCGGTGATCGACAGTCAGGTCGTATTCGGGTTCGTAAAGGTCCGGCGAGAACTCCCGCTCGTACATTCCGACGACGTGGTTCGTCGAGCCGAAGATCACCGATTCGACCTTGGTGTCGGCCGCTGCCCGGAGGACGTTTCTCGTCCCGCGGACGTTTACCCGAAGGATGTCCTCCCAGGACTCGTCGACGAATCCGGGTGCGTAGACGGCCATGTGAACGACGGCGTCGATGCCGTCGAACGCCGGTCGAAGCTGCTCGTAGTCGGCGACGTCCGCGACGACGGTCTCTCGATCCGGCTGCGACTCGATGTCCAGTTCCGTGAACGAATACTCGTCGCGATCGCCGAGCGCCTCGACGATCGCGGTTCCGACAATTCCGTTCGCCCCGGTGATCAGCACGTCCATGGTCGCCAATGTACGAGCGTCGATATAACGGTGGGGCTTCGTTCCCGCTTCCCCCGTTCTTCTCGTGCTCCCCGTTCTGGTTCACCGCTCTTCGCTCGAGCACTCGCAAGAAATCGCCATCGTGGTGTTCTCCGAACGCTAGTCGAGTCACCGCACGTTCGAAGAGGAAGCGTCCGGTACGGTTCGGTTACTCGGTGAGACGCACCGCCCGACCGCTCTCGCTGGACCGGTAGATCACGTCGATCACTCGCTGGACGACGAGCGCCTCCTCGACCGTCTCCGCAGGCGGATCGCGGGTGCCGGCGACCGCCTCGAGGAACGCCCGGTCCTCCGCGAGGTGCATGTCGTTGGCCTCGACGGAGAGGGTATCGACGTCGGCGTCGGCGTCGGCGCTCACGAACGCGAGGTCGGATTCGCTCACCTGGAACGACACGCCACCTTCGCTCCCTCGCACGACGCACGATCTCGAGGGGACGGCCGTGGCGTGCCAGGCCGTCTCGACGGAGATCGTCTGCCCGTCGGCACACCGGAGCAAGGCGGTCGCGGAGTCGTCGACGTCGTACTCGCCGAACTCGGAGCGTGCCCGTCCACTCACCTCGACGACGGTCGGGTAGTCGAGCAGGTACAGGGCGAGGTCGATGATGTGAACGCCCAGATCCATCAGCACGCCGCCGCCGGCCAGTCCCTCGTCGGTGAACCAGCCCCGCCCGCCGCCGGGGACGCCGCCTCGTCGGAGGTAGTCGACGCTCACGTGCGAGAGCGAGCCGAACGATCCCTCGTCCCGGAGCTCTATCGCTCGCTCCGTGAGACTCGAGAACCGCATCGTGAACCCGACCGTACAGAATCCGTCGGCCGCTCGGGCAGCCGCCGCGATCCGTTCGGCGCTCTCGACGGAGTGCGCCAGTGGCTTCTCGAGGAGGACGTCCACGCCTGCCTCGAGGGCATCGACCGCGATTTCCTCGTGGATGCGATTTGGAACGCCGACGATCACCGCGTCGACGCCGGACTCGAGCAGTTCGTGGTGATCGCGGTGGGCCGGGGCGTCGAATTCGTCCGTGAACGACGCCCGCGCGTCCTCGTCTAAGTCTGCGCCGACGAGTTCGGCGCCGAGGTCGTCGATTCGCGTCGCATGAATTCGTCCGATGGTTCCCAGCCCGACGATGCCGACGCGGACCGGAATGTCTTCAGTCATCGCCGAATCCATCACGCGGCCGGTATAAAAATGTGCCTCCAGTCGGCGTCAGTCTCGGTACTCGACCGCCACTGGTTCGCCGCGCTCGTCTGACTCGTAGGCTGCGAGCACGACGGCGGTTTCGCGAAGACCATCCTCGGCGGTGACCAGGGGCGGTCGGTCGTTCTCTACCGCGTCGACGAAATCCTGAAGCAACCCGTCGTCCGGGATCGAACCCCAGTAGACGCCGTCGATGCCTTCGCCCTCGCGGGTGCGCTTGAGCGTCTGGTCGAAGACGTCGATCGAGAGTTCGCCGTCGGTGCCGATCAGGTTCAGCGTCGCGTCGCCCCAGTAGTCCCAGTCGTCTGGCCGGTCCCAGGATCCGTCGAGGGTGAAGATGCTCCCGTCCGAGAGCGCCATCGAGAGCACGTTGATGTCCTCGACTTCGACGCCGTCGTGCATCGTCGAAAACTCCGCGTTGACCTCGACGACCTCCTCGCCGGTGATCCAGCGTACCAGGTCGACGATGTGGACGGTGTGGTCCATCGCCGCGCCGCCGCCAGCGTGTTCGGGACTGGCCGACCACCCCGTCAGGTGGCGGTCGCGCAGCCACGCCCGGTTCGTACCGACCGCGACCCGAAGGTCACCGATCTCGCCCGCCTCGTAGGCTTCCTTCGCCCGCTTCGCGGGAACGCTAAACGGCAACGGCATACAGACGCCCAACTGGACGCCCGCGTCGTCGCAGGCGTTGACGACCGCGCGGGCGTCCTCGAGGCTCGTCGCGAGCGGCTTCTCACAGAGGACGTGGACGCCGGCGGCGGCCGCCCGTTCGACCCACTGGCGCCGGGTCACGTTCGTCGAACAGACGATGGCCGCGTCCACCGATGAGAGCAACGCTGTAGGCTCGAGGAACTCGACGTCGAATCGATCCGCCGCCTCGCGACCGCGTTCGCCGTCGTCGTCGGTCACCCCGACGAACTCGACGTCCGTCCGGGCGTTCAGTCGAGACCCGAATCCGTTCGTGTGGACGTGCGCGGTCGACAGGATACCCATACGGAGCGTCATGCCGTCACCTCGTCGGGCGCGACGCGCCGTCCGGTGTTCGCGGACTCGATCGCCGCGAGCGCGATCCGGAGTGCTTCCAGTCCGTCGCTGCCCGTGATCGGCGGCTCCGAACCCGAGCGCACGCAGTCGACGAACGCCTCGAGTTCGAGTCGATAGGGGTCCTTCTCGAGTGGTTCGTCGATCGGGTCTCGCTGGGGCTCGCCGGAATCGGTCGTGCTGTAGACGTCTATCGGCGAAACCGCCTCGCTGTCGTACTCGAGCAGGCCCTCGTCGCCGGAGAGTTCGAACCGGGTGACGAACGGGAGGTCGGGGCGGTTAGGCCAGCGGGCGTCGACGTGGCCGACCGCGCCGCTTTCGAAGCGGAGCGTAGCGAGTGCGTACTCGTGGTCGTCCCACTGCTTGCGTCGAGCGAAGACGCGTTCGACCGGGCCGAGTGTCCACCGGAGGAAGTCGAAGTCGTGGATCGCCAGATCCAGGAGGACCCCGCCGCTTTTCTCGTCGTCCACGAACCAGGCGTTCTTCTCCGCGAACGGCGACTGGCGGAACAGACGGGCGTTTCCGGGGGTGCCGATGTCGCCCGCCTGGATTCGCTCTCGTGCTTTCGCGTACTCCGGGAAGAACCGGAGGGTGTGGCCCGGCATGAACGTCACGCCCGCCTCGGCGGCCGCGTCTACCATCGCCGTCGCGTCGGCCATCGTTCGCTCGATGGGCTTCTCACAGAGGACGTCCAGGCCATGGTCGACTGCGGGCACGACTAGCTCCCGGTGGGTGTGCGTCGGCGTGCAGACGTCGACTGCGTCGAGGGGTTCCGCGTCGTACATCTCGACGGCGTCGTCGTAGGGCGTCGCGCCGTCGGTGTACTCGGCGACGAACTCGTTCGGGCCGCTCGGCGACGCGACGGCCACGACGTCGACTCCATCCAGCTCGGCGTACCGCAGCGCATGGACGGTCGCCATGAAGCCGCGGCCCAGAATTCCGATCCGTACCATCACTCGAGGCGTACAGGGAGGGGCACGATAAGTATTGTGTCAATTGCTGACGCGGGTTGTGGTCTCGCACCGTCGCCTCTGTGCTCGTTTCCGTACATCGACTCGAGGCGAGAACACTCGCTTCGATCAGCACTCGAGCGCGTTCACAGTGCGTAACGCATCCGATTGCTTCTAATTACCCTATTTATTTCTTTTTCTATAAGAAACATCCTCCTGAGGAAATTTACTTATAACCCTCATGGGTGTTGCCAACAGTGCGAATGGCTACCAATAGACAAGATAGCGGATCCTCGGAGTCGACCGACCCGACAGGCGAAGCGGCGGATCGAGTACCAGCGGGCGAGCGAGAGGAGGGAACAGTCACTCGACGGGCGGCGATGGCGCTGGCGGGCGTCACCGGTGCGGGTCTGCTGGGCGGCGCTGTCGGGCAGGTCGGTGCTACCAGCAACCCACGACCTCGTCGATGGGAACAGGACGTCGATGCACAGGGACACACCCTGAGCGACCTCGGTGCCCTCGAGATGGCCGGGTCCGACCCCATCACCGACTTCGCAGGCGAGGATCTCACTATCGAGGATGGCGTGTTGCGTGCGACGAACGATAGAGACCTGATCAACAACGTCCGCTACGTCGACGTCGCGGAGGGGGCCGCTGCGGTCCAGGAGGCCGTCGACGCGGCCGACGCCGAGGGACACAACAAGGTCGTCGTCTACGGCGACGAGGGCGAGTGGAATCGAACGGTCTACCTCCCCAGCGAGTTCACCCTCGAGATTCTCGACGGCGTCACCATCACGTCCACGATGGACGAAAGCGACACGGAGGTGTTCCACGGGGGTGCCGCACTCATCACTAACGACGACCACGAGAACGGCAACCACGACATCACGGTCCGCGGTGGTCACATCGACTTCGAGGGTGTCGATTCCGACCAGAACGGCATCCGTTGGGGTCCCGTCTGGCTCCACACCGTCGACAACGCGCGGTTCGACTCGATCACCGTCGAGAACGTCGACTGGCGCTACGGTATCGTCTTCACCGACTGCACGCGCTCGAAGATCGTTGATTGCCTCGCGCGCAACACCGGTTATGACGGCATCACCCTCCGGGGTACCTGCGAACACGTCGACGTCGTCCGCTGTTCGACCTACGACAACGTGAACGGGCCGGGCATCCAGGCGGCCCCGAGCATCGGCGAGGGCGGTACCGGCGGTCATCACCTCACCTTCACCGACTGTCGAATGGACGAACACCTGGCGATCCACGGCGTGCGCGGTGGCATTACGGACGTCGCCATACAGGGCTGCTCGGTCCGTCGCATCGGTATCATCCAGGAGGTCGACGGGTTCCGAATCTCGGACTGCGACGTCGACACGATCGCGTTCTCGGCGTTCACCGGCGAGATCCGAAACGGCCGCGTCGACTCCTGTACGATGGCGCCCCGATACGCCGACCACGACGCCCAGATTCCGGCGGCGGTCGTCCTCTGGACGTGGGCGAACGATCTCATCGAAAACGTCAGTTTCAGCAACTGTACCGCGCGAAACCTCGACAAATTCGTCGAGTGCCGGATTCTCGACGAGACGTCCGTCGTCCGCCACATCGACTTCAGCAACTGCGCGTTCGACGTGGGAGACGGCGACGAACCGAGGGCGTTCATCGAGCACACCCGTGACGACGACTGGGTGGTCGACTCCGTAGGTGAACTCTCGAATGTCCGTATCCACGGCTGTAAAATCTGGAACACGGACTCGGTCATCCAGGGAGAGGTCGACGGCGTTCGGATACGGCTGTCGGAGTTCCACGGTGTGAACGAGGACGCCCTCGACGATGGTGATCTCACGAACCTTGAAACGCACCAGAACGACTGGTGGTGACGAGCGAGTCCTGCGAGAACGCGATCATACCGTGACTGCTCAAGGAGTCGGCCTTTGGGATGTTCGATAATCGAGATCGGTTGGATCGGCGAGGACCAGTCCGTTCCACTCGACGTCCCTGCCCGTTACCGCTCGTCCGGCGGCCCGACGCGTCGAGCGAGCGCCGTCGCCGTCGAGAGCACTCGATCCTCGACGCTGTGGTCGAACTTCGCGGGCAGTTCCGTCAGGTGAACGAACCGATCCGCCTCGTAGCCGCCGGCGAAGAGGTCGTCGACAGTCGGAATGTACGTCATGTAGTTGTTCGAGTACCCGGCAACCCACAGTGGACCGGGTAGCCGCTCTTTGAGCTTCAGCGAGTACCCGACCAGCACCTCGCCCGTCAGCGCCACCACCGTGAGGTCCCCGCCGAATCCGATGGCCTGGATCGGGTAGGGATGGGTGCGCGGCAACTCGCCGTGCTCGTCGAGTTCCGCGAGGAGGTGCTCGGCGTGACGCCGCTCGTAGCGCTCCTCGGACTCGAGTTGTGTCTCCAGTTCCTCCCTGGACGGCGGGTCTTCGAACTCGAGGTCGACTTCCTCTTTCACACACCGGAGTGGTCCGTGAACCTCACGGCGCTTTGCGACGAGCGCGCCGCGGACGGCCGTCGCGAGGGACTTGCCGTAGTGTTTCGTCAACTCGAGGTCGCGCTGGGGGTAGGCCTTCTGGTCGCCGCCACATCCCTGGACGAAGACGGCGGTGGCGTCGGGGTACTCCTCCTCGAGGTGTTCCATGGCGTACCCGGCCCAGTCACCGGCCCACTCCCGGATGAACAGGCTCGTCGGATGGCAGGCGTATCCGAATAAGATCCCCCGAAGCGTCTCGTCGTCCGGTGACTCGATCGCCAGCACCGGCACGTCGTGGTCGACCGGCCCGTCCGGGTACGGCTGAAAGCCGATCCCCTGCTCGAGTGGAATGCGTCGGTTCATCGCGATGCCACAGCGGGCGTGACTGTATGTGATCGAGGCGGGGGAGAGGTTCGCGAGTGCTTCGCCGACGAGTTCGATTAGCGTCTCCTCCAGGTACGCGGCGTAGGCTCGCGCTTGCGCACGCTCTTCGTCGTTCAACGAGAAGACCTCGGTCTTGCGCTCCCGGTAGATCGGGCCGCAGTGCGTGTGCGAAGCGTTCAACAGCAGGTTTGATGCCGGGAGGTCGTACTGGTCTTCACAGGCGTCAGTGACCGTCGCGTGCAGGGGCCGCGAGATTGCCAGGATCTCGACCCCGACGGCAACGAAGCGCGTCCCGTTCTCGTCCTCGAGGGCGATCGCCTTCGCGTGGAGGTCCTGCAGCGTTCCCTCGGAGGGTTCCTCGCGGGCACCGAAACCGGCCATTCGCATGGACTCCTCGGGCGTGATAACCTCGCTCGCGGTTCCTGCACGCCACTCGTGATCGTTGTCCGTCGTGCTCATGACACTACTCTGTTCGACCGGGGGCAAAAACGGTCCGGTTGTGGTGGGCATCGTCACTCGACGAAGCAGCCGAAAACGAGTGGGTCGTCCGCGAGAGCGGTGGCGACCGTGCTGTCCGTCGTCCGTGGCCAGTCGCCAGCGGCCCGTCGTGCCGTGGTACCCGCCTCGCTGGGACTACTATGCCTGCACCGTCGCGTACCAGTCCATCCAGGGCTGGTGGCGTTCGAATGCCGCACTCGCCGTGAGCACGGTTTCGTCGCCGAAGCGCGGGCCGATGAGTTGCATCCCGACCGGGAGTCCGTCCACCAGCCCCGCCGGAATCGACGCGGCGGGGTGACCGGTCATGTTGAACGGCCACGTCAACAGCCAGTCGGCCCGCGAATTGACCGGTTCACCGTCGACACGAACGTCGTCGAGCGAATTGCTTCGGATCGGTGGAATGGACGACGTCGGCGTCACGAGAAGGTCGTATCCCTCGTCTTCGAAGACGGTCTGCACGCCGTCGAACATCGCCGTCCGAACCTGGTTCATCCGGCCGATATCGACGGGGGAGTACCTCCGACCCGCCCGGATTCGATCGCGAAACTCCTCGGGAACGTCGTCGGCGTGTTCGCCGAGGAAGTCGATGCCGCTACGGTCCTCAATCGAGTCGGCAATCTTCGCGGTGAACGCCTGCATCAGTCCGAAACGGGTCCGGTCTCGGAGCGTCTCGAGGGTGTGGCCCATGTCGACGTCGACCTGGTCGACGGTCGCGCCCGCTCGCTCGAACGCGGAGAGTGCGTCTTCGATACAGGCCCGAACCGACTGCGAGACGGGGAACACCCCGAGGTCGGGGCTGTAAGCGATCGACCACTCGTCGATCGGTCGGTCGAGTGCGGAGACGTAATCGGCGTCATCCGCCGGCAAGGCGAACGGATCCTGGGCGTTCGGTCCTGCCGTGACCTCGAGGGCGATCGCGGCGTCTTTGACCGATCGCGTCAGAAAGCCCTTGCAGATGAACGGCGAGTGATACTGGAACGCGTTCGGACGTGCGGATTCCGGGATCCGTCCGAAGGACGGTTTCAATCCGTAGACGCCACACCACGCCGCCGGGATACGGACGGATCCTGCCGCGTCTCCGCCCTGGGCGAACGCGGTTTGTCCGTCAGCGACCGCTGCGGCGCTCCCGCCCGAGGAGCCACCGGCGTTTCGATCGAGATCGAACGGGGTCGCGGTCGGTCCGACGAGCAGATTGTCGGTGAGTGGTTTGTGACCGAACTCGGGCGTGTTGGTCTTGCCGATCACGATCGCCCCGGCGTCCTCGAGTCGGCGAACGAACTCGGCGGTGTGGGTCGCGACGTTGTCAGCGAAGGCTCGACAGCCGAACGTGTGTCGAATCCCCTCGCGGAAGGCCGTGAGATCCTTGAGTGCGACGGGTACCCCGTGGAGCGGACCGACCGACTCGCCGTCCTCGAGCGCCCGTTTCGCCTCTTGGGCCTGCTCGCGGGCGTGATCCGCCGCGACGGTGATGAAGGCGTTGACGTCGTCGTTGCGCGCGTCGATTCGCTCGAGGTGAGCGTCGACGGTCGCCGTTGGACTGACGGTTCCGTTGCGGATGCGTTCTGCGAGTTCCCACGCGGGATCGAAGCGACGATCACTGGCCATAGTCCGCTGAAGAAGGTCTCGGAGGGGGCAAAAGCGTGTTGGTGGCGTCGGCTTCGAGGAATCCACCGATTGTGGTTCCTCGACAGCCGAGTTCACGCCTCGAGGGCCAACACTCCTCAGGTCGACGGCATGTCCTCGGCGACCCAGTCGAAGACCGCCTCTCGACGGGCCCGTGGCGGCGGATCGCTGTGTCCGGCCGCACGGAGCCGGGCCTCGTGATAGTCGAAGCTGTTGATGTCGTAGGGTGTGCGTAGCTCGAGTGCGAGTTTCGTCGCCCCGAGTCCGAGTACTCCGGCCGCGGCACCGACCACGAACCCTCGACGTCCGTTGGGCAACCGTGAACCATTTTTCTCCACGAGTTGCTCGTCATGCTATTCGCTATCTATACTCACGTTGCTCGCCCGGCATGAGTTATAGTCTTCGCCCATTCGTCTTCGGAGCGTCCCGTCGCTTTTGGATATTGGTTCCCTGGATACCTGTCGCTGTCGTCGTCCGATCTCTATTCACGGGCTCGAACGATTCGAGTGATCTCTTTCGATCGATTTTCTGACCCCCTCCAGAACGATGTGGGTGATTGTCGCGAGCGAACGTGGTCGTACATCGAGGCGAAGGATCAGCTCGAGTCGAGCGTATCAATCGCCGACCGCGAACAGCGGATCGAATCAGGATTGCTTTCTGACCGCACCCGTTCGGCACCTCTCGTTCTTCTGTGACCGGCCTCTGACCGACCAGACCTCGGCTACCAGTCGTCTCTGGATTCGCCGCGGCTGGCGGTCGGAACTTGCACGAGATAGTTCCATAACGATTTGGGTAAGTAAAGAGGAACGGCCAGTAAATTCTAGAACCCGGCAAATTTCCCAGGCGAATCCACATACTTCGCGGGGAAAGATTTATCGTACCTGGGGCGAGTGTGGTTCCTATGCCAGACGGTGACAAACCTACAGTGGGCACGCGTAGCAACAGGAATCTGACCAGTCGGCGTCACGTTCTCGCCCTGACGGCGGGTGCGACGGCCGGTCTCGCCGGGTGTACGGGCGGCGACGGTGGTAACGGTGGCAACGGAGGCAACGGAGGCAACGGAGGCAACGGCGGCAACGGAGGAAATGGGGGCAACGGTGAGAACCGGACGCTGACCCGAATTGCCGGCAGTACGCTTCCCGACGAGTACAACTTCAACCCTCTCGGTGAAGAGTTCCCGTCCCGACTGGCCGATTTCACCAATGACCGGCAAACGATCGTCTACAACAACGGGAACGTCGAGACGCCGGCTCTCGAGTCCTGGAACTGGGACCTCGATAGCCTAGTACTCACGAAGACGCTTCGTGACGACCTCGCCTTCTGGAACGGCGACCAGTACACCGCAGAGGACCTGTACACGTGGGAAGAAGTGAATCGGCTGATGTCACCCGACGGAAGCCAGTACGAGAACATCGAACTGGTCGACGACCTGACGATCGAGTACACCTACAAGGAGCCCAAGAATCCTGCGCTCATCGAGACCACCGACCTGGGTGGCGTGAGCGGTAACCTTGACTCCCTCAATGCAGAGACGTGGCAACCCCACCTCGAGGCGCTGCAGGACGCGTCGACGGACGAGGAACGTGATGCGGCCGCAACTGAGGTTCTCGAAAAGAAAATCGATATCGACCAGTACATGAACGAAGGGCTCGGCACGGGGTCGTTCGAACTCGTCGACTGGTCCACACAGGGCGTTACGCTCGAACCCGTCGACCACCACCGCTGGTCCGAAGACATCCAGATCGAACAGTACGAGGAACTCGTCGCTGGGGGTGCCGCACAGGACGAGCTAATATCGAACGAAAAGGTCGACTTCGCGTCCGTCGCGATGGAACAGAAGTACAGGGAAGTACTCCCCGACCACTACCAGGACCTCGCGAAGTACGCCTCGAAGTTCATGTACTCGATGACGATCAACTGGAACCACACCGAGGCACTCCAGGACCGTGCCGTTCGTCGCGCGATAACGGCAGTCATCAACACGCAGGACGTCGTCACGAACTTCGAGACTGGACTGCCAATCGACGTCCACACGGGCATCGAACAGGAGTGGAACAATACGTACCTCGGCGACGACCTGGACAACTTCATCGACTACGCACCCCAGGCATCCGACCACGAACTTGCAGATCAGTTCCTCGAGGCCGGTGGCTACTCGCGCGAAGACGGGACGGTTTACAATCCGGACGGCGAAGAACTCGATCCGATCCTGATGCCCATCGGGACGGATTACTTCTTCAACGTCCCAGGACAGACCGTCCACGCCCAGCTCGAGGAGTACGGCTTCCCCGTCGTGTTCGAGGGCCAGGAGCAGAACCAGGTGACCGAGCGGTTCAACGAAACCATGGACTGGGGGCTCACGCCGTACAGCCACTACGCAGCGGACTACCAGCACCCGGTTGGGTTTTTCCGGTACAATCACTCGTTCGGGCTTCGCCTCGTGTCACAGATCGCAACTGGTGGAACCAGCGCTGCGAACGATACGATCCAGCAGTGGCTCGACGACGGCCGCACGCACTCGCCGTACAACGGGAAGCCGCTCGTTTGGGAAATCCCAACCGAAATCGGTCAACTCGACCTCTCCGGCGACACCGAGGAGATCAACCTGGTCGAAATTGTCGACGAGATCATGGTTACGGACGACGTCGAGTGGACCAACGAACAGATCAAAAAGCTGTGTTGGATGTGGAACTTCCACATGCCGGAAATCGACCTGCTCTACCGCCAATCCGGTCGCTGGGCCAACACGCGTGACTTCGACTGGTCGGTCGACGAGGAGTGGCGGCTCGAAACCAACAACGCGCTGTACCCCCTCATCAAGAACGGCACCGTTGGGTACCCATAACGAACCCGCACGGCCGCTCGGTGAGCGGAATTAGCACCGTCTTCTTTCTCTCCCTCTTTCCTCTTCTCTCACGACTTCTGTCCCACGAAAAGCTATACGTCGGCAAACAGGTTCCTAAAAGCTTATGTGAGAAAACCACCCTCCCTTTGGGTATGGAACGGCTGATGATCGAGTTCTCGGTACGTGACGAACCGAACGTCACTGTAAAGTCGACTGCTCCCGTACAGGTGACTCTCTGTGACCGTACGTGACGGAGTGACGACCTCGCCAAACTCCTGGGGGAGGGAGACACTGATCGAAGTCCGGAACGCATCCGTTACGTTCGACATGGAACGAGGGACGTCGAAAGTGATGGACGACGTGACGATGGATATCCATCGGAACGAAATTCTCGGGATCGTCGGCGAGAGTGGCAGCGGCAAATCCATGTTCGCATCGGCGCTCCTGGACGCAGTCGTCAATCCAGGGAGGTTGACCGGCGAGGTAATCTACCACCCTCCTGACGGCGATCCGTTCGACGTCCGGGACCTCGACGAAGAGGAGCTCCGAAAGTTCCGGTGGGAGGAAGTCTCGATGGTGTTTCAGGGGGCGATGGACTCGTTCAACCCGACGATGTCGATCGGCGGCCACTTCAAGGAGACGCTTCGGGCCCACAACCGCGACGTCGAGGAAGGAATGGCTTACGGCCGCGAGTTGCTCACGGACCTGTATCTCGATCCCGAGCGCGTTCTCGACTCGTATCCACACGAACTGAGTGGCGGTATGCAACAGCGCGCCCTGATCGCGCTCAGTCTGTTGCTCGAGCCCAGCGTCCTGGTGATGGACGAACCGACGGCGGCGCTCGACTTGCTGATGCAGCGTTCGATCACGAATCTGCTGGCGAAACTCCACGACGAGTACGAGATCACGATGATCTTCATCACGCACGATTTGCCGCTCGTCGCGGATCTGGCCGATCGCCTCGCCGTAATGTACGCGTTCCAGTTCGTGGAAGTGGGCCCGTGTTACGACATCCTGAAAGACGCCGCCCATCCCTACACTCGAGCACTGTTGAAGGCCGTCCCGAATCTGTCGTCTGCCCTGGAAGATATGCAACCAATCGAGGGTGACAGTCCAGACCCGGTCAACGTGCCGAAGGGGTGTTCCTATCACATTCGGTGTCCGCTGGCAGACGAGCAGTGTGTGGCGGTCGATCCGGAACTCGAGCCCGTGAGCGCCGACCACGAGGTCGCCTGTTACCACTGGGAGGACGCCCGAGAACAGCTCACCTATACACTGAGCGACCAGGAACAGGAGGTGACGTTCGATGAGCCGTAGTTCCGAACCGGTCGTCACGCTGGACGACGTCGGTGTCGAGTTTTCGGACAGGTCGTTGATGCAGACCCTTCGACGGAAGAAGGCAGAGGTCGTCAGGGCGGTCGATGGGGTTTCCCTCGACATCCACGAGAACGAGGTGATCGTTCTCGTCGGCGAGAGCGGGTGCGGAAAGACCACGCTGGGAAAGACGGCCGTCGGCCTGCAGCGACCCTCTGACGGTTCGGTACGGTACCGCGGACAGGATATCTGGGACGCCAAGGACGGAAGTGGTGACGTAGACATCCCGTTCGCGGACATCCGTCGGTCGCTCCAGATCATCCATCAGGATCCGGGGAGTTCACTGAACCCCAATCGAACCATCCTCAGCAGTCTGTCGGTGCCGCTGAAGAAGTGGTATCCAAACTTGAGCGTCGACGATCGAGAGGAACGGATCTACAAACTGCTCGATTACGTCGGGATGAAACCGGCGTCGTCGTACGCGTCGCGGTATCCCCACCAGCTAAGCGGTGGTGAACAACAACGGGTTGCACTGGGCCGTGCGCTCCTGATGAACCCGGACGTAATTCTGGCCGACGAGGCCGTCAGTGCCCTCGACGTCTCGTTGCGGATAGAGATGATGGACCTCATGCACGACCTGCAACGGGAGGTCAACACGTCCTATCTCTTCATTTCACACGACCTCGCCAACGCGTACTACTTCGCGGAGAAGGTCGGCGGCCGTATCGGGATCATGTACCTCGGAAACCTGGTCGAGATCGGTGACGCCGAGGAGATCATCCGAAATCCGAAACACCCCTACACGAAGATTCTTCGGTGGGCGACGCCGGTCATGGATCCGGACGCGGCGAAAGAAGGGGCGAAGGAACTTCCGATGCGAAAAATCGACATCCCGGACCCGAAACACCCACCGAGCGGGTGCCGGTTCCACACCCGGTGTCCGAAGGCTCGAGAGGTGTGTACGACCCAGGTTCCACAGTTGACGCCAGCCGACGAAAGCGGCCGTTCGGACGTCGCGTGCTTCCGGTCTGAGCGGAACCACGAATACTGGAACAGCGAACCGCTTCCGGAGTGAATCGCGACGACGAACTGGCCGTAGACGCTCATTGCTCGCTCTCGTCTTCTCCGGTGGGGTTACTGACGATACTCGATTCCGGAAACAGTCGACGAGAGGGGTACTCGTACGCTTCCGAGGGTCGACTGGTGAGTGAAAACAGGTAGACGCCATCGGTGTTACCCCTCAATTCAGGTTTGGAATCGCACTGAGGGCGTTCAGAGCTTACAGCGAAGAATCGAACCGGACTTGAAGCCGGTTTGACTCATCGGTCGACGCTCGGCGGAGCACTAATAGTCACGTCTCGTACAGATGACGATCGCGACTGACATGGCGACAGTGAGGACAGCGAGCGTTGCGAGGTTCAGGACGACGATGACATACGTCGCGCTCGCTGGTTCGACGACGGTGAGCGAAACTAGCGAGAACGCGATCAGGACCAGGGCCAGTGAGACGCCGAAGATCAGGTAGAGTTTGTACGTACAGACTTGCTTGCCCAGTTCCGCGGTGAACGATCGCCCCATTACGTAGAGTGTCACCGTCGATTCCCATATAACTGTTCGGGTGTCGGTGAAGTCAATGCAGTTGAAAACAATATCCCCCGTCGAGGGCGTCTCCTTGGCATGATAACACCTGACGCAAAGTTTAATATCGACTAGCGAAATGAGCCAGTATGAACTACTATGCCAGGAGAGTAGGGCAAGCAATTATTACGTTATTTTCTGTAATAACGATAACCTTTATTCTCTATCGTCTTATGCCGGGTGGTCCAATCGAGGTTATGCGAGACGAAATGATACAGACCTCCCTTCAACAGGGCCAGGACGTGAACATCGATCAGATCAACCGAATGATCGAATTGCGAACGAACATCGACCCAGAGCAACCAATTCTCGAAGCCTACGCCGAGTACATGGTCAACATCGTCGTCTACCAGGATTTCGGTGAATCCCTCTGGCGTGGCGAGCCAGTTTTCGATATTCTCTTTCGAGCGATGCCGTGGTCGATCTTCGTGAGTATCTACGGGCTCTTGATCGGATTTAGCGCGAACATCGTCCTGGGCGCGCTCATGGCCTACAAGGAGGGGTCCCGGTTCGACAACGTTGCATCTATCGGTGCGACGTTCCTCAATTCGGTTCCGTACTACGTTGGGGCGATCCTGATGCTCTCGTTTCTCGGCTTCAAGTTCGGCTGGTTCCCGACCAGAGGTCGATACGATCCCTCCACGACGGAGGGGTTCAACATCCCCTTCATGCTGAGCGTATTGCATCACTCTGCACTCCCCATCGCCTCGAGTATCATCGTCGGATTCGGCGGCTCCGCGCTGGCGATGCGGGGGAACTGTATCCGCGTCATGGGGGAGAACTACCTTCGAGTAGCCCGTCTCCGCGGGCTGAGTGACAATCGGATCGCGATCCGGTACGTCGGCAGAAACGCAATTTTGCCCCTGTACACGAGCTTCATGATTGGTATCGCCGCGATTTTCAGCAGTTCGATCATCATGGAACAGATCTATACGTATCCCGGAATCGGATGGTACACCTACGAAGCGCTTTCACAGCATGATTATCCGCTCTTGATGGGGCTGCTCATATTCTTCTCGACGATCACCATCACCGGAATCATGATCGCTGACCTGACGTACGGGTTGATCGATCCACGGGCCGGAACGAACGACAAAGAGTCATACTGAGCTGATTTCAAGATGAAACACAACGAACGAACGGCTGACGACGGGGCGAACGAAGCGAGGACTGACGGCGGGTCGACGCCGGACTTCCTGACCAACATGTCCCAGTCATCGATGTCGACGATGTCGAAACGCGAAAGGTACTCACGGGCGATCGACCGCTACTTCCTAACGCAGGCCCGAATCGCCTGGACCGACTGGCGAACCCGGTTTGGAATCGTCGTGCTGGGACTGTTCGTCTTCACCGGAACGGTGGGCGTTTACCTCGTCCCAGAACCGTCGATCAACGAGGCGGAGACGTACATGACCTGGTTCCAGTCGACGGAATACCCTCTTGGCACCGACAATATGGGTCGACCGATCCACAAACAGCTCGTCCACGCCACGCCTGCCGTGCTCAAAATGGGGCTCGCAGGGGCGATTTTCGCCGCAGGCGTCGCGGTCGTCGTCGGGACGGTCGCGGGATACAAGGGTGGGATCGTCGATTACGTCCTGATGCTCATCTCGGACATCCTCATGGTCATTCCCGGGCTTCCGCTAGTCGTCGTCCTGGCGGCCATCTACCAGCCGCGGGATCCATTCGCCGTCGGCGTGATCCTCGCGATCGACAGTTGGCCCGGACTAGCACGGACGATTCGATCGCAGGTTCTGACGCTTCGCGAGGCGTCATACGTCGAAGCCGTCCGCTCGATGGGCGTCTCGACGCGCTCGATCCTCCGAAACGACATTATCCCACAGCTCATGCCGTACGTACTGATCAACTCCGCACAGGCCGCTCGAGGCGTGATCTTCGCTTCCGTCGCGCTGTACTTCCTCGGGTTCCTTCCCTACTCGGAGACGAACTGGGGGACCATGATGAACGACGCGTACGCGACTGGAGGCGCCCTCTCGAACCCCGAGCGGGCCGCACACTGGTTGTACCCGCCGATGGCGGCACTCATACTGCTCTCGTTCGCACTGGTGTTGCTCTCGCAGGGACTGGACAAGGTGTTCAACCCCCGCCTCAGGGCTCGCCACTCCAAGACCGTCGACGATAGTGAGGACGTCACGAACCGAAACTGATCGGTTACTATACTCTTCGTTTTCGTCTTCCTTTTGGTCTTCCCCATCGTCTTCGTCTGCAGGTCCCAACCCTAATCACGGGCTCAAAACCGAGTCTTCCGCTCCGGCCACCTGTATTCCCTCGAGCGCACTCTGGGGAGGTGAAGGTTTATGCAGTTGTCCTCCGAAGGTCGGAGTAACTCACAATGTCCGCGAAGCTGTCCGAAGATTCACAGGGCGTATCGTCACGGATCGACCAGTCGGTCCAATCGTTGCTCGAGCAGCCACTGGCACTGAGTCTGCTGTTTGGCTTCGGTTTGCTCCTGGTCGGAGCGGTTCGAGGAGACGGTACCGTCGCCGGAATGCTCGGGATCTACGGTGCGACGGTCATTCTCGTTTCGGTGGGCCTCTACGTCGTTTTGGCCGTGATACGGCGCGGTCAGTGAGCCACAGACATTTCAACAGTCCATATTTCGAGGATTCTTCTCCCCAAACAAGATGTTCGACTGCATCGTCCGTCGAACAGTCACCGAGCGTATCGTAGGGGAAAGATAGCGAGACTACTACGACCAGTATACGCCCGACCACTCGACGGTAGGTCCCTTCAAAGTGATCGGTCTCTCTCGAGTGCAGCCGGAGAGAACGTGGCGAAAGTACGGTCGGGCGACCGTCAGTTGGTATCTCGGTCTTCGCGTGCCTGTTGTGGTCTCCACGCCGTTCCGGGCGTTCCGAGTTCTGCCGTGAAAACGAACTTTCCGAAGACGTTGTTGTACGCGGTGATCGAGGTATACTGGTCGGTCCACTGGCGGATCGCCGCGCCACCGTCACCAGTCCCTTCGTCCGCACTGAACGGCGGAGCGCGGTCGGTGAAGAACCAGTTGTTCCGGATCGTAGCTCGCTCCCGCGGCACGCCACGGATGACGATCGCCGGCTGTGGAGCGTCGGAGACAACGGCCTTCTCCGACAGGACGACGTTGTTCTCAATGTTCATGCGCACGCCCGCCTGTGGTTCGTCCATATCGTCGACCTCGCCTCCGTGGGCGTCGATCGGTGCCAACTGTGTCCGCGGGCCAAAGAGGTTGTTCCGGACCGTGTAGTTCATCGGCACGTCACCGCCCACGCCGGCGATGGAACGACGATTGTTATCGAAATAGTTGTACTCGATAAGCGGATCGCCGCCGTAGACGTTGATGCCGTACCCGAGTGATGGCGATGGATTGTCGACGAACTCGTTGTGGTGAATGTAGACCCCTTCACACTCGTACTCACCCCACATTCCGACCCGAATGCCGGCGTACGTGAACCCGGAGAACTGGCAGTTGTCCACCTCGACGTCGTCAGTGTCGTCGATCAGGAGTCCGTAGGTGATTCCGACGTCGTAGATACTGTCGATTCCCTTGTCCTCGTAGTCCCAGTGCTCGTGTTCGGGCCCGGACAGTCGAAGCCCGGTGAGTCGAACGTCGTCACCGCCAGTACTGATGAACGCATTAAACCCGTTCTCGTCCTGGGAGAGGAGCGCCCCTTCCGACCCGTCTTGCCCACGGTCGGACGCGAGCGTCACGCCGCCAGGGAGCGTGATAGAGACGCCGGTCATATCGATCTCGGCGTCTCCCTCGACCCAGATGATCTCTCCGGCAGTCGAATCGCCGGCTGCCGTCTCGAGTTCGTCCGCATCGGAAACGACGTATTCGGCCAGGTCTCGGGTGACTTTCCCGCCGTGAGGATACGCTTCAGCACCCTCGAACTCGTCGGGATCGTACGCCTCACCGCCGCCGAGTTCCGGGTTGAACGGCCGCCGGACGGTTTCGTCGTCGAGCTCGAGAATCTCGTCGGTCGACAGGCGAGCGAGGTCGCCCGCCGTTTGAATTCGATTGGTCGATTCGGATGGAGACTGGCTACTGATGTCAAGCGAGTCTGCACCGGTCTTCATCGAACCGGCCGCCAGGACACCGCTTGCGATTCCAACGGATGAAAGATACGATCGTCTGTTCATGTGAGTGCCACACACGATAATGTGACGCAGTGGCACATAACATTCACGTAAAAATTACGTTCGTTAGATGTTGAAATTATTAATCGCTACCTTCTCTGTGATGATACGTTGTTCGTCTCGAAAGTCAATGAGTTAATTCCCGAGATGAGAGTGTCCGGTTGCTCCGACCCGACCTTGTGAGGGGTAGCCTCCAAAGCCAGATTGCTTGGTTCGTGTGGGCACCTCGAATGCCGCGAGTGTCAACAATCGTTTGGAATTGCTAAACGCACGGCGTAGACGGCTTCTTCGATGGATGTGTGGCCGCTCGGAACCGTTTCCCCAGCCAGGGAGGCACATCATTGTACATATTTGTTTCGAATAATCAAACCTGTGGGATACGTCGGTTCTGGTTCGATTCCTTTTTATTTAATCGTCAGGATACCAACCACATCCGCTCCCTTCGTGTGACATACATAATGTTGTAAGCCCCGAGGTGGATGTAACTGAGTGTACCTGTGGAGCGACTGCTCGTCCGCCAGCAGGCCGGTCGATAGTCGACTATCGCCGCAGCAGTCCGGTTTCGGACGTTCGTTTGACCTACCCAAACGAATTGCTGCACGCAACGGATTCGTGTGCACCGTCTCGAGTCCTGCTCGGGTCTGTCTCGGTGGAACGAATGGTTTCTCTGACGAGGAAGGACCATTGCACGCTGGTCGATAGCAGTACGGCGTGTGCATCGACCGACGCTATTACCACACCACTAGAGGTCGATTCGGCCCCGTCGCCTGATCGAACTCGAGTCAATCAGTGGACCAACCGGCCCTCGTCAGACCAGGAACTAACTGGCGTAGTGGTCGTTTTCGGACGGTACCCCTCCGGGAGGACACGACTTCACAGACGGCAATCCGAATGCAATCGTCGGGTACATCGCTCGCCGTTTACTCGACCGAAACGATACGGCCCCGTCCTCGTCGGGTACCGTTCGTGGATATCTATCACCGAAATTGTGTTGTAGGCGTGGTGAGTAGGTGCTTCCGTGACTCCAGCTATCGAGGGGCCGCGGCTCATTCGGCCGGGCGAGTTCCGGGAGACGATGACGCTCACGGAACGATGTTTCGGCTTCGAACGCGGTGGTCTCGAACGGCGAATGCCCCACTGCTTCGATGAAACACGGCCGAACCGACACGCGGTCGTCACCTGCGACGGCGACATCGTGAGCCACGTGGCCTGTGTTCCGGCGGAACTTCGTGCCGGATCCGCGACCGTCGCGTGCTACGGCATCGCTGGCGTCGCGACGGACCCGGACCACCGCGGAAACGGGTACATGACCCAGCTCCTCGAGTTCTGGCTCGACCGCCTCGATTCACAGGACGTCCCCCTCGCGGAACTCGAGGGCGACCGACTCGGCTACGGGCGATTCGGCTGGGAGAACGCCGGCCGAGAGGACCGGTACCGGATCACGCGTCGATCGTTCACTGCTGATCCCGCCGGTTCCGCAGACATCCGCCAGTATCGACGTCGGACGGATCTCGAACTGATCACGGATATCCACGAGCGCGAACGGTACCGGATAACCCGCACCGACCGTGGATACGAGCGGTTGCTCGGCCAGCGCGACCTCGAGATACTCGTCTACGACGGAGATCGACCAGCGTACCTCGCCTATCGCGGGACCGACCCCGCGTCCGTCCTCGAATTCGGCGGCTCGCGCGAGGGCGTCACGACACTGTTCGGATCCGTCCTCGAGACGGAGGCCGAACTGGAGGTGTTCACCCATCCCCACCATCCGCTCGTCCCGTCGTTCTGTGACCTGGCAATCGACTGGGAGACGCGCCCGCATCGAAAACTGAATATCCTCGACCTGCTCGCGACGCTCGAGGCGTACGAACCGCTGCTCGCGGAGCGATGGGCGACCGTCGACGACGACTTCGGGTGTCCATCCGGGGCGGTGACGCTGGCCGTAGAGGGACTCGAGACGACAGACGCCGTGACGGTCGCCTACGACGCGACCGGCGTTCACGTCGAGCGAACGACGCGAGAGCCGGATGTCGTCCTGGACCGGCGGACGATGACCCGCCTCCTGTTTGGCTCGCCCGACGCGTGCTGGCCGATCAGGCGCTCGCGGCCGTTTCTGCGAGCGGTCCTCCCTCTGGAGTACTACTTCTGGCAGACCGAGACGATCTGAGTGGTCGGCGAGCACTCGAGTCACCGGGTCATCGAGCGGCCTTCGCCGTGATTGTCGAGCCGCCTACGCTACGATAAAAAACCGCTCACGCACTCGAGTTCTATCTCGATAACCGATTCAAAACGCTACACGTCGAACGAAAAACCCACACGTCGATCCGTCGATGGGCCTGTTCGCTCCGCTCAGGATCGAGGCGTCTCACCAACGATGGCCGGTTCGCCCGACTCGGCGGCGTCGATGACGGTCCAGTTGAGTGACAGCGTCCGAACAGCGTCCGCGTAATCTGAACGGACGTGTGCGGGGTCGTTTCGATCGACGGCCTCGAGGAAGTTTGTCACCTCCTGTCCGTATCGATCGGTCGGGAGTTCGAAGTGGACCGACTCCTCGCCGACCGTACCGGTGAGCTCCTGTGTCGTGTAATCCAAGTGTAAATGGACATCCTCGCCGACGATATTCAACTCGGCCGTCCACTCCGGCGACGTCACTGCCGAGGAGACGGTGCTGATGACGCCGTTCTCGTGTTCCAGTGTCGCCGTCGTGGCGTCCGGGTAGTCGATCTCCGGGGTTCCGATCCGATCCGTACTCGCAGCCGTTACGCGCTCGATGTCGCCGCCGAGATACCGAACCAGGTCGTAGATGTGAGTCGTCCGGGTGACGATTTCGCCACCGGAGAGTTCGAGTTCGTTCCCCCACGGACTCGCGAGCAGGCTGCTCCAGTAGCGGCCGGTGAGCATCGCAATCTCCCGGCCTTCGAGCAACTCGAGGGCCTTCTCCGTGATCTCGTCGTACCTGAAGACGTAGCCAGTTCCGGTAACGATCCCGGCGTCCTCGATCGCCGCCTGCGTCTCTCGCCCCTGTTCGGGTTTCAGGGCGACCGGCTTCTCGACGAAAACGGCGATTCCGTGTTCCGCGGCGAGGGTCACCTGGTCGTCGTACGCAAACGGGGGGATCGCAATGAACACCGCGTCGAGGGACTCCTCCTCGTAGAGGGTTTCGTGCTCGGTGTACACCGACGCGTTGCGAGGCTCTGCGGCTTCTCGAGCGGCGTCCTCGTCGATGTCACAGATTGCCGTGATGCTCGCGTCACTACTGGCGTCGACTTTCTCCATCAGCGTGGCGGCCATCTTGCCAGCTCCAATGAATCCTACGTCCATACGTCGTTCACCGAGGTAATCCTCTTGTAGGCTTCGATATCAGTACCCACAGTGACAGGATTCGGCGCGCCGGGACCGTAAGTTCGACGTTCGAATTGGGCGAGAGCGACAGTTCTCGAGGTGGCCGCGGTAACGTTCTCGAGGTGGTCGCTGCAGTGACTACTCCGCGAGCGCCCGCAACTCCGCCGTCGAGAGCGGTCGGTTGTAGAGTCGGACGTCCGTCGCGGTTCCGTCGTAGCCGTGATCGAAGAGGTACTCACCCTTCAATAGCGTCCAGCTGGCCCAGTCGGTCTCGAACTCGAGTGGTCCGTCGAAGCGACCCTCGTCGATCACCTCACCGTCAACGGCGAGTGCGAGGCGGTCCCGCCCGTCCCAGACGCCCGCTACGTGATGGGACTCGTTTGCCGCAACGTCTGTCCACGCGACTGTACACTCCTTTCTCGGGCCGCGCAGTGAGAATTCGATCGCCGATTTTCCCGTGAGACCAACTCCAAGCGTGACCGCACCGCCGAAGTTCGCGAGTACCTGCGGCCTCGTTACGTCTCGCGGTTCGATGCGCGCAGCGACGGAGATTCCGCCGGCGAACGTGGCGGCGTCGTAGCGGTCGAATCCGAGATCGACGCCGTGTGACCCATCGCCCTCGAGTTTCGACCCGATTAGCTGGTCGGCGGGCAGCCCGCGGAGGACGGTCTGTGCCGTGTCCATGTGTTTGTACGAGCCCGTCGTCCAGAGAACTGGCACCTCCTCGCCGGCGTTTCGCGGGACGACTGGTCTGATGGCACAGCCGACCGGCCGTTTCGTCATCGTCATCTCCGCCCACGTCTCACCACCGGTATCGGTCTCGAACCGCCGGAGTTCACACTGGTCGCCTCGAGAGACGCAGCCGTAGACGACGCTCGGATCGTCGCGATCGATCGAGAGCCCGCCGGAGTAGTGCAACTCGATCGGCCGTCTGGCGATGTAGCGGCCCGCGTCCGCGAGGTGGTGATCGCACCACTGGTCGCCGTCCCACCGCGCGTACCGGTATTCGTGAGCGAGCGTCGATGGAAACGTCGCGTACGCAACGACCGGGTTGCCATCGTCGTCGACCGCACTGTCCCAGACCCAGGCGTAATGGTTGCCCGCTGCGGTGGAGTCGTAGACGACCTCGAGGTCTGACTTCGTCATCGGTAGGTCGTCAGTGCCAGCGATTTGCGACCCGTCAGCGGCGTGGAAGCGTCCGTTGCGAAACTGGGCGTACATTACGTTCCACTTGGGGGCATCGCCACCGCGCTCGGCGTCGGTGAAGAAGAAGTGAATCGCGTCGTCTCCGCGAGCGGGAACGAAGTACATCGAGTAGTGGCCCTCCGGGGGGACGGCAATTCGCGTCTGGTCGCTCCAGGTCAGCCCGTCGTCTTCGGAAACCCGGTAGTAGAGGTTGCCGTCACCCATGTAGCCGTACTTGTCGTTCGTCACGTCGCGCGTGTATGTTCGATCCCGGTAGAACAGGTATAGCGTCTCCGGATCGTCGGGCGACCGAACCGGGTTCGGATACGTGACGCTTTCCTGTTCGATCTGCCGGGTCGGACCGAACGCCGACACGCTCTCGGGATCGCAGGAGACGGCGTAGTGCAGCGCGTCACCGTTGTGGCCTGCCCAGAACAGCAGAATCCGGCCGTCGTTACGGACGATAAGCGACGGGTTCGTGTGGTCGTCGTCGGAGAACGATTCGTCGACGACGGTCGTCGAAAACGACCGCGTCTCGTGGTCGTAGGCTGCGGCGACGATATCCCGCCCGGTCGGGCCGCCGAGGTAGCAGACGTACGTTCGCTCCCGATCACCGACGTGTCTAACCGCCCGCGGGTTCGTAAACCAGATCCAACGGGCGTCGATTCCGTAGTTACCGTGGTTGCCCTCGAGCGACCGGTCTCGAACGATACCGTCGGGCGATCGCTCGCCCGACCAGTGTCCGAGGAGCCCGCGCGAGAGCGAGGTCTCGTCTCTCATTTCACTTCTATGGAACTCACTCACGTAGTACGGGTTATACGTTTCCCCGTAACCGAAAACGCGTCTCGAGCGCGAACGAATCTTCATGGCCAGTGAGGACGAATCTCCTGGAACAGTGGGCCACGGAGACTATGTCACCTGTCGGTTGCACCGAGTCGACACTCGTACGCAGGAGTGGGGTGACCGGAAATATAATGGTCCAACACCCGAATGATACCGACAGCGATCATGGATTACGACGCACTGCGGGAGAACCTTCGATCAGTTGCCTTCACGATACCGACGCCGTTCAGCGAGGACGGTGAGGACGTCCTCGAGACACGGATTGCCGATAACGTACGGACGCTGTACAATGAGGGCGCTCGGGTCTTCATCCCCTGCGGGAACACGGGCGAGTACTACTCGCTGTCACAGACCGAACGAATCGACGTCGTCAGTGCGACGGTTGACGCGCTGCCTGACGACGCCACGGTCGTCGGCGGGGCCGGTGGCAGCACGAA
Source organism: Natronosalvus sp. KLKA75 (assembly GCF_059736265.1). Classification (NCBI taxonomy): domain Archaea; kingdom Methanobacteriati; phylum Methanobacteriota; class Halobacteria; order Halobacteriales; family Natrialbaceae; genus Natronosalvus; species Natronosalvus sp. KLKA75. Next base: position 1,637,048 of record NZ_CM185522.1, read on the forward strand.
GAACGCGACCGAACTCCTCGAGTACTACGCCGCCGCGGGGGCCGACGCCGCGATGATCATGTATCCGCGTCACACCTACGTTCATCGGAAGGGACTGATCGAGTACTACCGCACGCTCGCGGAGGCGACCGATCTCGGACTCGTCGTCTACAAGCGCGGTTCGCTGCTCGACGAGACGGTGCTCGAGGAACTCTCGACCATCGAGAACGTCGTCGCCGTCAAGTACGCCGTCAACGACGTCAAGGAGTTCTCCCGATTAGTCGAGACCGTCTCGGGTGAGGTGGAGTGGCTCAACGGTGTCGCCGAGCGCTACGCGCTCGCCTACGCGATTGAGGGTGCGAACGGCTTCACGACGGGAATCGGGAACTTCATCCCGCGCCCCGTCCTCGAGCTGTCGGATGCACTCACCGACCGCGACTGGGCGCGTGCGAAGGAGATCCGTGACGCTCTGCGGTCCTACGAGGACTTGCGCGAGGAGGCAGGCGGCGGCCCCGCGTTCGGATCCGCGAAGAACGTTCCCGTCGTCAAGTACGGTACGGACTTGCAGGGAATGCACGGCGGTACCATCCGCGAACCGCTCGTCGAACTCTCGGCCGAGGACCGTGGCCGCGTCGAGTCGTTCCTCGAGAACCTCGAGCGCGACGGACTCCTGTCCTGAACGGATGCAGGCGGGCTATCACTCGTCTCCCAGGGCGTCGAATCCGTCTCTAACGATACGTATTACTGTCCTCGGTTCGAGTCCCAGATATGACCGCCGAGTCGCTGCTGTTAGACGGTGGGACCGTCCACACCCTCGACGACGATCGGACGACGTCGAACGCCATCAGGTTTCGAAACGGCCGGGTCGACGCCCTGGGAGCCGAGGCTCGAGACGCATCGGATTCGAACGCCGACACCTTCGACCTCGACGGGTGTGTCGTTCTCCCCGGGTTCAACGACGCACACACCCACATTCCGTCGGTCGGAATGACGTTACACGAGACGGATCTCGAAGCGGTCGAACGTCGGTCGGACGCGCTCGGCCTCCTGGCGGAAAACGCTGCGGGCACCGACCCCGGCGACTGGGTGCTCGGCTTCGGATACGACGAGAGCACCTGGCCGGTCGGGGACCGCGAGTACCTCACGCGGGCCGATCTCGATGCTATCAGCAACGACCATCCGATCGCCGCTCAACGAGTTGATGGCCACACGATTTCGCTCAACACGGTTGGTCTGGAACGCGTCGACTTCAAGGGCGTCGAGAGCGACCTTCGACGGGACGCCGACGGCGACCTGACCGGCGTCGTCGTCGAGGACGCGGTGATCCGAGTCCAAGAGGCGACGTATCCGGACCGCGAGAAGGCGCGAACGATCCTAGACCTCGGCGTTCGACAGGCGAACGAACTCGGACTGACGTCGATCCAGGACATGGTCGGGATGACGACGCCACCCGGTGCGGGCGATTCGATTCACGCCGCCTTCCACGACGCGTGGCGCGAGAACGACCTCCCGATCCGCCTGGGCTACTACGTTCACGTCGACCACGTCGACGAACTTTCGACGCTGGAACTTGCCAGCGGCTTTGGCGACGACCGACTTCGGATACTCGGTCTGAAGGTGTTCGCGGACGGGTCAATCGGTTCTCGAACGGCGAAACTGACGGGCGAGTTCGCCGACGACCCCGGCAACGACGGTCAGTTCGTGATCGACCCGGACCACCTCGAATCGGCCTTCGCAACCGCCGCTCGAGCCAATCAACAGATCGCGACCCACGCAATCGGCGACGAAGCGATCGACGTCGTCCTCGACGCCTACGAGGGGGTTCTCGCCGACTACGACGTCTCAGACCCACGATTGCGGATCGAACACGTCGAACTCGCGACCGACGAACAGATCGAGCGGATGGCCGACCTTGACGTCGTCGCGAGTATGCAACCGAACTTCCTGCAGTGGTCCGCATCGGGCGGACTCTACGAGGCGCGCCTCGGCGAACGCTGGTTGCGCGAGAACAATCGCTTCCGGTCGATCCAGGATGCTGGCGTCTCGCTCGCGTTCGGCAGCGACAAGATGCCGTTTGGACCGCTGTACGGGATACACTGCGCGGTGAACGCACCCCACCCAACTCAGCGACTCTCCGTCGACGACGCGATTCGTGCGTACACCCGCGGTGGAGCCTACGCCGAGTTCGAAGAAGGCCGGAAGGGAACGCTCGAGCCAGGGATGCTTGCCGACGCGGTGATCCTCGACCGAGATCCGTACGAACATCCCCAGGAGATCGCTGATTTCGACGTCCTGGCGACAATAGTTGGTGGGGAATTCGTTTACAGGGCTGACGGACAGAACCGCCTCGAGCGATCGGGTGCGTAACGGCGGACTCGAGCATTGGACTCTCTGATGGGGTTCTGACATTCGAAGCGCCACGTATACTGATCTCCTAGAGAGCAACGATGACACAACGATCGTGATCATCAAACTCGAGACATTCTCGTTATCCTTGATATAGTTAACAGCCTGCAGTCATCTGTAAACAGTATCTGGTATTGGGTACGAGCGCAATACCATGGAGCCAGAGCTGATTCTAGATATCGAAGGAACTGACATCGAAGAATCGATCCAGACCCTGTTCCTTCCATCGGCCATCCGAAAATCCGGTCTCGACGATACCGTGATTCTGGAGGACGGCTACGAATATTGACTCTCCCACTTTCAACTCCGATTGAGAAATCACCTCGAGGACGGCGACTGAACCTGCTCGAAACCGGATGGGCAGTCGGGCGAGCGGTCACGAGTGTCTTGCACTAATAGTGAACTACCAACTTACACGAATACCGAACCAATAACTTGAATGATGTGATTCAACGTGAGGTGCTAAACGAGACAGTGGCTGTTCGGGAATCCGTAAGAGGGAGAACATCGTGATCAATTGAAGACTAGATAGCAATACCAACTCTACAACCTGCTCGCCTCTCAGACCTGCCTAACGAGTGCTCCGCCAAGCGTTGACCGATGAGACGAACCGGACACGGGGTATAGTTCGACTCATTACGTCTGGCTCGACAGAGCACCAGCCGCTGTAGACACACTCATCACGTAACTGAACTCGCTTCATCGGCACGATCTCCGACTGCTCAGAGAACGCGTAGCCGCTCAATTGAGTGCGGATGAAGCTCAAGCGTGTATTTTAGCATTCAACAACGACAGTGCAGATTCAATATAGCGACATATGATTCATTTGGGCCTGGGCGGTCATTCCTGTAAACGAAAGATATTGTTTCGGTAGGGTGCCTCGACAAGTTCCTCCCAGTTGTGAGTGTACCTGTCCATCACGTCGCCAACGTCGCCTCTGACGTACTTGACGACGTACGCATCCCCCAGACGGTTGCGCATTTCCGTGGTGAAGAAGTGACGGAAATAGTGCGGCGTGACGTTCTCTTCCGGCCCCGCACCTTCAGCGTACCATCCCCACCCTTCGGCTACCGAACGGACGTGAGATCGCACGGCGTCACTCGTCAACCGTTCGCCGTAATCCCTCGAGAGGCTCACGAACAACGGGTCGGCGTCCGAGATCGGGTCGGGCCGGACGGCCAACCACCGCACGAGTGCGTCCCGCAACTCCTCGTCGATCGGGATTCGGGTGTCTCGGTGGCGTTTGTTCCCGTCGACGCGCTTCTCGTCGTTCACGACGTCTCCAACGCCGACGGTGCTGCTCACGAATAGCGTATCCGGGTGGTCGCGGATCGCCGCTCGAACCGGCTTCGAACGATGGTCTCGAACGGCGGCGTGGTCGAGGTGGACGTCACGCAGGTCGAGGTTGCACGCTTCACCGGCCCGCATTCCGGTCTTCACCAGCAACGTTACGAGCGCTCGTCTGAGAGGATGTTCGATGTCATCGACGAACTCGCCCATCTGTTGGACGGTTACTTGGCGGCGCGTCGGCGAAGAATCGCCCTTCTCGCTCATCTCTTCCATGACGACCACCATGGGATTGGCGTCGAACGTGCCGACCTGGGCCATGTAGCCGTAAAATCGGTTGAGGTGGACAGCCTTCGTCCGGATCGAACCGGGAGCGTAGCCGTCGTCGCGCAATCCCTGGATCCATCGCAAGCAGTCGAGGCGGTCAGCGCTGTCGAGCGTTTCTTGCCCGAGGTGGTCGTCGAACTGCCGAAGCGTCGTCTCGTAATCGTTGACCGTCGTTTCCGACCGCCCGTACAGCTCCATCTCCTCGACGAACGTCGCGATCGGGTCCGTCGTAGCGTCGGCCGATGCTCGCGTGAGGTCTCTTCCTGCCATCTCGGTCACCGGCTAAGGACGAACCCGCCATCCTGGACGGAGTAATCGATGTCACCGGCGTCGTTCAGTCGCTCGAGTGCGGCCGTCGTGGATTGCTCGACCTCGCCGGTCAGTCCATCGACGATTTCGTCGGTTGGGAGAGAACCAGTCTGGCCGAGGTGGGTGAGGATACGCTGTTCGATCAGATCGTCTAGAGTGGTGTCTTCGTCCCCTGCACCCTGGGGGTCGAGGCCGAAATCCCGCCGTCCAGCGTTGATCATCGCACGGATGTACGCCGCTCGAGAGCCGAACCCCATCTGTTCGGCCTCCTCGTCGTATAGCTCGAGTTGGTACTCGGGGACGTCGACATTGAGGGATCGCTTGTTCTGCATCGTCTCACTGACCAGGACTCGTGACAGTCACTTAATGATGGTGGTTGAGGACAGCTTATGCGCCTAATCCGTCTAAAACCACCCAATATACCGGCAAGGTATGTGCTGATTGGTTCCTATTGGACAGTTTAGTGGAGTAAGATGATTTTTCAGTGGGTGAATTTGCGTCGTTCTGACGGCCGTCCAGTTCAGGAGGTAGTGTTGAGTACCCATCACGAGTATCGCTAATTCGCCGAGAAATGATTTCGCCTGGTTCCACTGACCTTAGAGCCCTCGAGTGCACAAAAGAGGACCAGACGGCGTGCAATTGGTATGCGCATTGTCTTTTACATACCTTGTTCACCTCTGCTTCTCCTCTACAACGGCGTGCAAGGTCCAGAGTCGGTATTCAACACGAGCCACTCAAGGACCATTCGATTGGCCAACAGCTTGCATCGAATTTGTTTTCGAAGAAGGCTCCTCGGCCGAAGACTCCAGAAACACTGAGAAAATTGTTAACGCAGTTCACGGCGTAACGTCCACTTGCGTTAGATATCGGGCATCGAGGAGCGCGAGGGTCCGAGTCGAGCGTACAGACGTGCGAGGGAGACTATGGCATCAGCATCGACAACCAGGGCAAACAAAGAGATCGTTCGTCGATTCGCGAACGAGTTCGTTAACGAGAGCAACTACGACACAGCCAGAGAGTTTCTGGACGCGGATATCGTCGATTACACTCCATTGGGCGAAACAACGGGCCGAGAGGCTGTCGTGGAAACCACGAAGGAACTACGGACGGCGTTTCCCGACTTCGTCGTCACTCCGGAAGAGACCGTCGCGGAAAAAGACACGGTCGTCGTCCGGATGACACAGCGGGGAACACACGAGGGAGTGTTCATGGGACACGAACCGACCGGGAACGCGTTCGAGATCGAGGCAATGGCGTTTTTGCGACTCGAAGACGGAAAGATAGCGGAGCGTCGAGTCAGGCCCGACGTACTCGGGATACTCCGACAGTTGGGGGTCACAACACTGCCAACCGCATAATCCGGGCTACCGTGACGCCCATTGTTTTTTCAGTTTTCTGGTTGTAGATCCGTGTTCAGGCCAACATACAGCCGTATCTAATCGATCCGCCGGGTTTCTTCATCTCGAGCTCACACGAAATTGCGTTCAGCCCGGTACACAGTTTTTCTCGACTGTATTCTGTACAGTTGGTTAGTAGATCGCCGCGACTGTCGACCAGTGATTCTCACCACCACGCCACCACCCAACAATCACGAATATTAGTTTTCAATTCCTGTATTATATTTACGAATACATAAATGCCTCTGGCCCGTAACTGGTGTATGAACTCGGCCAAATTCGACGACCCGCTCGATCAGTCCGATCCTCCGATGTATCTACCCGGAACGCCGACCGTCTCGTTCATCGAGTACGTCGAGTTGATCATCAGAACGCTGCGTCGGTGATTCGGTAGGATCGAGCTGCGGGCACGCACACTCTTTCCGCCTGGCCGTCATCAGGGGCTCACGTGAACGAGGTGTTCCTCTTTCTGGGCAAGTGTGCCCTTAAGGTCGTTGCTGACCGACCCAGGCAGCCGATCCTGGAGTTGCTCTGTACTGAGTTCCGCCCATCTCTGCCACACGACATACGTCGTCGATTAGCCGCTCCCAGGTGAACGTCACTTGATCGAGAGTCCCGTCTTCTGAAGTCTGAATTGAAAACTGTACACGAACGAGTACCGAAGCCGGCGAATTCCACGACCGGTAACGCTCGCGATGGAGAAGTGCTCGAGTTCGTTCGTCTGTGTGTACCCATTGGCACGAGACCCCTTCGTACTCATCGATGGCTCGAGGAATCACTCAATACGCAATCCCAGTCCTGCGGTGTTTTTTGACGTCAATCCCGATTACGTTTCTCGCTCGCCCTATCCAATGCTCGTTCGGCTTTGCAATCGGCTTCCTCGAAGGCCACGTCGTAATAACGACGAACGGTTCGTTGACGAACAACGCATGAATAGTCGAGTCGAACTGATTCACCAGTGTCTGGCTCGCTTCAATTGCTTCGACTACGCCATCGCTTCCGTCCGTCGGGGATAGAGTAGTTGACTACACGAGAGAGTACGCTCGTCCCGAATCATCGAGTAATCACGGGTGTCGTTGAAATCGACCCATAAACTACTAAATGCTATATCAATACGGTCGGTGGTTGCGAGAGCAGGTCGGTACAATCGAATCGCAATTCGGCTCAGCGATGGATGCACATTCGAATAGATGCTATATAAGCAATCACACGAACCACGTCTCTACTCCGGTTTGCCGAACGTGTAGAGGAACATAGGCGTCTGTCCGTCGGCACGCGGGGACAGAAATGACGTCACGCGATCGTCGTAGAACGTGAGCCCAGTTCCGCCGAGATGGCGATGTGCGTAAGTCGCCAGATAGCAACGCCCGGCGGTCACCGCCGCCTCGAGCTGTGCCAGTCGGTACCCCCGGTTCCCGAGTCGATTGACGACCGCCTTGAGGTCCGTCAGGAAGTACACGCAGGCCGCAGCTTCCCCGCCGAGGCGCTGATCGAGCGCGAGGTGGGCCGCCTCCTCGCGACACTCGCCATCGATCAGCCGCTCGAGTTCGCCCGCCTTGGGGTGGTAGTGGTATGCGCCGGGTGGGACGTCGTCGACGCCGTTGACGAGTACGTACGCGTCGACGAACTGGAGCGGCGAGGCGTCGGATTCGCGACCGTCGAGCGGAACGCCTCGTGTGGCCCGGTCGAGCACCGTCGAAAATTTCCGAAAGCTCACCGGTTCGCGCTCGTAGGCGCGACAAGAGCCCCGGCGACGGATCGTCGCGTGTAGCGGCCGCTTCGACTCCGTCTCGTAATCGACCGGGTCGAGTTCGATCCGGTCTCCATCACCGCCCTCTCGTTGTCCGACTGACTGCTCTCGTGCCGTAGAGCGCCACTCGCGGACGGCGTCTCCGCTCTCGAGCGTACTCGCCCGCCAGGCATCGTGGACGAGCGGGAACTCCTTCTCTTCAGGCGACAGCGCCGCAGTCGCCGGATCGATTGGTTCGACGGGGGGTGAGTCGGGCGCACGATTTCCGGCGCCGACGGGGACGAGTTCGAGCGGCGCTTCCCGTCGTGGGTCGACACCCAGCAGTTCGACGACGGGCTCGTCGGCAAACCCGAGGACGACCTCCGCGGGGAGGGAAAGCGATTCCGCGGTCGCCAGCAGGTTTGCGAGTACCGTTCCCGAATCCCAGAACGCGTGACGGTACGTCCGGTCGCGGTACTTCCAGGCGTTTCGCCACCAGGTCGACGTCGCGACGAACGTGACCGGCGCAGTCGCGACGCCGTCGTGATCGCTGGCGACCGCGAGCACGCCCCGGTAGTCCCCCTCGCGAAGCACGTCGAGCGACAGCGATCGGGGCTCGAAGTGGTAGACGCCGGCTTTCAGATCCGCGAGGTCGCCACAGACCGCATACAGGTCGACGTGATACAGCGCTCCGGTGCAGGCCGCGGCACGAAAGAGTAGCTCGCGGCCCTGACGGGTGACCTGCTTCGTGATTCCGGTCGAGAAGTACGACAGCGCCGTGAGCGCGTCCAGGTCGACGGCTCGCTCGTGCGAGAAATCGGCGTGGGTGGGCGTGATCGCTGACAGCGCAGGAATGCCGGTCACGCGAACGCGCTCTGATAGCGCTCGGCGCGGGAGGTCCTCGTAGTGCTTGAAGGGGCGAGGTTTGTTATCGAAATCGAGACGGTGGCTGCTCTCCCGAACGCTCCGCGGGGAGTGTTTGGTGCGCTCGTGGTACTCGATGGCGCTGACCATACTGGTTTCCTTCTACGGCAGTCCCAATCAATCCGGGGTTCGTTCCTGCCGTGGAGTTTCCAATTATTGTTACGTCGATCTGGCACCGGACCAGGGACGAAGGTGGCGGAAGCAACGATGGCGAATGCGGAAATAGTGACGAGAGCGGCGGCTTTCAGTCGTACTTTGGCAATCAATCCCGAAACTGGTCTGCGACACGGATCGAGATCCCGGCGTTATTCGCCACCGACGGAAAGCACAACCTTGCCGGTGAGGCCGCCCTCCTCGACCATCTCGTGGGCCTTCGCCACGTCCGACAGCGGCAAGACCGAATCGATCACAGGCTCGAGTCGCCCCTGCTCGACGAGTCGGCGCAATCCGTCGAGGGGACGTCGATCCCGCTCGAGGAACAGCATCTCCACGGTCAGGTTCTTCTGGTAGGCGGTGCCCCACTCACCTTCCGGCTCGAGGATCGTGACCAGCCGCCCGTGGGGCTTCGTGATGTCGGTGCTCTCGACCAGCGTCTCGCCACCGACGGTGTCGAAGACCAAGTCGACCGGTTCGTCGAACGACGACTCGATCACGTCGACGAAGTCCTCCGACTTGTAATCGATGGCGAGCGTCGCGCCGAGGTCTTCGGTCTGTTCGACGGTCGCGGGACTCGTCCTGGCAGCTACCCGTGCACCAGCGGCGTCGGCGATCTGCACGGCGTGGGAACCTACGCCGCCGGCGCCGTGGATCAGTACCGTCTCGCCGGCAGTTACGTCGCCACGTTCGACGATCGCCTCCCACGCGGTCCCGCCCGCGAGGGGGAGCGCCGCTGCCTCTTCGTGGGAGAGCGACTCGGGCTTTCGAGCGACGATCGACTCGTCGGCGACGTGATACTCGGCGTAACTGCCCTGTTCGCCGAAGATTTCGGGCGTGTAGAACACCTCGTCGCCCGCCTCGAAGTCGGTGACTTCGTCTCCGACCGTTTCGACCACGCCGGAGACGTCGTATCCGATGACGGTCGGCGGAGAGATCCCGGCCCAAGAACCCGCCTGCCGAATTTTGCAATCGACGGGATTGACCGACGAAGCGCGGACACGAACGAGGATCTCGGTCGGCCTCGGAGTCGGCCGATCGACCTCACGTTGTTCGAACACCTCGGTCCCGCCGAAGTCGGTGATAACCATCGCCTCCATGCGCGGCCGTACGATTAGCGGTGCCGTATACGTTGGCCCTGCTGGAACCACTTGCTCGTCGCCCGTCTGCGGACCGAGTCAATCGTCGCAGTCCACCAGTTCGGACAGTTTGCGCTTCCAATCTCTATCTGCGTGGGCGCTCATCTCTAACCAGACTGAGCCCCGCTAGAGGGGATCACCGAACGTTGCGTTTTGACCGCCTGGGACGATTACAAGTGAGTGGGAATCGCAACGAAATTGATACTAATCGCACCACCACGACAACCTGTCGCGCTATCTACCGTGCGCGACAGTATCGATCCGATCAGTACCCACCTAGTAGACCCTGACCTGGGATTGGTGACGGGTACCTTCCTCCCCGTCGCCAGTTCAGAGGGATTATCGTATCCAACCGGAGACCTCGAGTCCTGCCTTCCAGCCACACGTATTTTTGGCGTGAGTGGGCCGCCGGCGACTGCCGAGCGACTGCGAAAGCTCGTCGACGACGTCGTCTGTATCAAAACGCCAGCATCGTTCAGTGCAGGTGACCGGGTTTCTGCCACGTTCAGTCAGCTCTCCGGGACGGAGAATGACGTGTCTCAACAACCCGAGTTCGACGGGGCACACGTCAGTTGTCAGTCACACTCATCAGTCACCAGTCACCAGTCACCGCCTCTCGATCCGAGCAACCCGGGCATCACCGCTCGAGCGCTCGATGTGCACGTTGAACTGCTCGTGATCTGCCTCCGTCCGGACGATCCAGTAGCCGCCCTGTTCGTACGGTTCCTCGAGTACAGTCGCGTTCTCGTAGCCCTCTTGGCCAAGCACGTCTCGAGCCATTTCGATCGCGCGTTCGGCGGTTTCGACGCCGGCCTCCGCGGCCGTTCGCGTCACCAGCACCGACGCGTCCGCCCCACGCAGGACGCGCTCCGTGACGCTCCCGATCAGGAACCGATCGAGACCGCGTCGATCGTGTGTCCCCATCGCAATCAGGTCCGCACCGTGTTCGTCGGCGTACTCGAGAATGCACTGGTGTGGCGACCCTTCCTCGATGGCCGTGACGACGTCGACGCCCTCCGGCGCCCGGCGGGCCGCTTCCTCCGTCACGGTCTCGCCCTCGTCTCGAAACGCTTCGGACAGTTCCTCCTCAGATACTTCGAACGAGTAGTTTTGCTCCGCGTCGATGACGTAGAGCACGTGAACGGTCGCACCGAAGCGCTCGGCTATCTCGTAGGCCTGTCCCACGGCACTGTTTGCGGCGTCGCTTCCGTCGGTCGGCAGCAGAATCGTTTGGTACATATTCGACCGTCACCGGCCTCCCTCATTATATTCTTGGGCCGTTATTGTACCCTAGCCGAAGTGGAGAAGCGGTTCGATGATCCCGTCTTCTTCTCTCCATCAGCCGGAACGCTTCCTCGAGATCGTCGGAGTCGAACTCGTGGGTGGTCGTCGGCGTCGAATCGACCAGACCTGCCTCGAGGAACACTCGTTCGCTTGTAGTGCCCGTCAGGGATTCGAACCTTACTCTTGCCGTGAGAGCGTAATTCTCTCTGACGGATAGAACCCCAGCAGATGCCCTCCTGATCACCCGGGATCGGGTGAATATCGGCCGTGTACCGCCAACTGATGGGTGTGACATACTTAAAACAGCGTTACGTTGACCTCTAGGTAAGTCCATTCGACGGGATCACGCACTCGAGGTACGGTATAGTTGGGTGATAGGCGGTTCAGGTCTTTTACCGAGAGTCGACGAACGGAACCCACCGCCCCTGGAATGTCTGTTTCGTCGATGAGGCCCCGATCCCCGGTCGCCCAGACGTCGCGGACGGCAGCGACGGTGCACGCGAGACCGTGGGTGCGACGGGGTTCGAGGAGCTCTCTGCGGGTACCGGTTCGAACTGAGACGTCGAGACAAGGGTCGAGGGAACGCCGAGAAGGGGTCTTCACTCGTCACCAGGGAAGCAGCGACCGCAGCCCGCCTCCCATCATACCGCCGACGACGCCGTCGACGGCAGTCAGCAGCGAGAACGCGAGGATGATCAGTATGGTACTGGGCAGTCCGAAGCCCGTGAGTATCGGGCTGATGGGACCGAGCGAACTGAGCACTAGCAACGGTGGTTCGTTGTATAGCCCCATCATCGCCCCCATCAACCCCGTAATCGTCCCGGAGATGGCACCCACGATCGCGCTTGCGAGCACCGCGTGAAGGAGACCCGATGTAATTCGGCCGACGGCGTACGCCGCGACGAATCCGGCGACAGTCCCGCCGCCGATCCGGCCGAGCAGCGGCACCATCAACGCGTTGAGGTTGACGAGGGCCCCGACGACGACGGCCGCGATGATGATCCACTTGTCGAGCGCCTCGCTCGAGAACCCGGTCTCGGTGAAATCGTGTGACTCGTATTCGTGCATGTCGTCTCTGGTTGGTCGAACAAAGTTCGTATCAATCGTGCGAGGTTGTGCTACAGGCCCAGGTCACCGATGTCGTCGCTATCGTCCGTCTCGTTGTCGTCGGTATCGTTCGTCCCGTCGTCGTCAGCAGTTACGTTCAACGTTTCCGTAGTCCCGTCGAGCCCGTCGGTCGTATTTTCGACGGTTTCGTTGAGGGTCGTTTCAGTCTGGTTGATAGTTTCGCCAGTCGTTTTCGCGAAATGATCTTCGGTTTCCTCGACGGTTTCTTCGGTCTGGTTGGTGGTCTCTTCAACAGTTTCTTCGGTATGGGTTGCAGTTTCCTCGAGCGTCTCTTCGGTCTGATTGGTGGTGTCGTTTACCGTCTCTTCGGTGTGATTAACCGTTTCCTCGGTGGATTCGATTACCTGCTCGTCGGTGTTTTCTGGTTCCTCGGTCACCGTTTCGGTCAGATCGCTGGTGGTGTCCTCGGTGTGGTCGACAGTGTCATTGACCGTTTCCTCGGTGTGGTTTGTCGTTTCGTCGACGGTGTCTTTCGTATGCTCTACGGTCTCCTCAGTTGTTTCCTCGAGATGATCGACGGTGTCGTTGACCGTTTCTTCGGTGTGATCGGTGGTTTCGTTGATTGTGTCTTCGGTGTGGTCGACGGTATCGTTGACCACGTCCTCGGTATTGTCGATAGTGTCGTTGACAGTGTCCCCAGTATGATCGACGGTGTCGTTGACCACGTCTTCGGTATTGTCGACGGTGTCGTCGACCGTGTCCTCGGTGTGATCGGTAGTTTCGTTCACTAATTCGTCGTCGGCTGGCTCCTCAGTGACGCGCTCCGTGACGTTGTCCGTCACGTTACCGACATCCGTGATGGTCTCGTTGGCTCCATCAGTGATGTTATCGTTCGTACTCTCGTTGCCATCTTCCTCATTGACGTCGAAGCCGCCAACACCGGGGACCTCGTTATTCGGGCCGACTTCCACCTGGTAGCCGCTGACCGAGAGTCCGTGCATCGTGATGCCGTCAGCGTTGACGACGACGTTCGTCTGGTTGGTGTCGAAACACTCGCCCATCTCTGCAAGGCGGTTGAGTCCCTCGTTCTGACGGTCGGTGTGCAACACCAACGAGGCGTCCGGTTGGGTCTGCTCGAGTTCGACTCGCCTGTCGTCGTCGAGGTAGATGGTGATATTGTCGTAGTTCGCCTCCTGGACGAGCAACTGGTTGGTATCTGACGTGAGTTGCTGGGCACAGACGGTGCCGCCCTCGATCGCCCCGAACTCGACGGTGACGACGTCGCGCTCGGACGCTTGAGCGAGTGCTGGCATCGTCCCCACTCCGGCAGCGATGCTGCCGAGGACGACCAGCGCTGCGATGACGACTGTGCTCGTTCGGCTCATACGTCGGTCCAGCCCGTCCGTCGTTCGTGAGCAGATCGGTTCACTCGTCGACACCTCGCTGGGTGCGGAGGTCGGTATGACTGCGCAGTCGCGCGGTCGTCGTGCTGACGACTCGGCGGGTGCTCTTGCGCAGTCGGCCGACTGCTCTGTCGACGGTGCTCGGTCCCGACGCTTCCTCCTCCTCTTCCCTGGGTTGCCACGCGAGACAGAGGTTTCCGCCGAGGATTCCGAGCAACATTCCGACGAGCAATCCGCCGAGCGCACCGAACAGCGAAAAGATCGACAGGACGACCCCGACGACGCCGATGACGTCGGAGCTCCCGGGTCGATACAGCGCGAACACGCCCGTCACGAAGACGAACACGCCGAACATCGCGCCGATAGAGAGAAAGCCTGCCATTTCCCCGCCGATGAAGATGATGTCGGGGAGGATCTGCATCGGAACCCAGGTGATGATGATGCCGGCCAGACACAGCAGGATCGCGCCCAGGAACGGACGCTGCATCCGCCACTCGTTGAACCGTTCGCGTCGGCTCCTGGAGTCGGTTTCGGTGGTCATGGATGCTTAGCCCTCGTAGTAGACGTTCACGTCGAGTCCGGGGAGTGTAATCTCATCGGAGGCCAGGTACACCATGTCGATTTCCGCGTCTTCCTGGACCATCCCGGGACCTTCACCTTCGACGTTGGTTAGCAGTCCCTCTTCGGGATTGGAGTTGTCGCCGGCGGTCTGCTGGAACTGCTGGTTCGGATCGTCGCTCTGTTGGGCGTTGATGACCTGCCCGTTGAAGGTCGCCGACTCCGCACTCTGTCCGGACATCTTGAGATACTGTTCGTTCGCCGTGACGGTATCGTCGGTGGTGAACTCAATCATCATCGAACCGTCGAGTCCGGGAAGCGCATCGACCGGCTGTTCTCTCGTCAGCACGAGCCCGTCAATCTCCACGCCCCGCTGTTCGACGACGACGACCGGCGTCGTCCCCTCGTCGTTCTCGCCCGCGCCTGGATAGAGGAGGAACTCCTCGGATCTGATCTCGTCAGCTTCGACGGTAAATCCGCCGGCACCGGCGAGCGGTGCGGCGTAGGCCGTCCCCGACGAAAGTACGATGAGACCGACCAGCGCGACGACGAAAAACGATGCTCCGGTTCCCGTCAGTAGTCGTTTTTTATTGTACATCGTCTTCCTCGTTACTGAACGCGTTCCCTGCCCCCGTCGACTGCCGCAGGTGTGGCTGTACGACCTCGGTTCTGACTCGGTTGGTGGACTGCGTCATCAATCATGACACAAGAGCACGCTTCACACTATCACATATGACCTTTCCTCCTTGTATCCCGGGATCTTTATATACGGATCGAAAACATTCACTTTTTCTTATGCGATAGATGCCGACCAGACACCGTTTGATACGAGATACGGAACCCAACTGATCACCTTGCAGAGAGGGATTGGCAACGCCTCTCAGATGGCTATTTTATTCGCAAATGTCGTTTGGGGAATGTATTCTGCTGGACATTGAGCACCAATATAGCAGAATATCCGGGACGATTGGAAGGTGATCGTTGTTCGAGCGTACACATTGTACAGAAGAATTTTGCTCGGCTCTTCACGTGTCGTCCGTATGGGACGTCGTCGGTTCGTTGCGGCTGTTTGTTGTACGATCTGTGGAACGACTGCGGGCTGTCTCGCTGCAGACGAATCCGAGCCTGAACCAGAGATCGACTCTCTGGAACTCGAGAATCACCGACAAACGTTGATTTCAACACACCAGTAATCATCCATGTTTAATAGTATGAGAATCCACACTAATCCTATATAAATACGCTCGCAAACGCGGGAGAACGACTATCGGATCGAACCGTGCGTGTGAGAGCATGCACCTGAACTCGTTCGACGGCGAAATCGTCGACTTTTACAACGATACCGCGTGGGAGTACCGGTTTTTCTGGAGCGACGTCAACCTCCACTACGGCTTCTACGACGACGAGCACACGACCCACTCGGAAGCCATGGCCAACTCGAACAACGTCTACGCCGACAAACTCGAGGTCGACGAGACAGACACGGTTCTGGACGTCGGCACCGGGCGCGGCGGGTTCCCGGTACACGTCGCCGACGAGTATGGCGCCGAGGTCCACGGGATCGACCTCAGCCCGCTCCACGTCTCGGAGGCCAGAGCAAACGCGCGCGAACGCGGCGTCTCGGAGCGCGCTACGTTCAGCGTCGGCGACTACCACGAGATCCCGTACCCCGACGACACCTTCGATGCCGTCTCCGGGATCGAAACGGTGTGTCACTCCGAGCGGAAACACCGCGTTCTCGAGGAGATCCGTCGCGTCCTCAAACCGGGCGGCCGGCTCATGATCGCCGACGGATACATGAGCCGAACCGAACTGACACCTCCCGAAGCGGAGACATTACGAACGGTTCTCGACGGGTGGGCCGTTCCGGAACTCGCTCACATCAGCGAGTTTCGAGAGCGACTCGAGGAACTGGGGTTCACGGACGTCACGTTCGACGATCACTACGACCGGATCATCCCCTCGTCCCGTCGCCAGTGGTGGCTCTCGCTCGGCGTCACGCCCCTTCTCAAGGTTGCCTCGGCCCTCGGGATCAAAAACGACTCCTCGGTCGACCAGGGAATAACGCTCTACCACCAGCGCGAGATTATCGAGAGCGGAATCGCCGTTCACGGCGACTTCACCGCCGAACTCTCCGTATGACGCAGTAATTCGTGTGGCACGGAGTACCAGCAGTGATCGGACGACGGTCACAGTGATCGTTCCCCTTTCCCCCTCTACCGCGATCGGTTCGTCAACCGTGGTACCGGACGATTACCTGTAAATAGGCGAGAATGCCCCGTCCTCAAGGAGCGAACGGTGTGAGCGAGTAGGGCGGGGATGAATCGCCGCCCACGTTCCAAACGTTTAAGACTAGACATACCATAGTCAAAAACGGAACACGAGGGTTCACTCACAACATGTTCGAAGAGCCAAACGACCCGTTCTCCACGTCATACCGGTACGCTGCGTACCCTGACGAGGCGACGGCTCAAGAGGCTCGGCGACACTTCGACATCCACCGGCAAATCCGCAACCACGCCTTGTATGACAAGCGGCAAGCCGACCCGTGGAACGAACCCTCGGCGTACACCCAACACAAGCGACTCACCCAGTGGAAACAGGAGTGGCCAATCTACACGGAAGTCCACTCGAAAGCCGCCCAACGCACCATCACTCAACTCCACCGAGACCAAACCAGTATCGACGAGTTGACCGCGAAGGGCTACAACACTGGAACGTTGAACTGGAAATCGCCCGACGAAGTTAACAGCGTGACGTACAGTCAATCCGGCTTCGAACTCCGAAGAAAAAAGAGTGGCCGAACGTGCGTCTGGTTAAGCAAAATCGGCGAAATCCCCATCAACTACCACCGCGAAATCTCAGAAGACGTAGCCATCAAGGAAGTCTGCCTCAAACAAGAACCCACTGGCGACTGGTTCATCTCTCTCAGCACCGCCACACCGTGGGAGGAGATGCCCCAGAAACCCGCCGTCGAAGACATCGACTCCGAAGACATGGTGGGTATCGACCTCGGCGTCTTGTCGTTCGCCTATACGAGCGATGGAGTCGCGTACGGTCGCGTCGACCTCGACAAGGACTACGAGCGATTAGCCCGCGAGCAACGGAAGCTCGCCCGCAAGGAAGAAGGTTCGAACAACTACAAACAGCAACGCATCAAAGTCGCCCGAGTGAAGCGACGTATCCGACGCCGAGTGCTTGACTACCAGCGCAAACTCGCTCTCATCCTCGTCTCCGAGTACGACCTGATTTTCGTCGAGGATTTGAGCGTGAAAGAGATGCTGGAAGGCGACCAGAGCGCGAAGAACAAACAGGACGTGGCGTGGGCGCAGTTCCGTCGCGTGCTCACTCACGCGGCGAACAAACACGGTTCCCACGTCGTCGCAGTCGACGCTCGGGGTACGACGATTCAGTGTTCGGGCTGTGATACGAGCGTGTGGAAGCCCATCTGGGTGCGTGAACACTCGTGCCCGACGTGTGGGTTGGAGGTTGACCGCGACCAGAACGCCAGTTGGAACATCCTACAGGAGGGTGTGGAGTTGGTGAACGCTGGTGAGGCCGAGGCGGATACCGAGTCGTTTGGGTGTTTCGAAGCGGAGAATCTAGGCAATGGACTGGCCGAAGATACGCCTGCGAAGACTGCGACCGCTGCGCTTGCGAACAGTGGTTCCTTTGAACCACTTGTAGTAAGTGCAAGTCGCGTCGTCGAGTCAGGAAGTCCCGTTCGAGAGACGGGAAGCCCCACCCTCAACGAAGCCGCCCTTGTGGCGGCTAAGTAGGGTGGGGTAGTTCACGGTGAGAAGCGTTATCAAGAAGTACCCTCACAGTGAGGGGACCATCGTGAGATGAGATACGCAAAATGCATCATTATCTCCGATGACGAGGGGTTACATCCGGTCGATCAACGGATTGCCGACCACCCCGACGTCACGCGAGAACTCCTGCACAACGTCAACCTGCTCGCAGACGATACCATCGTGACCCTCTACGAACTCTCGGGTGATCGGGACGCCCTCGAGTCGATTCTGGACGAATCGTCGAAGGTCCTGAACTACCAGCTCTCGGGCGCCGGCGACGAGATCCACGCGTACATCCATGTCGACGCCGACGAGCGACTCGTGCAACTGTTGAGCGTGATTCGAACGTTCGAGTTCATCTTCGATACGCCGCTCGAGTACACGCGGCGGGGAGGCCTTCGCGTGACGGTGATCGGCGACGTGGGGAGCTTCCAGAAGGCCCTTCCGGACATTCCCGACGGGATCCGGCTCAAACTCCTCAAGACGGGCACCTACGAACCGAACACCGATCGCCTATTCTCACAGCTCACGGAGCGACAACAGGAGATCCTTCAGACTGCAGTCGACATGGGGTACTACGACGTTCCGCGGAACGCGACTCACGAGGCGATCGGGGAGGAACTGGACTGTGCCGGCGGAACGGTCGGCGGCCACCTCCGAAAGATCGAGGCGAAAATTCTCACGCAGATCATTCCTTGAGGTCGGCGACTCGACCGAGTGCGTGGAGACAGTGGTGTATCGAACGGCGGTGTGCAATCGGGTTCTGTTGAACCCCTCAACAGTTGATAGAACTGCATGCTGTGATTTGGTCAAAATTGAGAGATGTATTGCTCAAAAACACTGGAGGAGGTCGCCGTCTTCAACCGGGTCGGGGAGTGCCTCTGAATCGTCGGGAAGGTTTTCGAGGTCGTGGTAGTATTCTGCCTCTGCACGTACAACTCCGGTTTCGTCTATCCCATAGATTGCACCTTCACCGAAAGCATCGTAGTAGCCGCCAGTCCCAGACCCGGACTCTCTCCTGAAGGCAAATCCGAACGCAATATAGATGATAGTAATCTCGTCGTCTCCGTCGATGGTCGCAGTGTCGTGGGAAGTGAACGAAAACTCCACGACATTTTCTCTCCCGCGCTCCAATACGGCCCAGTTTTGCGTGTAGGCCAGTTCGTACTCGGACACATACGATTGGAGCGTTCTTGAATCGAAGTCCGATGGTGGGTCCAGGTACGACTCGACGCCGGCACTGTAAAATTCGTTAGTTTCGCCGTCTTCACCTTCTACCTCGAACGTCTCACATACATCTCCGGTAGGTTCCGGACGGTCGGCGTTCCCACAGTTGCGGCGGCCGGCAATCGAGTTCGAAGGAGGATTCTCCGCCCCGGTGGTGATGTCGGTAGTCCACGCCGCTTTTTGCGTACATCCCGGAACGTCGTCCTCGGTACTATTCTCATCCCGCAACTCGAGATTACCGATACAGCCACTCGTCCCGATGACACCCGCACTACCCACGACAAGGAGCTCGCGACGATTCATCCAGTTTCATCTACAAATATGAGCGACAGCGTAAATAGCTACTCCAGAGTCAAAGCACGATTTGTGCTACCAAGAGTCGGCCTTTCGCTCGAGCCACATTTGCGCCTGTATCAGCAGCGACTGAGATTTCCGCTCAAATTCTGTCAGGAACTGCGTGCTGCATACAGAGGATGGATGCAGCACAGCTATATTATTTGTTTCACGTCGAATTAGTAAACCATCCGTTCAGTAGACCTGCAGACTTCTCAAGAAATGCTCCTTTATTCTCTTTGCTAAATCTATTTTTTAATAATTAATTCTCCAGTTCCTTGAATAGTTACGGCGTGTCCATCAATCATTTGTTCAACAATTAGGTCGTCGTTAGTATTTTTCTCAAAGAGTCGGTCTACTGCTTCAAGATCAACCCAATTAAACAGAGGTTTTCGCTCCATTACTTCTGTTCCCTTTATTGTTCCTAGTGAATCTATAACTGCACAAGAAACGGATTTATATTCTGTATAATTGACCACAATTCCCTCATTTTCAACGTTATTTTGATATTCTATAAGCATGTTTGTTTAATTTAAATTACTTCTGTATCGGTTGGTAATATCCTCAATCTACTCTTTCTACACAATCATAACAGGCTATCTACAAAAGGTAGCACTTCAATTTGAAATGTGAGTTCAACAATGTCTTTATAATCCACTGGGAAATTCCCAGCCTGTACTGAGCGGATATCGGCTCTCGTAGATCGCCCTTCATCTCATGCCATTCGCGCCTTATATTCAGCATCGTCTAGGCGTTCTACCAGAATAGGATCATCTGCCTTCATATGCGATTATCGTCCAGAATTTCGACTACTGATCGAGGCGATGATAGTCCGATAGCCACGATAGAACGGCTGTACCGACGAACGCGTGATGAAAAGCGTCCGTTTGATAGGTCCATTTTTAACTACCACGCGACTACATCCGAACTGTAGATCCTCTTACCCTCGAATTTCAGCGTCTAAACACGGCCAGCGCCCTGTATTTAGACGGTCCACCAATCTGCGTCCCCACAGTCAGATGAACATCATTGGCCCGCATCTATGGTTACCATTGAGTGTTCCAAATGTGCCCCGAGAGGATTTCAATAATAGTGCGGGTTCTTAATTCCCTTAACTAATATATTATAAATACCGTCGGATCCATCAGGCTCCATGTTTTGACATCGTTGCATGATTACGAGTGACTGGGAATCGGAGCAGGATTGACAACCGGTGCGCCGAGATGATCATTCGTCGCGCAATCCGTTCGCGCGACAGACAGAGGCCCTCAATACCCATCTGCCACGCCTGCCGTGGGATCGGTGACGGGTACCCCTCTTCCCCGTCGCCAGTTCTTCTGCTAGGAAGTGTCTGTCGCAAAAACGACCCGTCTTTCCACACTAATTTGTACCGTCTCATGCTATTGTTCGGTGATGGAGCCATTCGAGATCAGTCTACGGATCGTGGCGGGGATCCTCCTCATCGGGCTGAACGCGTTTTTCGTCGCGATTGAGTTCGGTCTGACCCGCGCCCGGCAGTATCCCAAGGCAGAGTTCGATACCCCGTCACTCCGACTCGCGTGGGAAATGACCGACGATCTCGAATTCTACCTGACGACGTGTCAGATCTGGATTTCCGGAACCAGTATCGCGTTAGGGATCGTTGCCGAGCCCGGGTTGGCAGCGCTATTCGAGCCGCTCTTCGACAATACGGTGCTCGCCTCGATCGGAGCTGGCTCGTTACTCGGATTTTTTCTAATTAACCTCATCCACCTCACTCACGGGGAACAGACGCCCACGTATCTCGGCGTCGAACGTTCGAAGCAGGTCTGTCGTTACGGGGCGCGACCGCTGTACTGGTTCGCCAAGGTGCTTGCGCCGGCGATCTGGTTCGGTGACTGGATTGCGAAGCGGACCCTCGGACTGTTCGGTATCGAAATGACTGGAGCGTGGCGTGAAACTGAACAGGAAGTCATCGAGTCTCGCGCCGACCTTCGGAATCGACTCGGGTCAGTCCTCGAAGAAGGCGATCTATCGGACGAACGTCGCGAGGAAGTGATGAACGCATTCAACATCGGCGAGCAATCCATCAGTGAAGTGATGGTGCCGTCCGAGGAGATCGTCGCTGTATCGACCGAAGACGATTCCGAAGTGAACCTGCAGAAGATGGAAGACCGACCGCAAACCCGGTATCCGCTCGTCGGAGATGACCTGACCGATTTCCGTGGCATCGTCTACACTCCAGTCCTTCTCAGACATCGCGAGGAAGTGGCCGACGGTGACATTGACTTCGCCGAATTAGCAGCGCCGCCAATGACGCTCTCGCCCGACGCGGACGTCAGTGATGCGATCGATCAGTTCCAAACGGAACGTCAAGAACTCGCCCTCGTGATTGAAGACGGGGACGTCGTCGGGCTGGTCACCGTGACCGATCTGTTAGAGGCGATTATGGGCGACATCGAAGATCCGCTCGATCAAGAACACTTCGAAGCCACCGACGAGTGAGAGTGAGCCGTGGGGGAAGATTGCCTTCTGTTGTGGTCGAGTTTTATGGCCATAGATACTGTGATTGGAACCAATGTACGATACGATTCTAGTTCCGACGGACGGGAGTGAGTCGAGTGCTGCTGCCGAAGATCACGGTGTCAGTGTCGCTAAACCCCATGCAGCGACGGTCCACTTTCTACACGTGATAGACGCCGGGACGGAAATGGCCGCCTCCGGGAGTATTGCACCAGAGCTCACAGAGACGCTTGAACAAGAGGCAGACGAAATCCTCGAGACGGCATCAACGAAGGCTGACAATAGTGATGTGACATCCGAACAAGTCGTGCGCGAAGGCGTCCCTCACGAAGTGATCGCCGAGTACAGTACCGACAATGGGATCGATCTCATCGTCATGGGAGCGAGTGGCCGATCTGGAATCAAAGACCACCTGCTGGGAAGTTCGACGGATCGTGTCATCCGGTCGGTTGATACGTCTGTCCTCATCGCACGTCCCTAATAACCGATATTCTCAACGATCGATACGCTCCTATTTTCCTCAGCGTGGCTCCGCCTTTGACCAGCAGGGTGTTGTTAAGAAGTGAACGGCGTAATCGCTGCGATCTGTTGAGCGACCGTTGCGATACGAAGGACGAACGCTATCAAGATCGCAAGCGGTAGAAGTCCAATTAAGACGGTGAGGACACTCAGAATGACCACCCTCGGCATAGAGGGCGAAGACCCTGTATAGGTGGTAAGTTGGAAGAGAAGCGTGAGAGGGACCGAGACAGATAATAGGCTGATATAGAGGAGCGATCACGATAGTTTAGCAAGCTCTTCTTTCATAAAGATTGTCGTGAAGTATTGACGAGCAACGTTGAGGTTCTCCAGGTCCGACGCGACCTGGTCAAGCATCGTGTGGAGCTGTTCGCGGCTCTCTTCGCCGTATCTCGCCTGTAGCCGGTGGCACTGGTGGATGAAGTCTCCAAAGTCGACGCCGAGAATTGGAGCGATCACGTTTGACAAGGTATCAGAAGCCGGTTCCAACTGATCGCTAATCTGTTCGCACTGCTTTGGAAGATCTGTTACAAGCTCGTCCCTCCCTTCGTCGGGCGTTCCGGGAAGGACCGCTTCGAGTGAGAGGGCGTGCTGACGGGTCTGTTGGAGGAGTTGGTGAAGAAAGTCCGATGGGTCGGTTGGAATCGGCTGCTGGTCGAGCGCTGCCTGCCGATACTCCGCTGTTCGTTCGATTTCTTCTTTCAACGAATCGGGTGATTCCAGTTCTTGCGAGAGAATTACCTGGTTGATTGCCACTACGACAGTAATGAGCGTGATATTTCCCGTTACGAATGCACTCGCCATATACGTCAATGGAGTGACATTTCGAACACTGAATCGAGTAAGGTTTGGAACGAGTACTACCCCTAGCATGAGAAAAAGCATCCCGATGGCGACAAGATGGCGATGACCGGAGAGGAGAACCCATCTTTTGAATTGTGCTCTCATTTCCCCAACCCATGAACCACTAGTAGTGCAAAAAGACCATGGTGAACCCGGATGGCGTAAGCTATTGTGTCCGGCACAGTTACAGTACCCGACGAGTCCAACAGAGTGGGGGGTTGTCATCACGACTATTAAACAATTAGAATGCTGATCTACCTGATTAGTTCACTACCCTGGATACCGTTCTTCGTAACATATGCCTGGTTTCAATGAATGAAAACGCGAAGCATCTATAGCCAGTCGGCAATAAACGGAGACATCGGTCCCCGCATGATTACTGCTTTCGCAGCCTGGTTCCGCTCGCAGAGAGGGAACGATACTGAACGGACCGCGAACCTCACTCTTCAATTCGCTATCGTCGCTTCGCTCGTCGAAGGCGTTCGTCGGCGCGATCCGAGCGTAATCGTCAACAGCATCGTCTCGCTTCTGTTTGCAGCGATGCCAAGATATCTAGAGAACAGATACGGTGCCCGTTTCCACCCGTGGCAACGACTGTGGGTCTCGGCAGCTGCGTTGGTCCACACGCTGGGGATGCTGGGGCCGTACGATCGGATTTGGTGGTGGGATCACCTCGCTCATACGTTATCCGGTGTCGTTGTCGCAGGGGCCACAGATGTCGCGATTCGAGCGGAGGCCAAAGAGGATACTCAAGGGAAATTCTCGCCGAAATCAAGACCTGCGGTAATTACGGGGGTGACACTCGGGTTCGGAGTTTTCTGGGAGGCACTCGAATACGTCATCCATGCAATCGCCGATCAGCGAGGGTTCGAACCACTACTCGTCCACTACGGACGGTTAGACGCGATTGGAGACATCATCTTCGACCTATTAGGGGCGGGTCTCGTGGTCGTATTTGGTCGACAGAGGCTTTCCAATATCATTGCATCAATTTCGGACGAGGGCGACCAACGATGAGTAAATGTGACCACAAGAGAGAAACGGTGACTCGGGTCAAATGGATAACAGAGGGCTCGTCAATATCGTGAAAATCACCGCGAGGAACTCTACACCTTGCTAATACTGCCACCTCTCTTATAATCATCTGAATGCTAGCCAAAAGCATGGTTGAAGTAAACAAGGTAGAAACGGAGGACGACTATATTCACGTCCGGTTTAGAGATCCGGATCAATTCGACGAAATTCGGACACCCGATTGGGCCGAAGAGCCCGCTCAATCGGTCTCTGAGGGGAGTGAAGTACGAATGGGACAGAAAGAAGATAGTGACGACTGGAAGGTAGAGTCCGTTCTCATCAAAAAAAGTGTAGGAGAAGATAAGGCCAAAGACCAGGCACAAGATATCGTCGAAAAGATCGAGTCGTAAAGATTCCCTTGCCATCGCCACATCGGGAGGACCGCGAGACTCGCGACTACAGCAGCGAACGTGTCCTGGTCACTCAAGGTTTCAACCGGTCAGATTGTATCAGTTTATCAGATTACTCGAGACGGCCATACTCTGGACGTTCACCCCTCCGAGAACGCTGACGATTCGTCGTTTCCGTTCGACGACTCTGGCTGGAGCCGATCGATCGCCTGACCGTACAGTTTCGTGAACGGCGTAGCCGTAATTCCGTGAACGAGTATTGAACTCGCGATGACGAGACTGGCTACCTTCCAGATGATCGCGTTGCCCAGTATTCGGTGAGCAACCGTCGCGTAGAACAGCGCTGCGATCCCGATCGGGCCAAACCAGCCCGCGAATAGCGAGTCGCGACCACTGTCGATTGACCGCACTGCCTGCCAGAAGATCACCATCATCGGCAGGCGCCGTAGAAGCAAGATACCGGCCGTGAGAGCTACGCTGGCCCAGCCGAGCGAAACCCACTGCTCGACTGGGAGAACGATACCGAAAAACACGAAGATCGGGAACGTGAATAGACGAAGTACCGTCTCCTGAACTTTCTGCTCGTCGGCTTCGTCCGCGGCGTCAGCGAACTGGTTGAAGAGGAGCCCGGCCACGAACGCCGCGAGAATTCCGTCGCTGCCGAGCAACTTAACCCCGCCCAGGACAGCAAAGGTGAGCGCGATCGTGACGCTCAACAGCGACGTCTCCTCGAGAAACTCGTGTTCGTGGGATTTGCGTTCAATCCAGCCGGCGGCTGCGCCGACCGCCGCGCCGACGAGCACGGCAACGCCGACTTCCCACAGGAGCGTCGAGACCAACCAGTCCGTGATCGCCCGCTGCGGCGGATGCTGGAGTACCAAAATTGGAAGGAAGACGAGCGGATACGCGAGACCGTCGTTGGCTCCTGATTCGGCCGTGAGAAGGTTCCGGATCGACTCCGGAATATACTGTTCTGCGGTAGTACCGGTGACAATTGTCCCGGCGAGAACTGGATCTGTAGGCGTAACGATTGCTCCGATGAGCAACGCGATCCAGAGCGGCACATCCAGGAATGCATATACCAGTACGCCGCTCACAACCCACATTCCGATCATTCCCGGAACGAGAATCAACGCCATTGAACGCACGTGATCCCGGATGTACCGTTGCGGGAGTCGGAGTGCGGCGGCCATAACGGCGAGCCCTACCGTGAGACGTGCGAACTGTTCTATGATCGTGAACGGATCGCCCCAACTGGAAAGGTGAATCAACTCCAGTCCTAGAGGTCCAATCACGAGGCCGAGAAGCACTGCTACTATCGGCTCGGAGATGAAATACACTTTACTTCGCATCAGTCCAGCGGCGAGGCTCAACAACAGCGCCAGGCTACCGATCGTAACGAATGCGATGTTTAACTCTTCCATACGTGTCGCTTCTTCAAGTGGTGAGATCGTTATCGCGAGCTGGCAGCTTGGAAACGTATGTGTCGACTAGATGGACCTTGAGAGACGAAATAGTGATTTGGCCTGCAAACGCTGCAACACCATTTCAGTCCGGATAAAAGCTGATGCATGCACTCATTCCGCGTACCACGTAGCCTCAGCCGATGGGCAATGCCTTCTGGCTCAACCACAATCTTGAGCAGACCAAGGCTATCTCGTCGATTAGCAAGCTGCCGGAGCACCATCGTGTGTTCAACGTTACGAACAACCGCGATACAGCGGCGAAGGCGGCCGCCCAAAACGGTTCGTGGCTGCTCGGGTCTCTCCTTCGGCTGTGGATCGTCACCCTCGTCGTCAATCTCATTGGCGGGTTCCTCTTCGCATTCGCCTTTGCCGTCGATGGTGACCCTCCATCCGGCTCGGCACACGCACTGTCACGGACGGCCGAAGAGTTCGTCCATCGGCTGATGGGAGGAATGTTCGCGAGAGCCATTATCGGTGGTGTGCTCGTGAGCTTACTCTCGTTCCTCATATAGGCCGTTAACAGCGTTCGGAGCCGCATCGCACTGGTCTACCTGGTCGGGTTTCTGTTGGCCCTCAGGCCGTTCGACCCTGTCATCGTCACTGCAATCCACGCCTTTTTCGGGCTCCTCTTCGACGCCCCAATCGGTTACGGGAAGCTGGCCGAAACGATTGTCATCGCGACTGCAGGGAACTTTGTCGGTGAAATTGGCCTCGTTACGTTTACCCACGTCGCCTAGGCGGTGGGTACGGAGAAATGAACGCATTGGGGAACAAGAACCCGGCCGCATCCAGCCCAGAGTACTTGGGCACTCACTCCATCCGATTCTACAATGACCAATAGAGATGTGGATTCGACGGAGGAGACGACCGAGAACAGGCGGCGTCTCGTTCTCAATCCGACGAGCGGGGAGGGTGATCACGTTGAACAGGCCACTCGACTCGCCGCTGATCACGGATTTCAGACCGCCGAGACAGAACGCGCCAGCCATGCAGTCGACCTCACGATGCAGGCCGCGGCCGACAGTGTCGACCTCCTCGCAGTCTGCGGCGGTGATGGAACCGTCCACGAAGCCGTTCAGGGACTCGTCGCGGCCGACGCACTCGAGGACGTGACGCTTTGTATCATCCCTGCAGGAACCGCGAATATCACCGCGTCGGCGCTGGGGGTCGATAGCATACGCGACGGATTCGCGGCCGTAGAGCGGGGCAACACAGAGCGACTCGACCTGGGGACGGCCGACGGCGAGCCGTTCGTGATGTCGGCCATCGCAGGCCTCCCCGCTGCAGCGAGCACATCCGCCTCTGGAGACCTCAAACAGCGGATCGGCACGCTCGCGTTCATCGTCGAGGGGCTGCGGACCGCTCGGGAGTTCGATGGGCTGAAGGTGGCGGTCGGTGCCGTCGCCGGCGATGAGAAGTACGCGTGGCACGGAGAAGCGCTGTGTCTGCTGATCGGCACTCTCCGACACTTCACCGGGGAAAACGAGCCATCGAACGCCGAAGGTGGCCACTTCGAGGTGACGATCGTCGATCGAGTACCGCCGACGGATGCGATTACCGAGGCCGTCGAACGACGGCTCTTCAGTCGCGATACGCCCCACGTTACGACGATCGAAGCGTCCGAACTCGAAGTTGTCGCCCTCGAGGACGAGCCGGTTCGGTTCAGTCTTGACGGGGAACGCAGAGAGTACGAGAAGGTCGAGATCGGCGTTCTGCCACGGGCACTTCGCGTTTGCGTGGGAGCAGAATATGGTTCGCAAACGTGAGCGAGGGCTCTAACAATAGACGGTGGAAAACAGGGATTGAAATAGGCAACCTCTCAGTGAAGTTCTTGGACATACCGATCGCTACCTTTCACAATCGGCTCTCAGTCTGTGCCACATTTGCGCTCTGTATGCAGCACTCACTCAACCAACTACTCGAGTACTGTCAGAAACGACGTGACCAACTCAGAGAATGAGTTCAGTACAGCGACTTCGGTTGTTTCACGATGAAATCAGTGAACTATCCGCTCACTACACGTGTTGATCAAAAGCATTCGAGGAGGTCGCCGTCTTCGACTGGATCGGGCGTCTCTTTTATGACCTTTCTCTCATCGCCGAAATACCGTTCATGGAGGCGGACGACTCCGGTCTCATCGACCCCGTAGACTGCCTCGTCGCTGAAATTATCATCACCGACGAAATGCCCGTCGTGCGTTCTGTACTCTACGGGTGGAGCAAAACTGATTCCAATGACCGTGATCTCGTCGTAGAGCTCAAGAACTCGTGTCGGATCTCCCCAGTTGTCAAGGGTCTCTGCTCCAGCGCTAATTGCTCGTTTCCCGTACTCCGACACGGCCTTGTTTTGCTGGTAGGCGTCTTCGTACTCGTACACGTACTCTATCAGCGATTCTTCGTCGAACGTACTCGGTGGCTCCGGATACGGCTTGATACCCACGCTGTGTAACTCGTCGATTTCACCGTTCGGCTTCTCTAACTCGAACGTCTCACAAACATCCCCGGTGGGTTCGGGGCGATCCGCGTTCGCACAGTTGCGACGACCGGCGATCGAGTCTGGACCGGGAAACGGGCCGTTGGTATGGTCATCTACCCACTCCGCTTTCGACGTACAGCCCGGGACAACGTTCTCATCGGTGGAGTTTTTATCGTCCAAATTGGCTGAATTTTCACCCTGTGGATTGAGGTTGGCGATGCAGCCACCCGTCTCGAGGAGAACACTCACAGCACCCGCAACGAGAAGTTCCCGACGATTCATACTGTATTGTCTGTCAGTACAATAAGGTGTCTTAAATAGGTACTCCAACCTCAAAGAGTGATTTGAGCTACAACTATTCGATACCTATCTCACCTATACTGACCGATCATCAACTCTCGCTGATTGTCTCTCGTCTCGTGGCACATTCGCGCAGTCTATTCAGCAGACACTGGACGAGTTGCCGAATCGTTGTCAAGAGAAGCAATGCAAGATACTGAAGAGGTATTCAGCAGAGTCCAATAATCAGAGATACTGCTCGACGAACGCTCGATGCTCGTTTGCACG
Organism: Natronosalvus sp. KLKA75; assembly: GCF_059736265.1. Lineage (NCBI taxonomy): Archaea > Methanobacteriati > Methanobacteriota > Halobacteria > Halobacteriales > Natrialbaceae > Natronosalvus > Natronosalvus sp. KLKA75. Next base: position 1,666,164 of record NZ_CM185522.1, read on the forward strand.
CTCATCACGCTTTTCTTCCGAAGCATCCTGATACCAGAGCGGAAGGCAGGCCATTGCCCCTAACCGGCACGCGAGTCGGTACACGTCCATCCGTTCAAGGATTGGTTCATCGAACGACCACTCAGTTCGTGTCTCAGTATAGGCGGCTCGGAACGTTTCGCGTAAGTGGCTGGTCTGCTGAGGACCATCCGCTTCTGGGCTCAGTAGATAGAACTCTGTCTGTGCGAGATTATTCGCTGGCTCAGCTGCCGAAAGGTTCGCCCAGTCGAGAACAGCCTGTGTTTCCCCCGCTTCCGGATTGATCAGTAGATTTCCAAATCGGTAATCCCAGTGGCAATAGGTCGGTTCACCGGGGGTCGGCAGTGCTGGTACCCTTGCTCGGAGATACTCCCGGACCTCTGGCACAAGGTCGTCAAAGCGTGTCGGGTCGTCCGCAAGTTCGGGATAGAACCCACCATTGGCGAGACTGTCGAGCGTCTCCTCACAGTCGGCTAAGACTTTATCACGAAAGTCGTCGGAGCGAGGGTACTTCTCTGTATCCAGTACGGTCAACTCACCGTTTTGAGCCCCGACCTTGCCTGCGGCAGGGAGCGGTCCGAGCTCATGGAGTTCCGCGAGATTTTGGCCTGCCTCTCGCAGAAGTGTCTCACGAACATCTATTGATAGCTCTTCGGCCTGCCCTTCATAGTTCTCACCTTCGATATATTCCATTAGATAGAACGGAGCCGGATACCTCTCGTGATCGTCACAGTAGCCAAATACTGCTGGTACAGGAATGTTGGTTTCTCGGTTCACGAGCATGAGCAACCGAGGTTCTGATCGTGCGATAATGGGATCGACAAAACCAGCTGTCGTCGCTTTAAGTACAACAGAACGTCTTTTCGGTGTCCGAACGTCAAGAATTGCGACGAGGTCAGTGCCGTGAGTGCTCCGTTTGATGGCGGCGACACGCCAGCGCGGTTTGAGTGCTTCAACCATTCCACGTACCTCCGAATCGGTAATTTGCTCGGAGCGGGGTTTGGGGGTCTCTATGGTCATATGGGGTACTCTCAACCAGATAGGTAGAAATGTTCCGATACCAACTTGTATGCCCCATTCGCGCCCTGTATTCAGCAGATCGTGAGCAAACTACCGAAGCGCTGTCAAAAGTGACGTGTTGAATACAGAGAATAGATGCAGTGAATCCGCTCTGTTTCTTCCATCCAGTTAGTTCTGAACCATCGGATCAGGTGACCTGCGCAAGGAACGCTATTAGAAGATAGGCGGGGGGTTTATGGACTCTGTTCGAATACTAAACACAATGTCTCTTCAGGAGGTTTTGGGACCGGACTCCCTCAATCAAATTGTCTACGTTATTCTTTTATGGGCTATCATCGTGTTCGCGTCTACTTTCATCTTCGACGAGCAAATTGTACGATTAGAAACGGTCATTGGAACGGTAATCCTCCTTGTATGGGTCGTGTGGGGCGTTTATTATCGCCTTGAGCAGGTACAACGGAAGCGATACCGGTGAAAAAGTAACCGTTGACCACACCTTATGGTCACCTCCACGAGCAAACTGTAGTGAGCGGTCACCAACTTTCAAATCCGGCGAGATCTCGTGACCCATTCGCGCTCTCTATTCAACAGACGAGATCAGACCTGGCGAATTTTTATCATGAACTGCCTGCTGGATATAGAGCATAGATGCAGCACAGCAGAGTCGTTTGTTTCACAATCTCAGGCCGGAACCAACTGATACACACAGATACGAACTGACCGCTGAGGTCTCCAATAGCCCTCTTACTCGTAATAGACTTGCAACTTGTCTCCGTCGATGTGTACCTCGTACTCAGTGATCATGAACGAAATCGAGATCGTGCTCTTGTCGGTAACAAGTGCATCAAGCGCTTCTGGGTCAACAAAATCACAGAGGGTACCGTCCACTTCGTCTGAGAGATTAACTGGCCGTGCGTCTTCCAGTGAAGCAAGCGCATTGATGACGGCCATGCTCGGGTCCACATCCGACCAATCATATCGCCTCTGAACCGACTCAGTCGCTGTCATAGTTCCACGTTCCAGAGTAGGACTGGACTCGGATATTTTTGGCGTGATGGATTTGCGCGTAGCTTCCTGTAGCAACTTCTGCACCGTTCCGGTATGCGCTTTGTAGGGGGGGGTGTTGAGCGCTTGTGCTAACTCTGCCTTGGAGGTAGGTGAATCAATTGCCATTATCTGTTTCACAATATCGGTGCAATAAACAGAGTGACACGGCATGGTACACAATGGTGAGTGAATACCGATCAGCCAATCAACTGTAATGATGCCCTGAAATTGCCGGGTTCACGTTTTATGCCCTCACACGAAACGGTCTCTACTACGGCCTGGAAGTGTAACGATATGAGTAACACTGGTAAGGGAGATACTCGGACGATAGCGCTCTGTACGACGTGCGGCTCAATGTACGCCGCACGCGAGAAACCCGATGGAACGGTCCTCCCAATCGGTAGGAACGGATGTTCGTGTGAGAATGCCGCGTTCAAAAAAATAGCTTTGGAGCTTGAAGCCGATGAAACTGGACCGGATAAGATACCTGATTGATCAAAGTCTTTCTTATACTGATCACTCCTCTTCGTAAGAGAGGGAGGCGTATTTAGGCAACTTCTTGACTCCACCGTTTCGGGAAGAGTCCTCCCGAGGATGTGTTTTATCCCCCGCCGGAGCCGAGATCCAACGGCTTGTTGAGAGATGCCGAGTTCGTCGCCGAGTTCTTCCATCTTGTGACTCTTCGGTTATGTTATCAACGTGGATACTTCCAATGCGAGTTCCCGTCTCTGAAGCGAAGGGGATCGAATCTAAACACCCCGTAGTAGAAATCACACCAACTGTGGCAAGCACGTGACGGCGAGAAACTGAGAGTGTATCCATACGAGAAGTAATTATCATCTATTTACATATATCTCCCCTGACGATATTTGTTGGACCTGAATCTTGCAGAGACTCGATGAATTGTCGATATAGTGTCAGACTCCGATTCCCTCAACAGGCTATTCGGCTTGATACGATTCCGAAACGGCGGGAAGTGCAAGCGAGAACGTCGCGCCCTCACCGGGTTCGGAGTCAACCCAGATCCGTCCCCCGTGACGTTCGACGATACGCTGACAGAGCGCGAGGCCGATACCCGTCCCCACGTATTCATCGCGACTATGCAGACGCTGAAATACCTCAAATATGCGCTCCTGATTGTCGGCCTCGATGCCAATTCCCTCGTCGCGCACCGAAATTATCCGCTCGTTTCCACGACAGTCGGCTTCGACGTAAATCCGAGGTGGCTCGTCGCCGCTGTATTCGATCGCGTTACTCAGGAGGTTCTGGAACAATTGCCGTAATTGGTTGACGTCGCCCTCGACACGGGGGAGGTCGTCGAGGTGTACTTCGGCATCACTCTCCTCAAGGTGAAACTGCAAGTCATGGAGAACATTGTCGAAGACGGCCTCGAGTTCGATCGCCTCGAACGAGTCGCCCTGCGTTTCAACACGAGAGTACTCGAGTAGACCGTCGATCATATTGCGCATTCGATCCGCGCCGTTGATGGCGAACGCCAGATATTCCTCACCATCCTCGTCAAGGTCGTCGCCGTAGCGCCGTTCGATCAACTGGAGATAGCTCGAGACCATTCGCAGGGGCTCCTGGAGGTCGTGGCTGGCCGCGTAGGCGAACTGCTCAAGCCGTTCATTCGAGACCTCGAGTTGCTCGATCGCTTCCTCGAGTTTCTGCTGGTACTCCAGGCGTTCAGTGATGTCCTGGGCCATCGTCATCCCAGCGAAGACGTCGCCGCGCTCGTCGGTAATTGGCACCGCGTGAAGGACCCACTCTCTACCCTCGTATTCGACTTCAACCGATTCTTCCTCGCCGTCGAGTGCAGCCTGGAACGCGGGCTCGAGGTCTGCTACGGTTTCGTCGGGCCAGACGTCGTGAAACGGGCGGCCTTCGAGATCATCGGGTTTGACGGGGATCCGATTGAACCCTTGTCCGGCTGCCAGCGTGTACTCAAGGTCGTGATCGAATAGCGTAACGAGACCGTTCGGGAAGTACTCGGCGAGGGTGCGGTACCGGCGTTCAGATTCCTCGAGATCGCGCTCGCGCTCCTTGCGCTCGGTGACGTCGCGAAAGTAGACTGAGATGCCAGTCTCGGACGGATACAGATTTGCTTCGATCCAGAAGTCGAACGTTTCGTAATAGAGTTCGTAGCTGGTCCCCTCCTGTGTTTCCAGAGCCGTATGGAATGCCTCCCAGACCTCGTCGATTTCGGCAGCGGAAGGAAAGACCTCCCCGAATGTCTTCCCAATGAGTTCGTCTTCGGAGTGTTGTAATAGCTCCTCGGCCCGCTCGTTGACGTGGGTGAATCGGAACTCTTCGTCGACTGCGTAGAACGCATCAGAAACCCGTCCGAAAATTTCGCCCAGTTCGGTCTCGAGTTCTCGTTCGCGCTCTTTGAGGGAGGTGACGTCTTCGCCGGTCGTAACGACTCGTTCGATTTCACCCGAATCCTCGAAGAACGGCGATGCGCTGACCGAAAGCCAGCGACGGTTGCCATTTGGCAGTTCGACTTGGAGTACCTCGTCGTGGACTGGTTCACCCGTCCGCAAGGTTCGCGCAAAGGGATGTTCATCCGTCGAGATTGGGTCACCGGATTCGTCGTAGACCGATCGCTTCGACGGATCATACGTCTCGGCCTCGTTCTCAGGGATATCGAGTAAGTCCTGAACGCGGTCGTTCATCCGCGTGACTTCGCCGTCTGCATTGATCACCATGATCCCGACGGGACTGGTTTCGAGAATTTGATCGATCAGGTCACGTTCGCGCTGGAGTTGCTGTTCACGTTCGTCGAGCGTCTGCTCTGTTCGTCTTCTGTCGGTAACATCACGGACGACGCCAACTGATCCCTGAAACGTGCCGTCTTCGATGAGCAGGCTCATCCGCAATTCGCAGTAGCGCGCCTCACCGGCAGCCGTTTCAGCCGTGATCTCGAAGGTTTCGTGTATGGAGCGACCGTTGGCGACGCACTCGGATATTTCTCGTTCGATTCGCCCAACATCGTCATCAGAGAGCAGAATCGAGGCGTGTTCGCCGAGGAGGTCGTCTCGTGCGTAGCCGCTAATCTCGACGATGATATCGTTGACTGCAACAAACCGACCAGCAGCATCAAGCTGGTAGATTCCGTCGTCGACAGTATTGACGAGCGTCCGGTAGCGTTGAATCGTCACAGAATTGTCGTCAGCATCGGCCCAGAACGCAGAATCTGTGGCGTCCGCTCGTTTACTCATGGTTTGATGGTAACCTCTTACACAAATAAATCCCGTGTTGGTTATGGGGGAGGGTACACAGGATGGATGAGTGGGTCCATTTGCTTCTCCCGCTCACTATCGCAGGTCCTCTTCTTGTTTTCGGATGAGGGGCAGAAGTCCTCGATAGTCCTGTGCAGACGACGAGATAGACGAAGTGGTTTTGATGAACCATCCTCTGTATTCAACGCACCCGTATTGGCAGATACTGGAGGAATCTCTGGTCAGTCTGTTCCACCGATCGCCCTCCCATCTGATTGGTCAACAACTTCTGATTCATTCGCGCCCTGTGTCATTGCAAAGACTCGACGAAATATCAAGACGCTGTCAGGATCGGTGTGCGAGATACAGAGGATGAGTTCAGCAATCCAGCTTCATTTGTTCCAGTCGAACTTCGTTGAATGTACTGATTAGCAGATTTTCAAACGTACCCACTGAGGTCTCTATCGTTTCTGGTGGTACTCGCTGTTTGACTCTGACTCCTTACGAATAGGACGGCATCCGAGCCTTCTCAATCCAAAACTCCCCCGTAGACTGAATTAGATCGACAAACGACCCAGGATTGGTAGGCTTCGTCAAGTAAGCGTTCGCGTGTTGTTCATAACTCAAAATAACATCATCACTACTTGCCGAACTGGTCAGCACAATCACTGGAAGTTGCCTCAGTTCAGAATCGCTTTTAATCTCCTCTAACACGTCAAATCCGTTTTTGCGGGGCAAATTCAGATCCAGCAATATCAAATCAGGGCATGGTGCTTCTTCGTCTTCCAAGAACTCAATTGCCTCAACCCCGTCCATGGCGACCTGGATGCTTACGTCAAATCCAGCATCTTGAAAGGCTATCTGAGTTAACTGAACGTCACCGGGGTTATCCTCTACAAGCAAAATAAAGGGAGTTGAATCGTTTTCAGTCACGTATATCAATGGGTTCCCATCTGTACTCGAAGTTGGCCGAATATTTGAATCCATCATTGTTAAATCTACCCGCCAATTACTTCGGTAGCTGATCGGAGAGATTGGCCCTCGACACAGCAACGACTTCTCTTCTACTGAGTAATCGCTACTCATTAGCTCGACGGACTGACGCCGACTTTATACCCTCCGCTTTTCTTGAGTTCTAAGAGGCTTTACCCAAAATAATTTGGCAGTTTCTTTTTTGTAGTCCCGTCAGAAGAAAGGCCATGGACCTGATCTTCACGGCATTGTCCGCTGGCCCGCGTCGCCGAATCCTGGCCGAATTGTACGACCAGCCAGCAGATGGCGTACAGGTCCCCGAGGCCATTCTCAATGACGGGGAGGAACGGAGAGATCTCGAAATCGCGTTGCACCACAAGCACCTCCCCCTGCTGGATGATTACGGCTTCATCGACTGGGACCCAGAGACGAGCAGAGTAATGAAGGGGCGTAGATTTGACGACCTCCAACCATTTCTTGAATCGCTCGACGACCAGGCCGACGAGGTATTCATTCCTTGCCCCAGAAAGGGCCAGTCGTAGGCGTACACCTGGAGTCACGATCTCCGAAGGGCGTCTTAGTAACGGATCACTGGCTCCAGGGGTGACGTCGTCGATCAGCAACCGTTCCCCCTGTAAATTGGCTTTGAAGCCGTGACACATTCGCGCTCTGTATTCAGCAAAGTCGCTAAAACCTATCACTGCTCGAGGGGTTCATCAAAGCCTGCGGTCGTGTGTCTTGCGAAAAAGACCCGCTGTCTCGAGACGAGCATGTCGGCGTCGGAGCGTAATCCAGGGCACAGAACGCGACGCCGGTCGATCAGAAACTGAAGAGGTCGATACCGCCGGTGACGCCGACGACCTGACCAGTGACGTAGTTCGCCTGCTCCGAACAGAGGTACGCGACCAGATTTGCGACGTCTTCCTCCCGGCCGAGCCGCCGCATCGGCGTCGCCTTGGCGATTCGGCCGAAGTGTTCGTCGACCTGTTCGAGCTGGTCGATCGGTAGATCCGCGAGCGCGCCGACGACGATACTCGGCGCGACGACGTTGCTCGTGATGCCGAGCTGAGCGCCCTCGAGTGCGAGCGTTTTTCCGAACCCGATCAGCGCCGCCTTCGTCGCGCTGTAGGACATCTGACCGAAGCCGCCCTGCCAGCCGGCCATCGACGACATGGTGACGATCCGGCCCCACTCGCGTTCTTTCATCTTCGGGTACACCGCCCGAGTGACGTTGTAGGTGCCCGTCAGGTTGACGGCCACGTCGCGGTCCCAGAGCTCGTCGTCGAAGTTCTCCATTTTGTCGCGGGCGTCGACCAGGCCGGCATTGTTGACCAGAACGTCGATACCGTCGACTTCTTCGTCGATGGCCGAAACAGTCTCCGCGACCGCATCCCGATCCGTCAGATCGCACGCGACGGCGTGTGCCGTCCCGCCCGCGTCTTCGACGTCGCTGACGACCGTCTCCGCGGCGTCGACGTCGACGTCCAGGGCGACGATTTCTGCGCCCTCTTCGGCGAGGACCTCGCAGTCGACGCTCCCGATACGACCACCCGCACCCGTGACGAGCGCAGTCTTGTCGTCCAGTCCGAAATCCATGCGTCAGTCGTGAACGGCGACGGAAAAGGAGATTGCTCGCCGGATCGCAGGGGGTTTATACTCCCTCGCTGGCACCGTCGACGATCCGCTAGCATCGTCGGCGAACGCGCTCTTCAACGCCCTCGGATACCAGTGAGTACGCTTTAGCGATTCAGTGGTGGTATTGTGAACAAATGCCAGACGACACGCTCTGGTCGAGCGAGTACGAACGGTTTGGAATCCCCGAGACCCTCGAGCCGTACCCGGACGATCCGGTCCACCAGCTTCTGTACGACGCCGCGGACGAACACCCCGATCAGGGGATCGTGCAATTCGGGCAGCGATTCACCTACCCCGACCTCAAAACGGACGTCGACCGGCTGGCAACCGCACTGCGCGAGCGCGGCGTGACGAAGGGCAGCCGGGTCGCGACGATCCTGCCGACCTCCGCACAGTTCGTCGTCGCCACGAACGCCATCTCGCGTGCCGGCGGCGTACACATCCCGAACGACTTCCTGGACGCCGAGGACGACCTGGTCTACCGACTCGAGCAGGGCGATCCGGAGGTACTGATCGGTCACGACGAACACCGGGAACTGATCCGCTCGCTTCAGGACGAGCTGGGCCTCGAGAACGTGATCCTGACCTCGCTCGAGGACTACTCGGACGATCCGCCGGCCGATCACGAGGAGATCGCCGGCGTCGAGTGGCTCCCGGACGTCGTCGAATCGGCGAACGCCGATCCGCCGGACGTCGCGTTCGACGTCGAGTCGGACGTCCACACGTTGTTGTTCACCGGCGGCACGACGGGACTGCCGAAGGGCTGTCGACTCACCCACCGGAACCTCACCGCGAACGCGCTCCAGGGCGTTGCCGCGCAGTCGCGGATGGCCCAGATGATGCGCGGGAGCGAGGCCGCGGTGATGGCGCTGCCGATGTACCACGCCTACGGTTACTCGATCACGAACAGCCTGCTCGAACTCGCACTCGACGTACTGATCGTGCCCGACGCGCGCGACACCGCGTACATGAGCGAACTGGTCAAGCGCCACGAACCGCTCATCATGCTCGGGGTGCCGACGCAGTTCATGGAGTTGGTCAACGAGACGTTCGAGTCGGACGTGATCGGGATCTCGGGTTCCGCTCCGCTTGCAAACGAGACGAAATCGGCGTTCGCGCGCGAGGCCGGCGGCGTCTCGCAGGGCTACGGTCTCTCGGAGATGTCGCCGATCACCCACTTCGACATTCACGGTCTCCACGACCTGCTGGGCGGCGGCGGAAGCGACGACGGACTGGACCATCCGACCATCGGGCTCCCGGTTCCCGACACGAACGTCAAACTTCGCGACGTCGACACCGGCGAGACCATTCCGCTCGAACGCGCCGCCGAGGAGGGGCTGGAGGGCGAGATGCTGGTCGACGGCCCGCAGCGAATGAAAGGCTACCTCGACGAGGAGAACGATCCCTTCGACGACGAGGGATACGTCGCGACCGGTGACGTCGCGAAAGTCGACTCCAGGGGTCGATTCTACGTCGTCGATCGCGTCAAGAACATGATCAACGTCTCCGGGCTGAAGGTGTACTCCGAGGAAGTCGACGAGTTCCTGTACGGACTCGACGGTGTCAAACGGCCCGCGACGATTGGCGTTCCCGATCCCGAGCGACCTGGCAGCGAGCGGGTCCGAATCTACATCGAGGAGGATCCGAACGCGGCCGTCGACCTCACCGAACGGGACGTGGTCGAGTACCTCGAGGGAAAGGTGCCGAAACAGGCGATTCCCTCGGAGGTCGTGTTCGTCGAGCGGGTTCCGCTGACCGATATCGGAAAGACCGACAAGAAGGCGCTCCAGGATGAAGCGACGCTCGACGTAAGCGTACACTGAACGACAGGACCGTCAGAAACCGAGCGATCGCACGCCTGCGGATCGAAGTTCTCCGGCCGAGTATGGACCACTCTCGTTGCAGGATGATAGACCAATCAGGCTTTATTGAAACCTTCAATTGGTGATAGGTTGTCGAAGCCGTGCTGAATACAGGGCGCGAATGCTGCACATCATCTGACCCGATCTACGAAAGGTGGTGACCGATCAGTTCAGGAAGTATACGCATAATTACCTCCAAAAAACATATAGTGGTAACACACTCATCACAAATGATAATGGCAATGATAACTCGTCGTCACCTCCTTGCTATTTGTGGGATTTCGGCGACAGCGGGTTGTATGGAACGTATCTCTGCTGACTCTGAGACTGGTATTCGGCTTGGCAGTATTCGGATAGCCAATACAACAGATGAAACACAGAAAGTCGATTTGTGGATTGAGAGAGACAACGAGTTTGTGTACCACGACAGCAATGAAATCGAGGCGAATAACGAGGTGTGGATCGAGCCAACGTGGTCGTCTAAGCCAGCAGAGTACGACTTCTATTATGTTATCAGTGGTGTAGACGAGTTGCAAGTCGCCAATCTCACTGAACTCCACGAGGAAGAGACAGAAGGAGACTGCCTCTTTGCAGATATATGGATTGTAGACGGGGTTGAGAATAGTACTGTGACAGCGAAGGATGTCGAAGAACAGGAGGCAGCCACCTGCAACTTCTAAGTCAACGGTCAGTACGCACGTGTAGTGAGCGGATGGTTCACCGATTTCGCTGTGATACAAACAACGTTCTCGTGCTGAACTCATCCTCTATATTCAGCAGACAACTCTTATAATCTACTGAGGATTACAACAAAACGTCCTAATCGCGTTTCAGATACCTCATAATCGGGTTCTACATCCGGAAGAGTAGGTTTGGTCTCTGTTCGAGGGCCGATTATGAAGATAGTCTAGGAAAGGTTTCACGATACCGGTCTCCCTCGAGAGCAAGGCTTGTGTCCCAATCGTCGAGTATGAGGATTCTCGAGGCGATTAGGGGCCATTCACGTATGTTTCAGTGATTTCTGAGACTGATGGTCGAGTGAGGTCCGTTTCGTGATCGGTACTCGCTACGTAGATGCAGGGCACGAAGCGTCAAACGTGCATAACCGGTTCGAGACGCGTTCTATGGTGTGTTTACCTTCTTGAAAAGTGTCTCAGTCTCTTCGGAAATTCTGGTGCTGTCTAGAACCCAAAACCGATAGCAGGGAACCGATTTTGAACTTTCGAGTCGTGTACTGACCGGGCCTACGATCGACTCGAGCGGGTGAGTGAGATCCCTCCGGAGAAGCCTCTAAACCGCCGAATCCGATTTCGTCAGATTGACTTGAGGCTCTCTTCATAGTGTTTCTCTTCCTGGTAACCGCCAACCCGGAAAACGCAAGAGGGAAACCGATTATGAATTTTTTGAGAGCGTGATTTGCCCCACTTTTCGGGTCACTCTCTTTCTCCTATTCACGTCTGTCACTGCCCTGGAAGCCATCTCGAGCGATAACCCCACTCAGAAATCTCTTCCTAGATTCGTTCATAGACCACTTCTACACACTTCTTCCGGACCACTACCGCGGTTATGATCACCAAGCTAGTCTGGGCAATACGATCATAGAAGCGCTCATCCCTCTGTGAACTCCTCTATTCGTTAGGGAGCATGTTCAGTTCGCACCCATCTGTACCGGTTAGTTCCATTCAATGTGGTTGAAATAAACGAGGTCGATGTTCTGCATCCATTCTCTAAATTCAGCACCCGATTCCTATCAACAGTTGAGGGTTTCAACAGAGCCGCCAATCAATATCTCGTCACTATTGAGATTGAGCATAAAGATCCGCGTATCCCATGGATCAGACTGTTCGAGGCGTGTCCACTACTCACTACCATCGGGATTCACCCCCGCACGGTGAACCCGGATCGATAGCTATGACGGACGACGAACTCATCAAAGACATCGAAGCATCGCTCGACAAATCCGACGACGAACTCGAGGACGACCTGCCGGACCTGCTCGGTCGGATGGAGGGCCAGACCGACGAGCTCGTCCGGGAGTACCCGGAGACGTTCGGTCGCGTGGTCAAGCGCATGGAGACGATGGACATCGCGTCGTTCGTCTCGGACAATCCCGAGACCGCAGACCAGTTCCAGGAACTGCTCTGGGCCGGGATGAACGTCCTCGTCGAGACCTCCTCCGAGGTGCAAGAGAACATCAACGAGGACATTACCGTCAACTTCGAGGCCGACGACTGTCCGATGGCGGGCCACCTCGAGGTCGACAGCGAGGAACAAACGATGCGGGGTGGTTCCGGGAAACTCGACGACCCAATGCTCGAAATCACCGGTCCCGCGGACACGCTGGTCGGACTCATCGTCGGCAGCGTCGACCCGATCCAGGGCTTCATGCAGCAGAAGTACGAGATGGACGGCCCCGTCCACAAGGGAACCCGCCTGGCACCGATCATGAACTCACTGTCCGAGCAGGTCCCTGCGGAGTAAGCGAATGCGCCTGACCGACGACCAGTTGGCGTTTCGCGACGACCTCCGGGAGTACCTCGAAGGCGAGATCGAGCCAATCGTCGACGAGAAGGACCGCAATGGACCGATGGGGCGCGACGATCTCGTCGGCTACCTGGACGACCTCCAGGAGCTCGGTATCGGCTTTACGCCTGACACCGTCCACCAGTACTTCGGCGACGTCTGGCGGTTCGTCATCGCGAGCGAGGAGATCAGTCGCGTCTGGCCGAGCCTGAACGTCGCCCTGCAGATGTCGTTCCCGGCGCTGTTCGTCCGCTTCGCCGCCGACGAGACCCAGCAGGCGATGCTCCCGAAATTCGAGGACAACCGGTGTATCGGCTGTCTCGCGGTGACCGAGCCCGAAGGCGGCTCCGATACGGCCCACCCGAACACCGTCGCCCGTAGGGACGGCGAGGAATTCGTCCTCAACGGCGAGAAGGTCTGGGTCGGCAACGCACAGATTGCCGACGTCGCGCTCGTCGTCGCCCACGACGCCTCCGAGGACGTCCAGGATATGTTTCTAGTCGACCGAGCGAACGCCGACTTCGAGACCGAGGAGATGAACAAATTGGGCTGGAAGGGCGTTCCGAACGGGCGCATGGTCTTCGAGGACGTCCGCGTTCCGGTCGAGAACCGATTCTCGACCATCTTCGGAGACGCCATCGCCGACGGACACGACATCTCCGAGATCGTGCCGTTTCCCGAGAGCGTCAGCCAGCTCTTCTTCGAGCACAAGCCGCTCAACGTCATGTTCTCGTTCATGCGAACGGGGATGGCGTTCATGGCCGTCGGAATAATGCAGGCGGCGTTCGACGACGCGCTTGCCTACGCCCAGGAGCGGGAAACCTTCGGGGAGCCGATCGCCGGCCACCAGCTGGTCCAGGAGAAGCTCTACGACGTCCGGGCGGCCATCGAGGCCTCGCGGGGCCTCTCTCGAAGCGCGGCTGAAGCGCTCGTCGACGGCGATCCCGACGCGCGACTGCTCTCGTCGCTCGCGAAGGGGTACGCCTGCGAGCGGTCGATCGAGGCGACCAGCGACGCGCTTCAGGTGCTCGGCGCCGCGGGGCTCGACCTCGAGAACCGCCTGGAGCGGTACTACCGCGACGCCCGCGTGATGACGATCCCCGACGGAACCACCGAGATCCAGAAGCTCATCGTCGGCAAGGAACTGACCGGCACGAGCGCGTACTGACGCGGTACGCTTGGGACTCGTTTTGCACTCCCACCGTCGGCCACTCATCTTCGGGCTCTCATCGTCGACCACTCGTCTCGAGACGGTGGTTTCGGCGGTCGTCGTTGCGAACGCTGACCCTGTTACGTATAAACCGCCGCGCATCCACGGAACAACATTGAGGCACGTTACCAGAGAACGGTACCGACAGACACCACGATGGCCGACACCAACGCAACTCCCGGAACCGACGCCAACTCGGGCGCCGATCCCGACGAGGTGGCGTCTCGAAGCGCGTTCGCGCCAGTCCTCGAGCGGGTCCGATCGCTCGAGGTCGACGCCAGAGAGATCGAAGCCGCGATCGCGGGCGGGATCGCCGGCGGATTCCAGGCGGCCCTGGTCCTGCAGTTGCACGACACCGACGCGATCCGGGAGATCGGGTCGATCTTCGGCGTGCCGACGCTGAACGGGGGGTGGCTCGCGATGTTCGCCCTTGGGGCCCTCTTCGCGCTGCCGTTTAGCCTGTTCGTCGCGAGCTCGATCGATTCGTTCGTCTCGAAGGTGATGATGCTCTCGAGTCGCAACGACTACCTCCGGAAGCTCCTCGTGCCGCTACTCAAGCGATCCGCGCTCACGACGACGACGCTCGGACTCGGCAACGGCTACGGGCTCGCCGTGGGCGTGCTCTTCTCGCTGTTCCTGATGCCGGCGTGGCAGACGGTCGTGATGGGCGTCCCAATGGCGATTCCCAATCTCACGGGTGACGGACTGTTCGGCGTGATCGCGTGGACGCTGTACGGCGGGACCCTCGGACTCGTGTACGGACTGATCATCGAACACTGAGTTCTGCCGTCCTCTCGAGCGATCGGAAACGGAAAACGCGAAACCGGGTCGCCGGCGGTTCGAACAGAGATGCGCTCCGAATGCGAGTTCAAAAGATGAACCGCGACTCGACGTCGGCGGAGATCTCCGCGAGATCGACCGCCGCCTCGGAGTACTGCAGGACCTTCTGCATGCTGCCGTCGATCTCGAACTCGCCCGCCATCAGCATGTTGATGACGTCGCCCTCGCCGCGAACCAGTTTCGCCCACGTGCCGTACTCGCCGATGAGCCGAAATCCGTACTCGCGGTCGTCGATGTCCAGAAGCGTATCCACCCCGTTGCACTTGCCGTCGTAGAGGTCGAGGTACGCGTAGATAATCCCGTCGTCGGCCATGTTCTCCTCAAGCTGGGTGATCAGATCGCTGACGATGTCCGGTAGTGCGCCCCGAAGCTCCGGCCACATTCGTTCGGGGAACTGTCCCATCGTCATTTCTTTGACCTCGGCAGTGAGACGCTCGTCGAGCGATCCGTTCCTGGACTCGACGCTCTCACGTACCTCCGCCGGTGCATCGTCGAGGATTGCCTCGAGTTGATCCTCCGAAAGCGTCGCGAACTCCGCCTCGGTCGCCTCAACGAGTTTCGACGGCAACTCCGCGACTGTGGTGGACTCGATCGGCACGTTTTCGATCTGGAAGACGAACGTTCCGTCGAAGTCGACGCCCCATCCGGCCGAGTGGTCAGCGTACGCGTCGCTGTCGTTGATGGCCGCGCGGTACTGCTCGAGCCACGGTTCGGTCGGGAAGTACTGTTCGATCGGTCGGTGTTGTTGCGTGCTCATGGTGGTTCTCGGGTCACAGCGACCCGATGTACAGCCATGCTCATTGTGAACGATTGTTGTGATTCCCCCGATTATCCGAGGGAGTTTATCAGCAGTACAGGAGAAAATCTCGAGCTTGATCCCAAAATAAATCCGACACAATCCATTAAGTGGCAGTGTCTAGTTAGGCCAGTTCGAGGAACGAGAAGGTCGTTGAGGTAGTTCGGAAAATGCTCGCAGACTTGCTTAGCGAGTCCTAGACCAGTCGGGAGAACGTCAGAGAGTGTCTTGAACATCTCGTACACTACTACAACACACAGCGACCATCAGTCACTCAGCGGACAGACGCCAGCGGAGGTGCTAAACTAGACAGTATCCTTTCTTGGTTCTACCGATGAACCATAGCTTCAAGCATGACAGGTTAGAACGAGCTACTAATGGACGAACCGACTGTCTTCGAACATGTCGTTGCCGACCTGTACGAGCGCGATTATCAGCCACTCGTCCACATTCCTGGGTCTCACCAGGAGACCTACGCAGGGGTCCTCGAGAAATGTGAACCGCACACGATCACGATCGGTGGTCGCTATCCGGACGTTATCGGGTTCACTAACGCTGATCGGGTCTTCGCAATCGAGGTCAAGGGCTCGACCAACATACTGCGAGGGATTGGCCAGGCGCTAACCTACCAGCAGGGCTCTCACATCTCGTATCTGGCCGCCGCTTCGGATGCCGTCGATCCACACACAGATATGCTGCGCTCGAAAGGTGTGGGCGTGATCAGCACCACAAATGACGGTACCACACACTGGGCAAACCCACCGGCCAGCGAAGCGCACGAACAGGTCGTCGACATCGAAGGCCAACTCTCCGTTCGCCTTCGCCGGAGCGACATTTCGGGCGACATCGCAATGTTGTCACTTGCCCAGCCACTGAACTACCTTGCTCCTGCCGTTGCAATCGCCACCAACGGACCGCTCGCAGATGACGAACTCGTCGATTTGCTTGAGGAGAAATACGGATTCAGAGCCGGTAAGTCAGCACTCTCTGGAGCCTCATCTCTTGGGTTAGTCGAACGCAAAAGCGATGATCGCTACCGATTGACTGATCAGGGCAACCTCGCTGTCGCGGTACTTCAGGGGGATCGAATCGCTGATCTGACGGATCTCGAAAGCGTGAAACACTCAGTACGTGGCTCGACTGTCGTCGATAGCCAGCGACCACTCGCAATCCTATTGCGCAACTGCTTCGAGCGCCATCCCGAGTTTCGGCTTCTCCTCGATGCGCTGCGGAAGGAAGGGCCTCGAGTTTACTTCCCAGATCTGCTTGAGCGATTGGTCCACGAGTATCCGAACGTCTTCCTCAGCACGTTCTGTACCCGGAGTGGTCGGACTCGGGCTCGGGAACTCATTGAGGCTGGGCGTACTGAGCGGATCTATACTGATGAAAGCGTGTGGAAAGACATTGTCCGGTCGAACGTGTTGTTCAACTTCGTCCAGCAGCTCAAGCACATCGGTATTCTGGCGCCAGAGACGCGGAGTCACAGTGGTGCGATGAGTGCGTACGATTCTGACGAGAAGCCGTGGATTCTAGCTGTAGAGTAAGCGGTTGATTGCATTTCAACGGCGGATATGGTGGTCAGGAGTTCTACAACAGATCACGACAGACGCTCAAAGCCATTGATTGTACCATCTGAGCCGCTCCCCGATCATCAACCCATCTAGTGGGAATCGGGTTTCGACATTGTGTTCCTCCAAGTGCGGAAGAAGTGAGTACGGTTCACCTTGTGATCCTCCCATCTAAAGGATAAATGTGAACAGCAGAATTGAATTACGTCGCAGTTAATAATTCGTGGAATGCTGTCCAGCAGATCGATCATGATGCTCCAATAGAGTTCGACGCACCGGTCGGTAACAATACTCGGAGGCCGCTCGGCTTCTAGAAGTTGATCACATGCAGGGTGTCCTTTGACGACGAACTCTCCGTTGACCATCACGTATTGAATTCCAACCGGGTAGACGTCCGGATCGACGAACGAGCCGCCCTGTGCGACGGTATCCGGATCGAAGACGGTGAGATCCGCCCAGACCCCTTCTTTCAGCACGCCGCGGTCTTCGAGATCCAGCCGCGCTGCCGGTTGCCCGGTCATCTTGTGGACCGCCGTCTCGAGCGAAATGATGCCGCGTTCGCGGACGTAGTGGCCGAGTACCCGAGGGAACGTTCCGTAACTTCGCGGGTGTGGCACGCCGTCGCCGAGGGGCCCGGTCGGTTTCATCGAGTTGCCGTCGCTTCCAATCATCGTGAGGTCGTGAGCCATGACCGCCTCGACGTCCGCATCGTCCATACAGAAGTGGATGTGTTTGGTCCGGCACCGGTCCGCTACGAGGAGGTCGATGACGATCTCCGCCTGTTCATCGGTGTCCGTCTCTCTCCGTCGAATCGGGAGACGGACAACGGTCGGTGCGGACAGCAGACGGCTGCGCCCGACGGTCCGCTCGCTCGTGGCGACCGGTGACTGACTGCGACCTCGAGTAGACGGTCCGCTGTGGTTCCAGTGACGGCGATGGCGACCGTGTACGCTCGTGCTCGAGTACCTTCCTCGAGTAAGGACAGTACGCGCGTCACGACTGAATTGTCGTCGCCACCCTTCGTTTCAAAGCGACGGGTATCGTCAGTCGCCGTCGCGGATAGGCGTGTCGGGAACGACCTCGGGATCCGGGACGACGCCGTGTCCGGGGCCGGAGAGTTCGTGCGTCGGCCCCGTCGGAACGTCGGTGATTCCCCGTTCGAACGAGTGGTTGCCGTCGAGGTCGACGTACGAAAAGTCTCCGAGGCCGGCGACCAGGTGCGCGCTGGCGTGGAGTCCGAGAGCGCTCTCGAGCATGCAGCCGATCATCACTTCGAGGTTCGCGCCGCGGGCGATTTCGGCGATGGCAGCGCCGCCGGTCAGCCCCGATTTCGCAGCCTTGATGTTGATGACGTCAGCGGCGTCTTCTGCCGCGATACGATGCGCGTCTGCGGGTGTGAAGACTGCTTCGTCGGCAGCGACTGGTATAGGGACAGTTTCGGTAACCCGTTTCAGCCCGCTGATGTCCTCTCGGTGGACGGGTTGCTCGAGGAGTTCGAGATCCAGACCTCTCGTCGCCGCTCTCTCGGCGAACTGAATCGCCTCCTTCGGCGACCACCCCTGATTCGCGTCGACCTTGATCTCCGCGTCGGGTGCGACGTCGCGGACGGCAGCGACGCGCTCGATGTCCGACTCGACGCTCCCGCCGACCTTGACCTTGATTTCGTCGAAGCCCGCCTCGAGCGCAGCCCTCGCTTCTTCGGCTGCGGTCTCCGGATCGACGATCGAGACCGTCAGATCGGTTCTGACGGGACGCGGACGGCCGCCGAAACACTCCGCGAGGGCGATACCCCGCTCCCGACAGTAGGCGTCGTATAGTGCCGTCTCGAGTGCCAGCCGCGAGGAGACGGCCTCCGGAAGCGCCGCATCGAGTTCGGCGACGAGTTTCCGACGATCCCGCAGGTCTCGTCCCTCGAGGACCGACGTTCCAGCGGTGGCGCACGCGACCGCGCTATCGGCGGTTTCGCCCGTGATCGATTCGAGCGGAGCGCCTTCTCCCCAGCCGACGGCTCCCGATTCGGTCTCGAGTTCGACGAGCACGTTCGTCGCCCGATGTTTCGATCCGAGTGAGATCTCGAAGCTATCCGTCAGCGGAAACTCGACAGCGTAGACGTCGACGCGGTCGACGATCACGGGTGGCCCTCCGAGAGCAATCGCCTCGCCCCCGTCATCGAGTCGTCGAGCGATTTGAGATACCGATCGGAGTCCGGATCGAGGCTGTTGATGGTTACCTCGTCGTCGCCGCCGTACGCATGGATGTACTCGGTCCCGCCGAGGCTGATCGCGACGTGTCCCGGGAAAAAGAGGAGGTCGCCGGGTGCGAGGTCGGCTCGATCGACGTCCACGCCCATCGTCTCCTGTTGGTCCGCATCTCGTGGAAGCGAGAGGCCGATGGTGGCGTAGGATACCCAGACCAGCCCGGAACAGTCGATTCCCTCAATCGTCAATCCGCCCCACTCGTAGGGCGTTTCGAGGAACTGCCGTGCGACGGCGACGACGTCGTCGCCCGTTCCTACCGGCGTCATTTCACCAACAGCGGAGGCCGGAAGCGTCATCCGAGCGCCAGTCCGGAACGAGACGGTAACGCGATCATCGTCTCGAGACTCGAGTCGGCAGTCAGTGCCGGCGGGAACGGTCCTCATCGAGGTATCAGACGTCTCGACCGGCGTGGCCGGGACAGCGGTGATCACCGCGTCTGCGACCCACTCGTCCTGTGCGGTCCCTCCGACGTCCGTCAGCGCAGTCGCGTCGACCCAGCCGAGGTAGTTGCCGGGCGTCCGTACCCGATGCCACCTATCACGCTCGTCGTACGCAGTCACGGCAGCCCCGTACAGTAGCTGCGTGACCTGTTCAGCATCGTCGTCCGGCGCGCCGAAGACGGGAAGCACGCGGCGATCGGTCGTTCGCGGCTCGGCGTGGTCTTCGAGTACGGAGAGATTATCGTGAATGTCGCGCGCACTCGTCCGGTCGACCGTCTCGAGGAGGCAACGACGGACCCTATCGGTCTGTACAGTTCCTGAGAGGACGACCGTTCCACGATCCCTCGTTGTGACGTCAACCTCGAAACAGGCGACGCGCTCGTCCGGGGCGTACACGGTCTTCGCTCGCTGAACGCCGAGGCGTTCACTGGAGGTCATCTGGCACCACCGATTTTGCGATGACGTCTTTCGCACGCTCTGGTCGGCGGATTACGTCTACATCCCCGTCTGACCGGACGAGCACCACCGGGGGCTTCGGTTGTGCGTTCGTATGTGAGGCGCTGCCGAGCGAGTACGCACCAATTCGGTCGATCGCGAGGTAGTCGCCGCGCTCGAGCGGCGGTAACGAAATGCCTTCTGCAATGACGTCGCCGGAGTAACAGAGCGGTCCGGCGACGTCGTACTGCTCGCTTCGCTCGCCGTCTTTGAGAGCATAGATCGGATACGGCCAGTACGACGACAACGCGTTCGTTCCGGCGTCGAGAACGGCGAAGTCCGTGTGTGGCGTCTCCTTGACGACGCCGACGGTCGACACCAGGGTACCGGCATTGCCGACGAGTCGCCGACCCGGCTCGAAAAACAGCGTGGGAAGCGACAACTCGAACTCGGCGGCGGTCTCGCGAACCGTCGTCGCGATCTCCGCGACGATCTCCTCGGTATCCGGAACCGGGTCATCGTACTGGATGGGGAAGCCGCCGCCGAGATCGAGGACGTCGATCAGGACGTCGAGCTCGTCCCGTATCTCCGCCGCGAACGCGAGCATTTCGCGGGCGGCAACGTTGTACGGTTCGATGCCACGGATTTGACTACCGATGTGGAGCTGGACGCCGGCAAGCTCGACTGCAGGGGACGATGCGGCACGTTCTGCGACCTCCATCGCCCGCCCGGAGTCGATATCGAGACCGAACTTGGTTTCCCGCGTCGCCGTCGCTACCTCGGGGTGCGTCGGCACCTCCATCGCGGGATTCCCGCGGATCAACACCTTCGGTCGCGTTTCCGTTTTCTCCGCCACGTCGAGTAACCGCTCTAGTTCAGTCGCGTTGTCGACGAGGAGGTACTCGACGCCGAGCGAAAGCGCTCGCTCGACGTCCTCGGGACGTCGATTCATTCCCGTCAGCAGTAACTCGCCGGGTTCGTAGCCGGCTTCGAGGGCTGCCGATAGTTCGCCGTAAGCATACGCCTCCGCGTGACAGCCCTCGTTCCGAAGCACTCTGAGAACCCCCGGATTGTAGTTCGATTTGACGGCAAAATGGATGACTGAGTCTGAATACTGTTCGTCGAGTGCGTTCCGCAGCGTTCGATAGTTCTCTCTGATATCGTCCTCGAAGAAGACGTATACCGGCGTCCCGTATGGAGAGAGTAGCTCGGATGCGATTTCGGTGAGCCGTTCCTTCCGGGCTCCTAATTCCATTACTCGCTATGTCACAGAGTACCGGGGAAAGTTTACACCCTCGCATGCTAGACGCTCGCGTTCGTTGGCGTTAACGGACCGCGAAATCACGAACCAGAAATTGCGTGTGGCTACGTCAGCGGTCCGAATCCGTCCGGTGACCGTCGATGGTTCGTGTTCTGTTCGTAGGCGTAGGCGAGCTCGAGTAACCGGGGTTCGGCGAATCGGCGACCCAGAAATTCCACGCCCACAGGGAGTCCGTCGTCGGTGAATCCGGCCGGAACGACGATCGAGGGGAGACCCGTGTTAGCGGCGAGTTCACACGACAGTTCCTCGAACGGCTGATGGTCCGGGATCCGTACTGGCGGGATCGTCGACGGCGGATACAACAGCGCGTCGAGGTCGTGTTCGGCCATCCGATCGAGTGTATCGGTCCTGAGTTCTCGCCGTCGCTCGAGCCGACGGAGGTACCCGGTATCCTGCTCCAGCGCCTCGGTATCGATAGCCAGCATGATTCCTTCCTCCAGTCGGGATTGAACTGGCGGCGCGATCACCTCCGCTTCGAGAATCTCCCCAATAGTTTCGTAGGGTGCGTCGTCCCCTAACCCTGCCAGGTAGCGATTGATGTCTCGTTTAAACTCGTAGCCGATGACCCGGGCGGAGGCGAGATAGTCCAAGTCGATGATTTCGACCGGGTCGACGACCGTCGCTCCGGCCGCCTCCAGGTCCTCGAGCGCGCGCTTGATCACGGAGGTCACCGCAGTCGCGGCGTCCCGAGAGGCGCTCTCTTCGTTCTGCAACCCGAACAACTCCCTTACGACGCCGATACGGGCACCCTCGAGACCACGTTCGTCGAGGTGGGAACCGTATCCCGTATCGGGGACATTGCCCACGCTCACTGCCGTGTCCGGATCGTCCGGATCATAGCCGGCCATCACGTCGAGCATCCGCGCAGCGTCGGCAACGGTTCGGGTGATGGGCCCCGCCGTGTCCTGCGTCTCGCTCAGCGGCACGATCCCGGTTTTGCTAACCAGTCCGCTGGTCGGTCGGAGTCCCACGAGGTTGTTGAACGCGGGTGGCGACCGAACGGACGAACACGTGTCAGTTCCCGTTCCGACCGTGCCGAGGTTTGCGGCGATCGCCGCCGCCGTTCCGCCGCTCGAGCCCGACGGACGCCGATCCAGCGCGTAGGCGTTTCGCGTTTCACCGCCAAGCGAACTGATCGTATCGACGCCGAAGGAAAACTCCTGTAAGTTCGCTTTGGCGAGGACGATCGCGCCCGCTTCTCGAAGCCGTTCGACGATGAACGCGTCCCGCAGCGGGACCGATTCAGCGAGGGCAACCGATCCGGCCGTCGTCGGCATGTCGTCCGTGTCGTGATTGTCCTTCAGAATGGTCGGGATGCCGTGGAGCGGGCCGACGAAACCGTCGGATTCGAATCGAGCGTCGAGCTGTCTCGCTCGTTCGGCGGCATTCGAATTGACCGTGAGAATCGCGTTCAGTTCGTCGTCGTACTGCTCTATTCGGTCGAGGTATCGTTCGACGATCGATTCGGCAGTGAGCAACTCCATCTCGATACCTTCGTGGAGTTCCTCGATCGTCGCCTCGACGACGTCAATATCCCCGTCAACGGGTGTCGAAGACATGTACTGTAAACTGGTACCGTCGCGATTACTAAATAGTCCACTGCACGTATATATCGTCTACAACCTCGTGTTCTGATGGCGTCTGCTGCCGACTACTGACGTAATCCAACCCAGTATACCAATATGTTAAACGATACGTTCGACCGTAAATTTTTATACGTAGCGTGGCAACAATAGGCACAATCTCCCTCCTATGAAAAAACGGATCGATTTGACGCTGTGGCACAAGCCGTGCTGGATGCTGTCGATAACTCGCGAGTATCCGTCGGCCACGCTCGTTATCACCGATATCTGTTCGGACGGGACCGACATTCTGGCGACGCTGGTCGTCACCGGTGAGGGCGACCTCGACCTGCAAGCAGTCGCAGAAACGGTTGCGACGTACCCGGCCGTTCGAGCGACGGACCTCCTCGAGACGGGCTCTTGCCACCTCCGCTTTCACGCGCGTTTCGATGCGACGAGTTCGGTCTACGACACGATCGTGGAATCGTCACTGACGCCCATCGGTGAAATTCGGATCACCGACGACACAGAGCACTGGACGTTGCTCGCCGACGGCGAGGCGATCAGTTCCGCTATCGCCGACCTGGAAGCGGTCGCTGACGTCGACGTTCGCCGCGTCGTCGACTACGAACCCGACGCATCAACGAATTATACCCTCATCGACGCACTCAGAGACGACCTCTCCGATCGGCAGATGACGTACCTCCTCTCGGCGGTCGAGGAAGGGTATTACGGCTGGCCACGCGACGTCGCTGCGAAGGATCTCGCCGAAAAACACGACGTCTCCGGTCCGACAGCACTTGAGCACCTTCGAAAAGGTGAAGCGATGATCCTCAAACGAGTACTCACCACTGTCAAAGAAGAGGAGCGGAACGAACTCTCGCTCCGCTAGGAGTGTGGTTACTCGCCGGACCGAGCCGTTCGGACCGTTTTGTATTGGTGAGTGTCGATGAACAAGCGATTGCAGCGGTTTTGTCGACCCCAGAGAACCCCGCTCGTATCTGAGATTGCGATCCGTTCCGCAGCTTCGAAGAGAAAATCCACACGCTTCAGAGTGAGAAGTACGTCAATCGAGGTCGGCCGCTTCGATAATCTCTCCGACCAGTTCGTCGATTCGTTCCGTGGCCGTCGCCTCGCACTCACCGGTGAGATTCGAGAGGAGACAGGAGAAGACTACCGCGGGCTTGCCGTCGTGGTCTTCGACATATCCCGAGAGCGTCCGAACGCCGGTCAACGTACCTGTTTTGGCTCTGACCGGAAGCGACACGTCCGTGAGTCGATTTTCGACCGTCCCTTCGGTGCCGGCAAGCGGGAGGGATTGACGGTACTGTTCGCCCCAGGGCTGTTCGAGACACCACTCGAGGACCGCGCTCACACTCGAGGCCGACAGCAGGTTGTACCGTGACAGGCCCGAGCCGTCGCAGAGTCGAGCGGCATCGCTACCATGATTCGTGAGAAACGCCTCCGCGTGTTCTCGCCAGGCGTCCCACGAGCCCTGCCCCTCCAGTTCCAGCGCGATCGTCCGCGCGAGCTGTTCGGCTACGAAGTTGTCCGAGGTGACGAGCATGTCACGTACGAGCGTCGAGAGCGGTGCCGACTCGACGGTCACACACGGGGCCCCGTCCGTCTCGACCGAGTCCTGTTCGATTCGTATCCAGCCATCGATATCGATCGACTTCGCCTCGAGCGCGTCTCGCAGAAGCGAGCTCGCGTGCATCATCGGATCGTCGACGGGACTGGCTTCGACAGCCGTCTCGCCCGGCGGGATCTCACCTTCGACTCGAATGACTTCGGAGGCACGTTTCTTGTACACCTCGAGTCGTTCGGTTGGTCCCGACTCGACGTCGGACTCGATTCGCACGATTTCGGACGTCGGCGACGCGTCGACCGTCACCGAATCGGTACGATGGCTGACTGTGATGTCGACCGTGTTTCGCTCGATCGCAAGCGGCGTGCTCTTGGCACCGTAAGCGAACTGTCCGTCGTCCCACGTCCAACCTGGACCGAGTGACTCTCGATCGAACGCCGAAGCGTCGACGACGATCTCACCGGCGATGGTCTCGATTCCCGCTGCAGCGACTCCGTCGGCGATCGTCATGAGGTCCGCCTGTGAGACGTCCGGTGCGCCTCGTGCGGTGAGGACGAGATCGCCGAAGAGGTGTCCGTCCCTGATCTCGCCGTCCGCATGGACCGTCGTCTCGAATCGGTAGGTGGGCCCCAATTCGGCGAACGCTCTCGCCGCCGTGACGAGTTTCGCGTTCGACGCCGGCAACTGCGGAACCGTCGGATTGATCGCGACTATCGGTTCGTTCGTACGCAGATCGGCGGCATACACGCTCGCACTTATTCGGTCCAGGTCTGGCAGCACCGATTCGACATGGGATCGCGTGTCGGTCTGCCCATCAAGACTCACGATCCTCACCTCGGTCGTCGAAGTTGATGTGGCACGCAGCGGCGCGGTCGGAATGCGTCGTGGGCTCGAGTGGCGGCGGATTCGACTGGCAGATCGATTCGTGGCCTTCGAGGACCTCCCTGGCGGATTCCCACTCACCCTCTAACGCGCGTTCACTAGCCTGCTTGGCGTCTTCGCGTGCCGTGGCCGGAACTCCGTCCGAATCGCCGAGGTACGCGTCGACGACATCGACCGCACCGTCAGCAGCGGTGTCAATCCCCCTGTTACGAACGTCGGACAGGAGATTCTCGTACGCTTCGTATCCGTCTGCGGTAAAGCCGTCCGGGAGGATGAACGATGGACAGCGAGTGTGGAATCGACAGCCTCGCGGGGGGTCCGAAGCACTCGGGACGGTTCCACCGAGCGTCGACTGAACGCCCGGCTGATCCGGGTCTGGGTTTGGGACTGAGCGCAAGAGCGATCTGGTGTACGGATGGTGCTGCTCTGTGAATAGCGCTTCCGTCGGGGACAGTTCGACGAACTCGCCGAGGTACATCACGGCGACCCGGTCTGCGATGTACCTGACGACGCTCAGGTCGTGCGAGATGAGGAGGTACGTGAGTCCGTACTCTTCTTGGAGATTGTCCATCAGATTGAGAATCTGTGCCTGGACGCTGACGTCCAGACCGCTGACCGGTTCGTCAGCGATCACGAGGTCGGGGTTGACCGCCAGTGCTCTCGCGAGGTTGATTCGCTGGCGTTGCCCGCCGGAAAACTCGTGTGGATACCGGTCGTAGTACTCTCGCTTGAGACCGACCTGGTTGAGTAACTCGAGCGAGCGCTCCTGGCGTTTCGATTTCTCCCACCCGGCGCCCTCGAGCGGATCTTCGATGATGCGTCCGACTTTCCGTCGACCGTTTAGGCTGGATTGTGGGTCCTGAAACACCATCTGCGTCCGTTTTCGGAACTCGGATTCGTCGATTTCGTCGGTCCGCTCGCCATCGAACCGAATCTTCCCCTCGGTCGGTTCCTCGAGGCCGACTATCGTCCGTGCCAGGGTGGACTTTCCACATCCGGACTCGCCGACCACACCGAGGGTCTCACCAGGTTCGACCGTGAAGTTCACTCCGTCGACGGCTTTCACGCTCGACTCGTCGAACCGAACGGGGAATCCGTTCGAGTCGCGGTCGAAACGAATCGACGCGAAGAGACCGGAGTGAACCGGAAAGTGTTTTTTCAGGTCTCGGACCTCGAGCAACGGTTCTCGGCCATCGACGCGATCGATTCGCTCGTCCGTACTCTCACGCTGTTTACTGGTGCTCATACGTACCTCCGGAGTGGTTCAGTCATCGGCAGTTTCTCCATCCATCGTCTCGGTACCCTGTTCGTGCAATGCGGGCTTCTTTCGTGTAACAGTCTCGTCGTAGAGAAGGCACGCGACCTCGTGGTGGCTGTCGTCGCCAACGTCGTAGGACGGCGGGATCGCTTTCGGACAGTCGTCGAATGCGACCGGACAGCGAGTGTGGAACCGACAGCCCGATGGTGGCGCCATTGCGCTCGGCATCGTTCCGGCGATCGGATTGATTTCGTCGAGCGTCTCGTCCGGCGTCACCACCGAGTTGAGCAAGGACTGCGTGTAGGGGTGTTTCGGGTTCCGGTACAGTTCCTCGTACGGTGCACGCTCGATCAGCTTGCCGAGGTACATCACGCCGACGCGGTCGCACACCTCTCGAACGACGCCCAGGTCGTGCGTAACGTAGACCATGCTCGTCTCGTACTTCTCCTGAATCTCGTCGAACAGCTCGAGGATACTCGCCTGAATCGTGACATCGAGTGCCGTGGTCGGCTCGTCGGCGATGATCAGCCGTGGGTCGCACGCGAGCGCCATCGCGATCATCGCTCGCTGTTGCATCCCGCCGGAATACTGGTGCGGATATTCGTCGACCCGCTGTTCGGGATCCGGAATACCGACGTCGTCGAGTAGTTCGATCGTTCGCTCCCTGGCCTCTGCTGGCGATCGGTCCGTGTTCTCGACGATGACTTCCTCGATCTGGTCTCCAACGGGAAAGACGGGGTTGAGCGCCGACATGGCATCCTGAAAGATTATCGAGATCTCGTTTCCTCGGATCTCCCGTCTGAGTTCGCGTTCGGAAAGATCGGTCAATTCACGACCGTCGAATCGGATGCTGCCGTCGACGATCCGGCCCGGATCGCGAATCAATCCCATGAGGCTCTTGACTGCGACACTTTTACCGGCCCCGCTCTCGCCGACGATTCCGAACGATTCGCCGGCGTCGACCTCGAAGGTGACACCGTCGACGGCCTGAACGATCCCGCCGGACGTGAAGAAGTACGTCCGCAGGTCCTCGACTTCGAGAAGACTCACTGGCGATCACCGCCGTCGTACACGCCCGACCCACCGTCCGTACTGGTCGGTGACCGACCGTCGCCCTCGAACTCGCCGAATCCATACTCACTGTTCGGCTCCGACGGGAACTCGTCGAGATCGAAGTCGTCGATCCCGACGTCTTCGACGGTCATCTTCGGGTCCATTACGTCTCGCAATCCATCGCCGAGCATGTTGAATCCCATGACTGTGAGGAAGATCATTAGACCGGGGAACAAGGCGACCCACCAGGCGACGAGCAGCGCCGTTCGACCGTCGGCGAGCATTCGACCCCAGTCGGCCGTTGGTGGCTGAACGCCGAATCCGAGGAATGACAGTGCGGCCGCCCCGATAATGATGGTACCCATCGAGAGCGTCGCCTGAACCACAACCGGGGCGAGCCCGTTCGGAACGATCTCTCGAAAGAGGATCGTTCGCCGTGGAAGCCCCGCGAGCTTCGCCGCTTCGACGTACTGTCGATCGCGCAAGGAGAGTACCTCCGAACGCATTACCCGTGCGTACGCCGGGATACCGACGATACCGTACGCGATGAAGAGGTTGTAGATGCTCGGCCCGAAAATCGCCATGAAGATCATCGCGAGGACGAGGCCGGGAATCGCGTACAGGACCTCGACTGATCGCATCAGGCCGTCGTCGACGTAGCCACCGAAGTACGCGGAGACCGAGCCGATAACGACTCCGCCGACGAAGCTGATTCCGACGGAAACGATACCTATCGTAAGCGCCGTTCTACTTCCGTAGATGAGACGCGACAAGACGTCGCGTCCGTACTGATCTGTTCCGAGCGGGTGCGCTGACGAGGGTTCCGCGTACCGCATGCTCTGATCCATCGCGTACGGGTCCGCGTGGATCCACGTGATGATAGCCCGGTCGAACAGGAAGCCATCGATGGCGGAGAATACCGCCATCAGGACGAGCACCCCGATGATGCTGAGTCCGACGATCGACGTCGGACTGTGCCTGAGTTTCAGGATCGTCGTGGCGTAACCGCTTTTCGTGTCGAGCTCTGCTCTCTCCTCACGCGTTCTCTCGTGACTCATCCGTCCTCACCCCGTAACGGAGTCGAGTGGTGACCGCTCGAAATCGTAATCGGTGTTGTGTCAATCATATTTGATCCGTGGATCGATGTACGCGTACGCGATGTCGGTAATCACGACGCCGATCAGGAATATCGTCGAGAAGAACAGCGTCACACCGACGGCGACGGAGTAATCGTGATCGATGAGCGAGTCGAAGAATAGCCGTCCGAGACCGGGAATGGCAAAGATTTCTTCGACGATGACGCTTCCGCCGAGCAACGTCGACAGTTGGAGACCGACGATCGTGATGAGCGGCAACAGCGCGTTTCGAAACGAGTGACGGACCAAGATCTTTCGCTCCCGAATTCCGTAGGCACGAGCCGTTTCGACGTAGTCCGTGCGGAGTTCCTCGATCATGCTCGAGCGAGTCATTCGCATGAGCAACGCGGTCTGCGCCGTCGCGAGCGTCATGACGGGCATGATAAGTAACGTCGCAGACTCGACCGGGTCGATGAACGGCGAGGTGTATCCGGATGCGGGAAGAAGTCCGAGGTGGTACGTCAACACGTATATAAGCATCAACGCCAGCCAGAAGTTTGGCGTCGAAATCCCGGCTAATCCGGCGAATCTCGACACGTGGTCGCCGGCTTCGTTGTGGCGGGCGGCGCCGTATATCCCGAGTCCGATGGCGACCGGTAGCGCCACGATGTACGACAGTCCCATGACGACGAGCGTCGGCTCCATGCGCTCCCAGATGAGATCGGATACCGGCCGGTTGTAGACGAACGATTGACCGAGATCACCCTGTGCGAGTCGCCAGATGTGCTCGAAGTACTGTTCGTAGAGCGGTCTGTCGAAGCCGTGGCTCTCGATCAGTTCGTCGGCCAACTCCTGTCCCGGCTCGGTTCCGAGGTACAGGCGAACGGGATCGCCCGGCAACGCGTGAATCATGACGAATGTCAGCGTTACAATTCCGAACAGGACGGGAACGAGTTGGACGAGCCGCCGGAGGGTATATCGAGATAATCCCATTATTACCTGGTTGGCATCCTCGTCTCGGCTCGGTTCAGTTGTCGACCGTGGCTTGCTGCCACTCGTTGAACGCTTCTTGTTCTCCGAACGGCGTCGGTTCGTACCCCTCGACGGACGAGTGCACGCCGGTCGCGCTCTCGGCGGAGTACACGCCGATAATGGGGTACAGTGGCATCAGGAGATCGACGGCCTCGACGTAGTAGTCGTAGCGTTCGTCCCTGTCAGTGGTCTCTCGAGCGGCACGGACGATTTCGTCCAGGCGTTCGAGATCCTCGAGGTGCTCGTCTTCTCCGCGTTTTCTCGCGCCCTCGTAGAGGTAGCCGATCGACGAGTGGCCGACGACGTCGTCGCTCATCCCGCCGTCGTCGTTCACGAGATCACGAAACATGTAGTAGTAGTACCCGTCAGGATCGTCGTCGCCACCCCAGCCGTACGTGGTGATATCGAAGTCGCCGGTATCGAGAGATTCGAGCCACTCGCCGTCGGAAACCTCGCTGACCGTCGCGCTAATACCGGCCTCTTCGAACTCGTTCTGGAGGACCGTCGCCCGTCCGGTCGTTGCCTCACCGGACATTGCGGTGATTTCGACGTCGAAATCGGTCCCGATCCCCGCTTCCTCGAACAATTCGAGGGCACGATCGTAATCCTGTTCGGGATAGTACTTCTCTTCCCACTCGTCGGCCGGGAAGTCCCACGCGTCGATGACGCCCTGGGGCATGTGCCCCCAGTTTCGACTACCGAGATCGCCCACGGCTCCCGTCATCAGGTCGTCGTAATCGATGAGATAGTGGAGCCCTTCGCGTGCCCTGACGTCCTCGAACGGTCCCTCGAGACAGTTGACGGTGAACCCCTGAAAGTCGAAGTTGTCGAGCTGATAGACGTCGATATCCTCGTCATTTTGCGCTTCGTCGAGCAATGTTTCCGTCACGCCGGACCGGTGGATACTGCCGTCCGCCAGTTCGACGTAGCCGACTTCCGTCTCCGGGATGATTCGGTACTCGAGCCCGTCGAGTTCGGGTTCGCCGAGGAAGTACTCGTCGTGGCTCACGAGTTCGACGCTGGCAGACGGTTCGTGATTCTCGAGTTTGAACGGACCGCTCCCGACCGGATTCTGTGCGAACTCCTCCTGGCCCATCTCTTCGGCGGCTTCTTTCGACACGATCGCCGCGTTCATTTCCGTAAGGGTTCGCTCCAGGAGTCCCGACGGATACTCGAGGTGGAGTGTTGCCTCGAACTCACCGGTCGCTTCGACTTCGTCGATGAACTCGACGTTCGAGAGGTTTGGCGAGTCGTTGTCCGGGTTTCGGACCCAATTGAGCGAGTACGCGACGTCTTCGGCGGTCAGCTGCGTGTCGTTGTGGAAGTAAACGTCGTCGCGGATGTTGGCGACGAACGTCGTTTCGTCGACCTCCTCGAGTTCGCCGTCTGCAAGGTGTGGGACCGTACCGTTTCCGTCCGGCTTCATCATGAGGAGCGAATCGAACATGTAGTGGGCAGCGGAACTGTACCACGCCATCTGATTCATCCGCGGATCGAAGGTCTCTACTTCGTCGGACGTGGCGATTCGGAAGGTCCCCCCGTCTCCGCTGTCGTCTGGATTCGCTCCGAGACATCCCGCGAAAAGCCCGGCGGTCCCGGCGGCCGCCATCGATTTAACGAACCTACGCCGATTCAGGTCTGAAGTAACGCGTTTCTTGTTCATTGCGAACAGTCCTCAGTGTGTTACCTTCTCTCTTCATTACAGGAAAATAGACACACCCTATCATGCTAGACCACTACTCGACCGGTTCGATCTCAGCCGTATTTCCACGTAGCATCCTCGAATTTGCTAATCGTCGACGAAACAACAAGCGTTCTCGCTGCTCGTTCGAGCGGCGTGCCGATGCCCCAAGAGCTACCACGGCTGACCTAACACGCTATCCATGGATATCGATCGAGCCGAACTAGACCGTCTCGTCGCTGCTCGTGGCGGGCCTGGACGAGAATATCACGTCGCTCGAACGTTCGAGGAACTGATCGAACCGTACGTCGACGAGGTTTCGTGGGACGCGATGGGGAACGTGGTCGCGACGAGTTACGGCGACGGAGACGACGAAGAGGTCATGCTCGCCGCTCACACCGACGAACTCGCGTTCCTGATCGACGCGATTTCCGACGATGGGTTCTGTTCGTTCTCGATGCTCGGCGGTCACTATCGAGGGTATTTGCTCGGTCAACAAGTGCGCGTCGGACCAGACGAAGTCCCGGGCGTCATCGGGGCCAAGCCGCGACACTTCATGGACGCCGAGGAGAAAAACGCTCTTCCAGAGACCCTTCACATCGATCTCGGCGCACGGAGTCGAGCGGAAGTCGCTGAATTGAACGTCGAACCCGGCGATCAGGCGACCTGGGACCGCGAACTGACGACTCTCGCCAACGGGCGAGTCACGGGTCGAGCGCTCGACGACCGAATCGCCCTCGCAATTTTAGTCGCTGTCGCGCGAACCGCCGAACCCGATAGAACGGTCCATTACGTCGCGACCGTCCAGGAGGAAGTCGGCCTGCGGGGCGCCCGTGCCGCGGTTCACGACGTCGATCCCGACGTCGCCGTCGCCCTCGAGATCTTTCCGACTGACGACTACCCGATCGACGGCGACCGATCGGTCGACGTCGAACTCGGAGCGGGTCCCGTCGTCGAATTTGGCGACGGGACCTCGGAGTACCTCTTCGGCGGCGTCCTCGTCGATAGACAGAGCCTCGAGTGGCTGAAACGGGCCGGCGAAACCGCCGATGTGTCTCTCCAACACGACCTCATGATCGGTGGAACTACCGACGCAACCGAGTTTCAAAGCGCCGGTCGCGGACGTCACGCCGGGGCAATTGCCGTTCCCTGTCGGTACACCCACTCACCAGTCGAACTGATCGACCTCGCTGACGCCGAGAAAACGGCCGCCATGCTCGTAGCCGCACTCGAGTCCCCGTTTCCGGAGCGAACTGACGTCCGTGGTCGACTGAACCGTTAACTCGTCCACCCTGGAAGACGATAGCGAATAGCGAGACGTCGGAGCGGAAAGAGCATTCTAGCTTCGGCAACGAATCTTCCGCAAACCCTGGGTTAGACGTTCATATTGATTGAGAATTCGAATATTATACGATCATGATACGCCTATGCAAAAGCGAATAGTGACAGTGCGGGAGTTATCCTATTCGATCTAATGCGTTCTGTCAATCTTCGACTGGAGCCTGATCGTACTTCATCGTCGTCTCCGGGCTCTTGTGTCGGAGCTGTGTCTGTGCGGCTGCCAGATCCTCTTCACGCGTCATATACGTCCCCGTCGAGTGGCGGATGGTGTACCAGCTCATCTTCCGGTTTTCGTAGTCAATGCCAGCGATCTCACACAGTTGGTGGAGGATGCGTCGAAGCGACGCGGATCCGTACGGGTTCCCCTCGCGTGTCAACCACAGCTCATCGCGTCCGTTGTACAGATCGTATGTTGCTCGTTGGTCGAGCCATCGCTCGAGCATACTGACAGAGCGCTTGCTGAGGCTGACGCGCCAGTTGTCTTCGTTCTTGGAGCTATCCTCGATCGGAATGCGCAAAATCCCGTTTTCCAGATCGACCCATCCGGCCACGGACCGCTCGACTTCAATGGGCCGTAACGCGGCGTCGAGGCTGACGCTGACAAGGCTGGGGATCTTCCAGCTATTCGCACGCTTCCAGTCGCGTTTCGTGATCTCCTCAACGGGTTTCTCGAACCGCTGGGCGAGATAGGCGTTAGTCTCGCTGCGTTCCCGTGGGCTGACGTTGTTGTAGGACGGGATGCTCCCGTACTCCAACGCCGCTTCGCGGATGAGTTTTCGCTCCTGTAGCGTGAGATAATCGCGCGGCGTTGTCGTCCCGTCGTTCGAACTGAACGTGATCGTGGGCTCCCATTCCTCGCCACCGCGCTCGTAGGCACGCCACTTGAACAGCATCCGCACGGCCTTCTGACACAGGTCGCGGTGGGTGTCGCTACACTCGGCGTAGGCCAGTTCCTGCATCCATGCATCCGCGTGGTCGTGCGTGACTGCCGTCGTGTACTGGCCATCGCAGTCCCAGACGAATCGGCAGAACTGGTCCATCCGGTAGATCCGGTTTTTGACCGTACTCTCTGCGTAGCCGTTCGCTTTCTCCGGCTCGATGCCGAACGTGAGCAGCCACTTGACCATCTCCTCTCGCTCGGTTCGGTAATCGATCAGTTGCCGTTCGCCGAGTCGGTCTTCGGTCGGGCCCGGAACGAGCGTGAACTCGCTTAGATCCATCGCTCTCCCTCCCGAACGAATCCTGCGAATCGGATTGCAGGGCAAATAGTCGGAATCGCTATACGGCGTCGGGGTAACCCGACCATCTCAATCGCATTGCCTTCGAGTTTCATGCTTACGTGAGGTTAGCACGGACTCGAAATCGGGAGACGGCGTCGGGAAAAGGATGCTCCGTCAGGGATTCGAACCCTGGTCATTGCCGTGAGAGGGCAATATGATTGGCCGGACTACACCAACGGAGCGGGTTTGCAATCTATGCTTGCCGAGAAGACTGTTTAAGGGTTGCGTTTCATCGGTACTGTGACCAGCCGTCGCATGCGCGGATCACTCCTCGAACGGCGATCTGGCCGCCTCCGGTTCGAATCCCTCGAGGCTGATGATGTTCTCCCGACCGACGCGAAGTTTGCTGATGGTACCGTCGGATTCCATCTCCGAGAGCAACATGCTCACCTTCGACTTCGACCAGCCGGTTTCGTCGACGATGTTGACCTGTTTCATTCGGCCACCTCGCTCTCGAATGAGTGAGATAACCCGATCCTCATCGCTGAGGAGTTCGTCGTCCGGTATCGGCTGGGCGGACGATTGGTCGGGTTCTCGAGTCGGCTCGGGGCGTGTATCCGGATCCGATTGGTCTGTCCTCGACAGGAGGCCGTACCGGGAGATACCGGCAGCGAGGAGACCGAACAAGATCGCACCGCCAGCGAGTGCCAGTGCGATGGTGGATATCGGGAGCGCCGACTCGTTTTCTGTGTCCCCGTCTGGTTCGACCGATCCACCCGCCGATTCGGTCTCGAAAATGACGCGTGGCTGACCGGCCAGGAACTGTTTTCGGCCGGTCCAGGTGACCGAATCACTGGCTTCGAGGGACGATGCACTGAGCTCGCCGGCCGGTTGGACGTCGGCGAACCGCAGGTCGTCACCTGTTTCGATGACGAGTGTCTGGTCGGAGGAGATGACGAAGTTCCCTTCGAACACGTCGCCAGCGACGACTTCGCCGTCGTTTACCTGCGCGAATCCGTTCCACGTGAACGACATCTCGACGACGCCTCTCGTATTGAACCGCTGTTCGATTCTGGCTGTTCGGTTGAAGTCGGTCGCCTTCATTTCGCGATCGGTCTCCTCTCGACCGATGGTGAGGAGGGCGTTTGCCTGGTCCTTGAAGTCCGTGTATCGTTCCGTCTCTTCGGACTCGAACTCTTCGGCGAACGTCTCGAATTCCGCCTCAGCCTCGTCGTCCTCGAGAATGCGTTCGTATCGGAACGTCCAGATGGCCGATCCGTCGTCGTTGACTGTGACGATGAACGTCGTCGTTTCGAAGCCCTGCTCCTGGAACGAGGCGGCGGTGTTCGCGAATCGATCCTCGCCAGCGCCGAACGCTGGCTGTCCGGTGTCCATACCCGGTTGCCGCTCTCGTTCGACCGCGGTGGTCGAATCGTCGGCGGCCACCAGCGTTCCGCCACCGATTGTGGCGACGAGGAGAGCGATCACGAGGATCCCTGTTCGAAGAGCCGACCCGTTCATTCGTCTCTCTTGTACGTGCTCTCAGTAAAAGACCTTGTGAATGTCGATTCCACTACGGTACGCACCCCAACCGCCTGAAATCACGTGTCGATACGCACAAAGTGGCCCGAGACGTACTTGCTGGCGATGATCGCAAATCTCGCTGCAGGCAAGCAGGTGTTCACGAGCAACGCCTTCCTGGTCACTGGCGATCGGACCGTCCTCGTGGATACGGGAGCGAACTTCGACGTCGTCGAGGCGATCCGCGAACACGTCGACGCGCTCGATGCCGTGGTGCTCACTCACACCCACCCCGATCACGTCGGTAATCTCGAGGCCGTCGCGACGGCCTTTGACGTCGACGTCTGGGGGTTCGACGTGTCGGCCGACGGCGTCGACCACGAACTCGCGGACGAGGCGACGGTCGTCCTCGGCGACGACGAGTACGTCGCGTTGCACACGCCTGGCCACAAGGACGATCACCTCTGTCTGTACGCACGCGAGACAGGCGTGCTGTTCGCTGGCGACCTTGTCTTCCAGAACGGCGCGTTCGGGCGAACCGACCTCCCGGAGGGTGATCGATCGACGCTCATCGACAGCATCGGTCGGCTACTCGAACGAATCGACCCCGGACTCGAGGCGCTTCACGTCGGTCACGGGCCGAGCGTCACCGACGGGCCGTACGAACACGTCGAACTGGCGAGTCGGATGGCCAGGCAGGCCTGACAGCGCTCGCTGGCCTCACTGGTCTCGCTGGTCTCCTCGATGTTCAGGATTTGAGGCCGTAGTAGCCCGGTTCGTCGTCGGTTCGCGGTTCGCCCACCACCAGGTCCTCTGCGTTGGTCATGATCCACGGAATCGCCCAGTCGAGGAGGATGTCCTCCGTCTCGCGGTCGATTTCCGCGTTCGGATCCAGCCCCTGCAAGAGCCGGGCAATTTCGTAGACGCTGTACATCTGGTCGTCCTCGAGGAGTTCCTCGGGCGTGTAGAAGTCACACGGCGGCAAGGTGTCGAATTCGTCCTTTGGAACGGGCATACCTCGACTAACGGGCCTCGCGGCTAAACGGTGTGGGTTTCGACGTTCGTCGCTCGAGGCGAGTCGCTCTAAGCGCGTCCCTTCACGCGCGTCGCTACTCGCTCGCTGTCGGTGCCAAAAAAGTGCGATGATGTACGGAGTCGTCGCTTACTCGAAGTGGTCGAGACACGTCTGGTACTCCTCGGCGACGGAGTCCCAGTTGACGACGTCGAAGAAGCTGTCGATGAAGCTTCCACGGTCCGGGCCGTAGTCGTAGTAGTACGAGTGTTCCCAGACGTCCAGCGCGAGGATGGGGTGAGCGCCCCAGAGCGCGTGGAGGTCATGCCGATCGACTTTGAGGTTGCGGAGCTGCTTCGCGACTGGGTCGTAGACCAGAAGCGCCCAGCCGCCGGCGGCGCCCGCAGCGGCCTTGAACTCGCCCTCCCAGGCCTCGTAGGAGCCGAAGTCCTCCTCGATGCGGTCGGCGAGGTCACCCTCGGGTTCGCCGCCGCCGTTCGGGGACATGTTCTCCCAGAACAGCGTGTGGAGGTAGTGTCCACAGCCGTTGTGCGTGACGTTCTCCAGCGCTGCCGGCGTCGAATCGAAGTCGCCGTCCTCGCGGTTCTGTGCCAGTTCCTCCTCGGCCGAGTTCAGGCCGTTGACGTACCCCTGATGGTGGGTGTCGTGGTGCCAGGTTACGACCTGTTCGGAGATGGATGGCTCGAGTGCGTCGTAGTCGTACGGCAGTGGTGGCAGTTCGTGGTCAGTCATTGGTGAACACCGGTTGGGCAATCGACCGCTGACCTGTTAAACATTGAGGAGGGAAACGCTATCACACCCCACAATCTATCGGCTTCGCTGACCGTCACCATCTCCGACGTATCGCCGTCGAGAGCGGAACTATTGAATCGACTCCTTGTGGTAGGCGTGCTCGAGCCACTCCTCGAGTGACGGCTGGGACCAGTACCTGACCGTCTGGCTCCGCGGGTCGTGGTCGATCACGCCAGCATCCTCGAGTTTTGGAAGGTGAACGTGTCTGAGTCCCGCGGTAATCTCGGACCGTCCGTCCGCCGAACAGTCGCTCCGGCCGTCGTTGGTATGTACGTAGTCGGCGATCTCGTCGACCGACGCGACGCCGTCCGATTGCTCGGACAGGTAATAGAGCGCCTGGCGACGACGACGGCTCGCGAGCAGTTCAAAAACCAGGTCCAGTGAGGGCGTCGTATAACATGCTCGAGCCGTGGATCCCTTCTCCCTGTTACTCATTTACAAACCACCTACCGTAACTTAACATTCGAAACCACCACCCACTTATACTGGTGGGTGCACATTAGATGTTACGTCTATCCGAATACGTACCTGTATTTCTTCTTACATTCGGTCGAGATAGCAAAAATTCGCTGGTCGTCGCGCGGGTCGTTCCGTTCGACGCTGGTCTACTCTCGGGCCAGATACCGGAGAGGGGTCCGATACCCGCCTCGAGTTATTCGTAGAGCCAGGACGCGTCGTGCTGGTCGTAGTCGATCAGTTCGTCCTCGTCGAAGTGGATCGCGATTTCGCGCTCGTTCGCGCCTTCGTCCTCGTGATCTGCCGCGTGAACGACGTTCCGACCGAGGTCCAGTGCGTAGTCGCCGCGGATGGTTCCGGGGGCAGCTTCGAGCGGATCGGTCGCGCCGATCATCTGTCGGACCTGACGCGTGGCGTCCTGGCCTTCCCAGACCATCGGGACGACGGGTCCCCCGGTGATGAACTCGATCAGACCGTCGAAGAACGGCTTGTCCTCGTGCTCGGCGTAGTGCTCTCTGGCCCGCTCTTCGGGCATGTTGATCACTTTGATGCCGACGAGTTTGAGGCCGCGGTCCTCGAGTCGAGAGACGACTTCGCCCACGAGTCCGCGGGCGAAGGCGTCGGGTTTGACCATGACGAAGGTGCGTTCGTGATCACTCACGCTTCTTCACCTTCTTCGGCTTCGGCTTCCCCCTCGGCCTCGGCCTCGGATTCGGATTCCTCTTCGGCCTCCTCGTCCGTTTCGGAGTCGTCCTCGGCTTCCGCCTCACCTTCGACGGTCTCCTCCTCCTCGGCTTCCGCTTCGTCGTCGGCGGGTTCGGTGTCCTCGTCAGCTCCGCCTTCGTCTTCGTCTTCGTCCTCCTCGACGAAATCCTCGTCTTCTTCGGCTTCAGCCTCCTGGTCCGGCTCCGTAGACTCGTCCACCGACGTGTCGACCTGAGTTGGACCCTTGCCGCGACGGCCTTCCTCGGTCCACTCGAGGTCGCGCGGTTCGCGACCGAGCTTGTAGTTTTTCTCCGCCTTCGAGTCGACGAAGTGGAGCACGGTACCGTCGGTGCGAACGTACATGATGCCCGTGCCGGGCTCGATCTCTTCGCCCGTGTAGTCGCAGGTTCGCTTCTCGACCATTATTGTCCTCCGATGGAGTCGGCCTCGCGGGCGGTCTCACGTAGCTGGAGGATGTCCCCCTCGCGGACCGGTCCGAGGCAGTTTCGGGTGATGATGCGTCCCTGGTTCTCGCCCTCCTTGATCCGGCACTTTACCTGCATGGCTTCGCCGTGCATGCCGGTCTTGCCGACGATCTCGATGACCTCGGCGGGCGTTGACCCGTTTTCTGCTTCTTCAGCACTCATCTGTGGTCACCTCAGTCGAGGTCCTCGACCTTTCCGGCGATGTCTTCGACGTCGCTCGACGCCTCGCCGGCGTCGACGATCGCCGCGGCCGCCGAGCCGACCTCGAGGCCGGCGGCGTGACCGACGTCGTCCTGGGTCTCGACGAAGACGACCGGGATGCCCTTCTCGTCGGCAAGTTCGGGGAGGTGCATCACGATCTCCTCTGGCGAGACGTCCTCGGCGACGTAGACGAGCTCGGCGTTGCCGCGCTCGATGGCCTTGGTCGTTTCGTTGGTTCCTTTCTTTACACTGCCTGTGTCTCGAGCGACCTCGAGCGCCTCGAGGGCGTCGTCGGCGAGGTCGGCTGGGATTTCTGTGGTTACGTAGACTGCCATTGGTTGTTCACCTCTCCTACGCGCGGGCTCGCACTCCCCTGCCGTCCGGGGCTGGGCCCGGGCCGGGTCGTCCGGCGAAAGTCCTGTGAGGCTAGGAGTATCATCAACCCCGCGTAGGGTGTACTTGCCAGTAACGGTGCCCCCCTTAAAAGCGTGTTCAAACGAACGGAGGCGTGGGAAACCGTTGCACGGGAGGAAGGCTGGCCGACGGCTCACGGTCGCCTTCGCGATCGACGACCACTCGTCAGGCGGGAACGTGAATGAGAGTCAGTCGACAGTAACTCGCGGGCGAGTGCCAGCCGACAGTAACTTACGACCACCTGTCCGATGAGCCCACATGAACGTCGCCGCGCACGCTCGAGCCCTCCGCGAGGAGGCCGCCTCGGTCGACGAGCGTCGCGGCCTGGTGCTCGCGGGCGACCGCGAGCGGGGGTACGAGATTCTGGCGACGGTCCTCGAGTCCCTCGACGTCCCGATTTCGCGGACGACGCTGGTCGGCCCCGAGGATCGGCTGCGCTGTGAACACCGGACCCAGTCCGAAGCCGGGGCGCTCCTGGGCACCACGCGGGACGTCGTGATCCTCGACGCTCACGACACCCTCGAGCCGAACTCGCTGGGGAAACTCGTGGGAACGATCGACGCCGGAGGACTCTTGATCCTGCTGACGCCACCGCTCGATGAGTGGCCCGATCGACGAGGTTCGTTCGAGCGATCGATGGCCGTTCCCCCGTTCGAACTCGAGGACGTGACCGGACGCTTTCGAGCGCGGCTCGTCGAGACACTTCGCGTCCACCGCGGGATCGCTATCGCGGACGTCGACGACGACCGCCTCGAGGATGACGGGCTGACGCACCCGGCTCCCCGTCTGGCTCGTCGCGGGGACCCCCTCCAGACGCGAGAAGTTCCCGATGTCCTCACCTTCGAAACGGATGCTGCAGACGGCGTCAAGGAGACTCGAGCGTTCCCTCGGGACGCATACGACGCCTGTTACACCGACGACCAGCGAACGGCGCTCGAGACCCTCGAGCGCCTTCGCTCTCCCGAGAACGCCGTCGTCCTCGAGGCCGACCGCGGCCGCGGCAAGTCGAGCGCGGTCGGGCTGGCAGCCGGCTGTTTCGCCGCCGCGGGCGATCACGTGCTGGTTACCGCGCCCGCCTGGGCAAACGCGGCCGAAGCCTTCGCCCGGGCGAGCGAGTTGCTCGCCGCCCGGGACGACCTCGAGAGCGACCCAGGGGCGACCAGTCAGGTACTGTGGACCGTCGACGGCGGAACCGTCGAGTATGCCCCGCCGCTCGAGGCCGTCTCCCGCATCGAAACCACCGACGTCGTACTGGTCGACGAGGCCGCCGCCCTCTCGGTGACGGTACTCGAGTCGCTGCTGGCCGCCGATCGAATCGCGTTCGCGACGACGATCCACGGCTACGAGGGGGCCGGACGCGGATTCTCCGTTCGCTTTCGAGATCGGCTCGAGGCGAGCGACCACGACGTCTTCGAGTACGCCCTGCAGGAGCCGATCCGGTACGCCGCCGGCGACCCGCTCGAGGTCTGGTCGTTTCGAGCGCTGTTGCTCGACGCCAGTCCACCGGTCGCCCCGTTGCTCGAGGAGGCGACCCCGGAGTCGGTCGAGTATCGCCGCCTCGAGCCCGATGCCCTCCTCGAAGACGAGTCGCTCCTCCGGGAGGTCGTCGGCCTGCTCGTGCTCGCCCACTACCGAACCGAGCCGAACGACCTCGCCCGACTGCTCGACGCGCCGAACCTCGAGACGCGGGCCTTGCTCCACGACGGTCACGTCGTCAGCGTTGCCCTGCTGGCACGGGAGGGGAATCTCTCGGCAGCGGATCGAGAACGGATGTACGAGGGCGGGCGCATCCGCGGGAACATGATCCCGGACATACTGACGAGTCACGTGCGCGACGAGTCGGCAGGCGAGTACGCCGGGGTTCGCGTGGTTCGGATCGCGACCCACCACGCGCGGCGCGAGCGGGGGCTCGGCTCACACCTCCTGGAGCGCATCCAGGAGGAGTTCGACGGGGCGGTCGACTGGCTCGGCACCGGCTTCGGTGCGACGCCCAACCTCGTCTCGTTCTGGCGGGCGAACGGCTACCGGACGGTCCACCTCTCGACGACTCGCAACGACACGAGCGGAGAGTACTCGGCAATCATGCTCTCACCGATGACCGGGGCGGGGGAGGCCCTGCTCGAGCGCCACGCGACTCGCTTCGCCAGGCGCTTGCCGAGAGTGCTCTCCGACACCCTGCACGACCTCGATCCTGACGTGGTTCGGGCCGTTACCAGATCGGTCGGGACCGAGTACGGGCTCCCGCTCGAGCTATCGCCCCACGAGTGGCGGATCGTCGCCGGCGCGGCGTACGGCCCTGGCCTCTACGACGTCGATCCCGGGCCGTTCAGGCGACTGGTCGCGAGGGCGCTGATCGAGCACCCGCCAGAACTCGAGGACGCGCTCACCACGCGTCAGGAACAGTTACTCGTCCGGCGCGTCCTCCAGGCTCACACCTGGGACGACGTGGCGGCAGACCTCGAGTTTCACTCCTCCCGTCAGTGCATGCGGGCGTTCGGGTCGGCGCTTCAGCCGCTGGTCGATCACTACGGCGCGGACGTCGCGCAGACAGTTCGCGACCGATTTCTCGAGGACGAACCACGCGAGTAACCCGGCGCCCCCATCCAGCAGTGAGAACTGGCCACAGTCGCTTCGGTCGATGCGGGATCCTACGCGCCGAGGAGTTCGTCAGCGGCCACTTTCCTGGACGTTCGACTCGTTGCCAGGACGAACGTCTCCACCCACGTGCTCTCACCAGGTTCGATTCGAAGCGCTGGGATATCCCCGAACACGTCGGCAAGGGCCGCTCGTGCCGCATCTGCCTCGAGAAGACGGAGAACCGTCTCCTCGAGCCGACATTCGGAAACGTCGCCCAGTTCCGCTACTCCCTCACCGTCCGGTGGGTGGACTTCGACGCGAAACTCCCACGGCGTCATCACGAACGTTCGTCGTTCGTTTCGACGGACCGACCAACCCCGAGATTCCGCGCGCTCAAGCGCCGCCTCGAAATCGGGCACGATCAGACCGAGGTGGTCGAAGTGCGGACGACGGCCGGGGGCGAGTGTAACGTTCACGCCGCCTCGCTGGTGGACCTGGAGTTTGAATCGAAACCCTTCGGGAATTTCGTCGGTCGGCCCGAGGGAAACGCCCTCGCCCCGGACGCTCCCGAATCGCTGATTGAGTGGGAGACCGGCCCGCTCGAGGCGGCTTTCGGCTTCGCCGACGGACGGAGTGTTGAAATGGAGGTGAAAGAGCGTCGATTGCGGCATATGCGAGAGGTAGGATGAGACCGTGATAACGCTGTGGGGTTCACCGAGTGACGAGGCCGACGCGGACGACAGCCCGGAGACAACTGACCCGAGTTCACCGCCGCCGATCGGCAATCGACTCCTCGCTCGTCTCGGCGGCCACGAGTTCGTAGAGGATCGCCCGCCCGCCGTCGTCCTTCGGGCGCAGGATTCGACCCAGGCGCTGGGTGAACTCCCGCTCGCTTCCGCTCCCCGAGAGCACGACTGCGACCGAGGCGTCGGGCACGTCGACCCCCTCGTCCAGGACGTTCGAGGTCACCACGCGGGAGTAGATCCCGTCGCGAAAGCGCTCGAGGATCTCGCGTCGCTCGGCGGTTCCCGTCTGGTGGGTGATCACCGGAATCAAAAATCGCTCGCCGACCTCGTAGGCGAGGTCGTTGTATGCCGTGAAGACGATCGTCCGCTCGCCGCGGTGCGTCTCGAGCACCTCGGCGAGGGCCTCGATCTTCCCCTCGGCGCCGAGCATAATCTCGCGGGCGCGCTGTCGGGCCAGGAGCGCCTCCCGCGCGGCCGGGTCGCTCCCCGAGCGCTTGACGAGTTCCTGGTAGTCCGAACCCGACTGCATCCGGATGTTCGAGCGCGCGAGGTAGTCGGTGAAGGTTCCCTGGTGGCGCTCGTAGGCCTCGCGCTCGCGCTCCGTGAGTTCGATCTCCCGGCGCTTGACGTCGTAGGGCGCCAGGTGTTCGCCCGCGAGGTCGTCGGGCGAGAGTCGGTGAACGACGGGACCGACGAGGTCTTCGATCACCTCGTGGGCGTCGTCGGGTCGCTCGAACGTCGCGGTCAGTCCCAGCCTGGCCGGTGCGGCCAGTAGCCGGGCAATCTGGCGGTAGCCCTCGCCGCCGAGGTGGTGGACCTCGTCGAAGACGACGAATCCAAACCGGTCCCCGACCGCGTCGGCTTTCAGGTACGCCGAGTCGTACGTCGAGACGGTCAGCGCCTCGAATTGCTGCTCGCCGCCGCCGAACCGGCCGACGGGGACGTCGAACTCCGCCTCGAGTTCCGTCGCCCATTGCTCGAGCAGGTCGATCGTCGGGACGACGACCAGCGTCGGGACCGCGAGGCGCTCGATGGCCTCGATGGCGATGACGGTCTTCCCGCTGCCGGTCGGCAACTCGAGGACGCCCGCGGGCGCCGGGTGGGACGGGCCACCGTCGGCGAAGGACAGGCCCTCCCAGCGGTCCGTCTCGAGCCAGCGCTCGAGGGCCGTCCGCTGGTAGGATCGAAGTTCGTACTCGGAGGCGAGGCCCTCAGGCATACTGGTAGTCGCCGCGAGGACCGCGTCCTCGACCGACTCGCCGCGTCGGGCGAGCGCCGCACGGAGCCAGGCGTAATTGACGGCTTCCGTACGAAGAGTGTCCGAACGCGGGTCGAACTCGAGTTCGACG
Organism: Natronosalvus sp. KLKA75; assembly: GCF_059736265.1. Taxonomy (NCBI): domain Archaea; kingdom Methanobacteriati; phylum Methanobacteriota; class Halobacteria; order Halobacteriales; family Natrialbaceae; genus Natronosalvus; species Natronosalvus sp. KLKA75. Next base: position 1,710,302 of record NZ_CM185522.1, read on the forward strand.
GTGGCCAGTGAGGCGTCTTCGAGGAGCGCCTCGGCTCTGGCCTCGGGCGCCTCGATCCGGATCGTCCCGTCCTCGTACCGGAGACGGATCGACGACGGGGAGCGAGCGGGGGACATCGACTACCGACAGGTCGGGACGACGAGTACATAATTCCCGTGTTCGTTCACGACGGCTTCGGTGACTCGAGTCGTCGACCTCCAGTCCAGAGAGTGGAAACGAGAACGCATACCTCAACCCTTTTATTACCGCTGTGCCTTGTCTGGGACATGAGCGAAGACGAGGGCGCAACCCCCACAGCCCAGGGCGTGCCTGCGGAAGGCGACGCCGAACCGGGGACCGATACCGAAACCGATGGTGATGGTTCGGACGCCGACGCTGACAACGAGCGTCCGAAGGACCGTGACGAGAACGTCAAGGACTCGCCTGCCGGGGAGGACGAGAACGAGGGGGTGTCGGATTCGGCGGGGGATACTGGAGAACTCACAGAGGCTGCGGAACCCGCAGAATCGGCGGAGATGACTCCCGAAAACGGGGACGCAGTTCCACAGACTAGCGACGAGATCCGCGACCTGCTCGAGACGCTGCGGGGCTACGACGACGAAATCGCCCGCGACGTCACCTCCATCGTCGAGATGGCCCGCGACCTGAACGGGACCGTCACCGACCAGCGCGAGGAACTCGAGGACCTGAGCGAGCGCGTCGAGGCCCAGGCCGAAACCATCGGCGACCTCCAGGACCAACTCGAGGAGCGCGAGGAGGAACTCGCCGACCGCGAGGCAACGATCGAGGAGCACGAGCAACAGATCGAGGACCTCAAGGGCCACGTCAAACGGACCCAGGCGGACTTCCAGAACTACAAGAAACGGGCGAAAAAGCGCCAGGAACAGCTCAAAGAGCGCGCGACCGAGGACCTCGTCGGGCGACTCGTCGGCGTCCGCGACAACCTCAAGCGAGCACTTTCGGAGGAGAGCGGCGACGTCGAGACGCTGCGGGAGGGCGTCGAGATGACGCTTCGAGAGTTCGACCGCGTCCTGGCCGAGGAGAACGTCGAGGAGATCGATCCCGAACCGGGAACCGAGGTCGACCCCCAGCGTCACGAGGTCATGGTGCAAATCGACAGCGACCAGCCAGAGGGGACGATCGCCGAGGTGTTCACGCCCGGCTACGAGATGGGCGAGAAAGTGATCCAGAATGCCCAGGTGACGGTGAGCAACGGCGAACTCGAGAGTGAGGACCTCGAGGACGCAGGTGCTGATGCGGACGACGCAGATGCGGACGCCGACGACGATGGCAGTTCTGACGACGAATCCACCGGCAGCGACAGTGATGGCGGTGATGACACTGGCGGCAGTGACGGCAGCGACGCCGACGAAACCAGTGAGGAGGGAGAGCCAGCAATCGACGACGAATCGGGGGAAACTGACGCATCGTTGGACGAGGACGGCGACCTCGAGAACGATAGGAGCGACGTAGACGATGCGGGCAACGACGACGATGCAGGCGACGAGAACGACGATGGCGATACGGGCGATTCTGCAGACGAGACGCCCGACGAAACCGACGATGCGATCGAACTCGGCGGCGAAGTCGCCTCAGACGACGACCTCGACGACGCCGAGCAGTAACCCGTCCTTTGGTTCGACCGCGCCGACTCGAGAAAACGGACGGCCGACAAAACATTCACTACGATTGGTGTAAGGGCTCCTCTCGAGCGCGGTTTCGGGTGGGGTTTCAGAAGTCTTTTGACGGGCTAGAGGCAAGGTTCGCTACGACATGACCGAGGACTTGAACTGGGCTATCGGAGGCGAGGCCGGGGACGGCATCGACTCCACCGGGAAGATCTTCGCCCAGGCACTCTCCAGGGCCGGACGACACGTCTTTACGTCGAAGGATTTCGCATCGCGAATCCGGGGCGGCTACACCGCCTACAAGATACGCACCTCCACGGACCGCGTCCAGAGTGTCGTCGATCGGCTCGACATTCTCGTCGCGCTCACCCAGCGAACCATCGACGAGAACCTCGACGAACTCCACGAAGGAAGCGCCGTCATCTACGACGGCGAACGCTCCTGGGACGCCGAGATTCCGGACGAAATCACCGCCGTCGACGTACCGCTCAAATCGCTGGCCGAGGAGGCCGGCGGCGCGATCATGCTCAACGTCGTCGCCCTCGGGGCCGCCTGCGAACTCACGGGCTTCGACGTCGCCTACCTCGACGAGGCGCTCGAGAAGCGCTTCGGCGGGAAGGGATCGAAGATCGTCGACAACAACAAAGACGCCGCCCGCAAGGGACGGGACTACGTCCAGGAGAACTACGACCTGGATCTGGGCTACGCCCTCGAGACGACCGACGAGGATTACGTCCTGCTCAACGGCGACGAGGCCATCGGAATGGGCGCGCTCGCCGCCGGGTGTCGCTTCTACGCCGGCTACCCGATCACGCCCGCGACGAACGTGATGGAGTACCTGATCGGGCGAATCGAACAGTACGGTGGCCACGTCGTCCAGGCCGAGGACGAACTCTCGGCGATCAACATGGCCCTCGGCGCGGCCCGCGGCGGCGCCCGGTCGATGACCGCAACCTCCGGCCCCGGCATCGACCTGATGGCCGAGACGTTCGGCCTCGTGGCGACCAGCGAGACGCCGCTGGTCATCGTCGACGTGATGCGCTCGGGCCCCTCGACGGGGATGCCGACCAAGCAGGAACAGGGCGACCTCAACATGACCCTCTACGGCGGCCACGGCGAGATTCCGCGCTTCGTCGTCGCCCCGACGACCATCGACGAGTGCTTCTGGAAGACCGTCGAGGCGTTCAACTACGCCGAGAAGTACCAGACGCCCGTCTACGTCGTCGCCGACCTCGCGCTGGCGGTCACCGAACAGACGTTCTCCCCTGAGACGTTCGACATGGACGCCGTCGAAATCGACCGCGGAAACTTGCTCGAGGACGACCAGGTCGCCGAGTGGCTCGACGACCAGGGCCACTTCCGCGCCCACGCCGCCACCGAGGACGGCATCAGTCCGCGCGCGATTCCCGGGATGACCGACGGCGCGCACATGAGCACGGGTCTCGAGCACGACGAACTCGGGCGGCGAACCGAGGACACCGAGGTCCGCGTCGAGCAGGTCGACAAGCGCAATCGCAAGGTCGAGACCGCGAAGGCCGAAGAAGAGTGGGATTACCGCGAGTTCGGCGACGAAGACGCCGACGACCTCGTCGTCTCCTGGGGCTCCAACGAAGGCGCGCTCCGGGAAGCCGTCGCCCTGCTCGAGGACGAGGACGTCCCGGTCCGGGTCATCTCGGTTCCCTACCTCTTCCCGCGACCTGACCTCAACGAGGAGTTCGAGGCCGCCGACGACGTCATCGTCGTCGAGTGTAACGCGACCGGCCAGTTCGCCGACGTGCTCGAGCACGACACGCTCCAGCGGGTCAAACGCATCAACAAGTACACCGGCGTGCGGTTCAAGGCGGATGAACTCGCCGAGGAAATTACCGCGAAACTGAAAGAGGAGGTGCCAGCACAATGAGCTCTGAGGTACGATTCACCGACTTCAAATCCGACAAGCAACCGACCTGGTGTCCCGGCTGTGGCGACTTCGGGACGATGAACGGCATGATGAAGGCCCTCGCGAACACGGGTAACGATCCCGACAACACCTTCCTGGTAGCCGGCATCGGCTGTTCGGGAAAGATCGGGACCTACATGCACAGCTACGCCATCCACGGCGTCCACGGCCGGGCCCTGCCCGTCGCGACAGGCGTGAAGATGGCCCGCCCCGACATCGAGGTCATGGCCGCCGGCGGCGACGGCGACGGCTACTCGATTGGTGCCGGTCACTTCGTCCACGCCACCCGGCGAAACGTCGACATGACCTACGTCGTCATGGACAACCGCATCTACGGGTTGACGAAGGGACAGGCCTCGCCGACCTCACGCTCGGACTTCGAGACGTCGACGACGCCCGAAGGGTCCCAGCAGCCGCCAGTCAATCCCCTCGCGCTCGCGCTCGCCTCGGGAGCGACGTTCATCGCCCAGTCGTTCGCCTCGGACGCGATTCGCCACGCCGAGATCATCGAGGAGGCCATCGAACACGACGGCTTCGGCTTCGTCAACGTGTTCAGCCCCTGCGTGACGTTCAACGACGTCGACACCTACGACTACTTCCGGGACTCGCTCGTCGACCTGAAGGAGGAGGACCACGACCGTCACGATTACGAGGCGGCCAAGGGGGTCATCCTCGACGCCGATAAGGAGTACCAAGGTGTGATGTACCAGAACGAGAACTCGATTCCCTACCACGAGCGACACGGGGTCACCGAGAACATGGCGGAGATTCCGGATGGCGCGCCCGAGAACGCCATGGACCTCGTTCGCGAGTTCTACTGAGTATCGGGTACAGAGTACCGCCACGGCTCAATTTTCGTTTCGTACCGCGTTTCGGCCTGCCGTCGCTACTCGAGAGACGGTGCGGGAACGTCTCGAGACGTCGGGTGTTCGACGGACCGCATCAGGTCCTCGATGTAGACGCCTTCGTCGGGCAGTTGCGTCGGGAAGCCACCGATCAGCACGATCAGGTCGTCGTCGTGGGTGAATTTCGTGACCCAGAGGGTAATCTCGAGGTGTTCGTCTTCGAACTGAGCTTCGGAGGCGAACTCGTCGACGGTCCGGTTCGCGCCCAGAATACCGAGGGCAAACGACTCGCCCGTCGGTTGCGGGTCGGCGAGTCCGTCGAACTCGCTCTCGAGTTCGCCGCCGAGTTCCTCGAGCAGTTCGTCGGTATCCATGTCGGCGAGCGGGTTCATCGCCTTCCCTCCGACCGACATCTTCGGCATGGAAACGGCGGCGAAGACGGCGGCGTCCCGACTCTGCTCCTGGATCGTCACCTCGTTCGTGTACGCGACCGACCAGGCCGACGCGACGATTTCTCGGCCGGCGGCCTCCTCGGTCACGCGTTGCCAGCCCGATTGGTACTCGGCGTAGCCCGTCGACTCGAGCGTCGCCTCGGTGGGGAGCACCGGTTCGGCGGTGTACTCGAGTGGTTCGTTCCCCAGTAGAAAGTCGAGACAGCCGGCGGTCGCCGCGAGCACCCCGGTACCGGCGCCAGCCAGGACCGATCTCCGGTTGATCATTACCTGAAAAAGTCACAGCGGAGGTATATGCGTTCTGGCTACCAGTCGGAAAGGCGATAAATATCCGTGATCGACTCGAGGGAGCGTCGAGCGAACGTATCAACAGTTATCGGGGTGGGCCACGCGCGTTCTGGTATGACGGCATTTTCCAGCCGGGTGGAAGCGGTGTCGATCAGCGGAATCCGCAAAGTGTTCGAGGCAGCGGGCGAGGACGCGATCAACCTCGGCATCGGACAGCCGGACTTCCCGACCCCCGAGCACGCTCGTCGGGCGGCCGTCGACGCCATCGAAGCCGGGAAGGCCGACGCCTACACCTCCAACAAGGGAACCCTCGAGTTGCGCGAGGCCATCTCCGCGAAGTACGACCGCGACTACGGCCTCGGCGTCGACCCGGGCGACGCCATCGTCACTGCGGGCGGCAGCGAGGCGCTCCACCTCGCGCTCGAGGCTCACGTCGACCCCGGCCAGGAGGTCATCTTCCCGGACCCTGGATTCGTCGCCTACGACGCCCTGACCCGACTCGCGAGCGGAACGCCGAAGCCGGTCGACCTGCGCGAGGACCTCACGCTCGACCCCGCCGCCGTCGAGGACGCGATCACCGACGACACGGCCGCCTTCGTCGTCAACAGTCCCGGCAACCCGACGGGGGCCGTCCAGAGCGAAACCGATATGCGCGAGTTCGCCCGCATCGCCGACGAATACGACGTGCTCTGCATCTCCGACGAGGTCTACGAGCACATCGTCTTCGACGGCGAGCACCGCTCTCCGATGGAGTTCGCGAGCACCGACAACGTCGTCGTCGTCAGCGCGTGCTCGAAGACCTACTCGATGACCGGCTGGCGGCTGGGCTGGGTCGTCGGTTCGAACCGCCGGATCGAGCGCATGCTTCGGGTCCACCAGTACTGCCAGGCCTGCGCCTCCGCGCCCGCTCAGTACGCCGCCGAGGCCGCCCTCACGGGTCCCCAGGATCCCGTCGACGAGATGGTCGCGGCCTTCGAGGAGCGCCGCGATGTCGTCGTCGAGGGCCTCGAAGCGGCCGGACTCGAGGTCCCGACCCCGAACGGAGCGTTCTACGCGATGCCGAGGGTTCCCGAGGGCTGGTGTGACGAGGTGCTCTCCCGCGGCGTCGTCGTCGTCCCCGGTGACGCCTTCGGCGAAAACGGCGCGGGCTACGCCCGATTGTCCTACGCGACCAGCATGGACGAACTCGAGGAGGCTCTCGAGATCATCCAGGAAGCGACCGAAGCTGTGCGGTAAGCTCGGTACGTACAGCGGAACTAGCCCGGTAGTTGGCGGGGCACAATAGGTAGAATAGCCACAATAGGTGGGGTGGGTGAAATAAGCGAAATAGATCGGGAGGGCGGGCAGATCCCTTCGGCTGATAGATGACCTGACCAGCGTCAATACGTAACTATAGAATCAGTATCGAATTGATGCATTTTTTGAAGTAATGAGGCCAGTACGATGCAGTCGGTGATACTGTTCACCCTGAAGCATCACTCGAGCCACCCAGAATCGCCGTACAAAGTTCCCGGGCGGATTCGAGATGCATCTTCGCCCGCTCGTGTTCGGGCGAGTCCGCTTCCGCGAGCAAGTGTGCGATCTGTCGAACTCGCTTTCGAGCCGTCGCCTCGTCCAGGTCGTTCTCCGTGGCGTCGCGGGCCACAGCCTCGGCTTCGCCCAGCCAGCGGTTCGTCCGGCGATCTATCGGGAGTTCGGCCGTGGCCTCGAGGTGGTCGTGGAGGCGACGGAAGCGAGCCTCGAGGGAGTCCGGGTCAGTCATCGGTTCACGTACGAACGCCAGCAACGTGGCTGTTCTGGACCGTCGGTTCCCTGGTTGCTGGCTCGAACGCGGAGAAAAGTGATCGAGGCGGATCGGCTCTATATGCCTAGAGGCGTTCGACCGTTTTTAACGCGTTCGTCCGACCGGCCCCGAACTCGGGATCGCTTCGGCCGTCCGTTCCCTCGGCGCCCTGGGCGATCGCGTCCCAGACTCGCCGAGTGTTGCTGCCGGGCGCGAGTTCGCGCACGAGTCCGGCGAGGCCGGTGACCTGCGGGGCAGCCATGGAGGTGCCGGCGGCCCAGCCGTAGCCACCGGGAACGGTCGAGTACACGAGGTTTGTGGGGTACGGCCACTCGACCTCGTCAGGGTCTTCGCTGACGGTCTTCTCCTCGGTTTCGTACCCGCCGCCAGGCGCGCCGACGGCGATCTCGTTCGACCCGTAGTTCGAGTAGAACGCGCGCTCGTCGTTCGGCGCCGTCGCGCTCACCGAGAGCACTCCAGAGAGGCTATTGGGGAGCGTGAAGAGGCCGGCCTGCTGGAGGTTCGCGTCGGAGTTGCCCGCAGAGCCGACGAGTAAGGTTCCGGCGCTCGTGACCGACTGGGCGATCGGTTCCATGACTCGTCGATACTGGTCGGCGTTTGCCGCCGGCGGGATGGGCGACGTTCCGATGCTCATGTTTGCTGCGTCCGCCCCAACTCCGGCAGCGTACTCCATGCCAGCCAGGATGTCACCGAAGGTGGCCCCACCCTCGGTGCCGAAGACGCGAATCGAGACGATAGTCGCGTCGGGCGCAGTACCGAGCATACCGACGCTGCCGTTGGCGGCCGTCGTCCCGGCCACGTGCGTGCCGTGATACCCGACGTCGCCCGTGTGGTCGCCGACCTGCCCCTCGATGATCGACACGCTCCGTTCGGTGTCGACGGTGAGATCGGGATGCGTATCGTCGACGCCGGTGTCGATGATCGCGACGGTCCGCCCAGCGCCAGTCGCGTGTTCGTGGGCCTCCCTGACCTGTTGTACCTGTTTGTCCCAGAGGTACTGGTCGTAGACCTGATCGACCGCCGTGCTGTTTTCCGTGTCCGCCATTTTGACGAGGGCGGGCGTCTCGAGTTCGAACGCGAGGTCGCGCAGTGCGAACGAGACGCCGCTGACGGATTCGAGGTCGTCGGTCGCGTCTGCCGGCCCAGTCGCGAGGAGCACGCGGCCGTTCGCGAGCGTAGACCGAACGTCGAATCCGGCGGCCGAGACGGTATCGGCCGCATCACCCGTTGTCCTGGCGAGGTAGCGCGCCTGTCCGTCGCTCGCACTCGCGAGTCCGGTAAACGTCATCGTTGCGCCCAGTGCACCCAGTCCCTGCAAGAGTGATCGTCGTGTCGTCATTGTGTGTGAATGTCCCGTGAGAGGGATAGTATAACACAGGCCACTACCAGTATATATGTTATGTGCTTGCACACGAGATGAAAGCGACCGATAGCTATACTCCGGCGGCGTCGTCAGTCTCGTAACTTCGACAGGAATCGATCCGCTTCGCGACAGAGAGGGTAGCTACTCTGGATTGGACCGATGTCGCTACGGACGTGTCCAGCGGTCGTGTTCTCGCGATTCGAAACACCCCTCCGGTATTATGTTTCGGGCGAACGTCTGGGGAACTATGGCACTCGCCAGACGCGGGTCCGGACTCGGAGCGGGCGCTCGGGCGTACTGGTCACAGGTGCATCCGGTGTTCATGCTGCCGCCGCTCGCCGCGTCGCTATTCGGTGCGATCCTCGCGCGAGGGATCGATCCCGGCGTCGCGAGCGTACACGTCCTCGCGATGTTCGCGGCGGTCTACACGGCTCACCTCAAAGACGGCTACGTCGACTTCCACGTTCGGGGCGAGGACGACGACCACCCGCTCACCGTTGCTGGCTGTCGTGTCGGTCTCCTGGCGTCGTCGATCCTGTTCGCCGCGTGCTGTCTCTACCTGTTCGTCGTCGTAAACTGGGTCGCCGCAGCGCTCACCGTTCCGACGTGGCTCGTCGCCTACCACCACGCGCCGCAACTCGACACGAACCCGCTCACGGCGACGACCGGCTATCCGCTGGGAATCGCCCTGAGCGTTCTCGGCGGATACTACGCGCAGGCGACGGCGATCAGCCTCCTCGCGCTCGGCTTCGCGATCGTCTTTCTCGTCTTACTGTCGGGAATCAAGGTGATCGACGACACCACGGACTACGACTACGACCGCTCGATCCGCAAGCGAACCGTCGCCGTCGTCGTCGGCCCGGAGCGGGCCTACACCGTCGCCTACGGACTGATGGTCGCAGGACTGCTCGTCGTCACCGGCCTGGCCGTTGCCCGCGTGTTCCCTCCCTCGAGTGTCCTCGCCGTGCTCGCGTTCGGCGCGGTCGCCGTCGTCGCCCGACGCGCGGAGCCGAAACTGGCGACGATGCTCCTCATCCGGGGGTCGTACGTCTTTCTCGCCGTCCTGGTCGCCGCGGTCTGGTTCGAACCGCTCGAGACGTTGTTTAGATAATCGATTCCTCGACAGACGGACTGACGCTCCCCGTGTGAGCGTAGATGCCGACGACCAAGAGGAGTCCCGCGAGGAGGGCGATTCCTGCGCTGGCGGCGTACATCACCTCGAAACCGACGGTCCTCGCCAGCGGGAGGGACACCAGGGGACCGAGTCCACCGCCGACGTCGCCCAGCACGTTGTTCGTCCCCATCGCCCGCCCCATTCGGTCTTCGGGCGTGAGATCGGCGAGTAGTGCCGTTAACGGGCCGCCCACGCCCCCTTGTCCCGCGCCGATGAGGGCACAGCCGACGACCACGGCGACGAACGAGCCTGCGAGGGTCAACACCAGGAAGCCGACCGCGTTCAACACCAGGAACGACACGAGCACGGGTACTCGCGCACCGACGGTGTCGCTCGCGACGCCGCCCGAGATGGTGAAGATGGCACCCATGAGCACGGTGATCGCCATGAGCATCCCCGAGGTTCCCTGCTCCCCGAAGTTGACATCGAAACCCAGGAGTGTCGTCGAGATGGTGAGCGACTCGGCGCCGAGATAGAGCACCAGCGTCGAGAACAGGACACCCACGTAGGCGAAGTAGAGCCCGAAGTTCACGAAGCCGACCGTCAGCGCCGGCACCGTCACCTCGAGGTCGAGTGGACTCACCGACGAATCGTGTTCCTCGACGTGAGTCTCCGGAACCACGGCGTAGGCAATGATGCTCGCCAACCCGGCGAAGGCCGCCGCGAGGACGAACGCCGTCGAGTTTCCGTACACCTCGCTCGCGACCCCGCCGAGGACCAGTCCCGCCGGAAACCCGAACGTGATTCCTGCCCGGACGATGCCCATGCTCGTTCCCCGAGAATCGGCCTCGCTCACGTCCGCGGTGATGGTGTACGCCGTCGCGAACACGAGCGCGCTTCCGAGCCCCCAGAGAACCCTGGCGAGCAGGAACCAGCCCTCTGGGCTCGAGGAGACGACGCCTATCGCAGAACCGAGGAGCGTGTCGGGCCTCGAGGCGTATATCGCGAGCACGTAGCCGAAGGTGGCCACGCCCTCGATCGCCAGTCCGACGACGAACGGCGTGCGGGTGCCGATCCGGTCGATGAGCACGCCTGCGGGCGCGTTCGCCACTAGCCGCGTCCAGCGGTTCGCCGAGAGAATGAGTCCCACCATGACCGCCGAAATGCCGAGCACCTCGCCGAGGTTCGGCAAAATCGGGAAGACGACCCCGCCGCCGAAGCCGACGAAGAAGGTACTCGCGACGACGGCGAACACGACACGGCGGGGGCTGGGTTCGGCAGGGCTCGAGTCCGGCACGGCGAGACACTCGGTGTTTCGTTTCGAGACACGGTCGATGCCCGTTTGGTTCTTGCGAAGGCGGCACTCGAGGGGCGAACGGGAGTTCGACGACGCTGATGAAAAGTAGCCCTTTCGGATGCGTTCAGGCGCTTCCAGGCGCCTTCAGAACGTATCCAGCTCGCCGTCGATGACGCGCTGAGTGATGTCCGTCACGTTCGCGAGGCCGTCGTCGACGATGGCCTCAATTTCAGGGCGGACAGTCTCGAGGTCGACGTCGTCCTCGGTGACGACGTGAACGTCGGCGACGTGAGGTTCGTCGATCGGTCGCCCGATCTGGCTCAGGAGGCGAACCCGGAGGTCACGGATGCCGTCGACTTCGCTCACGACATTCTCGGCGATGTCCGTTGAGAGGAGGTTGTAGATCTTGCCAATGTGGTTGACCGGGTTCTTCCCGCTCGTGGCCTCCATCGACATCGACCGATTTGGGGTGATGAGGCCGTTCGCGCGGTTGCCGCGACCGACGGAGCCGTCGTCACCCTGTTCGGCGGAGGTACCGGTGACGGTCAGGTAGATCGACCCCGCCTCGACGGCGTCGGCGGTGTTGACGTAGACCGAGACGTCGCGGTCGGTGTACTCGCTCGCGACGTCGACGACGTACTCGCGAACCGACGCGACGGCGTCGACGTAGGCGTCCATGTCGGGCACGTGCTCGTCGATCATCGCCGCGGCGACGGTCACGTCGATGCTGTCGCCCTCGCGCTTGCCCATGATCTTCACGTCTGAGCCGAGGTAGGGGTTCTCGGCGGCGAACTCGCGGTTGAGTCGCTGCTCGGCGTTGTAGACGATTTCTTCGGTCTCCGACAGCGGCGCGTGACCGACGCCGAAGCTCGTGTCGTTGGCCATCGGTACCTGCACCTCGTCCTCGCCGAAGACGTCCTGCAAATCGCCGCTCCCCTCACCGAGTTTCACGTCGACGACGACGTCCTCGCCGAAGGTGAGTTTGGGGATCTCGGCCTCGAGGTACTCGCGGGCGGCCGTCAGCGCGATGCGCTCGGTGGGGATGGTCTGTCCATCGTAGTGTTTGGTCGCGCGACCGACGATCAGAATGTAGATGGGGTCGACGACTTCGCCGCCGCCGAAGGCGGGGGCGGCCTCGCCAGCGACCAGCTGGGTCTCGTCTGTGTTGAAGTGAAGCACCTTCCCGACCCGGTCGAGGTATTCGCGGGCGAGTGCGCTGCCGACGCTCTCGGCGATTCCGTCACAAATCGAGTCGGGGTGACCGATCCCCTTTCGCTCGACGATTTCGACTTCTTGGTCCTCGACTGCGTTTCGGTCGATCCGTTCGACCCTGATGTTCCGTTCGCTCATTACACGAGGTTGCGCTGGGACGGTTCTATAACTTGCGAAAACGTTGACGGACGGAAATATGCGGCGAGGTTATACACCGATGGCCGGGTCTGTGCATCGTTCGACTGTCGAATACTCGAGCGCTCACGTCCCACGGTGTACTGGTGCAAGACCTGTCGACGTCGGTGCTGTCTGCTCCTTTTGATGCCCAGTGCGACCGATATCGGAAGGAGAAACGGTTGTGAGTGCGACTCGTTGACCGAAACCGATTTACCAGTTAGTGTTGATTTGGTTCCATGTCCTCTATTCACAATCGACGGCGTATTCCTGCCCGATACGGCATCGTCCTCGGAGCGATTGTGTTGGTTAGTTTCGCCTACGCGGTGATCACTGCGAAGATTCTCCTCTGGGTATGGGGGCTCTTCGCGTTGCTCTCCCTCGGACTCTCCGTGTTCGTGGTCTACCTCTTCTATCGGCTGGTACGTGCTGTCGAACGGATCGCCTATGAACAGTGATCGAGGATCAGTTCGCTCGAGTCGCAGGTGTGCTGAAACGGAGAAATCACGACCGAAGCGACGATTCACCTGTCAGGAGTGCACTGGTGTATCCGTCGGTGTTTCGGAGGTCCTCGAGAGGAGACGGTGGCGATGGGGGTGTCGCAAGGGACTGAAGTGGTAATTCCCAGTGGCCAACATCACGCCACTTCCCGTTCTTGTATCCGACGTTGCGGTATACACCGATTTTTCGAATCCACGCGATTCGTGAAACGTGACGCTCCGAGGGTTCGGTAGTGCGATTACAGCGTACGCATTGCGCAATCCCTGTCGATCCAGGAGCGCGAAGAGCGAATCGTAGAGCGCGCTCGCAATTCCCTTCCGTCGCCAGGCCTCGTTCACGTACACGGAGACATCGACTGCCCACTGGTACGCTGGGCGTTCGTTGTGCGTGCTCGCGTACGCGTAACCCGTTATTTGGCCGTCGTACTCACACACCAGCCACGGAAGTCGTTCCACAGTATTTCGGATGCGTTGAGCCATCTCTTCGACGGTCGGGGGATGAGTTTCAAATGAAATGTGCGTCTGCTCGACGAACGGTGTATAAATCGCTGTAATAGCATCTGCATCTCCCTCCGTTGCCAGCCGAATTGTCTGTTCCATTTGCGGGAATACGGAACCACGCACCAAAAGTACCGGCCGGCGAGGTGATACATACACGAGTATCTCTTACGACCACCATCGTTGCCCCACCAAATTTGCGTGAACTGCATAGCAGTGATGACCGTATCCTATCGTGGAGCACCTCTGCTAGCGAGGTTCAGTAAAACCTGGCGCCGTCGAAACTCTCAATCAGTGATAGTTTAGTGGAGCTATGCTGAATAGAGAGAATGTATGGAGCAGAGCAAGATTTGTTCCTGAGATAACTCTCGATCGGTGCAAAAAAGTTCAACTCCTCTTACGTCCTCCTTACGAAAGCCATGGAACGATACGTCGATGGATTCGTCATCCCGATCCCGAACGAACAGCTCGATGCATACCGTGAAATGGCCAGCGAGGCCGGAAAGCTCTGGATCGAACACGGTGCTCTCGAGTATTTCGAAGGGGTCGGAGACGACATGGAGCCCGACATGGACGGCATGCCAATGGTGACCTTCCCACAACTCGCAGACACAGGGGACGACGAGACGGTCGTGTTTTCATTTATCGTCTTCGAGTCGCGGGACCACCGCGACGAAGTGAACGCGAAGGTGATGGAAGATCCTACAATGGACTCCGACAACTACGAAGAGGAGATGCCCTTCGATCCGGAGCGCATGGCGTACGGTGGCTTCCGTTCAATCGTCAGCTACGAGTAACCATCGTCGTGTATCGTACAGTCTTGACGAACCCCGAGATAGACTGGTTGTGGGTCGTACGCGCCACTTCGGATCTGATGAATCGCCTTCGCCGTCGAATAGTGGTTCCCGTCCACGACAATCGACGCTTCACCGGGATCAGGTTGAAAGAGTGTTAATCGTTCCTCGTGCGTCGTCGTTTCGAAGCTATCAGCGAGCCGCTTGATATGGGCTACGTCAATATCTTCGAACGTGTCCGGTAATTCCGACTCGATGATGCGCTTTGCGGCCCCTCGTATCGTATTATCCGGCGAGAGTTTTCGCCACGAGCTGTCTGCTGGTCCGTCAATTACTCTGAGACGTAGAAATTCCGTCTTATCCAGCTCCGCTGCATACCACGTGATATGATGTTGCCAAATGAATGCGGCCTGAAACGGGCACTGACAAAGTAGTTCCCCAACGAGCTCCCACTCCGCTTCCTTCCGCTCAAAGTTGAAGTCTCGATAGAGTTTTTTATTTTCACGACGGAGCCAATTCCGGGCCACTTCAGCCAGGGGAATTCCTGTTTGTCCCATTTAGCAGAGATGGACATCGAGAGCCAAATCATTGGCGCTGAAACTTCGATGGCAACGCTTTGCTTACTGCGCTTTTGTAGCTTCTTTTACCTTCCGTTCAAGAAGCTGCAGTAGCTCTGCGGTCGGCACTGCTTGATCGTACCTGATTTGGATGGTCTCTTTTCCAGTTTTGTACCCTTTTTCTTCAAGCACTTTGCGATCTTCACTCCGAAACGCATCTGCACCAATGCCAAAGGTAGCGTGGTTCTTGAATGCAGTAAACCCAACGTGAGTACCGTGAAATTCATAGAATGGCACGTTGTACTTTATCCCTTCTTCCGCTTCTGGAACGGTCGAATGGATAATCTCACGTAGTTCTTTGAGCGTTGAACTGGCTACTTCGTCCTGATTCGCAATGTATGATTCAACGTCTTGTGGTTTTGACATTCTACAGTCTCCGTAGGCTGAATAAGGATTACTGCTTTATGATTAAATCGGTGAATTCAGTTATGAGTTCGGCGATACGACGTCTGTCCTGGATCAGCGGCGTGAGAACTGATGTCAACCACGGGGCGCCGAAATAGCAATTCGACCCCAATTCTAGCGAATGACGGTCGTTCGACCTGAAGTACCACGTAGCGGGAGGGGTGAGATTCGGAATCCTAGAAGTATTGCTCGTGATCGTCCTTGTGACACTGTCAGCGGTCCGTATGCGTCGGATCTATCAGGACGGACTCCATGTGGCCGTCGTCGCCGTCCTCGAGGCGCTGGGTTCTCCACGAGCTTCGACGTTACCCCATCTGAATGGTGGCGGCATTATAATGATGGACCGTGTACGTTTGATATGCCTTCTGAACCTTCATTCAAGGTCACTAGCTCGACAGATGTCTCTCCCAGCGAGACGCTTGTCATAGGCGTATCCACAGTTGGACTAGCAGGACTCACCGCTGTGGACCATCTCATCAAGAATAACAATTCTACAGAGTTAGGTCACATCCTGACACGCAATGTCCCTGATATAACTCCCTTTGAAGAAGGAGAACCCCGCTTACCACTACGTCTCTACGACCTACCAGATCTTGATCTGTCGGTACTCGTTGGCGAACTGTTCATCCCTACCTGGGCAGTAGATTCGTTCGTTGAAGCCCTCCTGGAATGGACATCGTCGGCTGGGATCAGTGAGATCACTGTTCTTCACGGTGTTCCATTTCCACACGGCCCCGACGAACACGATGTATTCTATGTTGCGTCTACACCCTACCGAACAAAACAACTGGAAGATACTGAAATCAAACCACTCAAAGGAGGCTATCTCGATGGCATTGCCTCCGAGTTGATAACCTCAAACCTCATCGGTAAGGCACCACCAACTGGCGCCCTTATCACCCCGACTCATCCGCCAGGGCCCGATTTCGATTCTGCCTTACTCTTCCTCGAAGCGCTTCAGCGCATCTATGAGTTTACGATCGATGAAGAAGAACTCCGTCACCGCGCTGACGAGGTCAAACAGTACTATCAGGAACTCGCCAACCAGATGGAACGCTTTGGAAGCGGTGAACGGCCCTCAGGAGGCTATGACTTCCCTGAGGATCGCATGTTTATGTGAAGTAGAAACTATCGTCCACAAGGGCCACGGAGGTCAGTCCTCAGTCCGGTGCGAACGAGGACATCGTCTGCGTACCCGAGGATGGTCTGGGCGATGGATTGCGATGTCGGTCGAGAGTTGGAAGCTGGTTACTGACTGTTAATGGACCGCTCCGCGTTCTGTTGACGCTCGTTTCGGAAGGTCGCTATTAGTGAAAGGGTTCGAAGACCTCGTGAAGGTCTTCCTTGGGGATGTACTCGAGCGCCGTTTCGAGTTTCATCTCGACGACCATCCATGACCGGCTTTTGAAAGAACGACCTCGGGTCTCGAGTGTTAGCCGGCTGCTGGTTCGGGTGACGATTCCGGCCCAGTCTCGACTTTAGGTTTCTCGATGTCTTCGAGCTCGGCACCGGCGGTAGCCTGCTCGAGCTTCGCGATTTCCCTCGTGTAGTGCAGGAAGGTATCGATGGACGCAATGACGACTCTGGCCTCGATGGTGTTAATTCGAGACCGACAATGGAGATCCGCGCCCAGACGTCGATGACTACGCCCTTGTCGAGGATGCGATCGAGAACTCCCGCCAGACTCGAAGAGTCTGGTCGTCGCTGAGGAGACGTCATTGTGATCCCTATCTGGAAGTGGAGCAAGGGGTTCGCTTCACTATTCTGTCTGCGTTGGCAACCCACCACCTGAAAACGGCAGTCAGGAGGTATTCGTGGATGCAAAACGGCCATTTGAAGGTAGTAGGTCTGTCTCATCCCCAAATTTCGAGGAGGGGATAGTTTGGACCGACCACCTATTGCCGAGTACGTGCTTTGTATCTTGCAGAGTTGTAGCGAACTATCGATTCCTGCGGCAGTCTGTTACACAGAACTCCTGTACTGAGCAACCACTGCCCTCGCAAGTCGAGTTATATTTCGTGCGACATTCGCGCTATCTATCTTGGAAAGATTCGGTGAACTACCGAGACGCTGTCAGAAGTGGTGTACAAGATGCAGAGGATGAGTGTAGCACAGCATCGTCGTTTATTTCACACAGCCTCAATAGACTGACTGATCAACAGTCGGTGCGCTACTCCGATGATGGTCCGCTCACTTCGAAGACAACCAGTTCGTTACCCTCGAACAGCAGTTGATACCGATCGATAGTAACGGTAACGGTGGCAGACCCCAATTTCCCGTCTCGAACAAGTGTATCGAGCGCTTCCGGGTCGACATAATCGTGTAGAGTGGCCTCGAAAATCGTTGTGAGTTCAGTTGGGTCAACGTTCTCGAGGTGGGCGAGTGCCTCAATCGCGGCTATACTTGGTGCCGTGGCCAACCAGTCGTACGTTCTTCGCAGGTGGATGGTGGTCGAATCAGACGATGACTCGTCCCCCGGTCGGTCTTCCGCGCTCATTACAAGACCCATGCTATGGATTAGCATAAAGAGCTATGATTTTCTGAGTGAACGTCGGAGTATCCTCACTCCGATCGGTCGGTGTCGGGTTGCCACGTAAAGATGGCGCGAAAAATGACCACGAGGCTATTTCGTTCGCCGGCGCCCCAGATCGCCGTTTCCTCAACCTCACTGTCGTCCGTGCTGCCCATTCATGAGCACACCCACGAGCGCCGTCTCTTCGTCGGTGATCAACAGGCTCCCAGCGGGCGTTTCATCCCACTCTCAGAGAGTTTCGAACAGCTCGATCGACGGCACCTCCTCCCGAACGCGCCCCTCGACCGCCTCCGAGATGCCCGCCAGATAGATCTCGACTCCTCGGCCGGCGGCCTCCCGTAGCGCCTCGAGGTGGTCATCTGTGAGCAACTCGTCGACGGTCAAGTAGACAATCTGCTCGCCGACCTCGGCAACGAACTCGTCAATGCGGGACGAAACTGCCTCTCGACCGGTGACCGTCCAGACGCCGTATCGCGGCGTCGTGTGCTGAATGTCGACGAACCCCAGTTCGTGCAGTCGATCCGCTGCTTCGTACACGTGAGTCCGGGGCACGTTGTTGATGCGAGGGAAGATCTCCCGTACACAATGCCGGTCGAAATGATATCAATCCGCCTTTGAGTGACAGGCTACCGATGATGCTCCCGGTCAGTCCCTCCGTGGGTGAGAGTTACCGTGTGCTACACTCACGCTGAGTATTCAGCACACCGTTTCTATCACATTCTGAGGATTTCAACAGAGTCTAAAATCTCTAATGAGAGTATTACTCTCGAGCAGCCGACCCCGGTCACGACGAACGGGCGCTGATCGCTCGTTCCCACTGCCAGGTCTTCGGGGCTCCAGAAGACCTATTGCCGGGGCGTCGATCCATCAACGCATGCCGGGTGCACGCATCACGAGCGACGAACGGGTGACGCTTCGGACGGTGGAACGCGAGGACGTCCCGTTTCTCCAGCGGGCGTTCGCCAACCCCGAGATCCGGTATCCGATCGGCAACCCCCTCTGGAATCAGGAGCAAGTCGAAATCCCCACCGACGACGAAGACAGCGACCAGTTTCTCGTCTGCCTCGACGACGGGCAGCCGGGTCAACCAGACGAGGACGACGTGGAGCGACTCGGCGTCGTCTACGTCGGCGACGCCCACTACCGACGACCGGAACTGGGCTACTGGCTCGCGCCAGCGTACCACGGCCAGGGGTATGGCTCCGAGGCCGTCTCGCTCGTCGTTGACTACGTCTTTCGGGTCTACGATCA
Source organism: Natronosalvus sp. KLKA75 (assembly GCF_059736265.1). Lineage (NCBI taxonomy): Archaea > Methanobacteriati > Methanobacteriota > Halobacteria > Halobacteriales > Natrialbaceae > Natronosalvus > Natronosalvus sp. KLKA75. The sequence goes on from NZ_CM185522.1 coordinate 1,729,016, forward strand.
CCCTGCCGTCGGCGCCGGTGTCTTCGACTTCAACGACGCCTCTCGAGGGCTGCTTGAGTCCCTCGGCTTCGAGGAGGAAGGGCGGATCCGCCGTGATCGGTTTATCGACGGCGCGTACCGCGACATGATTCAGTACGGCCTTCTCCGCGAGGCGTGGCGAGAGCGGTAGTTCGGCGTCGTCAGTGAGCGACGGTGGGAACGCTCGCCTCGTTCGAGTCCTTGCGCGTGTGCTCCGCTTGTGTGTCCCCTGAGAGCTGTGAACTTATACCACTCGAGGGCGTACTTGTGCCCGGTGATCCCGATGGGCAAAGACATCCTCATGATCGTCGGCGACTTCGGCGAAGACCTCGAGATAATGGTCCCGTTCCAGGCGTTGCAGATGGTCGGCCACGACGTCGACGCCGTGTGTCCGGACAAGGAAGCGGGCGAGACGGTCAAGACGGCGATTCACGACTTTCGCGGGGATCAGACGTACCTCGAGGAGCGCGGCCACGACTTCGAGTTGAACGCGACGATGGACGAGATCGACCCCGCCGACTACGACGCGCTGTGCGTCCCCGGCGGTCGTGCGCCGGAGTACCTCCGGACCTACGACGAGGTCATCGACGCCGTCCAGCACTTCTTCGAGGAAGACAAACCCGTGGCGACGCTGTGTCACGGTCCGCAGATTCTCGCCGCGGCGGACGTCCTCGAGGGCTACGAGATGACGTCGTACCCGGCAGTCCGCGCGGAGTGTGAGGCCGCTGGCTGTTCGTGGGTCGACGGCGTCGTTCGCGACGGCAACCTCGTCACTGGCCAGGCCTGGCCCGACCACGCCGAGTGGCTCGCGGAGTTCCTCGACCTGCTCGGAACGGACATCAGTCACGCCGAGGCTGCGACGGCCGACTGAATCGCCTGTTTCACAACCCGTCCCGCACCACCCGCTGAACCGCCTTTTCGCAATCCGTTCTCCGCTCTTCCACCCCGCTCAACCCTCCAGCACGAGCTCCAGATACGACGTCCGAAGTTGCGTCGCGGGATCGAGGTCGAGGCGCTCGAGGATGGTTGCCGCTCCCTCGCGGACTTCCTCGATCTCGACTTCGGTCTCGGCGTCGGCCTCCACCTCGACGAACTCACCGGCCCCCTCGACCGCGTCGAGCGTGACGGTGTACCCCTCGAGCGAGTAGCGCTCACGGCGTTTTTCGACCGTCGCGACGGGCTCGAAGCCGAGTTTCGTGAGCGCGGCGTCCATGGTCTCGCCGTCGCCGACGGCCGTCTCGTGTTCGGCGCGGGTCTTCGAGTCGTCCTCTAGCAGCGGCCCCTTGTAGGTCACTCGAGCCTCGTGGTCGACGTCGTTCAGGGCGATGGCGGTGCCGGCGTCAGCGTCGGCGTCCGAGTCGTCCACCGCTTCTCGCCGAATGCGCAGTGCTTCGTCGGACTCGGCGAACGACCGGTGGGGGGCGTCGTAGTAGGTGTCCGCCTGGACGACCGTCGCCTCGCGCGTCGCGCCGAGGGACTCGAGACGTGCCCGGACCGCCTCGAGGGTCGCGGGAACCTCGACCTTGAGTTCGACTTCGTACATACGTCGCTCGAGGGACGGGAGCCATAGGAACGTGTCGTTCCGCGGCTGACTCTCGCTCTCGGTCACGAACTCGGTGCTCGAGTGGGGAAGAGAGAGAAACGAGCGGAAACCGAACGCTCGAACGAAAACGTCGGTCTTAAATGCGGACGGCTGATGGTACCACGTATGACCGAGGAAGAGGAGGCCGAGACATCGGCCGATGACGTCGAAACGGAAGCTGAAGACACCGAAGCCGAGGAGAGCGAGGCCGAGGCCGAGACCGAGAGCGGGTTCCAGCCCGGCGACTTCGTGAAGATTGCCTACACCGCCCGCACCGTCGAGGGCGACCAGCTCGTCGACACGACCGACGCCGAGGTTGCCGAAGAGGAGGGCGTCGACGCCCAGGACCGAGAGTTCGCCCCGCGAACGATTGTCCTCGGAGAGGGCCACATCTTCGACGCCGTCGAGGACGCCATCATCGGCAGCGAGGCCGGCGAGGAGGGCGAGGTCACCATCCCCGCCGAGGAAGCCTTCGGCGAGTACGACAACGACGCCCTCGAGACGATCAGCGCGGACAAGATCGACGAGGACGACCGCTACCCCGGCGCGCACGTCCACGTCGACGGCCGCCACGGCTACATCAGCACCATCGTCGGCGGGCGCGCCCGCGTCGACTTCAACCACCCCCTCGCCGGCGAGGACGTCGAGTACGAGTACGAGGTCGTCGAGGAAGTCGACGACCGCGAGGAGCAGGCCGCCGGCCTCTTCGGAATGTACCTCGAGACCGAGCCCGACCTCTGGATCGAAACCGACGAGGTCGAAGAGGAGGTTCCCGTCGAGCCTGACGAAGGCGACGAGGAAGACGAAGACACCGAACCCGAGTTCGAGACTGAAGTCGTCGAGAAGGAGACCCTCTACGTCGAGTCCACGCCCCAAATGGCGATGAACCAGCAGTGGATGTTCCAGAAGCAACAGATCGCCCAGGACGTCATGGACAAGGTCGGCGTCGACCGCGTCATCGTCCAGGAAGTCATCGAGGGCATGGGCGGCATGATGGGCGGTATGGGTGGCATGATGGGTGGCATGGGCGGCGGTGGCGAAGCCGACCTTGAGGCCGCGCTCGAGGACGCTGACGTCGACGCCGACGAGATCGTCGAGGAACTCGAAGCCGAAGCCGACGACGAGTAAACCCAGTTTTTCGATTCTTTCGCGTCCACAGCAGCGATGGCTGTGGCTCGCGATTTCTCGAGGAGACGCATGTATCGGCCCGAGGAGACGTACTGGTCGGCCGATACTATGATAGTCGTCCACTTTTTTGTAGACGACAATGTGGCACGTCCCCCGAACACGTTCGGTAGCCGACGGGCGCCACGTCGTGATGACAATCGGCGCCGCATACGTTGCGTCGTCCGTCCTGCCCGCCATTTTTCCCGGGAGCGAGGAGTTACCACGGGGCGCCCTCCTGATCGTCGTCGTCCTGACGGCCGGACCAGGGCTGGTTCTGCTCTACGGCGGCTATCGACTGCCACGTTCGGCGGTTCACGCGGCGCTCTACGGCCGGATCGCCGGCTGGTGTCTCGGCGCGGTCGGGGTCATGGCAACCATCTTCGCCCTCTCGAGTCTCGTCAGTGACCTGGCGAGCGTCGTCCCGAATGTGTTGATCCTCACTGCGTTGAGCGCCCTCGCCGGTTTCGGAATGGGCGTCTACGACGCTCAGGCGCGGACGCGGGCACGGGAGGCCGAGCAACGGAGCCAGGAACTCGCCTACCAGAACAATCGACTGGAGAGCTTCGCGGGCATGCTTGCCCACGAACTGCGGAACCCGCTGACGATTGCCAAAGGCTACCACGAGCAGTCGCGCCCGCAGGACGAGGACGCCGCCAGACAGGCGTCACTCGCCCACGAGCGCATCGAGGAGATGATCGACATCCTCCTCGTTATCGTCGGTGAATCGCCCATCCACGTCGACGAGGAGCGGGTCGACCTCGCGGCCGTGGCCGAGCAGGCGTGGGAAGCCACCGAGAAAACGGCGACGGCCACGCTCGTCCTCGACACCGATCGATCGATCCACGGTGACGCGATGCACCTGCATCACCTGCTGGCGAACCTCTTTCAGAACAGTCTGGAGCACGCTCGCGAGGACGTGACCGTTCGCGTCGGCGACCTCGAGGACGGTTTCTTCGTCGAGGACGACGGCCCCGGCATCCCGCCGGAGACGCACAGCCAGGTCGTCGAGCCAGGGTTTACGACGAGCTCGCGCGGGACCGGGCTTGGCCTGACGCTCGTCACCCAGTTAGCCGCGATCTACGACTGGGACTGGGCGCTCGCCGAGAGTTGAGACGGCGGCGCGCGATTCGAGTTCACCGAGGTCGGTCTCGAGTAGCCCGTTACCGAGACTCGAGTAGCCCGTTACCGAGACTCGAGTAGCCCGTTACCGAGAGCTGAATCGCACGCTGTCGAGGCTCGAGCAGCCGACTACAGAGACTCGAGCGGCCCGCTTTCGAGACCTGAACCGTCCGTAACAGCATCCATCGTCACGCGATGTCCCGACTCGTGTCAATCTCGACCCGTTCGGAGAGCTGGAGCTTGATGATTTCGGGAGAGGCACCGCCACCCCGGAACTTCGGAATCGCCAGGTGGTTCTCGATTTCCGTCCCCTCGAGGGAGGTCCGCAGGTCGAAGACCGCGTCGGCGACGTGTTCGGTGGTCGGCCGATTGTCGGGCGGGTTGGGTCGCTTGAGACAGTGGAGGACGGCGATCGAGCCCGTCTCAAGCATGTGTGACTTGAGCTCGTTGAGAAACTCGAGGTAGTCCTCGCCGTCGGCGCGCTCCAGGACGTCCATCGTGTCGATGATGAGGTTGGCACCGTCGGGCAGGGCGCTGATGAGGCGGGTCGCTTCCTCGAGGGGGTCGGAATCGGTGACTCGGCGAACGGTGGGGCTGCCGACGCGGCTCATCGAGGATTCGATGGCGTGGCGGACGGTGTCGTCGGTTCGCTCGGTCGTCAGGTACAGGGTGCCGCGAGCGGCCGTCAGTTCGTACAGGAGCAGTTCCGACTGGCTGGCGGGACTCGCGGTGTAGGCGACGACACAACCCGGGGGCAGTCCGCCGTCTAACTTCCGATCCAGCACGTCGATACCCGTTTCCAGCCGACCAACCATGCGATTGTGACCACTTGACCCAGCGCCCGCATAACTCTTTGGCCCGAATCGCCGTCCACTCGGGCGGTTCCGGGCGATTCTTCGTTACGGCGTTGTATTAGCTGCCACCCGAAGCCGAATAATCGGCGGACGCACGTCAGACGGCCCAAAACGTTTATTCGGCCGCGAACTGCTTGTAAGAGACAATGGTCGAACTAGGCGACGTATTCGGGGATCTCTTTTCGGACGTCGATGCAGTCGCACTCTTTGCCCCCAGCGGGTCGTACTACGACCGCCTGGCGGCCGTCGACGACCTGGAGGTGATCGTCGTCGGGACCGAAAACACCGTCAGCGCCGAGACATTCGTCGAACTGCCCCTCGAGTTCCAGGACGTCTCCGAGCGGATCCGGTTCGGACTCGAAGGCGGCCTGGAACAGGGTATCATCGAGGACGGCGACGAACTGGCCTGCGCGACGAGCGTCTTCGGCGACGGCATCGACACCGTCTCGCGAGTCCGGGCGAACATCGACAACCAGTCGGGTATCTACAACCTCTTCGCGAAATCGCGGGCCGACCCCGACGTCATCAAGGCCGTCCTCGAACTGGCGGTCGAACTCGGGAAGAAGGGCCAGAAGGGCAAACCCGTCGGCGCGCTGTTCATCGTCGGCGACGCCGGCAAAGTGATGAACAAGTCCCGGCCACTCTCGTACAACCCCTTCGAGAAGTCTCACGTCCACGTCGGCGATCCGATCGTGAACGTCATGCTCAAGGAGTTCTCGCGACTCGACGGCGCGTTCGTCATCTCGGACTCGGGGAAACTCGTCTCGGCCTACCGCTACCTCGAGCCCTCGGCGGAGGGCGTGGACATCCCGAAGGGGCTAGGCGCCCGGCACATGGCCGGCGGGGCGATCACGCGAGATACGAACGCGATCGCGATGGTCCTCTCCGAGAGCGACGGGATGGTGCGCGCGTTCAAAGCCGGCGAGATTATTCTGGAGGTCGACCCGGAGGAGTACTGACATGGAGATACAGACGCTCGTCGACGAACCCGTCGTGATAGCGATGGCCGTGCTGGTCCTCGGTCTCGTCGTCGGATACGTCGTCGGTCGACTAAACGAAGAACTTCTGCGGGCGGCAGAGGTTCCGGAGGCGGTCGAGGGAACGCCGTTCGAGCGAACCGCCCAGTCGCTCGGTACCTCGACGGTCAAGATCGTCGCTCGACTCAGTTCCTGGTTCATCTACGGCATCGCGCTGTTGACGGCGATTCACATCGCCCAGCTCCTGCCGACGGAGGCGTTCTGGCAGACCATATGGACGTTCGTTCCGCAGGTGTTCGTCGCGGTCCTCGTCGTCCTCGTCGGGTTCGTCGTGGCAGACAAGGCCGAACTGGCCGTCAGCGAGTACCTTCGGGGGGTCAAACTCCCCGAGGTCTCGATCATCCCCAGAGTCGTCAAGTACTCCGTCCTCTTCGTCGCCTTTCTCATCGCGCTCGCCCAGGTCAACGTGGCGGTCCTGCCACTGTTGATCCTCCTGACCGTCTACACCACCGGCCTCGTCCTGATCGGCGCGTTCGCGTTCAAGGACTTCCTCGTCTCGAGTGCGGTCGGCATCTACCTGCTGCTCAACCAGCCCTACGGGATCGGCGATCGCGTCGAGATCGGCGACCACACGGGGATTGTCCAGGAGGTCGACCTCTTCGTGACGAAGATCGAGTCCGACTCGAGAGAACACGTCATCCCGAATCGCGTGGTCTTCGAGGATGGGTTCGTCCGGATCCGGGACTGACGGCTCAATTGCGCTTTCGGCGCGACTCGAGCACTCGATACCCGACGGTCAGGTACCCGACGAGCGTCACGACGAACAGTTCGCCGGAACTCGCGATCGGGAAGATCCGCTCGACGTCTTCGGGTTCTGGGTCCGATCCGCGCGTCGGGTCGAAGCCCGTCGAGTAGTGCGTGTCAGCCGTCGTGCCGCGGGCGGTCGACTCCGAGACCGTGGTTCCGGTTTCACTGGACTCGAGTTCGACGAACGTCTGGACGAACCCGCGCTGGTCGGTGACCAGGAGTTTGCCCGAGAGGTCGAAGAACCGGTCGTGGACGGGCCAGAAGAGGTTGACGCCGTTGTAGAACGCGTCGAGCAGGACGTGCGCGAACAGGACCGCAATCAGGGTTACCCAGCCGATCCGGTAGCCGTAGGCGCCCCACCGCGAGCGGACGACCGATTTCTCGCGTCGCCAGTCCCAGTACAGGACGAGTGCGGGAAGGAGGACGATCCAGAGGTTGTGGAAGGCAGCGCGGTGGGTTCCGGGAACGACGATGCCGAGCAGCGTATCGAGGTCGAGGAGGGCGGTCACGGCCATGACGAACAGGATCGCTCGCGTGTCGAAGCGATCGGCGAGGAGGGCGACCCCGACCAGGCCCGCCAGCCCGACGTGTACGACGGTCGACGGCATGCCCCCATCTCAGAGCCTCGGACCTTGAGTGTTCGCCTCGTCGGTCGAATGCCGGTAGCTACTTGCCACGCCCGTGAGAGCCAGAGGTATGGGCGGACGTGGACGTGGACGTGGACGCGGGCCAAAGCGGGAACTGGCGGAGAAGATCGCAGGAGAGATCACGCTGAGCAACGACCCGGGCGCAACGCTTCGAAAGTGGCGAACGGACTTCGACGTCTCCCAGACCGATCTCGCGAGCGAACTCGACGTCTCCTCGTCGGTGATCTCGGACTACGAGAGCGGCCGTCGAGAGAGTCCCGGAATTGGGGTCGTCCGCCGACTCGTCGAGGGACTCCTCGAGATCGACGAACGCCGCGGCGGCGATCGAATTCGACAGTACGGCCGCGTGCTCTCGGCGGGCTTCGACAGCGACGTCATCTACGACCTGCGCGAGTACGCGACGACGTATCCGCTCGCACACCTCTACGAGACGATCGAGGCGACCGAAATCGCCCCGGGTCACTCCGACCGGATCAGCGGTCACACAGTCATCAACAGCATCGAGGCGATCACCCGCCTCTCGAGTGAGGAGTTCTTTCGCCTCTACGGGCAGAGCACCAACCGGGCGCTGGTGTTCACCGGCGTCACGCGCGGCGAGTCGCCGCTGGTCGCCCTTCGCGTCGTCAACCCGACCCCCAATGCCGTGGTCCTCCACGGACTCGAGCCCGACGACCTCTGGGAGCACGCCGCCGACCTGGCGCGAATCGATGGTTACGCGCTGTCGACGTCGACGCTGCCGCTCGAGGAGTTGCTGGAGCGGCTGGCCGGACTCGAGTGAGGTGTGGCCTGCTGAATGCTACTGCCGAAGGATGAACGTTGAGCGTTTCTGTTGAACGCTTCCGCTGAAGGGTTAACGCTGAGCGCTTCTGTTGAGCGCAACTGCTGCAGGGTGAACGTCGAGCGCTCAGGCGACCTGTTCTTCGTACTCCTCGGCAGTGAGCAGGTCCTCGAGTTCGCTCTCGTCATCGGGGTCGACCGCGAGCATCCAGCCCTCGTCGAAGGGGTCTTCGTTGACGAGTTCAGGAGCGTCGAACAAATCCTCGTTGACGGCCGTGACCGTGCCGCTGACCGGCGCGTACAGATCGGAGACTGCCTTGATCGACTCGACGACGCCGAAGCTCTCTCCCGCCGTGACGTCCTCACCCTCGTCGGGCAGTTCCACGAATACCACGTCGCCGAGTTCGTCCTGCGCGAAGTCGGTGATACCGATTCTGACGCCGTCATCTGTCTCGAGTGCCCACTCGTGTGATTCCTGGTACCGTCGGTCGTCTGGGATATCGAAGCTCATTATACTGTATCGACGAAGGGAGGCGTTTCAATCTTTGCCTTTTTGGGCCGGCCGCGGACGTCGACGCGGATCTTCGTCCCGGCATCGGCGTACTCGACGGGCACGTAGCCCAGGCCGATGGCCGCCTCGAGCGTCGGACTCATCGTCCCGCTCGTAACCGTCCCGATGACTTCGCCGTCGGTGGTCGTGATGTCGTAGCCGTGGCGAGCGATCCCGCGGTCGACGAGTCGGAAGCCGACGAGTTTCTCCTCGACGCCCTCTTCTTTCGCGCGCTCGAGGGCGTCCCGGCCGACGAATTCGGTGTCGAGTTTGACCGTGAAACCGATGCTACACTCGTAGGGAGTGCGCGGGTTCGTCTCGCGGTCGAAGTCCTGCCCGGCCAGGACGAACCCGGCCTCGAGGCGGAGGGTATCCCTCGCGCCCAGACCGCAGGGCTGACAGTCGAAGGCCGACCAGACGGATTCCGCGTCGTCCCATGGGGCGATGACCTCGAGGCCGTCCTCGCCGGTGTAACCGGTGCGGGCGACCCAGCACTTGGACTCGGACTCCGTCCCCTCGACCGTCGTGTACGTCGCCTCGAACCGACTGAGGTCGCTCACCCGGTCGGGGTCGGCGACGACGTCGAACACCAGTTCGCGGGCGTCCGGCCCCTGGATCGCGAACATCGCGTACTCGTGCGTCTGGTTCTCGATGGACGCCTCGAGTCCCCACTCGTCGCGGTGGGTTCGCCAGCGCTCGGTCATGGCCTCGTCGTTGCCGGCGTTCGGAATGAACAGGAAGACGTGGTCGTCACCCTCGTCCGGGAGTCGGTAGACCACTGTGTCGTCGATGATCACGCCGTCCTCGTCGGTGATCGTCGCGTACTGGGAGTCACCGACGTCGAGGGCGGTCACGTCGTTCGACGTGAGTCGTTGCATCAACGCCCGGGCGTCTGGGCCGCTGACCTCGATCTCGCCCATGTGAGAGACGTCGAACTTGCCGACGGATTCGCGGACCACCCGGTGTTCCTCCTGGATCGAGTCGAACTCGACTGGCATCTCCCAGCCGCCAAATTCGGTGACTTTCGCTCCCCGCTCGTCGTGGACCCCACGCAACGGCGGCATCTGCAGCGACATACTCGTCACGTCACCCGCGGGTAAGTAATGTTTTTACATTCAGCCAGTGCTCGAGGGCCCAGTCCTCTCAAAAAAGTGGGTGTACGGGTGGGTGCCTGCCGTGATGGCGAGGGTGATTGGCTGGCGTTACTTGCCGAGTTCTTCGATGGAGAGGGTGTAGTACCCGCTGCCGCTGTAGGAGTCGACGAGGAGGCCGAGTTCCTCGTCACCGGAGAGCGATACGGTGATCTTCTCGTTGCTGTCGGCGCTGATCGAGCGCTCGTCGTAGTCCCAGGTCGACGGTGTGCGTCCGTCGAGGGTCAGGTAGAGGTCGAAGTCGGCGTCGGACGGGCCGGAGAGGGTCACTGTCGCGCTACACGGGTTCGCCGTCTGGAGCGAGTACGTGTAGGAGTGACTGGATCCGCTGTAGAGGTAGTCCTCGGCCGAGGCCGTCTCGACGACGTCACCGCACTCGCCATCGCCTGGATCATCGGGGTCGTCGGGGTCGTCCGGATCATCGGTCCCGCCCTCGACGATGTTCAGGGCGTCGACGCGACCGGCGCCCTGCTCGTCCGACGAGAGACCGATGTCGACGGCCGAGTCCTCGAGGCGCCCCCAGAGGTCGGCCACCGTATCGTCGGGATACGCGGCCTTTCCGAGGGCGGCGACGCCTGCCGCGGCTGGACAGGCCATCGACGTCCCGGAGAGTTCCTCGTAGGAATCCCCGGGAACGGTCGAGAGGACGTTGGCGCCGGGGGCGGCGACGTTGATCTCTGGTCCCACGTTCGAGAAGTCCGCGAGGTCTTCGTTCTCGTCGACCGCCGACACCGCCATGCAGTTTTCATACGCGGCGGGGTAGGAAACCGAACTCCCGTAGTCGTTACCCGCAGCGGCGATGGGGAGTGAGCCGTTGTCGTAGGCGTAGTCGATGGCGTTGCGCATCGTGCTGTTCGAGCCGCCGCCACCGAGGGACAGGTTGATGATATCCGCGCCCTGGTCGGCAGCCCACTGGATAGCATCCGCGATGTCTGAAAGCGACCCACCGCCATCCGCGCCGAGTGCGCGACCGGAGAGGATTCGGGAGTTCGACATGCCGGCGATCCCCGTTCCGTTATCCGTCGTCGCCGCAGCGATTCCGGCGACGTGGGTTCCATGGTTTTCGTCGTTGTTTACTGGAGCGGGATCCTCGTCATCGTCGACGAAGTCGTACCCTTCGTTGCCCTCGAACCGGTCGGCGAGATCGGGGTGGCTGTAATCGACGCCCTGGTCGACGACCGCGACCGTCACGTCCATCGAGCCCAGCGTCGTATCCCACGCCTGGTCGGCGCGAACCTGCTGGGGAGCGTACTGCTGGCCGTAGTTCGGGTCGTTCGGCTCGAGCTGGGTGTAGTACGTCGCGTTTCGCTCCGCGTACTCCACTTCCGGTCGTCGCTCGAGCTGGTCGATGATCGAGTCCATCGTGCCGACTCGATCCTCGTCGACCTCGAGCGCCATGTAGCCGAGCGTCTCGTTCTCGTGAACGACGGCGGCGTGGTCGGGTGTGTTCGCTTCGACTTTGGCTCGCGCAGTGGCCAGTCCCACCGTGTTCGATTTTCCGACGAGAATTTCGTTCTCCTTCGGGCCGGGGGTACGTCCGGGGGTAGCGGCGGTGATCCCACCAAGACCCATGAATGCACCGAGGGCGCCGGCTGCTTTCAGTACGGAACGGCGATCGTAACCTGGACTGCCATGTTCTGGCATGGTGTGGCTATGCGTACCGCAATCTATAATTAAATAGTTGTGAAACCCAGCGGAATTTACTGTCAGTAGATCAATTGATTTGAGAGTTCGGGGTTGGGAAAGTAAATAATGGCACGAATATTGATCAAATCGTGCTTGAAATATACCTCGAGAGGGGAAAACAACGAAGTATAAGTTTATTAAAATAATCTATTACCAGGGTACGATAGTTGGCTGGACACACCAATTTTCGACTGGCGGGTGGCGGTGACGCTAGTACTGTAACGAGGAATAGCTCCGCATCTCGAGTTTCTTCGCTACACCTATTGTACCGCACTGGCTACCGTGACCGTGAGTATGTTCGAGTCCGTGCGCGAGTGGGTGTCAGCCGACCAATCGAAACCATCGGGAGTCGGCCTCTTCGTCGACGGACCGAACGTTTTCCGCGAGGAGTTCGACGTCGACCTCGACGACCTTCGAACCGCCGTCTCCGACCAGGGGCGAACCGCGATTCGTCGGCTCTATCTAGACGAACACGCCACGCCAGGGCTGATTCAGGCGGCCGAAGCTCGAGGCTTCGAGGTGGTCATCACCAGCGGCGACGTAGACGTCAAACTCGCCGTCGACGCCACGGCCAGCGTCGTCGAGGACCGAATCGACGTCCTCGCCATCGCCTCGCGCGACACGGACTTCAAACCCGTTCTCGAGTACGCCGGCGCGAGAGGCGTGGAGACAGTCGCCATCGCACCCGGTTCGTACGGACGGTCGGACGCCCTCCAGAACGCCGCCGACACGGCGCTGACGCTCGAGGACTGACTCGAGGCGACAAGACCCATCGGTTCGAGCGGCGAGACGTTCACGAGCCATTGTTTCGATCGTCGAGTGGGTCGCCTCGAAGCCGATGCCTTTTCCGCCACCGCTCACCCAAGGTCGATTCATGAACGATCACGAGACGCCAATCCTCGACGATCACCTCCACCTCGACCCGGATCACGGCCGCGGTCTCGAGGCAGTCGACGACTTCGCACGCATGGGCGGGACACACCTTTTAGTCGTCAACAAACCCTCCTGGCACCTCGGCGTCGAAGCCAACGCAGGCGAGGACTTCCGACCGGTCTTCGAGCGAACCCTCGAGATCGTTTCCGAAGCGAGTAGCCGACTCGAGGGCCGCGCCTGGCCCATCCTGGGCGTCCATCCGGGGCTGGTCTCGCGATTGGTCGACGAACGCGGAAAGACCCCCGACGATGCCGAATCCATCATGCGGGCCGGCCTCGAGGTCGCCGCCGAGTACGTCGACGCGGGCGACGCGCGGGGGCTGAAATCGGGACGCCCACACTACGACGTGGACGACGAGGTCTGGGCTGCGTCGAACAACGTTATGCGCCACGCGTTCGAACTCGGCGCCGACCTCGAGTGTGCCGTCCAGCTCCACACCGAAGCCACTGAGGACCTGACGACGGTCGCCGAGTGGGCCGAGGACGCCGGCTTGCCGGCACACCGGGTCGTCAAACATTACGCCAGTGGCCGCCTCGTGGGCGTCACCCCCAGCGTGATGAGCGAGAAGGATCGCCTCGAGACCGCTGCGGAGGCCGGCGATCCGTTCCTCATGGAGACCGACTTCGTCGACGACCCCGATCGACCAGGAGCCGTCCTCGGTCCGAAGACGGTCCCGCGACGGGTCAGCTGGCTCCTCGAGGAAGGCCACGAGGACGCGGTCAGGAACGCCCACGTCGAGACGCCGCAACTGGTGTACGGAATCGACACGGAAGCGACGCTCGGGGAGTCCGAAGCGACGCTCGAGGACTGATCGCCGACGGATTTCGCCGCTGGTCGAGAAAGCGAAGAGTAGAGAAAGGCATTTCAAGCGGCCGGTGTAGGTGAGAGTATGAGCAATTCCCCGACCGAGTTCTATTCGGCCGAACGCTGGCAGAACTGGATCGACCGCATCGACGACGAAGAGATCGATCCGGAGGACGAATCCTCCGCCCGCCTCCTCCTGAACCTCCAGGACGACACGGCCATCGCCATCGCCAAAATCGTTGCGGCGTACGACGACGGCGAACTCGAGCAGGAGCAGGCCCTCGAGGAGATCGCCGACGTCCGCGAGATCGTCCTCTCGGAGGTCGACATCGACGACGAGGAGACCCGGATGCTGGTCGACGGCGTCCAGACGAGCCTGGTCTGCGTCTTCATCGCCGCCGAGGAGTACGTCGCCAGCGGCCCGGCCGAGGAGGCGAGCGTCAACGACTACATCGGCGCGGCCGCGGACGCCGAAGCCGAGGAGGATCTGGACGCCGCGCTCGGGTACGCGGCCCAGGCGGGGACGCTCATCATCGACGGCGAGGAACTCGACATGACGATTGCGGAGCAACTCGAGTACGGCCTCGTGACGGAGTGGGTCAACGGCCTGGACAGCCTCCAGAGTGCGATGAGCGATCCGGAAGTTGTCGAGGAAGACGAGTAATCGACGAGACGAGCGGCGAATAGACTGCTTTTCGGGGCTCACGCTGCGGTTTAGTGGGGCCAATAAGCGTATACGTCATCGGGACTATCACTGCGTATGATAGGCCGAGGTGAGGAGCGTGCCGTGTCCACGGTGATCGGAGCGGTCCTCATGCTCGGCATTCTGGTGTCGGCGCTCGCGCTGTACCAGGTGAACGTAGTTCCCGACGAGAATCGGGCAGTGGAGTACGAGCATCAGCAGGCCGTGCAGGGACAGTTACTGGACGTACGAAACGGCCTCGTCAACGCGCCCGACCGTCGCGTCGGTTCGTACTCGGTTTCGCTCGGGACGACGTATCCGCCGCGGAGTTTTACGGTGAATCCGCCCCCCTCGTCGGGGTCGTTGAAACTGGTGGAGGCGAACGAGTCGATACGGCTCGAGAACGTGACGGTCGGGGACGAGGACGCACGAGATTACTGGAATACGACGGAACTGGCGTTCGAGACGGGGGGTCTCGTTTTTCAACCGAATTATAACGAACACCAAAATGCGCCAACGGTCGTCTACGGTAATTCGGTTCTGTACAACGTTCAGGACGGGAATCAAGCTACGCTGACGGGGCAGCGACTGATCGACGGGAACACGATTCGACTGGTGACGCTTGCCGGGAACTATTCTTCGAGTCGGTCCGGGACAGTCGCGGTCGACTTCGAGACGGTGAGTGCCTCCGAGAACTCGGTTGCGATCGAGTCAGACGGGAACGTAACCCTCGAGATACCGACAACGCTGAGCGTCGAGAAGTGGGAACGGTTACTCGAGGACGAACCTCGAGTCGTCTCCGTCGACGGAGGCCCCGGAACTGTGACGATCACGCTCAAGGATGACGATTACCAATTGCAGGTCGCGAAAGTCGGTCTCGGGAGTGGCGCCGAATCGAAGGCGGACGGTCCCGCCTATCTTACGGTCGTCAACGAGCCCCGGGACGTTCGCACTGGTGAAACGACGCGGATGACCGTCGAAGTCCGGGATCGGTACAACAACCCGGTTTCAAACGTGCGGGTGAACGCCACCGACGACGGTTCGAACGCTATTTCTCCGGAGAACAAATCGACCGGACCGGACGGCCAGGTGACGGTTTCGTACAAGGCTAACGAGGACGACGGAGGAGAGACGATTACGCTAGGCGCTAGCTTCACGGTCGACGAAGCCCCACCAGAACTGGACGGAGAGCAACCTGAAAACGTGACTCAAGAGGTGTTCGTCTCTGATTCGTCGAACGCTGGTGGGGTACGCGGAACCGTCGATATCCAGGACGAGATCCGAGAAGACGACGACGAGTTCGAGGTCACCACCTCCGACTTCGACAATCTCGATTCCACGACGGGCGGTTACCTCGTCGTTGAGAACGAATCGCACGAAGTCACTTTCGACACGGTGGGCGAGGATATCGTCACCGTCACTGGGCTCGAGTTTTCTCGAGGTGACGTACTGACGGCGACGCTCTACGAAACCGATACCAGATCGAACGAACTCGACAGCGACACGACCAAGGTAATCGGCGCAGATGAGCCGTTCTTCTCGGTCGAGATTACGAACACAAACGACCCGGTCACCGAGGGCGATACCCTGAGCCTCAATGCGACAGTTGAGAACACGGGCGAAAATACAGATACCCAGGATATTGTGCTGGGTATTGGTGGCGAAACGTATACGCAAGCCGTCTCGGACGTGGAACTCGAGGGTGGAGAACCGCAGACAGTCAGTTTCGAATGGGACACACAAACGGGCGATGCCGGTGAGTATACGGCCACGGTCTCGAGCGAAGATAAAAGTGTAAGTAGACCTGTTACAATTGAACCGCCACGTTTCGAATCCGTTGATGCAGAGGTAACAAGGGAGAACGATCAGAACGGTGTTAAACAAATTCGTTTCGATTATCAACTCACGGGAGAGACTCGGGTTGAGTTCGAGATTCTCGATGAAGATGGGAACCCCGTCGGGAGCGAGTATGAGTCCGTCACCACGTCTGGATCCATTTCCGTAGATGTTATGGATGGTTCGTCTTCTGGTGGGAAACGGGAGCCACGACCGGTTACGGTTGAATCGAAAATACTTCAGACCAGTGAGGCCTGCACATATAGAATCGAAGAAGGCGCTGGTGATGGACCGTTCTCGCTGTGTGAGTAAACTCCTCACCGTTATCGTGGTTAGTACCTCGAATTGGCGTTGGAAACTCAACATCTATGGGGGTTCTATAGAGGAACTATAAGACATCCAAGTGGAACGAGTCAACAACGTCAATCGTCGAAACCACGAACGACAATATCATGTATCCTCACCTGTAGCGTTCTCCTATGACATCCGTCGGTATCGACGCCGTCGAAATTTGGACGGGCAACCTCAAACTCGACTTGCCCGGCACCTTCGCCCCACAGAAGGGCGAGGACCCCGAAAAGTACACCAAAGGGCTGGGACTCAACGCCTCCTCGTTCCCCGACAGCTACGAGGACATCGTCACTATGGGCGCCAACGCCGCCTACCGCCTCATGGACCGCAAAGGCCTCGAGCCCGACGACATCGGCCGGATCGACGTCGCTACCGAGAGCGCATTCGACAACTCCAAGCCGGTTTCGACGTACGTCGCAGGCTGCCTCGAGCAGGTGTTCGAGGGCGACTTCCATCACGCGAACAAGGGCGAGCGGAAGTTCGCCTGCATCGCCGGCACCCAGAGCCTCGACGACGCGTACAACTGGATCCGTGCGGATCGACACCGCGGCCGCTCGGCCATCGTCATCGCCACCGACACCGCCCTGTACGCCCGCGGCGACGCTGGCGAGGCGACCCAGGGTGCGGGCGCGGTCGCCATGCTCATCAGCGAGGACCCCAACCTGGTCGAGCTCTCGGCCGAACAGGGATTCGGGTCGGCCGATGAGACCGACTTCCTCAAACCCAACCAGCAGTTCCCGAGCGTCGACGGCAAGCGTTCGGTCCAGGTCTACCTCGCCCGCATGCGCGAGGCACTGATCGACTACCAGCGCGAGGCCGGCGAGATTACGGTCGGCGACTTCCAGTACGCGCCGTTCCACACGCCGTTCCCGGGCATGGTCCGGAAGGCCGCCCTGCTGGCGTACCGCCACATCACCCGCGACACCGAAATCGAGGAGGAACTGGCCGAGGAGATCGGTCGCCAGCCCCGCGAGGAGGCCTTCGAGGACGAGGAGGCGTTCACCGACGCGATCCGGGAGTACATGGACGGGCTGAAGCGCACCGAGCGCTACCAGGAGTGGTACGCCGAGACGATCGACCCCACTCTGACGATCGCTCGAGACGTCGGCAACTGGTACACCGGCTCGGTCCACGTCGCCCGCGCGAGCGCGCTGAAACACGCCGCGGAGAACGACCGCGACATGGTCGGCGAGCAGCTCCTGGTCGGTTCCTACGGCAGCGGCGCCCAGGCCGAAATCCACACCGAGACCGTCAAGGAAAACTGGCTCGAGGAGATCGAAGCGCTGAACGTCGACGAGCAACTCGAGTCGCGCTACGACATCGACTGGGACGATTACGAGGAGATCCACGACGCGCACAACCACGAGATGGACGTCGACATCGAACCGCTGACGACCCCGGAAGGCGAGTTCGCGTTCGACGGCTGGGGCCGGATGGGCGAGCGGAAGTATCGGTACGTCGAGTGACTCGGCGCGAAACTCGAGCGGACGGCGGGAAAGAGATGCGTTGATAACCCCGTGCTCCGAACCCGCACGTAACGTGTCTGGGACCGAACCCTGCGGCCGGCAAGCAGTGGGGACGACCGACTTTTCAATCACCGGAGACACACCTGCGCTACCATGAACGGAACACGCACCACGGGGAGTCCGTACGCTCCTCACACGGACGACGACACGGCGGCGATGCTCGAGGCGGTAGGCGCCGACTCCGTCGACGACCTGTTCGACATTCCGTCGGCGGTATGGTTTGACGACGAGTTCGAGATTGACGCGCGAACCGAACGCGAGGCGCGCCAGCTGGTCCGCCAGACGCTCGAGCGAAATGACGACCTGGTCGAGTTGCTGGGACGGGGCCACTACGGCTACTACGTGCCGTCGCTAGTCGATCACCTCGCGGACCGATCGGAGTTTCTGACGTCCTACACCCAGTATCAACCCGAGGTCTCCCAGGGCTTCCTGCAGGCGCTGTTCGAGTATCAGTCCCTGCTGGTCGAACTCACCGGACTCACGATTGCGAACTGTTCGATGTACGACGCGGCGACGGCTCTGGGGGAGGCGGCGACGCTCGCCGACCGCGTTCGAGACACCTCGGGCCGTCGCGTGCTCGTTCCGGACCTCCTGCTCGAGGGACGCCGGAGCACCCTCGAGAACTACGTCGCCGGCACGGACCTCGAGGTCGAGACGTACCCGACCGACGACAGCACCGTGGACGTCGAGGCTCTCACGGATACCATCGACGACGACGTCGTCCTGTGCTACGTCGAGAACCCCACTGTTCGCGGCACGATCGAGGAACACCTCGCGGAGATCGGCGACCTCGCCCACGAGCACGACGCGCTGTACGTGCTGGGTTCGGATCCCGTCGCGCTCTCACTGCTCCAGCGGCCAGCGGACGTGGGCGCTGACGTCGTCGTCGGCGACGCGAGCGTCCTCGGGCTGCCGACGAGTTATGGCATGGGCCTGGGACTGTTCGCGACCCGGGAGAGCTACCTCCGGCAGGTGCCCGGTCGCCTGGTCGGCGTGAGCGAGGACGCGACCGACCGGCGAGCGTTCACGCTCACCCTCCAGACCCGCGAGCAGCACATCCGTCGTGAGCGAGCGACGAGCAACATCTGTACGAACCAGGCTTGGGTCGCGCTCCGGACCGCGATGCACGCCGCCTCGCTCGGTCCCTCTGGACTGGTCGACCTCGCAAAACGCGACGTAACGCGAGCCGAGGAGCTCGCCGAACGAATCGACGACCTCGTCGGGGCCAGAGCGCCCGTTCATGACCGCCACCACCTCCGCGAATTCGTCGTCCACGTGGACCAGCCTGCTCGAGCGATCGCGGACGACCTCGAGGAGCGCGGGTTCGCGGTTCACGTCGTCGACGAACACGAACTGCAGGTCTGCGTCGCGGGCGTCTCGGACGAACAGATCGAGGCGTTCGTCGAGGCGTTCGCGGAGGTGCTTCGATGAGCGGTCAGGGACGGAAACGAGAGCTCGAGCAGGGGGAGAGACGGAGCCGACGGTACGACCAGGCCCGATACGTCAGCAACGGCCACTACGAACCGCTCCTCTCGGAGAAAGACAGCACTCGCGTCGACGTCAGCGACGACTCGCCGCTGCCAGACGGTCTGACCCGCGATTCCCTCGAGTTGCCCGAACTCTCCGAACCGGAACTCGCGCGTCACTACACGCGTCTCTCCCAGATGATCTACGGGATCGACAGCGGGCCGTACCCGCTGGGGTCGTGTACGATGAAGTACAACCCGAAGTTCACGGAGGACGTCGCCGCCCTCGACACTGCAGCGGTCCACCCCGACCGTTCTGCGGGGTCGATCCAGGGCACGCTCGAGTTGTGCTACCGACTTCAGGACTACCTCGCGCGAATCGGCGGGATGGACGCCGTGACGCTCCAGCCGCCGGCCGGCGCCGCGGGCGAGTTCGTCGGCATTCGAGTCGCCAGCGCCTACCACGAGCACAACGGGGACGACCAGCGAGACGAGGTGATCGTCCCTGAGAGCGCCCACGGGACGAACTTCGCGACGGCGGCACTGGGCGGGTACGACGTCGTCACCCTCCCGAGCGACGACGGCGGCCGCGTCGACCTCGAGGCCCTCGAGGCCGCCCTCTCCGAGCGGACGGCGGCGCTCATGCTGACGAACCCGAACACCCTCGGGTTATTCGAGCGCAACATAACCGAAATCGCCGAGATGGTCCACGACGTCGGCGGTCTGCTGTATTACGACGGCGCGAACCTCAACGCCCTCCTCGGTCGAGCCCGTCCGGGAGACATGGGATTCGACGTGATGCACTACAACGTCCACAAGACGTTCGCGACGCCCCACGGTGGCGGCGGCCCAGGTGCCGGGCCGGTCGGCGTCGTCGACGAGCTGGCGCCGTTCCTGCCCGAGCCTCGGGTTCGCGAGCGTAACGTCGAGGGTGAGGAAGAGGGCGAGACCGAGTACGAACTGTTCGCCCCCGACCACTCGATCGGCCACGTCCACGGCTTTCAGGGCAACTGGCTCGTCCTGGTCAAGGCGTTCGCCTACATCGCCCGACTCGGCGACGAGGGACTGCTCGATGCGAGCGCGAAGGCCGTCCTCAACGCGAACTACCTCGCCAGTCAGATCGACTACGACGTTCCCTACGGCCCGTTCCACCACGAGTTCGTCGCCAGCGCGGGCGACCAGGACGCGGCCGACGTCGCCAGACGAATGCTCGACTTCGGCGTCCACCCGCCGACGACGAAGTGGCCCGAGATCGTCCCGCAGGCGCTGATGACCGAACCGACCGAAGTCGAGAGCAAAGAAACGCTCGACACCCTCGCCGAGGCGTTCCAGCAGGCGTCGGCCTCGAGCGACGACGAACTCGAGGCTGCGCCCAACCGAACCGCCGTGGGCCGGATCGATCAGACGAGCGCGGCGAGAAACCCGCGGCTCTCCTGGCAGGCGCTCGAGAATGCAGATTCGGGCGAGGACTCAGCCTAACGTCTGCAGAACTTTTCGCTGGGCCGCCGCGAGGTGTTCGCCGAACGTCGAGCGCGTGATTCCAAGCGCATTGGCGACGTCCCCCGCGTTCGACGTCCGCGGATACTCGAAGTACCCCATCTCGTGAGCCGTCTCGAGCACTTCCCGTTGTCGGGCGGTCAGGGAGTCGACTTCCAGGACGAGCGGTCCGTCGCCGTCACCGTCGCCCCCCGAACGGAGCAGTCGTCGAACGCGGACGTCCCCGAATCGGTCCTGGAGGTCCGACATGAGTTCCGAGAACCCAGTCTGATCGTCGACGTAGCAGGTGACCAGCAGCGACCCGTTCTCCGCACTGATATCCGAAACCGGCCAGCCGAGTTCCTCGATACGGTCACAGACGCACGGCGACGCTGCCGAGCGAGTGAATCGATAAACTGCGTGCGAATCGAGGTCGAATATTCGGTCGGCGTCTTCGACTGCATCGTACGTCTCGAGGTCGACCGCAGCGTCGCTCGCGATGGTGAACTCCTCGTCGACGTGCGGTCCCATGTTTCGTCCGGATGCCCGCGTCACGGTCTCGACGGGGGAACCAGTCGTCTCGGAGGCCGCAGCGACCGGACAGGTCGACGGCGTCCGGACGTCGATCTCGACGCGAATCGTCTCGTTCAAAGTGTTCATAGGTACCCGTCGTACTGCGGGTCGAAGGACTTCAGTACGAACACGTTCGGTGATTCCCGTTCCTCGAGTCCCTCTACCTCCCCGTCTCTTGGACCCTCCTTATTCCTCCCTCCCCGTTCGATCGCCGGACCCGCTCAATCGGCGTCAGTCGGCCTCGAGGGTGGCGAGGGTGCACTCGTCGGGTCGTTCCACGGCAGCGGGCCGTCGTAATCCGCGGGAACGTACGGACACAGCGGGTCGCTCTCGAGTGGATCGCCGGTGTAGGCGTAGGCTCGAGAGCGACTCCCGCCGCAGACCGTTCGGAACTCACAGGTCCCGCACTTTCCGCGAATTCGGCCGCGATCACGGAGGGATCGAAACAGCGCCGAGTCGCGATAGATGGCAGTAATCGGTTCCTCGCGGACGTTGCCCGCAGAGGCCGGGAGGAAGCCGGACGGGAAGACCTCGCCGACGTGGCTGACGAACGCGAAGCCGTCGCCGGCGACGATTCCGCTTCGGCGTCGGAGGCCGTCAGCGTCGACCGTTCTGTCGTCCGATTCCCGTCGCTCTTGCAGACGGATGCGTCGGTACTGTGGCGCCTCGGTGGTCTTGACCCCGAACGGTTCGCTGTCGCTGACCTCGCCAAGCCACGACATGACTGCGTCGGCCTCTTCGGGGGAGATTGGCTCGAGGATTCGCCCGCGTCCGACGGGGACGAGGAAGAAGACGCTCCACATGACGACGCCGAGGTTGGCGAGCAGGTCCCTGATCGCTGGGAGTTCGTCGACCGTCTGCCGGCAGACGGTGGTGTTGATCTGGACGGGAACGCCGGCCGCGCGGGCGTCCTTCATCGCCCGAATCGTTTCTTCGAAGCTTCCGGCTTCGCCCCGGAAAGCGTCGTGGCTCTCGGGGGCCGCGCCGTCGAGACTGAGCGCCATCCGTCGGAGCCCCGCCTCGGAGAGCGCGTCGATGCGGTCTCTCGTGACCGACCGGGTTCCGCTCGGCGTGATCGTCATCCGCAGGCCGAGGTCGGTGCCGTACTCGATCAGTTCCGGGACGTCGTCACGGACCAGCGGGTCGCCACCAGATAGCACCACGAGCTGACCGTCTCCGAAGTCGCTCGCGTCCTCGAGCAGTCGCTTCCCGTCGGCGGTCGATAACTCGTCGGGGTGGCGCTCCGGTTGGGCGTCGGCCCGGCAGTGGGTGCACGCGAGTGCGCAGGCCTGGGTTACCTCCCAGATCAGCACGAACGGGCGTTTCGACGTGTCGATCGATCGGCGACCGGGTGGCGCTGGCATGGATACTCACCCGCCGTTGGCGACGCCGCCTACAAAGGGTCGGTTCTCGTTCTCGGGATCCGGGAACGCCGCCCGAAGACGTTCGCAACGAGGGATATACCTCCGAGAACCCAACCGCGAACGAACACGATGGTCGAATCTGTACGTCGCGAGCGAGTGGCGGGGGATCGCCGCGGAACGCCGCTCCCACAGTGGGAGGTCTTCCTTCGGGAGGACCGAGACAAGCGCCTTCATCACGTCGGCAGCGTTTCGGCGACGAGCGTCGAGGAGGCCGTCGACAACGCCTCCCGGCTCTTCGGTCGGTACGCCGCGGACCTCTGGGTGTGCCCGGCCGAGGCGGTCGAGCGGTACTCGACGCGCCCGCTGTCCACTGCCTCCGACTCGCCGGACGAGGCGCCGGGCCAGGAGGTTTCGCCCGAACCTCGCGTTTCCGAGGAAAGTGACGGAGTCCCGCGGGTGAACGACTCGTGATCTCGATCAGCAAGCTCCTCTGTGACCTCGACGCCGAGGGCGACGGACTACGCTACGACGCTGCTGAGAGCTCAAGTAAGCCTCAGATCACGACCGGAAAGCAGCGCCGCCCGGTCGTCGTCTGGAATACGACCCGTCGGTGTAACCTCCACTGCGCGCACTGTTACGCGGCGGCCGAAACCGAGCCTGCAGCGGGCGAGTTTAGCACAACTGAAGCCCGACGTTTCCTCGAGCAGCTGGCAGATTACGGTGTCCCCGTGGTCCTCTTCTCCGGCGGGGAACCACTCGTCAGGCAGGATCTCCCCGAACTCGTCGAGCACGCCGCAGACCTCGGACTCCGGCCCGTTCTCTCGACGAACGGGACGCTCATCACGCCGGAGAAAGCGGCTCGACTCGAGTCGGCCGGGCTACAGTACGCCGGCATCTCCGTCGACGGACTCCCAGAGCGCAACGACGCGTTCCGGGGAAAGGAGGGGGCCTTCGACGCTGCCGTCCGAGGAATCGAGGCCTGCCAGTCGGCCGGGCTCAAGACCGGACTGCGGTACACGATCACCGAGGCAAACGCCGCCGACCTCGAGGGAGTCGTCGACCTGCTGACCGACGTGGGGGTCGATCGATTCTGCTTCTATCACCTCGATTACGGTGGGCGCGGCGCCGATATCACCGACATCGACCTCAGCCCCGAAGCGACCCGTGACGCGGTGAGGCGACTCTGCGATCTGACGCTCGAGTACCACGACCGCGGCGAGGAGATCGAGACCCTGCTGGTCGGCAACTACGTCGACGCGCCCTTCCTCGTCGAGTACGCCGCCGACCGCTTTGGCCCCGAAAAAGCCGAAACCGTCTACCGCCATCTCGATCGAAACGGAGGCGATCCGACGGGTGAGCGCATCGCGGACGTCGACTACGAGGGCAACGTTCACCTGACCCAGTTCTGGCAGGGCTACAGCCTGGGTAACGTTCGCGACCGACCGTTCGGCGACATCTGGGACGACGAGACGAATCCGTTGCTCGCCGATCTTCGAGTGCGCGAGGACCACCTCACCGGCCGATGTTCGACGTGCCAGTATCGGTCGATCTGTCGCGGTGGGTCTCGGTTGCGGGCGCTCTCGAGTGAGTCCCTCTTCGGACCCGATCCGCAGTGTTATCTCACAGAAACCGAGCGTCACGGCGAGTTGCCGGTCGCTCGTTGATAGCCATATTAGATGCTCGCCAGGAGCATGTGGGCCTCGAGGCGAGCCTCGGGCACAGACCAGTCGCGTTACTCGTAGGGGGTGAACGACCCGTTGATGTCCCACTCGTGAATACAGTGGGGGTGACCGCGGTCGCTATCGAGTGCGTGTTGCCAGGCGGACTGGGCGTCGTCCCAGCGTTCCGTCCGGCCACAGCGTTCGCATACCCGCATCGTTGGTTTCTGCATCTGGACGCTCATTGTCAACGGTGAGAACGCTGTACATATAACAGTAGCTGTGACCGGCAAGTGCTGCCCACCCCCTTCGCTCGAGTTCCGTCCTCACACCAGGCAGTCGAGGTCAGTCCTTCTCGCTCGAGACCACTTTGAGAAGGCACTGAGCGGTCAGTACACCGCGTCGACGATCTCCTGATCGAGTCGCTCGAACGACTCGAGGTACTCGCGTCGTTCCTCGCGCAGGGTCTCGAGTTCGCCATCGTAATCGTCGACATACTCGGCGACGCGGAACGCCTCGATGTCCATCCCGGGTACGTTCGCGGGAACTTTGAGGCCGAGTTGCTCGTCCCGGGTCCACTCGACGGTTCCCCGCGCGAGTTCGGTCAGGATCGTCACGGACTCGGTGACGCCGACGTCCTTCGAGTTCGCGTCCGAATCGGGGTAGCCGACTGTGCCCGTGTTCACGACGTAGCACTCGAGGCCGAGCGAGGCGACCAGCTCTCGCAGCCGGTTCCCCTCCTCGCCTTCCGGACCGATAATGAACGGATTCGTCCCCACGACCCGGATGCGCTCGCCAGCCCGGTCGGGGTCACCGGCGCTCGTCTCGATCGATTCGCCCAGCATGAACGCGACCGCCGCCTGCTCGTCGTCGAGTCTGGCGACCGGCGGCATGAGCGGGTTCCGGGTGATGAAAAAGAGCTGGTCGACGTCCTCGAGGTCGATGTCCTCGCTGGCGCTGGGCAGTTTCGAGCGCCGGATGACGGCACGACCGTTCTTCGTGTATCGGTCGTCGTCGAAGTCGACCGTCCCGTCTTCGTCGACGACGACGTTCTCGAACGAGGCCGATTCGTCGGTGACCGCGGCGTGTATTCCTGGTTGTTCGTCGGCGTCCAGGCCGTACGTTTTCACGTAGAGGCCGCCGCCCTCGCTGCCGGCGACCGAGCCGTCCGGCAGGAGCGCACACACGTCGTCCTGGACCATGACCGCCTCCTCGGGGGCCTCGAGCCAGCAGCCGTGGGCCGTGAGCGTCGATTTTCCGGTCGCGGAGAGCCCCATGAAGAGCTGACCGACGGTCTCGAGGTCAGGGACGGTTCCGTCCGCGGTTTCGTCATCGCGTTCGCTGTGGGCATCGGGTTCGTCACGGGCCTGGGCTTCGTCGCGAGCGTCAGCCGCTCGAGCCACGCGAACGCGCTTGCTGCCGGCGTGCAGGCCGAGGCCGCCGAGTCGTTTCGCTCGATGCATGAACAGCCGGAGGAACGATTTCTTCGCTTCGCCGGTGTAGTCGCTGCCGACGACGGCGGTAAACCCGTCGTCAGGGAGGATTCGGATCGCCGTCTCCGATGCGTCCGGAACCTGTACCGTGACGAAGTCTGGGTCCCGTCCGTCGGTCGGGTCGAACAGCATCGCCCATCCGTGAGCGATTCGCGCGTACTCGGCCGGGACGTACAGGCGGCAGCAAAACGTCGTTTCCGGGTGCGTGCCGACGAGTCGGTCGACACAGAGCATCGCGCGGTTCTCGACGGGCTCGGTCGCCCGGTCGATGACGGCGTAATCCGCCTCGCCGAAGTCGTCGTCGACGGCGTTTTTCGTCCGGTCGGCGCTCCTGGACCGGAACTCGCTCACGTAGGACGCGGAGCCGAACTCGGTCGTCGTCTCGTCGGCGGCAGCGAGTTCGCGGAGCCCGGCGATCAGGTCGTCGTCGGTGCGGTGGGTGGGCGGCTCCTCGACCGTCGTCGAGCCCACCGGGCCGTAGTACTGGACGTTCAGGGCACGCTTCGGATCGGCCAGGGACTCGCGGACGTGACGCGGCTGCGTCCCGGTTTCGGACATACTAGGAAGAACCATCACTCTGATACATAAATCCGGAGGATTTGCCAGCCGGTATGCCTCTCATTTCCACGACCCGTTTCAGTACCCCGATTTTTCGCTCGCTGGTCCCGATTATCTGGCCCATAATCTACCGGAATCCACTGTTCGATATGTGATATATTCTCTAAATTTACTCGAGGTCGAAACAATGTATCATCCACGGCTGAGCGGCCCGGACCGACAGAGCAAAGGTCGAACCCGAAGACGCCACGCATGGAACATGATCACGTTCGTCAACTTGCTGGTACGCGACGACGACCTCAGTCACGAGGAGTTCTGTGAGCGCTGGCTGGGCGACCACACCGACCTCGCGTCTGACCTCCCCGGCCTCGAGCGGTACGTCACGTCGACGCCGACCGATCCCTCGAAGTCGGCCTACGACGGTATCGTTCGGCTGACGTTCGCCGACGGCGCGGCGATGGCCGCCGCGTTCGAGTCCGAGGTGGGCCAGGAGGTGCAGGCCGACGCGGCGACGTTCGCCGACATGGAGGCGAGCGAGACGATGGTCGTCGAGGAGACTGTCCACGTCGCCGAGACGGCGCTCCCCTCGGAGGACGACTGAGTCGACCACCATGGACGACACGCACTCCACGCAGACGACCGCCGACCGCGTCGTCGACACGCTCGAGGCGCTCGACGTCGAGTACGTCTTCGGCTACCCCGGCGGGCGCCTCATCGAGGTGTTCGAGACGATCGGCCACCGTGACACCGACGTGACGGTCGTCCGCCCGCGTGACGAGCGCGAGGCGAGCGTCATGGCCGAGGCCTACGGCCGAATGACTGGCTCTCCTGCCGTCCTGGCTGGACAGGGACCCTGGATCGGCAGCCTCGGTGCTATCGGCCAGATGGAGTCCCGTCTCGGCTCTTCGCCGATGGTCGTGCTCACCGAGGCCTCCGAGCGCGGCGACTACTCCACGCTCGCGCCCTACCAGCAGTCCAGGGGCGACTACGGCGGCCTCTCGCTGCCGAAGATTCTCGACGGCGTGACCAAGGAGTGGTGGTTCCCGCGCACGCCGCCGGAAACCGTCCGCACGGTCCAGCTCGCGTTCAAGCACGCGACCGCCGGTCGGAACGGTCCCTGTGCCGTCATCTTCGACGGCTCGGCGATTACGGACGACCTACCGGGGGACGTGACGCCCGGCCTCTGGGACGACGAGATGCAGGTCAGAAACTGGGACTCGAGACCGACGGACCGCGACGTCGCGGCCGCGGCGGACGCGCTCGAGAACGCCGACCGTCCCGTCATTCTGGCCGGTAACGGCGTTCACGCGAGCGCTGGAGGCGACAAAGCCGACGAATCCGACGCCTACGACCGACTCGAGGCCGTGGCCGACGCCTACGACGCTATAGTCGCTACCTCCTATTTAGGTAAGTCGACGATCCCCGAAACCCACGAGCGCGCGGCGGGCGTCATCGGTTCCTTCGGTCACGAGGGGGCGAACCGTGTCGTCAGCGAGGCGGACGTCCTGGTCGTCGTCGGCTGTCGGATGAACCCGATGGACACAAACTGGCAGGCCGAGTCGTTCATCCGGCCGGACGAACAGACGATCATCCACGCCGACGTCGACTCGCGAAACGCCGGTTGGGTCTACCCGGCCGACGTCGGCCTGATCGGCGACGCCGGCGAAACGCTCGGCGCGCTGCTCGAGGCGAGCGAGGGCCGCGACGCCGAAAACGACTGGGCGCTCGAGCGAGCGGCCGAGGCGCGTGAGGACTTCCACGTGGCCGCCTGCGAGGCCGAGAGCACCCCCATCAAACCCCAGCGAGTGTGCAAGGCCATCGAGGCGGTCGTCGACGAGAACACCGTCGTCACGGCGGACTCCGGGAACAACCGCTTCTGGCTCCTCAACTACCTCCAGACCGAGACGACGGGAAGCTACTACGGGAGCGGCGGCGTCGGCGCGATGGGCTGGGCGGCGCCCGCTGCCGTCACCGGCTCCCTCCTCGGGAAGGACGCCATCTGCGTCGCCGGGGACGGCGGCTTCGCCATGACAATGACGGCCCTCGAGACCGCCGTGGACTGCGACGTCGCGCCGACGTTCGTCGTCCTCAACGACACCTCGCTCGGCATGGTTCGCCAGATGGACGACGCCATTCCCGGCGCGCACTTCCACGACACGGACTTCGTCGGCGTGGCGAAGGCCCTGGGCGGCGACGGCGTCCGGGTTACCGACCCTGCGAACCTCGAGGATGCCATTGCAGACGCGAAGGCTGCGTCGGTGCCGACGGTCGTCGACGTCCGGATCGACCCCGACGAGGAGATGGCCGACCAGCTCTCCTCGTCGTTTTACGACGAGGTCGGCGGCCTCCACGAATAGTTCGTCGGAACGACAGCTGTACGAATGTATTTATCCGATGATCACTACTCCTCGGTGATGGCACACCTCGAGCGGCTCTTTGTCTACCCGATCAAGTCACTCGATCCCGTTTCCGTGGATGCGGCCCAGGTTGGCGAAAGCGGAGCGTTCGAGTGGGATCGGCGGTACGCGATCGTCGACGAGTCCGATGCGTACGTCAACGGAAAACGCGAGCGGGCAGTCCACCGGTTGCACACCGAGTACGACCTCGAGCGGAAGACGGTCACGATCGGCGAACGAGGTGGAAAGACGCGAACCTACCACCTCGACGTCGACCGGGATTCCCTCGAGTCGTGGCTCACGGACTTCTTCGGCTACCGCGTCCAGGTCGTCTGTGACGACGAAGGCGGGTTCCCGGACGACACCGACGCCTCCGGGCCGACGGTTATTAGCACGGGGACGCTCGAAGCCGTCGCCGACTGGTACGAGGGCATCGACGTCGACGAGATGCGCCGGCGTCTGCGGGCGAACCTCGAGGTCAACGCCGACGAGGCGTTCTGGGAAGATCGACTGTACGACCGGCCGGGTCGAGCGGTCGCGTTCGAACTCGGCGACGCGACGCTTCTGGGAGTCAACCCCTGCCAGCGCTGCGTCGTGCCGACGCGTGATCCGGACACGGGCGAGGACACCCCCGGCTTCCGGGAGACGTTCGTCGAACGCCGGGAGGCGACGCTCCCGACGTGGGCCGGGTCGGACTGGTTCGACCACTACTTCCGACTCATGGTCAACACGAGGGTTCCCGACGACCAGTGGGAGACCACTCTCTCGGTCGGCGACGACGTACGCCTCGGCGAGTCGACTCGAGTCGCCAGTTCGTAACCGCCCCCCAGATCTCGGGGTTCTTTCGTCCAATACAGGGCGGTACGTCAGCTCTCGGGTGTTCGCAACACGGCCTCGAGCCACGGCGCCATGTCAGAACGCTTTTGCCGTCCACGATGGAGATTCGTGATAATGTCTGCGGACACAGTACTCGTCACGGGTGGCACGGGATTCATCGGTTCGTACGTCGTCGAGGACCTGGTCGAAGCGGGTCACGACGTCGTCGCGTTCGACCTCTCGACCGATCCGCGGATCCTCGAGAAACTCGACGTCGCTGACGACGTCGAGATCCGCCGCGGGGACGTCTCCGAGGTGACCGACGTCATCGGCGCCGTTCGCGAAACCGGTGCGACGCACATCGTCCACCTCGCCGCGCTGCTGACGACCACGGCGCGTGAGAACCCGCGCGCGGCGATGAACGTCAACATCGAGGGGACGAACAACGTCTTCGAAGCCGCTCGAATCCTCGACGACCAGGTCGAGCGCGTCGCCTGGGCATCTTCGGCCGCGGTGTTCGCGCCGCCGACGAACTACACGGAAAACGACGGCTGGGTCACCGAGGACGACCTCGTCTACCCCGACACGCTCTACGGGGCGACCAAGGAGTACAACGAACACCAGGCGCGGGTCTACTACGAGGACCACGGCGTCTCCCACGTCGCGCTCCGCCCGACGGTCGCCTACGGCCCCTACCGCGAGACCGGGGGCTCCGCGTTCCTGGCGAACATCATCGAAAAGCCCGCCCTCGGCGAGCCGTTCGCCGTCGAGTACGGCGACCAGGTGATCGACTGGCAGTACGTCCGGGACATCGCCCAGGCGTTCCGCAAGGCGACGTTCGCCCCTGACGAGCGGCTCTCCCGTCGCGTCTACAACGTTCGCGGGACCGTTGCGACCATCCGCGAGGCCGCCGAGACGGTCGAATCCATCGTCCCCGGTGCCGACCTCGAGGTGTCCGACGAGGGCGAACTCCCGTGGACCCAGAAGCTCGACATGACCGCCGCGAAGGATGACCTGGGATACGACCCCGAGTACGACCTCGAGACCGGGTTCCGGGAGTACATCGACGTGTTGCGGGCCGAAAACGGGCTCGAACCCCTCTGATCGGACGACAGCGAGCGACGGCCGATCCGCGTTTCGCGACGCGCTGATTTTCAATTCTGGTATTTTGAGCCAAAAGGCAAAGAGGCCACCCCGTCATCCGGTCGCATGGCTATCGGTCTCGATATCGGAACGGGGGCCCTCCGGTCGGCGAGAAACGACGGCTCGGAGACGGTCGTCACGAGTCAACCGGCCGCGGTGTTCCCGCTCGAGGATGGCGTGGACGGCACGGACGCACTGGATGAAGAACAATCAGAACTGTCGTTCGAACACGACGGTACGACGTACCTCGTTGGGACGGCGGCCCGTTCGGTTGCCCGAGCAAACGGCACCGAACCGGTCCCGTTGTTCACAAACGGAACGCTCGAGTACGAGTGGTGTGGCCGCGCCCTCGAGACGCTCGTGGCTGCCGTTCTGGACGGATCGGACGCGGAGGAGTGCTGGTACACGACGCCGGGAACGCTCGTCGAGACCGACGGAACCGCGGCCGAGGTGCGAGAGACGGTCGCGACCGCCGTCGCCGAGTGCGTCGACGAAGCGACGCCGATCGGCAAGGGCTTCGCCGTCGTCTACGATCAACTCGGCGAGGACAACTACACGGGGCTGGGCGTCTGCATCGAGTCCCAGACGACGAGTGTCGGCCTGTCGTACTACGGCGTCCCAGTGCTCACCTGCTCGCTCGCACGGGGGAGCGACTGGCTCGTCGAGCGCGCCGTCGCCCAGACCGATCACGCCCCCGACCAGATCGCTTCGATCCTCGAGGGCTTCACGCTCGATCCGAGTGCGGCGACCGGCGACGTCGAGAACGCCCTCGCACGGGCCCACGACGAACTGGTGGCCGACCTGATCGACCTGATACGCGCTCGAGCTGGCGACGCCGACTTCCAGCGAGGACTCAGCGTCCCCGTCGCCGTCGCCGGGGACGAGGCGGTCGTTGGAATCGAGTTCCTCCTCGGCGGCCGGTTCGACGCCGCGTCGCTCCCGTTCTCGATTCGCGGCGTTCGCCTCGCCGAGAATCCCGCCGAGAGCCCGGTTCGAGGCGCGCTCGAGGCCGCCAGAGACGGCGTCGTCGCTTACGAAGGAGTCCTCTGGGGTCACGGTCACCACTCCGAACAGTCGAACGCGGCAGTCGACGCCGCCTCGTCGCCCTCGCCTGATGCGGAGGCGGGAGGAGGTGCGAGCGCGTCGTCCGGTGGAGCCGGTGCCGGTGCCGATACCGATACTACGCTCTCGTTCGACGACGCGGCCAGCCAGACCGAGCGCGCTCGAAGTGACGACGCCATCACACAACTGTTCGAGCGCCTGGGCTCGAGAGACAACGAGATCGATGCAGTGATTGGAGATCTCGAGGCCCTCGAGTCGACGGTCTCGTCGGTGGACTCGTCGATCGCCGAGATCGACGAGACCGTCGAGGCAGTCACGACCGACGTCGAGTCGCTCGCCGACGGCCTCGAGGACGTCGCCGACGCCAGCGCGAAGGCCGAGGACGTCGACGCGCTCGAGACCCGCCTCGAGGACGTTTCAGGTGACCTCGAATCGACGACCGAGGCGGTGGAGTCGGCCAGCTCGACGATCCAGGCACTCGCCGACGACCTCGAATCCGTCGAATCGGCGCTCGACGCTCGTGCGACGCAGGCGTCGCTGGCGGCCGTCGAGGACGACGTGGAATCGACGCTGGAAGCGGTTCGACGACTCGAGCAAACCGTCGAATCGATCGTCGAGACGGCAGACGACCTCGAAGCTGACCTCTCGGCGCTCGAGTCCGACACCGACGAGCGGTTCTCGGACGCGGCCCAGAATCGCGACGGACTCGCCGACAGCGTGTCGTCCCTCGAGGCGGAGCTCTCAGCACTCGAAGAGACGGTCCCCTCGGGCGACGCGTTGGACGCCGTCCGATCGGACCTCGACGAAGCGGTCCAGAAGGTCGACGCTACCACCGCGGCGGTCGAGTCAGTATCGTCGGATCTCGAGCACGTTACCGAGACGGTCGACGCCGCCGAGACCACGCTGGAGGGCCACGAGACGGCGATTCACGATGTGGAGGCGGCCGTCGACGAACAGGTGGCGTCCGTTCGCGAGAACGGAGCCGTTCTCGAGGACCACGCGGCAGAACTCGAGTCCCTGTCCGGCGACTTCGAGACCATCGGTGACACCGTCGCCGCCCACGAGAACGAGCTGTCGAGCCTCGACGACGCAGTCTCCGCGCTCGAGACCGACGCGTCCGAACGCGACGATCGGATCGAGTCGACCGACGAGCGCGTGGCGGCTGCACTCGAGCGCGTCGAATCGATCGAGTCGTCGCTCGAGGAACGAACGACCGCACTCGCAGAGCGCCTTGCGGACGTCGAACCGGCGGTCGATTCGGGCGCCACGGTGACCGAACAGATCGATGTACTGGCCGACGAACGAGAGGGCCAGTTGGACCGATTCGAGGCCATCGAAAACCAGCAGTCGATCCAGGACGACCGCCTCGAGACGCTCGCGTCGGCGGTCGACGACCTCGACGTGCAGTCCGAGGAATCGAAACCGACCGAGAACGCCGACCTCGTTCGGATCGTAGCCGTTGGTGGCGGTAGCGCCGGCGTCGTCGCCGGCGGAACGGTGGCGATGTCGGGTGCGACGCCAGTGGGCCTGGCGGCCGTCGTCATCGGACTCGCTGCGCTCGCGTTCGCGTTCGTGGCGGGCGAGCGGATCTGAATTCCTTTTGTCGGTCGCTTCCCACGGACCTGATTCCACGTACTGATCGACGACGCGCCTCTTTTGCTGCGCCGGACTCCGCCGCCGGAATCAGAGGCATACGCCTGCTCGAGAACTGCCGCGCCGAGCGGGGAATCGCTCTCCTCGCGCCGACGACCCAAAATCGCCACGAGAAACGGCGACGAGGATAACGTTTATCCCGCTCATGCCCGATGTTTACACTAGTCATGGCCGAGGAACCAGATACCGACGAGGGAATCGAACTCGAGGCACGGTTGGCCGAGGGGGAGACCTACGAGCCGCCGGCGTCGTTCGTCGACCAGGCGAACGTGAACGACCCCGAGATTTACGAGGAGTTCGAGGAGAACTGGCCGGAGTGCTGGGAGCGCGCTGCAGACATGCTCTCCTGGAATCAGGAGTACGACACCGTACTTGAAGACGACGACGCGCCGTTCTATCGGTGGTTCACCAGCGGCGAACTCAACGCGTCGTACAACTGCCTCGACCGCCACGTCGAAGACGGCGCGAAGAATCGGGCGGCGATCAAGTGGGAGGGCGAGTTGGGCGAGACGCGCACCTACACCTACAGCGACCTGCTGTACGAGGTCGAGGCGTTTGCGGCCAGCCTTCGAGAACTCGGCGTCGAGGAGGACGATGTCGTCACGCTCTACCTGCCGATGATCCCCGAGTTGCCCATCGCGATGCTCGCGTGTGCCCGCATCGGGGCGCCGCACTCGGTGGTGTTCGCTGGCTTCTCCGCCGATGCCCTCGCGACGCGGATGAACGCCGCCGACAGCGAGTACCTCGTCACCTGCGACGGCTACTACCGTCGCGGCGATCCGCTGAACCACAAGGAGAAGGCGGACAAGGGGCTTCGCGGCGTCGATCACGACGTCGAGACAGTGGTTGTCGACCGTCTCGGCGACGAACTGAACCACTTCCTCGGTGCCAGCGCCCACGATTACGAGGAACTGGTCGACGCACACGAGGGCGAGAGCGTCGAGCCGGTCTCTCGAGACGCCGAGGACATGCTGTTCCTGATGTACACCTCGGGCACCACTGGCCAGCCCAAAGGGGTGAAACACACCACGGGGGGCTATCTGTCGTACGCTGCCTGGACCTCTCACGCCGTGTTGGACGTCAAGCCCGAGGACACCTACTGGTGTGCGGCCGACATCGGCTGGATCACCGGCCACTCCTACATCGTGTATGGGCCCCTGGCACTGGGCACGACGACGATGATGTACGAGGGGACGCCCGACTACCCCGAGAAAGATCGGCTGTGGGACCTCGTCGAGAAGAACGACGTCGACATCTTCTACACCGCGCCCACCGCCATCCGGGCGTTCATGAAGTGGGGCAAACAGTACCCCGATCAGCACGACCTCTCGAGTCTGCGCCTGCTCGGGACCGTGGGCGAGCCGATCAACCCCCGCGCCTGGCAGTGGTACTACGACCACATCGGCGACGGCGAGTGTCCCATCGTCGACACCTGGTGGCAAACGGAGACCGGCGGCATGATGATCACCACACTCCCCGGCGTCGGCGAGATGAAACCCGGGTCGGCCGGACCACCCTTGCCCGGTATCGACGCCCGAATCGTCGACGCCAGCGGCGACCAGGTCGAGGCTGGCAACGCCGGCTATCTCACCGTCAATAACCCCTGGCCAGGGATGCTCCGAACACTCTATCGCAATGACGAGCGCTTCCTCTCCGAGTACTGGCAGGAGTACTCCGACGAAGAGAGCGACGAGTGGGTGTACTTCCCCGAAGACGGCGCGAAAATCGACGAGGACGGCTACATCACCATCCTCGGGCGCGTCGACGACGTCATCAACGTCTCCGGACACCGCCTGGGGACGATGGAAATCGAGAGCGCCATCGTCGGCGTCGAGGGCGTCGCCGAAGCTGCCGTCGTCGGTGGCGACCACGACATCAAAGGCGAAGCCGTCTACGCCTACGTCATCCTCGAGGACGATGCCGACGCGACCGACTCGATGCGCGACCGAATCGTCGAGGGGGTAGAGGACGCCATCGGGCCCATCGCTCGACCCGAAGAGGTCATCGTCACGCCCGAACTCCCCAAAACCCGTTCGGGCAAGATCATGCGTCGCCTGCTCGAGGACATCGCCTCGGGCAACGAACTCGGCAACACCTCGACGCTCCGGAATCCGGAGGTCGTCGAGGATATCGCTGCCCAGGTTGGGGACGACTGAGGAGCAGTCGGGAACAGGACCTAGTAAACAGGTTTATTATTTATCCGCCTGAACGTCAGGGTGCTATGGCAGACGAAGCAGAACTCCGCGAGCAGTTCACCGAGGCGTTCGAAGGCGCAGACTACCCCATCTCGAGTCCAATGGACCTCGTACCCGCCCTGCCGAACGGGCCGGGAACGAAGTTCGAGTCCGGTGACTTCTCGATGACGGCGATGGAACTGAACACGAAGCTCTCGGGCGGTGACTTCCCCTACGAGAACGTCGACTCGTTCGTCGACGACGTTATGGAGCAACTCAAGGAAAAGGACGAAATCTAAACAGTCGGGCAACGTCAATATCGAGCGTTCGACGACAGAACAGTCGCTCGAGCGGGTGCTGACGTGCTAAAATCTTCCGTTCACTGCGTATGAAAGCTGGCGATGTCCTCGTTTCCGCAGGACGGACACGTACTCGACGGCGAGTCGACGCCGGTTCCACACCGCCGACACTCGTAAATCGTTTCGCGTTCCGACTCGGTGAACAGCAGCGATTTGACGGTCTCTATCATCCCATCCCCACTTACAGATGAGGCGGACCCGGTATAAGTGAGTGCGATCGTTTGTGCCGCTTGAAACGAATATGCAACTGGATAAAACGCAAGACTGCGGCGGCTTCGAATAGTTGCAGTGTGACCGGGCGGAAATCAGCGGTAGCGAACCATTTATCCACCCGGGTTGCCAACGGACTAACAAGAACGAGGGACTCGAGATAGTACAGTCGATACGGATGGTTCGCTCACGCGTCCATGCTACCACTGAAAAGTCGACGCTGTTCCTCGAGAACCCCGCCCACCCTCTTCGACGGTCGCATATCGTCTGATATCGTATCCGGCTACCGTCACTGGAGGAGGCGTACGCACCGAGCGGTTACCGCTGCAGGCCCAACGGCCGTGATCCGACTATGTCGACCAGCCCCGATTCACACGCAGTCCTCATCGCCTCATCGACGGACGCCGAGGCGCTCGTCGAAGAACTCGCCGACGGTCTCGACCGTCCGGTTCGAACCGTTGCCTCGAGCGAGGCGTGTCGTCGGCTCCTCGAGGACGGCGCCGAGCAGTTTCCGGTGGTCGTCGTCTTCGCTCGCGACGAGTCGTGGGTTCGGTCGATGCTCGAGTCACTGACGGACGGATTTGACCGTCGACGAACGATCGTCGTCTCGCCAGAAGGATCCGACCAGATCGCGACCGCCGCGATCCGGGGCGGTGCCGACGATTACGTTCCCACGACGTCACTCGGGGCGATCGACGACCGGGTAGAGACCCACTGGGAGCGCGCTCTCGAAGACACCGGCTCGCCCCGTCCCGTCACGACGGCTGCCGAGTTGCTCGCGACGACGTTGCCCGATGAGGTCTTCGTGATCGGAGCGGACGGAACCTACCTCGACGCGAACGTCCGACCCGATGCAGCCGACCTCTACACAATCGCTTCGACAGAGTTCGTCGGACAGACGTTGTGGGACGCGTTTCCGGACCCGCAGGCGAATCGCTTACACGAGGCGGTCACGGCAGCTCTCGAGAACGACGCCATCGAACACGTCGAGTACGAGACGAACACAACTGAAGGCGTGCGGCTGTACGAGGCGCGTGTCGCCCCGATCGACCTGCGCTCGGCCGATCAGCGAGCCGTGATCTGGCTGGCGCGCGACGTCACCGAACGGGCGAATAGGGAGGAAGCGCTTCGACAGCGCCGGGATCAACTCGAGTTGCTCAACCGGATCAACGCCGTCGTCCGGCGTATCATCGAGACGCTCGTCGAAGCGCCGACGCAGTCAGCCGTCGAGGACGCCGTCTGCGAACAGCTCGTCGCCTCCGATCTCTACTGCGGGGCGTGGATCTCTCGACCCTCCGGGAACGACGACGTGGTCTACCAGACGGGGTGTGGCGACGTCGAGTCCTATCTCGAGCGAATCCAGGAGATTGACCTCGACGCAGATCCCGACCGGCCTATCGTCCGTGCGATGCGGGAGAGCTCGATTCAGTCGAGCAACAACCTGTCAGAACGTTCGAGCCTACCCAATCCTCTCAAAGAGGCTGCCCGCGAACACGGCATCGAATCGGCCCTGGCGGTCCCGCTCGCCCACGGTGACAGCGTGTACGGCGTACTGACCGTACTGGCTCGTCGAGCGGACGCGTTCGGCGAGCGCGAAGAGGACGCCTTTCGGCTCCTCGGCGAGACGATCGGCTTCGCCATCAATGCGATCAAGAACCGCCGGCTGCTGTTCGCCGATTCCGTGACGGTCCTCGAGTTCCGGATCGAGGGCGGCGACTCGTTCTCGTTCGACCTCTCAACCCAGTACGACTGCACGTGTACCCTCGAGTGGTCGGGAGCGACGGCCGCCGGTCGAACCTACCAGTACGTGACGGTCGAGGGACTCGACGGGACGACGGTGCACGACGAGGCGACCGCCCATCCCACTGTCGAGGAGTGTCGGCTCATCCACGACGGCGACGACCAGGCAACGATCGAGATCCGACTCTCGGAATCCGCGGTTCGAACGCTCACCGGATACGGGGCAACGGTGCGCGACGTCATCGTTGAGGACGGCGTCGGGCACCTGACGGCCGAGGTCTCCCGGGAGACCGATACGCGCGAGATGGTCGAGGCGATGAAGCGGATCTACACACAGACCGAACTCGTCTCCAAACGCGAGGCCGACCGGCCGGTGATGACCGCCCGCGACCGACGCAATCGAATCGCCGACCGGCTCACGGATCGCCAGCTCACAGCGCTTCGACTGGGATACTACGGCGGCTACTTCGACTGGCCGCGCGGAAGTACAGGCGAAGAGATCGCCGAATCGATGGGAATCGCCGCGCCGACGATGCACCAGCACCTCCGGCGGGGCTTACAGGAAATTCTCCGGGACTTCTTCGACGAAGACGGGACCGACTAGGCGGAGCGACCGACCTCGAGCACCGGAACCACCACGGAATCGATTCCCCCGGAGGCGATGGCGTCGGCGACCGCGTCGAGTTCGTCGTCCAGGACGCGGTCGTCCTTGAGCGGCGGGACGAACTGCCCGACGTGCTCGTAGAGCGCTCCAGTTCCGCTCCCGAGGGCGGCGGCCGTCGCCGCTCGATCGGCCGTCGGCGCGAGGACGTCGACGTCCTCGGCGTTGCCGACGTAGTCGGCCGCCTGCGTCGCACAGACCGCCTCGGTCGCCACGATCCGACGGACGTTCTCGAGCACGCGCCGGGCGTTCAGCGCCGACTGCGAACTCATGCTGACGTGATCCTCCTGGCCGCCGCTGACCGGCGTGTTGTCGCTCGAGGCCGCGCCAATCGATCGGCACTCGTTGAGGAGGGCGGCAGCGGTGTACTGGGCGATCATGTAGCCCGACTGCAGGCCGCTCTCGGGGGCGAGAAACGGCGGCAGGTGATCCTCCTGGAGGTTCGGATTGAGGATACGATCGATCCGGCGTTCGGCGATCGCTCCCAGGTCGGTCAGTGCGAGGCGGGCGTACTCGAGGCGAAGGGCGAGTGGTTGGCCGTGGAAGTTTCCCCCGGAGATGACGGCCGCGCGGTCGGTTCCGGAGGCGCGGTCGTCCGCGTCTGCGGCCGAGAAGACGAGCGGGTTGTCGGTCGCGCTGTTGAGTTCGACCGTCACGGCCTCCCGGAGGTGGGCGATCGCGTCGCGGACGGCCCCGTGGACCTGCGGGAGACACCGCAGGGAGTAGGCGTCCTGAACGCGGTCGCAGTTTCGGTGTGCCTCGACGACGTCGCTGTCGGCCGTCAGCGCGCGAACCGCCGCGGCGCTTCGTTGCTGGCCTGCGTGGGGCCGTACGTCGTGAATGGCCGCGTCGGACGTGGCCGTCGTCCCCAGCGTCACCTCGGTCGTGAGCGCGCCCGCGGCGTCTGCAGCCCGGAGCAGCCGTTCGCCGTCGACGACGACCATTGCGGCCAGTCCGACCGTCAGCTGGGTGCCGTTGATCAACGCGAGCCCCTCCTTCGGCGCGAGCGACAGGGGCTCGAGCCCGACCGCCTCGAGGGCCACGTCGCCGTCGACGCGCATCGGCCCCCCGTCGTCCTGGAGGATCGCCTCGCCCTCGCCGATGAGGACCAGCGAGAGATGAGCGAGCGGGGCGAGGTCGCCACTGGCGCCGAGGCTCCCGCGAGAGCGGACGACCGGCTGGACGTCCTCGTTGAGCAGCGCCACGAGGTGATCGACCACGACCTCGCGCACGCCCGAGTAGCCCGCGACTAACGCGTTGACCCGCGAGACCATCATCGCCCGGACCTCCTCGCGGGTACACTCTCGACCCGCGCCGGCGGCGTGGCTCCGCAGGAGGTTGGTCTGGAGGCGTTCGATCTGGTCCGGCGGGATCCGCTCGTCGACCAGCTCGCCGAATCCCGTGTTGAGGCCGTAGACGGGCTCGCCACTCTCGATCACGTCCTCGACGCGCTCGCGGGAGACGCGAACGCGCTCGCGGGCGTCCGCCGTGATCGTCACGGGGGCAGCGTCTCGAGCAACGGCGACGACGTCCTCGGGGGTGAGCGATCGGCCGTCGAGTTCGACGGGGGCGCTGTCAACGTCAGTCATGCTGGCCTCCGTCCCGCCGTCCTCCGTTCGTTCGTGGACCACCTGCACACGAGCGCACAACCGTCCTTTCCGTCCGCCGTAAACGGTCGACCACATGCCAAAGACCGCGATCATCGTTCTCGCTGGCACCGAAGCACCGTCCGACCTCGGTCGCGTCGTCAACGCCCTCCAGACCGCCAAGGAGTTCGACGACCACGGCGACGAGATTGAACTCATCTTCGACGGCGCCGGAACCCAGTGGGTTCCCGAACTCGCCGACGAGGACCACGATTATCACGCCCTCTACGACGCCGTCGAGCACCACGCGCAGGTCTGCTCGTACTGCGCCGACGCATACGACGTCGACGACGAGGTCGAGGACGAACCCGTCGAGGCGGTCGCGGAGTTCGAGGGACATCCGAGCGTCCGGTCCCTCGTCGCCGACGGCTACGAAATCATCACCTATTGATTCGAACGGGTCCTCCCCGTTCGTGCAACCGCACTCGAGCGCAGCGACGCTCACGACGAACGCACCTCCTCGAGCGCCGTGCCGTTGTCCACGACGACCTGCCCTCGCTTCAGCACCGTCTCCACCGCCGTCGTGTCGAACCGGTAGGCGAGGTGGGCGTAGCGCGGCGCCTCGAGCACGAGTGCGTCCGCCGGAGCGCCGACCGCCAGGGTGCCCGTCCCGTCCGTCACGCCGACCGCTCTGGCCGCGTTCCTGGTCGCACCCAGCAGTGCCTCTGCGGGCGTCATGCCCATCTCGACGCACGCGAGCGTCTGGACGAACTCCATGCTCCGTGAGTGGCAGTTCGGGTTGAAGTCGGTCGCGATTGCCACCGGAGCGCCGGCCTCGACCATCGCCTCGGCGTCGGCGTAGGCCTCCCCCAGCCCGAACGCGGTGCCGGGGAGAAGGACGGGAACCGTTCCGGCCTCGACGAGCGCGTCCACGTCCTCGCGGGTTGCATAGAGCAGGTGGTCCGCGCTCGCGGCCCCGAGGTCGGCCGCGAGTTGCGTCCCGCCCAGGTGGGACAGTTCCTCGGCGTGGACCTTCGGCTCGAGGCCGTGTTCGAGACCGGCCTCGAGCACCCGCCGCGACTGCTTGACGGAGAACGCGCCTTCCTCGCAGAAGACGTCGCAGAAACGGGCGATTCCCTGTTCGGCCACTGCGGGTAGTTGGTCGTCGACGACGGATTCGACGTAGTCGTCGGCGTCGGCGCCCTCCGGAACCGCGTGGGCGCCGAGGTAGGTCGGCACGAGGTCGACGGAGTGGCGCTCGTTCGCGGCGTCGATGGCCTCGAGCATTCGCAACTCGGTCTCGGTCTCGAGTCCGTAACCGGACTTGACCTCGACGGTCGTCGACCCGTGGGCGAGCATGACGTCGAGGTGGTCGAGCAAGTTCTCGACGAGGCGTTCGAGGCTCGCCTCGCGCGTTGCTCGTACGGTTCGGAGGATGCCGCCGCCCTGCGCGAGCAGCTCCTGGTAGCTCGTCCCCTCGAGTTTGGCCTCGAACTCGTCGGAGCGGTCCCCGGCGAAGACCGCGTGGGTGTGTGGGTCGACGAATCCGGGAACGACGGCCCGGCCGCTCGCGTCGACGGCCGTGTCGGCGTTCTCTGGTGGGTGTTCTCGAACGATGTCGTCCGTGGGACCGACGGCGATGACCTCGCCGTCGACAGCGACGAACGCGCCGTTCTCGACGGTCTCGAGGGTCGATCCGTCGTCCGCGCTTCCGTTCCGGTTTCCATTTCCGTCCTGGCTCGCGGCTTCGTCCGCTGTCGGGCCGACCACCAGTTCGCTCGCGCCGTATACGACAGTGGTGTGGCCCTCGGACTCGAGATCTCCCGTATCGCGACTCACGCCGACCACCCCGCGAGCACGTGGGCGACGGCTCGAGCCGCCGCATCGCTCGTCATCCCCCCGCGGTCGAGCGGCGGCGCACACTCGACCACCTCAAACCCGGCGACGCGCTCGTCGGCCGCGATTCGTCGGAGGAGCGCGTACAGTTCGGTCGTCGTCAACCCGCCCGGCGTGGGCGCGCTCACGCCAGGTGCGAACGCCGCGTCGAGCACGTCCACGTCCAGGCTGAGGAGGATCCGATCGACGCCGGTCATCGCCTCGAGCGCTCGGTCCGACGCAGCCTCAAGGTCCTGGCGAACGGTTTCTGCGGTGACGACCGTTCCACCTTGCTCCTCGACGTACTCAGCATACGCGCTCGAGGTCTCGAAGTGACGCGCGCCGACGACGGCGAAGGCGTCTAGGCCGCGCTCGTGAAGTTGATAGTAGGGTGTGCCGCTCGAGGGGCCGTCGATCGGCTCCCGGCAGTCGAGGTGGGCGTCGAGGCTGACGACGCCGACGGAGCCGTCGGCGAGCAAGGGCGAGACGTTCGCCACGGTCAGGGAGTTGTCGCCGCCGAGGAAGACGGGGCGAGCGCCGATCTCGTAGACGGCCTTGGCGGCCGTTTCGGTTCGGTCCTGGACGGTCGAAACGTCGGTGTCGGGGAGTTCGAAATCGCCGAGGTCACCGATTGGGGCGACTGAGCCGTTCGAGCCGATTGGGGCAACTGAACCCACCTCGAAGTGGTGGGTCTTCACGCCGGCCATCGACTCCCGTATCGCACGCGGCCCCTCCCGGGCGCCGCGACGACCGATGACGGCAACGTCGGAGGGCTCCCCGACCAGCACGGCGTCGTACTCGTCGGCGTTCTCGAGGCCAATCGCCTCGACTA
Source organism: Natronosalvus sp. KLKA75 (assembly GCF_059736265.1). Taxonomy (NCBI): domain Archaea; kingdom Methanobacteriati; phylum Methanobacteriota; class Halobacteria; order Halobacteriales; family Natrialbaceae; genus Natronosalvus; species Natronosalvus sp. KLKA75. The sequence continues at coordinate 1,771,578 of NZ_CM185522.1, forward strand.
CGTCGCCGAACGTCTCGTCGTTGGGATCGCTCGAGGGGCTCTCCCACTCAGTGACTCGAGTAAAGGCTGTCACCGCTCGTCACCACCCATCGGGATCGTGACGTCCGACTCGCGGGCTTCATCGAGCGCCTCGTCGTAGCCGGCGTCAGCGTGGCGCACGACGCCCATACCGGGATCGGTGGTGAAGACACGGCGGGCCTTCTCCGCGGCGAGGTCGCTCCCGTCGAGGACGACGTGGTTGTTCGCGTGGAGGGCGTTCCCGATGCCGACGCCGCCGCCGTCGTGGACGCTGACGATGTCGGCGCCCGCGGCGCAGTTCAGGAGGGCGTTGAGGATCGGCCAGTCGGCGACCGCGTCGGTCCCGTCGGCCATCGCCTCGGTCTCTCGGTTCGGGCTGGCGACCGAGCCGGCGTCGAGGTGATCGCGCGTGACGACGATCGGGGCCGAAATTTCGCCGTCGGCGACGAGGTCGTTGATCCGAAGGGCGAACCGCGCGCGTTCGGTGAGGCCATCCTCGTCGCGGCTGAACCCGAGCCAGCAGACCCGCGAGGGCAGCCCCTGGAACTCGACGTGCTCCTGGGCGAGGTCGATCCAGCGGGCGAGGTGTTCCTTCTCGGGGAACAGTTCGCGGACAGCATCGTCGGTACGGTGGATGTCCGCGGGGTCGCCCGAGAGTGCCGCCCAGCGGAAGGGCCCTTTCCCCTCGCAGAACAGCGGCCTGACGTAGGCGGGGACGAAGCCGGGGAAGTCGAACGGCTGCCGGTCGCTCGAGTCGGTGCCCGAGAGGGGCCACGGTCTTTCGCTCTCGTCGCCGTTGCCTGCGCCACCACCGCCGTTCGCGCCACGCCGATAGTCCTGGACCTGCCCTCGAATGTTGTTCCCGTACTCGAATGCGATGGCCCCCCGCTCCTGTAACTCGAGGATGCCGTCGACGTGGCGCTCCATCGTCGCGAGGCTCTCCTCGACGTACGTCTCGGGGTCTCGCTCCCGCAGGGCGTCGGCCTCCTCGACCGAGTAGCCAGCGGGGTAGTATCCCTCGAGTTCGTCGTGAGCGCTCGTCTGGTCGGTGATCACGTCCGGGACGAAGCCGCGCTTGAGCATCGACTCGAGCATGTCGGCGGCGTTCAGGTGGACGGCGACGCTGTAGGCCTCGCCGGCCTCTGCCGCTTCGTCGGCCCGTTCGATGGCCGTCTCGAGGTCGGGGGCACGCTCCTGACAGTAGCCCGTCTCGAGGCGGCGCTCGATCCGACGCTCGTCGACGTCGGCGGCGATGCAGACGCCGTGGTTCATCGTCACGGCCAGCGGCTGGGCGCCGCCCATGCCGCCGAGACCGGCGGTGACGACGATCCGCCTCTCGAGGCCCTCGCTTTCGGGGAAGTGCTGGCGGCCGAGTTCGGCCAGGGTCTCGTAGGTGCCCTGGATGATCCCCTGAGTCCCGATGTAGGCCCACGAGCCGGCGGTCATCTGCCCGTACATAATTTTTCCGCGAGCCTCGAGTTCGTGGAAGTGCTCCCAGTCGTCCCACTTGCCGACCAGGTTCGAGTTCGCGATGAGCACCCGCGGGGCACGCTCGTGGGTCGTGAACCGACCAACGGGTTTGCCGCTCTGGACGAGCAGGGTCTCGTCGTCGCCGAGGTCGCGCAACTGGTCACAGATCGCGTCGTAGGCGTCCCACGACCGGGCCGCTCGGCCGGTGCCGCCGTAGACGACGAGCGACTCCGCGTCCTCGGCCACCTCGGGGTCGAGGTTGTTGTTCAGCATGCGGAACGCCGCTTCCTGGCGCCAGCCGCGACACTCGAGATCGATGCCGGTCGGAGCACCTCGATAGGATCGCCACTGCTCACTCGGGTCGCCGATGCCGTCCCACTCGGTCGACGTGTCCTGGTCACGCTCGATGTTCGAAGACGAGTCTGCCATACGTACGCACACGGTCCGGGCCGGCAAGTGTTTCGAGTAGCCATACGCCGGGTATTATATATGTAGCCAGCCTCGGGCTGACCGTGCACGAAGCGACGTTCCGCCTCGCCGGGTCCGGATCCTACGACGAGATCACGGCCGCGTTCGACGCCCGGCTCTCCCTGTGGTGTAACGACCACAGCGACCTGTTGCTCCTCGAGTGCGAGACCGGTCGTCTCGAGGCAGTCCTCGAGGCCGTCGACGAGTTCGCCGGGATCGACGACGCCATCGTCGACGGAGACGAGGCCGTGGCCGTCACCGGGAACTGCGTCAAGGCGCTCGAGACCGCGGTCGTCGACGCCGTCCTGGACGACCACGGCTGCCTCCTGTTGCCGCCGATTCGATACGCCGACGGAGCGCGGTCGATTCGCCTCCTGGCGCTAGAGTCCGCCCACCTCACCCGCTGTTATCACGACCTGCTCAAGGACTTCGACGTGACCGTCGAGTCGAAGCGGGACCTCTCCTTCGACAGTCTCGACCGCAACCGGACGCCGGACGGGATTGGCGAGCCGTTGCCGGCGCTCTCGCGAAGACAGCGCCAGGTGTTCGCCGCAGCCTACGAGCGCGGGTACTACGAGATTCCTCGGGAGACGTCGATGGCGGCCATTGCCGAGTCGGTAGGCATCGATCGGCGTACCGCCGACGAACACCGTCGGCAGGCCGAGCGGAAAATTCTGGAATCGGTCGCCGAGCGGTACCTCGAGTAGCCCGTTTTGTCCATCGGTTCGCTCCTCGAGCGGCGATTATCTACTTCACACACGATCATCGCCGCCGACGGCTACGTTGTCGCTAGATTCCAGGTGTCGGTATCGGTTAAACTATAAAATGTATAGCTATAACGTGCGCCATCGCTGTTGTCCGACTACTGGTGACCGACCACCACTGTCCTACCGTCAGTTACCGACCACCAGTTTCCGGCCACCGAAGGCCGACACACCGCGGACCTCGTTTCGAACGCGAGTATCTCGCTCGAGCCGATCAAGCACGGTAGCCGTACCCTATCGATCAGGACTGCTCGAACGTGATCGGACGCCCCTCCTCGCCCGACCGGTAGATCGAATCGATGACCCGCTGCACCGCGAGCGCCTCCTCGACGCTCGCGGCGACGTCGTCGTCCCGGCCTTCGACCGTCGCCAGGAAGGCCCGCTGTTCGTCCGAGTGCGCGTCGTTCGCCGCCGGCTCGAGCGTCGAGTCCACGAAGTGGTTCGGCCCGTCCGGACTCGCGGAGTGGATCGTCACCTGGTCTTCCAGAAGGTCGAATCGGGCGGCAGCCTCGGTCCCCTGGACGACGAACTCGTGGGTCGGCGGGCGGTTCGTCGCCCAGGCGACCTCGAGCGAGATGGTCCGGTCGTCCGCACAGCGGACGAACGCGCTGGCGGAGTCGTCCACGTCGAACCCCTCCGGCCCGGCGTCGTCCCCCCACATCTCGAGGTAGGCGTACTCCTCGCGGGAGCCGAACTCGCTTCTCGTGACCCCCGAGACGTCGCTGACGACGGGATGGTCGAGCAGGTAGAGCGCGAGGTCGATGGCGTGGACGCCGAGGTCGATCAGCGCGCCGCCACCGGCGATGTCTCGACGGGTGAACCAGGAGCCGCGGCCGGGAACGCCTCGTCGGCGGACGTAGTTCGCCTCGACGTGGGTTATCTCGCCCATGTCGCCGCGTTCGATCCGGTCGGCGACGAGCCGAACGGCGTTTCGAAACCGGTTGTGGAAGCCGACCGTACAGGTGCCTGCGCTCTCGCTCGCCGCCGCGGCGATGCGCTCGGCACTCTCGAGGGAGTGCGCCAGCGGCTTCTCGAGCAGGACGTGCAGGTCGTGCTCGAACGCGTCGACCGCGTACTCCTCGTGGAACCGATTGGGTGTGGTGATCACGACTACGTCGACCGCGTCGTAGAGCGCGTGGTGATCGTCGTATGCGTCAACGCCGTAACGTTGGGCGAACCGGTCGCGCGCCTGCGTCGAGACGTCCATACCGCCGACGAGGTTGGCGCCGAGTTCCTGGAGGCGGTCGGCGTGGTACTGGCCGATGTTGCCGCAGCCGACGATTCCGGCTCGGATAGGTGTCTCGTCGGTCATCGATTCAGTACAGTTGCTCCTCGCGCTCGGTTCGTTCGCGTTCCTGCTCTCGACGCTGTTCGCGTTTGGCGCGTCCGCGGCGGTACTGCGCGATGCCCGGAAGAATCCTGTTCTTGACGTCGAGGGCAAACGAAACGATCCCGTAGATCCAGAAGAAAAACAGGATTGTCAGCCCACTGTAGTAGACCACCGGAATCAGGCTACTCACGTCGACCACCCGATTCGGAGTCGGCTCGAGCGACGTCGGCAGCCCCCGGCCCGGCCCCGGCTTCGGATTCTGCTTCGGTCCCGGCTCCGGACGTGGCGTGAGCCAGCGACTCGATCCCGTGAGCGATCGCGTTCCCCGTCCCGGTATCGAACAGGTGCACCTTCGACCGGTCGAGCACCACCGAAATCGACTGATCTTCGTCGATGTCCGTGTCCGGATCGACGCTCATCAGGAGCTGGTTCGAGGCCGCCGACGCCTCGTCGCTCGTCATCATCTCGGTGCCCGCGTCGTCGAGCGACAGGTAGACGAAGATCTGATCGCCCATCGGCTCGAGGACGTCCGTCCGGGCCTCGACGACCTCGGAGGCGCTGGTCGCCGAGTCGGCGTTCTCGGTCAGGTAGATGTCTTCGGGCCGGACTCCCATCGTGATCGCCTCGCCCGACGGGACGTCGATCGCGCTGGCGTCGAACTCGAGGTCGAAGTGGTCGGTCGAGAGTCCCCCGGCGGTGATCTCTCCTTCGACGAAGTTCATCGACGGCGAGCCGATGAAGCCAGCGACGAACCGGTTGGCAGGTTCGTTGTAACAGACCAGCGGCGGATCGATCTGCTGGAGTTCGCCTGCGTTGATGACAGCAATGCGGTCGGACATGGTCATCGCCTCGGCCTGGTCGTGGGTGACGTAGATGATCGTCGTCTCGAGCTGTTTGTGCAACCGTTGTAACTCGGTCCGCATGTGGACTCTGAGCTTGGCGTCGAGATTCGCCAGCGGTTCGTCCATCAGGAAGACGTCCGGTTCGCGGACGATCGCCCGTGCGATCGCTACCCGCTGTTGCTGTCCGCCCGAGAGCTCGTTGGGTTCGCGCTCGAGCATGCCCTCGAGCTGGACGATGTCGGCGGCCTGGTCGACCCGGCGGTCGATCTCGTCCTTGTCGTACTTCCGGAGTCGAAGGCCGAACGAGATGTTCTCGTAGACGTTCATGTGCGGGAACAGCGCGATGTTCTGGAAGACCATCGACACCCCGCGATCCTTCGGTGGGAGTTTCGTGACGTCCCGGTCCCCGATGTGAATCGTCCCCTCCGTGGGCTTCGTGAGGCCGGCGATGGTCTCCATCGTCGTCGACTTCCCACAGCCCGAGGGGCCGACGAGGCAGACGAACTCCCCGTCTTTGATCTCGAGGTTCATGTCGTCGACCGCGGTGACGTCTTCGTAGCGTTTCGTGACGTGTTCGAGTGTTACGCGTGCCATTGGTGGTGAATTGTGGTAGTGGTGGTCATTCCTTGAGCGCGCCGGCGGTCAGTCCGCTGACGATGCGTTCCTGGGCGACGATAACGAGGACGACGACGGGGAGGACCCCGACGATGCTCGCGGCCGCCATCAGGTTGAAGTCGGTCGTGTACTGGGTCTGGTAGCTCAGGATGCCGCCGACCAGCGGCGACCAGTTCTGGGGCTGGTTCTCCAGCGCCATGATCGAACTGAAGAAGTACTCGTTGTAGACCGAGATGAACGTCAACACGGCCGCGGTCGCGATTCCGGGGGCCGACAGCGGCATGATCACCCTGAACAGCGCCCCCAGCCGGGTCGTCCCCTCGACGCGCGCGGCATCCTCGAGCCCGTCGGGAATCTGGGCGTAGAACGTCGTCAGGATGAAAATCGCCAGCGGCAAGAACAGCGCGCTGAACGGCATGATCATCGACCCCGGCGTGTTCACGAGTCGGGGCGACTGGAACAGTTCGACGCCCAGGAACGGGATCACGACCGCGTTCCCGAGGAAGGCGTCGAACAGCGGGATCAGGAACGCTGCCGGCGGGAAGTACGAGATCACCAGCACCGCGAGCATGAGCGCCCCGCGGCCGGGGAACTCGAGACGCCCGAAGACGTAGCCAGCGAGCGTCGCGACGGCGAGGACGATGATCGTGGTCGTCGTCGCCAGCACGAAGCTATTGAAGACGAAGAGATGGAAGGGAACCTCCTGGAACACTTCGACGAACGCGGTGACGTTGAACCCCTGCGGGTGCGGGAACTCGAGCCCGATCACTGGCAGTGACCAGTCGCCCGTGAGGATCTGGCTGTTCGGCGTCAGCGCGAGCACGAGCAGCCAATAGAACGGGAACAGCGTCGTCACGAGGAAGAACGCGCAGGCAGTCCAGAACAGCGCCCGGTAGAGGCGTTGGCGCTTTTCTTCCTCCTCGAGGACACCGCGCGTCCAGCGACCGAGTGGCCCCTGCTTGCGTTCGCGGCCGTCGGCAGCGTCCGTCGCGTCTGGTTCCACTTCCGGTTCCGTCGTGGATGGCGTCGCCATGTCAGATCCCACCCTCCTTGTACTGCTGGTAGATGACGCCGATTACGGCCACGCCGATGATGCCAGCGGTCACGAACGCGACCGCGGAGGCGAGCCCCCGACTCGAGTAGAACGTCTCGACGACCATGCACGACAGCGAGGGGACGGTCGTACAGCTCGAGACGGAGTCGATCAGCCCGTAGACGCGCATGGCGTCGATCGTCCGGAAGAGGACGGCGATGCCGAGCGCCGGGAGGACGAGTGGGAACGTGATGAGCTTGAACTGCTGCCACCGCGTGGCGCCCGACACCTTCGCGACGTCGTAGAGGCTCCGATCGATGCTCTGGAGTCCGGCGAGGATGAGCAAGGCCATGAACGCCGTCGTCTTCCAGATGTCGGCCACGGTGACGATCAGGAACGCACTCGGAGGATCGTTGAGCGTGTTCGTCGGGGCGACGATGCCGACCGACGAGAGGTACTGGGTCAGGAACCCGGTGCTCGGGTGGAACATCAGGTAGAAGATCATCCCCTGGATGACGAGCGGAATCGCCCACGGGATGATGATCGCCGCGCGGACCCACCGACGGCCCCGGAAGTCCTTGTCCAGGACGAGCGCCTGGCCGAATCCGATGATCGTCTCGAAGAAGACGCTGATAACCGCGAAGAGGACTGTCACGACGAGCGTGCTGCGCGCCCAGCCCTCGACGTGAACGAACGGGAAGTTCCCGCTCGTGGTTACATCGGGGAGGAAGGTAACCGAACCGGGGAGACGCGGGTTCGCGTCGCCGCTGAACAGGTCGACGTAGTGCTGGAGGCCGACGAACTCCTGCTCCGAATTGCCCAGAATGCCCGTGTACATCGACAGCTCGAACGTTCGCAACAGCGGGTAGAGCGCGATCGTCCCGAGCAGGACGAATACGGGGGTCAACAGGAGGTACGCGAACGCGGTCTCCCCGAGGTTCTCGAGCCACCGCGTAGCCGCGACGAACGGTCCCGATCGCCGCGATTCTCGAGCGGTCCCGGCCGCCTCTCCTTCGGTGCTCATTGTGAGGATTCGATGTCCTCGATGGAGGTCTGGAGTTCGGCGGCGGCCTCCTCGGGGCTCTTCTGGCCAGCGACGGCCTGGTTAGCCTGTTCCGCGATCGCGTTTGCCTGGGAAGGCCACTCCGTGGTGACCGGTCGGGGCATCGCTCCCTCGCCAGCGACCTGAAGCGTGTTCATGTAGTTGGCCACGACGCCGACGGCGTCGGGGTCGGTCGCCTCCTCGGAGTCGAAGAGTTCCGGTTTCGGCGGTAGCCACGCGATGGCCTCGAGCATGCCGAGATTGAAGTCGTCCTCGGTCATGGCAGTGAGTACCTCCACCGCCTCTTCCTTTTTCTCGGTATTGGGGTTCATGCAGATGTGCCACCCGCCCTGTGCAGAGGTCGAGCCACCGGTTCCCGGGTGGGCGCCTTCGCCATCTTCGACGGCGTAAGGGATCGGCATCACGCCGAGGTCGTCCTGGTCCTCGAAGTCGTAGTCCCCGCTGAGCGTTTCGACGATCGAGTACGGCCAGTTGCGGTGGAACGCGGCTTGCCCCTCCGTGAACGGCGAGAGTGCCGGGTTCTCCGTCCACTGGGTAATGTCTGGCGACGCGACCCCGGTCGGGTAGTCGTCGAGTGTGTACTCGTCTTCCTCCTGAGCGGCGAGCGTGTACACCATGCTGAGGGCCTCGATGAACTCCGGTTCGTCGATGGTGACCGGGCGGTCGCCGACCGGGCCGCCCAGGTTCTCCTCGCCGCCGAAGTACGCGCCGCCGAAGGACGTCATGACCTCGTTGAGCGTACAGCAGGCGGTCCCCTCGTAGATGTCCCACTGGGTCGAGAAGCCGAACTCGGCGTTCGACGCCTCGGTGACCTCCTGGGCCGTCTCGGCCCACTCCTGCCAGGTCATCGGCTCGGTCTCCCATTGTTCGAAGTCGTCGTCGGAGTAGCCGGCTTCACGCGCGTACTCCTTGTTGTACAGCATGACCGCGTAGTCCGGGAACAGCGGGATTCCGTAGAGGTCGCCACTCTCGGTATCGCGGACGGTGTTGGTGAACGCCTCGAAGTAGTCGCTGTCGATCCGGTCAAGGGTGTCGTCGTCGAGTTCCTCCGAGAGGTTGGCGATGTAGCCCTGTTCGATGAATACGTTCGCCCACCCCGTGTCCATCATGAACAGGTCGGGGCTGGACTCCTCGGCCTCGAGCAACGAAATGTACTTATCTCGCTGCGCGCCGGAGTCGTCCTCCTGGGAACTGAAGTCGATTTCGACATCGTCGCTCAGCCCGTTTTCGTGGAGCAGGTCCGGCAGGTTGTCCTCGATGTCCGAGATGGTCGTCGATCCCATCGCGATCGTGATGGTGTCCCCGGAGCCGCCATCGCTTTCGTCGCCGTAGATACACCCTGCGAGACTCACCGCGGCCCCGCTCGCCCCCGCTGCTTTCACGAACGTCCGACGCGAGACGCTCGAGTCGATTCCGTCGCTCCCCTGTGAGTTTCTCTCACTCATAGAAGGAGATAACAATGTCGTTCGTATTTATAACTACTGGATCAGGTACAACAGGTGTTGTAAATGAAGCGAAGACAGTCGTCGAGCGGTACGAGTGCTGGAGAAGACATCGTTTGCGGCACACTCACCGGCCCGAGGCGGCGGGTTCGACGCGACGACGTTACTCGACAATAGCACCCGAACGTAGTAACTATTCGTGAAAAGGTAATACTTCATATATTCATCAGGCACTCGAGTCGACCGTGATACGAGTCGCCTCGAGGTCCTCGAGCATCGCGCCCCAGCCACCGACGGTAACGGGTCCGTCCTCGGTCTCGAGGGTGATCGACGCCTCGCCCGCGAGTTGTGCCAGCGGGGCCGGGTGATCGGCTTCCGTCGTGACACCCGCGTAGGTGGCGTCCGTCACCGTCCCGGACCGGGTGACCTCCAGTCCCGAACCGGTCTCGATTCCCTCGACCGTCGCCTCGATCGCCACCCCGTCCTCGAGCAGGGGGATGACGTCACGCAGGCAGTGCCGGAGGTCGACGTAGGTGACGGGGAACTCGTCGTTCCGGGCCGAGTAGATCGTCTCGTGGACCTCCCAGAGGCTGGTCAGGAAGTACCAGTGGAAGACGAAGGTGTGCGTCCGGTCGTTGACGATGACGCCGTACTCGTTCGTCGAGTACCCGTGCGGGGAGAAACACGTCCAGGACCGATCGACGAGCGCGACGAACGGCGAGGGGATCGGTCGACGCCGGGCCTCCGTACAGGTTCGCGCCAGCGACTCCATCGACGGGAGGTCCATCTCGGCGTCGACCGACGGGAACAGACACACCTTCACGTCGGCGCCCCGTTCGAGTGCCGCCGCGAGTGCGTCCTCGAGTTCGTGGTACTGCTCGACCGTCAGGCCGACTTGCACCTGCGTCGTCGCCTCCCGGATCAACTCCTCGGCCTGTGTCAGCACCGTGTCGAGTCGCTTGACGATGCTGACTTTGTGGTCCTCGATATCGGGCCGGTTCCAGCGCTCTTCAATCTCCGTGGCGGCCGTCTCGAAGCGACTCGCCCGCGAGCGAAGGTCGGCGAGGACCTCATCCGGGTCGTGGGCGCGGGCGTGCAAGCTGTCCTGTTCGTAGGTTTCGATGTATCCGTCGTCCTCGAGTCCGCGCAGGACGTCGTAGATTCGCGGATCGGGGACGGAGCTGGCGTGGGCGATGTCGGTTGCCGACGCAGCGCCCAGTTCGAGCAGCGTCACGAAGGCGTCGGCCTGGTACGGCGAGAGGCCCGCGTCCTCGAGCGTCGCGATCAGTTCGTCACCGTCCATGTCGAACCACCAGCCCGCTTGACTGTGGAGGGCGCACGTTCATTCCAGTCGACGTATAACACCCGTTGTAAAAAGCCTGTCTCCAGCGCCACACTCAAGCCGTCCCACCAGAAATTGCCCCGCATGGCTTCGCTTCTCGAGCGCGTTCGACGCCCGGAGTACACCGGGGAGAATCGCTGCTGGCCGTGTACGGTGACCAACGTCGTGCTGCTCGTCGTGGCGGTCGGCGTCCTCGCTCTCAGGGGGCGGCGACGGACCGCGGTGGTGGTCGCGACTGCTGGCGTCGCCGGGATCGGCCTCCGGGGCTACCTCGTTCCGTACACGCCGCACTTGGCACCGAAGCTCTTCGCCAGGCTACCGGTCGATCCGTTCGGCCACGAGCATCGGGGCTCGACGACCGGATCGCTGGCCGACGCTGGCGGGCTCGGAACAGTCGAGGAATCTGGATCGACGACGAGTTCGACCGTGACCGCGGATGCGGCTGCGAACGCGAACGCGGGCACGGGCTCGGGCGATGACACCCCACCGGACGGGGAAGCGGTCCTCACCACGTTGCTCGAGGCCGGCGTCGTCGACGTCGAGGCCGAGGACGTGGTGCTCGACCCAGACTTCCGCGAGGACTGGCGTCGCGAGATGGCGTCGCTTCGTCACCTCGACCTCAAGGCGCTGGCCGACGTGGCCGACGAGGTGACGCCGTCCACGGTAGAGACGCGCACTCGCCGGCAGTGGGGGCGCCCCGTCGTCATCCTCGACCCGGCCGCTGGCGCGCCCGTGACGCTCCACCAGGGAGTCGCCGTCGCCGAACTCGCCGCGGCCCGCGCGCTCGAGGAACGAGTCGACGACGCGGTCGCTCGCGCCGCGGGGCGCCCCCTGCGGTCGCTCCTCGAGGAATGTCCGCTCTGTGGCGGCAAGGTGACGATCACGCGTGCGAGTTGCTGTGGCGAAGCGACCCCGGTCGGCAAGACGCCACAGGAAAAACTCGTCTGTCCGTCCTGTAACGTCCGCTTTTTCACCTACGAGTGAGCGGCCGAGTCGGGTACTCGCCCCGCAACTGAAAGGGACGGTTCCTACCCGGCATCCCCGTACGCCTCGCGCATCTTCCCCTCGAGTAACCCGTCCGGATCGAGGACGATGGTCACGAGTACGAACGGCTCGCTCACGTCGAGCACCCAGACCGAAAACGGCGCCTCGGTCGACTCGGCGGCGCGATCGAGCAAGGGCTCGAGGGGCTTCTCGCCGTCGCGAAACTCGGCGTAGAGGTCGCGCTGACCCGGCTGATCCGCGAAGGTGTAGACCACGCCGTTCGGGCGACCGTCGGTGTCGTGAATCACGCGGGCGTTCATCGCCTCGCCCGCTCGTCGGGCCTCCTCGAAACAGTGCTGGGCGGCCTGGAAGACGGGGGCGTCCGTCCGACGGAAGCGAAACCGGGTCGGCTCGAGAACCGTCCAGGAAGCGAGTCGAGGTTCGCCGTCGTCCCACTCGAGCGTCGCCTCGATCCGGTTACCGTGTTCGAGACCGGGGCCGTTTCGATCCGCGTCGTCGCCCGAATCGGGGTCGCCGTCCAGGTCGGGTCGCTCGACGTACGTCGGATCGGCCGTGTCGACCTCGAGGAGGAGCCACTCGTCCGCGGTTCGCCCCGGGAGGACGCGGGCCGTGGTCTCCGTGGTCTGGTTCATACGCGACACTCGCGGCTGTGGGGCGAAATAGGCTCCGTCTCGAGTGTGGAAAGCCATTCTCGGCGGGCCTCGGTCGGGCCGCTGACGCATCGTTTTTGCCCCTCGAGCCGATACCTCTGGTATGCAGTTCTGCGACAACTGCGGTTCGATGATGAAAGCCGATGGGGACCACATGGTCTGTACCAACGACGACTGCGGCGCGTCGACGGCTCGAGACCGGGAACAAGAAGCCTCGTTCGTCACGACCGAGTCCCAGACGTTCGACGACGTGATCGAGTCCGACGAGGAGGCGAACTTCGAGGGCAAGCCAATCGCGACGGACGTCCGCTGTGACGAGTGTGGCACTGAGGAGGCCTGGTACACGATCAAGCAGACGGCCTCGGCCGACGAGCCGCCGACGCGGTTCTTCAAGTGTACCGAGTGTGGGTACCGCTGGCGGGAGTACAATTGAGGGTCGAACTCGTCTCGAAAACGCTTCGCTAACGGGCTCGAAACCCTCACGAAAGACGATTCACGTGGCAAACTTTCGCGCTGTACGGAGTTTTTAGCAATAGGGCGCGTAGAGTGTTGGTATGCGACTGCACAACAGGGAAGTCCGACAGGACGTTCGCGAACTCGGGGCCCTCCTGGGTGACGTCCTCGAGGACCAGACGTCGCGTCGTGCGTTCGACACCGTCGAATCCTGTCGAACGGCCGCCATCGACTACCGTGCGGGAGACATCGAGTCACGAGAGCCACTGGCCACCGAACTCGAGGGGCTGTCGCCACACCAGCAACGCGTGGTCGCCCGTGCGTTCACGACGTACTTCGAACTGATCAACCTCGCCGAGGAGCGCGAGCGCGTCCGGTCGATTCGACAGGACTCCCAGGACGGAACGCTCGACGACAGTCTCGAGACGGCCGCCGAGGAGCTGTCCGAAGCGGATCTAGAGACCGTCTCGGGCATCCTCGACGACGTGCTCATCGAACCGACGTTCACGGCCCACCCGACGGAAGCGCGCCGAAAGACCGTCAAGTCGAAGCTCCGGACGGTGGCGACCCACCTCGAGACGCTCGACGAGCGGCTGCTGACCGACAAGGAGCGCGAGCAGGTCTGGCGGGACGTCGACGCCGAGGTGACGAGCCTCTGGCAGACCCCACAGGTCCGCAAGCGCCAGCCCGAACCAGAGGACGAGGCCCGGAACGTCCAGTGGTACCTCGAAAACACGCTCTTCGACGTCGTCGGCGAGGTGTACGACGAACTGGCCGACGCGCTGGACGACGAACTCGACGGGGCCATCGATGTCCCCAAACTCTTCGAGTTCCGCTCGTGGGCCGGGAGTGACCGCGACGGCAACCCCTACGTCACGCCCGAGGTCACGGCCAACACCCTCGAACGGCAACGCGAGGTCGTGATCGACCGCTATCGCGAGCAACTCAAGCGGCTCTCGGGCGTGCTCAGTCAGGACGGGAGTCGGATCACCACCGGCAACACGTTCGACGCCTCGCTCGAGGCCGACCGGGAGCGACTGCCGGGAAGCGCCAAGACGGCGAAGGAACGCTACCCGGGCGAACCCTACCGCCAGAAGCTCAAACTGATGCGCGAGCGCCTCGAACGCGTCGGCGACGTTCGCCCCGGTGGCTACGACGACGCCGACGAACTCGTCGAGGACCTCGAGATCATCGCCGACAGCCTCCGGGAGAACAGCGGGGAAACCGTGGTCGAGGCTCACGTCGACCCCCTGCGTAGACAGGTCGCCACCTTCGGCCTCTCGCTCGCCAGCCTCGACCTGCGCGATCACCGCCAGAACCACACGGACGCCATCGACGAGGTGCTCTCGCGGGAAGGCATCGAGTACAAGACCCTCTCGGAGGACGAGCGCGTCGAGTTGCTCACCGACGCCGTCCTCCAGGACGAGACAATCGTCGACCTCTCCCGGACGGAGGACCTCTCGGACACCTCGAGTCGGGTCGTCACCCTCTTCGACAGCCTCGCCGACTGGCAGGCCGAGTACGGCAACGAGGCCATCGACACCTACTGCATCTCGATGAACAACGAGCCGTCCCACGTCCTCGAGGTGCTGTTCCTGGCCGACCAGGCCGGTATCGTCTCCCTGCCGGAACACTGCGGCATCGACATCGTCCCGCTGCTCGAGACGGAGTACGCCCTCTCGGGCGCTCGCCGCATCATGGGGACGCTGTTCGACAACGAAGCCTACGCGCAGGTGCTCGAGGCCCGCGGGCGGACTCAGGAGATCATGCTGGGATACTCCGACTCGAACAAAGAGAACGGGTTCCTGGCGGCGAACTGGTCGCTGTACAAGAACCAGCGCCGACTCGGTCAGATCTGTGACGACTACGACGTGACGATGCGCCTGTTCCACGGCCGCGGGGGGTCCATCTCCCGCGGCGGGGGCCCGATGGGAGAGGCCCTGCTGGCCCTGCCGAATAGCACCGTCACCGGCCAGGTCAAGTTCACCGAGCAGGGGGAGGCCATCGCCGAGAAGTACGGCAACCCCCGTATCGCCGAGCGTAACATCGAGCAGATGCTCAACGCCCAGTTGCGGGCGCGAAAGCAGGCGATCGAGCAACCTGAGGAGCGCATCGAGGATGAGTGGATCGAGGCGATGGACGCCATGGCCGACGCGGCCCGCCAGGAGTACCGCGACCTGCTCGAGACCGACGGCTTCGTCCAGTACTTCGAGCAGGCGACGCCCATCACCGTCATCGAGGACCTCGACCTGGGCTCGCGGCCGGCCTCCCGGAGCGGCGAGCGGACGGTCGAGGATCTGCGGGCGATCCCGTGGGTCTTCTCCTGGACGCAGGCGCGGTGCATCCTGCCGGGCTGGTACGCCGTCGCCGACGGCATCGACGCCTACCTGGAGAACGACGGCGATGTCGAGACCCTGCAGACGATGTACGAGGAGTGGCCGTTCTTCCGCACGACCCTCGACAACGCCGCGCTCTCGCTCTCGCGAACGGAGCTCGAGATCGCCGAGCAGTACGCCGACCTGGCGACCGAGGACCTGCGGGAGCGGTTCTTCCCGCGGGTGTCCGAGGAGTACGACCGCGCGGTCGACCTGGTCAAGACGATCGGCCAGCGTGAAACGCTCCACACGCGCGACTGGATGGGCGAGAACCTCGAGCGACGGAACCCCTACGTCGATCCGCTCAACTTCCTCCAGACGCACCTGCTGGGGCGAACCCACCGAACCGACGTCGAAGAGAGAACGCTCAGGCTGACGGTCAAGGGGATCGCCGCCGGGATGAAAAATACAGGGTAACGGCCCCTGGCGTCGCGTTTCCGAGCATAGTCTTATTACCTCAGCGCGCCTATATCAAGTGAGTCAGCCGTCGTCGTACCCGATTCCTTCGTAGAGATCAGTGCGTGATTCGAGTTGACACAGAGATGATATAGATGCCCACGTTCGAGCACACGATCGAAATCGAAGCGCCCGTAGACCGCGTCTTTCAGTTCGGGATCGACCCCGAGAACTGGCGACGAACCATGCCCAGCCTGACCGATGTCGAGATCGTCGAGGAGACCGATGACGGTCTTCGGATGAACGCCACCTACAGGCTGCTCGGCACCTCGATGGACGGTAAAATGGAGATGCGAATCGCCGAACCGAACCAACACACGATCACCACGTTCGAGAGCCCCGGTATGACCGGGGAGCTACACTACTACTACGCAGAGACCGATTCCGGGACGAAGGTCGTCCAGCGGGCCGATTACGAGTTCGGCGACTCGCTGTTCGAGCGCGTGCTCGAACCCGTCGCGAAGCGGTACAACGAGCGCCAGTTCAAACACTCGCTCCGGACGTCCAAAGAGCTCGTCGAAGCTGAGAGTGCGCCAGAGATGGAAGCCTGAGCCGACGCCATTCACGTCTTTTTTGGCAATATCGAGAACCGCGACGGGGAGGTGTCGAGACGCTGCAATAGCTTACGATAGCGTTCCCCACGCGGTGAGGTCGTCCGATGTCTCGCAATACCGTTCTCTCGAATCTCGAGTTCGTCGTTTCCGTCACTCGAGCGTCGGCACCGGTACCGAATCGAGGACCGCGTCGACGATCTGGGACTTCGAGACCTCGTTGACCGTCGCGTCGGGCGTGAGCACGAGGCGGTGGGCCATCACCGGGTGGGCGACGCGCTTGATGTCGTCCGGGGTGACGTACTCCCGCCCCGCAATGGTCGCGTAGGCGCGAGCGGCCTCGAACAGGCGCTGGGTCCCACGAGGAGAGACGCCGACCTCGACCCGGCCGTCGGTCCGGGTCTGTCGGGCGAGGGCGACGACGTACTCGAGGAGGTCCTCGTCCACCGTCACGGTCTCGGGGACCTGCCGGAGGGCGGTGACGTGTTCGGGTTCGAACACCGTCTCGACGCTCGGGCTCATCTCGTCGCGGCTCGCTCGCCGCTGGAGGAGTTCGATCTCTCCACCTTCGTCGGGATACCCCATCGAGGTCTTCACGAGGAAGCGATCGACCTGCGCCTCGGGGAGCGGGAACGTCCCCTCCTGCTCGACGGGGTTCTGGGTCGCGATGACGAAGAACGGCTGTGGCAGCTGGCGGGTCTCGCCGTCGGTCGTCACCTGCCCTTCCTCCATCGCCTCGAGCAGCGCGGCCTGGGTTTTCGGCGGCGCACGGTTGATCTCGTCGGCGAGGACGATGTTCGCGAAGATGGGACCTTCGTTGAACTCGAACTCCCGGTCCTGCTCGTTGAAGACGTGGGTGCCGGTCACGTCGGATGGGAGGAGGTCCGGGGTGAACTGGATGCGCGAGAACGACAGTCCGAGGGCGGTCGCGACGCTGCGGGCTGTGAGGGTCTTCCCCGTGCCGGGGACGTCCTCGAGCAGGACGTGCCCGCGTCCGACGACGCCGAGGAGGACGGTCTCGAGAAATTCACGGTCGCAGATGACGGCCTCGCCAATCGCGTCGAGTACCGTGTTGCACTCTTCGCTGGCCTGAGTGACGTCCATGGCGTCGGACTCGAGGTGGTCGCCCATATTTCTTCTGTTATTGTCACGTTCGAGGTAGTGGTGAGCAGGTCGCGCTCGAGTAGCGGGTGACGGCTCCAGACAGCGGTCTCGATGCTGGTTCCGGTCCTGAACTCGGGCCGGTCGCGACCGTGGTAACCGACCCCGCGGCTGCGAGAAACCGAAACGGCTAAAATCACCACCCGGCTACGTACGAGTGAGCCGAGATAGCCTAGCCCGGCCAAGGCGGCAGATTCGAAATCTGCTGTCCCCACGGACACGGGAGTTCAAATCTCCCTCTCGGCGTTTTCACGGTCCAACTTGTGAGCGTAGCGAGCGTCCGGATCGTGAAAACCAGACCATGGAGATTTGAATCAGAGGGAAAACCGAACGCAGTGAGGGACGACCGTGGTCCAAATCGCCCACTTGCGTTCTTCCGCGAACAATATCGCGCACAGTGATTGTTGGGACCGCTCTCGACGACGCCGGCCTCAAACGTTGCTACGTTTTCTATATCCACGTACGTCGAAACTCATAATTCTGCACAACCATACGAGGATTGCTACTACCGTGCTCTGAGGCAATCTCGTCGACACCTTCTCCGCAAAGCCTCCTCCGCCGGACACCTATCCTCCACGTCTATGGTATTCGGCCATCTCACTCGTCCCTTTCGTTCGCAAGTTCATGCTGGACGACGAGAACGGGGCCGAGAAACCGGTCGGCAACCTGGTCGGCCGGCATACCGAACACGTACGTTACGAGCGACGGATCCGTCTCACCCATCACGACGGCATCGAACGCTTCAGATGCGTCGACGATCGCATCGAGAGGCTTCTGATCTCGCTCGACTCGTGTCTCGATCTTCGACTCGTCGACACCGAGCTCTCCCAGTCGATCGACCATCCCATCGAGAAGTGTCCCAATGTCCTCGTCCGTTTCCTTCGTCTCGACGACGTGGTACAGCGTTATCGAGGTGTCCATCGCACCGAACACGCCGGCGACGACGCGGGCGAGACGGTCGATTCCCACGGCCCCGCGGACGGCGACGAGCACATCGTCAACCGTCCCGGTGGCGTTCGGGACGAGAACTGCCATGCAGTCGTGCTCGTGAATCGTGCGGTCGATCGTCTTCTGTCCGTCGTGCGTGAAGACGAGTCGCCGTTCGACGGTCGCTCCCGCCTCCTCGAAGATCGCCTCGTATTCGTCGAGACGGGCCGTGGCTCGCTCCTCGAACTGCATCTGTGCCTGTCCCGGTGCGGTCTGTTCGGGAACGACGTGATATCCCAGCAAGACGACGTGGGCGTTCGCGAGGAGACCGGGAACCCCCTCCGGAACCGACTCTCCTTCGAGTACGCGAATCGGAACGAGTATCGATGGTCGGTCCGTCATTTCAGATCTCCCCCTTGAGTATGACGTCTCCAGCGTAATAACGATACCACAGGTACGACACGACCATGACTACGATGCCGATGGCGATCGACGCAGGTTGCATGAAGGCGATCAGACCGAAGCTAGCGAGCGCACCGACGCCAGGCAACACTGGATACCCCGGGACACGGTAACTGGGCGAGTACCACTCGGGATTCCGGCGTCGCAACACGATCAGCCCGACACACATTAGACCGTACATGATCAGGTGGAGAAACGACGCGACCTCCGCGAGCAATTCGACCTGTCCGGTCGCCACGAGCGCGAGAATCGGGCCACCGGCAGCCAGCAGCGCGACGTGTGGAGTCCCATACCGGAGGTTGACTTCGCTCGCTTTTCGGGGTAGCAAGGCATCCCGACTCAATGCGTACACTGCCCGGGAGGCGCTCAGAATCGACGCGTTTGCACTCGAGAACGTTGCCAACAACCCGGCACCCAGGATAGCGACCGCGCCGGGCAGTCCGAGGAACTCACGGGCCACTTCGACCATCGCCGTCTCACCGAACTGACCGAGCCGGTCCGCTCCGAACGCGCTGGTCGCGACGAAAATCGTCACGACGTAGAACACGGTGACGACGAGCACCGACCCGACCATCGCCAGCGGCAGATTCCGCCCCGGCCGCTTGATCTCACCCGCAACGGTTGCAACCTGGGCGAACCCCAGATACGATGTGAACACGAGCGCGGCCGTCGTCAACACCGGGAAGTAGCCTCTCGAGAAGAATTGCTCCGGGACGCTGGTCCGACCAAAGACCCCGAAAGCGTCGAGGACGCCATACGAGAGAAATCCCGTGAGGACGACGAGGAGAATCCCGACGACAATATTCTGCAGCTTGGCTGTGTTTTCTGTGCCACCAATACTCAACGCCGTCAGCGCTGCGCCGAACAGTAATCCAATCCCGATAACGGGGCTGAACGGGAGCCCGACGCCGAGTTCAGCGAACACGGCGCTCGCGTAGTGACCGAGGCCGACGAGATAGAACGCGGAGGCAAACATTAACCCCAACCAGAGTCCGAGACCTACGATTGCACCGTAGGCGGTACCCATCCCTCGCGAGATGAAGTAGTATCCGCCCCCGCTACGGGGCATGGCTGTGGCGAGTTCGGACGTCGGAAGCGCCACGAACAACGCGATCAACCCGCCGATACCAAACGAGACGGTGGCAGCGAGCCCCGCGTTGCTCGCCGCTAATCCGGGGAACACGAAAATCCCCGCTCCGATCATCGTCCCGATTCCGATTGCCAGGCCGCTGACCAATCCAATCGTTCGCTCGAGTTCGACATCGTCGTCGTGGACCGTCGTGTCGTCGGTGACCGCTTCTGGCTCCGCCGCAGGCTCCTCACCGGCGACGTTCTGCCCCGCCGTCTCGACGTCGACGGGCTCTTTGACCATAGCGACGCTATTTTCAACAGTAAAATAAAACCGGCGATGGACCGGGTTGGATGACGTCGACCGCGGGTGCA
The DNA here is from genome assembly GCF_059736265.1 of Natronosalvus sp. KLKA75. Classification (NCBI taxonomy): domain Archaea; kingdom Methanobacteriati; phylum Methanobacteriota; class Halobacteria; order Halobacteriales; family Natrialbaceae; genus Natronosalvus; species Natronosalvus sp. KLKA75. Next base: position 1,791,448 of record NZ_CM185522.1, read on the forward strand.
ACGGCTACGGTCGTCGGGGAGAATCACGATGTGAACGGCGAAAGCCGTGCGTACCGCGTAGTGATACTTGCATCCGCGAGCGGAAACCGACAAACAGGAAATGGAACTCGACGCTGTTCGAATACCCTGCTCGACGACGCCAGCCTCAAAGTTCACTATACACCCTATACTATTATACTTAGATAATTATAGTATTGAGTATGAGCGTCGGTACTCGAGCACACCGCTCGAGTCCAATTCCGATCGTTCGACGGTAGGATCTCGACGATACGAAGGAGATCAGCAGGGCGTTCGCCTCCGCGTTCGAGCACGTCACTGAGCACGAAACCATCAAGAATTGTGCGTACTAAGCGGGACCTTGAAGTACGCCTCGAGGCCATACTCGAGTATGAACCGTCGTCAGCGGACGATCACCGCCGTCCTGTGGATCAGCGTCGCGGGCGTGATGGCGATTACACTCGAGCCGTCGGTTCCCACGGATCTTGCGGAGGCCGCCCGCGTGTTCGTCGTCGTCCTGGCGCTCGGCCTCGCGGGCGTGTACCTCTTCGACCCCTGGGGGCTGATCAGCCGAACGCACCAGGTCGGGAAATCGGGTGAGCCTTAGCCCCTCACGACTATCGGCGGGTATGGACACGACCGTCGAGCCGACGATCCGACCGTACGATCCGGCGACCGATGCAGACGGCCTCTGGGCGCTCAAACGGGCGTTCGAACTGGGACTTGGCGAGGGAACGGGCGACGACGGCAAGTCAGAACGGTACGAATCGAAGCTCACCGACGCCTACCGCGAAGGCTACCTCGAGTGGGTCGAACGCTGCCTGGACGAGGAACCAGAGGCAGTGACGGTCGCCGTCGAGCCGGAATCGTCAGGGGACGAGAAAGCGGGGTCGTCGACACTCGTCGGCTACGTATTCGTCCTCCCGGAGTCGCTCGCGTACATCTGGGACGCGGCCATTCTCAACGAAATCTACGTCGCTCCCGACGCGCGCGGGACCGGCGTTGCCGACGCGTTGATGGAGCGAGCGCTCGCGGTCGCCCGCGGCCAGGACCTGCCACTCGACCGACTCGTGCTAGACGTCGACCGCGAAAACGACCGGGCGCAGGCGTTCTACGAGCGCCACGAGTTCGCCAACTGGGGCGAGATGGTCGCTCGAAAGCTTGGAGAATAACGGCGGTCACGGAGTTCGAACGCCACTGCGAGCGCGGAGCCGAACGACGGTGACGGCCCCGAGCGCACCGAAGACGATCGGATAGCCGATCCCGGCGACGAGTATCGACTCGAGCGGCGACGGTCGGATCACCGAACCCTCGATCACGACCGTCGAGACGAGGACGGCGACGATCGTGACGGCGAGGTAGCCGATGGCGACCATCGCGCCGTCGATCGCGGCTTCGGTGATCGACTCGAGGCGCTCGAACTGGTCGTATGCGCAGTACGCGCCGGCCAACGCGATGACGAGCGGCGGCACCAGCAAGAGGAGCCACTCGGCGCCGCTCCCGTTCAGGACGACGTTCTGTTCCGGCGGCAAGAGTCTGAAGAGCCCGCGCCGCGGCACCTCGGTCGCCACCCCGTGGGCGTTGAGGTAGGTCCAGGCGACCAGTTCAGCGGTGAGCGTCTCGCCCGCGGCGGACTCGAGAACGTCGGTCCGGAGATCGACGCGAATCGACTCGCGAGCCAATCCGTAGGTGACCGCGTAGCCGGCGAGCCAGGCGAGTGCGCCAGCGACCACGCCCAGAAACAACGGACGGAGGTCCCCCGCGGCATCCGGTTCGTCCGCACTCGTTCCAGTCCCGGCGCTGGCCTCGTCGTTATCGCCCGACGCCTCGACGCCCGAGTCCGGTATCGCGTTCGTCATCTCGAGTACCCTGATGCGTATTGTCTGTGGGAGCGACCTAAAGCTTCCTTCGTCCTTCATCGACCATCTCGGTCGTCCTGGTTGGTGCCTTCGACGTCGCTCACTCGGTTTTCGTCACTCACTCGAGCAACGACGTTCACTCGAGTACCACCTCACTCGCGAACCGTATACGCCGTCTCGGGCCGATTCGTCTCCCACGCCTCGGCGGTGATTGTGTACCGGTGCAGGTCGCGGATCTCGCCATCGAGTGGCACCCAGTTTCGCAACACGCTGTCGTACGTCCCCCCGTAGCGCTCGACGTACTTCTCGATCGCCCGCTTCGACTTTGCGTTGCCCTTCAGGTAGCCCACCGAGACCACCTCGAGGTCGAGGCGGTCGAACGCGATGGCCATGGTCGCCGCGGCGCGCTCGCTCGAGTAGCCGCGGCCCCAGAACGGTTTGCGAAGCCAGAGGCCGAGTCGGGCGGTGCGCTTCTCCCAGAGCGGGATGAGGCTGGCGACGCCGGCGAACGTTCCGATGGATTCGCCCTCGAGCGGATAGATCGTCCAGTTCGCTCGCGTGGCGTCGTCCCACCGCTTCTCGGACTCGAGGAGGTACTTGCGGGCGTCGTTCGCCGTCTCGTGGACGTCGGTCGTGAGGTGCGTGGCGACCGCCCCGAAGTCAGTGGCCGAGTTCGTGTACTCGTACAGCTCGAGGGGCGTGATCGTCTCGGTCGTCAACGGCTCGAACCGAAGCCGATCGGTTTCGAACGTCTCGGGGAACATTCGGCGAGACGTTCCGCGACGAGGACCGTCACTCTTTGGGCGCCGTGTGAGTGTGTAACGTTCCTGGGCAGGGCTTGCACGTTCCAGCGGACAGGCCCGTGCGTTCCAGTAGGCAGGGCTCCTACTCCAAGTCGTTCGCGGGTAATCGACGACGGAGCCACTCGAGGACGAGTCCTCCGCTAACGAGTTCGGTACCGACGGTGAACCCGGGTGCGCCGTCTCCCTCGTCGTTAGACGAGCCGTTCTCGATGTCCGTCTTTTGGTGGGTATCGTCGAATGCGGCGCCGTCGGTGTCGTCCTCGCGCGTCCCATCGTCGGTTTCGGTAGCGTTCGACGAATGGTCGGCGTCCGTAGTGTCGATGTCGCCGCTTTCGTCCGACGCGACACCCTCGTTCGGCCTCGATTCGTGTTCATCGTCGGTGTCGCTCGCCTCGTCGCCGTCCATAGTGTCGACACCGGCCGCGTCGTCTTCGTCCCCGCCGAATTGGTCCGCGCCGACCTCCGTCGCTGGCTCGAGCGCGACGAGGCTCCCGTGCCCCGAGAAGTACACCGTTCCGTCACCGATTGCGTACGTGAGATCGGGCCACCTCGCCTCGTGAGGGTCCTCGAGTCCGACGGCTGCTAACGGAAACGACCACTGCTCGAGGCCGGTTTCGATGTCGACTCCGAAGATGGCGGGGTCCCCGTCGGCAGGGTGGTACGGAACGACGACCGTGCGGCCACCGATTGACGGTCGTCCCCACGCATCCATCGACCCGCCGACGGTCCAGCTGTGGTCGGTCTCGTAGTTGTACGCGTAGACGCCGTGTCGCTCGGCACTGACTCTGACGGTGTCAGTCGCCGCGAGTGGGAACCGCAACTCGACTCGCTCGAGGACCGCTCCGTCGTTGGCATCGAGGACCAGGCACACTTCTTCCTCCCCCTCGTCGCTGTCACCGTCGACGCCCTCGTCGTCACCGTCGTCGACGTCACCATCGCCGCCGTCGCCGAGCCACGCCACGTAGAGGCGGTCTTCAGTCGCCACGATTGAGGGAAGTCCCTCGCCTCTCGAGGGAGTCTCCTCCTGGACGACCCACACCGGCTCCCCCGACTCGGCGTCGAGCGCGACGAAACCGGCGTCGCCAACGGCGGCATACACGAGGTCGTTCGCGACGGCGACTGGAATCGAAACGAACGACGCAACGTCGGCATCCTGTCGCTCGAGGTCGACCCCACTCCGTCGCCACTGGGGACTCCCGTCGTCGGCGTCGAGCGAGCGAAGAGCGCCGTCGACAACCACGTAGATCGATCCGTCGACGACGGTCGGACTTGGGATCTGGCCGTTCGTCCCGAACGACGTCGACCAGACGGTATCGCCGCTGTCGGCATCGAGCGCCGTCACTCGGTCGCCGGCGACGTAGACGGTGTCGTCGACGACGGCGGGGGTTCCGTCGGCGCCGACGTCCTCTCGTACCCACTGGATGGACCCATCGCTGGCGGAGAGGGCGTGGACACCAGCCCCCGTCCGGAGGTAGACCGTGCCATCGGCGACGACGACGTCGCCATCCTGCTCGTATTCCCAGGCGACCGTCTCGGGCGCTGGAAACCGACTCGAGCCCGAGAGGGCGGCGGTGTTTCCAGGGGTGCCGTGGTAGGACGTCCAGTGATCGGCGTCCGCAGGCGTCACCGCCATCGGGACCGTCGACTTCACATGGGCCCCGCCGCTCGTTTTAGCCGCACCGAGGAAACTGCCGATGACGAGCGAGGCACCGAGAGCCATCACGGTCCGCCTGGGCCAGAGGGACATAGTACCCTCGGCACCACCGGACCTCTTGCTTATTCTGCGTGTAAGTTCAGTTTCGGCGATGAAACGATGGTAATCGCTCCCTAGAGCACTCGAGAGACTGTTTCCTGCACCAACCAGACGATTGTCCGAGATTCGGAGCGTTCGCCGGTCGAGGTGCCGTAACGTGCGGTTTCGAGCGGGCGAGAACTCGGTTCGACAGTCGCATCACCTGCAAATGTCGCCATCCGTCCGAACAGGCGTCGCCTCGAGTCTCGAGTGCCGTGGGTAGAGAGAAGGTGACGTCTCGCCTCGGCTGGAGACGGTCGTCGAGGGTGACGCTCCGCAACCACTAAACGCGACTCGTCCCTACCTCCGACAATGAGCGACTGGACGGAAACGTACCGCCCGACGACGCTGTCGGAGGTACGTGGAAACGACAAGGCCCGCAACAAACTCGAGGAGTGGGCGAAGACGTGGGACGAGCACCGAAAGCCCGTCATCGTCCACGGCAGTCCGGGTATCGGGAAGACCTCGGCCGCCCACGCGCTGGCCAACGACATGGGCTGGCCGGTGATGGAACTCAACGCCAGCGATGACCGCCAGGCCGACGTGATCAAGCGCGTCGCCGGCGAGGCCTCGAAGAGCGGCACGCTGACCGGCGGCAGCGGCGGTCGCCGCCTCGTCATCCTCGACGAGGCTGACAACTTCCACGGCAACGCCGACTACGGCGGTTCTCGAGAGGTCACGCGGGTAGTCAAGTCGGCCAGCCAGCCGATCGTCCTCGTGGCAAACGAGTTCTACGACATGAGCAACTCGCTGCGAAACTACTGTCAGACCATCGAGTTCCGCGACGTCTCGGCGCGCTCGATCGTCCCCGTCCTCCGGGACATCTGTCGACGCGAGGGCATCGAATTCGAGGACGACGCCCTCCGCAAGATCGCCGACGCGACGAGCGGCGACCTTCGGTCCGCGGTCAACGACCTGCAGGCGGTCGCGGAGGGCAGCAAGCGCCTGACGGTCGACGACGTCGTGACGAGCGAACGCGACAGCACTGAAGGCATCTTCGACTTCCTCGACGCGCTCATCAAGGAGAAAGACGCCCACGGCGCCCTGCTGGCTGCCTACGACACCGACGAGACGCCCGACGACCTGCTCAACTGGGTCGAGGACAACGTGCCGAAGGACTACTCGGGCGGCGAACTCGCCGACGCCTACGAGTTCATGAGCAACGCCGACCGCTGGCTGGGCCGGGTGCGCTCGACCCAGAACTACTCGTACTGGCGCTACGCAACCGACAACATCGCCGCCGGCGTCGCCGCCTCGAGGCGCGAGCCCAAAGGCGGGTGGACCCGGTACGGCCCGCCGAGTTATTGGTCGAAACTCGGACGAACCCGTGGGACCCGGGATCGACGCGACGCCATCGCCCAGCGGATCGCCGACCGGGAGGGCGCGAGCATCGGCACTGTCCGCCGGGAGATCATGCCGTTCCTATCGAGCATGACCCACCTCTGTCGAAACCGGGAGTTGACCGTCGCGATGGCGGCCGCCTACGACCTCGACGAGAAGGAGGTCTCGTTCGTCACCGGGAGCGGCGCCGACACCAACAAGGTCGAGTCGATCGTGGAGGACGCTGCCGAACGCCAGGCCGAGGAGACGGTCTCGCACTCCGGTTCCGCGTTTTTCGGCACCGCGGACGCTGAGGGCTCGAGCGACCTGGACGCCAGGAGTGGGGAGGACGCCAGGAGCGACGACGGTTCGAATGACGGGTCGGACTCGAGCGATGAATCCGCTGATTCGGCGAACGCGTCGCTTCTCGACGTAGGGTCTTCAGCTTCAGACGCCGACGACGAGGCGACTTCGGGTTCGGGGACGGGGACGGGTGGCGACTCGAGCGCAGCGGCCGACGATGGTGCGTCGGATGCCGACGTGAGCGACGAGAGCGACGAGAACAAAGACGACGAAGACGACGATGGACAGTCGGGCCTATCAGACTTTTTCTAGCGGCTAAACCGCTCGAGCGGGGAGTACTCTAGGGTGATAGTACGATTCTCGAGAGTTAGTACGACCCCTTGAGGACAAATCTGGACCCTCGAGGACGCGAGCCATCTACAGGAGATCGCAAGCTTCGCCGGCGTCCTGGAACGCCTCGAGGCAGGCAACGAGATCATCGCGGGTGTGCGCGGCCGTCGGGAGCACGTAGACGTACCCCTCCCGAACCGCGTTCCTGGACGTGTGTCCACCAGAACTCGTACGAACGGGCGCGGAAACGATCACGCCCCGCTCGCGAAGGTCGTCCGCCAGGGTCCGGGCCGCGTCCCGCGTCTCGACGTAGACCGGCAGGATCTGCGAATCGCCATCGACCTCGTAGCCCATCGTCAGCAGGCCGTCGCGGAGACGCGTGACGTTCTCCCAGAGGGATTCGCGGTAATCGCCGTGTTTCGAGAGGTGGAGTGCTTCGCTCGCCGCCGCGGCCGCCATCGGGGTCAGACCCGTCGACTCGACGAACGGTGGCGCACGAGCGGCCAGCCACTCGATTAACGCGTCGTCGCCCGCAACGTAGCCGCCCTGGCTGGCGAGCGCCGTCGAAAGCGCCCCCATCTGGATGTCGACGCGGTCGGCAAGCCCCTCGGCCTGGACGATTCCACCACCGCGGACGTAGAGGCCGGTCGCGTGGCTCTCGTCGACCATGATCCAGGCGCCGACCGAGTCGGCGACGTCGCAGAGTTCCTCGAGCGGAGCAACCCACCCGTCCTGACTGAAGATCGAATCGGTGACGACGAGCCAGGATTCGTCGTCGGGTTTGGCGTCGGCGTCGGCCTCGGTATCGGTGTCGACATCGGCGACGGTGTTGGCGTCGGCGTCGACGTCGGCTGTTACTCCACCGATAGCACGCCGCTCGAGGGCGTCCTCCACCGCGTCGCGAAGGGCGTCGGGATCGCAGTGGCCGTACGGAACGACCTCGGTCCCGGCGAGCCGGCAGCCGTCGAACGCGCTGACGTGGGTGTACTCGTCGACGAAAACGACGTCGGGCTCGAGGGCGGTGATCGTTCCGACGTTCGCAGCGTAGCCCGAGGAGAACGCGAGCGCACGGTCCGTCTCGAAGGTCTCGGCGAGCAGTCGCTCGAGGTCGTGGTGGACCATCGTATCGCCGGTCGTGAGCCGGCTTCCGCCGGAGCCGGTCCCGACGGTAGCGGCGGCCTGTCTCGCGGCGTTCTGGACCCGCTGGTTCGCGGTCAACCCGAGGTAGTTGTTCGAGCCGAACACGAGCAACTCGTCGGCCTCGAGGACCGGAAGGCCGCCTCTCGGTGGCTCGGAAACGTAGCCGCGGGAATCGATTCGATCGGTTGGCGCGAGCGAGTACCGTCGGTCCGCGTCGGCCTGGGACGTCAATTGCTCCTCGAAGTCGAACCCGCGGTCTGCCATCTGCCTGAACCGTGACGACCACCGGATTTTACTCTCACGATTCCCGATTTGGACCGTCTAGTTTGCCAACTGCGTTGCGTACCTTGATTTCCCATCCGTTTCCGTATCTCGTGTAGGGATACGTATACTTCGTCAATCGACCGCTGACGTTCGAAACGAGAATCGAATATCACACTTCAGTGACTGTTAATATTCCAAAGCTTAATGCCGATTGATAATCTATTCGGACAGAAGAGCACATGACCGATAGTACGACCGATGAAAAATCGAGGGAGGGAAATTTCGATATCGGTCCGAGCATGGACGAGCTCTTCGGGGAAATCGAAGATGACTCGGCCGACGAGGAGCCGGTTGACTCCGACGAGACAGCACACGGTGACGACGTCGAGGACGTGACTGCTGCCGACCTCTTCAGTCAGCTTCGCGACGAGGCCGCCGCCGACCCCGGAATGAACGAGGTTCTCGAGGACGAGAGCCCCGAGGAGATCATCGCGAGCGCCGACGAGGACGACGAGCCGGTTCACGACGTCGACGACGAGCTGGTCGACGAGGGCGCGCTCGACGACCTGTTGCTCACCGGCCGGACGCGATCCGACGAGTTCCTCTGGATCGACAGCGGTGACGACTCGTCTTCCGCGGACGACGCCGATTCGGGAGCGACCGAAACGGAATCGATCCAGGGAACGGATGGGGTCGAGGACGATTCCGAGTCCGTGTCCGAACCTGAATCCGAGTTGGAATCTGGATCCGAGCCCGAACCTGAAGCTGAATCCGGGTTCGTGGTCGAGGACGAGGGTGAGGGCGAGGACGCAGACACGGGCGAAGCCGATGTCGATGTCGACGATAACACCGAACTCGAGGACGATTCCGCCTCCGGACTCGAGGCAGAATCCAAACCCGAAGCCGAACGGGCCGAGCCGGTCGACGAACCGGACAGTGTCAGTGATGCTGGCGACGCCGACGACGAGAGCGCCCCCGAACCCGACACCGCCCCTGAACCAGACACCACCCCTCGAGCCGGACGCGTCGACTACTCCCTCGAGTCGACCGCGTCGGACGAGGATCCGGCATCAGGCGAGGAGTCCGCACTCGTCGTCTCTGACGCCGAATCGACGGAGACGGACCTCGTTCCGACGGACAACGGAGACGAGAGCGAGGACTCGAGCGGCTTCCTGGGCTGGCTCCGTTCGAAACTTCCGTTCTGAAGAGCGCTTCGAGCATCTCGAGCACAGCGAAATCGTTTTTGACGCAGCGAACGAGCGAGGCGTATGAGCACCGACGACGAGACGAATCCGGAAGGAGACGACGAACTCGAACGCATACGCGAACGCAAGATCGAGGAACTGAAGGCGAAAGCCGAGCAAGACCACCAGCGCGCGTCGAGTCCGGACCAGCCGATCGCCGTCGAGAGCCAGTCGCACTTCGAGCAGGTGCTACAGAAGCACGATCGCGTGCTCGTGGACTTCTACGCCGACTGGTGTGGTCCCTGTCAGATGCTCGCGCCCGTTCTCGACCGACTCGCCACCGAAACCCCGGGAACGATCGCGAAAGTCGATACCGAGGCACTCCCGGGGGTCGCCCAGCAGTACGGCGTCCGCGGGCTCCCGACGCTGATCCTCTTCGAGAACGGCCAACCCGCCAAACAGCTGGTGGGCATGCAGGAGGAATCGACGTTGCGCGGGCTGCTCGAGTAGTCCTGCTCGAGTAGCTCAGGGTGATGTTCAGGGACTCCCGCTCCAGGCGGACGGCAGACTCGGCGACTATCGAACGACCGTTACCGGGACGTTCGCTCGCTTGACGACGATCTCCGCCGTACTTCCCATCTGTAGGCCGGCCGCACCGCCGCGTCCGCGATTGCCCATGACGATCTGGTCGGCGTCCGCGTCCTCGACGTGAGCCACGATTGACTGGGCTGGCGACCCGACGGCGATTGCGGTCTCGAACGACACGTCGTCCTCGAGCGACGCCTTCGCTTCGGCGAAGAGTTCGGCGGCTTCCGACTCCTGATCGGCGAGCCAGGTGTCAGTCAGGGGCGAAAGCTGTTCCTCGGTTGGGGTCACCTCGAACGGATCGATGGCGTGAAACAGGACGATCGAGGCGTCCGGAAACGTTTCGAGGGCGTACTCGAGGGCTGCCTGTGCGTGTGAGGATCCGTCGTGTGGGACGAGAATCGAGCGTGCCATATCGGTTCGATTCGACGGGCGAGACCGTAAAGCCACCACGGGGGTTCGGCGGTGGGGTCTCGCGTCCGGTCAGTGAGTAAACAGCGGTACCTGCCAGTGGAGTGAAATACTCGCCTGTCGTAGCAAGGGACAATGCAACGCGACCGCGAGTTCGGCCGTCGGATCGCCGTCGGATCGATCGTCGCCGCCTTGTTCCTGGTGGTCGCCCACGTCGCTCTCTCGTTTCTCGGCGTCCTCGTCTTCGCGGTCTTCCTCTACTACGCCGTTCGGCCGATCTATCGAGCCCTCGCCCGGTTCAACGTTCCGAGACGGCCGCGGGCGATCCTCGCGCTCGTCCTGTTCGGCGTGCCGTTCCTCGTGCTCATCACGTACACCGTCGCCGTCATCGTCATCGAGACACAGGCGTTGCTCACCGCATACGACGTGCAGGATCAATTTCTCGAGCAGGTAGTCACGGATATCGACGTGACCGGCCTCGACCTCGACGAGATTCGACGCATCGTCACGGACCTCTCCTCGCAAGCCTCCCTCGGCGTCGTGGTGTTGAGTCTCGCGGGGACGGTCAGCGTCGTCAGCGGCGCAGTCGTCCAGTTGATCATCATGGTCACGCTGGTGTACTACATGCTCATCGACGGCCCGCGATTCGTCTCGTGGGCACTCGAGACCTACGACGAGTCGGGCGTCATGCGAGCCTACGCTCGCGCCGTGGATCCTGAACTCTCGATGACGCTCTTCGGCAACATCGTCAACGTGTTCGTCACGGCCATCGTCGGCGTCGTGACGTTCTACACGTACAATTTCTTTGCCCCCGCTGCGGTCGACGTTCCGTTTCCGGCGCTGATCGGCGCGCTGACCGGTATCGGGAGCCTCATTCCGGTCGTCGGCATCAAACTCGTCTACGTCCCCGTCATCGTCCTCCTCGCGGTGAACGCGTGGGCGGCCGGCGACCTCTCGCTCCTCGTCCCGGTTGGCGCGCTGGCGGCCGTCAGCGCAGTCCTCGTCGACTTCATTCCCGACTTCTTCATCCGGGCCCACATCAGCGGCAAGCAAACTCACACGGGCATGCTCCTGGTCTCCTACATCGTCGGCCCTCTCGTTTTCGGCTTCTACGGACTGTTCCTCGCCCCAATTTTACTGATCCTCGTGATCAACGCGATCTATATCCTCCTTCCCTACGTCCTCACCGGCCAACCGTCGGGGGTTCGACAGGCCCGGCTCACCGAGTACCGTGACGGACGACCCGAGGCTTCGAGCGTTGAAGGAACCGAGGCACAGGAGGTCGAACGAACCGAGGCCGAACCAGCCGTCTCGAGCGAAGGGCCATCCGATCACCGGTAACGATCCGTTCGATCGATCGGGAGTCCAAACGCGAGACACTCACGCAAACCGACTGGCTGCTAGCTACTTGGGCCTGGCTCGAGTGTATTCCCTATTGCTCGAATGCGGCGTCGCTCGAGCACAACGAGCGCGGCGTCGTGCGAACCCAGCGAACGCGGCACCGTTCGAATCCAGCGAACACGACGCCACGTTCGAACCAGCAGGTGATCCCCATCACGTCGACACCGCCGCCACACGCTCGATCAGACCCCCCAAACACGCCAGACACGTCCGGTGACGGTGACGGGGACGATCATGCCCGCCACCGAAGCGGCTGGCCCATCGTGAGTGCCGCAGGCGCAGCCGTGCTGTACGTCGGATTCGCGCTTCTCGCCCTGGCGTTCGGCGTCGAGACCGTCCCCGCTCTCCTTGGTCTCGCGGTCGCGCTCCTCGGCGGCGGACTCCTGCTAACCGGGCTGTTCGGCTGGTTCCGACAGGCGTTCCTCCGCCACCAGGACCGTTCCGTAGCCGATCCGGAGGCGAGACGCGCCTACGTCACGACCATGATCCTCTTTCTTGCGACCGATCTCGGTACTTTCGGCGCCGGCTTCATATACTACGCGTTCGTCCGCGTCGGAACGTGGCCCCCCGCCGACCTCCCGCCGCTACTCGGTTCCCTCGTCGCGATCAACACCGCGCTCCTGGTCGTCAGTAGCGTCACGTTCCACTTCGCCCACGACTTCCTCGAGCGCGGACGTGACCGGGCGTTCCTCGGCCTTCTCGGCCTGACCGTCCTCCTGGGCGCCGTCTTCCTCGCCGGCCAGGTCCTCGAGTACTACGAGTTCCTCGTTCACGAGGGGTTCTCGATCACCGACGGCGTGTTCGCGAGCGCGTTCTACGGGTTGACCGGACTCCACGGCCTCCACGTCGCCCTCGGCGTCGTGCTGCTCTCGATCGTCCTCGTTCGCGGCGCGCGCGGTCAGTACGCCTCTGAGCGAGACACGTCCGTGGCGACCGTGGGGCTGTACTGGCACTTCGTCGACGCGGTCTGGCTCTTCCTCGTGGCCACGCTGTACGTCGGGGCGGTCGTTTCGCTGTGAGTCAGCGCTCGCGTCGGTCCCATCGCCGCTCGTCGGCGTCTCGGCTCACTTCGTCATCGTTTCGACCGTGGTCGTCTTCGCCGTCTTCGCTGCCTCCGCGGTCTTCACCATATTCACGGCCTTCGATACCTTCACTGTCTTCACCGCCTCGAGACCGCCCGCCCTCCCGCAATCGTTCTCGAGCGGGCGACCACCGGAACTCCCACGGATAGTTCTCGACGCCGACGAGCGTGAACGCGCCGACGCCGACGAGCAACGAGATAAGCCCCAGCGGGAGCGCGACCGGATCGACGCCGAGACACCGGCTCTCGGAGCGGAGGGTCGCGTACCGCGCTTCGCCTAGGTCTCCGCCGCTAATCACGACGCCGCGGTCGAACGCCTCGCGGTGGTCGAACGATCCCTCGACCGTCCCCTCCTGGTGGGGATCGTCGACTGCCTCGCGAACGGCGCTCCGTTCGGCCTCGGTCAGCGACTCGAATTCGAGCGTCTCGACGACTGGCCCGGCGTCCGAGAGTCGCTGGTCGGTTTCCTCGGGCGTCGACACGCCGATGACGGGATCCGCACAGCCACCGATCGCGGGTTGCACGATTGACCAGCCGCCAAGGACGGTCCCCGCGATCCCCAGCGCGAGAAAGAGCGCGGCGAGAAACGGGAGCGCGTACGAGAAGAGTCGGGACTCATCGTCCCGTCCCCCGGTTCCGTTTTCGGCGTTCGTTTCGCGCGGTCGTCGGTCGTCTCGAGCCGTCATCGATCAAACCTCCACGTCCCATTTGTACGAGGCATAGTCGAGCGCGGCACCCAGGCCGACTCCGTAGGCCCAGTGGGCAAGTATCGAAAGGCCGACGTAGCCGACGAGGGCGAGTCCAGCCTGGTCGGTGTAGAACGCGAGCAGGAACCCCGAGGTGACGATGGTCGCGAACGAGAGACCGCGTGCGATGGGCGTCCGACCGGGAAGGTATCGGGCGATGGTGAGAAAGAGCAACGGCCAGACGGTCGACCCGGCCAGGACGAACAGCGCGTACCCGACGGACGCGCGCTCAGGGGCGCCGATCAGGCCCGCCAGTTCCGTGAACGCCTGGAGGTGAAAAACGCCGATGGCGACGCCCACGGCCAACACGACGGTCATCAGGAGAGTCCCGACCAGGCCGGCGACGGCCCCGACGAACACGTTCTCGGTGACCGACCCCACCAGCGGGCGGATCTGCCTCGAGATCGACGGACTCCCGATCGTTGGGTCGGTGGTCGACGCCGGCCTGGTGGTCGCCGGTTCGCTTGGCTCGATGCCGTACTCGTCCTCGAGGCGACGCTCGAACCACTGCCACTCGCGGGTGAACTGCTCGGATTGCTTGAGGTCCCAGACGTCGGCGTCGTCGACCGGCGGGCCGGCCCAGTACGACCAGAGCATGTTGTAGAGCCACAGCAGGACGCTGATGCCAATCAAGTAGGCGCCGATCGTGGCGACCTGCTGGAGAGGGGCGTACACCGGCGGGTAGTCAGCGTAGCGACGGGGCAGTTCGAGCACGCCGAGGATCACGAGGACGGTGAAGGTGGTGGTCGAGCCGACCACGAGCAGGGTCGCCTGGAAGCGGGCCAGCCGTTGGTCGAACAGTCGGCCGGTGATGATGGGGTACCAGTAGTAGCTCGCGGCGAACATCATGAACGGGATGATCCCCATGACGATCAGGTGGAAGTGGCCGACGACGTAGTAAGTCCCGTGGTAGGTGACGTTGATGGGAACCACAGCGAGGAAGATACCCGTGACGCCAGCGATGACGAAGGTGAGGATGGAGGCGACGCAGAGAATCATCGGCGCGGTCAGGCGAACGGTCCCGTCCCAGATGGTCGTCATCCAGTTGAACACCTTGATCGCGCTCGGGACGGCGATGGCGATCGTCGTGACCATGAACCCGGCGCGGAGGCGGGGATCCATCCCCGTGACGAACATGTGGTGAGCCCACACGCCGAAGCTGAGGACGCCGATGGCCAGCGTCGAGTAGACCACGAACTGGTAACCAAAGAGCGTCCGTCCGCAGAACTTCGGCAGGATGAGGCTCATCAGCCCCGCTGCGGGGAGGAAGATGATGTACACCTCCGGGTGGCCGAAGAACCAGAAGAGGTGTTGCCACAGCAACGGTCCGCCGCCCTCGACCGCGTAGAAGGTCGTGCCCACGTTCCGGTCGAGCAACAACAAGACGATGGCACTCCCCAGGAGCGGGAACGCGAAGACGACGAGCGCACTGGTCGTGAGAATCGTCCACGAGAAGATGTCCAGACGCGCCCAGGTGACGTCCGCAGCGCGTTCGTAGAAGATGGTGACGATGAAGTTGATCGCCGCGAGCGTGGTCGCGATGCCACTCAGATGCAACCCGAGGAGGAGGAGGTCGATCTGCGGATTTGCCGTCTGGACCGACAGCGGCACGTACAACGTCCACCCCACACCGGGTTCGCTCAGCGCCCCGAAGAAGTCGACGAGCGCGTTCTCGCCGAATAGCAATCCGAGGAACTTCGCCGTTACCTCCGAGATGAGCCCCGCTCGAGCCAGCAGGAGGGCCGGTGGGAGCATCCAGAACCCGATGGCGTTGAGTCGGGGGAACGCCATGTCGTCGGCCCCCAGCAAGAGCGGCAGGAAGTAGTTCCCAATGCCGAAGAAGATTGGCGTCACGAAGAAAAACAGCATCGTGATGCCGTGGGCTGTAAATAGCTCGTTGTACGTCGGCTCGTTCCAGACCGAGGCGGCGGGGACGAGTAACTCCGTCCGCATCATCATCGCGTCGATGCCGCCCCAGACGCCGGCCAGGGTTCCGAACGCGATGTACAGCAGCCCGATCTCGCGGTGGTTGGTGGTCGTCGTCCAGCGCTCGAGTCCGGCCCGAACGCTAGCGATGTCGACCGTCAGGTCGCGACTGACGTGGGTCCCGCCGTCCGGGCGAGCACCGTGTCGGCTCGCGCGGTGAGCAATGACGAAACAGCCGAGCAAAATTGCGACGAAGAGCCCGACGCGCAGGAAGGAGGGGTCGGGCATCACGGCGGGTACCTCCCGGGACCGACCCTCGCGACGGGTTTCGAGGAGCGACTGCTCGAGATCCACTGTCCCCAACTCGAGGACTGCCGTTCCCAACTCGAGGGTTGCCGTCCCCAGCTCGAGGTCCACCGTATCTGACTCGAGGGTTGCCGTCCCCAAATCGAGGACCGCTGTTCCACCGTTCGCCGGCCGCTCGAGCGCGGAATGCGGACTCGGGCCTCGACTGTCGGTCGACTCCTCATGCGTCGATCTCACCACGCTACCACGAACTCCATAATGAAACCCTGCCGACGCAACCTCTCGCTGCGCTGACGCCACCGGGGTGGTTATTTGGTCTCGAGCGTGGTCGATTGCCGGGATGGAAGGGCGTTACGTCCGTCTCGTACGGTGGTTGATCGTCGCGACGGCAGGAGTGGTCGCCGTCGCGGCACCCGTCGCCGCCCAGTCGGCCAACCGCGACCTCATCGACGGCCTCTACGTTCAGTTGCTGTACGTTGCACTCCCGCTGACGCTGTTCGTCCTGGTCATCCTCTCGTACGCCGTCGTCCGATTTCGGGACAACGAGGATCCCCGCCCAACCGCGGAGGATCCGGCCCTCGAGATCACCTGGACGGTCGCGACGGCGGTCATCCTGCTGTTCGTCGGCGTCTCATCGTACGCGGTGCTCGCCAGTCCGTACCTGTCACCGGGCGTCCTCCCGGACGAAGACCTGGCTGGGACCGGCGACAATCCGGTCGAGGTCGCGGAGGACGACATGGTCGTCGAAGTCGTGGCTTACCAGTGGGGCTGGCAGGCCACCTATCCGGAGGCGAACGTGACGACCCAGGACGTGATCGTCGTGCCCGCGAATCGTGACGTCGCGTTCGTCATGACCTCGAGGGACGTCATCCACAGCTTCGCCGTACCCAGTCTGGGTCTGCGCCAGGACGTCTTCCCCGAACAGGAGAGCGCCATCCGAACGAACGTCTACGGGACCGGCACCTACCAGGTTCAGTGCACGGAGTTCTGTGGTGCCCAGCACGCTCACATGAGGGCGACGATCGTCGTCGTCGACGAAGAAACGTACCAGACGTGGCTCGTGAACCACGAGGGAGAAGACGACGTGACCGACGCGCCGGCCGTCATGGACTAACTTGAGGATACAGGTCGAGACCGGAACGCGATCCAGACGAGCGCGATGAAAAACGAGACGGGAAGCGCGACGACGAACCCCCAGAGGTAGTTCGCCCCCCACAGCACGACGAGCAGAATCGCGAAGAGACCGACGGCTACCAGCGGGGCGACGGCGATAACGGCCTGCTGTCGGTCGATCTCCTCGGACGGTGAGTGTCCTCGGGCACCCATACGGATACGGGTTCGACACCCTCGAGGGACAAATATCCCCAGTGAGAAGTCTCGAGGCGCACTCGAGAACATCACGGCGAGCAGGTGTACAGCTACGACCCGACGCTCCACCGAGTTTCGTAGGGGTAGCGCTCGGCGCGGTACAGTGCCACGTGGGTTACGACGGCGACGACGACCAGTCCCACGTTCACCGGCGTCGAATCGTACGCGACGACGTTGATGACGATTTCGCCGCTGTAGATTGGCCAGAAGGGCTCCATCGCCGCATCCGGGGCCGACGAGAGCAGGTCGACGAAAATGTGGCTGAGGCCGCCAGCCCAGAACGCGCTCGTCGCGAACACGAACGTCGTTTCGGGAGCAATCGAGTCGCTTCGAATCAGTCGATGGGCGTTCAGCACCTGCGTGAGCGTCCGTGCGGCCACGGCCCCGAAGACGAGGCCGACCACCAGGACGAACGGAACGGTGTGTGTCAACCCGTGGTGTTGGAGTTGGGGATGTGAAAAATAGGACTCGAACAGGAGGTCGACGTCCGGAAGCAGCGCTGTGACCTGTGTGAGCGCGGCGAACGTTACCGCTGGTCGACGACCCCACAGTATCCAGGCCGGAACGGCGAACAACAGTGCCATTGCACCGTGACCGATTGGCTCGACCATCTGCCCCCTTCTAAAACGTGTGGGGTATAATAATCACCCACTCTCCCGGAATAGCCTGCCGTCCCACCGCTTTGATACGATCGGAGGCGGCTACTTCCCGACGAATTTCACCCACTCTTTATCATCGTTGGCGGTGTGTATCAACGGACCATGCCGACGCTCGGCCTCTCCAGGGAGTCGATTCGGGACATCTCGGGAAACCTCGTGCCCCTCGGCGTGCTGCTGTTCTTCGCCGGGTGGTTGCTCCTCGAGCGCCCGTGGGGGTGGGACCTGCTGTCGCTGGCCGTCGTCTACGGGCTCATCTTCTCGCTCGTAGGGACGCTATTCCTGGTCACGTACGTCGTCGCCGTGCGGTTTCAGGAAGCGACACCTGAACGGTGACACCGAGTATGATCGAAGATTCCAACGACGAACCGACCTGGAGCGAACCGACGGCTGAAGCCTCGCACTGTCAGGACTGCGGCCGTCCGTTCGCGACCGAAGAGCGTCGCCTGCTCCATCGGGGACTCGAGCATCCGGATCGACTCAGCGCTCGAGAGCGCAAGGCGTACGCGACGGTCGCAGCGGCAGAACGCGGCGCTCACAGACGCTACGTGCTAGGTGCACTGATCGTACTTGTGGTGACGTACTTCGGGTTCCTGTTCGCGTACGCGGTCGTCGTGTGAGCGAAGTCGCGCGGGAGACACCGCCCTCAGAACGTGATGAGGACGATGCCGGTCACGAAGAGCAAAACGACGACGACGCCGAGAAACAACCCGAAGAGCGATTTTTCGGACATGAGGCGTTCGTCATCGAGCGAGGTGATAAATCTCTTGTCGGGTGAAGACACGTTCCGGGTGTGCATGCGGACGCAACAAACTGCGTTCGGGCATCCGCGCCAGGGAGGCCGAGTGGGGTACGTCGGTCAAAACCGTACGGAAGGTCGAACGTAACTCGTTTCGGGCGGCAAAATGTACACCTGATGAGCTACAACCCACCACCGCGCAACTTATGCCCGTTCGAAATCTCCATTCGGCCAATGGTAACGGTTGACAATGTGCTGGGTCTTCTCAACGAGAAGCGCCGCAGATATGCACTGTACTATCTCAACGAACAGGATGGTGCAGTGCCAGTCGAGGAGGTGGTGGATGCGGTGGCAGACATGGAAACGGACGAAGGTTCGTATCCTCACCCCGACGAGAAGTGGAACAACATCGAACTCTCGCTTCATCACAACCACCTTCAGAAAGCCGACGAGTACGACTTCATCCACTACGATTCAGAGGCGGGCGTCGTCGAACTCGTCGAATCCCCCACCGAACTCGATATCATCCTCACCGTGGCGAACGTACTCGAACGGACGAACTGAGTCGCTCCCGTAGCCGTGCGATTTCGTCGTAAAGCGGTGCCCGAAAACGTCTTCGAGCAATCGTTGATCCAGATCTGCCAACAGTCGCACACTCCGGATCTTCCAGCAATCGCACGAGCCGGATCCTCGAGGGTTCACACCCCTCAACCCGTTACTCGTCCTCGACGAGACAGTAGGCGTGTCCGGGCGTCTCGAAGACCGCCTCCTCGCTGTCGCTCCAGTAGTTCGAGATCCTGGCCCGTTCGGCGTAGTAGATCCGGCCGTCGCGCGGAATCGGTTCGCTGGTCACGTGGCCGCGGTTCATCACCTTCCATCGAACGTCGCCGGTGTCCTTCTCGAGCGCGTAGAGGTGGCCGTCGTAAGAGCCCACCAGCACCGCGTCGGCGGTCACCGTCAGCGACCCCAGTACGTTGCCCTCGACGTGGGTCGACCACAGCTCCTCGCCCGTGTCGGCGTCCAGCGCGTAGACGTTCCAGTCGTCGCCGCCCGTGTAGACGACGTTGGTCTCGGGGTCGATCCCCGGATTCGACATGACCACCTCGCCGAGCTCGAACGACCACTCCTCGCTCCCGTCCTCGAGGTCGAGGCGGTAGAAGTAGCCGTCCCAGGAGCCGACGAACGCGCCGCCGTCGTAGGTCGGGATCGTCCCCTTGACGTGGTGGCCGGTCTCGAACTCCCAGGCAAACTCCAGAGAGGGGAACTCCCAGGCGTAGACGACGCCGTCGTTCGACCCGGTGACCATCCGCTCGGTCTCGGGGTCGATGGCCGTCGAGGGGTGAGGCATCCCCCACAGGCGGTCGTCCTTCCACAGCGGTTCGCCGGTGCCGGCGTCCAGCGCCCACATCGTCCCCGCGTTCGGGTTCGCGTACTCGGTGACGACGTAGATCACGCCGTCCCAGTAGGCCGGACTCGAGCCGATGGCAATCGAGCCGTCGAGCTGGCCGCCCGTCGTGTGCCAGACCTCGTCGCCGGTTTCGGGATCGAAGGCGTACATGTCGCCGTCGTAGCCCCCGAGGTAGGCGACGTCGCCGATGACGGTCGGCGTTCCGTGAAAGCCCAGGGATCTCGAGGCGCCCGTCATCCGCGTCCACCTGTGCTCGCCGCGCGGGGTTACCGCGTGGATACGGCCGGTGTCAGATGGAATCAGGATCGTCTCGCCGTCGGGCGTCGGCAGGGGACTCGACTTCGCTGCGGTGTGGCCGATGTAGTTGACCGGGAGCGACCAGTTGACCGACACCGACTCCGGCACGGTCTCGTTCGGGTAATAACCGAGGCGGCGGAGCCCGCGGCGAAACATCACTGCGTCGTCGCGGTCCGGGTACGTTTCGTCGTAGGGCAGGATCTCGGGGGCGAACGAGTCCTGATCCCGCGAGTAGGTGCCGTACCCGGGGAGCGCACAGCCGGCGAGTCCTGCCAGGGCCAGGCTCCCCCCGGCGAGGACCTGTCGTCTCGAGACGTGCGGTGGACGGGTCATCTGTCGTCGAGCCAATTGGAAGGGTTCTGGTATAGTTCCGCCGGTTCGAGGGATGCCCACGCCGACGTCTCGAGTCGGATTCCTTCTGCCGAGTTACGAAACTCGTTGCTCGAGGAGTCGTTGCCAGGTCCTGAGATTCGTCGTCGAGTCGAGGGATTCGGCGGTCGAACGCGGGTCGCTCGGGCCAGCGTCGCACGCCGATTAGGCCCCTGCTACGATTCGGTACTCTGACGGTGATAGTCTCCCATCTCGAAGGTGACCGAACGAAGATATGCATGTGCCTTATCCTCATAATAGGTATTTTATACGTATTCCGGATAGAACTAAATACAGGTTTGTGGACGATCAGCGTATGTCAACGCACGCAACACACTGGAACGACACCGCGACCTGCCCGTTCTGCGGCGGCGAACTAAGCGACCCCGGCGCCGGGTTCGTCGACCACATCGGCGTCAACCCCGAGTGTGAGACCGAGTTCGATAGCTGGCGCGACAACGTCGTCGACGACCTCGGCGGTACCTGGAGCGGGTAGTCGGGTCGAGCGCCGACCCGAACTCGAGTGCCCTTCGGTCCCTAGAACCCGACCGCCTGCCCGTCTTTTCGCGGTTCCGTCGCCCCGGTGAGTACGTCGCCAGTGCGACGAACGAGCTGTGCACCGCCGAACATCACGGGCGGCAGCACCTGGACGTCGTGGCCTTTGCGCACCAGCCCG
Source organism: Natronosalvus sp. KLKA75 (assembly GCF_059736265.1). NCBI lineage: Archaea > Methanobacteriati > Methanobacteriota > Halobacteria > Halobacteriales > Natrialbaceae > Natronosalvus > Natronosalvus sp. KLKA75. The sequence goes on from NZ_CM185522.1 coordinate 1,812,409, forward strand.
GTCTGGTTCGGGAACCGTTCCTCGACGCCGAGGGACCCCTCCTCGCGGTAGCGCCAGCGCGGCGAGTCGAGCGCTTCCTGGGCGCCCATCCCGTAGTCGACCAGATTCGAGACGACCTGGACGTGGCCCTGGGGTTGCATGTATCCGCCCATCACACCGAAGGCTGCCCAGTCGTCCTCGTCGAACTTCGCGATGGCCGGCACGAGGGTGTGGAAGGGGCGTTTGCCGGGCTCGAGGCGGTTCGGATGCTCAGGGTTGAGCGAGAACGAGGCACCCCGGTTCTGGAGGGCGATGCCGGTGTCCCCGGCGACCAGGCCGCTCCCGAAGCCGGCGAAGCGGGAGTTGATGTAGGAAACGAGGTTGCCTTCCGCGTCGCCGACGGTCAGGAGTACGGTGTCGGCGTCCTCGGCGGCCTTCGTCGGCACGCCGACCGCGGAGTCCTGGATCGCCCGCTCGCCGATCGCCGCGGCGCGCTCGCGGGCGTAGTCCTCCGATGCCAGCGGCGGCACCGTCTCGTAGTCAGGGTCGGTAATGTAGTGATGCCCGTCGACGAACGCGAGTTTCGTCGCCTCCGCGAACGCGTGCACCCGCTCTGGCGAATCGTACGCGTGCTCGCCCGCCCCGATTTCCTCCGCGATGTTCAGCGCCTCGAGCGCGATCAACCCCTGGTTGTTCGGCGGTAGTTCGAAAATCTCCGCGCCGTTGTAGGTGGTGCTCACGGGCTCGAGGAACTCGGGTTCGAAGGCGGCGAGGTCCGAAATTGTGAGAAAACCGCCCTTCGATTGCACTTCGTCGGCGATGGCCTCGCCGATCTCCCCCTCGTAGACGACATCCGCGCCCTCCTCGGAGATCGTTCGCATCGACTCGCCCAGGCGCTCGAGCGTCACGACCTGACCTGGATCGGGTGCTTCGCCGTCGAACAGGTAGGCCTCGCGGGCGTGGTCGTCGGTAAAGAGGCGGGGAGCACCCTGCCAGTAATAGGAGATGACCTCCGAGACGGGGTACCCCTCGAGGGCGTAGTGGATAGCCGGCTCGAGGACGTCAGCGAGCGTCAGCGTCCCCAGCTCTTCGACAGTGGCCTCCCAGCCGCGGGCCGTCCCCGGAACTGTGACCGCGTGCGGCCCCAGGAACGGCATCTCGAGGTCGTCGCTCGTGGTGTCGTCGACGGCGTAGCCCCTGGATTCGGGGTACCAGTCGGCAGCATCCTCGCGCTCCCGGACGGAGCGCGTGACGTTCTTGATGGTCGTCTCGGCGGGAGCGCCACCGCAGGCTCGCATGGCGCCAACCTCGCCGCCGGCGGTTCGGTAGAGGGCGAAGACGTCGCCGCCGAGGCCAGTCGAGGTGGGTTCGACGACGTTCAGCGCGGCCGCGGTAGCGACAGCCGCGTCGAAGGCGTTCCCGCCGTCCTCGAGGATCGAGAGGCCGGCCTGGGCTGCCAGCGGCTGGCTCGTGGCGACCATCCCGCCGGTGGCGTGGACCGAGGAGCGTCTCGAGTCGAATCGATCGAGGTCGTAGTCGGTGGTCATGACTGGGGCTTTCGCTCGGGGGTCAAAAGTGCGGGCGTTCCGGCAGGCCGGGACGAAGGCCGGGCGGGAACGGCTGTTGTCTCGATATTACTATAGGAACTATAGCATGTGCGCCACGAACTCGTACCCGCGGGCGGAACCTTCACGGCCTCCGAGTCGAAATCTCAGCGAGAACGCGTCCGAATTCCCCAGCCCATGGCCAACGAACCGTACCTTCCCGGCGTCGACCGCTCCGACGAGAGCGAGGACCGTATCGTCCTCCACGTCGACGCAGACTGCTTCTACGCCGCCTGCGAGCGCCTCCGCGAACCCGACCTCGAGGGCGAACCGGTCGTCGTCGGGATGGGGTACGAACCCGGTGACTCAGTGGGGGCCGTCGCCACCGCCAGCTACGAGGCGCGCGCGTTCGGCGTCGAGAGCGCTCAGGCCATCTCGACGGCGCTCGAGGCGCTGCCCCGGCGGGTCGACGCCGAGGACGATCCAAACCTCGCCGTCGAGGAAACCGGCCACTACCGTCCGGTCGACATGGACTACTACCAGTCGGTCGCCGCCGAGGTGAAAGAGATCCTCCACGATTGCGCCGACGTCGTCCGCGAGGTGAGCGTCGACGAGGCCTACCTGGACGTGACCGAGCGCACCGCCTGGTCGGTCGTCGACGGCTTCGCCCGCCACGTCAAAGACCGCATCCGTCGCGAGGTCGGCATCACCGTCAGCGTCGGCGTCGCGCCCTCGATGAGCGCAGCCAAAATCGCCAGCGACTTCGACAAACCCGACGGCCTGACGGTCGTTCGTCCCGGCGAGGTACGAGAGTTCCTGGCGCCACTCGAGGTCGACTTGCTCCACGGCGTCGGCCCCGTGACGGCCCGCGAACTGCGTTCGATGGGGCTCGAGACGGCGGCGGACGTCGCTGGCGCCGATCCGGAGCCCCTCGTCGATCGGTTCGGCGAGCGCGGCCGCGAACTCTACGAGCGCGCACGGGGAGACGACGACCGCCGCGTCGAACCGAAGGGACTGCCCAAGAGCTTCTCGCGGGAGTCGGCGTTCGACGGACCCGTCGAGGAGCGCGAGCCGAAACTCGAGCTGGTGGAGATGCTCGCGGCAGCCGTCGCCGACCGCGCTCGACGGGAGGGGGCGCTGTACCGGACCGTGGGCGTGAAGGCCGTCCGTCCGCCCTACGAGGTCAACACGCGCGAGCGGTCGTTGCCCGGACCGGTCGACGAACCCGATCTCGTCCGGGAGATCGCCCTGGACCTGTTCGCCGAGTTCGAGTCCGAGCCCGTGCGAAAACTCGGCGTCAGGGTGGCGAACCTCGAGTTCAGCGAGGCCGACCAGGCGAGCCTGGATAGCGTCGACTGGGGGGACCGAGCAAGATCGAATGGGTCGGACTCGAGTACCGACGACGGCGATGACGGCGAAAACGATGCACTTGGCGGAGCGGACTCGAGTTCGCCCACCGAAAGGGTGACCGACGCCGTGGAGCAACTCGACCTCGAAACCGCTCTCGCGTCGGATTCGAGCGGTCGGGACGAGGCCGAACGGTCTACCGACGATGACGACGAGGAACGAGCGAACGGCGAAACGTCGGTTCAGGGCTCCGGACAGGCCTCCCTCGACGAGTTCGAGTAGAGGTCGCTGAGAGCGGCGAAGACGCCGTCGGCCGAAATACCCATGCCAGTTCGTTCACGATAGCCAGATACGCCGCGGAGACAATCAGCGATATTGAAAGTATAAGTTGTCGCAGGAAAACGGTCTAACAGACCAGTCCCGGGGCTATAGACGACCGATCTTCCATGACCGACGATATCGACTTCTACGACCTTCTCGACATCTCATCTGACGCCTCTCAGGACGACGTGAAGCAGGCGTTTCGCGAACAGGTCCGGGTCTACCACCCGGATCTGAACGACGACGACCGGGCACAGGCGCAGTTTACGGCACTCAAGAAGGCCTACGACATCCTGGGCGATCCGGTCGAACGCCAGGCCTACGACCGCCTCGGACACGAAGATTACGTCGCGAAGCGAACGTCGGGGCTACCCTCGCCTGACCTCTGGAAGTCGGCTAGAGACACAGACGAGGATACAGACGCGGATGCGGACGCGGACGAGAGCGAGGGAGACGACTCCTCGAGTTCGAAATCGGGTTCAGATTCAGATTCGAAATCGGGATCGAGGTCGCGTTCGTCGACGACCTCCCACACTACGAAAGCGAGTGCCTCGAGCGCGACGTCGGCAGGCGGAACGACGGGCTCGCGAACCTCGAGTGACAGTGCGAGCGCCGGCGCGGGATCGGCCAGTACGTCCACCTCGAGTACGAGCACTGGCACCGGAACAGGGGCCGGCACCGGGACGAATACCCGCTCGAACGCGACCGCCTCGAGTGCCAGCGCGGGCGGGACGACATCAGGCACCGCCGGCTCGACGGGTTCCCGGACCGAGTCGACCCCGCACGCTCACTCTCACGCTGGCTCTCAATCGAGTCCAGGTCGACTGACCGACAACGCGCTCGTCCGGTGGTGGCGCGACCAGAACTTCGCCTGGCCGCTCATCTGGACGTCGATCCTCGTGTATCTCGCCGGACTCGTTCACTTCGGACTCGAGCACGAAAACGCGCTCTCGACCCTGGCGCTGGAGTTGCAGTCGATCGGAGCCGAGCCGAACGCCATTTGGACCTCCCTCTCGACCAGTCGGCACGGCATCTCGACCCCGTTCGCGTTCGTCTCGAGCGTCGAGCTGGTCGCCCCGCCATCGCCTCTCGAGCCGATCCAGTGGTACGGCGTCCTGGCCGGAATCGTCGGCCTCTCGTTGCTCTTCGTGCTCGCTGCACGGGTCGTCTGGCGCGAGGAGACCTGGGGGCCGATCTCGCTCGACGAGACCATCGTCGTCGGGATCGCGCTCACTGCGGCGACGATGGTCGTCGGCGGTCCGCTGCTCGCGGGAAGCGTCCTCATGCCGCTGCTGATCGGCGTCGTCGTTCACCGAACCCACCAGCTCCCCGGGTGGTCGCCCTCGTACCTCTACGTCCTGGGCGTCCTGGCCCCGCTCGTCGGGTTCGCCGTCGCCGCTGCCGGGTACGCGACGCTTCCAGCCGATCTGGCGCTGTTCGTCGTCGTTCCGCTGCTCGGCTCGTTGGGGCTTCCGCTCCGCGTGAGCGTTCGAAAACGGTTCGGACGGTAGGTACCTATTGTGGCTATTGTCGCCGTCGTGGCGGCCGAATTGTGCTCACCCGATCCGCGTCGCTACGCCCTTCGTCTGCCTGTAATCCGAATCGAGAATCGCCTCGAGTCGCTCGAGCAACCGCTCTCGGTCCCCGGCTTCCCACTCGGCCGGGTCGAGAATCGGGACGACCATGAACCCGCGACCGCGGATCTCCGTCGCGTGGAGGGCGGGCATATCGAGGTCGATTCGATGGCGCTGGGTCGTGTACTCCTGGAGAACGTGATCGGTCGCCCTGGCGCCGACTGGCAGGAGGATGTGGGCGTTGATCGCGCGCAACTCCGCGTCGAAGTAGCGCTCGAGTTCGTCGTACTCGTCGGTGGTCGGCGGTCGGCCGCCGGGAAGGGTACACATGTGGAGGTAGTCGGCGAAGAAGTTCGAGAAGACCGGCTCGCTGGCGGGACCGCTGACGAATCCGACGGCGCGGAAGAGGTCCAGGAGGCGCTCGCTCGTCTCGTGTTCGGTGAACGGGATGCCGGTGGTCTCGCCGCCGTGGATGCCGGGATGGTCCCCGATGAGGTGGAAGTCGGCGTTGGCGTCGCCGTAGCCGAACACGGCGGGGACGTTACCGGGGTCGTGCTTCTGGAAGGGCGATCGCATCCCAAAGGGGTTGCTCGTTCGGTCGGTGACGTTCTCCACGAGGGTACGGAAGCATCGAAGCGAAATAACGGCATTGAACCGTTCCGACGAAGGATTCGGATCGGCGTCGCTCGAGCCGCCCGTTTTCAGGAGTGGTGGCTGGCAGCGGGAAGGACCCGACGAATTGCTCATCCTCGGGAGCGACGATTGGGGGCGAAGGGGTGCCGAGTCGATCTCGAAATGCACGAACGTGAATAATACATTCGCATCGAGGGGAAAGATGGGCACGAACCCGAGCATTGAATAGGCTCGCGGTGTCCGGTTCCGGTATGACGACGATTATCGATGGGAAAGCGGTCGCGAGCGAAATACGAAGCGACCTCACCGGAGCGATCGAGACGCTCGCGGACGCCGGCGCCCGTCCAGGACTGGCGACCGTGCTGATGGGCGACGACCCGGCGAGCCAGACGTACGTGAACATGAAACAGCGCGACTGCGAGGAGGTCGGCATCGAGCCCCACCACGTCGACGTCCCCGGTGACGCCGCCCCCGAGGACCTGTACGAGGTCATCGCGGAACTCAACGACGATCCCAACGTCCACGGCTACCTCGTCCAGTCACCGGTCCCCGACCACGTCAAGTATCGGGACGTGATCCGGCGAATCGACCCCATGAAGGACGTCGACGGCTTTCACCCCGAGAACGTCGGACGACTCGTCGCTGGCGACGCTCGCTTCCGGCCCTGTACCCCCCACGGCGTCCAGAAACTCCTCGAATCCGCCGGGGTCGACACCGAGGGGGCGGACGTGACCATCGTCGGACGCTCGGACATCGTCGGCAAGCCCCTCGCGAACCTGCTGATCCAGAAAGCCGGCGACGGCAACGCGACGGTGACCGTCTGTCACTCTCGAACCGACGACCTCGCGGCCAAGACGCGCGCGGCAGACGTCGTGATCGCTGCCGTCGGCGTCCCCGAACTGATCGACGGCTCGATGATCGACGAGGACGCGACCGTCATCGACGTCGGGGTCAACCGCGTGGACGCGGACACCGAGAAAGGATACGAACTCGTCGGCGACGTTGATTTCGAGAGCGCGAAGGAGCGAGCTGGTGCGATCACCCCCGTCCCTGGCGGCGTCGGCCCCATGACGCGCGCGATGTTGCTCTACAACGCGGTCAAAGCCGCCAGCCTGCAGGAGGGAATCGACATCGAGTTGCCCTGATCCTGACCTCGAGTCCGGTCCTACAGCGTCTTCGCCAGTGACTCGAGGCCTTCTCGTGCGGCCTCGAGTTCGGCCACGTCCCCCTGTACGCCGTTCGCCAGGTGTCGAGTCGTCTCGAGCAGTCGTTCCGCGATCGTCGGTTCGACGTCGCCCTCGAGCATGCGCAGGCGGGTTTCGTGATCGATCAGGCTCTCGAGCGTGCTCTGGGCGTCCTCGAGTTCGAGTTCCCGGTCCGTCTCCTCGACCCAGACCCTGAGGTCACGCCGATAGACACGCACGGCGTCGGCGACGGCGAGGCCTCGAGCCTCGTGAAAGGACGGCGGGACCGTCTCCGGGTCGGGGCGCGTGCCGTCGTCGGCATCGCGCAACAGCGAGAGGAAGTACAGCTCTTCGTCTTCGGTCAGTCGGGAGGTCCGGGCGATGATGTCGGCGGCGTGGCGGAGTTCCATCGCGGCGAGGTACGTGTCGTCGAGCGGGCGAAGGTCCCCGTCGGCGACGAATCCGCGGTTCCGAACGTACTCGCGACAGATTCCTCTCGCGCGGTCAGCGAGTTCGTCGTTCGGCGCTTCGTCGACGGCCCCGCGGACGCTCGTGAGGTCGAACGACGCGGGCCGGTCGGTGGTCGCCGTGCGCTCGCCGGTACCGACGCTTTTGAGGCTCCCGCAGGCCGGACAGCCGACGCTTCCCGTCTCGGCGTACGACCAGCGGGTCCCACAGGACGTACACTCGCGTTCGCCGCGGACGTTCATTGCCGTTCGTACGCGCGCGAGCCCAAAAGTCCCGTCGATGCACGACACCGGCGGCCTCGAACCGATCGTTCGACTCGCTATTTTGTCAGCCAGGTCCCATTAGTTTGGCGAGTGCTTACCCGACGGGAAATGAAGAGACGGCAGTTGCAATGCGTATAGCCAGAACCTCGAGTGAAATACCCGGATTCGCATGTCCCGAGACAGATTCAGCCGACGAAAGTTCGTCGTCGCAGTTGGCGCCGCAGGTACGGCCGCCCTCGCTGGGTGTACCGACGAGGGCCCGGGCGACAATGAATCCGACGACGGCACGGGCGACGATGGCGTTGGTAATGGGGACGACGACGGAATGGGCGACGACGAGAACGAGACAGACGTCGGCGACGACAACGAAACCGACGACGGAATGGAAGACGACAACGAAACCGATATCGGCGACGATAACGAGACGGACGATAACGAGACCGACATCGGCGACGACAACGAGTCGGACGACAACGAGACTGACATCGGCGACGACAACGAGTCGGACGACGAGGAAGAGGCATAACGAGTCCCTCGCGACTCGTCTCGCTCACTTTTCGAACAGCGTCATCACGCGCATCGGGTCGACAGCGTGTCGACCTCGAACGTCGTGGGGCCGCCCAAACGATTTTATCTCGCGCCCGAGAACGGACGGACACGATGACACGGAGTACTCACGCTCCTGGTCGAGAAATTCGTCGATAGCGACGACACGCAGGTACGAACGACCGACGACGGCGTCGTCCTCGAGGTCGGTTCTGCCACCTACGCGTTGACCAGTACCGACGCAGCACAGCTTCGCGACCAGCTCGCCGACGCCCTCTCGCGGACGCGAACGTTTACCCACACGGAAGCGACGCATCGGCCCGACGGTTCCTACGTCGTTGCCCGTCGCGGGGCGACCTCGAGCGGCCACCGAAAGGTCTTCGACTCCTTCGAAGCGGTGGTCGACCTCTTCGAGGCGCTCCCGGCGACGTTCACGGCGGACGACGTCGGGCGAACGGGGCTCTCCGGCAGTCGGCGACATATACTCGTCTGGCATGTCCTGGAGCATCCGGAGTTCCCCTGTGAGTTGCGCCGCAGACAGCCGTTGACCGCTCGAAAAGTCTGATCCTGACCCATCCATGGGCCGGGATTCGAGAGCGGGCGTTCGACACCCGGCCGATCGCGAATCGAATTCCGGGGTCCCACTTTTTACCGTGGGGATACGAGACAGAGCCATGCGTGAAGAGGACGAAATCCGCGAGCAGTACGAGTTTCTCGTCGAGCAACTCGAGAGCGACGAGATGCGCCACGAGGGCGTCAGACAGATGTTCACGTACTACCGCCGGGCGCTGGGCTGGGTCCTCGAGGAGGAACACATGTGATCGTCGAACCCGAACATATTCCGAAACGGACCAGTCACGTTTCGAGGCAGTGTCGGTACCTTTAAGTTTCTCCGGTGAATTCTACCAATTGACGCTTCGCTTTGGAGGGCCGAAGCGTCAGCGGGGACCAATTCAGGGCGGCAAGCAATCACGCGGCCCTTTTCACGCCGCGTGGTTTGCTTTCCTGTTTACAATGCTTTTGAGTGTAGAGTACTGAGATCTTGCCGTCCACTACCGGTTTCGTGTCGTCCACCGTCGGTTTTGTGTCATCCACTACAGTTTCGTATCGGCATGTACGACAGCCGACGACGGTCGATAGAATCGAAGACCGACGACCATCACGCAGGGCACAATTAATTCTAAACGGAACACAATACATCGTAGACATGAGGACATCGTTATGCGTCACGTCTCGCTTACTGGTCGAAGCCCTTACGTTTCGAAAGCCCCCGGCAATCGCGTGTTCGGCGGAATACCTCGTCCATGCGTCGCCTGCAACCCGATATATTTATTAAAATTCGACAAGAAGTACGAGTGGTACGTTCCCAATGTACGACTTGACAGGATTTCAGCGCGACCTCCTCTACGTGATCGCCGGCGAAGAAGAGCCACATGGCCTCGCGATCAAGGAGGAACTCGAGCAGTACTACGAGAAGGAGATCCACCACGGGCGACTCTACCCCAACCTCGACACGCTCGTCGACAAGGGCCTCGTCGAGAAGGGGAGTCGCGACCGACGGACCAACTTCTACACGCTCACTCGACGCGGTCGACGTGAACTCGAGGCCCGTCGGGACTGGGAGGGCCAGTACGTCGAACTCTGAGACGCGTTCTCTCCAGGTATCGCACCCGATTAGCCCGAAATCCGGTTTGTGTACGACGTAATGCTACCAGACGCTCCCCTGCAGATACAGATACTCGAAGCCCCCCTCGACGAGGCAGTCGTTCGGATCGCCCTCGCCGGCGCCCTCGGGATGTTCCTGGGACTCGAGCGCGAGTGGTCACAGAAGTCCGCCGGGATCCGAACGTTCTCGCTGATCAGCCTGCTCGCCGCTGTCTTCACGATTCTCGTCCTCGAGGCCGACGTCGGTGAGAGCCTGTTGCTCCTCGGCGGATTGCTCGTCATCGTCCAGGGCGTGTTGCTCGCCGTCCAGGGGTTGATGAGTGAGGAAGACACCGGCCTCTCGCTGACGACGTCCGTCTCGATGCTGGTCGCTTACGGCGTCGGGTCGCTCGTCGCGGCAGGGTTCGCTATCGAGGGCGTAACCGTCGCCGTCCTCTCCTCGCTCTTGCTCGTGCTCAAGCGCGAACTCCACGAGTTCGCGTGGGGACTCTCGCGCGAGGAGATGCGCTCGACGACCGAGTTCGCCATCCTGGCGTTCGTCATCTACCCCATCTTGCCGGCTCACTACGACCTCGAACTCGGCACGGTGACGATTCCGCTCGAGCCCCAGGTCATCTGGCTCATGGTCGTCGCCGTCGCCGGAATCGGGATCGTCAACTACGCCATCGTCTCGACGTACGGTGGTCGCGGAATCGCGGTCACCGGGTTCTTCGGGGGCCTGGCGTCCTCGACGGCCGTCGTCGGGACGATGCTCGACCACGTTCGACAGCGCCCGGAGGCAGCCTCGTACGCGGTCGCCGCAATCTTGCTCGCGAATGCGGCGATGGCGGTGAGAAATCTCGCGATCGCCGTCGCGTTCACCGCGGGGAGCGCCGTCCCGCCGCTCGTCCAGGCCGTCGTCCCGCTCGGCGCCGTCATCGTGCTCGCGTTCCTCATCGCGTTCCTCATCGCTGACTGGTCTGAATCCACAGAAATGAACCTCGAGAACCCGTTCTCACTGAAGAACGCCCTCGCGTTCGGGGCCGTCTTCTTCGCGGTCCTCGTCTTCGGTTCGCTGGCGGAGACCTGGTTCGGCACGCTCGGGTTTTACGCCACCGCCGTCGCGAGCGGACTCGTCTCGAGTGCCGGGGCGACCACGTCCGCGGTCGTTCTCTATCGCGGGGGGACGCTCACTGCCCCCGAGGCGACCATCGCAATCTTGCTGGCAACAGTCTCGAGTATCGTCGTCAAGGCGGTGCTCGCGGCGACGTCTTCGGATGGGGAGTTCAAACGCAAGGTCGCACTTTCCAGCGGTGCGCTCCTGGCCGGCGGAGCTATTGCCACTGCACTCATCGTCGTCTGAGTATTGCCCGAACCACAACGAATATTTTTAATCAACGGCCGGCGCAACTCAGGTATGGACCGAGATACGGTCGAGCCGCGAGTCGAGACGATGCCGGGCAAACGAGCGACCGAGTGGGCCGAGTACCACCACCAGTTCGCCGCCCCGAGCACCTACGTCTACGACTTCGTCTGGGATACGCAGGCAGACGCTATCGGCCCGTTCTGTACCGACGTCGACGGCAACGTCCTCATGGACTTCACGAGTCACGTCGCCGCGGCCCCGCTCGGGTACAACAACCCGGCCGTTAAGGAGAAACTCGAGGCGTTCGACCTCGTCGACCCGACGAAAATCGCCGGCCAGGACTTCTACGTGAGCGGCGGCGGTTCTCCCTCGAACCCGGACTTTCCCGGACCGTCTCAGCTGATGGATCGACTGATCGATCTCACCGACCACTACGACATGGACCGGGTGTTCCTCTCGAACTCCGGCGCCGAAGCGGTCGAAAACGCGATCAAGATCTGTTACGCCAGCGGCGGCCACCGTGCGATTACCTTCGACGGCGCCTTCCACGGGCGCACCCTGGGCGCCCTCTCGCTGAACCGGTCGAAGGCCGTCCACCGGAAGGGGTACCCCGAGGTGCCCGGCGTTATCAGCGTCCCCTATCCCTCGAGCCAGGAGCACTACGAGAACGACTGGCTCACGGACGGACCCGGCGGAAACGTCGTCGCTGACAAACTCGACCCCGACCGCGGCGTCGTCGATGCCGACGAGGTCGCCTACCTCATCCTCGAGCCGGTCCAGGGCGAGGGCGGCTACCGCGTTCCCCACCCCGAGTTCGCCCGCGACGTCGAGGCCCTCCGGGAGCGGTTCGGCCTGCGGGTCATCGCCGACGAGATTCAGTCCGGACTCGGCCGGAGCGGCGAGATGTGGGCGGTCGACCACCTCGACCTCACCCCGGACGTCATCACCAGCGCGAAGGGGCTGCGCGTCGGCGCGACCATCTCCCGATCCGATATCTTCCCCGAGGAAACGGGCCGCATCTCCTCGACGTGGGGCGCCGGCGACGTCCTCGCGTCGCTCCAGGGCGTGCTCACCATCGACGCGATTCGCGAGCAAAATCTGCTCGAGAACGTACGCGAACGCGGTGAGCAGTTCCGCTCGATCCTCGCCGAACGCGACATCGAGGGCGTTACCGACGTGCGCGGCCGGGGCCTGATGCTCGCACTCGAGTTCGACACCAAGGATCGCCGCGAGGCCGTCGTCGAGGCGGCGATGAAGCGCGGACTGCTCACGCTCGGCTGTGGACACAAGACGCTGCGAATCCTGCCGCCGCTCGACGTCACCGAACGCGAAATCGACCTCGGCTCGCGGCTCCTGCTCGAGGCCATCGACGACGTCGCGACGCAGACGGCGACGACCGCCTGACGGCCTGCGACTCGACCGGCTAAAATATATTTTAGCTAACATATATTCCGCTGGGTCGCGTCTACTCGAGTGATGACGCGATACCACAGCAGACATGACTCACGGACGGGCAACGACTCGCGACCCAGGCTCGAGTTCGGCGAGCGATCGTCGATACAGGGCTCCCTGACCGGACCGTTCGCACAACACGCGCCAGCGACCGGAGGCGCTGGCGTGCACACCCTCGAGTTCTCGACCGGAACGACGATCATCGGAATCAGGGCGGCAGAGAGCGTCGTGATGGCCGCCGACCAGCGAATGAGCCTCGGCGGGCGCTTCACCGCCAACAAGGGCGTCCGAAAGATTTCGGCGGTTCACCCGACCGCGGCGATGGCCATCTCGGGATCCGTCGGCCCAGCGCAGGACGTCATCAGGCGGCTGCGCGCCGAAGCCGGGCTCTACGACTCTCGCCGAGGCGGGCCGATGAGCCTGCCCGCACTCGCGCGAACCGCGGGAGCCCTCGTCCGCGGTCTCCCCGTCGCCCCGCTCCTCTGTGGCGTCGACGACACTGGCGGGCACGTCTACGAACTCGACGGTGGCGGGAGCGTCGTGGAAGACCGCTACGCGGCCGGCGGGAGCGGCATGCAGGTCGCCTACGGCGTGCTCGAGGGCCGAATCGAGGACGACACGGCGCCCGAACTCGAGGCGGCGACGGACGCGGCGGTCGCCGCCGTCGAGGCCGCGAGCGAACGCGACACCGCGAGCGGTGACGGGGTCACCACCGCGACGATCACGGCCGATGGCGTGACCGTCGATCAGCGGAGGGCGAGCTGATGCAGTCGAACCAGCAGGCCTACGACCGCGGGACGTCGATCTTCTCGCCAGACGGCCGGCTCTACCAGGTCGAGTACGCCCGCGAGGCCGTCGCTCGAGGGAGCCCCGTGGTCGGGGTGGAAACGACCGACGGCGTCGTGTTCGTCGCCGACAGCCGAACGCCATCGCCCTTGCTCGCGAACGACAGCGTCGAGAAACTCCACGACCTCGACGGCCGACTGGCCGCCGCGAGCGCGGGCCACGTCGCCGACGCCCGCCGCCTCGTGGATTACGCTCGCCGGTACGCTCAGGAGGAGCGACTCCGGTACGGGGAGGCGCCGGGCGTCGAACCGGTCGCCACGGCCGTGGCCGACCACGTCCAGGAGACGACTCAGTCGGGCGGCACCCGTCCGTTCGGGACCGCGCTCTTGCTCGGTGGGGTCGACCCGGAACCGCGGCTGTACGAACTCGACCCCTCCGGACTGACCCGGCGCTGGCGGGCGACGGCGATCGGCGGCGACAGCGAGACGATTCGGGCGACGCTCGAGGCGACCTACGAGAGCGAAATAGGCAGCGACGACGGCGTTCGGATCGCACTCCAGGCGCTCGCGGATGCTCGAGGCGAGGAGTGGTCCGGCACGTCGGTCGACATCGGCGTGGTCGACTCGAGTGGAATCGATCGATTCGATTCACAGCGGTGTGCACAGGCGCTGGTGGACGCCGGACTCACGTAAGTCGACCACGCCCTCAGGATCACGGTGAGTGCTGGCGGATATCAAGCCCTCACCGGTGAAAGCCAAATCGTCACCCCTTAGATATCAAAAATTCGAAGTCTGAAGTTTGGTAAACTCATAGAAACAGACAGTAACGTAGTGTGAGATTCACTACGACGAGTTCGTTTGTTTCGCGCTTAAACTAGTGAACTACATGCTCAGTAAACCTGCGAACTGATCAGTTTAAATCTCTCCTCTGATTCACCCGTATCCTCACAGCCAAACCTGCTTGGAAAAGCGTTTACCATTTCTACGTCGCTTGTCTTTTGTTATGGGAACAGATAACGAGTCGAACGCTGGTACTGTCGACGCTATAATATCAGGTTCCATGTCCTCAACTGATCTTCCGATAGATCTCGATGATTTCTTTCAACACCTTTCCAACGAACAAACTCGTTACGTACTGTATCTCCTAACGGAAAGGGGAGGGACTGTTCATCTGGAAGAGATCAATGACTATTTTGACAATAGTAGTGACAAAATGATGCTTCATCACACAGTTGTCCCACGGCTGGTTGATTTCCATCTGATCGACTACGATCAGGAGACTAAAGCGATAACACCGACTCCAATTTGTGACGATCTGACATCTGCTCTCGAAACCGTCAAAACATTAGAAAAGGAACCCGTTAACGAGTTTCTGGAACAGATGAACCGATAAACACTCTGAACTGAGCGTATCGATGCGGTGAGTCCTTTACCTGTACTCATCAATCACCACTCCTCGTTGATTGACTCTCACCATATTCTGCATTCGCGCTGTGTATGCAGCACCAGCTCAGCAGACTATCGTTTTCTGGCAGCTCGGGGCTGCTACATACAGAGGATGACTTCAGCACGATGACCTCGTTTGTTCCACACCCAAACTAATGAACCAGCTGTTCCGTAGATATGCGAACAGAACTCGGAGACTCTTCTCCAGTTGAAACAGTATTAACGGAAATATGCTGAATACACGGCGCATTTCTCGTATAGATCCATCAGATCTATTCATAGGAGTTCGCTTTTTGAGTAATGACACTAGACATGTCCGGTGATTCGACGGTGGAAGCGAGCGTAAAGGAAAACGTCGAACCCTCGTCGCGCTCTGAATCGACCCAGATCGTTCCGCCGTGGCGCTCAACGATCCGTTTGCACAGTGCCAAACCGATTCCCGACCCAGCGTGTTCCTCGATCGAATGCAGCCGTTGAAAGATTTCGAAAATACGTTCGGCATCAGCTGAATCAATCCCGATCCCCTCGTCGTGAACCGAAATCGCCCACTCCGCACCATCTTGTGCCGCCGATACGTGTATCCGCGGGGGACCGTCGCCGCTGTAATCGATTGCGTTGCTCAGCAAATTTTGAAAGAGTTGCCGTAACTGTCTTCTATCGCCTTCGACCGTGGGTAACGGCTCTTGTGTTATCGAGGCGTTGGTCTCTTCGATCCTGAACTGGAGATCCGTGAGTACATCGTCAAGAACGGCGTCCAGATCGACCGTGTCGAACGAATCTCTCTGGGTTTCGACCCGGGAGTATTCGAGTAATCCGTCGATCATTTCGCTCATCCGGTCGGCACCATCTACAGCGAAGTCGATGAACTCTTTGCAGTTCTCGTCGAGGTCGTCGCCGTACCGGCTCTCGGCGAGTTCCAGATAGCGCCTTACCATACGAAGCGGCTCCTGGAGATCGTGGGAAGCGGCGTATGCGAATTGTTCTAACCGCTCATTTGACTCTTTGAGTTGTTCCTCGGTCTGTTGCAACGTCTTGTTTCGCTCCTTGAGCGTTTGGGCGTGGGTACGCGCCTGAGCGTTGTTCACGCCGATTCCCAGTCCCGCGATAGAACCGATCGCTAGCAGGACTGCTTGCGTCCCGAACGCGAAACCGACTTCGACGCCGGGATGGACGACGCGTAGTCCGAGCACGATCCCCATCACGACGACTCCTCCAGCGGTCCACGCGACGATACGTGGATAGAACTCGGGGTTAATAGAAGACGTCGGTAACCAGAGTCCGATGGACAGCAGTACGAGACCCGGAACGCTGAGCAAGATCAAATCAAGTCCGGCTTCCAAAAGCCCGCCACTCCTGGAGAACGCGTCGATTGATTTGCCCACCGCAAAGACGAGAAGCAGAATGCCCACTCCAGAGATAACGAGGTGCCAGTAATTCGTGTTCCTCTGACCTGGTTCGATAGGACCCTCGCTCATTAGTCTTTACAAAAATCATCTACGCTGTTTAGCGTGGCTTTTGAACTTCCAACGCCTTTTTAACCATTCTTGGATAGAGGCTCTACCTCGGTGAGCGTACTCCCGAGGATGCGCTTGATTCCGCGCCGGAGGCGAGAGGCGACAGCCTGGTGTGAGATGCCGAGTTCGTTGCCGAGTTCCTCCATCGTTACCTCGCGTGGGGATTCGAAGTAGCCCCGGCCATAAGCGAGCACTAGCGCTTCCTGCTGCGGTCCGGTGAGCGCTTCCTCGGTGGCCGTTTCGACCGGCGTAAGCGCATGCAGTTCGGTCAGTTTGATAGGGATATCCAGCTCTCGACAGCGAGACTGAAAGGTTGCAATGTCGCTTCGCGCATCACCGCGAATTTCGAACGTCCATTGCCGATTCGTGCCGGTGGCTTTGATGAGCGCAATCTTCGCTTCCGTTAGTACGGTCAGCACGTCATCGTAATCCAATGCCCACTCCACACGCAACAGATACTCGTCGCTGACGGAATCGACGAACTCGATCTCCTTCACTCCTGGATGCACGGTAAACGCTCCTTCGATGTTGTCAACCGATGTTCCCCGAACCCAGAAATAGGGGATCACCACATCTCGTGCGGGAATAATTCGCTCTAATTCGACCGTCACATCCGGTAGTTGTTCGAATATGGTTCCCAGGGGGAACTGATCGGACGGAACCGTAAAGTTAGCCTCAGTAGCCATTGACCGAACTGTGGTGTTCTGGCCGTAAATATTCACTTCAGGGACCGCTCAACCAGAACCTGAGCTAGCCCGAGAATTTTGTCTCGATATTCTACAGAAAATAAAAAATCCGCCCCCTGCTGAACGTAGCCTCTGTATTCAACACGCCGTTCTTTACAGCTATCGGTAAAACCAGTCGTCTCTTCGCTACCTGCCTCCCCTGTACTAAGTACTCACTACTTTCATAGATCAGTTACGACCTCGCGCCACACTCGCGCTCGAGATTCAGCACGATCACAGAGACCTATCATTCCTCGAGGGTTTTCAATGGCCGAAGAACGTACTGTCGAGGGCCGATCAGACAGTCACGCTCTCGTCGCTCGAGTCTGTCTCGAGCGCGGGTTGCGTCTCGTCGTCCTCGGCCGTCGATGGTTCGTTCGCATTCGACTCCGCATCGGACCCGGAATCGGAACTGGCGCCGTCGTCGGTACTCGGCCGTCGGCGGCTATCCACGACGGTACCGTCCCCGCTGACGTAGAGAAGCAACGTCTCGTCCTCGAGGCGTGTACTCACGAGGAGACACCACGGATCGCTCGAGACGGCGCGTTCGCGCCACTCGCGACCGACGTTCCAGAGCGAGCGCTCCTGGACGTCGCGGTCGTGTTCGTGGTAGAACGAGACGACCGCGGGGTGTTCGAGGACCGCGAGGGTGACCGGGCAGCGAAGCGACGCTCCGCAGGCCCCACAATCGAAGGCCAATTGGACACGGTCTGGACCGTCGTCCTCGTCGTCGGCCGTTCCGGTTACGGGTTCGACGTCCGCCGTCGTCGCGCCGCCACAGTCGGGGCAGACGTCGTCGGCGAACGTCCGAATGCGGTGTCGATGGTAGGAGTCGAGGGCCGCTGGTATCGAGACCGCCTCTCGAGTCGCGTACCCGCTCGGCGGGAACGACAGTTCCAGAATCGGCGCCTCGCACGCCCGGCACGAAACGCGAGTGACGTTGTCGGTGACGGTCGCGACCAGTTCGGTCTCCTCGCAGAACGGGCAGGGCTCCGGGAGAGCGATCGATTCGCAGTCCACGCTGTCGGTGTAGGTGCCCGCCCGGATCGCTCGCCCGACCTCGCGGCCGGCGTAGGTGAGTTCGTACCGGTCGTCCTCGCGCTGTCGGACGAACTCGCCGGTTAGCTGTCGGAGGTGGTAGGCGAACCCCGCGGACGTGTCGGTGTCGCTCGCCTCGAACAGCCTCGAGAACGTGCACGGCCCGTCCGAGAGCAGGGCTCGGACGGTGCGCATCCGGATCTCGTTTCCGAGCGCCTGGAACGCGTCGCTGGGGGCTGGGCCGTCCTCAGCGGATCCGGTGTCCATGTCACTGTTTGTGATACGAGCGGCCAAAACCCTGTCGACGGCGGGGTGATCAGACGGTCAGAACTGGTAACGGCGTTCGTCGTCCAGTTGCGGGTAGTTGTTCGCGCCCGTCATCTCGTCGTAGGTCATCCCCGAGAGGTACTCGTCGTAGGTTACGTCGTACCCCGAGCGAAGCTGGAAGTCGAGTTTGCCCGTGTCGACCGTCGTCTGGAAGAGCATGTGAACCGCCCGGCGGAGGAGTTCGTCGGTCGATTCGGGCTCGAGTGCCGTCGCCAGCAATGCCAACTCGTTCCGGGTCTCGCGGTCGAGGGCCACGGTGCACTCCTCGCCCAGGTCGGCGTAAGTCGCTTCGATCTCGTCGGTCAGCGCGTCGAGGCTCATGGCATTCCCAACTCGAGGACGATTCATAGACCTTTCGCGCTCGCTGCAAACGCAGGAATCGCTAGCCGTAAGGTCGTCGATTCACAATCCACGACAATGAGCGAGGACGCCGGATCGACCGACGGCGAAGCAGGGTCGCTCGAGTCGACCGCCCTCCCGACTGGAGACGACCTCGAGGACGTCCAGGAGGGACTGATCGCGTGGTACGAGGCCGATCACCGGGAGTACCCCTGGCGCGAGACCGACGATCCGTACGAGATTCTCGTGAGCGAGGTGATGAGCCAGCAGACCCAGCTGGATCGCGTCGTCGACGCCTGGGACGCGTTCCTCGAGCGGTGGCCGACGACGGAAGCGCTCGCGGCGGCTGACCGCTCGGACGTCGTCGGCTTCTGGTCGAGTCACAGCCTCGGCTACAACAATCGGGCGAAGTACCTCCACGAGGCGGCGACCCAGATCGAAGACGAGTTCGACGGCGCCTTCCCGGAGACGCCCGACGGCCTCCAGGAACTGATGGGTGTCGGCCCGTACACAGCCAACGCCGTCGCGAGTTTCGCGTTCAACGCCGGCGACGCCGTCGTCGACACGAACGTCAAGCGCGTCTGTTATCGGGCGTTCGACGTGCCTGACGACGACACGGCGTTCGAGACGGCGGCCAATCGGCTCATGCCCGAGGGTCGCTCGCGCGTCTGGAACAACGCGATCATGGAACTCGGCGCAGTTGCCTGCACCCAGCGGCCCAGGTGCGACGAGGCTGGCTGTCCCTGGCGCGAGTACTGCAGCGCCTACGCGACGGGCGACTTCTCGGCACCCGACGTGCCGACGCAGTCGGCCTTCGAAGGCAGCCGTCGACAGTTCCGCGGGCGCATCGTCCGCACGCTCCGGGAGTACGACGAACTGACCCTCGACACGCTTGGGCCGCGGATCCGCGTCGACTACACCTCCGATGGCGAGCACGGACGCGAGTGGCTCGAGGGACTGCTGTCGGATCTGGCCGACGACGGACTCGTCGAGCTAGACGAAAGCGAGGGGGAGACGGTCGCCAGGCTGCGGGCGTAGTTGGAGCGCGCGTAGGTGGAACGTGATCGCACGCAGGTCGAGTCGACCCTGCATGCAACCGGAACCGGATCGGCTACCCCTCGTTTCGCGTACGACCACACCGGCTACCCATCGGTTCTCGTCACTCGAGCGGCGCGTGGGTCAGTCGATACCCTACGTTATCAGCGTCGTCGCAAGTACCCGCATCGCTCCCATCGGAAAGCTGGACGTCGACCACCTCGTAGAGTCGAATCCCCGACTCCATTCGCGTGACGACGGGCGTCTCGTAGTGGTCGGCCTCGTAGTCGAGACTCGGCCCCGCCGTTCGCTGGCGCTCCCGGTCGACGAACGCCCGGTGACGCTCGAGTCGGCGCTCACCGATCGACCGGGAACGATCCTGGACCTCCCGCACGCGATCATCGAACGCCGAGACGAACGCCGCCTCGAGTTCGTAGCCGATCGAGTGACGGCCGGCACACATCGCCGCCAGGGAGGTCGTCCCCGTGCCCCAGAAGGGGTCGAGGACGGTGTCGCCGTACGTCGAGTACATGCAGCACAGCCGGTAGGGAATCTCGAGGGGGTACGCCGCCGAGCGCTCGCGCAGGTCCTCGTCCGACGAGTCGAGTGTCTGCAGTTCGCCGGTCACGTCCGACCAGAGGTCCGTGAACCAGCGGTTTCGCTCCTCCCAGAAGTAGGCCGCCTCGTAGCGGTCGTCGTCGCCTGGCGGGAACGACCGCCGGGAGTCCCCCTTCCGAAAGACGAGAATGTACTCGTGCTCGAGGGTAACGTAGGCGTTCGGCGGAATCATCCCGCTACCCATGAACTTCGCGGCGCTGTTGGCGGGCTTGCGCCAGAGGATATCGGGGAGGGGATCGAACCCGCGGGCCTCGAACGCCTCGAGCACGCGGGCGTGGTTCGAGTAGACCCGGAAGCTGTCGTCGAGCGTCCGCGTCGCGTCCCCGACGTTGATACAGGCGATGCCGCCGTCGACGAGTACGCGCTCGAGTTCGTCCCACACCTGATCCAGCTGGACGTGCATCGCCTCGAACGCCTCGCGACCGTCCCCTCGATCGAGGGCGTCACCGACGGCCGGGTCGAGTTCGGCGAAGAGGTCGTCCCACATCTCGATCATCGGATAGGGCGGCGACGTCACGACGAGGTCGACCGACTCGTCCGCGACGGCAGCGAGGTCGCGGGCGTCGCCGGTCACGACGCGGTGGGTCGTCTCCATCGTGTGTCTGTGTCTCCGTCGCCCCCTTAGGTCTTCTCACCCGCGTCGGCGGGGTAAGAGGTCTCCCTCCGTCGGCTACGGGGTGAAACACAGAGGACCGGAACGGTGAGGTCGGAACGGCGAGTTCGACTCGAGACCGTGACGGGCCGTGACTCGAGTTCCATCGGTGCACGGATCGACGTTACGTCGTGACTCGAGTTCCAGCAGCGCGAGGTCCGAGCACACTATACCTTTTGAAGTGAGAGAGGTAGAGGGGGAACGTCCCCGCTGCCCGGTATCCGTCTGTGGACAGTTGCCACTCCAGGATTACGTACCGGCAGTTCAGAACCGACTCGAGAAGGCGACGGTGGTCGCCGTGGTTCGATTACTCTTCGTCTTCGTCTTCAGATTCGCCTTCAGCTGTGGCTTCCGCCGCTTCTTCGTCTTCTCCCTCCTCGTCTTCGCCTTCCTCCGAGGCATCCATCGACACCGCGTCCGTGGCTGGTTCGAACTCCTCAATCGGTTCCCACTCGTCTTCTGCGGCCCGGCGACGCCGCCAGGCCAGTGCCGCGACGACGGTCACGCCGAGTACCACGAGTTTCGAGAGCCAGCCACGGCCTCCGGACGGTTCCGCGGCTTCCGATTCGTCCGCCTCCGTCTCCGAGTCCATCTCGGCGGCCGGGATGTCGATGTCGGAAAGTTCCTCTTTCACCTCGTCTCCCAACTCCGAATCAGGGAGTTCCGAGCGCCCGAACAGGTAGCCGATGGCCGCACCGGCGCCGAGCAAGAGTCCCGCCGCCGGAACCATCCGCTTCGACGACGAACTGCCTCCTTCGGCTTCATCGACTGCCTCAAGGATCGGGTCTCGCAATGGCGAGTCCATGCCGACGCCGATCGCTTCTTTGACGACGCGCTCCGAGAGGGGCGTCTCTTTGTCTGGCATAGTTCGACCATCCACACCCCGATAAATAGTTCTGTGCAATGTTTCAATTTGGGCCGCCACTCAGGCGAGTGGTAGGACGTCCCTACTGAACTGACTGACGCGAAATGCTCGCGCTGGACGTCCTCGACGGGCTCGAGCCCGCAACTCCTTTATCGAGCAACCATTCGCGAGACGCACCCTTCAAAACGGGGTCGAAATACCGAGGGCCTCGAGCGCCCCGAACCCACCGAACCCGTACCCGAAGACGAGCGCTGCGGGAATCGCGCCGGCGACGACAGCTCGGACGAACGAGGTTCGGTGGACGACCTGGAGGCCGATCCACAGGAGGACGGTGCCGTACGCACAGACTGCGAGCCTGATCGCGGGTGCGGGAAGCCCGGCGACGAGACACGGCGCCGTCGCGTACGCGATCACCTGCACGGTCTGGCTGATGCCAGCGCGGTCGTCGACGACTACCAGGAGCAAGAGCGTCTGGACGGCCGAGACCATGTGCAACCCGAATGGGGCGACGAACAACACGAGCAGGCTAATCCAGAACAGCCCCTCGAGGACGGGCGAGACGGGAATCGACGGGAAGTTTTCGGGAACCAGTAGATAGTGGGAGGTCGCGGCGATCAGCACCACTGTCATCGCGAAGAGCAGGCCGGGGGCCTGGTCTCCTGGTGCGACCCCTACCCGGAAGAAGTTCCGGGGCCGGACCAACACCTCGACCCACGCGCGAGCGAGACCTCTTGGGCCGCGCTCGCGTCCGCCGTGGGGGTCCTCGATCCACTGAGTCATGTCTCGATCCGCTGGGTCATCGGCCTCGGTTCGTTAGTCTCGTCGGTTTCGATTCGTCGGTCTCATGGGTCTCGATTCCTCGCTCAGTCTCGCCGGAGGGTATGGCAATGTCGACAGCGTGCCTCGTAGGACTCGTCCGCGCCGACGAGGATCGTCGGATCGTCCACGTGGGCTGGCTCACCGTTAACGAGTCGTTGATTGCGGGTCGCCGGCTCACCGCAGCAGGCACAGATCGCCCGGAACTTTTCGACGTACTCGGCGCAGGCGATCAGTTGCGGAAGCGGGTGAAACGGTTCGCCGCGAAACGTCTGGTCCGTCCCGCTGACGATGACGCGCCGACCGTCGTCGGCCAGGTGTTCGCAGACATCGACGAGCGTCTCCGTGAAGAAGTTGGCTTCGTCGAAGGCGACGACCTGCTCGCCGTTGAGGCCGTCGAAGACGGGCTCGAGGTCGCTGTCCGGATCGATGGCGGTCGCCTCCCAGCGTCGCCCGTCGTGTGAACCGACGTAGTCCTCGCCGTAGCGGTCGTCGAGGGCCGGCGTGAACACGGCGACCTCCTGGCCCGCGATCTCGGCCCGGCGGAGCCGTCGAAGCAGTTCCTCGGTCTTTCCGGAGAACATACTCCCCGTGACGACTTCGATCCAGCCACTCTTCGTGATCGCGTGCATCGGATGAAAGCGGGGAAAGCCGAGGTTAAATCGGTTTCCAATTCCGTTCATCCGGCGTTCGATCGCGCCGGCTCGCAGAACGTATCCCATAACGAAACCGGTCCGGTCCGTGTCGCCGGTATGAGCGTCATCCGCCAGCCCGGACGCTTCAGCCGCCACACTCGCCGCCGACTCGTCGGCGTCACGGCGGCGGGGAGTGCGGCGACGCTCGACACCGCCGCTGTCGGGCTCTGGTTCACCCTGATCGTCGTCGAATCGCGAACGCCATCGACCGCACTCGCCGGACTGGGCATCCTCTTCTGTGGGGCGTTGCTCCGGACGGGCGTGTTCGGCGCGACGACGACCTCGATGTACGCCCTGCTCACGCCGCGCCGGATCGGGGTCGCACTTCTCTTCGTTGCCGCCTGGCCCGCCTGGCTGCTCGTCGCCGAACGAATCGGGAACCCCGAGGGACTCCTCGTCGCCGGCCCTCTCCTGGTCGGAATCGTGGCCGTCCAGATCCACCTCGAGCGTCGCGTGTTCCAGCTCCCCGAATCGCGACGCTGTCGAGTCACGTCACTGCTCTCGGGAGCACTCATCGCGGCCGGCGCAACGACCCTGCTCGCGTCGGCCTGGTTGACGAACTGGACGGTCCTCACGGAGCCACTCGCGTTCGGGGCGACCACCGTTGTCTTCCGCATCGAGGCCTACCAGCTGGGCTTTCTCGTCTTCGGCGCGTTCGCGTTTCTCGCCCACCAGCGGCGGTTTCAGCTCGCGCTCGAGCCCTGATCGCCTGGAGTTCCAATCCGTGGTCAGGCGCCGACGTTCTGGTCGCCCTCGAACGTTCCCGGGTCGGGTTCGATGGTCGCGTACTGCACGGCACGAACGCCGAGGGTCGCGACGCGCTCCTCGAGCGAGTCGTCCACGAACGATCCGTCCTGAATCGCGCTGTGGGCGCGCGGCACGGCGACCTGGTGGGGCAACACCCACGCGTTGAGCGCTCGACAGACGGATCGCAGGTGCTCGAGCGTCGTCACGGGAAAGGAGCCGCCGGCGACCCCCACCAGCCCTACGGTCTTGTCCTCGAACTCATCGAACCCGCAGTAGTCGAGGGCCGTCTTGAGGGGCGAGGAGTACGAACCGTGGTACATCGGCGAGCCGAGGAGCACGGTGTCCGCGTCTCGAATACGCGCGGCAACTGTCTCTGCATCTCCTGCGTCCTCGCGGTCGACGTCGGCGTCGTACAGGGGGAGGTCGTAGTTTCGAAGATCGACTAACCCCGTCTCTGCGCCCGCCTCTGCCGACGCCTCGAGCGCCCGTTCGAGGGTGATTCGCGTGTAGCTCTCCTCGCGGAGGCTGCCACAGACTGCCAGCACCTGGACGTCGCTCATGCGGGTTACGATGCAGCGTCGCCCTAAAAAGGTGCGTCAGTCCGAACAGTTGCGAGCGGCTTAACTCGAGGTCGCCGCCTCGATGGCTGCCTCGAGGTCCGCGATGATGTTGCCGGGGTCCTCGATGCCGACCGAGAGCCGGACGAGGTCGTCGGTGACGCCCGAGGCCTCCTTCTCCTCGGCGCTCAACTGCTGGTGGGTCGTACTCGCGGGGTGGATGATCAGCGTCTTCGCGTCGCCGACGTTGGCGAGCAGGCTCGCCAGTTCGGTCGACTCGACGGTCTCCCTGGCGGCCTCGTAGCCCGCCTCGAGACCGAATGTGATCATGCCGCCGTAGCCGCCCTCGAGGTAGCGGTTCGCGTTCTCGTGGGTCTCGTGTGACTCGAGGCCAGGGTAGTTCACCCAGGAGACGGCCTCGTGGTCTTCGAGGAATTCCGCGACCGCCAGCGCGTTCTCGCAGTGGCGTTCCATCCGGAGGGGCAGGGTCTCGAGGCCCTGGATCGTCTGCCAGGCGTCGAAGGGCGACTGCTGGTTCCCCAGGTCGCGCAGGCCGCGAGCGATGGCCGCGTAGGTGAACGCCGCCTCGCCGAAGGTCTCCGCGAAGTTGACGCCGTGGTAGGCCGGATTGTCCGCCGCGAGTTCGGGGTACTTCTCGGGATAGTCGGCCCACGGGAACGACCCGCCGTCGACGACGACGCCACCGACGGTCGTCCCCGACCCGTGGAGCCACTTCGTCGTCGAATTCCAGACGATGTCCGCACCGTGCTCGAGCGGGCGACAGAGCGCCGGGGTGGCGAATGTGTTGTCGACCACCAGCGGGGCACCGTTGTCGTGGGCGATTTCCGCGATGCGCTCGATGTCGGGGGTGTCGAGCGCCGGGTTACCGATCGTCTCGAGGTGGACGAAGGCCGTCTCTTCGTCGATCGCGTCCGCGTAGGCGTCGTAGTCGAGCGTGTCGACGAACCGCGTCGTGATCCCGCGGCGCTCGACGGAGTGGGTCAGGTAGGTGTAGGTCCCGCCGTACAGCGAGGAGGCGCTCACGATGTTGTCCCCGGCACTGGCGAGGAGGAACGTCGTGAGGTCGAACGCGGCCATCCCCGAACTCGTCACCGCGGCGCCGACCCCGCCCTCGAGGGCAGCCAGTCGCTCCTGGAGCGTCTCGAGGGTCGGATTCATCAACCGCGAGTAGATGTATCCAGGCTCCTCAAGGGCGAACTGCGAGGCGGCGTCGTCGGCGTCGTCGAAGACGTACGACGTCGTCTGGTACAGCGGCGGGGCTCGCGCACCCGTCGCGGGGTCTGGTTCCTGTCCAGCGTGGACGGAATTCGTGGCGAACGATCGGTCTCGGTCGTCGCTCATACGATGATACAGCGTGGCTCGAGGCATTACCCTGCGCAGAGTGGCTAGTATTGCCGTCTTCGACGACAGGTCGGTCGGAACGGGGCTCGCGCCCCACAGAAATCGATCCACCCGGTGAGACGCTTCTCCCCGTGTCGAGTACGTACACGTCCGCTGAGCGGGCTATAGGCCTCGAACGCTTGTAAGTGCAAGTACAACGGCTACCGGTTTTGGAAGCAACTAGTCTCTCGTGAGCGACACCGATAATTCCGGGTCGGACACCCATGACTCTGGGTCGGACACCCCTGGCACGGACCAGGAGGAGATCAACGAGGACGCCCGACTCCTGGGTAACGAACCCGACGCGGACGCGATCGACGAGCCGGTCACCGATAGCGAGCAGGAGGCTCGAGAGAGCTACTGGATGATCAAGGAAACGATCGCTATCGGCCTCATTTCGATCGTCGGGATCAGCCTGATCGCGTTCGGGGCGATGCAGGCGACCGGTCTCATCGAGCTTCCCGGGTGGCTCGGAAACTCGCCGTTCGTCCACTGGTCCCTGTTTCTGGTCCTCGGCCTCGTACTCGTGCTCGTCTTCGCCTGGAGCCAGTGGGGAACGACCGTCGATCGGTAATCAAGGCAGGAATGTATATTGCAAAATGTAGTTTATATATACGGGTTGGGAGCTAACGCGTGCAGACGATTCCTGCTTCGCATTCGTTTGCAGGACGCTGATTCAGGCCATGAACTGGACGTTCAGTCGTTCCTCGATGATTTCGTGGCCGAATCTCGAGTCAGATTATTCATAACCCCAGGAGATGCCGCGGTCGCAGTCGAGTGGGCACAGTCCATTTTGTGAAGCTGGCGATTCGAGTGAGTCTACGCCATCAGGATCGTCGAGCACTCT
Source organism: Natronosalvus sp. KLKA75 (assembly GCF_059736265.1). NCBI lineage: Archaea > Methanobacteriati > Methanobacteriota > Halobacteria > Halobacteriales > Natrialbaceae > Natronosalvus > Natronosalvus sp. KLKA75. The sequence goes on from NZ_CM185522.1 coordinate 1,839,137, forward strand.
GACGAACGCGAGACGTGCTCTGACGTCGCCGAATCGTTCGCCGTCTAAAAATGACAATGGCGTTTCTCACGCTCGTTCAGTGTACTCGATTCGGCGCTGAAAAATCGCTGAAACGGAGATGTCGGGTACCCCTCGCGAAAATTACGTTTCGTACGCTGGTTACACCGCACTCGAGTCGATGCCGTTGATCTGAACGAACCCGTACGAGCAGTTCGGGCAGTGCCACTTCACCTTCTCGCCGAGATGCATGGCTGTACTTGCCGCCCGGTAGAACGTCTGTTCACCGCAGTCGGGACACTCGGCCTCGAGTTCCATCGTCATGCGCGTCGATTGCGTCTCGAACGAGTTTAACGTACTGATTCGCCGATGTACGATTCACTCTCGATCCCGGCATGAACGATATAGTGGTATATGGAATCGGGTGCGTGACTCTCGTTTCCTGCATCCCGCGGACTCGAGTTCCCGGCGAGGAATTCGTCGGCGATGGTGTGGAACCCGGTGACCGCTCGCGATACGCTCGTCAAACGGCCGAACCGCACCTCGAGGCATCGTTCGGCGGGGAAACTAAGACGTACCCGGCCGTTTGCTCGCGTACGATGCCGATTTACACCGGACGCGGCGACGACGGCGGTACGGATCTGCGAGACATGACGCGCGTGTCGAAGACGGATCCGCGGATCGAAGCGTATGGGACGGTCGACGAACTCAATGCGCTCCTGGGGACGATCCGGCCGACGGGACACGCGGACGTCGACGAGCAGTTGCGGACGGTCCAGAATCATCTTCACGTCGTTCAGGCCGATTTCGCGAATCCCGATCCAGGCGGGGACGACCCGGTAATCACCGCGGAGCACGTCGAGCGAGTCGAAACGTGGATCGACGACCACGACGAGGACCTCGAGCCCCTTCGCTCGTTCATCCTCCCCTCCGGCGGGGAGTCGGGAGCCAGGTTACACCACGCTCGAGCGGTCTGTCGACGCGCCGAACGACGAGCGGTCGCGCTGGCGGACGCCGAGCCAGAGGCCGTCAACGAGAACGCGGTGCAGTACCTGAATCGGCTGTCAGACGGGTTGTTTACGCTGGCTCGAGTGGTCAATCAGCGCGACGGCGAGGGTGAGGAGACGCCGACGTACTGATCGGGACCGGCCGTGAAAGGAACGCTTAAGTTTCGCCCGCGGATACCCTCGGTTGAGGGTTGGTGATCTAGTCCGGTTATGATACCTCCTTCACACGGAGGAAGTCGGCAGTTCAAATCTGCCCCAACCCACTCCAATTGCGAACGATTTCTATGGGTCCGTTTACACACTCGAGAGCCCCTGTACCGACCAATTCGGAATTTTGGCGGGCTTAGGATGGAGGATCGATTTGCCGAACCCAATCGAATTCCACACGCTTCCGGCCTCCCTCTGGGATTCCGATAAAGTGGTTTATGCCGGAGTTTATCAATCTATCGACGATCCACACGGAGTATTAAGTTTGGCGACAGGAATTGGCTTATTATTCGGCCTCTTGATCTGCGTCGGCAATCCTGTAGAGCTTCCACCCCACAAGGGGTTCGTCTGAAAGTATGCCGCTCGCTCCACTCCAGATCCAATTTCTTCTTTCAACCACACTAGGTGTTCGTCTGAATGGGAGGCGCGTATCCACTGGCTCGAGCGGTCACCGATCCCCTTTCGTTGTACAGTATCCATTATAATACTGGACGAATAACTCCAAGATTGCTGAGATAGCTTAATGAAAGGAAATATTCGTTAGTCACGTCCACATCTGGCACATATTCAGCGTGCCCTGATTGTCAACAGCGGGAAGAATTGACCGATAGATTCAGCGATTCCATTGATCGCTATCAATTCCGGTTCGATGGTGATGGAATCAGCGTCATTTTAGGCTTTGTTGAGGTATTTATCTGGGAGGATCCCCTCTTCGACCAGGAGTATTCGCGCATTTCGACGAACGAACCGATTCTTTGGGCGCTTTCCTTCAGCCCGGATACGCTCTTTGATCTTGTCTGCAACTTTGTCTACCATTTCGGCACCGCCACAGTCCGCAACGCTTTCCAACGTCTTTCGATATCCTTCCTCCGACGCCGGGAAGCCCTGTCTGTTTTCAATAATCTCGTTGTTGACGCTCTCTATCTCGTAGAGATGACCTTTGATCCGGAGTTCCAAGGATCGCTCCATACTTTTGTCCCGGACCGAGTGACCATATAGTTCCGTATCGCTGGAACCGCCAGTCCCCGGATTGCCAATGTCACTAGTCTTCGGATGGGCTGGTTTCGCAATCCGCAGGCCACTAATTTCGCGTGTGTCGTGATCAACAACAGCCGACTTGTCGCAGTCACCAATATCGCTCGTGTCGCGTTTCCCAATGAATGGGATGTCACAATAGCCTATCGTCTGAATGCCGGGTTGCCACGGTCGGCCAACCGAGGATTGGATACCACCTCTTGAGAGCTGAACGCCAACGATGTGCTTACAATGGTAACTCGACTCCAACCGAAAATCACCAGACTCAAAGGCGGGATTGGGGGCTATCCAAAGATGGCTTGAGCCGGAAATAAATCGAAGGCATTGTGGAAATGGCGGCCCTGCACCCCAGTTAAGCCAAATCGCTCAGCTTAGTTCGCGCAGTATAGAAATCCTAAATGGAGAATTGGTGATTCGGTTCCAGAACAAAACCGGAATTGGTGGTTAAACTATACAAAAGAGACTAATTCTAGCAACACCCTGAGCTTTTCAAAATAATAGTCGGGTGGTTTCACCAACTACCAACCTCTCACCATTATATTTGTAAGTCCAATTCATTGAGTAGTTCACGTGATGCCATATAGAACCGGTTTCGTTACCGATGAGCAAAACGGCACGATGCACAGTCTAAGCAAAACTCGACAGCACGGTCGAAAACAGAAACGGGAAACCAATGAGTAACGACAATTTGGAGCCGATTTCGCCCGAAGATGCCATCGAGTGGTACCAAGAGCACCGGCATGATGAACTCCGGGAAGCGACTCGACGCACACACCGTTACGCGCTCGAGATTTTCCAAGCGTGGGCCGAGGAGACCGGGCTCACCAATATTAATGAACTCGGTGGACGTGACCTCGTCGCGTTCAAAACCTGGCGCAAAACCGAAACCGACATCAATACGATCACCCTCAATGGGACGCTTGGCGTCCTGCGACGGTTCCTCCGTTTCTGTGAGACGATCGAGGCCGTAGAGGAAGACCTAGCTGAGCGGGTCCCGCTTCCGAACGTTCCACCGGACGAGGAGGTCAAAACGGACGTACCCGAAGATCAGCAGGTAGAGGCTATCCGGACTTACTATGGACGCTTTGAGTACGCATCCCGGTGCCACACGCAGTTCGAACTCGTTGCTGAAGTCGGGATTCGACTCGGTGCTCTTCGAGCGATCGATCTCGAGGATGTTCGATCGGACGAGAGGGTCATCCATCTCCGCCATCGCCCGGAACATCCAGATGTGTACGGCACGCCGCTAAAAAACGGATCAGACGGCGAGCGAATCATCAACGTCTCGCCGCACCTGCTAGCGATACTGGGGGACTATGTCGGTCATAATCGGCACGACGTGACCGACGAGTTCGACCGGGAGCCGCTGTTCACGACGCAACAGGGGCGCGTCTCTACGACGACTGTTCGCCGGGATTTCTACAAGCTTACTCGACCTTGCGGATACGACCCTGACTGCCCCCACGATCGCCAAATTGACGACTGCGAAGCGGTCGCTCCCGCGAAGGCCATGCACTGTCCATCCTCATTCAGCACGCATCCGCTCCGGAAATGGGCTATCATGAATCAGCTTGACGCGGGCGTCCCCAAGGAGCTTTTGAGCGACCGGGTCGACGTGTCGGTACCCGTCCTGGAAAAGCACTATGACCAGCGGAGCGAGGAACGAAAATCCCGTCAGCGGCGGGAGGTGCTGGAGACGACGATGGAGCAGTATGCGATGACTGATGGCGGTCGACCGATGGACGAACCGGATGGCTTGTAACAGACAGTGTTGAAACGGTCTTCGGGCGGAGAGACTCTGTTGAAACCCTTAAAGATTGATAGGCATGACACGCTGAATACAGAGGATGGATGCAGCACGGTCAGTTCATTTATTTCATCACATTCGGGGAGAACCAACCGATACACACACATGCGAACTGACCGTCGCGTCAAAAAGACACTGGGCGACACGAAGACCTGAGAGTCAAAAACCGCTCTTACGCCACTTTTGCGGGGGAGGCTTTCGTGAGGACTGCGACCCACTGATTCGAATCGCCTTCGTGCTCCGGGTGTCCATAGCTGAACTCAGATATCTCCCACGGAGTTCCGATGGTAGCCTCCCGAAGGCGGTCCACACTAAACAATCTGAACAAGAGTGTCCGGCCCACCTCCCCCTCATACTCACAATGGAAGACACGGTATGCGAGACCGGGCACCGGATCTTCCCGGTAGGCGAAGACGTCTCGTGTTATCGCTTTCTCAGGTGCGTAGTTGTCAAGGATCGCAGTCGCGTCAGGCGTGGTAACGTATGCGAGGTCATTGAGGAACTGCCGGACGCCCGCCATCGACCCGGCAAGTCCCAGTTGGGTGCCGTTTGAAAGGGCTGTCCGAAACCGATCCCGTTCGAAATAGTCACGGAGTGAGAACATGTCCGCGTAGCGGGCGTCTTTCACACCACGACCGTGCATCGTTTTTATGAGGTGCTCACTGACTTCGATAGCGACGGTTTCGAACTGCTCTTGGAAATACAACGTATCACGACCGACGCCAGCACCCATATCGAGAAACGGTCCGTCAATCAGCGGGTCAAACCACTCGTCGGGCTCGTATTCGCCGAAGTACCAGTGTTCAATTGCGTGTTCACGTGTTTCATCACCATCCCGGTCGATGAGTGGCTCCTCCCGTTCGCCAAGATAATGGTCACGGATGGCCCGCCCAAATGGATCCGGATCCATATGGTGTGTTATCACGACTCAATTATAATAAATCTACAATGATAATGTGTAGCATTAACATTCAGACTCGGTCTAATCGAAGCGATCGGGTCGCGGGTAGAGGCGACGACCGTCCGATCGGTGCCAGACGGGCCGAATGTCGTCGTCGACACACTCCCGGGCGAGGAGCTGACGGCCGATCTCGTCACGCCGACTGGGCACGCCCTCGCCGACGTCGAGGACGAGTACGTCCTCGCGGGATGGTCAGCGACTCGAGCTAATCCGGTCCCGAAAACGTACGAGGTGGCGCTTAAACTGCTCCGAAAGGAGTGACTCCGTAGAATCCAATGTTCACGAAATTACTCAAGACGTTGCAGACGATTATCGATGCACTGCTCACGAACAGCGACGACGTCGACGACCGTGGCGTTCGCGGCGGCCGGGGTGACGAACCGGACCCTGATCCTGAGATCGTCGACGAACCAGAACTAAAGCCGAAACCGAAACCAGAAATAGACGAGGACGACATCTTCTCGCTCTGGGTCTGGAAGTGAATTCGACTTGCTCGAGTTTCGCTGTGGTTTCGGACGACAAGGAACCGTATATTGAAATTCGGCCGTTACCTCAACATTATTAGTCGAATTCGAGTTCCCAATTGCCATCCGCTTCAACGACAACCCAGACGACTCCTTCATAGCTTACGTGGGTCTCACCTTCAAACTCGCCGATTTCGTTGAAGATGATTTCACCATCAAGGAAGCTGGTTGCGTCCTCGTCTACAACCTCAACGATGAAATTGGACTCACCACTGTGCTTGCCGGAGACAACAGTATTGCCCTCAAGTTCGATAGGCCCAACAACGTCGTTACCCTCGCCACTGGCCTCAGCCGGAAGTGAGTGTATCTCGCTATCCTCCGGGAACGGTTGTGCGACCGTAATCTCCCAGTCGCCGTCTGCATTTACATCGAGCCTGTACGATCCATCCGGAAGACCAACCCCCGTGACACCGTCGACTGCGCCGATTTCATTGACGAGATACTCCTCGGTCTCGCCGGTTTCTTCGTTTATGATCTCGACCTGGAAGTTCGAGCCGCCATCGTGTTCGTAATCAAACGCCGTAAACGCGCCTCCGAGGGTAATCGTGTCCGTAACTGTCTGACCGCTACCCGAGAGGGTCTGTGCATTGGAGTCGTGATAATCGCCCGTCTCGCTAATCGATTCGAGGGTCGTAAGCTGGGGCTCTTCGGAACCACTGTCGCCGTCACCGGAGCTGCTTCCGTCGTCCGAACTATCGTCATTATCACCACCATCTGAGGAATCGCCCCCATCTGCAGAGTCGCTTTCACCGTCATCTTCGGCTCCATCACCATCACTATCCTCTGGATCGCCATTGGAGCCATCATCACTTTCGCTCTCATCACCTTCATCAGATCCATCGTTACTGGAGCTGCTGTCCTGATCATCTGTGTTTTCAGAACCAGGGTCGTTGCTGTCGCCATTCACCTCTGGTTCAACACCATCGCCAGTATCTGTGTCTGGCCCAATCGCACCTATCGCCCCTATCGCGACAAATACGATGAGAAAAACGATGACTGCCGAGGTCCACCCTCCGGCTCCAATTCCAGGGATGGATCCGAGGGAGGAATTCTGGATTGAATCATCTAACCCATTACGGTTCGTTCCGATCGCGAACAGTAAATAGAATGGCAGAACGATAACGACAAGCGGCAATAAGATGAAATACAGAAGTCCTACCAGGATATTGCGTTTTGTATTTCCTGCTTCTGCTAACGGGATGTGATCGGAAACAGCCATAAACGATGCATCAATACACTCACTGATTAGTATTCCGGAATGTTCGGTTATAGTCACTGATGGCGGTACACTAGCCTGTAACTCAAGCAGAGTCAGTGGCTGTGAAACGTTGGAGTTTTGCCACCGCTTCGCCAGGCCCGAGCCCGTATGCTTCACCCATCCCGACCGCAAGCCAGTGCGCTCGCCGGGCAATCGTCTCGTTGACTTCGTCGCTGTTCGCGAGCGCCTCAAGGGCAACGATCGTCACCCAGTCCTCTTCCGGTGTGGTCTCGAAGTCCATCGCTGGTACTGGCCGCGTGACCGTATATAAACTACAGTATAGCCTGCAAATACGCCAGGCACCTTCATTCACTCGAGTGAGAGATCATCTGGCACGGTTTGTTGACATCTAATTGGCGAGTGGCCACAGGGTTCTATAGTGATGCGTTGGATCCTCGGATATGAAACGTCGCATCTTGCCGATCTTCATTGCACTCGGGATTGGATTCGGTATTCTGTTCTACTTCATCGGCCGGCATATCGTTCGAGAGATACTGGCGGATGCTGAGGTGACGTTTGGTCCACTCCTGGGAACGTCACTCTCGATCGTGGTTCCCCTTCTAGTCCTAGTTTTGATTTCAGGGCTTTCTCTCAGTTTGGTCTCGAAGCTCGAGATCCTCAAAATGTAACGGGAAACGGTTCGAGTCGGCCTATAATATTATCATTAGTGACTGTCAATCTAACTGTGATGGTTCAAGAGACTGCAGCCCAACTGACCGATTTTCTGGATGAGCAGTTCGGCGACGAACTCCGTAGTGTTGGCTATTACACGCCGGAGGGCAGCGAGTTTATCTACACTCGTGAAGACGTCGAATCTGCATACGACAGCGGCCAACTCCAGCGAATATTCCGCGATAACCGATTGGAAGCACTTAATACACCCCACCAGGAGTCGCTGTACGCTCACGGAGATTTGATTGCGACCGCTCGGTTTTTCGACCACGCGACGGAGCTTCACTTCGTCGTCGACGAAACCGAAGGGATCGTCGCCTCGATCAACGCAGGCACGGCTGACGATGTTCGCGAGCTGGTGTGTGAGTGTGCCGACGTCGTCGAGCCCAGTAGTGCGTAAGTCAGAGTGCTGGCGCCACACCTACCAACAGTAGAATCGGCCTTAAAGTCCGAACGTTGGTGATATCAGTGTGTCAAACGCGGGGAAATGATGGTGGTTGGTGGTTGGAGGATGAGCTACACCTGGGTTGGTGATGTCCCCCTCCCTGCGCAATTGACCGTCTTGGCCAGACCTATGTTATTCTATCGGTTAAAACCGCGCGAGAGGCGTTCTTCGTACGGTTTTTGACAAATATGGCCGTTGCTACGTGAAAGGTTCTGTTGAAATCCTATTCTTTAGATGTGTTTTAGCGTGAAACGCACGCTCACTACACGTGCGAACTGACCGTTCTCATGATAGCCGTACACGATCGATTTCAGCGACGTTCAAATTCATAACGTACTCTATGATACAGTCCTCGCAAACGGATGCCCAGTTGATATCTCCTCCCTCAAATGTTACTTTAGTCACTTTCCCATCCTCTCTTTGACAGTCGGTACATTCCATAGTTGATTTCGGGAGTTGGTTTCGGGGATAGAAACGGATGGCACTGTGTGTTGTCTATACAAACTGTACTTAAGGATATGTGCTTCACGTGTACTTACCGCAGGGGGTGCCAAACCTTCATGTTCTAAGGATCGCAACAGAGTCGCATGGAGTTAGGAAGCGGGGCGATCATGTGTTAATCAGATCTGTCGACAACGACAGACAGCGCCCCGCTCAGATTAATGTGAAATAGCTACTGTTAGTCTATCGACCGCATGTCCGTCGACGATAGGCCCTTTAAATCCGGACCCGAACTCGCGGCGCCGCTGCTCGCGATTGGAGTGCCTATCGTCGTCTTACTCGCGATCGCTGGCTCGCAATAGGTGTAGTGACGAAACTTGATCTTCACAAGATGTGAGTAACGTCCGTTCCCCTCGATCGACAGAGGTCTCTTAGTTCTCCTTGGGAGGTAAGTTGGCGGTTTTTAGCCAGAAGTCCTCAATCGCCTGTGCTAGTTGATCGACTTCATCCGGTGAAGTGAGATCGCTAACGATCTCCTCGCGATCAGTTCGCAAGTCTACTAAACGGAAAATTCAGCGAAAACCATTCGGAATAAATAAAACTCGTTTGCTGAAAACATCCTCCGAGTCGATCACGTTGTTTCTGACAAAAACCGCGTAGCTCATTTAGTCTATGCTGAACTGAAAGCGCGTAGTCAACACGTCGAGAGCGCTCAAAAGCGGGTGACGGAGTCCTTCGTCCCCTCCACATTGTTCCATGGAAGAGTTTTACAATCAGTGTGACATCGTTCGAGTCATGGCGACTGAGGCGACCTTTACCGTCCCATCCGATCAGTTCCCCCTCGGTACCGTGTTCGCACAACTCCCGGACGTGACGGTCGAACTGGAGCGACTGATTCCGTCACAGGACGTGGTGATCCCCTACTTCTGGGTTCGAGGAACGGAAGTTGACGACATCGAGGCCGCGTTTGATGCCCACCCGGGCGTGAGGGACATCCAGCTCGTCGATTCCGTCGATGGCGAGTATCTCCTGCGGGTCGAGTGGTCGATCGAGTACGACGACGTGCTGAGCGTGCTGACTGAGACCGGCGTTCCGCTCATCAAAGCGACCGGCACGAGCCGTCGGTGGACGTTCGACATTCGCGGAGACACTCGAAGCGATCTTGCAACCTTTCAATCTCGCTGTCGAGAGTTAGACATCCCGGTCACGCTGACAGAACTGCACGCATTGACACCGGTCGAAACCGAAACCGCGGCAGCACTCACTGACACGCAGCAAGACACGCTGGTACTCGCCTACGAGCGTGGGTACTTCGAATCCCCGCGCGAAGTGACGATGGCAGAACTCGGCGACGAACTCGGCATCTCTCAGCAGGCCATCGCATCCCGGCTCCGCCGGGGGATCAAACACATCCTCGGCAGTACCCTTCCCGAAAAGCTAGAGTCGAATCGAGAAGGTGCTTAAAGACCCGTTGGATACCCAAAAGAAGCGCTGACGGTATTACTCGTTGAAGAGATAGTTATGCCCAATGGAACGAGCAAACGGACAGCCGTCACCTGTGTCGATTGCGGATCGGCCTATGCAGCGAGGCAATGGCCTGACGGCACGGCACAACCGATCGGGGCGAGAAACGGCTGTCAATGCGGGTCAACCGAATTTCAGGCCGTCGGAAAGACGAGTACTACGGGTTTTCGAGAGGACTGAATTGAACGACGAGTGGGCTACTGAGCAGACAGAGAAAATGCGCGAAACTCTCCTGGTGGACTTAACCTCTGTATTCAGGGTACGGTTCCTATCAACGGTTGATGTTTTCAACAGATTCCCGTCAGTTGCTTCCGTCATTTCCGAGAGGATCAGCCATTTCAACGGCTTTACTCCTCGGTAATCATCTACAGAGTAGTTCCCGGAAATAGCGGAAATCCACAGCCAATTGTTATTACCTCTGTCTGAGGACGTCAGTCTATGGTCATTAGAGACGAGGATGTCTTCGACGAGGACTGGGTCCCCGGTGATATCAAGCACCGGACCCAGGAACTCATCACCTTCTCGAACGCACTCGCGCCGGCGATCGGTGGCGTGGTCGATAACGTCGTTACAATTTACGGCCCGCCTGGAGTGGGAAAAACTGTCTCTTCGATGTACGCCCTCGAGCAACTCAAGATGAGCGACGAGGACGTCGTCACTGTCATGGTGAACTGCTGGGTCAACTACAAACCCTTTGAGGTCCTCGAGAAAATCCTCAGAACGTTCGTCAACACCCCAGCCGGTACTCCTCGAACGAATCCGCGAAGCCATCGACGATCTCGACAAGCCCGCCGTGGTCGCGCTCGACGAGGCCGATCGCCTGGACGATAAGGATCTCTTGTACCGACTATACGAGATCGAAGGTCTCTCGCTGGTGCTCATCAGCAATCGGCGCCACCAGTTTTTCTCATCACTCGATGAGCGCGTTATCTCCCGGCTGGGTGGCTCGACCGATATTCGATTCGCGGAGTACTCCACGACGGAGCTGACCGAGATCCTCGGGGACCGGGTGAAGGCCGGCCTCCAACCGGGGGCGATCGATGACCGCCAGGTCGAACGAATCGCGGCCGCGTCGGGCGACGCTCGCGAAGCGATCAAAACGTTACACAAGGCAGCCCAGCGCGCTGAGAGAAACGAGCGACCTATAACTGACGAAGACGTCAAAAAGGCGATCGAGGCAGCCGCTTCTACCCCACGATATTCGACGGAGGGACTCAACAATCACGAGGTGTCGCTGCTCAAAATCGTCCATAGCGAGGGCGAGATCGCTGCTCGAGAACTCCACGAGAAGTACGAGGCGAAATGGGAGAATCGCGGCCGTACGAAACGCCAGCGGCGGAATATGCTCGAGAAATTGGCGAAGTACAACTACATTGAGGCCGAAGGCAAGTCCCGGTGGCGACGATATCGGTCGCTCTTAGATGAAGCTGAAGTGGTTGCTTAGTCGGCTCTGTTGAAGTCATTAGAAATTGACAGAATGTGCCTGCTGAATACAGAGGCTGTATTCATCAAGGAGAGATTCTTCCTTTCATCTTCACTCCGGCGAATCAGTTATTGCGTAGAGGTGCGTAGTGAGCAATAATTTCACTAGGACTGTTGTCTAAGAAGGAGGTTTCATCAGAGTCTTGTGAACGTAATCGCTGAACGACATTGTTATCTATGTCCCATGCTTGGATACTGTGAGCGTTCCGAGCGTGATCATCGCCCTGACGCCTCTATCCATCATGGAAGCCAATCACCCCTCAACATCCTCCACTGACGCATCGGCCACATTCGAACACGAACTCAAGGACCTGATCATCTCGGCGTATGGCCGTGGAGCCGCCGTTGAAGATACGTGGGAGTTTCCCGGACCTGTTTCCGATGCCCCGAATTGGCGAGTCACGATCGAAAAAGTGCCGCCCGCTGAGCGGACATACGATCCATCACTGCTCGAAGAGTGATCAGGAAATTGAATAGATAACCCGAGCCGATCGACAACATATACAGTATATTAGTTTTCTAGCACTTTGTGAGAACAAGAAGATATATGAGGGTTCCTAATCCACGTAGTGCCAGACGTACTCTGCTGAAGTTGGCGCGCGATGATGTGTTGGATAGAACGCCGTGTAGGTACAGTACCAGCAGATAACCATGACAGCACTAACCAGAGACCCGAACCAGCCCGACGATGAGCGCCGCGATATCACCCCGACGCAGCTGTTTACGGCCTTTTCCCACGACCGTCGACAGCACGCAGTGGCATATCTGGCGCAAAAACCGGCGGCCATCCCGCTCGGCGATCTGGCCGAGTACATCGCGATCAAAGAAGGCGAGCCGACGAACGAACGATACGAACGCGTTCTCACCGACTTGGCGCACTGTCACCTGCCGCACCTTCGTGATGCGGGACTCGTTCGATACAGCACGGACGAGGAACAGGTGGAATTAGCGGTCGGGCGAACAGTAGTTGCGCCGTATCTGGAACTCTGCGGTCACGCTAACGCATAGACGACTGTCCAAGGGTTTTCGCGAGACGTTCCGGTGTGGTGACGATAGTAAGGGTGCAAATTCGTTCACTACAACGCCTATACTGAGCGCTCACCACCTTCGCAAATCGATCCAGATCTCGTGCGACATTCGCGCTATGAGTTCAGCAGTCGCTAAACAAACAATCCGATTCCTGCCAGAAACGACGTGACCCACTCAGAGATTGTATGTCTTCAGTTCGGTCAGGAATGACGCAACACTGATGCTCGTGGTAGTTCACGCTTCGAGCGCGGCGTTGAATAACGCGGTGTCAGCGTATGATCTCCACTGAATGATCTTCCCCTCCTCGAAATCGAAGACGTGCGCGTTCGGGTATTCGACTGACTTTCCCGTCTTGGTAGACGTACCACTCCAAGTGAGAAGTACAACGACGGTATCATCGTCCTCGACGTACCGCTCTGGGACGACCGAAACATCCTCCCACTCAGTTCCTACCCTGGAAAAGACGTTCTCAACAATCTCGTCGAATCCGTGGTGTGTTCCCCCGCCAGCGATCCCCTTTGGTTCGTGTAACTCCACATCTGGATCCATGATGTTTCGTATGGCCTCGAAATCACCCTTGCTAAACGAATCGTATAGTTCCTGTACTCTCACGGTATTGGGCTTCTCTGTCTCTCCTGGCATATCACCATAGACGATAGCCGGACCTATAGCCTCATGGTGGGCATGCCATCATGCGCATCGACCCAGTAATTGGTGGGAACATTGACCGAGTTAACACTGTTATCAACACAGGTTAGACAGGGAAGCACACCGAGAGGATCCCTGCGGTCACTGTCTATATCATTTCCGACGGTTCGTTCCGGCCGATCCTCGATGCTGCATATGCGCGCTGTATTCAGCAGAAACTGAGCTTCCTCCTCAGATTCTGTCAGAAGATGCCTGCTGAATATAGAGCATGTATCCATCACGACAGCGACTGCTTTTCACCCTGGGCTGAATAAGGTAGGTGTAGACGGCTGTTGTGAACCTACCCAAATCAAGTAGAGTTTCGCAAGCTCACTACGGCCGCATATAGGCGTATCCTTCTGTTTGCAACCGCGTAACTTCCACGGCGCCCTCTGGGACGGTCTCAACGCCGGTAACGAGGTCGGATTCGTCAAGATCCATCATTTCCAGTGTGTTGCTGCAGGCTTTGAATGAGACACCGTCGTCCAATAGGGCCCGAACTTGCTTCTCGGTCTCTTGGCCGGTTTGGATCGCCTTCACTGCACCTGCCTGAACGACAACCGCAACGTCGTCAATACTGCCAGTCTCATCGTCTAAGATGTTTCTGGCAATAGCCAGTGCTGTTTCTTGTTCGTTCTCGTCACCTGAAATGAGATGAATAACTGTTTGCATGTGTTTCAACGAAGGGGAAGTAAGGGCTACTGCCTATTGCTTGCAAGTGAAAAGATCTGCGAAGGGTGTGATTCCGGGAAGAACCGAATAATGAGACCCCCGAAATCGTTACTTTGTCCCTCTGTCTGTCCCGGTTCAATTGAGACTGGAACACCGTCTCCTCCGTGCCAAATATGCGCTCTGTATTCAGCAAGATCTGGTCGAACTACCGAACCACTGTCAAGAGGGGCGTGCTGGATACAGAGCGCGAGTGTGGCATTGACTGAGGAGCGATCAACACGGAAGGTCAAACGCTCAGTACAGCGAATATACGTAGCAGGCTATTCAGATACTATCAAGGCGAAAAAAGAGGGACCTGTACTATAGTTCATCTTCCATGTCGGCCACAAGTCGGACCATCGTCTCTAACTGCGGAAATCCTCGATACCGAACGGTGGAACTGCGTCCATCGTGCTCAATTATCCCCGCTTCTTCCAATTTTGGCAGTGTAACATGCTGGAGGGCGATGGCTGCCTGCTCCCGAGTGTCGATGGTATCGTCATGCTCGTAACTGTACGTGATGAGGGCTTCGTACGACGCCACAGTAGGCGTTGATTCCTGAAAGTAGTAGAGGACCGAGCGACACCGCTCATTTGCAAGCGCAGAACACACCTCACCAACTGCGATATCCTCGTGTGAGGGAGTGGACTCATCGTTATTGGTGGCAGGTGGCATACGACACGTACCAGTCTGAGGCGGGAGAGTGTGTATCTTGACCGGTCTGGTTATTTTTATACCACCTGCTCCCAGTCAGTCGGAATCGGCCACTGACGAGAGCAACACAGAGCGAAGTACCGTCTCGTTGCCCCGACGAATGCGGTCTGACAGTGCCTGCTTCGAGAGCCGAAGCTCGTCCGCCAATTCGTCGAGGGAGGTTTCACGTGGCGTGCCGAAATAGCCCCATTGGAGGGCGAGGACGAGCGCTTCGCGTTGTTTCTGCGAGAGGTTGAACTGATGGCCACTATCGGTCGTTTCTCGTAACGTGTAGGTACGCTCGATGATGAGTTGGAAGTCGTGGGTGGTGCAGTAGTTATGAAATTGTGAGAGGGCATCGTGATTGGTAAAGCGAAGTCGAAACTCCCACGTGTCACCCCCGTGCGCTTCGAGGACGATTGCGTTCGTCCGTGCAATCCCTTCCGTGAGGTCGCCCTCGCGGGGTTCGTTCCATTCGACCCGGTACAGGCCGCTGTCCTCGATCCTGTCGAGAGTGTGGAGTTCTTTGACGTAAGGACTGTCCCGTACCTTCGTTTCGAACGCGTTGAAGCCGGTTCCGGTCGCCCACAGGAACGGCATCTCCATTGACCCTGTCGGGACAATTCGCTCAAGTTCGATGTGCATCTTCGGTGGCCCCGACAGCACCCTGCCGAGTGTAAACGCCTCTGCCTCAATTGTGAACTCTACGATGACGCTCATTACCGTGACTATACACGCGCTACACGCGTATGGATTCTCCTGTTTTTGTGGAGAGTTCTAATCCGGAAATGCTCGATAAGTACGTGTAGTGAGTGGTTAGTTCACCTGTTTCGGCGTGAAAGCAAATGAAGTTGTCGTGCTGAACTCATTCTCTGTATGCATCAGCCCCGAACTGACAGTGTCACGATAGTCTGCTGAACTGGTGCTGTATACAGAGAATGAGTTCAGCAAGTTAACCGTGTTTATTCCGAGCGGCCTGTGCTGAATAGGATAGTCGGTGGGCTTGCGAACTGACCAGAGAAAGAGGTTAGTTGACCGCTGGATTCACAGTAGTCCTCATCGTTCGATCCGTGCCAGATTCAAGGTGATGGAACACGGTACTCAAATAGATGTTTTAGTTAAGCCAAGGTATATGCGAGTGGTTAGCAAAGCATCAATATGAATCGACGCTCGTTGCTTCGGGGGATTGAGCTCGCCGCTGTCGGTAGTATTTCTGGTTGTCTTTCACAAGCCAAAGACGATTCGAACGGGCATACACTGGAAAACGAACCTGAAGCACTAAGCGAAGAGGGTGAGTGCGAATATCCGGAAGCTTCCCTGAAAATGCATGAGCCTGTTCGTGAAACCCGGACAAACTCATCGGTGGTGAATTATTTCGAACTTCATGAATTATCAAAAACACTTTTTGATTTTTATGTTTCCAGAGGAAGTGCCGTCGCTTGTGGAGACGCGAAGCATTTTCGCAAAATGTTCCGGGACCTAACAGATATTGGAGAATATCCTTCCCCCAATGATTCGAACTCTCGCTACTCTACACTATATATTCGTTCAAGTATTGGTTATTTCGAATTAGATGAGTTTATACTGTATGATCAGGTTTTGAGATGAAGCCTCATTAGTGAAATCCTATACTGAGCGTTCGTCCTCTGGGTTGATAACGCACTACCGATTGCCACATTCGCGCTTTGAATTTAGCAGACACTGGACAAGCTACCGAATCGTTGTCAAGAGAAGCATGCAGATACAGAGGGTAGATCCATCAGATTTTGAGGGGAACGGTTATACTCTGACGAAGCAAAGAAGGAGAGTATTAGGTGATATTCGTTGGTCAAATCGAAAGCAATTTTTCGAAAAGGAGTGGACGTCTCTGTCCATGACGACCAGGTTCTGTCTCTGACCCGTTGGGTCGCACGCTTCATAATCCCGTTTTTGGCCGCGGCGTTTCTAGTTCTGTACGGACTGCCAGATCGGACGACCGAGTTCTTCGCGTGGACGATCCGTCCCGAGATGACGCCGATCATAATGGGTGCTGGCTACGGAGCAGGCGTGTATTTCTTCTACCGCGTTTCCACCGTCGACGCATGGCACAAAGTCGCCCCGGTCTTTCTCGGTATCGCCACATTCACCTGGGTGATGGCTATCGCCACCGTGCTTCACTGGGAAAAGTTCAACCACAGTCATCACACGTTCTACCTCTGGGTCTTTCTTTACGCAGTGACACCCCTACTTATTCCCACTATTTGGGTACTCAATCGTCGAACCGATTCTGGTGAGATAGCAGTAGATGCGATCTGTCTTCCACAAGCGGTACGAGTACTCGGAGGCAGTATCGGTGTTGTCCTCACAATCAGTGCCGTCGCTCTGTTTGTCACCCCCGAATTAATGATCGGTGCCTGGCCGTGGACGATCTCTCCCTTGACGGCGCGCATTTTGGCCGGATGGTTCGTGCTCTTTGGCGTCGTGAACGGCGTCGTCGTGCTCGATCCGCGCTGGAGTGCGGCCCGAATACTGATCCAAAGCCAGATACTCGGTTTCACGCTGGTACTAATCGGTGTCGCTCGCGTCTGGGATAACTTCGATCCGTCGAACATACTGACGTGGGGTATTGTCGGCTGGATGATGCTGTATCTGAGCGCCATACTCGTCCTGTATACCGGTATGGAAACGCGCTGAAACGCTCCCGGATGGGACTATCCCATGGTGCTGGAGACACGCTTTGAGTTCAGCAGACGTTGGACAAACTACCGAATCGCTGTCAAGAGAGCCGTGCAAGATATAGAGTGCATATGCAGCACGAAGAGGGTCCCTGCGCTCTGTCCGGAGTGAAGGAAACTGGGCGAGGTTATCGTTGTATTCGAGGATGACGCCGGGCAGGCAACCGGTGATGAGCGGGATTCCGTGCTCTATAGAGTCGAACTAGCCGAGAGTGGGAAGCGCGTGGATGTTCGGTGGCGTGATCTACGGCCAGAATAGCCCCATTCGTTATCCGAACAGTCTATCTTCAGACCCCTGCAACGCAGCTCGAGCCTCTTTCGGAGCCTTAAGTAACGCTATCTCGTAATACTGCTCGATAGAGAACCGGACTATGTCGTGGCGGACGCGTTCAGAAATGACTTGGTCCACTTCCTCCCATGGCAGTTCCATCAGTTCGTCGACCGTCATCTCCTCAGCATCTTCCATCCGCCGGTCGGCTTCCTTCTCAAAAGCATCTATAATTTCCTCTGCTTCCTTCGTGCTGATGTCGAAATCCTCGGGCTGGCTTATCTCCCCGATAATCTCCAGTACATCGCCCATCTCGACGTCAGTCTCCACATCTAACTCTTGAAGGAGTTTGTACTGGTGGCGCATCACACCTGCAATCGAATCGGCGTCTTGGTCCGGTGCCGGGAGGTGAGCGAGATGATACGCGAGCCCGGCAGCGCGTCGCGTTTTCGCGAACGTGTCGCGGTCAACCATCGACAGCACACCGGATGGAGGCGTGTTTACACGTGCATCCATGGCAGTTGTAGCTGGAATTAGTTCCTCAATCTTGTCGAGGTCTATTTTCCGGTCGTTTTGGACACGACGGCCAACGGAGCGTACGTCCGAGAGGTAATCTTGCAGTTCTCGGTGCCAGTCGTGGACTCGTTCTCTGCGACTGGAACGGCGGTCTCTCCACCAGTCGACAAGTTTTGATCCGCCGATTTTGACGGCGGCGAGAGCCACGCCGGCGACGGTGATTTCTCCCAGAGTGATGCCGAACGGGAGCGTCATTTATTCTGATAATTGTGGATGAAGTATATAAACTACTGCACACCTCGCTTCATCACTGTGCCCATATCCTCAAACCGAAGTGGATGGTTCTGTTGAAATCTTCAACAGTTGATGGGAATCGGCTGCTGAATACAGAGAATGAGTTCAGCACAACGGCTTCGTTTGTTTCACGCCAAACCCAGTGAACGGCTCGCTCAGTAGAAGTGCGAACTGAGCATACTTGATACTGCGTTTCGCTTGAAATCAGTCCTTTGAGTCAAGGAGCTGACCGTTGGTCGTCCGTCGATTCGGGCTGTAACTGGCGGACGAGGTTCAAATGCATCAAGTGAAGATGCATTCCAATTCCGTACAGAATGGTCCCCAGTCCGACGAACGTAAGCGGCATAAGTATCGACTCGATCGCCTGTGAGGGACTGTCAAGATTTGCGGGAAGGACGACACCAACGGCTAACAGAAACGCAGTGAGGATGATTATCAATCCTATACGGACCGCGTGGGAGTATTTTCCGACCTGTTGGATTCGTCTTTCAATCTCCTCTCGGGAGGGGGCAGTCTCACGAGCCATAGCGTATGATTTCTAGCATCGTACAAAGTTATTCAAGCCGACAATACGCTGATGACGAAAAAAGGGTTTGTGGACGGGCAGAATTGGTTGCGGGTTCTACGTTGACGTCATTTCCCGACAGGAGTCGGCACACTCGCGAAGCACTTCAGCACACACCTGACAGTGTTCTTCATCGTGTTGTTCGCACTCGTCCGCACACTCTTCGCATGCACTAGCACAGGCTTCTGCAAGTTGCGTGCTGTAGTTCGAGTTCCGTGCCATGAAGCGTGCGTGCAGCGTCGTGAGATCGGCGACATCCCGACAGAGACGAAGGCACTTGGCCATTCCTTCGCCTTCACCAGCACATTCATCAGCGCACCATTCACACGCTTGAGCGGCTTCGAGACAGTTGTCAATGCACTCTCCCATCTGGTCGTTCACGTGGTCGATTTGAGTTAAAGCCATCACTCACAGTACCAGCACTCTACGGCGTAAAACCAGGGCTGGAATAGGCAACCGTTCACTGAATACCCTGTACTGAGCGCTCACCACTTCGGAGATCGAACTAAATTTCGTGCTGTATT
This sequence comes from Natronosalvus sp. KLKA75, assembly GCF_059736265.1. Classification (NCBI taxonomy): domain Archaea; kingdom Methanobacteriati; phylum Methanobacteriota; class Halobacteria; order Halobacteriales; family Natrialbaceae; genus Natronosalvus; species Natronosalvus sp. KLKA75. Next base: position 1,858,498 of record NZ_CM185522.1, read on the forward strand.
TGCGCTCTGTATGCAGCAGAGGTTACAAGAATCGTGAGTGGGCTGTTAGTTATCAGTGATGTGCTTGCCGGAGTGCATCGGCGGTCGCTGTTCCGGAAATTCGAATGTATTTCTGGGCAGTGGCGAGATCGCTCCATCCCATCAATGCCTGTAGTGGGACTGGCGCCACTCCCTGATAGGCGTGATAGCTCGCAGCCGTTGCTCGCAAACAGTGTGGGTAAACACGCCCTCGAAGATCGGCAGCCTTGGCAGCTTCGTTCACCCGCCTGTTGATCGTCGAGCGCGAGTGTGGAAACGAATCGTATCGATTGGCGAAGCGTTCGATGCATAATTCGAGACGCAAAGACAGGTCGAAGGGGATCGCCCGCGCGGAGGAGACCGTCTTTGGGTGCCACCGGGCCTCTACTGCCTCGTCCTCGGTGAGGTCGTCACAGTGACTCGCTTCCTGAGCTGCTTGACGACGACAGTACCCACAGGCACACGGCTCGTGCTGTGGAATCTGGAGAAGCTTCCGATCCCAGTCGATCCACGTGGTCTGGAGATGTGAAATCTCGCCCCCACGCAGCCCAAGCCGACCTGCGACCAAACAGATGAATCGCGCCTGGAAATCACGGGGACTGGGTAACTCCGAACAGGCTTCGAGTAACAATTCAAACTCTCGGTCGGTGAGGACGTCTTCGTGAGAATGTCGTGTCGTCAATGCTCGTCGATGTCGTTTCGCCCACGTTGATGACTCAGATTGATGCTGTGCCATTACAGCCGGAGGTGTGCGCGGTTCCCAGAGAAACTATCCAAAACTGAGATTGTTCGACAGTGCTGAATATAGAGGATGGATGCAGCAAACCGCCATAGTTTATTTCAAGTGGTTCGTGCTGAAGCTGCCGATCAGTAGACCTGCGTACTGGTCGCCAATCATCCTATCCGGTAGCCGTGATGTCTGTAGCTCCGTGCTATCAGTGAGCAGTGGAACAAGGGACGGAACGCCAGTAATTCTACCATGATTATTTCCCATGACACCCTGTAGCAGTCACTGTGTCTGAATCAGAGAATATCTCGTCAGTGGATTCGGTGACCGACCGCCTGATGCGGTGGATATTACTTACCGGTGATCGATTCCGAATCACCGTCGCTATCACTGGGTTGGTTTTCGCCATTTTTCTTCTGTTCGGGTTCACCGGATTCATTTCGCTATCCGTCTCGGAACGGGCTGTCTGGTTTCTCAGCGGGACGATGAGCGGTCTCCTCACGCTCATCGCCATCGCCGTTGGTCTCAATCAGATCGTTCTCTCGCAGGAATTGGGCTCGCTCGATGATCTGTACGACCGGACGAAGGGAACGTTCGATATCCATCAGCAAATTGCGGACACCACGAACGTCTCCGTGAGTTCACCACAGGCGTCGGAATTTTTCCTGCAATTTTCAAACGCCATCAACGACCGAGCGGGGGGAGCTCGAAGCGGCGGGTGAGAAAGCCACCAACGAACAACTGCAAGAGGAGATCAGAGACTATACCGAAACACTCACCGAACAGACCGACAACATTAGCGTCGATCTCGAAGACCTCGGTTTCGAGCTGACCGATACACTGATCGTCCTGCTTGATTATCACGATTCGTGGCAACTCCACACGGCGCGTCGTCTCGATGCCACGTACCAGAATGAGCTTTCGGAGACCGCGATCGAGGCGCTCGACGAATTAAAGGATCTCTTCTTGGAAGCTCGACGCCGCGCGCGATTATATCAAATCGTTGTGGATACAGCGAGAACTCGCAGAACTGTCGCGAATGATGCTGTACACCGGACTTCCGGCGGTCACCGTCACCGCACTCGGCATCTTTATCGCCCCAAAAATACCCGGTTTCACGATTGCACGCCCGATCATTGTCGTCCTCCTCAGCGCGACTGTCGCTGTCTCGCTTGTACCGCTTTCGGTCCTTCTCGCGTACGTGGTACGTATTGCGCTCATCGCCCAGCGAACGGCAGCGTTCGGCCCCTTCATCCCGGAAGACGAACAGCAGCGAATCAGCGGTCAGGTCATGACGGAATCACAGAAATCGGACGAGTAATACCGTAAGGTGTGGACAGCGATTATTGACTGAAGTGTTTTGATTTCTCGACGAACATATGTCGCCATGGACACAATAGAATCGGGAATTCTCGGTGTACAGGTGACGCTTGTAGGGTTGTTTCTGGTCGTGTTCTTCGAGGGAGTGTATCCGTATCCGCTGGTGGGTCTTCTGTTCGGACTGGTGGGTACCGCTGTCGTGCTGACAGGAATGTTTTCCGGGACGGAGAGTTGATACCTTTCTCCACTGGACTGAACGCTGTGTACTTCGTCTGTACTGCGATCGTCGCCTTCGTAAATTAAGTCGAATCTCGTGCAACATTCGCGCCCTGAGTTCAGCAAGACCTGATCGAACTACCGAACCACTGTCAGTAGTGGCGTGCTGCATACAGAGGATGAGTTTAGCACGGCACCCTCATTTATTTCACATGTGTGGGCCGAAACCAACCGCTACATGCGAATGCTTACTGCGCACATTCAATCTCGGGATCTCAGTACTTTCCTATTTTGATAGAGTCTGACGGATACGTTCTACTATTTTTTCCTCATCAGTCATTTCGACTGTTTCTGTCCCGCCATCCCCCATCTTTTCTCTCGAGTCCCAATCATCGTCTTCCCCCTCTTCGTTCATTTCGCCAGTCGCCTCACCGCCTTCTCCGAACATCCCGCCTACTTCTTCACGAGGTTCGTCGACCATCTCATCACCCTCTTCACGGTCTTCGACCATCTCATCACCCTCTTCACGGTCTTCGACCATCTCATCACCCTCTTCACGAGGTTCGTCGACCATCTCACCACCCTCTTCAAGCATCTCGCCGGTTTCTTCACTACGTTCTTCGACCATCTCGCCGGCCTCTTCACCACCCTCTTCGACCATCTCGCCCGCCTCTTTACCCCGTTCTTCGACCATCTCACCGGCCTCTTCACCGCGTTCTTCGACCATCTCACCCGTCTCTTCACTACGTTCTTCGAGCATTTCACCGGCTTCTTCGACCATCTCGCCGGCCTCTTCACCGCGTTTTTCGACCATCTCACCTGCCTCTTCGAGCACCTCGCCGGCCTGTTCACCGCGTTCTTCGACCATCTCGCCGAACTGTTTGCTTCCCTCTTCGGGCTGATCGCTGAATCCCTCGCTGGACTCTCTGATTCGATTGGCGACGTTCTCCGTCGTCGCCTCCGTCTTTTGTGCTACTTTTTGACCACTCTGCTGGACTTGATCGGCCGCGCCTTGGGTCATCCCCCACGTCCGACCTTTGATCGTGGCAGTGACTCCATGGCCCTGTTTCGAGGAATCGTCGCCCTCAGAACTGAACTTTTCTTTCACTGGACCAACCCAATCTCGGAGCACGTACCCAAGGCCGATGAGAGTGACTGCATCAATTAGCCGGGGACGAGATCTCCCCTCCTCAGTGGTCTTTCTCTCCTCATCGCTCGTCGCTCGCTCTTCGTGTCTGGGCGTCCCGCCGTGTGGGGACGGCATATCTGGCTTTCTTGACATCAAACAATAGCATAGCTCCTATAGACAGTACGCTTTGCCCGGAAGATGCAAGTGAAAAACAGCGGCTAAATTGCTATCCTTCAAACAGTATGTAACGGATAAGAGAGGGTATGGGTCGCATACAAGAAAGAAACACGTGTGTTCATTTACGTGTGTTCATTTCTGGTAGAAGATTGTCTGATCTGAACAGGGGATCGATCTACCGCTGGTTGGCCAATTAGTGAGCAGTACACGCTATGCACCGAGCATTCACTCTCCCCCACTGATTGCCTCTCAGCTCGTGCCACATTCGCGCTGTGTATTCAGCATTGTCTGAACGTCTTACCAGAATACAGTCAGGACCGTCGTGCGAGATACAGAGGATGGATGCAGCACAGCGAATTCGTTTGTTTCACAATCCCAGACCGGAATCAACCGATACATACGGCTGCATATTTACCGCATCGAAGAAATGGTCAATCGGTTTCGTTCCGTTCCGACTACCTGGTCACCCTGTTAGCCGCATGATCCAAACCAGGGGTTCGGCGCATTGAGTCGGTGTATTTGCTGACTCCGGCAGAAGACACAAACTGATGCGTCAGTTACGCTGGATGTGGTTAGTGAAGAAATCGATAACGTCGATAAGGGAATCCTCTATCTGCTCCAACAGGATGCCCGAGGAAACACGGTTACCGAGATTGGCGAGAAAATCGGTGTTTCCTCCAGTACAGTCGCCAACCGGATCAATCGCCTCGAAGAACATGGTGTCATCCTCGGCTACCATCCCATCGTCAAGTACAGAGAAACCGGGCTGGGCCACCACCTGCTCGTGACTGCGACGATCCCGCTTACAGACCGAGAGGAACTGTTAGATGATATTATGGAAGTCTCCGGGGTCGTAAGCATCCGTGAGTTATTGACGAATGACGAGAACTTGTCATTAGAATTGGTCGGTCATACCCAAGAAGACCTTGAGGAGAGCATCAAAGACCTGGACAAGCTCGGTGTGCATATCGAACGGATGGAGATCATGAAACAAGAACGATCCAATCCATACAATCACTTTGGGAAGGAGTTCGCAGACGAGGAAACCGATGGCTGATTTCCAGACTGGTTTAAGCCCCTCTGGAAATTATTTAACTCCCGACAGGTTCAAGAAGGTCGCTGGCCTACATGGGTTGTGAACAAAATCCAGACCGAAATAGCCGAGGAGAGGTGTGTTAGTCAGGCTGTGGTTGAAGCAGTTGCCGAAGCGGAAGGCGTTCGCCCTATAGAACTCACTCCCCCATTGTACGAGGTCATTGATCCCGATGCCTTAGACCACATTTTTGACGATTCCCTGACCATTGGGAAGGTGACATTCAACTATAACAGTTGTGAGGTCAATGTATTCTCTGACGAGTATGTAGCCGTCGAGAAGCACGACGGATCGTCTCTTCCGTCATCCGATCAAAACATCCCCTGTACTGATTGATCAGGACCTTCCGTGGATCGGCCCTCAGCTCGTGCAATATTCGCGCCATCTATTCAGCATAACATTTGGTAATTATCACTATTTGGGAATTTTAACAAGGCCGCTGGAGAAGGTGTTTGGGTAAGTCAGGTGGAGATAGTTTGTGGGGTAAAGGACCTAGACAGGACTATCCCAAGTGATACTCCAGCTATCAATTGAGTCCGCGTCCACCTGTCGAGTTGCCAGGTCGTTCACTCTTGGTTACACCTCTTTCAGGTAGGCTCGGCGCTGTTCTAACTTCACGTCCTCCGACCGTTTGTCGTAGTGCTTATCCAGCACGTTGCGGCTCACATTCATCCGATCACCGACCACCTCAACGGGAACATCCTGCGTGAGATAGTGTGTAATACTACCCCGTCGAATTGCGTGGGGACTTACCGCCTCAGGGCACTTCCGATTGTCAGTCCCGGTACAATCCGGACAGGGGTCGTTGCGAAAGCATGGAGCCGTCGTACGGTACACCACTCCCCGGAGAGTTGACCGGTGCATCCTGCCCATTGCCGTGGTGAACAGCGGCTCTCTACCGTGCTTATCCACCTTGTCGATCCGGCCGTTTTCGATATAGTCCTCCAGGAGGGTGGCCAATTCCATCGTAATCGCAATCGGCCGTTCTCCACTCGCTCCGTTTTTCAGGACCGTCCCGGTGTCTGGACGATGGACGAGTTGTATCCACTCCCCATCTATATTGATATCCTGCACGTCCAGCGAGTTGGCCGCCCCCAAGCGGATTCCAGTTTCCCATAAGACGGCCACTACGGCGTGCTCAAGCGAAGCGTAGTTGAACGTGGAGAGGTGATCAAGGATCGCCTCCGCGGTCTCCGTGTCCAGCGTCTCATCGCGACGGGACTCTTCGGTACTGACTCGCGGGATCATCACCTTCTGATACAGGTCTGCGGGCACGGCTTCGATCGACCCACACCACTTGAGAAAGACCCTGAGAGTCGACATCTGCTGGTTGAGTGTAATCTTCGCCAGATCACCATCGTCTTGCCTCCAGAGGCGATATTCCTGTATGTTCCGGCCCGTCAGGTGGTTCAGATTAACTATGTCGTTCGCTTCACACCAGCGAATGAAATGGTTGGTCCGATATCGGTGTGCCTGGAGGGTCTTCGTGGCTACCTCGGTCGCTTTGTGTTTCAGGTACAGTGCTTGGGCGTCTCGCGGCTCGATCGGATCTAGCGGTGATTGGTTCGTTGGCATTGATCTCACGAAATCCGTGAGAAGACCTTTGGCGCGCGGAACTCGCTATTGAAGAAATCGTACGCAAAGTGGGTGTGTTCTGCCCCAACCCACTCGCTTCACGCTCGCGAAACAGCAGACGTGAGCCGGTTGTATTTAAACACCCAGCGTAACGCTGTCCCACGTTCGTGAAGTAAACTGGTTGTGATCCGTGCCGTCTTGCGATTGTGACGAAATAGGACAAGGAGATAACACTTTCTACCGTTTAACCGTATCGCCGTCTTTGCTTTTCGGCAAGTCTGGCTAAGAGCAGTCCTTTCTCTACAAATCATACCTGTCTACGTCTGTTCTCGCCTGTTGATTCCGGAATGGGCGAGATCCAATCCAGACATTAACTCTACCAAAATAGATTCACTGGTTGGCTTGGACCGAAAGTATTTCCTGACGGCTATCGAAACGTGGGGTCAAGATGAAGATTGAACTCCCTGATGGAGAGGTTGCGGAATTTGAAGATGTTGATTTTGACACAGTATCTGAGGAATGGAACGAATATGAATTAGAAGATGGTACTAGCCTAAAAGTGAAATTAGTGCTCCAAAAAGTAATGAGGGCAGAAGATAAATACACACCTGCTGGTGAACCAATATATCAAATATCATCACAAAATGTCGTTCGAACCTCAGATGTCCCTGACGAACTCATGGCAAATCAAGGTGATGAATAGAGATGTCTGCAACAAATAACAAGGAGTTCAATCTATCAAACAATGAGGGGACAGGGATAGATAGTGAAACCAATCAAATCTCCTCAGAATCACAATCCACCTCGTTTGAAATAGATCGTGCTCAATTTGCTCATGAGTTCTTTCTGAATCAAATCATGGCAATAGAAGAGGTTACACAGATTTATCAAAGATTTAATCCCTACGAAGGGATTGCTGAGTATTGGATCATGCTTGAAAGGGAAAACCGCGACGTGAGGAGAAACATCTACAGCGTTGAGTACGACCTTTTAGACCGATTCGGTGGTTTAGAATTGTTAACACACGTCGTTGTTCGAGATGATGTGGGGGACATTAATATAGCAGACGACGCAAAGGAAGTGTATAGCAATCTGGAATTCAATGCCGCTTGAACAACAACAACATAAATCAAAGGCAGAAGAGAACGAATTCATTGCTGGAGAACTGAATGAATCAGTCGAAATAGATGATATAAATGAATGGGTAGTTACCGTATATTTCTATAGCGCGCTTCATCACGTTGAGCGAAAATTAGCACAACAAAATATTGACTCAGGTAATCATGTTGAAAGAAATAGGAATATTAAGGACCACATATCGAGCCGTTCACTTTATCTAAATTATAAAGAATTGAAAGACTGGAGCGAACAGGCCCGGTACGATTGCTGGGAAGCAGATGACGATCACGTAACATGGTGCAAAGATAACCTCGAGATCATAAAATCTGAATTAGGGTTCTCTTCCTAACTCAAACAATTAGTTTCGCGGTGATATTCTCTACGCCTCTTTGCTTTTTCTCTACTTATTCATTTAACTTCCGTCTCGAGCGAACGAGTGAGCAAATTGCATACTCCTGACTGCCAGATTCGCTACCTGCTTCTCGAGACGCAACCATCGTAGTCACGGTTGCCACTCGGGCTGTCACCAGTGATTGATAGGATGTGAATCGTCTCTCAGCGGCTGGGAACGGTTACGAACATGTGCGTGAGAACGGCCATGGAACCGTTATCCAAATGACCGACAGGGAGATTCGAATGACGACACAGTCAGCTGACGAGATACCGTTCATGCAGCGGATATACGATCGAATATGGGTGCTCGCCATCCTCGCGTTCGCGTTTTTCCTGTTCGTGTACGTGATCTGGGGGGCAATCGACGTCTTTTCGGTTCCGCTGGGGTGAACCATGACGTCACCAATCAAACCGCCCGAGGGCAACTGGTGGGATCAAAAGATCAACCGACGCGAGACGGTCTGGCTCGGACTCGGCGGAATCTGGTCGATTATCCTGTTCGGCTGGATGAGCGTCTGGACACGAACGGGCGACCAGAATCCGACCGGCGAAACCTACGAGGTGTCGGCCGAGGAGTTCCGCGAGAAGATGGCCACCTACGAAGACGCGGCTGAAGAGACCGAGGACGGGCTCGTCCCCGACGGGACGGACGTGTACCTGGCTGGCATGCGATTCATGTGGGACGGCGCGCCAGTCGTCCTCGAGACCGGGGTGGAGTACGACATCCACCTCACCTCCTACGACGTCCAGCACGGGTTTTCGCTGCGGCCCGAAGCGAACCTGAGCAAGCAGATCAACCTGCAGGTGTTGCCGGGCTACGAGTGGGTCGTGCCGATGGAGTTCGACGAAACAGGTACCTACCACATCATCTGTAACGAGTTCTGCGGCCAGGGACACCGAACCATGCACGGTACGATCGTCGTTACGGAGGGGGTTTAGATGCTGGGTCTCTTCGACAACGACTACGGTCCCGACGGATTTCGAACGTGCCCGGTGACGGGGCTGCGGATCCATCGCTCCGCCGAAAACCCCACCAAGCTCTTCGCCCTGACGGCAATCGTCGCGCTGCTCGTGGGCGGCATCTTCGCCTTCACCGTGGCGATGACGCGCTGGGAGTTCGTCGGGTTGCTCGAGGCAGGCGACTTCTACACGCACCTGAGCATGCACGCGTGGAACCTCCTGATCTTCTGGATGATCTTCATGGAAATCGCTATCCTCTACGTGGGCGGGCCGATGGTTCTGGGTCGTCGACTGTCGATCCCGATCCTCGCCAAAGTCGGCTGGGCGACGATGGTACTCGGCGCGGTGGCGGTCAACTACGGCATCTGGACGACGAGCGCGCCGAACGAAGCGCCGTTGCTGACTGCGTACGTCCCCAACCCGTCAGAGCCGCTCTTCTACGCGGGTGTGATCGTCTTCCTGCTGGGGGCGACCGTCGCGGCCCTCCCGTTCTTCGCCACGCTCTGGGTCGAGAAGCGCGAGAACGCGGGTCATACGCTCCCGCTCGTGACGTTCGCGGCGTTCACCACCGCGGTCATCGCCGTCGAGGCGATCCTCGGCGGTCTCGCCGCGTTCAGCTACGCGTTCCTCTGGCGAATGGAGATCATCGCCTCGGTCGACGCCGTGATCTACCGTCAGCTGTACTGGATCGCCGGCCACGGGACCCAGCAGATCAACCTCGTGGCGATGATCGCCGTCTGGTACTTCCTGACCCACGTCGTCGGCGGAGCCGAGGTCGTCAGCGAGAAGGTCTCGCGAACGGCGTTCATCCTGTACCTGTTCTTCATCAACCTGGGGGCCGCTCACCACCTGCTGTCCGATCCCGCTGTTTCGACCGGGTGGCGTATCTTCAACACCTCCTACGCGTTCTACGGGGCGACGTTCGCCAGCCTGATTCACACCTTCGCGATTCCCGCAGGTATCGAGGCCGGACGACGCCGACGCGGACTGGGCGGCGGGCTATTCGGCTGGCTCACCGGCGCGCCCTGGCGCAACCCGATGTTCTCGGCGACAGTTTTCTCGATCATCCTGTTCGGGTTCCTCGGGGGAATCACCGGCGTCATCATGGGGCAACTCCAGCTCAACATGACGTGGCACAACACGCTCGCCACGGTCGGTCACTTCCACGCGACCGTCGTCCTTGGCACGACGCTCGCCTTCATGGGGCTGACGTACTTCGTCATCCGGACGCTGTTCATGCGCCAGTTCATCTCGCCGAAACTGGCCTCGCTCCAGCCGTACCTCTACTCGGGCGCAATGGCGATCGCGACGCTGATGCTGATGTACGTCGGGATCCTCTACGGTGTCCCCCGCCGGACGACCGAGGTCGTCGAGAACATCCCCGGGACCGAGTTCAGCCTGAGCGCGGCAGGACCGCTGTTCAACGTCTTCGGCGTGTTCGCCCTGCTGGCGATCGCCGGTGGCGTCCTGTTTCTGGTACTCGCCGTCGGCTCGGTTCTGTTCTGCAAGCGTATCGAACCCGGCGACAACGACGACATCACGCCCGACGGTGGACTCGCAGCCGACGGCGGTGAGTCCGTCCACCACTACGAGATGCGAGGGACGTTCGTCCTGTGTCTCGTCTTCCTGACGGCGTTCGTGATCACGTACCTCCTCAACTGGTACCTGCTCAGTCAACTCTGGAAAATCGGCCTGTAGCCGTTTCACCTGCCTTCGTCTCTCAACCACCGCCACAACACCACGACATCCAACAATGACCGACCGTACGTCTTCATCCGTATTCTCGTTCGCCAGCGGTCTGTGCAGACGGACCTGGAACGACGTCCTGAGCGTCTACTACGCCAACACCCCTATCTGGCGGGTGCTGAAGAGCGTCGGCCTGCTGTTTTTTGGCTTCTTCTGCTGGTCGTCCGCGAATCTGTTGCTCTCGTATCGCCCTTCCTGGTCGTTCCTGTATTTCGTCGCGGCCTACGGGTTCGCGCTCATCGTCTGGGGGCCGTTGACGCACCTCGTCCTGCTCCCGGGGGTTATCCGCCTCCGACGTACGGCGAATCACCCCCTGACGCGGACGGTCGCTCGCAAAGGATCGATGCTCAACCTTTCGGTATTCCTGACGATCGTCCTCGTCCTCGGGATGGCTCCGGTATCCCCCATGCTGCTCGACTTCGGGACGCTCGTCGACGACGGAACGGGAAGCCCGGACGTCGACCCCGACCTCGAGTGCACCGTCGTCGACGAACTCGTCGAGTGCTCGCTGTCGGATCCCTCGGGGATCGACCACGTTGTCGTCACGTCCGGACGGGAACACGTCAAAACTGTCGAGGAGCCTCCGTACGAATTCGAAATTCGACGGTCCGAACTCGAGACGGTCGTCGGTCAGAAGCAGTTCACCGTCGAACTTCGCGACGAGGATGGCGACACGCTACGGCGGTACAAACGGACGGTTCCGGCAGACGGCGAGTGACCGCCAGATCGGACTCCCGATGAACGCTCATTCGTCGCTCGTGAACGACACTCCACGGCGAATCGAACCGGCGGCGGGAGCGAGCTCAGCGACCAGGGTCGCCGCCAGTTCCTCGATGACGAGCCGCTGTGCCGCGGTCAGCGTCCCGCACTGCTCGAGCGTCCGGTGGGCGGTCGCAACCTGCTCGAGTTCCACCGCTTCGACGTACGCCCACCACTCCTCGGACGAACAGTCCGCCTCCGGAACCGATCGACCCTCGTCTGTTGACGCCATACCGACGAGAATGCGGAACGGCGGTCCAAACCATTTCGGCGAACGTGTTCGGCCTGGTATCAAGGTTCTATACCGTCCATCTCGTGAGGGGAACCAATGAGCACGGCGATCAAAGCCCGGTGGGCGCGTAGATTCGTCGCGATCGGCATCGTGTGGTTCGTGAGCTGGCAGCTCGCAACCGTCGCTGGCGCGGGTCGTCGCGTCGGGGTCGCGCTCGGGCTGTACGGCTTCGTCTTCCACGTCGTCTTCGGCAAGGGATACAGCCTGCTGCCGTCCTATTTCGATCGAACGCTCGCGTTCCCGAGGGCACCCGCCGTCCACCTGCCCCTGGCTGCCGTCGGCACGGTCTGTCTCGCACTCGGTGCGGCCTCGAGCGCCGGTATCGACCTCAGCATCGGTCCACTGTCCACGGCGACGGGTAAGACGCTGACCGGAATCGGCGCCTCCCTCTGGCTCGCGGGGTGTCTGGTCTTCGTCTCCACGATCGGGTGGACGATCCGTGACAACCTCTCGGGACGCGAAACCGGGACCGGAGACGCGAACGCCGACCGCCGGTGGGTCGATCGCTACGCGAACGCGTTCGTCCCCGTGGTTGCCCTCTACGTCTTCGCGGGGGCGACGATTCCCGTCCTAAAGTGGCTCGAGTTCGACCAGTCCCTCGTCGCGGGCGGGCCGCCGGTGACGCACCTCCTCACGGCAGGTGGGGCCGCCCTGTTGTTATTCGCCGTCGGGTTTCGGCTCCTCCCACGATTTCTGGTCGTCTCGCCCCGGACGTGGCTCGTCGCCCTCGTCCTACCGGCCGGCGCGCTCGGCCCGGTGCTCTTGGCGGGCGACTTCCTCGGCGACTCGCTCTTTCTCGTCGGCGCAGTGCTCGAGGCGACCGCCCTGATCGGATTCGCGTTCGCCTACGTCGACATGTTCTCCCGGAGCGACCGTCGTCGGGTGGGGTTCTACGCCGTCACCCTCGGCGTCCTCAGCGGGGCCGGCGTGGCCCTCCTCGGTCTGAGTTTCGCCACCGACTGGTTCGGCATCCCCGGCAACCCCTTCGACGCGCACTACCGGCTGGCGCTCGTCGGGTTGCTCGGCCTGTCCGTCGTCGGCGTGACCTACCAGTTTTACCCGCCGGCTGTCGCCTCGAGTTCCCTCGTCGACGATCGGACTGCCAGCCTCTCAATCGCGCTGCTCGCCGGCGGTCTCCTCGTCGAAGTCAGCGGCTTGCTCCGTTCGGCTCCAGTAGTCGAACGCGGTGGTCGCCTCGTCGTTCTCGCCGGATCGGTCGTGTACGCGACCGTCGTGTTCGCGGTGTTCCTCGAGCGGCGAGGGAAGTGACCGGCGGGCGGCCTCGTTCGCCACGAACATATTCGGAGCCGGACGTTTGCTCCTGGCCACCGTATCGAACGCTATGGCGACACGAACGACGACTGAGGATCACGCTGAGGCGACGCAATCGACGACGGTGGAGGTCACTTGTACGGGCCACGTCCGAACCACTGTCGGTCGACACCGTTTCCCGTTCACCTTCGAGGGAACGACGCTCGCGGAGTTCCTCGAGGCCTTCTTCGCGGAGTACGATGTCGCCGACCTCCTCATCGCCGAGACGGAGGCCGAGTCGACGGCCAGGGGATGGGCTCCAGCACCCGCCGAACTGCCGGGCACCTGGCGGAAGAACCCCGAAGGCGAGCAGACGCGAGCGTACGCGCGCATTCTGGTGAACGGCCGATTCAACGAGCACAACGAGGGATTCCAGACGCGACTCGAGGAGGGTGATCGCGTCGCGTTGATGAACCCGTTTATGTTCTGCTGTTAGGCGTCGACTGGAACTGGTTCGGCGGTCGCGCCCATGAACGCCTTGACGATCCGTTCCTCGGCCCGATGAAGGACCTCGCTGCACGTCGAGCGAGCCACGCCGACGGCCTCGGCGAGTTCGTACTGCGTGCAGGTGCGAGGCGTGTCGTAGTACCCCGCTTCGAGCGCCGTCTCCATCACGCGAAACTGCTGATCGGTCAGCAGTTGCGACGTGTCTATCTCCGGCGTGATCGAGTCGACGGCGTACTCGACGCCGAAGGCCTCCAGTTGCGCTCCCAGTTCCGAGAGCCGGTCGTGCGAGGTCGTGATCTCCCAGGTCGCCGTCCCGTCCCGAATCGTGAACGGCATGCCGATCGGCACGCCCGATTCGCGGGCGGCGTTGAGCAACACCGGGAGTTGCGTCTCGAGCTGGAGGAGTGCGCGGTCGTTTTCGAGTTGTAGCACCTCGACGTCGGCGACGGTTTCGACGTCGCGAATCGCATCGATCGTCGCCGACGGATCGGGTGCCGTGAGTTCGACGACGGCGGTCCCGCGGGCGCCGCTCGGGATCGCCGAGAGGATGCGAACCTCCTCGAGCAGGTCGGTCCGTGAGAGGCGAGCGATCCACATCGCCTCGGGAATCGCGATCTGGAGCGTTGCGCGTGGCATACGTTGAATGGGTGGGGACGCGCCCAGTAACTGGCGACGAACATATTCGGTTACTGGGCCGAGACGAGGGCAGTTGCTGAACCGTGACGAGGGGAATATGATCGCCGAAACCCCTACCACGGTGGTTTTCGTACAGTGAACCGATGACGAGCGACGATACCGACGCAGACCGCGTTCTCGACGCCCGGGAGATCGACGGCGAACCGTTCAGCGACATCATGAACGAACTCGAGGCGCTCGAGGATGGCGAGACGCTCCTGTTGATCAATAGCTTCGAGCCGGCCCCGCTCTATGGCGTCCTCGAGGGAAAGGGCTTCACCCACGAAACGACCGAGGTTGCCGCGGACGAGTGGGAAGTCCGGATCGAACACGCCTGAGTCTGAATCGAGCCGTGCGAATATATTCGGGACTGATGTCTTCCCGCTCGAGGCACTAGTTACGGGTATGACCACCACAAGCGGTACCGATCACGGTCACCAGGACGGTTCCGGTGGAGATCACGACCACGACCACGACCACGAACACGAGCATGACCACGACCACGACGCCCAACCGATCACCGACCGCGTCCACGACAACTCCTGGTCGGCCAACCTCGAGAAACCCGCCCACGGCGAGGACGCCGAGCTGGTCCGGCGACAGGCCCTCGAGGCAATTGAACATACGACCTCGGGCCACCACGTCAACCTCGTGACTCACGGCGCCCACGGCCACCCCGAATCGTACCTGTACGAGACCCTCGAGACAGGATTTGACGGCGATGTCGACTGGGAGTACGTCGAGCAATGTGGGTGTGGCGGACACGTGACGCGCGTCCACGTCCGATAGCGCCGCGCCTCGAGTAGTGACGGGTTCCGTTTGAATCTACTTCTACAAATGCAATTCGACGTAAGAGACGCGCTCATTACACTTCTCGGATGCCTGTTCGAAAACAGATGATATCGACGTATTACCAGAGAGAGTGACTAGCGATTATACTCGAATTCGTACCGAAGTCCTCGGCGAGAAGTACGCTGCAACTGAATTGAGTTACCGAGATACGTGGTGAAGCAGTCGTTCCCTATCGAGCGTTCTCGTCCAGGATTGCGAATGTTGCAAGCGCCGCCAACGCCTGATATGGATCGTATTATCTCCATATTACACCCCATCGATCCGAATCGCGATTCTATCGATCGAAATGTGTACTGCCGAGACGTCGCCAGCTATATTCGCCCGTTTTCGATACTCTATCGGGCAACTGGGCACGTACCCGACACTGAACTATTTCATACCCGATTAGTCTAGCGAAACGGTAGGTAGGCGAGAATTCAGTCTCGCCGACGCTCGAGGATGAGTTCGACCAATCGTTCCGGTTCTTCTACCGCGAGGGAGATGACGGCGTCGTGTATCTCGCGTTTCGCTTCGTCCCGAACGCCCTCCCGTCGCAACTCGGGAACCACGGATATTCCGACCGCGTCTTCGAATTCGTCCCACGTGCGCTCACGCACGTATAGCGGTCGCTGCTGGACTTCTGCGTATTCGAACGACGGCCCCGAGAGGTCCGCGTTCGCGTCCGTCTCGGTATCTGTGTTCTCCGCCGCGTCCGTGCCCGTATCCTCCTGTTTCGACGTGTCCGACTGCACTCGATCGGCCGACGATGGGTCGGACGGCGCCTGCGAAGCGACTTCGGCCGCTGGCTCGGACTGTTCGTCCGCCGAATCTGTCTCCTCGGTCTCGAGCCCACCGAGATCATCGAACGGGTTCTCGTCGCTCACCGCTCGACGCCCCCGTTGGCGACGATCGTCGCGAGTTCCTCGAAGTTCTCGACCTGACTATTCTCCGGGTCGTAATCGAGGAGCGGCTGGTTGGCCTTGAGTGACTTCGAGAGCGCTGCGCTGTATCGGACGCCTGGTTTGGGTGGTTTCATCTCGCCGTCGTCGATCGCGTCGAACTCCGCCGGCGTAATCCGCGCAAAGTTCGGGATCTTTCCCTGGGTCGCCTCGGCGGTGTTCAGGTTCTCGAGGAGTTCGCGGTCCTCGGTCCGCTGGTCGATCCGTTCGCGGAGCTTGTTCGGAACCAGCGCCAGGACCTCGATGTCGATGTACTCCCGCGCTGGTTTGATGAGCCGATCCATCGTTCGTTTGTACCCGCCGATCGAACTCGAGCCTGGCTCGAGCGGGATGATGACGTTTTGTGTAGCGACCAGCGCGTTGTTGTTGAGCATCCCTGGATACGCGGGGCAGTCGAACACGATGTAGTCGTAGCGCTCGCCGAGGAGCGGGTCGACGATCTTGGTTTTGACTCGAGCCGACCCCTGGAGGGCTCCGGCCAGATCTTTTTCGACGTCCTCGAGCGTGTTCGACGACGGGAGGAGGTCGAATCCGAACGGCGTCTCGACGATGAGGTCCCCGGCGGTCGCGTCTCCCTGGTCGAGGATCACGTCGCCGAGCGTGAGTTCGTCGCGATAGGCGTCTCCGAATCCGAGGCCGTTCGTCGCGTGACCGTTCGGATCCAGGTCGGCGAACAGGACTCGCCCGCGTTCGGTCAGTTGGCGCGCGAGGTTCATCGAGATCGTCGATTTCCCGACGCCGCCTTTCAGGATGACGACGCTGACTGCTCGAGTCGTTTCTGTGTCACTCATGCGCTCCCCTCCGTGCTTCGAATCGGAAATTGGAATAGTCACCTATTGTGCCTATTCCTCGTTTCTGGACCATCACGCTTGTCGGTTGCATCCTCACACGTGGTCCGCTTAAAACTACCGTAGGGGCCTTCCCGAGGTTGAATAGGCACAATAGGCTGAGTAGGTGCGATAGTTCAAGCAGGCAGTATGGCCTAGATAGGCGCAATGGGTCAAACAGGAATAATAGTCGGAATAGGTGGTTTGGGTAAGTCGGGTCGAATAGGTAGAGTAGGCAACTTGGGGAAGTTACCTGAGGTAGCTGACTTAGGTAGCTCGTCAAAAGAAGGGTGGCCAGGTCACCAAGATAGCTCAGAGTAAGCAGATTAGTAAGGTAGCATAGGCACCCTCGCTGATTCTAGTGCCTCAGGAACTGTTGGGGCCCCAGGTTGGGTAGCACCCCAACTCGGTGCTGCGGTCTGAGGAGGGAGTTCGGCGTCATCCGAGGCCACGCCACCGACAGTTATGTGGACGTCGGGCGAGTGACGGGGACTCATTTGATTGCGTACGCATCTCGCACAGCGGAATGCACGATAATGGCTGGCGATACAGGTGGTCCCCACTGGGCGTCACGTTCCCCCCGAACTTGGGACGACGTCTCCCGGTATCGTATCGAACCGTGAGCTACAGAGATTTTGGCTGAACGTAGGTCTTCATCGAAGTAGGTTGAGCCATGGGAAAGCTACCGTCTCGTGGTAAATTCGAGTGGGAGTTGGCCTCAAGGCACGTTTCGACTCTCCAGTGAGCCAGTCTTCGAAGGTCAACAACCTGGACGCCCGGAACTCGGCAGAGGGCTCGACTCACGACCGGCCCTCCCAGAGAGAGAGAAGTAAATGTCGTCGTTCTCGCCAACAGTCTGGGTTCCGAATTGCCCGATGACGCCTCCGCTCGAGAACGCTTCGTTCGTACTCCTCCACGAGCAGGCGCAATTCGACCGATGCAGTATATAAACCACGACCCCATATACTATATTGTGCTATACAAATTCCCTTGCTCACGTAACACTGCATCCCTATTCGCGAGCAATTTAAGTCGATGAACCGTCAGTGGCCGGCAATGGTCGAAATCGGCATCGTCGGGTTAGATACGAGCCACGCCGAGTCGTACGCGATGGCGATACGAAACCACCCGGAAACCTCGCTCGCGGGCGTCTGGGACGGGGGAGCCGTTCGAGATCGAGTGTACGCTCGAGCCTACAGTGAACGAAACGGAGCGACGTTGTACGACGAACCGCTCGAGATGGCTGACGACGTCGACGCGGTCATGATTTTGACCGTCGACTGGACCACGCACCGTGACCTCGCCGTCCCCTTTTTACGTGACGCCGTTCCGACGGCCGTTGACAAGCCGATCGCTGGGTCGCTCGAGGACGTTCGAGCGATCCGGACGGCCGCCGGCGAGACGCCTCTGTTCGGCGGCTCCGCGGTACCGTACCATCCCTCCCTTCGCTCGGTTGAGGTTGCCGGCGACAGTCGGCTGTTCTACGGCGTCGGATACGGTAATCCGTTCTACTACGGCTGTCACGTCGTCGACGCGATCTGTTTTCTCGTCGGCCATCGGTGGGCGAGCGTCGCCCCTGCTGATGGCCCGGGGCAATCGGTCGACGTCGTCTTCGTCGATGGCTCGCATGCTACTGTCCGACTCGATGGAGAAAGCGACCGTGAAACGTTCACGTTCGTCGGCGTTGGCGACGAGACGATGGTCCGGAAGGTCGGAACCAGCGACGGCGACCTCAAGGGGATGTATCGGGTCTACCTGAACGCGTTCGTCGAGGCCATAACTGGAGCGCGTAAGGCGACCGGCGAACGAATTCTCGACGCTGCGACCCTCTTGCTCGGAGCGAACGCCGCACTCGAAACGGGCCGAACGATCACGCCGACGTCCGACTCGTTAGCGGCCTACAGCGTGGACGGGCGGGCGTTCCTCGAGGACTACCAGCCCTATTACTGACGCTACACGCGAGTCTCGAGACCCGAAGCCGGCACAGGTCGTGAGAGCGTCCGTTCTCTCGTCCTCGCTCGGTTTAGCCCGGTCAGCCTGGCGGTCGTGCTGGCTTTCTGTGAACAGCGCACGTCTCGAGATGGTTCACGAGGCGAAACACCACGTCGAGAGGGGTTGGGAGCATCGGTAGTATTATCGACGTCGAGCGTCACCACCAGACTGAGCCGGACTATGGAAGTAATTCACACGAGCAGCGCTCCAGGAGTGATCGGTTTGTTCACCAGAACTGTCGGCAAAGGCAGTCGTCATTCTGGTGGCAAACGTCGATTGAACGACTCCCTTCGACCGTCGTTCGAAACGGCCGTTTCGGACGCCGTTCGCGTGGCAGCCGAGGACGCGAGCGAGCAGGGTAACGAGGTGATCGCGACGACATGAGCGTCGATCGAACGGAGGGACAACAGGCAGTCGTCACCGACGGGACCGGAGACGTGTGGGCAGAAGAACGCGAAATTCCCGAACCAGCACCCGGCGAGGCGCTGGTTCGCGTCAGTGCGATCGGTATCTGTGGCAGCGACATCGGCCTCATCGAGGGCGAGGGACCGCCGTGGACCGACTACCCGGTCGTGCTCGGTCACGAAGTCGCCGGCGAGGTCGTCGAACTCGGCGAGGGCGTCGACCACCTCGAGGTCGGCCAGCGAGTCGCGCTCCACGGGTTCGTCTACTGTGGCACCTGCGAGGCGTGTCGAGACGGCCGGTACTACCAGTGTACGGACCTGCAGGAGATCGGATTCACGGTCGACGGCGGCTATCGAAAGTACGCCGCCTGGCCAGCGTACACGCTGACGCCGCTTCCGGACGACGTCTCGGACGTCGAGGCGAGCCAGATCGACTCGGCAGGGTGTACGCTCCACGCCCTCCAGCGTATTCAGACGTCGTTCACCGACACCGCCGCCGTCCTCGGGCCGGGATCGCTCGGTCTCTACGGGGTGCAACTCCTGCGAGCACAGGGCGTGAAGGACATCGTCCTGACAGGCACGCGCGATGCACGGCTCGAGGCGGGAAAACGTCTTGGAGCGACGCGGACGGTCAACGTCTACGAGGAGAACCCCGTCGAGGCGATCATGGAGCACACGGACGGGAAGGGCGTCGACGTCTGCGTCGAGGCCGCCGGGGCTGGCGACGTCCTCGACACGTGCGTCCAGAGCGCCGCCAAGCAGGGGAAGATCGTCCTGACGGGCGTCTTCGGCCAGCGAAAAGAACTCGATCCGGACCAGATCGTCGCGAAGGAACTGACCGTCGTCGGTGGCGTGACTGCCTCCCACGCGGTCGACGAGGTGATCGAACTGTTCCGGCGGGACGACCTCACAATCGACGGCGTCGTCACACACGAGTTCCCGCTCGAGGAGTTCGAGACGGCACTCGAGACGGTTCGTGAACGGCGCGATGGCGTCGTCAAGGCGGTTCTCCGGCCGTAGTGAGGCGGTTCCGGTTCCCGGTTTCCAGTATTTCGTTTTCGATTATCGGTTTCCGATTTCGACTTCCTCGTCGTTGAATCGAAGAGTACGGTCTTGAATCTGGAGCCTCGAATTTCGAGCCTCGTGCCACAGCTGTTTACCAGAGCTGGACAGTGAAGGAAACCGGGAACGAATCGCGAGAACATGCCCTAGCGACGAGAGAACTCGAGCGAGAAAAAACGGATCCAGGCGGTGCAGACGACGCTCGAGATCGTCGAGGAACGGGAATTGGCTCAGCAGACGGACCGAACGATCACCGATACCGACGACCTCTTCGAGACACTCGAGGCGGTGAGAGAACGCGGTATTGCGTACAACGAAGAGGAAATGATACAGGGCTCGTTGGCGTTGGTGCGCCGGTCACGGACCAGTCGGGGACGGTGCTGGGTACATTGAGCGTCATCGGACCGGCCAGCCGAATGGGCGAGGATCGGCTTCGTGGCGACCTCTCGGAGATGATCAGACAAAGCGTCAACGTCATCGAGATTAATCTTACGTCGCTGTGATCGCCTTCGGTCACTCGAGGGCAATCACACCGTGAGGACCTGGGAGATTCTCGACTGGCCGGGGCTATCCGTCGGAGAATGTAGGTTCGAAGAACCCCCTCCTTTTTACGGGCTTCCGGACTACGTATCCCATGAACCTCACGATAGCTGACGGAGCCATGTTCATGTACAATCTCGGCGTCCTGATCAGTGGCGGATTCGTGGTGATGACCTATGACGTCGAGGGACCACCGTTCTTCGGAATCATGTTCGTGTTCGCCCTGATCTGGACGATCTACTTCCGGTTCTACGTCCAGCACCGTTTGACGAGGGTGAACGAGGACGAAGACATGAATCCGAACGAGGCCTAACAGTTTGCTACCGCGTTCGACTAGAGCAGGCGTTGAACGTCATTGCACCCTCGGTCGCGACTGGAGGGCCGGAACGGCTGGTTCCGACCGACTGCCTGCAACCTATGGGTGAATCGTTTCCACGACTACTATTTTGGACCAGTTCCGTTATGGACAGTTCGGACGCTCCGTCCTCGATTAGCCTCGTGAGTACCTACCGGTGGTCGCCACTCGAGCGACGACTCGAATGAAGGGAGGTCGCCGGTCCTGAAGTGGAGTGAATCGCACCACCGAAATAGACCCTCGCGCACTAATCGTCGATCCCTGGTCTGAACCGCTCAGTCGAGAATCGAGTCGACGCGCCGAATGACGCCGTCAGGACGACCGTGAGCCGGCGTCATAGACGGTCGGTCCGGTTCCCAGCCGTTCTCCGTCGAGAATTCTCGAGATGCGTACGTCGCAGTTGCGTACGCTCGAGTCGGAAACGCCCCAAATGGCCGCCGGGAAAGGTCTGAAGGAGGCGTAAACTTATGTCGCCATCGTCACTGCGGTACAGTATGTCAGAACGGCCGAACATCCTGTGTATCGTTACCGATCAGCATCGAGGCGACTGCATCGGTGCGGATCCGCACGCGCCGACCGATGCCGACGGCCGATCGCTCGTCTACACGCCGAACATCGACAGTCTCGTTCGGAAGGGGGCGATGTTTACCCGGGCGTATACGCCCGCTCCATCGTGTATCCCCGCACGCCGATCATTGCTTACCGGACAGACGCCGTACACCAACGGCGCGCCCGGGTGGGTGACGACGCCGTGGGAGTTCGAGCACACGCTCCCGCAGGAGCTTCGCGACGCGGGCTACCAGACCAAGCTCACCGGCAAGCTCCACTCGCTCCCGATTCGCAATCACGTCAGCTTCGAGAGCATGGACCAGCACGAGGCGCTCCACGCCCACCCGGACGACGACTACGCTCGCTGGCTCGAGCAAGAGACCGACGGCCAGTGCGACGAGCTTTCCCACGGACTCGGGCGAAACTCCTGGGATTCGCGGCCGTGGCACCTCGAGGAGTACCAGCATCCGACGAACTGGACGACCAGACGAGCGATCGAATTCCTCGATCAGCGGGACGACACCCGCCCGTTCTTCCTCAACCTGTCCTACGTCCGTCCGCACACACCGTTCGACCCGCCGCAGGTGTACTGGGACATGTACGTCGACCGCGACACCCCGGAGCCGTACATGGGCGACTGGATCGACGACGAACACGGCGAGAAGATACCCGACTATCCGGGGATCAGCGCCTGGGTCGCCGATCTGCCGCCGACGGTCGTTCACCGAGCGCGGGCGGCTTACTACGGTCTCATCACCCACATCGATCATCAGATCAAACGCGTCTTCGAAAAACTCCGCCTGATCGGCGAACGCGAGAACACGTTCGTCGTCTTCTGCTCCGATCACGGTGAGATGCTCGGTGACCACCATATGTGGCGAAAGACCTACGCCTACGAAGGGTCGGCTCGCGTCCCACTCCTGCTGCGGTTCCCCGACTCGATGGGACTCCCACAAGAGCAGCTCATCGACCGACCCGTGGGACTCGAGGACGTGATGCCGACGCTCCTGTCGGTCGCCGGCGTCGACGTTCCGGACGCTGTCGAGGGACGAAATTTGCTCGACCTCGTTCGCGACCCCGACCGGGGGGACTGGCGGGAGTGGTACCACGGCGAGCACGCCGCCGGGAGCTACGATCCGGAGAACGGCACCCAGTACCTGATCGACGGTCGATTCAAGTACGTCTGGAATCCCGTAACCGACAGCGAACTGCTCTTCGACCTCGCACACGATCCAGGCGAGGAGCACGACCTCTCGAGCGAGGCCGGACACGCGAGCGATCTCGAGCGCGCCCGAATCGCGATGATCGACCGGCTTGCGGGTAGACCGGAGGGATTCGTCGAGGACGGGGAACTCGTCCCGACGAATGCCGGGCCAGGTGATATCGGGGATCCGGACGACTGTAGTTCGGACAGCTAATTGTCGACTCACGCCTCGAACGGAAGCAGCGGCGACCTTGCCGTTACTTCGAACACGCGAGTGTGGTGCGCTCCTCGTAGTCAACTACCGACAGAAGTGGGCCCGTGGTATAGTATTTTTACCCCGCCTCGATATCTTCGGCGTATGGTACGCACAGCGATACAGCTGTATACGTTGCGAGGCTTCGAGGAACCGATCTGGGAGACGTTCGCGCGCGTGGCTGACACCACCTTCGAGGGCGTCGAACTCTACGACGCTCACTTCGACTCCTTCGCGGACGAATCGGTGCTCGAGCGAACGGTGGACGCAATTGCCGAGACGGACCTCGTCGTCGCCGGTGCACACGTAGGCGTCGACCGGATCGAAGACGAGTTCGACGACGTCGTGAACGTGTGCAAGTCGGTCGGCGTTTCCAGGGTCGTCGTTCCGTCGTACGACGCAAGTGCCTTCCAGTCGGTCGAGGGAATCGAAGCGGCCGCGGATCACCTCGCCGACGTCGCCGACGAACTCGAGGCGCACGACCTCGACCTGCTCTATCACAATCACACGTTCGAGTTCGACGTCGTCGACGGGAGGGTCGCCTTCGAGCGGTTCGTCGACTACGCCGACGGGCGCTTCGGATTCGAACCGGACGTCGGCCTCGCGGCGCACGCTGGCTACGACCCCCTCGAGTTGCTCGAGCTTACGGCGGGGAACGCGCCGCTCGTTCACCTCACGGACACGGTACCAGGGGACGAGTCCCTCCTTCACGTCGACGTCGGGGACGGTGCCGTAGACGTCGACGCTTGCGCGTCAGCAGTGGCGTCGGCGGGCACCGAGTGGCTCATCTGCGAGAACGGCCTCACCGAGGAGCCCCTCGCGTCGCTCGAACGTGGAAGCGCCGCGTTTGCGAACAGTCGCACTTGAGCAGAGACCGTTGATGACGGCTGCTGATCGGAGCGTTCCACTGGATTGCGTGTACCTCCTCGCTGAGACGAGTCTCGAGAGAGTGAGACTCGTCCAAACGAACGACGAGGAGATCAGTCGTTCGAGGAGTGTGATCGGTTTACAGCCCTCAGTAGCCCACGTACACCGTCTTGCTGATGGTGAAGAAGTCGAGACCGGCGTCTCCCTGCTCGCGATAGGTTTCGCTCGAGGACGCTTTCATGCCGCCGAAGGGCACGTGGAGTTCCAGCCCGGTCGTCTGCTGGTTCACCTTGACGACGCCCGCCTCGACGTCGTCGACGAACTGGTTCGACTCGCGGAGATCGTTCGTGACGATACTGGCGGACAGGCCGTACTCGACGTCGTTGGCGATTTCGACGGCCTCGTCGTACGTCGCCGCCGGGATTATGCCGAGAACGGGGCCGAAAATCTCCTCCTGGGCGATTCGCATCTCGGGTGCGACGTCGGAGAACACCGTCGGCTCGACGTAGTAGCCGTTCGCGTGATCGCCCTCGGAGAGTCGCTCCCCGCCCGTTTCGAGGGTCGCACCCTCTCTCGTCCCGACGTCGACGTACTCGAGGGTGCTCTCGAGTTCGCTCTCGCTCACGTGCGGTCCGACGTCCGCGCCGTCGAGCCCGTCGCCGACCGTCAGCGATTCCGCGCGGTCGACCACGGCATCCACGAACTCGTCGTAGAGCGACTCGTGAACGATCGCCCGTGAGGTCGCGGTACAGGCCTGACCGGTTACTCCGAACGCGCCGCCGGCGGCGATGTCGGCAGCCTCCTCGACGCCGGCACTGGCGGTGACGACGACCGGGTTCTTGCCGCCCATCTCGAGCTGGACGCGCTTCTGGTCCTCGGTCGCCTGCTGATGCACCGTGTCTCCGACTTTCGCGCTACCGGTGAACGAGACGGCGTCGACGTCCTCGTGGGTCGCGAACGTCGACCCGACCGCGCTCCCGGGGCCGGTGACGTAGTTGACGACGCCGTCCGGCAGTCCGGCGTCCTCGAGACACTCGACGAGGATCCTCGCGACGTTGGGAGCGAGCGAGGCGGGTTTGAAGACGACAGCGTTGCCGGCGGCCAGCGCGGGCGCGAGTTTCCAGGCCGGGATCGCGATTGGGTAGTTCCACGGCGTGATCAACGCCGCAACGCCCAGCGGTTCGTCGACCGTGTACAGGCGGGTGTCCTGGCTACTCGAGGACTTCACCGTGCCGCCGATATCGGCGGCCTTCTCGCCGTAGTAGGCGAAGATGTCGATCGCTCGCTGGACCTCGCCCGCTGCCTCTGGTTCGGTCTTTCCTTCTTCCCTGACGAGCGCCGTCGTCGCCTCGTCCTTGCGGTCTGCGAGCCGTGTCGACGTCTCTCGGAGGACGCGCCCGCGCTCGGGGCCCGGCGTAGCTGCCCACTCGTCTTTGGCCGCGTTGGCCGCCTCAACCGCTCGTTCGGCGTCTTCAACGTCCGATCGTTGGAAGACGCCGATCGTGTCGTTCACGTCGGCTGGATTCGTGTTCTCGAACGTTTCGCTGGTAGACGCTTCGGTCCACGTCCCGTCGACGAAGTTCAGATAGGTGTCGGCCATCCACTCGTCAGTACCGACGCGAACGACTACACGTTTTCGGTGCTCGAGAGTATTGCGGAGTGGTGAGTTGTTTCACTCGAGGCAGCCATTTTTGGACTCGAATCGGGGGCGGTCTTCCAGTTCGAATCCTCGAGACGGTGGTCGAATTGGTAACCAAAGCCGATACGACGGCGTCAGGATCAGAACTCGCCGTCCCGGACGTGGAACTTCGTGGGTTTGCCGAGGGTGGGACCGTCCTGTTCGACCCACGAGGCGACGAGTTCGACGACGTCGTCAACCGGCATCTTCGGAACCGCGAACCGCTCCTGACATCGACTCGCGTCGTTGAGAAGCGCCGTCTCCTTCTCTTCGCCTTCGAACGTCACGTCGCAGCCGAACTCGTCGGCGAACTGTTCGGCGAGGTCGCGCACTGAGAGGACGTTCGGCCCGGTGACGTTCAGGATTTCTGCGGGGGAATCGGCCAGTTCCAGGGAGCGGAAACATGCCGAGTTGGCGTCACCCTGCCAGATGACGTTGACGTGGCCCATCTCGAGCGGAACCGGGTCTTCGGCGTACACTCGCTTCGCGAGGTCGAGCAAGACGCCGTAGCGTAGTTCGACGGCGTAGTTCAATCGCAATAGACACGTGGGCGTCCCATTTTCCTTCGAGAAGTGCTGAAAGACGCGTTCGCGACCCAGACACGACTGGGCGTACTCGCCCACCGGCCCCGTCTCGTCCGTCTCGACCGAGCCGCCGGAGTCGACCGGCACTGGCGGGTAGACGTTGCCGGTCGAGAGCGCGGTGATCCGCGAATCCGCGTACCGGCTCGCGACACGGCCGGGGAGGTAGGCGTTGATCGCCCAGGTTTTGGGCTCCTGGCCGGTCGTCCCGAACTTCATGCCGACCAGGTAGATGACGTTCTCGCAGTCCGGAAGCGACTCGAGCGCGCCCTCCTCGAGGAGGTCCGCCCGAATCGTCTCGGCGCCCCACGACTGGAGTCTCTCCTCGACAGCGGAATCGGAGTACCGTGAGACGGCGTACACGGTCGAATCGGATCCCGCCTCCCCGATCGCTCTGAGCATTCGCCTGATGAGCGTCGGTCCCATTTTCCCGCCCGCACCGAGAACCATAATATCGCCCTCGAGTCGTTCCGCGAATTCGACGTCCTCGGGGTATGGTTCGGAGAGGAGGTCCTCTAGCTGTGCTTCACTCGTTATCGTCGATGAAATCGAATTTCCGTTACTCATAACTCTGTGTGTCAGTGGGTCTCGCTTCGTCCAGAGAAACCGCGAGTTCGACCATAAACTTACCGACCACCTGGACAGGGGTCGCGTCACGTCTAACCACGAACGCCCAGTACTGCTGTACAGATTGGCAGAGAACTAACACTAGCAGAGTGGCCAATGACGTCTCGAGCGCGACCGAGGACCAAACATGTTTCGTCCCCGCCACAAGTGATTAGTACGTAATGGGCAATGTGACCGCATGGAACGACCACTCGTGGTGACGGACTCGAGCGACGCAGTCGTCGAGGTCATTCGTGAGGCCGGCGAACTCGCGGCTGCGGCCGACGCGCCGTTGCTCGTCTTGACCGTCGTAACCGAATCGGAGTACGAGAAGGACGTCGACGTACTCGGAACCATCGATCAGATTGAACGGTCGGGTTTCGAGCCGAATCCCGGAGAATACGCGGAAAAAGTCGCCCAGACTGCGATCAACGACCTCCTCTCCGACCTCGCTCTCGAGACGGAAGCGGTCGGGAAGTACGTGGAAGACGACGGTGACCGGGCCGACGCGATTCTCGACGTCGCGGCGGCGAACGACTGCGATTACGTCTTCCTCCTGGGACGCAAACGAAGCCCGACCGGAAAGGCGCTGTTCGGGGACACGGCCCAGTCGGTCATCCTCAACTTCGACGGCTACGTCGTCACGATGGCTGAGTGACGCCAGCGGGACACGCCGTCCAGTTCCCGGAATCGGCGTTCCCGGCCTCGAGACCCTCGATAATGCCCGTTAACGCCTACGATTCAGCTGGTTCGGCCGGTTCGACCGCGTGCCGAAGGACCGCCTCGTAGAGGGCGAGTTGCAGGTCCAGGATGCCCTCGTGGCTAATCTGAAACACGTCGTCACCGGAGAGGCCGTGGGGACACTCGTGGAGTACGCCGGTCGTGCCGCTGGCGTGATACGCTGCGCTCACGAGATTGAAGTACGGCCCCGGACGCCCGGATTCACCAGTGACGTCGTGGAGGTACAGTCGGGGAACGTCGAGGTCCGCGAGGAGCGTATTGTACGTCCGGTGAATCGATCGGGAATCCGACTGTTTGTGCAGGGGAACGAACTGCGGCCGGTGTAGCGTCGGCGGGTAGCCGTGGCTGTGGAGCGACACCGTCACGTCCGGCGCTTCCTGGCGAACGACGTCGAGAATCGCCGGTGCTTCGACCCCCATCGGGGCGAAGGGTTCGTCGTGCATCGGGTTGACCCCGTCGTCGTTGAAGTAACACCCAAGGAAGCCGACGTCGTCGCCGGTCATCGGGTGTTGTCGTTTCGCGTCGGGCCACCCGATGAGGCGGTCGTCGGCCCACGTTCCCTGCCCCCAGAACTCGAGGTCAGCCAGCGTGAGCCCCTGTAACGAGTCCGGTTCGAATCGAGCGAGTCCGTCGGGGTTCCCACACGGGAGGATCATGACCCGACACTCGTCGGCGAGCTTGTGGAGGGTCGGCTGTGCTCGTCCCCGCAGGTCCCGGCCCGTCTCGAGGATCGACAGCAGGTTACAGAGTCCGGTCAGCCCCTCGACCTCGTGGCCGTGAACGGGACCGACGAAGCAGACGACGGGCTTTTCGCGCCGCTCTCTGTCAGCGTAGTTCGTCGGATCCCGGGAGGCGACGGCCGAATTGAAGTTCGCCCGCGACTCGGGTTCCTCGAACGCCCCGTAGGTGACCAGCTGAATCGGTCGACCGCCGGCCGAATCGGGGAGTTCCGCGATCGACCCGCGCTCGAGCGACCGCAACTGATCCTCGAGCGCCTCGAGGTTTCCGACCCAGAACTCGGGAACGGGGTCGTCGGGGATTCGGTCGACGGCCTCTTCGTACGTCATGGTGTCGACGCTGGCCTTCGTCATCGCTCTGGTTCGATGGATCGATGCGGCTTAACTCTTCGGCTCACGTGAACGTCGGCGAGGTGAGGACTACCAGTAGCCGTCGCTTCCAGGAGCGTACCCGTCAGCGGTGTCGGCGAGTAGCGCGGGGACCGACTGGCCCTCGGGGCGAGAGGCGAGAGGCGAGTAGGAGGATTTATTCCTCGGGCCTCCGTCTGCGAGAGCGTATGGAAGAGATCAGTACCGACGATGCGCCCGCCAGTATCGGCCCGTACTCACAAGCGATGGTCCACGGCGACACGGTCTACGTCTCCGGTCAGGGGCCAGCGAACCCCGAATCGAGGGAAGTCGAGGTCGACGACATCCAGGACCAGACGGCCCAGACCCTCGAGAACATCGGCGCCATCCTCGAGGCAGCAGGGACGTCGCTCGACAACGTGATCAAGGCCAACGTGTACGTCACCGACATGGACAACTACGACGCGGTCAACGAGGTGTACGCCGAGTACATGTCCGAACCGTTCCCGGCGCGGTGTGCGGTCGAGGTGTCCGAGCTCCCGATCGACATCGGCGTCGAAATCGAAGTCGTCGCGGCGTTGTAGCGCTCACCACCGTCGACTCGAGGGTAGCCGAGACGAGACGACGGTCCCGGTCGCATCGATGGACCGCAATTCCAGCGGTGACGTCGACTCCATTATCGTCCGTTCACCCCGTCAAATACGGAGCCAGACACGACGGACTTCCCGGCGAACAGTTCTCGAGCCTGGAATGACCCTGTTTCGCACACATCGGGTTTGAGATGATGAAACGTCGCGGAAAGTGTTCGGCAGTAAGGAACGTTTATTGTGATCGAGTCCCATTCCCCGTTATGAACCAAGAAGCTCTCCCCCCCGGCGGCCAGGTGCAAGCGACGCACCTTTCGCTCGAGATCCTGGACGAGATTCGTCGCCGAGACGGGGCCGGCGTGACCGAACTCGCCACCCACTTCGATCGGTCGAAGAGCACGATTCACAGCCACCTGCGGACGCTGACGAGCGAGGGATACCTGGTCAACGAGGACGGGTTCTACACCGTCGGCCTTCGAGCCCTCCAGCTGGGCGGTCACGCCAGGGTCAAACATCCCCTCTACCGGATGGCGAAAGACGAAGTAGACGAACTCGCAAGAGAGACGGGGGAAACGGCCAAGATCGTCGTCGAAGAGGGTGGAAAAGGTGTCTACCTCTATCAAGCTCGGTCGAAGCAGGCGGTCACCACGGACTCTCACGTGGGAACGCACGTGTACTTGCACTCGACCGCGGTCGGTAAAGCGATTCTCGCCTACCTTGACGAATCGCGGCGGGAGGCCATCCTCGACGAGTACGGACTCCCCGAAGTGACCCCGAATACGGTCACCGATCGAGGAGCACTCACGGCTAGACTCGAGGATATCCGGGAGCGTGGCTTCGCGTTCGATGATGGCGAACGCATCGAAGGGCTGCGGTGTGTCGCCGCCCCGATCAAATCGGACGAAGCGGTGCTGGGTTCGATCAGCGTCTCCGGTCCGAAGAAGCGAATCGACGACGAAACTTTCCGATCGACGCTCCCGGAACTGGTACGGGATACCGCTCGCGTCATCGAAATCAACGTGACCTATTCGTAATCGCCCCTCATTGTCGGACCGTCCGGTATTTGGGTTGTGTCCGCCTGACTCTCGTCTGCTCGAACGATGGATCGCGCCATACTCCGGGAGCCACTATTGCGAGACGGTACCACACCCGTTACTAACTTAGGTATGTAACGTTCTCGCCTCTACCGGGCCGACGACGCTAATCGGAACGCCATCTACAATTTTTGTTCCCCACAAAGGTATGTATGTTCGGTATGAGAGAACAGTGAGGTACTTTCGGTACGTTCGATCCAATTCGAGGCCGACATCGTCACCTCGAGTACCTTTCAGTGTGCTATCTCAGGCCGATCGAAGAGCGGATCGGGTTCGTGGGGTTCGACTGGGGTATCTACCGTAAAGAGCCAAGAGAGCCAGGATAGGTTCGTTTCGTTCGGTATCGAGGAACAATCTTACGGGGCGGGGAACGCACGTTTGACCCAGTGTCCTCGCGAAACGACACACAGAACGACCGGATGGTGCGACCACCTGTCTGTTCAGCGGCTATCGATCCGCGGGCGGTCAGCGAACGAGTGCTCCAGGGACCTACCCTGCCGTACTGTACAGCCCTTCGCTCGAGTTACGCCTCGAGAGAGGTCGACTCGTTCTGGCTCTCGAGTCGCTCGAGGTAGCGTTCGACGCGATTGCGGTCGTCGCTCGAGAGTTCGACGAGGGGTTCGCGGACGGGACCGCCGGCCATTCCCTGTAACTCCTGTCCGTACTTCACCACTGGCACGTTCTTCGCCGAACTGAACGCGGACCCGCCGCCGTGTTCTTCCCTAAAATCTTCGAACGGTCGAAGCGCGTCCTTGAGCTGTCTGGCGCGAGCCCAGTCGCCGGCCGAGAGCGCCTCGTCGAGCGCCAGAACTGGTTTCGGGACGAAGTTCCCGATTCCGGTGGTGAATCCGTCGGCACCTTCGATGGCGTACGCGAGTGCGTATCGCTCGGCCACGCCGTTGAGCCACTCGACATCTCCCGAGACCGTCTGGACCAGCCGGGAGAACAACTTGACGTCGTTGACGGCGTACTTCACGGCGACGACGTTGTCGATCGTCGAGAGTTCGTCGAGCACCGTCTCGCTGAGCAGGTCGCCACGTTTGTACAGGACGATTCCGAGGTCCGTGGCCGCGGTGAGCGTGCGGTAGTACTCGATCAACCCCTGCTCGTGGATGTAGGTGTGTCTCGGGTACATGACCATGACGGCGTCGACTCCGGCCGCTTCGTACGCCTCGATCAGTTCGACAGCGTTCTTCGCGCTGCCGCCGACGCCACCGACGACCGTCGCGTCGTCGGGGAGGGCGTCGACCGTCGATTGGATCACGTTAATTCGTTCGTTTTGGGAGAGCGAGTAGTACTCGCCCGTGTTTCCACAGGGGATGAACGTTCGAGCCCCGGCGTCGTAGAGCGTTCGAGCGTTCTGCTCGATTTTCTCGTGGAGTACTCGATCACGGTCGGCGCTAAACGGCGTCGGTGTCGTGAACGCTACGCTTTGCAGACTTTCGCGTAAGTCACCGTATGCGGTCGCCATAGCAGACGTATTAGAAACTCCCATTCATTATTGTTCCGGTCAGATCGACTTTCGAAGCGTACGGATCCCGCAGTGGCACGCCTTCGGACGGGTATTGCGCACTCGAGCGCGCGCCCGTCGGGGCCGTTGGCACGGTGGCACCTCGCCCGCGTTCCGAGCAGCAATTATAAGTCGAGATGGCCGTAATTGCGTACCATGTCGTCGAAAAATCGCCGGGAGCGTGCCGAGGCGGTTCGTACCGTCGTTGAGTCGAACCCGGAGGCGGTCGACGTCGACGAACTCACCGACCTCCTCGTGTCCGAATCCAGGGAGGCCCGCCGGGCTGCGTTCGAGGCCTATCAGGCCCTCGCCTCGGACCGATCATCGGTCGCCGACGACGTCGGTGACCGCCTCGAGACCCACCTCACTGACGACGCGGCCGACGTTCGCGAGCGAGCGGCGTTGACGACTGCCGCGTTCGCCGACGAAAATCCTGGCGTCGTCGACGGGCTGGTCCCTGCGCTCAGATCGATCGGCATCGATCCGGCCGAACCCGGGCGAGAGGCGGCCATCGTCGCTATCGCAAAACTCGCACACGTGCGGCTGGCATCGATCACCCCTGCAGTCGATGCCCTCGTCGCAATCTGTGACGATCCGGTTTCCACACCTTCGTCGGCTCGAGACGACCTTGGCGGCCCCGGTAAATCGGACGCGGCGGCGGCACTACAGCCGGAACGAGAGCGACGCGATCAGGCGCGCCTCCACGCGATCGCGGCGCTCACACTGCTCGCCGCCGACGATCCGGCAGCCGTCCGATCCGCCGCGCCGTCGATCGCCTCCCTCCTCGAGGACGACCACCACCTGATTCGAGCCGGCGCCTGCGAGGTGCTCGAGGACCTCGCGACGGTGTATCCGGCGTCCGTCGAGCCGTTCGCACCCGAGCTGGCCGAACGGGCGGCTACCGACACGAAACACCCAGTTCCGTGGCGTGCGGCGGATGCACTGGTCGCCCTCGACGCCGACCGACCCGAGTGCGTCGGTGAGGCAGTGGCCCCGTTCGCGAGCGACCTGTCCCGGTTTCTCGAGTCGGCGGACGCCGACCGGCGGCGGGCGGGCGTCGCGTTGGTCGCCGACGCAGCGTTGGCTCGTCCGGAATCGATCGAGTCGATGCGCCCGACGCTTCGGGACCTGCTCTCGGACGACGACGCGTCCGTTCGGATGAACGCGGTAATTGCCCTCGGCGCCGCCGGGACCGAGAGCGATCGGTCGACTGTCGCCGACCTCGCCGACTCGGACCCTGACGAACGGGTTCGAGAGACCGCTACCCGTGTCTGTGGGCGGTTCGACGGGTCGCCTGGAAGCGAGTAATCATCCTCGTCACCGACCACCTGAGGAAGAACCAACAGAAGTCATCGTTGCCACGCAGACAAAGTTTATATAGCTCATATTCAAACACGTACCTCAGGAAGACGAACGCAGTGAACACCGATAACACGCAACTTATCACGGCCAAAATTAGATCGATGGTAACGAAATGACACAGTCTAAATCCGAACTCGAGTATCGAAACGCCACCGATGAACCGATTCTGGAGGCACGCGACGTCTCCGTAACGTTCGACATGGATCGGGGAACCTCTCGCGTCCTCGATAACGTCAGCTTCGACGTCCACCGCGACGAGATGCTCGGCATCATCGGCGAGAGTGGAAGCGGCAAGTCGATGTTCGCGTCGGCGTTGCTCAACGCGGTCGTCGATCCGGGTGTCGCCACCGGCGAGATCACCTACCGTCCCCCTGGCGAAGAGCCCGTGGACGTCCTCTCGTTGACCGACGACCAGCTCGAGAAGTTCCGCTGGGAAGAGATCGCGATGGTGTTCCAGGGGGCCATGAGCTCGTTCAACCCGACGATGAAAATCAGGGACCACTTCGAGGAGACGATCCACGCTCACCGGGCGGACATGGACGAGCAGATGGCCCACGCCCGGCAACTTCTCGCAGACCTCTATCTCGACCCGGATCGCGTGCTCGACTCCTACCCCCACGAGCTCTCGGGCGGCATGAAACAGCGCGCGCTCATCGCCCTGAGTCTCGTCCTCGAACCGCAGGTGCTGGTCATGGACGAGCCGACCGCCGCGCTCGACTTGCTCATGCAGCGGTCGATCATGAACCTCCTGGACACGCTCCAGAACGAGTACGATCTGACCATCGTCTTCATCACCCACGACCTGCCGCTCGTCGCCGGGTTGGCGGATCGACTGGCGGTGATGTACGCGTTCGAGTTCGTCGAGTACGGCCCCAGCGAGCAGATTATTCGCCAGGCGGCCCACCCGTACACGCGGGCCTTGCTGAAGTCCGTCCCGAGCGTCGACGCCCCGCTGGAGGAGATGCACCCGATCGAAGGCGAGAGTCCGGATCCGGTCGACACGCCGGCAGGTTGTTCGTACGCCCCGCGCTGTCCGATCTCGACACCGAAGTGTATCGACGAGGACCCGGGGTATCACGACGTCGACGGCGTACAGAAGGCGACGTGTTTCCACTGGGAACAGTCGGCGGAGGCGATTCCCTACACGCTCGGGACCGAGAACGTCGATGCCCAGCTAGATCAAGTGACGGTCTCCGAGGAAGACGCCGTCGTCTCGCTGACCGACCTCGAGGTGCACTTCGACCAGTCTGGGTTCATCGACCGGCTCTTCGACAAGGACATGACGGTCCGTGCAGTTGACGACATCTCGCTCGACATCAAGGAGAACGAGGTCATCGCGCTCGTCGGCGAGTCCGGGTGCGGCAAGACGACGCTCGGGAAGACCGCCATCGGTCTCCAGGAGCCGACAGGTGGAACAGTCGAGTATCGAGGGCAGGACATCTGGGAGGCCAGACGCGGCAACGGCGAGATCGACTTCGACGAGATTCGGCGCTCGCTGCAGATCATCCACCAGGACCCGGGTAGCTCGCTCAACCCCACCCGGACCGTCCGGACGAGCCTCTCGGCGCCGTTGAAGCGATGGCGACCGGACCTCAACGCCACGGATCGGGAGACCGTGGTGTACAACCTGCTCGAGCGCGTCGGCATGAAGCCGGCGGAGGACTACGCCCTTCGCTACCCCCACCAGCTCTCGGGCGGGGAGAAACAGCGCGTCGTCCTCCTGCGGGCACTCCTGATGAGCCCAGACCTCATCCTGGCCGACGAAGCCGTCAGCGCGCTCGACGTGTCGCTCCGCGTGGAGATGATGGACCTGATGCTCAACCTCCAGGAGATGTTCGATACCTCCTACCTGTTCATCTCTCACGACTTCTCGAACGCGCGGTACCTCACCGAGAAGTCCGGCGGTCGAATCGGGATCATGTACCTGGGTAACCTCGTCGAAATCGGTCCGGCAGCGGAGATTATTCACGAGCCGAAGCACCCGTACACGAAGGTGCTCCGGTGGGCGACGCCGCCCCTCGACCCGGACGCGGCGAAGGAGGCCCAGTCGACCAAACCGCCGGTTCGAGAGATTGACATCCCCGATCCGACGGATCCGCCGAGTGGCTGTGAGTTCCACACGCGCTGTCCGGAGGCCCGCGAAGTCTGCCAACGCGAGGAACCGGCGCTCTTCGAAACCGACGGCGCCTCGGTTGCGGCCTGTTTCCGGGAGGACGAGACACACGAGTACTGGGAGAGCGACCCGCTGTACGACGACGAGTCGGTGTCGGTCGACGAGTTGCACTGAGTTCGAGCCCGACGGCGGGGCAACTGTTTTCATGCCCCAACGAATCGTATGGCACATGACCGGTAAATACGACAAAAGTTTCCTCGAGCACCTCTGTGACTACGAGCAGGGCTGGCGCTTCCTGTTCACGTTCTCGGTCGGATTTCTCGGCCTCTCCGTCCTGTGGCTCGTCGCCGCTGATCCAGGGAGTCCGACCTACGTCGTCACCGTGATGAACGTCGTTGGACTGTCAATCCTCTCCCTGCTGAGCGGGTTCGTGCTGACCCGGTGTCGGTAACGCGGTGGCCACGCTGCAAGTTGGTGTCGGCTCGTCGACCGGTCCGAAAACCCACCGGTGGGACAAACTATATTAGTATTGGGACGACACACGATAGCAGTACATGAGACAGTATCTAGACCGGATCCGTAACGGGCTCGTCTCGCTCTTCGGCGTGCTCGTCGGGTTACGCTACTACTGGGAACGCATTGCTCACGCGTTCGTGACGCTTTTCGCGGTGACGACGATCACGTTCGCCCTGTTTCGGCTGATGCCCGGTAGTCCGGCTGACGCGATGCGCGCGGAGTTCGAGCGTCGGCTGGCAGGACAAGGACAGGCTGCAGATCCCGAGGTTATCGACCAAATGGTTCGAGTTCATACGGGGTTCGACCCTGACAAACCCATCTACATCCAGTACGTCGAGTATCTACGGGACGTCATCATCTACCAGGACTTCGGCCAGTCGATCCAGTACGGCGACCCAGTGTTCGACATCCTGTTCGCCGCGATGCCGTGGTCCATCTTCATCAGCGTCTACGGCCTGGCGTTCGGATACACCGCGAACATCCTGCTGGGAGCGGCGATGGCCTACAAGGAGGGGTCGCGCTTCGACAGCTACTCCACGGTGGGCGCCACGTTCCTCAACTCGGTTCCGTACTACGTCGGCGCATTCTTCTTCCTGGCGTTCTTCGCGTACGATCTCGGCTGGTTCCCTGGAAGCGGACGATACAGCAGGGGCGTCACCGAGGGACTCAATCCCGAGTTCATGTGGAGCATCGTTCACCATGGAACGCTCCCAATAATGTCGAGTTTCATCGTCGGTTTCGGGGGTGGTGCGCTCGCGATGCGTGGCAATTCCGTGCGTATTCTGGGTGAGGACTACCTTCGCGTTGCCAGGTTGCGGGGGATTAGCTCGACTCGTATCGCGACGCGGTACGTCGCACGGAACGCGATCTTGCCGCTGTACACCCAGATGATGATCGGCATCGCCGCCATCTTCTCGAGCAGCGTCGTTCTCGAGTACATCTTCACGTACCCCGGCGTCGGCTGGTACACTTACGACGCGATCATGCGGCGTGACTATCCGCTGCTCATGGGATCGTTCCTGTTCTTCACAATCGTCACGCTCATCGGCATCCTCATCGCGGAGTTCACGTACGGAATCGTCGATCCACGGGCAGGTTCAGGTGATCAGAGTGAAGCATACTGACGAAACGGCAACGGACGGTGGCGAACAGCTCAGCGACGATCAGTTATTCGGCCAACTCGCCGAGGCCGACAGAGTGCAACTCTCACGGAGAGAACGGTTCGGATTGCTCCTCGACGCGTACGTGCTCACGCCCGGCCGTGTCGCCTGGAGCGACTGGCGGACCCGTATCGGCATCCTCGTCATCTCGCTGTTCTTGCTCACGGGACTCGCCGCGAAGGTATCGACCTCGAACTGGTGGGTTCTGGAAGACGTGACGATTGTCGAGTCGCCGGCAACGAACCAGGCGCCGACGAATCACCAGCCGTTCGACGGCGGGTTCGCTGCGATCACGGAGGAGGGCGGCTGGATCGATACGACCGCGTCGTTCCCGTGGGTCGAATTCAACGCACCCCTGGGATCGACCAACTACGGCGAACCGATCGGCCGACAGTTGATCCACTCGACGCCGGACATGATCGAGATGGTCGTGGCGGGCGCGTTCGTTTCCGTCGGCCTCGCGATACTGATCGGCATCACGGCCGGCTACAAGGGCGGCAAGATCGACTCCGTGCTGATGTCGATCACCGACATCGTGATGACGATGCCGGCAATCCCACTGGTCATCGTCATCGCGGCGATCTACCCGCCCCGCGAGGCCTGGCTCGTCGGCGTCATCCTCGCCATCGACGCCTGGCCGGGACTCGCTCGAGCGCTTCGCTCGCAGGTGCTGACGCTCCGGGAGGAGTCCTACGTGGAGGCGTCTCGAACGATGGGCATCCCGTCGACGACGATATTGAGTCGCGACATCACGCCGCAGTTGATGCCGTACATCCTGATCAACGCCGCACAGGCGGGGCGCAGCGTCATCTTCGAGTCCGTCGCGCTGTACTTCCTCGGTGTGTTGCCGTTCACGACGGCGAACTGGGGGATCATGATGGACACAGCCTACAGCGAAGGGTTCGCGCTGGTCAACATGGCGAACTTCTACCAGATTTTCTGGCCGATGATGGCGGTCGTCATCATCTCGTTCGGATTGATCCTCTTCTCCCAGGGAATGGACCGCGTGTTCAATCCCCGAATCAGGGCACGACACTCGAAGAAGGTCGGCACTGGAGGCGAAGACCAGGAACCCTGACGGACCCCCTCTCAGGCCAGTGTCTCGCTGGTTTCAGTGCTGAGCCAAGATTTATATCGGTCTGTTGTGAAACGTTTGGTACGAGATGTCTACCAAAACGACCACAGATTCGGCTCAGGCGACCGAGCACCTATATCGGGGTCTCAAAGTCCTCCGGGGATCCCTCCTCCTCTCTACCGTCTTGATCGGGATTATCCTGTTCCTCGTGGCGGTGTTCCTCGAGGTGGTCAACCAGAGTAGCGTGATGCTGACCGAACACGACGGCGTTTTTGCGGCGATGTTCGGTGTCTTCGGCATTTCGGCAGTTCTCGCGGGTGGTCTGTCCTACCTCGTGATCAAACTGCTGCAACGCCAGTAGATTCGAACGGAGCTCAGCACGTTACGTAGCCAGTCGACACTCCACCGTTGATCCTAATTCTCGCTCTCGAGTAATCGGCTCGCACTGAAACGAGTCGCAACGGATAACCGGTCGGTACGTCGTCTTTCCGAAGCCATCGAGGGACCGTATCGGCCACGAGTTATTCTAAAGCAATAATGTAGAGTTTATTATGGAAATGTATTTATGCTATTGTTCGCAACGTAAGCACCGTATGCCGCAAGGTAACAAAGATGAGACTATCACTTCCGCAGAGGAGTATCTCACTCGTCGGAAGATGATGGCGGCCGCCTCAGCAATGGTCAC
Organism: Natronosalvus sp. KLKA75; assembly: GCF_059736265.1. Taxonomy (NCBI): domain Archaea; kingdom Methanobacteriati; phylum Methanobacteriota; class Halobacteria; order Halobacteriales; family Natrialbaceae; genus Natronosalvus; species Natronosalvus sp. KLKA75. Next base: position 1,897,091 of record NZ_CM185522.1, read on the forward strand.
CGGTGGCGTTGCCGGGTGCTTCAGCGAGGACACGAGTAACGGCAATGGTGGAAACGGCAATGGTGGAAACGGCAACGGTGGAAACGGCAATGGTGGAACCGCCACGATCAGAACGTTCATGCAATCGGTTCCCTCCGAACTCAACTGGAATACGTGGGCACCGAGCTACCCGTGGACCCCGTCGTGGTTGCTCCTCGAACCGGTCCAGCGGTACTACGCCGACGGATCGATGTCCCTCGAGCTCATCGAGGACTGGGAGTACGACGCCGATAGCCAGGAGCTGACGGTCCATCATAACGAAGAGTTTTCGTGGTGGAACGGCGACACGGCGACCGCCGAAGACAAGTACTGGTACGGCGAAGTCGCACGCCTGCTCAACCCGGAATCGAGTGATTTCGCGGCGCTCACCCTCGAAAACAACGGAGGGACGATCGTCCGTGAGTACAAGGAGCCCCAGAACCCCGAACTCGTCGGGAACTGGCTCGGCGGCTACCTTGGTGAGATGATGCGAGGGCGCCGTGACAAGTTCCGCCCGTGGGCCGAAGAGCTCCAGGATGCGACGACCGACGACGAGCGGGTCAGCATCGAGGAGCGCATGGGCAAGGAGATGCCGCTCGACATGGACACTTTCATCGAGGATGGACTCGGTCTCGGTGCGTTCCAGGCCGTCGATTACGACGATCAGGGCATCTACTGCGAACTGTACGAGGACCACCCGCACGCCGACAATATCGAGATCGACGAACTCGAGTACGTGCTCGCCTCCGGCGACGCCATCGCCCAGCAGATGATGGGCGGCGACCTCGACTTCGGGTTCGCACAGCTATCGAACTGGCTCGGGGATCAGAACCCCGACCACCTGGAGACGATCGGCACCTACGAGAACACGTTCATGCGGAAGCTCGAGTTTATGATGAACGGGTCGGCCTCCAAACACATCCGGCAAGTCGAGTTCCGGCGAGCGATCGCCCACTTGCTCAGTCTCGAGGACATCTCCGAGAACTTCGCCACGCCGAACACGGTGCGAACCGCACAGACCGGCCTTCCCGAGGCGGTCACCGAGCAGCGAATGGGTGACTACGTCGACGACTTCATCGAGTATCCCGTCGAGGCGGACAACGAGGGGGCAGCGGAGCTCCTCAATTCGATCGACTACGAGCAAGACGGCGATAGCTGGGTGGACGACGAAGGCGAACCCATCTCGCTCGAGATGGTCGTCCCCTCGTGGGCCTCTAACCCCGCTCGTACGGTGGCAGACAAGCTCAACAATTTCGGCTTCGAGACGGACCTGTCCGTTCTCGAGGGCACGGCGTTCAACGACAACACCGAGGAGAGCATCGACTTCGACCTCTCTATGTTCAACCACGGTTCGCTCATCGCTCACCCGTACGCGTACTTCCGGCCGACCCACGACGCCGGCAACAAACTGGGAACGCAGGACGTCGTCGTGAACGCGCTGGAGAACGGCGAGCGACGCTCGCCGTACAGCGGCAAGGAAATCATCGTCGAGCTTCCGGAGGAAGTTGGCCAGGAGGACCTCTCGGGATCGACCCAGGAGGTCAACCTGTACGAACTCTTCCAGGAGTGGTTGACCGCCGATACCGAAGAACGGAGTCAAGAGATCGCCGAAACGTTCACCTGGTTCTGGAACTTCTATCTCCCCGGAATCGATATGTTCCAGCCGATGTCTGGCTCCTGGGGCAACACCGAGAAGTGGGAGTTCGCAACCGACAACAAGGACTGGCAGGCCTACCGTGGTGCCTTCCACGCCGCGATGCGCGGGCACATCTCCCCGAAGTGACGACCGACCGATAGCGGCCACCATTTTCACGTCGATCGACCAACGGTCGACGGGGTCGCACTGGCCGTCTACATTTGCTATTCTCGCGTCGTCTTCCCTGTGTCGCCGTTCTCCACGTCACCGTCCTCGAGTCGTCGTTCTTGATCCCTCGAATTTCGTCGCATCCGGTGAGCCTGTTCCGTTAACGATGGTCGGACGCACGATGGCTAATGTAGATAGCCGAGGTCGTTCTCGAGAGACGAGGCGAACGTCACCACGACCGTTCGCGTAGCAAAAAATCGCTATTACGGAACGAGTAGCGTCGCGTCGTGCCCCGAAGTGATGCGAACCGATCGTTCGTGGCCGGTTCGCCTCGACGGTCGACGCTCGAGGGAGGACACCCTGTGAACCCTACTCCACCGGAAGCGACTCGAGCACGTCGGGGTCCCGGGCGAGTACGTCGGCGAGTGCCTCCCCGGCCGTGTCCGGCAGCGGCGAGGGCAGTCCGAGGCGGTCCTGTGCGTAGGTCGCGACGTAAGCGACGTCGTCAGGCAGGTCCCGGTACTCGTTCGGGAGGCCGAGCGAGACGACGACGACCGGCACCGTCGTCGCGAGTTCCTCGACGATCCGTCGCTGGTCCGCCGGGAACGCCTCGCGGGCGTACGTCGTGACGACAGCGACGTCGACGCCATCGGCGACCGACCGGAGCGTTTCGAGGGATCGTTCCGGCGACTCGGGTTCCATCGTCGGCTTCGGATCGTCGAGCGTGCGAACGTCGCCGGGGGCGAGCGAGCAAGTGAGAACGTCCCCGAAGGCGGCGTCGAGGTGTGGTTCCAGTTCTGGGACGCCTCTGATGCCAGTCAACAGGACGGACGCGTCCGGCGAAAGCGGGAAGACGTCACCGTTGCCCAGAACGGAGAACGACCGCTCGTAGGCCTCGCGAGCGATCGATTCGTGCTCGACACTCGCCATCGACTCGATGGCCTCGAGCGGATCGACGTACCGGCGCTCCCCGGCGTCGTAGCGGGCTTTCAGTGCCAGGATGCGTTCGACGGATTCGTCAATTCGAGATTCGGAGAGACGACCTGATTTGACCGCCTCGAGAATCGCGTCTCGCGTCTCGAGAAGGGCGTCGGCGGGAACGAACCCAGTGAGGACGAGGTCGGTCCCGGCTTCGATCGCCTGGACGGCAGCCTCGCCGACGGGGTAGTTGTCGGCGATGGCGTCCATCATCATCGCGTCGGTGACGACGACGCCGTCGAAGCCGAGGTTGTCCCGTAGGAGGTCCGTGAGAATTGTCGGGGAGAGCGTCGCCGGAAGCTCGGGATCGAGACACTCGACGACGATGTGGGAGGTCATGATACAGTCGACGCCCTCCTCGATCATCGTCTCGAACGGCCGCAGGTGCACGCGTTCGAGGGTCTCGCGGTCGTAGGTGACGTGCGGTAACTCCATGTGGGAGTCGAGTTCGGTGTCGCCGTGGCCCGGGAAGTGTTTGGCGACGGCGACCTGGTCTTCCGCGTGGATTCCCTCGAGCGTGGCCGTCGAGTACGTGGCGACCGTCTCAGGCGTGGTGCCAGGAGAGCGAACGCCGATGACGGGATTGTCGGGGTTGGTGTTGACGTCGACGACCGGTTGGTGGTTCATGTTGAGTCCCATCCCCAGCATGTCCTGGGCGATGGCCGCCGAGACGTCCTTCGCGAGGTCGAGGTCGCCGGCGGCCGTCCGTCCCATGAGCGCCGGGTAGGCGCGGGTCTCGTGTCTGACGATGTCGACGGTCCCGTATTCGCAGTCCGCGGAGATCAACAGCGGTACTCCGGGGTCCACGTCGGCGGCCCACTCCTGTAACTGATTCGTGTAATGGGCCATGAAGTGGGGTGTCACCCGGTGGTTTCCGTAGATCCGCAGTGCCCCCGGTCGGACGGTCTCGAGGACCGTCTTCATCTCCTCGGTGGGCCACCCGGTGTCGGTCTCGAAGTTCCCGAGTCCGATTCCCGCGTGAATCAACTGTCCGACCTTCGCCTCCAAAGATAGCTCTTCGATGGTCGTCGGTGAGTCGGCCATACGCCTTCTCTCGAGCGATGGCTCAAAGGTCTTTCTGGAGCGGGCATTCGTGCCACGTGGTGAGTCGGCGGTCGAGACGCCGCTCGAGCGCACGAATCGCAGTCGAGCGACAGTCACCACAACCTACTTCCCGTCACTCCAGCAATCGTCTCTGACATGAGCCAGTACGAGGTTGCGTATATCGGAACAGGGCCGGAACCGGATAACCCAGTGTGGGGAGAGAGCGCAGCGATGGCCTATCGTCACGCCCGCGGCTACGACGAACACCCCGACTGCGTATCCGTTGCGTGTACGGACATCGTCGAGGAGAATGCCCGTGCGTTCGCCGATCGAAACGGAATCGACGACGCGAACGTGTTCACGGACCACGAACGAATGCTCGAGGTCGTGAATCCGGACGTCGCCAGCGTCTGTACGCCGGTCCCAACGCACGCGGACATCGTCGTCGACTGCGCGGAAGGCGGCGAAACGCTGCAGGCGATCCACTGCGAGAAGCCGATGGCCGCCACGCCGGGCGACAGCCGCCGAATGAAGACGGTTTGCGAGGAGAACGGCGTACAGTTGACGTTCAATCACCAGCGTCGAGTCGCGACGCCGAGTCAGCGCGTTGCCGATATCGTCGAGGCTGGAAGCATCGGCGACCCGACTCGAGTCGAGCTCACGACGAAGAACGTCTTCGACTCCGGAACGCATCTGATCGATCTCTGCAACCTCGTTCTCGGCGAGCCCGCCGTCGAGTGGGTGATCGGACAGATCGACTATCGGACGGAGAACGTGCGCTACGGCCACCACAACGAGAACGAAGCGTTCGTCCGGTGGGGTTACCGAAACGGCGTGGACGCCGTCGCAGCGACCGGGAACGACGCCGATTTCATCGACTGCAGTCTCCGTGTCCTCGGGACCGGTGGCGAAGTCGAACTCAACCCCGATGGCGACGCCCAGATTCGTCTCAAATCGGGCCCGACCGACCCGTGGGAGGAACTCGACACCGGCGAACCGCTCGCGGATATTCCAGCTGCCATCGTCGACGTCATCGAGGGCCTCGAAACCGACAGCGAGCCGGAATTGAGCGCCGATCGCGCGCTCGCGGCCCTCGAGATTAGTTTCGCTGCCTACGAATCGTCCCGCCGTCGCGGTCGAGTCGACTTCCCGCTCGAGTTCGATGACAATCCGCTGCTCTCGATGGTCGAAGACGGCGACCTGACGCCGCGGCCAGTCGACCGAGACGACGAGTGACTCAGGTGGGTACTGGCGAGACCCAATCGGTTAAGACGATAGCATCGCATACCTCGAGTACGATGTCGGGACTACTCGCAGACGAGACGGTGATCGTCACCGGCGGAACGCGCGGAATCGGCCGAGCCATCGTCGACCGATTCGCGGCCGAGGGAGCGAACCTGGTCGTCTCTTCGCGGAGCGAAGACGACGTGACGACCGTCGCGGAGGAACTTCGCGCGGAGTACGACGTCGACGCCGTCGGCGTCCCCTGTGACGTCACGAACGCCGACGAGATCGAGGTGCTGGTCGACGCGACCCTCGAGCGATTCGGCGGGATCGACGCCCTCGTCAGCAACGCCGGCGGCTCGATCAACGACGACAACCTCCATCGAATCGACGAGGAGGCGTGGGATCGTACCGTCGAACTCAACCTGAAGTCGCTCTTTCTGACCTCTCGGGAGGTGCTCCCACCGATGGTCGAGAGTGGCGGTGGCTCGATCGTCCACATGTCCTCGGTCAACGGCCTGGACGGAATCGGGCAGATCGCCTACTCCTCCGCCCGGAGCGGCGTCCTCGGCCTCTCGCGACTCATCGCAACGCAGTACGGTCGTCACGGCGTTCGATCGAACGTCGTCTGTCCAGGGACCATCGAAACCGACCGACGGAGCGGCCAGATGGACGAGACCGGCGAGAGCCGCGCGTCGGACGAACACGACGGCGAGTGGACCCAGCGCGACCAGTGGATCGACCAGTACCCCACCGGGCGGTTCGGCCGGCCGGAGGAGGTCGCCGACGCGACGCTCTTTCTCGCCTCGGACATGTCCTCGTTCGTCAACGGCACCCACCTCGTCGTCGACGGCGGACTCACCGCCGGCCTGGACTGGAGCTTCCAGCAGCAAATCTTCGGGAGTGAGGAGACGCCGACCCGACCGAGCAAACGGTAGGCGCGCCTCGAGGCGTGTCGTCGCGCCGAAAAACGGGTTCGAAACGGAGTCCGCGTCGAGTCGAGCTGCGGACCGGATTCGTCAGGCGTGCTCGGAGAACGTCAGACGTGCTCGGAGGCCCACACGAAGAACCTGAGCGGAAGGGCCGTCTCGAGCAGCGGATCGCCCACTCGAAGGTGGGCACACCGGTCGTGCATGCCGAACAGGAGCGAGGACATCGTCGTTCGCTCGCACTCGACGTCTGGTTCCAGCCCGTCGCTTCCGGGCTCGACCGACACTCCGTCGGGACCGTAGCCGATCCGAACCGACTGCTCGCCCGCGATGGCGAGTTCGACGCTTCCCTCGTCGGAGCGCCCGCTCTCGAGCCAGCGGTCCTCGAGTTGCCCCTCGAACGCCTCGAGTACGGCCTGCAGGTCGTTGATGCGGAACTTTCGATGCGGGCGCGCCGTCCAGAATCGGCTGTGACGAGAGACGATCGGCTCGAGCGGGTGCCTCGGCGGGACGCACGCCGTCAGTTCGTTCAGGTCGAGCAGTGCCAGGACGTGCGAGAGCAGTGTCTCGAGGCCGCGTTCCGAGCCGCCGAACTCCTCGATCGTACGGCTGCGGCTGGTTCGAGTGAGGCTCACGTACGCCGGGCCGTTTGTATTATCGTTGCCCCCGTCTCCGTTGCCGTTTCCGCCGTAGACGAACGTCTCCAGATCGCGCTGTCCGAGGACGGTCCGAGTCTCGTCTAGGTCACGGACCACGCGGTACGGTTCGGCTTCGTGGATCTCGTGGAGCGTCTCGAGGTGGGCGTCGGCCTCGTAGCCGACGACGGCTTCCGAGGCGGTCGCGTCGCCGTCGAACGATCGCTCGGTGAGTTTGTACTGGTACTCGGTGCCGACGTTCTCGTAGCCGAAGTGGGCGTATCGCTGGCGGTTGCCGCTCAGATCGGAGAGGGGAACGTCTTCGTCGGCCATCTGGTCGAACCAGAACTCGAGCAACTGACTCATGTAGCCGTTGCCCCGGTACCGTCTGTCGGTGGCGACACCGCCGATGCCCCAGCACTCTATCGTCTCGCCGTCGACACCGGTCGAGAGGGTCTGTGGGACTGCGCCGATGTGGCTCACGATGCGGTCGTCCTCGACGATGATCGCGTGGTGGTCGCTGTGGTCCGAGTCGTATGCAAACGGGAGGCTGGCCTGCATCCCACCGCGCTCGTAGGCGAAGTAGCGATCGAGCAGGCCCATCATCTCCGAGAACTCATCCGGAGTCACGAGCCGCGGGATGCCGGCGTCAGTCATCGTGACCACCGCTTTGCTAGTCGGTCAGTTTCGATACGAGCGTCGGTCGTGGAGTTGTCAGTTGGCATTGTCGATGAGCGTCGTGAGTTGGTCGAGTTCGTGCGTTGCAATGGCGACGTCGTCGCCGGGTTCGTCCTGGGGAACGCTACACTCGGCAGTGACGAATCCGTCGTATTCGGCCGCCGCCAGCGCCTCGAACAGAGGCGCGTGATCGACCTCTCCCTCGCCGAGCCGGCGGGGTCGATAGGTCTGTAGACCGTCGGCAGTCTCGAGGCGGAACGATCCGGGAAATTCGTCGGCATCGACGACCCGTTGCTCGTCCTTGACGTGGACGTGCCGCAGGTCGTCGCCCAGTCGGTCGACCGAGTCGACACCATACTCCTCACCGACGAGGAACATGTTTCCGGCGTCGTGGATGACGCCCACGTTGTCCCGGTCGATAGCCGACAATAACCGCTTCGTTCCCGAAACCGTCTCGGAGAGCCAGCGAGCGTGAATTTCGATCAAGAGAGTGACGTCGTACGCTGCGGCCCGATCAGCGGCCCGCTGGTACCACGTCGCGGCCGTCTCGACGTCCTCATCGGTCGCCTTCCACGGGGCCGGCCCGCCGGGATTGTGCCGAACGAGGTCACAGTCGAGCAGGGTCGCGAACTCGAGGAATCGCTCGAGTGCCTCGAGCTGGGCCTCACACTTGGATCGGGGCTTGTCGACGTACGCACCCGTATAGGTCGCGAGACACGGGACGTCGAGGTCGTGATCGTCGAGTCGTTCCCGGAGGGCAGCGACCTCGTCGGTCGTTCGGTCGACGTCGAGGTGGGGGGCCCGGCACATCGGTTCGAACCCGTCGTAGCCGATTTCTGCCGTCAGATCGACGGCTTCCCCGAGGCTCTGGTCACGCAGAACCTTGCTGAACAGGGCTGGTTGAATCGCCATCTGGTGTACGGTATTCTCGAGTCACTATAAATACTGGCACGGTATCGGTTCGTCGTCGGCGCCAAAAATGAAACGAGGCGTCGCGGCTCGAGCGGGTGCGTGACGATCAGCCATCCTGTTCGGTCGAGCGATTGCGTGACGATCGGCGGTACAAACGATTAAGACCCTCGCCTCCATCGGACCCGATAGCACATGACAGCGACCGAGCTACGCGTCGTTCCTCGACCGCGTCGCGTCGAGGCGACGAGCGGAACCGTCCGATTCGAGCCACCGTTTACGCTCGCCACGGAGGCGGACGTCCCCCCTGTCGTCGGCTCCCTGTTCGAGACGCTCCTCGAGCGAGAGACGAACGCCCCGGTACGGCGGGGAACCGACGACGCGGACGTCGAACTGCGCCTCGAGGACGATCCCACCGACGCGGTCGACGATCCGGAGGGGTACGTCCTCGAGGCGAACGCCGACGCAGGGACGGTAACGATTCGAGCCGCGACCGCTGACGGCCTCCGACACGGCTGCCAGACGTTCGTGACCGGAATTTCACGAGTCGATGCGGGCGACGGCCACGAGCAGTGGACCCTGCCCGCCTGCGAAATCCACGACTGGCCGGAGTCATCCTGGCGCGAGTTCATGCTCGACCCGGCCCGCGGCTTTTTCCCGGTCGAGCAGGTGAAACGACGGATCGACCAGGCCGCCCGGGCGAAGTACAACCGACTCCACCTCCACCTGCTCGACGACGAGGGATACGCCCTCGAGTCCGCGGCCTATCCCAAATTGAACCAGGATGCGGACGGCACTCCCCGCCCTGCGTACTCGCCGGAGGACATCGACGAACTCGTCACGTACGCGGGCGACCGCGGGATCGACGTCGTTCCCGAAGTCGACGTTCCAGCCCACGCCAGTCACCTCCTCGAGCGGTATCCCGAACTCCGGTGTACCGTCGAGGACGGCGACCCCGCCGATCGGACGATCTGTATCGGTTCCGAGGAGACCGTCGAGTTCGTCGAGACGTTGCTCGAGGAGGTGATCGAGCAGTTCCCCTTTGAGTACGTGCACGTCGGTGGCGACGAGTGGGAGATGCAGGGATACTCCTGGAACGAGTGCGTCGATTGCCAGGCGAAGATGGCCGCGGACGGCTCCGAGACGGACACCGAGCACTTCTACGCGTTCGTTCGCCACCTCCACGACTTCCTCGCCCAGCACGACCGCCGGACGATCGTCTGGAACGACCAGATCGACATCTCGGCGTCACCCGACCTGCCCCGGGACCTGCTGATCCACTTCTGGCGCGTCGCGGCACCCGACCGGGGTCCGGTCGAGGGGTGCAGCCTGGAGCGATTCCTCGAGGAGGGGTTCGACGTGATCAACTCCTATGTCCACGCCGCCTACGTCCGGGGCTGGATCACGGAGGACTACATGCTCGGGTGGGCGTCTACGCGTCGGCCGACGGTCCCGGACGAACGGGCGTCGCAGGTACGCGGCGGGGGGCTGCTCGCGTGGGAACCGTCCGACGAGGCGGAGCGGGCGTACTTCGAGCGCGCCCTCCCGTCGGCGATGCCAATCTTCGCGGATCGACTCTGGAACTCGACGAGCGTCGAGGACCGGGAATCCTACTCGCTGTCGGTGACCCGACACGCACTCGGCCCGTTCGTCCCGAAAGGGTTCGACGTGTATCGCGAACTGGGCGGACTGATTCTGCCGACGTGGTGGAAGCGCCCGTCCGGAACGCTGCTCGCCCACGTGAATCGTTCGTTCCGGGATCGAACGCCCGCCCAGGCCGAGGAAGACTACCGATCAGCGGTCGAGACGCTCTCGAGGCTGCGCGAGACCGATCGGACGATCTATCCCGAGACCGCGTCGGCGTACGAATCGTCACTCGAATGGCTGGTCGAGGTTGCCGAGCGAGACGGTCGGGGCGTTCTCGACCGGCCCTGAGCACTCCTCGAGTCCCTCTCGTAGTCCCTTCGGCGGTCCTCTCGTGGCTCCCTCGTGGCACCTTCAAGTCCTCTCCGAGCCCCCTCGTGGCCTCGCGACCGAATTTGAGCCCCTATCGGAGCGAAATTCCCTGGGGAGTGGATTCGGGTGCAAAACGATCGGCGCGCGACGAGTACACCAGATCGATTTTGACAAATTAGAACCGGGAGCAACGGCAAAATCATTAGCCAGAGCAGACGGCTGTTTTATATACTCGAGATATGTGATAACGATACAATAGTTTGCGAAAATTATATTGTGTTATAAAATAACGTGTGGGTGGATGTCATATGACAAGCCACGTCGGGACTGTAGCGAGCGGTCTCGAGAGGAACAGGATTCAGTAATCGAACGGTCGAGCGCCTTCGACGTCTCACGGCGATCGATGCTGGCGACGACGGGCGCCGGCATTCTCGGCGGGCTCTTCTCGAGCACGGGGACGGTCGGCGCCGCGGAGTCCGATGCGCTCAACGCGAAGACCCGAACCACGATCTGGACCGACGAGATGCGAGCGAACGCCCGACGGAACATCGGCCTGTACGACTGGGCCGCGAGTCAACGAGACACCGCCGTCGCGGAAGCCGACGCGCGTCTGGACCGGCTGGGCCCCGACCTCGAGAGCCTCTGGAGTCTAGTCACCGCCCAGGGAATCCCCCGCGGCGGCGGACTGGTGAACCAGCGCGAGATCCTCGGCGGCTACCACGATTCGGGCGACGACCGCCTCTGGAAGATGAAGACGGAAGTCGACAATCCGCACGGCGACGGGAAGCTTACCGTGCCGACGAACGACTTCGGCGCCTACCGCGAGAGCGGCCTCGACGACCGAGGAATGTTCGACCCCGAGCTGGCCGACGACTCGCTGCTGGTCAACGAGGAACACCCCGAGATGGGCGAGGGCTGGGGCGTCGACGACGGCTGGGGATGGGTCGACGAGAACGACGACCTGGGCGGCGGCGCCGGCACCAGGTGGAACTTCGTCGCGTACTACAACCACTGGCACATCTGGCGGCCCGGGGGCATTCTCGGGCTCGTTCGCCGCCTCACCGACGCCTATCTCTACACTGGCGACCAGAAGTACTCGAGGGCGGGTGCCGTCCTCCTCGACCGGATCGCGGACGTCTACCCCGAGATGGACCTCACCGAGTACACGTTCACGCTCGATGGGTTCTGGAACAGCCACGGCGGCCGCCAGACAGGGAAGGTGGTCGGCGCGTTCTGGGAGTCGAACCTCATGCGGCCAATCGTCCGCTCCTACGACGCGTTCTTCCCCGGCATGGAGGACGACGACGAACTCGTCGCGTTCCTCGACGCCAAAACCGACGAGTACCCCGGTCTGGCGAACAAGGACTCGGTCGAGAAGATCCGAAAGAACATCGAGGACGGTATTCACCGCGAGATTCTGCCAGCGAATAAGAACTCGAACATGATCGTCGCGAGCGGCGGGGGGAGCGCACTCGTACAGGCCGCTCGCACACTCGACGAACCCGACGGCTACACCCGAGAAGCGATCGAGTGGGTCTTCCAACCCGGCGACGAGTACTTCGACGGCGACGTCTGGAACGAAGAGCCCGAGAACTGGTACACCACCGGCGGAAACATCCTCACCCCGCTGGTCGACCGGGCCGACCGCGACGGGTACTTCGAGATCGAGGCCCCACACTACAACCGCATCCCTCACAGCTCGGTTCGACAGGTGGCCGACTACCTCCGGGGGTACGACGCGTTCGACGGCGCGGACCTCTACCAGCACCCAAAACTCCAGCAGTCGCTCCTGCAGAACACGCACCTGCTGTTGATCGACGAGTTCACCCCGCAACTCGGCGACGCGCACGGCCCGTCCGCCGTCGAGTGGAGCCAGCCCTCAGTCGAGGAAGGGTTCAAACTGACGGGCGAGCCGATTTTCGCCCAGTTGTGGCACTATCAGAACGGCTACTCGACGGCAGGGATCAACGGCTCCATCTTCGACGCAGAACCCGAGAACCTCAGCGACGACGTACAGGCGATTATCGACGCCGAGGGTCCCCTCGACCTCCCGAGCCAGAACCTCGCGGGCTACGGTTTCGCCGCGCTCCGGGACGGCGAGAACTACCTGAACCAGTCGTTCGGGACGACCTACGACACGTCAGAGCTGTTCGCCGACGCCAGTACCGAAGTCAACGACAGCTTCGACGAAGCCATTCAGTTCCAGTGCTACGAACCCGGCGAGTGGTGGACCTTCGAGTTCGAGGCCGACGAAGCCGGCGAGTACGACCTCGAGATCGAATCGCTGTTCGTCGGCTCTTACGGCATCTACGACCTCTTCCTCAATGGGGAGCAGGTCGACACCGTCGACTTCTACAGCCCTTCGTTCACCCGCGACACCATCACGTATACGGTCGACCTCAAGGCTGGGACCAACGATCTCCGCTTCGAGTGCGTCGGCAGGAACGACGAGTCGAGCAACTACCTGATGGCGCTGTACTACCTCACGGTGGTCGGCGAGGACGAACGCGAGGACTGGGAGAACGCCAAAGAAATTGGCAACGCCAAGCGCGCGTTCTGGATGTACTACGGCCGAACGGGCATCGACGCGGGCGGCAGCACCCACAACCACGGCGACGCGCTCAACCTCGGCGTGGCAGCCCACCGGCTCGAGCTCTCGCCGGACCTCGGCTACCCCGAGCGGACCGGTAACTGGCCGAAACACGACTTCACGAAGGGGACGATCAGCCACAACACCGTGACGGTCGACCAGTCCCGCCAGGACGAACGGTGGGTCGCCACGCCGCGCCACTTCGAGGGCGAGGACGAGCGAGTGAACCTGATCGACGTGGACGCCTACCGGGCCTACGAGCAGTGCGACGAGTATCGCCGAACGACCGCGATGATCACCGTCGACGAGGAACACTCCTACGCCGTGGACTTCTTCCGCGTCGCCGGCGGCGACGACCACGTGTTCAGCTTCCACGGACAGGTCGGCGAGGCGACGGCCGAGGACGTCGACCTCGTCCCCCAGGACCGCGGCACCTACGCGGGTGAGGATATCCGGAAGCCGGACTACGGCGAGGAAACCGACTACAACCGCGAGGTCGGAAGCGGCTTCAACTACCTCACGAACGTCGAACGCGACACCGATCCCGGTTCCAGCGTGGCCGTCGACTGGGACGTCGAGGACTACTGGAATCATCGCGACGACGACGCCGACGGCGTCCACCTGCGCTTGACGTCTTTCGGCGACTTCGACGAGGTCGCCCTCGCCAACGGCCACCCGCCCGACCGAAGCGGGAACCCCGACTTCCTGCGCTACGCGCTCTTGCGTCGACAGGGAAGCGACCTCGAGAGCGACTTCGTCTCGACGGTCGAGCACTACGAGGGCGAGCGCGCCGTCGAAAACGTCGAGAAGGTAGTCGTTGAGGGCGGGCAGGGCCACGCCGTCAAAGTCGAACTGACGAACGGGCGCACCGACTACGTCGTCTGTTCGTTCGAGGAGACCGACACGCTGACCGTCGACGACACCTTCGAGTTCAAGGGCTTCTTCGGCCTCTACTCGGTCGAAGACGGCAAGTCCGAGTACGCCTACGTCCAGGACGGCACGCGGCTCAAGCCCCTCGACGAACCCGCGCTCGTGCAGGAATCGGTCGGTCGCGTGCAGGGAATCGTCGAGGACTTCACCCGCGAGATGAGCCTCGAGAACGAACTGACGATCCGGGTCGGGGGGAACGGAAGTCACCTCGAGCGCCACGCCGGCTTCGTCTACGTCGACAACGACGACTCCGATCCGTGGCGAGGCGAACCTGACCCCGAGAACCCGATCGAGGGGCGCGGCCAGCGCGGCCAGGGCAACGGCGCCTACCTAATCGAGGCACTCGGAGGCAGCAACGGAAACCTGGTAACGGTCGCCACTGGTCGCCAGACGTTCACCCGGGACTTCGTCGACCCCGACCAGCTCGAGGACGGCGGCTACAACTACATCATCGACGACAACGACGACGTGCAGATTCCGTTGACGTCGACCTGGTCGGCAGAGTAATCGACGTCCGCTCGATCTCCAAAGGGTCGATCGTCGTGGCTGTCGGCAATCTTACCGCTCACGGAGTTCGTCGGCGTGGGCTTTCACCTTTCGAATCGCAGCAGGGATCGTCCGGATGCCCTCCTCGTCGGCGAGCAACACCGGATGGCTGTAGGCGACGTTCTCCCTGCACAGTTGCTCCGCACCGGGAAGGTACAGGTTCCAGTAGTCCGAAACGTCCGTTCCGGGTGGGAGAAGCCGCCGAACCTGATCGCGGAAGAACGCCGGTTGCTTGTAGATCGGCACTTCGTAGCCGTCGTAGACCGGCACGCCCTCGGCGCGCACGGCCTCGATGAATCGGTCGCGGCTGAGCCCACCGAACGCCTCAGCGTCGTAGCGAACGTTCTCCAGACAGTAGCCGCGAGCGGTGATGCGATCGTCTCGCGGTTTCGTGTGAATTCCGTCGATCTCCTCGAGTTCTGCGAGAAGCAATTCCTCGTTCGCTTCGCGGCGCTCGTTCTCCTCCGGTAGCTTCTCGAGCTGGCCGATCGCGACGGCGGCCTGGAACGCGGACATCCGGGAGTTCGAGGAGAGTTTGTAGTGACGATATCCCGTCTCACCTTGCGAACGGCCGATGTTCTGCATGACCCGGGCTCGTTCCGCGAGCACGTCGTTGTCGGTGACGACGATGCCGCCTTCGCCGCTGGGTAGTGACTTCGACTCCTGAAACGAGAACGTCCCGAAGTCCCCGAAGGTGCCGACCTTCTGGCCGCGCCACTCCGATCCCTGCGCGTGGGCCGCGTCCTCGATCAGGAAGAGGTCGTGTTCCTCGACGATCGGCAACAGTTCGTCCATGTCCATCGGATATCCCGCGAAGTGGACGCCGATGATCCCAACCGTGTCGTCGGTGATCTTCTCGCGCACCGAATCGGGATCGATATTGAACGTCTCGGGGTCGGTATCCGCGAATCGCGGGATCGCTCCCACGGCAGGAACGACGCTGGCACTCGCGATGAAGGAGTAGGAGGGGACAATCACCTCGTCGCCGGGCTCGACGCCGACGGCTCGGAGCGCCAGTTCGATCGCGACGGTCCCGTTACTGACGGCGATCGCGTGTTTGGCGTCGTGGTACGCGGCAAATTCGTCCTCGAGGCGTTCGATCCACGGTCCGCGACACCAGTTGCCGCCCTCGAACGCCTCGAGGAGATACGCTCGACAGGTATCGGTCGGCTGTGGCCACTCCGGAATCGAGAGTGCTTCGGCTGCTTTCGGTCCGCCGTCGATGGCAAGTTCGACCATAGTTACCTCTCTCATTTCTGTGCGGGCATAAAGATACCGCGAGTCGGTACTAGCTGGGGTTCGAGGACACCGGTCTGTTCGACGGTCGAGGTGCCCATCTTTATGCCGGCCCTCTTCGACTGTTGCGGCATGCCAGCACTCTGGACATATCCTTGGACGCTCGAGCACGAGGGACTCGAATCGGCCTGTGAACGGCTCCGCGATCACGGCATCGACGCGGTCAACGTGGCCAGCCACTATCACTCGGTTCGATCGATGCAGCCCCGGTTTCCCGACGACCTGTTTCGCGCCTACGGCGGCGGCTGTTACTTCGACCTGGGCGAGCGCTTCGACGATCTGCCGATCGAGCCGCCGGTCAACCGCGTCGGCTCGTGGGACGATCCGCTTGCGGAAATCGTCGACGGGGCACACGAACACGGGATAGCCGTCAACGCGTGGACGGTCTGTCTCCACAACACGCGGCTGGGATCGACGAACCCCGACTACCGGTTCGAGAGCGCGTTCGGCGACGCCCACGACCACTCGCTGTGTCCGTCTCACCCCGCGGTACAGGACTACTTCGCTGCAGTCGTCGGATCGATCCGTGACCATGGCGTCGACGAGATTCAGCTCGAGTCGATCGGCTTCCCGAGCGCGTTCCACGACCACGGATCGAAGTACGGCCACGACAAGCGTCAGACGGTGACGACCGAGAGCGAATCGGTACTCCTCTCGCAGTGTTTCTGCGATGGCTGTCGATCGGCCGCCGCGTCGCACCGGGTCGACCTCGAGCGAGCGCGAGAGCGCGTCCAGGAGCTCGTTCGCCCTTCACTCGCCGATCCAAACGCCTCGCTTCCACCGGTAGAGGACCTTCGCGAGCAAGACCCGCTCGTGGACGACCTGCTCGAGTTCCGAGCGACCGTGATCGAGGCATTGATCGAGCGACTCGCCACGGCGTCCAGATCGACGCCGCTCAACTACTACGCGATGGAGGCGTACGGCCAGGCGCCGTCGGCACTCCCCGCGGCGGGCGTCGATCTGGCGCGCCTCGAGGCCCACCTCGACCGAGTGACCGCGCTGTGTTACGTCGCCGAGACCGAGACGGCCCGCGAGCGAATCGAGGCGCTCGAGCGCGTCGTCGACTGCCCGATCGATGCCGGTATTACACTCGATCCGGCCGTCGTCTCCGGAGCCGATCAGGTGGCCGCCCTCGTGGAGGGAATCCGGTCGGCGACCGACGGCCGCCTCTCGATCTATCACCACTCCCTGCTGACAGAGGCGCACCTCGAGTGGATCGGCGAGACGCTCGCGTAGCGGGACGCGTTCGTCGCCGTCCAGAGCATCGACGGCCACCTCTACCTTGACCGCTCACTCGGCTCCGACCACGGCCTCGAGCGACCGGAACGTTTTCGTCACCCACAGGCCGTACTGTAGCCATGTCCAGACGACTGCTGGTGATCGGCGCCCACCCCGACGACCCCGACATTCGCGCCGGCGGACTGGCGTGTTCGTGGGCGGACGCCGGCCACGACGTCCGGTTCGTCTCGATGACCGACGGCCGTAGCGGCCACCACGAACAGGGCGGGAGCGAACTCGCCGAGCGACGTCGACAGGAGGCCGCTGCAGCCGCCGACACCGCCGGAATAGAGTACCGCGTCCTCGATAACCCGGACGGTCGGCTCGAGCCGACCCTCGAGAACCGCGAGACGGTCATCGAGCTGATCCGGGAGTACGACCCCGACCTCGTGTTGACCCACCGGACCAACGACTATCACCCGGATCACCGGTACACCTCGCAACTGGTTCGAGACGCAGCGTACATGGTCACCGTCCCGAACGTATGCCCGGAGACGCCGGCGCTCGAGGACAACCCCGTGTTCGCGTACCTGCTCGACACGTTCGAGCGGCCGTACCCGTTCACGCCGGACGTAATCGTCCCGATCGACGACGAACACGTCGACTGCAAGTACGACGCACTCGACTGCCACGAGTCCCAGATGTACGAGTGGTTACCGTACAACAAAGGCGAACTCGAGGCCGTTCCCGACGACCCCGACGACCGCCGCGAGTGGCTCGAGACGGACCCGATTCCGGGACTCGCGGAGATGCGCGCGACGGCAGATCGGTTCCGCGACGACCTGATCGAGCAGCACGGACCCGAACGCGGCCGGGAGATCGAGTACGCCGAGGCGTTCGAGGTGTCCGAGTACGGCGGCGACCTTACGTCGCCTCTCGCCTCGGATCTCGTGTCTCCCTGATTCCAACGCTTCGAGGGGGTCGAGCGGGTCTCGACGCTCGAGCGCTGCCTCATCTACAATTCATCACAGTGGCTGAAAAGCAGCCGAGAGCCGCTGGAAGCGGTCCCTGATACGTCTCGAACGGTCAGCCGTGGCGCTCGAGCAGCGCCGTCGCGTGCTCGCCCCGACCCGTCCGTCGAAGGTGCTCGGCGTAGTCCTCGAGCGCGTCCCACGTGTAGTACGGTCCCTTGCCGCGGAGGACCTGCCACAGCGGATCAGTGACGGCGTTTTCGGCACCGGGGTTGCCGCCCCGCTCGCCACGGGCGGCCTCGAGCAGGCGGTCGTCGACCCACCGCTGGAGCGTGCTCAATCCGTCGCGGACGACGTCGGGGTGCTCGTCGACGAGGTTCGTCGTCTCGTGGGGATCGTGGGCCAGGTCGAACAGCATGAGGTCCTCGAGGTCGCTCTTGAACGCGTCGTGGTAGGTCTTGATCAGCAGCCAGTTGTCCCAGCGAACGGCCCGCTGGCAGGTCCAGGTGCCCTGGCTGAGCACGAGGCGTTCGCGGCCGCTTCCGTCGTCTATTTCGTCGCCGGTGACGGATCCGGCGAACGACCGCCCGTCCCAGCCCCCGGGGACGTCGCCGCCGACGAGGTCGACGAGCGTTGGCGGGAAATCGAGTTGGTACCGAAACTCGTCGTCGACGCCCGGTTCGATGCCGGGGCCGCGAACGATCAGCGGGACGTTACAGGTCGGTTCGTCGGCCGTCTGGTGGTCGCCGTAGACGTTGAGTTCGCCCAGGTTCTCGCCGTGATCGGCGCTCACGACGACGAGCGTCTCCTCAAAGACGCCGGCCTCCCGCAGGAGGTCGAACAGCATCCCGACGTGGTAGTCCATGTAGTGGACGCCCACGTCGTAGCCGTCGACCATGGTCTCGAAGTCCTCGCGCGAGGCGACGTCCGGGGGCATCCGGGGCGCGTCTCGCTTGTCGCCCCAGCTACACAGGTCCTGTGCGCTCTGGGCGCCGGTCCCCTGGTAGTGGCGCTCGATCACGTCCTCAGTCGGCCACTCCGGGGCGGGGTCGTCCGCGAACGGGTGGCCGTACTCGAGCGGCGTCGTGTACTCGGTGTGGGGGTCCCAGAAGTTGACGTGGAGGTACCAGTCGTCCTCGGCGGCGTGCTCGGTAAGCCAGTCGTGGGCGTAGGGGTAGACCTCGTCGGCCCGCTCCGAGCCGTTGCCGCCGGTGTCGTAGAGTTCGTCGAACCCCTCGACGACCTGCCAAGCGTCGTGACGAGCGGGAAACGGGCTGATCATCGCCGTGTCCAGCCCCTGTTCGCCGAGAATCGTGGCGAGCGTTTGGAAGCGCCGCGGGTAGCGTTCGCCGCGTGCGGGACCGTGTCGGCGCGGGTCGGCGTTCAGCCCGCCGTGATTGATCACGCCGGTGTGGATGCCGAACCGACCGGTGTAAAACGCCGTCCTCGAGGGGAGACACGGCGCGTCGGACGCGTAGACGTTCGTGAACCGGCGCCCGTCGGCGGCAATCTCGTCGATGTTCGATGACGTCTCTCGGTGGTAGCCGTAACACCCGAGGTGGTCGGGTCGCAACGAATCGACGTCGACGTACAGTATCCGCATGTGATGAGATTCTCACCCAGGAGAATAGGTGTTTGGTCTGTTGCCGGCTCGACGTCGTCGTCCATCGGTGACGTCTCGAGTCGGGCGACCCCCGAAGGTCGTCCTCGAGGCGCCCTTACTCGGCCCCGGAACCGACGTGAGCAGCAATCCGCTCGACGACGTACTCGGCCTGGTCGTCCGGGAGACACCGCGGGTTGATCGTGAACTGGGACTGGTGGACGTCGTCGGCACCGACGAAGATTCGCGGGTTCTCCGCCCGGAGCCCCCCGACCAGCGACACGGTGTCGACCGGCGACCGCTCTTCGTCCACGGTCACGACGACGCTCGTGACGGCGTCGGTTTTCCCGGCGTTGGCGAGGGAGGCGTCGAGACAGCCGATCCCCTCTAGTCGGCCGGCGATTCGCTCGGCGCGGTCGTGCCACTCGTCGAGTACCGCCTGGTCGTCCTGCTCGATGAACGCGTCCAGGGCGGCGATCAGTCCGGCCAGTTCCTCCTTGCCGACCTTCATCGATCGGCCGATCCCCTGTCGGGGGACGCCGGGGAGGTCGTCGACATCGACGAGGCTCTCGGGCGGGTCGTACACCGGCTCCGAGGCGTGCATGTCGAGGTGCTGGCGGGCGACCGATTTGATCAGGTCCTCGCGTCCGGCGAGGATGCCCGACGACTGCGGGCCGCGGATCGCCTTCCCGCCGCTGAAGGCGACGAGGTCGGCGCCCTGTTCGACGAATTTCGAGAGGTTCTCAGTCGGCGGCAACTCGGCCGCCGCGTCGACGATGACCGGGACGTCGTGGTCGTGTGCGATTTCGACGACCGTCTCGAGCGGCGGGCGCGTGTAGGGTTTCTCCATGTAGGCCACCGCGACCGTCTCGTCGGTGATCGCCGCCTCGATCTCCCACGGCTCGGTGTTCTCGGACCCGGTCCCAAGGGTGTAGTCGTTCGCCCCCACGTCGACGATATCGGCGCCGGCGACGCGCAGGGCGTGGTCGTAGCCGTTGCGGTGGGTCCGGGGCATCACGATCTCGCTCGGCACGTCCTCGGTGTCGGGCAACTGCGCCATGACCTCGAGGTCGTCGCCGGCGATGCACGCGGCTGCCGCCAGCGTGAGCGCGGAACTCGCACCGTTGGTGACGTAGCCGGCGTCGGCGCTGGTCGCCTCGGCGATACGTTCGGAGGCGGCCGCCTGCAGGTCCGAGAGGCGGACGAACGCCTCCGCCGCGCGGTTCATCGCCTCGAGGGACTCCTCTCGGATGAGCGTGCCGCCGATCCGCGTCTTGGTACCGGTCGCGTTGACAACCGGTGGGACGCCGAAGTCGTCGTAGATCGTGTCCCCGTCTAACGTCATCGGGCGATCACCCGGTTCTCGAGGACACCGACGCCCTCGAACTCGACCTCGACGACGTCACCCTCGCTCAACTCGTCTGGTCCGAACGGCGTCCCGGTCGCGATGACGTCGCCCGGCTCGAGAGTGATGAGTTCGGAGACATCCGAGACTAACTCCGGCACCGAGAAGATCAGGTGTTCGCGGGTGCTCTCCTGTTTCGTCTCGCCGTTCAGGCGCAACTCGAGGGTGGCGTCGTCGGGCACCTCGTCCGGTGTGGCCACCACGGGCCCCATCGGGAGCGAGGCGTCGAAGGCCTTCCCGCGCACCCAGTTGCGCTCCTCGGCCTGGTCGTCCCGGTTCGAGATGTCGTTGAGGCAGGTGAAGCCCTCGACGACGTCCATCGCTTCGTCGACCGAGACGTCGCGACACTGTTCGGCGATGACGACGCCGAACTCGGCCTCGAACTCGACGCTCTCGCGTCCGGGCGGCAGTTCGATGGCGTCGCCGTGAGCGACGACACAGTTGGGCGTCTTCAGGAAGAGTTCTGGGCGCTCCGGTCGGTCGTCGAAACCGGACTCCCGGCGGTGGTCCATGTAGCCGCCGGCCTGGCAGATGATCTTCGTCGGTTCCGACGGCGGGAGGACGTCCACCTCGTCGGGATCGTACGTCTTGCCGTCGGCGACGATACCGTCGTCGGTCCACTCGCCGCGTCGTGCGTAGCCAGTCTGGTCGCTGAATCGTACAGTTCGCATTGTCACTCGAGCATTCCCGCGAGACACCAACGTTCTTTCGATCCCGCCAGTAATCGGCCGGTCGAACCGGTACTCAGGCCCGAATCGCGCCGCCGGGCCGAGCGCCGGTGTCCTCGCTGTCGCGAACGATCGGTGTCCCGTCGACCACGACGTGCTCGATCCCGAGCGGGTACTGCTCCGGGTCGTCGAACGTCGCGCGGTCGTCGACTACCGCCGGGTCGAAGACGACCAGGTCCGCGTCGAGGCCCGGACGGAGCACGCCCTTCGAATCGAGTCCCATCGCTCGAGCGGGGAGCGACGTCATCGACCGGACGGCCTCCTCGAGCGACAGGAGGTTCTCCTGACGGACGTACTTCGCCAGGATGCGAGGGAACGATCCGTAGACGCGGGGGTGGGGACGGGCCCCGAACAGGCCGTCAGTGCCAACCATGACGCGCTCGCTCTGCATGATCGTTCGGACGTCCTCCTCGATCAGCCCGTGAGCGATCATCGACGCCTCGAAGTCCTCCGCGAGCAGGACGTCACAGAGGACGTCGATCGGCGTGCTGTCGCGTTCGGTCGCGATGGTCGCGATGTCGCGTCCACCCTCCTCGCCGAACGCCTCGGAGGTGAGGTTCGTCACCTCGATACGGTCCCACCCGGTCTTGCCGCCGACGTTCTCCCAGCCGTCGATGCGCCACTCCTCGATGTCACGGCGAATCTCTTCGCGCTGGTCGGGGTCCGAGAGCGTCTCGCGGAGGGCGTCGGCATCACCGGACTGCACCCACGGCGGCAATAGCGACGTCAGCATGCTACTTCCCGCGGTGTAGGGGTACTGGTCCGCGGTGACGTCGATACCGCGCTCGCGGGCGATTTCGACCTGTGCGAGCAGGCGGTCGGCCTTTCCCTGCTGTTCGCTGCCGGTAACTTTGAAGTGCGAAATCTGGAGCGGAATGTCGTGTTCGGCACCGATGTCGACGAACTCGTCGAGGGCCTCCCAGATCCAGCGACCCTCGCTGCGAATGTGGGCGACGAACGGCCGCCCGTACGGCGCGAGTTCGGCCGCGAGTCGGGACACTTCCTCGGTCTCCGAGTACACCTGCGGTGTGTAGACGAGTCCCGTCGAGAAGCCGATGGCGCCGTCCTCGAGGCCCTCACGGACGAGCGCTGCCATCTCCTCGAGCTCGTCGTCGGTCGGCTGGACGTCGTCCATGCCGAGCACGTCGTAGCGGGCGGTGCCGTGGCCGACGAGCGTCGCGACGTTTGGCGCGATGTCGGCGTCGTCGACCGCGTCGAGGTACTCGCCGAGGGAGTTCCACGACCACTCGCGCTCGAGTCTCCCTGCGAGGCCGCTGAGGTATTCCTGCCACGGGCCGATCCCCTCCTCGCGGTAGAGCGGGGCCATCGAGAACCCGTCCTGGCCGAGGATCTCGGTGGTGATTCCCTGCCGGGTCTTTGGCGCGAGCGAGGGGTCGGCGAACAGCTCGAGGTCGGAGTGGGAGTGGGCGTCGATGAAGCCCGGGCAGACGACGCTCCCGTCGGCGTCGATCCGCGTGTCGGCGTCGAGGCCGTGGTCGGGGGCCGTCGCGATTCGGTCGATGCGACCGTCGACGACGCCGACCGCGCCGCGGATCCAGGGCGCGCCCGTGCCGTCGACGATCCGGGCGTTCTCGACGAGTAAATCGAAGCTCATGCTCACCCAATTCGTTGCCCGCGTCCTAAATCCACCGCTCGGACGAGGCAAATGGCTCGCTGAGTGGGCTCCAGTCGCGTTCCCTTGATCGGCCTCGGGCCACCTGTCCTCGCGCTGAGTGAGCCTTCCTTTCGTGTTATCGTAAAAATGTATTCTTGTAATGAAAATCTATATATCCTACGAGTCCGAGTGTTATTTGATGTCACAGCGCAAGCAGCGTGAGCGTGAGCGTGAGGAGTCCCCCTCCGAAACGGGTAACGACCACCAATGGGAAATCGATCAGCTGGGCACGGTTCGGAACCCCCCGACGAATCCGAATCTCTCGCGACGATCGGTCCTGACGGCGACCGGTGCCGGGTTGCTCGCCGGATTGGTGCCAGCGGGTACTGCCACCGCAGCCGAAGACGACGAGCGCTATCACCGCAAAACGCGACCGACGATGTGGACCGAAGCGATGCGGTCGAACGCACAGCGAAACATCGACCGCTACGACTGGGCGGCGGGCCAGCGCGACAACGCCGTCGAATCGGCCGATAGCTACCTCGAGAAGTACGGCCCTGATCTCGACAGCCTCTGGAGTCTCGTTACGTCCCAGCAGGTCCCCCGTGGTGGTGGCCTCTCGAACGAACGTCTCATCCTGGGTGGCGACAGCGACCCCGGCACCGACCGCCTGTGGAAGATAGAGACGAACGACGACGACCCCCACGGCGACGGGAAGTTGACGGTGCCGACGAACGACTTCGGCGCCTACCGCGAGAGCGGCCTGGACGACCGGGGAATGTTCGACCCGGACCTCGCGGACGACTCGTTGCTGGTCAACGAGGAACATCCCGAGATGGGCGAAGGCTGGGGCGTCGACGACGGCTGGGGCTGGGTCGACGAGAACGACGATCTCGGGATGGGCGAGGGCAATCGGTGGAACTTCGTCGCCTACTACAACCACTGGTTCGTCTGGCGCCCCGGTGGGGTTCGTCGGATTCTCGACGCGCTGGTCGACGCCTACCTGCTCACCGAGGAATCGAAGTACGCGGTCGCGGGGCTAGTACTCATGGATCGGATCGCGGACGTATACCCCGAGATGACGATTGCAGACTACCAGCAGAACGCCCACGGCTTCTGGAACAGCCACGGCGGCCGCCAGACCGGTCGCATCATCGGGTCGCACTGGGAGGGCAACCTCGCCCGGCGGCTGCTGGTCGCCTACGACGCGTTCTTCCCCGCGCTCGACGATCCGTCCGTCGCGGATGAAGTCGTGAGCTTCCTGGACGGGAAGACCGACGAATACCCCGGACTGGCCGACAAGGATTCGGTCGCGCGTATCCGAGAGAACATCGAGGAGAACTACATCCAGGAGATTTTCCCGGCCGCGAAGGCCTCCCAGATCGCCCCTGGGCGGGGTCAGTTGTCGGCACTCGCAATTTCGGCCCGGGTGCTCGACGACACGCGCGAGAACGGCTATACGCGGGAGGCCATCGAGTGGATATTCCAGCCCGGCAACGAGTACTTCGACGGCGACGTCTGGAACGAGGAACCCGAGAACTGGTACACGACGGGTGGAAACGTACTCGCTCCGGTCGTCGACCAGTGCGACCGCGATGGGTACTGGCACGAGGGCTCACTCGGCTACAACCGGATCCGGATGTCCTCTATCCTGCAGGTCGCCCAGAACCTGCAAGGCTACGACGGGTTCGACGGCGCCGATCTCTACCAGCATCCGAAGTTCCAGAGCGCACTCAAGATCAACTCGGATCTCCTCCTTCTGGACGAGTTCTCGCCCGCACTCGGGGACACCCACCACCCGGCGGGCAACGAGATGAGCCAGAGCGGCATTTCGGACGGCTACGAGGTGACGGGCGACTCCCGATTCGCCAAGCTGTGGCACTACTCGAACGGCTACTCCACGGCCGGAATCAGGGGCTCGATCTACGACGCCGAACCCGAGGGACTCGCCGAGGAGATCCAGTCGATCATCGACGCCGATGGACCCCTCGACCTGCCGAGCCAGAACCTCGCCGGCTTCGGCTTTGCGGCCCTCCGGGATGGCGAGAACTACACGACCGAATCCTTCGGCGAGACCTACGACACGTCCGACCTGTTCGCTGAGGCCTCCGCGCCGATCAACGACAGCTTCGACGAGGCGATCCAGTTCGAAGCCAGCCAGGCGGGCGAGTGGTGGACGTTCGAGTTCGACGTCGCAGACGCCGACGAGTACGAACTCGAGCTCGAGACGCTGTTCGTCAGTACCTACGGCATCTACGACCTATCCGTCAACGGCGAGTACGTCGACACCATCGACTTCATGGCCGACGGCAGCGGTCGAGACACCATCTCGTACCTGCTCGAGTTGCCCGCGGGAACCAACACGATGCGCTTCGAGTGCGTCGGCAACAACGACGACTCCGGGGGCTACAAGATGGCGCTGTACTACCTGACGTTGCTCGACGAAGAAGCACGCGAACGTCGGGACGCGGCCGAACTGGGGAACGCGAAGCGCGCGTTCTGGATGTACTACGGCCGCAACGGAATCGGCGGTGGTGGAACCCCCCACGCCCACCGCGACACGCTACAGATCGGCGTCGCGGCCCACGAGATGGAACTCTCGCGAGACCTCGGCTATCCGGAAGCCACTGGCACCTATCCGCCTCGGCAGTTCTTCACGGACAACACGATCAGCCACAACACGGTCGTGGTCAACGAGCGCGGCCAGGATCACCACTGGGTCGGCACGCCTCGACATTTCGAGGGTGACGACGAGCGGGTGAACCTGATCGACGTCGAGGCACCCCACGTCTACGAGGAAGCCGACGAATACCGGCGAACGACCGCGTCGATCACCGTCGACGAAGAACACTCCTACGCCGTGGACTTCTTCCGCGTCGCCGGCGGCGACGACCACCGCTACAGCTTCCACACGACGAAAGCCGACCTTTCCACCGAGGGCCTCGATCTCGAGGCCCAGGACGGCGGGACGTTAGCCGGTGAGGGCGTTCCGTATGCAGATTCGTCGTACAACAGTGCGCGGTCGCCGGACTCGCGGGGGTCCGGGCTCAACTACTTCGATCAGGTCGAGCGCGACGACGACCCCGCAGACCGGGTCGTCCTCGACTGGGATGTCGAGGACCACTTCAATCTGCGTGACGACGACGCCGACGGCGTTCACCTGCGACTTACGTCGTTCGGCGACTTCGACGACGTCGAACTGGCCAACGGGTATCCACCGAACAGCTCCGGCGGCGCCGCGCCAGAGTCCAGTCTCAGGTACGCCTTCCTCAACCGGCGCGGGTCGGACCTCGAGACGACGTACACCTCCGTGATCGAACACTACGACGGCGACCGGGTTGTCGAGTCGATCGAGGAAGTTCCGGTTTCGGGCGGGCCGGGCCACGCCGTCAGGGTCGAGCTGACGAACGGGCGCACCGACTACGTGGTCTGCGCGTTCGAGAAGACCGACACGCTGACCGTCGACGACGCCTTCGAGTTCAAGGGCTTCTTCGGCCTCTACTCGGTCGAAGACGGCGAGTCCGAGTACGCTTACGTCCAGGACGGGACACACCTCGAGCCCCTCGACGAATCACCGCTCATCCGGGAGGCCGAGGGGTTCGTCCGGGGCACCGTCGAGGACTTCACCCGCGAAATGAGTCTCGAGAACGACCTGACGATCCGGGTTGCTGCCGATAGCAGCCTCCTCGAGCGCCACACCGGGTTCGTCTACGTCGACAACGACCAGCGCGACCCCTGGCGAGGCGAACCCGACCCCGAGAACCCGGTCCTGGGTCGCGATCAGCGCGGCCGAGGGAACGGTTCCTACCCGGTTGAGGCCCTGGAGGACGGGCGTGGAAACCTGCTGACGGTCGACGTCGGCGAGAAGACGTTCACCCGAGACTTCGTCGACCCCGACCAGCTCGAGGACGGCGGGTACAACTACATTATCGAGGAAGGCGACGACGTTCGGATTCCGTTGACGTCGGTGTGGTCGCGGGAGTAGGCGGTCGCGGTTCCCGTTTTTCTGTCCTCGCGTTCACGGTCTCGATTTTCTCTTCTCACGTTCGTAGTCTCGATTTTCTTCCCTCGCGTTCGTGTTCCCGACCCTCGCCGAGCCCCTCCCGACTTCCAGTCGGTGCATCTGGCTCGCACGTCGTCTCGTGTTCCGGCGCTCGAGCGAGTGGGATTCGGTCGAAACATTACAGCGCTCGAGCGGAGATCAGTTGGAACGGCGGAGTGCTCGAGCGGGGCTCGGCTGGAACGGCGGATCGCTCGAAAAACGGTCAGGCTCGCGATTCGTTCGTCGGCCGATCAGCCGACAGCGTCTCGACGTACTCGAGGAAGTTGTCGAACAGCACTTTGGCGTCGGCCGCCGTGACGACGTTCTCTTCGGTAATTCCATCGAGGACGGCGGCGATTCGATCCTCGGGCAGGTCCTTCTCGCGGGTGATCCGCTCGGCGGTCGCGCGGTCGTACTCGGGATGGAACTGGACGCCAAAGACGCGCCCGGCACGGAAGCCGTGAATCGAGTAATCGTTCTCGGCCGTGAGTTCGGCTCCAGGCGGGAGTTTCGTCACCTCGTCAGAGTGGGTCGTGAACGCCAGGAACCGGTCGGGGAGTCCCGACAGCAACTGCGAGTCGCCAACGCGTTCGATTTCCCGGTAGCCAATCTCGTACTCTCCCATCGGTTCGACCCGGCCGTCGAGGACGTGCGCGAGCAACTGGTGGCCGAAGCAGACGCCGAGCACGGGGAGGTCGCGGTCGATCGCCTCGTCTACCCACTCGAGCAGTGGCGGAATCCACGGTTCGTCGCCGTAAACCGACGCACCCGACCCGCTGACGATCACGGCGTCGTAGTCGTAGGTCTCGGGGAGATCGCCTTCGTCCACCGCGAACGAGCGGAGGTTGGCCTGTACGTCTCGATCGAAGTTCCGCGCCGTCGCCTCGTCGTGGTACGAGGCGTTCAACAGCGCGACTCGGAGTGCGTCCATATTTGTTGACCGGTACGAAACACTGGAGGGGGAAATACGTTACCGTCCCGTCGAGACGATCGATCGGATAGTCTCGAGGTCGGCCTCGATCGCCTCCCGGTAGGGACGTTCGTCGGTCACGAACTCCACGTTCGCGAAGCCGTCGAATCCACCCTCGAGGAACGGCTCCAGGATCGCCTCGAGGTCGTAGTACGCCTCCGCAAGCGGGGCGCGAGCGCGTTCGGTTCGCTCGCGCGTCGTCTGGAGGTGGAGCTGATTCGAGAGCGGCGCGAGTTCCCGGGCCTCGCGCTCGAGTTCGGGTGCTGGAATCGAAAAGCCTGGCTGGTAGTTCAGGCGACAGCGCTCGTCGTCGATCGCTTCGATCAGCCGTCTGGCACCCTCACGGGTGTGCGTGACCGTGTTGTTGTGCTTCTCGACGGTGATCTCGATGTCGTAGTCGGCGGCCCGTTCGGTCAGTCGCTCGAGGTCGGCGACGACTCGATCCCAGTGGTCCTCGTCGTGATCACCGTATTCCTGGCTGCCCGCCCAGACCCGGATGATATCCGTGTCGAGGCGATCCGTCACCGCGAGTTCGTGCTCGAGGTCGTCGGCGAAGTCGTCGCTGCCACAGCGCAGGTACGAGCCGTAGGAGGCAATCTCGAGGCCGCGAGCGCTCGCCGCCTCGTTGATCCGCTCGCAGGTCGCCTCGGAGCCGTCACCGACGTGATCGCGGCCCCAGAGTTCGACGCCGTCGTACCCGGCGTTGCTGGCCAGCTCGAGGATCTCCTCGAGGGGGCGCTCCTTGGCGGAGATTGTACACAGGCCGACGCGGATCGTCATCGCTCTCCCTCCACGTTAACGTAGGCGTCCGTGATACGCTCCAGCTGGTCGTCGGTCACCGACAGGTCCATCGCCCCCGCGTTCTCCTCGAGTTGGCCGACCGTCCGGGCACCGACGATGGGGACGCAGGTGAATCGGTCGCGATCCATACACCACCGGAGGGCGACCTGCGCGGGCGTCGCCTCGGTCTCGGTCGCGACCGACCGGACGGCCTCGAGGACGCGCCACTGCCGCTCGTCGAACCGGTCGTTCCACCCGTCCAGGTCGCCCCGCGATCCGGCGGGCACCTCGCTGTCGCGGTCGTACTTCCCCGTGAGGAAACCGCCCTCGAGGGGCGAGTACGGACAGACCGCCAGGCCCTGGTCGGCACAGACGTCGAGGTACTCGGCGACCTCGTCCCGGTAGGCGGCGTTGAATCGCGGCTGGGTAATCTCGAAGCGCTCGAGGTCCTCGCGGTCGCTCTGCCAGAGCGCCTTCGTCAGCTTCCAGGCCGCACCTGCAGACGCCCCGAGGTAGCGGACGGTGCCCTCCCGGACGAGGTCGTCGAGAGTTCGCAGCGTCTCCCGGAGGGGCGTCCCGTCGTCGAATCGATGGATGTAGTAGACGTCGAGGTAGTCCGTGTCGAGTCGCTCGAGCGTGTCCTGGATCTCCGAGCGGATCGACTTTCGCGAGAGGCTCGTCTCGGGCACGCCGCGCGTTCGCCACCAGACTTTGCTGGCGATCACGACGTCCTCGCGGTCGTGGTCGGCGAGCCACTCGCCGATCCAGCGTTCGCTTCGCCCGCCGCCGTAGCTGTTGGCCGTGTCGACGAAGTTGATCCCCTGCTCCCAGGCCGCATCCAGCAGGTCGTGTGCGGTTTCGCGGTCCGTCTCGAGCGTCCCGTTCGACTCCTTGCCGAACCGCCAGGTGCCAAGACACAGCGGCGACACCGTCAGCCCGGTCGAGCCCAGTCGTCGGTACTCCATGTGTGGGTACTGTGACCCCGCCACCAAAGAGATAGGGGGAGCGGCAGGGTACGCGGTCGGTCGCTGGTGTGTCGCCTCGCGGCTATCGATTCTCGAGGGGTACCGTTCGCCATCGCTCGCTCGACTCACTCAAGTCGCTCACTTGCTCGACTCACTCACTCGTCCGGCGGCAACTCCCCCGACTCGATGAGCGCAGCCAGCGGATTGTCCTCGATTTCCAGCGGGAGGCTGACGCGCCCCCGTTTGCGCGCCGACTCCCAGATACCGAAGACGAGCTCCGTCGATCCGAGCGCTCGTCGGCCACTGATGATCGGCTCCTCGCCGGTCTCGAGGGCCTCGAGGAGCGTCACGATGGCCGCGTCCTGGGCGGCGTCGCCGCCGACCTCGACGGTCCGCCACTCGCCGTCGGTTCGGATGCGATACTCGTCGCCGAGTTGGAACTCGATCTCGCCATCGGTCCCGACGAAGCGATTGGTGTGGTGGCCGACGGCCTCGGCACCCGCACCCGTCGAGCAGAGTGCGTGAACGCCGGATTCGTACGCCCACATGCCGAGTCCCTGGCGTTCGGACGGCATGTTCGTGTACCAGACGTGCTCGTCCGGGTAGTTGATCTGCCCGAGCACCCACGCCACCGATTCGTCGCCGAGGACGTAGTTCGCGAGGTCGATGTGGTGAAGCCCCGTCTGGAGCAGGTCCTGGCGACCGATCTCGACGCGCTCGAGGTCGCCGATCGCCCCGTTTTCGATGACCCGCTTGATCTCGCCAGCGGCGTCGCTGCACCGGTTCTGGAGGTTGATCGTCAACTGGACGTCAGCGTCTTCACAGACCTCGACGAGACGCCGGCTCTCCCCGACCGTCTCGGCCATCGGCTTCTCGCAGTGGACCGCCTGCACCGACTCGTGGCGGGCACACGTTTCGACCAGCTCCCCGTGCGTCGACGGTGGGGTGCAGATACTGACGACGTCGGGGGTTGCCCCATCGAGCATCGCCTGGACGTCCGTGAAGACCTGGTCGTCGTCGAGACCGAACTCGTCCCCGAACGCGGCTGCGTGATCGGCCACGATATCCACGCAGGCGGCCACCCGACAACCGTCGGCCCGTCGAAAACTCCGTGCGTGACGGTGACCCATTGAGTAGCCGTCGTGATCCGAGTCCTCGGGGTGTGGCCCGGTTCCGACGATTCCAACCGTGTAGTCGCTCATGGTGTGACGGGTCGTAGTTCCGGCGACCGTCCTATAAGCGTGCCGGTGGCCTCGAGGACGGCTACGTCGCGGACGCGTCGGTATCGACGTCGACCCACTCGCCCGTCTCCGCGGAATCGTAGGCGGCGTCGAGAATGCGAAGAACTGCAACGGCGTCCTCGAGCGTGACTGGTGGGTCGCCCTTTCCGTCGCAGGCCTCGAAGAATTCCTCGACGAAGTCCTTCCCCCACGATCCGCCGTAGCCCGGGGTCGGGTCGTACTCGTGGGTGATCCTCCGGTGGGGCGTACACGCCCACTCGCCGCTCGTGTCGTCGAGTTCGAGCGTCGTCTCGCCCTCGAACCCGAACTTCCGTCCCATCGGATCCCAGCTACTCCGACCGTCGCTTCCGTACAGGTCGATTCTGGTGTCGTAGACGCCCTCGCCGAGATGGTAGCCGCAGTGGAGCGTGCCGATCGCACCCCCGGCCGTCTCGAGCTGGAGCGTCGCGACGTCCTCGACAGTGATCCCCTCGGTACCTGATACCATGTTCGCGTTGACGCGTACGATGGGTTCCTCGAGGAGGGAGTCGATCAGCTGGAGCCAGTGGATGCCGAGCCACTGGAGGATGCCACCGCGACTCGCGTCCTCGTCGAAGATGAAGTGGTCGGTGTCCCGGAACGACAGCTGGGAGGCGACGTAGCGCGCCTCGAACGCGCGGACGTCGCCGAAGAAGCTGTCCTCGACCAGTCCACGAAGGTCTCGAGTGATCGGGTGCGATTGCCACGGATACGACACGCAGACAGTTTCGTCGGCAGTGGCGGCTCGCTCGAGCACGAGCTCGAGGTCGGCGACCTGGCGGGCTGCTGGCTTCTCCGTGTAGACGTCGACTCCGGCGTCGAGTGCCCGTTCGATGGCGTCGGGCGTATCGCGGTTCGGCAGCGTGAGGAAGACAGTATCGACCGACTCGGCTGACAGTAGTGCCTCGAGCGAGTCGTAGATGGGGACGTCGCCGAGGGAGTCGACGGTGGACAGATCGAAAGCCGGATTCGGTTCGCACGCGCACGTCACCGTCGCCTTCGCCTGTAGGGCGTCGAGGGTCTGCAGATAGGGCTCTGCGTGGTGGTGATCGAGGCCGACGTAGCCGACGGCTCGGTCCGTCATTTCGTTGCCTCCAGGCCGTCGCCAGTTCGGTCGAACGTGTGACCGATGCGATGACGGCCCTCGTTCCTGTTGCACCGAGTCGTTCGCCACCGGTAGCGGACGAGGATTGTCGGCATTGCTGTCTGCCTGGCGACGGTATTCGATTCGCACGGTCCAGTGACGTGTCCGGTTCGGGGACCATGAGGGATCACGTCAGGCTCACCTGCGGAAGATCCGATTCGCATAGCTGCATCGTTATCACTCGGTTCATGGTGGCAAGTTGTAATGTACGTTGTGGTGAGAGACGTGTCACGACTCGATGGACGGGTGTTTCGGGAATCCAAATTCGAACACACTTTACCACGGATGATGGAGGGTGCCGGTCGCGATAGTACCGTACTCGAGCCAGAGCGGTCGAAGACGCCGTTACGACCAAACAGCGAACGTGGACAAACCGGAAATCGTTTTGCACACGTAAACAGCCATTCACGCTCGAGAACGAACGTCGTTACTGCCGTATTTCGCCATTATATCGGTAATGACTGCCACAGAGAACCATAACGTGACTCTCATACGTCTGTAACAGCCTGTGACTATTTCACACTCTCTGTTTTGTTATGTAAAACAGTGGCCGGAACTCTTCGAACGTACCGTCCCTCTGAGGTACTCGTTCGTCAGCACCGTCGACTTCGTCGGTTCGTCTGCGAACCTGAGCCCAATTCGAGGTGATTCGAACCGTTTCAGGTGCCCACACCGTAGTTTGGTCATTCGTGTATCACCCTCCCAGGCGACCGTCCCGTCGCCGTTGTAGCCGGACCAGACGGGCAGGATCGGGTCGGCGTCTCGGACGGGGAGAGAGGAATAGGTGTTTGACGATCGGAAACGACTCGACCAGGACCGACGTCGATGGTCGGTGACCGACTTCGACGGCCAGTGACTAACGTTGGTGGTCGACGACCAACGACCGGTGGCTTGATACCCGGACGCTCCCTCGTATCGAGCGACCCATGACGAACGTACTCCTCGCTGGTGAGTCCTGGCAACTGCTCACCTTCGAGATCAAGGGACAGGACGTCCTCACCGGGGCGTCGTACGACGAAGCGCCGGATCACCTCGTGGCGGCCCTCGAGGTCGCGGGCGCGTCGGTGACCTATCAGCCCTGTCACGTCGCGACCCGCGAGTTCCCTCGCACGCGGGCCGACCTCGAGGCGTACGACCTTGTAATCCTGAGCGACATCGGCGCGGACACCCTCCAGCTTACGCCGCAGGTCCGGCGGGGCGAGGCCGACGTCGACCGTTGTGAACTCCTGGCGTCGTACGTCGAAGACGGCGGCGCACTGGGGATGATCGGCGGTTACATGAGTTTCGGGGGCGTCAACGGCCAGGCGCGGTACGACCGCACCGCGCTCGCCGACGTCCTGCCGGTCTCGATCGGTCCCGGCGACGACCGGGTGGAGGCGCCGGCCGGCGTTCGACCGACGAACGAAGGGGTTCCAGGAGCGGACCTCGACGACGAGTGGCCTGCCGTTCTCGGCTACAACCGGGTCGTCGCCGACGCCGACGCAGACGTCTGGGCGAGGGTCGGCGACGATCCCCTGGTCGCCGTCGGCTCGTACGGGGACGGACGATCGTTCGCGTTCACCACCGACTGTGCGCCCCACTGGGCGCCGCCGGCCTTTCTGGAGTGGGACGGCCTTCCCACCCTCTGGGAGGCACTGCTCGAGTACGTCACCGGCTGACCAGAGTGGTAGGAGATCGGTCGCCTAATTAGAGATCCAAAAGAAGATCGATCATACGGCCTGGCGACCCAAACGTACTTTTGCGTGACCCACGCTACGCCAACGTATGAAACGCTACGAAACGCGCGTCGAGGGCGGCACGGTCTACCTCGAGACCGACGGGGGGGACCTCGAGATCGGTGACCTCGATACCATCGTGGACGTGATCGGCAACGAGACGTACACGATCACCTACGACGAGAAGCAACGAACCCAGACGTGGCTCGAGACCGACGAGGACGGAAGGGTGACGTTCGACGTCCGTGAGACCATCGTCGACCTCGACCACCGGCGTGAGTTCGTCGAAAAGATGCGGGCGATCGATCGCTCCGAGGAGAAGTACGGACTGCCGGAGCGGGCAGTCGAATTTGCCGAGGAGATCGTGTCGATCTTCGAGCAGCAGGGTGCCTCGACGCAGACAACGTAGCGGCTAGAGCGCTCCGAGCACGAAACGCCGCCACACCCATATGGGATCGGAACCAACCGACAACCGATCTTCGATGCCACGGGACGCACGCGATACGTCTTCGAGCAGTTACGGGTGGCAAGCCGGCACCGCCACTCGCGTCATTACGCCCGAGCAACCGATGTGGATGGCGGGCTTCGCAAAGCGCGACGACCCCGCCACGGGCGTCGAGCACGACCTCGAGGCGACGGCGCTCGCGCTCGAGGACGAGTCGGGAACGATCGCGGCCATCGTCTCCGCCGACGTATTGTTCGTCCCGAGAGCGATCCGGGACGCCGTCACGCACCGCTGTGAGGCGAAATACGGTATCGATCCCGATTCCATCGTGCTCGCGGCGACGCACACCCACTGCGGACCGGAATTCCGGGATTTCAAGGTGCGAATGTACGCCGACGACGTCGAGCGGTATCGAATGAACGCGGCCGACTATCGCGAGCGACTCGAGGACGAACTGGTCGCCGTGATCGGGGAGGCCCTCGACGGTCGAGCGCCAGTACGGATCAGCTACAGCCACGCCCGGTGTGGGTTCGCGATGAGTCGACGACTGCCGGTCGAGGACGGGATCGCCCACGAGCAAAACCCCGACGCGCCGGTCGATCACGAGGCTCCGGTTCTCGTCGTCGAACCCGACGACGGGCTCGATAGGACTGACAGAGGGGGCAACCCAACCGACGGAGCGACGCCCTCGGCCATCGTGTTCGGCTATGCGTGTCACACGACGACCCTCTCTTTCACGAAGTACTGCGGCGATTGGGCCGGGTTCGCCCGCCGATATCTCGAGGAGCGCTATTCGGGAGCCACCGTACTCTGTCTCCTGGGCTGTGCCGGCGACCAGAATCCGTATCCACGCGGTGACGTCGACTTAGCGAAACACCACGGCCGCACGATGGCCACGACCGTCCGCGCGGCGATCGAATCCCGGAGACGGCCGGTTCGAGGGCCGCTCAGAACCGGCTTCGAGAACTGTGAACTCGAGTTCGAGGACCCGCCGAGCAGGGACGAACTCGAGGCGATGCGGCGAGGCGACGTGCGACACCTACGCGTCCGCGCGGAGGCGCTCCTCGACGAACTCGACGAGACCGGCACGATTCGAACTGAACACCCGTATCCGATACAGGCGTTCGGCTTCGGCGGCGATCTCACGCTGGTAGCCCTCGGCGGCGAAGTTCTCGTCGAGTACGGGATTCAATTGAAGGATCGCCTCGAGGGACCGGTATGGGTAGCCGGGTACGCGAACGACGAGTTCACGTACGTGCCGACGGCCAGAGTGAGAGCCGAGGGTGGCTACGAGAGCGAGGGGGCGATCCGTCGGTCGACGTTTTCGGGGCCACTCGACCCGAACGCCGAGGATCGGATCCTACAGCACGCGCAGGCGCTAGGCGAGCGGGTAGGCGGCTCGAGAACGGTGCAATAGGTGCAATAGGTTCAATAGATGGAGACCGGCGCATCAGGTCCAGTGAGATAGACGGGGACGTCCACCGAGTTCGAATGGGCGAGTGCGTCGAGCCGCGAACACCGATCCGAATACCTCGACTCGAGGACGTCGGGCTACGGACACTGATCTGAGGACGTCAGTCCGAGGACGTCGACCCAACCGACCCAATGACTTTAGTCTCGAGCCCGACCAGTACCCATCGAACCCAGACGACACCATGCCAGCCGACACACCTTCCGACGACTATCCACTCCACCCCGAACGGATTCACGGGCAGCCATCGTCCGCCGCGGAGAGACAGCGGCGACGGGACTACCTCGAGGAACTGCGCCCCCTACTCGCGCCCCAGGCCGACGAGTACGGCTCCGACCCGCGCCTCTCTCACCGGGACGACAGCTGGCTTGCGTGGCAGGAACGAACGGGCGAACTTCCGCCCGACTTCGAGCGGTTGCCGGCACTCGCCGAGCTTCCCGACCCCCTCGTTCAGTACGGACTCGGAGGGGAACGCCAGGCCGAGGTCACGACCAGCGAGGAGTGGGAACAGCAACGTGAGCGATACAAACACCAGCTCGAGTACTGGCTCTACGGACGGATGCCCCCCGCGCCGGGAAACGTTCGGGCGAGCGAACTCGACTCTCGAACGGTAGAGGGAGCGACGATACGCGACGTCCGACTCGAATTCGGTCCGGACCACAACCTGACGCTCGACCTCGAACTCATGGTTCCGGACGGGACGGGGACGTTTCCGGTGTTCATGACCCAGTGGAACCACCGCAAGTGGGCGCTGCTCGCCCTCCAGCGGGGCTACGCGGCCGTCGTCTACGCGGCGGCCGACGCCCGGGACGACGCGGCCGACTACGGGGAGTACTACCCCGACTACGACTTCCAGTTGCTCGCTCGGCGGGCGTGGGCCGCCCATCGCGTCGTCGATTACCTCGAGATGGTGCCCGAGGCCGACGACGATCGAATCGCGATCACGGGCGCCTCGCGAAACGGCAAGCAGTCGCTGATCGCCGCGGCGTTCGACGAGCGAATCGACGCGGTCGCCCCCTGTAGCGCCGGGAGCGGCGCCGTCGTCCCGGCGCGGTTCGATAGAGACGACTGCTACGCCGGCGACATGTCGGTCCACGCGCGCCTTCGGCGCAGCTGGTTCCACCCGCGCTGGCGCTTCTTCGTGGGCCGGGAGAATCGCCTCCCCGTCGACGCCAACCACCTCGTCTCGCTCGTTGCGCCACGGGCCTGTCTGCTCCACACGGCGCTGAACGAGCGGACGACGAGCGCGTGGGCCGTCGCGCAGGTGTACCGATCCGCCAACTCCGTCTACGACCTCCTGGAGGGTGACGACCGACTCGCCCTGCAGTATCGCCAGGGTCGTCACGCCAGGACCACCCGAGACGTTCACCAGATCCTGGACTTCTTCGACGACGCGTTCGGACGCGGCGAGTACGACGATCCGACGCGGCTCTACCACGACTTTTCGTTCGAGGAGTGGCGTCGGACGGCTGCCGAGGACGTCGACGTCGGCGAATTCCCCGAGCGCGGGCTCGATGACCCCCTGGTAGACGACGACGGTAACCGGGCCGAGTCGATCGAGGAGTGGACCGATCGAAAACCGGCTGTCCGGGACCGTCTCCGCTGGAGCTTCGGCGAGCGACCGCCGCGCGCGTCGAACTCGCCGGCGTCCTCGCTCGAGGAGGCGGGTCGAGGCGGGAAACCGGACTACCTCGCGGACGTCATCGGTCGACCCGACCCGCCGGATGGCGTCGAGAAACGGTGGCTGTCACCGTCGCGCACCTACGGCGAACGCGTCGAGGGCGACCTCTACTATCCGCAATCGGCCGATAGTGACCGCCCGGACGAACAGTTGCCCGCCATCGTCTGGCTGCACCCCTACGCCTACAACACCGGCTACGGGGCGGGCGGACGCGGACAGGTCCCGATCGAGGGAGCCACCGACCGCGGGTTCGCGCTGTACGCGTACGACCAGCTTGGCTTCGGCACCCGGATCGAGGAGGGCGAGCACTTCTACGAGCGCCACCCGAACTGGTCGAAGATGGGCAAACTGGTCGACGACGCGCTGGCCGCCGTCGAGACGCTCTCGGGGCTCGAGTGCATCGACTCTGACCGGATCTTCGTCCTCGGATACTCCCTCGGCGCCACCGTCGGTCTGTACGCGGCGGCGCTCGACGAGCGCATCGCCGGCGTCGCCTCGGTCTGCGGGTTCGCGCCGTTTCGGACGAGCGATTCCGAAACCGAACGAGCGAACGCGGTGATCGGACGACTGTCTCAGATGCACGGGCTGCAACCCCGTCTCGGACTGTTCCGGGACGACCCCGAACGAGTCCCGTTCGGCTTCCACGAGGTGCTCGGACTGATCGCACCCCGACCGACGCTCGCGGTGGCCCCGTCGCTCGACTGGACCCACCCACAGGCGGACGTCCTTCGATGCGTCTCCGAAGCCCGGTCCGTCTACGACCTCTACGGGGTGCCCGAGGCCCTCGAGGTCCGCGCACCGGACGACCTGTTGAGCTTCGATTACCACGAGGCTCGTCTCGGCGGCGGGTCCGGGGAGTCACCCGAGGCGTTCTCCACGGACCGACGGGACGCCGTCTTCGACTGGATCGCCGACCAGGCCTGAACGTTCGCTCGAGCAAAGGTATATGGTCGAGCCGAAAAAACCGGTGGCCGATGGACGTCCGATCGCTCGAGAGCCGGTTCCGAATCGATCCCGAAACCGCTGGCCAGGGAAGCGAGGAAGTCAATGAGTGACGGTGGCTCGAGGGGCACGAGCGACGACCGCTCGAAGGACACGAGCGACGAAGGCGCGACCGTCGTGAGCGACGACCTGGAAACGGTGATCGACCCCGACCCCGGAACGGGTCCCGACCAATCCGGCGGTGACCGCTGGTCGATGGTCGTCGCCGGCGACTGCGCGCTCAATCGGGACGCCAGGCCGACCGCCGATCGAACGGTGTCGTCGCCCCTTCGGGAACGGATCGGCGCGGCCGACGTCTCGATCCTTAACGTCGAAGCCCCCATCGTCTCCGAGAAGGCGACGCCGATCGACAAGAGTGGGCCGTGCGTCGAGAACCCGGACGGGACGGCCGAAACGGTAGCGAACGTCGGCTTCGACGTCTGCACGCTCGCGAACAACCACGTCCGCGACTACGGACCCGAGGGCGTCGTGACGACGCTCGAGGCGCTTCACGACGCCAACCTCGCGACCGTGGGCGTTGGCTCGACGCCCGATGAAGCGTACGAATCGCTCGCGGTCGGGCCCGACGGGCCGGTCGCGGTCGTCAACGTCTGTGAACAGGAGTTCAACCTCGTCGACGAACGGGGCCACGGAGCGGCGTGGCTCTCCGATCGTCGCGCTCGAGAGGCCATCCGTGCGGCCGATCGCGAGTACGACTGCGTGATCGTCGTCGCCCACAGCGGCGTGGAGTACGTCCCGTTCCCGGCACCCCAACTACAGGGGCTCTTGCGGGAGTTCGTCGACATCGGGGCCGACCTCGTCGTCGGGCACCACCCGCACGTCCCCCAGGGCTGGGAACGGTACGACGACGGAGCGATCTTCTACAGCCTCGGTAACTTCCTGTTCGACAGCATGACCGACGAGGAGAACACCTCCTGGGGGCTCGTTCTGGAGGTCGAATTCGACGGGTCGACGCCGGTCGCCGTCGAACTCGTGCCGACCGAAACCGTCGACGGAGTCGTTCACCCGCTCGGGCTAACTCGAGATCGCGAGGACTACCTGTCGTACCTCCACCGTCTCGCCGAGATCACCACCGACGCGGCGACGCTCGAGGCCTACTGGCAAGAAATCGCCGTTCAGGTATTCTACGAACGGTACTCCAACTGGCTCCACACCGGCGTCGGGGCGAACCTCTCGCGTGCGCGGTCGGCGCCGAACGACCCGCGACTCCAGCGATCGATCTGGGATCCCGAAACCCGACGGGCGGAACTCTTCGTCCTGTTGAACGTCATCCGGGCGGAGTCCCACCGGTGGCTCACGACCACGGCGCTCGAGGTGCTCTCCGGCGAAGGGATCGACAGGCGGACCCCGGAGATCCGCGACGAAGCACAGCAGTTGCTGGCTCGAACCGCCCGCGAGTGAGGTCGCTCGAGCGGTCGAACGATACGGAACGATGTTGGCGGGTACGGATAACTGCATGCCAGTCATGTCGAGTCCATGAGATAGATTGTGGATTGATAATACGCTTCATTTTCAGAGCGAGACGATCCGTTCGAGGTCACCACTACCAACGACAATCGACTGATGAAACCCTCGTCGGCGCCTCCCAACGACCCGAAAGTAGTTCGATTTCTGGATGCGTCAAGCAGGATACAGTGGTCTGAATCGTACGTCCAAACCGACCGCCAGAATCCGTCCACAGGAGTCTATCCGTCCGTTACCGTATCTGATTGGTTACCCGTTCGACCTGGGGACCAGCGACACCCCCACTCGCCGATGACAGTCCCTGATTTAGCTGACGCCTCGCTTGCTTGAGACTCGAGTCGGAAAGGAACGATTCCCTCAGAATTCAGAGTAATAGTCGAAACTCGTAGAATCTACACATATTTCCGGGGGTCCGTTTTCGACGAGTTGAAACGGGCCCGTCGTCCTCGAGGGGACGCGTTGTCCGAGTGGTGACACCGGAAGAACGGCGTCAATCTCTTCGAGCTACATAGAGAGGCTCGAATCGATGGCGGGTCGTATGATTGCCTCGAACGACGAGCTTCACCGTTCCGTTCACCGTTCTAACCGACTGGACACTTACCCGATGTGTGGAATTTCTTCGACGCGATCGGGATCGCGATAGTGAATGCCACCGGTGGCCGCCGTTCCGATCAGCGAGAGGAGCGACGGCAGCGTCGTGCGCGTTCGAGTTCGATACTGATCGACCGACTTCGGTTCGACGACTTCGTAGATGATGCTCCCCCGGTCCTGTAATCCGTACGCCTTGTGTGCGACGCCGGGATACGCCGCCGTCGCCGGATACCGGCTGACGACGCGATCGAATCGGCTGAGGTGATCGTAGACCTGGACGCACATCTTTTTGGACAGTGCGAGCCCGTCCTCGGGAATCGGCTTTTCTCCCAGGACGGGCCACATCACCGAGTGCGTGACGGCTGCTCCGTCCTCGGTCGTTTTCTCGCCCTGTCCGTGGATGTCGACGAACAATTCGGGGTCGACGCGATCGACGGCCTCGGTTACTGCTCGCGCTTCTGGAACCGGATTCTCCGGGAACTGCTCCGGATGGTGTTTGTAGAGGCGACTCTCGGTCCAGTCGGGGAAGTGATACCGGTTCGGATCCCAGCCACGACCCTGGTAAGTCGTCGTGAAGATTCCCTCGTCAGTATCAGGATCCGGCGCGTCCGGATCGACGTTCCCCCGGAACTCGATCTCCGCCCCGTCCGGGTTCGCCCGCGGGACGACGTGAACGGTCACGTCGTCCAGGTGCGCCTTGGACTTGCCGCTCGCGAGGTAGTGCAAGAGCGCGACGAGGCTCGTCGAACCGGACGATTCGTTCCCATGTTGCTGTCCGACGAACAGAATGTCTGTGTCGCCGCGACCGACCGAGATCATGTCGATGTCTCGGCCCTGGTTCGACGTCCCGACCGTCGTCCTCGAGAACGGGCGTCCGGCCATCTCGAGGTGGTCGAGCACCCGCTGTAGTTCAGCGTAGGGTCGATGTTTTTCGTCGCGGGAGGTCGCGTCGGTGCCGAGCGGTGCGTCGCCGAATAAGCCGTCGTGGTGCGTTTCTGTCAATGGTTGAATTCGTGTCATTCGTGTGTTCTCGTTGTTGTTTTCGAACGGTCAGTCGGTGCGCTCCCAGGTGTGCGATAGCGGAATGCGCAACGGTGCGCCCATTTCGATCGTGTACTCGTAGCCGGCATCGGGGTTCGACGGGTCGACGTACCCCTCGACGGTCGTCGCGTCGCCGATATCGAGCGAGAGTTGATTGCCCCGGTAGCTCGTCGCGCCCTCGATTCGGTACGCTTCGACGCCTGTTCCCGTCTCGACGTGGAGCCACTCGCCGACGAGGTCGTCGGCGTCGTCGGGTCGGTGCTCCGACGTCAGTCGGACCTGAATCTCGTTCGTCCGCGACAGTTCGCGCGTGAAGTCCGCCACGCGACCTTCGAATGCGTCGGGTTGATCGCGAATCAGCGGCGGTCCATCGCGAGCGGGCGCCAGCATCGATCCGTCCTCGAGGAACGCCGACTCCGCGGTGCCCTCGCGCTCGGAGTAGACAGCCAGGAATCCGTCGAACCGGAACACGTCCCCGACCCGGCAGGTCGAATCGCCGGGTGCGTAGGCGACGTAGTCGGTACGGCCGTTCGTCAGCGTCACCTGGACGGCCCTCGCAACACCGTCGTCCGAGTGGGCCGGCACCGGTTCGATCGACTCGACGCTCCGCGATCCGCGGTAGGGTTCGATAACGGAGGTGAACGTGCTCTCGAGATTCGATCCCCGACGTCGGGCGAGAGCGTACCGGAGGCTCCAGGGGTTCCCGGTGTGACGCGGCGGCCGGCCGTCCGCGAGCGCGAGCTCGTTGACGTCGCCGACCATCGTCAGCCGGAGGTGGGCATCACCCTCGTCCTGGACGATTCCCGGCGTGTCCGTGACCTCCCAGTCGACACTGAATCGGTCCGCTGGGTCGTCGTCGCGGGCGACGGCGTCAAGGTAGTCGAAGCCGTTGCTGGCCGCGCTGTCGTAGTCGGATTCCTCGCCGTAGGCGGGCCGGGGAATGTCTGGTCCGGCGTAGGTTCCGCTGTCCTGAGCCTCGAGGTCGAGCCCGCTGGCCGTGGCCGACCCGGCCGCACCGTGGAAACTGAAGCGATGGTCGTCGCCACCGACGACCCGGAAGAAGTCGACCGCGTACGAGTGGTGGTCGTCGATTCGTACCATCGCAGTGGTTCGGCGGTACTGACTCGTCGTCGGGTACGCGTCCGCCGACTCGACGTCGGCGAGACGTACTCGTTCCGTCTCCCTGAAGTGGTGCGGGGACCCGCCCTCTGTTTCCGACTGCGGTGACTCGTCGACCACGACGGTGTTGTGACTGATCGTGTTCGACGTCCAGTGTTCGCCCCTGGGCCACGCCGGCGACTCACCAGGCGAGTCGGGGTCCGGCCAGAAACCGGTGTGCTCGGGGTAGCCCGGGGCCGGAGCGAGGTCGCCGCCGTAGGCGTGGACGTCCAGGTGTAACGCGTCTCGATACGACTGGTCAGATCCCTCGCCGTCCGGCGTCGACGCTCCGTACCGGAGGGCGAACGATCGCTGGGTGTTCCCGCGTTCCGCCTCGAGTTCCTCCTCGCGCTGGGCGCGCTCGTCGAGGAACTTGCACTCGATGACGCCCATCTTGTAGTTCGTGGCGGCAGGTCGCTTGCCGGTGTTCTCGAACGTGATTCGGTGCTCGCCCCTCGAGAGGTCAACCTCGTCGGCGAGCACGATGAACTCCTTCGCGCCCGTGACCTCGTCGTAGAAGTCGTACTCGGCGATCCGCTCTCCGTCGATCAGCACGTCGTAGGTGCCGTACCCCGACGACCTGAACGGCTTCAGGCTGAACTCGTAGGTTTCGGCGACCGGAATCGAGAACTGGAACGAGATCGACTGGCCCGCCGTGTTCGCCTCGAACTGGACCGTGCCGCTGTTGCTGTAGACGGTGTAGTCGGTCGTGTGCTCGAGGACGGTCATCGAGGGGAACTGATCGACGACGCGGTAGCCGCCGCGGATGTAGTGTTCGCCGTCCCGGAGCGCGGCGAACCCGGTTCCCGCCTGGTTCGTGCTCGTGAGTTCCAGCGGGCCATCGGCGTCGATCACCTCGCGCACTGCCTCCGCAGTGCCCGCCGGATCCGGGCTGAAGATGCTGCCGTGGAGGTCGTCGTAGCCGTACCCGTTCGCGAGGAACGCCCCCTTCGCGAACTGGCTGTCGCCGAACGACTCCAGGGCGGTCGTCATCGCTTCAGTCTCGATCGGCAGCCACGGCACGCCGGTTCGTCCCATCGCCCCGATACTGGGCAGGTACGCTTCGCGAAGCACCTGCGGGAGTCGGCCGGCAGCCGCCAGCTCGAGTTTCGGGTGGTCGGCCAGCGCCGAACCGTCGTCTCCCTCGTACTCCTCGAGGACGGCCGTCACTCGCTCGAGCGCCCGATACGCCCGTTCGGCGGCCGCTGGCGATCCCGGCACATTGCCGTCCCGATCGACGGCGTCGACCAGCTCGGCGCGCAGGTTGCCGCCGGTGACGCCCCACTCGCCCCAGTACGAGCCGTCGTCGCGGTGGGTTCGCTCGCCAGGTCGAAGGAGAAACTCGAGGATGTCGCCGGTGTAGCCCTCGGGGTCGTTCTGGACGGCGCCGGCCATCGCGAGGGCCGTTCGGTGACCGCCCGATGGCGAGTGAATCTGGTGGTTCCGTACGGCGGGTAGCACCGCCTGTACGACGTTCGATTCGACGTTCTCGCGGAGGTTGTCGGCCGTCCCTTTCGAGCCGATCTCGTACTCGGTCGCCCGCTCGTCCAGGAACGCCAGCAGTTCCTCGTCGTCCGTCGCGGGGAGAAACGCGTCGTACGCGCTCAGGAGGACGCGAATGGTGATCGTCTCCTGGACACATCCGCA
Organism: Natronosalvus sp. KLKA75; assembly: GCF_059736265.1. Lineage (NCBI taxonomy): Archaea > Methanobacteriati > Methanobacteriota > Halobacteria > Halobacteriales > Natrialbaceae > Natronosalvus > Natronosalvus sp. KLKA75. Next base: position 1,941,540 of record NZ_CM185522.1, read on the forward strand.
GATTTTCCCCTGGCCGGTCCACTGGTGGACGCCGGCGTAGCCGTCGTCGTAGCGATGGGTAGACAGATCCATCTCGGAGTAGACGTCCGCGATCCGGTCCAGGAGGACGAGTCCGGCCCGCGCGTACTCCACGTCCTCGGTGAACAGGTACGCGTCGCGAAATGCCCGGAGCGCCTCGAGCAGTTGCTCCCAGCGGTAGACCCGATTGTAGTAGGCCACGAAGTGGTAGCGGGCGCCTTCGACGCCGAGGTAGCCGTCCTCGTCGACCCAGCCCGTGCCGTCGTCGACACCCCAGTCGTCGGGTTTGTCGGGCCGTCGCTCGTTGACGAGCAGCGAGTTGTCGGCCAGGTCCGGGTCGAAGACGCCGCGGTCGTCGCGGCCGCTCTCGCGGTAGGCCCCGAAGTCGTTCGTCGGGAACTCCCGGCCGCTCGAGGGTTCGACGACGGTCCACGGTTCGTCGGTCGCGAACGTCACGTCCTGGCGCTCGACGCCCGGGGTCGAGTCGATCAGTTCCCACGGCCGTCGCGTCGACTCGGCCTCGAACGGAACCTCGTCGAACGACTCGTAGACGCCCGCGTCGTTGAGCGGGCGATCTCCCTCGGCCGTCGCGGAGAGGGCCACGTTCCGAGGAACGGATTGCCCGGTAACGGCCTGCCACAGCCCGTCCAGCCCGCCGTAGGCCTCGAGGTACGCGGTCGCGGTTTCGACGGCCGACGCTCGCCGGTCGGCCGCCCAGGTGTAGTTCTGGACGTTCTCGAGCGCCGCGTTTCGCCGCTCCGGCGTGTACAGATTCGATCGGCGCTTCTCGGCCTGGATTGCGGTTGGCCCTGGGCCTTCGCCCCGCGTCGGTTCGGCCGACAGAAGCAAACCGAGAGAGAGCAGGCTCGTGGTCTGAAGAAATTCTCGACGGCCGTGCCCTCGGGAATCCGATATCGCGTCATTCGGACGATTCGTCCGCTCCTCACTGTTACTCATTATCAACCACACCACACCTTTCGAAGATTTCGTAATATAATTTTGGGTTACATTCTGTGAGGGTGATGAAAATCTCCTATGGGATTAATCTAACGAGCTCGTAAAACAACTACCGAATATTTTGGTTTATTTAGGCGTGATACGACACGCCACCGGACGGATGGGCGGTTACACACTTCGTGAGAGAGATGAACGCGTTCCGGCAACGTGAACGGACGCCCACCGTCAGGTACGGGGCGGCTAATCCGCTTCGTCCTCGAGAACCGACGAGCGATTCGATATCGGCACGGACGGAGGTCACCGCGGAGCCCCATCCGAACGAGGTCACCGCGGTGCTCCGTCCAATCGGATGCTCAGTCGTCGGTGGCGACCGATCGTCGCATACTCGAGAGCGTCGAGCCTCCGTACTTCTCCTCGTGTGACTCTACGGTTCGATCGGGGTCCGTTTCGTCACCCTCCTCGTCGAGGAAATCGGCCTGGATCAACGTCTCGACGGCCCGCTCGGCCGCGAGATCCGTCGCCTCAGCCACGAGGTCGGCGTGCGCCGACGGCGCCTCGGCGGCCGTCGTCTCCACCGTCGTCGAGAACTCCTCGAGCACGTCGTCCAGCTCGGCGTCGAGGTCGACGGTCGCGAACCGTTCCGTGACGAAGGCGGCTACCCGGTCGACGACAGTCTCCTCGTCGCCGGGAGCCTCGAGCACGCTCTCGAGCGTCCGATCCATCCCACCGGCGTCGGTCGAGGGGCCGGGATTCGCGTGAATCTGCGGGTCGAGACCGAGCCCTTCGTAGAGGTCCGTTATCGTCGGATCGTACGCTGTAATCCCGGCGTCGAGCCAGTGGGCGTCCGTCGCCTCGACCAGGTAGCCGGTGAAGGCGGTCAGCTGGCCGTCGCCGATTTGCCCACCGGGTGCGTGCAGCGAGTCGTCGATCGAGTCGACGACGTCCATCTCAAAGACGTCTCCCTCGTCGCCGTACGCCGGCGCAGCGACGAAGTTCCAGCCCTCCTGGAGGTGAGTTTTCTCGAGGTCGGAATCACGGTGACCCGGTGGCGTTCCGTCCGGCCCGACCGGCGGGTCGTCCGCTCGCTGGAAGTGGACCTCGGCGCGCACGCCTTCCACCGGCGTCACCCTGAACGCGTAGAGCGTGTCGACGTACTGCAGGTTCCCGTCGCCGGTGACCGACTTCCACTTGCCGGCGTCGTGGTTCCACATCTCGATTTCGCCGGCGAACTCGCCGTACCCGTCGACGCCGAGGACGTCGTAGATCGTCTGATCGGTCGGTCCCGGGAAGCCGATGGCGTACGAGCCACCCGGATCGAGGGACAGGTCTGTCGCGATTTCTGTCGGTTCGAGTGCGTCGACGTCGAGGGCTCCTGCATCCCCGGTACCCGACTCGAATTCCGCTGGCGGGACGGTCAGGTAGGGATCGTACGCGACGTCGCCGTCCACGATGGTGTCACCGTAGCTCCGATCACCGAGGTAGTTCTCGCGACAGTCGAACGGTCCCTCGGGTGCGTTCCACCCGTCGCCGGGCTCACCGCGGAACGGCAGATCGGTGGCAGAGAGGTCGTTGTACCGCGCCAGGACCGCGTCGGCGTCGAGGCCAAAGTAGCCGGGTCCAAGGTCGAGACCGGTCGCGGCCTCGACGTCGTTGAACGCGAACAGCGCCGTGTCGCCGAACTGCCGGAAGCCGATCCCGGCGTTTTCGATGGTGTTCCGTTCGACGGTGACCGCTGGCGGGTCGGTACCGAACCCGTACTCCGCGACGCGAATCCCCGTGTAGGAGTCGACGATGTGATTGTCCTCGATCTCGACGTTAACGCTGTCGACGTAGATGCCGTTGTTCCGATCGTCCGAATAGGGTTCCTCGTCGGGGCCGACGATTGTGTTGTTCGCGATGCGGCAGTCCTCACCGCCGTCGAAGGGACCGAAGAGCGCCACGCTGGCCTGGTCGCCGTCCTCGTGCTCGAGGTGGCAGTCGGTGACGGTGACGCGGGTCGCGCCGTTGACGATCACGCCGCCCTGGAACGAGTAGTCGGGGCTATCGGTCACGGTGACGTTCCGGATCGTCGCACCGTCGACGGTGCCGAAGAACCCGGAGTCGGTACCGACGCCGACGACCGTCCCGAACGCGGTGACGTCCTCGACGAGCACGTCGGTCGTCTCGCGGAGCTGGACGCCGAACGTCCCGGCCGCGGTCACGTTCCTGATCGTCACGTCGCGCGCGCCGTCACCGGCGAGCACTCCGGTGCCGATAGCGTTCTTCTCGTCCACCTCGCCGTCGATCACGTTCGCCTCGACGTTCTCGAGGGTGACGTCGTCGGCGCCGATGTGGATAATCCGCGGCCCTGGCAGGTCCCGTTCGTGGACGATCGAGGGCGTCGCACCGCCGACGCCCCGGATCGTGATTCCGGGCGTACCGACGTACAGACCGGTCTGGAAGCCGCGGTCCGGCGCGTCGACCTCGTAGACGCCGTCGGCGAGTTCGACGGTGTCGCCCTCGCGCACGAAGTCCACCGCCGCCTGCAGGTCGTCGACCTGCTCCGGGACACGAAGCGGCGACTCGTAGACGGTCGTCGGCCGGAACGTCGCCGCCGTCTCGATCGACTGACCGCGCTCGCCGAGCGTGACGAATCGGGTACTGATCGCGAATTCGCCGACCCGGTCGGACGTGTCGACCGTGATCTCGACCGTCCCGTCGAAGGCGTCGTACTCGAGCGGGTCGTCGAAGGCGACGCTCTCGCCATCGATTGAGAGCGAGAGGTCGCTCTCGTCGAGGAACTGGAGCCCGGTGACGCCAATTTCCAGTTCCTCGAGGTTCTCGACGGCGACCTCGAGTGAGACTGACTCACCGGGAGCCACCCGTTCGGCCGGCGCGGTGACGACGTCGATCGGCGGCGTCGTGGCGGCGTGAGCGACGAGATTGCCCAGCAGCGATTGTCCAGCGTCGGTGACGGCGTCTCGGTCGACGAACGTCCCGAGGCCGAGCGACGACGCGTGGACGACTCGAGAGAGGTCGTCGGTCGCGAGGCCGTCGCCCGTCTCCGTGGACGCGACGGCCGTCGAGGCTACCGTCGAGCCGGCGACGCCGCCGCTGTACCCCTCGAAGTAGCTGTGGAACCCGCTGTAGTACACGCCGATCCCGACCGAAACTGGCTCGGGTTCGGTGATGGTGATGCTCTCGCCTTCGGCGGCGATTCCCTCGAACACGGGGTGTGCTGCCGAAACGTCGTACTCGATCGGATACGCGATCGGATACGGTACCTGGGCGGCGACCTCGCTCGTCTCGCGCGGGTCGCCGGTGGCATCGGACACCTGGGAGACGGCGTCGCTCGCGTCGCCGAACTGGTCGAGATAGACCGTTCCGATTTCCGGCGCCGAGGCGACGTCGACGAAGTCGGCGACGAGGTCAGCGTCGTCGCCCAGGTTCTGCACGACGTAGCCCTCGTGTTCGCGGCTCTCGGCTGCGTCGAGGGCTTCCGCGGGCTCGAGACGGTCGAACCGGTATCGCGGGTGCATCGCTTCGGCGAGAATCGTCTCGAGGTCGGCCGCGTAGCCGCTCCCGGCGTCGACGATGCCGATCGGAACCGGCTCGTCGTAGACGAACGTCGGCCCCGTCGAGACGGTGACGGAGTCGCCGAGCCCTGCGAAGGTGTGCTCGAGCTCGAGGTTGCCGACGCCGTCGGATTCGGTCCCGACGGTGGTCGTGATCTCGTCCGAGCGGGCGGATTCGAAGTCGACGCGTTCGCCGAACGCGGCTGGCTCGCCGTCGACTTCGAGCCAGGCCTCGCCGACGTAGTCTCCGACCTGTTCGACGGTGACCGACTCGACGTGGGCGACGTTCGCCGTCACGTCGAACGACTCGCCGGCCTCGAGGCCCTCGGGCTGGCCGTCGACGACGGCGATTGCGAAGCTGTCACCGAGCGTGAAGTCGACTGGCTGAAAGCCGTCGTCGACCTCGACGGTGACGGTGTCGGCGGTGAAGCCGAACGCGTCGGCGGTCAGTTCGTACGCGCCGGGGATCGCCCGGACCTGGAACTCGCCGTCGGCGTTCGTCTCGACCGGGAACCCGTCGAGCGTGACGGTTGCTTCGTCGATGGGGGCGCCGTCGGAGTCGGTTACGGTCCCGGTGACGCCGCCATCAGCGGCGACGCGACCGACGGCGGCGAACGCGTCGACGATCCCGCGCCCGTACCGAATGTCGGGGTCGTCCGACTCGCCTTCGGGTTTCCAGGCAGTGGCGGCGAGGGCGCGTTTCACCCGCTCTGGCGTGGCTTCCTCGAGGGCCGCCGACCTGATGAGGCCGACGACGCCCGCGACGTGTGGCGACGCCATCGACGTCCCGGAGATGGCGTGGTACGGCCCGTCCGAATGGTCGACCGGGAACGCGCTGGTTACGTCCACACCCGGCGCCGACACGTCCGGGACGACGTACTCGTCCGGCCAGTCGTCCGGAGCGAGGTGACCCCAGGCGCTCTCCGTCGAGATCGATTCGCCGCTCGAGAACTCGGCGATCGCCTCGTCCTCGTTGGAGGCCCCGATGGCGAAGGCGTCGTAGACGTTGGCGGGCGACCCGGACGTTCCGACCCTGCTGTTGCCCGACGAAGAAACGACGACCGTGCCAGCTCGATCCGCGTTCCGCACCGGTTCGATCAGCTCGCCCACGTAGCCGTCGATCCCGAGGCTCATGTTGATCGTGTCGGCGTCTTCCTCGACCGCCCACTGCATGCCGCCAATAATCTGGGCGAACGACCCGCCCCCATTCGGGAGGACGAGTCCACCGAGCAACGTCGCGTCTGGAGCGACGCCGATTGCAGTGCCGGAATCGTTTCCACCCGCGACCGTTCCGCTCACGTGCGTGCCGTGATAGTGCGAATCGTGGGGCTCTGAATCGACTTGCTCGCCGTCGCCGTCGAACTCGGCGAAGTGCTCGGACTCGAGGTCGATGTCCGGGTGGGTCGGATCGACGCCAGTGTCGAGCACGGCGATCCGGGCGCCCTCGCCGCGCGCATCGTACGCGTCCCAGGCCGCGGGCGCGTCGATTTGCTCAAGGCCGTACGTCACGTCGCCCGTCTCCTGGTTGGTAGTTCCGGCGTCTGGTTCTGGGATTTCGTAGCGAAAGTTGGGGTGGACCTCCGAGACGCCATCCTGGGCGGTCACCTGCTCGAGGTCGACGACGCTGGTGTCGACCTCGAGGAGGAGCGCGTTCGCGAGCCAGAAGCGGTTTTTCACCGCGAGTCCGTCCGTTTCGTCGACGTACTCGACGATGGGGGCCTGGCTCTCCTCGGCCGTCGCCTTGAGTTCGTCGACGACGGACGCGGATGCGACGAGTGGAACGTCCACGTCCTCGGCACGGACGACGACTTCGGTCGTCTCGCCGGCGCTACCACTCGCCGTCGGGAAGAGCGCGAGTAGACCGGCGCCCGCCGTTCCCTGGAGGACCTGCCGGCGCGACACGACGGATGGCGATTCGTCTACTCCTTTGGGGGGACGCTCTGTCATCTGTTATCGACTGGTCTGGGAACCATACGAACCCCGCCTCACCCGAATATAGTAAAGAGACGTACAGTCGTCGTATTCTGAAAGTCGCCAAAAATAATATGTGTCTGGATGATGTATTTAGGCAATTATTTCCGGCTATAGGCGAGCCGATCCAGCATCGGGGGTGGGATGCGTATGGACCCCGAGGATAGCACCCCATCGATGCGCTATTAGGGAACGAATCGCTAGACGGAGTATGCACACGCTCGACGAAATCGACGTGGAGATTCTGTCGCTCTTAGGGGAGGACGCTCGCCGTCCGTTCAGCGACATCGCAGAGACGGTCGGACTGTCCGGACCGGCCGTCTCCGACCGCGTCGCCCGCCTCGAGGACGCCGGCGTCATCAACCGGTTCACGATCGACGTGGACCGATCGACGATCCAGGGGGGCGTTCCCGTCTTCGTCCAGGTTGACGTTGGGGGCGCGAGTGCGGACGTCGATTCGCTCAGAGAACGGATCGGCGACGCCGACGCAGTCGAACACCTCTTCGTGACCGCCGAGGGCGACATCTGGTTTTACGCCCGTGCAGAGGGGCGAAACGTCCGTCGCTGGCTCGAGGAGTTGCTCGGAAACGGCGACCTCGAGTATCGCGTCACGCTGATGGACGACGTCGAGTGGCGCCCGTCGCTCGGTGGGACCGCGTTCGCGCTAACCTGCGCGGAGTGCGGGAACACCGTCGACAGCGAGGGCGAATCGGCGACCATCGGCGGCGACGCCTACCACTTCTGTTGCCCATCGTGTCGGGAGCGATTCGAGAATCGGTACGCCCGACTCGAGGAAGGGGCGTGATTGGACCGGAGTGAACTCGGCTCGAGTCGATGGGCGTCGCTCCCTGGTGATGTGGTTTTCAGCTAACCGCTCGAGATGCGCTCGAAAACGGCCGAGAGAGTCAATACTGCGACCGGTCAGGGACGAACCGTTCACTGTTGTCCGAACCAATGGACCCCTTCAGCACGGAATCAGTGCTGCGGATACGATCGAAGCATGACGGATGATGACTCTCATGGCGGGAGAATCGCCGGTCGATAAACAATCGTCGCGAACGAAGAAACAGGTATGATCGCGGCTGCTCGATCCTGGATCGCCCAGCACCGTATTGTGAGCTTCCTTCTCATCACGTACGCGTTCACGTAGGCGATTCAGGCAGTCCTCGCAGCGACGGACATGGAGGCCTCGTGGACGCTGTCAATTCTGGTCGGCTTCGGTGCGTTCGGGCCACCGGTCGGTGCGGCGGTGGTCCTCTGGGCGAGCGGCGGCGACCTGCGTTCCTGGATTTCACAGTTATTCATGTGGCGAATCGGAGTACGATGGTGGGTCCTCGCGCTCGGTCTTCCGATCGCTATTCTCGCTGCGGGAAGCGCCCTGTACGCGCTCTTTGGCGGTCCAGTCGACGTCGGCTCGCTCCCGTTCGTCGGCATCTACGTCTTCGCGATGGCATGGGGCATTATCTGGGGTGGCGGCCAGGAGGAACTCGGCTGGCGCGGCTTCATGCTCCCAGTCCTGCAAGCGCGCTACAGCGCGCTCACGTCGAGTCTCGTCGTTGGGGTCGCCTGGGCAGGGTGGCACCTGCCACTGTTCCTCAATGCCAACACTACCCACGGCGGGTGGCCGCTCTCTCAGCAGTTCATTTGGGTCGTCACAATCCTCGCCGGATCGGTGCTCTGGACGTGGATGTACAACAGCACGGGCGGGAGCGTCCTCGCCGTCGCTGTCTTTCACGCAGGCATCAACGCCATGGGAATCTTCCACCCTGCGGACAGGGACGCACTCGCTCCCGGTGGGGTTCCAGATCCGTGGCTGAATCTGCTGGCCGAAGCTACCACCGGTGTCGTTCTGGTCGCGATTGCCGTTGGACTCGTCCTCGTGTACGGTTCGTCGCACCTCTCACCGCGACGGCGTCCTGGTCCCGAAGCCGCCGGTCTCGAGGGTTCTCGAGAGTCTCGCACACGTACTCACGACGACGCCAATCGTAACCGTGGTTCCGATAGGGGTGACAGTCGATAGTAGTTCTATACCGGTCTGTGGATCTTCCTGGTCCTTTGTCTCATACGTCTACCACACGTCACGGGCCCACTTCCGTCCTAATCTCCTCAAGACGGCGGCGGGTTGACGTTCGGCGTAGAGGCCTGGGCAGCGGAAGCCGAAGCGAACGCAAACTGGAGGAAACGGTCCAGTTGAAACCCTAAACGGGAGACATCAATCGCCACCCGCGCTGAACACGGGGCGCGACTGTTGCACGAGTTGAGAGTGGGTCAGCGAAGATTCGTATTCGGTCAGGCAGGGTGCGAATGGAACACCAACCAGAAACGCGCATTCCAGGGAAGTCGTTGTCGAGGCCATCAGTGATTCGAGAGCATAAAATACGACGTAAAACGTTTCTCCCCATTGAAAATAAAGAAGTTTTTTGTAGAGGAGTTGTTAGGATACGATTATGACACCGCCCTCTAGAGAGGCCCCCAGTAGTAACCCGCCCTCACTTGACGGTCTACTCTCCCGTACGTTCGCGCACCTTGACCGTCTCCTCGTACTGGCACTCGTGCCACTTGTGACGTCGGTGCTGAACGTGAGTGATCTGCTGGCCACAGCCCAGAGTCATGGTATGTCCGTCTCCGCGTCATTTCCTATCTACCGGTACGATCTCTGGAGTTTCGTCAATGCGCCCGATGGCGGCGGCCTCACAGTTTCAGTGCCATTCGGAACGATGGAGTCAATCGTGCTTGCTGTCCCACTGCTCGTCACGTATCTCGTCATTTCCGGTGTGCTCAGTGCGGGGTACTTCGGGAGTATCGCCTCGGGCATCACGACTGGGTCGTTCGATTTCATCGCCAACCTGCGTAAATTCGCCGTTCGAATAATCGCGCTGGAAGTGCTCGTCGTCGTCGGGATACTCGTCGTCTTCCTCCCATTGCTCGTCGTGCCTCCGCTGTTCGTCCTTTCGATTTTCCTCTTGCTGGTCGTCGGGTACCTCCTGTTCCCGACTGTGTACGTTCTGGTGCTGGAAGATATCGGGATCGAGTCCGCCATTAAACGAGCGTACGACCTCGTTAGCGAGCACCAGTCGATCTGGTTCTTTCTCACCCTCGTCGTCGCGACGCTCGTCTGTGCGATCCCGTTGAGTGTTCTTGCTCACTCCGGGATTGGTGGTGCGATCATAGCGGCAATCGTCGCCGCACCGATCAGCCTTGCATTCAACGTCGCTACCGCATTGATGGTGGCCGAAATGGCCGGTCTCGAGGTTTTGGAGTGAGTTACTCGGTACGTTTGCTTCAATAGAATTTTTGCGAGGGAAGATCGCTCCGTGTGATCTTCCGCATCTCGTTCGGCGCGGCATGCGCCTCACTGCGATGCGAGGGGAGGGAATCGAACCCACGAACGTCTACACGAGCGGATCTTGAGTCCGCCGCCGTTGGCCGCTTGGCTACCCTCGCACGCGCTAGCGAGTAGGCAGGTGGCCTTTGAATACTCTACGGTTTCGTTCACCCCTCGTCCTCGAGCGCCGAAAGCACGTGCTCCCCGAAGTCCTCGACGAACGCCGTCTGGTTCGTGGTGACGTTGTGCAGATACACCCGGTCGACCTCGAGGTCGAAATCAGCCTCGAGCCACGCGACGTGCTCGTCGAGGTCGGCCGAGACGCGGACGTTCTCCTCGACCTGCTCTCTGTCGACGCCTTCGGCCAGTTCGTCGAAGTCGCCGGGCGTCCGCAGTTGCTGGGTCACCGGCCCCGGCACGCAGTTGGTTCGCCACTGGTCGTAGGCCCCCTCGAGGGCGGCCTCGTCCGTCTCGTCGTAGGCGAGCTGGACCTTGAGGTAGACGGGTTTGTCCGGCGCCCGCTCTTTGAACGCCCGGACGCGCTCGGCGTCGGCGTCGTGGTCGGGCGTCCCGAGCGTGAGCAGGCCGTCGGCCCACTCGCACTCCGCGAGCCACGCGGCGGTCTCGGGCGAGAGGGCGGCACCGACGAGCGGCGGCGGTGTTTCGGGTCGCGAGTAGAGTTTCGCCGCCTCGACCGTCACCCGGCCCTGGTGGGTCACCTCCTCGCCGTCCCAGAGCCGTCGCATCACGTCGGCGCACTCCTCGAGGCGAGCGTTACGCTCGTCTTTGACCGGCCAGTCGACGCCGGTGATGCCCTCGTTGAGCAACTGGCCGCTGCCGACGGTCAACCAGAACCGATCCGGGTGGAGTTCGCGGAGGGTGGCCGCCGCCTGAGCGATCACGGCGGGGTGGTAGCGGTAGCCCGGTGCGTTGACCGTCCCGAAAGTCATCGACGTCGCCTGGGCGGCGGCGCCGAGCCAGGACCAGACGTGCCCGGATTCCCCCTGTCGCTCGCTCCAGGGGTGGAAGTGGTCTGAGGCCAGGCAGTGTTCGAAACCGTGCGCTTCGGCGCGTCGAACGTACTCGAGCAACTCGCTCGGGGCGAACTGCTCGTGGGAGGCGTGGTAACCGATGGTCATGTGGATCACTCCGGAGACGGAAACCGTCTCGAGATGAGTGCGGTTTCAATGACGGTGACCGTATAAGTCGGGGACGCATACGGAAGGCGGTCGAAACCGTTCCCGTGCCGTGCACGGTCGGGCAGACATTTCAGGAGCCACGTTTATCCACGACGTCGTGGAACGGGTCGGGTAGATGCGACGGCTTCGAAGAACGACCGATGCAGGGACCAGATGAGCATGGGATATACGCCACTCACCGAGTACGGAATCATCGGTAACGACGACCGGATGGCCCTCGTCGATCGATCGGGATCGATCGACTGGTGTTGTTTCCCCCACAGCGCGGGACCGAGCGTGTTCGCCCGCCTGCTCGACGACGAACGCGGCGGTCACTTCGCCGTCAGGCCGACGGACAGCTACGAGGTCCAACAGGCTTACCGCGACCGAACGAACGTCCTCGAGACCACGTTCTCGACACGCTCGGGGACGCTCGAGATTACGGACTTCATGCCGGTTTGGGGTGACGACGACCACGAATACGATGGCGATCAGAACCACGACGACCGAGACCAGCTCGCAATCTACCGACGCGTCCGGTGTACGGACGGGACACTCACCGTCGAACTCGAGTTCGAGCCGCGGTTCGAGTACGGCCAGGCGCCAACGACCGTCTCGCGGACGGAGACCGGCTACGTGGCGACCGGGGACTCGAGTACGAGCCCCGACTGGATCGAGCGCCAGGACGACCTCGTCCTCGAGGTCCGTGGCGAGTTCGAACCGCGCGCGCTCGAGGACCGCGTCGTCGGCACGCGAACGCTGGTCGCGGACGACGAGGTCTGGTTCCGTCTCCGATACGGGGTGAGCGATCGCGACGACGAAGGGGAAGGAAAAGAGGCACAGAGACAGGAACCAAGGTCGATCGCCTCGTGTCGAAGCGCGCTCGCCTCGACCGTCGACTACTGGCAATCCTGGACGGACTCGCTGATTAACGACGCGGCCCCACTCGTCGACGACACCCCCTGGGGCGAGTACGTCCTCCGGTCGGGACTGGTGCTCAAACTCCTGATCAACGAGGAGACGGGCGGCATCTACGCTGCAGCGACGACGTCGCTCCCGGAGAAGTACGGCACCGACCGCAACTGGGACTACCGGTACAACTGGATCCGGGACGCGAAGTTCACGGTTCAGGCCCTGCACAACCTGGGTCGAGACGAGGAAGCCCGCGACTACTTCGAGTGGTTTCGAGACATCGTCACCGAACCACCGGGTGAGATGCAACCCGTCTACGGCGTCCACGGCGAGACGGACCTCACCGAGCACGAACTCGAGGGACTCTCGGGCTATCGCCACTCGACGCCGATTCGAGTCGGGAACGCGGCCGCGACGCAAAACCAGCACGACATCTACGGCGCCATCGTGCAGGCGATTTACGAGACGCTCGTCCGCGACGGCGACCTCGACGAGGACGAGTGGGCGGCGATCGAAGCGCTGGTCGATCACGTGTGCTCCGTCTGGTCGGAGCCCGATCACGGCATCTGGGAGTACCGCGACGAGCAGCGTCACTACGTCCACTCGAAGCTCCTCTGCTGGGTCGCTCTCGAGCGCGGGATCACGCTCGCCGAGGACCACGACGTCGAGGCGCCGCTCGAGCGGTGGCGATCGGAGCGCCGGGCGGTTCGCGAGGCGATCCTCGAGCACGGCTACAGCGAGCGCGCGGGGTCGTTCGTCCAGCACTTCGACACGGACACCGCACTCGACGCGTCCTGTCTCCTGATCCCGCTGTACGGGTTCCTCCCGCCGGACGGCCCCCGGGTGACGGCGACGCTCGACACCGTCCTGGAGGAGCTCGCGACCGACGAGGGGCTGGTCTACCGAACGAAGGGGAGCGAGGCCGTCCCCGACGTCCACGGGACGTTCGTGTTCTGTACCTGCTGGCTCGTCGACGCGCTCGTGCTGGCCGACCGGGTCGACGCGGCCGAGGACATCTTCCACACCGTGCTCGAGCACGCCTCGCCGCTCGGGTTGCTGTCGGAGCGAATCGAACCCGAGACCGGCGAACTCCTCGGCAATTTCCCGCAGGCGTTCAGCCACATCGGCCTCGTCAACAGTGCGATCTACCTGGCGAGTGCTCGAGGCGAGGTGGACGAGTTGAGTCACGATCCGCGTGAAATTGATCTGCGGTAACGTCGGTGATAGCAGGACTGAACGCGATACGAACGGCAGAAAACGAGTGGCGGTACGCTACTCGCGAGGACCCCGGGAACGGCTCAGGACGATGGCGTCTCGAGGAGAATCGGCGTCGCGTTGCGGTTACGTTTATCGTCCCGTTCGTGAGCACGCTCGGTCGGTTCGGGCGGGTCGATGTGCGAGACGGCCTCGACGACGAGTTCCGTCTCGCTCCCTCGGGAACCGCCGGAGTCGGGGGACGAAGGACCGTCCGAGGATTCGCCCCTTCCGTCGGAATCGTCCTGGTCGTACCGGGCCCCGCAATTGTGACACACGACCCCGCCGTCGACGTGGGCGAACAGCCGTTCGCCACACGCCACACACCGTTGCGACGGATAGATCATTACTCCCATTCGTCAATCGAATCCTATAAGCGCTCCGGCCAATCTACGACCCCGGGAACGGCTCGGCGGTTCGCGCGGAGGCGCCAAGACGTTTTACCCTGCCCCTCCTCTATCCGCCCGTGGACGAACACACACGAGCCCCCGACGTGGACCCGCCGTCGGACTCGAGCGCGCCGACGGGCTGGCGGCCCGAACTCGACCGCTGGGAACACGGAACGCTCCGGCAGGCGACGGTTCACGGCGTCAGACTATTCAATGCCGGCGACTACCACGCGAGCCACGACTGTTTCGAGGACGAGTGGTACAACTACGGCCGCGGAACGGTCGAGAGCCAGTTCCTCCACGGCATGGTACAGGTCGCCGCTGGCGTCTACAAGTACGTCGACTTCGAGGACGACGACGGGATGCGAAGCCTGTTCGCCACCGCCCTGCAGTACCTCCACGGCGTTCCGAACGACTTCTACGGCGTCGACCTGCTCGAGGTCCGGACTACGTTGACGAACGCGCAGAACGACCCGTCGGTCCTCGACGGGTGGAAACTCCCGCTCGACGGTCGGCACCCGGAAGCGACCGAGGTCGACGTCGCCTACGCCGAGGGACTCGAGTAAGGGCTGCGTCGACATCGTCCCGATGACTGTCGTCACGCGAGCGATTGTCATCACGCGAGTACGAATCGCCCGGCTCGAGTAGGTGAGTACGTGAGCGACGGTCACCGCCTGCATTCACCGTCAGAACGACGACCGATTCATCAGAAACTGAAGCTTTTTGTCCACACCGAGCGAGGGTGAGACGTATGCGAGAGGCGCTTGCCGAGTGGCGGCCGGTGATCGACGACGCCATCGCCGAGATACTCCCACGGGAGGTCGACGGCGACGACCTGGAGGCGTTCTTCGGTGAGCCAACGTTCGCGTACGATCCGGAAGGGATCCAGCGCGCGCTCGCCGATCCGCTCTGGGACCTCCTGGACCGCGGCGGCAAACGGTGGCGGGCCGTCCTGTTTCTCGTGTTCGTCGAGGCGCTCGGCGAGGATCCCGAAGCGTTCCTCTCCTACGCCTGCATTCCCGAGATCCTCCACAACGGGACGATCATCGTCGACGACGTCGAGGACGGGGCGTCGATTCGACGCGGCGAACCGGCGCTCCACCACGTCCACGGCGAGGACGTTGCCCTGAACGCCGGCAACGCGATGTACTTTCTCCCGCTGAAGATCCTGACGCACGATCCCGCTGACCTCGATGCAGAAACGCGGCTTCGAGCCTACGAGATGCTGCTGTACGAACTCAACCGAACGCACCTCGGCCAGGGGATGGACATCTGCTGGCACAACGAGCGCGGGGTCCGCATCTCGACCGAGCAGTACCTCGAGATGTGCGCCTGCAAGACCGGGTGTCTGAGCCGGATCGTCGCCAGACTGGCGGCTATCGTCACCGACCAGTCGACGGCCGTCGAGGACGCGCTCGCCAGGTACGCCGAACTGACCGCCATCGCGTTCCAGATCGGCGACGACATCCTGGACGTCGAGCACTCGCTGGGACGGGCCGGTGACTTCGGCAAGGAGTTCGGCAACGACATCCGGGAGGGGAAGACGACGCTGCTGGTGTTACACGCCATCGAAAACGCAAGCCCCGACCGAGCGGGTCGACTCGAGGAGATCCTCGAAACGGACGCCAACACCGACGAGGAGATCGCCGAGGCGCTCGCGATAATAGAGGCCGCGGAGAGCATCGAGTACGCCCGCGAGCGCGCGCTCGAGTTCTCGGAACAGGCACGGGGGGCGCTCGAGGACCTGCCAGTCGACCTTGAGACGGAACCGAGAGAGCAGCTGCTCGAGTTTACCGAATTCGTCGTCGATCGGGACGTCTGAGGCCCATTTGCCGATTTCTCCGGGGCTCAGGCGTTATCGCTCGTCGTTCTCGTCAGCCTCGAGGTACGGCCGACAGACCCGCTCGACGCCGTCCTCGAAGTCGATTTCGGGGCGCCATCCAGTCGCATCCCTGAACGTCGAACTGTCGGCGCAGGTGTCGTGAACGTAATTCGTCAGTGGGATGGGTTCGTAGACCGGTTCGACGTCGGTTCCGAGGGCGTCGTTGAGCAGGTCGACGACCTCGTTGAACGAGTACGACTCCCCGGTCCCGAGATTGTAGACGCCTTCGAGCCGGTTTTCGGCTGCGAGCTCGAGGCCACGGACGACGTCCTCGACGTGCGTGAAGTCCCGGGTCTGGCTGCCGTCGCCCCACAGGACCGGTGGGGTGCCGCTGGCGATCTTCTCGGCGAACTGCGAGACGGTGTTCGCGAACGTCCCTTTGTGGCTCTCGGCCCCGCCGTACCCCTGGTAGACCGAGAAGAATCGCATGCCGGCCAGCGCGAGGTCGTCGTAGAAGTCGTTGTAGTACTCCGCGTAGCGCTCCCTGGCGAGCATCGAGGCGTCGTAGCCGGTCGAGGCGTCGATGGGGACGTCCTCGGGGGTCGGTTCGGTCCGGTCGCCGTAGATCGAGGAGGTCGACGCGTACACGATCGTCTCACAGCCGTCGGCCATCGCCTGCTCGACGACGTTGACGAACCCCTCGACGTTCACTCGCGTCCCCTCCCGCGGGTGGTCCTCGAGCAGTTGCCGACTCGAGAGCGCCGCCAGGTGGTAGACAATGTCGACGTCAGTAGGGAGGTCGTCGTCGAGGACGTCCGCCTCGACGTATGTAACCTCGTCCTCGAGGTTGTCGACCGTGCCGAGAAAGCCGTTGTCGAGGGCGACGACGTCGTTGTCCGTGGCGAGCGCGTTTGCGAGGTTCGAGCCGATGAACCCCGTGCCGCCGGTGACGAGGACTCGCTTTCCGTTCATAAAATATCGTTCCGACCTTCGTCATATAGGGATACTGATTGCTGAATGCTGATTGCCCGTATCGTCGCGTGCGGGCCGCGCTCGGCCTGTGGTCGAGCGGTGCTCGGGGCACCGTCGAACTACCGTCGAACTGCCGTCGAACTACTGACAATCAATCCTCGTGGGATGGCCCCCACTGCAAATCCTCGAGCGCGGACGCCGCCGGCGTCGTCAGCGGTACGTTGTGATACAGTTGCTCGAGGTGGACCAGCGTCCGGTCGATGGCGTAGCGCTCGACGGCCGCCCGTGTATCGCGGTCGGTCTCGAGACAGGACTCGATCCCCCCGGCCATCGCCTCGAGGTCCCCCAGGGCGAACCGGTCGCCGTTCTCGGGCCTGATGGTCTCGTCGAACGGCGGGACGTCGGCGGCGGCGACCGGCGTCCCGCAGGAGTTCGCCTCGAGCGTCGACAGGCCCAGGGTGTCGCCCGTCGAGGCCGTCACGAAGACGTCGATGGAGGAGTAGAAGGTAGGGACGTCCTCGCGCGGGAGGAAGTCCCGCAGGGTGACGTTCTCGGGCGCCTGCGCCTCGAGTGGTTCGCGGTACGGCCCCTCGCCGACGACGACGAACTCGTACTCGGGCAGTTCGGCGGCGACGCGCAGGATCTCGTCGACGTTCTTCTCCATGCTCAGCCGACCGCTGTACCCGACGACGGTCTGGTCCGGGTCGGGATACCAGTCCTCGTCGGTCGGCTGGAAGAACTCCATGTCGATGCCGACCGGGAGTTCGATGTACTCGACGGCGCGGTTGATCCGACTCGTCGAGGCGGTGACGACGTCGAAACTCCCGAGCAGGGCGTTCTCCCAGGGGACGTACAGCTTGCTCAGGCCGCGAGCGACCGTCTTCGACTTCACGCTCTGGTGGAAGTACTCCTCGAGCGGCGTGTGGTGGGTGTAGATCGACGGCACGTCGTGCTTCCGGGCGTAGTAGCGCCCGAGGATGCCCACCGGAGCGGGCCCGTGGCAGTGGACGACGTCGAGATCCGGTAGTTTGGAGGTTCGCTTGAACAGGGGAATCCGATACCCCCGGTAGAACGGGTTCGGCAGGGACCGGACGGGAATCTCGTTCTCGTCCGGTTCGTACTCGCCGTCCGGATACACGATGTACACCTCGTGTCCCTTCGCCTCGAGTTCCGCCCGCCAGAGGTCGATCGTGTACGTGACGCCGTCGATGCCGGGGAAGTAGCTGTCGGTGAAGAAGCCGATCTTCATTCAGGTCACCTCCGCGTACAGGGTCTCGTAGCGACCCGCGACCGCCGAGAGCGAGAACGCCTCGCTTCGCTTCGCGGCGTTGTCGCCCAATCGCTGACGGACGTCGGGATCGCGAAGCCGTTCGATCGCCGGCTCGAACCCCTCGGTGCCGTCCGCGTCGACTTTCAGGCAGTCCTCGCCATCCTCGAGCCACGCGAACGTCTCGATGTCGCGGACGACGACGGGTTTGCCGGCCGCCATCGCCTCGAGCAGGGCGATGCCCTCGTTCTCCTCGTGGGTCGGGAAGAAGAAGACGTCGCCCGCCGCGAACGCGCCACGGATGTCCTCGACGTAGCCGGTGAACGTGCAGTTCGACGGGGAGTCGTCGACGAGACGAAGCGTCTCCCGACCCTTCAGCGAGCGATCCACGGGGCCGAACCAGACGAAATCGACGTCCGGAAGCCGCCGCGCCGTCTCGACGAACGTCTCGAGCCCCTTGCGCTTGATGACGTGACCGACGAGGAAGACGACGGGAGGTTCGAGGTCGTAGCGCTCTCGGTAGGTCTCCTCGAGCGACTCGAACCCCTCGAGTTTCTCGACGTCGACGCCGTTGGAGATGACGGTCGTCGGCACGTCGGCGTACGATTCGATCAGTTGCTGGTTGTACGCCGAGGGACAGACGAGCGCGTCGGCCAGGCCGTAGGCCCGCTCGAGGTACGGCCGCAACGGCTTCGCCAGCGCGTTGGTGAACCGGAAGCTGTCGCCGAAGTCCTCGGCGGTGACGTGGGTGTTGGCGACGACCGGAACTCCCCTCGAGCGAGCGCGCCGGGCGTACCAGACCGACCGCGGCCCCATGAGGTTGCAGTGAAACACGTCGACGTTGAGGCGGGGTTCGGTCGTGTACGTGACGTCCAGTCGGTCCAGCATCTTGCGCTGGTGGGCGACCGACTCCCGGATGCCGCCCGTAACGTGCGCTTCGAACTCGAAGTAGTGGGAGACCTTCACGCGATGTCACCCCTCGCTGCCGACCCGTTTGGTGGCAACCGGTTCGACGCTGGCCGATCCGATGGCGACTGGTTCGTCCCCGCGGACGGACCGCCCCGCCTACTCACTCGAGGACGAGCCACGGGACCTCCACGAGCGGCGGAATGTGTGTTTCGATGTGGTGCTCCCAGACGCCCTCCTCACCGAAGGCCTCCCCGTGATCGGCAGTGACGACGATCCGCCCCTCGAGTTCCGGGACGAGGGCCGCGACGGACTCGAGGGCGATTCGCAGGTTCTCCTCGTAGAGGGCCATCGCGGCGTCGCGGGTGCCGTTGCGGACGAGATCCGCCGGGTCGAGTTCGAGCCAGAGGCCGGCCTTCTGGGCGAGTTCGCTCCCTTCGAGGGTCGACTCCACCTTCGGCCTGACCGTCTCGCCGAGGGAGTCGAGGACGCCCCCGTCGTCGTCCTCGTCGGCTTCGTCCTGCCGTCGGATGCCCTTCTGGATCTGTTTCAGTTTCTGCCCCGTGCCACGGGCGAGGTACGGCGCGTGGGGTTGCATGTAGTGAAGGACCGTCCGATCGGCCGTCTCGACCAGGTCCCGATGCTCGGCGAACGACTCCGCTACGCTGTCGGGCGGAACGGTACCGAGGTCGTCGTCCCACCCGTGCTTCCAGACGTCGACGACGTCGCTGATGTGTTCGTTCGCCGTCCACTCGTAGTCGCAACTGGCCCCCCACTTGAGTTCGTTCAGCGGAATCCCGAGGTCGTTGATGAACGGGTTCCCCGAAAAGTACGCGATGTCGTGGTCGCCGGTGAACGTTCGAGACGCCCACTCCGGCGTCGACGACCCCGTACTCCGTCGCTTCTCGAGCGTGCCCTCGAGGTACTCGTCGTACACCTCGCTAAACACGTCGTACCGACACGCGTCCAGGACGAGACAGTAGTCCCACTGTGAGTCGAGGAAACGCTGACTTTTCATCTGTTATGTCCCGTTTGCTATCCAATCGACGTATCTTTACTGGTTCGTCGCCTGGCGGCAAAAAACCGGTACTTGCGCCGGATTCGAGGCGAATCAGGACGTTCAAGGGGATCGGTCCGTACTCTCAGGTATGGCACCTGGGAGTCGGCGGGCCTTGCTTCTCGGCGCGTTCGGCGCGCTCGCGGTGTTCGTCGTCCTGTTCGTCGTCGTCGGCGCCGAGTACGTCGTCGACGCGCTGCTGGCGGCCGACCCGGCGTTCGTCGCGGCGACGATCGTCCTCGGCCTCGCCTGGCTCGCCTCCTGGAGTCTCATGCTCCGAACCGTGCTCGAGACACTGGGCGTCGGCGTCACCGTCGGAAAGGCGTTCCTGGTCTACGCGGGGGCCGTCTTCGCGAACAACGTGACGCCGTTCGGACAGGCCGGCGGGGAGCCCTTCTCCGCGTTGCTCATCTCGCGGAGCACGGGTGCGAAGTACGAGACCGGCCTCGCCGGCATCGCCACCGTCGACGTCTCCAACGTCGCCCCGTCCGTCCTCCTGGCGCTCGTGGGCGTCGGCTACTACGCGACGACCGCCACGGTCGGTCCACGCCTCGAAAACGCACTGACGGGTGCGATCGCGCTCGTCGCCGTCCTCGGCCTGGTGCTCGCGCTCGGGTGGGCCGTTCGAGAGCGTATCGAGGCGCACGTGCCGGCGACCATCGCGAAGGTAGCCGGTCGATTCGGCGGCGGACGACTCAATCCGGTCGCGCTCGAGCGCGAGATCGCGGGACGGGTGGCGCACTTCTTCGCCAACCTCCGCCAGGTCGGGACGAGTCGCCGACAGCTCGCGTTCATCGTCGGCCTCTCGCTCCTCGGCTGGCTTTTCCAGGCGGCAGCCCTCCTCGCGGCGTTCGCTGCCGTCGGGTACAGCGTCCACGTTTCGGTCGTTCTCTTTGCGATTCCGCTGGCGAATCTGGCTGGCGCCGCGCCGCTCCCGGGTGGACTCGGAGGCATCGAAGCGGCGTTCGTCCTCCTGCTCGTCCCGACGACCGCCGTTCCGCTTCCCGAGATTACCGCCGCCGTCCTCATCTTCCGTGGAGCCGTCTACTGGCTCCCGGTGCTCATCGGTGGGAGTTCGACGGCCGCGATGGGGATTTGGACGGTCGCCTGATCCATTCGTCGTCGGGTGTCGGTTCTCTATTTCCCCGTTCGACCATCACCATCGGTCATTGGTAGGAGCCGATACGAGACGCCAATCGCCTCAATCACCGAGTTCGGAGGCGACGCTCTCCTCGCCGTCCTCAAGCGGCGACGGCGCGTCGGATTCACCCTCGACGGTTTCGACGACGCGCGTCGCCACGACGACGCTCCAGGTGCCGAGCACGAGGCCGGCGACGACGTCCGTGAGCCAGTGGATGCCGAGCACCATCGTCGAAAGGGCGACTGCCGCGGCCGTGATCGAGGACACGTACGTCCACAGCGGGTACGTCTTTCGGGTCCGCCAGGCGAACAGCGCGACGACGACTGCGAGCGAAGTATGTAGCGACGGAAAGACGTCGGTGTTGGAGGACACCGCGGCCGTCAACGTCTGCGTCTCCGGGTAGACGTCGTACATCAACCCGGAGACGTGATGTGGCACTCGATTTCGAGGGCCGTAGGCGATAAAGAGTGTGTACAGAATCGCCCCGACGGCGTAGTTGAGGACGTAGGCGGTAAGGACTCCCTTGAGGTGCCGGCTCGAGGTGTGCACGAAGTACAGCACGAGCGGGACGACGAGCAGGTACGGGAACCCGAACATGTACATCGCCGAGAAGAACCCGATGAGCGGCTCGGGAACCGCTGCCTGCAGGTCGGCAACGAACAGTCCCTCGAGTTCGTACAGCGAGTCGGTGATGTCCCAGCCGAGCGCGCGGGAGATACGGAGACTCAGACCGTTCGTCGCCTGCTTCGCTACGAAAAAGAGCCCCGCCACGGCGAGGTATGGCGCGATGTCGCCGAGTCGTCGGTCGAAGTCGGCGACGGCGTGACGGAACTGCTCGATACTCGTACTGAACGCACAGGTCGTGACGAGACCGGTTGCGACGATCAATCCAGTGACGAAGACGACGGTGAGGAGGGCCATTGCGGATAGTTAGTGGAGGGATCGCGGAGTGGATGAACTGTCAACGGTGGGCGTTGAAACGTTTTGGGGAGAAATATGCCGGGTGTGGCTCGAGAGGTGACAATTTATCGTCATGTATTCGTATCAGACGGGGTCGTATATGGAAGTATCGATAGTCGGCCCCATCGATACGTCGTTCGGGCGCCCGTCTCACCCGGCCTTTTATTCTCGTCGCAGCGTATCATCGGCTATGGTCGACGTTCTTGCAGACGAAATCGCCCGGTTCGTCCGGGCGACCGGCCCGAAACCGGACGAGACGCTCGCCGAGATGGACGAGTACGCGGCCGCCGAGGGCTTCCCCCACGTCGGTCCCGAAGTCGGCGGCTTCCTCCGCCTACTCGCTCGCCTCGCCGACGCCGAGCGCATCTTCGAGTTCGGTTCCGGCTACGGCTACTCCGCGTACTGGTTCGCCGAGGCGCTCCCCGACGACGGCGAGATCGTGCTCACCGAAGTGGACGCGGACGAACTCGAGTTGGCGAAGTCATACCTCGAGCGCGGTGGCTACGACGCCCTCGCCAGCTACGAACTCGGTGATGCGCTCGAGACGGTCGAGGACTACGAGGGGCCGTTCGACGTGGCGTTGATCGACTACCAGAAACACCGCTACACGGAGGCGTTCGAGGCCATCAAGCCGAAGCTCGCCGTCGGCGGCGTGATCGTCGCGGACAACGCGATGCGAGCGGGGATCATACAGTTCGAGAAACTCCTCGAGATCGTCGAGGGTGGCGATCCGGACGACGTCAACGAGCACACGCGGGGTATTGCGACGTACCTCGAGACGGTTCGTGCTGATCCGGACTTCGAAACGGTGGTGCTTCCGCTGGGGGAGGGAATCGCGGTGAGCTATCGAGTTCGGTAGCCGTGGCAGGCTGCGACGGCGACGTCTCGAGTCCCTCTCTCTGTTCGGAGCAAGACACAGATTCGCGGGGGATTCGATGCGAATCGCCCCGATTCTATACTATCGAATGTGCACCAATTTACTATTATTTTTATAGCATAGCCAATCGTCGACCAACGTCTCGGCGCGGAGCGTCCCCACCAGTCGCTCGGAATCGCTGCTCGAGAGGGGAGGGGTACAGAAAAACGGCGGCGCTAGTAGTCGTAGTCCTGGTCGACGACGGATTCCTCGGCCGGAATCGCGTCAGTGCCGGCGTTGTACTCCTGGAAGGCGAGGAACGTTGTCGTCGAGGCGGCGCCGACGAGGGTCGCCCACGTCAGTGCGGTAAACCCGGCGACGATGCCGCCGGTGGGCGCCGGAAGGGCCGCGCCGGTCGCCTCGAGCCCCGGCAGGTGGAGGGCGGCGATGGCGATGAACGCGAGCCAGAGCCCGATCGAGAGGCGCGCCAGCGTCGGTCTGGAAACGCGTCGTGCGTAGCACGCGACGCCGTAGACGCCGACGACGGCGAGGGCGGCGCCCAGCGTCGTCTCGAGCGTCGTGGGTTCCAGAGAAGCGGTTCCTGCAGTTACCAGTCCCGAGACGCCGAAGGCGCCGAGGGACAGGGCGAGTAGGGGTCGAACCGAGTGTGTGCGGAAAGCGCTCACGTCGTGCACCGGTCGTTGGTGGGTGCAGAACACGGTGGGGTATATACCTGTTGGCTATCCCAGTGACGCGGGAACGAATCACACAGCCGCGTCCGATTCGAGTCGCCAGGACAGGACGACACCGCCGTCGAGTCGTTCGACGTCCTCGAGTTCGAGTTTCGGGAAGTCTGCGACGAAGCCCTCGCCGTCGGCCAGGGTCGGGGCGTCTCTTCCACCGATGAGTCGCGGACCGACGAACACCCGCAACTCGTCGATCAGGTCGGTTTCGACCAGCGAGAAGATGAGTTCGCCGCCGCCCTCGACCATGATGGACTCGAGACCGACCGACTCGAGAGCAGCGAACGCCTCGCGGAGGTCGACACGGCCCGTTCCCGCGGGTACGACCGTCGCACGCTCGGCGAGGGCATCGACGGTCTCGGCGGGTGCGTCCTCGGTCACGCAGACGTAGGTCTCGGCGTCGTCGTCGAGCACAGCTGCGTCGGGCGGCGTTCGACCACTCGAGTCGACGACCACGCGGGCGGGCGACGGTGATTCGCCAGCCTCGAGCCGTCGCTGTCGCCGTTCGTCGTTCTTGACGATCAGGTGCGGATCGTCGGCCAGCACCGTCCCGACGCCGACGACGATGGCGTCGCTCGCCGTCCGGAGCGCGTCCATCCGGTCGAAGTCCGCCTCGCCGCTGATACGGACCTGCTCCCGTCGCCTTGAGGAGAGTTTCCCGTCGGCGCTCATCGCAGCGTTGACGACGACGTGCATACGCTCTCTCCGGAGCGGTGGGTAAAGAAAGCACCGCGAGGCTCGTCGACGTCGAGAATCGACCATCGGTCCGGGAGACCAATGGAGAGTCGTGTCGCTCAGCGCCCGACGCCGAGGGGACGCTTGCAGTTCCGACAGAGGAAAAGGTCGCGATTTCCGTAGAGGGTCAGTCCATCCTCGTTCGGTTCCAGTTCGGCGACCTCGTGGCCCGCTTCCAGGTGTTCTCGTGAGCGAATCGTGTCCCCGCATTCCGGACAGGTCAGGGTATCGGCCATGCTCGTTCAACGGGCGCGAGCGGTAAAGCGTTCACCGCAGCCCAGACCGAAACGGATTGCTCCGTCGAAGTTCGTCGTCCCTGACAGTAGCGGACGTGAGCAACGTGTGGTGCGAATTAGACGGCTAGTCAGTGGCAGTTTGCGTCATCGACACGTTCTCGAACTCGAATCGAGCCCCACCAGTATCGCTCTTCGTCACCGAACACGTCCAACCGTACACGTCCGCTAACTCTTTGACGAACGTCAACCCCAATCCCATCCCCGCTCCCGTGCTCGCCGTCGTATATCCCTCCTCGAAAATCTCATCGCGGTCGGCTGGAGGGATTCCGACCCCATCGTCGGCAACGAAAAACCCGGTGGGGAGGTCACCGACCGTGATTGTGACGTCCGCTCCGCCGTGGTTGACCGCGTTCTCGAACAGATTCCGAAAGAGATGGCGGAGATACGTGCTATCAGCTTCGATCGTCTGGTTTGCCTCCACCTCCAGTCTCGCCTCGGGGGCGTCCACCTCTCTCCACGTCTCCTGTGCCGTTTCCACTACTGAGACTGGCGTTGGTTCAGACAGCGCGTCGCTCCCCCGCGTGATAACCAACATGGCGTCGATAATGTCTTCGATGCGGTCGAACGCTTCGGTGATGTACTCCTTCACTTCTGGTTTCGTTTCTGTCGGGAGTTCTCGGCTGTATATCTGGCCGATGCTCACGGGGTTCCGGAGTTCGTGGGCCAACATTCCCGCGAACCTGTCCAGTCGATCGTTCTGTTCGGCGAGTTGCTGTTCGCGTTTGTTCCGCTCGGTTACGTCACGGACAACGCCGACTCGTTCGTACTCGCCATCGTCCCGGATAATTGCAAACGAGGCTTCCGCCCGAATGGTCTCCCCATTCGCAGTATGAACGTCAGCCTCGAACGTGACCGTCTCCTCTTCCTGCTCCTCACCCACAACCATCTGTTCTTGATAGTCGTACGCCGCTTCGACCGTCTCTTCGTCCACGACGAGCGAGCCATGGCTGCCGAGCAGCTCCTCGCGATCGTAGCCGACCATCTCGCAGTAGGCGCTGTTGACCAGCGTGAAGTAGCCGTCTTCATCCACGAGATAGATGCCATCGTTGACGGTCTCGACGATCGTTTCGTAGCGCTCGAGGTTGCGGTTCGCCCGTTCGAGGTCGTGGTTCACCTGCTCGAGTTTTCGGTTTGCCTGTTCGAGTTCACGCTGGCGATCTTCGGCGTCTAACGCACGAGTTTTGGCCCGTGCATCCTTGTACCCTAACCCAAGCCCAGCAATGCTGGCGAGCGCCGGGAGCACGACGAAGCCAGCAATGGGGTCGTTGACTCCCCCCGTCAATGCGCTAAACAGTACGATACCGAGCATGGCGCCGATGGCCCGGACACACCAACTGGCGACGTCTGCGTAGAGGTCGGGGCGGAGGTCGGTGCGTGGGAGATGATAGGCACCAGATACGAGAACGATTCCACTTGCACCAAGTAGCACGCAATTAGTGAAGAGGTCGTCGAACGAATGGATCCCACCAATAGCGATGAGCGCACATCCGATAGCACCCGCGAGGTAGACACTTCCGAGACTGAAGATGAAGCGCTGGCCCCCAACGGAGGTGATTCCACGTGAGAAGTACCCCATTGAGCGCTGTATTGTATCAGGGTGTTATGAGGATTTGGGTTCGTCGTCGGTCAATCTACGCGCTGTATTGGGCACAGTCGATCCAATCCTCTCAAATTAGAAGACTATAACCAAGTCCAGGCGAATCGAAATCGGCAGAACCACTAGTAGAACACGGCGGTTCGACCCATCTGGTTACCATCCCCGGGCCTTCGACGACGACGTTTACTTTCACTCCGTTCCGGGAACGCTTTTTACCTCTCCGTTCGAAGTGAACCCGATGGATATCGATACCCATGCCGAGGATCTCGCCTCCGATCTCGGTGTTGACAAAGAGGAGGTCAAAGCAGACCTGCAGAACCTACTCGAGTACAGCGTCCCGCTCGAGGAGGCCACACAGAGCCTCCGTCGAAAGTATGGGGACGGCTCGAGTGGCGGCTCGAGCGGCGCACCCTCGGCCAGAGACGTCGGGGAGATCACGCCCGACGACGGATCGGTGACGGTCACCGGGGTCGTCCTGAGCGCGGGCGAACGGTCAATCCGTTACCAGGGCTCGGACCACGTCATCGTCGAGGGCGAACTCGCCGATGAAACCGGCGTGATCGACTTCACCGCCTGGGAGGACTTCGGCCTCTCGCCGGGCGACACGATCACCGCGGGCAACGCCGGCGTCCGCGAGTGGGACGGCGAACCCGAACTCAACCTCGGGGAGAGCACCTCGCTGTCGTTCCTCAAGGACTCCCTCGAGGTCCCCTACGAGGTCGGCGGAGACGCCAATCTCGCCGATCTCCGGACCGGCGACCGCGCGAAGACGATCGAGGTCGCCGTCCTCGAGTGCGAGGAGCGGACGATCAACGGGCGAGACGGCGAGACCGAGATCCTCAGCGGAGTCTTCGGCGACGAGAGTGGTCGACTGCCGTTTACGAACTGGGATCCCGTCCCAGAGATCGAAGAGGGCGCCTCGGTTCGCATCGAGAACGCCTACGTCCGCGAGTTCCGCGGCGTACCCGAAGTGAACGTCTCGGAGTTCTCGACGGTGACGGCCCTCGAGACGAACGTCGACGTCGGCTCCGACGCACCCAGACTCCCCATCGGGGAGGCCGTCGCGACCGGCGGCGTATACGACGTGGAACTCGTCGGGAACCTGCTGGCCGTCCGCGACGGTTCCGGACTGATCCAGCGCTGTCCCGAGTGCAATCGCGTGGTCCAGAAGGGGCAGTGTCGGACCCACGGCGACGTCGACGGCGTCGACGACCTCCGAGTGAAGGCGATCCTGGACGACGGCACCGGCGCCGTGACGGTGATCCTGGACGACGAACTCACCGAAGCGGTCTACGGCGGCGACCTCGAGGACGCGAAGGACGAGGCCCGCGAGGCGATGGACCAGGAGGCCGTCGCGGACACCATCCGGGAAAACGTCGTCGGCACGGAGTACCGCGTTCGCGGCCACCTCTCGGTCGACGAGTACGGCGCAAACCTGGACGCCAGCACGTTCGAGGAGAGCGACGACGATCCGGTCGAACGTGCTCGAGCGGTCCTGGATGAGCGGGACCGAGCCTCGGAGGTGGAGGCATGAGTTCCGTTGACGGCGAGGAGGTGCCGGGACGCGAGGTCGCCTACCGGGTCTTCGCAGCGGAGTTCGACGACGCCGACTACTCCCACGCCGAGAGCGACGAGGAGCGGGCGCCGAACTACGTCATCACTCCAACGGGGGCGCGACTCAACCGAGTGTTCGTCGTCGGGGCGCTCACGGAGGTCACGGCGGTCAACGACGAGATGCTCCGCGCACGCGTCGTCGATCCGACCGGCGCGTTCGTCGTCTACGCCGGCCAGTACCAGCCCGACGAACTCGCCTTCCTCGAGCGGATCGACCCGCCGGCGTTCGTGGCCGTCACGGGTAAGGCACGCACGTTCCAGCCCGACGATTCGGACGTCGTCTACACGTCGATTCGCCCCGAGAGTATCGCCACGGTCGACCCCGAGACGCGGGATCGCTGGGTCGTGTCGGCGGCCGAACAGACCCTCGAGCGCGTCGGCACCTACGCGGCGGCGGCCGACCTCGAGGCCTCGGGTGACGCGCTCGAGACGGCTCTGCGCGAGGCGGGCGTCGAACGCGGCCTCGCCGCCGGCATCCCGCTCGCCCAGGGCCACTACGGGACCACGCCCGCCTACCTCGAGGGCGTTCGCGACCTCGCGCTCGATGCAGCAGCAGTCGTGGCCGGCGACAGAGACGAGGTGCGCGGATTGAACCGACAGCCGAGCGATTCGCAACCGGGTGCGCCGAGCTTCGCCGCGCTGGCGAGCGCCGAGTCCGTCGACCTGGACGTGGATGTGGATGTGAATGTGGATGGCGACAGCGACCTTGAGGACGCCCCTGCTCGGGATGAGAACGAACCCGAGGCGCCGGCGGCAGCCGAAACCACAGACTCCGCGGTGACGAGCGACACCGGGACCGAATCCGCCGATCTCGAGGCCGACGACGCCAGCGGAGACGACGCGAGTGGAGGCGACGAACTGGGTGACTTCGACGCCGGAGAATCGGATTCGACGGCCGACGAACTCGGCGATTTCGACGCCCGTGTCGAGGCCGAGGGCAAGGGCGAGGACGAGGCAGCCACCGCCGAGGAATCGGATTCGACGGCCGACGATGGATCCGTTGACGAAGAGCCCGTCGACGAGGAATCCGTCGACGTCGGCCAGAACGGCGACCTCGAGGAAGACGAACTCGAGGACGCCTCAGGCATGTACGAGATGGACGACGAGGAACGCGAGCAACTCGAGGCCGAGTTCGGGACCGAGTTCTCGACGGGGGCGGACGTCGACGAGCCGGGTGAGGCAGATATCGACGTGCCAGCGGGCGACGAGTCGGTCGAGGACGTCGAAGACGACGAAGACGACGAAGCGGAACCCGAAGTCGACGAAGAGAGTACCGAGGAGGCCGAGGGAGTCGACGAAGACGAAAACGAAGACGACGGCGACGAGGAGACCGACCTCGAGGACGTCGACCTCCAGGATCTCGTCGTCGAGACGATGACGGACCTCGACGACGGCGAGGGCGCGGATCGCTCGGCCGTGATCGACACTGTCACCGACGAGACCGGTGCCGACGAGGACGACGTCGAGGAGGCCATCGACGACGCCCTGATGGGCGGGCAGTGTTACGAGCCCGGTGACGGCAAATTGAAGGCTATCTGAGCCGATGGCCCGCCTCGAGCCCGTGCCCGACGAACCGGCAGCCGTCGCGGAACTCGGCGACGAGCGCGCGCTCGTGGTCGCGGACTACCACGCCGGCTACGAGGTCGGGTTGCGCTACGAGCGCGGCGTCGACGTCCCCAGTCGAGCGGCCGAGCGTCGAACCCGACTGTGCTCGCTGCTCGAGCGAACCGCCGCGAATCGGCTGATCGTCCTCGGCGACCTGATGCACGCCATCGGTGATCCTGGCGGTGCGGAGCGTGGCGAACTCGAGGTGCTGTTCGAGTCGCTTCCAGATGGCGTCTCGGTGACGCTGGTCCGGGGTAACCACGACGGAGCCATCGAGGGGTGGCTGGGGACGGGGTACGACGAACCTGGCGACCTCGAGAACCATGACGGCGACGGCAACGCCACCGTTGAGGGCGAACTGGGCGGTACACCCCTTCGGATCACGGACGGCAGCGGCGTCCGGCTCGATAGTCTCGGCTGTTGTCACGGTCACACCTGGCCCGACCGATCGGTGCTCGAGGCCGACATTGTCTGCCTCGGCCACGAACACCCCACCGTCCGACTCGAGGACGACGTCGGCGGCGCCCGTGTCGAGCGCGTCTGGCTTCGCGGACGGCTCGACCCCGCTCCGTTTCGTGGACGCGACGGCGAGGCCTACGACGGACTGCCGTGGCTCGAGGGCGACGCGGATCCGCCCGAGGTCGTGGTCGTGCCGGCGTTCAACGACCTGGCGGGCGGGACGTGGACCAACCGCGAGAACCAGTCGTTTCTCGCACCGTTTTTGCCGGAGGCCCTCGCCTCGACGGAGTCGTACCTGCTCGACGGGACTCGACTCGGGCCCTACCAGCGCGTGTGAGAACTATCAATCGTCGACCGCGAACTCAGGCCTCGCTCTCCTCCCTCTCGAGCGCCCGCCGCACCCGCTCGAGGACGACCGGATTGTCGCTGGGCCGACCGACGCTGACCGCGTCGGCGCCGTAGGCGAGGTACTCGCGAACGGTCGATTCGTCGCGGACGCCGTTGTTGGCGATCACGTACAGGTCGCAGGCGTCGGTGACGTCGGCGATGACTGATTCGGAGTCCATCGCGTCGACGTGGACGAACGACGCGCCGGCGGCCTCGAGCGAGCGACACAGCGCCGACAGGTCGACGCCCGAAACCTCGGCGCGAACCTTGACACCGACGGTCGCGCCGTCGTCGGCGGCGGTGGCGACGTACTCGCCGAGTCGGTCTGCGTCTCGGAGGAGCGTTTGACCACAGCCAACCGCACAGAGCTCGGGCTGGCGGCAGTGGGCGTTAATCTCGAGCAACGCGTCCCGCTCCCGACAGACGCAGGCGACGGCCGGGATTGCGTCGACGCTGGCGCTCCTGACGTTGATTCCCGCCTGCAGGGACTCGTCCTCGAGGGCGGCGAGTTGATCGTCGACGAATGCGACCGGGTCGTCGGGCAGGAATTCGGTCCGGTCGCGGGCGACGAGTTCGCGTGCGGCCTCGCGGGACGGGCCGTCGAGCGCGATACCGCCGAGGAACGCACAGCCGGCCCACTCGGCGGCTGCGAGCGCCCATTCGGCGTCCGATTGTCCCGAGAGACTGGCCAGTGCGAGTGGCGGGGAGAGCGAGAGTGGTGCGGAGAGCGAGTGCGATGACATCGGTCAGGCGAGGATCGAGAGCGCCTCGTCGATGGCCTGAATCACGCGACCGGCGTCCTCCGGTGAGTCGATCCGGATGTCGGTCTGGATCGTCGGCCGGTCGAACTCGGTCGGGTCGTCGCTGTCGATGACGAACGCGTCGGCGAAGGGATACGCCGTCGCCAGACCAGCCGTGTTCGGCGTCGCACCGACGGCCTCCATCAGGTCACCGGCCGGGCCCGAGAACGCCTCGTCACCCAGGAACGGCGAGACGGCGACGACGGGTGTCTCCATCAGCGCCCTCGCGACGCCGGGCAGCGCGAGCATCGGCCCAATGCTCGTCACCGGGTTCGAGGGCCCGATCACGACGGGGTCGGAGAGCGCCTCGAGCACCCCCGGTGCCGGTTCGGCGTTCGACGAACCGCGGAACTCGACGTTCGTGATCGTCGGTTTCCCGCGGTGGGCGACCCAGTACTCCTGGAAGTGCATTAGGCCGTCCTCGGTGTGGATCAGGCTCGCGACGGCGTCGTCGCTCATCGGCAGGACGTCGATCGTCAGCCCGAATCCGTCGGCGAGGACGTTGGTAGCCTCCGAGAGCGTGTGTCCCTGGTCGAGGAGGCTGGTCCGCGTGAGGTGAACTGCTCGGTCGCGGTCGCCAATCGTCATGAACTCCGCGATGCCCGAGAACCGACGCCACCGGGCGATGTCGCGGCCCTCGGTCTGTCTCGAGGCCTCGAGATACTGCGGGCCGTCGGGGAGGTCGGCCGCTGCGGCGATGTCGGAGAGCGCCGAGTGCGTGCGGTGCGTGTCGCCCCTGATCCCCCACCACCGTTCGCGGTCAAGGACGCCACCGCCCTGGAAGAGAAGCGTGTCGACGTCGGGAGAGACGAAGAGACCGCCGAGTTCGATGTCGTCGCCGGTGTTGGCGACGACGGTAATCTCGTCCGGCGAGAACGCCGCTCCGGCCCCGTCTAACAGCTTCGGCGTGCCGGTACCCCCGGAGAGGAACGTAACCATACGCGTCAGTTTCCACTGCGGGGCTTAAGCAGTTGTGGCCCGATACCGATCATCGACTGCTCGACCGACTCGAGCGCAACGCTTGCGTCCCGGGCTGGCGTGGGTCACGCCCAGTCCGCGAAACTCCCCTCGAACAGCGTCTCGGCTTGCTGTTCGACGTACTGACGTTGCATCACCTCGAGGGCGCCCGCGAGCGACTCCCCCGAGGCGACCTCGTCGGCCACCAGTTCGTGTTTCCAGCGGGCGGGAGTCAGACCCTGGCGGACGCGACGCCGAAGCGGGTGGAGGTAGGCCGCGACCTCCTCGTCGGTCAGGCCGCGACTCGAGAGGCCGTCTTCGGCGTGTGCGAAAAGGTCTGCGTAGACGGCTTCCGTGTCGCTCGTCGTCTGTCCGTCGTTCGTGATCCACTCGAGGTCGGCCGCCAGCCCGTCGCGCATCGCGGCGTAGAAGTTCTCGCGGGCGATCTCCCAGTCGAGTTCGCGAACGGGGTGCTCGAGGTGAGTGAGACTCTCCAGAAGCCCCGCGTACGCCGCGAGGAACGCGACGGAGTCCCGGACGGTCGGCTGGGCCGGAATCGGGCGAAACTCGATGCGGGCGTTCGCCGCCGACCGACTCGAGCCGTCGAAGACCGGGCGCACCCACCGCCAGTAGGTGCCGTGCTTGCGCCGGAAGTGGGCGAACTGGTCGTCGAACCGGTCGCCGTCGCCGACCGGCATCGGCACGAGGGTGTCGTCGGTGGCGATTCGCTCGACGGCTTTCTCGACGCTCTCGAGGTCGTACGGGAAGCGAACTTTGCCGGTCCCGGCCGAGGGATCGTTCAGGACGGTCTCGAAGATGCTGATCCGGTGTTCCATCCAGGCGTCGCGAAGGACGTCCTCGGCGGCCGCCCCGTCGTCGTAGAGGTCGGCGGGAAGGAACGGCGAGTTGACTCCCAGTGCGAGCAGTGGACCGGCGATCCTGACGGCGTAGTTGAAGTACGTCGGCAGGTCCGGGGCGTGGGGGACCTGGTAGTGAGGCTGAATCGAGGTGATGAGGCTCTCGGGCATCGCGGTCTCGGCAGCGAGCGAGACGTGCGGGCAGTCGAGGACCATCCCGGCGGCCTCGGCACGGTCGGTGTTGGCCATCGCGTGGTAGCGCGCGGCGTCGCTCATGTTCGTTGCGAGCGTGACGGTGCGCGAGTTGGTGCCCGCTTCCTCGCTGTCGCCTGAGGAATCGCCGACCTCGAGCGTCCGTTCGACCGTGTCCGTCAGGTACTCGTAGGCGGATTCGCCGGCCGGCGGCAGGGTCCAGAGTCCGTCGCTGACCAGGCGCATCCCCTCTGCTTTCGCGACGTTCTCCGCCGCGCGCAGGCGGGCGAGAATCTCCGACTCCTGGGCGCGAAGTCCGTCGGCGTTGAGCGGTTGCGGACTCGTCGTCATCTCCGCGTTGTGGAGGCCGAGTTCCTTCTCGAAGCCCATCAACTCGAGGAGACGCCGAGGAACGCGCTTGAGCGCGGCCGTTTCGGCGTCGATGGCGTAGAATTCGTACTCGAAGCCGACGATCGCCTGTGGGTTGTCAAACGCGCCCGACTCGATTCCCTCGACGATGACGTCGGCTTCCTCGATCGCGCGGTCGCGAAACGACTCGGCATCGACGGCGAGTACCTCCTCGAGACGCGACGCGAGTTCCTCGGCTCCCATACCACCGGGTCTGCTTTCCAGTGGGTTAAATGCAGTTATCCCTCGAGCGGACACTGTACTCGAGTGTTCGGCTCGCTCCGGAGAGTGGTGGCCTGCGTTCTCGGACGACTGGTCCGGTGCGGTGCGATTGCGCCACGGAAGGGTGCGGGTGGTGTCTAGCGTTTCGCGGTTGGCGTCTCGCGTCTCGCGACCCGCTGGCGGGTCTCACGGTTCGCGCTTTCAGCTAGCTCGAGTGGGAACGTCTCGAGAGCGCATACCTACTCGTTGACGCGAGCGATCTATTGGCAAGCCACCAAAACACTCTTCAGAATCGGACCATCACTGAATGTGAGAGTTGGTCGGATTTCGTCGTTCTCCTGCCAGAGGCACGAATGCCCCATCGAACGGTCTCCGAGCCGTTTGAACCAGAAACTCGCTCCTCGAGGAAGACACCCATCGGCAACCAACAGTAGTGACGGAAATATAACACCTAATTCGTCCTAAACGTTAATAGGCCAGATTTTGTACTTTTACCGGATTACGGATGTCACCGAGTGATCCCCCCTACGAGAAATTAATCGAAAATGCTCCTATCGGCATCTTTCGGGTTCCGGTCGACGATCTGGATCTCGAAGCGTCCCAGGTCGACTCGGAGAATCAGTACGCCAATCAGCAACTCGCCAGAATGCTCTCTTTCGATTCGGTCGAACAGTTACGCTCAGAGATCTCGTCCATCGAATACGCGGATCCACAGGACAGTGAGCGACTCGAAGAACAGCTCAAGAGAACGGGTCACGTGGATGCATTCGAGACGCAACTGATCGCGAACGACGGGGAAACGGTGGACGTTCTCGTCTCTGGAACTATCGACGACGGGGAGTTCATCGCCTACGTCACCGACATCTCCGAGCGCAAGCGACTCGAGCGGAAGACGGCTGAACAGGCCGAAGCGATTCTCGAACAGTCGACGCCGATCGTCGAGATCTGGGATTGCATCACGCTCGCAACCGTGGTCGGAACGCTGGATACGACTCGCGCACAGCGGCTCACCGAGGAGTTGCTCATCGAACTCACAGAGAACGGGTCGGAGATTGCGTTGATCGACATCACTGGTGTTCCCAACGTGGACACGGCGACGGCACAGCACCTCACCGATACGGTGAACGCCGTGTCGCTGCTAGGCAGCGAAGTCATCATCACCGGGATCAACCCCAACATCGCCCAGACGCTGGTCCAGCTCGGGATCACGATGGACGACATCCGAACCAGGTCCACGTTGAGCGAGGGGCTGGAACTCGGATTGCACCTCACCCAGAACATCGACATCGTGACGAATGCGTCCCAATCCCAGTAATATGACCCACACAGATCGCGTCACCGTTATCCAGGTGCGAGGAACGCTGATCGCGACCCTCCCCCCACACCCGTCGGACAGTACGATCGACGACCTCCAGGAGCGCATTCTCGAGCGTATCAACCAGACGAACCTCGAGCGCATCGAGGGAGTCGTGCTCGACGTCTCCGACGTGCAAACGGTCGACTCGTTCTTCGCCCGGGTGATCGTCGAGACGGCAAAGATGGTCGAACTGATGGGCGTTCGACCGATTCTCGTCGGCATCAGCCCTGCCATCGCCATCACGGTGACCGAACTCGGGTTCGACCTGGGTGGTGTGCAGACGGCCAAGAGTATCGATGCGGCGCTAGACGCCCTCGAGATAGATTCGAGATGAGTCACATGGTGAGCGAAGAAGGGGTCCTCGAGATCGCCTCCGAATCGGACATCGTCACCGCCCGGACCACGATTCGCAACGTCGTTTCGAACGTCGGCTTCGGGCTGACGGACACCACCCGGATTGTGACCGCAGTCTCCGAACTCGCCCGGAACATCTATCTCTACGCCGAGGTCGGGACAATGCGCTGGCGCGTCCGCTCGGAGGGGAGTCGGCGCGTGGTCGAAATCGTCTTCGACGACAATGGCCCGGGAATTCCGGACGTCGATCGCGCCCTCGAGGAGGGGTACTCGACGTCGAGCGGAATGGGCCACGGCCTCTCCGGCGCCCGGAAGATGATGGACGAGTTCGAGATCGACACGAGTGCCGAGACGGGGACGACCGTCACCATTCGCAAGTACGTGCCACGAGTGGTCGCCAATGACGGGTGACGACGAGACGTCGATCACGATTTCCAAACAGGCCGACGTCATCCTCGCTGGCCGCCGGGCGAAGCCGATCCTTGCAGCGTTCGAACTCGACGAGTCGACCATCGAAGAGGTCGTCCTCGTGATCCACGAACTGGCCTCGAACATCGTCAAACACGCCGGCGAAGGGACGATCACGCTCGTGCCCACGTCGTCGGACGACCATCACGGTATCGAGATTCACGCCGAGGACTCGGGGCCGGGAATCGGCGACGTCGATCGAGCGATCACCGACGGCTATTCGACGGCGGGGAGCCTGGGGTCCGGCCTCGGGGCGGTCGATCGCCTCATGGACGAATTCGAAGTCGTTCCTCGCCCCGATTCACACGCCGGCACACACATCGTCGCCAAACGCGAATTTCGGACTCGAACGCGTTCACAGAAGCCGTTTCCGCTCACGTTCGGAGCGGCGACGCGTCCCCGTTCGCGCGGCGATCCGAACGGCGACGCGTTCGTCATCAAACGGTGGGGACACAGCGCCCTCGTCGGCGTGATCGACGGACTGGGGCACGGACGGGATGCACACACTGCCGCGGCGGCGGCAAAACGGTACGTCACGAGCCACTTCGACCAGTCGCTCACCGCCATCTTTCAGGGCGTCGAACGGGTGTGTGCCAGGACGCGCGGAGTCGTCATGGCGCTCGCTCGTTTCGACTGGTCCAGAGAGACGATTTCGTACGCCAGCGTCGGCAATATCTCTCACAAGGTCGATGCCCCGGTGCCACTCGAGTTCGTGACTCGACGGGGAGTGCTCGGGAACGACGCCCCGGAACCGCTGATCAGGGAAAACGAGTGGGACCCCGAGTACGCCCTGGCGCTGTATTCTGACGGCGTACGGTCGCTCTGGAAGTGGGACGAATTCGTCCACCTCGTGGACGAACCGAGTTCGACGCTCGCCCACCGACTCCTGGCGGAGTTGGCAGACGAGAACGACGACGCGACCGTGCTGGTGGTCACGAGGGGGTCGCGATGAGCGGCCAGGACGGTGACGAACAGCCCTCGGACGCAGACCAGGACATGATCCAGGCGCTGCAAGCGGAACTCAGGGAGACGAACGAGGGGCTCCTCGCGCTCACCCTCGAGCGGGAGGAACACGAACGGACGCTGACGGCACTCCACGAATCGAGCCGGGAACTACTCCACGCCGAGACCGCCGAGGACGTGTGCGACCTCATCCTCGAGACGACGAACGAAGTCCTCGGCATTCCCGGCGCCGGGGTGTACTTCGCCAGCGAGGACGGAACCCGGCTCTCGCCAGCCGCGACGACCGAGTACGTCGAGAACCGGTTTGGAGCCCTTTCGCCCGTGCGTCCCGGAGACGACTCGGTCGCGTGGCGATCGTTCGCCGAGGGAGAGACCATCGTGATGGACGACGGTATGACCGACCGCGACGAAGGTCTCGAGGCGGCGTTTCCCAGCGGCATCTGGCTTCCGCTCGGGTCTCACGGCGTCATGGTCGCCGTCTCCGACCAGATTGGGGTGTTCGACGCGGACAAACGCCAGCTTGCCGGGCTGCTCGCGGCTACCGCCGAGGCGGCCCTCGACCGGGTCGAACAGGAGAAACGGCGACGCCGGCGTGAGGCGCAACTCGAGGGGCTCGTCGAGGCGACGGGGGAGTTGCTCGGAGCGGAGACGGTACGAGAGGTCTGTGATACCGTGGTCGAGACGGCCGAATCGGCGCTCGGCCTCCCGATTACGATGATCGCGGTCTACGATAGCGAGACGGGGACGCTCAGACCACGCGCACAGACGGCGATGGCCGAAACGATCGTCGACGCGGAGCAGATGTTCGACCCGCAGGCCGAACTGGCGTGGCAGGCGTTCGCCGAGAAACGGGTGACGGTTCACGACGAGATGGCAGTCGCCCCCGGGGCCGACGCCGACGCCGACACCTACGGCGTCGCGATCCTCCCGCTCGGGCGACACGGCGTGCTCGTCATCGGCTCGAGGACGAGCGACGACGTACACGACGAGCGACTGTCGCTCGCCCGGATACTGGCCGCGAGCACGGAACCGTCGCTGGCTCGCCTCCTGGCGACGAACGCCGAATCCTCGCTCGATCGGGCCGAACGGGAACGCCAGTTGATCGAACGCGACGAACGCCTGCACGAACAGAACGAGCGGCTCACGCGACTGAACCAGGTCAACGACGTCATCCGTCACATCGACCAGGCGCTGGTGGCGGCGGATTCGCGCACGGCGATCGAACAGGCCGTCTGCACCCAGTTGACGACCGCCGGACCGTACACCTTCGCCTGGATCGGCGAGTACGACGCGGTACACGACGCGGTGACTCCCCAGGAGTGGGGCGGCGCCAACGAGGGGTACCTCGATGCGATCGATCCGAGAAACGCCGACTCGAGCGAACGGGAACCGACGGAACTGGCGAACGAGACGCAGGAACCGCAGGTTATCGAGGACCTGCTGGGCGAGCCGCCACTCCCCCGGTGGCGTCGCGAGGCGCTCAAGCGCGGCTATCGCGCTTGCATCGCGATTCCGCTCGTGTACCGCGAGATGCGCTACGGCGTGTTGACGGTGTATTCGGACCAGCTCGAGACGTTCGGGGATCTGGAGCGTACCGTTCTCGTGGAGCTCGGCGAGACCATCGCCTATGCGATCAACGCCGTCGAGAGCAAGAAAGCGCTCGTGAGCGACGAGTTCGTCGAAGTCGAGTTCGAGATTCGGGACGACTCCATCCCGTTCCTCTCAGTGACTGCCGAGGTCGGCTGTGTCGTCGAACTCGAGAGCGTGGTCGCCCGCTCGAACGGTGGGTACCGCGTCTTCTTCACCACCCACGAGACGCCGCCGGAACCCGTCCTC
This sequence comes from Natronosalvus sp. KLKA75, assembly GCF_059736265.1. Lineage (NCBI taxonomy): Archaea > Methanobacteriati > Methanobacteriota > Halobacteria > Halobacteriales > Natrialbaceae > Natronosalvus > Natronosalvus sp. KLKA75. Next base: position 1,979,929 of record NZ_CM185522.1, read on the forward strand.
GAGCACATGGAGCGAGCGTTCGCGGTGGACGACACGCGACTCATCTCGGAGAGCGACGAGGAGTGCCTCTTCGAATGTACGGTCGACGAGTCGAGTTTCTTCGGAACGCTCCTCGGTCACGGCGCCATCCCCCAGCGATTCAGGGCGAAAGGCGGCGAAGGAACGATCGCCGTCGCCCTCCCGGAGAGCGCGGACGTTCGGCTGTTCATCGACACGATCCAGGCGACGTACGACCACTCGGAGTTGCTGGCGCGACGCGAACAGCCCCGAGAGAGGGACCGCCGAACGACGAGCGGGTTCACGGCGGACATGGACGAGATACTGACCGACCGGCAGCGAGAGGTGCTCCAGACCGCCTACGAGAGCGGATTCTTCGAGTCGCCACGAGAACGCACTGGCAGCGAGATCAGCGAGGCACTCGGCGTCTCACAGCCGACGTTCAACAATCACCTCCGCGCCGCCCAGCGAAAATTCTTCGAACTCGTCTTCGAATCGGACTGAGACTCGAGCATCGGTTTTGCTATTCTAGCCACTGACAACGATTTGCATGGCTTCGTGACTAGCTACGCTCTCTTTTCCAGTAGAACCAGTACGTATAATTGAATTTCATGACTGGAATAGCAAACGAACGCGACCCAGACGATGGGCGATCTACCGACTTTGAACAAGCATCTGACACCGACACCGACACCTATCAGCCAGGGAGGCGGACGTTCGTGAAGGGTGCGGCCATTGCGGGTATCTCTGCGCTCGGTCTCTCTTCGACCGCCGCGGCCTCGGGCTCGTACACGAAGTACGACGGAGAGTACCGACACGTCGTCAACGTCGTCGAGGCCGGCGCCGACAACACCGGGAATCGATCGATCACCCCCGTACTCAGGAACATTCGGAACGACAACACGCTGTTTTACTTCCCCCCTGGGCGCTACGCGATGGACAGCCAGCTCCGGTTTACCGGCTTCGATAACGTCGCCTTCATCGGCAACGACGCGACGCTCGTGCCCGCGAACCACTACAACTTCGACGGCCCGAAGTACCGGCTCTTCCGTCTCGGCGTCGGCTACAGACCAGGACGGCGCCTGCGGTTCGAGGGATTCGACGTCGACCAGACGGCCCCCGACACCGGGATTCGCGTCATCGAAGCGCACGTCTCCGACCGCCTCGAGGTGCGCGACATCAACATCAAGGGTCAGCACGACAGTGGAACGTGGGGCCCAGGTCTGTTCAACGTCACCAGTTCGAGCGGCTACGGGATCGTCGAGCGCTTCAGCGCTCCCCACGGCGGCGAGTGGATAAACAATACCCCGACGGCTGGCGAACGCTGGCGCGGTCCGACCGGCATCCTGGCCAACCAGAACGCTGGTACCCTCGAGTTCAAACACTGTACGATCGGCGCGTTCCCGGACAACGGGCTCTACGCCGCCGGCGGCACCGGGAAGATCATAGTCAGCGGCGGCACCTACCGGAACAGCAACGGCGCGAACATCCGCGTCGGCGGCAACGGCAGCGAGATTAACTGGCCGACGGTCACCGTCGACGACACCCGTCCGGAGGACGAGGGCCAGCGCGGGATCCGCATCGAGAACGGCCAGAACTTGCGTATCAAGGGAGCGGCCGTCAACATCACCTCCCCGATGCCGACCAGTCACGCGATCTCGACGATGCCCACCTGTGAGAGTGCTCGAATCGAGCGCGTCCACATTGACATGCAGGGCAACGACGTTAATCACGGCATTGTCGTCTCCCCTAACTGTGGGGAGGTCACGATCGTCGATACGAAGATCAATCACGAAACCGCTGGCGGCTACCCGGTGTGGATCCGAAACACGAGCGCGACCGACCGCGTGCTCGCCGAATACCTCACGATCACCGGCAAGGCAGGCGACGCCTCCGGACTCCGCGACGGCATCCGCGTCGGGCGAGACAACTGCCGATTCAACGCGATCGAGGTTGACCAGCCCGGGCGGAATGGCGCCACCCGAAACGCGATCACGTCGACCGCCGACGACCTGACGGTCTGGGAGAGCACTCTTCGCGCAAGCAAGTTCCCCATCGTCGAACTCGGTTCCGATTCGCTCTACCTGGACGTTGACGCCGAGTCGACCGGCGGCAAACAGGCAGCCTGCCTGTACGATCAGAGTCACAATATCACCATGCGCAACAGTCGGCTGGTCAACGGCGTGCGCGACCTCGGCTCCTCGAGCCTCGAACTGTCGAACAACACGACCTACTGATCGCGCTGGTGAGGGTGCTGCGGTGCAGTAACCGCATCGAAGCGGCCATCTCCCCGTCGGAATTTTCGAATTGGCGTCGCTGTGGTGTTTTCTGATTCCCGAGACCCACCAGGGAAACACTTTACCTCTGTTCTTTCCCACGTAGCCCATGGAGCAGTTCGAGAAGTACGTCTCCTCGGCGACGCTTCGCGAGGAAAACGAGTCGATCAAGCAGTACCAGAACACGGTCGGTCTGGCGTGTCCGGCCTGCGACCAGCCGTTCGACGACATGGTCGTCTGCAAGGACGAACACACGAGCCTGAACCAGACCATCCCGCTCGACATCTGTACGGGCGTCGAGGACGGGAAGCCGGTGTTGTTTACCCACAAGCCCTAGTACCAGTCGACGCCTGGAAGGGGACTGGCCGATCACACCGTCGGCCGACGCCTCTCGAACCCCTTAAGCGATCGCCGTCGCCTACACCCACGACATGGACTTCGCCACGTTCGCCGACCACGCCGCCACCATCGAGGCCGAGCCTTCTGATCTCGAGACCGTCGCGCATGTCCGGTCGCTCCTCGAGGCGGCCAGCCCGGACCTCGAGGTCGTCGCCCGCTTCGTCCAGGGGCGGGTCTTCCCCGCCTGGGACGCCCGAAAGCTCGATATCGGCCCGCGGACGTGCTACGAGGCGATCGCTCGCGCGGCCGGGACGAACGTCGGCCCGGACGACGTGGAGGACGCCGTCGCCGAGATCGGCGAAATCGGCGCCGTCGCCGCGAGTTACGAGTTCGGCGGCCAGCGGGGGCTGGGGGCGTTCGCCGGTGGTGGTGGGGGTGACAATAGCGGCAGTGGCGGCGGCCAGGACGAACTCACCGTCGCGACGGTGTCCGACACGCTCACAAATCTGGCCGAAACAGACGGCTCGGGCAGTCACGACACGAAAGTCGACCTCCTGTTCTCGCTGTTCAACCGGTGTGAGGCCGACGAGGCCCGCTACCTCGCTCGCCTCGTCCTCTCGGAGATGCGCATCGGCGTCGGCGAGGGGACCGTCCGCGACGCCGTCGCGGAGGCGTTCGACGTCCCCGCCGACCGCGTCGAACGCGCGTTACAGGTGTCGAACGACTACGGCCTCGTCGCCCTCGTCGCGCGAGACGAAGGGCTCGAGGGACTGGACGCGCTCACCCTCGAGGTCGGGCGCCCGGTGCAGGCGATGCTCGCCCAAGCGGGGAGCGTGACCGACGCGCTCGAGGCCTGGGACGAGGCGGCTGTCGAGTGGAAGTACGACGGGGCGCGCGTCCAGTTACACTACGCGCCGGACGGCGTCGAGACGACGGGTGCCTCCAACAGGATATCGGGAGACGAACGCTCGACGACGCGCGTCTTCTCGAGGAACATGGAGGACGTGACCGACGCGCTCCCGGAGGTCGTCGAGTTCGCCGAGGCGACCCTCGAGGTGCCGACGATCCTGGACGGCGAGGTGGTCGCCGTCGACGACGACGGAAACCCGCTCCCGTTCCAGGAGGTGCTCCGGCGGTTCCGTCGAAAACACGACGTGGCGAAAGCGCGCGAGGATGTGGCCGTCCGGCCGGTCTTCTTCGACTGTCTCCACGCCGACGGCGAGGACCTGCTCGACGTCCCGCTCACGGCGCGCCACGGGCGACTCGAGGCGGTGCTCGCCCCCGGGGTCGACCCCAAAACGAAGACGGGCGCGTCCGAAGCGCCCGAGGACGCCGCCGAAACGGGAGCGACCGAGACGACAGGGGACGAGACGCCCGAGGGCCTCTCACTCCTCTGGCTCACCGACGACCCCGACGAGATCGAATCGATCGACGCCGACGCGCTCGAGGCCGGACACGAGGGGATCATGCTCAAGGACCCCGACTCGACGTACTCGCCGGGCCGGCGCGGTAAGCACTGGCTGAAGCGGAAACCCGACGTCGAGACGCTCGACTGCGTCGTCACCGGCGCGGAGTGGGGCGAGGGTCGACGGGGAACCTTCCTCGGCACGTTCCTGCTGTCCGTGCGGGCGACGGACGCCTCCGGAGATGGCGTGTTCGAGACCATCGGCAAGGTCGCCACGGGAATCACCGACGAGACCCTCGCGGACCTGACCGAGCGCCTCGAGCCGTACATTCGTGCCGAGGACGGCAAGGACGTCGACCTCGAGCCAGCGGTCGTGTTCGAGGTGGGCTACGAGGAAATCCAGACCTCGCCGACGTACAGTTCGGGCTATGCGCTCCGGTTCCCACGGTTTCTCGGGATCAGGGAGGACAAGACGCCGTCCGAGGCGGATTCACTCGAGCGCGTCGAACGGCTCCGGTCGCCGTGACCGAAGGCGTCTGTGGCCGGTCACGAAGTGTTTTCGGCGGTCCCCATCGACTCGCCGTCGATTGATACGGCGACGGCGTCAGGTTCCTCGCTCTCCTCGTCGGTAATTTGGATCGCAATCGAATGGACTGCGGCATCGTCGACGGTCGGCTCGTCCGAATCGGAGGCGATAAAGACGTGAATACCGTCTTCGGTTCGTTCGATTTCCTGGACCTCGAGCCAGTGCTGGCTCGACCAGGATCGTGCCACCACGATGATGAGATACGATCGGTCGAACTCGGTCTCCGCGACGAATTCCGTAATCTCGTCCTCGTCCTCGTTCTCGTTTCCGTCACCGTCTCGCATCCGCTCTCGAGCCGTCGGTCGGTCCGTGATAATCGTCTGATACGAGTGGGGTCGCTCTCCGGACGGGTCGAGACCGTCGTCAACCAGGTGACTGCCGACGCGATGGTGCGTCTCGACCGTCATCCCGTCAGGGAGGGCAGGGCTCTCTCCCGCCCCCAGACACCCCGCGACGCTTACCGACCCCATCGCGACCCCGGTGAGGAATCGGCGGCGGTTCATATCTCCCACTCTCGTCGGCCGCACATATGTTTTCCTGGTGACGTCTACTCCCGAGGTAGACGCTCGGCCGAACTGGGTTTGTTTCGACAGTGTGGTCAGCGTACGAGTACCCAGTTTCTGCGTTTCCGTGGTCTGATGTCTCGAGTGACCCCGAACCGGCATCCATTTGACCGTTCGTCCACCGAAGACGAGGTATGAGCGAACGAGAGGAGGGCCTCGAAGTAGGGTCGCCAGCGGATCGTGCCGCGGTCGCCGCTCGAGCGGCCGAGGCCGGGTCCAAGGTCGCCCACGACTCGTTCCGGAAGGACATTCCGGTCGAGTTGAAGGGCGGGAAGACTGACGTCGTCACGCAGGCGGACCGGGACGCCCAGCGGACGGTCATCGAGGTGATCCGGGAGACCTACCCCGACGATCCGATCGTCGGCGAGGAGGACGACGAGCGAAAGACGGTCCCGCCGGAGGGACCCGCCTGGATCATCGATCCCATCGACGGGACGAACAACTACGTCCGCGGGATCCGAATCTTCGGGACGGCTGTCGCCGCCGTTGTGGACGGCGAACCGGTCGGGTCGGCGGTCGTCATGCCCGCGCTGGGCGATACGTACTGGGCAGGGCCGGACGGCGTCACCCGCAACGGCGAGCCCATCTCGGTCAGCGACCGCGACGACCCCGAGACCTGCGCGGTCTGTCCGACCATCTGGTGGGACTTCGGCGAGCGCGACCAGTACGCTGCCGCGACCAGGGAGATCGTCCAGCGCTTCGGCGACATGCGCCGGTACGGCTGCGCGCAAGCGGCCCTCTCGATGGTCGCTGCGGGTGCACTCGACGGCGTCATCACGAACCTCAGGGCGAACCCCTGGGATTCCGTCGCCGGTGTCCACCTGATCAGAACGGCCGGCGGAACGGTCACCGACATCGACGGCAAACCCTGGCGCTACGATTCTCGAGGGCTGGTCGCCTCCAACGGAGAAGACGAAGTCCACGACGAGGTACTCGCGGCGACTCGAGCCATCGAGACGTAGCGACTTGCAATCGGCCTCGAGGGGCAGACTCGCTACCGTTCGACCGCCACGTCCGCAGAAGTGGGGAGTGAGACGGCGAGCGCGTTCCTGGTCAGGCTCCCCGTCGCGCGGCGCAACCGCTCGGAGACGGCGTTCGTTGAGATGTCGAGGGCCGCCGACAGGTCCTCGATCTGAGCATCACGAGGAACCTCGAAGTATCCCATCCGAAGCGCGGTCACGAGCACTTCTCGCTGTTCAGGCGTGAGGTCGTACTCGCGTTCTTTCGGCGCGGAACCGGGATACATCCGCTGGAGTTCGAACGCGTAGCCTTGCTCGTGAAAGAACATCTGGAACTCCTCGAGCGCCTCCCGGTCGACGAACTGAAGTTTGAGGTACCAGGTGCCGTTCGCGGCTTCCGCCTCCTGCATGACGCCGTGGCGGTCGACGATCTGGTCGACCAGGTGTTGGACGGGTTCGGCCCAGTCGACGTTGAAGTAGTGGACGTTCGAGTCCGAATCGAGCAGGGTGAGTTCATCGACGGAAGGATCGTTTCGAAGCGTCGTCTCCAGGGTCTCGAGGTCGTCTTCGTCAGTGGCCACCCACAGAAATGGCATCACCCACTCCCTGCTGTGGGTCGCGAGGCGTTCGACCTCCACGGTCGCGTCCGTGAGGGTCTCGAGCGTGTGCTCGAGCGCGAACGCGTTCGCAGGAACGGTAAACTCGGTGATAACGCTCATACGACGAATCTCGAGTGAACACCCATAAACAGGCCGACATTGGTCGAGTTGCGGATGTACAAAGAATTTTGTCGACCTGACGTCCATCGATAGTATGGACCTCGACGACACTGATCGGGCGATCCTCCGGATTCTACAGGAAAACGCCCGTACGCCGTTCAGCGAAATCGCCCGCCAGATCGACATGTCGAGCGCGACCGTCCACGACCGGGTCAATCGCTTAGAGGAAGCGGGCGTCATCGAGGGCTACCACGCGCAGGTCGAGCCGAAATCGATCGGGCTCGGCATCTCCGCGCTCGTCGGTCTGCGAGTCGAACAGGGGCGCGAACAGGACACCCTCGAGCGACTGACCGACATCGAGGGAGTCCAGGAGGTCCACCTCACGACCGGTGAGTGGGACGTCATGATGCGCGTCTACGCCGCCGACGCGGATGCCCTGCGCGAGTTGATGTTCAACCAGATCGCACAGATGGACGGCTTTTCGCGTTCGCAAACCATGGTTATTCTCGGGACGACCTACGACAGCCAGGAACTGCCGATCGCGCCGGACGGGAACTGACGCCGTCTCGGCCGACGTTTGCTCGCGCAGCGAAAAACCGCAAACGGTAAGCGACGACCACTCCGGTGTGGTGGTATGGAAGCGTACGTCGACCGCTACGGCGCAGGACGAATCTGGCTAGCGGTCGTGGGGTCGCTTGTCGCGTTGATCACGCTAGCGGCGGTGGTATTCCCGGATCGAGTCGCCGCCGAGATCCTCTGGCACTACTACTGGGGTCCAGTCGCCGCCGACGCCCAGAACTACGGCTGTATCGCCTGGAACGGTGGGTCACCGACCGAGTGCGGGCCGAACACGACTGGACCGGAGGCCAGCCCGGGCTACACCTGGCAGTCCTACGCGGGGTACATTCCGACCCTCGTGCTCATGCTCGTCGGGATCATCCTCCTGATCAAGCACCTCGAGATCGATCGCTACCGCGCGGGCTTCTACGGCCTGTTCCCATTCATGCTGTTCGGCGGGGCGCTGCGCGTCGTCGAGGATGCCAACGTCCGCGCGCTCGTCGAGACCGGTGAGATGCAGATGGAATTGCCGTGGGTAGCGGCACTCATCAGTCCCTTCATCTACGGGACCGTCTTCTTCGTCGCGGTGCTCGCCGTCGTCGTCTCGGTCTGGCTCGACCGAAACGGGTACGTCTCGGGCTACGAGTACCCCCTCGCCGGAATCGGGACGGCCGCGCTGACGGTGACGGTGGCCTACCTCGGCTACTTCGCAGCGACCTACGAACTGGCGAGTTTCCACCCGCTCATCCCGCTCATCACGCTCGTCGGGGCGACCGTCGTCACCGCCGTCACCTACGGGGCGATCACGCGGTTCGCACCAGATCTCAACCGGGGCACCGGATTCATGGGAGCGGTCGTCATCTGGGCGCACAGCGTCGACGGCATCGCCAACGTCATCGGCCTCGACTGGGCCAGCGCGTTCGGCCTTGGGTACGATCCGAAACACCCGGTCAACGCCTGGATCGTTGCCACGACCGAAGCGGTGCTCCCGGCGTCGATCGTCGACGTGATCGGCGCGGCGTGGCCGTTCCTCATCGTCAAAGTCATCGCTGCTGTGTTCATCATCTGGGTATTCGACGAGTCGATCTTCGAGGAGAGTCCCCGGTACGCCATCTTGCTGTTGATCACGGTGGTCGCCGTCGGTCTCGGGCCGGGAACGCGAGACATGCTTCGAGCGACGTTCGGGATCTAAGCCCTGCGGGTAGTTCGTTGACGGGTGATCGGGTCAGTATCCCGGTCCCGTCCGTCGCCAACACTCGTCGAAACTCGAGGCGAGGTCGGCGGCAATTCCGTCGTCCCGGAAGTTGACGACGGCGAGGAGGTCGTCGGCGTGAACCGGATCGAGGATCTCGACGCAGACCTCCCGGTCGTCGATGACGACGAACCGCTGGTGAGGAACAGTCTCCGTTCGACGAATGCGTACCCCGGAATCGAGCAACCGCGTGAACGGTGGTGAGGCCGGATCGAACTCGGTCGCGAGGAGTCGGACGTCGATCCCGTCGTCGAGACAGGCCTCGAGCTGTGTGACGAAGGCGTCGCAGATCTCCGACCGGAACGCGACCGAGTCGACGTAGATACGGATTTCGATGGCCGCCGATCCGAAGCGCTCGACGAGGAGATCGCGGGCGGCGACGTCGTGAAACGCGCTGGTCGCGAACTGTTCGGTCTGTACCTCCTCGACGAGCGCCGTCAGGTTCCGGCGGGCGCTCGAGGCCGTCCGTTCGTACTCGCCGCGTTTCGTCTCGAGTTCGTTTCGACGGCGCCCGAGGACGCGGTCGATCGCCATCGACGGCTCGACGTGGGCGTACGTCCGCGGGCGGCCGTCGTCCGCTCTGACGAGTGATCGATCTGCGAGGGAGTTGAGCACGTCGTAGATCCGCCCGATCGGGACGTCCGCCTCGGTCGCCACGTCGTCGACCGTCATCACGCCGTTTTCTACGAGAGCGACGTAGACTCGAGCCTCGTAACTCGAGAGTCCCAGTGTCGTCAACTCGTCGACGTACTCGTCCATGTGAACATTCGTGACGTTCTGCCTCGGGTGACTTAGGGGTTGCGTTCGCCAGTATCTCATCGAAAAATGCGTTCAGTGCGGTTTAGGTCGGTTGGAAAGAGGGCCGGGTTTTCGGTCGATCGCCGTCAGGTGCGTGGGACGAATTACTCGGCGAAGTGGGGCACGAACGAACGTCGACGGAATGAGCACGAACGGGACGCTCCACGAGTGAGCACGAACTAAACGCTCCACGAACGACGACCGCGCCCACGAGTTGAAAGAGTTAATCGGAACCGGCCGAAAGAGGAACCCATGAGTGGCGATGGGTGGTTCGTCGACGGCGATTTCGAGGCGTCTCGAGCGCGGATTCGGACCGGAACGGCCGCCGAACCGGCGGACTGGCCGACCGAGGCGGTGGCGTCAGGATTCGCCGCCGACCGGTCGGCGTACTACGACGCGCTCCACGAGGCGACCGTCGAGGCGACGACGGCGGCCGTCAGGGAACGCGAACGAGCAGACGACCAGCAACTAGTCCACGCGATCAGGGCGCTCGACGACTGTCGGCGGACGGCGAACGAACTCGCCGAACGGCTCGCCGAGTGGGCCGGGACGGTCGACCCCGACGCCGGGTCGGGCGTCGAGTACGCGCGGTCGCTGGCCGGAGATGAGCGTTCCGGGGACGACGTGAGCGATCCAATCCAGTCACTGGCCGCCCGCGTCACCGACTTGGCCGACGAAGCCGACTCCCTCGAGGCGTACGTCGAGCGCCGGGCACCGACAGTCGCCCCCAACCTCTCAGCGCTCGCCGGGCCCCTGCTCGCCGCCCGGCTGCTCTCGCTGGCCGGCGGCCTCGAGACGCTGGCGAAGAAACCTTCCGGGACGGTGCAGGTGCTCGGCGCCGAAGAGGCCCTGTTCGCCCACCTTCGGGGCCACGCCACATCGCCCAAACACGGGATCATCTTCACCCACGAAGCCGTCCGCGGGACCCGCCTCGAGGACCGCGGCTCGGCCGCTCGCGCCCTCGCCGGCAAACTCACCATCGCGGCCCGGATCGACCACTACTCCGGGGACTATCGCCCGGAACTCGAGGCCGAACTCGCCGAGCGGCTCGAGACGATTCGGGCTCGAGCGGAGGGCGACGGGGGTGGTGGTGGAGATGGAGATAGAGGTAGAGGTGAGGACGATGAGTGACGCGTCGCCACCACTCCCCGATGGCGTCGAACGCCGCGAGATCGGCGGCCAAGAACGGCTCGCGACGCGCGGCGAACCCGTCTATGGCGAGCCGACCGACGGCCCGTGGCGGGCCTGGGACCCGTCCCGGTCGAAACTCGGCGCGATGCTCGAGCTGGGCATGGACACGGGCCTCGAGGGTGGTGAGACCGTCCTCTACCTGGGGGCGGCCAGCGGCACGACGGTGAGCCACGTCGCCGACTTTTCGGGGCCAACCTACGCCGTGGAGTTCGCCCCGCGCCCGACGCGGGATCTGCTCGAGGCCGCCGCGTCCCGTCCGCGGCTCTTTCCACTGTTGAAGGACGCCCGCAAACCGGCGACCTACGCCCACGTCGTTGAATCGGACGTCGACGTCGTCGTCCAGGACGTCGCCACCCGCGGACAGGCCGACGTCGCCACGCGGAATCGCCGATTTTTGGCCGAGGACGGACGACTCCTCCTCGCGGTGAAAGCCCGGAGCGAGGACGTGACCGCGGATCCCGACGCAGTGTTCGACCGGGTTCGCGAGGAACTCGAGGAGTCCTACGAGGTGCTCGAGGTGCGACGCCTGGATGCGTACCACGTCGATCATCTTGGGGTCGTCGCCCGACCACGATTGGAGTGAGGGCCAGGATTCGGCCCTTTAGCGGGCTCGAAACCGAAACCGCCCCAGCGTGCCGACTCCAAACGGTATTTACTCCCGGATGGATAACAGTGGGGCAATGGAACGCGGGTCGCCGGAATCGTTCACGCGAATGGGGACGCTGGGGATCGAAGAGGAGTACTTCGTCGTCGACGATCGCGGGCGCCCGACGAGCGGCAGCGACGAACTGGTATACGAACACGATCCTCCGGACATACTCGAGGACCGCCTCGACCACGAACTCTTCAAGTTCGTCATCGAGACCCAGACGCCGCTGATCGAGCACCCCGCACAGGCTGAAGACGCCCTGCTCGAGGTGCGTCGGGCGCTCCTCGAGCACGCTCACGATCACGGCTTTCAGATCGCCGCCGCCGGCCTCCATCCACTTGCGCGCTGGCGCGAACTCGAGCACGCGGAGAAGTCGCGCTACCGATCGCAACTGGATCGCATCCAGTACACGCAACACCGGAACACGACCGCTGGCGTCCACGTTCACGTCGGCGTCGACGACGCGGACAAGGCGGTGTGGATCGCCAACGAACTGCGCTGGTACGTCCCGATCATGCTCGCACTGTCGGCGAACTCGCCGTTCTGGGACGGGTTCGACACCGGCTTGCACTCCGCTCGAGCCAAGATCTTCGAAGGATTGCCGAACACCGGCATGCCGACGTACTTCGAGGACTTCGAAGCCTTCGACGCCTACGAACGGCGGATGCTCGAGACCGATTCGATCGGGGACCGCGGCGAACTCTGGTTCGACGTGCGCCCCCACACGGGCCACGGGACGGTCGAAATTCGCACGCCGGACGGCCAGGCTGACCCCGACGTGGTAATGGCGTTCGTCGAGTACACCCACGCGCTCGTGACGAGTCTCGCCGAGGCCTACGAGGACGGCGACCCTGGCACGGCCCGCCGTCACCGGCGCGAACTACTCGACGAGAACAAGTGGCGAGCGATTCGCCACGGTCACGACGCCGCGTTCATCGACCGTAACCTCGAGGGAACCGTCTCGCTGGGCGAACTGGTCGACCGGGAGTGTGAGCGACTCGGGATCGACGGCATCCAGCGAGTGTACGACCGCGAGAGCGGCGCCGAGCGACAGCGGCGGATTCGCGAGGAGGAGGGTGCCGACGCGCTCTGTGAGTCGTTATTGATCGAAGCTTGAGCCGTCACACCGCCTCGCGCCTGCTCCGATCTGGACGCCATTCAGCTACTCTCGACCTCGAGACGGGAACGATTCGAGACCGTTCGTTCTGAGTGGTTACGCCACGGTCGCCTTCGTGAGCAAGTACTCCATCGAGACGCAGTTTCGGTGCTCATCGAAGTAGTGCTCGATCGTCTCGACGGTTTCGTCGCGAAGCACAGGACGGTCCGCCTGGTCGACGTCCTCGAGTGCGACGATGAACAGTCCGGACTCGGTCGTCGCGCGCTCCCAGTAGTGCGGCGGTGAGAGAGCGGGGATCACCACCGAGGCGGTTTCGAACGTAGTCTCGTCGACTCCGCTGCCAATTCGGTCGCGAACGACGGTGGGATCGCCCCACAGTGACGGTGAGTCCGGGGCGTTTGGATTCGGGGGGAGGTACTCGCGAATCACGGCACCCATCGCGGGGACGACACTCGAGGGCGTCCACGAGGTGAACCCGACGGTCCCACCCGAACGCGTGACGCGAAGCAGTTCGCGTGCGGCAGCGTCGGGCGGGTCTGCAAATACGTGGCCGACACAGGAGAGCGTCACATCGAACGCACCGTCTTCGAACGGCAGATCCGTTGCGGATCCCTCGTGCCACTCGACGTCGACGTCAGCGATCGTCGCGTTCTCTCGAGCCACCTCGAGCATCGTTGGAACGAGATCGAGACCGGTCACGGTCGCCCCGCGTCTGGCGGCGGTGAGGGCGACGTTCCCCGTTCCACACGCGACGTCGAGGATGGTATCGCCCTCGGTGACGGCAGTGGAGTCGACGAGGTGAGCCGCCATCGACAGGAAGTGTGGCGCGATGTCGGGATAGGAGCCCAGCGACCACACGCGCTTCGCTCGCTCCTCTGAGGGTAGTGGTTCTGTAGTCATACTCGACGTATGTGCTTTGGTAGCATAGAGCTGTGCCTCGAGTAGACGGAGTCCCGAAGCGGTGTCAATACCCCGCAAACGTTTAACAGCGCCGTGACCGTTGTCCTAGCCGAGAGGACACATGACTTCCGACAATACCGATGAGCGTCGGGTACCCGACGAATCCGACGCCCATCTCGAGGCGGGCGAGGGCGAGGCGACCGACGCGTCGCCACGGGACTCGACGGCGCCACCTGGCGACACCCCCCGGAGCGAAGCGGACGTCACGGATCGAACGAAGACCGCCGACGAAGTCGACCAGCGAATCGTCGACCTCCTCTCGTGGATTCTCGATACCGAGACACGAGCGAAGATTTACATTCACCTGCTGGCCAACCCCGGGAGCACGTCGGAGGAAGTGTCTCGAGGGACGGGACTGTACCCGAGTACGGTTCGCGAAGCGCTGGCGGAGCTGCACGACGAAGACCGCGTCAGCCGGCAGAAACGGGCGAGTGGCGGCGCCGGCAACAACCCCTACGAGTACACGGCGATTCAGCCGAGCGAACTCGTCGGCGGCGTCCTCGATCAGGTCCAGCGCGAACTCAACACGATATTCACCCTCGACCGTCTCCTCGACCGCGAGGGGGCGAACGACGAGGCGGTGACTGACCCCGTTACGATCGTCGTCGACGACTCGAGCCACTCGAACAACTCGAATAACTCGGACGAATTGGCCGACTCGAGCGACTTCGAAGGCAAAACGGGACGCGAGAAGCAGTACTCGAGTCTCGACGACGAACGCGCCCAGGACGGCGACGATATCGAGGACCGCGACGGGGACTCGAGCGGTGCGAATCCGGGGAACGGTCGAGAACGGACCGACGAGGGGGAGTGACGAGTCGCGATACCGTTCCTTCCGCGGTTCACTGTCCACCTCGCGTATCGTTCTCCTCGTGCGATAGCCCAGATCTCACGGCCTCGAGTCCCCGCTCTCGAATTCCCGTCTCACAATCTATTTCTGTCTGATCCCGGTACAGCCCCGTGATGCTCTCTGCCGTGTTAGTCGTCGGCGTCGTCGCCTCGTTGTTCGTCGGGTTCAACATCGGCGGGTCGTCGACGGGGATCGCCTGGGGGCCCGCCGTCGGTGCTGGACTGCTCAAGAAAACGACCGCCGCGGCACTGATGACGTTCTTCGTCTTTCTGGGCGGGACGACAGTCGGCCGAAACGTGATGGACACCCTCAGCGAAGGAATCATCACGACCGAGATCAGCCTCGAGGCCGGCGTCGCCGTGCTCTTCTTCATCGGCTTCGGCATCCTCGTGGCGAACGTCTTCGGCGTGCCCGTCCCCACGTCGATGACCACCGTCGGGGCCATCGCCGGCCTCGGATTGGCGACGGACACGCTCAATTTCGCGACGATCGGCGAGATCGTGACCTGGTGGATCGTCACCCCAGTCGTCGGCCTCTGGGTCGGGGCAGTGCTCGGCCGCTACGTCTACCCGGAACTCAATCGGCGGTACGCAATTCGAAAGACGCCGGGGCCGTTGCTCGCCCTGGACCGGAGCGGCTCGTTCCCCAAGCCCGCCCTCGGACCGAACACGACTCGGCAGGAACTGGCCGGGACGGTCGTCGTCTTCGTCGTGGGCTGTTACATGGCGTTCAGCGCCGGTGCCAGCAATGTCCCGAACGCCGTCGCCCCGCTCGTCAGTAGCAACGCTCTTCCGGACGACACCGCGATCATCATCGCCACGATCGCGATTGGGATCGGCGGCTTCACGATCGCCAGACGGACGATGGAGTCAGTGGGGAGCGAACTCAGCGACATCCCGCTGCTGGCGGCCCTGATCGTCATGATCACGGCCTCGACGATTACGACGACGCTGTCGTACATGGGCATCCCGATCAGTCTCGTCATGGGGTCGGTGATGACCATCGTCGGCCTCGGCTGGGGGCGAGCGACGCGTCCAATCGCCGCTCGAGACGTTATTCGCGGAGACACCGATGTCGAAATCGAGATGGGTGCGTTGACCGCGGAACCGGAGACGCCGGTGACGAAAATTGGCGAGCGAGAGCCCCCAGAGGTACTGAACGCGGGCGATCTGTTCAACCCCCGAGCGATCATGAAGTACGTCTCGATGTGGATCATCGGCCCGTCGCTCGCGACGATTCTCTCCTATCTGTTCTTCGTCCTGGTTCCGATTAGCACCTGATAGCGTTGGCTCCCCCTGAACGTGTCGACGGAACAATGTCAATGTATTTGATCGCCCGACTCGGGCGCCTTTTATCCGGATTCCCACCGTAGGATCGGGCATGATTTCGCGCATTCTCGTCCCGTTCGACGACTCAGAGATGGCCGAACACGCCCTCGAGCACGCCCTCGAGGTGTACCCCGACGCCGAGGTAACGGTGCTGCACGTCGTCGGCGAGCCGTCGCCGATGTTGGGGGGGGGGAAGCGGCCGGACTCGCGCTGGCTGACGACCTCGAGGCGGCCGCCGAGGCGTGTGCGGAACCGGTACTCGAGCGCGCGACGGCCGTCGCGGCCGACCACGGTCGAGAGATTACGACGACGGTGCAACTCGGCCATCCCGCGCGGGCGATCGTGAACCAGGCCGAAGACTACGACGTCGTCGTGCTCGGGAGCCACGGCGGGTCGCTCGTGGATCGAGTCATCGTCGGGAACGTCGCCGAGACGGTGTTCCGGCGGTCGCCGGTTCCCGTGACGGTCGTCCGGTGACTCGGTGAGTTCGAGGCTCGAGAGACGGCCAATAGAGGAGTGATTCAACCGGGACGTGGGTGAGCAGGGCCCAGTCACTCCAGAACCGTTCCGCGGACACGGCTTAAAGTCAGGACGAACGTTTATCCATGACATTGTGGTCGTGACAGCATGCGACTCGTGGAGCTTTTGATCCCGAAGCAAAAGCGTGAAGCCGTCGAGGAGACGCTCAAAGACGAAGATATCGCATTCACCCTCGTTGAGGAAGGGAGTCGTGATGAGCCCTCGGTCGTCATCACGTTCCCGTTGCCGGCTCCCGCAGTCGAATCTGTCCTCGATGAACTTCGAGACGTAGGGATCGACGAGGAGTCGTACACGGTGATCCTCGAGGCAGAAACCGTCGTCTCAGAGAAGTACGACGAGCTCGAAGAGCGGTACGCGCAGAACACCGCGCGCATCTCCCGTGAGGAGCTCCAGGCTCAGGCGAAGGACCTCACTCCCCGGTTTAGCACGTATCTCGTTATGACGGTTATGAGTGTGGTCGTCGCGACCGCCGGCCTGTTACTCGATTCACCGGCGGTCGTCGTCGGGTCGATGGTGATTGCGCCGTTGATCGGACCGGCCCTCGGTGCGAGCGTCGGCACGGTCATCAACGATCGCGCGCTGTTTCGTCGCGGGATCAAGCTCCAGGCGATCGGGCTTGGCATCGGCGTCGTCACGGCCGCCGTCTTCGCGTTCGTCGCCCGGACGACCGGACTCGTCTCACCGATGATCGAAATCTTCGAAATTTCGGAGATCCAGGGGCGGCTAAGCCCCGATATACTCTCACTCGTCATCGCGGCCGGCGCCGGGGTAGCGGGAGCATGGACGCTCACTGCAGGCACGTCCGCCGCCCTCGTCGGCGTCATGATCGCAGCGGCTCTCGTTCCGCCACTGGGTGTCGTCGGCATCGGTATCGCATGGGGCCTTCCGAACGTCGCACTTGCCGCAGGCGTCCTCGTTCTGGTCAACATTCTGGTGATCAATATCACAAGTCTCGCTGTTCTCTGGTACAAGGGCTATCGGCCGGAGAACTGGTTTCAGCAGGACGAAGCGCGCGTTACCACCAAAAAACGCGCCGTCGTGCTCGCCGTCACGATCGTCGTGCTTTCGGTGATTCTCGGCGGGGTAACCTATGATACCTACCGAACCGGGATGTACGAAGAGGACGTCACCAACGACGTGGCCGCCGTGCTCGATTCGCCCGAATATGCCGACCTCACGCTCATCGACGTGACGGTCGAATACACCGATCCGGTCCCACCCCGTCAGCCGGAACGCGTCGTCGTCATGGTCGGCTACCCGGTCGGCACCGACCCGCCACAGGTCGCCGAAGCACTGGAATCTCGAGAGAGTATCCACACCGAATCAGCGATACGCCTTCCGACGGGGTCGCTCGTCGAGTCCCAACGTACCGAAGTGGTGGTATATTACAGGGAGGAGGGGTAGACCCAACGCACTCGTTCTGCGAACTCGAGGCGCCTACGCGTCCTCATCGTTCGTCCGGTCGTCGTTCGCCTTGTCGACCGACTCCTCGATCAGTTCCTCGACCTGGTCCTCGCGCGGTCGCCGGTCGACGCGCTCTTCGACCGACTCGACCTGGGCCTGTACCTCGCTCACCTGCTTGCCGACGGATTCCTCGACGGCCGCCCCGACGCTCTTTTCGACCTGCTGGCCGACCTGCGCCTCGACTGTCTGCTCGACTGTCCGTTCGACCTGCGGAGTGACCGTTTTCTCGACGGTCTCCTCGAGCGACGCTTCGACTTGTTGGCCGACTTGCTGACCGACTGTCTCCTCTACTGTCTCGCCAACCGTCTGTTCGACCGTCTCCTCGACAACCTGGGTCATCCACTCGGGGTCGAACCGGGCCATCTTCCAGACGACGTGGATGACGTAGGCCACGAAGACCCCGATCCCGAACGCGATCCCAATTCGCGAGTTCTCGAGCATCGCGATGAGGGCGATCGCCAGGAAGATCAACACGCCGTAGGCGATGTCCACCGCGGCGTCGATTTGCGTCGGTCGCATCGTCACCGACCCTCCTCAACTCGAGCATTGGTCGTCGATGCGATGGGGGTAATCGGACGCGAGGCGACTCGCCCGGCGAGTCCGCGCTGCGGAGCGCGGCGACGAACACGGCGATTCATGTGCTCGAGACGAACGTCACGAACGGAGGAAACGTTTTGGGTATCCGTCGGGAGCAGGTCGTTGGAGCGGTCGACGTCGGTCGAAAGCGGCAGGCGAGGCACGGGCATCGAATTATTAGTATAGATTTTATAGTATTAAGGCGAGTCGAATCACCCCAATCTGTCGTTCACCGCCTCCGTGGCGTCGTGCGAGCGGACGATTTTTGCCCCCTGCCCGCCCACCTCGAGTGAATGCTGCGCAAGGAACTGCTCCGCGTCTCTCGGGCCGGCGGCGGCTACCACCTCCAGTTCGCCGACCGGGAACACCGTCCGCTGGCCGCCCGCGTCATCGGGACGTTCCAGGGTCACGTCGGGGAGCAGCGGGGAACGCTCGAGGACGCGCTGGCCGGTCTCGAGGCCGACGCACCCGACTTCAAACTCGTTCGGGGATTCGCTGCCCTGTGCGAGCGGGAGGCGACCTTCGAGACGGAGGCGCCCTTCGATCCCGAACGGCTTCGCCCGGCGGTGTTCGAGGCGGCCGAAGCCGTCGGCGTCGTCACCGAAGACGAGCGGGCGATGGCCCTCGTGGGCGCCGCGGAAAGTCGCGACGTGTCGGCGGACGACCTCGAGGCGGGTCTGTTCTCCGACCTCGAGGAGCGCCAGGTGCTCGCCGACCTGGACGTCCCGTGGGATCCGGACGGTCTCCTCGCCCAGTACAACCTCTCGCTGGCCCAGACGGCGTTGTTCGACGCGACCGAGGTCAACGTTCGGTCGTCCGATCCGAAGGCGCTGATCTCGGCGGTCAAGCGGCTTCGCCTGATGTACGAGATCGAGGTCCCCGATACTGGAAACCGGATCGTCGTCGTCACCGGGCCCACCGCACTCTTTCGAGCCACCAGACGCTACGGGACCCGATTCGCGCGCCTCCTGCGTACCGTTGCGAAAGCCGAGGCGTGGTCGCTCGAGGCGACGATCAACGACCGGGGAACCGAGCGGATGCTCACGCTGTCGGACGCCGATCCAGTTCGGGTGCCCGACGCCGACCCGGTCGCCGAGGTGTCCTTCGACAGCGGCGTCGAGGTCGACTTCGCCGCCCGGTTCACGAACCTGGACCTCGAGTGGGATCTCGTCCGCGAGCCCGAACCGCTCTCGACGGGGACGCGGGCGATGATCCCGGACTTCGCGTTCGACTACCGCCACGACGACTTTCGGCTCTACTTCGAGATCATGGGCTTCTGGACGCCCGAGTACGTCGAGAAGAAACTCGGCCAGCTCGAGGGCCTCGAGGACGTCGACATGATCGTGGCCGTCGACGAGTCACTCGGTGCCGGCGAGGCCATCGAGGCGAGAGACCACCGGGCGATTCCGTTTCGCGGAACGGTTCGCCTGAAGGACGTCGCCGACGTGCTCCGCGAGTACGAGACGGATCTGGTCGCGGCGAGCGCGGCGAGCCTCCCGGACGAACTGGTCCCGGACGAGGACGTGATCTCGCTGGCCGACCTCGCCGCCCGCCACGGCGTCGGGGAGGACGCCCTCAAGGCGGTGGCGTTTCCCGACCACGAGCGCGTCGGGCGGTCGCTCGTTCGTCCCGGCGTGCTCACTGAGCTGCGGGAGGACCTTGAGGCCGGGCTCTCGCTGGCCGAGGCGGAGACGGTCCTCGAGGGGGTCGGACTCGCGGAGACGAGCGCCGCCCTCTCGCGGCTGGGGTATCGAGTCGAGTGGGAAGGGCTGGGCGGTGGGGTATTGCGCCGAAGCGAGTAGCGTGTTGAGTCGGAGTAAGTGACGCGACTCACACGGGTTGCGCTGTCAGGCTGATCAGTCGTCGTCGCCGTCACCGTCGCCGGTCAACTCCTCGAGCGCATCGAGATACCGCTCGCGAGGCACCTGATACAGTTCGCGGAAGTCGATCTCGCCCACAGCAAAGCGCTCGGCGAGGTCGAGCGTGCAGTCGACGGCCTCTTCCCTCGTCGGGTATCTGTTCGTCTCCCGGAGGTGGACCTCTGGCTCGAGGTAGAGGGTGACGTGCCAGTCGCGTTCGGCGGACCGGTCGCCCGGATTGACACCCGGACGGCGCGACCGTTTACCGTGAGTGAGATACAGCGTCGGGAGACACGCCGCCGGATACTCGTCAGCGTCGAACACGTCGGGCCGATAGGCGAGGACGACTCGACCGTCGTCCTGGTCGCTCCAGACGACCCAGCCCTCGGGGAGGTCCGCGAAGTCGCTCATTGTCTCGGTGTACGCACACGAGCCCTAAAGCGGTACTGACACCGACCGGTGCTTGAACGCGGACTCGAGAGCGCGATGTCAGAGCGTGCGCGCGAGCAAAATTGGCTCACTGGCGCCTCTTTACTTATATACGGCTCGGCACTATTCGATCATGTTCCGTGTCAACATACAATCGTTCGTGAATAGAATTGCCGGAAAAAGGTCCTGGTAAATATCTTTTGGGGCTATGCTTAAGTGTCTCGAATACACACTCATTAAACACTATCGATATCCGACCGACGGATCGATTCACTTCACACGGTGCACTGTCGACACAGGCGATGAACGAGTCGCCGCGTCGACGGAGTGGTGAAGGTTCACACATGACAATCCCTGCGAACGCCGCCCGCGCGACTTCGCCCATCCGACCGGTACCGAGAGCGGCGAGTCTCGACGGATCGAAGCGCTGTCGTCGCCCGGGAGACGACCGACGACCGAGTCCGAACCCGAGTGCCGACCGCCGGTTTCGGTCGCCCAGTCGGACCGATCGAAACGTGAACCGAATCGGTGCAGACGGACCCGCCCGTGGTTCCCAGCCCAACACAATCCATGACTAGTGACATCGAAACCCTCGAGACGCTGAGCAGCGATTACAAAGCATCCGTGCCCGAAGACCTTCGGGAGACGCAATCCTTCGACTGGTACCTTGAGGCGTGCTACGAAGACCCGAAGATTACGCGAAACGCCCACCAGCGCGTCGCGGACATGTTCGACTTCTACGGCACGTCCTACGACGAGACCGAAGGCGTCGTCGAGTACCTCCTCGCGAGCGAGGATCCCCTCGGTGACGGCGAGAACACGTTCTACGGGACCGTGATCCACCAGTCGATCCACGAGTTCGTCAACAAGGTCAAATCCGGCGCCCGGCGTCTGGGTCCGGAACGACGGATCAAACTCCTGCTCGGCCCGGTTGGCTCCGGGAAATCGCACTTCGACAAACAGGTGCGCAAGTACTTCGAGGACTACACGCTCCGCGAAGAGGGTCGCATGTACACCTTCCGCTGGACCAACCTCGGCGACGTGATCCGCGACCAGGACCCGACCGACGACACGGTCCGTTCGCCGATGAACCAGGACCCGCTCGTCCTCCTGCCACTCGAGCAGCGCCAGACGGTGATCGACGACCTGAACGAGCGACTCGACGCGCCGTACACGATCCGCAACGAGCAGAGCCTCGATCCCGAGAGCGAGTTCTACATGGACAAGTTGCTCGCTCACTACGACGACGACCTCCAGCAGGTGCTCGCGAATCACGTCGACATCGTTCGCCTCGTCGCCGACGAGAACAAGCGCCAGTGTCTCGAGACGTTCGAACCCAAGGACAAGAAGAACCAGGACGAGACCGAGTTGACCGGCGACGTCAACTACTCGAAGATCGCCATCTACGGGGAGTCCGATCCGCGCGCGTTCGACTACTCTGGAGCGTTCTGTAACGCGAACCGCGGCATCTTCTCCGGTGAAGAGCTCCTGAAGCTCCAGCGGGAGTTCCTCTACGACTTCCTGCACGCCACCCAGGAGATGACGATCAAGCCGAAGAACAACCCCCGGATCGACATCGACCAGGTGATCGTCGGCCGGACGAACATGCCCGAGTACAAGGACAAGAAGGGCGACGAGAAGATGGAGGCGTTCAACGACCGGACCAAGCGCATCGACTTCCCGTACGTCCTCTCCTACGAACAGGAGTCCCAGATCTACGACAAGATGCTCGCTAACGCCGACGTGCCCGACATCAACGTCGAGCCCCACACCCTCGAGATGGCGGGCCTGTTCGGCGTCTTGACACGGATCGAGGAACCCGACACCGAAACGGTCGATCTACTCTCGAAGGCGAAGGCCTACAACGGCGAGATCGACGAAGGTGACGACCTGGACATCAAAAAGCTCCGCGAGGAAGCCGCCCGCAAAGCCGAAATCGGCGAGGGAATGGTCGGCGTCTCCCCGCGGTTCATCGGCGACGAGATTGCCGAGGCGATCATGGACTCCAAGCACCGTTCGCGGGGATTCCTCTCGCCGCTGACGGTGTTCAACTTCTTCGAGGAAAACCTCGAGCACCACGGCTCGATTCCGGAGGAGAACTTCGAGCGCTACTACCGCTACCTCGAGATGGTTCGCGAGGAGTACAGGGAGCGCGCCATCGAGGACGTCCGCCACGCGCTGGCCTACGACGTCGACGAGATTCAGCGCCAAGGCGAGAAGTACATGGACCACGTCATGGCCTACATCGACGACGACACCATCGAGGACTCCCTGACGGGCCGCGAGCAAGAGCCCGACGAGACGTTCCTGCGCTCGGTGGAGGAGAAACTCAACGTGCCCGAGGACCGCAAGAACGACTTCCGCCAGGAAGTGTCGAACTGGGTCTCCCGGCGCGCCCGCGAGGGCGACACGTTCAACCCGCAGGACAACGAGCGTCTGCGCCGCGCCCTCGAGCGCAAGCTCTGGGAGGACAAGAAGCACAACATCAACTTCTCCGCGCTGGTGAGCGCCAACGAGTTCGACGACGACGAGCGCAGCGCCTGGATCGACGCCCTGATGGAACAGGGCTACTCCGAAGCCGGCGCGAAGGAGGTGCTCGAGTTCGCTGGCGCGGAGGTCGCCAAGGCCGAAATTGAGGACTAACATGCGCGGCACCGACTACGTCGACGCGGCCGACCGCACGCTCGAGGAGACCTACGAGGAGCCGATGACCCTCGCGGCGTACGTCGACCGGATCTTCGAGACGCCGTCGACGGCCTCTCACGCCTCGAAGTACCTGCTCGAGGCCATTGAAGCCGCCGGAACCCGGGAGGTGATCGAGGAGGGCGAGGAGAAGCGACGGTATCGCTTCTTCGACGACCCCGGAAACGACGGCGAGCACGCGATCCTCGGCAATACCGAGGTGCTCAACGAGTTCGTCGACGATCTGCAGTCGATCGCCGCGGGCCGGGCGAAAGACGAGAAGATCATCTGGTTCGAGGGGCCAACCGCGACCGGCAAGTCTGAACTCAAGCGGTGCCTGGTCAACGGGCTTCGCGAGTACTCGAAGACGCCCGTGGGTCGTCGCTACACCCTCGAGTGGAACGTCGACGCGACCGACCCGGACGAGCGGGGGCTGAGCTACGGTGGCAATCCCGCGCCGTCCGACGACGACCACTGGTACGAGAGCCCGGTCCAGGTCCACCCGCTGGCCGTCTTTCCCGAGCCGGTCCGGGAGGAGCTGCTCGCGACGCTGAACGACCGGCTCGACGACCACGTCCCGATCTCGGTCGACACCCGACTCGATCCGTTCTCCAGGGAGGCCTACGACTACCTCGAGGAGCAGTACCGCCGCCGCGGCACCGAGGGGCTGTTCTCGGCGATCACTGACGAGAGTCACCTCCGGGTGAAGAACTACGTCGTGGACGTGGGATCGGGAATCGGCGTCCTCCACGCGGAGGACGACGGTCGCCCGAAGGAACGGCTGGTGGGGTCGTGGATGCACGGGATGCTCCAGGAACTCGACTCCCGCGGCCGGAAGAACCCGCAGGCGTTCAGCTACGACGGCGTCCTCTCGCAGGGCAACGGCGTCCTGACGGTGGTCGAGGACGCCGCCCAGCACGCCGACTTGCTCCAGAAGCTGCTCAACGTACCCGACGAGCGATCGGTGAAACTCGACAAGGGCATCGCGATGGACGTCGACACCCAGATGCTCATCATCTCGAACCCCGACCTCGAGGCCCAGCTCAACCAGCACGCCGACCGAAACGGCATGGACCCGCTGAAGGCACTCAAGCGCCGCCTCGACAAACACGAGTTCGGCTACCTGACGAACCTGAGCCTCGAGACCGAGTTGATCCGCCGGGAACTCACCGGCGAGACGACCATCTGGGAGGCCGAGGACTACGACGACGTGGCCGAGAAGATCAGGGCGCCGATCACCATTACAGTCAAGGAGAGCGACGGCGAGTTCCGGGAACGCGAGTTCGCTCCGCACGCGCTCGAGGCGGCGGCCCTCTACGCAGTCGTCACACGCCTCGACGAGGACGGAACGCCCGCCGGACTCGACCTGATTGACAAGGCGCTGCTCTACGATCGGGGGTACCTGCAGGAGGGCGACACCCGCCGGGACAAAGACGAGTTCGAGTTCGACGAGCACAGCCACGACGGTGAGCACGGGATTCCCGTCACCTATACCCGCGATACGCTGGCCGAACTCATCCAGCACGAGGCGGACCGCCATCACCCCGACCTCCCGGTCGCCGACGTGGTCATGCCGCGCGACGTGCTGAACGCGATGGCCGAGGGACTGGCCGACGCCCCGGTGTTCTCGACGGGCGAGCGCTCGGAGTTCGAGAACCGGGTCGTCCCCGTGAAGAACTACGTCTACGACCAGCAGGAGTCGGACGTCATCGAGGCCATCATGCACGAACAACGCGTCGACGAGGCGACCGTCGCCGAGTACGTCGAGCACGTCTACGCCTGGGAGACCGACGAGGCGCTGTATAACGACCGCGGGGAAGAGATCGACCCCGACCCGTTGAAGATGAAGCTCTTCGAGGTCGAACATCTCGGCCGATTCTCCGAGGAGGCCTACGAGTCGAACCTGCCGCGAGAGATCGTCAGGGAGTTCCGCCGCGAGAAGGTCATCACCGCACTCAACCGCCACGCCTGGGAGCACCGCGACGAGGACTTCTCCGTGTCTGACGTCGACCTCGCGTCGATTCCCGTCATCAGGTCCGTCCTCGAGAGCCACGACTGGGACGACGTCAGGCGGACCTTCGAGGACCTCGACCCCCACCAGTGGGACGACCCGCCGAGCGGCACCGAGACCGAGGCCGTCAAGGAGGCGACGCTCGAGCGCCTGGTCGCGGACTTCGATTACTCCCCGGCGTCGGCCGAGTTGACCAGCAGACACGTCATGGGACAGGTGAGTTACCGATGGGACTGAGAGACGACCTCGATCGATTCCGCGAAGTCGGCGAAGAGCGCCGCGAGGACCTCTCGGAGTTTATCCAGTACGGCGACCTGAGCGGTGGCAATCGAAACGACATCCAGATCCCGATCAAGATCGTCTCCCTGCCGGGATTCGAGTACGATCAGCGCGACCAGGGCGGCGTCGGCCAGGGCGACGGCGGCACCCCGGACGTCGGCCAGCCGGTCGGTCAGCCACAGCCCCAGCCTGGCGACGGTGACGATGGCGAGGAGGGCGAGCCAGGCGAGGAGGGCGGCGAACACGAGTACTACGAGATGGACCCCGAGGAGTTCGCCCAGGAACTCGACGAGGAACTCGGCCTGGACCTCGAGCCGAAGGGCAAGCGCGTCATCGAGGAGAAAGAGGGGCCGTACACGGACCTCACGCGATCGGGCCCGGACAGCACCCTCGACTTCGAGCGCATGTTCAAGGAGGGGCTCAAGCGCAAGCTGACGATGGACTTCGACGAGGAGTTCGTCCGCGAGGTCTGCAAGGTCGAAGGGATCACTCCCCGGGAGGTCTTCGAGTGGGCCCGCGGCGAGAACCTCCCCGTCTCGATGGCCTGGATCGAGGACGCCCACGCCGAGGCAGCCGACGCCCGCGGAAAATGGGCGTCGATCGAGGACGTCGAGGAAAACGTCGAGCGCGAGACGATCCACGAGCAGATTCGACGCGACGGCATCAAGCACGTGCCGTTCCGGCGCGAGGACGAGCGCTACCGCTACCCCGAGATCATCGAGGAGAAAGAGAAGAACGTCGTCGTCGTCAACATCCGGGACGTCTCGGGGTCGATGCGTGAGAAGAAGCGAGAACTCGTCGAGCGGACGTTCACCCCGCTGGACTGGTACCTCACCGGGAAGTACGACAACGCCGAGTTCGTCTACATCGCCCACGACGCCGACGCCTGGGAGGTCGAACGCGAGGAGTTCTTTGGCATCCGCTCCGGTGGGGGAACGCGCATCTCGAGTGCGTACGAACTCGCCCGGGAACTCCTCGAGGAGTACCCCTGGAACGACTGGAACCGCTACGTCTTCGCCGCTGGCGACTCCGAGAACTCGAGCAACGACACCGAGGAGGGCGTCATCCCGCTGATGGAATCGATTCCGGCGAACCTCCACGCCTACGTGGAGACCCAGCCCAGCGGGAACGCCATCAACGCGACTCACGCCGAGGAACTCGAGCGCCACTTCGGCGACACCGACGACGTCGCGGTGGCGTACGTCAACAGCGAGGAGGACGTCACCGACGCGATCTACCGTATCCTCAGCACCGAAGCGGGTGATTCAGATGAGTAATTCGGATCGATTCCACAAGCAAGCGGTCGCCGCCGACCTCGAGGAACCAGTCCGCGAGGCGCGCAACCTCGCGCAGAAACTCGGCCTCGAGCCCTACCCGGTGAAGTACTGGATCGTCGACTACGACGAGATGAACGAACTCATCGCCTACGGGGGCTTCCAGTCGCGCTATCCCCACTGGCGCTGGGGCATGCAGTACGACCGCCAGCAGAAGCAGGGTCAGTACGGCGGCGGCAAGGCCTTCGAGATCGTCAACAACGACAACCCGGCCCACGCCTTCCTCCAGGAGTCGAACACGACGGCCGACCAGAAGGCCGTCATCACCCACGTCGAAGCACACTCGGACTTCTTCGCGAACAACGAGTGGTTCGGCCTCTTCACGGGGGAGGCGGGCGACGGCGACGTCAACGCCGCCGCCACACTCGAGCGCCACGCCCGGGCCATCGCCGACTACATGGCCGACCCCGAGATCGACCGCGCCGAGGTCGAGAAGTGGATCGACAACGCGCTCGTCCTGGAGGACACGATCGACCAGCACGCGGTCTTCGAGCGTCGCCTCGAGATGGACGGTCCCGAGGAGGGCCTCGACGACGACCTCGCCGAAAAGCTCGACCAGCTGGGGCTCTCCGACGAGGTAAGAGGCGAGGTCTTCGACGACGAGTGGCTGGCGGGACTCGAGGATTCGGATGCGGGCGCCGAATTTCCGAGCGAACCGCAGTCCGATGTGCTCGCGTTCGTCCGCGAGTACGGCAAGCAGTACGACCAGGAGTCGGGGAAGGCCC
The DNA here is from genome assembly GCF_059736265.1 of Natronosalvus sp. KLKA75. NCBI lineage: Archaea > Methanobacteriati > Methanobacteriota > Halobacteria > Halobacteriales > Natrialbaceae > Natronosalvus > Natronosalvus sp. KLKA75. The sequence continues at coordinate 2,007,375 of NZ_CM185522.1, forward strand.
GCGAGATGGAACCCTGGCAGCGCGACGTCCTCGACATGATGCGCACCGAGGCGTACTACTTCGCCGCCCAGAAGATGACGAAGATCATGAACGAGGGTTGGGCGGCCTACTGGGAGTCCACGATGATGACCGACGAGGGCTTCGCCGGCGACGACGAGTTCCTCAACTACGCCGACCACATGGCGAAGGTGCTCGCCTCGCCGGGGCTCAACCCCTACAGCCTGGGCATGGCCCTGTGGGAGTACGTCGAGAACACGACGAACCGACGGGAAGTGCTCGAGCGCCTGCTCCGCGTGGAGGGGATCTCCTGGCGCAACCTCGCAGACGTCGTCGACTTCGAGGACGTGCTCGAGGCGCTCGAGCCGCCATCCGCCATCGCCTCGATCACCGGCGACTCACTCGATGCGCTCGAGGACGTGCCCGAGTCCTGGGTCGACCGGGAGGCTCTCGAGGCCGCTCGCGACGGCGAGATCGACGTCGATCGCTACCCGTGGAAGGTACTGACCCACGAGGGACTCGCCCGGCGCCACTACTCGCTCGTGAAACCCCAGAATCGCGGGTTCCTGGCTCGCGTCAGCCAGAACGACCTCGAGTCGATCGGACGCTACCTGTTCGACGACGCCCGCTACGCGTCGGTCGAGGAGGCGCTCGCGGACGTCGACTTCAGTGCCGGCTGGGATCGAATGCTGGACGTCCGGGAGAGCCACAACGACGTCACCTTCCTCGACGCCTTCCTGACCCAGGAGTTCATCACCGCGAACGACTACTTCACCTACGAGCACTCGCGGGCGACCGGCCAGTTCCACGTCTCGAGCGTCGACGCCGAGGACGTCAAGAAGAAGCTCCTGTTACAGTTCACCAACTTCGGGAAGCCGAGTATCGCCGTCTACGACGGCAACTACGACAACGCGAACGAACTCCTGCTGGGCCACCGGTACAACGGCGTGATGCTCGACATTCCGCAGGCGACAGCCACGCTCGAGCGGGTGTTCGAGCTGTGGGGTCGGCCCGTGAACCTGCTGACCATCGTCAAGGAAGTCGACGACCACGACGTGGAGGTGGCCAGGCGACGAAATCGGGAGCCCGAAGCTAAAGAGGTGGGCAAGCGCATCCGGTACGACGGCGAGGAGGTGACGGTGGAGGACGTACCCTGGGAGGCCGTCGAGCACCTCACCGCCGACGACGTCGACTACGATACGAAGCCCGAGGAGTGGCTGGCCTGAGCGAGGACGAGGCTGGGACCGAAAACCGTCACGAACGGCGACTCGAGCCAGGGATCCAGCATCCGCAGCGGTGCCAATCTCCAGTCAATTGTCTCAGAGTTCGACACCCTACAACGAATCCCCGTAATACCGCTCACACAGTCTGAGGAACTCCTGCGACCGGTCGCGTTCGCTCCGTAGCGTTCGTGTCACTACTCTCGCGTACTCCGTGATGTGGCTATCACCCGGTTCCGGGATGCGATTCTGGACCACGCCGCTCAGCTCACGAACCGGTTCCCGAACGTTGCTGACGTCTTTCGACGGGAGCGGGCTGCGTTCGAACGGCTCGATCCGCTCGATGGCGTTCTCGAGATTGGTCACCTGTGCGGAGACGGATTCGTACCGCTCTCGCGAGACGGCTACCCCATTCGGCCGCGGAGTATTGAACACGTGAATCCAGACGGTTCCGTTTCGATGTTTCTCCTCGAATTCGTCGATTGTGTCGCAGTCGAAGGCATCGCGGCGGGTCACGTAGCCGCCAAAATTGTACCGTCGCCAACACTTCTCGCCCGCCACGTACACCGGATTCGTTCCGGTATCCGGTGCCAGCTGGATGGTCCCCGGTTTCGGGTCGGGTTCGTCACCGGGTTGCCAGCCCACCCACGCGTCGTCCCCGGCCTCGTCGGTGGCGAGTTCGCCACAGGCGCTACACACGGGATTTGCGTAGCCGACGGGCAGGTTGGTCGCGTCGTGTTCCTGAATTCCGCAGACGGCACATCGCAGGACTCGAGGTGGTGCCTCGTCGTCTGGTGGTCCATAGCGGTCGGACGAAATAATCTCGTCGGGGGGTTGGGCGTTGGCCGTCAATCCCTTGAAATCGAATCGTTCGAGATTCATAGTCGACCAGTCTTCTCCACATATTTCATTTCGGTATAAAAACTCTCGTTCGGGAATCGTGGTCGTGATCAGTCGAAGCTAACGGTCGAGGTGGGGTGATTTCAGCTCATCTATACCGAGAATCGCCCGCATCAGTGGTTGTAGCAACTGGCTCGAAGGAGACGTTGTGGGACGCGGACACCGCATCGGTCGACAAAGTTGCATAGTACCAATCTGGGTGCCGATTTCAAACCGAACGTCACAGCAATCGGAACGGTGTCGAACGTGTCTTCGAGAGAGACCCCTCGTTCAGCAATAGCGTCAATCACGTCGTTCTAGCAATCGCCGACATGTGGTCACAAGCCTTCGCCATCTGGTGGAATTCGCCTACCTGAACACGATGGTATGACCAGACCCTATTCATTCCGGTGAGTGCAGACACCAGTACTGCCACAGCAGGAAGGTTTTTAACCTTCGTTACAAAGTCAATAGTAGCAGTTCATCGCGTCTCTCGACGGCGTTGACCGGGCGCTCGGTACTCGATTGACCGATTCTTCCTGGCAATTTCGGCCAGTTGGCCCGTCGATCCCGAGTACGCCGCTGCCGTAGACCACCCAGTGGATTTCGGTCACATTGCGACGAGACAGCGATCCTCTCCCCTATGAGCGACGATACGACCCACTCAGACTTACACGAACGCATTGTCACGCAGGTGCCCTCACATCTGGACGTTACGGAAGTCCAGTACGAGGGCCCAGACCTCGTCATCTACACCGAGACCCCCCGCAAGTTCGCTGAAAACAGCGACCTCATCGGAGACCTCGCACGGACACTCCGAAAACGGGTGACGATACGGCCAGCGCCGGGGGCCCAGTCGAGCCCATCGGAAGCGGAGACGAAGATCCGTGAAATCGCTCCTGACGAGGCCCAAATTCGGGATCTCGAGTTCTATCCGACGATCGGGGAGGTGATCGTCGAAGCCGAGAAGCCAGGGCTCGTCATCGGACAGCGAGGAAGTACCCTCCGCGAAATCACCCGGGAAATCGGCTGGAACCTGGAAGTGGTTCGAACACCGCCGATGGAGTCCTCGACCGTCGACAACGTCAGGAACTTCCTGACCCAGGAACGCGGGGAACGACGCGAGTTCCTCGCAAAAGTCGGCGAGAAGATTCACGGAGAGCCCGAGAAGGACCTCGAGTGGGTGCGGATCACGACGCTGGGCTGTTGTCGCGAAGTCGGTCGCGCGAGTTTCGTGCTCCACACCCCGAATACGCGGATTCTCATCGATTGCGGCGACAAACCCGGAGCCGAGGGAGAAGTACCTTACCTTCACGCGCCCGAGGCGATGCCGCTAACGGGTATCGACGCCGTCGTGCTGACCCACGCTCACCTCGACCACAGCGCGTTGCTTCCGCTGTTGTTCAAGTACGGCTACGACGGGCCGATTTACACGACGGAACCGACGCGGGATCTGATGGGGCTGTTGCAACTCGACTACCTGACCGTTGCCTCGAAGGAGGGGCGAACCCCGCCGTACTCGAGCGAGCAGGTTCGACAGGCGATCAAGCACACGATTCCGGTCGAGTACGGCGACGTCACCGACATCGCCCCGGACGTCAAACTGACGATGCACAATGCGGGCCACATTCTGGGAAGCGCCTCCGCTCACTTTCACATCGGAAGCGGGTTCTACAACGTCCTCTTCTCGGGCGACGTTCACTACGAGCCGACTCGGCTGTTCAACGGTGCCGTGAACAACTTCCCCCGTGCGGAGGCGATGGTCATGGAGTCGACGTACGGTCGCCGTGGCGACTATCAGACGGACACCGAGGAGAGCGAAGCGAAGGTCCACGAAATCATCAGGGAGACGTACGAGGAGGACGGGATCGTCGTCATCCCCGCATTCGCGGTTGGTCGGTCCCAGGAACTCATGTTGGTCCTCGAGGAGGCGATGCGGGAGGGAACGATTCCGACGATGCCGGTCTATCTGGACGGGATGATTCGGGAGGCGACCGCGATTCACACGGCGTACCCCGAGTACCTCAGAGATGGGCTACAACAGCGCATTTTACACGAAGACGAGAATCCGTTCGTCGCAGACCAGTTCCAGCAGGTGGACGGTGGACAGGAAATGCGCGAAGAGATTGCGAGCGGTGAGCCCTGCGTGATCCTCTCGACGTCCGGGATGGTGACCGGCGGGCCGATCATGTCCTGGCTCGAACTGCTCGGACCGGACCCGGCGAACACCCTCATGTTCGTCGGGTACCAGGCCGAGGGGACGCTCGGGCGCAGAATCCAGGGTGGGAACGTGGAAATCACCCTTCCTGGACGGGCCGACCGCGCGAATCGCCTGACGCTCGAACTCAGGATCGAATCGGTGAGCGGCTTCTCCGGTCACGCCGACCGAGCCGGGCTCGAGCAGTACGTCGGCGAGATGAATCCACGACCGGAGACGATTCTGTGCGTCCACGGCGACGAACAGGCGACGGACCAACTCTCCTCTGCACTGTACCAGAACTACAACGTCAGGACCTATCAGCCGAAGAATCTGGAGACGTTCCGGTTCCCCTGAAACCCGCTCTTCGTTTTGAGGCGCTCAACAGCGCGAACCAGTAGTCAGCGTTCCCCATGAACTAGCCCGTACCCAACGAAATAGCCAAACCCAACCACTATCGTTCCCCACACCGCGATAATCGCAACAGGCACGATCGCTCCACTGGAGGGGACACCGTCGTTCGTCACTACGTGCGGCGGTACGAGGCCGAGCGTGAGTATGGCGTAACCCACCCCAACGAATCCGAGATAGACGCGGAGGGGATACATTCCACCTGATACACCGAGAAAAACGGCAAGAAAGATGCAATACGGCCACGCGATCAGGTTCGCTATAATAAGCTGGCCCAGAAAGGACTCCGACGATTTCCCAAAGATACCCGGGTAAAACGGTGCGACGAACAGGGCAAGGATACCGACGACAGCAAGAGCGTACGTGATCCGAAGACGAGACCACCGAGACATATTCTATTCATCTGTATAATGTGTGAATACTGTAATGGGTGTTTCGATGTAGAACCTTTCTCCAAAACCGTCACTCTGGGAACCGCTCACTACCGTGCAAGTGTGCTACTTGAGCTCCCGAAGTCGGTGCAACCAACGTTACTCGATCCACCGAATCTCGTACTCGAGTTCGTATCGCTGCTCGCTGGTTTCGGAATCGGTGAATCACTCGAGTTCGACCTCGAGCGTCGTCGTTTCGGGAATCGTCACGTGCTCGTCCTCCGTCGCACTCTCTAAGTGGACGGAGCCGGTTTCGATCTGTTCGGCAGCAGCAACGAGGGCCTCGGCGACCTCTCCTCGAGTTCGCGATTCCTCCGTTTTGAAGAGTTCTTCTTCGGGCATCGGCCGATACCACTTCGACCAGCGCGTGATAGCCCTTACCCACTTCCCACGTGCTGGAAACGGCATGTACTCGCGAGCCCCTTTCTGGTATCGGTGGAATGCACACCCTGCGATTATCGAAATGTCTTTACTCGGATCGTCAAAAATCAGGGTGTGGACGACAAACGAGCCCAATTTTGGGTGCTCTATCTCACACGGTTCGCGGAAGGATTCGGCTTCATTACGCTGATCACGCTGCTGCCGTACTACATCAACGCGCTCGATCCGTCGAGTACGACCATTCTCGGGATAACGATTAGCGCCGGTCTCATCATCGGACTGTATACGACCGGGTTCACCCTCGCACAGACCGTCGCCATCGTCCCGCTCGCCTGGGCGGGTGACCGCTTCGATAAACGGCTCGTCCTGCTCGTCGTCCTCGGCGTCGGCGTTGGCGTCTACGCGCTGTTTCCGGTCGTCGACTCGAGCGCTTCCTTCATCGCGATCCGTGCGCTGCAGGGGATCGCCGTCACGGGCACTGGTCTGATGACACTGTCGCTCGTCGGCCAGATTGCCGACGTGGGAACGCGAGCGAACTACATCGGAAAAGCAAACGCGGCGAGCTTTGGGGCGTCGATACTCGGCAGCATCAGCGCGGGCACGCTCTACGACGCGTTCGGGTTCGGTCCGATCTTCCTCGTCATCGTCTGCATTATGGTCGTCGCCTGGGTCGGAACGTTCTGGTACCTGGACCCGGACGAAACGCGGATCGAAGGATTCCCGTTTTCGGGTTTGGCACTCAATCGGCGCATCCTGACGCTCTCGACGTTTCGCTTTCAGTACGCGTTCGCTGTAACCCTCGTTCGGACGTGGGTGCCGATCTTTGCCGGTCTCTCCGCTGCTGAAGGCGGACTCGCCTACGGCGGCTTCGCCGTCGCGCTGACGGTCGTCGCTGAAAAGTTCACTAACATGTGCTGCCAACCGTTTACCGGACGGCTCTCGGACGGATACGGACGGGCACTGTTCGTCTTTGCAGGTGGGGCGGCCTACGGACTCATCGCGTTGGTCGTCCCTCTCTCACCATGGCTGGGGGCAATACTCGGACTTCCATCTGAACTCGTCGTAGCAGTTCCCGGTGTGCTCGCCGGAAGCACGCTCCCTGCGTGGCTGCCATACGACTCGGTTACCGATCAACTCGTCCTGATTGGCGAGGTATCTCCGGCATTTTTCCCGCTCGTTTTCCTCTCCGGACTCCTCGGCATCGCGGATAGCTTTCGTGAACCAGCAAGCATGGCGTTGTTCGCCGACGAAGGCACCGAGGAAGGTGGTGTCGCCTCGAGTTTCGGTATCCGCGAACTCGTCTGGCGTCCGGGAAGCGTGATCGCTCCGCTGCTCGGTGGTTGGCTGATGATTGAGGTGAGTATGGCGTCGGTCTTCTACGTCGGTGGTGCGTTCGCGCTGACTGGCGTGACGACGTTTCTCGTTATTCTCGTGCGTTTCCATGGACGAAGCGCGCTCATGGAGTGGTGAAGAAAATCGATTCGAATTCTCGTTGTCTCCCGTAGGAATCTTACAGGAGACCGTGAGATACTCTTGCAATTGACTGTATAGGTAGCTTGAAGAAAAGCAAGATCAGATGCCACTGAGTTGTTCGTGTACTCGCCGGTACTCCGCCGAAATTGAACCATCCGTTCGTTCTTCAATCCAGACGATTCCATCGACGATCTCCCTCAGTGCAGAGAGCGTGGCCTCGTCGTGTCTGGTGTACTCGAGACCGAGGACGACGAGCCCCGAGTCAGTCCGCCCCTCGATGAGGTGTTCGAGGACACTGATAGTGCGTTCCAGACCCTCGTCTACGAGTAGCGGCGTGAGTGATCGAATCCCAAAATGGGTCGTCCGGCTATCGCTCGCCATCGAGGCTTCTAGCTCCCAGAGTGCGAGTACGAGCCGAGTCAATTCGACCGAGTGCGGTAACGAGACGACTGGATACTTTTGAAACGGGGAGGAAGGATGGTTTTGCGGAGTCGCATCGACGACCCCGAATCGACCCGATTCAGGTGATGCGAGAGCTGTTTGCTGGCGGATCGTTCGTTCAGCAGAAATAGCCGTCGTGACGACAATTCGGCGTTCTTCGGGAGACGTATAACGATCCAAAATCCGGTGCGAGACGGCGTGCTCCTCCAGTGGAGCAGGTTTTGCGACGAGGATCACTGAATCCTCGGTAAGACTGTCTGGAAGTCCCTCGAAATCGATTGTTCGGAGGTGTTCGTCGGAGTTGGGTGTTGGCATAGGTGTTTTTCGAATCTGGGTTAGTCACTCACTGTTCGATTCTGGAGTCGATGACTGATCGAGCGTACGGAGTGTCTGTTCGGGGTAGTACCGTTCACCACTCGATTGGCATACTGTGACGACGGTCGAATCAGTCGTCGTCACTGAAGCCCCCGCTTCCAACGGGTCAACCATCGCTTCTTCGAGTTCACCCCCGCGGGCTGCACAGGGAAGGTCACGTTCTGAAGTCATGATTCACAAGATACGTCTGGTAGACCGCTCAGCGGAGATCAACGGAGCGGTCTCGAGCAAATGTGCGGCCAAACCGATCAGATCCGATATGGGGCAGCTACGAACGGTGAAGATAACCTGGCCGCACTGAAGCTGAATTCTAGTTTTCTAGCGACGCGTAAGTATTTTTCGTCCATTTTTGACGTCCCTTCATAACGACATAGTTGAACCGCTGGAACTATACCACTGGGCTCTCATCCTGTTACTATGGGTTTTGGAAGCTACGATGAGTCTGAGCAACAGCATCAAAACGCGGATACAGAAGATGACGAAGATGCTGCCGTGAGTGTCCACGAACACGAACACGAGGGAACGATTACTGTCGAAAACGGTAGTTCGACCGACGACCTACTCGGACAACTCAAAGACATCAAAGACAAGAAGGCACAGGACGACGAGTGAAGCCGCTGTTGGATCGGCCTACCGTTCAGTGAAACTATATTGCTAATTTACACAGCAATAAATATCGCCCGCAGATATTTCAGGAGCGAATCACTCGACCGGGTGGGTCGTGCTTCAATTCAAACGAGCTGGATGATATTCCCGTTCGACGTGACGTGAATATCGCGCCCGAGTGCATATCCTTGATTCGAGGCGAGGTCGACGTATCCGGAGAAGCCTTTGAGATCCTGGTGAGCGGGGATGATGTGCTGGGGCTGAAGTGCGTCGAGCATCGTGTAGTGGCCCTCCTGGCAGAGGTGACCCGACACGTGAATATCGGAATACACGCGGGCACCCTGCATGCCGAGCAGTTTCTCGGCCTGGTAGCGCTGGCCCTCGTTGGTTGGTTCGGGGATGACGCGAGCGGAGAAGACGACTTTGTCGCCGTCGTCCAGTTCGTAGGAAGTCTCGCCGCGGGCCATACGCGTGAGCATCGCGCGGGGTTCGCCCTGGTGGCCCGTCACGATGGGCAGGAAGTCCTCTTTGCCATCGTTCATGATCCGTTCGAACGACTGATCGATCGATCTGCGGTAGCCGAACATGCCCAGGTTGTCCGGGAAGTCGACGAAGCCGAGTCGTTCCGCGGTGCCGGAGTACTTCTCCATCGAGCGCCCGAGCAGGACGGGCTGACGGCCGATGTCGTCGGCGAACTCGACGAGGCTCTTCACGCGAGCGATGTGTGAGGAGAACGTGGTGGCGACGATGCCGCCGTCGTAATCCTCCATGCTGTAGAGGACGTCCCGGAGGTGTTCGCGAGCGACGTTTTCGGAGGGGGTTCGCCCCTTCTTGTTCGCGTTGGTGCAGTCCTCGATGTAACACAGGACGCCTTCGCCCTCGCGACCGATCTCGCGGAAGCGCTTCATGTCGATGGGGTCGCCGATGACGGGCGTGTGGTCCATACGCTTGTCCAGGCCGTAGACGATGGCGCCCTCGGGCGTGTGCAGGACTGGGTTGATCGCGTCGATGATCGAGTGGGTGACGTTGACGAACTCGAGTTCACACCCGTGGTCGCCGATGGTCATCGACTCGCCAGGGTCCATCTCGACGAGTTCGCTGTCCGAACTGAATTTGTCCTCGTCTTCGAGTTCCTGTTCGACTAACGCGAGCGTAAATGGCGTCGCGACGACCGGCGCATCGTATCGATGTGCCAGTTTGGAAATGGCACCGATGTGGTCGAGGTGGCCGTGGGTCGGGACGATCGCCTGGACGTCACCGTCGAGGTCGCTCATGACCCGATCGTCGGGGATGGCGCCCATGTCGATCAGGTCGAGGCTGTGCATGTTCTCCGTCTGGATGTTGTCGTGAATGAGGACCTTCGAGAGGTTCAGACCCATGTCGAAGATGACGATATCGTTTCCTGCACGTACGGCAGTCATCTGCCGTCCAACTTCCTCGTAACCGCCGATGGTTGCAATTTCGATTTCCATAGTTTAGCCGATCATAGCGGTCCAGCCACAGGGAATGGAATAGAGCGAGTACAGCGTCAGTGAGAGGCGTCGGTCGCGGTAACGAGCGTGCTCGTCGTCTTGACGGTCACCCGCATCCGTGTGAGGGACAGCGCGTCTTTCGGTTATATGGGTAGTGACTCCTCGAGCCTATATACTTCGGGGTTCGTGCTCGAGGAGCACACCCAATAGGCGACTGGCGCTCACTCGAGGTGGTTCTCATGGACGACGAACGGTTCTAAAGAGTCCGACGCCGTCTGGTCAAGATTACAGCGTGAGGACGGGGGTTGGACAGATTTGAACCGAAGGAAGACGTTCTTGCTCGCTCACTCCGTTCGCTGTGCGAACTGCGACTTTCAGGGTTCAAATCTACCCGTGACAACTTTTCAACGACGAGCGACTCGCTACACTCACGACTTCGTCGTTCGCATTTCCGTGGCGCTACGCGCCACGCTACGCTCGTCGCGTTGTGTCGCTGAAAAGTGGGTTGGGGCAGATTTGAACTGCATGAAAAGTCGTGAAATAAACCGCATTTCACGCCTTTTCTTACGTTCGAGGATCGCTCGCTCCGCTCGCTGCACCTCGAACTGCCGGGCCTCCCACGGTTCTCGGCGCTTGCGCGCCTGCGCTTCCGTGTCTGGAGGTGTATCGACCATCGCAGTTGACCAACCAGGCAGGCATCGCAGACCCGTGGCGATCACGCCACCGCGCGCTTGCACTCAATGCGGTCGAGTCACGTGGGTAATTGGGTGATGCCGTCGCAGCGTGGGACTCACAATCTCGTGGTCGCACGACCACTATGACACGACAGCTAACCCCGAAAGAAGCCGCGGAACGCTACATCAAAGAACGCGAACCCGACGTCGCGCGCGCCACACTGTACAACCACCGATCGCTCCTGAAGCAGTGGTGGCACTGGTGTGACGACCAGAACATCGAGTACGTGAACGACATCGACGGATTCGATATTTCCGATTTTCGACTTGAGCGACAGCTCGAGGTCGGCGAAGTCACGCTCTATAACCAGATGACCGTTCTTCGTGTGTTTGTTCGCTGGCTACAAAGCCGAGGATTGGTCACTAACGGTCTTGCCGATGGAATGACAGTCGCGCAACCCGACGACGCAAGTCGTAACTCGAAAATCACTGTCGAGACAGCACAACAAATCCTATCGCACCTCGAGAAATACGAATATGCGTCCCTTCGACACACCGCTTTTGCGTTCCTCTGGCACACTGGGATGCGACTCGGCGCGCTCCGATCAATCGATTTGGATGATTACCATCCCGAAGATCACTACGTGGAGTTGCATCATCGGCCCGAGACAGAAACGCCGCTGAAAAACCAGAAGAACAGTGAACGCGAAGTCAATCTGGCACTCTGGTGTTGTTCGTTCTTGGACGACTACATTGATGGTCGACGTGATGATGTCACAGACGACTATGACCGGACACCACTCTTCACTACTGAACAAGGAAGAGCGAGTCACTCAAATCTTCGAGATCATGTGAACCAGATCACTCGCCCATGCGATTACACCAATGAATGTCCTCACGATCGTGAAATCACTGAGTGTGAAGCCACAACACGTCTGCACGCCGCGCGCTGCCCGTCAAGTATTGCCCCGCACGATCTCCGCCGATCCAGTGTGACGTATCTGCTGGATGAGGGGCATCGGGAAGAATTGGTTGCAGATCGGGTCGACATGTCGGTGCGGACAATGAAGGAACACTACGATCAGCGTACAAAATCAGAGAAACGTAAGCTGCGACGAGAGGAATTTGGGATTGATGGTTAGCATCTAACCAGCACCTACTTACCGGGAAACACCCCATTCCTCGATAACTTGCATCCTCACGAACCAAACGAAGATATCGGCGAACTACTCGATACAAGACCTGAGGACGAAGACTACGCTCGACAGAAAGGAAAATCGTCGGTACAGTTCACAAGACGTTCGTCGAAAACGAGGGTAACAGTAGATAGTAGCACGATTTCGTTATTCAGTCTCGCACCTGAAACTGAAACAGGTGATTCGGTAACTATGTCTGCAAACTGACCGCTGGAATTCCTACCAATCAGCGTATCTCTTCGAGAAGTCGTGCTGAATAGACAGCGCGAATGTTGCATGGGATATAGCCCAGTTTACGAAGGGGTGATCGCTCAGTCCAGTAGTTTTATTTGACAGAAATTAATTGACATGGTATGGTCTACCCGGAAAAAAACGGCGACGAAATAGAATCCGAATTGAAAACCCGATTCGATCCGGATAGCTCCGCTCTTAATACCGTCATGGAGAAAATTAGAAAGGCCCAACAGATGGAAGAGTTCAGCAATTATTCTCACTGGGATGAGCCAGAGAAATTGGCTGATCATTTGAAGGGGTTCTCACAAGAGCAAGGAATAAAAGCAGGATGGAACAGGTGGATTAGTATGCAAGAAGGGTGCAAACCACATCTGAAAATAGATTGACCGCAGGCACGTATAGTGGGTCGATGATTCACTGATTTAATTGTACAACAGACGATGTTGTCATGCTGCATACACGCTCTACATTGATTTCGCTAACTGGGTTGTGGACTGGGCTGATGATCAGGTGTTCGATTTCGAATGAGGAAGAGAAGTAGAGCCTCGTAAACGAGGACGGCAAGTTTTTCGGCAGGTGATCTCGGATGTCATCCACACCGATAGCGTCTCACCGACCCCTCGATTTCTTGCATAGTATGCCCCACGAGAAGTTCTCATCCGCCGGCCAGCTCGTGCCGCCATGCCCGCCACCCAAACCACAGTACTCCGAGAACAAGCCCGGTCGTATGCGCCGACACCGCCACGCCATCAGGTCGTGGCTCAAGACCTACGAACCGCTGGACTGTAACCCAAGAGTCTGCGGTCAGGTAGACCAAGATGAGCAGAATTCCGAGTCCGACGGCCACTTCCCTGGCATCGAACTCAAAGGAGTCAATGTGCCCCACAAGGAGGACGAGCAAGACCGGAACAATGTATCCAGTCAACGCCATAGTCAGCCCGCTCGCACCTCTCGACAGTTCGCCGTACTTGAGCACTACTGGTAGATAGAGGGCGAGGTAGGGAATCATCACCGCGAAAAATAGGAACGTGACCCAGCCCACACGCCTCTCAACCCACGTACCGACCAGAACGAATACGAGTAGGTTCTGCCACAGGTGGTTAAAACTCGCGTGCATCCACGGGGCGAGAACAGTGTAGGAAAGAGGCGTGATAGCGGGCGAAACGAAATAGATGACCACCATCCCCAGCGTGAGGGCAAACGTGATCCACGGTATGTCGTCAATCGTCACTACCACGTTAATTGATTCATCCTTGGCAAATATTTCTCGGTCATTCTTTGAGCAGACTGCTATCTCGGTGAAGGCATGTTACCAGACAAAACCTCACTAGACCCAGCACTAGGTACTCAAAGTAGTCTGGAAAGTAAGTGGAGATCGCTTTTGTAGGTATTGACAAATATGGAATGGGTATTTAAGTTGGATGGGATAGATTAGGAAATTGAAGATGAAGAAAATACGGCAGAGTTAGTGGGAGAGGGGGTCAAAAGTACTAGTCGGTCGGGTGTGCTGTTAATACTTGTATCGAGAGTTTAGTCCGATAGATTTTGACAAAGAATTAACGCTGAAGTTTTCGAGAGGGATCAATCATCTTTGTCGGCTTGGCTGTGTTTGTTATATCAGCTGATTTTCGTTTTAATCTTTTTGAATACTCTATTCACAAACGTTTATATACTCATATATCTAAAAGATACTGTAGGCTGTCCTGCAAGGTAGAGAGAGGAGAGGTACGAACCGAAGGCTGCCTTCCGAGACGTTCTCCGGTTGCGTTATCCGAGATCTAGTTTTGGCGCGTGCGGTGCTGTAGTAGTCGGATTCCTGAGAACCCCCTGACCCCTCTGCCTACCTATTGGCCAGTATCTCCTTCATCTTCAGTTCTCTACCAAGTCCCATCTAACTTAAATAGCCGTCCCACTATCTCGTCCTACTTGAGTTGAATCAAGCGATGTAAGTGAGTTCAGATTATTCAGACAACTGTTTCAGTTCGGATACCTCATATAATGCCGGTCGTGAGTTGTGGGACACTAATGGGGTCGTTGAAGCGAGATTGAAACTGAGTGTCTAGTTGAGCATCAGTTGACGTTTGAAAGTCCTTATATTTGGTAGAAGGCTTGGTAGACTCGATTAGGTATGTCTGGAAAACCTAAGCGTCGGCGGATCTCCGCTGACGCTGCCGAGATCGTCGATACTCATGCTGAGCAACAGGGCTGCTCGAAACGCGAAATGCTTGAGAAGATGATTTCTGCCTATGACGACCGCGGCGAGCTACTGAAAATGAACCAGAGGCAGACAGAGCAGCTCGATAGACTATGTGAGGCACTACTGGACGGTACGGATACGGCCAGCACGAATAACAGTGCTGAGTCGAGTAAGACCGATGAGAGTAGGAATACAACGGGCAATGCTGATGGTGCCGAGCTGGAAATAGATCCAAACAAGCTGCCCGTCGATCACGACCTCGAGCTTGACCCCGACGCGCAAGATTGGAACGAGATAGTAAAGGAACGAAAGGAGCCGAGTGTGGCGGCTCTACGTGGATTTCTGCATCATCGGTTGGCGAACCTTGACACCATTCCGGAACGGTTCCTTGACGAGGCTATTGATGCTCTTGATCGGCATTCGTCGTCCAAGCGCCGGTACAAATTTCAGTATGGTGAGGATCTCGATGTTTGGTATCCGCACCCGTCGATTGATCCTGATTTCAAGCCGAACAAGGCTTATGATCGGATTATTGAGGAAAAACAAAAAGCGACGAGATTTAACAAGTCGAAAGTCACCGATGAGCATCCAGATTTGAAGTCGTGCTTCCCAAAAGCAACTGATGGATTGAATGATGGAGAAAAGGAATCACCTGTGGTCAAGAAAACCGTGTTCTATTCTAATATCGATAATCGTGACAGTATGTTGATTGGGATGGCCGACCGGACGACAAACTATATGACGACGCATGGATCAAAAAGAGCTGGCGTGATCTATCTCTCGTATCTCATTCACTTTGCGGAGGAGAAAGATATTGGAAACGAGTCCTGGCGTTCGTTAGTGCGAGATGAATGGGCTGACCACAAGTACTGGGTTGAAGACTGGTAGAACAGCGCTAACTGACGAGTGTTGGTTATTATTGACCTATGCTAAGAATATTCACTCGTCAAACGTTATCCTGGCGAGAAGTGGATATTCCATCCTCTGACGAAGATTGGTATCCAGCGCAGGCAGGAGCTCAATATTGGGATGAACTATGTCTATGAGGTTTTCAAGCACAACGGTGACCTGCCTGTCAGTAAGTTCTCGAAGGTCACCACCAGAAAGCAGCATCTTTCTGTCCATATCTGCGATCAAGTACTGGTCGACGACGTGAATGCTCTCCTCGTCCTTTCGATGCCTCTCTTCTAAATTGAGGAATTCCAACTCTGTTCGGCTTCGATACCACTCGGAAACAGTGTCAAGTTGAGCGCTTGTGAGCCACTCAACGGGCTCTCGGCCCGCTCGAAGGTCTCGTTGCCGTTGTTCCCTGATTGCCTGCTGGATAGCCTCCTGATCTGCTTCGGGGACATCGTACGACCAAGTCGTCCCAAAATCTTTGATTGCGAGTTCCGCATGATGGCGCTCGTAGGACTGGTCGGTCGTCTGAGCCACGTAGTAGTACGTTCGGTTGTTAACATCCGTCCGAGCAAGTTCGTAGGTGGTATGGTGGCCGATCGCTTTCGTTTCACCACCTGCGAGTGTAAGAGATGGACGATTCGATACGTGTGCCTTCCCAATTGACGTCGCCAAGGCCATTCGCTGATTACTAGCCGATTCTTCTCGCTCCTGCTCGTCAGAGGTTCGAGTGGTCTTTTCACCGAATTTTGATTCAGATGATTGCTGTGGATTCTCGGCAGCATCAGATAGTATTTGTTTGTGTTCAGCTCGCTCTCGAAGACTTGTTTTTAGCAAACCCTCGAAGGTCATCTCCGTCTCGGTACTGTACTTCCCGTCGTTTTCATCGGCGCTATCGTACGAGTCGTCAGTCATGAATGAGAGTCTATTCAAGAGTAAGTTCCTGGAACACGTCTGGGCGCCGATCTTGTGCCATTGCCCGGACGTTATCCGCGGTGTTCACTGAGGTGATGATCGGGCTTTGAAGCGTGGGGACAGTCCCATCTGAGGCCTCAAACACTCGTTGGAGACGCTCCATAGCACTGGTCGTACTCAAATCCAGTGCGTCACCCCACCCAGGATGGCCAGGTGGCAAAACGATTGCTCCATCCTGAACCAACGTGTGGAGCAGTCTGTTGACGTCCTGCTTACGATATACCACCCAGTCACTGTCGCCCGGGAGCGCCGCTTGAAGGCGAGCGTCATCTGTGACGTGGGCTCGGTCACCCGGTCGCATCTCGATCTCACAGGTTGCGTACACTGAACCGTTCTCGTTGTAGGCAACCATATCGTAGACTTTCTCTTCGAGGTTTTGAGAAACGTCCGCGACGTAGTCTGCTTTGACGTACGTTTCCACCCGCTTGCCGGAACCAACGTATGTATGTTCAGTAAGGCGGAGGATGTATCGATGGGCGATCCCTTCGTTCGCATCAGATCGGAGGGTAGCGGTTTCTTCATCAAACCCCCGAATCGCCTGCATGTCGAGGTGCTTCTTCGCCATCGGGCCCAAGTCCCAAAGAGTTCGTCGCGCAATTTTGTGACGAGGAACCTTGATCGATCCATCGTATATCGTCGGGGATTCGATGACATCCAAGGCTTCTGCCCGTTCTAATGTGCTTGGTGAAATGAGCTGATTTAGATCACTATGTCCTCGGGCGAGGTCAATAGTAGTGGTCTCAGCTTCGATTGTCGTGTATCCTCGTGCAAAGTGGTCTGCAATACATTCGGCGAGGAGACAGATGTTGACCGCTTCATCGGTGGTCGTTTTCTCAGCGAGAGTATTGAGTAGCCGTGCAAATCCGTCGAAGTCGTGTTGGCTGTCTTCCCAGAGTTCTGGCTGCCGATCTTGGGTCGTTGTTACCGTCGACAAACGATTTGGCCGTTCTGAAGCAGGTGGTTTGGAGGGACTATTCAGCGACATCTATTCAGATTAATACATCCGAAAATAAAACTCTTCTCTATGGAAACTGGTCATCCGGTTTCAGTCCAGCTCCTTTCACTCCTCGTGCTTTCACTACTGTATCTTGCTTTCGAGGGGGTTACATCCGTATTGACGCGATAAATCCGGATTTTCAGTCCAACAAGAATAGTGGTGTAGGAGTATCAAATGGAGACCGAATAACGATCAGTTACTGGTGGTGCTGGCGAATGCCGATCGCTCTTCGGGGTCGAAATTGCAGACGACCCTCTCGCTGACCTCGTCCGAACTTCGTGTCATGCGATGACGACTCTGCTGCTCTACAATCGTGTATTCGGAGAGTCCCTCAGGAATCGTCGAGCACGAAACCATCCAGTCATTCTCAATATCGCGGAGACAGTCGACGAAGACGTCATGGTCGAATTCCCCATTGTATTGATCTTCTCCACCAACATAAGGAGGGTCAGCGTAGTAGAGGACATCTACAGCGGAATCATCGTATTTCTCAAGGATTGCCTGGAAGTCCTGACTCTCGATAGTGACTTGATCGAACCGGCGAGCAAGTGAGTGGATTCGTTTTCGTGCATTGTCGAACGTACGTGCGGGTGACCGGCGTGCGCGTGTTTTGAAACCATTTGGTGTTGATGCGATGCCGAGAAACTGCATATAACGCAGTGAGAAGAATCGGCCTGCACGTGCGATTGGATCTTCTGGACGCACCCCGTTATAAAATTCTGCTACCCATTGCTCGTACTGCGCCCGTGAATACGGAACTGCCCGAAGCCATTCGGATAGTTCATCAGGTTGGTCTCGCAGGACTGTAAAGAATTGCGTCAGATCTTCGTTGTGATCGTTATAAATCTCGTACTTCGACCGGGGCTTGTTGAACATAACACCTGCTCCACCACCGAACACCTCGACGTACGTATCGTGAGCTGGCATCGTGTCGACAATCCAGTCGGAGATCCCTCCTTTCCCACCGGGATACGGAAACGTACCTGATTGGGTACTTTCTCGGGGCGTGTATCCAGAGCTCACCTCTGCTGGGCCAGGGTCTTGAGGATAGTATCGGTGTGGAGCGCTTCCAGTTCCACCTTCACTTCCGAGAAGACCCAGAGTTTCCATCGCATTGAGAGTGTTCCGCACTGTCCGTTCGGAAGGTGGCTCGCCGTCAATGGCGTCCCGAACATCAGAGGCGGTAAACGATCGTTGGAATTCAATCAGCTGTAGCGTCGTAGACCAGATTCTGTCACGGAGTGTTGGCAACCTATGAGTGGATATGTTCCAATAAGTAGGCGGTTTCGATCGAATCGCGATATCCTTTTCAGCCAACAGCTCCGGAATCCTGAACAGTAATTCCCTGTAGCTTTAATTGCATCATGGCGGGCCTCGTACCGGAGAGACTCGTTCAATCACGCCCTCTCGAATATTCTCCTGAAATTGGACTTTTTGCCAAGGAGAACGCTCAGGAAGCGTCTGCTGACCGTTTTCAAGATACCGACTTGCGTACAGTTCTTCGCTGCCGGGCTGGCGAAAGATCGCCACACGGTCACCATCGACCACGAAGTCACCATGGTCAAAACAGTCGACCCGTCGGTTGTAGGTCGGAACATACAGTTCGTGCCGCCCCAGCCATGGATCTGGTGAAGAGAATTCATCCCAGACAATTGGAGTGCCCAGCGCGAGTTCGCCGTCCGCAAGCGAGGCAACGCCCAGTGACGGCCTCGTGGTCATAAATTCGGCCAAAAGATCCTCTACCTCCCGTCGAGCTTCGTGAGCAGCTATAGTGAATACCCAGTAAACAGCGTATCCAAACCGGAGATGGTCAATAGTAGCTCGCAACCGATCTTTGTTCGACGCGGGAGTTTCGATCTCGACGACAAACCGGTGCGGCATATCGGGTGGAGACTCGGAGAGCTTACAGCGGATATCTCCAATCAAATCGGACGTTTTCTTCTCCGTCTCGATGGCACCCACGCAAGCAGGATCTGAATGGAGTCTGTCGCTGATTGCAGCCTTGATTGCCCAATGCTGTTGTGATTCGTTTTTTCGCTCGACAGTATGATCCAACTGTAGTGTTGGGTGAATATCGACCAACGAGGACATCTTATTGAGTATTGCCCTCCACCTGTATAGCTAGACCCGAACAAAACAATAGGTTGACATTTTTAGACCAACTCTATGTATCGAGGTCATCCTGTAATAACGCTTAGACCCATCGTATAGATACGCTATCGATACTAACCACATGTATGCCTTCGACTCCTCAACCAGCAGAACTAGTGATGCTCAAGATCGTCGCCCACTACGATCCAGTCGACTATCATAAGCTCAAGCGTCTCGTCGACAAGCGTCTTGATGGAGAGTACGATACCGAAAGACATCGCACCGTACTGAAAAACCTGAAAGAACTGGGCATGATCGAGCAACCTGGGATCGCCCACGAATATGTCCACATCACTGAGCGGGGTTGGTCTCACCTTGGTGGTAAGACTCCTCGACACCCCACTGATGTCGAGACACGGGAAGCAGCGGTTTGTGAGGTGTGCGCGACAGATGAGTTGGTCGAGTCTGGTTGGTGGAAAGAGTCTCCTGGTCTTCGCTTTTATACCAACGCATTGAGCAGTTGTGGATAGGAATCGCTTGATGCAACTGCTCAAACGCCTACGAGACGCTATCGAACCACAGCCTAACCAGTCAGCTAGTAAAATCGATCCTGCCTATGCCTACGACCTCCTCGCAAACGAGAGGAGGCGGCGCATCATCGAGTTTCTCGTTGAATTTGAACCTGGTACCATAGTCGATGTCAGGGACATCGCAGACGCCATTTCTCAGGGCGACAGAAATGCCTGTTACGTGTCTCTCATTCAGTCACACCTGACCAAATTCGACAATAGCGAGGATGACAACAGAAATTGTCTCCTCGAGTATGATGAACGAGCGAAAACAGTGAAAATCAGGCCTGAACTACATGCAGTGTACCGGGCTCACGAAGCGTTCGCCAACGAATTGGATTAGTACTTGTGGTCTATCGGATTCAAGACACATATCATCTGAGAACATTATTTTCCTACGATGATGTACCACCAGCATCCCAGTGTGTCTAGTTTTATGTATCCCTGGTAGAAGTTTAGCCCATGGATACACTCCAGCAGATTACAGCGAAGGACATCGCTGGCTGGGATTCGCTCTCCGATGTCGCCTCTACCTTCGAAAAACGTGGTCTGAAAGTCCGTGAAAACCTCGGTGAAGACAACGAACTCGTCCTCCAACTGACCGACCGAGAGTTCATTGTGCTCATCGAGGCTGGTGCGGGCGAATCTGCTTCAGATTTCAAACCAGACGACCGACGCCGTCGAACTAACCTCGTCGCCACCAACGACTACGAGGAGTTCACATTCCTCACTCGCATTCGAGCGCTCGACGGACAACAACACGGGCGCATCAAGCACCAGAAGCTCTCCTTCACGAAGGAACAGATGACCAGCGAAGGCGGCGAGAAGAACACAATCCTTCAGAAGCTCAACAGCCTCGAATACGGCTCAGCAGCTGCGATATATGACGACCTCTACGACACCAAGCAGGTCGTCAAGGAGTTCTACCAGCAGTTCGAGACCCTTCGAACCGACCTCGTGCAGGAAGTCGCCGGTATCCCTGACGACCGTGGTGACGCCAAGCAGCGGTACGTCCAGGTCACCCTCGACCGGATGATCTTCCTTTACTTCATCCAGGAGAAACGCCTGCTCGACCGCGACCCGAACTATCTCCACGACCACCACAATCAACGCGTAGACGAGGCTGAGGACGTCTACGAGGAGTTCTACGAGCCGCTGTTCTTCGATTTCCTCGCCGAGAACAAGAAGAGCACGGAGTTCGGGGCACTCCCGTACCTCAACGGCGGCCTGTTCTCGAAGAACCCAATCGAGGAGGAGTTCGAGGACGCTCGCCTCGGGGATACGACCGAGCGCACCAACGAACTGTTCGGTGACATCCTAGACTTCCTCTCGGACTGGAACTGGAACGTCGACGAGCGGCTCGACATCGTCGATCCGAAGAACCTCTCGCCGGCCATCCTCGGCCATATCTTCGAGCAGACGGTCAACCAGAAGGAGATGGGGGCGTACTACACGCCCGAGGAGATCACCGGGTTCATGTCCCGACGTACGATTCACCCGTATCTTCTCGACCAGCTCAACGAGGAAGTTGGCGCCAACTACGAAGAGATAGACGATGTGTTTGGGTTCCCCGCTCCGGACGCTGAGAGCTGCGTGGAGGCACTAGCCGATGGGGGAGTGGTCACGACGCAGGTTCCAACCGAGAACGTCGAGACACGGCACGTGGAGACGCTGTATCACGACTTCCTGAAGGAAGCTCGAATCCTCGACCCAGCGGTTGGGAGCGGGGCGTTCCTGCTCGCCGCTCAAGAAGTGCTGCTGGACATCTACATGCAGTGCATCGAGTTCTTCCAGCAGATGGACGACGAAGGGAAAACCTGGGAACTGGAGGAGCGCACTGTCGAGGAACTGGAGACGATTGGAGAGGGACACGGGGGTGCTTCCCTGTACGCGAAGCGATCAATTATCCTCAACAACCTCTACGGAGTGGACATCGACGACGGAGCGGTCGAAATCTGTAAGCTGCGTTTATGGCTCTCGATGGTTGCTGACATTGAGGATGAGCCCAGTGAGGTGGAGCCACTGCCCAACATCGACTTCAACATTCGTCAAGGGAACTCCCTGATCGGGTTCACCGATCTGCTTGAAATGACCGATGATGGAGATGCCTCGCTTACTAATTGGGGTGGGGGAACCGGAACTAGTGTTCAGGAGCTTTATGAGGACGTAATAGAGGCGATTGAACGTCATCGGAAGGCAACCAGTGGGACTGAAGCAATGAATGCACGGCACCTCGCAGAGTCGTGCATTGAGGCCCATAGTGAGGAATTAAACCAGAAAATTCTGGAGCAATTCCATTCTGCGGGATTAGAGAACGTTGGTCTAAACGAGCTTGCTGATTTCAACCCGTTCCATTGGGTGCTGGAGTTCGCTCCTGTTTATAAAGACGGTGGGTTTAGTGTTGTAATAGGAAATCCCCCGTGGGATCGCCTCAAGCCTCTTCGTGACGATTACTTTTCCAAGTTTGATGAAACGTTCCGGA
The DNA here is from genome assembly GCF_059736265.1 of Natronosalvus sp. KLKA75. Taxonomy (NCBI): domain Archaea; kingdom Methanobacteriati; phylum Methanobacteriota; class Halobacteria; order Halobacteriales; family Natrialbaceae; genus Natronosalvus; species Natronosalvus sp. KLKA75. The sequence continues at coordinate 2,029,570 of NZ_CM185522.1, forward strand.
CACGACCGCCGGACGAGAAAGATAAGAAAGAGGAGGAACTTCTCTCTAACGAGGAGATTTCGGAGGGATGGCAAGAGTATCAGGAAGAAATGGAGACACGGGCAGAGTACTTCAAAAACAGCCCTGAATACACTCTTCAAAGGCCCGAAATTGACGGTCGTGTCAAGCCCAATCCAAACGACCTTTCGTCACTATTCTTTGAACGAGTGTTTAGCCTAGCTGGGGAATCCTCGTATGTCGCCCAGATTCTCCCAGGAGCCATTTTCAATGGCGCTTCGTGCAAAGATTTGCGGAACAACCTATTAAACAATACCAGGTTAGACGTACTGACTATCTATGAGAACCACGGTATTTTTGATCAAGTAGACAACCGGTACAAATTTGGAATCGTTACCTTCAAAAATCAAGGTTCGACCGACTCTGTTGCTGGTAAGTATTCAAAAGGAGACTTAAGCATTCTCGAGAGCTTCGATAGTAAAGCTATAGAAATCCCGCGAGCTGTGCTTGAACAGTATTCACCCGAAGCAGGCATATTTCCCTATATTGAGTCCGATCGTAAACTCGAAGTTCTACAACAAATCATTGAAAACCCCCCACTTGGAGACAGAGAGGCCTCAGGTTGGTACATGGAGCCATATCAGGGGCTTCGACGGACAAGCGACTCCGATCGCTTTGTTGACGAAGAGGAGGGTGAGTATCCCGTCTACGGAGGCAAAAATATCTACCAGTACAGCTACACCTCAGATTTCATAGATATCGCCACTCCCGAATTCTGGAGTGTGGAGGAGTCAACCGATCCAGAACGAAGTGCCAAGCAACGAATGCGTGAAAAGACAATTCGTGATCTCAAAACAGCCATCTACGAAGAATTCGATGGCACTGGCTCGCAGAAGGGATTTGTAAACCAATTACTGGAAGACCATCGAGACAAACCCCTTTCCGAAGATGATGTGCGGTTGGACTGCACGGAGTACCGAATCGTTCTTAGAGATATTACTAATGCGACTAACGAGCGAACCCTGATTGCAGCTGTAATTCCAAAGGGAGTCGTCTGCCACAACTCGCTTCGTACAATCCGGAACTATCGAATTGAGCCGTATGAAGAGGGACTTGGCGATGAGTATCTACACGAGTTCTACACGAAAATATTCACAGACCGTGAACTGTTTGCGGGCTTGGGATTGATTAACTCGCTTCCGTTTGATTACCTCCTGAGAACCAAGGTGGACACTCACGTTGTCACTTATAAATTTAAAGAGTCTCAGGTTCCTCACCTGACGGAGAGTGACGACTATTTCGAGTATATTTCCACGCGTGCTGCTCGTCTGAACTGTTATGGTGACGACTTCGCGGAGATGCGTGAACGACTCGGTGCCATTGAGCCTGCGACTGACCAACAGGAACGACATGAGTTGCAAGCCGAGATTGACGCTGCTGCATTCCATGCATACGGATTAGAACGACGGGATGTAGAATTCATTCTTGATGATTTCCACCGAGTATCGAATCCGCGCATGATGACCGAGGAGTACTTCGATATGGTGTTCGAGAAGTTTGATCAGTTAGAGTCGGACGGGCCGTTCAAATAAAACCAACAACAACACTGTTCACCAACGAATGGTCTATCATGTTAACAATGAAGGTGTCACAGCACTCGAACCCACTAGCTTCGGTGCCCTCAGCCTGACCGAGGCCGATATTGAGGAATGGATCATTAAGACGCCGTCGATACTCGGCGAAGACCTACTTGTGGTTGCCTCCCAGTACGCCAAGTTCGACCGAACTGCCGAACGCCCCGACGTGTTGGCGCTCGACCCTGATGGGAAGCTCGTCATAATTGAACTTAAGCGAGACAGTGCAGACAAGACGACTGACCTCCAAGCCATCAAATACGCGAGCTATTGCTCAACTATCAGTGCAGAGGAACTCCAGCAGGATTACCGGGCGTTCTGGAACAACCGCCGCGATAAGGACGACCAGCTCACACCCGAGGAGGTGGGCGAGCAGTTCAGGGAGTTCCTCGGTGAGGATGTCGCCACCACCGAAGACGGCTACGCCGACTTCGTCCTAGATGACCGACCACGGATTTTGCTCGCCGCGGGGAGCTTTGGCCCCGAGATCACAACCCCCGTCGTCTGGCTTGAACGCGAGTACGGCATGGACATCACCTGCATCGAACTAGACATCCACCAACGCGGCGAAGAGGCCTTCGTCAGTGCCCGTCAAGTGCTCCCCATCCCAGAGGCCGAGGAGTACATGGCCAAGCGCCGACAGAAGGAACGTCAACAGAGCCGGTCATCGAGTCGAGCCGAGAGGGCAATCACTGTCCTGCTTGAGGCAGGTCTCGTCGCGGAGGGGGACATCGTCCTGTTCGACGATGAAAGCCTACCCGACGACGCTGAGCGCGAGTACAACCCAAAGGACGACTTCTGGCGAGGCCGGATCACTGGGAAGACGGGACGGAGTGACAACGTCGAGTGGCTAGAAAACGGTGTAGAGTACTCGTTCACTGCTCTCGCCCAAGAAGTACTCGAACAAGCGACCGGTCGTGAATTCAATGTCAATGGATACCCGTACTGGCTACACTCTGGACACGAGATGAGCCTGTCCGAATCCGACGGTCAGAGGTTGGTGATATCGACTGGTGAGTTCGAGTATGCAAAGTATCAAAACTGGGGATAGAGTGCGAATTGATATCCCCGATAAGGACGATCCGGATTACCGGCACCACGGTGAGCATGGAGAAGTTACTGAGGTACTTCTGGACGATGCAGGCGCTTCCACTGGTGATGAGCGGGATTCGTTCCTCTACCGTGTTCAATTGGACTCAGGCGTACAGTTGGATTTTCGGTGGCGTGACTTACGACCGCCCCTTGAATAGAACCGTGTTTGTGCTACGTCCGAATCGTACAGTACTATCTTCCAGAAACACCCTCATCTGAGTCGTCAGAGGAAAGCCAGAGCCCCAGAGCACCCCCAATAGCAGCACCAACTGGCCCACCAGCAGCAAACCCTGCTAATGCTCCACCACCCGTTCCGAGAGCTTGTCGTTGTTCCTTGGGGAGCTTTTCGTGCGCTCCTTTCTCAACTACTCCACTCGCGTCACACTTTGGACACTGATTGAACTGGCCATTCTGGACGAGGGAACCACTCCCGTCGCACCGCGGACAGAGCTTCGTATCAGCCATAGTTATCGTTTGAGTGTACAGTGTTAAAGTTACTCCGCTGGACGTTCAAAACGCATTTTGCCATAGTTCCCACGACCAGGGCCTGTGTAGTAGATTCCTTCTAAGACTTCGCAATTGCCTTCTCGCTTCCGCTCTAAGTTCGCTGTACCGTAGTGCAGTACCATCTCCCCCGGTGTGTCTGGATCTGGTTCGTTTTCGTACTGGTATGATAGCGAGGGCCACTTCCCATCGTCCGTAAGAATCGTTGCCCCAGAACTATCCGACGACGAGGACTCAGTTTCCAACCGAACGTTGAGCTTACGCCAATTTTGATCGATTTCAATTGCCGCGGTCAGTTTGGTCATATCTGTCTCTGGGTTGTTCAACTCGTGGAGAGCAGCATCGGGGATGTCGTCTCCCTGGTATGATGTCTGAATGTATCCCTCCCAGCGTCCATTCAAATTGGGAACTCTGACGAGGTTAATCCAACGAGGTACGCGAGTCTTCCAACCCCAGAAATTAAAGAGAGCAAGAGCAACTCCGAAGAGGAGTGTCCAAGTTACACCAATGCCGGCTACGATAGGTAGGTATGCAGAGAGTTGTGTGATTAGCGATCCAACGAACCCGAGGGCAAGGTAGGCAGTGACACCGAGAATCGCGTATACCAGTGGCCGTTTGTCGTTGTCAGTAGAGTAGGTATGCATCGTCAGTCACTACCTCTGCCAAAGGTCAGTGAGTTTGTACACGAAGTTGTCTGCATGTTGAGTGCTCCATTTTGTATCCCCACTGCCGAACAGGTCTGTTACACCATTCTGGCATTCCCAATTGGAATAATCTGTGACCTGAAGATAGCTGAGAATCTTCTCAAATCGGTCGCGTTTGTCGTAGGTGTATCTTCCGTCTGGCACGTTGTAGAGCAAGTTCTCGAGGAAGTACGACGCTACGGTGTCTTTGTTGAGTTCGCTCTGCTTCACGAGGTAGTTTCTGGCACGTTTGAACATACGAACTGTTTCTTTAAATCGGCCTCCAGTGTCGGACTCTTTTGAACTGCCTCGTCCAATATGGCGCTTTGGATAATTAACAACCTGGTTTCCACTAGTATCCCAGAAAACGACACCCTCGTAGTAACCGGTAGGATATGAGTAGTACTTACGGTACTGTTGACAGACCAGCACGTCAGCGTTCAGGGGAAGCGCTGAAGTGTTCACCTCAATAGCCTTGTTGCCTTCTTTGATTGCACCCCTCCCATACCGATCTTCGAGCGTACCAACGACATCTGACCGGAACTCCTGCCAGCTGTAGCTCACCCCAGTTTTCTGGTTCTGCCATCGTTGTTTCTCACTGGCTGATAGCCCAGAGAGATCTGCCCGGTAGCTCGAGGTGAGCTTAGCCACTATATCAACGTCACTTGAGCCGCGCACAATGGTGTAGTTTCTGTACGAGCCTTGCAGGAAATCGTCGAAATCATTGCTATCCAGAGAACGGCTTCCATTGAGGACGTTTCGAATGCGCTGATGAGTCGTTTGAGCCGATTGTATCGCGCCGCTCTCGTAACTCGCCCACGAATCGAGTGTAGCGGAGTCTATTGTCATAATACCTTATAATTCGGCGGGGTGTATTAGAAACCTCGATACAGAGTGGAATTAGCCTCAAGACACAATGGCTGACTGAATCGCGAGTGCGCTACTGGCTACATTATTGGTATAAGTTATTGGCCGATAACGCCCCAACAAATGAGCCGAGCCTGGACGGCACTCTCACCCACAAGAGTGGTCTGGTACTCCGCAGATGCTTCGATATTGTCCTCGATGAATGCCCCTAGTTCGATGAGGAACTCTTCGACCGGCCAGTCGCCGAGCGAAGTGTAGTCGGGGTGTTCCCGGAAGGTCTCCCGCAATACTCTGTCTTCGTCTGTGTGTTCCAGCTTCACTCGATCGAGTTGGTCGAATAGCGCATTCGTCCACTCCCCAACCGTATCGTGCTCATCTACGGGTGCGGGTTGATCACCGTACTGTGGCAGGATTCGCATCTGCATCATATCGAGGAGCATCTCCTGCGTGGCGGACTGGCCACCGCCACTGAACACCTCCTCAACCTGGCCTTCACGTATCTCTTCTAACCGCTGGGAGAGATGCTCCTCGACCGACTCTCTGTTCGCAATCACTCTGTCGGTGTTCCCGGAAAGCTGCTCACCTTGGGTTTCCGGTGTGATGGCCAATGCACCAACAGGTCGCTCCTTCAGATCACCACTGAACGGCTTGTAATACAACGCTCGCCGCACACGCCCGAGCGGCGCATCTTCGGGTTCTCCAGTCTCTTCGTTCTCGAACCACAGATGGACAAGGCCGAACACACCCGGACGTGGGCCACTATTGTGGCCAATGGCATTCGTGTAGAGGAACTCTCGCTCGTCGGTCTGTTCCTCGAAATAGTCCTCCGCAAACTCGAAGTCTTCTGAAGAGAGCCCATAGTCGTCGTTCAGCTCTTCCTTGAGTAGCACACGCTCGAATGCCGCGTTCTCGTCACTACCGGCGTTCCGTAGCAGCGGATTCTTTGAGGTATCATCCAATTCGTTGTAGTCGGTCGCTTCACGGGACTCTCGAATTGACGACTCGATCTCCTCGATCTCCAGTTCCCCGATTGTCTTCTCCGTCTCGACCCCCGCCTTCTCCAGCACCGCATCCTCGTTCGGGTCGAGGATGTTGTTCTCCTTGCCCACGATGAGCGCGATGTCATTGATCTTCGCCTGCAAGCGCTGAAGGAGCTTAATTGCAGCCTCGATATCTCCGTCGGGGTAGAAATTGTGCACGTATTTGTCCGCCGTCGAACCAATGCGATCGACACGACCAACACGCTGAACAATTCGCATGGGGTTCCACGGCAGATCGTAGTTTACGACCACTGAGATATCTTGAAGATTCACACCCTCACTGAGAGTATCCGTGGCGACGACGTACTGCAACTCTGTCTCGTCACTTTCAGCCAGCGTCTGCTGGTATCCTGACGCCTCTGGAGCGAACCGTTTGATGATGTCTTGCTTGTTCTCGTCACCGCCCTTCACCACGGCACTGTTCTCCATCGTCATCGGTGATGACTCGTTGTCGACGAGTGTTCGGTGAACGTAGTCCGCAGTCGCGCGATACTGGGTGAAGATGAGTACCTTCTGGTCGTACCCGTTCAGGACATCAGCTAATCGGTCAATCTTGGGGTCACGGAACTCGCGGAGCGTGAATACGGCCTCGTAGAAGTCCAGGGTGGCGCTATCGGCTTCGCTCAAATCATGCCGGGGATAGAGGATAGGGTTTGGGTCGTCTTCTGGCACGTCTGGAAGAACCGCGGCACCATGGTCAGCGAGCCACTGTTCCAGCTCGACCTCCATGTCCGCTATCGCCCCGGAGTCGCGGGCTACACGACCGATGAACCGGGTGAGGAAGTACGCGAGGAGTGTCAGGTCTTCGCGGATGTACGTTTTTACTTCTCCCACTGTGGCATCGGCTAGTTCGTCGTCTGCATCGCCCCCATCTGCCTGGAGGGCACCACTATCGAAGCCGAACTCCTCAAGCGTTTGCTCCAGATCTTCAGCTGCGTCAGATCCTTCAACGAAATCCTCTAGCGTCGATCCAGGCTCGTCGGTGCCAAACGTACGTAGGACGTCGATATCTTCGTCCTCCGGTAACCCATCTAGGAACCCAAGGAGCGCCCGTTCACTCTCGTGGAGGGTCTGCACCGATTGGACGAACGCGTAGGTAGACGACTCAAGGCGTTTCAAGAGATTGAGTTTGTAGAGTGCTTTCAGTGTACCCCCTGCTTGTGGATTCTTGATGGTGATGTGTGGAAGGTGGAGCGCATCCATCACGTCCGGCAACATTCGATAAATGGGCTGGTATGCGGGAGGAAGCGAGTACTGTTCCTTGTGGAGTTCTGGCGGCTTGAAGCTCATATCGAACTCGTCTTGATCTGTCAGCGTCTCTTTGACGTGCTTTCGAGTTCGGAGAACCATCACCTCGTTTAGTATCTCGGATATCTCATCCGAGTGGCGCTTCAGTTGCTCTGTCATCTGGCGCTGCTCCTCCTCAGAGGCCTCCTCTTTTCCGGCAGCAACTCGCTTACGCTCCGCAGCGAGGTCGATATAGTCGTCAAAAGCACTGAATTTCAGCGATGCCTTGTTCATCAGCTCGTTTTCGTCGGTGAACAATCCGATGAGGTTCTTGAGGTCGCTAGCTGAGTTGTTGATCGGCGTCGCAGTCAGCATGATCATCGTGTTGTTCCGGAGAAGACGCACGTTCGCATGCCGACGAGTTCCCTTGTAATCGTCGTCGTCAACCGGGTTTGGTCGCCACTTCCCGTGGTTCCGGAATCGGTGTGCCTCGTCGATGAGCACTACATCGAATCGGTCGTCGAGAGTGGTCACTTCTTCATGGGTGAGGTTCTGGAATTTGCTGATGCTCATGACCTGCAAGTGTTTTCCGTCAACCTCGAGTCCGAAGAACGGGTCTCCGTCTTCGTCTGTCGCGTCTTGAAGGAGATCACGCCACTGGTCGGTCAGGTTGGCCGGGACGATAAGGAGACAATGGTCACCTTGTTCCCGGTAGTCGTAGAGGAGTTCGCTTCCGATGAACGACTTCCCTAGGCCGACAGAATCGGAGATGATGCAGCCGTCATATTGTGATAGCTTGGTTTTGGCACTTTCGTAGCCAAGCGTCTGGAAGTAGTAGAGTGGGCTGTCGCGGACACTGACGTTGCCGTTCAGCTCGTCGTACGCAAGGAGCTTGTACATCTCGAACGGTTCGAGATACGTTCCGAGATTTGCTTTATCCTCGACTTCATCATCGTCCTCATCCTGCTGTTCCTTCCACTGTTGGTAGCGATCGGTCTCCTCGATGATGTTGATGATTTCCTCGGAGAATTCCTCGCCGTTGGCCCATTGGTTGTCGTACCATTCTTCAAACGCTTCTGCGTCGCTTCCGTTCTGACTGGTCAGGTTGAGTTCAACATTGTGACGGTGGCCTGACTGTGAGAAGTTCGATGATCCGACGATAGTGACGGCGCCTCGCTGGTCGCGGTCACCGTTGCGTAGACTCGGGTCGTCCGTCGCACCGCGGAAGCAACCGCCTTTCGCATGGAAATATCCCGAGTCGGGATTTCGAACGCGAACATCAACGAGCCCCTCTGCAATGAAGTCTCGCAGTCGGTCAAGTCGTTCAATTTGCGCGTTGTTCAGATCTTCAACGTCTTCCTTCACTTCCTGCTCGAACTGCTCGTGTAGCGTTTGGCCTTCGCTGACTTCGTCGACGGTACGTTGGTCAGTCTTTCGCCCCATGAGGATACGAAATGGGGCTTGTTCGAGTTCTTCCGGATCACGGAGATTTTCGAGATCTTCTTTGAAGAGATCGAAGCCAGATAAGTAGAAGTAGCCCGTTGCGATGCGGATTTCCTCGCATTCGGGGACGACAGTCTTGTAAACGTCTTCGAGCGTGTTGTTCGAGTTATCTACAAGCGCGTCAAGCGAGGGTAACATCAGTTGAATAGTCTCTCTAATTAAGATGTCTTCATACTTTCCCTATTTCAGCACTATGTACGTGGTGTAGTTTCTGCATTTCATTACAGAAGCACAGGCAGCATAGCGAGTGTCTCTGACGAGCCATCAAAACCCTGTTTAAAATACATACAGGGGCTAACCGTCTACGCGTCACCCCAGTGCGTCCGGATAACCATAATCTCAATCACCAGAAAGGTTATGCCATATGAATTCCTCCTGCGGGCTATGCGGCGTAGAGACGTCCTTGCCACCATCACCGGCGTTGGCACGGCCCTCGTCGCTGGTTGCTCGGGAAGAGACGAAAATCCTGACACCGACATCGAGACGCCGGACATCGAAAAGCCTGATTTCGACATTCTGAGCAAGGAGACTGGCAAAGATCCTCAACTAAGCGATGTCATCGCCTCGCCAGTAGGCATCATTAATAAAAATCATCTCTCAGTCATCTTCTACTACGACGTGGCCGATCATTCCAAAGAATATACTGCCCACATACGAGTCGATTCCGACGAAGACACGAACGAGACTTCGAAACAACTCAAACAAGTCCGTGATTGGTATCCTGGCCTCGACGGGTTGGGAATCGAGCTCCCCAAGGGTGCAGAGGATACCTTCATGCCTACTTTATCAGTTACCCTTCTTGAGGACGGCGAAGAAGTGGACGTAGAGGAGGAACGGATTCGACTCTAACCCTGCTCGAGCGGCAACACGGTCTCCTCCTCAGAATGACACCCGCGCACTGTTGCCGTCCGATCGGCTCCTCGGGAGAACATCGGTTCCAGTGGAAGTTATGAGAACAGGCGGTACAGCAGAAGGAATCTGGGGTAGTCAACAACAGCCACAGCAGTCCGCGTATCAAATAGAATTCACATCAACCACCCAACAAACACACACAGAGTGTCACTTCCAGTCTGAGCGTTCTGAGAGGGGGTGGGGAGTGAGCCACGGTGGTTTTCACGTGCAAAGACCTTATTACAAATCACAACCAACGTTACCGTAGTGGGTAGAAACGAGCGTTAATTTCGCAGCTTGGTGCGTAGGTTGTTGTCGCTGACTATCCTGAGAAATCCTGCGGTGCACCCGCCCCCCTTCTGAAACTCCGCAGACTGGAACTGATACACTGTGTGTGTATCCTGATCCATAATCAACATAACAAAAAGAGATAGCGTTACAACCGCAACCAAATATATTGATTACTCACGCCTTGAAATTCGTCGACGACGAGTCGCCCACGCCGGGAGAGAGATCGGTATAGGTGTCAGGACTGGGCAGCAACCGGGGCTGCATATCCTCGATTAGCTCGACGACATCATAGACGTGGATGCCGGTTTTGAACCAGAGCACGTGATCAGCGGCCTCGCCGAAGTCCTCCTCGGCGCAGTCCAATCGCTCCGACACAGCGATCACCAAGTTATCGATATCAGCCGCTCGAATTTTCGATAGCTTCTCTTCACCATCACGCCAACCGAAGTACCCGTACGCATCTGGTCTGCCTACCAAAACTTCTGCGACAGGCTGGACAGCTAGTGCGACGTCTGAGACAGCCTGTGTTGTAGGTTATTAAAACGCAGTGACGAACCCTTTTACGTCCGGTATGGGCCTATAAATCCGGATGACCTACACCCAAAGCGTAGACAACGACAAAGCACACTGCGTCTGGACGAAACACATTCCAAGCAACATTGTCATCGCGGAATACAGCGAACCCGACTACCACCCGCACATCAACAGGGGCGACTTCTAATGCCGCGCGACCTCGAGTCTCTGATCCCGTTGTGGCACACGTGGGAAATCCAGTCAAAAACGCCTAATAAGCGTGTGTATGAGCATTCTGAACGGGTTGCTCGTATCGAACTGGATATGGATGGAGATCTGGTAACCCGCGCAAGTCTACACGAACGACGCGACGGTGAGTGGGTGCAATGCGCCCGCGTTCCTAGCAGAGAATTTGTTAATGCAGCACAGGATGACCACAAAAACGCGCTCGTGCACCATCTCGAAACGTCGTTCTCACTAGATAAGGATAGTTACCAACTCAGAGAATCGGAAACCGATGATACTGACGATAGCGACGATGTAAAAGAAAGCGAAGCTGATGACGGTGTGGTTAACGACAAGACGGAATCAAAGCAGGCAACGTTCGACGGCATTGAACACTTATCACACTAACGATGAGCGTGTCATGCAATAATTATCAAACAGAATAGAATGATGATACGACCGCTCTGAAACCACGCGTACGTCGACATGTCTCAAACCGCTACGTCGACCGACTCCTTGATGATGCTCTTGCGCTACTCGATGACCAATCTACCAACCAGGGGTACTTCCACGCACCGTACAACCTCGCGACAGTATGGTGGTGCCTGTGGCATCGAAGGAATCAAACCGGCCCACAACTACCCCTGCGTACTTCTCGACGCACTAGCCGACCTCAGAGGCGAATACGTTATTACTAACATCGGACAATCTGGATGATTCACCTGTGGTTGTGCCGCAATGGTCGGTTGTAGACGCTGATACCAGCGACGAGGTAAGCCGATTCAACAGCGATGACTTCGACAATACTGAAGACCTCCGCCAATGGCTAGATGAGCGATATATGGATTACTGGGGTAGATAACGCCAGTTAGGTTGGAAGCGGAAAAGCTACGAACCGGTATATTCGGAGTGGGGTACTTGTTGCAAGGATCGCCCTTTGACACAGATAGTCAGGACGAATGGTCATTACAGCAACGTTCTCTATCAAGAATGGTCAGAGAACCTATCTAACGGATTGGCGAAAGAACGTTCATCAACGAGAAACCCCGGGGTGGAGCGTTACTTGAGTCCGGCTTCATCCATCATTTCGACGGCCAGATGGTCGGGCTCTTTGCCGAGATAATTTCGACCGGAGGTGTCGCCGCCAGAGCGATTCAATCCTCTCCACGAATCCGGTTGTACACCAACGGGATGGCAATCAACACGATCGCAGAGACAGCCGGGCTCACCCTTCCATCGGCAACGTTCCTCGCAACAACCTCTCCTTGTATGAACTCACCAGTCATGAGCAGTTGAATCCCGATAGCGATAACGAACAGCACTAGTGTAACGTTCGTGTTGACGCTGGAGAGTGCTTTAGTCCGATAATTGGCTGGCATGCCATCTTCGTCAGTCGCCCCTTCCAGCTCGGCAGCCATCATCGCTGGTGAGCGGAGGGAAGACACGAACCCGTTGATTGTTGCGAGAGCGATGAACAAGACGCTGTACACTCCCGGGTTGAGAGTGTGTAGAAGGTCGAAACCGCCGATAAGTACAGCGGCCCAAGCAAACATTTTGAACTTGGGTTCTCGTTCGTATGCTTGGAACAGGGCGATTTCGGCGAGGATTTTGGAGCGGTCATCGACGTCGTATCGTGATTCCGTTTCGACAGACCTCTCGAGGAGAGGGAGAATCCATCGAATCCCTACTCGGCCCTTTGTGGAGATGTCGAACTGATCGTAGAGAGTTTCCCGTAGATTCTCCTCAGATACTACCTCTGGATCGGGTTCCTCTCGGTTCTCCAGTTCTCCTTGCACGATGAACTGTCTCTCCTTTCATCATATAAACTCTAGTCCGGGATCGTGTGTGGTGGAGAGTCTACTTGAGACCGGCTTCATCCATCAGTTGAACAGCGAACAATCCAGTTTCTTGCCAAGATGACCTTCGAAGAACGCCACAACCGAGTGTTCATCGACGCTAGAACAGCCAGCTAAAGCAATTCAATCGCCGCTCACAGTGCTCACCCCTTCAGGCTCAGAAATACGGAGCAAATCCGACACACCAAGTACATCCTCGATGATTTCATGCACAATATCAATGTGCTCCCCCTCAGTAATATCGGAATCTACAGCAACAAGGGTAGATATTGAGTGCTGACGAGAGACCTCGACCGCATCTACGAGGATCTCACAATCATGGCCAATACCGAGATCGCTCCGGAATCGGCTTAACAACTGGTCGTTGCTCTGTTGTGGGAAACACTGGTCAATCAATTCGTCCGGTAGCTGAATCTGGTACAATTCAATGTCCTGAAGGCAGCGACGCAGAGTGGACAACTGCTCTCGCTTCTCCATATCGTACCAACTCATCTGAATATCGTTCCGGAAATGTCGCCGGTCATTCCGGCTGACGTGGACATCTCGGTCGCGCGGGTCGTACTCAAAAATATCGTTATCAGTATCACGAAGGTACGAAACCACGTCATCGTAGAGATTGTACCGACGTTCACAAAGTGCATCGAACTCCCCATTGGCCTTCCCACCAATCACCGTGTAGAACGACTCACCATCGATGAGTCGCTGACATCCCCGATCCTCTTCGAGATCCCCAGGAAGTTGAGAATACACGTAGTTCACCACCACTGACGTGTCCAGATTGAGCTGGGAAGCTCCGCTCATTCAACCCCCTCCAGAACTTCCCTCGCCATCTCGTGCAGATGGGCCATCTGTTCTTCGTCTACTTGCCGGGAGTGATGACCAGCACGCGGATAGAGACCCGCATCGGTACATCGCTCACTCAACCGAGAACGCCTCGACAGCAGTTCTTCGTGGAAGTCCGTAAAGCGGTCTGCATGTTCCCCAATCAAGTGGTGCCGATTCGGGCCCTCTGCGGTTTGGGTAGAAATATACATTGCCGGGTAACGCCAGACGCTGTAGTAGAAGTACGGTGCGAGATCCTGCAACACAACGTTTTGTTCGCTTGATATCGATTCGAGGGTAGTGAGCTGAGCAAACACCTGCTCAATCACATCTGTTCCTCGAGTAACTATATCCACTATCTCGGACAGCTCATCTATTTGCGAAAGTTCCAGATGGAGGTCGGAAATGAGCAGACGAAATTCTCGTTCGTCCGACTCAGAAAGTAGTCCCTCTTGAGATCCTCCGCCGAAATCCGACAGCGAACGGTTCGTTGTTTCCTGTTCAATTGTCTCATCAAGGGTTTCGAGATGCTCTCGAATATCCGTCGATGTGAGATACAGGTCGGTGTACTCGTCGGGAGCGCATTCCCGGTAGAAATCGCGGAGGAATTCGAATTTCCCAGTGTACCAAACTTTTCGTAAGTCGTAATCGTCGAAGAAGACTTCTGACGCGAAGTAATCTCGGTACTGTTGAACGCGCTCATCCTCGCCATGATCACGTTGAATCCCTGCTGTGTTGGTGGTAATTCGTCCGGGGGCGTTATCAGGCTCGCCGGCGACTTTGGTGTAGGCTCCAGCAAGGTACCAGCTGTAGGTGACCGGGATGTCGAACTCTTTGATTGCGAAGTAGCAGAGTTTCTCTTGCTCTGTTCGTGTGACATGTCGGCCTGGGTCGTCGAAAACGTCCTCTACTGCAAGCTCAATGCCTCGTAAAAGGGCGTCTGCATATAGTTCCTCCTCACGAAATGGGTTGTTCGAGCCCGGTGTGGGAGGAGTCATGATTGGAATATACTCGCTATGATGCCGATATGTTTTGTGGTACTGGTTTGGGAGAGTTCGATACCTGCTGGTGAGTGCTGTTCTTACTATCGTGTTCAGCAGGGACGGTGAAAGGTTGTTGCCTCGGACTGAAAGTGAAGACCAGCCTGCCTCTTGTGGCACAGCCCCTTCTTGAGAAAGAACCTGGAATCCGGGTCTCATCTGACTCCGGCTTTAGCCATTATTCCGACGCTTGGATGGCTGGCTTCGTCACTCAGAATGTCGGGAGTTTCTGAGTGACCACCACTCTCCCTTAAGCATATAAAGATAAGGCATGTAGTAATACACAGAGTAAGGCAAATTCGAAACGGCCCGAAATCACCCTCCAAACATGAACTACAGTTCAGACTCAGTCGTGTACACCCTCACCGAAAAGATTTCCTACGAAGGCACCACCATCCACGGAGTCTACTCCGACAAGAAAGACGCCCTCGCCGACGACCACGACGCCGCTCATGAGCAGCAAACCGGATACGACGAAGACTACAGCATCTCCCACTGGAGCGACGGCAGCAAAAGCTTACAGATTGATGATACTACCTGGATCGTCACTCCCGAGGAGGCAAAATAGATGACCAACGACCGAATCTGCTACAAAACCAAAGCCTGGCCACGTGGCCAATCTTCGGTCGCATCAACCATACCGAAGCAAATCCGGATGATCAAGGGCGCTCCCCCAGCTGAAGACCTCGAACTCAGGTGGAGCATTAACCCCAACACCGGAGTCGTCGAGGTCGAGTTCCACGAACGCGAAAAAGAGGACGAGGACGATGAGTAAGGCGCTCGTCTGGATACGCAAATCCAAAGGTAGCGATGACGACATCGGCCTCGAAGACCAACGCGAGAAAGTCAAAGCGCTCGCCGATGAAATCGCCGACGAACGTGAGATCCTCGACCTCGGCGTACACACAGGTTTCAGTTCGATGACTCGAGACGAACCAGCAGGCCTGCTTGACCAGAACGACCGCGTTACAAACACTGTTGAACGCATTCGGAACGGCGAGCACCAGTACCTCGTCGCATGGGACGATCGGCGGGTCTGCCGTGACGAATACTTCACCATCATCGAATACGCCTGCAAGCAAGGTGACTGTGAGATTGTCTACTACGCCGACGTGGACGAAGACGACCTCACGTTCGACCTGAAGCGTCGTATCGAACGCGACACCAAGGAGGAAGAAATTCGGAAGGCGAAGCGTGCCCTCAAAATCAAGAAAGAACGAGGTGACGACTTCGGTCGTCCCCGGTTCGGGTATACCTACAACGCGGAGAAGACACAGCAGATTCCGGACACCCAAGAGTTCCAACGAGCGCTCAGAGTGATTCAACTTCGTG
Organism: Natronosalvus sp. KLKA75; assembly: GCF_059736265.1. Taxonomy (NCBI): domain Archaea; kingdom Methanobacteriati; phylum Methanobacteriota; class Halobacteria; order Halobacteriales; family Natrialbaceae; genus Natronosalvus; species Natronosalvus sp. KLKA75. The sequence goes on from NZ_CM185522.1 coordinate 2,045,087, forward strand.
ACCGGGGAAAGACGTATGCAGCTATCAACAACGAGACTTGCGTGCCTGAAGGAACAATTGCGAATATCCTTGGCCGGCGTGACGAATACCTCAAAGAGGCCGAAGAACGTGAGATCATTCTTGACGCAGATACAATATCTCCCTAGCCGTCCAAGCGGTCGGTCGGACATCGTCGTCTTTTCCTCGATATTCAGGATAATCGACACACAAAGCCGTCTATCTCGTACTCTGACCATGATTTCCCCACCTACAGACCTGGCAAACCCGGTTCCGGAATAGAGTGTCTACGACGCCAGCCCGCCCTACTTCCAGACCCGCGACCAACGCCTCATCCGCGCTCTCTACACATGGAGGGCTCCGCGTCTCTGAACCCGGCACTCTCGACATCGATCACGTCGACTTTGATCACAACGGACTCCGCGCACCCCGACGCGCATTCAGGAAGATTACCCCTCTGAGCGGTCGCCACTCTTCGAGATCATCGTCCTTCCACCCAAGGTGTCGCCGAGGTGCGCGACTCTCTCCGCGACCGATAGAAGAACACTCGACTCTGTTGAAACCCTCTTTCTTAGACATCTACTCTTGTGAAACTACTACCCATCACATATGCGAAGAGAATAATACCTCTAAATTATACCATGACGGTTTGAAATCTCCTACTATCGAATCGCTTTATAGGCTTAGTGAGAGTTCATCATAGAGTATAGATATGAATCAAGGTCTCCTCCAAATCCTCCGTAAGGACTTCTCACCGAATCAATTTGAACACCTCATTGCAGACCTATGGACTCTCCAAGACTGGAATACGCAGGTCACCGCTCAAAGTAATGATAAGGGAATCGACGTAGTAGCAACACAGGATTTCCCATATAAGCAGAAAATATTAATCCAGGCTAAGAAATACGGAGAAAGGAGTCGGGTGAGTAGTCCAGAAATGCAAAAATATGCTTCCCTAAAACAACGTGACGAGGTCGATTCAGTTATAATTGTAACGACAAGCGAATTCACTGGGGAAGCAAAGTCAATCGCAGAAGAGTTCAATCTTAAATGCATCAATGGGAAACAATTGCTCAAGTTCATCCACCGTCTGGAGGCAGAACAGTTGGTAAGGGATTATGCCTCAGAGGATGCACCCTCGCCTACAGTTGAACGCCCGAGTTATCCCAGTCAGGAATCAAATGACCAACAACTCGGTGAAGTTCCAACGACGAGTACCCCTGAACCCGTCTCCGTAACGGCTGAAGGCGTCGATATTTCAATGAAGGCTGTTGGATTATCGCGGGGCCGTTCTCTTGAACACTATCTGACTCACGATATTTCAGTGGTGGAGGAGAAGATAAGTTTGGGTGGAAAGAAGACCTTTGAGGGCAGGGTAGTAGTATTCATAGAGATCACTAATATGGGTGACAAAGTAGATGCTCGAACCAAGTACTTCTCCTTCGAAACTGAGGATGACTACCAGTATTCAGTTGCCAGTGACACTGTAATGGCAATTACGTCCGTCCATTTCAAGGATAAGTGGAATTCATCGAAATTCGAAATATCCCACGGCCAGACTCAATATTGGGCGATAATCAGTGAACCAATACCCCCCAACATCGACCTACATAGACTCACCTATGCGAATAGTGGTGAAAGATTAGAGATTGAGTTCGGTGATGTGCGCGATGCACTACACGAACAGAACGCGTTAGCTTTCAGCTCCTAACGAACGAGCTTAATCAACTATTCTAGTATACCGAATGATATGGCGTTCCATTACACTCATCGATCACTATCAGAATTTGTTATCCGCTGAGGATTTCAACAGAGATGGACACTCACATTGTTTGTCGATCGGTCGTCTCCTCGAGAGAACATCGGTGCCAGTGGAAGTCATGAGAATAGGCGATACAGCAGGCGGGATCTGAGGCAGTCAACAACCACCGCAACAGCCTACGTGGCAAGTAGCGGTCACATCACTCGCCCAACAAACACACACAGAGTATAAACTGTGGAATGCTAATCCACAAAATCCGCCTGGCGGGTTTTAGTTTGTGGGACAATCAGTCCAGCACTTCTTCTAGAATGATACAGTTCAATTCCTCCGTCGGATTGCCGGCATAGATACTGACTAGCCGAGGGACGTGACTCATAGCCTCTAGTATCCGCCCGCGCTGCCGGTCAATTCGAACGCGGCGGTTGACATCCACGGGTAGCTTCGTCATTGTTGCCAACCCCGGAGTATCCGAGTTTTCATCGGCAACATAGTACATCTGATGTGTGTATACCTCGTCTTTGTCTTCGGGGTGTTCGATGTCAACGTAGAAAGTCGTCGTACCTTCAGGGCCAGGAATTTCGGGTGTGTGCCTTACATCAATGTCCCAGTCTGGCACGTCTTCGGTGCAAATTAACTCATCCAACTTGCTCTCGAACATGCTCACGATACCCTGCCCTTCGAACTTGGAAAGTTCCCAGATCGGAGTGGGGGAGTCCCCTTTGGGGTCGATGTCTAGAATTTCGGCAAGTTTCTGTATTTCCTCACGATCGGAGTCCTCGCCGAGAACGAACTCTTCGAGTTGGGCGATCATCTCCTCGGTGATCTCCGCGTCCTCAGCATCGAGATCTCCGTCAATTCCGGCACCAGACGGTTCAGAGTCACCAGTCTTGAGCAGCCCCACATCATACATCGCCCACTGTAGTTGGGATGGAATACGCGGGCCTCGCTCCACATTGATGATTCCAGGGTCGTAGGCCAATCGGTCGAAGAGTCGCTTACCCATATCGGTTGCCCGCATAGTATAGTTGCCTTCGCTGGAGCCACCGTAGAGGAAGTAGCCCGACTTGGTGTTGGAGGCGGCGTACTGGTAGAGTCGTGCCATCTGTTGTCTGATAATTCATACAACCAAACATTACACTGTCGGTTCACACCTACGCATCACAGTTACGCATTTGTCAAAACACTAGAATTACCAGTCATAGTTACGCCGACATCGGTCAGGCTCACAGCTACTTTTACTGACTTCAGAGCCACGCGACTGGCTGTCACACTTGGAAAGCACACCCCGGCTCAACAACCGCCAGTATCGTCTTCGACGGAGCCGGAGTCAGAACTGCATCCACAACCAACAGTAGATGGTGTATCTGAATGCTTCTCTTTGAGCCGGAGCGTCTCCTCAAGGCATTCCTCAGTTACCTCCTCATAACCGGCAAAGTGGTCAAGGATGGTCTCCATCTCGGCTTCTCCGAGTTTTGCCTCACTCCGGGGGCTGACCCCGACCTCATTCACCGGGATTGCATCTGCGAGGCCGTACAGCTTCACGGGGCCAGTCACCGCATATCGATCGCCCATATCCAGGTAGTCTCTCTTTTCAATGTACCCAACAATCTGCTTCCCGCCAGACAACTGGTCGGGGTTCGTGATGAGCACAAGGAACTGCTCATCGGAGGTGAGGAATGATGCAATCGCTTGTGGCACGCAGCTGTGGTGATAGTTCTCTGCGGCAATGATCTCACCATCGGTGTTGAGGCCTTGCTCAGCGCCGTACTCGATGTTCGGTTCGGTCTTCCCACGATCGGGGATATCGCGTACGGGAAGCGCTGAGCCGGAGCAGTGGTGGAAGAACTGCGTCCGTCCGGTTAGGGCGGCGCTCTCGATCATGATCTGCTCTTCAGGCGGGTAGGTTGGTCTGGATGACATATATTGAATCTGGTTGACAGTGTTCACTCGATTCGGAACAGGTCAGCAAGGATCGTCCGCCCGAGGATGACCTCCGCGAGCAATTGCATTCCGTGCTGATACTCATTTCCGGGAGTCTCCAGCGTTCGCTGTGGTGTTTTTCGCCCCGTGGTGGTGCGGATGTCTTCCGGACTGATCGTTGACTCCTCTCCGAGCACCCCGAGCCACTTCACAGGGACGTGGTACTCTCGAAACTCCTCCTCCCCAGGATTGTACAGGTTCTCCTCAGCAGGAACTCTCGAGCCGCTCCACGAAGCCTGCACGACGCCAAAGGCCCGTGCTCCACCGTCGTACTTGACCGAAGAGTCACTCACGTACGATACGACACCATCACCTGGCTCTAGTTCGCGGAGTGATTCTCCAAACCGTTCGGCACCGTACGTCGCGACGACTCCATTGGAGTAGATCTTCGTCCCATCTCCGGGCACGTACTGGGCGTTGGTATTCACATAGTGGATAGTCGATGTCTCAAAGTATCGTTCGAGCGCCTCCTCAATCGTCTCAGACATGTTTCCATCCTCCTTGAGCTTCTCTTTCAGCGACGTGGGCAGCGTAATGCTTGCCCGCTCTCGTTCTTCAGACATTGGCTTCGACTCATGCGTACTCAGACTATTCACTTAATGATTCCCCTCTATGTGCACAAAAGTGGGTTCAATGTCAAGCAACCAGTTAGCCTCCATCGGTCGCATTACTCCTGAATTAGACAGTACACCGTGGGTGATACTCATTCCACGATCAGTTGCCAAGAACAACATCTGTTCAAGAGGTTCCCACCCCGTGAACAAGAAAACGACCCACAAAGCACGATCTCGCCTTATCGCACTGCCCGGCTAGTACGCTTCCCCAAGTGAAACAGAAGCCAGTAGTTCACATTACATGCCCCCGAAGGAGGCTCTCAGGAGATCCCTCCTCAACCATCTGTTCCACATCCTCTCGAGTCAATCCAACCATCTTCGGATCTCGCTTCGACTGAATCAACTGCTCAGCCCCAATATTTCGACTTGATGTGAATCCACCCATACTGATGAAGTAACAAACTTTGCAGGATACAGTGGCCATCCCCACCTTGTCATGGAACACGCTGATATCGTTCGTCCCAGTCGCATCTCCACGCCACTTATTCTCCAATAGGGTTGCGTCTCCTACTAGCCGATGCAGCCATTCGGGTGCATCTAGACATGTGACAAACACATCAACCTCCCCTGTCGCCACCTCCCGGCCAATCACTACGTCAACACCCGGCAGTTGATTGAACAGCAGTCCCACAAAGTAATCGAAATACCTGCCTCTCGTTGCACTATTGTCTAGACTTTCCAGCTCAGAGAACTTTGTCTCAAAGTACTTCGGGTTCAAATCGCTAGAAGACTCTATGAAGGTTTCAAACTCCAACTTGAGGTTAGAAAAAAATCGGGGCTCTCCGTGAACTCGTATACAACAGACCAATTTGTCTTTTCATGAGGGCGAAACTCCTCCCCACAGAAGCACCGCTCAGACTCCGTTGGAACACTATCCTGAGATGCGAATGTCCCATGATCTTGACCACAATATGGACACCGCACCTTGATTTTCGCTGCTAACGCACCCTCATCACACAACTCGGATAAGAAGACAAGGACTTGTGACTCATCAACTCCAGACCGTTTTGCTAACGTCGTCCGAGTGAATCTCCCCTGCTCAGCTTGAATCTCGCTTAGAGACGTTTCCAAATTCTTGTAATTTTTGCTGGGGATATCCTCCACTTTGTCCGAGAACATCGTTAATGAGTTCCTCTATCTTGTTAATTCGTTCTTCGCGTTCGTAACTTCTGAACCAAATTTTACTCTGCGGGCGATTCAGGTCGAAGGAGAAACCACCTTCTTTCAACTTGACGTAACCCCGTGAGATGTTCCCATCGCCTTGGGTGAGTTCGTTCTGAACCTGTTTGTCATCCCGGAGATCCATGTACTTTCCATCGTCGGACTTCTGTGATGTGAATCTAACTGATCCAGCAGTCCGATCCGAGGACTCGTTGATATGGAGACTCATATTGATGTACTTCTGGATCTCATCACCCAACTCCTCAATGAACTGCTGGTCGAAGTCTGGTTTGTACAAGACATCGTCCCGAGTGACATCGATACCGACTGCCCGTGCGACTGTTTTGCAGATTTTCCGACTTAATGCGACATCCGCGGTTCTCACGTGTACCAGGTCGGTATCTCGGTTTATCACCGCGATGCACTCGTCCGGGTAGAGTTCTCGTTGTGGTTCACCAGTCTCAGGATCAGTCCACTTGGTCGTAACGTGCCGACCCAAGACGAGATAAAGTCGGTCATTGAACTGACGTGCATTAGCAATGAATGGTTCATTCTTCATTCCCTCCACTTCTTCTGATCGAGGGAATTGGCGGATAACCTTCGACTCTAAGTCATCAAATTCGTTGGAAATGCCAGTGATGACGAAGAAGTTCAGGCTCTGTTGGCCTCCGAATCGGAATTGGCGTTTGAATTCCTTGAACTCGTCTTCATCTAGTATTTTCGCAGTATGTTCCCGAACATCCTTTTCGTAGTCAGGAACCTCCTTGTCAATGCTTCGCAGGTAGTCCTTGATTGCTACCTGTCTGATTTCTTTGGCCCGAATCCAATGCGTTCGTTGTTGGATAGTTTCCGATGAAGGGCCAATTTCCTGGCTACTCTCACCCGTACTCATTCTTATACCTGACTGACAACCCCAGTATTATAAACCTAGGTGTCAAGAAGAATCTCTCTATAGCACGGTTCGGAAAGACTGCTACCACTGAACTACCCGGTTCTCAAGTAAAACGAGACTTAGTAAACGTCGTCTGGGGAGATCACGACTGCACCAACAATCGAGAGAGTCCCATAGATGACTACACACGCGACAAGCATCCACGTCGGGGTTTCCAGAACCCATCCGTCCAATTGAGTCCACAGGTGCGTGCCTGCACTCCCGGTCAGGATTCCCATCGCTACGAATAGGAGGTTGAAGGCTGCGCGGTCTTCGGTTACTGCACTGCCGTTCACTATCGGTTCTGCGTCTGCGTCTGTTTCTGACATTACAACTAAAAATACGCCCTACAGTCGTTTAAACAAAAGAAGTAAGAGAAACTACTGAGTCGGCCACTCTGAGTCTATCTGCCGGATCAACTCGGACGCAGGCATTCCCTGCTCTGCTGCGATCACATCAATCAACTCCCACGCCCTCTCTTCTCGAGGCGACGATATCTGGGTGGGGTTGCCAGCTAACGTCACCAGCGCTTCCGCGATGATCATCCAGTCCTGTGGGTGCAAATCCTGTGTGGAATCAATGCACGTTGGCATGGACTGTGCTGGCCGCGGCTTCACTGATAAACCCTCGTACCTCCAGTCGGTTTTTGTTGCCCGATGAGACTGTGCATGACGATGGCCACATCTCCCTGGTCGATACCATCTTGAAGCAACCCCACAAACACCTATTCATGACCACCGACCCACAGTTCGACGAAGAACACATCGAACAAAAACGTGAAGAAATCCGGAATGCCCTATCCGAAGAGGGAATCACCAAGAACGATCTCGAGGAGATGACCCCGGACGAAGTCCTTGACGCGGTCGGTACAGCGATGATAAAACAGCAGAACGCCGAGGATGACGATTTTGATGTTAATGAAGAAGCTCGGAAAATCATCGAGGAGTCACGAGAGATGGGCGACAGTATGGCAGACTCGCCTCCGGAAGGGCAGACGTGTGAAAGAGAGGGGTGTGACCGTGATGCAGTTCGCGGGCCAGGCAAGGAGTGGCTATGCGAGAAGCATCAGAAAGAATTCTTCAGGCAACGTCACGGGTGAAACCCTCGCCGACACCATTTAACAGGGGTGCGCACGTACCTCAATATGGATGCAGGCCACGCCCTTGCCTTTGAGGCGGGGACTGGCCTGACAAGCACGTGCGGTCACAGCGCACGCGTGTTGACATCCGGACTTCTGCGGTTCAGTTGGTAAGCTAGAACTCGAAATCCATCTCGCTTAGCTCATCCAGAGCTTCGTCCGATGCATCGATATGACGGAGCGCTACCACAGTCTCTCTCGCTTTCTCAAACTCCTCACCGAAGAACTCCCGCGCTTCTCTCTCGCTCACCTCCCCATCTTTGTACTTAATGATCATTTCATCGTACCGCTCTGAGTCTACAGGTGGGGTGTCGGTCATGCCTGATATTTCAGTGTCGAAGGTCAAAACAGTTGATGGGTCAGAACTCGTCGAGCGTTCGGTGCTCCGCATCCTCAGGCCAGTCGTCTGGGACTGTCAGTCCGGGACTGGGCTCTTCGCGCTCCTCTACAGCGAGGTTGTCGGAGAACTCGTTGTAGAAGGCGTCGGCCAGTGATCGTACGACGATGGCCATGTCTTCCTGGTGCTCGATCTCTCGTTGGTCGCGGAACTGCACGCCCTCGAGCGTGTCGTGGCTGGTGTACAGTTTCGCGATTGCCCACGAGGTCTCGTCGACATCGAACAGACCCTCCGAGTTAGCAGGTGGGCACACGTCGATGAAAGCCGTCATCGAATCGTGTTCGAAGCAAGCGTAGCGAGCTGTTCGCATGGCCATGCCCGGATTCCGGCGCCAATCTGACGGGAGCATTGCAGTATCGTTCATCATACCTAAACATACGAGAACCACCCGTTTAAAGCTGGAGAGCAGCCCTGCCACTACCGATTGTTAGTCGTTATCCACGTGATCAACCCGCAGTTTAGATACGTTCGCTTCAGTCACCGAGTCACCAACCCACTCAGGCGCATCCTCGTCAGCATCGACCTTCCACGCCCAAGCATCGTACACGTGCACATCATCGGTGCCACGCTCACGAAGTCGAATATCTATATGATCAGCTTCGTCTTCAGACTCCCCACTGGGGAGTCGTCGGGCAGCCTTTAGTGCTGCTTGACGCGGAGAACTACCGCTAAAAACGCTGGATTCGTTACCATCACTGTCGCGCAACACAAAGTTTCGCTTGTCGTTATCAGCCATTCTTCTTATCTGAGATATCCCATTGACAAAGGCGTGTGCATCCTGGTCTTTGCCTTTAGCCGAACCGGGTGCGGGTCGCCCCGACAGTAGGCAGGTAGTGCGTCGGGACGACCCGCGCCCGAGATGACACCAATGAAAATGCAATCACTCCGCAATCCACTTAGTCGCATCCGAGAAGCCATCACACGCGCACGTCACAGTCACACATCACAGTCACACGTCACACCCATCGATCCCAATGACGCGATGAACATCCTGTCGTCCGACCGGCGCCGCTGGGCAATCGAACATCTGGCCGACCAGCCCTCGGACAGTACCGTCACAGTGTCCGACCTGGCAGAGGAGGTGGCCGCGCGCGAAAACGACTGTACAATCTCGGAACTTAGTTCGAAGCAACGTGAGCGCGTCTATATCGCCCTTTACCAGCAGCACATGACGACGCTCGAGAATAGCATTGTTGCCTACGATCAGGATCGGAAAACCATCACACCGACAGAGACACCCGAGAGGATCTGGAGTGCCTACCGCGCATTCTGCGACTCGCTGGACGGCTAGCGTCGCTACTCGAAGACGTGGAATGCTGGCGCAAATACTCATGTCCGTTGAGTCGGTTACCTGACCGCCTGCGCCAGCACTCGACACTCACCACCGCTTTCGTAAATACCCGCGGAATCGTGCCCGTGAGACACGTCGGGATCGCCTCAGCTCACAAACTACCCCGGGTCGGCGTCACCAGAGCAGCGGTTTGAAAGCCGCGCGCTGGTGCATAGTTTTATCACTCTGTCACATTTCCTTGAGAGTGAACCACGAGACGAGACGACGATCCCACACGAACAACGGGCATCCACCTGAAATGACTCACCCACGAAAAGCGACTACTAATAAAGAACCCGACGGCGTCTGCTCATTGAGTTAACAGCGCGGAAGAAATGGGTTGGGGCAGATTTGAACTGCCGGCCTCCTCCATGTCAAGGAGGTGTCATAACCAGACTAGACCACCAACCCGTCCGGTTCGTGTCTTCGTCCTGCAGTCAATCGTTGCCCGCCACCCTAATTGAAGGTTTCGAATCGGTGGCCGTGCGCGAGATGTCACCACGGACGAGGCTCCGACACGCTTAAGTCGATGTACTTGTTTGATCATTACAAGACAGACTCATACATTGGTGTCCTCTATGAAACCATACGTCGAACACGTAACTGACGGTCACGACCTGACGCAAGCCGACGCTCGAGCCGCCTCTAACGCGGTCTTCGAGGGTGCGACCGAGGCCCAGATCGGTGCGCTGTTGACGGCCCTGCGCGCGAAAGGCGAAACGGAAGCCGAGATCGCGGGTTTCGCGGAAGGCATGCGAAACGCCGCACGAACGATCGACCCCGACCGCGAACCGCTCGTCGACACCTGCGGCACCGGTGGCGACGACTATGACACGATCAACGTCTCGACAACGAGCGCCATCGTCGCCGCGGGCGCGGGCGTCCCGGTCGCCAAACACGGCAACTACTCGGTATCCTCCTCGTCCGGTAGCGCCGACGTGCTCGAGGAGGTCGGCGTCACCATCGACGCCGAACCGCCGGCCGTCGAGCGGACCATCGAGGAAGACGGCATCGGGTTCATGCTCGCACCGGTCTTCCACCCCGCGATGAAGGCCGTGATCGGGCCACGCCAGGAACTCGGCATTCGGACGATCTTCAACGTCCTCGGCCCGCTCACGAACCCCGCCGGCGCGGACGCCCAGGTCGTCGGCGTGTACGACCCCGACCTGGTTCCGATCCTCGCTCGCTCGCTCGCGCGAATGGACGTCGACCGCGCGCTCGTCGTCCACGGCACCGGCACCGACGAGATCGCCATCCACGGCGAGACGCGAGTCGCCGAAGTCGAGGGCGAAACGGTCGAGGAGTACACCCTCGAGCCGGCCGACCTCGGTCTCGAGCGCCACGCCATCGACGACATCTCGGGCGGTACGCCCGCGGCAAACGCCGCCGACCTGCGCGGTATCGTCGAGGGAGACGTCGACGGGGCCAAACGCGACGTCATCCTGGCGAACGCCGGGGCTGCCATCTACGTCGCCGGCGAGGCGCCGACCCTCGAGGCCGGCGCTGACCGCGCGCTCGAGGCGATCCGGAGCGGAGACGCGAGCGCGACGCTCGAGCGACTGTGCGGGGTCGCCCCGGAGGTCCGGTGACGTGACGCGCGTCAAGATCTGCGGCCTCACTCGAGAAACAGACCTCGAGGCGGCCGTCGACGCCGGTGCTGACGCCGTCGGAATCGTCTCGGACGTCCCGATCGACACGCCGCGCGAAGTCGCTCCCGAGCGGGCGGCCGACCTGGTCGCCGCCGCGCCGCCGTTCGTGACGACCGTCCTGGTAACCATGCCGACCGGCCCGGAGCGAGCGATCGAACTCGTTGAGCGGGTCGACCCGGACGCGATCCAGATCCACGGCGGGATGCGCCCCGGCGACCTCGCGTACCTCCGTGCCAAGGCCGACGCGCAGGTGTTCCTCGCGGTCGACGCGGAACGGGTGACGGCCGCCTCGCGGTACGACGACCTCGCGGACGCGCTGGTCGTGGACTCCGTGGACGACCAGGGAGCGGGCGGGACTGGCGAGACGCACGACTGGGAACGGACCCGAACGGCGACCGCGGACCTCGAGTCGCCCGTGATCCTCGCCGGCGGGTTGACGCCCGACAACGTCGAGGACGCTATTCGGACCGTTTCGCCGTACGCCGTCGACGTCTCGAGCGGCATCGAAGCGCGTCCCGGCGTCAAAGATCACGACGACGTCAGGGCGTTCGTCGAGCACGGTCGACGAACGGCGCTGGCGCCGAACGAACCTCGCCAGCGAGTGGTCGAGCCGTGAGAAACGCCAGACGAGCAGTCACGAGGAAGCGATGACGGATTCAACGACGACGACCGCGACGAAATCCGCCGAAACGGTGACGCTCGAGACCGACCGCGAGAGCTTTCGTGCCTACGCGAACGCTGACGACCGTACGGAACGGCCGGCCATCGTGCGCGTCGAGGCGACGCTGGAGGTCGAGACGACGCCACTCGCCGCCTACGCCGCGCTTACCGGGAGAACGGCGACGGACCGGATCGAAGGCAGTGAGGGCACCGAAGCCGACGAAGGCGACAGAGCAAACGAGCGAACGCCCTACGCGTTCCTGCTCGAAAGCGCCGAGAAGACGCCCTCGAGCGACCCGGACGGGGCCTTCCAGCCGAATGCGAGCACGGCGGAGCGCCACGCTCGCTTCTCGTACGTGGGCTACGATCCCGACGCCGTCGTGACGGTCGGGCCCGAGGGAGTCGAGGTAGAGGCGCTCTCAGACGAGGCGCCGCTCGAGGCGATCGAAATCGATAGCAGCGGGGCCGGGTCCGGGGTCAGGACCGAGACCGGGACCGGGGCCGGTGACACCCTCGACGCGCTCCGGGGCGCACTCCCCGACGTCCGCCTCGAGAACGTGCCAGACCGGGACCGCCAGCACTTCGACGGCGGACTCGTCGGCTTCCTCGCCTACGACGCCGTCTACGACCTCTGGCTCGAGGAGGTCGGTCGCGAGCGACCCGAGTCGCGATTCCCGGACGCCCAGTTCGTCCTGACGACGAAGACGCTGGCCTTCGACGAACGGGACGGGTCCGTTTCACTCGTGTTCACGCCGGTCCTCGAGGCCGACGACGATCCGGACGCGGTGTACGACGAACTTCTGGCCGAAGCGACGCGCGTCCAGGAGACGCTGGAATCGGCGACGGCACTCGAGACCGGGGGTTTCCGTTGCCGGGGCGAGACCGCTGGATCGAAGGAAGAGTACGAGGCTCACGTCGAGCAGGCCAAAGAGCACGTCCTCGACGGCGACATCTATCAGGGCGTGATCTCCCGTCGGCGGGAACTCCGCGGCGACATCGATCCGCTGGGCTTTTACGAGTCGATGCGGGCCGTGAACCCCTCGCCGTACATGTACCTGCTCGAGCACGACGACCTCACCGTCGTCGGTGCGAGTCCGGAAACGCTCATCTCCGTTCGCGGGCGCGAGATCATGTCGAACCCCATCGCGGGCACCTGCGACCGAGGCTCGAGCCCCGTCGAGGACCGTCGACTGGCCGGCGAGATGCTCGCTGACGGGAAAGAACGCGCCGAGCACACGATGCTGGTCGACCTGGCGCGAAACGACGTTCGACGGGTCGCCGAGGCGGGATCGGTCCGCGTCGACGAGTTCATGAACGTCCTCAAGTACAGCCACGTCCAGCACATCGAGTCGACGGTCACCGGCACGCTCCGGGGGGACCTGGACGCGTTCGACGCGACCCGCGCGGCGTTCCCTGCCGGGACGCTCTCGGGGGCGCCCAAGGTCCGGGCCATGGAGGTCATCGACGACCTCGAGGACGAACCGCGCGGGCTCTACGGCGGCGGGGTCGGCTACTTCTCGTGGACGGGCGACGCCGACGTCGCGATCGTCATCCGGACGGCGACGGTCGAGGAACGGGACGACGACCAGTTGATCACGGTTCGGGCGGGCGCGGGACTCGTCGCCGACAGCGACCCGGCCGCCGAGTACGACGAGACCGAGAAGAAGATGGGCGGCGTAGTGAGCGCCCTCGAGCGCATCGACGCGGACTCGAGTGCGAGCGGGGGGTCGGAGCGCGGCGGCGAAGGCGGCGACCGGGATCGGTGCGAGCGGGGCAAGTATGGTGAGCACGACGAGCAGGGCGAACACAACGTGCAAGGCGAGCACAACGAACAGGACGACCACGATGAAAACGCCGTCGCGGAGGCTCGCCGATGAGTTCCTCGCGCGACGGTCGCGACGTCGGTGCACCCGCCGACACCGAAGCCGAGCCATCCCGCCCGCACGTCCTCGTCGTCGACAACTACGACTCGTTCACGTACAATCTGGTCGAGTACGTCAGCGAGCACGCCGAGACGACGGTCCTCAAGAATACCGCTTCGCTCGAGGACGTCCGCGCGGTCGAGGCCGACGCGATTATCGTCAGCCCCGGCCCCGGCCATCCGAAGAACGACCGGGACGTGGGCGTCTCGATGGACGTCATTCGGGAACTGCGCTCGACGGTTCCGATCCTTGGCGTCTGCCTCGGCCTCGAGGCCGCCGTCTACGCCCTCGGCGGGACGGTCGACCGCGCTCCGGCGCCGATTCACGGGAAGGCCTCACCCGTTTCCCACGACGGGCAGGGCGTCTTCTCGGGGCTCGAACAGGGGTTCCAGGCCGGCCGGTACCACTCGCTCGTCGCGGTGGACGTGCCCGACTGTCTCGAGGTGACGGCGACGGCCAACCACGACGGCGAGTCGCTCGTGATGGGCGTTCGCCACGCCGATCCGGAGGTGGCGCTCGAGTGCGTGCAGTTTCACCCAGAAAGCGTGCTCACCGCCGTCGGCCACGACGTCATCGAGAACTTCCTCGACGGAATCGGTTCTCAGAACGGAAGGACGTCGAGATAGCCGACGGTGTACAGTCCGGCGAGGACGACGGCGGCGACCAGACCGACTCGGATCGCCATCTTGATCGCGAACCTGACCGCGGCGACGACGACGAAGAGGACGACGAGTGCCGCGAGCACCATGAGCACCGGTGAACCTGTAATCGGATCTAGCATACCTACCTACGCACGCTAGAGACACCTAATACTTCCGACCATCTTGACAGTAATTCGGAGGTGAACGTTTCGTCGGCGACAGCCGGTCGAGTCGCTCGAGGTACTCGAGTCACTCTATACGACGTAACGCGTCGAAACCACGAACCGGCTAGGCACCCCACCGTGTCGTGTGTTCGCGAGACCGCCATCTCCTCCAATCGAAAAACTAAAAACCACCGTACGTCGCCGTTCTGAACGGGAATTCGATCACTTTCGGTCCACTCTGGAAATCGTTAAGGCCGTTGGGTCCGTATCGACTCACAGACGCCACGGCGGCAGTCTCAGTCGCCGGTTTCAGTTGCGAACACCGACTGGTATAAACACAACTGAAATTGCGTTCTTACAACTCAGGTAGATTTATAGGGTTGGGAGAACACCAAACCGTCGTCACTACTCATGGAACGGAACACTCAATTTTCGGGGAAACTCGCGTCAGGAGACTCCTGCGTGCTCGAGGTGGCACGCGCATGAGCGAGTCCGAACTCACCGCGGACGACCTCACGTTACCGATCAAGCGCACCGAGGGAGAGACCCTCGAGGAGCGAATGACGGCCAACGCCTACCAGAACATCCTTCCTGCCCGCTACCTCCGGAAGAACGCCGACGGCGAACTCACCGAGACCCAGGAGGAACTGTTCGAGCGCGTCGGGAAGAACATCGCGCTGGCTGAAGCGTTGTACGAAGCGAACAACCAGGATCTCGAGATCACGGTTACGCCCGATCAGCTCAAGCCGGGTCACCCGCGACGGGACGAACTCGCGGCGGAGGTCTTCGGGGAGGGGACCACCGTGGACGACGACAGCGAGACGACGCTGACCGAGCGGAACGTCAACAAGTTCGCCTACGACACAATCGTTCCCGAACTGCCCGAACCCGTGCGCGAGCACGTCGAAGACGTCGCCGAGACGTTCATCGAGGGGATGGAGAGCCTCTCGTTCATGCCGAACTCGCCGACACTGATGAACGCCGGCGACGAACTTCAGCAGCTCTCAGCGTGTTTCGTCATGAGCCCCGACGACGACCTCGCAGACATCCACGAAACCGCGAAGAAGGCCGCCGAGGTCTTCCAGTCCGGCGGCGGCGTCGGCTACGGCTTCTGGCAGCTTCGCCCGTTCGGGGACAGCGTCGGCTCCACGGGCGGCATCGCCTCCGGACCGATCACCTTCATGCGGACGTACGACCAACTCTGTGAAACCATCGCGCAAGGCGGGACGCGGCGAGGCGCCCAGATGAGCATCATGCGCGTCTCGCACCCGGACGTCATCGAATTCATCCACGCGAAGAACAAGGACGTCTCGCTGGCACACACGCTGCGGCTCAACGATCCCGACGACTACACGTATACGACGTTCGCCGAGGCGCTCGAGGAGGCCCGCGAACTGATCGACGACGACGGGAAGGTACCGAAACACCTGCGCAACGCCGTCGAGGGCCACCTCTCGAACTTCAACATCTCCGTGGGCGTCACGGACGCGTTCATGGAGGCGGTCCAGAACGGCGAGGAGTACACGTTCACCAACCCGCGCACGGAAGAGCCCCACATCGCCACCGAGGAAACCAAGGAGATGTACGGCCGCTACGACCTCGGCGAGTACGTCGAGGTCGGCGAACCGCTCTCGGTGCCCGCCGAACTCGTCTGGGAACGCATCGTCGAGGGTGCCCACGAGAACGGCGAACCGGGGGTCATCTACCTCGAGCGGGTCAACAAGGAACACTCCTTCGACGTGGAGAAGCATCCGGACCACCGAATCCTGGCGACAAATCCCTGCGGCGAACAGCCGCTCGAGGAGTTCGAGGCTTGCAACCTCGGTCACATCAACCTCTCGACGCTGGCGGACTTCGACGCCCCCGACTGGCGGGTCTGGTCGGCCGAACACGCCGACGAGTACGACTCCCACCAGGACGCCGTCGCCGCGTTCCTCAAGGACGCCATCGACTGGGAAGAATTCGACGAACGCATCGAGTACGGGACGCGCTTCCTCGAGAACGTCGTCACCATGTCCGATTTCCCGGTCGAGGAGATCGAGGAGACCGTTCGCCGGATGCGCAAGATCGGACTGGGCATCATGGGCCTCGCTCAGCTGTACATCCAGCTCGGCATCAAGTACGGCAGCGACGAGGGCAACGAGGTCGCCCGCCAGCTGATGACCCACATCAACCACGGCGCGAAGGCGACCAGCCACGAACTCGCCGAAGAGCGCGGCTCCTTCGCCGACTGGGACGACTCGAAGTACGCGAACCCGACCGAGTACCGCGAGTGGTTCGAACACCAGACGGGCGAGTCCGCCGACGACTGGGCGGACGGCTACCCTATCCGAAACCACAACGTGACGACCATCGCGCCAACCGGGACGACCTCGATGGTCGGCAACACGACCGGCGGCTGTGAGCCCATCTACAACGTCGCCTACTACAAGAACGTCACCGACGACGTCCAGGGCGACGAGATGCTCGTCGAGTTCGACGACTATTTCCTTCGGACGCTCGAGGCCAACGACGTCGACGTCGAGGCCGCAAAACGCGAAGCCCAGGAACAGATGGCCACGAACCAGTTCGACGGCGTCGACGGCCTCGAGACGGTCCCGAATGCCATCGGCGAACTGTTCGTCATCACCGCGGACCTCTCGGCGAAAGATCACGCCGCGGTCCAGTGTGCCTGCCAGGAGGGCGTCGACTCCGCGATTTCGAAGACAGTCAACGCGCCCAATGACTCCACGCTCGAGGACGCCAAGGACGTCTTCGAGTGGGTCTACGAGCACGGCGGCAAGGGCGTCACCTACTACCGCGACGGCACCCGGACGAAGCAGGTGTTAACGACGCGAGCCGACAACACGGAGTTCGCCGACGAGCAGGAAGCGGCCGAAGCGTTGCTCGAGCAGATAGACGACATCTTCGGCGGCCTCGAACAGTTCTTAGAGAGCGCGGACGTCCGGGACGTACTCGAGGCCGACGGGGCGACCCTCGGCGACGAGGACGAACCCGTCACGGTCGACTTCGCCGAGAAGCGCGAACGCCCCGATTCGCTCCAGGGCGTGAGTCAGCGGATCGACACCGGTTACGGCAAGGTGTACGTGACGATCAACGAGGACCCCGAGACCGGCCAGCCGTTCGAACTCTTCGCGAACATCGGCCACTCCGGCGGCTTCACGAACTCCTTCACGGAAGCGCTCGCGAAGGTCATCTCCACCTCACTGCGCTCGGGCGTCGATCCCGAGGAGGTCATCGACGAACTCTGTGGAACTCGGAGTCCGAAAGTCGCCTGGGACAAGGGCGAACAGATACAGTCGATCCCGGACGCCATCGGCACCGCGATGCGCCGGTATCTCGACGACGAGATCGACAAGCCGTACCCGAAACAGCAGACGCTCGAGGAGTCAGCGGACGCCGAGACTGACGCTGACGCAGACGCTAGCCTCGAGACCAACGTGGAGACCGTCGACGCGGACGACCACGAGACCGACGGTGGGGCGGCGACTGCGGACGAACGGGACGCCACGCAGGACCTCATCGACGCCGGCGAATCTCCGGAGTGTCCCTCCTGTGGGTCACTCTCGCTTTACTTCTCGGAGGGCTGTAAGACCTGCGAGTCCTGCGGTTGGAGCGAGTGTTGATCGAGTACGAATAGCGTCCGACGCCGATTCGGATTTGTACCTTTCCGGATTTTCGACGATGGGTTCGACTGTACGGGTGGATTGACTCTCGAGCCAGCGGCCACACCGAAAATCGAATCGTTTCTAACGCCTACCGCGCCCGTCGAGAGGTTCTCGAGATGATCGGCGAACGTCCGTGTCAGGCCTGAATCCGACGACGTGACTGACCTGCGGGGCTCCGTTGAATACTTGCCAAGTGATACTGCGGATCTGGATGCGGTCTACCGTCGGTATAGTTGGTACAGTCGATACCCTACTCGGGCGGGTCTGCGGAGTCACCGAATCCGTTTCCATACGTTTCGATGACTTCCGTGATGGTGACTTCGTACGCGTCGTACCACTCGCTCCACCGCTGTTTCGCTCGTTTGTGGTCTGCATCCACACCAAACGCCTCGAGCGCGTCGAGTGATTCCCAGTAGTAGACGACGAGTACCTCGTCACCCTCTGGGTCGTTCCACGTTCGTTTGCCGCGAAACCCGTCCGTCTCTTCGGCAACGGCCTGGATCGAGTCGTTCAACTCGTGGAACTCCGCATCGTACTCCCCAGGATCCAGGCGAAACGTAACCAGGTACATCGATACCTGTACCCAGGCGTTCGCGGTCAAAAAGATTCGCTTCCGCGAACACGATATGCGGCGGAGACAACCCCTAACTCTACGCACCATTTACGCAAAAGACGCGAGAAACAGCCTTCAACGGTGCCTCCGACGGAACACTTAGCATGCCCGACGCCGAAAACTAGCCAATGACCGACGCTGGACCCGCGTGTCCCAGTTGCGGGGCCCACCTCTACAAACGTCACTGCAAATACGTCTGTCCGCAACACGGCGTCGTCTACGATTGTTCCGATCCGTTTCGATAGTCCCACATCGGCGGACGACTCACCGACTGAGTTCACCGAAACGACTACCCCCTCGAGTGCCCCACGTTCTGACGATTCCCGTCGCATGGCCACCAAACCGACGATTCTCGTCGTCGACGACGAGCGCGAACTGGTCGACCTCTACACGAGCTGGATGCGCGACAGCTACGCCGTTCGCACTGCCTACACGGGTCGCGGCGCGCTCGAACAGTTGAGCGACGAAGTCGACGTCGTGCTGCTCGATCGACAGATGCCCGACCTCACCGGCGACGAGGTCCTCGACGAACTCCGCCGTCGAGGCCACGACTGCTGGGTCATCATGGTTACCGCCGTCGACCCCGGACTCGACATCATCGACCTCGACGTCGACGACTACGTGACGAAGCCGGTCTCGCGAACGACGTTGACGCGTCTGATCGAAGCCCTCCGCGCGAAATCGCGATACGGTCAGCACGGTCGCCGCGAAGTGGCGGCCCTCTCGAACAAGAAGGAAGCGCTCGACAGTTCCCTCTCGATCGACGACCTGGAGGGAACCGATCGATATCAGCGCCTCGAAGCGGATCTGCAGGAACTCGGTGACTCGATGGGAGATGGGTTCGCTGAAGGGGAATAGCGCAGGAGTTCGCTGAGGACGAGACCGTAAGGATTCGCCAGGGACGGGTAGCCCGAATACCGTGAATAGGCGCGTAGACGACGTGAACGGAGACGCGTCTTCATTCACTCGAGCGACGTTCTCGCGGTCGGCCCAGTCCGGAGAAGGTTGTAGATCGACGGTGCGAACAGTGCGACGGCGACGACCGCTGCCGACCCGGCGAGGACGAGCCCGTACTGACCGACTCCGTCGATCAGGACGTCGTTCGTGAGCCTGGCCGCCGAGGCACCGACGAGAACGGCTGCGACCGTCCACGGCAGCTCGCCGAGGGCCGTTCCGACGACGAGGTGTCGAAGCCGGACCCCGCTGACGGCTGCAGCGGCCGTCGCGACGTCCGATGGAATCGGGGCGAGTCGCGACGTGACGACGCCACGAACGGGACCGACGGCGTCGTAGTATCGGTCGATCACGTCACGACTCCGCCCGAGGACGCCGGCGAGCGGGCGTCCCTCGCCAGCTGACCGGTCGCTTCCCCCGACGAGCCAGCGAACCACGAGGAAGGTCGGAATTACGGTCAGCGAGACGCCGAACAGGGCGACGGGGAGGCCGAGAACCGCGCCGTAGCCGTAGCCGACCAGGACGGCGAGCGGCGTCGTCGGCCACGCGAAGAGGGGCCGGACAGCGTACAGGACGACGACGGCGAGTCCGAATCGGTACGGGTCGCCGGAGACTGATTCGAGCACGCCGATCGTGATCGACGGCGAGACGAGCAGGCTCGCGAGGAAGACGAGACTCACGAGTCCCGTCCCGAGGAGGGCTCGAGTGGTGATCGGCGACGCCATCGATTGACCGGAGGTTCGAACGCCGGGGTTGAAACCTTTCTGTCTCGTGACGTTCTCTCGAGGTGATAGCAGCGGTTCCATTCCTTCTAATCTCCGTGTTCTTCGGTAACGAGAGCACCAAACCGGGCGACAGGGCCGAGCGTCGACACAACGTTTATCACCGTCCACGGAACACTCCAGAGCGAGCACGATGGCCGAAGACGACCGCGTCGACCTCGGACTCGCTCTCCTCGAGCGACTCGAGCACGAGTCGCTCCCGCTCCCGGCGGTCGTCGACCGAATCGAGACGATCACCACGGATCCCGCGGTGACGCGAACGATCCTCGACGAGGCGGAACTACGTGGCATCATCGACCGGGAGGACGGTATCGTTCGCGTGAAGAGCCGCCAGTACGTCCGGTTCGAAGAACAGGTCGTCACCAAGGAGGGCGAGTTCTCCTGTCGACGCTGTGGCGCCGGACTCTCGACGGGTCACTTCATCAAACTCGAGGCCGGCGAACTCGGGCCGTTTGGCTCGTCGTGTATCAGGAAAGTCACGGGGCGGGAGTGAGGCCGGTGGTCACGTCTGAAACGCCACTATAACGCTACAACTATACGGTTTATAGTTGCTATTTCTTCGATAGCTACTATACTCTCGATAGCTCTGTCAGCAACGATTATCGACCCTGCCGAAGCTCCTCGATCAACTGCTCAATGGTCGCCTGTTGGGCCTCGAGCAACTCGGTCTGGGCCTCGACGGCCGACTCGAGCGACTCGATCCGCTCGGGCAGTTCCGGGTTAGCTGAGGACGAGTCGGCCGTCGCCACATCTTGAACTGCGCCGGTCGAAGCCGAGGATCGATCAGTCACACTTGATTCGTCGTGCAGGGGGTCGTCGGCGGTCTGCTGCTGGGCCGTCTGCCCAGCCCCCTCGTCCGTGTTTGACCCTAAATCGAAAGCGCTCGAGGAGCCGAGCGGGTCGCTGGATGAGTCGGTCTCGGTCGGTTCCTGGCTCGCCGCCGTCTCTCCGCCGAGGTCGTCTGGTTCCGGCGGGTTCGCATCCAGTGGGTCGACGCCGATGCCGAAGTCGACGCCCGACGGCGACTCGGTGGTCGGTTCGTCCGCGTCGTCCTCGTCTGTTGCGAGGAGTGCGTTGAGTTCCTCGAGCGTCTCGACGTCGTGGAATGAACAGAGCGCGCGCTTGAGGCGTTCGGCAACCTCGTCCGCCTGGTCGTTCGGGGCTTTGATCCGCTGCTGGCGACCGTCCACCTCGAGAACGACCTGCGTGGCGACGCTGCCATCCTCGAACGAGAGGTTCGTCACGTCGGCGTAGTGGTACTGCTCGAAGTCGCTGTCCCAGACGGCCTCACCGATGTGCTTGACGAGTCGGTCGCTCGTGATGATCAGGGTGAGTTCGCTGAACCGGAACGTCTTGAGGACGGACTCGCCCGAGTCGGTGATGTCGTTGCCGGTGAGGACGCCGGCGAGCACGGGGTGGAGGACCTCGTCGGTTCGATTTCCCGGAATCGTGAACTCACGTTCGCCGTCGAGGGCGTACTCGAGCGTAAATCGGGTCTTTCGGCGGCCTTCCGAGAGCGAGAGGCGGTCGGCGTCGTGCGGGAACGTGTCGACGGATTCGTCGCTCAGCAGTCCTTCGGCGCGATAGATGATGGTCCTGGAGGGTGTGATGAACAGTTCGTCGTCACCACCGAGTGGCACTCGAGCGGCGATTTCCTCGCCCTCGAGCGTCGACTGGACGATACCGGGAACGGTCATGCACCGTGGTTCGTATGGGCTGGTGATAAATCCGTGGGTAGGGATTACACGCTGTCGGCGAATGGGAAGGTTAAAGAAACACAGCGAACAACCCCCTACTGCAGCAAGCCCGGGTGGCTTAGCTGGACATAGCGCCGCACTCATAGGGTTCAGAGATTCGGTGCGGTTTCGCCTTGGAAGCCTCCGTGTCCCTCGAGGACTCTGCCGAGCCTCGAACCTGGGACATGCGGAGATCGAGGGTTCGGAGCCCTCCCCGGGCATACTTAAAAAGGGTTCAACACCCTCCTGCGTTTCTCCTATTTAAACAACCGTACAATACACCACGTGAAGAGTTATTGGCGGTGTATCTGAAACCCAACACTTTGAGCGGTAGGATGTAGTGCATCAATGATACCGGTGTGAACGAGGAGGCGAACGACAAGGTTGAGATTCACCAGCTTTTTTTGCTAGACCGTGAAAGTCAACAGCCGAAATGAGTACCATAGGGTCAGTACCTTCTCTATAACTGCGTCCGACTGTTAGCTTATTTGTCATAGTGTAAGCTACATAACATTACCCCGAATGAGGATAGAACGTGATGACGCAAAATAAGATCACACGACGCACAGTGATAGCAGGAATCGGTACCATAGGTGGAGTCGGAGCAATGGGAATAGGGGCGACAAAACAAGGAGATCCAGACCAATGGAACGGTCCCGAAGAGAATGGACCAAAAGGGAAATCCGAGAAGATCATTTCAAATCAGAATGGAACAACAATCCGAATGTGGACTGGTCAACTTGAACAGCATGTACGGATAACAGGAAACCCCCATCAAATCCACGTTATTAAGGTATATTACTCGTTTGGGGGAGGTCCAGAACTACGGACATATGAAAACCCTGAACTGCCGTTCTCCACTACTGATGGCGGAGAGGGAATATATTGGATTGAAATATATAACGAGAACGAAGATTTAGTGAACTCATGGTATCTGTAACGCTCCCATGAACAGTCGCCCCGTTATACTTAAAAAGATTCAACGCCCTTTGCCATTTTTAGTATTTAAAGGTTAGTCTATATCGTATCGCCGTCGTGCCAGAGGTGTAATTGAACTGCCACCAGATGTGCTCGACGATCATATACGGTAATTCATCATTCGTTAGTATCTACCTCCGCGGGCTCGTCGAGGTAGTAGCTGGGGACCTCAAGGTCTTCGAGATTGAGATCGGCATTCCGGTGGGTCGGCGGCAGGTCGGCGGCCTTAAGGACCTCATCCCACGAGCCAAACCGTAGGCGCAGCGTCCGCGTCGAGTGGGTTCCGAAATCTTTGTAATCGTCGTGAGATGGTGACACGCCAAGGACAGCCGCACCACACCGCACGTCGTAGAGTAACGCTTCATCCGGGATTGGACCTCCGCGTGGCCTTCCCGGCCGAGGGTCGAACCCAGCGGCCTTAACCGCCTCGTTCCATGAGTCGAAGCGATCGACGTATATCCCCGAACTGTATCGGCCCTCCGCATTCATTTCGTGAGTCGTCGGCGGTTCATCACCATCTGCTAACCGATTGATCTCCGTGAGGAGTTCCCCTGTGGAGGGATTCTTTCGTGTTGCTTGCTCACCGGGCCTCCGAGGATTGAATCCAGCAGCTTCGACTGCCGCGTTCCACGAACCAAAGCGGCTCTTTATTGTTCGGGGGGAGTAGGCGCCCTCCGCAGTCATTTGTATCTGTGTTGGTGGTTTGTCTCCGTCAGCCAACTGTTTGATTTCCGCAACCAGATCCTCATTCGGAATCCGTTCAGAACTACGCTGTGGTTCGAGGCCAGCTGTCTCGACCGCTTCGTTCCACGAGCCGAAACGCTCTTGAAACGTCTTCACAGAGTAGGCCCCTTTATTGTTCATCTCCTGCATCGTTGGTGGCTTGTCACCGTCAGCCAACCGCTTGATCTCCTCGAGCAGATCCTTGTTCGGAATTCTCTCGGTCGGCGATCGCGGCTGGAACCCAGCGGCCTCAACTGCCGCGTTCCATGACCCAAAGCGGCGCCGATACGTCTCTACGGAGTAAGCGCCATCTTCTTCCACCCCTTTCACCGACGGCGGATCCTCGGGCCCGCCACCGAGATGGATGAGTTCTGCCAGCAGCTCGAGTTCCGCGATTTGAGACTGATTGCTGTCGTCGGTCATGTTGTGTTTCAACCTCCCCTGATTCTGCTGAAACTCCGGTGGAACGGTAGTACTACGACTCGGCGTCTCTTTAACCTAACATGCGAAGTGTTCGCAGTGATGGCGGTAGTCTGGGCAGAGCTGTCGCTCTTCCATTGGACCACTTCGGTTGTGGTCATCCTGCTTATCCCGGTGTTCTATGCGGCGAGACAACTCAACCGAGACGACGAATAACGCTTCGTACTGGGATCCCCGTGTCGCACACTTTTACCTCGCTATACCCAGGTCCCTCTGAGAGGATCTATGGCGAATTCCACTCACAGAAGGGCCCCGGCACGCTTTTCATGTGTAACGCTATGAATAACTCCCTCCTCGGGGGAGGCCTAGCCCCTCACAATGCAGCAGGCGCGACAGTAACGCTGCTATGTTACAAGTCCCCACCGTGAGATCAGTCGCGCACTGTGATCGTCAAGAAATGGGCCGAAACTGCAACTCTTTCCGGTTGGCAGGCGCCTCGTTTGGGACCTCTTTGTGGTTGAGTAGCTGCTCAGGATACGTATCGTAGACCAACCCGATCAATAACGCTTCCACCTCTGCTAGAGGGAGAAAACAACCGTTCCTGTGGACTGTGACCTGGGGGTACTGCACAACAAGTATTCACTCATCGCCGAAGGATCTCCACCTATTGGCCGACTCACGAACTCACCTTGATCCCCTACTACAGATCTGTGGGTGAGAAGACCAACTGACTACTGTGCTCTTTGAGCCACTCTGCGTGGGTGACGTACTCAAGGCCATGCTCGGCACCGGAACTCGCAGAACTCCATGAACCGGTCGTTCGCTTGGCCGAATCCGAGTGACTCCTGGACCCAATAGCCTGGCACACCTATCAAAGGTATTCACGACGCCGTGAATCAGTCTTCGGCGTGCGGACAGATGTTTCTAAAGTCACATTCTGCACACTTCTCTTCAGACGGCTGAGGATAGAATTCACGGTCGGCAATCTGGTTGACCCGATTCTCTACCACAAGCTCGACCTGATCAAGGTTCGTATTGGAGAGATCAACCGGTTCTCTTCTCTCGTTCTCTTCCCCGAGCGTCCCATCTTCTTCAGGATTCTGCTGCAGATAATGAACATACCCCTCTGTCGTATCAGGATCGAAATCACTGCGAGTCGCAACGCCATAGAGTCGCACCTGGAACGCGTTCTCCTGAGCTTCAGTAGTGTTCTCCTCCGGCCGCTCACTGGTTTTGAAATCGATTACATCGACTTCACGAACATCCTGGGTCTCCGGATCCTTATGCTCCAGAAGATCAATCTCTCCAGAGACTAACGCGGTGGCCCCATCATCGTTATCTTCTCCGACCAGGATCTCGAACGGGACTTCTGCACGATACGCGCTTATCATATCCTCCCGGTAATTCTGGGCATAATTGATGAGCATATCTTCAGCGGCCGACCGGAGATTATCTTCAATCTGACCAGAGGCATAACGTAGATGGAAACGATCCTCGTCTTGGACGCGTTCACGTATCTCTCCCGGCGAAATAGGGAATTCGTTATTATCTTCCGTGTGTCGCTGATGCATCTCCCGAAGCAGATCGTGAACACCAAAACCAAATCCGAACGCCTGATCAATCGGCGGCGCAAAGCCGTAGACCTGTCGGAGCTTATAATCATACGGGCACCGCTGATAATATCGAAGATCACTGAACGACGTCGGATACACAATCTCCCGACCGGTTGCTGGCAGATCACGCACCTCCCGCGGTGCTGGATCCGGGAGAGGGTCGCGCAATACCGCCGGATGATCAACAGCCTCCAGCTCATCAAAGAACTGTGACGGCGAGTGATTCTGCTCGTACGTCGGATTCGATTCGGCACCCGTCACAGCAAGATACTTTTTCGCACGAGTAAGTGCCACATAGAACAGCCGTCGAAGCGCTTCATCGCTGTCCTGGTATACACCGTAATCGAACACGCCATTGTCAATCCACTCCGTGTATCGAGCGAAATTCCTTGACATACTCTGGCCCGCGTTCGGGAATCCGTAGGTGAACATCGCCGGGATAAACACCGCCGCATATTCCTGCCCCTTGGAGCCGTGAATCGTCGTCAAATCGACTGCATCCACCAGCGTAGGATCGTCGACCTGTGAACGACCATAAAACGAGGAAAGGTCAAGGAACTCGACCAGATCGGTTATCTGATCTGGGAAGATTATCTCGTTCACCGATTCAAAATCCTTGATGAGCTCGCTGACGAGGCCAAGCGAGTACATAACCGGTTCGTCGAAACCTTCCGCGACCCTTTCATCAGTTTCGCCTGCCTCGTTGATTCCCATTGCCGACAGGATTTTATGGAGTTCCGCCTGCGGTTCGATTCGCCGACTGGACGGGTCTTCATACCATTCTTGAAGATCATCCAACTGTTCGATGATTTCGTCTTCACGGTCTCGCAGCGCATCAATACCGTTGATTTCCCTGCGCAGTTGCTGTTCCGTTACTTGGACCGTCTGAATATCGCCCTGATTTGCATTGGAGGCGTCACCGTCGATGATTTCGAAGTCCTCGTCGTCACCTTGAGCTACGTATCCGAACGCCAGTCGAACGAAGTTGGTCATCGGATGCGCAAACAGCCCGTTATCCCCCTGCACAGTATATGGGATATCTCTGTCACGGAGACCATCCTGGATCCGCTCCATAAACTTCTTTTTCCGGAAGAGAATCCCGACATCTCCGTATCGAATGGTGTGCCTGTTTCCTTGCTGATCCTCGTAGACTGTTCCCACGACTTCCTCGATTCGGTTGAGGATGAAGTCAATCTCTTCATCTTGCGTATCGAAGAAACACTGGTAGATGTCGCCGACCTGTCCGCCCTGGTCGGTTTCCATCGGTTTCTCTACACGATCATTATTCCGCTCGATAACTGCTCGAGCCTGATCGACAATTGGTTCCGTGGATCGGAAATTTTGAGCGAGAACCTCCTGTTCTGCATCGTAACGA
This sequence comes from Natronosalvus sp. KLKA75, assembly GCF_059736265.1. Lineage (NCBI taxonomy): Archaea > Methanobacteriati > Methanobacteriota > Halobacteria > Halobacteriales > Natrialbaceae > Natronosalvus > Natronosalvus sp. KLKA75. The sequence continues at coordinate 2,072,295 of NZ_CM185522.1, forward strand.
TCGGTGAAATTGATGAAGTTCTCCGGCTGTGCCCCACGCCAACCGAAAATGGACTGATCGTCGTCGCCGACAACACACAGGTTCGGATCGTCCCCTGTGAGCAGTTCGATTAAATCCTCCTGAATATTATTGACATCTTGATATTCGTCGACGATGAGATACTGGTATTGTTCTCGGACCGCTTCACGAATTTCACGGTCATTTTCCAACATCTGGACGGCTCGGTAAACGAGTTCCTGGTGATCGAAGAAATGGTACTCGTCCAAGAGTTCCTGGTATGCTTGATATGCTTCCATTAATGCCTGAGTGTCCTCGTCTTGTGACGCCTCGGCATCGCCGATAATCCGTTCGCGGCGAAGGGTATCGATATCCTCCATGAACCACTTCACTTTCCGATAATTGTTGTTTGGATGTCTCGGCTCAATTTGGTGGAGATCAAGGTCGAAGAAGTGGTTCTGGATAAAGGCACGACGCTCATTATCTCCCATGACATCGTAGCTGAGAGTCTCCTCTCGGTACTCGTGGAGAAGATGCTGGCAGAACGAGTGAATCGTGTCGACGAACATGTCGCCGAGGGATGGATCCTCGAGATCGGCTTTGCTCATCCAGTCTCGAATCCGGACTTTGAGTTCCTTAGCGGCATTCTCTGTGAAGGTGAACGCGACGATATTCTCTCGAGGAACTCCGTTGGAAACCATGTACGCAATTCTGGCAGAGATGGTGTGCGTTTTTCCTGACCCTGCGCAGGCAGCAACCTGAATCGGACCACTTTGATGCTCGATAACCCGTTGTTGAGCGTCTGTCCAGTCGATATCGCCATCAAGGATACTCGGCATTATTTTCGAATCATCACATTGTACTTACAAAAGTTTACCGGAACTTCACTACCTAAAATATATAAAAAATTTCATTTATACCCTGTCATAGATTGCTCTAAAATATGTAAAAAAAAAAGAAGCTAGGGATCAAGCCTAACACTCTAGGGTCCCCTTGTTCCTGACTACGAAATTCTTATCAGTCAGTATATCTATGTGGAGTCTACAAAATCTGTTACACGCACCTCTATCGACTCTTTAGTCATCACTGGCACCCATCTTTCATTCCACAATGAATTTGGATTTTGATTGAATAAACATTCACAAGTATTAATCCCCCTACCGTACACCACTCTACTTTCACTCCGGTTAACAAACCATTTTGACCCCCCGGTACAAACAGTCCGGATACCAACGGAGAAAGGGAAACCCATTAGCCGGATCCCACTGAAAACCATGTTGAACGACCATACAATGATCTCGTCGGCAATTTCTTTCGTGCATGAGTAGGACGCCGTACAAAGTCGTCGATCTCTTCAGCGGTGCAGGTGGTATGTCAATCGGCCTTGAAATGCCGGAACGCCTCAACGGCCTCGGTAACCTGGATTACGCCGATCTCGGTTTCGACGAGCAGGCATTCGAAACCACACTAGCCGTCGAACTCGACGATGAAGCCGCCGAAAGCTTCCGCATGAACTTCAATGCCGAAGTACTCGAAACCGACATCCGGGAAATCGAGTCCTTCGGAGAATGGGGCGATGCCGATATCGTTGTCGGCGGACCACCATGTCAGGGCTTTTCAAATCTCAACAGCGTCAAAACCGACGAACTAGACGACGAACGCAACACGCTGTGGCGACACTTCATGCGGGCGGTCGAAGAGATCGAACCCGATATATTCCTCATCGAAAACGTACCGCGCTTCCTCAAATCCACCCAGGGCGCCCGCGCCGTTGAAATCGCCGAAGACAACGGGTACACAACCGTCGTCGACACACTGTGGGCACACGACTACGGGGTCCCCCAGAAACGGAAACGCGGTTTCATCCTCGGCAGCAAACACGGTGTCCCGTTCTTCCCAGAACCACTCGACGAACCCGAGCGCACCGTAGAAGATGCGATCGGTGATCTCCCAGAGGAACCGTCCGGAGAGAACTGGCATGTCTCCCGGAAGCACGTCACAGAACTCAGTAAAAACCGGATGGAAGAGGTACCACCCGGCGGCAACCGATTCGACATCCCTGAAGAACTTCTACCGAACTGTTGGAAAAACAAGCCGACCGGCGGCACCGATCTGTTCGGCCGGCTGTGGTGGGACCGTCCCTCCGTCACGATCCGCACCGAGTTCTACAAACCCGAGAAAGGCCGGTATCTCCATCCCGAAGCAAACCGGTCGATCACCATCCGGGAAGGCGCCCGGTTACAGACTTTCCCCGACGACTTCGAGTTCTCCGGTGCCCGCACCCGAGTTGCTCCACAAATAGGGAACGCTGTCCCACCGAAACTGGCATACCACCTCGGTCAGGCGATGAAGATGCATCTCGAGGGCGAAGAAAGCCAGATCAAGCACGATGCCGAAACCGAGCACGAGATCTTCAAGAAGTCCTTTCCGATCGGTGAAGGCAAACAGTCGCAGCTGGCCGCGTTCGAATAGTCACTTCTCACGGAGTCCCCGTTTCTTCTGCCGTATTGGTCGACACTACTTTGTGCTGTGACTGAGTGTCATTCCGTGTGACAAACGATTATCGGGAGTTCGTTGAGGACTATTTTGCAGATCAGGAGGTGGAAGAGGACGATGCCTGGCAGCACGTATACAAGATTCTATGGGACAAATACGACACTGTTGAACACGAAACAACGAAGCGGAGCGAGGAGGTCGAGAACATTCCAACCATCAAGGAATCATCAACGATCGAGAGCTTCAAATGGATGGACCGCGGTGTCCGAGCCCGCAACTACATCCAGGACGCAATCGGCGACGCCTACGACGACGATTTCGACCTTCTGTACAGTGGACTTGGCGGCGACCGTCAGAATACGCGTGGAAACGGTTTCGAGCATACAACCTCGTATCTCATCGAAACATTCTGCGGGGTCGAACCAATGGTCGGCCCACAGCTGTCCGGCGGCACCAATGCACCGATGCGGGGATACGAGATGATCCAAGAAGGTGATGTAGAAACTCTTGACCTGGCATTGTTCTCTCCCGGCGAGTTCCGCATGGTGATCTCGACCAAATGGACGTTGCGCCGCGATCGTCTCAAACAGTACCTGTTCGAAGCAGAATTCCTGAAAGAACGGACACCGGACCTCAATATGACCGTCCTCACCAACGATTGTGACGAGAACTACCTGACCACGTTGATCGACCACCATGCAATCGACCGCGTCTACCATGTCCACAAACCACTGGTCCTCGAGACCATACGCCCGTTCGACGAAGAATCGGGCTCCCTTCTAGAACTGGTCGAGGACGCATCACCAACAGATATCACGAAAGCGTACCGGTATTTCAAACTCCACGAAGAAATGAAGGACTTCACCAATCTCATCGACGACATCAACAACATGATTGAGTCCCGGCAAACCAGCGACGACGGACCGTAGCAACAGCCACGCGAGAGGCAACTGATTACTCGCTTTTCGGGCCGTCTTCGATCCGGCCGCCACGTCTGCGATTCGCAATATTGTCTGACGCGCTCTTCCCGTGGTGACACTCGTTGCACAGCGTCCGGAGATTGGACGGGTCGTTGACCGCTTCCGGATCATCGTAATCGACGAACGACTCGATATGATCGACCTCCATGTACCGGACCCCTTCGTTCTCCTGATCCCGACCACACACCTCGCAACTTCCCTGCCGCTCCAGCTGCTCGAACCGTGTCTGGGCAGTGATCCGCGACTTGACGTCCACGTCCTGGACTTCGACCATGAAATAGTCGTTCTGTCCCAGTTCCGCTCGCGTCCGTGTGCTGTCGATCACGAACCCTTCCTCGTTCCGCAGCTCACGCACACGACGTGCGTACTCGCTGATCCCGCTGATCCGGGCCAACCGATCGGACTTCACCGGCTCCCCGATCTTATCTCGGAGGTATTCACGGATACGGCCTTTGCCGCTTGTTTCGTCGAAAATCGCGGCATACATATCTTTTTCAACGTCTTCCAACTCGTCAAGCGCCTCCATGTAGCCCGCGAACTGGTCTTCCCAGTTGTCACGCGTCACCGATTCTGTATCAATTTCCTCAAGTTCTTCGACCATCGTCTGCGCGTTCTCCAGCACTTCGGCGTACGCCTCGGCGAAATCCTTCGACATCTACTTCGGGAAGAAACACTCAACTAACACGAATGTTTGTTACGTGGGAATGTTGTCGGCATCGATAAACAGCAACTTGTTACAAAGTCTTATTGTCTAAATCAGTATATCGTAACGAATATCAAAGTAAGACTGAATGTTACTAGGAACAGATGGATCCGGAGGCAGTCGCAAATGCATTGGCGAACGATACCCGCAGGAAAATTCTACAGCTACTGCTGTCGGATCCAAAAACCGCGACCGAAACACACGAACAGTATCTCGAGGCGTATGAAGACGAAAAACACCGAGAAACCATTTACCGGTACCTCGAAACCCTGGTGGAGGCCGGGATTGTCGAAAAAGAATACCGCCAGAATCGCGGCCTAGTCTATTCGGTTCCTCATCACCGTCTTGTACTTGATATTGAAGCGTGGACGGTAGATCCGATCGACGATGATTCAGAACCGTCGTAGAATCTGTTTCAGGGGGACAGGGCCTTACGCCGAGTCGGGCTGTTGCTGCAACGCATACAGACAGCAGTCGTTCAACGGGCAGACAGCACACTCCGGATCGGTCGCAGTACAGACTGCTGCACCGACGTCAAGAATTGCAAGGCTGTAAGCACGAGCTGCTGCTGGCTCATCAGGCACCAGTGCGTCACACAGGTCGTATACCCTGCTGCTCTGGTGCGGCCGTGACGGCATATTATAGCCGAGAACACGCCCGATCACTCGAGCAAAGTTCGCATCCACCAGCGGCTGCGGCTTACCGAACGCAAACAGAAGCGTTGCACGCGCCGAATAATCACCGACATACCGCGGCTCCATGAGCGTATCAAGCGACTGTGGAACCCGGCCGTCGTATTCGGTGCAGAACAATTCGGCTGCATCGGTCAACGATGTCGCCCGTTTCTCACCCAGTCCCAACGACTCAACGTCCTCTCGGACAGTCTCAAACGTCGTGTCACGGAGTACGGCGGGCGACGGATATTTCTCGACGAACTCAGGGTACACTGCTTCTACCAGATCGGCGCGTGTCCGCTGAAGCAGGATTTCGGCTATGTAGACTTCCCACGGATCCGTGGTACAGCGCCACGACAGGTACCGGCCCTTATCTTCTAGCCAGTCTACCAGGCCCGGGATCGCCGCCACAAACTCGCCTACGCGGGCTTCCGGGTCGGTAACGCCGCCTTCTGCGGCGAGTTCCACTGCCCGGTCGATGTCGATCAAATCGGCTGCCTCTTTTGGATTGAGATCGGTTTGACCGAACGGGAGCGAAACAGTATCAGTCATCTCCAGAGTCACCTACTCCAGGGCCGCTTCGCGTTCGGCAAGATTCAGAATCGCCTCAAAGTTCTCCCGGTCTATCTCTGTAATCCCGTGCTGCGGTACACCGCGAAGTCCCTCTCTATCGGCAAGCATCGGGATTTGTTCCTTTACTACCCGGGCAGGGATCGGAGGGTCAGATGGGCAGTAATCGTCGATATGTGCATAATAGTTGATCATCGACGGCGGAATGTCGTTTTTGGGTTGATCCTCAAACGCATCCGGGATCCGGGTTTCGATCTGTGAGATCTGCCCGGTCCCGGTAAACGATTGAATCTCCGGTTGATAGTACACGAACCGGCAGTTTTCGCCAATGATTTTATATCCTGGAATACCACCGCGAAAATGGTAGACCTGTCCGTGTGCATCACTGTACCCCGAGTTCTCCTCCGACTTTTGATTGAGCCAGAGAAACGTGGATACGGAGTCCAATTCGTCCGTACTATCGCTTGTAGCGTCGGATCTCTTCATTGCTGTGTTTCAGAGCGTTCTTCGGATAGGTGTTTATGAATCAGCTTCAGGTCCGTCCGTATGAACTCGTACGGATAACTGGAATGCAGTTCTGAACCCAATGCTTCCATGATAAGATGATTCAATTCTGTTCGAAGTAGCTCGTCTCCGGGTTCCCCGGTGATTTCCTCGTAAATCTGACGACGCTCCTCCTTGGTGAACGATGCTCGATACTGTGAGTTGTAGCTTGCAGAATTGTATGTATCGATGCCGACCATGTCGGCGATCTCATCGGCCAATTCATCGTCTATCATAAAATCTCGGCGCGGCCTTATATCCGACATATCAATGCTCTACTGGTCTTGCCGTAGATTGCAATCGCATAGGCATAAATCGGTTGTTCACCCCTCCATGGGACGGCGACGAAACGCTATTAGCACCGGTCGTGGCAATCACCGGTATATGCTGAAAGCATCCTACCAACCGCGGACCAACGTCATCACCTTACCAGCCGAGATGATCGAGAAGGATGTGGTCAGTATTGACTCACCGGTCTTCTGGGCCTACGATTCATCTAACACTGCGGCAGTGTTCACGCAGTGGGGTGACGAACTTCGGGCTGCCGACGACCTGACCTATCTCGAGCAGAGTAAAATTACGCGCAACCGGGTCACATCGGTTCCGACCGAAATCCTCGATCAGATGGAGTTCTACGTGATGGTGGAGGTTGCAATCACCGACGACCTGATTGGGAAGCCGAGCGGGGTAATTTCGACCGATGAAGACGCGTTCTGGACCAACCTCATTGAATAATGAGAAGCGCTATTCGTCCGGATCTTCGACCGGTAACGCTCTGTACAGGTTGATCCTGACATCACGGATGTCCACTTCTTGTTCGACAAGATTCTCGTCTCTGAGCATGCTGAGCGCATGGCGTACCGTCCTCCCGGAAAGCAGCGTGTGGCCTTCAAGTGCTTTACGCGACATTTTCTGCTCGTTGGCCAGCACCAAGTAGACCAGCTTCGCACTCGGCGACAGATCTTCTAACCGACTATACCCATCTTTCACGGATTCACAGTCGGAGGAGTTCGATGTGACCAGCGATCCGGATCCCATAATATCGAATAAGCAGGCGACGACCGGCATAAAATTACCCCTGGCGATAGCTCACTCCGATTCTTTGTTCGAAACGGGCGGTCGCGGCGAAACCAACATCGTATCGAACGGCCTCAAAATCGAGTAATTAAGCCAGTGGAGGGATTTGAACCCTCGACCTAATCCTTACGAAGGATTCGCTCTGCCGGCTGAGCTACACTGGCACGACGTAATCTACGTACGCCCGATAGCCTGCATAAGGATTACGAATCCGTACTGACACACTCGATATCTTCAAAACCATTACCTCGGGCCCAGCGAATCCTCCCTCCACCCTCTTCTGGAGACCGCAACGGCACTTATACTGGTCCGAACCCTTCGAGTATCGTGTCTCTTCTCCTCCAGAAATTGACGGTGATCAAAATATAATATATGGTGTGCATTTCCTTACATTCGATCCTTTGATCGCCCGCACCCCCGACGAACTGGCACCGAACAAATGACTAAACTCCCAGAGGACAAGTACACTCTTGTCGCGGTTATCCGCGACACGAGACAAGTCTGCTCACCTTTTGACGTTACCCGTCGCTGAGGCTTCGTATCATTGATTGGAGTCGAACATACCATTCTTCTTCCCATTCCCGTCGGGCGTGTTCAAGATCAGCTACAAGCGCATCGTACGTATCGTGGTGCATCCCCATCGGTTGATCGGGAATATACGGGACGAGATCATTGTTTGGGTGCGGCTGCCGCCCTTCTTCGTCGAGCTTCGCATACGCACGCCGATACCGTAACTCGGCTTGTTTCATGTCGTCGCCCGACGTCCGGCTCGACGTGTATCCGAGGTCGTAGCAGTGCCGACAGCGGTAGCGATCGGCCATCGGCGGACAGTAGAGTTTGCCGACGCGACGGTCACAGGGCTCACTATCGCTACCAGGACATCGAAACCAGGGGCGGACACCCCCGAAATTACACTCGGTGTACTCGAGGGCGATCGGGTAGTCGTAGTCACGTCGCTCACTCGTTCGACAGTCGGTGACCGTGTATCTGAGGCGAATCCACGGGGCGTGATCTCCCTCCTCGGGGGAGCCAACGTCGACGGTCGAACTCGCGTCGGGGTTTTCACGGCGTCCCCACCAGAGGGTCGTCGTCTCCCCCGGCGAGGTAACTAACTCAGTGAGTCGGTCAACGTTCAGGTGACGACACTCCTCGACGGTGGGGGTCGCCGCGTACTCATATCGGCCGGAGCCCAGTCCACCCATGATCTCTCAGTAGGTGAGTTCATCGAACATCCGTTCGGTTCGAGTCTTGGGATCGACGCCGCCGACGTTCTGTTCGGCGGCTGTGGTGGTGACCTGCTTTGCTTTCGTCACCCCAGCACGGTCGAGGATGGCTTCGGCGGCACGAATCTGAACGCGCTCATCTTCGGCGTCCAGTAATTCGCGGAGGGTCTGGGCGGCTTCGGGGACAGCGGCCTGGAGTTCGTCGCGGGCGTCGTCAATGGGAGGGCGATCAGTGGCGTCGGCGGGTGCCATACTATATCTCGGGTCTGTTTTAACATAAATCGTTAGGCTACATCGAGTGACTTCACCATACGATTCCACCGCCGTCTGCCGGTTCGATGGCAATGATCATCGGTTGTCGCCGCTCGTCTCCTAATTGGAGTGATGTGGCTGTCATATTATCGGCTCCCGTCACCGGAACCGTAACAAACCGCCGTTGTTACACTTCAATTGTAACAGAAAACCACGGGACTGCAGCGTGAGAATTCGATTGTGACGATGTTACGGATTCTGGAGGGATGTGTATCGTGGAGGTACGGACGCTTCGTTGTCACGTCACGTACACACGCTCTTTGAGAAACCGCAACATCGTAACATGAAGTGTGAATAGAAGTGGAATCGAAGGATTTCGCCGGGTTTCGGCCTGTTACGGCTTTCTCGAACTACACCGTAACACAACGTAACGGGCGTAACCAAGACCGTCGATTCTGGCGATCGCTGAGGATGGTAACCAGTCACCGTTGATCGGTCGTTACGATAGTTGGGTCTATTGAAACCCTCAACAGTTGATATAATGAGTGTGCTGAATATTGAGGGTGAATATCGCAAGGAGGCTTTAGCAGTCAATCGGGAACTCCCAAAAGAGGTTTTCTTGCCGAGATCCTTTCCAATCCATCCGCTGCAGGATCTTTTCCGACTGATCGCAGAACGTGTCTTTTGACATATTCTGCTCGTCACTATCCCGGCGCGTCAAGAGATACAGTGGAAAGTTTGGTGGTTCAATCGTAAACTCATTCGGTGTCCCTGCGAGCTCCTGTTGTGTTCGCTCTAGTAATACTGCAGCACCTCGGTCGAATAACAAGATGCTGGAGATCTCTTCATATTGTCCGAGAGCGATGCGGACAGATTTCTCCCCAGCATCAGGTACGCCACTGTTGGGCGCGCCTGGGATGTTCACCCGAGTCGGGTACGCGATTTCACCGTCTTCGACGTAATCCAGGATTCTTTCTGCGGATTTTTGTAACCAGTGAGAGCCACCGTTTCTGGCTTTATCTCGAATCTCACGGAAACACGTCCATGTCGTACTGACGGCGATCTCGGAGAACACCGTATCCGCATATTCCTCATTACAAGCGGCTAGCCCGATCAAGGCTGAAGAATCCGCGAGAATCGGCTGAACTGTCATCCGATCACTTGGTAAACTCTTCGGGATCTAACGACTCATACTCACGTGACTGCATATTGGATCGGATGCTTTCGAATGCCGCGTCAACAGCCTCGGCATCTGGGTCAGCAGACTCTTCAGCGTCAACCATAATTGACTGCTCCAGCACCGCAGGAACCAATCCTGCGTCTTCGCAACTTTTCCTGAGCGCTTGTAGCTCGTCAGTGTAGTTCTTTTCTAACGAATCCAAATCACTGACGGCCCCACCGATCAGATCACGTCTACTGGGACCGCTCGCAGTTTTTTCCGAAATACCGAGCGAGACGTACTTCCACGCATGCGAATAATAGAACTTGAGTAATCGCCTGAATTTTTGAAACTGTTTCCGGGATAGGTCAGTCGCTTGGTTGTCCAGATTGTTGATAACCTGCCGGAGGAGGTCTGTATACGCCGTGAGTGCGTTCTCTTCATCAGCCTCAATATGGCTGTTTAGGAGAATCTGGTGATCCAAATCCCGCAGTTCTTCTTCAATAGTGTCCAGACACTCAGTAGAGTTCTCGTTGAACTCCCCGGTATTCATGTCTAGTATTGTATCCAGAGACTTCTGCAATACCGCCGAGGCAACGTAGAGATCCCGATATTCTTTAGGGGCGTAGCCGGTGTAGAACTCACGTAGATAGGATTTCGTTTCCTCTTGGAGGATTTTCGTGAGCTCTATGTCGCTCTTGAAAAAGTATGCATACTCCTCTGGAGAGGGGTAGTCCCAAGAATTCCCAATGCTCGGCTCGTCAGGTGAAGGTAGGTCGGCAAGCGCCCGTGGTTCGACAGAATCGACGGCGACGTCGCTCTGACCACCACTGAGACTGGCACCATATTTGTACCAGCTGTATGTGATTGGTAGATCGAATTTGTTGACGGCTAAGTAGAGCAGCTTGTTCAGCTTGATAGAGGTGAGATTAGCGATGTCTGCGTCCTCGTCATGGATCGCCACACCAAGACCATCCATGATATCAATGAGGATCTGATTCTGCTCCCAAGGCGAAGTCATACTGATCGTTGTATACTACTCACAGAGCCTCTTTCTTAAAACTACGCTTCTTCGACGGTCTTTGTCACATGGTTCTATAATTGATTCCTTGTGCTGATCTGATGAGTATGCGCTTTGTATTCAGCATGCTCTCAGAAACCGGTCACCACTTGAGGGGTTCAACAAAACTAAAATTGGGTGTTTTCGAATGGATTCAGCCCGTTGCCTGTTCTTCTCCACTTTCGGTCGTAGGCGGAGTATATCTATCCAGCGTCGCGAACGCGGGCGTATGAAATACGCCCAATGTGAGGAGTGGCACGACCACTGGTTCAACGTCAAACTCCACCATCGACAGAACCAGCGCGTAGAGTACTACTGTGAGCGCCACGCACTCGACCGGATCGACGAGGCGAGTCGCGATCCCGATATCGAGATCCTGTCGAAGACGGAGCGGAGGACTCAATGACGAACAGAGCGAAACGTAGAGCGATGCCACCACGATCGTTCGTCTGCCCGTCACCGGACTGCTCGTTCTCCACTGGCGGCGCTGCCGAGCTCGCCGAGCACGTCAACACCGACCATCCAGGCGAGTTCCGGCGCAAGGACTGGCCAGCGACCAACGCAGGCCAGAGGACGCGGACTCGAGATCGAGATGGGGAGTAGAACAGGAAAGACTGCCCTCCGACCTCAAGGAACTCACGGGCAGCGAAGACCGCGGCGATCCCCTCCTCGAGGGTAACGGTCGACGAGAATTGGTCAGCGACGTCCTCCAGGGCCGCACGTTCGCTTCCTGGCGTCTCGTCCCCACCCGGCGGGTTTTGGGGTCGGGTTCGGTGTCAGCATCCCCAGCGGCCTCCTGGGGGCTCTCACGACGATCGGGATCGGTCACCGGGCTGGTGGGTCGACGTCGGGATCGTCGGTGCTCGCAACGAGCTGGCGGAGGTCGACCCCGAGGTCGTCGGGTACCCACCATACTCGCGAGCGTCCACCAACCTTTTTCGAGGCGAGCACCCCGCGATCGACGAGCTCCTCAAGCTTCTTGTGCGCGGTCCGCCGCGCGATCCCCGCGTGGTCGGCGACCTCGGACGAGCCCAGCGGCTCGGCGCTATCCTCGCGCTCGATGAACGCGGCCAGGCAGTCCTCGGCCTCGACTCGGTAGGGACGGGTCATTGCTGTCGTGTCCAGTCTATGCCAACAACGGCTTTAATCCTTGCCTTCAACGGCAAGGCCGTTAACGGTCTATCACCGAAGGCGATAGTCTGGAGCGTCGTGAAAGCTCTTTATGATCTATTCCGTTGTAGGTATAGATGAGGACGGACAGTCCCCTCGGGGCGTCGAAACGCCCGGGCGCTGGAACGCCCGGACTGGCCGTTTTCAGGTGTTCAAGCCATGTCAACGACCAACGCGACCTACGCCCGCGACCACCGTAAAGCCGACGACCACAACGTGACCGCGCGCCGCTACCGTGGTGTCACCCAGGAGATGTCGGTTCTGGGGCGCCCGGTCTACCGCCACCTCGCTGACGGCGAGTACCGCATCGTGAGCGTCTCGGGGCGGGAGTACCAGGTGGACGTCCTGGCCGACGAGCCCGCCGACCGATGCACCTGCCCGGACGCGAAGAACGAGTGCCGCGGCGACGACCGGGGGTGCAAGCACTACTATGCCGCGCTCACGGCGACGGGGCGCCTCCCCGTTCCCGCGGGCCTGGAGGACGACGTCTGCCCCCAGCACGGCCAGCACGTTGACGGCGAGCCCGTGTTCGCCCGTGACCTCCGGGCGGCCCGCGACCTCGAGCGGATGGCGCCCGCAATCGACGCCGAGGCGGAAGCCGTCGACGCCCGCCTCGAGATCGAACACGAGGCCGGGCTCGACGCCGCGAGAGAACGGGTACTCGAGCGCCGCGGCGGGTGGGCATGATGACCGACGCGATCCCCCGGAACTGCCGGGCGTGCGGCGGCGCCGTTCGGTTCGTCCGCGCGGACGGCCTCAACGCGCACCGCGTGCTCGAGCACTTCCGATGTGACGCCTGCCGCGAAGGCGGTCATCTGGTACGCAATCGCCGGTATGACGGTGTTGAGGTGTTCCAAGGCCCCATCTTCGAGGGTCAGACCTCAGGGGTGACACGCTCATGACGGCGTCGTCAACGTGTTTCGCTTGCGGACGGGCCCTTTCGCTGGTGCCCCAGGACGAGATTGGCCGTGCTCGAGAGTCGCTCGGGTTCGGCCAGGCGAACGATCGAATGCGCGAGTTCTGCGGGCTCCGATGCCGGGCGCGGTGGCGCCACGTCGACCCTGTGCTTGAGGAGACTCACCAGACGCGGCTTGAGGCATGGACCGCTGGTGGAATCGATCTGGAGGCACCAGGGGCGATCATATGTAGATGGTGAGATTCGCCCCAGTCAGGAGTCGGTCGCGCTCGTCATGCTGTCGAACGGAGCCGTTTGTCCATCTCGCTGGTTCCAACCCGAAAAGACTCCCTCATGGAGGGTATTCGTGGAGTTTAAAACCGGCGGCGAGGGTAATCGGTCTCGAATTGAAAGAGCGATACTGGGACTTCCTCTCAGAGGCTGAACCTTGAATGTAGGGAACTGCGATAGCTCAAAGTAGAGTCTGTCATAGAAACGATCCCAGGAGATTACTTTCATCCAGGTCAGGCTGAACTAGGCGCTCAGTGGATATGCTAACATAGCGATGGACTGATACGGCTGGTAAGTCCAAAGGTCGCACAATGGAAAACATCCCCCAACCGTCGAATGATCCGTACTCTGTCGGAGATAACGTCCAGATTTATCTCGGCCCTGACGACCCTGATGATCGGTATCATGGTACCATATGTGAAATCGTTGAAATTCTTGTAGACAGTCTTGGCGAGGAAACCGGGCGAGCCACAGATGCATACTCATATACGCTTTGTAACGTAGAAACCAACGAAGAAATCCCTCTCTCGTTTCGTCATCACGATTTAGTCCCAGTTGAGGGCGATCAGTAGTTCTCCTATATTGAGCAGTCACCGCCCTCGCAAATTGACCAGAATATCATGCTATAGTCGCGCCCTGTATTCAGCACGGCTGCTGAAACCTATTACCGGTTAAGGGCCTCAACAAGACCGGTATTAAGGGGTCACAGTCGGACCATTGTTCGGCCGTCGACATCGTCGGTCGTTACACGACCTTTCGACTCGAGTCGGCCGACAGCGTTGCGGACATCGTGGGGAGAGGTGTCGCCGTTCCCGATCGCCCCTGCGAGCTGGGCGATCGATACCTCACCGCTGTTGCGTCGTAGCGTGTCCATCACGTTCGCTTGCACACCAACGTACTCACCCGACGGGGGCACGAGGTCGGCGGCCTGCCCCTCGGCGCCTGGGTCGTCGGTCCCAGCGCTGGGATCGGCATCGACGTCGGTTTCATCTCCATCGCGATCGTCGCCGCGGTCACCATCATAATCCACCTCCCCGTCGCGATCGCGTTCGAGCCCAGTCTGTTGCGTTACCGGTTTGACGGTGGTCGCTCCAGGGCGTATCTCGACGACTCTCACGTCGTCCTCACTGGTCGTGACGCGGGCGTTCTCGAGTCGGTAGCGGTCGCCCTCCTCGAGTCGCGGGACGTCGCCCGAACCGCTGCGAATCACATAGTCGACGACCCCGGAGCGGTCGCGAAGCGTCCCTTCGCCTTGGAGCCACGGCTTGGGATCGAGGACCGACTCGATGGTTGCCTCGAAGGTGACGTACCCCGGCCTGAGATCATCGATGGTGGGGTAATCACAGTCTCGGTCTCGCCGGGCTGGACTGTCGCCGTCGTCGTCGATGAACATCCCGAGTTCGAACTCGTCGACCGTCTCGTCGGCGATCGCGACATCGATCCCGATACAGCGGGTTTGCGTCGACTCGTTGAGTCGGGTGTTCTGCGATGTCGTGGTCACGTAGCCGTCGAGACGGTCGGCGTTATCGCGAAGCCGCGCCCGGTAGTCGTTTACGGTGTCGAGTAAGTCCTCGCCCTGTACGTCGTGATCGCGAGCGTACCGTCGAACCTGGTCGAATGCCGTCGGGAGCTTCACCCGGAGTTCGCGGGTGCCGTTCACGCCGTCATCGACGACAGTGTAGTGTTCGCCGAGAGCGAGGTAGTCGGCCGACGCTGCCCGCCCGAGCAGGCCGACGAATCGATCGAGGTGTGAGACGTGATCGGCGCCACCACCCTCGCCCGCGACGTATAGGATCGCGTCGTCGACAGCGGCGGGCGTGACGGGCGTCGTGTCGGGATCAACTCCAAGGTCGGCCGCGAACACGCGGTAGATCGTACACCCGAATCGAACGGTCTGGAAACCTTGGGCCACCATATCGTCAAGCACGTCGGCGTCGACCTCCCGCCCGTCAAGTAGTTCGGTCACACGTTCGCGAGACTCTCGCCACAGGTCGCGAAGCTCGTCGGTGTCCTGCTCGAGAAGCCACGTGTAGTACGCGAGCGCGTGATCTTCGAATGGGAGGCCGTCGTGGTACTCGTCGCCGTCCTTCCCACCGACGAGCCGAGCGAACGCCCGACTCTGTGGGGTGTCACCGACGACGACCGACCGGGTGAACGTCGTCATGATCGCTCGGCGTTCTTCGGCCGGTCCCTGAATCGGCTGCTCGCCAGCGAGACACACCGGGGCGTGGAGGTGGTAGTTGTCGGTGGTTCGGTCGGCGTTCCCCTTCGATTCGATTCCGCCTTTCGTCGACGTCCGAAGATACCGGTGGAGCTTGTCCTTCCGGTTCGGATTCATGTCGGCCGGTTTGTACTCGTCGAACACGACAGGGAGCGCGTTCGTCGACGCGAGCGCGGTGAGCATCGTGAACGGCGTTGACTCGGCGGTGAGTAGTTCGCCGTCCATGCCGAACAGCCGCCACATGGTTTCGAGGGTGGCGGTCTTTCCGGCGCCGGTGTCCCCGAGGACGTTCAACAAGTTGAACTCGCCTTCCCACTCCTGGATCAACGGGCGAAGGGGAGCGGCGTAGAACCACCCTAGCACCGGGAGGAATCGCGTGGGGTCGCGGGTTCGTGGGAGTAGGTTGAGTATGTCGGCGACGGCGTCACGATCTACATCGTCAGGGTCGGCCGTCTCGGGCGTGAGCTGCCACAGGGGAATCAATTGGGAGCTGTCGTCGGTGTAGATGACGCCGGGCTCGTCGGCCCATCCGTCGGCCGTGAGCGATCCCGCCGGCGTCACGAATTCGTCACCGTGGAGTCCGATCTGTTTCGTCCCGCGGCGGATCGGCGCCTCTTGGCCAGCGACGAATTCCTTCAACTGGTTGAGTCTTTTCTGCCCGCCGACGAAGGTTACAGACCACCCTTCGAGGACGTCGCGACGGAAGGTTCGCAGCTCATTGAACGACGACGGTTCGACGTCGACGAAATAGGGCTCGCCGTCGCTCGGGTGAACGCGAAGGTGGTACTCCCGGCGGCCATCATCGTGGGCGAGCCGGGCCAGCACCTCGAGCTGGAAGTTCGTCACACGCTCGTAGTAGCCATCACCGTCACCGTCTCGCGGCGGGTGGTACTTGTAGTATCCACCGTACTGAACATCGAAGGCCTCCGGCACCGGAAGGCCGAGGTCGTCGGTCATGGACGGCGATCGGCCTGAACCGGGTTCGTAGAAGTCAGTTTGACCTTCGACCGCCTTCTTGATCGTTCGTTCGCGGTAGTCGTCGCGATCCCACTTCTCACGATAGAGACCCGACTGTCGAAAGAGTCGGTCGATTCGGCCACGATCGCCGCCAGCCCAATACGCGAGCAGCCCACAGAGTGCGAGGTCTGCCTCGCTGTGACTTCCGTATCCGGTGGTATTCCCGCGCCATAGGCGATCGAACTTGTCGCCGTTCTCGGCGGTTCGAGCACGGTCGAGCAGGTCGTCGTCGGTGAGCGACTCCGTTTCGTGACCGTCACCCCATGGGTGTGACTCCGGAGAATGCTCTTCTACACCACCGTTGTCACCCATTTCCGTCGAGTTCCGGTCTGGTTCGTCGTCGGCGATATACTGAGCGTGAACGTCGGCGATTGCGTCGTTCACCTGCTCGACGTCGTCGGGCGAGCCGTCGATCTTGTGGCCGGTCACGGTGAGATATCGATCGGTTTCGTACATCTCGAGGTGTCCGTCGGCGCTGTCGACGTCGGCTCGCGTCCCACCGTCGGGAACGAACCCGAGCCCGAACAGTCGGGCGCCGGTCCCGCTCGGCGACACCTCGGCGTAGGTCGGGACGTCCTCGAGCAACTCGTTGGCCCACGACGCAAAGGTGCCGGTGTCCGGGTCGCGACAATCGTCGAGATCAATCCCGACGAGCAGGTCGTCGTCTGAGACGACGAACCCGAGCCCGTCCGTGTCGGTGTCGTCGCGTCGGTGGTACTCGAGCGCGTCGTCGAACGACGTCCACGTGTTGGGGTCAGTCGACTTGGCGAATCGGCCGGTCATCGCGTTGATCGGCACCTTCGTCCACTCGTCGCGATCAGTATCGAACGTGTACCGCCATGCGACCCACTGTTCGCGTTCGATCAGCTGGTCGGGAAACGACGTTGGTTGGATCGAAAGAGACGTTGGCCGAGGCGGACGATCACCGATCATGGGACGGGCCCTCGCCCTCACGATTCGTGAGTACGCGGTCGGTGATGATCTCAGCGTGGTACGAGCTCGCACGGGGCGTCAGCTTCACCTGGAGCACCCCCACGGGGAGATCAGCGGTGATGCCGACGATCGAGCCATCTCGATACTCCTCCGGCGAAACTGTTTTGTGCGCGTCCCCGTCGAGGACAGTGAGCGATTTTACGTCAGCTTCTGAGTGTGCGAGGAGCCGGCGCATAAGCCCAGCTTCGGCGGTGAACATGCGAGCTTCCTCGTCGTGTTTCGCGAAATGAATCGACGTCTCCTTTTCCACAGGTGTGAGGGTGCTGTCCTCGGTGACGGCCTCCATTAGCCGGGCGGTCTCGAGCGTCGAGTCATCGTCACTCATCTCAAGCACCTCCAACAGGAGCGAGTCGTTCCACGGGGCAAGTGTAGAGGTCAACATTCAACATTTGTAATTGGGCAGCAAGGTTGTGGATCGGAACCGAGGACCAATCGGGTGCATACGTCTCGAGGTCGGCGACGAGCGCGACAGTCGCGACTGATTCATCAGGCGCATAACTGGGGTTGACGTCCGCAACAGTGGCCCCGAAGGTGTCGATCGGGTAGTGGTCGGCTGGCGTATCGTGGAGAGCGACGACGACTGCCTCGGATCGGACAGGAGACAGGGCCTCGCGATCGACGACGCGTGCTCCAAGGGCAAGGTCGTTACTCGCCACGACAATCACCTCCAGAATCCCGATCATTGCTGTCGGTGTTCGACTCGAAGACCCACGACACCGTCCCTTCGTATCGTGGGAGGGGGATCGCCGTCCCTGTAGGGAAGTCATCGATTCCCATTCTCAGATCGACCTCCCGACGGACGCCAGGACAATACCCGGGGGTAACCGTTTGGGGTTCGCAATCTTTCATGGCGACCTCTCGAAGTGGTCGTCGTTCGCCACATCTTCGATGATTCGACGTAGCTCGTCTTCTCGTCCTCGTCGTTTCGCCAGCCGTACGGCGGCTAAAGCACGTTCGATTGGACCGCTCCCGTGCCGAGCAACGAGCAGTAGTGCCTCGTCGTCGAGGTTACATCGAGCCATCGCTGGCAGACACCTCCTGAGCGTCGATTGTACGGATTTCCAGTTCGATCAGATCGCCGTCTTCGATTTCGAGTTCCGACCGAATCTGCGCCGGAATCGTAACTTTGCCTCGGGCGTATACCCGCTGAGTTGTTCTCATAACCGCTACGTATGGCTACGCACTGATGGATAGAGCTAAGTATCTATGAGAATAATTTAGAACTGCTTTAAATATGGTTTCCAGCGACGACTCCAATGGCGACCGAGATCCTCGAGGCCCCAAGGATGTGCATAGGTTAACGGATTACGAGCGTGAGTTCGCATTGGAAGGTTCATCCACCAGCAAGTACCACCCGGGGACGCTCCGTCGCAATATTCACACAAAGGCCGGCCTCCTCCCTACCCGAATCGAGGCGCTCTACACAGACATTAACATCCTGGCGAAAGGTGATTATCTTCGCGAGGAGTTTGGACTTGACTATTGGAAGAAACTCCTCGAAAACGTCGAGACAGTCGATTTTACGGACGAGCCGACCGGAACATCCATCGAACAGCAGCGAGCTGCGCGCGTGGCGTTGGGCCGACGGATCGGAACGATGCTCAAGCATCTGGTCCCATCTGAGCTGACGGCCGATGACGAGGTCTACCACGACGTTCTCTGGGGAATTACCGATGCCTTCTACCTGAGGGGGCCATCTGGTAGCAGCCTTTACGGCGGCCGAGCCAACCGCATGGATGACCTAATCGAACGACTTGAATATCAGAATCAGCAGGCCATCCATGAAGATCACCAAGCTGAACAGGGCATAGAGGCGACGATGAAATCACTCGACTGGGACATCACACCTCAGACGCTCCGCGTCCGAATCGAAAGAATGGTAGAGGCGGACGAACTCCAGGAGTGGACACACGATCCTCTTGCAGATCACCTACAGGCCGACAGCAGCGTTGATCCCGCTGTAATCATGGAACGAGCGGGTTGGTATCTCGTTGATTCAGTAGTTGACTCGGGCACACCTGGCTCGTTCGGACAATGGCGAGCATTTATACGAGAGTGTAACGCCGGACTCGATTTCGACGCGTACGTAACGAAGGAACGAGTCATCGAGGTCATCAAGGAGCATCGCCTCGTTGAACGGGAACAACTCCGGCAACTATTGGATCACGACGGCACCCGTCTCGAGAACCAGCGTTGGCACGACGCGCATGCAGTCGAGGTGGTCCGAGCCGTCTTCGAACACGATGGCGCTCTATCTTCACGAAAAGCAGCTGATAAGATCGGCGTACCCGACGATTCGAGTGCCGTCACGGCGCTGGCAAGGGATTTGGCTGGTGCCCGAGATCGAGAGTTCGGCGACGTGTGGGAGGATCGCCCCCTCTTCGAGGGCGATCGAAATGGATGGGAGTTGACCGCGTATGGGAAGGCGCTGAGTTATTACTTATTCGATTACGCACCGGAACATCACCCGTTCAGTACGTTCCCCGACGACCTGATTGAGGCAGCACTCAAGACACTCTGATTTTCACGTGACGGAAGAAAATGGTCGGCTACAGCTTTCACCCCACTCGTCGCTATTTTGCTTCAATGGCATCGAGGACACCCTCAATTTCCTCGTGCTGCCCCTCCAACGCCTGTACGAGACGGAGCGCCAGGGCCGTGTCCTCGTTCGTGGCTGTTTCAGCGAGATCGGTCTCCGTTTGGTCAATCTCTTTAGCCACGTCTCGGTCAAGTGCGAATCCACACCGCATACAGAACGCAGCGCTGGGTACGTTCAGCTCCTCGCACCGAGGACATTCGACGACATTGGTTTCCTCCTCGTCTTCGTCGGGTTCGTAGAGCCCGTGTAACGCGTCGTACGTGTTGTCGATGTCACGGCCACTCAGATGGACGTATCGGGCCGGTACGTCAGAGCCCTGAACCCAGCCGAACCATTCACAGAGCTGGGCTTCTGTCATCTCGTTGGCAAGATACGAAGCCCGCGAGTGACGGTAGTGGTGGGGGTTCGAGGGTTTGTCGATGCCCGCCCGCTCCATGTTCTTCCCGAGCACCTTCTGCCGAAGGTAGTTGTAGCCAAGCTGATCGTCCGGGTCGCCCTGCTGAATCTTGCACCACAGTGGGGCGTTCTTCTGCGGGTTCGGGTGCGCGTTCAGCCACTTGTTGAGATACGGGACTGACTCTACGAGTGGGAGTCGGCGGGCACCGGTTTTTCCGTTGATGGTGATTTTCTTCCCGTGCTTACGGTCCTCGATGTCTCCGATCGTCAGATCGATGAGTTCGCCAATGCGCGCCCCGGTCTCGTACAGTATCGCGATGAACGCCTTGTCGCGGGGGTTTTTCGCGGCGGCGATCTGGTCCTCGATGTCGTGCTTGGTTAAGAGATCCTGCGGCAAGGTCCCGCTGGAGGCGTCGGACGAGATAGTGAGCCAGGCGACTTCCTCGGGCGCGTCGCCATCATTCATCCATGTCCAAAACTGTCGTATGACCTTCTTGTAGGTCTCGACGGTCGCATCAGCCAGGTCCCGGTCGTGAATCCACTCAATTAGCGTTTTCACGTCCTCGGTGTCCATATCCTCGAACCGAGTTTCTCCGACGTGTTCGGCGACGATTTTCAGGTATGAGAGATTCCGCTGTTGTGTGGCCGCGCTCATCCCGTTGAGTTCCTTGTCGCGGCGGTACGCTCGGAGTAAGGCGGCGTTCTCGGGATGGATGGCGTCGGATTCGGCGACCATCTCGAACACGCTTTCGACCTTCGCTTCGTAGTCGACCGTCGGCATGGTAGTCATTCGGTTGCAGAGGCAATAAGGGTTCTGAACCCTTGGGTTAGAAAGCCCTCCCCGGGCATATTACCATTTGTACGGTGCCCACTATTAACGCCCCCGAGCTGTGCGTCTCCTCACTGGTGTACAGGGTGGTTAGCCTGATCCGACTTTCCCGGCTACTGTCGCTCTGGCAGGCGTACTGCGACGACTCTCCGCACACCGTTTAATCGTGGAAGGACGCTGATTTCACCGTTCTCGAGTCCGACAGCTACCTCGCCGAACACCTCGCATTCGAAGGTGGACGAGCCACAGGCCCCGGTGGGAACCTCGATCGGTGCGAGCGAGTATTCTCGAAGCAGTAGGAAACCCGCGACTACAACTGTCATCGAATGCAATCTTTCCGGGGAGCCCGAGTTTCGGTCAGTCCGTACGTTCTCGAAGTCGAAAAGTCGGCTCCTGCCAGGTCAGTCCTTTTTTGGCTCGAGGCCGGAGTCGAGGCATGACGACCCACGTGAGCGTCGAGCAGGTTAGGTGGTGGCTCGACGAGAACGCCATCCAGGACGTTACGCCTCACTCTCAGGAGGAAACGGAGTTCAACCTGCAGGTGACCCTCTCGCGCCTGCCGATACACCTCATCCAGGAGGATAAGCGGGGTCCGATTCGGGTCGTCGGGCGTAGCGCGTTCGACACCGAACGGGCAAAGCGACTCATCCGCGAGGAGGAGTCGCGTACGGACCTACTGACCCAGATCGGGCCGGTGCTTGCTGCGACGCCCGGGTTCTACACGTTCCTCGACGAGGAGGACCGTGCGTGTGAGCTTCGGAACGCCGAGGTGCTCCAGTTAGAGCACCGGATCTATCCTGGTGAGGCGACTCAGCAATCGTTGATGGACAGCGTGATGGGAATCGCCACCGGGATGCGCTACGTTCAGAACGTGCTGGCGGCGACGCATCCCGGGTCATCGGTGGAATCCGATGAATCCACCGACGAAAGTACCTCAGAATCGGCTACTCTCTCCACCGACGAAACGGACGCGGTCTGATTCCCTTCGTTTTGCCAGAAATGCCATCGGTCTATGAACCTCTTTCGTACCGCGGCCGGCAAAGATAACGGCTCGAGCAGGCACTCCGTCGCCCGATACTCACGCGTCGCCGCCCGCTGCCGGAAGCGTAACCGAAAACGTCGAGCCCTCCCCAGGCTCGGAATCGACCCGGATGTCGCCGTCGTGGCGCTCCGCGATTCGCTTACAGACCGCGAGGCCGATCCCGGTTCCCGAGACCTCGTCTTCGCTGTGAAGCCGCTGGAAAATTTCGAAGATACGTTCCGTCTCGTCCGGATCGATCCCGACCCCCTCGTCACGAACCGAGACGAGCCAGCGGTCGCCGTTCCGTTTGGCCGTCACGTCGACGACCGGCGGTTCGTCGCCGCTGTATTCGATCGCGTTCGAGACGAGGTTCTGGAAGAGCTGACGAAGCTGGCTCGGATCGCCCTCGACGCGGGGGAGGTCGTCTACCTCGAGATCGGCGTCGCGCTCTCGAAGCTTGAGCTCGAGGTTTTTGCGAACGTCAGCGAAGACGTCGTCCAGGTCGACCGGTTCGAACGGTTCCCGCTGCGTCTCGACGCGCGAGTACTCGAGGAGGCCGTCGATCATCGCTCGCATTCGCTCGGCGCCGTCGACGGCGTACTCGATGAACTCCTCGCCATCCTCGTCGAGTTCGTCGGCGTAGCGACGCTCGATCAACTGAAGGTAACTGGTGACCATTCGAAGCGGTTCCTGGAGGTCGTGTGAGGCGACGTACGCGAACTGCTCGAGTCGCTCGTTCGATCGCTCGAGCTGTTCGTTCGTCTCTTCGAGTTGGTCCTGGACTCGCTCGAGGGCCCGATTCCGTCGCTCGAGTTCGAGGGCGCTGGTTTTGGCCCGGGCGGCGTAGGTTCCGACGCCGAACCCGGCGACGCAACTCAACGCGGTGAGAACGGCGAGCGACCGCTGAGGGTCTTCGAGCGCCATGTCTGGTTGTGCGTGATAGACCCCCAGAATACCGATCATTCCACCGATTCCGAGAAGCGACCAGCGCGCGACGGACGAGTAGAATCGACGGTCGACGGACGACGTCGGGAGGCGATACCCGCCGACGAAGACGACGAGGCCCGACCCGGCGATAAACGAGAAGACGACGAACGCGGACCCGAGCGACATTCCTTCGGACACCACCGTGACGAAGTACGCGGCGCCGACCAGGACGTACAGAAGACCGAGTCCCATCACCGTGTATCGTCCGATTACTTCTCCACGTAGACGAGATGAAGTCGACATCGTAATGCGCTGGCGTTGGGCACGGTATCAGTTAACGATGTATGTTGTACGTTCGACCGGTCCGTCGTGAACGCCCGGCGCGGAGGCGGTAAAACGGAGTAACTTATCTTCGAACGGGATAGTCCCCGAACGATGGTAGCGGGAACACCTACCGCTAACAGAAGCCGTCTATATGCGGTTGTGGTGAATGTCGATGATGACGACAGTCGCCGAACTCGAGGTCCCCGCCGGCTACTTCGCTGCAGCGACCGCGTTCGAGCGTATCCCGTCGCTCGAGTTCCAGTTCGCAGGGGTGGTCGGGGAGGGCCCGCCACTCGTGTGGGTGTCGGGGGCGAGTCGCAACGAGATTCAGGAGGCGCTCGAGGCGGATCCGACGCTGTCGGTACTCGCCAGCCTGACCGACGCCAGCCGCGAACGCTGGCTCTTTCGCCTCGAGTTCGACGCGCCGATCACGCAGTTCCAGGAAGTGATCGCCGACCACGGCGGAGCCATCCTCGAAACGACCGGCGAGGACCACCACTGGACGATCGAACTGCTCTTTTACGATCGACAGTCGCTATCGGCCGCGCACGACGAACTGTTGGACCAGGAGTTCTCCGTCTCGGTGCGTCGCATGACGGAACTGGACGGCGACCTCAGCGAGGAGACGCCGCTCACGGAGACCCAGTACGAGACGATCGTCACGGCCCACGAACTGGGCTACTTTGACGTACCGCGAAAGGTGACCCTGAAAGAGCTCGCAGACGAACTCGGTATCTCTCACCAGGCGCTGTCGGAACGATTGCGGCGAAGCCACGCGGCGCTCGTGAGTGCCAAACTAGCCGATGGAGACCAGCAGAAAGTCGATCTCTGACTGATTACTACTCGACTATCTTCGTGTGGGTCGCGCACTTCACTCGAGTGACGCGACACTCGAGATGCATGCGGTGAGTGACTACCATCGAACATCGTCGACCAATGCGGGGTTTGATCGACGGGTCGCGGATGTGAGGGTTCAGTTGTAGGTATCCTGCTTCGAGTACCGTCAGTCGTACCCTGTCTCGAGCATCGCCAATGGAACCTGTCTCGAGTACCGCCAGTGATCAACCGAATAGTTCTGCACCGACGCACCCATATTATTCTGACGTTCGTTTATTCTTTTTAGGTATTATGCATTATTCGTACCTAAAAATGCGATTATATCGCCAAATTTGCTCATTGAGACGCATTTATGATGAGATCTTCCCAATAGTAGATCGTCGACGGGATCCCCCGCCGACTGAGGAATCGACACATCAACGACCCCTGTGAGTGCAAATGGCTCACGAACGTCCCAGTTCGGGTGCCAAGTGACACTATACTGTGTCATGGTGGATCACTCATGCTCGAGTCGGCCACGCCTCGCGGCCATTCGTGGCTGTGTGGTCGCCGACGTGGCCGATTTCTGGAAAGAGTCCGCATCGGTAGCTGTCTCGAGCGTCGTTCAATGGCTGATCCAAACGAGGGACGCATTTCTAAGGAATTAACTGCTCGAAGCTCATAGATGGTGGTATGCACGATCCTGGCCCGTACAGTGGTCGCTTCATTCGCGACTCGAGCACCCGGCCCGATGCGGGAACGTCATGGAGTCGTCGATGGTAGACGTCGCCCTCTCCGTCGGTCGACTCCTCGTCGCGTTCGTCCTGGTCTTCCTGAACGGCTTTTTCGTTGCCGCGGAGTTCGCGTACGTTCGGATTCGAGCGACAGCCGTCGACGCGCTCGTCGAGGAAGGTCGGTCGGGGGCAGTCCTCTTACAGGACGCGATGGACAACCTGGACGATTACCTCGCCGTGACACAGCTCGGCATCACCATCTCCTCGCTTGGACTGGGCTGGATCGGCGAACCCGCCGTGGCGGCCCTGCTCGAGCCCGTACTGTCGCCGATCTTACCCGAGGGACTGATCCACCTCGTCGCCTTCGCCGTCGGGTTCAGTATCATCACCTTCCTGCACGTGGTCTTCGGCGAGTTGGCCCCGAAGACGATCGCGATCGCCCAGGCTGAGCGTGTGGCGCTGATCGTCGCGCGACCGATGAAGTTCTTCTACTACGTGTTTATCCCCGGACTCGTCGTCTTCAACGGGACGGCGAATTTCTTCACGCGACTCATCGGCATCCCACCGGCTTCCGAGAACGAAGAGGTACTGACGGAAGAGGAGATTCTCGCCGTGCTGTCGACGGCCGGTCGGAAAGGGAACATCGAGATGGAGGAAGTCGAACTAATCGAACGCGTGTTCGACTTCGACGATCTCTCGGTCCAGGCGGTCATGGTTCCCCGACCGGACGTGGTCACCATCTCCGCGGACGAGCCGCTTCCGGCCGTTCGGTCCAGGATCGTCGAGAAAGGCCACACCCGGTACCCGGTCATCGATCCCGACACCGACGATCAGATCGAGGGCTTCCTCGACGCCAAAGACGTCCTCCGGGCCACACACGAAAATCCCGACGCCGATGCGCTGACGGCTGGCGACATCGCCCGGGAGATGCTCATCTATCCGGAAACCGGTTCGGTCATCGACCTCCTCGAGCAGATCCAACGCGAACGAAAACAGATGGTCGCCATCGTCGACGAGTGGGGCGCGTTCGAGGGCATCGTGACCGTCGAGGACGTCGTCGAGGAACTCGTCGGCGACATTCGCGACGACTTCGACGTGGTCACGGACGAACCGTCGGTCGATCGGCGAGCCGACGGCACCTACGTCGTCGACGGCGGATTCACGGTCTCGAGGCTCAACGAGACGCTCGAGACCGCGTTCGAGGCCGACGGTGTCGAGACCGTCGGTGGGCTGATCCTGTCTCGAGCGGGCCGCGTCCCGGACGTCGGTGACGAGTTCGAGATCGACGGCTACGAGTTCATCGTTGCGGCGGTCGATGGAGCACGCATCTCACAGGTTGAGGTTCGGAACGCGGAAGATGGACCCGCCGACCCCGCAGAAGATTCGAGCCTCGAGTGACTGGGGCATGCGGTTTTGAACGAATGAGAATTCGCCCGAATCAGTCGACCGCGCGTCGATACCAGTTTCGATCGGGCGGGGCCGTCTCGAGTCGGTAGTGAGGGCGCTTATCGGGTCGCAAGGTCTCGAGTCGATATCGAACCCGTTACCGATTCGCCTCGAGCCAGTCCACGGCGAAGTCGACCATCGCTCGCTGGGGAATCAGCCGCGCGTCGGCGGCGCCGACCGATCCGCGTCGGACGCTCGAGTCGCGTTCGTCCTCGAACGCATCGCCGAGGGTCGCGAAGTCGCTGGCGTCGGTTTCGATGTCCTGGTAGGTGATTGACGCTGGCTCGTCGTCCTCGAGGACGGTGGCGACGTTGTCGGTCCTCGGCGGGTCGATGTCCGCCCGGTACTCGGCGAGGTGGAGGGAGGTGTTGGCACCGTGGTCGACTCCCAGCAGGAGGATCGAGCCGGCGCGTTCGTAGACGCTGGCCAGCGGCGAACCCTCCCCCAGACCGTTGTCAAACGCGTGGTCGGCGACGACGGAATCGGCGTCGGCGCCCCAGGCAGCGAACGAGACGGTTGGGTGCTGGCTCCGATAGACGCCGGTATACGATCGAAAACACTCTGGAACGGCGCCGACGCCGCGTGTCGGCGTAGTCGCCGGTCGGTAGGGCGGTCGCTCCCCCCGGATCGTGTCGATCCAGTCGTCGGGAACGGGTGGATTCGACCAGGCGGCCGGATCGCTGTACTGACCCGAGTGGGTTGGCATGACGAGCGTCCCCGCCTCGGTTACGGCAGCCATGAGCGCGTCGACGACGGTCTGGGCGTCCACGCAGACCCATCCGAGGGAACTGAGCGAAGAGTGGACGAGCACCGTCTCACCCGGCGTCAGCCCGAGCGCCCGGAGGTCGTCGACGAGCGACGACACTGTCACGGGTTCGTCCACAGCTTCGATCGCCTCTCGTTCAGACATAATTCGTCTCACACACAGGAATCATTTGAGTGTTCGGACACGATCCAGAGCCGAAACCACGACCCAGCAGGACTCGATAGTTCGCTATACATCCAGGAGTTTAATACTACAGATTGCGTAGCGGCTGTATGGCCGATTCAGACACCATCACGGACGCGCTCGAAACAATCCTCGACGTTCCAGCGACCGAGGCGCTCGAGTCGGCGACCGACGTGAGAGAAGTTCCCGACGGGGTAGAAACGGCAGGCGGGAAAGAAGCGATCGACGAGACGACGACGGACGATTCGCCGGCTAAACGAGACGTTCTCGCGCTCCTGGAGCGCCGACACGCGCTCTCGATTCTGCGGGCAATAACGACTGCGGGTGGGCCGAGTCGTTTCTCCGAACTCGAGGACGTGGTCCCGGCTTCCCCGAACACGCTCTCTGCACGACTCTCCGAGTTCGTCGAGGCCGGGCTGCTCGAGCGAACCGCCTATGACGAGGTTCCTCCGCGCGTGGAGTACGAACCGACCGACGCCGGGGCGACGCTCGCCCCGCTGTTCGTCTACCTCCGCCTGTGGGAGAGTCGATACGGCGACGAACTCGAGGCCTGAAGGAATCCTCGGAAACTCGAGGATTGAACGAGACCCCGGGACCGTGAAGACTGAAACCGCCGCGGGGAAAGGAACTTCTTTGAGGCGCCCGCCGGTACGGTCCCGTATGGAAGGCACGGCCGTTACCGTCGAGTCCGTCACCGAAGTGGGACCGTCGACCGTCGCACTCGAACTCGCGACGCCCGAAGATTTCGAGGCGCTCCCCGGACAGTTCGTCCTCCTTCGAGCGGCGCCCGAGGGCGAGGAGGTCGCACGCCACTACACCCTATCGTCGCCGACGGTCGAGGAGACGTTCGAGATCACCGTCGGCGTCGATCCCGACGGCGAACTCGCGCCGTGGCTCGCCTCCCTCGAGGGCGGCGAAACGGTTCACGTGGAGGGCCCGTTCGGAACGATCGCCTACGAGGGCGACGGTGACGTCGTGGCGGTCGCCGGCGGACCCGGCATCGGCCCCGCAGTCGCCATCGCCGAGGCTGCCCAGGGGGCCAGCCACGACGCGGCCGTCATCTACCAGGACGACGAACCGGCCCACACCGAGCGACTCGAGGTACTTTCTGAAGCGGGGGCGACCGTCACGGTACTCGAGGCGGACGACGACGAGGGTCTCGAAATGGCCGTCGACGCCCATCTCGAGGACGGGCAGTGCTACGTCTTCGGATTCGCGGACTTCGTCGACCGGGTCGCCGAGGCGATCGAGGCGGCAGGCGGGGACCCGGACGAGGCACGTATCGAAAACTTCGGCTAAGGTCATTTCCCGTGGCTCTCGCAGGTTTACGTGAATTCTCGACTCGAGTTACGCAGACTCGCTGATCGTCGCATTCTCCTCGAACGCGGACCGGCAGGACGGACAGCAGAAGTGATAGCGATCGTCGTCCGTGGTGATCGAGACGCCGTCGTCCGTCACCCGATTCGAACACTCGTCGCACGTGAAGGCGAGATCGGACGAGGCGATCGACGGGGACCAGTGGCGATCCTCGAGCAGGTGAACCCGGTAGCTGTCGAGGGACTCGAGGTCTATTGCATCGGCGAGCACCGCTCGTATCCGTGCCTGGGAGACGGTGGCGGTCGCGAGCACTCGGCCGTCGGCCGTCACGAAGACGTGTTCGATCGCCTCGAGCGAGGCCAGGCGGTCGGCGATTCCGTCGTCTGCGTCCGGCGAGAGCGTGCAGTCGATCAGTACCTCGGTTCCGGCAGAGACGGTCGATCGGTCGACGTCGACGGTAAAACCATCGATCACGCCCATATCGACGAGCCGGTCGACCCGGTTGGACACAGTCGGTGCGGAGACGTCGATCCGCTCGGCAATCTCGCTGTAGGGCTGGCGGGCATCCGCGACGAGGTGGTGGAGGATCTCGATGTCGATTTTATCCAGGGTTCGCATACCCATAAATTGCAGATGGCGGTATTACAATTTTTGGATTCTGCAGAAGCATCATAGATATCTATGCAAAAATGATACACCAGACTCAGGCAAAGACGGCGTCCTCTCGCGACTCGAGGACGCTCTTTCGACCGGTCGAGGAGAGGTCGTCGACGATAGAAGTGATCGCGAAGATGCGATAGACGGCGTATCTCTCCCGATCGTCAGCAGTATCGAGGAATCGGTGCAGTTCGTTAGTGTCGAGTCCGACGTCCACTCCTTCGATTCGGTCGACTTGTTGTCGAATACAGTCGATAGTGTCGGCGTCGATGTTCGACTCGGTCTCAAGGTCGTTGACGGTTTTGATGATCGGCTTGAGGACCTCCAGGACGGCGGGATGTCGCGAGAGTACGTCGTCGAGGAGGGCCGCTGCGGCGTGGCGTCTCGAACTGACCGGAGCACCGTAGACGGCGTGGGTTCGACTCGCCGCTTTCGGCGACAGCGCCTCGAGGAACGAGCGGTAGAGGTTGTACCGTCGTTTCTGTTCTGGCGGACAGTTCATCGCATAGCGGAAGAACGGAAGGGAGTAAAATGGGGTATCGCTCCAGAAAAACAGCCGGTTTCGGTCTTCGCCCTCGAAGAGGAAGTTCGCGGCTCGTTCGTAGAGCAAAAAGTGGGTGTAGAGGCCGTCGACAGTCGTTTCGGGGTAGGTGCGGACGTGGTCGCGAATGCTCTGTCTGATCGCGTCCTCAGAGATACGGGTGATTCGGGACACCTGATCTATGTCCAGGATGGAGTTTTCCTCGACGATATAATCTACGAGGGCGTCTCTGCGAACCGAACCCGTGGGAGTCAGGTCCGGGAGCACCTTGTCGCCGCCGTCGCCCGTGATGTAGGCCATCGACGCCCCGTAGTCAGCTTCGAGATGGCGCAAGAAGGTGAGGACAAAGGACGTCATGAGACCGATGTGGCCGTTTTTCGTCTTCACGAGCGTGTCGAGGTCGGCCCCTCGAGGCTGGCCGACGTCGTACGTTCGCCAGTCGACTTCGAAGTCCGCGGCTAGCTCCTGAGCGATGTCGACATCAGAGACGGGGACGTACTCGGGAGACTCCATCGTCGCCGCCTCGACCGGACAACCCGCGGCGTGGTAGCCAGCGAGTACCGACCGCGAGTCGAGGCCGCCGCTCAACGAGATGAGATCTGTGTCGAAGTTGCCTGCACGACGCTCACATGCCTGAACGAACCGGGTCGCCAGTTGAGTAGCGTTCTGTTCTCGGCTCCGGTGGGCGTGCGCCGGGTCGTCGAAGGAGAACGTGTACACTGACTGCGTGCTCGTCTCGACGGTGTCGGTTCGAACGCGAACGAGCGACCCCGGCCGGAGTCGACGCACGTTCTCGACGAGCGTTCGGTCCCCCAGGGAGTAGCCGAAGAGGAGACACTGCGCGGCCCCCAGGCGGTCGAACTCCACGTCGACGGACTCGAGGACGTATCGCAGTTCTCTCGAGAAGACCATGGACTCCTCGTCGGCATAGAAGTACGTGGGTAGTCGACCGAGAACGTCGTTGCAGAGGGCCAGTTCGCCAGTTGTGGTGTCGAGGACGGACAGCACGAACGCGCCGTCGACCGACAGCAGCCAGTCGCGAAGCGCTTTGAACCCGTCGTCAGTATCGGCGTTGGCGCTCTCGTCTTCGAACAACAACGGCGCAACCCGTTCGAGTTCCTCGCGACGTTTCTCATCGGGCACGTCGTACAGTTTCCCCTCGAATCGAATTCGATATCGTCCGCGTTCGAAGCTGTCGATGGGGTACTCGGGATACGCCGTGTGTCCCAACTGGACGACGCCCTCGTCGTAGGTAACGGTCGCCTCGAGCCGATCGGTGTGGCGGAGCGACTCGAGCGACGCCGCGAACGGTTCCTCGTCTGAGCGCCCAATTCGGCCGGTGAGCCCTACCATAGGTCAGAAATCCAGACAACCACATATGGTTATTCGTTGGATGGAGACTGGTAGGCGTTCGTTACTGTCCTCCAGCCTGTCGCGTCCCCGGCCGTCGAGCGTCGAACGCATACCGTTAAGCGCCTCCTGGCGAATGCTCGAGACATGCAGGTAGACGATGCAGGCGACGTCGTTCGGATCACGTTCGATCGACCCGACGTGCTCAACGCCTTCTCGACGGAGACGGCCGTGACGCTCGCCGAGGCAATAGCCGACGTGTCGCCAGCCGACCACCACGCCGTCGTCCTGACGGGCGAGGGAACGGCGTTTAGCGCCGGTGGTGACATTCAGGCGATGGCCGAACGGCGAGAGGGCCCACAGGAGGCGTTTGACCGGATCACCGAGACGTTCGGCCGCGTCGTCGAGGAGATGCTCGAGTGTCCGGTGCCGATCATCGCGAAGGTCAACGGCGACGCTGTCGGCGCCGGTCTGGCGATCGTCGCCCTCTCGGACTTCGCGTACGCCGTCGAGGACGCGACGTTCTCGTGTGCGTTCGTGCGGGTCGGGCTGATTCCCGACACCGGTGGAACGTTCCTCCTGCCGAAACTCGTCGGATTGCGAACGGCGAAGGAACTCGCTTTTACTGGAAAATTCTTCGACGCCGACGAGGCCGCCGACCTCGACCTGATAAACGAATCCGTCGACCCCGACGACCTCGAGGAGCGCGTCGAGGAAACGGTCGACCGACTCGGCCGCCGACCGACCGAAACCATCGCGCTGATGAAGCGGGCGATGCACGAAAACCTCGGTCGTCACTGGGGTGAGGCCCTCGAGTACGAGAACCTGTTACAGGTGCAGGCGTACACCTCCGATTCCCACGAAGAGGGCGTATCGGCGTTTCTCGAGGGGAGAGAGCCGGATTTCGACTGACTTTCTCGAGTGCCTGCAGCGGCAGGCAGCAGACCCTTTATCAATTTCGTGGACTGTTCGAATGCAATGGCACGAAACCTGACAGAGGACGACATCGGCAAGACAGTGGTCAACGCGAACGGCGAAACGATCGGCATGGTTTCCGCCATGCAACACGGCACGGCCCACGTCGAACCGGACCCGGGAATGACGGATACGATCAAGGCGAAACTCGGGTGGGGCGACACTAACGAAGACACCTACCCCCTCCAGGAGAGCGCCATCGAGCGGGTCACCGACGACAAGATCCACCTCCGATCCGACCTCGGAACCACGACCGGAACAGGAACGGACCGAACGACCGACATCTGAACCGGTTCGAGCCGGTTTTCCGTTCGTTTTTCTCGTCGCCTCTAGCGTGTCAAGAGATAGCACGCGCATGCAAGGTCCACTTGCATCCGTCTGCCGCCCGTTGATTCGAGCGCTATGTCCGCACGATTTACGCCAGAGGACGTCGGCAAGCGCGTCATCAACGAGCACGGCGACGACGTCGGTATGGTCACGGACGTCGAGGGATCCACCGCCTACGTCGAACCCGATCCGGGGATCACCGACAGCATCAAGGCTGCTCTCGGCTGGGGGTCGCCAAGCGACGAGGCGATCACGCTCGAGGAGTCCGACGTCTCCGACGTGACCCGCACGGAGGTTCACCTCCGAAGTCCGGGCGCGATGGGAGCCGGCGACGTCGATGGCTCGAGGGAGCACGAGACGGAGGTGAGGTCGGGGATGGAGGCGGAGCCGAAGACTGAGACCAGAACCGGTGCCGACGAACGAGAGCCGATCGAGGAGGGACCGGGGAGTCGAGAGACGGAACCGAACCGGTCGGAACCGGATCGAACCCGCGGTATCGACGAAGGTCACGGCAGAGTCGATGACGAGGACACGACGAAGGTATTCGAGGAGGACGAAGATCTGTTCGACGAGGGCGAAGGAGTCTTCGACGACGAGGAATCCACGGTCGAGCCCGACTCGAGGTCGAAGACGGCCGACCAGCACCACGGCGGCCTCGCGCGGGACCGCGACGACGAACCGGATCGTGAGCGAGGGGCAGACGGGCGAAGCATGAACAACGCGGACGGTGACAGCGCCAGAAAACGGAAGGCTGAGGAGATGGATGCGGTTTCAGATTCTGAGGGCGACCGCAGTGAGGAAGAGGACGAGCGGCGACGCCGTGGGAAGCGACGGAGCACCGAGGACGAGGACGACGAGCGGACCATCTGAGACCCGAGATTCGAGACCTAGACGTGAAATCAGCGGCCTGGGGCCTGGATCAGCGGCCTGAGGCTCGAGATTCAATCCCTGAAGCCAACAATGACCGAATGGGCCAGAACCGGCGCATTCCCCGGGTTACTCTC
Organism: Natronosalvus sp. KLKA75; assembly: GCF_059736265.1. Taxonomy (NCBI): domain Archaea; kingdom Methanobacteriati; phylum Methanobacteriota; class Halobacteria; order Halobacteriales; family Natrialbaceae; genus Natronosalvus; species Natronosalvus sp. KLKA75. The sequence continues at coordinate 2,105,828 of NZ_CM185522.1, forward strand.
GCCCGGAAAACGCCGCCAGACTCGACTGCACGCCGGCCGCGAGTTCCGACTTGCGCCGTAGCCGGTCGAGGGAGACCGGCAACTGCTGAGCGACCGTTGCGACGGCGTCGTGGAACGTCTCGGCAGTCCCGTACTCCCCGGCGAGGCCCGCGCGGTTACCGTCCTCGAGACCGTTTGCGGCCCCCGGTGCGCTCTCGAACGCGTTCCGGACGCTCTCTCTGACTTGCCAGACCCCCACTGGCGCCCAGTAATCGTCGCTCACCTCCCGAAGCACGAGGCACTTGGCCTGACGACCGATCGACTCGAGGTGCTCGAGGACGCCGAGTCGGGCGGCGTAGTAGGCCCCTGCCGTCTCCTCGACGTAACTCGAGCGGCCCTGGTAGCCCTCCGAGGCGCTGGCCATCCAGATTCCGGCGCCCGGATCAGGGTTCCAGATGCTGCCCGGTGCCTTCATTTCGACGAGTTCGTACTCCCAGGTGCCGGGGGCGAGGATCACCCAGTAGCGGTTGCCGACGTACTCGTTGGCCCAGACCTGCACCTCGTCGATGCTCGGGGCGTTCCGGATACGGCCACGGAGGTACTGGCCGACGGTGTCGTCGACGGCGGTGATCGACCACCGGGTCGGGACGAGTCGGCGCTGGGCAGCCTCCCCGAGGGCCCCCGCCGAGAGGATCGAGTTGATCTCGTAGACGTCGAACCCGCGCCGGTAGAGGTAGGTCATCGCCCCCTGGGCCTGCCAGTCGTCGTCCTCGAGAGTCTTCTTGACGGGTCGGGGAACGTGCGGGTTCTCGGTCAGGTCTGCGGAGCGGGCCGCCGCCCTGGGACCCCGGGGGGTCGCCACGTCGGTGCCCGCGTCGAGGCCCAGGTCGGGCTTGCCCTCGAGACCGATCTCGAGGTCCACGGGACGGTCGGCGATTGCCACCTCACGCTGGACGCCGACGAAGCCGTCCCAGACGTCCTGGACGGAAGGGGCGAGTCGGCTGGCAATGCCTGGAGCGTCGACGTTGGCGCGCTTGTTCGAGTTCAGGAGGCCGGTCCGGCGCTGGAGGACATCGTCGATTCCGTATCCCTGCTGGTACCAGTTCCCGTCCGTGACGTAGGATTCGGCGTCGTCCTCGTCGCCGACCGGCGAGAGCACGCCGACGGGGATGTCCGGGTAGTTAGACCGCCCGACGAAGATTGAGGGGGCCGTCGAGCCGACGAGGGTGTCACCCGAGAGCGCCCGCTCGAAGTTGCGCTCGAAGTCCTGGAGGTGGTCCGTGATGGCGTAGGACTTCTTCTTCGCGAGGCGCCGGCGCTCGGCCTCCTCGTCGGGCTCTAATTCCTCGATGTAGTCGTCGAGGCGCATTCACTCGAGGTAGGGGCGGCGAGGGTTTGAATGTTCGTCTCGAGGTCCCGAATGGCGTGGTCTCTCGACGAACGGTCGTCGAACTCCCACGCGGGATTGATTTATCAGGTGGAATCACATACGTCGTCGTAGTGTCGTCGATCCTCCCCGTCATCGTTGGCATCCTCGTCCTCGGGCTGGCCGCACAGTTGCTGGCCAATCGACTGCGCATTCCGAGCGTCCTCTTTCTCATCCTCCTCGGCTTGCTGGTCGGTCCCGAAGGGCTCGGGTTCGTCTCGATCGATACCTTTGGCGCCGGCCTCTCGACCGTCGTCGGCCTGAGCGTCGCCATCATCATCTTCGACGGGGCCTTTCACCTCCGCCGGGAAAAGCTCGAGTTGGCCCCTCGAGCGATCATCCGGTTGACGACGCTCGGTGCAGCCGTCGCCCTCGGCGGGACCGCCCTCGCCGTCCGGTACTTCCTCCACACCGACTGGGGAATCGCCTTCCTCATCAGCGCACTGCTGGTGGCGACCGGCCCAACTGTGGTGACGCCCATCCTCGAAGTGATCACCGTCCGCGAGCACGTCGAGGCCGCGCTCGAGGCCGAGGGCATCGTCAACGACGTGACGGCCGCGCTCCTGGCCATCGTCATCTTCGAGACGGTCGTCGTCGGGGACGAGCGCTCGCACGTGCCGGTGTACTTCCTCCAGCGCTACGCGGTCGGCATCGGCGTGGGAATCGTCGTCGCCATCGTCGTCTACGCCCTGCTGACGCGGGTCAGACAGCCCGCGGGCGACGCCCCACAGACCGCTCGTCTCGTCGTGTTGACCGGCGCGCTGGCCGCCTATGGCCTCGCGGATTCGATCTTCCCCGAGACGGGCGTAGCTGCGGCCGGGACGGCGGGGTTTGTCCTGGGCAACTTGGACCTACCCCACCGCGAGGAAATCGAGGGATTCAACCGCGACCTGACGTTGCTCGTGCTCTCGTTCGTGTTCATCTCGCTGGCCGCGCTCATCGACGTGCAGGCGCTCCTCGGCCTCGGGTTCGGCGGCATCGCGGTCGTCGTCGCCGTCACGCTGATCGTTCGACCGCTGATCGTCGCCGCGGCGACCACCCACTGGCGATTTAGCGCGGGCGAACGGTACTTCCTGAGCCTCGTCGGCCCGCGAGGAATCATCCCCGCCTCCATCGCCACGCTGTTCGCCATCGAACTCGAGACGGCCGGCAACTCCGTGGCCGCACAGACCCTCGCGGGCACCGTCTTTCTCGTCATCTTCATCACGGTCGTGCTGCAGGCGGGGCTCGCCCGCCAGCTCGCGGAATACTTCGAAATCGAACCAATGCGCACCATCATCGTCGGCGGCGGTCGGGTCGGCCGGACGCTCGCCACGCGACTGGAGAACCGTGGAGAGAACGTCATCCTCGTCGACAACGACTCGGCGACCGTCGAACGACTCCGTCAGGAAGGGTTCTCGGCCCACCACGGCGACGGAACCTCAACCGAGACGCTCCAGGAGGTCGGCATCGACAACGCGAAACTGGTCGTTGCCACGACCGCCGACGACGACACCAACCTGCTGGTCTCTCAACTCGCCTCCACGCGCTTCGACGTCGACCGCGTCCTCGCCCGGGTGAACACGCCGGAGAACGTCGACGCCTTTGAGACGCTCGACGTCGACGCCATCGACGTCTCGAGCGCGACGGCCTGGACTATCGACAACGAGATCGAACGCCCGGCGCTCGCCCACTGGATGAACGAACTCGGTGAGGGCCACGACGCCCAGGAGATCGTCGTCACTGCGGCCGAACTGGTCGGGGCGACCATTCGCGACCTCGATTCGGAGATTCCCGACGGCTGTATCGTCGCCGTGATCGCCAGTAACGGAGAGACGCACGTCCCCGAGGCCGACACCGTCCTCGAAGAGGGCGATCGGGTCACGTTCATCGGTCGCGAAGACGCCGTTCGAACGGCCGTCAAGCGGTTTCACCCGCGCGACTGACGGTTCGATGGCACGCTCGAGCGGCTGGTCCGAGTCAGAACGCTCTCGAGCGGATGTTCTGAGCCAGAAAAACCGGGGCGCTTTTGATAGCTGTGTGGGAACGACGTATCAAACGTGAGTGAGGACGCCGATCCCCCCGAACTACTGGCTCTCCTCGACGACGAGTACGCCCGCGCGATCCTCACCGAAACGAGCGCCGAACCCATGTCCGCCAGCACCCTGAGCGACCGCTGTGACGCGTCGCTCCCGACGATCTACCGTCGCCTCGAGCGACTTCGGGAGTGTGACCTGATCAGCGAACAGACCGAACTCGCACCGGACGGCAACCACTACAGCGTCTACGCGGCCCGCCTCGAGCGACTCGAGGTGACCCTCGAGGACGGCGAACTGTCCCTCGAAATCACCCGGAAAGACGAAGACGTCGCCGACAAGTTCACCCGAATGTGGGAGGGATTGCGATGACCGGGAGCGTCGTCCGCCTCGACCAGGCGTCGATGTTCGAGTTGTTGACGGTCGCAAGTCTGCTCCTCGTCGCGCTCGTTGGGACGATTCTGGCCGTCCAGGCCTACCGCGGCTATCGGCGAAACGACAGCCGGGCGATGAAGTATCTCGCCATCGGCTTACTGTTGCTGACGCTCGGCCCGTTCGTGATCAACGTCTCGGTGACGACGCTCACCGCCGCCGACCAGGCGACGACGGTCTTCCTCGAGAACGTGAGTCGACTGCTCGGGCTGTTGGCGATCACGTACTCGCTGTACGGCACGAAGTAGGGATAGGGGTAGGGGTATGGGGCCGCGGGGGAGGGTGACGTAGATAGTAACGAGAGAGTCCATAGAACGACGTTCGGGCGGCGCTAGTGACCGATTCGACCTATACGACATCTCGAGGGTACAGAACCGATTTTGCGAAAACCTGGGATATATTCCCCGAATATATTACTCAGTGGTGGCCAAACCGTACATCAAGGACGCGATGGTTCTTAAAGAGTCCACGGTCTTTTCTCTGCGTGAAGTTGCTCGTCCGAATTGATATTACATCGGTCTCAACGGATAGTTGCAGGCCGTAACCGGCGTGCTGGGCGGAGTCGGCCCTCCACTGCATCCATCAAGCCGAGCGTGCCTCTGACACCACGTTCGTCACGTCGATCCGACCCATCCACGCCCGAGGTGTACGCACACACTCGACGGCTCAACTGCATCCACCCCCATTGATATTTTCCCCGACATGGAAATGCTTAGATAAGAGTGTAAGCGTACGAATGCGTATGGGGTGGACTCACGACGGACTGGTTCTCGTAGCGATCACACTCGTGGTCGTCTGTGCCGGGTGCACGGTAGCAATTTCCGGAGAGGCGCAACCGGATGGGGAAACGCTTCTCGAGGAGGCGGTGACGGCGGACGACGTACCGCCGCTGACCGGGGAACGAACGGTCACGTTCGCGGACAGTGCAGGAACGTACGAGACGACAGAACGCGTCTGGGAACGCCCGCCGTCGAAGATGCGATCGGAAGTGATCGACTCGAGCGGTTTCGAGGAGAGGCACGAAGGCGGGATCGCCGTTCGAAACGGCTCGACGCTCTGGATGACCGACGGTGAGACTGACAACGTGACTACGTACGATCTCGAAACCGAGTCCGAGAGCGAGAGCGAAGCCGATGACGAGGCACGATTGCTGGAGGAACGCCTCGATCGGTACGACGTGACCTACGAGGGGACCGAGACGGTCGCGAATCGGACGACCCACGTCGTCTCGGTCGAGCCGAAGGAGACAACAGTCGACCGTGGCGTTGGCGTGCTCGTCGGCGACACCCGCTACGTCTATCCGCTCGAGACGAGTGCGTATGAGGAGACTGACTTCGAGGGCGGGACGTTCTGGATCGACGAGGAATACGGGTATCCACTCGCAATGCAGGGAACGTACACGGACGTCGACGGTACCGAACTCGAGGTCACCACCACGTTCGAGACCGTCACGTTCGAAGCGGACCTCAAGGCCGAGTTGTTCGACCCGCCAGTGGAGAACGACACTGACGACGAACAGTCGGTCGAGGAGGCGGAGTTCGAACAACACGAGTTCGAGGACCGCTCGGAGGCGAACGAGTACCTGCGATTCGAGGTTCCGAACGCGACGTTCCCCGCCGAGTACGAACGACAGTCCGTGTCCGCCGACCAGTGGAACGGCATCCAGACCTACCACGAGGAGTATCGCGTTGGCGAGGACCTCCTCTGGTTTAGCGTCTCGGAGGGCGGCCTCCGCGGCGACGACCCCGACCGCGAGAACGTCGGCGAACTCGAGGCGACCGTCTCGACCTACAACGGGACGACCCTCGTCACGTGGGACTGTGGCGAGTTGACCTACCAGTTGAGCAGTCCGATCGGCGAAGCGGCGTTGCTCGAGCGAGCCGAGGAAATCGGCTGTCAGTGACGCGACTCGGGACTAGTTTTCTGGGCGGCTCGAGTGCTCCGAATGGTCCGGGTGATACGGTTGGCCCGGGCGCTCCGGACGGTCCAGGGACTCTCGAGCCTTCTTTCTGCTGAAAACGAACGGCTAACCGACGTTAGCCGTGGATGCCCATCGCTTCGATCTGCTCTTGGTACCGGTTCCGGATGGTCACTTCGGTCACCTGCGCGACGTCGGCGACCTCTCGCTGGGTCTTCTTTTCGTTACAGAGCAGCGAGGCCGCGTAGATCGCCGCGGCGGCGTACCCGGTCGGTGATTTGCCGGAGAGGAGCCCTTCTTCGGCCGTTTTCTCGATAATTTCGTTGGCCTTGGTCTGGACCTCTTCGGAGAGTTCGAGTTCGGAGCAGAAACGAGGGACGTACTTTTTCGGGTCGACCGGTTTCATCTCGAGGCCGAGTTCCTGCGAGATGTACCGGTACGTGCGACCGATTTCTTTGCGTTCGACGCGGGATACCTCGGAGATTTCTTCGAGGCTGCGCGGAATGCCTTCCTTTCGGCAGGCGGCGTACAGTGCGGACGTGGCGACGCCCTCGATCGATCGTCCGCGGATCAGGTCCTCCTTGAGCGCGCGTCGGTAGATGACCGACGCGACCTCGCGAACCGATCGCGGAACGCCGAGTGCCGAGGCCATGCGATCGATCTCGGAGAGGGCGAACTGCAAGTTGCGTTCGCCGGCGTCTTTCGTCCGGATGCGTTCTTGCCACTTGCGCAGTCGGTGCATCTGACTGCGCTTTTTCGAGGAGATGGATCGACCGTAGGCGTCTTTGTCCTTCCAGTCGATCGTCGTCGTGAGCCCCTTGTCGTGCATCGTCTGCGTGGTCGGCGCGCCGACGCGGGACTTGTTCTGTCGTTCCTGGTGGTTGAACGCCCGCCATTCCGGGCCGGGGTCGATCTGTTCTTCCTCCACGACGAGCCCACAGTCTTCACAGATGAGCTCACCCCGGTCGGAGTCCTTGACGAGATTGTCCGAGTTGCACTCGGGGCACGCACGTACCCCCTCTTGATCCTCGGTCTCGTCCGTCTCGCGCATTCGCTCCCGCTGGCGGGTGGACCGTGTCATCGCACTTTTATAGTAGTAGCACGGTATTATATAAATCTTTGGTCCCAATATTCGTTGCAGGGATCGGATCAGCCGAATTCGATGGACTCGGACCGGTTTACGCCCCATTTTCGGATCGAAACCACAACAGTTTTAGCCGGAGTACGCCGACAATTCGGCGAATGCCGGTCATCGAGTGCGACGTCGAAGACGCCCGCGAACGTCTCCAGGATGCGGGAGTGATGGTCGAGTCGGGAAACACCGATCACGAGCGCTGGCGGGTGTCTCACGGGGGTGCGACGGCCGTCGCCTACGAGAACAAGGTGGTCATACAGGGAGGTAGGCCCCGTGACCTCGAGGCTCTCCTGCGCGAGGGCGGCGGTCGCGCGCACGTCTACTTCGACGGCGGTGCGCGCGGCAACCCCGGGCCCGCCGGAATCGGCTGGGTGATCGTCACGAGCGAGGGCATCGTCGCGGAAGGGAGCGAGACCATCGGTCGCGCGACGAACAACCAGGCCGAGTACGAGGCCCTGATCGCAGCGCTCGAGGCGGCCCGTGACTACGGCTACGACGAGCTCCACGTACGCGGTGATTCGGAGTTGATCGTCAAGCAGGTCCGCGGCGAGTACAACACCAACAATCCCGAACTGCGCGAAAAGCGGGTGACCGTCCACGAACTCCTTCGTGAGTTCGACGAGTGGACGCTCGAGCACGTTCCCCGGGAAGTGAACGACCGAGCGGACGCGCTGGCGAACGAGGCGATGGACCAGTCTCAGTGAGAGGGCCGCGAAATCTGTTCGGCTTCCGGCTCTCGCCGGCCGGGAACGTCGACCGTCTCTCGTCACAGGATGTCGACGTTCACCCCGTTCTCACCCGTACCGACGTCGATGGCGCCGTTTCGGTAGATGACGATGCGACGTCCCAGAAGATCGAGTGAGAAAATGGCGTCGTCTGCTCCACCGTCTGTCCTGACCGAAGCGTCGACGGCGAACACGATCGACTCGAGCGACGGGGAGCCGTCGGTGATGGGGTCGAACGACTCCGTCGGCACGTCTACTATCGCTCCTTCGACGGAGAACGCGATCGCTCCAGGCGACGCGTCGGTCGACCCGGTGCCGTCGCCTGACGAAGCGGAGACCGTGTCCATCCCTGGCGAGAGATCGTCAGTATCAGGCGTTTCGACGCCGACGTCCACCGTTTCGAGCCGAAGCGAGGCCTCCTCCTCGAGATCGGTCCTGATGGTGCGTGACTCGTCGACCGAAATATCGACGCGTACCGGTTTCAGGGAGGCGCCTTCGAATTCGCCCAGCAACTCACTGGTCACCGTAATCACCCCCTCGGCCGCGAACGCGATCCGATTCGGCGGTCGGCACTCGATGCGTTCGTCGGTCAATCGAACGTTTCGGTTTTCGCCGATGTCAACGTGAACACTCATTGTCGTACCCGTTCATTCGTACATTCGCTGAGCGCATGTGAAACGGTGTCGTATAGATTCGAGACAGGTTCACTACCGAGTAATACGCACCGAAAAGACCGTCCACAGATAGCGACTGATCCGGGTACTCGAACGCACGTCGGCAGGGAACAGCTCCCGCCAGTGCGGTGTTGGTGCGCCATCCGTTCCTCATCCGTGCCCAACTCGAGCCGAACACGTATCGACTCCAGACGATCGTAGCGCCGACGCGAGCAGAAACAGCACGCACAATAGCCTCGAGCCCCTCAATTCGGGACGAATGACCGGCCACGACGCATTCGAGTCCGAACCGCGCGAGAACGACGCCGACGGTGCGTCCGACGCAGCACACGACCTGCCCGCCGAGGTCGTCGACGAGGCCGAACGCCTCCGATGTCTCGAGCGAAACGCCATCGACGAGGGGGAACGCGAGGCCTACGCCGACCGCCGGGAACGCTTGCTCGAAGAACACGACTACACGGACCACGTCCGCTCGGACGACGGCGACGAGGTACTCGTCTTACATCCCGAGGAGTGGCACGACGAGGAAGCCGGGGTCATCAGAACTGACCGGATCGAGGACCTCACGCGCGCGGTCGAAATTCCGCTCGACGGGCCGGGCGACCCCGAGGACTGGGACACTGTCGACGAGCAAAACCGGGCGCTCGCGGCCGAGGTTCGCACCGTCCACGGCGACGTCCACGGCGACACCGCCGAAGCACTCGCGGATTTTATGGGGAACCACTACGCGAAACCGATCACATCCGCCTCGAGCGACGAACTCGCGGAGTTTCGGTCGGAGTACTTCGTTCGCAATGCCTGGCCCTCCGAGGAACAGCGCGACGCTATAGACGACTCTCTCGAGCGTATCTACGAGACGGCCGAAAAACCGGTGCCCGAGTTCCGGTCGGAACCGTCTCAGTGATGTCAGAACGGGTTTTCAGTAGCTGTTCTCGATGATCTCGCCGATCTCGTCGGCGCGGTCGTCGCCCGTGACGACCTTCGAAAGCGACCACTCGAGACCGTCGAGGACGGCCTCGTAGCCGTCGTCGGTCAGTTCGTACTGGTTCGTCCGCTTGTCGAGTTCGCTCTTTTCGACCAGACCGAGGTCGACGAGTTCGTCGAGGTTGGGGTAGAGTCGACCGTGGTTGACTTCCGTCCCGTAGTAGTCCTCAAGCTCGCGCTTGATGGCCAGGCCGTACATTGGCTCCTTCGCCAGGATGACCAGAATGTTGCGCTGAAACGCGGTAAGTTCACGTGCGATACTCTGCTCGCCGGTGATTGCTTGTGCCTCTGACATGGATGTGCAAATGTCACCAAGATATTTAAGAGTTACCAACTATTCAATTTGCGCCAGTGCGCAATAACAGGTGCTACGCGGGGCAGAAGGCCCGTATGCGGGCGAATTTCGGTTCGTTCGGCTGCCACGTGAAACACCAGCACGTCGTGGCTCCACGGGATTACGAAAGTACTTTTTGATCGACCGCGGACCTGCCTGTATGGTCAATCTCTGGGAAGACCTCGAGACCGGACCGAACGCACCGGAAACGATCTACGCTGTCGTCGAGTGTCTCAAGGGCGAGCGAAACAAGTACGAGTACGACAAGGACGTGCCGGGTGTCGTCCTGGACCGAGTACTCCACTCGAACGTCCACTACCCCTCGGACTACGGGTTCATCCCGCAGAGTTACTACGACGACGAGGACCCCTTCGACGTGCTCGTGCTCGTCGAGGACCAGACGTTCCCCGGCTGTATCATCGAGGCCCGCCCCGTCGCGCTCATGAAGATGGACGACGACGGCGAACAGGACGACAAAGTCGTCGCCGTCCCCGAGGAGGACCCCCGGTACGATCACATCCAGGACCTCGAGGACATCCCGCAACAGCAGCGCGACGAGATCGACGAGTTCTTCTCGACGTACAAGAACCTCGAGGAGGGTAAGGAAGTCGAGACGCAGGGCTGGGAGGACAAGCAGGCTGCCTACGACGCAATCGAGCACGCCCAGGACCTCTACGAGGAGCACTTCGGGTAGCCCACCCCCGTTTTGCGGCCGTTCGTCGAGTGATACTCGAGAGTTATCTCCACCGTCCGAACGATGCATTATGAGCATGGGTAATTTTATGGGTGTCGTTGGCGTAGCTAGAGTCGAGATGGCGACCAACCAGCACCCGACTCACGACGCGGCGTCGGCGGACGACTCGACGGATGGAGCCGGAATGGCCCACCTGACGGTCGTGCCAACGAACTTCGACCCCGACGCGCCGAATCAGCGTCGAGATTGAATCGGCTGCAGTGGCGTCGATCGCTTTCGGCGGGATGCGAGGGCTCTATCGTTCTCGAAAACAGTGTCTCGAGAAGAACCTTCTTGTAGCCGGTCGAACTACGGACCCCCATGGGTCTGTTCGACCGATTGCGCGGCGATGAGAACCCGCGCGTCGCGTTTATCGGTATCGACGGTGTGCCGTACAGTCTGTTGACGAACAACCGCGATCGATTCCCCAACTTCGCCGCGCTCGCGGACGAGGGGACCGCGAGCGAGATCTCGAGCATCGTCCCTCCCGAATCGAGCGCCTGCTGGCCGGCACTCACGACCGGCGTCAACCCCGGCGAGACCGGCGTCTACGGCTTCCAGGACCGCGAGGTCGGCACCTACGAGACGTACGTGCCGATGGGACGGGAGGTACAGGCGACTCGCCTCTGGGACCGCGTAACGGAGGCGGGGCGCAAGGCAACCGTGTTCAACGTTCCCGTCACATTCCCGCCACAGCGGGATGTCCAGCGGATGGTTTCGGGCTTTCTCTCCCCCGACCTCGAGAAGGCGGCCTTTCCCGACGACGTACGCGAGTACCTCGAATCGATCGACTACCGCATCGACGTCAACCCGAAACTCGGCCACGAGGCGGACAAGACCGACTTTATCCAGGACGCACACGAGACGCTCGACGCTCGCTTCGAGGCGTTCCGACACTACCTCGAGGCGGACGACTGGGACCTCTTCTTCGGCGTCTTCATGACGACCGACCGGGTGAACCACTTCCTGTTCAAGGACTACGAGCGCGACGGTGAGTACAGGGAGGAGTTCCTCGAGTTCTACGAGAAGCTCGACGACTACATCGGGCGCATTCGCGGGATGTTGCCCGATGACGTGACGCTGATCGTCGCCTCCGATCACGGCTTCACTAGCCTCGACTACGAGGTTCACTTCAACGAGTGGCTCCGCGAGGAGGGGTGGCTCTCCTTCGATACCGACAACCCGGACGAACTCGGTGACATCGCCGACGAGACGCGCGCGTACTCGTTCATCCCCGGCCGGTTCTACCTCAACCTCGAGGGCCGAGAACCGCGCGGATCGGTCCCGCAGGAGGACTACGACGCGGTTCGGGACGAACTGAAGGCCATGCTCGAGGACCTCGAGGGTCCCGACGGTCGGAAGGTGGTCGACCGCGTCGTCGAGAAGGAGACGGCGTTCCGCGGCGACCACGACGACATCGCACCGGACCTCGTGGCGATTCCGGCCAAGGGCTTCGACCTCAAGTCGGGGTTCAAAGCCGACAGCGACATCTTCACTACGGGCCCGCGTAACGGGATGCACAGCTTCGACGATACCAGCCTCTTCATCGACGACCCCGAGGCCACCATCGAGGACGCCGACCTCTACGACGTCGCCCCGACGATTCTCGACCTGCTCGAGGTCGACGTCAAACGGTCGGCCTTCGACGGCGCGAGCCTGGTATAGAGGGGCAACAGCTCTCGTTACTGCGGATACCGACTATCGAACGGCATCACCGATCGACGAGCCACCGGTATCCATTTCGGAGTAGTTGCCCGATACCCACGACCGTCGCCAGAACGGCACCGACGAAAACGGTCGAGGCGACGAGATCGAACGACGGGAGGGGCGTGAATCGACCGAGTACGAGGAGAACGACCGCCACGGCCCAAACGGTCCACAGCCCGACGCCGATCCAGACGAGAATCCGAACGAGCGTCGATTGCACGGTCATCCGACGTGTCGCCGCGAGTATCGGTCTTGCGATTTGCTCGCGGTTGGACGATTGTGACTGTCACCTCGTGGAGCGTTTTCGATCGCTAGCACGTTTCCGAATCCGTTTTGACAGTCCCGATGCTGGCTCGAGTATGCGCGACGCCACCGACGTAGAAGGCGACGGCCATGAGGAAGCGGAAGGCGACGCCGACGTTAGTGACGACTCGAGCACCCTGACGGAGGTCGTCCACGCCCGCGGCCACAAGCACGTCTCCGCCCGGCACGCGAGCACCTTCGAGATTACGACAGACGACTACCTCACGCCGGCCGGCGACTGCATCCTCGCCATCGACGCCGACCGCGCCCCTGCCGACTTCGATCCGGACTTCGTCGAGGCCTGTCGAGACGCCAATGCGCTAATCACCGTCACCATTGAGGTCGACGGACTCACCGAGAGCATGACGGGGCGTGGTGATCCCGACCTCGAGTTCGCCAGCGCGCGCAGTGCCGTCGGGCGAACCAGCGAGTACGTCGACGAGCGGACGGTCCTGCTCGAGGCCGACTTCGCCGCCGAGGGGTTCGACCGCGACCTGGTGGCGGCGCTCGCCGACGGCGCTGACGCGCGGGTGACGTTTACCGTGTCACCGGAGTGATTGACGAGCCGGGGGAGTCAGTCTCGACCCGATTGCCGTCCATCGACCGACGCGTCCTGGAACGATGGCCGTTCCTCGCTCGAGCACGCGGTTTCGGGGATCGGGGACCGAAGGGCTATCAGCGGGAGTGCGAACGCGAGAAAGCCCCCACCGAGGAGTGCCAGCAACGTGATCGGCGAGGTCAGGTCCGCGACGAATCCCGCGAGCGGTTTCAACGGGACGCGCACGAGCGCGTACCCCATCGACGCGGCGCTGAGGACCGTGGCGCGACCGACCGACGCTGACCGGTCGTTGAGGTACTGATTGACCAGCGGTTCGTACAGGGCTCGAGCCCCCTTCATTCCGAAGAAGACGGGAATGGCGAGCACCGGAACGACGGTAGGGACGAGCACGGCCGCGGCGGTCACCACCGGAACTGTCAGCAGCGCCGTCCGGAGGCCCACCAGCGATCGAACGGTTTCCGCATGATAACTCGCGATAGCCGCGAGGACGGCGAATCCGGCGTAGAGGAATCCGAGCGCAGCTTCCTCCGGCAGGGATCCGGCGAAGATCGACAGCGGCGGAGCGTCGTTCAACACCTCAACGGTGATTGGCTGAATGTAGGTGTCTGCCACGTTGACCAGCGCGAAAAACAGGGCGACGAGTGGGACGAAGACGCGAAACGATGGACCCGCGAACAGCCGTCGAAGCATCGAGAGCATCTCGAGCACGCCAGGAGAGTCCGCCACGCTCGTCTCACTGGTGCCATCGAACTGGGCGTTCTTCGGCATGGTGAGCACCGCGGCCACGCCAGCGCCGTTGAGTGCCGCCGAAGCGAGAAACGGATAGGTCGGCTCAATCGCGTAGAGGAGGCCGCCACCGATCATCGTCACCGCGGAGACCCACTGGTGGACCGACCCGCCTCGGCCGCGGATGCGAGTAAAATCCGCCTCGTTTCCTTCGCCGTCTCCCGCTCGAAGCGTCTCGTAGAGCCAGGCGTCCGCGGTTCCGGACTGAAACGCGAGCGAGACCGACCAGACGGCGTAGAGAACCAGAAACGAGCGGAACGAATCGGCGACGACGAACCCGGCAATAGACAGCGTCATCGCCGCCATCCCAATCGCGAGCGCGTTTCGACGACCGAGTCGGTCCGCGACGTAGCCCGTCGGTACCTCGAGGACGACGACGAGCAGTGCCGAAACGGCCCCGAGCGTCCCGATCTGAGCGAAGGTGAGATCCTTCCAGAGCAAGAACAGGGTGAACACCGGCCAGATGAAGCCGACCGAGTCGGTGGCCTGGAAGAGATAGTACCTGCCGATTGGCGCGGAAATCCCGGTTCGACTCATCTACGTCGTGGGATGGACGTACCGATGGTACTTAGGGGATTGCGGTTACGAATTTTTGTAAGATTTCTGAATTTTCTGGTACGCGGCCGCGACCGTTCGACCGTGTACTGCTCGAGCGGATTAGACATGCGTCACGCGCCACCCTCGAGCGAATTAGACATATGTCACGCACGGTCCTCGAACAGAGTCGTGGCTGACGGCACCAGCGAGACGACAGCACGTCTTCACGCGTGCTCGGCCGGTCTCACCGCATCCCGTCGGGGAGGTCCTGCGTCGGCGGCCGACGGACAGTGCGACAAATTCCATCCAGAAGCAACAGCAGACTCTCTTTGTGACGAGGCTTGTTGTAGTGAATCGACGTCGGAGCGACCCCGTACCCATCGTACTCCTCGAACGCGTCTGGCGGCATCGTCTCGTGTTCGGTTACGTCTTTGCGAAGTTCGACTGCGAGAGCGTGTAAATGGATGAGTTCCTGTTTACGCATTCCATCGATTCCTCTCACGCAGATTCGTTCTGCTGGCCGATCTGTGGGTCTCCCTCGTAAATTCGAACGGTTCCGTCGGAACCGATGGTGATGGTGTAGCCCTCGTGTTCGAATTCGACATTGACCGTCGAATCGTGCGCGCTCGCGTGACGCAGCAGCGTCACGACCGATTCCAGCTCGACGGATTCGTACAACGGTCCGACGTCGGTCTCGGGCACTTCCTCGAGGGCCGCGATTGCCTGGACGAGTTCTCCCGTCAACGCGTCCGTTTCGTCCTCCGTCGAGTCGAGTCCTATCTCTCCTTGGGGTGCGTTATCGAGTTGGCTGCTCATGTCTCCGGATAGCGGGCCAACGAACACCTATGAAAGCGGTGTCCCTAAATGTCGAGGTATATCCGTCGTTATCGTTTCGCGAAACAATTTTACCAGCAGAAACTGAAATTATAGTCGCTGTAAACGGGACGGGGAACGCTTCTCGAGCACGAACTGGGTTTTTGGCCGGAAAACGCGATCCGCCTATCGATCCTTGGCCGACGTGGCGAGCGCACCCTCGCCGATCTCCTCCAGGACGTGCTCGTGAAACGCTTGCAAGACGGCGCTCTCGTCTTCAGCCAGCACCACGTCGCTCGCCGAGAGCGTCGCCAGCCCGAACGCGCGCGGCGTCGGCGAGTCGACGAGTCGTCTCGAGACCTCGAGTTCGCCCGATTCGAGGCGGGAGACGATGCCTTCGATCTCCGCGACGTTCAACTTGTCTTCGAGGAGTTCGCGGTAGGTTTCCTCGATGACGGCGAAGTCCTCGAGGCCCTCGGCGAACCCGAGCAGCATCTCGCTCGAGACCTGTTGCTCGCTGGCGGACTTCTCGTAGCCCTTGTACCGTTTGAGGATCATCAGCGAGCGCGTGGCGTTGATCCGGAAGTACCGCTGGAGGAGGTCGGTTCCCGACAGCGCGCTTCGCAGGTCCGGGCGCACGTCCTCGACCTCGAGGTCGTCGAGAATGCCCACGAGGTCGACCTTCCGGTTCAGGGGCATCGAGAGGACGAACCCGTTGTCGGCGACGGCGACGCGGACGTCCGCTGTCGCCTCCTGGGCACATCGGTAGGCGAGCAGTCTCGAGAGGCCGTCGTTGACGCGACGGCCGTAACAAGAGTGGACGTAGTAGTGGCGCTCGTACTCGTCGCGGTCGCGTTCGACCTCGACGGCGAGTCGGTCGGGCGTGCTCACGCTCTCCGTGCCCGCGTAGCGAATCTGGTAGTCGAACAGCCGGGACATCGCGCGGACGCTCGAGTCGTCCAGCGAGAACTGACGAAGCCAGGCGCGGACGCGAGAGGAGCCGCCATCGGCGTAGTGATCGAGGAGCGTCCGCTGGAACGCGAGGATCTCGCGACCCATGTCCGAGGAGAGCGGCAGGCGCTCGGAGTACCAGGACGGCACTGTCGGCCGCGCGCTCGTCCGGTCGACGTATACCTTCGATCCGCGCCGGTAGCGGTACTCGAAGTGATCGCCGCCGAGGACGAACACGTCGCCCTTCTCGAGGGTGTCCAGATAGCCTTCGTCGAGTTGGCCGACCCACGCACTATCGGCGCGGGTGTAGACATCACAGGTAAAGGAATCCGGAATCGTACCGACGTTGGTCATGTAGATGACGCGGGCGAGCCGGCCACGTTTGCCCATCAGCACCTCACCGACGGGGTACTCGGGGTAGTGGTGCTCGCCGTCGGGCGGATCGTTCGCGTCTCGCCAGACCTTCGCGTAGACGTTTCGGTCCTCCATACCGGCGTACTCAGCCGTGAGGTACGCGAGGAGTTGCTCCCAGTCGTCGTCGCCGTAGCGTCGGTAGGGATACGCCCGCCGCAAGATCTCGAGCACCTCCCGTTCTGGCCGAATCTCGGCGATCGCCATCCCGTAGACCTGCTGGGCGGCGACATCCTGGGCGTTCTCGGGGATCGACACGGCGTCGACGAAGCCCTCCTGGGCCTTCTTGAGCATTACGGCGCACTCGAGCAACTCGTCTCGGTCGAGGGCGATCACTCGACCCGTGACGGTCTGGCCGACCCGGTGGCCCGCCCGGCCGACGCGCTGGAGCAACGCGGCGACGGACTTCGGCGAGCCGACCTGCACGACGAGGTCGACGTAGGGCATGTCGATACCCAACTCGAGGCTGGTCGAGGACGTCACCACGTCGAGGTCGCCCGCTTTGAGCTTTCCTTCGACCCGGTGACGAACGTCCTTCGAGAGGCTGCCGTGGTGACACCCCGAGTTGTCCTCGTCGTAGGTGTCGAACCGCTCGCGAAGCGTGTGCAACACGCGCTCGGCACCCGAACGGGTGTTCGTGAAGACCAGTGTGTTGGTGTGGTTCTGGATGTGCTCGTGTAAGAGTCGGTAGAACCGGTCCTGGACGAGGTCTCGCGAGGTGTTGATCAGGTCATCGGCAGGGCACTCGAGGCGGAGGTCGAACTCGCGGGCGAAGCGGGCGTCGACGATGTCGTAGTCTCGAGGGGTGCGTTCACCCTCCGGTTCCAGATCGATCTCCGAATTGACTGCAGAATTGGCGCCGGATCCCGGCTCGTTCGACGGTTCACACCCGACCAGAAACTCTGCAACCTGTGAGAGGGGTTCGATCGTCGCCGAACAGCCGATTCGCGTAACGTCGTGATCGACCAGTGCCTCGAGTCGCTCGAGGCTCACCGACAGGTGCGTGCCGCGTTTGTTCGCCGCCAGCGAGTGGATCTCGTCGACGATGACGTACTCCACGCTACGCAGTTTCTCGCGGAACTTGGGTGCGTTGAGCAGGATAGCCAGCGTCTCCGGCGTCGTGTTGAGGACGTGGGGCGTCGTCTCGAGCATCGCCTGGCGCTCGCTCGAACTGGTGTCGCCGTGACGAATCGCGTGGCGAATCTCGCCCATCGAGTCTCCCCGCTCTTCGACAATCGATTCGATCCCCTCGAGCGGGACCTCGAGGTTCCGGTGAATGTCGTTGGCCAGCGACTTCAGCGGCGAGACGTACAGACAGTACACCGCGTTCTCGAGTCCGTCGCCGTCCCGGTCGCGCTTGAAGAGTTCGTCGATAATCGCCGTAAACGACGCCAGCGTCTTCCCGGAGCCCGTCGGCGCACAGATCAGGGTGTTCGTTCCCGCGTGAATCTTTGGGATGGCGCCGCGTTGCGGTGGGGTGAAGAAGCCGCCGTTCTCGGGGACGTACTCGCCGAAGGCCTCGAGCCACCACGCCTGGACTGCCGGCTCGAGTAACTCGAAGACGTCCCAGTCAGCGACGTCGGACGACTCGAGTGCGGGCGGCAACGACGGGCTCGTCGAGTGCGACGACTCGTCCCCATCCATCGTCAGTCACTGGGGCCCCGTCGCCTAAGAGGGTTTGGTCAGCGGGGTGAAAGTGAACGGCTACAGTTCGAGCCACTCACTCTGGACGTTGTAGTCACGGAGGTGCCACCGTTGCTCGACGCGGTCGTCGCGGCGTCGGACCTCGACGACCGCGTCGAACAGCGGTTCGAACAGGTTGACCGCGTCGTG
The DNA here is from genome assembly GCF_059736265.1 of Natronosalvus sp. KLKA75. Taxonomy (NCBI): domain Archaea; kingdom Methanobacteriati; phylum Methanobacteriota; class Halobacteria; order Halobacteriales; family Natrialbaceae; genus Natronosalvus; species Natronosalvus sp. KLKA75. Next base: position 2,124,083 of record NZ_CM185522.1, read on the forward strand.
ATCGCGCGCCAGCGGGAGGTGAAAGTGGCCCATTCCCGTCGTACTTTTGACGGTCGTCGTCGTGATGTGGAGCAGTTTGAACACGTCCTCGGGGTCGTACTCGCTCAGCAACGGGACGATCGAGTCGACGCAGACGCGCAGTTCGGCAGGATCGAGTCCGTCTTCCGTCGACTCGATTTCTCGAATCGCGTCGATGACGTCCGTTCCGAGGGTGGCGAGCGGCCGACCGGCCGTATCGATGGTCGGTTCCTGTGCTGGTTGGACGGTGTGTTCGATGTGACGCGTCCGTGCGTCCGTGGACTCACAGACACAGCCGTGGCCGCGGTACGTCGCGTCTCGAGCCGTCACGGCGAGCCGATGGCGTTCGCTATCGGTGTGCGTCCCGAGCAAGCGCTGACACGCGACTTCGTGCGCTGCTTGCTCGCTGCTCCCGACGACCAGTACAGTACTTCCGTTCCGTTTGAGTCGGTCGAGCGCCTGCGCGAAGGTGACGCCGTCTGACACACCGGTACCTGACTCAGTCTGCATCCATTTACAGCCTCACCGCCGACCGCAATAAACATTGTGGTCGTTATTCATCTAAGTAAGTTCATCTCGAACAAAATCCGTTCCACGAGCCCAGCGTATAATTCGCCAGGAGAGATCCAATCGGCCATTTTTTCACGAATGGCCACGCAGTGGTCGCATGGACGATCGCGACGACCGCAACGACCGCGACGACCTCGCCGAAGCGCTTCGGGAGTTGAGCGCGACGCTGAACGCGCTCCGCGACGAACTCGAGGACGACGCTCGATCCCGGAACCACCGTCGACGGCAATTCCCGTTGCGGCCGCCGACGCCGGGCGAACTCGCACGGTTCGGTGACGAAGTCGCAATTCCAGCCCTGATCGCCACCCTCGAGGCGAATATCCGTGCGCTCGAGGCCCTCAGGCGCGGACTCAAGCTCGCTCGAGGCCAGCGAGCGGTTCGCGACGCCGCGACGGACGCCGCCGATCGGACGGTCGACCGCTCGAGCGAACTCCGCGACACCACGCTCACGCACCTCGACCGCGCGCTTCGAGAGTTGCAGAACGCCGTTTCGGGCGATGCCGACGAAGTCGGGATAGAGGTCGACGACCGGACCCGAACGTTGCTCGAGGATGCCAGACGGCTTCGCGACGATATCGACCAGCGACTGGCAGAGCGCGTCGACCGGATGGAAGCGTCCGGGTCGGATTCGGAATCTCAACCTTATCAGATCGACATCCAGTCCGGGGACGACGACCAGCGATCCGTGGGTAACCAGCGGTCTGTGAGGGACGAGGATGGAGACCGCAACGACGGCCATCGGCTCCCAGAGGAATCCACCGACTCTGGCGTGGACGTCGACGCCGAACTCAAGACGTTGCGAGACCGGTATGGAGCCTCGAACGAGGACGAAACGGACGAAACGGTTGAAACGGACGAATCCTCGCCGCCAGGGAAGGACGGCGAGTCGGCGGACGATGGGGAGTCAGTTGGTAATGACCCAGGTGGGATGCGCGACTCGAGTACCGGCGAAACGGGGGCGGACGACGGCTCGAGTGACGGTTCGAATGACGGCGAACGAAACGGCAACGAAAACGAAAACAATGGAGACGACAGAGACGGCAGAGACGAAGACGCCGACGACTAGGTCCGCAAGCGAGCGACCGCTCAGACCGGTTCGAACCGGTAACCGTCCCACGCCTGACTCTCGATCACTTTGATCCCCACACCTGGTTCTCGAAGTTCCTCGACGTAGACCGGCCGAACCTCGTCGCCGGTCTCGACGTCCCCGGTCGTGAGCTGACCCAGGGCGCGAACGGGCGGCTGGTCGACCTCGAGCGCGTCCTCAAGGTCGAACTCGACGATGGCCAGGTGATTCGGTTCTCGGACGCCGGGCGGGGTGGCAGTGCTCGTCGTCCAGGTGACGACCGTCGCTGTGAACTCGCTCAGGTCGACCGTGTCGACGGGTTCCTCGCCGTCCGGGCCGAGGTGGTGGCCGGGGAACCCGATCGTCCCGTCGGCGTAGCGGTAGGCCTCCATCGTCATGCTGCAGCCTCCATGATCGTCGTAATGACGCAGTTACCGAACCCGCCGACGTTGCAGCACAGGCTGACGTCGGCGTCGACCTGACGCGGGCCGGCCTCGCCGACGAGTTGCTCGTAGATTTCGACGCCCTGGGCGACGCCGCTTGCGCCGAGGGGGTGGCCCTTGGACTTGAGGCCGCCGGAGGTGTTGATCGGCAGGTCGCCGGTCTTCTCGGTCTCACCGGCCTCGACGCGCTTCCAGGCCTCGCCGTGGTCGGCGAAGCCGAGTCCCTCCATCTGCAGGAACTCGAGGATGGTAAACATGTCGTGGAGTTCGGCGACGTCGACGTCCTCGGGGCCGTACCCGCTCATCTCGTAGGCGGCCTCGCCGCTCTCGACGACGCCGTTCATCACGGTGGGATCGGGGCGCTCGTGGACGACGTGGGTGTCGGTCGCGCCTGCGACGCCCGCGACGACGGCGTACTCGTCGGCGTACTCCTTCGCTACGGATTCCGGGCAGAAGACGAGTCCGGCGCTGCCGTCGGTGATCGGACAGAAGTCGTAGAGTCGAAGGGGGTCGGCCACGATGGGCGACTCGAGGACGGTCTCTAAGTCCACTTCCTTCCGGAACTGCGCGTGGGGGTTGTCGACGCCGTTTTTGTGATTCTTGACGGCGACCTTCCCGAGGCTCTCCCGGGGCGCGTCGAATCGCTCGAGATAGTGGCGGGCGGTCATCCCGGCGAAGGAGGGCAGGGTGACGCCGTGTTTGTACTCCTCGGGGTGGGTGATCGAGGCGATGATGTCGGTCGATTCCCCCGTGGTGCGGTGGGTCATCTTCTCGCCACCCACGAGCAGGGTCATCTCGCTGGCGCCGCTGGCGACGGACTGCCAGGCGGCGTAGATGCCGGCTCCGCCGCTCGAGGATGTCTGATCGACCCGCTGGGCGTACGCCGGCAGGAGGTCGAGGTCGTGAGCGAGCATGTTCATAATGCCACCCTGGCCCTCGAACTCGCCGCTGGACATGTTCGCGACGTAGCAGTGCTCGACCTCGTCCGAGGCGACGCCGGCGTCCTCGAGGGCGGCGATGCCGGCTTCGGCGAGAAGGTCACGGATCCACGCCTCGCGCTGGCCGAACTGGGTCATCGACGCGCCGATGATCGCAACGCGTTCCATGCTCACACTGAGTCAGGTCACGCATTTATAGGGTGAGGATGTTGGCAGAATGGGTGTGAGTCGTTTCTGGATCAGCTGTCTATCTCTCCAGGTGGTGTTAGGATTGGTGTGCGAATTCGGCTATCGACTATAATTTAGGGGTTGATCTGTACGCTCCGTGTATATCCCAGCATTCTACAGACGTTCAGGAGACGATTGCGATGTCTTCTTCGCCGTCTAATCCCTTTACTGCTCTGCCACGGACGGAGTGGCGGGACGTCTTCTTTGGACTTCCGGACGAGGTACAAGAAGTCCTCGTCGTGGATATGAGTCGGTCGGAACTGGAGACCTTTATCGACCGACTCGACCCAGACGAGGTGACCGAGGTTATCAGATACACCGATGAAGAGACACGTGAGGCGCTCCTCGCTACGCTCGATAACCAGCGCCGCGAGAAAATCGATTTTTTGCTCTCGTTCGACCCAGAAAGTGCAGCTGGGCTGATGAGCCTCGATTACGTTACCGTCGACGAAACCCGCCAATTCTCCGAAGTGACCGAGCGGGTTCGTCAATTCGAAGAGCGAACGGGACGTGTTCCGACGATTTTCGTTACCGATGATGGTAGATTACAAGGTGAACTCCCCGGCGCGGCACTGTCGATAGCTGATACCGTCACCGAAACAGTTAGCGACTACGTACAGGAGACGCCACACGTCCGCTACGACCACGATGACGAAGAGGTGATCGAGATTTTCAGCCAAAACCGCGAGCACGCCGTCGCCGTACTCGACGAAGAGGACGACATTCTCGGAGTGATATACGCCGAGGACTTGTTGCAACTGCTCGAAGAGGCGCGGGGGGAAACGCTCTATGACTTCACTGGCGTCGCAGAAGAGGAGAGCGTCCTCGACGGTCCAGGAGCGAAGATACGGAGGCGGTACAAGTGGCTGATCCTCAACCTTGGAACTGCGTTTATGGCTGCAGCGGTCGTTGGACTGTTCGAGTCCACCATTGCCGCCGTCGCTATTCTGGCAGCGTACATGCCAGTCGTTGCTGGGATGGGCGGGAACGCTGGGACGCAGGCGATGGCAGTCACCGTTCGCGGAATTACGAACGCCTGAGCGAGCACGGTGTCGAGTTCACTCAGGAGCCGATGACCGCCGGGGACGTTACGATGGCCGTCTTCGACGACACGTGCGGGAACCTCATTCAAATCGTGCAGCAGTGAGCTGAACGGTGAAACCAGACCAACTGAATCCAAATGTGGACGTACGCCTGGGAAGCCTCGTGAGCGCGTATTCCGCGCTACAGCGATACGATACTGAAGGAGGATTTCGACAGGGGCAAGCGCTTCATCTCGAGCCCGTGCCAGAAGAGGATCTGTGCCGAACGCGATCAGTCAGACCTCCGCCGCCTGGAGGTCACTCGCTCGAGACCGTGCCTGGTCGATCACTGCAGGCCGGGCCAGGAACGAGATTACCACGTCGTCGTCGCCGTAGGTCACGTCGTCGACGCTGGCGTGGTCGTGGATCCAGGACACGAGGCTCATCGTGTCGTCCGTCATCGGCACCACGAGGCGCTCGCGCTCCCATTCGGGGAGCTCTTCGTCGATCCGCTCGAGCAGGGCGTCGACGTTGCTCCCTTCTTGGGCGCTGACGGCGACCGGATTCGGTGCCAGCGCCAAGAGTGTCTCGCGTTTCTCGGCGAGGTCCTCGTCGCTGACGCGATCGATCTTGTTGAGGACGGTGACGATGGGCGCCTCGTTGCGCTCGTAGAGCGTGTCGTGGCTAGTGACAAGTTTCTCGTGGATCTCCTCGACCGGTTCGCTCACGTCGACGACGAGCAAAACGAGGTCGGCCCGGTAGACCGAATCGAGGGTCGACTTGAACGACTCGACGAGCCAATGGGGCAGGTCGCTGATGAACCCGACCGTGTCGGTCACGAGCACGTTCCGGGGCTCGATGTCCGCCCGTCGAGTCGTGGTCCCCAGGGTCGTGAACAGCCTGTCCTGGGACTCTGCCGTCGCGTCGAGGTCCGGGTGGAGGCCCTCGTTCTCCTCGACCTCGAGATCGCGCGCCAGGCGTCGGAGCAGCGTCGACTTCCCGGCGTTGGTGTATCCCGCCAGCGCGACGAGGTCGAATCCGGAGTCGCGTCGGCGTTCGCGGCGCTGTTCCTCGGTCTGCTCGATCTGGGCCAGTTCGTCCCTGATCCGGCTGATCTGGTCTTTGATGTCCTGCTCGCGGCTCTCGTCGTACTCGCCGAGTCCCATGAAGCCGGGGTGTTCGTCCCGTTTGGCGAGGCTCGCCTTCGCCTCGACGCGCGGGAGTTCGTAGCGGAGTTCGGCGAGTTCGACCTGAAGCTGTGCCTTTCGGGTCTGGGCGCGCTGGCCGAATATCTCGAGGATCAGGGTGAACCGGTCCATGACCGTGACGCCCTCGGGCAGGAGCTGTCCGAGGTTGTACGTCTGGTAGGGCCCGAGCCGGTTGTCGAAGATGACCGTCCCGGCGTCGGTCCGTCGAACCGCCTCCGCCAGCTCGTTCGCCTTCCCCTCGCCTAGCTGGAGGGCGGCATCCGCCGTCCTGGTCTGAGTGACTTCGTCGACGACGGTGTACCCGGCCGCGCGGGCGAGGTCCGAAATCTCCTCGGTGTCGGGCACGCCGGAGTCGACGCGTTTGGCGACGATCGCCCGTTCGTCCGCCGCCGCGTCCGCACTCGTCCGTTCGTGTGTGCGTTCGTTCATACGAGTAGCTGATCGTGGTCGATAGAGGCGTCGACGCGATTCGAACGCTCGAGTGGGCGCTCGGACGGACGCAGGAATGAGCGCTCGGGCTGACACTCGAACGAGCAGTCGAGCGAGCGCGCAAGTAAACGCTCGCGAACGCGATCGACGAGGACGCGCCTCGAAGCGCCGTCTCTCGAATCCGCCCAGTACCTGACCACGTCAGGGATGCCGGCCGGTCACCTCGGTTAACTGGTCGCGAATCATACCTCACCTACGTCGGGAAGGGTCTTGAATGCGGTGGCGCCCGCCTGTCAGCGCGAACCGGCGCCGTTTTTACGGCCGCAAGCGGAAAGTCGGGTATGACGCTTCCGGCAGCACTCGAGGCCGCCGACGGGCCGCGAGCGATCGACACCCACGCTCACCAACCGACCAGCGAGTTCCTCCACGACGCGGGCGGGGAGATGATGCGCGACGCGGCCGACCGATTCGGGGCCGACCTCGAGACCGACACCTACGAGAACATGATCGAGGAGTACCGCGAGGCGGGCGTCGGGCGGACGGTCCTCCTCGGGTGGGACGCCGAGACCAATACCGGCAATCCGCCGGTGCCCAACGACTACGTCGCCGAGGTTCGAGACACGTACTCGGATTTCTTCGTCGGCTTCGGCTCGGTCGACCCGCTCAAGGACGACTGCGTCGAGGAGGCGATCCGCTGCGTTGAGGACCTCGACCTCTCGGGATTCAAGTTCCAGCAGATCGCCCAGGGCTTCGACCCCTCCGATCCAGAACACGAGGAGCTGTGGGCGACCATCGAGGACCTGGGCGTCCCGGTAGTCTTTCACGGTGGGAACTCGACGCTGGGGGCCTGCTCGCCCGGCGGCCGCGGCCTCAAGATCAAGTACGGCAATCCGATGCTGATCGACGACGTGGCAGCGAACTACCCCGACCTCCAGATCCTGATCGCGCATCCGGCGTTCCCCTGGGAACAGGAGCAACTGGCCATCTGCCAGCAGAAGGGCAACGTCTACATGGACCTCTCGGGGTGGATGCCCCGCTACATCGACGACCAGGTGCTCCACTACGCGAAGTCCCTGCTGAAGGACAAGGTCATGTTCGGCACCGACTACCCGATGCTCGAGCCCAAGCCCTGGCTCGAGCAGTTCGCCGAACTTGATTTCCCCGAGGACGTGCAGCGAAAACTCCTCTGGGAGAATGCCGAGTCGTTCCTGGGTCTCTAGTGGGCGGCCTGAACCTCGAGTGAGCGACCGGGGTCTCGAGTGAGCGGTTCGGGGAAGGTGGACGTACTCGACGGGCGAGAGCGTCGTGAACTGAAAACGACGATACCTCTCGAACTGAGAACGAGGACAACTGTTGTATGTGCGCCTCGAGTACGTGTGTTATGTTCGTGCCGTACTGGTCGTTCGGCCCCTCGTTCGGCCATCCATTCAGCCGCTCGCTCGAGCACGCCCCCGCCACCATCCCCGGCCCGCCGGAACTCGAGATTGCCCTCTTCGTCCTGGTCGCGATGGTCGTTATTCCGGCGATCATGCTCGGACTCGTTCTGGTGATCGTCCGGCGACGAGCCCCGGGGCTTGAGGAGATCCAGGCGTCGATGGACGCCGAAGCAGACCACTCCGAGACCGACGCTTCCGCCGATCGGGACTAGCGGGATGGGATGTCGGCGTGGTCGTCTCCAATTCGCCCCCGTCGTAGCGCCACTCGAACTGGAAGTCACACCGCCAGGACGGTGTCGACGACCAGCATCACCGAAAATCCGGCGAGAAACGCCATCGTCGCCGTGTCCGCGTAGCCGTGGCCGTGACTCGAGGGGATGAGTTCGCGGAACACGACCGCGATCATCGCGCCGGCGGCGAAGCCCGCCGCGATCGGGAAGATGCCGGTGACGACCGCCACGAGAGCGAAGCCGACCGCGGCCGCGATCGGTTCGGGAAGGCCGCCCGAGAGCGTGGTGTAAAGAATCGTCTTCGGGGTAGAGACTCCGGCTCTGATGGCCGGAATCGCCATCGCGAATCCGTCGGGGACGTTCTGGACGGCGATGGCCGTCGCGATCGCGAGTCCCAGTCCCGCCTCCCCGCTGGCGAAGGCGATGCCCACGGCGAGTCCTTCGGGGACGTTGTGGATCGTGACGGTCGCGCCGACGAGCAACGCCCGCCGGCGGTCGTCGTCCATCGCCGCCCGTTCGGCCGCGGCCTCGTCGCTCTGGAGTAGGGCGATTCCCTCCATTCCGCTGGCTTCGTCCCGGAATCCGGTGTTGATGTGGAGGTGGGGAAGCGCAGCGTTGACGACGAGCAAGAAGGCCCCGCCGGCGACGATGCCGGTGACGACCTCGAGCGGCGAGCCGAGGTTGAGACCGGGGATGATCAGCGCGAAGACGGCCGCGCCGACCATGACGCCGGCGGCGAACCCCAGCGAACTGTCGTAGACGCTGTGGCTCACCCGGTCGGTGTAGACCGTCGGCAGCGCACCGATTCCGGTCGCACAACCGGCGAGCGTCGCGATTACGAGGACCTCGGAGAGCGTCGACATAGGTGTGATCTGTCCGGAATCGGCTCGGTTTCAGTCGTTCGCCTCGGACGGTTGGTCGGAGTCGGGCTCGAAGTGCTGTGCAACGCGTTCGTCGACGACGTCGATGGAGATGCCGGCGTCCATGCCCCGATCTGCGTCGCCGAACCCGGCGCTGAGCACCCGGGTCAGGGCGTCTTCGACGTCCTCGTCGAGTTCGGTGATGCGGTCGGTTTCAACCTCGATGACGAACCCCGTCGTGATGTTCGGGGAGGTCGGCAAGAAGAGCACTTCGCGGCCGTCGTCGGCCGTTTTTCCGGTCTTGAACGCCGTCATTCGCGCCCCGTTCCAGGTCTCGATCTTGACCGGCTTCTGCAGCGATTCCTGCTCCCCGAAGGCGGTTTCGGCGGCCATCTTCGAGGCGTTGTAGACGACCCGGAGGCCAGGCACGCGGTTGGCGACGTTGTCCAGGACGCGTTCGACCAGACCGCCGATCGTCGTTCGCATCAGGTACCCCATCGAGAGCGTGAGGATGATGAGCACCGTGAGGACGATGACGACACGCAGGAACTGTGCGACCTGTTCGCGGGTTCGGGCCGCACCCTCGAACGCGCCGTCCGGAATGAGCCATCGGAGCACGTTGGCGTCGAGGATCAACTCCGGGGTGACCCCCGCGATGATCCCGTAGAGCCAGTAGAGGAGGTAGAGGGTGATGAGAATGGGACCGAGAACGACGAGGCCGCTCGCAAAGTCCCGCTTCCACGAGGTCATGTGCTGTGGGTCACACTACGGGGTTATCAGCCCTTCCCTTTACCGGTCGAGGATCGCCCGCAGGGCGAAAAACAGGTTCTCCTTGCGTTCCATGACCCGTCGGTAGAAGTACGACTTCCACCGGCCACCGTAGGGAACGTACTGCCACATCTTGTACTCCGCCGCGAGTTCCTCCTGGGCGTCCTCGCGAACGCCCATGAGCATCTGGAGTTCGAAGTCGGTCCCGTACTCCTCGTGGAGGTCGATGGCGTGCTCGATCATCGCCGGATCGTGACTGCCGACGGCGACGCCGTCCTCGAAGTGTTCGAAGGCGTACTCGAGCAACTCCCGATAGGCGCGATTGACGGCCGCTTTGTCCTTGTAAGCGATTTCGGCCGGTTCGTCGTAGGCCCCCTTGACGAATCGAACCTTTCCTGGCAGGTCGGCGAGGCGTTCGACGTCTTCGCGAGTCCGCTCGAGGTTCGCCTGCACGCAGACGCCGACGTTGCCGTCGTAGGTCGTCGTCATCGCCTCGAAGGCGTCGAGGGTGACGTCAGTCGTCGTGTGATCCTCCATGTCGATCCAGACGAACACGTCTCGATCTGTGGCCTCCGCGACAATTTCCTCGAGCAGGTCGCGAAAGACGTCCTCGCCCACGTCGAGGCCGATCTGGGAGGGTTTGACCGAGATGCAGGCCTCGAGACTCGAGTCGCCGATGTCCGCGACGAGCGATCGGTACTCGGCCGCGTCGGCCGCCGCCGGCGACCGGGAGTCGTAGTGTTCGCCGAGCAGGTTGACGATGGCGTTGATGTTCCGGTCGTTCAGGGTCCGCACGTGCTCGAGGGCCGTTGCGGGTGACTCCCCGGCGACGAACCGATTCGCGATGGGCGGGATCATAATCGAACGTGTGTCCCCCTCTTATTTGGCAGTTTGTGATTCGTCTTCGTTGAGGGATCGTCACCTGTAACCGTTATCGACGTGCCTGCGACCGTCTTCGGTCATCGATGCCTCCGGCCGGCACGCGAGAACCACCAGCGGTTAAGAGCCACCGGTGCATCGAGGGTGACATGGCAGTACTCGAGACGATCGTAGTCGCGTTCTGGGCGATGGTGCCCGCGTACGTGCCGAACAACGCGGCGGTGCTCGCCGGCGGCGGTCGGCCGATCGACGGCGGTCGAACCCTCAACAGTAAGCGACTGCTAGGCGACGGCAAGACCTGGCGGGGAACGGCGGTGGGGACGACGATCGGCCTGATCCTGGCGGCGGTGTTGACGCTAATCGCCAGTGACGCGAGTGCCGCGCTCGACTTCGAGGTGCCGACGTTCACGCCGCTCGCGGCGCTCGGACTCGCCGGCGGGGCGATGCTCGGGGACATTCTCGCGTCGTTTCTCAAGCGTCGAACGGGCCGGGACCGCGGGGCGATGTTTCCCGTCGTCGACCAGCTGGATTTCGTCATCGTCTCGCTCCCGGTGACGGCCCTGCTCGACATCGACTGGTTCCTGTCCGTATTCACATGGGAAGTCATCCTCGTCGTCGTCGTCATTACGCCGCTGTTGCACGTCTCGACGAATATGATCGCGTACAGACTCGGGTTGAAGGACGAGCCCTGGTAGCGAGTCGCGTCCAGCTCTTCGGGTCGGCCGCTCGAGTGCCGGCCTCGAGTTTCGACTTGTGAGTCAACTTGGAGTGCCGGCCTCGAGTGTTGCCCCTACGAGTCAACTCCGGACGTGCATCCGACCGCAAATACACTCCTCGACCTCCGAACGTGCATCTGACCTCGAGCCCCTTCGGCCACGAGCGCGCATCACATCGTTTATTTCGATTCGCCGCCCCACTCTCGCCAATGACGAACCAGGCACTCATCGACGCGCTCCGGGACGCCGACGCGGTTCGATACGGCGAGTTCGAACTCTCCCACGGCGGCACCAGCGACTACTACGTCGACAAGTACCTCTTCGAAACCGACCCACGCTGTCTCGAGTTGATCGCCGAGGCCTTCGCCGAGCGACTCGAGGCCGACGCGAAACTCGGCGGGGTCGCCCTCGGCGGCGTCCCGCTGGCGGCTGCGACGAGCGTCGCCGCGGACGTTCCCTACGTCATCGCCCGGAAACAGCGCAAGGACTACGGGACGGCGAACCTGATCGAGGGCCGACTCGAGGAGGGCGAGGAAGTCGTCGTCGTCGAGGACATCGTCACGACGGGGACGAGCCTGGTGGAGGCGGTCGAGGCGCTACGCGAGGCGGGTGCGACGGTCGAGCGCGCGCTCGTCGTCGTGGACCGGCAGGAAGGCGGCCGCGAGAACGTCGAAGCCGCGGGCCTCGAGATGAAGGCGCTGGTGACGGCGGAGGAGTTGCTGGCCGACCGCGACTGAGCGGTTCTCGAGCGGTGGCCTCGACAGAGCGTCGAAAACGGATCAATTGCGATAACTCCGGTAGCTCGTTATTCGGGTTTCGACGCCCGAACACACAGGAACGTCGGGTATCTCAATCGTTTCTCGTACGATTCTGGCTTTTTCTCTCTGAAGGACTCTCTCGGCTTCGGCTCGACCAGTTCGTCCAGTTGGAACCCGGTTTCGACGAGCGGGTTGACGACTTCAGAAAAGGGCCGACGATAGAAGGGGACCTCAATGTCCTCGCCGGAGGCGGACCACGTCATCCGTTCCCGTTCGACGTCGAAGTAGTTCTCGGCCTCGAACGCGATGTACTCATCGACTGGATGTTGTGCCGAAAACACGAGGAATCCACCTGGTCGGAGGATGCGAGCGAACTCCGCGAAGGGCTGTCGCCAGTCTTCGACGTAATGGAGCGAAAGGCCGCAGATGACACCGTCGAACGTCCCGTCGTCGGCGAACTCGAGAGGCGACATGATGTCGGCCCGGCGAATTTCTGCTCGGTCGCCGATTCGTCGTCTCGCCTGTTCGAGCATCTCGGTGTTCCTGTCGACAGCGAGAACGTCCGCTCCCCTCTCGGCCAACCACGCTGCGTACCGACCGTGTCCACAACCCGCATCCAGGACTCGTTTGCCTGCGACGTTTGGAACGAGTTCCGTCGTCGCAGGAAACTCCAGATCCGCACAGTACGGGTCCTCTTCTTGCGTCTCGTACGTCTCCGCCAGTTTGTCGTATGCGTCCTCCACAGTGGGACTCTGGTCGGGGGGCATGAACACGTTCGTGTGCCTCCTTCGAAGTAATCGTTGTGATTCCAATTTCGAATCACTACCTATCCGTAACGAGCAATGACAACAAGGCTGGTAGGTCAGCAGGTCGTCGAATGAAACGGCAAACTGTTATCGAACGCCCGATGCTCGCTATTGCTGGCCATAGGACTCGAACTTCGCGAGCACTGTCTCCAGTTGCTCGTCGGTAAGTCGCTGGGGCTCGAGGCCGGCCGAGCGAGCTTCCAGATAAATCCTGGCGAGGCTCTCGACGTGGGCCGTGTTCTCGAGGGCCGTCTCGAGGTCCGGCGCGGTGACGACGAGGCCGTGGTTCTCGATGAGGCTCGCGGTGGCGTCGGCCTCGCGCATTGCGGTGACGATGTTCTCGGCCAGCGCGTCGGTGCCGTAGGGGGCGTACTCGGCGACCGGCACGCGCTTGCCGACGGCGACGATCATGTAGTGAATCGGCGGCAGGGGTTCGTCGGCGATCGCCAGCGTCGTCGACCACGGCGAGTGGGTGTGGACGATGGCGCCCACGTCCTCGCGGCGGTAGATGGCGCTGTGCATCGGCACCTCGCTGCTGGGTTTCATCGCCCCGTCGCGGTGCTCGCCGTCGACGCCGACGACCGGCACGTCGTCAACGTCGAACGCGTCGTAGGGGACGCCCGTCGGCGTGATCGCGAAGGCGTCGCCGTCGCCGCCGCGGACACTCAAATTGCCGGTTCGGCCGGGGGTCAGCGACGCGAGGTCGCTCGCGTGCTCGACCACCTGCTCGCGCTGGGTCTCGAGGATCACGTTCTCAGTCACAGTAACAGGTCCGTTAGGTCGCCGAAGTGATCTATCCTGTGGTCCGGAATTCGGTCGTCGATTTCAGAGGGATCGGAATCGTCCGGCTCCTCGCCCGCAGCGTCGAACAACACCGTCTCGAGACCGATCGCGTTTCCGCCGACGACGTCCGAGTGGATCGAATCGCCGACCATCACCGCATCGCTCGGGTGACACTCGAGTCGAGCCAGCGGGTAGGTGAACATGGCCGAGGCGGGTTTTTCTTGACCAAGTTCCTCGGAGGTTACGAGCAAGTCGATGGCGTCCGCGAGGTCCAACCGCTCGATCTTGCGGAGTTGAATCCGGGTGGTGAGGTTCGTGACGATTCCCACGTCGACGCCGGCCTCGCGCAAGGTCGAGAGCGTCTCCCGGACGCCCGAATGAAGCGCCATCGCCTCGAGGTACCCCTCCCAGTAGGCGTCGCCCAGGGCCAGCGCGTCCGACGGTCGGGGCTCGCCCGTGCGGCGCTCGAGCGCGCGCTTGAAGTACAGCAGGCGGTTGTGCGACGCCGCGGTCCCCGCGAGGTCGCGTTTCACGTCGCGGCGACCGGATTGGTAGAACGCCTCGAATTCCGTGTCGTCGAAGTCGTAGCCGCGGTCCAGGGCGGCCTCGTGAGCGGCGTTTTTTCCCGCCCCGTTACACGGTTCGTAGGGGTAGAACGTGTCGTCGAAGTCGAAGAGCACGGCGTCGACGGTCATAGGTGACCTGCTCGGGCATCGGTAAAACACGTGTCGGTCCGATCGACTCGTTTCGAGTGTCGATTCTCGAGTCGTTCGCGACGACGTCGAAGCCGATCAGTCGTTCGGGAACTCCTTCTGGAACCCGCGGAACTCCGTCCGGTGGGCCTCCTCGTCCGCCAGAATCGTCACGGCGACGTCCTCCGTGACCGGGTCGTTCGCCTCGCCCGCCGCCTCGAACAGCGCGCGATAGGTCTCGATGGCGTCCTCTTCGGCCTCCAGGACGCCCTCGATGACGGACTGGACGTCGGTCGTGTCCTCGGGCGGCTGGAGGCTCGACTGGCGGGCCTCGAACTCCATCGATCCCGGCGGGGACTCGTCGAGTTGCTTCAGCCGGTTGCCGAGCATCCGCGCGTGCTCGAGTTCCTCCTCGACGTCCGCCTCGAGGCTCTCTTTGACCTCCTCGGCGTGGACGCCGTCGAGGACGATCGCGTTCGTCAGGTAGTTCATCACGGTCTCGAGTTCGTCGATGTATGCCTTCGTCAGTAGTTCGGTGACCTCGTCTGCCATAGCCGGTTCTATCACGAACGCCCGTATAAAGCTGACACCGGCATCGCTCGCGCCGGAAGCCCTGCCGGCATCGCCGTCCTTTATAGCCGTGCCGGACTGAGTTGCGGGTATGTCGAATCACGATCCTGGAACGGCGGACCCGCTCTCGGTCCACGGCGTCGTTCCCCCGACGGTCACGGCGTTTCACGAGGACGAGTCGGTCGACTACGAGACCACGGCGGCCCACGCCCGGTTCGTCGTCGACGGCGGCGCCCACGGCGTGTTTCCGCTCGGGACGAACGGCGAGTTCCCCCTGCTGACCGCCGACGAACAACGGGGCGTGGTCGAAGCGGTGGTCGAGGAGATCAACGGTGAGGTGCCCGTGATCGCGGGCGTCGGCGCACCGAGCACTCACGAGACGGTCCAGCACGCAACCCACGCCGAGCGCGTCGGCGTCGACGGCCTGGTCGTCGTGACGCCGTACTACTACCCGGTCGACCACGACGCTGCCCTCCAGCACTACCGTCGGGTGGCCGAGGCGACGGACCTCCCGATCTACATCTATCACATCCCGAGTAAAACGGGGAACGCCATCTCCCGGTCGACCCTCGACGAACTGGCGAAGATCGACGGAATCGCGGGTCTCAAGGACTCGAGCAAGGACGTCCCGTGGCTCGCCCAGTCGATCGACGCTCACCCCGAACTGACATTCCTCTCCGGATCGGACTCGCTGCTCTTCCCCGGCCTCGAGATCGGTTGTTCGGGCATGGTGAGCGCGGTCGCGAACGTCTTTCCCGAACTCGTGGTCGACCTCTACGAGGCCTACGACGCTGGCGAGGAGGACCGCGCCCGTGAACTCCAGAGTCGCGTCTACGACGTCCGGGACGCGCTCAAGACCGGCGGTGCGTACATGTCGGGCGTCAAAACCGCGCTCCGGCTTCGTGGATTCGACGCAGGACCGCTCCGGAGTCCGCTGCGGCTGAAAGACGAGGCGAGTACGGCGGAGCTCGAGACCGAACTCGAGGCGCTGGACCTGCTGTAGGAGACTCGCCGGGTTCCTCGTCGCCCGCGTTCGTCGGAGGTTGGTTCGCTGCCGATCGGCGGGAAGAGGAGAGGGGAGAAGGAAGCGAGGAACGCAAACCGGAGGCATTTTTTGCCGTTGCCACGGATCACGAGGCATGGAACTCACGGCCGAGCAGGAGGCGGTCAGGGATGTGGTGCACGAGTTCGCCCTCGAGGAGATCCGGCCGACGGCACTCGAGGCCGACGAGACGGAGACGTTCCCGGAGGACGTCTGGGACGGCCTCGCGGATATGGACCTGACGAGTCTGACGGTTCCGGAGGAATACGGCGGGTACGATGCCGATCCGATCACCTACGCCATCGTCAACGAGGAGGTCGCCTACGGGATGCTGGCGGTGGCGACGGCCCTCTCGGTCCACTGTCTGGCGACCTCGTGTATCGCCACGTTCGCCGACGACGAGCAGAAGGATCGCTGGCTACCGGAGATGGCTACCGGGCGACCGGTCGGCGCCTTCGCCCTCTCGGAGCCACACGCCGGGTCGAACCCAGCCGAGATGACGACCGAGGCCGTCAGAGACGGGGACGAGTACGTCATCAACGGCGACAAGCAGTGGATCACGAACGGCCAGCGAGCAGGCGTGATCGTCCTCTTCGCGAAGACCGATCGAAACGACCCCTCGACGGTCACGCAGTTCCTGGTTCCCGCCGACGCGGACGGACTCACCGTGGGCGAGAAGGAGGACAAACTCGGACTCAGGGCGAGCGACACGACGGGACTCCACTTCGACGACGTTCGAATCCCGGCCGAGAATCGGTTGACCGAGGAGGGGCGGGGGCTCTCTGCGGCCTTCGAAATCCTGACCGGCGGCCGCGTCGCCATCGCCGCCCAGTCGGTCGGACTCGCCCAGAGCGCCCTCGACGAGGCCATCGCCTACAGCCAGGAGCGCGAGCAGTTCGACCAACCGATCGGCGACATCCAGTCGATCAGGCACAAGCTCGCGGAGGTGTCGACCAGAATCGAGGCCTCGCGCCTGCTCACGCGGGAAGCGGCCCGCAAGCGAGCCGCGAACGAGGGCGACGCGGCGATGTTCGCGAGCATGGCAAAGTACTTCGCCAGCGAGTCGGCGATGTCCGTCACCAACGAGGCCGTCCAGATCCACGGCGGCTACGGCTACGTGACCGAAGGCGAGGTCGAGCGCCTCTACCGGGACGCCAAAATCACCGAGATCTACGAGGGGACGACCGAGATACAAAAGAAGATCATCGCCCGTCACCTGCTCGAGTAGCCTCTGACTTGGCCTCGAGGCGTTCCCCCAGCGTTCTCGAGTAGCCTTCACAGCCCTCAAGGCGTTCTCCTGGCGGTTCCGAATGGCCGTCGAGTAGCCCTCGAGCACCCCTCGAAACACCGTTCTCGATCCAGGGTGCCGGCGGCGACCGAAGCCACTATCCCCCTCTCGTTCCTCTCGTCGTTCGTGAACGCCGATGGATACGACGCGGTCGTCTACGACCTCGACGGGACGCTCGTCCACCTCATGGTCGACTGGGCCGTAGTCACCCGAGACGTACGCGAGGTGTACCTCGCGGCGGACGTCAACCCGCCGGAATCCAACCTGTGGTCGCTGTTGGCCAGTGCGCCCGACGTCGGACTCGCGGCCGAAGTCGAGTCGACGATCGCCGACCACGAACGCGAGGGTGCGCGCCGATCCACGCGACTGGCTCACGCCAACGACCTCGAGCGGCGAGCCGAGTCCGTCCCTGTCGGCGTCTGTTCGCTTAACTGCGAAGCGGCGTGTCGAATCGCTCTCGAGGAACACGGGCTCGCGTCTGCCGTCGACACTGTCGTCGGCCGAGACACCGTCGAGACGCGAAAACCCCACCCGGACCCATTGCTCACGGTGATCGACACGCTCGAGTCGGTACCCTCGCGGACGCTCTTCATTGGCGACTCTCCGCGCGACGAAGAGACGGCGAACCGAGCGGGTGCGAGATTTCAGTACGTCGACGGTCAGTAGCCCTCGAGGTCGACGGTCGGTAGCCCCCGAGGTCGACGGTTTGCGCAGAGGGAAGTCGGCAAAATACGGATGGGAAAGGTCCAGACAGCCTGCCGACCCTGCACCGACAGCCTACCGACCCTGCACTCGCTTCGCATAGACGAAGACGGCGAGCGCGGTGAAGACCCAGACGACAGCGCCGACCCGGATGGCGAACTCCGCTCGAGCGTTCCACGTCGGCAGGTCGACAGTCGTGGACGCGAGGGCGACGAGCGGGGCACCGACTACGATCGTCGTGACGAACGTGACTTGCATCACCCAGCCGTAATCGACGCCCTCCGGGGAACTCGTCTCGACGCGTTGAGGCACACGCGGACGTCTCGAGTGAGCGGGCTTAACGATACTGGCTTCGCCCTTCTTCCTCGGACGGCCAGCGGGTTCATGTGGTGGCGGTGAATCGTATCGGTATGAAGGCGACTCCGGCCGGGGCCCCGGATGAGTGAACAGCGAATCGCGTACGTGATCGCGCTTCTCGTCGCAGCGATGCTTTCGGCCGGCGTCGCATTGTACGCCCTTCGGAGCCGCTCTGAACGTAGCGACCGACTGCCGACGTTACTGGCGGCGATGATGTCGGTGATCGGCGTCTGGGCGCTCGGATCGCTAGGGGCGTACACGAGCGTGAGCGAGTCAGTGACCTGGTTCTGGATTGGCGTGAGCTACCTCTCGACGTTCGCGCTACCCCTGACCTGGTTCGCCTTCGCTGCCCAGTACGCGGGGTACGGGCGACACCTCACCCGGCGGACGATTGGCTGGCTCGCTGCTGTTCCGGCGTTCGCGTTCCTGGCGATGCTGACGAATCGATACCACGGCTGGTTCATGACTGACGTCGGTCTCGGTGAGGGACGCGTCTTCATCACCTTCACTGCCGGGTGGGCGTACGACCTCCACCTCGTCTACGCGTACGGCCTGGTTCTCGCCGGAATCGCCCTCGTTTCACACGTTGCCTACACCTCCCGTCGACTCTACCGAAAACAGGCGGCCGTCATCGTCACCGCCGTGCTCATTCCGTTCCTGGTGAACGTCTTCTACACGCAGGTAACCGGATCCGAGATGGTCAACTGGACACCCGTTGCGTTCGCCGTTACCGGCGCGGCCATCGCCGGAAGCATCTTTCGCTATCAATTGCTCGAGATCGTACCAGTCGCCCGGGAATCCGTCGTCGAGACGATGCGCGACGGCGTCATCGTGCTCGACGGACAGGGGCGCATTGTCGACGTGAACGCGACGGCCGAGCGCATGCTCGAGGGGTCCAACCCTGATGCAGACCTCATCGGCGCATCTGCCAACCGAGTCCGACTCGGCACCGAAACTGTCGAAGCGATCGTCGAAACCGGTCGTGACGAACTCGCCATCGAACGGGCGGGAACCACACAGCACGTAGCTATTCGAAGCGAACCGATCACGACCGGGTCGGACGCCACGCTGGTGATGATCCAGGACGTGACCCACCGACGGCAACACGAACGCGAACTCGAGCGGACGAACGCTCGCCTCGACGAGTTCGCGAGCGTCGTCAGTCACGACCTCCGGAACCCCCTGAACGTCGCGGCCGGGTATCTCGACATCCTCGAGTCGTCCGTCGACGAGGACGAACGGGAGACCCTCGACGTCGTTCGAACGCAACACGACCGAATGCAGGCGATCATCGACGACGCGTTGACCCTGGCACGGGAGGGATCGACCGTCGACGAAACCGAGACCGAGACGCTGTCGCTCGAGGCCGTCGCCCGCGAGGCCTGGGATGGCGTCGACACGGGTGCGGCGACGCTGACGGTCGTCGACGATCGGCCGCTCGAGGCTGATCGAGATCGATTGCTTCGGGTCCTCGAGAATCTCTTTCGGAACTGTGTAGAACACGCCGGACCGACGGTATCGGTCGCAGTCGGCTCGAGCGACGAGGGCTTCTACGTCGTCGACGACGGGCCCGGAATACCACCGGAGGAACGGGAACGCGTGTTCGATTCGGGGTATTCGACCGGGGCAGATGGAACGGGCTTCGGGCTCTCGATCGTTACCCAGATCGCCGACGCACACGGCTGGACCGTCGAGTGTAGCGAACGCGGACGAAACGGGTTCGACGGCGCCTGCTTCGAGTTCTCGGTTCGGAACTCGGTTGACCGTCTCGAGCCCGCTCTGGCCCAGAAACAGTGACGTTTACTCGCTCGAGGGCGACCGTCGTGGTATGCCAACGGTTCGTGATGTTCGCGAGAAGGCCGGAACGGAACCGATCACGATGCTCACCGCCTACGACGCGCCCACCGCCCGCATCGTCGATCGAGCCGGCGTCGACGTGATTCTCGTCGGCGACAGCGTCGGCAACACGACCCTCGGGTACGAGACGACGCTCCCGGTGAGCGTCGATCAGATGGCCAGCCACGTCGGCGCCGTCTCCCGCGCGACTGAGGACGCCCTCGTCGTCGCTGACATGCCGTTTCTCTCCTTCGGTGTCGACGAGAAAGAGAGTCTCGAGAACGCCGGACGCATGCTCAAAGAGGAAGGCGCCGAGGCAGTCAAACTCGAGTCGGGGCCACACACCGTCGACCTCACCGAGAAGATGGTCCAGCTCGGCATCCCGGTGATGGCCCACCTCGGGCTGACCCCCCAGCACGTCAACCAGTACGGTGGCTTCCCCCGCCAGGGAACCGACGAGGAGTCCGCCCGAGCGATCGTCGACCTGGCTCAGGCCCACGAGGACGCTGGCGCGTTCTCGCTCGTCCTCGAGCACGTTCCCTCGAACGTCGCCGCGCAGGTCACGGACGCGATCGACATTCCGACGATCGGTATCGGTGCGGGGCCAGACTGCGACGGACAGGTGCTCGTGTTCCACGACGCGGTGGGGATCAGCGAGTGGAGTCCCTCGTTTTCGAAGCAGTTCGGAAACGTCCGCGAGGAGATGGAATCGGCCGTCGAGGGCTACGTCGAAGCCGTTGAGGGCGAGGCGTTCCCCGCGGAGGAACACAGCTACGAGCAGTCTGACCTGGATCGGATCTACTGAGACGCGACTCGATCCCGTTCGTCACCCGTTACGACGCGGCTCCATTGCCCGGCAAAGACGGCCAGCCTTGCCCAGTTGGCCAGGCAACGTCGATCAGTCGTCGGCCGACGCCACGACCTGCCGCTCGTCTTCGTCCTCGAGCAACCGATCTAGCGCGTCGACCATCGCCTCGACGCTCGCGCGGGTGATGTCGGCCTCGCTCCGGGCGACCGTCACGCTGCGGTCGTCTCGAGCCATCGTGACCTCGACGGTGACGACCGCGTCCGTGCCCCCGGTGACGGCGTCGACGTGGTAGGCCTCGAGGTCGGCGTCCGCGGCGGATCCGATCGCCTCGCGAACGGCGGAGACGGCGGCGTCGACGGGACCGGACCCTGTTCCCGAAGCGATGCGCTCCTCGCCAGCGACGGAGAGTCGAACGCTCGCCGTGGGCACTGCGCCACCGCTGGTCGCGTTCAGGTCGAGCAGTTCGACCGTCCGGTCGCGGTCGGCGCCGGTGACGTCCTCGGCGATCGTGAGGAGGTCGGCGTCGGTCACCCGCCGCCCGCGGTCGCCGAGTTCGGTGACGCGGGTGGCGATTGTCCCGACCTGCTCGTCGGTCGCGTCGACGCCGTGTTCCTCGAGCGCGGCTCTGACGCCGGCCCGGCCAGTGTGCTTGCCGAGCGCTAGTCGTCGCTCTCGCCCGACCGTCTCGGGCGGGTAGGGTTCGTACATCCTGTCGTCCTTCAGGGTGCCGTCCGTGTGGATGCCGCTCTCGTGGGTGAACGCGTTCTGCCCGACGACGGCCTTGTTCGGCGCCAGTTCCACGCCCGTCGCCCTGGCGACGCGCTGGGCGAGGTCGTAGAGCTCCTCGAGTTCGACCGTTTCGACATCGTAGACGTGCTCGAGCGCGATGGCAACCTCCTCGAGGGCGACGTTCCCGGCGCGTTCGCCGAGGCCGTTGACCGTGCAGTGAACCAGGTCGGCGCCCGCGGAGACGGCGGCGAGTGCATTGGTCACGCCCAGCCCGAGGTCGTCGTGGGTGTGGGCGCTGACCGGCCCGAGTTTGGCCAAGCGGGAGACGGCCTCCGCCGTTCGCTCCGGACCCGTGTGGCCGACGGTGTCGGCGAAGCAGGTTCGATCGGCTCCGGCCTCGAGGGCGGTCGCCATGAGCGTCTCGAGGTAGTCCAGGTCGGCCCGCGAGCCGTCCTCACCGATCACTTCGACCCAGAGGCCGTGATCCGCGGCGTACCCGACCAGGTCGGCGGTCGTCTCGAGGACGTCCTCGCGGGTGCTTCCGACCTTGCCCTCGACGTGGCGGTCGCTCGCGGGCACGACGAGGTGGACGCCGTCGACGTCGCACTCCAGGGCGAGGTCGACGTCGTTCCTGACGCCGCGGCAGAAACTCGTCACGCGCGCCTCGAGGCCGAGGTCGGTCACGCGCGAGATGGCTTTGCGCTCGCCAGCACCCGTACAGGCGCTCCCGGCCTCGATGACGCCGACGCCGGCGCGCTCGAGAGCACGGGCAATTTCGACTTTCTCGTCCGGCGAGAGCGAGACACCGGGGGCCTGTTCGCCGTCTCGGAGGGTCGTATCCAGCAGTTCGACGGACGTGTCCGTAATCGGGGTAGGTGGGCGGGTCATAGGATCGGTCGAAAAGGCGTTATCGGCGAATTTCGCGGCCAGCCGGGTCGCCCCGACTTCCTCTATCCTCTGACGGTGAGAACGAGTCTCGTGTCATTGTATCTCAGCCGTGGCCCCGTCGGTGGTTAAAGGCGCCGGTCACGGCACTACCTGCCAATCGTCGCTGGCGGGCTGACACGACGGCGGATCAGTTTCGGTTGGAATCAGCCTCGAGAACGAGTCGCTCGCCGGGTTCGACGACGTCGGCGGCACCCGCCGGCAACTCGAGGATGAGGTCGGCCCGGTCCCGGGCGAAACCCCGCCACAGCCGGAGGGTTTCCACCCGCTGGACGACGCCGTCCGCGACCCAGATTACGTCGAGCGGGACGAACACGAACAGCATGTGGATGTCGCGGGTTTTCGCCCGCTCGAACCGAAAGGCGAGCGCGTAGTCGTCGGGCAGTGAGCGACGAAACATCAGCCCGCGAGTCTGCTCGAGGAGGGAGTCGGCAATGTCGACGGTCGTCGCGAGCGTCCGCGCCGCACCATCGGGGTCGTACACGACTGGCACGGACTCGAGTGGTGGCGGCAGGGTAAAAGGCGTATCGGCACCGAGGGTGGGCACAGACCACAGATTCAACTTCGCTCGAGCGTACACAGTGGTATGGAGAAGACGCCACGGGGCACCTCAGTCGGTGTCGACGATCCCTACGCGTTCGCCGGCGTCTGCGATTACCTCACCAGCGACGGGAAGTGCCGGTACGCCTTCGATCACTACCAGCACGACCCCGAGTTCGCCCGCGAGCGAGCCGAGGCCGACTACGCGTGCGTGGTCGCCGACGCGGAAGGCGACCGTATCGGATGTCACGGTGCGAGCGAGCCGACGTCGAACGCGAGCGATGGTATCGACGGGCTCGACGCGAACGATCACGGCGAGGCGAGCGACGCGAGCCAACCCTCTTCCTGGGCCGCGTGTCCCCACTTCCGGTCCCGGACGACCGAACGCGAGTGCGCTCGCTGCGGGCTTGAGGAACGCCGACTCGGCCAGGTTCCCGACGAGTCGACCATCTCCGGCGAGCGCCCGCTACTCGAGGAACACCACCTATCCTACGCTCGAGACGGCGAGACCGTCGGTCACGAGATTACGATCTACCTCTGTCGGTGGTGTCACGCGAAGGTGCACAACTCGTGGGCGCGGATCACCGACAACGTCGCCCCAGATCCGGAGGCACTCGCCGAACGCGAGGGTCGTCGGTCGCTCGAGCAGTCCGAACTCGGGTTCGAGACCGCGGCGGACCGGGCCGGCCGCTCGAATGAAGAGCGCTAGAATTCTATAATTGGTCGCCGTCCGTGACCCACTGCCGGAGTAACGGTTTTCCCCCTTCGCGTGCCATGGTATGGTATGGTGGTCACTACCCAGCGCGACGACGCCACCTGGTACGAGTGTGAGGAGTGCGGCCTGTTGTTCGACCTCCAGGACGACGCCGAGGAACACGAACGACACTGCGACGCCGAAGGTCCGTCGTACATCCAGTGAGTCTGGTACGAGTCACGCTCGGCCAGCAGTGACGTCGTCGCTTACTCCTCGAGACCGGCTCGAGCGCGGTGCTCGGCGGCTCGGTTCTCGGCTTCCTCGAGCGTGTGCGTCGCCTCCCAGCGCACCCGGTCGGCGCTCTCGTAGGCGAGCGCCGTCTTGAGTTCGTCCTGGAGGACGCCCGAGTCGATCGTTCGGACCTCGCCGTCCGCGTCGCCGAGTTCGTAGACACCCGGACGATCCGGCGCCTGCGCGACGGTCGAGCGCTCGAGGGGTTGCCACTGTTTTCGTAGCGGCATCACTCGGACCTGTCTCGTTCGTTTCGCTCGTCTGGCCCGCCTCGCTCGTCTCGACCGTCTCCCTCGACCAGTTCGTACGCGTGCTCGCTCATCTCGTCCTCGGCGAAGACGAACACCCGGCCGTCGACGACGTCGTGATCCGCCTCGACGCGAACGGAGTACCCCTCGGTCGTCACGGTAACCCCGGGAAACAACTCCTCCTCGTCCGTCGACTCGAGCATCACTCGCCCGACACCCGTCGCCTCGAGGATGTCCTCGTGGGTATTTCGATCGTTGACGTAGGTCATCACGCCTTCGACGCCGTCGGGATCGGTGACCAGGACGTGCACCTCCTTTCCCGGCGGGGACCGAACGCTTCCCGCCTTCGGTTCCGGGACGCCGTTGTAGAACGTCTCCCGTCCGTCGAGGTAGCGAACGACGA
The DNA here is from genome assembly GCF_059736265.1 of Natronosalvus sp. KLKA75. Lineage (NCBI taxonomy): Archaea > Methanobacteriati > Methanobacteriota > Halobacteria > Halobacteriales > Natrialbaceae > Natronosalvus > Natronosalvus sp. KLKA75. Next base: position 2,148,386 of record NZ_CM185522.1, read on the forward strand.
CGCCACCGTCGACCAGTTCGACCGGCAGCGTGCTCGGGGCGACGTTGCTTCGCGTGCTCATACGCACCTCTTGGGGGCGGGCGGCAAAAGCACCACGGACTGCCCGTGGCCCTCGAGGGCGGTACGATGGCGCTGCTACCGGCGATGCACCCAGACGCTGCTACTGGCGACGCACGATGGTACTGCTACCGACCGATACCGGCGACTCGGCGATTGCGGCCAGAACCGCACCGACCATCAGCCGTAAATAGTCCGTGCAAGAGAGACACCGTATGGACGGCCGGGCGACCACACCCGCTGCTGGGACGATACTCAACGCCCTGGCGACCGGCACGGGCGCCGCGTTCGCGATCGACCTCGAGACGACCGCGACGGTCGAACTCGACGGTTCAGAGGGCGTCTCCGGAACAATCGAGAGCGCTCCCGACGCCGACACTACGCTGATCGAACGCTGCGTCGAACGCACGCTCGAGCACTACCGGGAGGCGGCCGATATTGAGGAGTCGATCCAGGGCGGAACGGTCGCGACCGAGAGCGAGGTCCCCCTCGCCTCGGGGCTCAAGAGCTCGAGCGCCGCCGCCAACGCGACCGTGCTCGCGACGCTCGACGCCCTCGGACTCGCCGACGACGTGGACCGACTCGAGGCCTGCCTGGTCGGCGTCGAGGCCGCCAGGGACGCGGGCGTCACCGTCACCGGAGCGCTCGACGACGCGAGCGCGAGCATGCTCGGGGGCGTCACGATCACCGACAACACGGAGGACCGCTTGCTCGAGCACGACCGATCGGACTTCGCACGGCACGCCGCCATCTACACCCCACCGGAACAGTCGTTCAGCGCCGACGCCGACGTCGACGCCTGCAAACGGATCGACTCGATGGCCGACCTCGTCGCCGAACTCGCCCTCGACGGCCGCTACGCCGAGGCGATGACCGTCAACGGCTTCGCCTTCTGTGGCGCCCTCGAGTGTTCGACTCAACCGATGCTCGAGGCGCTTCCGGACGCTGCGGGCGTCTCACTCTCCGGGACGGGCCCGAGTTACGTGGCCGTCGGTGATCGAGACGCACTCGAGACGGTGAGTGAGCGGTGGCGAGACAGACCGGGGACGACGCGATTGGTTCGAACGCGAACCGAGGGAGCCACAACGTTATGACGAACGATTCAGAAACAACGGCCGACGAACCGGACGACGAGGGACGGGTGCCCGAGGAGATGGACCTCGAGGAGCTACGCGAGGAGATCCAGGAGATCGACCAGGACCTCGTCGAGCTGATCGCGCGTCGAACCTACGTCGCAGACACCATTGCGAAAGTAAAAGCCGCCGAGGACTTACCCACGACAGACGAAACGCAAGAGGCTCGAGTGATGGAGCGAGCGGGCGAAAACGCGGATCGGTTCGACGTCGACGCGAACCTCGTCAAGGCGATCTTTCGGTTGCTGATAGAGTTGAACAAGGTGGAGCAACGGGAAAGCAGGTAGTCTAATTGGGGAGATTCAGGGCTTCTATTGCTGTTTGAGTAGCTGTTTCTGCTTCCGACAGTTGCCCTTTCGGTCGTCGATCGACCATCGATAACACAGGCATCTTTCAGCAGACAGGCCTCACGTACTGCATACGGTGACTGTATCCTTCACCCCATTCCAACTCGTTTATAGACAGCAGCAGTCAAAATAGGCGAGATATCAGGTTGGACTTGGGGCCGTTATCGTCACCTCGAGATCGATACCCAAGTCGTGCCCAGAGATCGGCCCGTTGTCGATGATGTTCTGCGGCTCCAGGGCTGGATGGCCGATATCTCCGCCTAGTCCCGTCCCGAGGAGTGCGGCGGTCATCGGAAGCGGTGGACGGCCGGGAGCCCGCACGACACCACCCGGACCGTCCCCGACGACGATTCGCATGCCCATCCCACCCCATTCGTGCGGGGCACAGAATAGGTCGTATACGCCTTCTTCCTCAAAGCGATAGAGCCAGAACCCGTGATGCTCGTTGACCGTCGAAGAGAACGCCGGAACGCCGTCGGGAACGCGTTGCTGACGTTCTTGACCCGGATGGTACGCCGTCGCCGTGTGCTCCGGAGTGTTGAATACGAATTCGACGATTGCCCCCGGCTCCACGTGAAGCCCCACGGGAGCGAAGTGGAACGCACCGAACTCAACCGTCAGGGCCGGGAGATTCGAATCGTCGATTTTGTCCTCGTCGGCGTGGAGTTCGACGGTTTCGTCCGGCTCTAAACGGTTCGGAATCTCGTCATCAGTCGTCCCTGAATAGCCGAAGTGGGAGTGGATAGTCGGTGGGCTGGCAGTATCGGCCTCATCCCGCTCGTTTGGCGGTTCAGAGGCACTCTCTTTCGCCGTAGCAACTTCTCCGAATATCGGGAGTGTCGCGCCGAGTCCGGTGGCTCTGAGGACGGTTCTGCGTCGGCAGATCGGTTGACTGTTCGACTCGTCTGGTTTCTCCGTTCGATGATCTGATGATCGTGTCATTGTCGATTTCGAATCGCATTACTGGAAGTCACTGGTGTTATCTGTGGTGTCGGTTAGTCAGGCAGACGGTATCTCAACACCCGTCCGAGGACAGTCAGGGCCTTGAAGACCCAATGCGGCGGGCTCACCGCGTAGATATCGTCCTCGTGTTCCGTCGTCAGCATCGCTAACAGCAGGATGTCGTTGAATCCCTCCGGAGGCAACGACACACCCCGCTCCGTGACGAGCTGATGGAACCGGCGGAAGAACACCTCGTGCTGTAGGGCGGGCTCATGGACGTTTATGATCTCGGCGGGGGTCGCGTTCCTGAACGTATGGGCCGTGCCTGGAGGGACGGTGTGCTCCTCACCAGCCGTTACCTCCATCCATTCCCCGTCTACGTACACTTCCAGCACACCTGAAACCACTTCGTAGCGCTCCTGGGCGTGTGGATGGGTGTGGACGAACGGGCCTTCTTCCGGGACGGTTTCGATCTCGAATCGCATTTCCAACAGTTCGCCGTCCGTGTCCGCCGTCGAACGCGTGATTTCCCAGCGGCCAGGGAAACCGCCCCAATCGAGGACGCGATTCTGCTTGCCGTGATCTACTACGGTCATGGAGTTATCCCCGTGGTACACCCACTGATCGGCATCGAGTTGCTTGTCATGGTCATTCACCACCTTCTGTGTCGTCCGTTCCACCGCTCGTGTCGGCTCGAGGCACCTCCACGTAACGGACGCCACGTTGCCGGATCGTGCTCTGATCCGAGCAGCTAGTGCTAGCGTTGAGATCGAACTTATGTGTTAGGAGAACAACATTTCTCTCACAGGGCCAGACGTCTCCGGATTACGAAATAACGGTGTCAGTCCGTGGCTCCCGATCGAACTCGACGACGTTCATCTCGTCGTCCAACGTGAGAGTGAACACCGTCGTCTCGACCTCGATAGAGAGCGATACGCGGAGGGGCTTCGTCGAGACATCGGTCTCGACGTTGTTCTGAAGCAGTTCGATGGCCTCGTCGACCGCCGGTGAGTCGATGTCCAACTCGGGATTGCCGGTCAGTTCGGTCGCCAAGACGAGACCAGTCGCGAACATCTCGACCGGTAACCGCTTGGCGAACCCACAGGTATCACACTTCATGTCTGCCCAAACCGGGAACGGTGTTCCACAGGTATCGCAGGGCAGACCGTTTTTCACTTCGTGCACGTCACAGACCGTCACCGACGACGAGACCTGTCCTGCACACTCACGACAGATACCATACATCAGATAGGTTATGTCCAGGGCACACCGATAGAGTCCGGTTGCGAGTGCTTGCTCAGAGTCACGGGTCGTCAGACCTGCTGCTGGATAGCTCGTGAGGAAGAGCGTCCCAGCCGGTGCCTGATCGCCGAACAATCCGTAGCACTCGGTACACCTGACTCGGAGCCATTGATCCTCGTAGGTGACCGCAACGGCTGCCCCGCATAACGGACAGCTCTCGTCGAGTTCCCGAGAGAAGTCGAGGCGCCCCGCTCCGGATACGGCTATCACCGTTCTGGCGATTTGCTTACCCGCACTGCTCAGCCGGTATCCGTCGTCAGTTCGTCGGACGAAATGGGGTGCGAGTTTCGAGAGGTGGTAGTTGAACTTCCCATTATCGTCGATCTCAATCTCGGTTTGTAACTCAGAGTACGACACCGTCTCGACGGCGTCAGAGCCGTCGTCGTATTCGTAGGTGGCACCTGCCCGCCAGAGTACGCGGATGATGTCTAGCCGTATTTCGTTCCCCAACGTGGCGAAGGCCTCGTCCGGGGAAAGCTCGTTAAGTTCGAGATCGGGAGTGAATCGAGTATGTTCCATGCTAACTATACACGTCCCAAATTCATAAAACGCACCTCCGGACAGTCCGCAGAAGACTGAGAAAATTGTAAAATGCGCGCCGTGTATGGAGGATATCACTTGGCCACGAGGGCGGGTCACCACTGTCTCACATCTGCCATCTGGTAGACATTCGATCAGTGGTTAGTGTGAACAGTTAACAGGGGCGGCGTAGAACAGGGATTTGTATTCATTGTCTTCATAGCGGTTTCCAGAACCGGTGAGATGAGTACGACCGAAGAGGAGCAACCATGACAGAACGGCAATATGGGCGTTTCGACGCCATCATCGTCGGTGCTGGCCTAGCAGGGCTTAGCGCGGCTCGGTCCCTCGTGAACGACCGTCACGGAGTAACAGTACTTGAAGCCCGGGACCGAGTCGGCGGTCGGACAGTAACTCACCGGTTGGCGAGCGGTGAACACGTCGACCTCGGCGGTCAGTGGATCGGTCCGACACAGAACAGGGTGAACGAACTCGTTGCGGAGTTCGGCCTCGACACTGTCCCACAGTTCGACGACGGACTTGACCAGCTTTCCATCGATGGCACTGTGAGCGAACACGACGATGCACTCCAGGCGTTACCACCGAAGTCGTATTCGGAACTGATGGAGGCGTTCGGAACGATCGAAACGCTTCGAGCGCAGATTCCACTCGAGGCACCGTACGACGCACCGAACGCCGAGGAGTGGGACGCGACCACCGTGGAATCGTGGAAACGAGAGACGCTCGAGACGGCGGCGGCGAGAGCAGCCTTCGATACGGTCCTGCGGGCACTGTTCACCACCGAGCCATCCGAAATATCGCTCCTGTTTTTCCTCTCGTACATCCACGCCGCTGGCGGGATCGAGACGATAACCGGCGTGGAGGGGGGTGCCCAGGAACGCCGTATCGAAGGCGGAGCCCAGCAACTGTCCCAACTGATGGCTGACGAATTGGCCGATGTCGTGCATCTTGAAGCGCCGGTCCGAGCTATCACACAGGACGAGTCGGGTGTGACCGTCGAATCCGATGGTGGGACGTACACCGGGACGTTCGCGATAGTGGCGATTCCACCGACGCTCGCCGGGCGAATCGCCTACACTCCGACACTCCCGGCCCGACGGGACGCGCTCACACAGCGGATGCCGATGGGCGCGACTATCAAATGCATCGCGACGTACGAGGAGCCGTTCTGGAGGAGCGACGGCTACTCCGGCTTCGTCCTCACTGAAGACGCTGTCGTCGGTTTCGTATTCGACGATTTGGCCGCCGAGAGTACGACTGGGGCCCTGGTCGGCTTCGTCGTGGGGAGCCAGGCACGCACGTGGAGTGAGAGAGACGCGACCGACCGACGCGAACGTGTGTTGGACGATTTCGCCCGCTATTTCGGGGATCGGGCTGTGGAACCAGTCGAGTACGTCGAGCAATCGTGGTCGAACGAGCAGTGGTCGGCTGGGTGTTACGCCGGAAACATGACGCCAGGGACGATGACCGCCTATGGATCAGTACTCCGTGAACCTGTAGGCCGTATCCACTGGGCGGGGACGGAAACGGCAACACAGTGGTGTGGTTATATGGACGGCGCGATTCGATCAGGCAACCGAGCGGCAGATGAGGTGAGCGAACGTCTTGCGTAATCATCGATGCCTCCGGCGCCTCATTCAGTAAATAATCGACCAAAATCTGCCATGAATGCAGACCGTGTATTCAGCATCACTGCGGCAATGTCCAGTCGACTGAGGGTTTCGACGATGTTTCACCGCCGGTGGCACACGCTTGTTTATTTGTGGGCTCGTGAAAACGTCCACATCGGTTGCTTTCGGAAGGCTGAATTTACCAAAATGAATTTATTCCATTAGTTTGTGTCACGGATTTCAGATACCTGAACAAGGTGGAGCAAAGGAGCAAGCGGTAGTCGAATTCGGGTGTTTCAGGGCTTCTATCACCGACTGGTTAGCTAAATTTTCTTTCGGCAGCAGTTCTTCCCTCCGCCGCTCGGTTAGTGAGAACCGAAATCGGAGCGACTACCGATTTATTTAGAGATGGTTTGAGGAGGTGCTTTTCATTAACACCGCGTGTATCGGGACTCGCCCTCTCCGGAAGGGGTCCACCAATGACCAGCGCAGGCACTGAAGAATCCGGCCAGCGTCAACCGCAATCCCTCGACCGGCTGCGAAATCAACAGGGCAACCACAATTCGCTGTAGGACCACCATCTATTGACGTTTTCAGACGTGACGCTCGAAGAACTCTAAAAACGACGGATCGTTCGCTGCATCACGTCCCTGTTGTGTCCCACGCCGATCCAGTCAAACCTCCCAGTCCTTTTCGAGGCCGATGAGTGCCGACGAGAGTGTTTCGAGGGCATTACGCAGGTGATAGTGGAACGTGGTTTCTGCGACATCCATCGATGCAGCGATGTCGCCCGCGGTATTCTGACGCGGCCAGTCGAAGTATCCGGCGTGATACGCGCGCATGAGCGCTTCCAGTTGCCGATCAGTCAGTTGATCGTTGACTGATTGGCGTATCTCATGCGCTTTCTGGGCGGGGCGGTCGAATTCACGTTGCGCAATCAACGTCGAGTCAGGGTATTCGGCTTGAAGTCTGTCAGATAACCTGCGAATATCTGAGGTCTGAGGTGCTTCAATGCAGAACCGCCCTTGCCCGTCATCGACATGCCCTGAAGTAAGGATACCCCCGTGTTCGGTGATGTTGTTCAGGGCTGGTTCCTTCATGACGAACTCGAGAACTCCGGTGTCCTCCTCGTCGGCGATAACCCGAGTTTCGTCCACGTCTGAATCGTCAGCTGCGACGTCGCAAACAGTTGCCGGTGGAGCACCGTCGACGGTGAGGTACACACTCCAATTGCCAGATTCCGACTCGACGTAGCCAGTGATGTTGAGCTCACAATCAAACTGTTCAGATGCCCGGACGAACACTAATCTGGGATCGGTGACCCCGAATTCAAGTTCGACGATCGAATCGGCGAACAGGAGCCTACGGTTTTCAATGGCGTTGATGGCGAATCCAACGGCCTTACCGAGGGTTTCAAACCCCGCTTGTTCGCGGTGGCTAAATGCGAGTGGGCGGGACGCGTATACGGCTAAGACTCCGTACGTCGTATTACCGTTAACCAGCGGAATCGCAGCAGCCGATTTGATGCCACGGTCCAGAGCCTTTTCACGCCAAGGTTCGAACGCCGGGTCCGTGCGGACGTCCTGACACACGTGCACGTTCTCGTGCGGAATGCCCGACCGCCGGGTCCTTGACCGGTTTCGGTTTCCGTCGCCGTAACCGTTATCGACTCGACATAGCCCTCGTCGATTCCAGCACTTGCGCGTGGAGCGATTCGCTGCCTAACCGAGTCGGGGGCACCGATCCAAGCAAACTGGTACAGGTGGGAAGTAGCCAAGCGATCACAGACCATCTGCTCGATCTCCGTCCGTGTTGGTGACGAAAACAGGTCACGGGCTATCTGGAGGAGGAGTTCATTGATTTGGTTGAGCGTCTCAAGTTCGTCGCGCCGGCGTTCGAGTTGTCGTTCACGCTCTTCGCGTTCAGTCACGTCGCGGACAACCCCGATGCTCCCGCGGTACTCGCCGTCAGGTTCGGGATGAAGTCGGTACCGCGCTTCCAGAATACGCTCTCCGTCGGACGTTGGTAACGTCCCTTGAATAGTTCCAACGCTAGTGTCGCTCTCGAGGACGCGCTGGCGGATCTCCGCGGCAGCTGCGACCTCGTCGTCGTACTCGAACAACTCTGTGACGGGAGTTCCGACCAAATCCTCTCGAGACATTTCAGTCATCTTGCACAGTCTATCGTTGACGAACGAGAACCGGAGGTCTTCGTCGAGCGCGTAGACACCATCATCCACGGTTTCGATGGTGGTTTTGTACCGTTCCAACTCGCGTTCCCGCCTAAGAAGCCGTTGGCAATCCGCTAGCTCATTTTCCGCTTGCCCGTTGCTATCGATCTCCCGAGCGGTATAGATGAAGTGGTCATCCAAACGGGCTATTGTGAGTTCCTGCGAAACGATACCGTCGTCTCGTCGGCGCCCGGCAACCCTGCCGCGCCACTGTCCGTCTGCACGACACATCGGGAGGATTTTCCTTTCAAAGCGCTCGCGCTCGTTCTCGGCGAGGCAGTACTCCCACGACTCGCCAGCGAGTTCGTCCGGGCGCGAAAACCCGTACAGATCGGCGAACGGCTGGTTGACCGACACGTATTGTTCGCCATCGATGATGGCCATCGGGTTCATCGACGCAGCCAACACTTGCTCTCCGTCCCAACCGATTTCGGCTGCGTTTGCCATATCGTGGTATTCGTTAGCATGGGTATTAACGTTCAGTCCCCGCTGATTCGTGAAACCCGTCGAAGGCTATAAAAAGCAAGAGGCGAGTCGTGAGAACCCATCAGCGACCGAGTTTCGAGAATTTCTCACCGAGTCACGCTGGTAGCCGTCTCAGTCATGGCGAACCTCCACCGGCGCTCGCTCTGTCCGTTTGGTCGAGATAGCCTCAGTCCGGAGGAAATAACCGATGCCAATGTGGGCGAGTGCCTGTCCCCCGGCCAGGCCGACAGCCGACCATGCCATGAAGGTCTCCGAGAACAGCCCGAACTGGGCAAAGAGAACTGCCTGTGACAGCATTACGCCGAAGACGGCTGGTGGGGTTAGCATAAGCAGGCCGAGATACCGCGAGTGGTTGCCGGTCTGGAGGCTGGCAACACCAGTCCCAATGTACGCCAGAATCATCGCTGCACCTGAGGCGAGGATAATAGTAAATCCGAACACGCCCATCTCTTCGAGGGCGGGGAGGCTTCCAACGACCTCGATAAGAGCGTACACCGTGATTAGTAACCATCCCACTGCGGCGATCCCTGTTCCGACGGCACTGACGCGCGCCAGCCGAGGGGCCCGGTCAGCGAAGCCCGGATACAGCCCGAGCAACCCGACCATCGCCAAGAAAAATCCGGGAGGTCCAAAGAGGTCTTCCGGGGCGGGCATGTCCGTGAACGCCTCGTAGCCGAGGAGCGCCGCGAAGACGACCAATAATACCCCGGCGACGAGAAACGCAATCGGACTCCACTGTTCGAGCGATTCCCACCGCGTCGTGTCGGGAGCTGTCTCAGCCATAGCGAGCCTCCGTCGGTGCTGGCTCCGCTCTCTTGGTTTCCTTCAACTCGGCGTTGAGGAAACGCCAAATTGCAAGGAAGGCGATGGCGTTCACCCCCTCACCGACCGCCCCTCTCACGTTCGTAGAGAAGACTCCTTGGCTGACCAACACGCCGATCACGGCGAGGGTGGCCACCAGCAAAAGCGCTCCAACAACGGCGGGATATGCATCGGTACGGAGTCCCGCCACACCAAACAGAAGGAACGTGAGAATTGTCAGTATGACCGTTCCAATCCCGAACACTGCGATAATCGAGGTGGTGACTCCGACGATATCCAGTACCGACAACGCCAACAATCCGACGGTGAACAGAGCCGCGACCGAGACCACCCCACGGCTCAGCTTCCCAAATCGGGGATTGGTGTTCACAACTCGTACTGAGAGGCCTGCTAACCCGAGGAGGACAGCTAACCGACCGAGGAGGACAGTCGGATAAAGCCAATCAATGAACGAGATGGCTTCTACCAGATACGCTAACCCGTGGTTCACGGCGAAGACGAGTTCAAGCGCGAAGCCGACGATGAATAGCGTTGGACTCCACTGTTCGAGCGTGCCCCACCGCGACGTCCCAGTGGCTCGATCAGTCATGACGTACCTCCGCTGGCGTTGGTTCCGCACGGTCGGTCGGAACACCTTCAGTACGGAGGACGTACCCGATGGCCAGCATCGCCAGCGCGTCTCCGATGACGATACCGAGGGTTATCGTCGCAGATTCCATCCCGGCGATAAATCGGAGGATATTCGTGACAACGAGGATGGCGGGTACCACCAGGAGAACGCCGACGGTCCGTGACGGGATACCAGTACGAAGACTGATAGTACTGAACGTGACGAACCCCAGCACACTCCCAATGAGTACTCCTGGGAGGAAGAACCAGCTAATTGCATCGTAATCCCCGGATGGAATCCCAACGTAGTAGAGGAGCGACGTCATAGCCATGACGCCGAACGTCACCACGCCGATGACGGCGAAGACAGCACCGACGCGGGAGAGCCACCGACTCCGGTCGGCAAATTCTGGATATAACCCGAGCAGTCCGACGAGGGCGGCGGTCCATCCAGCACCGACAAACGTCTGTCCCAGTATCAGCCAATCGGCGGCGCCTGTTCTGATGTTTGCCACTACGGGGAGCACGTCGAGGAGTAAAATTAGACCGCCGATCAGAAACAGCGTCGCACGCCACTGTTCGAGCGATTCCCACCAAGTCATCGTATCGCCGATCAAGTCGGTGTTGTTCGATATCGATTCGCCGGTGATGCTGCGCTCAGGATCAGGCGTCATATGATACAACGAGAATTGCACCCATGTACTGTAAAGCGTGACTAGAGCCTTCTCTAGAGGCGTACGTGCGCTACGCAGTGTTGCCGTACGACGAGATCGCATCGAGCACCTCGACGTGGTGGTCCACACATGCCAGAAACTCAATCTCGCCAAGGGGAGGCTACACCGAATTCAGGCGTATAAGGGCCCTATTGCGGGTCAGGTAGCCGATTCTCCTTCCGGCAGTTGTTCTTTCCTTCGTCTCTGGAAGCGAGAACTGCCTCGCAGAGCAGGCAACCAAAGTACGGTTAAAATTCGCTGGCTAATTTCTAGCGTGTCACGCTCTCTGTGCGGGACGTGCAGGTTTTTCACGAGATGACGCTGTGTCATTGCGGTTCGTAGGGGAATGGTGGTGAGCCGTCCCATGGTCAACGCAACACCAGACACGGGTAAGAAAAGGGGAACAGTTACGTCAGCAGATGGAACCACAATTGCATTCGAACGGACGGGGAGCGGACCACCGCTCGGGCTCGTCCGCGGGGGCGCCTGCGACCACCGGTTCTGGGAACTCTCCGGGGTTCGTTCCGCTTTTGCGGACCACTATACGGTGTACGCGATGGATTGTCGTGGCGTCGGCGAGAGCGGCGATGCCGACGAGTACGCATTAGAACGAGAGTTCAAGGACGTGGCTGCGGTCGTCGAGGCGATCGACGAACCTGTAACCCTCCTTGGACACTCATCGAGGGCGCTCTTATGGCTGGAGGCGGCCCTGCGAACCGACGACCTACTCAAACTCGTTCTGTACGAACCACCGATTGTGTTCGGCGATCACGAACTCTACTCCGATGAAGTACTCGTTGAAATGGAGCGGCTGTTGAAAAACGGCGAGAACGAGCAGATGCTCGCCCTGTTTCTGCGAGAAATCGCCCAATCCACGCCGGAAGAAATCGATGCGCAACGCTCGGCCCCGGACTGGCAGGATCTCGTGGACGCGGGACACGTCTGGCCCCGCAGCTTATCAGCGGTCGGCGAGTACGAGTTTCGACGCGGCCCGGTTCGCCAACGTGACGACGCCGACGTTGCTGTTATCCGGCAGCGAGAGCCCTCCACTCATGAAAGATGCGACGCCCCCGGTCAACCACGCGCTCCCGAACAACCGGATCGTTACCTTCGATGGGTACGCACACGAAGCGATGCTCACCGCGCCAGATCGCTTCATCGACGAGATGCTTGCATTCATCCGTAAAAAGAGCTAACCATCGGCGACTGATCACACCAGCATTTCTGGCGTCCGTTCGATACGCACCATGCATTCGGCACGGGTGTCGAAAGATATCCCCGTTTGAGAGGTTCTACAGAGCCACAGCTCGTACCATCGTGGGTAAGATCGCCGGTAGGTCGACAGGCGTTTCTGAGAGTAGTTTGCGGCGGACCGCTAACCGCTGGACTCTGTTATTTATGTGCGGCGGCGAGTAATTGGTTCTACTTGCTGTATTTGTGGGTTTCAGATTCGAAAAGCTCCTTTTTTCACTCGAATGTGTTACGGATTTCAGCTACCTGAACAAGGTCGAACAGCGCGAAAGCAGGTAGCCGAATTCGGGCGCTACAGAGCATCTATCGCCGGTCGGTTAGTCAGATCATCTTCCGGCAGTTGCTCTTTAGATTTCCGATCGATGAACCACGTTACAGCTCTCCAATTTTTACGAAAGCCTATTTCATCACCCTCCCATCTAGATACTGGTCAGCGGTTGGTTCTCAGCCCACGCTAGACCAGTGACCATGGAACCACGCATTACCGTCGTTACTTTGGGAGTCAGTGACTTAGAAAAATCCCTCACTTTTTACCGTGATGGCTTAGGATGGCCAACAGAGGGAATCGTCGGAACGGAGTTTGAAGGAGGAGCAGTCGCCTTCTTCCCTCTGAATAACGGCTTGCAACTCGCACTCTACCCTAAACATCAAATCGCGGAAGACGCAAACGTCGACGAAACTGCGTCGAGTCCTGCGGAGTTCACTATCGGCCACAACGTCGCGTCGAAAGAAGAAGTCGATGACGTAATGCAGACGGCGGAAGAAGCCGGTGCGAAGATTACCGACTCTCCTCGTGACCGCGAATGGGGCGGGTATTCAGGTCACTTCCAAGACCCGGATGAACACCTGTGGGAAGTAGTCTGGAATCCGCAGTTCGAGAGTGGAGAGTAGTCACTCACTCCGCCGACTCTTCCTCCGAAAGCGGCAAAGTAGACGAAATCTGGAACGTCAGTTTGAGACTTGAACAAAGTAGAACAGCGCGAGTCTCGGTAACATGTCACTTAGCGTCTGGGTATAAGGTGTTTATCCTCGAGCACTAGTGCATGTTAGTACCAGGTGCCGTCCTTGCGTTCGTTCCCGTCGCAATCGCCCTCATCGTCTCACCCGGGCCGGATAGTATCTACACGCTAACCCGGAGTATCAGCGACGGACGCACCGTCGGTGTCACCGCCGCATTAGGATCTTCGGCGGGGAGTGTCGTACACACGACGGCGGCCATGCTCGGACTCTCGGCAATTCTCCAAACGTCCGCGCTGGCATTCACCGTCGTCAAATTCGTCGGTGCGGTGTATCTCGTGTATCTCGGCGTGCAGACGTTGAGAAATTCGGAGGAATTCGAGATTTCGTCGGAGAGCACTACCTACACGCCGAGTGAGTCGTTTCGAAGTGCTCTGCTGATCAACGTCTTGAATCCGAAGGTGGCGGTGTTCTTCCTCGCTTTCCTGCCGCAGTTCGTCCGACCAGGGAGTTCTACCGCCCTCCAAATTTTCACGCTCGGCGTGCTGTTTGCGAGTCTCGGATTCCTTTATCAAGCAATGCTCGCGGTATTCTCGGCGCAAGCGAGACAAGTCATTACTGACCGCGAACTCGTGAGAGATGTCCTTCGTGTGGCCAGCGGAAGCGCCCTCGTCGGATTCGGGGTTAAATTGGCGTTCGGACGAAGAACTCCAGCGTAGGTTCACGAGAGAACATTCGCGGTATCGACTGCCATTTCGGGCGCTATGGAGAAATCGGCAATATAGACGGAGTCTGTAACCGCAGTCCGAAACCTGAACAAAATGGAGGAGGAATAGACGATCAATTATCGCCGTAAGGTTCCCACTGGTTCACTCTCTAACGTGCTCGTCAGCCCTGGCGACTCCAGACGGTGGGATGTTCTGGTTACGGCTGAAGAAATTCGTCGGGTCGTACTCGTCCTTCAACGCAACTAATCGCTCGTACGAGGGTCCGAACGTGGTCCGCATCATGTCCTCACCTTCTTCGAGGAATCCCGGAAAGTTGAGGTAGACCGACCCGTCCGAGAACTGTCGCATGTCGTCGAGACAGTCACGCACCCACTCGACGTTGGCATCGTCGGCCTCCGGACGTTCCCAGTTCGCTTCGACGCCGAGCAAGAACGGAGCGTGCCGCCCCGCGAACGCACTATCCTCGACACCATCTTGGGCAATTGCGCCCCCTAACTGCCAGACGTCGACCGTCGAAAGCGGGGAGGGCGCCACGTCGGCCCAGTAGGCAATGCGATCGATAGCGGACTCCGACAGGCCGTCGAGATACAGCGACTTCCAGTAGTAGCGCATCCCGTCGGGGTAGTCCTCGTCGAGTATCTGCTGGAGTTCGGTGTAGGGCACCACCCCGCTGAAATCGGCGATCGGCTCCGCGAGTTCACGCAGGGCCGACAGCACTCGTGTCCCGTCGTCGACGGGCCCGGCGTAGCACCCCATGATGGCGAATTTCTGCCGATGAACGTCGTCGCCCTCGAACAGTTCTTCGTCGGGCAGTTCGCCCGCAAAGACGAGCGTGCTAACCGCATCGGGCGCCGATTCGGCGTATTCACGGTACGTTCGCAGGCAATCGGCCAGCTGGTCACTCGGATAGAACACCAGGCAGACCGCCACGTCGGGTCCGACCGGGTAGAGCTCGAACTCGAAGCCAGTGACGACGCCAAAGTTCCCGCCGCCCCCGCGAAGGCCCCAGAAGAGCTCCTCGTGCTCGTCCTCGCTGGCAGTCAGATACTCGCCATCCGCGGTAACGAGGTCTACGGAGCGGAGGTTGTCACAGCTGAGCCCGTACTTGCACCGGAGATGGCCGATGCCACCGCCGAGGGTGAGTCCTCCGACGCCCGTATCCGAGACGACGCCGCCGGGAGTCGCCAGCCCGAACGCCTGCGTCTCAAGGTCGACGTCTGCCCACGTAGCGCCGGCTTGAACCCACGCCGTCCGTTCGTCAGGATCGACCCATACGCTCCTCATCTCGGACAGGTCGATAACGAGCCCATCGTCGCAGACGGCAGTCCCGGCGACATTGTGGCCGCCGCCACGAATAGCCACCGCCAGGTCGTGTTCGCGGGCGAAGTTCACCGCGCTGATGACGTCGGCGACTCCACGACACCGCGAGATGAGTGCGGGTCGCTTGTCGATCATCCCGTTCCAGACGGCTCGTGCGTCGTCGTAGGTGGGATCAACGGGTCGGATCAAGTACCCGTGGAATACTCCTTCGAACTGTTCGATCTGATCGTCGCCGACCTTCTGTCGTGTCATGCCCACCTGTACGACGTCACAGTCGTTGGCCTCACCTGTCGAGCACTGTTCGATGGAGTGAGTGCCGTTTCAGACCGTGAGAGGAGTTACGAAGCACGAACGGGATAGAGTTACTGTCGTTGCCACCAATTCTCTAAGGAGTGAGCCAGATGGCGCCTGACGAATACGACAGATACGATGACGATAGTCGCCTCCGACCAGGCTCGCCGATCTTCGAGGCCATTCTGGAAAACGAGCGAAACCGTCGCCAGCTCGGCCACCGCTTAAACACAGCAGGTAATCGCATAGATACGGACCGACTCGGCGATATCGTCCGGCATGGCCCCGTCCTCGAGGCGCTCCTGGAAGAACCGCTCGACCGGGGAGAGATCGAGGACCGTCTCGACGTTTCTCGAGCGACGAGTCACCGCTTCACACAGTGGCTCGACGAACAGGGATTCGCCGAGAAAGTCGACGGGCGATTGCAATTGACCGGTCGCGGCGAAGTCGTCGCAGAGGAGGTGCTCCGGTTCGAGGCGAACGTACATACTGCACAGAAACTGACACCACTGCTCGACGTGATCTGTGAGGATCACCGGGAATTCGTCGTCGAGCCGTTCGTGGATGCGACTGTGACCGTCGCAGAACCAGATGACCCGTACCGGCCTGTCGAGCGGTTTATCTCACTCGTTCGGGAGTCGGAGACGTTCCGTGGGTTCAATACGACACACATGGCACCACTTGCTCTCGGTGGATTCCACGAGCAACTGTTCGATGCAACCGACACCGAAATCGTCTACCTCCCCCACATCGCCGAGAAGCTCTTCGACACGTATCCCGAGCGTGCTCAGAAGGCGATCGAGAACGGCTACCTCGCCCTTCGAACGCGCAACCGCCTGCCGTATGGACTCGCTCTCTTCAACGAGTGCGTCGGAATAGGAGGATACGACGAGACGACGGGGCTCATGCAGGTGTTCGTCGAGACTGATTCTCCGATTGCAATGGAGTGGGCCGAACGTGTGTACAACTCGGTCAGGGCGGATTCAGAATTGCTCGACAGCCGGCACGGCCGAACAGACTGACAGTTCTTGTGCCGTTTTGTGCACACCGATTTCACGAGTGGGTGAATGATATCGACGGTATCGATCTTCAGGCGGTTTCGTGCGAGTCGTCCCACGGTCTGCGGGAGGTATTTTAGAGAGGGACCGTCGTCGTTCAAGTACGTTCTTTTAGCTAAAATTTCACGGTATTTCAGTCACCTGAACGAAGTGAAAACAGCGTAAGACTCGGCAACGTCAGTACACGCGGAACAGCGGAGATGCAATTTTGGAGATCGGTTCTTCGCGTGTGGTTTGTGTTCAGGGCTAGTGAGAAACGACAAAACAGCAGCCTAGCAATGAAACGGTGATCCCGTTGCTGGCTGATCTCCCCCATCCTCCCACCACCTTTCCGAACGAGCCAGCCTTCGCTTCTTGGTCGAACCTATATCACGCTATCTCCACTAGTACGGGTATGCCATCGTCGGGATCGGACGACGCAATCGAGTCGCGCCACGACGGGCGAACCAGCCCACCAGCGGCTATCGAGGTCGAGGGGCTCGAGCTCGTCTACGCCGACGGGACCGCCGCCGTACAGGGGGTGGACATGACGGTCCCGGAAGGGGAATTCTTCGGGTTTCTCGGTCCGAACGGCGCCGGCAAGACGACCACGATCAAAGTCTTCGCGACGCTCCTATCGCCGACAAGCGGGAGCGCTCGCGTCAACGGGTTCGACGTTCGAACAGAACCGCGAAGCGTGCGAGAGACCATCGGGTACATGGCCCAGGAGACGAGCGTCGACCCTGAACTCACCGCCGAGGAGAACGTTCGATTCGCCTGCGAGGCCTACGGAGTCCCTCGAGGCGAGCGATCCGAACGAGTCGACGAGCTACTCGACCTCGTCGATCTCGTGGACGTCGCCGACAAGCGGGCCGAAGAGTTCTCCGGCGGGATGAAAAAGCGCCTGGACGCCGCGACCGCGCTCGTTCACCGGCCGCCGCTGGTCTTCCTCGACGAACCGACGACCGGGCTCGATCCGAAGGCTCGGAACCGGTTGTGGGACTACTTCCGACGCATCAATGGACGGGGGACGACGATCTTCCTGACGACGCAGTACCTCGAAGAGGCCGACCAGCTCTGCGATCGGCTGGCGGTCATCTCGGGGGGCGAGATTGTCGCCGAGGGGAGCCCCGCCGAGCTGAAACGACGGGTCGGCGGCGAGGTCCTCGACGTGGAACTGGAGGGCGGACCCGCCAGTCGAGAACGGGCCGCGACGATCGCTCGAGCGTTCGACGCCTTTTCGGACGCCGCCGTCACGGAAAACGACGAGGGGATCAGCGTCACCGCCGAATCGGCCCGCCAGTACGGGACGGATCTCCTGGTCGCCCTCCGAGACGCCGAGTTGATCGTTACGGGGTTCAACATTCGAGCGCCGACGCTCGACGACGTGTTCCTCGCGATCACCGGCGAGGCGGTCGATTCCGACGGGAGCGACGCCGCGCGAACGGAGGTGTCACGGTGAGCACCTCCGAGACCGACGGTTCTGCTGGGACGGCTGAAGCGCAACAGCCCGCCAAATCCGGAAACACGTTCGTCGGGGACGTCTGGGTGAACTTCAAGCGATGGAACCTCAAGGCCGTCCGAAATCCGTTCGTCCTGGTCGTCTCCCTCGTTCAGCCGATAATCTTCCTCGTCCTGTTCACGGAGGTGTTCGGAAACGTCGCCGGAAGCGCCGTCGACCGCGGCATTCCGGGCATCAACTACGAGACGTTCCTCGTGCCGGCGATCGCTATCCAGGTGGCCCTCGCCGCGGCGGTCACCTCGGGAATCGGCCTGGTCAACGACATCGAGAACGGGATGTTCGAGAAGGTCCTCGTGACGCCGATGAACCGAACGGCCGTGTTCGTCGGCAAGACCGCTGCAGAGGTGTTTCGAATCTCACTCCAGATCACCATCATCCTCGGTCTCGGCGTTCTCCTCGGGGCGGAAATCGTCACCGGGTTCGTTGGTGCCGTCGGCATCGTCGCCGTGGGCGTTCTATTTTCGCTGTGGTTCGTCGCCCTCTCGAATTCGCTGGCGCTCCTCACCAGGGACCAGGAATCGACGATCATCGGCGCGAACCTGTTGCAGTTTCCCCTGTTGTTCCTGTCGAGCGCGTTTCTCCCGCTCGAGGTGCTGCCGAACTGGATCCAGACCTTCGCGCGCTACAACCCCGTCACCTACGGCGTCGATACCGCGCGCTCGCTCATGCTCGATCGGGACGTGATGACGGTGATCGACGTGACCTGGTTCGACGGAACTCTCGATGCCGTCGTCCCCGGTGTCGCCGTCCTGGCAGGGTTGGCTCTCGCGTTCGGTGCCGTCGCCGTCTACCTGCTGTCTCGTGCCTCGAGTTCCGACGTAGTGTGAACCGTCGGAACGTCGTTCTGGACTCGAGTCAGTCAACCTGGTCCTGGATCACCATCACCTTCACCCGGCGTACTCCGTCGAAGTCGCGCAGTCGATAGGTGAGTTCTCGAACGCGGTCCGCGCTCCCCCGGCAGAACAGCGACTCGAGACACCACTCCTGCTGGTGGGTGTGACTCGTGTTGAGGATGACGTCCTGGAACTCGTGCTGGGCGGTGTGGAGTTCGCGGATGACTTCGTGGTGGCGATAGTCGAAGCCGATCAGGGCAACCACCTCGCCGGTCGTCTCCTCGAGTCGCGAGTGAGACTCGATATATTCGAGCATCGCCTCTCTGACGGCTCGAGAGCGGTTGTCCAGTCCCTGGTCCTGCCAGACCTGGTCGAACGCGTCGACGACGTCGTCGGGAATGCTAAAACTCGTTCGCATGGTGGTAATTCGTTGGTGGAAAAAGCGCACCGCGTATGATGAATCCCCCGTTCCGGTAGTAACAACGGTTAAGCAGGGGGTCCTGCGATATGCGACACGAATGATTCCGTCCGATCTGACAGGGCTGTTCCTCGGGGCGGTCGTCCTCGGGGCGATACACGGCATCGAGCCAGGGCACGGGTGGCCGGTGGCGGCGTCGTACGCCCTCGATCAGACGAACAAGTGGATGTACGGATTCGCGGCGAGTTTCATTCTCGGCGTCGGCCACCTCGTGAGCAGCATCGCGATGGTGGGGGCGTTCTTCTACGCGAAGTCGTACTTCGAACTCACGCAGGTGAACGAACCGCTGACGATACTTGGTGGTGTGCAGATCGGCGGTCCGGTCAGTCTGGTCGCCGGCATCTTGCTCATTGGGCTCGGCATTCGTGAGTATCGTCACGGGCACAGTCATGGACACGGGAACTCACACGAGTCCCATCACCCCGATCACGACCATGAGAATCACGAGCACCACCAAGGCGACGACCACACTCACGACAATCACGATCACCACGACCACACACACGACCACCACGAAAGCGCCGGACCACTGACCCGACTGAAACGCGCACTCCCGTTCGTCGGTGGCCACGACCACGACCACACTCACGACCACGGGCACGGGCACGGCAACCTCGAGGACGCCGCCGACCGTGGACTCCTCGGCATCGCCTGGTTCGCCTTCCTCCTCGGATTCGCCCACGAGGAGGAGTTCGAAATCATCGCCCTCTGTTCGGGGTCGAACTACTGCCTCGAGTTGATGGCCGCCTACGCGATCACCGTCATCATCGGGATTGTCACCCTGACCATGCTCCTGGTCGCGGGTTACGAACGTCACGAAGAGACGGTCGAGAAGTACACGCCGTACCTGCCGGCGTTCTCGGCGGCAGTGCTTATCGTAATGGGACTCGGGTTCGTGGCAGGTGTGCTGTAAGGGACCCTGATTCGCGGCAGGTGTGTTGTAACTCCGCTCAGTAGTTCATCAGTGAATCGATGAAAAATCGCCGCAAAACCGCGTTTCAGCCTTCAGGCTCGCAAGGAGAGCAGTCGGCTTACTGGAACGTTCGGCCGACCTGCTCTTCTTTCGGCTGGGGTTCGCTCGACTGGAACTGCGATTCGATCTCCTCGTAGCGCTCGCGCGTCTCCTGGGTCACGCTCGGCGGGACCTCCTGGAGCGCTTGCTCGAAGTGGGCCTCGCTGACCCGAACGTTCCCGACGGCGTCGCCGATGTCCTCGGGATCGACCGTCTCGATGAACTCGCGCGTCGCGGCCATCGACGCCTCACGGCAGACGGCTTCGATGTCAGCGCCGACGTAGCCCTCCGTCTGGCTCGCGAGCCACTCGAGGTCGATTCCCTCGGCCAGCGGCTTGTCGCGGGTGTGGACCTCGAAGATCTTCTTGCGAGCTTCTTCGTCCGGGACGGGCACGTGGATGTGGCGGTCGAGCCGTCCGGGCCGGAGCAGGGCCGTGTCGATCAGGTCCGGCCGGTTCGTCGTCGCGATGACGACCACGTCCTCGAGTTCCTCGAGGCCGTCGAGTTCGGTCAGTAGCTGGGAGACGACCCGCTCGCCGACGCCGGAGTCCATCTGGCCGCTGCCGCGTTCGGTCGCGATGGAGTCGATCTCGTCGAAGAAGATCACGGTCGGTGCGTTCGACCGGGCCTTCTCGAACACCTCGCGGACCCCCTTCTCGGACTCGCCGACGTACTTGTTCAGCAGTTCGGGACCCTTGATCGAGATGAAGTTCGACTGGGCCTCGTTGGCGACGGCCTTCGCGAGCAGCGTCTTGCCAGTCCCCGGCGGACCGTACATGAGGACGCCCTTCGCAGCCTCCATGTCCATCGCCTGGAAGACCTCGGGGTAGTCGAGCGGCCACTGGATGGTCTCCTGGAGCCGATCTTTCGTCTGTGTGAGGCCGCCGACGTCGTTCCAGGTGACGTTCGGCACTTCGACGAAGACCTCCCGGAGCGCCGACGGCGTGATGCCCTTGAGCGCCTCCTTGAAGTCCTTCTCGGTGACGCGCAGGCGCTCGAGCACCTCGGCGTCGATCTCCTCCTGTTCGAGGTCGAGTTCGGGGCGGATGCGCCGGAGGGCGTTCATCGCCGCCTCCTTCGTCAGGCTCTCGAGATCGGCGCCGACGAATCCGTGGGTGTTCTCGGCGTACTGATCGAGGTCGACGCTGTCCGAGAGGGGCATCCCGCGGGTGTGAACCTGCAGGATCTCCGTCCGGCCGTCCTTGTCCGGGACGCCGATCTCGATCTCGCGGTCGAACCGGCCGCCACGTCGGAGGGCGGGGTCGATGGCGTCGACGCGGTTCGTCGCGGCGATCACGGTGACGCGGCCGCGTTCCTCGAGGCCGTCCATCAGCGAAAGCAGCTGGGCGACGACGCGTCGTTCGACGTCGCCGCCGGCGTCCTCGCGCTTGGCCGCGATCGAGTCGAGTTCGTCGACGAAGACGATCGCCGGGGCGTTCTCCTCGGCTTCCTCGAACACCTCGCGGAGCTTCTCTTCGGATTCTCCGTAGTACTTCGACATGATCTCCGGCCCGGAGATGGTCTGGAAGTGGGCGTCAATCTCGTTGGCGACGGCTTTGGCCATCAGGGTCTTCCCCGTTCCCGGCGGGCCGTGCAGGAGAACGCCCTTCGGCGGCTCGATCCCGAGCTGCTGGAACAGTTCCGGGTGGCGCATCGGCAACTCGATCATCTCGCGAACCTGATCGAGTTCGCTGTCGAGACCACCGATGTCCTCGTAGGTGACGTTCGGGATTCCCTCCTGGCCAGGGCCGCTGCCGGCGCTGATCTGTTCGGCAGGCGTCTCGGAGATCTGAATCTCCGTCGAGTCCGTGATCACGACTGTCCCTTTCGGGGACGTCGAGGCGATCTTCAGAGGGACCGACTGACCGGAGCTGGCCATCGGGCCGAACGAGAGCGAGAAGGGCACCGTCTGGCCCTCGGTGACGGCCTGGCCACTCAGTTTGTCGCGTACGAGCGGGCCGATGTCACCGCGGATCCGGAGATTCTGAGGAAGCGCCACGGTGACGCTCGAGGCCTGTTTCACGTCGGCTTTCTCGACAGTGACGCGGTCGTCGATGCCGACGCCGGCCTCCTGGCGGATGCGACCGTCGATGCGGACGACGCCTCGGCCCTCGTCCTCGGGATACCCTGGCCAGACGCGGGCGACGGCCCGGTCCTCGCCGTTGCCCTCGATCAGGATGTAATCGCCGTTCTCGAGGCCGAGTTCGCTCATCGACGAGCGGTCGATGGCGGCCAGTCCGCGACCTGCGTCTTTTTGCTTGAGGGGTCTGACGGTGAGTTTCATTGGGATGCCTCCAAGTCGATAGTGAGGACGCCGTTTTTCATAAACGCTTGCGCGTCACTCGCCTGTGCCGGCACCTCGAGTTCGTACTGGTCGTCACCGGCGACGACGAGAACGGTCCCGTCGACGACCTCGACGGATGCGTCGGCGGAGTCGCCGCCGAAGTCGATGACGATTCTCGATCCGTCGTCGTTCTCGAACCGACGGACCAGCCGATCGTCGTCGCGAGCAAGTTGTGCTATTTTCATTGTAACTAACCCCAGGTAAGCTGTGCTACTATAAATACCTTCCGCAAAGGAATCGCAATACGTGAGTAGAAGCACCCTATACCGATGGTGTAGCGGTCCCCACTTCGTCTGGTCGACGAGAACCGACGACGACAGTGACGGGGCGAACGATCACCGTCATCCCCACTTATCAGGGCGCCCGTCGTGTATCTACGCATGCACACGGTGGAACACCAAGGACGCGAAACGGCATACGTGCGTGCCGACCGCGACGGATCAGGGGATCCGATCTGTTTCGTTCACGGAAGCGGCGGTTCGAGCGCCGTCTGGAAGTCCCAGCACCGACTCGGTAGCCAGCGACCCATCGTCGCGCTCGACCTGAGCGGTCACGGAGATTCCGAAGAAGTCGAGGCAAATGCGGGCTACACGACGCTCTCGGCGTACGCCGACGACGTCATCACAGTCCTCGAGGAGACGGGCGCTCGCGTGCTCGTCGGCAACTCTCTGGGTGGGGCTATTACCATGCACGTCCTCCTGGAGCGAGCGGACGAAGTCGACCTCGACGGAGCGATACTGACCGGAACGGGGGCACGACTGGGCGTGCTCGAGGACCTCCGGTGGTGGCTCGAAAACGACTTCGAGCGGGCGATCGAGTTCCTGCACGAACCGGATCGGCTCTTTCACGACCCGGACCAGCGCCTGCGGACGATCTCGATGGAGACGATGCGCGAGTGCGGGCAGACGGTCACGCGACGGGACTTCCTCACGTGCCACGAGTTCGACGTCAGGAACCGGCTCCACGAAATCGACGTTCCCGTCCGGGCAATCTACGGCGAACACGACCAGCTGACGCCGCCATGGTTCCACGAGTACCTCGTCGAGGAGATTCCGGACGCCGACGGGGTCGAGATCCCCGACGCAGCCCACCTCTCGATGCTCGAGCGACCGACCGCGTTCAACGAAGCGCTGGTCGGATTCCTCGAGAGAATATAGATTGCATCAGTCTATATATCACTACGTATGTGACGTATTCTCGAGTATCTCCTCACGATCAAAATAGTCCGGTATAGAATCTCGGGTTGACAAGTGACGGTTTCCGGCAGCCCTATTCCGTACGCACGCCTGCCGAAATTCACACAGGCGGTACGAATCTACCGGGGGGTGTACTGTTGAGACGAGCACGATCTATAGATTTGTATAGATTTATATGTTCGTGATTGCGTGGTTCCGGTATGGAGACGCGAAAAGTCCAGGTGACCGGCGGGTCGACGTACACCGTCTCGCTCCCGAAGTCCTGGGCAACCGCGAACGACGTCAGCGCCGGATCGGTCGTCGAGTGCTACCCGGAGGACGACGCCCTCCTATTGACGCCCCAGCGCGAGAGCGACCGCCAGAAGGGGACCCTCGACATCTCCAACCTCGAGGGCGAGCGCCTCACGCGGGCGGTCATGACGATGTACGTCAGCGGCTTCGACATCATCGCACTCGAGGCCAGCCGCATCACGACCGACCAGCGCCGGGCGATCAGGAGCGCGACCCAGGGACTGGTCGGCGTCGAAGTCCTCGAGGAAACAACCAACAGCGTCGTCATCCAGGACCTGCTCGACTCCTCGGAGCTGTCCATCGTCAACGCCGTCAATCGTATGCGCCTGATCGCCGCCTCCATGCTCGAGGACGCCGTCACGGCGCTCATCGAGAACGATGACGACATCGCTCGCGACGTTATCGAGCGCGACGACGACGTCGACCGACTCTGGCTCGTCGTCTCCCGTATCTTTCGCGCGACGCTCCGCTCGCCCCGGGCCTCCGAGGAACTCGGTGTCTCGCGGGAGGACTGCTTCGACTACCACTCCAGCGCCCGCCAGCTCGAGCGCGTCGCCGATCACGCGGTCAAGATCAGCAAACTCGCGATGAAGCTCGAGGACATCTCCGAGGAGGTCGCCGACGCGCTGGTCGAGCTGTACGACGAGACGTTCGACGTCTTCGAGAAATCCCTCGACGCGCTCTTCGCCGACGACAGCGACGAGGCGACGGAGCTGGGTCACGACGCGCTCGAGGCCGTACTCGAGATCGACGAACACACGCGATCGATCGACCACATGCTCCGTGACCTCGACTCGGTCCAGGCCCAGTCGCTCGGCCTGATCGTCGACTCGCTCTCTCGAAGCGCCGACTACGGCGGGAACATCGCGGAGACGGCGCTCCAGAAGGCGGCGCCCCGTCCCTGATCGAGGTTCTCGCCAGCCCTCAATAGCGATACGTAGCCGTCCGACCGCGTCGGGAGTACAATTAGCAGCGATTTTTACGAGGTCGCTCGAGGCTCCGAATACAGGGTCCCAGGAGGACGCTGGTACGCCAATGACGACTGTGTCCAACGGTTCCGAGACGCGAACGGCGACCGAGCCCGACAATAGAAAGACGGCACCACCGATGTACACTGCAATTATCGTCCGCTACGACGATCGTCCCGACCGCTGTACGATCGCACCGAGGGAAGCGTCTGCAGCGGAAGACGGGTTCGACACGATGACGACGTGGCTCACGGCGAACGCAGACGTGTTCGTCGACCTCGAGGAGATGCGGTGACAGTGGCGGTAAATCGACGATCGAGCGCTTACTCGAGAAGGACGGCGTTGACCTGGCCGACCTGCCCGGGTCGCGAGGTGACGCGGGCCTGGCCTTCGCTCGTGTCGATGACGGCACCTTTCGTGATGATGTTTCGACGCACGTAGTTCGGGTTGGCGTCGTTCTCGACGACGTCCGTGATCTCGGCGGTCACCGTCTCCTCGCCCGTGCTGACGCTGACGACGTTCGTCGCGAGCGCGCGAGTCTTCTCGCCGTTGCCGCGGGCGTCGATGGTGCGAAAGCGAGGCTCGCCGACCTGGGTCTCGGTCGGGTGGCGACCGAGCTGGTGTTTTCGCCGGTTGTTGAAGGACTTCAGTCGTCCGCCGGTGCGCTTGCGCGTAGAGCGTCCCTGATCTTTCATACGCTCACGAAGTCGCGGCGCATACTTGAATGCACCTCTTCGGATCGGCGCCTCGAGCCACCCGTCCCGGCGACGTTCGCTCGAGCGATCGGCACCGGTGGAGGCATCCCGAGGCGACACTGACGATGGCCCTCGAGTTCCGTTCGATATGTCCGATATGTCCGATATGTCCGATACGTCCAATACGTCCGATTACGGTCTCAGTGATACCGGTATTGACGACTCTGTAGCCGTATATACCGGTCATAGCATCGTACTTACGGAGATAGGCAAATCCCTCACTCGATGGTCGACAACCAGCTTCGAACGGTGAGCAGTCTGGCAACGCGACGGAAGTTCATCGCGGCAACTGGCGCCCTGGGGACAGGTCTGATTGCCGGATGTGCAGAGAACGAAGCGAGCAGCGACGGAAACGGTGGTAACGGCGGCAACGGAAACGGAAATGGGAATGGGAATGGCAACGGCAACGGCGGAAATTCCGTCGAGGGAACCGTCCGAATCTCCGGAAGCAGCACCGTCTTCCCCGTCTCGGAGGCCGCCGGCGAAGAGTTCTCCACCATGCACGACGGGTTCGAGTACGAACTCTCGAGCGACGGGAGCACCGGCGGGATGGAGAACTTCTTCATCCCCGGTGAGAGCGCCATTACCGGGGCGAGCCGGCCGATTCTCGAAGAGGAGATCCAGAACTGTCGGGACAACGGCTTTCAGCCGATCGAGTTCCAGTGTGCGGGCGACGCCCTGACGGTAATCGTCAACCCCGAAAACGACTGGCTGGACTGCGCCGACTTCGACATCCTGCAGGAGATCTGGTTGCCCGACAGTGCCCCCGAGACGTGGGCCGACGTTGACTCGAGCTGGCCCGACGAGGAGATCGAACTCCACGGCCCCGCCACGACGTCAGGGACGTACGACTACTGGACGGGTGAGGTGCTCGACGACTTCCGGAGCATCCGCGAGGACTTCCAGGGAACCGAGGAAGACGACCTCATCGCCGAGGGCGTGTCCGGAAATCCCTACGCGCACGGCTATCTCCCCTACGCGTACTACGACAACAACCCCGAGGGCATCAAGGCCCTCGAGATCGACGGCGGCGACGGGTGTACGGCGCCGAGCCTCGAGGCCGCCTCCGACGGATCATACCCGCTCACCCGGCCGATCTTCTGGTACGTCAACCAGGAAAAGCTCCAGGAAGACGAAGCGGTGCAGGCGTTCGTGGAGTTCGCCATCGAACTCTCGGGGGACTTCGAGGTCGTCTCCGAGGAGATCGGCTACGTCGCGATGAGCGACGAGGACGTCCAGGACAACCTCGACCGCCTGCAGGCGGCTATCGACGGTGACATTAGCGAAGAGTCGGCGATTCCATCGGCGAACTGACCGGTCGACACGTCTCCAGAACGCTCCAATGTTTTCGACACCACAGCAAGAGAGGGCACGCCGATGAACGGCGACGTCTCGAGGCACGAGTGGCAACGCCCGGCGGCCGACCGTCGCCGCGAACGACTCTACGAGTACGCGCTCCTCGGGTGTGCGACCCTGACCGTGGCGATCACGGTCGGCATTCTCTACACCCTCTTTTCGGACGCGCTGTTCTTCTTTCAGGCGTACGCCGGGCTGCTCGACGGCTCGATTACGGAGGCCCTCTCGGAGTTCGTCACCGGAAAGAACTGGCGACCGACGATTCGGCCGTACGCCTACGGCCTGTTGCCGCTGCTGAGCGGCACGATCGTCGTCACTGTCGCTGCCGCCGCCATCGCACTCCCGTGCGGCCTCGGCGCGGCGATCTACCTGAGCGAGTACGCTCGCCCGACGACGAGGGCGTACCTGAAGCCAGCCCTCGAGGTGCTGGCGGGCATCCCGACGATTGTCTACGGTTACTTTGCGCTCGCGTACGTCACGCCGTTCCTCGACCGATTCCTGCCACTATCGACGTTCAACGCGCTGTCGGCGTCTATCATGATGGGGATCATGATCGTCCCGATGGTCTCCTCGATCAGCGAGGACGCCCTGAGTGCCGTTCCGGACTCGCTTCGACACGCGGGCTACGGCCTGGGGGCGACGAAGTTCGACGTCTCGGTCCGCGTCGTCGTCCCCGCGGCGTTCTCGGGGATCATCTCGTCGTTCATCCTCGCCATCTCGCGAGCGATCGGCGAGACGATGATCGTTACCGTCGCGGCCGGACAGAACCCGAAGATGCTGATCCTGGATCCGAGCAGGCTCGACGAGAACCTGTACGACTCGATCCAGACGATTACGTCCGCGATGGTGCAGGCTGCGGGCTCCGACACGGCCGGTGGTACGCCGGTGTTCTGGTCGATGTTCGCCCTCGGAATGGCACTGTTCGTCGTCACCTTCGCAATGAACCTGGTCGCCGACGCTGTCCAGCGTCGCTACAGGGAGGTGTACTAGATGGGAACCCGCACCGGCGAACGCGAGTGGGTCGGCCGCTCGAGCACCCTGGCGAGCGTCCGCGGCGCCGCGTTCGAGTACGCTTGCCTCGGCGCCGCTCTGTTCGGCATCGTCACGCTCCTCGTGTTGCTCGCGTACGTGACCGTCGACGCGATCGAGTTGCGCGAGGCCGACCCCGCCTGGTTCGCCATCGTCGGGCTGACGTTCGTCCTCCCGTTCGCACTGTTCGTCTGGCGAATCTGGGGGACCACAGCGGCCGACGTCGCGAAGACGAGCGTCGGCGGCGTGTTGCTCGCGGCGGGCCTCGGCGGCTTCCTGATCGTCGCGTTCACGATCGTCACCCCCTACGTGTGGGCGGCTTACGTTCTGCTGGCGGTCGCGCCCACTGTCGCGGCAGCGCGGTACGGCGACCGCCTCGAGCGACTCGACGACTCCGGCCCGCTCGTGATGGCGATCGTCGTGCTGGGCGTGATCGTCGCGACCGCCCTGCTGGGCCCGATCACCGCCGTCCTCGAAATGGCGAAGCCGTGGGTCCTGTACCTGCTCACGGCGGCCGTCCCCGTCGCCGGTGCGCTCTTCTGGTGGGCGAGGACTCGAGACGACCGGGCGGCCGGCGTCGTCGCCGCACTGACCGTCGTGGCGACCGTCGGACTCGGCCTCCTCGTCGAGGTCGGAGCGCTCGAGAGCGCCGGCGCCCCGATCGTCTTTTCGCTCGGGTTCGTCGTGCCGGCGACAGTCGTCCTCGCGGACGGCTACCGTCGCGGCCCCACCGCCAGGATCGGTCTCCTCGCGATTCCGATCCTCCTGGGCGCCGCGGTCGCGGCCGTTGCCGCCTCTTGGTTGCTCGGCGTGCCGATGCCCAACTCCTGGCTTCGGCCGGAGTTCTTCCAGCAAGGTCCGTCTCGGACGCCGGAAAACGCTGGCCTCTACCCGCCGATCGTCGGCTCGATATTCATGCTGATCGTGATGATCGTCGCCGTGTTCCCCCTCGGCGTCGGTGCGGCGGTCTACCTGGAGGAGTACGCCGCGGACAACTGGCTCACTCGCCTCATTCGCATCAATCTCACTAACCTGGCGGGCGTGCCCTCGGTCGTCTACGGCCTGCTCGGTCTGGCGATCATCGCCCGCCGCTTCGGATTTGGGCGGGGAACGGTCATCACGGCGGGGTTGACCGTGGGGCTGCTCGTCTTGCCGATCGTCATTATCTCCGCCCAGGAGGCCATCCGCTCGGTACCGAACTCGGTTCGGCAGGCGTCCTACGGAATGGGCGCGAGTCGCTGGCAGACGACGCGAGAGGTCGTCCTCCCGGAGGCGTTCCCCGGCATCCTGACCGGGACCATCCTGGCACTCGGCCGAGCCATCGGGGAGACCGCACCGCTCATCATGATCGGCGCCGCAACCTCGGTCTCGAGCGCGCCCGACTCGCTGTTCGGGACCGTCACCGCGATGCCGCTTCAGATCTTCTCCTGGCGGAGTTACTTCGACCCGGACTTCCGCTATGGCGTCGTGGCGGCGGGCGTCATCACGCTCCTCGTCATCCTGCTGGGGATGAACGCGGCCGCGATTATCCTGCGAAACCGCCTCGAGAAACGGTGATCGTAGTGACGAGAGGCCAGTCTCGAACCTCGCTGGTAACCTGTTCGTTGCGTTCGACGGCGGTGCGGTCGATTGAACTGCGCTCGACGGAACCGTGGGCGATGGAACCGGGATCGATGGAACCGCGACAACCGTTAGACGTTCGGCACGGTGACACGCCGAAAACGACGGCATCGACGAGTACCACTCATCTCGGGGCTCCCCTCGAGGTTCCATCCGTCGTCGAGAGCGCGCCAGGTCGAACTCGCGACAGATGGATCCGGGCATATATAGCGTGGCCGCGTATTCGGGAGTTCAGAGATCGCTCCCGCCTCGAGTCACAGTTCGGCATTTTCACAGAAGACCCACACTGCCAGTACGACCCTCGAACGCGCTCGGCACGTGGAGATTCGCCGTTCGCCACGTATGACTATATAGCACTATGTTCCAATCATAGTAGACTATTTACCTCGTCTGGGGTATCCATCCAGTGATGTCGAGAGACGCCTCTGGCGTGCCGTCGCCCGTTCTCGGGAGACGGGAACTGCTCGCCGCGACGGGGGTCGCGGCGACCGCCGGGCTGGCCGGTTGTACCGACGTACTGGCTGAAGAGGGGAGACAGGTACCGATCGCCGGAAGCAGCACGGTCTTTCCCGTGACCGAAGCCGTCGCCGCGGCGTACTTCGAGGAACGACCGAACGTCAACGTCTCTATCAGTCAGACGGGGACCGGTGGCGGCTTCTCGAACTTCTTCTGTCCAGGCATGACCGCGATCAACAACGCGAGTCGCGAGGTCGCGGACATCGAACGCGAACAGTGTAGCGAGAACGGAATCGAACCGATCGAGTTCACCATCGCGACGGATGCACTGACGGTCGTCGTCAACCCCGGCGCCGACTGGGTCGACTGTCTCACCGTCGAAGAGCTCCGGGAGATCTGGCGCACCGACGGCGCTCAACGCTGGAGCGACGTGCGAGACGACTGGCCCGACGAGGAGTTCGAACTGTACGGGGCCGACACCACCTCGGGGACATTCGACTACTTCGTCGAGACGATCATCGGCGAGGACGCCAATCACCGGAGCGACTATCACGGAACCGAGAAGGACCGGACGATCGTCCAGGGCGTTCGTGGCTCCGAACACGCCATCGGCTACTTCGGCTTCTCCTTTTACGCCGAAAACCCAAACCTGATCAAGGCCGTCGGAATCGATAGCGGCGACGGCTGCGTCGAACCGTCGCTCCAGACGGCCATGGAGGGGGAGTACACCCCGCTATCGCGCCCGTTGTTTATCTACGCGTCCGACCAGGCGCTCACCGATCCCGAAGTGCAAGACTTCTTGCGCTTTTACATCGAGCAGTCGGCGACCGACCTCGTCGAGGAGGTCGGTTACGTCCCCGTCACCGAAGAGGTGCGTGACGAGAACCTCGAGAAACTCGAGGCGTCCATCGACGAGGTGACCGAATGAGCGCGATGGACCTCTCCCACGACGGGAGTCGGACGGCCCGTGGCGTTTTCTTCAAATACCTCTTCACGCTGTGTGCGCTGCTGTCGATCCTGACGACGGTCGCCATCGTCCTGACGCTGTTGCTCGACGCGGTGGACTTCTTCGCCGCCGTCTCGCCGATCGACTTCCTCTTCGGCACCCGCTGGAGTCCGACGAACGAGCCCGTCGCCTTCGGCGTGTTGCCGCTGATCTCAGGGACGCTCACCATCACGTTCGGGGCCGCCGCCATCGCCCTGCCGATCGGCCTGCTGACGGCCATCTACCTCAGCGAGTACGCCTCGAGTCGCCGCCGAGCGTACCTGAAGCCGGCCCTCGAGGTGCTCGCAGGCGTCCCGACGGTCGTCTACGGTTACTTCGCGCTCGTGTACGTGACGCCGGCGCTGGACGCGATTCCGTTCGTGGAGCTATCGACGTTCAACGCCCTGTCGGCCTCGATCATGGTCGGCATCATGATCATCCCGATGGTCTCCTCGATCAGCGAGGACGCGATGAGCGCGGTGCCGGACTCGCTCCGACAGGCCAGTTACGGGCTGGGGGCGACGAAGTTCACCGTTTCCACGTCCGTCGTGGTCCCCGCGGCGCTGTCGGGCATCTTCTCGTCGTTCATCCTTGCCATCTCGCGAGCGATCGGCGAGACCATGGTCGTCGCCATCGCGGCGGGGCAGACGCCCAAGCTGATCGACCTGACCGATCCGGCCGGGCTGTTTCTCGAATCAGTCCAGACGATGACAGCGGCGATGGTCCAGATCGGGACGAACGACGTCGTCGGCCAGTCGGTGGCCTACAAGAGCCTGTTCGCGGTCGGCCTGACGCTGTTCGTGATCACCTTCGTGATGAACCTCGTGAGTGAATTTATCGCCTCGCGCTACCGGGAGGTGTACCAGTGATGGCGGCCGAAACCGGCACCAACGACCAGTCGGTCGAGGACTCCGGGTTCGGACGCGTGAGTCGAACGAAGGACGTCGCCTTCCGCTGGCTGACTCTCGCGGCGGCGCTCGTCGGCATCCTCTCGCTCGCGATCTTGCTGGCGTACGTCGCCGTCGACGCGATCGGCTGGCTCGACTGGCAGTTCCTCACCAGCCCGCCCCACCCGAACCCGTTCGAGGCGGGCATCCTCCCGGCGCTGGTCGGTTCGATCGCGCTCATGCTCTTGATCGCGCTCGTGACCTTCCCGCTGGGCGTTGGCGCGGCGATTTACCTCGAGGAGTACGCGAGCGACGGGCCACTCACGACGTTCATCCAGATCAACATTGCCAACCTGGCGGGCGTCCCCTCTGTCGTCTACGGCCTGCTCGGACTTGGACTGTTCGTGAGCCTCATCGGCCTCGGCTTCGGGACCCTGATCGTGGCCGCGTTCACCGTCGCCCTGCTCATCCTGCCCATCGTCATCATCTCCGCCCAGGAGGCGATCCGGGCCGTTCCAGACTCCCAGCGACAGGCCTCATACGGAATGGGCGCGACGAAGTGGCAGACGATCCGCAACGTCGTCCTGCCGCGGGCGATGCCCGGGATCTTGACCGGAACCATCCTCGCACTCGGTCGAGCCATCGGCGAGACGGCCCCGCTCATCATGATCGGCGCGCCGACGACCGTCTTCGGCGTTCCGAACAGCCTCCTCAGCAAGGTCAGCGCGATGCCAATGCAGATCTACACCTGGGCGCAATACCCCGAAGCCGAGTTCCAGTACGGGGTCGTCGCCGCCGGCGTCGTCACCCTGCTCGTCGTCTTGCTGTCGATCAACTCCGTCGCGATCCTCATCCGGAACCACTACCAGCACGACCAATGACCCGAGAACCCATGACCACCTCGAAGACCGAATCGAGCGACGACCACGCCTCCCCGACGCCGAAGACCGACAGCCTGGCCGACCGGGGCACCGACGCTGATTCGTCGACCACCACCGACGGCCGGACGATCCTCGAGAGTCGCGGCCTCGACGTCTACTACGGCGACGACCAGGCGCTCCAGGACGTCTCCGTGGAACTGCCCGAGAAGCAGGTGACCGCGGTTATCGGTCCCTCTGGCTGCGGGAAGTCGACGTTCCTCCGGTGTATCAACCGGATGAACGACCTCGTGGACGCCGCCCGCGTGGAAGGCGAACTGCTGTTCGACGGCAAGAACGTCTACGATGACGACGTCGATCCGGTCGCCCTGCGCCGCAAGATCGGGATGGTGTTCCAGCAGCCCAATCCGTTCCCCAAGTCGATCCGGGACAACGTCGCCTACGGCCTGAAGGTCCAGGGCATCGACGATAACGTCGACGAGCGCGTCGAACGCGCCCTCGAGCGCGCCGCGTTGCTCGAGGAAGTCGAGGATCAACTGGACTCGAGCGGCCTCGACCTCTCGGGTGGCCAGCAACAGCGCCTCTGTATCGCCCGTGCAATCGCGACCGATCCCGAAGTCATCCTGATGGACGAGCCGGCGAGCGCGCTCGACCCCGTCGCCACCTCGAAAATCGAGGACCTGATCGAGGAGCTGGCGAACGACTATACCGTGGTCATCGTCACCCACAACATGCAACAGGCGGCTCGCATTTCGGACAAGACGGCCGTCTTCCTCACCGGCGGGGAACTCGTGGAGTTCGACGACACGACGAAGATTTTCGAGAACCCCGAGAGCCAGCGCGTCGAGGACTACATCACCGGTAAGTTCGGATAGCCTCGAGGGCGAATACCTCGGCACCGTTTGATAGAGGATTCGACGTTGTGGAGGTTCGGACGTACGCTTTTCCAGATCGCTCCCGTCGCACTCGTGGGACTCTTTGGACTCTTCGGACTTGAGCGGCAGCCGTTCGTTCTGTTACCTCGTGATGGAGTGCGTGACTCGCGACGTCGTCAGCAGTCAGCTTCGACCGCGACAGTGAACGATTCAACGGTCACCGGCTGTCGTGACGAGAGCCATTGAGAACCAGCAAAAGCCAGCGTTAGCTCCCGGTCGTCGCACGCAGGTTCACGAACTCGTCGCGGATGGCCCGGCGCTTGACCAGCACGAACCCGATCGCGATCAGGACGAAGCCGAACACCGTCGTCCCGGTGATCACCTCGTCGAGGAGCAACCAGCCGAAAATCGCAGCGAAGACCGGCGCGACGTAGGACACCATATTGATCTCGATCGGGCCGAGGCGCTCGAGCAAGGTGAAGTACAGGAGGAAGCCGAAGGCGCTCGAGGCGAGTGCGAGGTACGCGAGCGACCAGAACGCGTTCGGGTGGAGCCACGTCGCCGGTTCGATCGGTTCGCGCAGCCCGAGGCTCAGCAGGTGCATGAGGATCGCGCCGCCGATCATCGACCAGGCCTCCATCGTCTCGATTGGCATCTCGGCGTCGAGCCGACGGGTGAGGACGCTTCCGAGGGCAAACGACGCCGCGGCAAGGAAGACGAGGGCGGTCGCGATGGCGTTCGCCGAGAGCAAGTCGTTGGGATCCGGTTGGGCAATGACGATCACTCCGCAGAGGCCGATCCCGACGCCAACCAGTCCGACCGCCGAGAGCGCGTCCGACGGGACGAGCGCGCGGGCGAACCCGGTCGTGAGGACGGGCGAGAGCGACACTACGATTGCGGCGGCGGCCGCCGTCGTGTTTAGCTGACCGACGAAGAGGAAGGCGTGGTAGGCCGCGATGAGAAGCACCGACCCGATCGTGACGAGGAGCCACTGGTCGCGCCCGCTCGGGAAAAAGTCACCACCGTCAACGACGTACGCGGCGTAAGCCAGCATAATGACGCCAGCGACGTCGTATCGAAGCGCGGCGAAGAGCACGGGCGGGAAGTACTCGAGTCCGGCCCCGATGGCGACGAACGCGGTTCCCCAGACGGCCGCTAGTACCAGAAAGAGGGCGAAGTTTCGGTATCTGCTCACGAGTGTGGATTCGCCACGGGCGACCTATGCGTTTCGATTCGAAGCTCGAAAGGCCGAGACGATGGTCGTTTTTCGACGCGAAAATCGTTTCAGAAGCGACCTCGTCGATGATCCTCGGCGGAGAGTACAGGGACAGACGTATAGTAGCTAGCGAGTGGAAAGGGAAACGACGAGTTAGACGGAGGCTTCAGTTGGTGGCCAGGATGGCCACTCGAGATACAGATTCAAGTCGGTTAACGAAAAAAGCGAAAATGCAACACAGAGCCACATGAGCGAGTCAGATACTCTCCTACGCCCAGCAGATACGATGCGAGAACGGGTCGGCGAAACCCGTGTCAAGGTCTGGTTTTTGATCAACGCAAACCGGTGGTTCGTTACCGGAGTTATACTGGTGGCTGCGTATCTCGTTATGCTTCTCGTTCACGTTTTCGGTCCGAGTTCTTCGCAGAAACTCATCTCGACGAACGTGATCAGTTCGCTATTCGGGTCGATGGTAATCGCCGTCGTCACGAGCGTCACGCTCGTTTTGACGATCTCACAGTACGTGCTTGCCGAAGAAATTGGCCCCCTCGGAGAGCAGCGCGACCGCATGTCGAACGAGGTCGATTTTCGAGAAGCCGTCGAAGAGACGGGGGACATCGGCGTCGCCCCAGCGGACCCGGCTCGGTTCCTTCGAACACTTATCGAGATTTCGGATACGCACGCACGACAGATCGCCGACACCGTTTCCGAGAGTCCGAACGCGGACCAACTCGATGAAATCACAGAATTCGTAGACGGTCTCGTCGAGCACAGCCAGAAGATTAGCGCCGACCTCGAAGAAGCGGAGTTCGGATCGTTCCAGACGCTACTGCCCGTCCTGAACTACAACTATTCCTGGAAGATATTCGCTGCCCGAACGCTTCGGAACAAATACGCCGAATCGATTTCGGAAGACACCGACGAGGCGTTCGGCAGGCTACTCGATTCGCTCCGGTTTTTCGGTCCGGCACGAGAACATTTCAAGACGCTCTACGTGCAGTGGGAGATCATCAATATCTCGCGCGGAGTGCTGTACGGAGCAATGCCCACGCTGGCGGTTGCGGGGTACATGGTCCTGGAATTTGACGCCGCAAAGATGACCGGCACTATCGCCGGCATTAGTACGGCCTATCTCGTCGTTAGCGCCGTTTACGTACTGACGCTCATCCCGTTTGCTGTCCTTCTCGCCTACCTGCTCCGTGTTCTCACCGTGATGAAACGAACGCTCGCAATCGGCCCGTTCATTCTTCGAGACACCAAGCAGCTAGAGGGCGTTCGCTACGAGGAATCGACCGAGATTCAATCTGAAAAGTAACTGACGATGATGCGGGGGTCGGCGGATTCGTAATAGAACCCTACTCGAGGCTGAGCCCGGCGTGCCAGCGGTCGACGCCGGCCTCGCGCTTGACCGCGTCCATCTTCGCCAGCAGGTGCGTCGCCAGCGAGGCGGTTTCGGCGGCTCGAGACTCGCCTTCGGTGCGGAATTCGCCGGTCACGCGGTTGGCGTAGACCGAGCAGACCGCCCCGGCCCGGAGGCCGTAGACGTTCGCGATGGTGAGGATGGCGCTGGCCTCCATCTCGATGTTGGCGACGTTGGCCTCGGTGAGTTCGTCGATCAGGTCGTCGGCACCGGCGGCCTCGAAGCCGTCGAATCCGGGTCGACCCTGCCCGGCGTAAAACGAATCGGCGCTCATCGTGATCCCCGTGTGGTAGTCGTAGTCCAGGCGCTCGGCGGCGGCGACCAGCGCGCTGACGACCTCGTAGTCAGCCGCGGCCGGGTAGTCCTCACGGACGTACTCGTCGCTCGTCCCCTCCTGGCGAACGCCACCGGTCGTGATCACGAGGTCGCCGACGCTCATCTCGGGCTGGAGCGCCCCACAGGACCCCACCCGGATGAACGTCTCGCAGCCGACGCGGGCGAGTTCTTCGACGGCGATGGCCGCCGAGGGGCTACCGATTCCCGTCGAGGTGACCGAAATCGACGTCCCGTCGTAGGTACCTGTCGCCGTGCGGTACTCGCGGTGGTGTGCGCGCTCCTCGTGGTCGTCCCAGTGGGCGACGATCTTCTCGACACGCTCAGGATTCCCCGGCAAGAGGACGGTGTCGGCCACGTCGTCGGCCGCGACCTCGAGGTGGTACTGTACGTCGGCGTTCGGGTCTTCGCTGTCGCCGGCCATAGAGACTCGAGAATAGTCGCGCCATTGTATATAAATGCTGGAAGACCGTACGGGGCGTATGGGCACCGATCCGGACGCCGGGGCGGGAGCGGAACCCGGAACGGAGGGGAACGCTACCGGAGAAGCGGACACGGGGGAGCGGACGCTCTCTGATACAGCGGGCACCGCGAACAGCATGTTCACCGACACCTACGTCGCCGCCCTCCAGCACGACCTGGTCGACCTCGAGCCCGGGACCACGCTCGTCGGCGTCGTTCGCCAGCCGACCTCTTGGTTTCACGCCGCCGTCGACGAGAACCTGCCGGCGCTCGGGCCGCCGTCGACGTTGCTCGAGGACGCCAAAACGGCCACGGAGGACCTGAAGATGGCCGGCATGTGCGACGAGGGCGCCCACAACGCGTCCTGGGAGCAGGTGGGTTTCGAGGACCGGTACCGGGAGCACCTCGAGACCGAGATCGAAGCCCGGGAGGCGCTTGCAGAACTCGAGGAACGGCTCGAGGAGGGCGAATCGATCGCGCTCGTCTGCTTCGAGAACACGGGCAAGAAGCGCTGTCACCGGACCGTGTTGCGAGAGGTCCTCGAGGCCAGACGGGCCTAACTGCCTGCCCCGAGGTCGAACCTAACTACCTTCCTCGTCACACGGACCTGGCTGTCGACTCGTCTCGAAACCGAACCTGTGTCAGTCCACGTTCTCCGGCGACGCACACGACGGGGAGACGACTCGTCCGGCGAGACGACCGTCCACGACGCGGCCGAGTATCTCGACTTCGACCTCGAGCGGTCCCTCGGACGTCTCCGTCGGCGAATCGAGGCGTTCGAGCCCCTCACAGACCACGACGTCCATCGGGCTCCGATCGGAGGGGTGCGCGGCGATCAGCGTTCCGTCGTCGGCTCTCGTGACCTCGAGGCAGTAGCGCTCCCCGATGCCGAGTGAACCGCTGACCAGGTCGCGAATCGACGTCATCGGTTCAGAGACGGTTGATGTCCACGTCGTCAGGGTCGTTCGGATTCACCGTGTTGGCGCAGTTCGCACAGAGGCCGACCCCCTCCTGGTAGTGGACCTGGCAGACGAGGGCGCCGCAGTTGTCACACCGCTCCTCGGCCGACCGCGTTTCACAGATCTGACAGAGGCCGCTGACGCTCATACTCGAGGTACGGACTCGAGTGGCTTCAAACCGGTGCCGGCACTGGGGACGCGACGTCGCTCGAGCAGGAGAAACGGTCAATGGTGCACGTTCTATAGCAACTTCAGAAAGTGCACCATTATCCGCGAGGAGATGAGATTTCGGTTCGATTCGCTCGAGGTTGACCCGAAGAGAGGTGATTCCCGGCGGGAACTGAGGCCCAGGAACGCTGAGGGCTGGCGAGGCGCTGAGAGCCGAAGTTGAGTTCCCTCGAGGGACTCGTCCGTCGCTACTCGTCTTCGCTGTCCCCGTCGCCGTCCGTTTCGGATTCGTTGGCTTCCTCTCCGGTATCTTCGTCGGCGTCTTCCGATTCGTTGGATTCCTCCTCGTCCGCTTGGTCGTCCGTCTCTTCTCCACCGTCAGTTTCGTCTTCGCGTTCTACTTCCTCGACCTCGACATCCTTGCCTGCGACCCCGCTTTCGGAGATTACGGGTTTCAGGTTGTAATCGGACCCCTGTCCACGTTTGACCACGTTGATGTCGAAGACGAAATCGACGGGGTCGTCGGCACCGATCTCGAAGGGGTGCGTGATCTGTAATTTTTCGCTCGGGAGCTTGACGTTCGCCTGCTCGCCATCGACGATACCCTCGACCGCCGAGACGTGCAGTTCGATCTTCTCGTACGTTCCCGGAGAGAGTTCTCCTTCGAACACGGAGACTGCCCGCTCGCCGACCAGCTCCGTGAGGTCGACCGTCCTTCCCTCGAGGTCGACGATGTAGAACCCGCGCTTTCGTTCGACGCCGTCGGCGGTGTCGTTCTCGTCTTCGTCGCCTTCGTCGCCGTCGGATTCCCCGTCCGCGTCTACATCGTCCTCGCCATCGTCACTCGAGTTCTGCTGATCGTCGATGTCCTCTTCAGTTTCGTTCGATTCCTCGCCTCCGTCCTCGCCATCGGTTTCGGTCGAGTCCTCGTCGTCACCCTCGCCCTCACCACCGTCGAAGATTCGGGCGTAATCGAGCGTGACATCCAGCCGTTCGAAGTCGCCGATGTCGGCCGGCATGTCGCTGACCAGCAGTCTGAAGTTCCCCTGCTGTCTGCTCTCCTCGGAGCCATCCGTCTGTGCCCCGTCGTCGGACTGCGTGTCCTGGTCGGGCGTCCCATCGTCGCCTGATTGCTCCGGACCGTCACCGGAGGTGCACCCGGCGAGTGCCGTCGCACCGACGCTACCGCCGGCGGCGATGAACGCTCGGCGTCCCACGCCGGGTTTCGATTGGTAGTTCGCCCGCCTCGACTCGTCGCTTGCTCGGTCGTTTGGCATTACTCCTTCCAGACAGGAACCGGGTAAAGCAGTGCCGTTCGTTCTGGAGATTCAGAATCGTTTGTGAACGGTTTTGCTCCCGTGCTCAATGGGCTGAAATGCCCGCCAGACCGCCCCAACGATCAGTTTGAACGGAAGGTTGAACTGAAGGCCGTTCGTTCTTAGCTCGAGGCCGCGTCCCGGCTACACGTCGTCACCCCTCGGCCCGCCACTACTCGCCTCACCAACTCTGGGCCGCATCCCTCGGTGAACACAAACGGTCGCGTATTCGACGCGGCGGCCGGACGACACTGCGAGTCGAGACTGACGCGTGTTCGGTCGCCGCATCCTTTAGGCCGCTCGAGTCCCTATCTCGAGTGTGCAACGGTCACCGATTGTGTTGCTCGTCGCCGCGCTGTTCGCGGGCATGACCGCCCTGCTCGTGATCGGCTCGTTCGTCTCGCGCTCGCCGATCCCGTTCGTCGTCGCGGTTCCGCTCGGAGCGACGGCCTACTTCATGTACTACCACGGCAGCGGGAAGCTCGTGGAACGACTTCGCCGTCGCGAGGTACGGAGTCAGCAACGTCAACGCGAGCGGACGCGACGCGCCCGGGACGGCCGCGGCGGCTTCGGGGCAGGCCCACGTGCTCGAGGCGGCCCGCGAACGCGTGCGGAGCGCGAAGCTCGATTCGGTGCCAGTCTTGGTGGGGGCGGACCCGGAACCAAAGCCGGTCCCACAGGTTGGCACGGCGAAGATCCCCGAAATCGAGTGTCCGCGACCTCGAGCGGTCCCACGACCGCCGAAGCCCGGAGCGTGCTCGGCGTCGATCCGACGGCCGACCAGGCGGCGATCAAACGGGCCTATCGAGACCGCGTCAAGGACGTCCACCCCGACCGCGGCGGCGACGAGGCGGAGTTCAAGCGGGTGACAGCGGCCTACGATCGCCTCCGCGAGTGAAGACATGACACTCTGTGTCACAGTCGCTCTCGAGAGACACACGTTGACATTCGGCAGGAAGGCTTTTGCCGTGTGACTCGCTATCACCGGATATGAGCCGTGACCGGGCCCTGCTGGAGCGGGCCCTGGAACGTGGCGAACAGGACGGTGGGAACGTCGAGTTCAAGGAACGGCTGCTCGAGTCGATCCACCTCGAGGGCGGGCGACGGGAGAGTCTCGCCGCACAGCTCCGTCACCGCGTCCTCTCGGGCGACGGCGAGGCGACGTACGTCGTCGGCGTCACCGACGACGGCGGCCTCGCCGGCATCGACGTCGACACCTTTTCGGAGTCGATGGACGTGCTCTCGCTGCTCGCCGAGGAAGCCGAGTGTCACATCGAGGATGTCCAGACCTGGGGCATCGAGGGCGGCGTCGTCGGCATCGCCCTGATCCGCGAGGGCGCCGTCCTCGAGACGGACGACCAGCACGTCGTCGTCGGGACGGCCGGCCACGTCGACCACGGAAAGAGCACCCTGGTCGGCTCGCTCGTCACGGGCCGCCCGGACGACGGCGACGGTGCGACGCGAGCCTTCCTCGACGTCCAGCCCCACGAGGTCGAGCGGGGGCTGTCCGCGGACCTCTCCTACGCCGTCTACGGGTTCGACGAAGAGGGGCCGGTGCACGTTACGAACCCGAACCGGAAACAGGACCGGGCGGCCGTCGTCGAGGAGGCCGACCGCCTCGTCTCGTTCGTCGACACCGTCGGTCACGAACCCTGGCTCCGGACCACGATCCGCGGTCTCGTCGGTCAGAAACTCGACTACGGCCTGCTCGTCGTCGCCGCCGACGACGGGCCGACGCGGACGACCCGCGAACACCTGGGAGTGTTGCTCGCCACGGAACTCCCCACCGTGGTCGCGCTGACCAAGACCGACCTCGTCGACGACGACCGCATCGAGGAGGTCGTCCTCGAGGTCGAGCGCCTCCTCCGGGACGTCGGCAAGTCTCCCCTCCGGGTCGGCCGCCACGGTGTCGACGCCGCCGTCGAGGAAATCGGCGACACCGTCGTCCCCATCGTCGAAACCAGTGCGATCACGATGGACGGCCTCGACGTCCTCGACGAACTGTTCGACCGACTGCCGAAGACCGCCAGCGACGACGGCGAGTTCCGGATGTACATCGACCGAAGCTACGCCGTGACCGGCGTCGGCGCCGTCGCTTCGGGGACGGTCATGCGCGGCGAGGTCGAGGCCGGCGACGAACTCCTGCTCGGGCCGATGGCCGACGGCTCGTTCCGCGAGGTCGAAGTTCGATCCATCGAGATGCACTACCACCGCGTCGATCAGGCCCAGTCCGGGCGGATCGTCGGCATCGCGCTCAAGGGCGTCGAGGAGGCGGAGATCGAGCGCGGGATGGTCCTCCTGCCCGGCGACGCCGATCCCACGCCCGTCAGGGAGTTCGAGGCCGAGGTGATGGTACTCAACCACCCCACGCGAATCGGCGACGGCTACGAACCCGTCGTCCACCTCGAGACCATCGGCGAGGCCGCGGCGTTCTATCCCGAGGACGGTCGCCTCCTGCCGGGCGACAAGGGGAAAACCCGAGTACGGTTCAAGTTCCGCTCGTACCTGGTCGAGGAGGGCCAGAAGTTCGTCTTCCGCGAGGGTCGAAGCAAGGGCGTCGGGACGGTGACGGACGTCTCACCGGCGACGTAATCGGGGATTCGACCTAATCGGTATCGATAGTTGAATCTGTCTCAGTATCGGTACCGACATCGGGCTCGAGCGTCCCACGCTCGAGAACCTCGGACGTCTCGGCGTACCGCCCCGCGAGTTCCACGTAGTGGTCCGCAGCGGTTGCCCGCGGCGAATCCTCGACCTCCTTCCTGACTTCTGCGGGAGCGCCGACGACCAGCACCGACTCGGGGACCGTCGCGTCCTCCGTGACGACACTATTTGCAGCGACCAGGCTCTCTGCGCCGACCGTCGCCCGATCGAGGACGATCGCCCCCATCCCGACCATCGCCCGCTCG
Organism: Natronosalvus sp. KLKA75; assembly: GCF_059736265.1. Taxonomy (NCBI): domain Archaea; kingdom Methanobacteriati; phylum Methanobacteriota; class Halobacteria; order Halobacteriales; family Natrialbaceae; genus Natronosalvus; species Natronosalvus sp. KLKA75. Next base: position 2,191,029 of record NZ_CM185522.1, read on the forward strand.
CCGACCGTCGCGGCGTGCACGATCGCGTTGTGGCCGACGGTCGCGTACGGGCCGATCGTCGACCCCTCGTGGACCGTCGCATTGTCCTGGACGTTCGCGCCTTCCTCGAGGACGATTTCGCCGTGGTCGCCCCGGAGCACGGCCCCTGGCCAGACGCTGGCATCGGCTTCGATCGTGACGTTGCCGATGACGACCGCGCGCTCGTCGACGTATGCCGAATCCGCGATCGTCGGTTCTCGGCCGTCGAAAGATCGGATCATGGCCACCGTTTGGGAGGAGTCGAGTTAGTGTTGGTGAAATTTGACCGGGCCTGGTGGCTCGAGTTCAGTAGGTATGGTGGGCAGTGTCTTGTTAGGTCAGTTTGAGGAACGGGTAGGTCGTGGAGATAGTTTGGAACAATGCTTGCAGACCTGCTCAGCGAATCCTACGCAGCGGAATTTGATGTTGTTGAGAGCGTGAGTGGACGGCGACGCCTGTCAGGGTGTTCGCTGTCCGCCTCCACACGAGTGGTTTTTCGCTTCGAGAGACACGAGCGATGCTTCGTTTGATCGGTGTCAAGCGCTCTCATCAGGCCATCTGGCAGTGGGTGCATCGGCTGGCTGACAGCGTGCCAGATCCGCTATCGGCGAAGCCCTCGCGGGTCGCGGTTGATGAGACCGCTGTCAAGATCAACGGCAACTGGTCTTGGGTGTATGCGGGTATAGATCTCGACTCTCGATTACTCCTCGATGTCGCAGTCTTCGGACGACGGGGTACCGATCCAGCTGCTGCGTTCCTGCATCAATTGACCGAGAAACATGATCTTTCCGACACCGTGTATCTCGTCGATGGCTATGGGTATCTGACTGTCCTCTCTCGGTTAGGGTTAAGCGGTCAGCTCGACTACGTCGAGCGAAATCTGATCGAGAAGTGGTTTCACACGCTGAAGATGCGAGTTGACCGCTTCCACACTTCGTGGGTGGGCAGTCGGGCGAGTGTCAGAGAATGGCTTGAACAGTTCGTACACTACTACAACACACAACGACCGCACCAATCACTCAACGGACAGATGCCAGCAGAGCTGTTAAACTAGATAGTTCTCCTGATCAAATAATGTATTCCTCGTGATCAAAGTACTCTATCCCTGCGCGAATTCCAGTGGATTTCTCATCACATCCTTCTGCAAATAGGACAAGAGTTCTGTTTTCTTCTATGAGTATTGAGAAGTCTGTCGATTCGTTTTCATGGACACAGGTATCTTGTACAGACCACTCATATTCTTCCAGGTCACCATCATACTGAACAGCAGTTTCATACTCTTCCCCTTCTATCCCAACCTCCGGGATTTCAATTCCGGTCTTTTCTGGAATCCTATATCGATTGGATATCTCCTTATTATTATTTTCATCGTGGATAACAATCCCCACACGTACTTCGGTTTCGCTAAGATTCTCAATGAACACAGAATCTACTCGACCTTCGACTGGTCCGTCTGTTGAACCGTTCTGATCGGGTTTTGAATCATTGGAGGGGCCACTCAGACACCCACCAGACGCTACAGAACAGGCAGTAATGGCTTTGACGAGGATAGTTCTCCGGTTCATACCTATGTGTTAGATGTATTAGTCAAAGCCTTTGTGTTGGCACATATTTATTATGGTGCTGTGATTTCCGGGTGACGAAAAACTGTATTCATATACTCTGCGAAAGGGAGACCTTGAGCCAGAGCTCGTGCTCGGCGGCGACCGCCTCGGCGAGTGATACGCTCGATCACGTCGGTCGACATCAACCGTACCAGTCACTCACCGGACAGACACCAACGGAGATGCTAAACTAGACAGTGCCGTGTGATGAAAATAGACACTATAAAACTATAAAAATTTAGACTACATAATCTCGTTCACCCTACCCTAAATTCGTCATGTTCCCTCCCACAAATCACCAATATATGCAAATATGCGTAACAAAAGCACAAATATTAGCTTTAAACGATTTTATTCGCACTAAGAACACGTAAATGATTGAGTGTGCAATTGAACATTTCGACGAGTTAAATAACAGAAATAACATACTAACCCTATATGATCAGAATTAAGATATAGAATAGTGACCGCTCGAGCGTGATCAGATGTCGGCTCACACGTTCACCGATCGTCGTTCCCGAAATGAGAACAGAGAGCTTCGTTACACTCCATTACAATCTTAAGCGTGTAATGCCCAGACGAGTCGAGCGAAGTAACGTCTCAGAGCGTCTCGCTGGCAGTGGACATGTTGACGCTCGCTTCGGTCACGTTCGCACTCTCCGTGACCATCCGTGGCAGTTCGTCGTGATAGTACTCGTCGTTGAGTCGACTGGTCGGACCAGACACGCTAATCGCCCCGAGCACCTCGCCGTTCGCGCTTCGAATTGGAGCGCCGACAGCACGAATTCCCTTGATCTCTTCCTCGTCGTTGACCGCGTATCCGCGTTCGCGTATCGACTCGAGCTCCGCGAGCAACGCGTCCACGTCGGTAATGGTGTGTTCCGTCTTCCGAACGAGCCCATACCTGTCGACGATCGATCGGACCCGATTCTCGGGGAGGTGGGCGAGAACGGCCTTCCCGGTCGACGTGAAGTGGAGGAAGTCCGGCTTCTGCTCTTTCGCCGTGTGGTAGTCGTCGCCAACGGCGTTCTCCCCCGGGACTTTGTAGATGTTCCGCTCGAGGCCGTGCTGTTCGCACATCAGGTGGGCGTACTCGCCGCTCCGCTCGGCAAGGCGGTCGACCGTCGACTTGCCGTGCTCGAAGAGGACGTGCCGATGGCGAACTGATTTGCCGAGATAGAGGAACTCGAGGCTGAGGTGGTAGGTGTCGCCGCGTTTGACCACCAGCCGTTTCTCGCGGAGCGTGTTGAGGTAGGAGTGGGCCGAACTCTTCGAGAGGTCGAGCGCCGTCGCCAGTTCGGTCACGCCGACGCCGTCGCGTTTTTCGAGCGTTTCGATCACGTCACAGGCTCGAGCGACCGTCTCGAGGGTCCGGGCGGAACCGGTTTCGTGGTCGTCCATATGTGTCACTGGTGAGCATACCTCAAAACTGTTCGCATTTGGCGAACCACCGGTAGCGTTAGCCAGTGGTCAGCTCAATCCGGAGAACGGTTCGGGTGCACACGCTCGCGATAACGCTCCCATCAAACGAACGACGACGTTCTCATTTCGAGGGAAGCGACGGTCGAGGTCGACCCGACGATATCGATGGTTCAGCCGGCGACGACTCAGTCCACCACGTACCGCTCGAGGAAGTGCGTGTAGAGTCGTCTGGACTCCTGTGCCTTCGCGTACCGGTCGGGTGTGGTCGAACGCGAGAGTTGCTGGCGACACCGATCCGAAGCCAACCGGTCGCGGAGAATAGTCTCGACCATGGACTGGTCGAATTCGGGGTGGAACTGTATGCCGAAAGCGGGCACCCTGGTCGATTCGAACGCCTGTACGCCGGTTCGATTCGTCGCGAGGACTCGCGCGTCCAGGAGCGGTTCCCGGACGTGGTCGCGGTGCCAGCAAAACGACGTGAAGGTGTGGTCGAAACCGGCGAACAGGTCGTGATTCGACCCCGCCGCGGTCAGGTCGATGTCCTCGAAACCGGCCGAACGCTCCGGGAGCGTCTCGATCGTGCCGCCGAGGACCGACGCGAGGACCTGGTGGCCGAAGCACACGCCGAGGATCGGAATCGCTTCGGCGATGGCGGCGCGGATCGCGTCCTCGAGGTGGACGAGGAACGGGGGCCGTCGGTTGATGCGTGCGTGTGAGCCAGTGATGATCACCGCATCGGCGGTCACGATCGGGTGCAACCGATCGTGTCGGGGATCGAGGACGCGAAACTCGACGTCCGGGAATCGATCGGTAACGATGCGCTGGATCGCCGTTCCGTAGTCGAACCGGTTCGGAGGTTGAATGCACGCGAGTCTCATGGTGGGCGTTCGAATTCGTCTCGAGACCGGCCCGCGACGGCCGGTGACGGTCCACTCTCGTGGACGCCGACCGGGTTTGGATTCACGGCTCGACCGACTGTCGGGGGCTCGAGCGTACGCAACGTTCTAACGGAACGTCGCATAACTGTTCGGGTGTCGTCGAATCGTTCGGATCGGAACCAAGGTGCTGTCAAACGCAAACACTTAACACAGCAGGCTTCGCATCGGTCAGGTGTACATGATGGTCTCCGAGGAGAGGCTTCGGGCCGACATCGAAGCGAACGCCCAGTTCGGCGCGTTAGCGGACGTCGACGGCCGCGGGCGAACGGTACTGACGGGAACGGAGGCGAACGAACTGGCGCGTGACCGATTCGTCGATCGTCTCGAGGACGCGGGTCTCGAGGTGCGAATCGACGCCGTCGGTAACGTCGTTGGCCGGTGGGACCCGCCCGAAGCCGATTCGTCGGCGGCTCCCGTCGCGTCGGGGAGCCACCTGGACTCGGTGCCAGTCGGCGGCATCTTCGACGGCCCACTCGGCGTCTACGCGGCGCTCGAGGCCGTCCGGGCGATCCAGGAGTCCGACCGATCACTCGGCCAGCCGATCGACGTGGTGTGCTTCACGGAGGAGGAAGGACAGCGATTCGGCAACGGATTGCTCGGTTCGTCCGTCGCGACGGGTCGGACGAGCGTCGACGAGGCGCTCACCTTCGAGGACGATTCGGGGACAGTGCTCGAGGACGCCCTCGAGCACATCGGCTATCGCGGGTCGGGTCGCCTCGACGCCGCCGCGTGGGACGCCTGGCTCGAACTGCACGTCGAACAGGGGACGAAGCTCGAGCGGGCGGGGGCGTCGGCGGGCGTCGTCACGTCTATCACGGGAATTACCCACTGTTACGTCGATGTCGCCGGCGAAGCCGACCACGCGGGCTCGACGCCGATGGACGACCGGAGCGATGCTCTCGCCGCCGCGAGCGAGATCGTCCTCGACGTCGAGGACGCAGCCAATCGAATCGTCGCCGACGACTCGGCGTCCGCGGTCGCCACCGTTGGAAAGTCGTCGGTCTCGCCGAACGCGACGAACGTCATTCCGGGGTCAGTCAGACTGGGGGTCGACGTCCGGGACGTCGAACTCGAATCGATGGAAGCACTCGTCGAGGCGCTCGAGGAGAGCGCGCGTCGGGTCGAGGCCGAGCGCGACGTCGACGTAACGGTGACCCGGCCGTACGACATCCCGCCAGAGCCGATGGCTCCTCGGTGTCGTGACGCGATGCTCGAGGCGGGAACGGCGACCGGCGTCGGGACCGTCCGGATGCACTCCGGCGCGGCCCACGACACGATGAACGTGGCGCGGGTAACCGACGCAGGACTACTGTTCGCCCCGTCTCGAGGTGGGCTCTCCCACAACCCCCAGGAGTGGACCGACTGGACGGATTGTGCCAGAGCGACGGCCGTCCTCGCCGAGACGATTGCTCGTCTGGCTAACGCGTGAAATCGCTCGTTTAGCCGACGCGTGGAGGTGCAAGTGTGAATTAGTGGCCGAGCGAATCCACGTCTCGAGTGGCCGAGACGCCCTTCTATGGGATTCGAACGCAAAAATGCGTACATTTATATGTGATGACTATGGTACTCATAAACAGGCATGGCAAGTCATAACAGTAGCCCGGAGACTGCCGATTCGTCGACGGGCCCGAGCCGTCGACTCTTCGTGAAGGCGGCCGCCGCCGGGGTGCCGATCGCGTTCGCCGGGTGCCTCGGTGGCGGTGGCGATGGGAATGGAAACGGAAACGGCATCGGCAACGGGAACGGCAATCAGACAGGACCCGACGCCGAGGAGGGCGACCCGGTCGAGGGCGGGGAACTCCTCTGGGGTGGCAGCGTTCCCGTCCAGAGTCTCGATCCGCACTTCGAGAGCGCAGCGGCGAGCGCACGCGTCCTCGAGAACATCACGCAGGGGCTGGTGCGAGTGAACTGGGACTACGAACTCGAGCCGCTGCTGGCCGAGGACTGGGAGAGTTCGGACGACAACCTCGAGTTGACGTTCACTATCCGCCAGGGGGTCCAGTTCCACGACGGCACCGAACTGACCGCTGACGACGTGCTCGCCTCCTTTACCCGGATCGAGGAGAACGAGGGACTGGCCGCGGATTACATGGCGCTGGTCGACTCGATGGAGGCGCCGGATGACCACACGTTCGTCATGCAACTCAGCGAGCCGTTCGCACCGATGCTCTCGCGGATGGCGACCTCGCACATGCACGTCCTCACAGCCGAGCAAGCCGAACAGGACTCGATCAGCGAACCAATTGGGAGCGGTCCGTTCCAGTTCGAGAGCATGGAACTCGACTCCGAGTTCGTGATGACGACGTTCGACGACTACTGGGACGACGAACTCCCCTACCTCGACAGGGTCACCAAGTCCGAGATTTCGGACGACGACAACCGCCTCAACACGTTCGAAGCCGGCGAGGTCGACTTCATCAATGACGTCCCCCCGCGACACGCCGAGTCCCTCGAGGGCGACTCGAGCGTCGACTTCATCAGCCGGTTCCCGAAGTCGCTCGTCTACCTGGGCGTCAACTGTACGGAGGAGCCGTTCGACAGCCGGGACGCTCGACTGGCCCTCGAGTACGCCATCGACAAGAACGAAGTCATGGAGGCGGCGCTGTACGGCCAGGGGCAGGTCGCGACCAGTCCCGCCGCGCCGGGGAGCGAGTGGGAACACCCGGACCTGGAGCCGCGGCCGCAGGACTACGAACTCGCCCAGGAGCACCTCGACGCCGCCGGGTACTCGGACGGGTTCGAAGCGACGTTCCAAATCCCGGAGCAGTACAACGACCAGGTGACTGCCGCGCAGGTCATCGAATCCCAGGCGGCCGAGGTCGGCATCGACCTCAACATTCAGCTCATCACCTGGAGCAACTGGCTCAGCGACGTCTACACCGACCGGAACTTCCAGGCGACGACGAGTTCGTACCTGGCGCTGTGGTTCCCGGACGCCGGCTTCCACCGACCGCTCCACTCTGAGGGGGCGTTCTTCTTCACCGGCTGGGAGGACGAGGAGTACGACGACCTCATCGACGAGGCACGCCAGCTCTACGAGATCGAAGAGCGCGCGCCGCTGTACCACGAGGCCGCCGAGATCCTGCAGGAGCGCCGGTCGGGCCACATTCTGCTGTACTGGATGCCAACGTTGATGGCCCGTCAACCCAACTACAAGGGCGAGGTCATGTCGCCCGACGGCTCGACCTTCAGATTCGAAAACACCTGGATGGAGTAATCCGTGAGTTCACGTGCTCACTACGACCAATCCCACGCGACACAGATCACTCGCATAGATGGCGTTCGTTAGCTACCTGGCCAAGCGCCTCGGGTTCATGGCGATCACGCTGTTCCTCGTGTCGCTCATCACCTTCGGCCTCACGAACATCCTGCCCGGGAACGTGGCGCTGTTGATCCTCGGTCCGAACGCGAACGACGCATCGATTGCCCAGCTTGAGGCGCAGCTCGGGCTCGATCAGCCGCTGTATTTGCAGTACGTCGACTGGGTCGTCGGCTTGCTCCAGGGAAACATGGGCACGTCGCTCCGGTACGGGACGCCGGTCGTCGACCTGATTGGCGTCCGACTGCCACGGTCGCTGCTGCTCGCCATCTCCGCGACGATCGTGTCGGTGACCCTCTCGATCCCACTTGGCGTCATCGCCGCGGTCAAGAAGAACACCCCGACGGACCTGACGGCGTCGATGCTCGCGTTCGTGGGCCTCTCGCTCCCCATCTTCCTGTGGGGGCTGGTGTTCATCTACGTGTTCGCGCTCACCCTGGGCGGCTTCCCGACCCGCGGGTACGTCTCGCCGATGGAAGATCCCGTGGCGGCGGCTCACCACCTCGCGCTTCCCGCGAGCGCGATGGGCGTCGCACTGACGGCCTACATCATGCGCATGACTCGCTCGAGCATGATCGACGAGCTGAGCGAGGACTACGTCGAATTCGCCCGGTCGAAGGGGCTCAGCGAGCGGGCGGTCGTGGTTCGTCACGCGCTGAAAAACGCTGCGATTCCCGTCATCACGGTCATCGCGTTCCAGTTCAGCTACGCCTTCGGGGGCGTCGTCGTCCTCGAGCAGGTGTTCTCCTGGCCGGGCATCGGCCAGTTGACGCTGACGGCCATCGAGAACCGCGACATCCCCCTCTTGCAGGGGTGCATCATCGTGATCGCACTGATCTACATGGTCTCGAACTTCCTCGCGGACACGTTCTACGCGTACGTCGATCCGCGAATCCGCTACGGAGGGTCCGAGTAATGTCGACCGAACGCTTCCGGCTGACCGACGAGAAGAAGGCCCACTACGGCCGATTCGCCCGCCAGTTCCGCCGGAACCAGAAGGCGATGATCGGGTTGCTCATCGTCATCGCGCTCTTCGCGACGGCGATACTCGCGCCGTTCGTCGTTCCCCACGATCCGGAGGCGACGAACGTCCAGGACCGCGAAATCGCGCCGTCGCTCGAGCACCCGATGGGAACCGACGACCTCGGCCGCGACATCTTCAGTCGCGTGATAATGGGGGCCAGGATCTCGCTGTACGTCGGGTTCACCTCGATCAGCGCGGCGATGGTCATGGGGACGACCATCGGCGTCGTCGCCGGCTACTACCAGGGGCTGATCGACGAGGGGCTCATGCGCGGCATGGACGCGATGATGTCGTTCCCGCCGATCCTGCTGGCGCTGACCATCGTCGCCGTCCTCGAGCCGAGTCTCAACAACGTGATCCTTGCGCTCGCGTTCGTCTATACGCCGTTCATCGCCAGGGTCGCCCGCAGCGCGGCGCTGTCGGTGCGCAACGAATCGTTCGTCGAAGCCGCCGTCGCCCGCGGGGAGAGCGACGGCTACATCATCTTCCGGGAGGTGCTGCCCAACTGCGTCGGCCCGTTGCTCGTCCAGGGGTCGATCAACGTCGCGTTCACCATGCTGCTCGAGGCGAGCCTCTCGTTCCTCGGGCTGGGCGTCCAGCCGCCGACCCCCTCGTGGGGCCTGATGATCAACCAGGGCTGGTCGTTCATGGGCGACGCGCCGTGGCTCGTGTTCTTCCCGGCGGGAGCGATCGCCGTCGCCGTCATCGGGTTCAACCTGCTGGGTGACGGCCTTCGCGACGTCCTCGATCCCAAGGGGGAGATCATCGAATGACCTCGAGACAGACCACCGACACCACGCCGACGACAGACGCCGACGGTATCGCCAGCGACTCGCTCCTCGCCGTCGAGGACCTCCGCACGCAGTTCCGGACCGAGGACGGAGTCGTTACCGCAGTCGACGACGTCTCGTTCGACCTCGAGCGCGGCGAGGTGATGGGCATCGTCGGCGAGTCGGGGGCGGGAAAGAGCGTGACGGCGAAGTCGATCATGCGCCTGATCCGCTATCCGGGAGAAATCGTCTCCGGGTCGGTCACCTTCGACGGGACGGACCTTCTCACGCTCACCGAGAAGGAGATGCGCAGCGTCCGCGGGAACAGGATCACGCTGATCCCGCAGGATCCGATGACCTCGCTCAACCCCGTCCTCACCGTGGGCCAGCAGATCGTCGAGACCATCCGGCTCCACCAGGACGTCGGTGAGAGCGAGGCGCGCGAAATCGCCATCGAGGCGATGGAGGAAGTCGAGATTCCGGACCCGGCGTCGCGCATCGACGAGTACCCCCACGAGTTCTCCGGGGGGATGCGCCAGCGAGTGCTGATCGCCATCGGACTGGCCTGCGAGCCGGACCTGATCATCGCCGACGAGCCAACGACGGCACTCGACGTGACGACCCAGGCGAAGATCCTGGACCTGCTGAACGACCTCCGCGAGGAGCGCGGCGTCTCAATCCTGATGATCACCCACAATCTGGGCGTCGTCGCCCAGACCTGCGACCGCGTCGGCGTCATGTACGCCGGCAACCTCGTCGAGACGGGCCGCGTCGACGACATCTTCGAGCAGCCGAGACACCCCTACACGCGCACGCTCATCGACGCGATTCCGGCGGTCGACTCGGACCGGAACCGACTCTACGCACTCGGTGGATCGATGCCGGACCTGAAGAATTTGCCCGACGGCTGTAACTTCGCCGACCGGTGTCCACACGCCGTCGAGGCGTGCCGTTCCGGCCGTGACCCGCCGCTCGAGCCGGTCGCTGGTGCCCCGCCGGGCGCCCAGGCGGCGTGCATTCGAACCGACGAACTCGACCTCTCGGAGCCGGCCGTCGAGGAGGGCGTCGAGCGTCGCCAGCGCGAGCCGCGAACGGATACGGAGCCGTTGCTCGAGGTTCGCGACCTGCAGAAGCACTTCTCGGCGGGGGACGGATTCTTCGGGAATCTCTCGCTGGCCCGAACCGAGAGCGGCGGGCTGACGCTCGAGCGCCGCTACGTCGAGGCGGTCGATGGCGTGAGCTTCACGATCGACCGCGGCGAGACGGTCGGTCTGGTCGGCGAGAGCGGCTGTGGCAAGTCGACGGTCGCCCGGACCGTGATGCAACTGCTCGAGCCCACCGGTGGCGAGGTCTACTTCGACGGCCACCCATTGCACGAACTCGGGAAGAAGGACATTCGGAGCCTCCGCAAGGAGATGCAGATCATCTTCCAAGACCCCAAGAGTTCGCTCAACCCGCGCAAGACGGTCGCCCAGATCATCGGCCGGGGGATGGCGAAACACGGCATCGCGACGGGGGACGATAAGCGCGACCGGATCGAGGAGTTGCTCGAGCGCGTCGGGCTCTCGGCGAGCGACGCCGACAAGTATCCTCACCAGTTCTCGGGCGGCCAGCAACAGCGAATCGCCATCGCGAACGCGCTCGCAGTCGAACCCGACCTCATCGTCTGTGACGAACCCGTCTCCGCGCTGGACGTGAGCGTCCAGGCACAGATCCTCAACCTGCTCGACGACATCCAGGACGAGTTCGGTCTCTCGTACCTGTTCATCTCCCACAACATCAGCGTCGTCCAGCACCTCTGTGACCGCGTGGCGGTGATGTACCTCGGGAAGATCGCCGAGTTCGGCACCGTCGAGGAGGTGTTCGAGCCGCCGTATCACCCCTACACGGAGAGCCTGCTGTCGGCGGTCCCACACGCGAATCCGAACCGGGAGACCGAGCGTATCCTGCTCGAGGGGACGGTTCCGAGCCCGATCGATCCGCCGACCGGCTGTCCGTTCCACACGCGCTGTCCGAAGAAGATCGGCGAGGTGTGCGAAACGGACGAGCCGCTCCCCGAGCCGGTCACCGCGGAGAGCGATCACCGGATCGCCTGCCACCTCTCGGTCGAGGAGATGAGCCACCCGGTACACGGCTGGTCACCCGCACCGTCGGAGACGGACTAACCGTGACGTTCTCGATCTGTGCGACCGTCGACGGTCGCCATGGCGTCGCGGTCGCGACGAAGGCCATCGCCGTCGGATCGACCGCACCGTTCGTCTGCCGGCGAGGCGCCGTCTGCACGCAGGCGACGACCAGCACGCCTCTCGGAGTGCGGGCGGTCCGGGCCCTCGAGGTAGGAACGACCATCAAGGACGCCGTCGAGTCCCAGCTCGCGGACGACACACACGCTGCCGTTCGGCAGGTTCACGGCATCGACGCTGGCGGCGACACGGTCGCGGTGACCGGTTCGGAGTGCGTACCCGTCGCCGATGACCTCGAGGGGGAGGGATACACCGTCGCAGGCAACATGCTCGAATCGGCGGACGTACTGGCGGTTATGGCCGACACCTTCGAATCCTCGAGCGGGAGTCCACTAGACCGGCGACTCCTGGACGCCCTCCGGGCGGGCGAGGACGCCGGGGGCGACAAACGCGGCGAACACGTCCAGAGCACTGCCCTGTGCGTATTCGACCCCGACGAACCCCGTCTCGCTCACGATCTCCGGGTCGACGAGCACGACGACGCAGTCGCAGAACTCGAGCGGATTCACCACCTGGCGACGACCGTGGGAAAGGAGTGGAAAGAAGCGTATCCTCGAGCAGACGTACAACGATATCCCGAACGCATCTCTCAGTAGACAACTATACTCTAAAAATATATGTTAGTTGTTAACTATATTCGAACTGAAGAAGCCATGTTACGGGTATGCCCCCGTAATTTACCAATATAGGCGGATTCGATCTTTTCACCCCGCCTCATAGCCTATTTCTAAATAGCCACCTATTGTTGTCGTGTATGGGCATTAGAACGCCGTATTGAGCAATATTCAAGTTTTGATGGGTTTTGAGAGAAACATCTAAGAAATAAGGTACTTTAGACTATAAGTAATTAAAATTGTACGACTAGCAGCTAGACAATTCACCGCCCAGCGGCGCTCAGACAGCTGGAGAAAACGAAGCGAAGCGGACGGGTTCAGAACGTCGCGACGACCTCGTGGATGCAGCCGTCGGGCTTGTAGTGGGTGAAGTGATCCGGAACGTAGTCGACGTTGTGGTCGGTGTAGTTCCACGGCGGTGTGCCATCGATCGTCGTCGCACCAATCGCGGTCCCCATCTCGGCAGTGCCGTAGGCCCAGTCGAGCACGGCGTCGTCGTTCATCCAGAAGTTGTCGAGGCGGCCGGTCGCGTTTGCGATTGCGGAGCCGTAACTCCCCTCGAGCGACGGTGCGTCGTCGTCGGCGGCGCCACCCAGGAGCGTCACGCTCTCGAGGAGGTCGTGGTACCCCCACGACGAGAGCGCGTCGACCGCACTGAGGGCGACTCGGGCGCCGAGGGAGTGCGAACACAGCCGGACCGTCACGTCGGGATTCTGGGCGCGGTAATCGACCAGGAAGCTCGCGAGTTTGGCTCCGTTTCGTTCGGCAATTTCCGTTGCGTTGTACCAGCCGTAGTCGGCGTCCCAGGTGTAGCCGACGACCGGGTGGTCGTAGCCCTCGAGGTCGAACGTGTTCGCGGCGGTGCTGGTCGAGCAGACGCCGCCCTCGCGGTCGTTGTTCCAGCCGTGGGCGTGGATCAGGAGTTCCCCACTCGCCGGCCGGCCGAGTCCAGGGATTGGATCGCCCGCGAGGTCGTAGTTCGTCTCGGTGTTTCCGTCGGTGACGTAGACGCTCCCGTACCAGTTCGTGTCGAAGTGGCCTCGAGTGCTCACGCGCGGGAAGTCCATCGGCGGGTCCTCGCAGGAATCGCTTTTCCCCGCCTGGACGGACGACGTCGCCGCGCCAAGCGTGCCAATACCGACGGCAGAGACGCCGAGACCGCGGAGGATAGTTCGTCGCGAAACAGGTCGATCGGTCGTGCCATCGTCACTCGTGCGTCGTGGTGGCATAGGTCGTGCTTCAATGCACCTGAATATTAATGTTATTGTGAGTGTCCAAGTAGAATAACATTCGGGACAACGTGCGAGCCGTTTATTCTATCTGTTCGCCTGAATGAGTGTATTTCAGATACGGCCAAAGATATCCGTAACCCTCTACTCGAGCGACAGTGGTCGCGTTCATCGACAGTCAGTGACGTGCCTGCACCGACCGGTCGTCGAACCCACGGACTTTATACTACCTGGGTGTGTAGACGGGGGTAGCGAAACCCGCGGGCAAGTGCGTTCGCGCGACGTGGACACGGCCTCGCCGTGTTCGACGTCCGGAATCGATCCCGAACGCATAGCGGGACCCCGACCGACGCGACACCGTGGCGGTCTTTCGTACCCGGGAGTCCGCGGACCGTTTCGACGAGCGCGCACACCGCGCTCAGTGTATACAACCATGGAAATCGAAATTGCAACCATCGGCGGTTACGAAGAAGTTGGACGGCAGATGACTGCCGTTCGCGCAGGAAACGATGTCGTCATCTTCGACATGGGTCTGAACCTCTCGCAGGTTCTCATCCACGACAACGTCGAAACCGAACGCATGCACAGCCTCGATCTGATCGACATGGGCGCCATCCCTGACGATCGGATCATGAGCGATCTCGAGGGCGACGTCCAGGCGATCGTCCCGACCCACGGCCACCTCGACCACATCGGCGCGATCTCGAAACTCGCCCACCGCTACGACGCCCCAGTCGTCGCGACGCCGTTCACGATCGAACTGGTCAAACAGCAGATCGAGAGCGAGCAGAAGTTCGGCGTCGAGAACGACCTGGTCAAGATGGACCCCGGCGAGTCGATGACCATCGGCGACCACGGGTGTGAACTCGAGTTCGTCAACGTCACCCACTCGATCATCGACGCGATCAACCCGGTCTTGCACACGCCCGAGGGCGCCATCGTCTACGGCCTGGACAAGCGTATGGACCACACGCCCGTCATCGGCGACCCCATCGACATGAAGCGCTTCCGCGAGATCGGGCGCGAGGGCGAGGGCGTCCTGTGTTACATCGAAGACTGCACCAACGCGAACAAGAAGGGGCGAACCCCCTCCGAGAACGTCGCCCGCGAGCACCTGCGCGATGTCCTCTACAGCATCGAGGACTACGACGGCGGCATCGTCGCCACCACGTTCTCCTCACACATCGCTCGCGTGAAGAGCCTCGTCGAGTTCGCCGACGACATCGGCCGTCAGCCCGTCCTGCTCGGACGCTCGATGGAGAAGTACTCCGGCACCGCGGAACGACTCGACTTCATCGACTTCCCGTCGGACCTCGGAATGTTCGGCCACCGGAAGTCCGTCGACCGGACGTTCAAGCGAATCATGAACGAGGGCAAGGAGAACTTCCTGCCAGTCGTGACGGGCCACCAGGGCGAACCCCGCGCGATGCTCACGCGAATGGCTCGCGGCGAGACCCCCTACGAACTGGACGACGGCGACAAAGTCGTCTTCTCCGCTCGCGTCATCCCCGAACCGACCAACGAGGGCCAGCGCTACCAGGCCGAGAAGCTTCTGGGCATGCAGGGCGCGCGCATCTACGACGACATCCACGTTTCCGGCCACCTCAACCAGGAGGGTCACTACGCGATGCTCGACGCGCTCCAGCCCCAGCACATCGTCCCGGCTCACCAGGACCTCAAGGGACTTTCCGGCTACGTCAAGCTCTGTGAAGGCGAGGGCTACCATATGGGCCGTGACGTCCACGTCTCGCGCAACGGCAACCTGATCCAGCTTGTCGACTGATATGACATCACCCGAGGCACGCGAGAAAGCGGTGCTCGAGGCCGTCGGCGAGCGACGCGAACTCGTCAACGAGGCCATCCCCGAAGAGCTACCGATCACGCGGCCGGAACGTCTCTACGAGGCGTCCCGATACCTGCTCGACGCTGGCGGCAAGCGGCTTCGGCCGACGGTCCTGCTGGCCACCGGGGAAGCGCTCACCGACGTCGAGCCGCTGTCGACGCCCTACCGGGAGTTCCCGACGGTCGAGGGACCGTCGACCGTCGACCTCATGGCCGCCGCGGTCAGCGTCGAGGTCATCCAGTCGTTCACGCTCATTCACGACGACATCATGGACGACGACGACCTCCGCCGTGGCGTTCCCGCCGTCCACAAGGCCTACGACCTCGAGACGGCGATTCTCGCGGGCGACACGCTGTACTCGAAGGCCTTCGAGATCATGCTCGAGACGGGCGCCGAATCCGATCGAACGGTGCAGGCGCTCGACGTCCTCGCGAACACCTGCACGCAGATCTGTGAAGGACAGTCACTCGACGTGAGCTTCGAATCGCGCGAGGACGTCACGCCCGAAGAGTACCTCGAGATGGTCGAGCAGAAGACCGCCGTCCTCTACGCAGCCTCGGCGGCGCTCCCGGCAATCTTGCTGGGGGCCGACCAGGACACCGTCGACGCACTCTACGGCTACGGACTCGACGTCGGGCGTGCCTTCCAGATCCAGGACGACGTGCTCGACCTGACCGTCCCCAGCGAAAAGCTCGGCAAGCAACGCGGGAGCGACCTCGTCGAGAACAAGCAGACGCTCATCACGGTTCACGCCCGCGAGCAGGGCGTCGACGTCGAGTCGCTGGTCGACACCACCGACGTCGACGCCGTTACCGAGGCCGAGATCGACGACGCCGTCGCCACGCTCGAGGACTCCGGGTCGATCTCCTACGCGAACGACAAGGCGCGCGACCTCGTCGACCGCGGGAAGAACCGCCTCGAGGTGCTCCCCGACAACGAGGCTCGCGAATTGCTCCTCCAGGTCGCCGATTATCTGATCGAGCGCGGTTACTGAACCGGTCGGTTGGGTAGTCCCTCGGCGATTTTTCGCTGCTCGAGTTGATCGACGACTCAGCACTCGAGTTGGCCGACGACTCACGGCTCGAAATGGAACGGAGGTTTTTGCCCGTGTTGTCGCTACGAAGGGTATGGACAACTCGAACGGTTCGCTCTCTCGCCGCCGTCTGCTAGGCGGTGTCGGGGCGGCGGGGCTGGCCGGCCTCGCCGGCTGTCTCGGCTCGTTTCTCGGCAGTTCCAGTCAGAACATTCGACCAACCGAACCATCCGACCCGCCACAGGGCACGCCCGAAGAATTCTACTACGTCCTCGAGAACGGTATCCAGGACTACGACATCACCGTCGAAGCACTCTACGAGAACGACGGCGACCTCATCCTCGAGTATCAGTCGACTGTCGGCGACGACCTCGAGGGCGATTCGAACTCGTCGGACGACGAATCCGCCAACGAGTCAGACGACCCGCCAGCGACCAGCGTCGACCACGACCTCTACCAGACCACCCTCGACGAGATGGGTGTCGTCGTCCAGGCGTACAACCAGACCGTCGTCGCGAACGGCGACAGCGACTACGGCATGCTCGTCGGCGACATCGTCAACCCGCTCGAGGGGCAGGCCTACGGCTGGGGCGTCAAAAACGAGTGGCTCGAGGCCCACAACGAGGGCGAGATGCAGCAGATGGCGCTGTGGATGAACATCCAGCAGATGATGGTGTACGAGGAGGATGTTGCCGAGGCGTCGAACGTCTCCGAGGACTAATCAGCGCGTTCGAAGATTAGAGCGTTCGAGGACTGATCGATGCCTCCGAGGACTGGTCGACACGCTCGAGCACGAACTCGGGCGCACACCGCGGCTGTTTTGAACGCGCGGGCGAAACTGTTCGCCAACATGGACGAGGAGTTACGAGGCCGCGTCGAGCGCGAGGCCGAGAAACACGCACTGCTGAACGCGGTCAAACACGGGAGCGAGGCCAACGTCGGCGCCGTCATGGGGCCGCTGATGGGCGACAACCCCGACTTTCGCGAACACGCCGACGACGTCCCCGGCGTCGTCGGTGGCGTCGTGTCTCGAGTCAACGGCTTCGACCCCGACGAGCGCCGCGCCAGACTCGAGGAACTGGCACCTGAGGAACTGGCCGAACTCGAGGCCGAGGACGAAGAAGACGACACGGTCCTGCCTGATCTCCCGAACGCCGACGAGTACGACGAGATCCGGATGCGCTGTGCGCCGAATCCCAACGGCCCCTGGCACATCGGCCACGCGCGGATGCCCGCCGTCATCGGGACCTACAAGGAGCGCTACGACGGCTGGTTCTGCGTTCGCTTCGACGACACCGATCCGGAGACGAAGCGGCCGAACCTCGAGGCCTACGACTGGATCCTCGAGGACATCGATTACCTGGGGTTCGACCCAGACGCGGTCTACCGCGCGAGCGACCGGGTCGAGAGCTACTACGACCACGCTCGAGTGCTCATCGAGATGGGCGGTGCCTACACCTGTTCGTGTCCAGGCGACGAGTTTAGCGACCTGAAGAACAGCGGCGAACCGTGTCCCCACCGCGACAAGGACCCGGAGACGGTCCTCGAGGAGTTCGAGGACATGGTCGCAGGCAAGTACGGAAGCGGCGAGATGGTCCTCCGGGTCAAGACGGACATCGAACACAAGAACCCCGCCCTTCGGGACTGGGTCGCCTTCCGGATGGTCGACACGCCCCACCCGCGTGAACGGGCCGCCGACTACCGGTGCTGGCCGATGCTCGACTTCCAGTCCGGCGTCGACGACCACCGCATCGGCATCACCCACATCATCCGGGGAATCGACCTCCAGGACTCCGCGAAGCGCCAGCGGTTCCTCTACGAGTACTTCGACTGGACGTACCCCGAGGTCGTCCACTGGGGCCACGTCCAGGTTGACGCCTACGACGTGAAGATGAGTACCTCCCGAATCGGAGAGTTGATCGAGGCCGGTCACCTCGACGGCTGGGACGACCCGCGGGCGCCAACCATCCAGAGCCTCCGGCGCCGCGGGATACGCGGCGAAGCGATCACCGACGCCATGATCCAGCTCGGCACCTCGACGAGCGACGTCGACCTCGCGATGAGTTCCATCTACGCGGCCAATCGAGACCTGATCGACGAGGAGACCGACCGGCGGTTCTTCGTTCGCGAGGGCGCCGAAGTCGGGCTAGCCGGGAGTCCACCGGACGAAGCGACGCCGCCGCTCCACCCGAACCACGAGGATCGCGGCGTGCGCCACATCCCCGTCGGCGACGCCGTCGTCCTCGAGCAGGACGACTTCCCCCAGCGAAAGGAGCGCATCTGGCTGAAGGGACTCGGCTGTTTCCAGTACACCCGGGATGTCCTGCAGTACACGGGCGACTCCATCGATGTGGTCCGCGAGGGTGACGTCGACGTGATCCACTGGGCACCGGCGGCCGAGAGCGTCCCGCTCACGCTGCGAACGAAGGACGGCGACGTCGAGGGACGAGCCGAACCCGAGGTCGGGGACCTTTCTCCCGACGACCTCGTCCAGTTCGAGCGGGTGGGCTTCGCCCGGATCGACGAGGTCGACGACGAGGTCGTTGCCTACTACGCCCACCCGTAATCGGCGTCAACGTCTCGAGCGACCCGCTTTCGGTCGAAGCACCTCACTCCTCGAGCAGGTCCGGCCCGCTGTCTGGAAACGGATCGGCGACGACACCGTCTTGGCGACCCAGCACGCGGGCGTGGGCCGCGCACACGACGCGGTTTTCGGCCCACGGGATGTGTAACTCCACGGCGGCGTCCCGGTCGCAGCCGTCCTCGCTACAGCGCATTATGCCGACTCTGGGCGGTCCAGTGACACAATCGTTTCGGTGGTCGGCGATGCGGCACGCAGTCGAGGCGGTCAGAAGACGAACACGGCGAGGAGAAATCCGACGAGGATCGCACTCGTCAGCAGGAACTGGACCGCCGTCGACGCGAGCGTTCCAGCGGTGGCGTAGCCGGCCGCCCGGAGGCTGTTCTCCAGGTCGCGGTTCCCGACGAACTCGAGGGCGAAGACGGTGCCGAAGAGGCCGACCAGGAAGCCGAGCGGCCCGGTTACGATCATCAGTGCGATGCCGACGGCGGCAGCGAGCGCGGTCGTTTGCCAGGAAGCGCCACCGGCGCGGGCGGCGACCGACCCGGCGAAGAACTCCGCGAACAGCGTGGCCAGGCCGAGCGCGGTCAACGCGACGAACGGGACGACGCCGGGTTCGGTGTACCCGGTGTGCCACCAGTAGAGGAAGAGTCCGGCCAGTGAGAGCCCACCCCCGGGAACGAGCGGGACGACGGTGCCGGCGATGCCGCCGACCAGGAGGACGACCGCGAGCACAGTGAGGGCGTCGACCATGGCTCGATAGTCGTTCGGCAGGGGGAAAGACGTATTGCCTGCCGTGTAACGGATTTCCCGATTTCGCGGCTCGAGCGCTCGGTCTGGCTGACGTGGCCACCGTTTTGTACGATACGGTTGTCTCTCCCGACATGGCACGACTCGTCCGCCACGACGCGACCGGCCCACGAAAGCTCGATGAAGACGACATCGATCCCGAGAAAGGAAACGTCGCGATCTGTCAGTGTGGACTCGCGGAGACGTACCCGTTCTGTGACGGGACCCACCGGACGACGCGAGACGAACGAACCGACGAACTCTACGTGTACGAGACGGACGAGGACGGCGATCGGTCGCGGCGCGTCGTCGAGGACGTTGTTTGCAGCGACGAGTGACGGTGGCCGGGTATCGTCGAAGGATAGGGTCGACCGGGTATCGTCGAGGGGAAGGGCCCACGACCGGCCGACGGTACACTCGACGATCAGCGAGAGCGTCAACTGATCGTTCGTCTCGGTCCAGTATTATAAGACAGTCGTACCGAACGAAAGGATTTACAGACGGACGCAAATAGTTCAATAGCAATGGAATCGAGTCCGGGTGCGGACAGCGAACTCCGCACGAGGGTCCATCAGCAGGAAGTCGTCGCCGAATTTGGCCAGCAGGCGCTCGAGACCGACGACCTCGATGGGTTGCTGCACGACGCCTCGGTCGCCGTCGCGGAGACGCTCGAGACCGAGTACTGTAAGGTGCTCGAATTGCTCCCCGGCGGCGACGAGGTCCTCCTCCGGCAGGGGGTCGGCTGGCAAGACGGACTCGTCGGAACCGCGACGGCGCCGACCGACTTGGACTCGCAAGCGGGCTATACGCTCCTCTCCGAAGAGCCAATCGTCGTCGACGAGCTGCGGACCGAAGACCGCTTCTCCGGGCCCGACCTGCTGGTCGATCACGACGTCGTCAGCGGGGTCAGCGTCATCATCGGCTCGCTCGAGGACCCGTGGGGCGTACTGGGCACGCACACGACGGAACGCCGAGCGTTCACCGAATACGACGTGAATTTCGTCCAGAGCATCGCGAACATACTCGCCTCCGCTATCGAAACCAGGCGAGCGGAGCGATCCGTCGAGGCGGAAAAGGAGGTCAAAGAACAGATCGTCGAGACCAGCCCCGTCGGAATCGTGGTATTCGACGCGAAGGGCGACCTGCAGTTCGCGAACGAACACGCCGAGGACATCCTCGGACGCGACCGCGAAGAGATCGAGTCGGTCGCGTACGACGATCCGCGCTGGAGGCTGACCGATGCCGATGGAAACCCCCTCTCCGGAGAAGAAACACCGTTCATGCGGGTAATCGAAACCGGTGAGCCGATCTTCGACATGGAGATTGGCCTGGGCCGTCCCGACGGCGAGCGCATCTGGGTGACGGTGAACGGCGCCCCGCTGGACGCCGATGGCGACGGCAGCGACGCGACCGGCGCCGTTCTCGCGCTTACCGATGTCACCGACCAGAAGCGCCTCGAGAGCGAATTCGAGGAGATGCTCGGGCGGGTTACCGACGCGTTCTACGCCGTCGACGACGAGTTCCGGTTCACGCACGTCAACGAGCGCGCCGCGGAACTGCTCCAGCGACCGAGAGCGGAGTTACTCGGGGAGAAACTCTGGGAGATGTTCCCCGAAGCGGCGGAGGTGGACGAGGTCTGGGACGCATTTCACACGGCGCTGAACGACCAGGTGCCGACCAGCTACGACCTGTACTTCGACCCGCTCAACTTCTGGGTGGAAGCGAACCTCTACCCCTCCGAAACGGGCGTCTCTGTCTATTTCCGCGACATCACCGAGAGTAAACAGTACGAACTGGAACTCGAGCGATACCGGGCGCTGACGGAGGCGGCCAACGACGTCATCGTGACAATCGACGCGGAGAGCACGATCCGATCGGTGAACCCCGCTGTGGAGGACGTCTTCGGCTACGAACCCGACGAACTGGTCGGTGAGTCGCTTACGACGCTCATGCGCGACGACCTCGCGGCTCGTCATCGGGCGGGACTACAGCAGTATCTCGAGACCAGCGAGCGAACCCTCGACTGGGACTACGTCGAGATTCCGGGCCAGCGTGCCGACGGCTCGGCGGTGTCGCTGTCGATCACGTTCAGCGAAATCGTCTACGAGAACGACCGCTACTTCACCGGCGTTATCCGGGACATCACGGACCGGAAAAAACGGGAACGACAACTCGAACGAGCGAACGAGCGGCTAACACAGTCGAACAAACGTCTCGAGCAGTTCGCCCACGCGGCCAGCCACGACCTCCAGGAGCCCCTTCGGATGGTCTCGAGTTACCTCCAGTTGATCGAACAGCGCTACGAAGACGACCTCGACGCAAACGGGACGGACTACCTCGAGTTTGCCGTCGAGGGTGCCGACCGGATGCGGGCGATGATCGAGGGATTGCTCGAGTACTCCCGTATCGAGACGGGAGGAAAGCCGCTCGAGCCGACCGATCTCGACGCCGTCTTCGAGGACGTACTCGACGATCTCGAGGGACAGATCGAACGGAGCAACGCCACCATCACGTCTGATTCACTTCCCCAGGTCCGAGGAGACCGTACGCAACTCCGCCAACTGTTCCAGAACCTCCTGGACAACGCGATGACCTACAGCGGCGACGAACCGCCACAGATACACGTCTCGGCCGAACGAGACGGGAGGGAGTGGGTCGTGTCCGTCTGCGACGAAGGGATCGGACTGGACCCGGCACACGACAGTCGAGTTTTCGAGGTCTTCCAGCGGCTCCACAGCCGCGAGGAGTACTCGGGGTCCGGTATCGGCCTGGCGCTCTGTAAGCGCATCGTCGAGCGTCACGGCGGCGACATCTGGGTCGATGCCGAACCCGGAGAAGGGGCGACGTTCTCGGTTACGCTCCCGGCCCCTGAGACGTGAGCGCTTTCTGCCGTCCACTGCCAGACGTCGGTACGGCCGGTGGAAGCATCGATTGTTGGTCAGTGACCGCTCGAGTCAACACGACTATACCCTCTACGCCGAATGCACGCCCATGTCCACGACTCGAGGGGCGATCGTCGTCGGCGCCTCCTCCGGTATCGGAGAAGCGCTCGCCCGCGAACTCGCCGCGGAAGGGTACGAACTCGGCCTCGCGGCGAGGCGAACCGAACGGCTGTCGTCGATCGGCGAATCCCTGCCGACGAGCGCCTACGTCGCGACGATGGACGTCACCGACGTCAAGGACGCCAGGGCCGGCTTCGACCAGTTGATCGAGGCCATGCCCCCGGTCGACCTCGTCGTCCTCAGCGCCGGCGTCGGTGGCCCTAATCACGGTCTCGAGTGGGACCACGAACGGGAGACGATCGACGTCAACGTCCGGGGATTCACCGCGCTGGCGACAGCGGCGATGGAGCACTTCGAGAGCCGCCAGGCGTTCGAGAGCGAGCGCGACGGCCACCTCGTTGGCATCTCGTCGGTAGCCTCCCGGTTCGGGAACCCCAGTTCGCCTGCCTACAACGCTTCGAAGGCCTTCGTCTCGACGTACCTCGAGGGACTCCGGTATCGGCAATCGAAACGGTCGGCCGACGTGACGATCACGACAGTCGAACCCGGGTTCGTCGACACCGACCTCATGCTCGCAGACGACCCGTTCTGGGTCAGTTCGCCGGAGACGGCGGCCGCACAGATCGCTCGAGCGATCCGTCGGGAACGCTCGCACGTCTACGTCACCCGGCGCTGGCGGCTGGTCGCGTGGCTGTTCGAGGCGTTGCCCGAGCCGGTAGTTCGGCGAATAATGACCTGAATCTGCGTCGAAGCGCGAGGCTACTTGCTCGAGAGGAAAGCCAGTTAAAGGTCACTCGAGAGCGAAATCGAAATCAGAACCGGACGCAACTCACTCGAGACCGAGCACCGCAGGCCGCTCGAGTTCGAGGTCGTACTCGCCGATTGCCTCGGCCTTGACGGTCGGCCAGTCGTCGTCGGTACCGTTTCCAGTTCCGGCGTCCGTCAGCGTCTCGAAACCATTGTCCGAGACCAGGACGGTGTCCTCGCTCTTGGCACCCTGGACGGTCGGATTCCAGGCATAAGCCATCGGCGCGGTCACGGGCGCCTCGTGGTCTGGCGTCGCGATCCACTCGCGGCCTGCGAAGCCGGCGGCGCCCCCCTGGTGGTGGCGTTCCCACTCGCCAGCGTGGCCGAGGGCGTCGTAGGCTGCCCGAATCTCGGCGAAGACGTCGGCGGCGGTGCCGCCCGCCGCGGCAGCGTCCCGGGTCGCGGCCAGCGCCGTCGTCTCGACCCGGGCGGCGTGACGGTGGCGCTCTTCGAGCCACTCCGGCGGGTCGAAGGCGACGGCGCGGGTGCAACTGGCGTGCAGGCCGTGGCGCTGGGTGGTCACCGAGACGAGCGCGTAGTCGCCGAACTCGGCAGATTTGGGGGTGTAGTGGCGGTATTTCTGCGCGCGCTCAGAGCCACCCACGAGGACGACCGGGGCCTCGATGTTGCGGGCGGCGAGCGAAACCGTGAGCGCCGCGGTGACCTCGTCTTCCGTGTCGTCGGGCTGGAGCTCCCGGCAGACGGCCTCGACGGCCGCCGCCGTCTCCCGGCCGAGGTCGCGGTAACGCTCGCGGTCGGTCGCCGTCAAGGGCTGGCGAACCCTTGCGGGGTCGAAGCGCTCGAGGCCGGGGACGTCGACGTCCGCGGCTGCTTGGCCCTCCACGCGTTCGGCAATCGCCTCGACGAGCGAGCGTTCGTACCAGGGGAACGATTCCCGGGTTACCGATACACCTGCGGCCTCGAGGTCGAGCAGTTCTTCCTCGTAGAGACGGTCGATCTCGATGATGTCGGCCAGCAGCGTCACCTCGTCGCCGTCGTAGCCGAGGGCTCCGACGCCGAGGTCGCCCTCGCGGTCGACGACCGAACTACCGCCGCTCAGCCACGCGAACGAGTTCGGGCGGGCGAACCAGACCGACGCCAGGTCCTTCGCCTCGAGAAGTGCGTCCAGTCGCTCGAGTTTTTCCATGCCGGTGGGTCGGGTGGCGGGTTCTTGAATCCGACGAAGGGCGCGTCTCGGTGTCGCTGACGCGCCGCGTCGATGACGTTCGGCCCGGTTCCCACGCGGTGGGACGAACGCGGACGATTCAAATACGGGCGCACCCAACCTCCGCTTAGAGACCGTGTCGTACGATACTCACACGTCCGATTCCTCGCGATTGCCGATCGACCTCGGTCGACGGGGGTTCTCCGCCCTGCTCACCGTGACGGTCGCGCTCGTGGCGGGAACGATCGTTCTCGGCGTCGCCACGCGAACGACCGGTTCCGGACTGGCCTGTGACGCCAACTGGCCGGTCTGTGACGGCGGCTTCCTGAACCTGCTCCCGCAGGGACGGCCGAGCTTCTGGGAGTGGTTCCACCGTCTCGTTGCGATGTTCGCCGGGTTCGCCATCGTCGCCTCCGCGCTCGTCGGGTTCTTCGACGAGGCCGTCGACCGACGGATCACGGGCCTCGTCGTCACCGGCGCCCTGTTGACGCCGATCCAGGTACTGCTCGGCCGAGAGACCGTCCTCACCTACGAGTACGAAATCCTCAACCTCCACTTCTGGACGGCCATCGTGATCTTCGTCTGCTTCGTCCTTGCGCTCGTCATCGCCCTGGGACACCGTCTCGAGGGTCGACACCTCGTCGCCGCGCTCGTCGTCGCGGCCCTCACGGTCCCGGCCCAGGTGATCCTGAGCCCGCTGTTCATTTCGCAGAACACGCCCACGACCCTGACGATCCAGATGGTGTTGCTCCTGACGCTCGTCGGGGCCGTCGTGCTGGCGACGGTCGTCGGCCGCGCCGTTCTCGAGGGCCGGCTCCCTCGCGTGGCGATCGGTTCCGGCGTCGTGCTGACCGCGGTGACGCTGTTCCTTAGCCGCGAGTCCGTGATGACCGTCTCGCCGGCGCTCGATCTGCTCTACGTGCTCGCCGCGGGGGCCCTGATCGTGACGCTCCTCGCCGGCGCCTGGGTGAGTCGAAGGGAGCTTCGAGGTGGACGGTCCGGTGTGCCGCGCTCGAGTTGATTCGCGCCGTTCTCGCCGTTTCCGTAGACGAACGTTCGAACTTCGAGCGTCCGAGCGTCCGAACGTCCGAGTCTGGCACGTCCGGATTTCCGCCTCGAGAACCCTTTTCCACCGCGCTCGCTAGCCTCGAGACATGGACCTCTCCATCGTCGACCTCTCGCCCATTCGCGAGGGAGAGACGGCAACCGACGCCTACGAAAACACGGTCTCACTCGCGAAGCTGGCCGAACGAGTGGGCTACGAGCGGTTCTGGGTCGCCGAACACCACGGGATGGCCGATTCCATCGCAGGGACAACCCCCGAGGTTTTGATCGGCCACCTCGCTGCCCGAACCGAGGAGATCAGGCTCGGGTCCGGAACGGTCCTGCTCAATCACTACAGCCCGTTCAAGGTCGCCGAGGCGTTCGGCGTCCTCGATTCGCTCGCCCCCGACCGGATCGACCTCGGCCTCGGCCGCGCGACCGGAATCCCAGCCGCCGACAGTGCACTCCAGACCTCGCGGGTGAGCGAGAATCCCGACCGCGACCACGCCGAGAAGATCGAGGCCGTCGCGAACCACCTCTACGACGGGTTCGGGGACGACCACGCCTACGCCGACCTCACCCTGGCGCGATCCGGCGCCGGTCCGCCCGACCTCTGGGTGCTCGGCTCGAGTCCCTCGAGCGCGAAGATCGCGGGCGAACTGGGCCTCCGCTACTGCTTCGCGGCGTTCATCAGGCCGACGTTGGCCGAACGCGCGTTCGAGGTCTACCGGGACGCGTTCGAGCCCTCCTCGATCGGTGCCGGACCCGACAACCCCCACGGAATACTGGCGATCAACGCCGCGTGCGCCGAGACCGATCGGGAGGCGGCCCGTCTGCGAGCGACCGCGGAAGCCTCCTACAAACGGATGCAACGCGGCGTCGTCGGCTCGATGCCGTCGGTCGAGACGGCGATTTCGGAGCTCGGTGGGGTACCAGAGCCAACGCCGGCAGAACTCCAGGACGGACAGTGGCCGCGGGCGATTTCGGGCGATCCGGACACGCTGGCGGGGCTCCTCGAGCAACTGACCGACCGCGTCGGCGTCTCCGAGGTGATGGTCCAGAATCTCGTCGCCGATCACGAAGACGTATTGCGATCTCACGAACTCCTGGCCGAGAGTGTCAGCCTCGAGTGAGTCGCCACCGGCAAAGCGGTGGATCGTGGGCGCACGCTCCTCGGGACACGGGATGGATACGCGGAACGAGGGCGTGAAACCGACGCTCGAGATTGCCACTATCCATCCGCGGGGCGGCGTTCGTCTACGGCCCGCATCACGGGACTGGCCGCGAACCCGTGAACGAACACCGAGACGAGGACGACGAAGCCGACGAAGGCCCACAACCACTCCGCGGCGATGAGCAACTCGAGTTCCTCGAACGACGCGTGGGCCAGCGCGAAGGACAGGTAGTAAAACGAGCCGATACCGCGAATGCCGAAGAACGAGACGACGGCGCGGTCGGCCGTCGGTGCGTCGGAGCCGAGAAAGGCGATACTGCCAGCGAGGGGACGGATCACGAACAGGAAAGCGAGGCCGAGCGCTGCGCCATCCCACGTCAGCGGCGTCAGTAGCCCGCCCGCAATCGCGCCACCGAACAACACCAGCACCGTCGCCATGAGGAGCCGTTCGACGATAGCGGCGAAGTCGTGCAGGTGTTGGTAGTAGTCGTGTTCCCACTCGAACCGGCGGAGCTCGAGGGCAGCGACGAACACGGCGATGAATCCGTATCCGCCGAGCAACTCGGCCAGGCCGTAGGCGAAGAGCGTCGCCGCGAGCGCCTCCGATCCGGCCATCACTTCCTCTCGCCGCGACAGCGACGGCGCGTAGAACACCACCCGGGCCATGACGTGTCCCACGACGTATCCCACGACGAGTCCCGCGCCGATCCTGTACAGCACGTCGACCAGGAACCAGTCGGCCAGCCAGCCGTACCCGGCCGTACTCGCTGACGCGGTCGCAATCGCGAGGTACGTGAACGGAAAAGCCAGCCCGTCGTTGAGACCCGCCTCCGACGTGAGCGAGAATCGAACGGATCCCCACTCGTGCTCGTCCGATCGTTCCTCCTCGAGTTCGGTGAGCGGGGCGCCGGACTCGACGTCCGACGCCAGAACGGGGTCGGTCGGCGCGAGAACCGCGCCGAGGAGAATCGCCGTCGGGACGAGCAGTCCGGCGACGTACCATCCGAGAACGGCCAGCAGCGCGATCGACACCGGCATGGTGATCGCGAGGAGTCGCCAGGTCGATCCCCACCCCAGCACGTCGAACGGGCGGTCGATTTTCAACCCGGCCCCCATCAGCGCGACGATCACGACGAGTTCGGTGAGTCGTTCCGTCACGCCGGAGTTGGCGACCGGATCGAGCGTCGGAAATCCGGGGACGAGCCAGAACAGGGCCGCGCCGAACCCGACGTAGATCATCGGGAGCGAGAGCGGTTTGTCCGTCAGAAACCGCGGGAGCAACACAGCGCCCACTATGGCGAAGGCGACGACGATCAACGCGATTTCGTAGGCGCTCATCCCGCGTGTACTCCGACAACCGCGGTGAAAGGTGTCGGGGGTCGACGAGGAGAGGGCGTCACCGATCGTCGACGAGTCCGAGCACCAGAACAACCGACTCGACGAATCTGTCCTGCCGGATCGGCTACCAGCCACCCGTCACGACGACGATCGACGCAACGCTCGCGGCGATTCCGAGCGCGAACAGGGCGTAGTTGGCGATCGGATTCTTCGCAGTCGTAACCCGGAGCGAGACGTGGTACGAGGAGAGTGGCCAGAAGGGAGTGACTCCCATCGGCGTCAGCGCGTCGGCCAGCAGGTGTGAGCCGAGCGACAGTGCGGTAACGCCGTAGACGAACCCCACGGCGGTCGGATCGGGCGATCCCATCGTCACCTCGAGGGCCGCGTACGCTACGCCGGCGACTACGGCCGGGACCAGGAGGACGAACCCAATCGTGTGGGTGATCCCCCGGTGGGCGACGAACGGCAGGCTGTGGTCGCAGTCCGGAAGCGTCGAGAAGGAGAGACAGATGACGGCCCCCAGGAGGGCGACGAACTCCTCGCCGGCGAGACCGAGCCAGACGGCGACGGGTGCGTAGAGGAGCAAGGCGACGCCGTAGTGGCCGAGTTGGTACATTTACTTCTACTCGAGGGCACGTACAGCCGTGGCATAATCTTTCTGAACCTTCCTCTCGATCCGACTCGTGTTTCCGAATGATCGGCTCGGGGTGTTCGATGATCGAGAGCGCTCGAGGTACCATCCTGACGACTCGGACTCAGCGGACCCGGAACGTTTTCCTCGAGGCGCCCGTCCTCGAGACCATGGCTAACGTCGATCCGATGACGCGATTTCCAGTACCGGACGTCGAAGACCTGCCCGATGACCTCCGTGAGCGTATCGAAGAGGAGACCGAACGCGCCGGCTTCACGCCGAACGTGTTCCTCGCCTACGCCTACCGACCCTCCCACTTCCGGGCGTTCTTCCAGTACTACGATGCCCTGGTCGAGGACACCGAACTCACGCGCTTCGAGATTGAGATGATCATCGTGGCCGTCAGCGGCGCTAACGACTGCTACTACTGCAACACGGCCCACGGCGCGCTCGTTCGCCTCTACGGAGACGATCCGCTGCTGGCCGATCAGCTCATCTCGAACTACCGGAACGCCGACGTCAGTGACCGCCACCGGGCGATGCTCAACCTGGCGGTCGCGCTTACGACCGACCAGGCGACCGTCGAGGAGGCGGACCTGGAGCGCCTCGAGGACCACGGGTTCAGCCGCGAGGCGATCTGGGACATCGGCTCGGTAGCGGCGTTTTTCAACCTCTCGAACCGGATGGCCCAGCTCGCGGACATGCGCCCGAACGAGGAGTTTCACACGCTGGGTCGTGAATAGTTGCTACGCGCTTGCCGATGTTTTTGCACGCCTCTGTCGAAACTCTTCGACCCTGACAGGGGTCGCGTGCTGAACGCACAGCGCGAATGCGGCACGAGAGTTTGCTCGAGCTTCGTCGTGGTGAGCGGTTAATACAGGGAAATCACAGATCGATGCCAATTGGCCGCAGCCTTTTCACTGTTCGTCTAAAATCATCTACAATGGCTTCAGACAGTGAGCACGAGGGGAGGCTGGTAACCATATTACTGGTCGAACCAAATCCCGGGGATACCCGCCTCTTTACGGAATCGTTCAAAGATGCGAAACTCAAGAATAGTCTCTACACCGTCGCTGATGCCGACGCAGCCCTCGATTTCGTCAATCAGCGAGGAGAGTATGCAGACGAACCGCGTCCTGACCTCATCCTGCTCGAACCGAAGTTACCTGGAAGAAGTGGTACGGACGTCCTAGCTGAACTGAAGAACGAACCCTCACTCCGTGAGATCCCGGTTGTTGTCCTCACGAGTTCGGAGGTTGGAGCGGACATTTTCAAATCGAAGGGGCTCGATGTGAATCACTTTGTCCAAAAGCCAGTTGAACCAGAGGATTATATCGAATTCGTCCAGGAAATCGAGGGGTTTTGGATGGCGCTCATTCAAGAGGAACCCGAAGAAGCCTGAGAACCTACTGGCGATTCGATATCTGAGTGCTTCACGTGTGACATAATAAATCGATACTATGGCACGGTCAGTACGCACGTGGGGTGGATGGTTACCCGCACCGGTAAACGCACGTGAGGTGTGCAGCTACCCCACCGGTAATATTCTCTGAATACAGCACAGCAGTACAAACCTATCAGAGAGGGTTCAACAGAGCTTTTGCACCTACTCCGTGACGGGCTCGAGATCCCGCCCCGACTCGAGTTCGTCGAACAGCGCGGTGACCCGTCGTCGGACGTCCTCGCGAATCTCGTGCACTCGCTCGGGTGCTTTCCCGTGAGGATCCTTGAGGTCCCAGTCGCGAACGTCGACCTCCGCGTCGAGGTCGAGCGTCGAACAGCCCATCGTCGCCACGACGTCACAGGACTCGAGTTCGTCGGTGCTGATAGACGTCGGCGTCCGCCCGGCGAGGTCGAAGCCCTCCTCGGTCATGGCCTCTTGCACTTCGTCGTGGACCTCGTCGGCCGGACGGGTTCCGCCGGAAAGGATCTCGACCTCGTTCTTGAGGCCGCGGACCGCACGCTCCCGTTCGGCGTAGGCGGTCGCCATCTGACTACGGCCGGCGTTCTGGACGCACACCAGTGCGATTCGCGTCATGGTCGACGTCGTCGCTCGAGGAACCTAACGGTTCGTACGAGCCGAACGGTGTGATACGGTTGCATAGGGAATCGAGAGCGACGAGCCGACGCGATGAGTCGGAGGTAACAGACGAAAACAACAATCGAGGGCGACGAATTGGAGGCGACAGTCGAGCGTTCCTGAATGAAAATCTCGAAGGCCGCGCGACCCGCGGACGTCGACTCACCCCGAGAACAGGTCGCGTAGGCGAGCGAGCAGTCCACTCGAGTCCGCCTGGTCGTCGGCTTCGTCGCTCGAGGAAGCAGCGTCGTCGACCCGGTCGGAAGGGGGCGATGCCGTCGTCCCGACCGCCGCGGATTCGGACGCCTGGCTTGTCTCGATGTCGTCGAGCGAGAGGTCGATTTCGTCGATATCGGGGGTTCGCTCGCGACCCTCGCCGGCTTCGGCGGCCCGGACGTCGGCGCCCGTCACGGTTCCGTGTTCGATGCGACTCGAGAGGTCGTCCGGGGTCGGGGTATTCTCGGTCGGTTCGTCGTGGTGTGCTTGCTCGGGTTCCGTTTCTCCATCGGCCCCTTCGGCGGTCTGGGCCTGTTCGGATTCTCCACCGTTTCCGTCGGCGTTCTCCGCACCCGCTTCTTCGGCTTCTTCGTCCTCCTCGAGGGTCGCCTCGTCCTCGAGTTGCCCCCTCGAGTTAGCGGACGGCCCGGACTGAGCGCAAGTATCGCCAGTCGGTCGAGGGCTCGAGTCGCCGGCGTTCGTCTCGTTCAGCGAATTGAGAATGTCGTCGACGCTCGTGTTCGAGACGACCCGTTTCGGCCCGCCGCCAGGTCCCTCGTGTTCCCTTTTGCCCCTCTGCTCCCCTGGGTCGTCGTCTTCGCTTTCGGCCCCCTGCTCCCCCGAGTCGTCGTCCGCGCCGTCGTGCTCGCTCATCGCTCACGTCTGGCGCTCGAGTCGGCATAAATTTTCCCCGTTCGAGGGGGACGAAACTCGCCTCTCGTTCGCCTGTTGAGCCTGTTGAGCCTGCGGTCGCGGCTACGTCGGGACGAGTCGCGGTCGAGACATCACCACGTTGATGACTGCCCCCAGCAGGATCAGGATGCCGGCGAAGTAGAGCCAAGTGACGAACAACAGGATGGCGCCGATCGCTCCGTAGGCTTCGTACTGCCCGGCGTTCGCGGCGTAGAGCTGGAAGCCGGCCTGGAGGAGTACCCAGCCGATCGCTGCGAAGAACGCGCCCGGAATCACCTCACGAATGTCGACGGGAATCGGGGGCAACACGTAGTAAAGCGGCAGGAACACCAGGACGAGCCCCAGGAGCAAGCCGAGCCAGCTGAGGACCCCGACGTAGGGAACCCGCCCGGCGAGGAGGCCGATCACCGCCCCGACGAGGATCATGAGCAAGAGCGCGAGGACGATGGTCAGGATGACCGTGATCCCGTCGCGAATCTGCTCGAGCAGGGAGTTTTCGGCGACAGTGTCGTAGACGCGGTCGAACGCGAGGCTCAGCCCGCGGAAAACCTTCAGCGCGCCCCACGTCGAGACGGCGAGGGCGACGACGGTTGCCTCGGTTCGTCCTGACTCGGCAGTGAGCGCCTCGAGCACGAGGTCCTCGCCGGCGTCGGGGAGGAAATCGCCGGCTAGCATGACCAAATCCTCCGCGACCTGCTGGCCGCCGACGAGGGTGCCGACGACGAGCGCCAGCACGATCATCGGAAAGAGCGAGACGAACGCGTAGTAGGCGAATCCGGCGGCGAGGAACGTTATCTCTCGCTCTCGCGCGGTGCCGACGACCCCTCGTACGATGGTACGAACGTCGCGGTCCGACTGGTGGCTCATGCCGTCGGCTTCCACGAGCAGAACTTAAGAGTATGTGAAGTATCGACGACGAAGGTGTTACCAGTCGAACGGTTTGCGCACCGTACAGAAGTTATGGGTCGCGAACACCCGCCCGTCGTCGTCGATGTAGACGCCGACGCCGCCCCGGTCCCAGCCCTCGATCTCGTCGCTCTCCTCGAGAATTGTCGCCCGGTGTTCGTCGGAATGCATCCACTGCTCGACGAGCCCTTCGGCGAGTTCGTCCGCGGTCTGGTACTCGACGTGTTCGCCGTCGTGAGAGCGTTCGACCGTCGTCCCGACGCTCGTGAGCGCGATGTTCTCCCCATACGCTCGGCAGTAGTCGGCGACGTCGCCGAATCGGTCGTATGGCGACTCGCCGTCGGCGTTGACGTGGGCGAACCGATCGTCCGCGTGCATGTCTCGACTGTGCGCGCGGGACACCGAGGCGACCGTCCCGTCCCACGCGAGCGGCTCGAGGCCGTGTTCGGCGCGTCGCTCGTTGATGAGTTCGTGAACCCGGTCCTCGACGACGCTCGAGTCGACCCGTTCAGTATCGGTTTCGTAGCTCGACCGGCCGGGGTCGTCGGGATCGGTGACGGGCGGATTTCGGTCGCCCGGTTCCGGTGGCTCGACGGAGGGCCCGAGTTCGTCCTGGACGAACGCGATGACCTGCGGGGCGAGCACGACGCCCGCGAGAACGAGCGCACCGATCAGAACCGCGGTCATCACGAGCGACGTGAGGTTCAAATTCGCTCTGTTCGTCTGGCGCTCGCTGTAGGACTTCGTCCGCTCGAGGCGACGACCGCGTCTGCTCATGGGTACAGGTGTACCTCCACGAACGACAGTAACTAACTACCGATTGTGAGTGTCGTCTGGCCAGATAGGTCGCGCCGAGGCGGTCGTTCGCGACGACGTGCGGACTACCGCTCGGCTGACGATGGGTTGTCCTCGAGACGGGTGGCCGCACTCGAGCCAAAAATCGTCTCGTGAAACGCGATGACCAGGCCAGGGACGACGGCCATGAACAGGTGTTCCTCGATCGGGATGCCGCCGACCTCGTAGCCCGTTCGCAACTGGATGTCGAAGACGCCGACCTCGAGCGTGTACCAGTCCCAGAAATAGGCAATTGGGTACAGCGCGAGGATGGTCACGGCGGCTCGTTTGAGCGCACCGACCCGTCGCAGCAATACGAACGCGACGGCACCCCAGAAAATCTCCGTCGCGAGGTAGGTGTACCGACCGAAGACGGAAATGTCTCGAGCCATGTCACGACCAGGATGGCGGTACATAAAAACACCAGGTAGTCACGGGTTACATGGGCGGGCGGTACGTTAAATAGTCCAGCGAGAGAAGGGGCAGGTGGAACGATGAATATCGCCGATATCGCCACCACGGAGTACATCGAGGTCGACGTCGGGACGCGAATGGGGAAAGTCCGTTCGACCTTCGAGGACGGCAACCCCAAGGGCCTGATCGTAACCGACGACGGAGAGTACGCTGGCGTGATCAGCGAACGCGAGGTACTCCAGTCACACGTCGAAGACGACGCCAAGGTGGCAGCGTTGATCAAGCCGAGTCGCAACGACCCGGCGCCGAAAGTCGATCGGCACGAGGACGTCCGGGAGGTCGCCCGCATGCTCGTCGAGGGCAACACCAAGGTCGCGCCGGTGTTCGAGGGCGACAACCTCTGGGGCGTCATCACCGAGGACGACCTGCTCACCGCCGTCCTCGAGAACCTCGACGCGATCACCGTCGGCGACATCTACACCACCGACCCGATCACGCTCGCGGAGGACGACGGCGTCGGCAAGGCGATCAATCACCTCCGAGAACACGGCATCTCTCGACTCCCCGTGGTCAACGAGAACGGCTACCTGACCGGCGTCGTGACGACCCACGACATCGCCGACTTCGTCATCCGGGAGAACGAGCGCATGACGACCGGCGACCGCGTCGGCGACAACCAGCGGATGCTCGACGTCCCGATCTACGACATCATGAACAGCCCCGTGGTCACCACGACGGCCGACAAGACCGCCCGAGAGGCCGTCGAAACCATGCTCGAGGACGATTACGCCGGGCTCGTCGTCACGCCGACGGACGACGATCGCCTCATCGACGGCGTCGTCACCAAGACCGACGTGCTCCGGGCGCTGACGTTCACCGAGGAAGAGCACATGGACGTCCAGATTACGAACATCTCGCTCATGGACACCATCTCCCGGGAGTCCATCGTCCAGAGCATCGAACAGGTCTCTGATAAGTACGCGGACATGCAGGTCCACCACGCCCACGTCCGATTCCACGAGCACAAGGAGAAGCTCCGCGGCACACCCCTGATCCAGTGTCAGATCCGCCTCCGGACGAACAAATCGCAGGTCGCCGGCTCCGGCGAGGGCTACGGTGCGGAGAACTCGTTCCGCGTCGCCTTGGACAAACTCGAGCGAAACGTCCTGGAGCTCAAGGGCGTCCGGAGCGACGAGGAGTACCGCGGGCAGTTACTCCGGAAGTTGAACGAACTGTAGGATCGGAGTACAGTAGAAGCTCGGCCGGAACCGGCAGACGTTATACATTTTTATCACGTTAGGGCTCGTCGTCTCAGGTACTATGCCCGCATACAGCGACCAGTCCTCGCTCGTCGGCGTGCTCAGCCTACTTGCCGCCGTCGTCGCCATCGTTGGTACCCAGGTGCTCGGGTGGGAGTGGGGATCCGGCCAGCTCGTGCCGACGATCATCGGCGTCGTGGTCGCCGCCATCACCGTGCTCGTCGTCGTACGGCGACTGGCATAAGCTGCTACGGCCGAGCGTCGTCGGCGCCCTCGAGTCCCGACCCCGTGATCCGGAACGTCGCCGACTCGCCCGCCGGTTTCGAACGGTGTTTCGTGAGCGTCGCCCGTCGATTGCCGCCGCGGAATCGCTCGAGTCGAAGTACCACGCCCGTCCAGTGCTCCAGGGTGTTCCCCCCGAGCGGACGCGTCCGGTCGCTGTCGGGGTCGGCGAACACCTGGTTCGTGACGACCACCGCGAGGTCGTGTTTGCGCGCGAGCGAGAGCAGGTGGGTGATCTGGCTGGCCACCTGCCGGAGGGCGTCGCCCGCCTCGCCGTCTTCGGCGCGCTCGATTCGGTAGAAGCCAGTCGCGCTGTCGAGGACGATCAAGTCGGCCTGGGTCGCGAAGTCCGCGGCGTCGCGGACCGCCTCGGCCTGCTCGTCGAAGTCGTAGGCGTCCTCGATGATGATCCGGGAGGCAACCGACTCGACGTCGTCGGTGCGAGCGGAGAGGAGCTGTTCGAATCGGTCGACTGAGACGCCCTCGGTGTCGATGAAGACGGCCGTCCCACCGTCGGCGGCCGTCTCGACGGCGGCCGACAGCGCGAGGTTCGTCTTCCCCGACGCTGGCGGGCCGTACACCTGCGTGACGGCTCCGCGTTCGAACCCGCCCTCGAGCAACGCGTCGACTGGGGGACAACCGGTCGATATCGCCTCGTCGTTCACGCGCTCAGTTGGGAGGTAACGGGCAAAAACCCCCCGGAACCGATCGCTCGTCCGGAGACGGAGCAATTTATTCGGTGGCGGTCGAAGCACGGTTATGATCGTCGTCGCCACCGTGGACTTCGAAGTGTATCACGAGGTCGTCGCCGACCTTCGCGAGCGAGGCGCGACGTTCACGACGATCGAGCCCGACGATCCGCTCCCGTCGAAAACCGCCGTCGTCCTCACCGGCGCGGAACACGCCGAGTCGTTCGGGGACGCCGACGCGCCGACCATCGTCGTGGACCCCGATGACAGCCGACAGGCGGTCGATCAGGCGCTCGCGACCATCCGCGGCGAGCACGGCCGAACCGTCGTCGGCGTCGATCCTGGACGCCAACCCGGCATCGCCGTGCTCGCAGGGGAGACCGTCGTCGCCGCGTTCCAGGTGCCGCTGGGCGACGCCGTCGACGTCGTCCTCGAGGAGGTCCGCGGCGACGACGCCGTCGACCCGGTCGTCCGCATCGGCGACGGGTCGCGCCTCGAGGGAGCCAAACTGATCAACGAACTCGAGGATGTCCGCGTCGAGATGGTCGACGAGACGGGGACGACGCCGTACCTCGGCACCGGCGCCAGGGGAATGGGTGACGTCCTCGCGGCAGTGAACATCGCCCGTCTCGAGGGAGAGGCGATCGACACGCGCGAGATCGAACCGACGCCGGGAGAGCTCCAGGTGATCAAGGACCGTTCGCGCGAGCGAAGCGAGACGAACCGGGCGATCGACGAGACCCTGGCCAGGCGGGTCGCGAGCGGGGAGTTGACGGTCGAGGAGGCGCTCGCGGAGCATCGAAACGATGTCGACGGGAGAGACGGGAGAGACGGCGGCGACAGGGGAGACGACAGCGATAGCGGCGACGCGAACTGATTTCGAGGTCGTGGCTCGAAGTCGTAGCTCGAGGTCACGTATAGAGCCCTCACACTCAATGATATAAAATAAATAGTGAATTGATACAATATATGCATCGTTTACTATAGCAGTTATAGTTTCGTCGTCAGGGCGAATTGTCTGCCCAGAACGCCCGCTCCGCTCGAGCCACGATCGACTGAATCGGCTCGCCGGTTTTGGCGGCGACGGCTGCGGCGTCGTCGTACTCCGCGCTCACGTCGTAGACGTCGCCGGCCTCGTCGCTGGCCACCTTGACCGTTACCTCGTAGGCGTCGCCGCCGACCTCGAGCGTTACCGTCTCGAATGCACGCTGGGCGATCCAGCGGTGAGTGACGCCGGCGTCGCGGATGCCGAGCGTTCCCGTCTCCTCGGCGAGTCGCCGGGCGACGCGTTCCCTGTCGGCGGGTCTGCAGATCACCTTGACCAGGTGGCCCGGCCGGGACTTCTTCATCGTGACCGGAACGACGGATACGTCGCGCGCGCCAGCGTCCTCGAGCGTCTCCTGGAGGCCGCCGAGCACTTCGGGGGTCGCGTCGTCGAGGTTCGTCTCCAGGACGGCGATGTCCTCGCGCTGGAGGCGTCCGCGAGTCGTCCCGACCAGCGCGCGGAGCACGTTTGGGTGCGAATCGAGGTCGTACCCACCGGCTCCGTAGCCCGAGTTTTCGACGTTCATCGTCGGCAGGGTCTCGACTCCCTCGGCGACGTGAGCCAGGATAGCGGCCCCCGTCGGCGTCAGGAGTTCCGCCTCGACCGGGCCGCCGGAGAGTTCCCAGTCGGCCCGCTCCGCGAGCTCGAGGACGGCCGGTGCAGGGACCGGGTACTCGCCGTGGCTCATCGAGACGGTACCGCCGCCGCCCGAGATGGGCGTCGTGACGATGCGGTCGACCTCGAGGTCGTGCATCAGTAGGACGGCACCGACGATGTCTGCGATGGCGTCGTCGGCGCCCACCTCGTGGAAGTGAATCGACTCGAGGTCGGTTCCGTGGACGTCCGCCTCTGCTTCGCCGAGTCGTTCGAAGATGGCGAGGGCGTCGGCTTCGACCGCCTCCGCGAGGTCCATGGTTCGGACGATGTCGCAGACCTCGAGGTAGCTCCGGTGGGGGCCGTGACCTTCGGCGTGGACGTGATCGTCGTCTCCGTGGTCGTGGCTGTGATTGTGGCCGTTACCGTGGCTGTGATTGTGATCGTGACCATGGCCATTATCGGCGGCGTGGCTGTGTTCGTCTCCGTGGCCGTGGTGACGGTGACCATCTGCAACCTCACTTTCCGAACCTTGCTCGTGCACACCGTCGTCCTTATGCTCGTCCCCGCGCTCTCTATCGTCGTGACGGGCCGCCTCGAGGTGGGCATCCTGGCTGCTGGAGGTGGGGATCACGACGTCGACCGTCGTCGCGTGAATCCCACACTTCGAGGTGCGTCCGATACGATACTCGACGTCGAGTGCGCGCTCGACAGGCTCGAGGGCCGCCCGGTCGGCACCGGCGGCGAGCAAGGCGGCGAGCAGCATGTCGCCGCTGGCACCCATTCGGCCGTCGAATGCGAGCAGTCTCCTGGTCATAGCTAGGACGGCGGGCAGCGTGACCAAAAACCCACGCACTCCCGCGCAGGGAAAGGCCGTCGTTCCGTCTCGGAAAACGACCGAGGCCGGTACATCTATGTAGCTCCCTGACTCAGTCTCATATGACAGGCGCTAGCACAGGTGCGTTTGCGGTTCGATGCGTCTGCTGTGAGCAAAACACCTATCCGACACCGAGTCGGAGTCAGGAACATCCCCGTCTACCCCAAACCATGAACGAAGTGCAACTGGAGGTCGCGAAAGCGTACCCGAACGACTCGGGCCGCGGCATCGCCCGTCTCGACCCGGACACCTTGCTTCACCTGAAGCTGAGTCCGGGCGACATCATCGAGATCGAAGGGTCGGAGACGACCGCTGCGAAGGTCTGGCGTGCAGACCGACAGGACTGGAACACGGACACCGTCCGGATCGACGGGTTCACCCGCCAGAACGCCGACGTCGGCATCGGCGAACGCGTCACGATCCGGAAGGCCGAGGCCACGAAGGCGAACACGCTGGTGCTCGCTCCCCCGGAGGAGGCCTCCGTCCAGTTCGGCTCCGACGCCGCCGGCATGGTGAAACGCCAGATCCTCAAGCGGCCGGTCGTCGGTCACGACATCGTCCCCGTGATGAGCTCGACGAACCACCCGTTCATGCGCTCGCCGGGCCAGGCGATCCCGCTGATCGCCGTCGAAACCGATCCCGAGGGCGTCGTCCTCATTACCGAGGATACCGACGTCGAACTCCGCGAGGAGCCCATCTCGGGCTTCGAGAAGACCGGTGGCGGGATCACCTACGAGGATATCGGTGGGTTGCAAAACGAAATCCAGCGCGTCCGCGAGATGGTCGAACTGCCGATGAAACATCCCCAGATCTTCAAGAAGCTGGGAATCGAGCCCCCGCAAGGGGTGCTCCTGCACGGCCCGCCGGGGACGGGCAAGACGCTGCTCGCGAAGGCCGTCGCCAACGAGACCTCCGCCAGTTTCTTCTCCATCGCCGGCCCCGAGATTATCTCGAAGTACTACGGTGAGTCCGAACAACAGCTCCGCGAGATTTTCGAGGACGCCAGCGAGGAGTCACCCGCGATCATCTTCATCGACGAACTCGACTCGATCGCGCCCAAGCGAGAGGACGTCACCGGCGAGGTCGAACGCCGCGTCGTCGCCCAGTTGCTGACCATGATGGACGGCCTCGAGGCTCGCGGCCAGGTGATCGTCATCGCCGCGACCAACCGCGTCGACAGCGTCGACCCCGCCCTCCGACGACCAGGCCGGTTCGACCGCGAGATCGAGATCGGCGTCCCGGACGAGGTCGGGCGCGAGGAGATCCTGCAGATCCACACCCGCGGGATGCCCCTCTCCGACGACGTCAACCTCTCGCATCTGGCCGACGAGACCCACGGCTTCGTCGGCGCGGACATCGAGTCGCTCACGAAAGAATCCGCGATGAAGGCCTTGCGGCGGTACCTCCCGGAGATCGATCTCGACGAAGAGGACATCCCACCGAGCCTGATCGACCGGATGATCGTCAAGCGCGAGGACTTCCGCGGCGCCCTCGCCGAGGTCGAACCGTCGGCGATGCGGGAAGTCCTCGTCGAGTTGCCGAAGGTTAGCTGGGACGACGTCGGCGGTCTCGACGAAGCGAAAGACCAGGTCAAGGAGTCCGTCGAGTGGCCCCTGCGCGAGCCACAGAAGTTCGAGCGGATGGGCATCGATCCACCCGCGGGCGTCTTGCTGTACGGGCCACCGGGCACCGGAAAGACGCTCATGGCGAAGGCCGTCGCCAACGAGACCAACGCCAACTTCATCTCCGTGCGCGGCCCGCAGTTGCTCAGCAAGTGGGTCGGCGAGTCCGAGAAGGCCATCCGTCAGACCTTCCGGAAGGCCCGGCAGGTCTCCCCGACGGTGATCTTCTTCGACGAACTCGACTCGCTCGCCCCCGGCCGCGGCGGCGAGGTCGGGTCGAACGTCTCCGAACGAGTCGTCAACCAGCTCCTGACCGAACTCGACGGCCTCGAGGAGATGGAGGACGTGATGGTGATCGGCGCGACGAACCGGCCGGACATGATCGACCCCGCCCTCCTCCGGTCGGGTCGCTTCGACCGGCTGGTCATGCTCGGCGAACCAAACACCGAGGGTCGCGAACGCATCCTCGAGATCCACACCGACGACACGCCCCTGGCGGCAGACGTCAGCCTGCGCGAGATCGCCGAGATCACGGAGGGATACGTCGGCAGCGACCTCGAGTCGATCGGTCGGGAGGCGGCCATCGAGGCCCTTCGCGAGGACGACGACGCCGACCTCGTCGAGATGCGTCACTTCCGGAAAGCGATGGAAAACGTGCGCCCGACGATCAACGAGGACATCCTTGAGTACTACGACCAGATCGAACAGCAGTTCAAGGGCGGTGGAAACCGGGTCGAACCTGGCACGGGTCGCCGGGGCAGTCGTATCGGGTTCCAGTAACGGACGATCGTACGACCGGCGTAATTCGGATGCCTGCCGGTCGTAATCGGTTCTTTCTCGCGGGCATCGAATCGACTCGGCCCGGTAATCACGGCTTACACGAGTGAACTGAACCGATTCCACTGAAACGCAGTATCCGATATTTACGCGTCCGCGGTGAAGGGATTGGCGATCAGGTAACCAATGCCAGGGCCTCGAGCGACACAGAACAGTCGCCTCGCAACCGACCAGGAAACGCCCGAAGAAGCCGGTTCCACGCCCGGACAGGAAGGCGAGCGCGGATCCACGACTGGGAGTTTCGTCGACCGCCTTCGCGTCGCGAGTTTCTGGACGGCAATCGTACTGCCGATCGCGTACCTACCGATACTGGCCATCGGTTCAGACGGGACACGAACGGGGTTGTTCGTCACCCTGCTCGCCGTCCACCTGGTGGCGCTCTACGCCGGTCACGCACACGAGCTCGAGCGGTAGTTCGTGGTTCCAGTTTCGAATGGTGGTTCGCGGTACCAGTTTCGAACGGTAGTTCACGCTGGTAGTATTAAACGGTAATTCACGTTGCCAGTCCGCAATGTGGTCGCCGTCCATCCCCTCTGCGGTCGTCCATCTGATTCCCGAGAATATCCACCTACCACAAAAGTCATGGTAACCGACTCGAATTCTCTCTATCATGGTCAATATCGATCCAACGGCCCTCGGACTCGAGTTCGGTGGTGGTGCAGCCATCGGCGCTCTCATGGGCTTCGCCGCGAAGAAAATCGCGAAACTCATCGCCGTCATCATCGGCGTGCAACTGGTCATCTTCCGGTACCTCGAATCACAGGGTATCCTCATCGTCGACTGGGAGGCCCTCTCGATTGGCCTGATCGACACGACAGAACACGCGGACCCGACCTACCTTGAGTCGTTCATCTCGACGATGTCCGTCGGGGCTGGCTTCACGGCTGGCTTCCTGATCGGGTTCCGACGCGGATAACTGTTTTTTTCGAATTTCATTCGTCGAACGATCGCTACCGCGTGCTCAACTCTCCCTTGTCGCTGACGATCTGCGTTTCGGCCTCGCCGCTCGTGTTCTCGTTGACGACGTCGTAGAAGTCGTTCTGCAACCCCGCCGGGAACGTGATGACGCCGATCCAGGAGCCGTCGGGCTGCCACTCCTCGCGCTCGAGGTCGCCGTACTGACGGATCTTCGCCTGGGCGCTCCCGGCGTACTCCGGGGGAATCTGGACGGCGATGGTGATCTCTTCGAACCGGATCGGGATGACGGGACGGAGGGCGTCGAGGGCGTCGTCGACCTGCTCGCTCGCCGGTTCCATCGGATCGACCGTGAATCCGGCCTCCTCGAGGGCGTTCTCGATCCGCTCGGGGGGATGGGGTGCGTCGTCCATCTGCGGGTTGATGGCGTTTCGCGCGATGGTCGTGATCAGTTCCCTTCGCTTCTGTTCTTGCATCTCGCGGCGCTGATCGGCCGTGATCTGGATTTCTCCGCGCTTGATGACTTCGGGGATGATCTCGAGGGGGTCCGTGGTGTCGAACACGTCCTCGAGGTCGTTCTCGGCCGGCCGGTCGCCCGTCGAGGCGTTGTCGAAGACGTCCTCCGCGGCGATGACGTCCTCAAGGTCGCCGTCGAACTCGCCGCGTTTGATCGCTAGTGCTGCGTCCGGGTCGACAAGCACTTCGAAGCGCGCGCCGTGTGACTCGAGTCGCGCGGTGACTGCCTCGTCGAGCGATATCATACCCGAAGATATCCGCGGGCGGTTACAAGAGTGTTTCCCGTCGGGCAGTGGCGATGTCGGGATGGGGGCGGGAGCGGGGCGGGGCAACGTCCTTCGTGTCCTGGGTCGCGGTCGCGATTGCGAAGGTTACTCGTCGCCGTCGCCTTCGGCTTCGTCGTCCCCTTCGTCGAGCAGTTCGTTCTCCACGAGGTACTCCTCGATGCGGTCGTCGTCGAACTGAACGAACGATTCCGTCTCGGCGTCGATCGTCGCTAGACCCACTTCGGTGGGGAGGAGGGAGTCGTCGTTGACCGACGCGAGCGCCTCGAGCGCGAGCGCGACGCCGCTGTCGAGGTCTGCCTCCTCGTCGTAGTTCTCCTCGAGGAAGCCCTGGAGTTCGCCGCGCTCGGCACCGACGGCGAGGGCTTTCCACTCGTAGGGTGTTCCCGACGGGTCGGTCTCGAAGAGGCGGGGTTCGCCGTTCTCGATACCGCCGACGATGAGCGCGACCCCGAACGGGCGGGCGCCGCCGACCTGGGTGTACTGCTGGATGTGGTCGGTGATCTCCTTCGTGAGGCTCTCGACGCCGATGGGTTCGCCGTAGCGGAGGTGGTTGACCTGCGCGCGCCGGCGGGCGAAGTCGATGAGCTGGCGGGCGTCGGCGACGTGGCCGGCGCTCGCGATGCCGATGTGGTCGTCGGCCTTGTGGATCTTCTCGACGCTCGAGTCCTCGAGCAGCGGCGACGGGATCCGCTTGTCGACGGCCAGGACGACGCCGCCAGCCGTTCGGATGCCGATGCTCGCGGTGCCACGTTTGACCGCCTCGCGGGCGTACTCTACCTGGTAGAGTCGGCCGTCTGGCGAGAAGATCGTGATGCCGCGGTCGTACGCCTGCTGTTGGGCTTGTCCCTGCATAGTATCACGTTAACGTTAGATCGGAATCGAGGGGTGTCGTGGTGACGGTCGCGTCATCGAGTCGTGGTGAAACGGCGTCGGCACCGGTTCCATCGGGACGGGTGACTGCCCCCGGATGACCGCTATCGGCACCAGTCATCGCCACAGGATGGAAACGACGCTCGTTCGCCCGACGACTCGGTCAGCGATGTCGAACACGACGAATCTCTCTACCCGACCTTACCGGCGGCGTCCTAAATAGTTTTCTTCCTCCGGCCTCGCTTACCGCGGTCCGGGGACGTATTCGTCGTGAGTGTTCGTCCCGAGCGTCGGGTTCAAGCGTCGGGCTCGAGCGTCGAACTTGAGAAACAGGGACCTCGTCGACGAGCGGCCCATCACAGGTGCGACTCGGCCCCACGAATCGTCCCACTCACCCCCCGAACGATTAGACCCAGCGGCGCGTCGTCGACGCTGTGGACGCAAGCGACTGCGGCTCGAGCGCGTTCGACCTCGCCGTGGCGAACGCGAATTATCGCCTTCCCGTTTCCTGTATCGGCGTCGAATCGGAATCGGACGACCGCCAGGTCGGCGTCCGCACTCCCCGGATCGCCGAGGAGGTTCTGGCCGGCGTACCAGACCTCCCGCTGGAAGGCCCGCCGACCGATAGCGTCGTCGGGCCGAGTCTCGAGGGCGACGGCGAGGTATCGCCAGCGCGGCCGGAGGTGTTTGGGGAGGTGTTTCATGGGCAAGTACAGCGGCTCACGACTCCTGGTTCTCGGCACGCTCGGCGACCAGGACACCGACCTGGTCGTGAACGCGCTCGACGGCCGTCAGCGAGAAGCCGGCGTCGGTGAGCGCGTCTGCCAGCGTTCCGACCGTCGCCGGGTCGTCGACCGAGGGGTCGTAGAACGGCTCGCTCGGGTCCGGTTCGCTGAAGAACATCACGTCCCCGAGGACGAATCGTCGGGGCTCGAGGGCGGCGATGACGTCGATCGCTTCGCGCTTCTCGTCGTCCGCGAGGTGGTGCATGGCGAAGTTCGAGGTGACGATATCGACGGAGACGCTGTCGTCGATGTCGGGTTCGCGGAAGGTTCCGTAGTCGAAGGAGATGTTCTCGAGGCCGCGTTCCTCGGCTTTCGCGCGTGCTTCGTCCATCATGCCTTCACTGATGTCCCGGCCGATCACAGCCTCGGCGTCGGGGGCGAGCACGAGGGCGATCGCCCCGGTTCCGGCGCCGAGGTCGAGGACCGTCTCGTCGGATTCGGGGGCCGCGTGTTCGATAACCAAATTCGCGCACGCGCGGTATTCGTCGCTCTTCGAGTCGTCGTACTCACTCGCCTTCTCGTCGAATCGAGCCGC
This sequence comes from Natronosalvus sp. KLKA75, assembly GCF_059736265.1. Classification (NCBI taxonomy): domain Archaea; kingdom Methanobacteriati; phylum Methanobacteriota; class Halobacteria; order Halobacteriales; family Natrialbaceae; genus Natronosalvus; species Natronosalvus sp. KLKA75. Next base: position 2,235,873 of record NZ_CM185522.1, read on the forward strand.
GTGATCCGCCACGCTTCGTTTCATATCGTCCACGTTCGACCCCCGGTTCAATGAACGAATCGGACTGGATCCGTCGGTTGCGCGCCGCGAGGGTTTTCCAGGCTTCGAGGCCGTCGACGATCCACTCCCGATCGAAGCCGAGTTCGACGCCGAGCGCACAGAGTTCTCTCGGCGCCCGTACCTCGAGTGACCCCTCGGGATCGCCGCTGACGACGTACGGCGCGTCGTAGTAGTCGACGATCTCCCGGAGTTTGCGAAGCGACTGGATGGCCCGAACCCGCCGACCGCCCGTGGTTCGGAGAACGTCCCCGAAGGAGAACTCGAGGCGAACGCCGTTGGCCGCGGCGGCTTTCGCCAGAACGTGGTTGACGTCGCCGGAGCCGTCCATTGGGTGAGCGAGCACGTCGACTTTGTCGGTTTCGACGGCGAACCGGTTGAGTGCGTTCGTGCCGCCGTGGATAGCCAGGATCGTGTACTGCGGTCGGTAGTTCCCCACCGAACCGCTGGCCTGGTGCGGGTCGTCGGCCCGAATTTCGATGCCGTCGACGACGTCGATGCCGTGCTCCTCTCCGAGTTCGTCGGCATCGAACTCGAGTCGCGCGCCGTCGTGATTTCGAACGACCACGCCCTCGAAGCCGTAGCTTGCGGCAGTTTCGACGACGCGGGAGACGGCCTCGGCGTCCGTCTCGACTCCATCGGCGTCGGCGTTTACGCGAACGGCCTCGTACATACGCGTCTCGAGGGACGGTGGTGACTTGTGGTTTGCGACCGTATACGTGGAGAATTGCCACCGATGAGAACAGCCCCGGACAACCGGCGTGGCCGGACGCGGGGCTCGAGCACTGCGAGAGCCCCGCGTTTCGGGGGAGGGCAGGCCCCACACCAGTTTGTAGCGCGAGCGAACGCAGTGAGCGAGCGGACCGACGACTGATGTGAAGGTGAGTTTGCTCACCGAACGGAAGGAGGAGTGTTTTTGGTCCAGCTTTTGCCGAGGGACGCTTCGCTGGCGGCGAAGCCGTCAGCGAAGCAAGACCGCAGCGCAAAAGGTGGGTGCTCTAGTTCAGAATACTCTGAGCGACCGTCGCGAGCTGGCCGTTGTCAGCCTCGTCGAGGCGCTCGTCGCCGATCTTGAGGCGCAGGCGCGGACGACCGACGTCGATTGGGACCTTCTCGGTGTCGATCAGGCCCATGTCCTCGAGCTTGGTCTTCGTTCGGCTGAACGTCGCCTTGCTGGCGATGCCGACGTCCTCGCCCCACTTGCTAATGTCGTAGAGCAGGGCCTCGTTCTTCGCGGCCACGAGCAGCGAGATTGTGACCTCGTCCAGGCCGTCACCGTCGCCGCGGGCGGTCTCGAGCGAGTTGAGGATCGCCGTGAAGTCTTCTTCGGCCTCGGCGCTGATCTCGTCAGTGAGCGTCTCACGGACGCGCGTGATCGGCGGCGTCCGGAGGTTGAAGGCGTCTGCCTCCTCCCAGCGGCCGGCGTAGGTGTCGAACGCGGCCTCGACGAACTCCTCGTCTTCGGTGACGAGGCCGCCGACGCGGTCGCCCGCGTGGACGACGGCGACGACGCTGTCCTCGGTGATGAGCAGGGAGTTTTCGGGGGCCTGCTCGAGGGTGCGCAGCTCGAGGGCGCCGTCGGCGATGAGGTCAGCGGCGTTGGAGGCGACGATGAAGTCGTCCATGACGTCCTTGAGCGTGCGGTCGTCTGCGAGCATGTGGACGGTTGGGAGGTCGCCGTCGAAGGCCGTCGCGACGGTGACGAACTCGTCGATGGCGTCCCAGGACGGGTTGATCATGTATACGTCGCCTGTCGTCTCCTCGAGAACGGACTCGAGGATATCGTCAATCTGGTGGTTGAGTAAATTCGAAGCCATGCGTATACACAAGTAATTGATCGCCAACTACTTAATATTATTGGCCCAAATTCCCCCAGACCTTGTGGTTAACGCCCAGATGAGGTGATTTTTGTCGGTTTTCTCGGCATTTCTCCCGATCGTCAGAGAGTTTAGCTAGCAATCCACATACAGAAAGCCGTCCGGCACCGGTCCGTACCGAAATTCCATCGACAGTGACAGATAGTCCCTCATCTATGCTAGATAGTCACACAATAGCAACAGTTAACTCCCCTGAATGCCATTCCTGTTGTCGTATGGGTGTCACGGATACGCGACCGTGGAGACGAGAGCGAGGATCCTTCGAACAGCCGATTCAGGATCACGAGACGACGACCGACGCGTCCAGCCGAATCAGCACTTACGGAGGACCTTGACCGCCGAACTCGCCGGCAAGTTCGGTCGACCAGTAGACGTCACCGTCGTAGATGACCGCGACGTTCGATTCCGCGAGAAACGCCGCGAGTTCTGCTCGATCGAGCGTAAACGTCGCTGGTGACCCACAGAGGTAGCTGTACTCGTTGTCGGCCGCGTGCGGGAAGTAGTAGAGGCCGTTGACCCGCGTGGAGTAACACTCGAGTTCGAGTACGTACCGGCCGTCCTCCAGCCGGTCGATGGTCGCCGTCGTCGGCAACTCGAGGTTGCCGCCCGTCAGCGCGTGCGTGCCGTCGCCGACAACGGCGTAGTCTTTCCCCATCATAATTCGCCGGCGAGCGAGTCGCATCGCACGCTCGAAGCTGAAGCCGTGGACGAGGAGTTTCGCGAACGTCGCACCGACTTTCAGCGCGTGGTCGTTGAGCACCTGCGTGAACGTCACCGCCCCCGCGACGCTCCCGCGCTCGATGAGTTCCATTCCCTCGTAGTAGGAGCCACAGGCGTTCAGGAAGAAGGTCTCGACGCGGCACTGTTCGAGACTCGAGACCGAGAGCGATCCGTCGGGACACCGGAACCCGCCGGTCTCGCAGTGGCCGATGTAGTGGACGAACGCGTGGTCGTCCTCGAGCAATCGCGCGAGCGCGTCGGTCGTGAGGTGTTCCTCGACGCGAACGTCGAGAGAGAGTTCCTCCGCTCGCTGTTGATAGATTTCGGCGACCCGTTCGCGTTCGCCGGCCATCTCGGGATCGTTCAGGACGACGCGGATCGACGTCGACTCGGTGTCGCGCTCGAGGAACCGGAGGCGATTCCGGTAGGCGCCGACGGTCGATTTAAACACGTCGATGGGGACGCCATCTGCGAGCCAGCCGTGGACGCGTCCACCGCGGAGTTCCGGTTTGACGATGTTGACGGAGGCGACCTTCCCGGTTCCTGACGACCCGCTGCGGTAGAAGTCGGTGAGCGAGCGTTCGACCAGTTCTCGCCCCTCGAGCGTCGACGTCCTGGGCGTGAAGATCAGGCTGAGGCGGTCGAGCAGGTAGGGAATCCCCTCGACGCTCGCCGCGTTTGGCTCGACGTACGTCGAGAGGTGCCACTCCGGCAGGCGATGTTTGATCGCGGCGTAGGGAACGTCGAGGTACGTCGATAGCCGTTCTTGAGGCGTCGCCTGATACAGTCGCTCCGCATCGAGGTCGAGGACGTCGAGCAGGCTCGATTCGGCGAGCGTGGTGCCGTAGGGACCGGCGTTGCGAACGAGACAGTCCAGGAAGAACCACTGACGCAGGCACTGTTCGACGTCGCGCTCGAGGTCGGGCATCGGCGCGAGTTCGTGCTCGCGAGCGACCGACGGGAGGCGAATCCGTGGCGTCGCGTCGGGTTCGGTCCTGACCGTCGCCTGCAGGTAGTACGCGAGCGGTGCCGTCACGAACAGCGTATCGTAACACGGCGGGACGACGAGTTCGATGCCGGACTGAGTCGCCTGCTCGAGGACTGAGTCGGGTGCCGAAAACGTGGGCCCGGTCTCGAGCAGCGGCGGATGACCGCGGAGTGTCGGGTACGTCCGATCAGGTGAGTCGGTCTTGATCGACGACGAGAGCGCGGAGAGTCCGCGAGCGAATCCGGCGGGCGTATCGGGGATCGTAATCGTCTCGGCTGGTAGTTCGTGACGGCTCCGGAAGCCCAGGATGGTTCGCGTGCGCTCGGGAAAGGAGACGATCAGCGATGAATAGTCCGGCGCGCGCTGGACGACCGCCTCCCCCGAGAGCCGGAGGTAGGTCTTGATGCCCGTGTCGATGTCGAGGACGTACTCCCCGGGCGGAAGCGTCATCGTGTGTTGATCCGGCTCGAGGTGGAATCGTTTGTCGCGGCCGAGCGAGAACGCGTAGACGACGGCGTGGGGGAATCGGAAGGCGGTCGCCGTCACCGCGACCGTGTTGTCAACGGGCCGCGAGATGTCCGGGCCGGGGCCTTCGACGTCGAGACCGATTCCCTGCACGCGGAGTTCGGCGTTGTCCGCGTCGACGACTCGCAGGTGGGTGTCATCGTCGGCCACCTCCCACTCTATCATTCGAGTTATTGAATCTCTGCCCGTGAAGTTAGTTGTATCGCCTTAGTAGTTGTATATCTTTCATTTTTGTGCCTCGGCTCTGCTGCACGGTTCCGAACGTTCGCGGCCCACGTTGCCGGGGAAAGGTACACTTATACAGCGTCCGGGCGCCACTCGAAATATGGACCACGACCACGTCCGAGGGGTCGACCCCGCCGTCGCCGACGCGCTCGAAGGTGAGCTCGAACGACAGCAGGACACGCTGTCGATGATCGCCAGCGAGAACCACGTCAGCCGCGCCGTTCTCGACGCCCAGGGGAGCGCGCTCACGAACAAGTACGCCGAGGGTTACCCCGGCGCGCGCTACTACGGCGGCTGTCGGTACGCCGACGAGGTCGAACAGCTCGCCATCGACCGCGCGACGGAACTCTTCGGCGCCGAGCACGTCAACGTCCAGCCCCACTCGGGCACCCAGGCCAACCAGGCCGTCTACTTCGCGATGCTCGAGCCCGGCGACAAAATTCTCTCGCTCGACCTGACCCACGGCGGCCACCTCAGCCACGGCCACCCGGCGAACTTCACCGGCCAGCTCTACGAGGTCGAGCAGTACGAGGTCGACCCCGAAACGGGGTATCTCGATTACGACGGCCTCGCCGACCACGCCGCCGAGTTCGAACCGGACGTCATCGTCTCGGGGTACTCCGCATACCCGCGCGAGGTCGAGTGGGAGCGCATCCAGGACGTCGCCGAGAAGGCCGACGCGCTTCACCTCGCCGACATCGCCCACATCACGGGTCTCGTGGCCGCGGGCGTCCACTCCTCGCCCGTCGGCGTCGCGGACTTCGTTACCGGTTCGACCCACAAGACGATTCGTTCCGGACGGGGCGGCATCGTCATGACGAACGAGGAGTACGCCGACGACGTCGATTCCGCCGTGTTCCCCGGCGGCCAGGGTGGTCCGCTCATGCACAACATCGCCGGCAAGGCCGTCGGCTTCGGCGAGGCGCTCGAGCCCGAGTTCGAGACCTACGCCGAACGGACGGTCGCCAACGCGAAGGCCCTCGGCGAGACCCTCGCCGACCACGGGTTCTCGCTGGTTTCGGGCGGCACCGACAACCACCTCGTGCTCGTGGACCTCCGGGAGTCCCATCCCGAAACGACCGGCGGTGATGCCGAAGAGGCGCTCGAGGACGCCGGCATCGTCCTCAACGCGAACACCGTCCCCGGCGAGACGCGCTCGGCGTTCAACCCGAGCGGCATCCGGGCCGGGACCCCGGCGCTGACGACCCGAGGCTTCGACGAGGACGACCTTCGAACCGTCGGTGACCTCATCGCGCGCGTAATCGATTCGCCCGACGACGAGGACGTGATCGCCGACGTGAGCGAGTCGGTCGACGAGCTGTGTGCGGCGAATCCACTCTACGAGTGAGTCGGTGAGGAAGGAAGGGCTCCGAGGAGTCCGTAGGTAGTCAATTCGTCCCGCTACCCTCGAGATGGTCGAACAGGCGTATTTGTAGCTTCGTACCTCGAGAGAATTGCGTCGAGGTGTGTTTCTTCCCAGAATCGGATTCGTCCAATCTGCAAGACAGGATCTGCGTCGTCCCGATCACGATGTGGATCGCCGTCCCGACGTACGTGGGATTTGTGCGTTTGAGGTGGACTCATCTCAATTGAGGATCGGCTTCGGCCGCTCGGAGAACGGTTTCAAGACTTCACGGGGCGAACTGCAAGACCAGTAGAAGACGGGTGAGACGATTCACGGTTTTTGCGAGTCGACGCTCAGCTCAGGATCGCGTTTTTGAAGCGGAGATACCCGAGGCTGACCGGGACGACGATCCAGAGGACCACGATGATCCACGCGAACCAGTTTTCGAGGTAGAACGGGACTTCGCCCGCGACGCGACCAGCAGCGGTGAGGTCGAGATCCTCCGCCCCCGCGATCTCGATGAGGGTCAGCGCGATCGCCCCCAGTGCCTGCCCTGGGCTCAGTCGAAGAACGAAGAGGTACCAGGCAGGGAGTCCGTCGAGTCCAGGTAAGCTCCCCTCGAGGGCCCAGTACGTGCCCATCAAGACGAACTCCCAGAGGAAGTCGAAGATGACGAAGAACACCAGCACGCCCGCCAGTGCTTTCGCTCGAGAACTGACGCTGGCCGAAATACCCACGGCTACCGACACGTAGACGAGACCCATAACCAGCGAGAAGACCAAGAGACCGAGGTAATCTGAAACGATGAAACCGTCGTACAACGCGCCGATCACGACCGCACCGACGAGGAAGCCGATCAGGGTCGGAACGGCGACGACGCCGGCGCGCCCGATAACTTTCCCGAGAATCACGTCGCGACGGGTATTTGGGAGACCAAGAAGGAAGCGAATGCTCCCCGATTCGCGTTCGCTCACGATCGCCTGGTAGCCGACGACTAATCCGATGATCGGGATGAGCAAGCCGATCGGCGTAAAGAGGAAGTAAAGCGCCGCTTCGAACGTCGGCGTCGTCTCTTCAGCAAGCAGGTACGGGATCGCCGACACGCCGGCGACGAGCAGGACTAACAGGACGGTGAGCGCCCACAACATCATCGACCGACCGGCGTCGGCGAAGTCCTTGCTGGCGACGTGCATCCAGCTCATGCGTTGACCTCCGCCGAATTGGCGTTCTCGAGTCGGCCGGAATCCGACGTCGTGAGCACGGCGAACAGTTCCTCGAGCGACGGTTCCTTCGAGGTGATGTCGGTGATCTTCACGCCCCGTTCTTCGACGGCGTTGATGATGGCCGCCTTCTGGTCCGAGTCCCGCAGGCTGACGACGATGTCGGTTCCCGAGACCTGTGCGTCGGAGACGCTCGCCATGGATCGGAGAGAGGAGAGGATCCCGTCCGGCACCGTATCGACGGTGAGGACAAGCCGTGATTCGGCGTCGAACTGATCTTTTAGCGTGTCGATCGTGTCCTCGGCGACGAGTTGGCCGTCGCGCATGATCCCGACCCGATCGCAGATCGCCTCAACTTGCTCCATGATGTGACTCGAGAAGAACACCGTCGCGCCGCGGTCGACTTCGTCGAGGATGATCTGGCGCATCTCCCGGGCGCCGTTCGGGTCGAGTCCCGACGAGGGTTCGTCGAGGATGAGGAGGTCGGGCTCACCGACGAGCGCCATCGCGAGCGCGACGCGCTGTTTCATCCCGGTCGAAAAGCCGCCCGCCTTCCGGTCAGCGGCGTCCTCGAGTCCGACTCGCTCGAGTAGTACGTCGGGGTCGTCACTCGCGCCTTTCGTGTCGATCGCGAACTGGACGTGCTTTCGCGCGGTCAACCGGTCGTACATGCCGAAGTCTTCCGGGAGGACCCCGGTCGCCTGTCGGATAGCGAGCGATTCGTCCACGATGTCGTGACCGAGAACCGTCGCGGTTCCGGACGTCGGCGGGGTGAACCCGAGGAGCATGTTGATCGTCGTCGACTTCCCGGCACCGTTCGGACCGAGAAAGCCGTACACTTCACCTCGCCTGACCTCGAGGTCGAGTCCGTCCACGGCCGTGACGTCGCCGAACCGTCGTGTGAGTGAATTTATTTGAATTGCGACCATAGTATCGTCAGTATCTAAACAAAGTGGATGGACAAATAGTTTTAGCTATCGATCGCTGAATTTCGCTTCAGATGCCGTGGTTACCGTTTCACCCCCTCTTCTGGAGGCAGTCTCGAGTTCGTTCGTTTCGAGGAGGCAGTCTCGTGTTCGATCAGTCTGGAAGGGTACTGCCAGCTTCGCCTTTCAATCCGTCGAGCAAACGGTACCGTCGTCAGTATCTCGAACGAAAAAACGGGAGCGGGCCGACTCGTGTAATCGGATACCCACCTGACCACTCTGACCGTCCACTCCGCGGCTGTCGCGGCACCAAGACGTTTGTACGCGCTCGTTGAACCGTCCTCGAGTGAACAGTCTCGAGATCGGTCTCAGGTTGCTCGCCGGGGCTGGATTGATTCTGGTGAACGCCTACTTCGTCGCCACCGAGTTTGCACTCACTCGAGTCAGGCAGTTCCCAGAATCGGAGTTCGACAAGCCAGGCCTGCGACGAGCGTGGGAGATGACGGAGGACCTCGAGTTCTACCTGACGACCTGTCAGATCTGGATTTCGGGGACCAGCATCGCACTCGGCATCGTCGCCGAACCGGGGCTGGCGGCCATCTTCGAACCCGTCTTCCAGAACTCGTTTCTCGCGTCCGTCGGCGCCGGCTCCCTGCTGGCGTTCTTCATCATCAACATGATCCACCTCACTCACGGCGAGCAGACGCCGACCTACCTCGGCGTCGAACGCTCGAAGCAGGTCGCACGGTACGGAGCTGGGCCACTGTACTGGTTCGCGTGGGTGATCTCCCCGCTGATCGCCGTTGGCGACTGGGTGGCGAAGGCGACGCTCAAGCTCTTCGGCGTCGAGATGACCGGCGCCTGGCTCGAGGCCGAAACCGAGCGGATCGAGACGCGCGCCGAACTCCACCGAGAGCTCGGCTCCGTCCTCGAGCGTGGCGAACTGTCCAGGGAACGTCGAGAGGAGGTCTTCAACGCTCTCGCCGTCGACGAACTGCTGGTAAGCGACGTCATGACCGACCGAGAGGACATCGTCTTCCTCTCGACGGACGTCTCGGTCGCCGAGAACCTCGAGCGGATGGGATCGAGCCCACACACGCGATTCCCGCTGGTCGAAGGGGACCTCGAGCGATACGTCGGGATCGTCTACGTGCCGACGGTCGTCGATCGAATCGATGGGCTTCGGTCGGGCGACACCTCGTTCGAGGACATCTCGACGCCGCCGATGTCGCTGGCGCCCGACACCCCGGTGAGCGAGGCGATCGACGAGTTGCAGGCCGAGAACCAGGAACTGGGCCTCGTTCAGACGGCCGTCAAGTCCGATGAGGAGTCGGCCGAGGCCAGCTCATCTGCAGGTGACGAACGTGCGTCTCGAGAGAGCGACTCCGTTGGCGGCGGGAAGGATCCCGAGACGGACCAGCAGATCGTCGGCCTGATGACCGCGACCGACGCCCTCGAGGCAATCGTCGGGGCGTTCGAGGATCCGCTCGAGACGGAAGAGTTCCAGGCCGGCGACCCAGATTCTTCGCGTAGACGCGAATCGAGACGTGAGTAGTGGCACGAATAGCGTCACTGGGTTTGGGGTGGTCCGTTCGCTCTAGCGGTCCAGTCCGCCACACGCCGATAGCCGTTCTCGGACATCGGTAGCCGTTCGTCGGATCTCTGCAGCAATTCCTGGACATCGGTTAGTAGTTTTCAGACTTCAGTAGCCCTTCGTCGACGTCGATCCAGAACCGGCCTGAAAACGCCTCACAATTATGGTCGGCCCGGTGGAACTCCGCCCCATGTACGACTTCCTCCTCGTCCCGGTCGACGGGAGCGACGGGTCGACCGTCGCGCTCGAGTACGCCCTCGAAATCGCCGTCGACTACGACGCGACGGTCCACCTGTTGTACGTCGCGGACACGAACGAACCGAGTCTCGTTCGATACGAGGGCAACGTCGTCGACGTGCTCGAAGAGGAGGGCGAGGACGTGCTCGAGGACGCGCGCGAACGGGCCGAGGCCCGCGGCGTCTCGACTGTCACCGACACGATACAGGGGCAACCGCGGACGGTCATCACCGAGGTGGCCGCCGAGGACATTGTCGACCTGGTCGTGATGGGGACGAGCGGTGAACGCAGTCTGACCGAACACGTCCTCGGGAGCGTCACCGAACACGTCGTCAACGCCAGCGACAAGCCGGTTCTCGCGGTTCGAGCGGCCGGCGACGCGAGCCAACCGTACCCCTACGAGGACGTGCTCGTGCCGACAGACGGGAGCGACCACGCGGAACGAGCCCTCGAGTTGGCGGGCGAGATTGCTCGAGAGCACGGTGCGACGCTCCACGTCCTCTCGGTCCTCGAGGACTCGCTGTTCGCCATTGGAACGGACTCGTCGGACGAAAACGCGACGGCGTCGCGTGACCGCGCTCGAGACGCGCTGGCCGAAACCGCCGAGACGATGCGAGCGGCCGGTGTCGACGAGGTGACGACGGCGGTCGAATCGGGATCAGTTCCGCGCGGAATTCGCTCGTATGCGGTCGAGCACGGGGTCGACCTGATCGCGATGGGGACACACGGCCGATCCGGATTCGATCAACGCCTGCTCGGTTCCAGGACCGAGCGCGTGCTTCGGATTACGCCGGTTCCGGTGCTCACGACGTCACGTCCCGGTTCGATCGATGACCAGTAGATACAGATAGTACGAATCTCGACCGCCGTGTCCACGAAGCGCGCCCTCGAGCGCGCCCGCGGCGGCGAGTAGACACAACAGGTACGTATCTCCAATCCGAACCGATCACCGACGATGAGCCTCCTCGAGAACCTGACGCTGGTATTCGTCGCCGGATTCGTGACTGCCCTCGCAACCGGACTCGGGGCACTCCCGTTTTTCTTCTTCGACGAGATTAGCAACCGGCACAACGTCGTCCTCTGGGGACTCGCGTCCGGGATCATGGTCTCGGCGTCGGTGTTCGGCCTCATCGAAGAGGGGCTGGCCGAGGGAACCGCCCTCGAGATTGCGGTCGGAATGGCGGTCGGGGTCGTCCTCGTCGTCTTGGCCCACGACGTGCTCCTCGACGCGGATCTCGACCCTCGAGAGTACGAGGAGGCCGACTTCAAAAAGCTCGTGCTCATCCTCGGCATTCTAACGGTACACAGCTTTCCGGAAGGTATCGCCGTTGGCGTCTCCTTCGCCGATCTGGGACTCGAGGGCGGGTTCGGATTCCTGGGATTCACCGTTCCGCTGCTGGCAGTGTTCATGACGGTCGCCATCTCCATCCACAACATCCCGGAGGGGACAGCGATTTCGATCCCGCTGAAGGCCATGGGCGTCGATCGCTGGAAGATGGTCTGGTGGGCCGTCTTCTCGAGCCTCCCACAACCCATCGGCGCCGTCATCGCCTTCGCGTTCGTCCAGGTGGCCCGGGACTTCCTCCCGTTCGGATTTGGGTTCGCCGCGGGAGCGATGATCTACCTCGTCGTGAGCGAATTCATCCCCGAGGCGCTCGACATCGGCTCGGCGTTGCCACGTGGCGGAAAACCGGAGCTAGCTGGCGGGCTCGTCGCGGGGGTTCTGGTGATGGTCCCCCTGGCGTTCATCTAGCGTCAGTGTGCCGCACACAAACGACGAGTGAGGTGCTGGAACGAGTGTTTTATAGGATTGGGAAAATAATGCACTACTATGTCCGATACAGGTGACGAAAACGAGCGAGCACACGCACGAACCGACGCAGCCGATCGAATCGGCATCGTCCTCGAGACCGCCGACCCCGAACGGGCGTGGAACGCGTTTCGATTCGGCATCACCGCTCTCGAGGACGATCACGACGTCTCCGTGTTCCTCCTCGGTGAGGGCGTCGAGGCCGAAACGATCTCCGGGGGGCAGTTCGACGTCCGCGAGCGAATGGAGGCGTTCGCCGACGCCGGCGGCAACCTCCTCGCCTGCGGTACCTGTCTCGAGATCCGAAACAGCGAGGGGAGCGACGTGTGTCCGGTCTCGACGATGAGCGACTTACTCGAGATGGTAACCGACGCCGACCGCGTGCTGACGATCGGGTAGGGTCGGATGCTGTGACGAGTTCGATGGAGAGAGTGAGTTTCTTGTCGGTCCAATTCCAAGATAGAGTCGTATGTCTGACATCACCATCACGACGACGGACGGACTCGAGGGACGGGAAGTAACGGAGTACCTGGGCGTGGTCTCCGGGGAAGCCGTCATCGGCGCGAACGTGATCAGCGACATCGCGGCGGGAATCCGCGACGTCGTCGGCGGACGGAGCGGGTCCTACGAGAAGAAGATCGAAGCGGGACGCCGGGAGGCGATCGCGGACGTGCGAGCGGACGCAGCGGAACTCGGTGCGGACGGCATCGTCGGCGCATCCTTCGATTACGAGGAGATGGGCGAGGGAATGCTCTGGGTCAACCTTTCTGGTACCGCAGTCGAGACGCGACGGCGGTAGCTGTGTTCGGCCCGGAGGTGGTGACAGTGACCTGGATTGGCGGCGATGACGCTGACTGGATTAGCAGCGATGATGCTGAAGCGACCTGGCAGCCGGACGCTTCAGAAGGCACGGTCGAACTCGAGCACGCCCTCGTGTCGATTGCTCCTCGAGTCCGTCAATCGAGTCGCTAATGCCGCGAACCCAATTTTGTCAGTCGAATCGTCAGTTCCAGAAGCTCGAGAACGTCGGTGGACGGGTTGAACCTCCGCTACAGGACGACGACTCCGTACCCGAGGCCGAACGCCAGGACGAACGACCCGATCCAGGCGAGGACCGTCACGCCGAGTTTTCGAGGACTGACTCCGCCGCTCCCACCCACAGCCAGTCCGCTGCCGATGATCGCACTGACGATGATCTCGTTGAACGAGACGGGAACACCGAGTACGACGGCCGTCTGGGCGATCAGAAACGAGGGGACGAGCGTCGAAATCGACCGCCGGGGGCCGAGCGAGGCGTACTCCTGGGAGATCGACTTGATCATTCGCGGCGCGCCGGTCCAGGAGCCCACGAGGATCCCGAGTCCGCCACCGGTGAGGATCGCCGTGGTCGAGACGGTCATCGCCGCCTCCTGTTCGACCAGCGGAAGCAGGGGGCCGACCGCGAGTCCGACCTGACTCGCCCCCGCAGAGAAGGCGACGAGTCCCCCGAGCGCGAGCAGAAACCGGCGAAGGCCCCCGGCCTGGTCACGGCTGACGTCCCAGCGGACCAGCAGGCCCACTGGAATCGCGACGAACGCGGATGCGACCCCCGATCCGACGAGTCCCTCGAGCGGGATAAACCGGCTTCCGGCCGCCGCTAGCGTCCCACCTGCGGACGCGAGGAACGCGAACTCGAGGTTCGCGACGACGGCGCCGACGAGTACGGCCAGGATCGGCACGCTCACCCGTTCGGGGACGTCAGCGCGCGGCAGGACGCTCGCGATTCCGTAGGCGATCCCACCGCCGACGAACGGCGTCAGGACCCACAGCGCTCCGATTTCGGCGTACTTCGAGGGAACGGGTTGTCCACCGAGTGCGAATCCGACGCCGATCACCGCGCCCGTGACGGTGAACGCGGTCGCGATCGGATACCCCGTCACGATGCCAATCGCCATCAGGCCGGCGCCGATCAGGAGAACGACGATGACGGTGCTGGGCGGGAGCGTGACTCCCTGCACGAGGCCGCGGCCGACGGCGTCCGAGACGCTTCCGCCCTGTGTAACCGCGCCAGCGAATCCGAGGAGACCGACCACGAACGCCGCCCGCATGGTCGAGATGGCGTTCGCGCCGACCGCCGGGGCGAACGGCGTCGCGCCGCTCGAGCCGGCGCCGATCACCCAGGCCATGAACAGGCTGGCGAGTGCCGCGACGCTGAAGAGCGCAATCGTTGTGGGGTCCATCGTTGGTGTCGTGTTGACTGGAAAAAGTGTGCTCATTCACTCGAGTGAGTCGTCAGTCGTCGCCTCTCAGTCCGCACTCGACGGTGTCGTCCCGCTCGAGGCACGCTGGCTCTGCCAGACCCCCTGGAGGTAGGCGCCGGCGAACATCCCGACGATCGCCCACAGGATCGTGACGTTCCCGATCCCGAGGCTGGCGTAGGCCGCGCCGGGACAGATTCCGGAGAGGCCCCAGCCGACGCCGAAGATACCGCCGCCGATCAGGACGTTCCGATCGAACGACTTCAGGCGGCGACCGTAGGTGTCGCCGGTCAGCGGCGCCCGTTCGCGGAGCCGCGGCGTGACCCAGAACGCGATGCCCGAGATGATCGCCGCGCTGAACATCACGAACAGCAGTCCGAAGTCGTCGAACTGGAGGAAATCCAGCACGACCTCCGGCCGGGCCATGTGACTGTAGGCGAGACCGAACCCGAAGATCAGGCCGCCGACGAGGATTAGCGGCATGAACAGCGGGTGTCGTTCGGGTGCACTCGCGCTCATGGGCTCACCCCCAGTGCGGAGACCAGTTGTGCGGTCACGATTGCCACCGCCAGGAACGTCACGACACCGACGATCGAGGTCTTCGAGGCCGAGCCGACGCCGCAGACGCCGTGGCCCGACGTACAGCCCTTACCGACGCGCGTGCCGATGCCGACGAACACGCCGCCGACCAGGAGTCGCCACGGCTGGACGTCGGTCGTCCAGGCACTGCCCTGCCAGACGACGGCGTAGACCGCCGCCCCCAGGACGATTCCGAGGGTAAAGACGACGCGCCAGTCTCGAGACGCCCGATACTGCTGGAACCGGGACTGGTCCGAGACGTACGACAGCGTCGACTCGAGGAACGTACTCGCACCGGCGGCGATGCCCGTCCCGAGGTAGATAATGACCGCGCCGAGACCGACGAATAATCCCCCGATGGCGTACCGCGAGATGCCGTTCGGGAAGAGGTTGGCGGGCGGCGCCAATTGCAGTGGCAGGTGCAGTTGTAAGGGCAGTTGCGGGTACAGTTGTAGGGGCAGGAGTTCAGCGATCACGGGTATCTGGATCAGTCGTCAGCCAGGGAATCCTGGCTGGCGGCGCAGTTGTTCGGGCCGAGCTCGAGTTCGAACGCCTCGTCGTCCTCGGCGGTCTGCTGTCCCAGGTTCGTCGCGATGATGTCCTCGTAATTAGCCGGACGAGGCGGCATGTTCGAGAGGATCAGGTCGACGAACTCGTCTTCGTCCATCGTGAGTGCGTCCATGCGGTCGACGAGGTCGCCGATCGGCGCCGTGTACGTCCCGTCCTCGGCGGGGACGGCCGCGTCGCTGAAGTGAGCCCCGCCGACGAGCGTGTCCTCGGGTAAGGTCAGCACGCGCTCTTGCAGCGATTCGTACAGCGTGCGTGCGGCGTCTTCCGCGCCGTCGTCGCCCTCCTCGAGGTCCGGTCGGGCGACGCTCTCGATGAACAGGCCGTCACCGGTCGCGAGCAGGCCGTCGTCGATCAGGTAGGAGGTCATCCCGGAGGTGTGCCCGGGCGTGTAGACCGCCTCGATCGTGGCGTCGCCGACCGCGAATTCGTCACCGTCCTCGGCCAGCGTCACGTCGTCAGTGTAGGTGACCCCGCGGTCGGTTGCGGGCACGGGGAGAACGCCCTCGACGCCCTCCTCGGCGAGCGATCGAAGCCCCGAGATGTGGTCCGCGTGTACGTGCGTGTCGAACGCGTACGTCAGGTCGACGCCGAGGTCGTCGGCGTCCTCGAGGTAGCGGTCGGTGAAGGCACGTAGCGGGTCGATCACGGCGGCGTCGTCACCGTCGTAGAGCAGGTAGCCCAGACAACCCGAGGAGGGGCGCTGGTACTGGACCAGGGTACCGGCGCCGTCGTAGTTCGTGACTTCGTGGGCTTCGTAAATGCGCGCCCACCCGTTCATCCCGTCCTCGAGGTGGTTGACATCGTAGCCGCGTTCCTCGAGCGCCCCGGCGACGAACTCGCTGGCGCCGCCTTTCGCACAGAGAACGGTGACTTCGCGGTCGTCCGGAATCTGTGCAAGCACGTCGTCGTCGATTTCGTCGTCCAGGAATTCGAAGTACGGAATATTGATCGTCTCGACGATGTCATCCTCGATACGCCACTCGTCGTAATCTGATTGCATGCGAGCGTCAAGGATCGTGACCGAATTCCCCTCGTCGATGCTGGCTTTCAACTCCGCAGGCGTGATCGAATCGACTGCAACGTCGGGCGTTGGAAAGTCCATTTCGCTCATGGTGTACATCCCTCTGTACCGGGTGCTCCCACTTAAGGGTTTGTATGGTAGTTCCATATTTGTGCAATACTGCCTCCGTCGTTTGGTCGACGATATCTCGAATAACGCACGTGGCAGTGCGCACAAGCAGATATAGCCATCACCCCTGCATTGCGGTGGTTCATCACCAGGGCAATAATCGATACTCTTTTATTCTCCCAATCGGTATTGTGGGATAGCTCCAATACAGAGCACACAATCATCAATGAGTTCAGAGTACACCGTTACGGAGACGCTCGACGTGAAAGGACAGTCCTGCCCAATGCCTATCGTGAAGACCAAGCAGGCCATCGACGACCTCGACGACGGCGACGTCCTCGAGGTCGTGGCGACCGACTCGGGTAGCATGAGCGACATTCGAGGCTGGGCCGAGGGAACCGACGGCGTCGAACTCCTCGACCAGGTCGAATCGGACGATCTCTACACGCACTACGTGAAGAAGACTGCGTGAGCATACAATGAGCACCGACAACGCAACCCCGTCCATCGACGACACCGAGTTCGACGCCGCCGACGTGGAGGCCCTGCTCGAGCGCGTCGAGGAACTCGAGGACACCGTCGCCGACCTGGACGACGACCAGAAGAAGATGACGATCGTCGCGACCCAGGGCAGTTTCGACATGGCGTACCCGCCGCTGATCCTCGCGAGTACGGCAGCAGCCTTCGGCTGGGACGTCGTCGTCTTCCACACGTTCTGGGGGCTCGACATTCTCCACGAGGAGAAGTCCCAGAACCTCAAGCTGAGCGCCGTCGGAAACCCGAACATGTCGATGCCGAACGCCCTCGCTGCGCTCCCCGGGATGGACTCGATGGCGACGAAGATGATGCAGAAGAAAATCGACGAGAACGGCACGGCCACCATCGAAGAGCTCATCGACCTCTCACTCGAGACCGGGGTCGACCTCCAGGCCTGCCAGATGACCATCGAGCTGATGGACTACGACGAGGACGACTTCTACGACGGCGTGACGACCGGCGTCGGGGCCGCGACGGCACTCCAGCATATGGCCGAGTCGGACATCCAGCTGCTGGTCTAACCGTGCACACGACACCAGACGATGCAGCCGGTTCGTGGGCGACGGATCCGAGTTTGCGCGTCATCGAAACCGTCGCCGAGGCCGATGGAATCGATCCGGAAGCCTGTCATCCACCGCTCAACGACGTCGTCGATCCGTCCGCTCTCGACCAAATCTTTCCGGAGAGTGGACCAGCGGCACCGTTCAGGCAGGTGAGCTTCGAGTACCGTGGCTACGCCGTCACCGTCCACTCCGACGGTCGTGTCACGCTCGAGTGAGACACTCCTTTCTGTGACTGCGTTCGGGGTCGAGAAGTGTGTGACTGCGTACGGATTCGAGAAATATTGCTCGCACCGAACCCGAGCGGAAGGTCGCTCACGCGTACGTATTAGAACGGATACTCCCGGCGGTCGTGCTGGAGCGAGATCCACTTCTTCTCAGTCATCTCGTCCATAATGTCAGTGCTGTTGTAGCCGCCGACGCCGGACGCCTTCGTTCCGCTGAATGGAACGTGGGCCTCGTCGTTGACCGGCTGATCGTTGACGTGAACCATCCCCGTCTCCATCCGCTCGGCGATTTGCATTCCCGTTCCGACGTCGCCGGCGTGGACCGATCCCGAGAGGCCGTACTCGGTGTCGTTGTGGACTTCGATCGCCTCGTCGACGCTCGAGACGCTGATCACCGGTGCAATCGGGCCGAAGTGTTCGTTGCACGCGGCGGCCATGTCGTTCGTGACGCCGGAGAGTACAGTCGGGGCGACGAGCAAGGAGTCGCTGGTCTCGTATTCGCGCTCGTCAGGTCCTCCATCGCCGCTATCCATCGGCACCGTCTCGCCGCCCGTCTCGAGCGTTGCCCCGGCCTCGACCGTCTCATCGACGTAGCCCAGCATCTCATCGCGCTGGGATTCGTCGATGACCGGACCGACCACCGTGTCGGAGTCGTGGGCGCTTCCCACCGGGAGCGACTCGGCGCGGTCGGTGAGTCGGTCGACGTACTCGTCGTAGACGTCCTCGTGCACGATGTGGCGGTTGATGGAGATACAGACCTGTCCCTGGTGGACGAAGGTCCCGAAGACCGCCGAATCGACGGCCGCCTTGAGGTCGGCGTCGGCGGTCACGATATGTCCGTTGTTTCCGCCCAACTCGAGGGCGATCACGGAGAGGTTCTCGCCGCCGGTCGTCGCGACGCCACGGCCGACCGGGGTCGAACCGGTGAACGCGACGACGTCGCTCTCGGGGTGGGCGACCACCGGATCGCCAATCTCTGAGCCGCTCCCGGTGACGACGTTCAGCAGGCCGTCCGGCAAGCCCGCCTCTTCGTACAGTTTCGCGATGAGGAGCCCACCCGTGATCGGCGTGTTCGACGCGGGTTTGAGCACGACGGCGTTGCCCGTCGCGATGGCGGGCGCGACGGCCCGCCCCGAGAGATTGAGGGGGAAGTTCCACGGCGAGATGACCGTGACGACGCCCTGCGGTTCCCGCCTGACGAGGTTCTCCTTGCCCGGGACGTTCGAGTCGACCTGCTCGCCCTTCATGCGGCGAGGGAGCGTGGCCGCCTCCATCGCCTGGTCCGCAGCGATCTGGACCGACGTTTCGCCCATGATCCGGGACCCGCCCGCCTCGTGCGCTAGGAGATCGACGATTTCGTCTTCGTACTCCTGAAGCAGGTTCGCCACCTCGAGGGCGACGCGCTCGCGCTCGATGGGTGGGGCCTCTCGCCACTCGTGCTGGGCCGCTGCGGCTGCCTCGAACGCGGCATCGACGTCGGCTTCCGTCCCCGCGGGGACGCGGGCGACCTCCTCTCGAGTCGAGGGGTCCTCGACCGAGATCCCCTCGTCGCCGTCTGGTTCCGCCCATTCGCCGCCGATGAAGAGTGCGTTCCAGTCTGCGTCGATCGAGAAGGTATCCGGCATATTCTCTCCCATGGGAATCCGCTGTGTAATACCCAGGCTTGCCTCTTCAGACGTGGTGGAATTGATGGACAGGCGCTTCAACTGCCACGCAGATATACTGTCGTACAGGTCGAGATTTCCCCGATCGTTGTGCTGGGCTCACAGACCGTCTCGAGCCTGGTCGTCCCAACTCGAGGTAGGTTCGTCGCCGTTACTGATGCAGCGTTTCGTCTCCGGTCTCGAGACGAAGTTGCGTCACCGTCCTCCGGGGCGAACGTTGAGTTGCGTCACCTACCGAGACGAAGTTACGCAACCATCACGATCACGCGGTATCGTTCCCGTCACCCCCGTTGGAGTCGGTTTCGTTATCGTTGGCGGTTTCGTTATCGTCGTCCGTTCCTTCGTTCTGCTCCGTATCGTTACCCGCGTCGCTTTCACCGTCGTCCGTCTCGCTTTCTTCTCCGTCGCCCTCTTCTCCTTCGCCTTCTTCACCTTCTCCGTTGCCTTCCTCTCCCTCACCCATTTCCTGTGCGATCGAGTCCTCGTGCGGTTCGATCTCCTCACCGTCCTCCTCCGAGACGATGCGGAACACTTCGCCCGTTTCGCCGTCAGTGTACCGTGCCGTCGTCAGGACGTACAGCTCGCCGTCGTGATCCCGACCGAACGAGAGGATGAACCGGTTGATCGCGTTCTCGGGCGCGTTGGCAACCGAAAGTCGGTTGATGTCCCACAGGTCCTCCTCGCTTCGATCGGCCATCGGTTCGTACTCCTCGAGCGGCGACGCGAAGAGCGCCCCCGAAGGTCGTTCGAACGCGTCGCTCCAGTCGCCGAAGACGTAGTGACCCTCGAGCGCCGGTGCCGCCTCGCCCTCGTAGACGTAACCGCCGGTGATCGAGATGCCGAGCGTCTCGTCGCCGACCTGGTGAGGGTAGTGGATGACGGGATCGAGCAGCGGTTCGCCGCCGCGAACGTCGTCGGGGGTTTGCGACGGGCACTCCGAGGGCGACTGGCTCGGATCGGCCGTCGAGAAGCACTCGATGCCCTCCTTGACGTTCCAGCCGTAGTTGCCGCCGTTCTCGACGATGTTGACCTCCTCGTACAGGTTTTGCCCAACGTCCGCGACGAAGAGACGACCCTCGCCGTCGAACGAGGCCCGCCACGGGTTGCGAAGCCCCCAGGCGAAGTACTCGTCGAAGCCGTCCTCGCTGTCGACGAACGGGTTGTCGTCCGGGATGGCGTAGGGTTTCCCGTCCTCGCCCTCGTTGTCGACGTCGATCCGGTGAATCCCGCCGAGCAGGGTTTCGGTCGTGTTCTGGGCGTTGCCGCCCTCGTTCTCGTCGTACCAGTCTTCCAGGTGGCCGAAGCCGACGTCGTCCGCTCCGCCGCCGTCGCCTAATGCCCAGTACAGGTAGCCGTCCGGCCCGAATACGACGGGGCCGCCGTTGTGGTTGAACTGCGGTTCGTCTACCTCGATGAGAATCCGCTCCGAATCGAGGTCGACCGACGCGAAGTCCTCCGTCGCCTGGAACTCGGCGAGGACGGCGGTGTGGTCGTAGGACTCTTCCGCTTCGTCCTCCTCGCTCGAGTCTTCGCTGCCGTTCTCCTCGTCGGTCCCGTTGGCATCGTCAGTCCCGTTGTCGTCGTCGGTCTCGCTGTCGTTGTCGTCACTCGCGTTCTCGTCGGTAGTACTGTCGGTCTCGTTGGCCTCGTCACTCGAGTCGTCCCCGGTTTCGGACTCACCCTCGACGCCACCATCGCTCGAGTCCTCACGCAGTGGGGCGCTGTAGTAGACGAAGAGTCGACGGTTCTCCTGGTAATCGGGGTGGAACGCGAGTCCAAGGAGGCCGCGCTCGTCGAATCCCGCATCCGTCGCGGCGCCGACGTCGACCATCCGATCGCTGAGGTCGAGGAACTCGGTCGGTTCGCCACTGTCGCTGTCGACGTGGTAGATCTGGCCTGGTTGATCGTGCACGTAGTAGCAATTTTGCTGACCGGGCGCCACCTCGAATCCGACCGGCGAGACGAACCCGTCGGCGACGCGCTCGAGTCCGATCGTGGGTCCCTCGCCGATGACGTCGGTCGTCTCCTCCTCGGTATCTTCGCCGTCGTCACCGTCGGCTGGTTCTCCGATCTGGATGTCGCCGCGCATCGTCCCCGGGTGGACCGAACAGTAGTACTCGGCCATCTCCTCGGTCGCCTCGAACTCGAGGGTCTGGGTTTCGCCTTGCTCACTCATGATTTCCGTCCCGACGATGTCATTGCCGTCGGCGTCCAGGATGATGATGTCGTGAGGCAAGCCGTCGACGTTCTCCCAGGTTATCGAGTACGTCTGTCCGGCCTCGAGCGTCAGCGTCGGGTTCGTCTCCCCTTCGATATCGGTTGGCGACCGCCCCTCCCAGCCGGAGGTGTTGCCGCCGAGTTCGATCGTGGTTTCTTCCTGGGCGACGGTAAGTCCGCTGAGGCTGGCTACGGCGCCCGCCGTAGCGGTCGCCCGAAGAAAGGTTCGCCGTGACGGCCACGTTCGTCGACTCGTCCCGTCGCGTAATTCTCTCTCGAGTGTCGTCCGTGCGGTGTCGGACGCCTGCTCGTTGTCAGGTGCCCGTCCGTTGTCGTTTGGTTTCATGTCCCTTCGAGAACAACTCCTGATACCGGAATAACGTGAAGCGACTGTTACGGTGGGTAATCGAGGCTTCGTCGAGGTAGTGATCCTTTTCTTCGAGAAACAGTCTCGAGCGGTGTCGGTGATTGAATAGGATGCGGAGAGCCAGACTCGGGCGAGAGTTGAACTCGAGGAGAGAGTAGATGCAGTGAGAGTAGATGCAGTGAGAGTAGATGTAGGGAGAGTCGATTCAGGAAGAGTAGATACAGGAAAGAGCGTCTGAGATCAGGCCACGACTTGCTCAGCCCTCGTAGCCTGCGTGCCCCATGAGTTCGCTGAAGATGTCGGTATCCATGACGTCTCGGTAGACGATCGCACTGACCATGCCGCCGGGATAGAAGTTCCCGTTCATCGCGTGGTCGACCTTGTGACAGTGCATCAGGTAGATACCGGGATCGGCGTTCGCCTCGAACTCGATCGTGTGGCGCTCCGCGGGCGCGACGTTAGTGATGTCGCGCTCGTACTGCGCCGCTTCGGGGATCTGGCCGCCGTCCTTCTCGACCAGACGGAAACGGTGGTTGTGCGTGTGCAACGGGTGAGACATGTACCCGGCGTTGACGAAGTGGAGCCTGACCGTGTCGCCCGAATCGACGATCATCGGCGAGCCGTCTTCGGGGTGGAGCGTCCGGGGAAGGCTCTTTCCGTTGATCGTGAACACGTCGGGGTTACGCTGGCGAGGGCTGTAGTCGACGTCCTCACCATTCATCTGCCTGGGGACGCGCGAGTCCCAGTCCTTGACCGTCATGAAGTACTCCTTGTCGGCTGGTTCGTACCCCTTCGGATCGACGCGGAAGATGCCGTACATCCCCATGTCGATGTGCCGGTTCGTCTGGTAGTGACAGTGGTAGAGGTGCGTCCCCGGAACGTTCGCCGGGATCGTGTAGGTGTGTTTCTCGCCCGGGTCGACGCGAATACCCGTCGTCGTCGGTACGCCGTCGTTCTCCCAGGTCTTGTGTGAGCCGTGGAAGTGGAGCGTGTGGGGGTGACTCCCGTCCGTGTTGTCGAGCGTCACTTCCATGTCGTTGCCCTCGGTCGTCCGCAGGATCGGCCCCGGGACGCTGGGTTCGCGATCGTCGGCCTGGAACGCCCAGACCTGCGGGAACTCAATGGGGCCGCCCATCGACTCGAGCGGGTGGACGGGATGTCGTGAAGTGACACTCCGCAACGTGACTTCACCGCCCTGCTCGTCGACCTGGACGACCGACGGCGAACTTGTCGTCGGGAGATCTGACTGGGCAGCGGCTTTCGAATTCAGGTTCATCGGTGACTGACAGCCGGCGAGGACGGCAGCGCCAGTTCCGCCGGTTGCAGCCAGATATTCGCGCCGCGAGATGCCAGTTCCAGGGGCTCCGATGTGATCGGTCATGTACACTTGACCGTATGAACTCCCGTAGTATAGCGGGCCACGCCAGTTCTTAACCGCTGGGAATACGAACGAAGATGTTCGTCTAGATGACTTAAAGAGAGAGTGGGGCCAATTCGTGGTCTGTCCGTTCGATAGGCCTTTCGTGAGGTGTCCCACCCCACCGTGTCGAGTGTTTTTGGGAGTGGGGAGCGGTGGTCGGCCGAGGGGTGGAGGGGTGAGAGACCCCACTTTGTCGAGTGTTTCGGGCTGGAGGGATAGTGGTGTCTTCGGGAAGGGAGACTTGTGACCTCTTCGGGAGGATAGCCTCGGGACATCTCCGGAGCAGGAAGATGTTCGAAGCAGCTTTAGGAAGTAAACTCGAGACAGAACGGTGCCTCGAGGGTGAGCATCTGGCAGAAGAGTAGGATAATGACGTCACCGGAGAAGAAAATCACGTCGATATTGGAATATCGAAAAGATAGTTATTGTCGAACGCAAACTCCCGTCAAAGGAACAAAACCGGCGATTCGGATGCGTCATCAGAACCGCCTCAGCAGAATCGCCGAGTGAGAGGTTCGAATCGAGTGTACGTCACTGAAAAGGTGTCTTCGGGTTACACGTGCGGTGGAAAACTCGAGGTGTGAACTCGACTATCGACGGGGTGTGAATTCAGCTATCGAGGTGGGCTATCTGGGATCTCGATACGACCCGTCTCGACGCGCCAGAACTTGACTCAAAAGGGCGACCAGGTCAAAATCCCGAGGCGTGCCGAAACACTCGACACGGTGGGGTGTCCGCCTCATCAGGGGACGACAGAGACAACCAAGGACGATCCGTCCGAACACTCGACGCACTCGACACGGTGGTTTTATATATCTTGCAGCGAGCAGTCCAACTAATGCCGCTGTTCGATCGGGACACGTCGATTTTCTCCGACGAGGACGTGCTACGGGAGGACTATCAACCGGAGTCGATCCAGGAACGAGACGAAGAGATCGACACGTACATGGCCTCTCTCCAGCCCGTCATCAACGGAGCACAGCCACGGAACCTGTTTCTCTACGGCAAGGCCGGCGTCGGGAAGACGGCCGTCACTCGCTATCTCCTCTCCCACCTCGAGCGAGACGTCGATGCTTACGACGACGTCGCGCTGACCGTCGTCTGGCTCAACTGTAACAATCTCTCTTCTTCCTACCAGGTCGCCGCGAACCTCGTCAACGAACTGCGACCGCCGAGTCAACAGATCAGTACTACCGGCTACCCGCGCCAGACCGTCTTCGACATGCTCTACACCGAACTCGAGAGCATCGGTGGTACCGTCCTGATCGTCCTCGACGAGATCGACCACATCGGCGACGATGATGGCATCCTCTACGAACTCCCGCGCGCTCGAGCGAACGGCTACCTCTCGTCGGTCAAACCCGGCATAATTGGCATCAGTAACGACCTGAGCTTTCACGACAGTCTCTCCCCGAAGGTCAAGGACACGCTCTGTGAGGAGGAGGTTCACTTTCCGCCGTACACCGCCGGCGAGTTGCGATCGATTCTCGAGCAGCGAGCGGAGAACGCGCTGTACGAAACCGCCTACGAGACGAACGTGCTCTCGCTGTGTGCAGCACTCGCCGCCCAGGACACGGGGAGTGCTAGGCAGGCACTGGATCTGCTCTACAAGGCCGGAGATATCACGCGTGCGGCGGACGAGACGACCATCAGAGAATCGCACGTGCGCGACGCCCAGCAGGCGCTCGAGCGCGGACAGATCCGCCAGGGAATGATGGAGTTGACCCGACACGGTCACCTGGCGCTGGCGGCGGTGCTCAGCATCGCGATCGGTGACGAGACGCCCGCCCGCGTTCGCGAAATCTACCCCGAATACTCGGCGATCGCCGAACGGTTCGGGACGAAGCCCCTCGTCCGTCGACGGATGCACGATCACCTCTCCGATCTGGCCATGCAGGGAATTTTGAAGCGGTACGCCCGCAACCACGGTCGGTCTGGTGGGCAGTACTACGAGTACGATCTCGACGTGACACTCGAGTTGGCCCTCGACGTCGTCGACGAACTCGAGGACGTCGACATCTCGCTCGAGGCCGTTCGTGGTGCGAAACTGCGGGGGTTACGGTGACTGCGAGGGTACGGTGACTGCGAGGGTACGGTGATCGACAACCGCCTGGACGAAAGCTACACCATCGTGAACTAATCGTCCGTTCGGGTCGAATAGTTCGCTATCTCGAGTCGCCGTCAACCTCCATTGATCCCAGTCGTCGAGTTGTCGTTTTCCATCGACCTGCCAGCCGAGTTGTTCCCATCTTCCATCGTCTCTTGAGTCGCCCTCCGTTCGACCCTCCACTAGCGTTGGCTGAACACTCGACACAGTGGGGTGGGGGTGTAATCTTCAGGACCCCCTGTCCTCGAGCCAACGGATATTCACTCTCGTTCGCCTGAATGCGATCCGAGACGGACGGTCGCCCGATTAAACACTCGACACGGTGGGGTAGGTCACCCAGATGTCCGAATATTTTAGACGTCTTCTCCTATTCTGACCGTTCCCCGCCGACGCAGGGAAACACTCGACACAGTGGGGTGGGTGAGTCACGGAAGTCGAGTAGCTCCCCTTCGATCCGACTCGGCACGGTCTCATTGAGGATTACTCGTCTCGTCTCACTCGCTACGTTACCCTCTCACACGTTTATCGGGCCGGACTGGACCGAATGGCAACCCTTAAAACTCGAGCGAGGATTCATTCGGGTATGGCTGGAACCATCGAAGCGCTCGTACCGGGTGGCCAGGCCAATCCTGGCCCGCCGCTCGGTCCCGAGCTCGGACCGACGCCCGTCGACGTACAGGCGGTCGTCAACGACATCAACGAACAGACTGCGGCCTTCGACGGCACCGAAGTGCCGGTTACCATCGAGTACGAAGACGACGGCAGCTATTCGATCGCCGTCGGTGTCCCACCGACGGCCGCCCTCGTCAAGGACGAGGCCGGATTCGACACGGGAAGCGGCGAACCGCAGAAGGACTTCGTCGCCGACCTCTCGATCGATCAGGTCAAAACGATCGCCGAGCAGAAAAAGCCCGACCTGCTCGCCTACGACACGAAGAACGCGGCCAAAGAGGTCGTCGGCACCTGCGCCTCAATGGGCGTCACCATCGAAGGCGTCGACGCTCGCGAGTTCAAAGCGAAAGTCGACGACGGCGAGTACGACGACGTTCTCGTCGAGTGACGACTCGAGCACCGAGCTGTCACCCACTTCTCCATCACATTCGGTGGTTCGAGTAGCAGCCGCTACCGTCCTCGCTTCGTCTCACTACGTCCAATTCGGCTCACCACGTCCACCTTGCCTAGTCACGTCCAATTCGGCTCACCGCGTCAAACTGTCCGTTACGTCCAGAATGCTGCAACAATCGCTCGAGTGCCTACACCTTGTTCGCCGGTGGAACGACCCGTTCCTCTGGCTGGCGAACGCCACCGTTCCCGACGAGCACTCGAGTACCGGCACCGACCCCCAGCGCGGTGGCTATCGTGACGAATGCGATTCCGAGAACCGGGACGAGCGCGGAAACCCCACCGAGGAGGCCGCCTGCGATCACCCAGACGGCGGTCCGAGACAGGCCGACTCGGGTCGCAATCGTCGCCCCGATGGCGACGTAGCCGAGTGCCGCACTCACCGGAAGTACGATCACGCCGATGCCGACGAGTGGAATCGCGAAGAAAATCCCGACCGGCGAGGACGAAAGGAGGATGCCGGTGTAGAACAGGCCGCCGAGGACGAGCGCACCTGGAAGACCGATACACAGGGAGATGACCGGACTCCGTCTGGAAACCTCGAGCGTCTTCGTCCCCGAATACCGGAGGATTCCGAGCGCAGCCCCGCCGACCAAGACGATCGCGACGGCCTGAATGACGGCCTGCTCCAGCGGCGACAGCCCGATAAACGCCGCGACCGCTTGTTCGTACACGTGAACGGACCCGCTCTCGCCCTCTCCCCCGACGCCCCCAACGATAGCGTATAAATCTATCGGCCCCATTGTCGCGTCCTACATCTGCCACGATAATGTATATTTCGGTCAATTGCACATTCATAATTTCTAATTGGTAGTCTTTTCTGAATCGGTCGGGGCGAACCACGCGCTCGAATTGCGTCGACCGCCTGGGCCAATTCGAGGCCACGAAACTCCTCGCTCCTCGAGGCGCGGAGTTCGACGGGTTTAAGTTCGCCATGACACTTTCTCAAAGCGAGACAGGCATGGCCTGTTTCACTGACCCGTAGGAGCATACCCTGCGTACTACGGAGGTGAACGATGGCAAATTCGGATATCGAAACAGCAGTCACTCGCGCACTCGAGGACGCGCCCGATCGGAACTTTACCGAGACGGTCGACCTTGCGATCAATCTGCGCGATCTAGACCTCAACGAACCGTCGAATCGTGTCGACGAGTCCGTCGTGTTGCCGTCTGGAACCGGCCAGGAGACCCAAATTATCGTCATCGCCGAAGGCGAGACCGCCGTCCGCGCCGAGGAGGTCGCGGACCAGGTGCTTTCGGGGAGCGACGTGGCCGATCTGGACGACGACGACGCCAAAGATCTGGCGGACGAAACCGACTTCTTCATCGCCGAGGAGGCGATGATGCAGGACATTGCGCGGCACCTGGGGACGATCCTGGGCCCGCGAGGGAAGATGCCGGACCCGCTCTCGCCCGACGACGATGTCGTCGAGACGGTCAACCGACTGAAAAACACCGTGCAAGTTCGCTCGCGGGACCGACGCACGTTCCACACGCGCGTCGGTGCCGAGGACATGGGCGCCGAGGACATCGCCGACAACATCGACGTCATCCTCCGGCGTCTGCACGCCGACCTCGAGAAAGGCCCACAGAACATCGACTCCGTCTACGTGAAGACGACGATGGGGCCGTCCGTGGAGGTGGCCTGAGATGAGCGCCGAAGCACAGGCGGAAGCCGAACGCAAGACCGAGAACCTTCCCGAGTGGAAGCGCGAGGAGGTCGACGAACTCGAGACCCTCATCGAGGACTACGAGAGCGTCGGCGTCATCGGCATCACCGGGATCCCCTCGAAGCAGCTGCAGGACATGCGTCGCGGCCTCCACGGCACCGCCGTGGTCCGCGTCAGCCGCAACACCCTGCAGACGCGCGCGCTCGAGTCCGGCGGACTCGACGACCTCGTCGAGCACGTCGACGGACAGGTCGGCCTGGTCGCGACGAACGCGAACCCGTTCGCCCTGTACAAGGAACTCGAGGCCTCGAAGACGCCCGCGCCGATCAACGCCGGCGAGGTGGCCCCGAACGACATCGTCATCCCCGAGGGTGACACCGGGGTCGACCCCGGGCCGTTCGTGGGCGAACTCCAGCAGGTCGGGGCCAATGCCCGGATCGAGGAGGGTTCGATCCAGGTCATGGAGGACTCGACCGTCCTCGAGGCCGGCGAAGAAGTGTCCGCGGACCTCGCGAACGTCCTCAACGAACTCGGCATCGAGCCCAAGGAAGTGGGTCTCGACCTGCGCGCCGTCTTCTCCGAGGGCGTGCTGTTCGACCCCGAGGACCTCGACATCGACGTCGAGGCCTACGAGAGCGACGTGCAGACGGCCGCGGCCTTCGCACGCAACCTCTCGATCAACGCGGGCTACCCGACGGCCCAGACCGTGCCGACGATCATCGCGAAGGCGACGGGCGAGGCCAAGAGCCTCGGCCTCCACGCGGCGATCGAGAACGACGACCTCATGCCCGACCTCGTCCGCAAGGCCGACGCGCAACTGCGCGCGATCGCGGCCCAGATCGACGACGAGGAGGCGCTCCCGGAGGAACTCCAGGGCGTCGAGGCCCCCGCCGCGGACGCGGGTGCGGCAGGGTCTGAGGAAGAATCGAGCGACGACCAGAACGGCGACGAGTCCGAGGCCGCTGATGATGACGAAGACGAGGACGATGACGACGGTGACGGCGCAGAAGGACTCGGCGCAATGTTCGGATAACACAGACACAAACACACTACGAGGATTACACCAATGGAATACGTTTACGCAGCACTCATCCTGAACGAGACCGACGAAGAGATCAACGAAGACAACCTGACCGGCGTGCTCGAGGCCGCCGGCGTCGAAGTCGAGGAATCCCGCGTCAAGGCGCTCGTCGCCGCGCTCGAGGACGTCGACATCGACGAGGCCGTCTCCGAGGCCGCTGCGGTCCCCGCTGCCGGCGCTGCCGCCGGCGGTGCGGCCGCCGCCGCCGACGAGGACGAGGCCGAGGAAGCCGAAGAGACCAGCGACGTGCCGGACACGACGGACGACGACGATGACGAGGAAGAGGAGGCCAGCGGCGAGGGCCTCGGCGAACTCTTCGGCTAAATCGGGTTTCGACGTTTCACACTGATTTTTTCGGAGTCAAACTAACGTGAGAGCCACAGCACCGTTACTGCCTAAAACCGTTGGCCGACGATAGGCCTCAGTCAAGCGGCGTCGTCAGGCTGGTCACGCCGGTCGCGAGAACCAGTCCGACGACGACCGCTGCCACTGTGGCTCCCCATCCAAGTTGGTAATAGAGCAAGAATCCGTTCATACTGACGAGGACGCACACCATCACGAGGATGACGTACGTTCGGTACTTCTCAGTTTGAGCCATGTGTTTATCCATATCTGAAAGAGGATTTATTTTACGAAACCGACGTCTAAGTCAGCGACCTCCGTTGCACCCGTCGAGATCAACTCAATCGGTCACGGGCCCGTCGCCTCGTAGAGTCTCCAACTCGCTCCTCCGGTGAGAGTGACACCAAACTTCGACCTCGAGATGGTAATCTCGAGCCATCCAAGAATCACAGCCCACGTATGTTCGTAATCGATATGAACACCAATCAGGGTGAGATAAGTTCGATTCAGTTCCGTCGAAAGGGTGGTCGAGAGACCATACCTGTCGTGAGACACTTCGGTGGTACAGGCAACGCCACCCGGTTCGTACGTGTCCGTCTTGATCGGAAGGTCGAGACTCGAGTCCGGGGATTTTCTGCCACAAAGACTCAGACAATTTCGTTATCTGGAGTCCGATCGGGGAACGACCAGTGGTCTACTCGAGTTTAAGTACTGAAACGCGCCCAGACGCGACCAATGGCACAGGCGTTCCTCGAGGTGACCGTAAATCCGACGTTCACGGCCGCCCTCCTGTGCTGGATCCTCGGCGGTGCCGCCCTCGGTTCGGTCAGCGGCCTCATTCCCGGGTTGCACGCGAACAACTTCGCCCTCTTGCTCGCAGGCGTCGCCCCGTCGGTTCCCGGTCCAACGCTGTTCGTCGGCTGTGCGATGCTCTCGGCGGGCGTCGTCCACACCTTCCTGAACGCCGTCCCGGCGATGGCCCTCGGAGTCCCCGATGCCGAGATGGCCGTTACGGCGCTACCGGGCCACCAGCTGGTACTCGAGGGCCGGGGCTTCGAGGCGATTCGGCTCTCGGCGGTCGGGAGCCTGTTGGCCGTCCTCGTGGCGATTCCGCTGGCGATTCCCGTGACCGCCGCCGTCACGGCCGTCTACCCCCAACTACGAGCCAACCTCTCGGTGTTGCTCGTGGTGATCGTTCTCGCTCTCGTACTCTCGGAGTCCACGTGGCGGCGTCGCTTCGCCGGTCTCTTCTCGTTTTCGCTCGCGGCGACTCTCGGGTGGGCGACGCTCGATCTGTCGCCCGATGCACCCCTCGAGGCCGGTGGGATGCTCGCGCCGCTGTTCGCCGGCCTCTTCGGTGCGCCGGTGTTGATCGACGCCGTTCGGGGCGGCGGCGTCCCGCCACAGGGAGGAACGATTCTCCGGATGTCCCGACCGCTACTTCTGGTGACAGCTGTCGCCGGCGCGCTGTCCGGTGCCGTCGTCGGTTACCTCCCCGGCATCTCCGCGGCTATCGCCGCAGTCGCCGTTCTCGTCGTCCTCCCAGGTGGGGCCACTGCCCGGAGTTACATCGTGGCGACGAGCGGCGTCGATACGGCCAATACGATCTTCGCGCTCTTCGCGCTCGTCGCCATCGGCCAGCCACGTTCGGGTGTCATGGTCGCCTTTCAACGCGTCGATGCACCGCTCGAACTTCCCATCCTCCTCTCCGGCATCGTCCTGGCCGGCGTCATTGGGTTCGCGCTGGTGATCGTCGTCGGGGACGCCTACCTCGAACTGGTCGGTCGACTCGAGTACTGGCGGATTTCGGCGGCGGTGCTATCGATGCTGGTCTGTCTCGCGTTCCTGTTCGCAGGTCCGATCGGCGTTCTCACGTTCGGCGTGGCCACCGTCGTCGGGCTGGTTCCCGTCCGCCTGCAGGCCAGGCGCGTCCACCTGATGGGCGTGTTGATCGGTCCGTTAGCTCTCGCCGGGCTCTGAGAAGCGACGAGGCTCGAGAGGGTGAGTGACCGCCGGTAATCCGAAAGACAACCGTTAAAAGCGACGGGCGGGAAGAAGCGAGTATGAGTTCCACGGACCGACGGGAGACTCGCTCGTGCGTCTCCTGTGGGATCAACATCGCGGGCACGAACGCCGCGTCGTTCAAGTGCCCCGACTGTGGCGCACAGATCTACCGCTGTGCCAAGTGTCGCAAACAGAGCAACCTCTACGAGTGCCCCGACTGTGGGTTCCTCGGCCCCTGATACCATGGGAAAAGTAGCCGCCAAGATCAAAGTCATGCCGCAGAGTCCCGATATCGACCTCGACGCGCTCCAGGAGCGCCTCGAGACCGCCCTCTCAGAGGGCGCGAAGATCAATGGCGTCGAGCGCGAGGAAGTCGCGTTCGGCCTCGTCGCGCTCTACCCGACCGTCATCGTCCCCGACGGTGCCGGTGGCACCGAGGGCGTCGAAGAGGCCTTCAGCGAGGTCGAGGGCGTCGAGAGCGTCAACGTCGAGAACGTCGGGCGTATCTGAGTAGGACCCGTTTACCGATTTTTCGTCCCATCGCCTCCACCTCGAGTGACGACGTTCGTCCATTGATTCGTGTCGTCGCGACCGATGACCGCCGAGCGCGAGTGTGCCTCGGTGTACTCGAGTCAGCGACCGCTCAGCGCGGTCCCATCGGATCGTTTCGACTGGCCGTCACAAATCGATTTTACTATAGAATAGATAGTTCGTCCACTACAGCAGAGGGTGCGCCGGTGATCGCGCGATCAATCGATCGTCCATCGATCCTCGGCTTCGGCCCGGCCTGCTTTGACGGCGTTGAGGACGATTCCCGCGAGCAGCGCCAGTGCTCCCAGGTACAGCCAGGTCAGGAGTAACATGACGGCGCCGGCGACGCCGTACAGTTCGACGCTTTCGGCGGTCGTCAGGTAGAGCCGGAAGCCGAACGCACCCACGGTCCAGGACACCGCCACGAGGACGGCGCCGGGCAGCGCTTCCCTGAACGTCACGGCTGACGGCGAAAACTGGTAGAACATCGGGAAGAAGACGGCAAACAGTGCAACTGCTAGGAGCGGGAGGCTCACCACTAGGGCCACCGTCTTGCCAGCAGTGGTCAGGAGGCCGACCTGCACGACGATTATCGAGACGAGGGCGAGGGCGACCGTCACGAGTACCAGGCAGGTGTCTCGAGCGGTCTGGCGAAGCGACCGTTCCGC
This sequence comes from Natronosalvus sp. KLKA75, assembly GCF_059736265.1. Taxonomy (NCBI): domain Archaea; kingdom Methanobacteriati; phylum Methanobacteriota; class Halobacteria; order Halobacteriales; family Natrialbaceae; genus Natronosalvus; species Natronosalvus sp. KLKA75. Next base: position 2,268,429 of record NZ_CM185522.1, read on the forward strand.
CTGGACGCCGTAAACGTGACCGAACGCGCGGTTGATCGACTGGAACGTCGTGAACGAACTCCAGGCGAGAATGGCGGCGGCGATCGCCGCGGCCCGCCCTCGACCCGACCCCTCGCCGATCATACCGTCCATCGTGGAGATCAGCGATTCCGGGTCGGCCCCGAACGCGGGTGCCGCGAGCTGGAGGATGCTCTCGAGCCAGCCGACGGTCGTCATCCCGATGAGGACGAAGATGACCAGCGGGATCAGGGTGTTGAAGATGTAGAACGCGACGCCCGCGGCGACGAGAGCGAAGCCGTTCTCTCGAGCGACGGCGACGACACGTCGGGCGGTGGATTCGTCTATGGGGAGTGATCGTTCGAGTTGGCTCATTCGGATTGGCTCATTCGAGCGCCACTTCGATCGACTGATCGAGGTCCCCGATCAGGTCGTCGACGTGCTCGATGCCCACCGAGACGCGGATCAGGCTGTCGGTCAGACCGGCCGCGATGCGCTCTTCGCGGGGGATCGCCGCGTGAGTCATCGGCGCGGGCTGTTCGATTAGGCTCTCGACGCCACCGAGGCTCTCGGCGAGGGTGAACACCTCCGTGTTCGAGACGACGTCGCTGGCCTGCTCGAGCGTGCCGTCGAGTTCGAAGCTGAGCATGCCCCCGAAGTCGTCCATCTGCCGGGCCGCGATCTCGTGGCCGGGGTGACTCTCGAGGCCGGGGTAGTAGACGCGGTCGACGTCGGGGTGCTCGTCGAGCCACTGAGCGATGACGCGGGCGTTCTCGCAGTGGCGATCCATCCGGACGGGGAGGGTCTTGGTTCCGCGGAGGACGAGGAAGGCGTCGAACGGGCCGGGGGTCGCGCCCACGGAGTTCTGGTAGAAGCCGAAGCGCTCGTCGAGCTCAGCGTCGTTCGTCAGGAGCGCCCCGCCGACGACGTCGGAGTGGCCGCCGAGGTACTTGGTGAGCGAATGACTGACCACGTCGGCGCCCAGCTCGAGCGGGCGCTGGAGGTACGGCGTGGCGAATGTGTTGTCGATGGCGCAGATGGCGTCGTGGTCGTGGGCAATCTCGGCAGCGCCCTCGATGTCGACGATGGACATGAGCGGATTGGTCGGGGTCTCGAGCCACAGGAGTTCGGTGTTGTCCTGGAACGCCGCGTCGATCGCCTCGAGATCGGTCATGTCGACGAAGGTGAATTCGATCTCGTACTGCTCGTAGACCTGGGTGAAGATGCGGTGGGTGCCGCCGTAGACGTCGTTTCCGGTGACGACGTGGTCGCCGGACTCCAGCAGGTTGCAGACGGTGTTGATCGAACCCATGCCGCTCGAGAAACAGCGGCCGTACTCGGCACCTTCGAGGCTCGCGAGGTTAGCCTCGAGGTCGTCACGCGTGGGGTTGCCGGTTCGTGAGTACTCGTAGCCGCGGTGGTCGCCGGGGCCGTCCTGTTCGTACGTCGAGTTCGCAAAAATCGGTGTCATGAGAGCGCCGGTTTCGTCGTCGGGCTCCTGGCCCGCGTGGATCGAACGGGTCTCGAAGCGGAACGTCCCTGTGGCGTTATCTTCACCGTCACCGGCACCGTTACTATTACCGTTGCCATCGTCGGTACCGCGATCGTCACTCATACGTACGGAGGCAACCGCCGGCGGGATTACTGTTCCCTTTCTCGGTCGAGATTCCCGACTCCTCGATTACGAATTGCCTCACCTGTAGCTTCCTCGAGCGGCAGCCGTGACTCGAGACGAGACGGGTCGAGAACGTGCGTTTTATAACCGTCACCGGTCAAGAGCGTCGTACGACTATGCCGAACTCGAACGGACCTCGTCAGGGAACCCGGCGAAAGCTCTCGAACAATCCCCGCGATCGTGGGACCTCGCCGCCGCAACGTGCGATTCAGGAGTACGACGTGGGCCAGAAGGTCCACCTCAAGATCGACCCGAGCGTTCCGAAAGGGCGCTATCACCCACGGTTCGACGGCCACACCGGTGAGGTCGTCGGCAAACAGGGCAAAGCCTTCAAAGTCGAGATCACCGACGGCGGGAAGGCGAAGACGCTGATCGTCACCGCTGCCCACCTCCGCGCCCAGGAATGACGATCTTCAAAGAGATCGTCGACGAGGAGTACTTGACGGTCTCGGAGACGAAGGACCTCCTCGAGGACATCGAGACCGAACGAGCGCTCGACGACGAGCGCGAGCTGCGATACGAACTCGCGCGCGCCATCGAGCACGTCAACCGCTTCGCCATCCTCGAGACCGAGGACGCGAACGCCCTCGTCGAGGACCTCCAGGACCTCGAGAAGGTCGACGAGCCAACGGCGTACAAGATCGTGAACTTGCTCCCGCGGGACCGACAGGAGCTTCGAACCGTGTTCGCCCAGCAGCGCTACTCCGTCTCGGGTGACGAACTCGACGAGATTCTCAACGTCATCGCGAAGTACGTCTGAGGACGGTCCCATCGAGGGCGTCGTCGTGTCCGACTTCGGCTCGCTGTACGTCGTTCGCGCGAACCGTCGCTGAGCCGACTCTTTAAGTATTCCGTCGCCGTACTGCGAGTCAATGAGCGAAGCCGACAGCGATGAGACGGACGTGGACGTGCGCCGAGCGGTCGTGCTGGATTATCTGGCCCACGGGCTCTCGGGTGGCCGCCGTCGCTACCAGCAGTCACCGGCCGGCTACGCCCTCGGCGTGGACGACTTCACGCTGTACCAGGTCGCCTTCGACGAGGACGCTCGGCTCACGATTGGCACCCGAGTCGTCGTCGAGCCCTCAGCAGAGCGCGACGTCGTCGAGGAGTGTCACCCCGTCGAGTACGACGACCTCTCCTCGGGTGCCCAGTCGGAACTCGAGTACGTCATCGCCGACCTCATCGAGGAGAACGAACAGCGGTTCGTGGACTTCTACAACGATGCCCAGCCGATCACGCTTCGGCTCCACCAGCTCAACCTGTTGCCAGGCATCGGGAAGAAACTCCGGAACAACATCCTCGACCAGCGAAAGCGAAAGCCCTTCGAGAGCTTCGAGGACCTCGAGGATCGGGTTTCGGGACTGCACGACCCCGACGAGGTGCTGGCGAATCGGATCCTCGAGGAGTTGCGGGACGAGGACCTCAAGTATCGGACGTTCGTGGGCCGAGACCAGCGCGACGAGTAGCGTGCTCTCCTTTTCGTCTTCACTGCCGGTTGCGAGCAACGGCTATTCACGCGACGACTTCACGCAACGACTATTCACGCGATAGCTTTTGTCCAACGACTATTCACGCGAGTAACGCGCTCTCGAGACGGTGCGTTTACGGCCCCCTGCCACCTATGCCCGGGCAATGAGAGATCCAGACGGGTTAATCGCAAGGGCGGGGGTTCGCGGTGATCCCGACCGCGATCAACACTTTCTCGTCGACGATCGCGTCCTCGACCGGTTGCCGACGTATCTCGAGTCGATCGACCTCGACGACCCACCGGACACGCGCGAGAATTCGATCGAATCGACCCGCGAGGTGACGAGCCACCTCCTCGAGATCGGCGGCGGGACAGGTGCGCTCACGGACCGACTGCTCGCCGTTGCCGACGAAGTGACCGTCGTTGAACGAGACCGGCGGCTGGCCGCGTTTCTCGAGGAAGAGTTCGCCGAGGAGGTCACGGCTGGCCGCCTGACCGTCATCCAGGGCGACGCCCTCGAGGTCGACTTGCCCTCCTTTTCGGCGTCGGTCTCGAACCTACCCTATGGCGTGTCGAGCCAGATTGCCTTTCGCCTCCTCCCCGAAAAGCGCCCGCTCGTCCTGATGTTCCAGCAGGAGTTCGCCGAGCGAATGGTCGCCGAGCCGGGGATGCCCGAGTACGGGCGGCTGTCGGTGTCGGCCCAGCACTTCGCGGCCGTCGAAATCGTCGAGACGATCCCGAAGGAGGCGTTTTCGCCGCCGCCGCAGGTCGAGAGTGCAGTCGTCCGGTCGACCCCGCGGACGCCCGACTACGAGGTCGCCGACGAGGCGTTCTTCCTGCGGTTCGTCAAGGCGGTGTTCACCCAGCGACGGAAGACGATACGGAACGCGATTCGCAATACGGCTCACATCTCGGGGCTCGATGACGCGGACGCCGTCGTCGAGGCGGCGGACGAGGATCTGCTGGGTAAACGGGCGGGGGCCGTCACGCCCACCGAGTTCGCCGAACTGGCGACCCTCGCCGACGAGGTGGGCCGTTCGGGTGAGGGGTGAGAATCCGTGGTAGACGCGTTCACCGGGCTCGAGTGGCTCGAAAACACGTTCCACACCCAGATCCAGAAGGGAGTGGCGACGGCCGTCGTTACGGGGCTGTTCCTGCTCGTGTTGATTTTCCATCGACGACTCCAGTCCTGGATTTCCGACCGCTCGAGGGCGCTGTACGCCGATATCGTCGCGACGATTCTCCTCTTCGGGACGGGGGGATTGGCGCTATACGTGGCCGTCGGTGTCTGGGGGGCGACCGAGGAACTGTCGACGGTCCTCTCGCGGTTCGACCCGGACGGGACGTTCCTTCCTCGCATGACCGCCTCGTTCGTGATGGTCGTACTGACCTACATCGTCTGGCGATTCGTGAGGCGGCTGTTACACGACGTGGTGGCCTCCTCGACGACGGTTACGAAACACCAGGAGGAGGTGTCGAATCGCGTCATCCAGGTCTTCATCTGGTCCGTCACGCTCGTAATCGTCCTCAGTATCTGGATCGACGACCTCAGCGGGCTCCTCGTCGGGGCCGGGTTCCTGGGGATCGTCGTCGGTATGGCCGCCAGGCAGACTCTCGGTGCGTTGCTCGCCGGGTTCGTCCTGATGTTCTCCCGGTCGTTCGAGATTGGCCACTGGGTCGAGATCGACGGCCGGGAGGGGACGGTCACGAACATCTCGATCTTCAATACGCAAATTCAGTCGTTCGACGGGGAGTACATCGTCGTTCCCAACGACGTCGTCACGACGAGCATCGTGACGAACCGCTCGAAGAAGGGGCGTCTTCGCATCGAGGTCGAAGTCGGCGTCGACTACAGCGTCGACGTCGATCAGGCGGCGACCCTCGCTCGAGATGCCCTCGAGCCGATCGAGGAGGTGATGGACGTCCCAGAGCCAATGGTCGTCACGAAGCACTTCGGCGAGTCGTCGGTCGTCCTGGGCGTTCGCTTCTGGATCGATCGGCCGAGCGCGCGACGGCGCTGGACGGCCCGGACGAAGGCCATCAGCGCGATCAAGACCCAGTTCGAGGAAGCCGACGTCAAGATTCCGTACCCACAGCGGGAGTTGAGCGGACGCGAGGAGACCGACGGCTTTCGAATGCGAGTGAACGAACCGGTGAACGAAACGACAGCTCGAGGGACGGCCTCCAGTCGACCGTCGGAGGACGACTGATGGGAAAGGATCTCGCCGAGCGTCGCGGCCTCGAGACCGACGTCTACCAGCCGGCGGAGGATTCGCAACTGCTCGCGGACGCGGCCTGTGACCGACTCGAGGGCGAGGACCTGGTCCTCGAGGTCGGCACCGGTTCGGGATACGTCGCCGACCGGATCGCCACCGAGATAGGGGCTCGAGTCGTTGCCGCCGACGTCAATCCGCACGCGACAAGGAACGCGCGCGACCGTGGGCTCGAGGCGGTACAGGCGGACCTCGTCTCGCCGTTCCGAGCGGACACCTTCGACGCCGTCGCGTTCAACCCGCCGTACCTGCCCACGGACCCGGACCACGAGTGGGACGACTGGATGGAGCGCGCCCTCTCGGGTGGCGAGGACGGCCGGGCGGTGATCGACCCGTTCCTCGAGACGGTGTCCCGGGTACTGGCCCGCGGCGGCGTCGTCCTCCTGCTGGTCAGCAGTCTCACGGGGGTCGACGCGGTGGTCGAACGCGCGGGCGAGGAGGGGTTCAGTGCGGTCGCCGTCGCTGACGAGTCGTTCCCGTTCGAGACACTGACGGTACTCGAACTGGTTCGGTAATTGGGTCCGGAATGTATCTTCTGTGGCCATTCGCGTTTCGAGGTAACTGCATCGAGCGAGAGTTCCGCCGTTTCGACGCCGTCCTCGAATAGATCGAATGCCTTCTCAAGCCCACTTCAGATAACTCGTAGGCATACGAGTGTATGGAAAATATTAAGCACCGGCATAGCCTAGCCTCGTCTACGCATGACCGAGTACGTATCGACCACGCCGGGGCTGTTTCCGCTCCCGGACTGGGCGAAAGACGATTTATCCGACGCGAAAGGACACCAGAAACACGACCTCATCAGCGGCGACGAGGGTGAGACGGTCACGAACATCTACGACGAGGCACGCGCCGAGGTCGTCGAGACCCAGGTCGAGGCCGGACTGGACCTGATCTCGGAGGGCCAGCTTCGCTGGGACGACATGCTCGCTCACCCGCTAACCGTGCACGACGCCGTCGACACGGGGGGCATCGTCCGCTACTACGACAACAACAACTTCTATCGCGACCCCGTCGTCACCGACGACCTAACGTTCTCGGGCGACGTCGCAGGCGAACTCGAGGCCGCCGCCGCGTTGACGGATGAACCGCTCCAGGCCGTCCTCCCCGGCCCGTACTCGCTTTTCGACCTGGCTACCGACGACCACTACGGCGACGAGGAGACGTTCCTGTCGGCCGTCGCCGACTTCTTAGCCGGGGAAGTCGAGGCGTTCCCGGCCCACGAGACGCTCTTCCTGCTCGAGCCGTCGCTCGTCGAGAATCCACCCGGTGACGGCCTCGACGAACTCGCGAGCGAGGCGGTTGACACCGTCGCGAACGCGACCGACGCCAAGGTCATCGTCCAGCCGTTCTACGGCGCGCTCGAGGAGAAGATCTACGCCCACCTCCTCGACGCCGACTTCGACGCGCTCGGGTTCGACTTCGTGACCGAACAGGACCAGAACCTCTACAACATCCAGGAGTACGGCGCGACCGACGACGTTTCGCTGGGACTGGCCGACGGCCAGAACACCCTCCTCGAGGAGCCCGAAGCGATCCGCGAGCGGGTCGACTGGGTGTTCGACCAGATTCCAGTCACCGACTTCGAGACGACGTACCTGACGACGAACACCGAGACGTTCTACCTGCCGTACGCGAAGTTCGAGTCGAAACTCGAGGCGCTGGCCGAGGCCGCCGCGCTCGCGGAGGTGACCCACGCATGAGCCAGCACCAGAACGCGAACAAAGACCAGTTCCGACCCGAGGACCACGCGGCCGAGCACTTCCTGCTGACGACGGTCGTCGGCAGCTACCCCAAGCCCAAGTGGCTCAACCGGGCGAAAGAGCTGTACCGGGACCCGGAGCACGGCTTCGACGCCGACGACTACCAGGAGGCCAAAGACGACGCGGCGCGTCTCATCACGAACGAACACGAGCGCGCCGGCCTCGACGTGGTCGTCGACGGCGAAATGCGACGCAACGAGATGGTCGAGTACTTCGCCCACCGAATCGAGGGCTACGAGTTCAACGGCCCGGTCAAGGTCTGGGGCCACAACTACTTCGACAAGCCGTCGGTCGTCAGTGAGGTCGAGTACGACGAGACGTGGCTGGTCGACGAGTACGAGTTCACGGCGTCGGCGACCGACCGCCCGGTGAAGGTCCCCATCACGGGTCCGTACACCCTCGCGAACTGGTCGTTCAACGAAGCCTACGACGACGAAGAGTCGCTCTCGTACGACCTCGCGGACCTGGTCAACGAAGAGATCGAAAAGCTCGTCGAGGCTGGCGCTCGCTACATCCAGATCGACGAACCGGCCCTCGCGACCACGCCCGACGACCACGCCATCGTCGGCGAGTGTCTCGAGCGCATCGTCGCCGACATCCCCGAGGACGTGCGAATCGGCCTCCACGTCTGCTACGGGGACTACTCCAGGATCTACCCCGAAATACTGGAGTTCCCCGTCGACGAGTTCGACCTCGAACTCGCCAACGGCGACTACGACCAGCTCGAGGTGTTCAAAGACCCCGAGTTCACCAAGGACCTGGCCTTCGGCGTCGTCGACGTCCACGACGCCGAGGTCGAGTCGGTCGAGAACATCGAGCGCAACATCGAGAAGGGCCTCGAGATCGTCCCCCCGGAACAGTTGGTCGTCTCGCCCGACTGCGGCGTGAAACTCCTCCCCCGTGAGGTCGCTTACGGCAAGATGAAGAACATGGTCGAAGCCGCCCGCAACGTCGAACAACGGCTCGACGACGGCGACCTCGAGGTACAGTCGCGAGCGGCGCCGGCAGACGACTGAGCGACCCGGCTGTCTCGTTTTCGTGACTCGTTCTCGGCGAATTTCCCCGCCTCGAGCGACTGCCGTCCACGTCACGCGCCCCCGAACCACTGCAAACCGTGACACCCCTCGAGTCGCTGCAAACGGTGACATCACTGTAGCCACTGCAAGGTGACACCCCACGAACCACTGCAAACCGTGACACCATCCAAACCGTTTTGCGCGCCCGGTTCCCAGGGCCGACAATGACCGTACGAGCAGGCATCCTCGGCGCCACCGGCGCCGTCGGACAACGACTCATCCAGCTCCTCGAGCCCCACCCCGACTTCGAAATCGCGGCGCTCACCGCCAGCGACGCGAGCGCGGGCAAACCCTACCGCGAGGCCGCGAAGTGGCGCGTCGACACGCCAATTCCGGACGCCGTCGCCGACGCGACCGTCACCGAAACCGACCCTGACGCCGTTCCCGACGACGTCGACCTCCTCTTCTCCTCGCTCCCCTCGAGCGTCGGCGCCGCCGTCGAACCCGGTTTCTGCGAGGCGGGCTACGTCGTCTCCTCGAACTCCTCGAACGCCCGGATGGCTGACGACGTCCCGCTGATCATCCCGGAGGTCAACGCCGACCACCTCGACCTGCTTGAGGTCCAGCGCGACGAGCGCGGCTGGGACGGCGCGCTGGTCAAGAACCCGAACTGCTCGACGATCACCTTCGTCCCGACGCTCGCCGCCCTGGCCGAGTTCGACCTCGAGCGCGTCCACGTCGCCACCCTCCAGGCGGTGTCGGGGGCCGGCTACGACGGCGTCACCTCGATGGAGATTATCGACAACGCCATCCCCCACATCGGGAGCGAGGAGGAGAAACTCGAGACCGAATCGAAGAAGCTCCTGGGCACGTTCGACGGCGCGAAACTCGACCTCCACGGCGTCGACGTCAGCGCCTCGTGTAACCGCATTCCGACGCTGGACGGCCACCTCGAGAACATCTGGGTCGAAGCCGGCGACGACCTGACGCCCGAAGCCGCCGCCGAGGCACTCGAGGCGTACCCCTCGCTCGACCTCCCCTCCTCGCCGGACCCGCTGATTCACGTCTTCGAGGACCTCGAGCGACCTCAGCCTCGTCTCGACCGTACCCTGGGGGAGGGAATGGCAATCTCGGTGGGCGGGCTCCAGGAGTCGACCTTCGGCCTGCAGTACAATTGCCTCGCTCACAACACGATTCGCGGGGCGGCGGGTGCGAGCGTGCTGAACGGCGAACTGTTGCTCGAGAACGGGTATCTCTAGGTTTCGACGCCGACTGTGGACCGACAGCGGCCGACTGCGAGCCAACTCACTCCTCGACCGGCAACACCAGCACCGGGAGCGTCGCCTCTCTGATCAGCCGCCGACTCGTATCGCCGCTCAGCATCTCGACCAGCCGACTCCCCTTGCGCGGGACGAACGCGACCCCGTCGGCCCCGCGGTCGTCGGCGGCCTCGAAGATGGCGTCGACCACGTCCGTCCCGTACAGGACCTCTGTCTCGACACGGGCACCCGTCTCCTCGAGCGGGGCTCGCGCTCGCGAAAAGACGTCGTCGGCGAACTCCCGGCGAGCCTCGAGTGGCGCCTTGTCCGGCGCACCGCCTGCCTTCTCGACGACGTGGACGACCAGGACGGTATTTTCCGGGCCGATACGCGGCGCGAGCGCCCTCGCCGTTCGCTCGGCATCGTCGGGGTCGGCCACCGGAACGAGGATGGGGCCGTCGAACGTTATCGGCATTAGCACGCCTCCGTCGTCGCACGTGAATTCACGTCTCGACTCGGAGCGAACGGGCTCGAGTTCGGGGCCGTGTCTCGTCGCATACGTCTCAGTTCGTTCCCGGGGACGATAAATGTCGGTCGGACGGCGAACGATCCGGAATCGAACTCGGCGGCACCGACTCGGATGTGTACACTACAAAATTTATAGCATCGTGCGCAGCGTCAGCGAGGCGCGTCAGGGATCCGGACGTCATGTGCGAGCGTCCCGACACCCTCGACCTCGATTTCGACCGTATCGCCATCTTCGAGCGGTCCGACGCCCTCGGGGGTGCCGGTCGCGATCACGTCGCCGGCCTCGAGGGTGAGGTAGGTCGTGATCTCCGCGATGAGTTCTGGAATCGAGAAGATGAGTTGGGACCGCGAGCCGTCCTGTTTCAGCTCGCCGTTGACGCGCGAGCGGACGAACGCGTCCGCGGGCACCTCGTCGGGCGTCGCGAGCACGGGACCGATGGGCGCGGCGCCGTCGAACGCTTTCCCGCGGACCCAGTTTTTCTCCTGGCGCTGGTCGTCGCGGTTCGAGAGGTCGTTGACGCAGGTGAAGCCCTCGACGACGTCCATCGCGTCCTCTACTGGGACGTGGCGACACTGCTCGCCGATGACGACGCCGAGTTCGGCCTCGTAGTCGATTCGCTCCTTCCCGCCGGGAACGGTGACAGTATCGCCGTGGGCCGCCAGAGTGTTCGGCGGCTTGAGAAAGAGCAACGGGCGATCGGGAACGTCCGAGTCCATCTCTGCGGCGTGGTCGGCGTAATTGCGTCCGATGCAAACGACTTTCGAGGGCTCACACGGCGGGAGAACGTCGATTTCGTCGCTCTCGAGGTCGTAACTGTCTGATCCGAACTGGACGCGGTCGTTCTCGAGTCGGCCGCGTCGAATCGCTCCGGCCGGGTCGCGGAATCTGACGAACTTCATGCTGTACGTGCGTGCTCGCGCGCCTGGACGAAAAGCGTTGAGAAGGTGGCGAAGGCTCCCGGCGGAAGTGGGACTCGAGGCGCCAGCGGATGATTCGACACGATAGCGGAGGACTCGAGGCGTTCGTCACGGGCTATCACCCTCGCCGCGGAACGGAACGCTTTTTACTAGCCCCGGGAAACGATTGGATGCGACCCGCTCCGTTGGTGTAGTCCGGCCAATCATTTCGGCCTTTCGAGCCGATGACCTGGGTTCAAATCCCAGACGGAGCACTACTCGACCGAGTGTTGCGAGGGAGCCAAACGCACACGCTCTGGATTTGAATCGACGAGTCGCACCACTCGAGTGAAACTTGCGTCTACGAGGTTCGATGCCTTCGAAATCGAAATTCGGTCGGTAATCGTGACCTCTCGAGGACCGGGTTAGTTGTTGGTCGCGAAGGTGTCCATGTTTGGATAGTCCGCAATGAGGCCGTCGACGTTCAACTCGATTGGCTCCTGTGCCTCTCGCCAGCTATCGATCGTCCAGACGTTGACCTCGCGACCTTCCGCGTGTGCGGTTTCCACGAGGTCACGGTCGAGCACGCCGGTCGATGGATTGACTGCTTCAGCATCCAGCTCCCTAGCGATCGCCAGATTCTCGTCCTTGTTCCGCCCGAAAATCGGTGCCACGGCGACGCTCGGGTCGACGTTACGAACCGCTCTGAGCGCGTCCGGATCGAACGAGGACGCGTAGTAGTCGCCGGGATATCGCGACGCGATACGCAGTGTCCGCTCCGCGAACTCCTCCCAGGAGAGGGGCCCTCGATCTTTGAATTCGATGTTGATCGTGACGTCTGGTCTGGCCGCATCGAACGTTTCGGCCAGCGTCGGGATCGTCTCCCCGGAGTCGAGTACTTCCGCCTCCAGGACCGTGTCGGAGTGCGTTTCGCTGACGAGCCCTTCTTTGTCCGTGAGGTGATCGAGACGCGCGTCGTGGAAGACGACGATTTCCCCGTCGCTCGTCGCCTCTGTGTCGATTTCGATCCTATCAGCGCCGAGCCGCGACGAGCCTTCGACGGCCGCAAGCGTGTTCTGGGGGAACACGTCTCTGTACCCTCGGTGGGCCGTTATGTAGGGCCCGTCTCGTGATCCACGGTCCTTTTCTCGACCACCCTGCGCGCTTCCAGTACTGCCTAGCAATCCAAGGCCGAGTGCGCCTGCACTCGCTTTCAATACGGTTCGTCGCGACAGTCTTTCTTTCAGCATCTTTAATTGCATAATGCATATACCGACTCATTACAGTAGTATATAATCTATTACCTGTATATTTTGAGGAATACTGTTGAGTGACCCGTCAATGCATTCTCAAAATTCAGTGCCGACCGACATCCGACCTCCAGTTGGCCAGTGAGCAGCCGATCGATACCACCCACTGTTCATGAGACTACTTCGCCAGAAGCGTCTCCGCTCACGTATCAACGTTGAACCCGCCGATGACGTCGCCAATGATAGCTGTTGTGAGAACCGGGATTTCTCCCGACGGTTTCGACGCTAATTTTCTTCACGATCGATAGAGTCCGTGTTGAGGATACGCAGGTCGAAGAGGAATCGATCAGATCAATCCCCCTACGTTGCTCGAGTTCCTTCCATCGATGGTAGATGACCGCGGCGACGCGTCCCTGATCGTATTCCACCTGGCCGACTCCCCGATTCGGGCCGATATACTCATTTACCCCATCTACCGACTAGAAACGATGAAAGAAGGCGAACCCTCGGCCGACATTCTCCTCGTCGAGGACAATCCGGGTGATATTCGGCTCGTCACCGAGGCGTTCGCGACCGGCGACAGCGAGAGTACGCTCCACGTCACGAAAGACGGAATCGAGGCGCTCGAGTTCTGTCACCGGCGCGGTGCGTACGAGGACGCACCGCGCCCGGATCTCGTCGTACTCGACCTCAATATACCTCGGAAACACGGCGTGGAAGTACTCGAGGAACTCAAATCCGACCCCGACCTCATGACGATTCCGGTGATCGTACTCACCAGCTCGGAGAGCCGCGAGGACATGCGCCAATCGTACGAACGCCACGCGAACGCCTACGTCACCAAACCGGTCGATCCCACCGAGTTCATCGAGGCGATCCAGTCGCTCGAGACGTTCTGGCTCTCGGTCGTTCGATTGCCGACGTGGGTGCGGTAGTCGGCGACTCGCGTTCTACGCCGACTCTTTCTCCATGACGAGGTCCTCGAGGACGAGTACGTCCAGTCCCATTCCGTAGAAGTCCTTGATCGCGTGTGTCGGCGTTCTGACGATCGGTTCGGCGTGGTCGTTGAACGACGTATTGAGGACGACGGGAACGCCCGTGATGTCGGCGAACTCGGAGATGAGCCGGTGGTATCGTGGATGCTGGTCTTCCCGTACCGTTTGCGGTCGCGTCGAATCGTCGGCGGGGTGCAAGACCGCCTCGAGGTCCTCGATTGTCTCCGGGTTTGCGTCGAACGCGTCGATCATGAACGGGGCCGGTTCCCCATCGACCAGGTACTCCTCGGCGGCCGACTCGAGCATCGACGGCGCGAAGGGACGCCACTCCTCGCGGTGTTTGACGAACCGGTTGACTCGGTCGCGCGAGGCTGCCGTTCGCGGATCGGCGAGGATACTTCTGGCGCCGAGGGCTCGCGGCCCGAGTTCCATGCGACCCTGGAACCAGCCAACCAGGTCGCCATCGGCGATCCGTTCGGCGACGTAGCGCTCGAGGTCGTCGGGTTCGACGTAGGAGAGTTTGTTCGTCTCGAGAGTCGACCTGATCTCCTCGGTTTCGTACTCGGGGCCGAGATAGACGTGCGTCTGCCGGTCGACGTTGATTGGTCGCTGACGCGCCCAGCCAGCCCCCAGTGCGAGGCCGGCGTCGTGAGCGACTGGCTGGACGAACGTCTCTTCGACGACGGGCAACTCGCGAACGCGCTGGTTCAGCTTACAGTTGAGCGCGACGCCCCCGGCCATGGTGACCTTTCTCGTCCCGAGGCGGTCGACGGCCGCTTCGACGATGTCGACGACGGTCTCCTCGAGCAACTTCTGGGCCGTGTGAGCGAGGTCTTTCTCCCACTGGTCGAACTCGCCGGACGTCTCGCTTCGGGGGCGGTCGAACGCCTCCTCGAGCGCTTCCACGCCGTGACCGGTCCCCCAGCGTTTCGTCAGGCTGGTCACGTCGTAGTCGACGCCCGTTTCGATCAGCGTACGGAGGGTGTGTTCGATTTCGGTGTTGTCCTCGCCGTACGGTGCCAGTCCCATGACCTTCCCCTCGCCGTTGAACATGCGGTAGCCGAGGTACTCCGTGATGATGGCGTAAAACAGTCCGAGGCTATTGGGGTGTTCGTACGTCCGGGCCCGTCGGAGGCCGTCCTCGGTGGCGTGCCAGACGACCGTCGAGTCGTACTCGCCTTTCGCGTCGATCGTGAGAACGACCCCCTCGTCGAACCCCGAGGGATGGAACGCGCTCGCCGCGTGGCAGCGGTGGTGAGCGATCGTCTCGACCGGCGGCAACGGCGTACCGAAGGCCTCGAGGCGACGTTCGATCTGTCGAGTCGGCAAGAATCGGCTCCGAACCTGCGTGACGAGCGCCTCCTCGAGCGCAGACAGCGTCCGGCCGAATCCGGGTGCACGGATTGCGTCGGTCACGTAGTGAGCGGTGATCTTCCCGCGGAGCGTCGGATCGTAGGGCAAGACGATACGATCGAGTTCGGTAATATCCAGGTTGCGGTACTCGAGACACGCCTCGATGGCATTGGAGGGGAACGTTTCCGTCGCGTGTTTCTCTCGCGTGTAGCGTTCTTCCTCGACGCCGAATACGGGGACCCCGTTCTCGAAGAGGACCGCACTGGGATCGTGCTGGCCGTACAGTCCGATCGCGGGTTTAAATGCGAGTAGATAATCCGTCATGGTGGCGACTGGTTTCGATACTCGTACCGAATCGAGAGACACACAAAACACCCGTGGTCTTTTGCTGGACTGGAAAATCGCAGCTTATTTGCCGACGTTGGGTGACCGATTGGCCGTGAACCAGGAGGCAATGGGAGATTCATCGGATATGTTTCAAGTCCTGGCGGACGACTACGCCCGTCGAATCCTCGTCGCGGCTGACGACGGGCCAATGACCGCAAAAGCGCTCAGTGACGCCTGTGACGCCTCGCTCGCGACGGTGTACCGTCGGGTCTCTACGCTACAGGACCACGGACTTCTCGACGAGCGAACGTCGATCGATTCGGATGGAACGCACAGACGCGAGTTCGAAACCGTCCTCGAGGGACTCCACGTCGACCTCTCGGAAGGCGAGTTTACGCTCACCGTCGATACCTGCGATACGTTGGCGGACAATTTCACGGAACTCTGGGACGATATGCGAGTATCACGATGATCGGGCCATCGCTCGTCGCCGCTAAACTGATCACGTTCATCCTGGGACTGGCAGTCGCGTTGCTCGCGTACCACGGCTACCGTCGGAACCAGAGTCAGCCGATGCTCTACGTCTCGGCGGGATTCGTGTTCATTGCCGCCGGGGCGATCTGTGAGGGACTCATCTATCACACGTTCGGCTTCTCGATTCTTTCGGCCGGACTCATCCAGTCGGCGATCGTCTCGAGCGGACTGGTGCTCGTGCTCGTGTCGCTCGTGAAGTAACGGGCGCAGTACTCTGTGTGCTGTCAATACTGGTGCCGTCGAGCGACGGACGACTCGAGCCTCGATCCAGATGCGTTATTTTCTGCTTCTGGTGCATAGCTCCTCGCGGCTGCCACCAGCACCCAGCAGCGACTCGCCTATTCGTTGAGCGCCGCTGTGGGTTCTGGTCGCACGACGTTCTCGACGTCTCGCACGAGGACGTCGCACCCTGGGCGTTGCGTACGGGACGTCGAGACCGCTGCCAGGACAGCACTTCGCATGTGACGGAAACTGACACCGGGTTCGCGAGACGCCCGCCGAGCACTGGTGCGGAACCTACTCGTCGGGAGCGTAGCGAAGGCGCAAAGAAGAGACCAGCTGTAGCAATAGTATCGTTTAGAAGTTGTGTATTACCTGGCTGAGAGTGCCGTTTTCTGTCGTTTGACGGCAAATATTTCCCTCTGAAGTCGCAAGTAGATGCATGGGGGGTCACAATGCGGATGACGGTTCAGTACGGGAGGAGTACGACTGGTCGGTGACGAGGCCGAGCATCGCCGTAATCGACGCCGTTGCGCACGCTGAAGACGTCGAGATAACCGACGTTTCGTCCGCTCTCGATACGACGTTGTACGAACGAGTCGATCCGGACGCTCTCGATACACTCGTCTCCGCTTCTGATCACGTTTCGATCTCTTTTTCTGTCGCCGATTACGACGTCCAGATCGAGGGAGACGAGGTCGTCGTCAGCGACGAATAGTCCAGCTCTCGATTTTTGCCCGATCCACGTCTGGCGAATAGTTGATTCGACGCAGGTGGGTCGATCGGATGTAATTGTACGAGAATAACGTGAGAGGGTGGTGGTGGAGAGCGTTAAATGCTAACACGGCAAATATTGCATATGGTTACGTTGGACGAAATCTTTGAACTGTTGGAAGATCAACGACGGCGATATGCTTTGTATTGTCTCTACGAAAAAGACGGCCCAGTAGCCGTTTCTGAAGTGGTGGAACAAATAGAGACGTGGGAAGATGACCCGCCCGAGGCTGATGGGAGTCTTGATCGATTCGAAGAGATCGCTCTCGATCTGAAACACGTCCACCTGCCAAAATCTGCTGAAGTGGATTTCATCCAGTACGATCGGGAACAGGGGCTCATCCAGGTCCAGGGTTCACCCGAGGAATTCGATGCCCTGCTCACAATCGCAAAGATAGTGGAAGAACCGGAAGAATGAGGCGAAGTTTTGGCTCGAGTAGATACCAGCACTGCCCCTTACCACGTTGGAAATAGATTTCTCCTCCTGTTCTCAGTGTGTATCACAAACTCAAGTAAAATAATTCAAACTGGGGATCAACGCCGATTCTACGTGGCTGATTTGGCCTGTCGTCTAACCTTAGCTCGCAACTTAGTCCGTGAAATTCCTCCGCTATCGGCCTTCCGGTGGTGGTCAGGGCAGAGAACGATCAGATTTGAAGGGTCGTTTGGACCGCCTTCACTACGAGGCTTGATGTGATGGACCTCCGGGTGATCCGTCCGGTTATCACACCATTCGCAATGCTGGTTCGCACGATCAAAATACAGTTCATCTTTCAACGATTGTGGAGCGGGCGGTGTTCGCTTAACGTTATCCTCGTTGTCACCAGCGGTATCTGATTCGTCGTTCGAGTTTACTGTGGTGAGAAAAGTCCAAGCCTCGGCGGCCCCCTCTTGATTGTAAAGCGCGATCGCCCAGCCGAAGATTGCAAGACCTCCAAGGAGGAGCGCCGAGCTTATGTAGAACACTGGCGTTCCAAAGTCGAACGAAGACGAGAAAAGAAACAATCCACCAGCGAGCAACATTACTAACGCTATCCCACCAGGCGGAAGTTTACTATCCACACCAGACTGCCCCTCATTAGTCGAACCAGACGGATAACCCAGTCCAATTCCAGCATCAGATAGCCCGAGACTCGGGAGAACGGATGCCGAATCGGTTTCGACGATATCTTCAAAGACCGATCGGGCTTCTGCTGCTGAATCGGCCTCATACATCGGAACGCCAGCGGCGTTTCGATCGTCGAACATTCCCGGGTCGTACTTTGGCGTGGTAATAATTGCCTCTGTTCTCTCTTTGTAAGTGGCTTCATAGAGGCCGTTATCCTTTTTCTCCAGACGCCAATTCCCTTCGCGACGTACAACACCCATGCGAGCAAAGATATAACCCAGGAGAAATATAATTTTGGATGAAATTACCGCTGAGAGGATCAAGTAGGTCGAAGGGATTTGAACCACGGTCGCAGAAAAGCTGCTCTCTGGCTCAAATCCCTCCAAATCACATACCTGCCGCTCACGTGTTTGTTCGCGGCAGAGGGATGGGGTCGGAGGGCGTTGGGGAGAAGGTTTCGCCAAACCCAGACTACACAGCGGGCGATCATGCGTCCACCTCCTCGAAATCCGTCGGATCCATATGAACGCAGATATCGATGCCATCGAATTTCGTGATCCGTCGACGCAGCTCCTCGTCGAGATCGGGCCGATCGTAGTACCGCCGAATCACATCGGGAGTCGTTGCGGCCCGATCGGCAACGTCCTGCATCGACCGACCGATATTCAACTGCCAGGTGATACTGCCTCGACGAATCGGGTGCGGAGACGTTGACGACGGACACTTACTGGCGTGGGTTTGTTCCGTCCAGGTGCAGTTGTGGCGCTGTTTTCCGTGCGGACACTCCTGCATGACGCATGGAAGCGTCGCGACGTACAGCCAGTTCGTGATCGTACTCTTCGAGGGTCGACCTCGAATACTCGAAAACAACGGCTTTCGTCCGTTATCGTCTCGCTTCTTGTAGCGGTCACGCTGCACGTACTCGTTCAGAACGCGATTGGGTTCTTCCGAGAGGATTACCTTTCGCTGGTGAGTGTCGCCGCGTTTCAATCGAGTTCCTGATTCGGGTCGATTGATGAACTTCAGCGTTCGAGTCTCCGGGTCGTAGTCCTGGACGTCCAGCGCTCGGATGCACGATCGCCGCGCGCCCGTGTGACCGATGACCTCGAGGAGCGCATGGCATCGCTTTGCCCGCCACTGAATCGAGTCGCGGTAGAACTCCAGGAACTCGCGAAGAGTGTCCGGTCGGAGAATATCCGAGCTGGTCTGCTAGCTGTCCTCGAGGCGCAGCGTTTCGATGGCGAGGTGAGTCCCGACATCGACAAGACCCTGAGACTCGAGCCACTTGAGCCAGGTACGCGCCATCTTCTGCTTGCTGTAGATCGTTGCGCGTGCGTAGTCGGTTTGCACCAGCCAGTCGGTGTACTTGCCGACCTCCCAGAGGTCAAGGTCGTCGAGGGTTTCGAGATCGTGGTCCGCGGCGAAGTCCTCGAACGAATCGAGTCCCTTCCGGTACGACCGAGCCGTTTCGCCTTTCCAGTTCGGTCGCTGACGAGTGATGAAGAGTTCCGTGGCCTCGCGAATGTCGAGGTCGGGGGCATCGCGATGGTTCGGTGCCATCACTGTACCTCCACGATCGGCGTTTCGTTCGGGTACTCGCGAGCTTCGCACTCCTCGCAGAGCCAGCACGCGCCGTATTCTCGAGTGACCGCGAGTCGAGCATTACCGAGAACGTTACAGATGATGCAACGGTGGCTCACGAATCGACACCTCCTTTCGGGCCGATCGGCGCGGGCTCCTGGAGGAGTTGACGAACGACGCTATTCGATTGGAGTTTCGCGCAGCGCTTGCACGTTGGCTCCTCGAGGCGAGCGTCGAGGCCGCGTGCTCGAGCACCGCAAGCGCACGTAGCCTCTGACGTAAAACTAGCAAAATTATGGGTGCGCGATTCCTCTTGCCGTCTGTGGGGCGGATGCCCCGCAATAGTTCCGTGCTTCATGGTTCGAACGGAGCTATTTTCTGAGCGGCGTGCCAGCGCCGCTCGACTTTAGATGACAATGAGAGTCATCTTCAGCCGATTTGGTAGCTCCGATTACCATGATTAGAGGAATATTGCATAAATGCATCGGTTATTCGATCTTACCATATTTGAACCAAAGTAGCTAATTGCGGAGTGTTAGGTAAGACTATCCTAATACGGGAGTAATGAGACAATCTGGGACATGGATGACGATTTGGGACGACCGAATTCTAGAAATTATCAGAAGCGAGGATGCTGGGAGGGTCGGCGATCTGGCTGAACGGAATAGTATCAGAATTTCTCAATCATCTGTATCGAGACGCTGTAAAAAATTAGCTGAACATGGGCTTCTCACTCCTCTCGGAAATGGGGTTTACACTATCACAGATCGAGGTAGAGCGTATCTCGATGAAGAATATGACGCAGAAAATGAGGTCTATTTGAACGAGAACAGTTCAAACGATGGGCCAACGGCTAGAGGGAAATCGAAATCATGAGTGGACGGAAATCTGCCAGATGGATGTGTACACTAGATGAGCGAATATTAGAACATCTTGAAGAAGAAGATTGGTCTACTCCTTATGTTATGTCCCAAGCAATGAAATTCAATGCATCCCGTAGGCGAGTAGCTGAACGTTGCTCAATGTTAACTCAAGTGGGACTTGTAGCCCCAATCTTCGAAGGAAGTAATATGTATGAGATCACAGGGGATGGTTCAGACTATCTTAGTGGATGTATTGATATGCAGCTTCGCCCAAAACCTTCTCGTAACTCTATTCAGATAAGTGAAGGGTAAAACGGTGAATATAATGACCAGCAACTAACAGATGGCCTGAAGCAAATATCACTGAATGATTTTATAATTGAGAAATAGGCCAATTCTAATTATTCCGTATTATCCTGCTCAGACTCTTCCTGATACTCAGAAGTGCGAGCTCCCGGCCATTTCAGATCGTATAGATCCTTTTTGAATTCCAGGCCATGAGGGACAGATGTTGAATAGATCTTCTCGGCTTCCTCTGAATACTCTTCTTTATGTAGTTTTCCAACAACTTCATCAACAAAAATTGATTTGTTTGGCCCCTGATCTCTATTATCAAAGTCCCAGTTCTCTACGAGTTTAAGTAAATAGTCCGGGGCCTTGTTAGATTTCATTACCACATCATCTTTGAATATGTTTGATACTCTTTGAGAGGATCGTAATGGATCGTTGGATAATTCGCTAATTTCAAGTTCCAAGATACGGTCTACGATCTCATGGTCATATTGAGTAGCCACTTTACTTAACTGTTGAAGGAAGGGTTGTTTGTCCCTTCTCATAAACACCGACCTAGTATCCAATATCTCGTCCAATGCACTGTCACCAATAATTGATGCTACCTCGAGCCATTGCGGATACTTGTTTTTGTTAATTTTATTAATTATCCCACCATCATCAAGCAAATTCAGACACTCTTCGAAAATATCGTTATTTCGAGAATCAAGTGATCTCGAGGATTCTTGCATTCGCCCTATAACAAACGTTAAAGCATTTGCGATGTCTTCATCAGTATCATTGGTTGTCACACTATCTAATATGCGATAGCATATATCCAGACGAGTTGGTGAATCGTATTTTTGACATAGTCTGCTTGCATTGGATAGATTGCCATTATTGATGTGGTTCAAAATATCCCTCATATCATCCACTCCCGCCACGCTATCGCTTGGAGAATTCAGAGCTAAGAATGGGCGCGGATCCAGCTCATTACGATCAAATTTTGGTTGTAAATCAAATAGACCCCACCTTATGTTGCCTTCCCGTTTCTCATTGACCCACATTGAGGCATCAGTAACAAAATTCCTCAAGTCTTTATCATCACTCAGCAATTTAATCAATGCAATTCGATAAAGGGCAGAATCACTGCCCAAAATCTCATTGACCGAATGACTATCCTCGAGATCGAAATTATCTAGGTACTCTGAGCCTAGTTCTTTCATCCATTGGGCGTCGCAAAGAGCCGAACGAATTGTCCTAAGATTGGAATCAGCGTATGCAGCAGATGCCATTGCTATGCGTTCAGCTTCAGCATCTGTAATATTATAATCAATCTCTTGTGTGGTGTGATTAATCAACTCCACTATATTCTCTCGAGATAGAGGAGGCACAGGTATGACAACCTGAAACGTTTTATAAATAATATTAGGATCAATCTCGTCCTCTACATTTGAGTCAAAGGCTCTGATTACCTTTGGCCCGTCAATTGCAGCGACAAATGCAATTTCTGCACCTCCGTTATCTGGATTAAGGTAAGTTGATAATCCTGTGATGACTTCACGAATTTCCTGCTTACTGCAACGATCGATGTCATCAATAAACACGACGACCTTCTTGTTGTTATTTCCTGCTCTGTTCAGAACTTCTTTGTAACGGTCTTCAAACAGATCGATTTCACTAATTTTTGGTTCTTTAACGTCAAAGGTGGTTTTTGATGCCAATTCGGAACCTAAATCGTTTCGAGAGTATACGATAAGCGAAGTAAATAGGAGATAGGATAAGAATAAAAGCAGTCCTCCTCCAACCGAGGTTAAGATACCTGAATTTAGAGAGAATACAAGCAATCCGGCAATAAAAAATACAGATATGATAAATGAGAACGTCGCAATAAAAGTGAGTTGTGCACGAAGTGTTTTCAAGAAGTCAATGAGAAACTCGCTCATCGACTTCAGTTCTGACCTAGAAGACTCAAAATGGTACTGGGTTGTCTCTAAGATCGGATCTTTGTTAATTTCATCTGCTACCTGGTTGTCTAAGGTTTTTAGGAATGTTCGGCGTAGGGTTGTTTGATCAGGTCCATATCGCCACGGCTCGTACCAAATAGTTATAATATCGCCATTCTCTTCATCGAATTTTTCCTGAGCTAAGTCTAATATAGTGGTTTTTCCGGTCCCCCATGGCCCATTGACAGCAATATGAATCATAGGATCCTTCTTGACTTGCTGAGCAATCTGCTCCCCTAGCTCTTCTTGACCGAATTCTACGGAATTATCTGGGTTTGGCTTGTGAACAGCAGATCTTGTGGAACTCATGTTGTCTCCCAATGATTGATCCATTGAACTTTAATCATTTAAAGACACTGTTTGGTGTGCGGGTTATAAAGCATCAAGAAGCCAAAAACCAACAATGACTCTTAACCCACAGGACGAGTTATTAAAAGAGATATAATTAGAACTGACACTGAAGCCCTGTGGGATGATATCTAAGTATTCAGATAAAGATTCTAATCCCACATCAGGGTACTACAAGACTCAGGCAGCTGCTACGCTATCATTGATTCAAAAGCTGAATGAACTAAATTGGACGAACTACTTAGAACCCGTTTATAAATGGACGAGAAACGTAGATGTTTATTGAAATCTAATTCCAACCTCTCTACAATAATGGGTCTAAAGAATCATGGCGTAGGTTATTTACTCAAATTTCGATCTTCAATATATGATGGTTCAAAATGGTTGACCGACCGAATAGGGACGTTTCTGATAAGAGTTCTCAATAGAAAACATGACACAATTGGCGGAAACGTGCTGACCAAAGATTCAGGTCTTAGTCCTAGGACGATTTTTCTTCAATCATTTCATAAAAAGTTTTGTCTATATGCATCAGTGTTAATATTTATAATCATAGCCGGGTCGTTACTACCTGGGTACACAGACACGGCCGCTCTATCAATTAGAGTAGTAGGATCTTTGATCATTGCACGCGGGCTATTTCAGGGAGATGATGTAATTAAACAGAAATCAAGATCTACAGTAAATACAAGAGATGAAGATGGGAATTGGCGAGTTAATGACTTAGGTGTTGAAAGGGATACTAATCGGACGATTGATGTAATATTTGGGTCGCTATTTCTCGTCATTGGTTTTATATATCGAATACCGTCTCTGCTCTAATATCGTGAGTTAAATTATATGGTCGAATGTTTATTTCTATTTTAAACAAGCAGTTGGTTGAGGGCAAAATCGACGGGTTCATGTATTGTTGGAATACCGTTATTTCATGGTTCGAAGACGAACACTCTTGATCGGTGCCTGCGGCTTCCTTGGCTCCTTAGCAGGTTGTCTCAGTGACGAAGACAATAACAGTGAAAACGAGGAGGAAGGAAACGGAGATACAGATGAAGGAAACGGAGGTAAAAGCGAAGACGAGCCTCAAGAAGAGCATGTAAACGCAGCTGCGAGTGTAGACGGAAACACGGTTACTATAACCGACCTCGGAAACGCAGATGGACTATTCTGTAGCAGCGCAGACGTAGAAAGCGTTTCAGACATCGAGGACGGCGTTAATGGAGGGACAAGTACCGGATCATCATTCGAATGTGAGTCAGGTGATGGTGTTATTGGAATAAACAAAGCCGGTACAACTACTAGAATCACTTCAGTTGATTGAAACCATTTGAGAAACGGCCTCAGCCCCCACAAGGAGGGACTTCGGCCGCAAATTCGGCCTTTAGATTCGATCAGTATTGACGATCGACACCGACGAAGTGGGTCGGTGGGTTGGTGGGTGGCTCCTGGAGGGAAGCGCGCCGATCGTGGTCGAGGCCAACTGGATATCGCAAGAAAATCTGGAGGGGACCACACCGAATCAGGACACTCTGTTGAAGTCCATAATCGGTGATAGTTTCTTATGATTGTGCTGAATACAGGGCGCGTCTTGCAGTTTTCTCCGTGTCGAATTTCTATAAATTCGGCAATATCGAAAAAGTCTCTCCGTCGCTATGATACATAGAAGAACAGCCAATAGCTGACACCTCCATAAACCCCCATTGTTGCAAGATGGTGTGTGTTTCCTTGGAGAAACCGACTGAGCGATTGAGACCCGTATGCCAGATACCAGAACCCAGTAAGATGTCGAACGGCCATAATTGCGGTCAGTAACAGTAGACCACCTACTATAGGGAATCCAGTGAACGACAATATCCAACTCACCGTACCGTATCCCGTAACGAGTATAATTCCGCTTGCAAAAAACATCCGAGCCGCACTCGGGTGCGACTGTTCATCCTTGTCCATTTCTTCGACAAATTCACGAAGAGAATTCCACTTCTTAATGTCCTTCTCAGGGATAACGCCGGGTTCCTTCAAAATGAGGTATGCAAACTTATAGTAAAAAGTTGCCAGTACAGACAGTGACAGGTGATATAACGGATTATCGGTCTTCTCCTTCCCATTCTGAACGGCCAATCCTTTCGTGAAAAACGCTGAACCCCACCAGATTCGATAGTCTCTGAAAATAAGTTCCTGTAGCACTACAACGAACAAGACCGTCCCTATCAGTATGAGGGAAACCACAATGGGCCTTGTCGCCCAATCCCCCGCTACACTTAGAACCGTGGTGCTAATCTGAAGCACGCATACGATTGTTAACAGCTCAACCAGTCGTACAGTTCCGTTTAGGATTGACTCTTCTTCGGCAAATTTTCCAATAATTCCCATCCTACGAACGAGAGTTAACACAAGCAAAAAAAGAGCACAGAGGGTAATTATCAACGAATGTCTTGTTTCCGAATTGATGGAAGCAAGAGTAGCTGTTGCGACTAAGGCAGTGAACGCTATCTCGAAATCAACGGACTCCGGTTGCTTTTTCTCAAATATTAAATCAACTAATCGGTTAGAGTCCGCCATCTCTCGAAACATTCTATCCTGACGATATGAATCCTCGCATTCCTGAAACAGTGAACAGCAGCAATCAGTTCCGAACTTTGAGGTGCGTTCCAACAAATCTCCGTTATATTGGCTCGCTTTCCCGGTATATGGGTAAATATCTAAGTAAGGTCAATCAGGAGTCAACCGGTCCCGATTCGTGAAGCAATTCGAGCAGTTCGTTCCAGTTCAAGTCTTCAGCGAACAGCCCAGCGCGGAGGTTCCACGCCCAGGGTGCAGGTTCATCCGGGTCATAGCCCGTCGAGGTCGCCTCAAGGTTCTCGAGCGAACCACCGAACAGACGATCAGCCGGGAAATCGCTTTCAGCAGGCCACTCAGAGAAGAACTCAGCCGTTTCGGGAGCCGACTTAAACAGCGCCAGATTCGTCAATCGCTTCACTTCTGGGTCGACGTCCTTTCCCGTATGGCCGATCACCGCGCAAACCTCCACACCGAGTTTGCTCATTCGCTTGATCAGCGGAGACCACTGATTCGCCACCTCGTAAGAATACGTTCGGGCGTCGAAGTGCGTCGATCCTTCGTCGACGACGACCATTTTCGGGACGTCGCGATGCTCGAGCAGGGTAATGACGAGATCGTGCGCTGAGGTCACGCGATGATCTACGATATCTGCCCGTGCGTTCGAGATAACGAGGAGGTCCGACCACCAGGCCTTCGCGATCTCCCCGAGCAACCAAACGCTATTCGTCTTACCAGAGTTCGGAGCTCCAGCAGCGAGAATCGTCGCCAGTGCGCCGTCAGCCTCGAGCTGCGCGATGATCCTCGAAGGAAGTGACACCGACGAGGCGTCGAGGTCCTGTTCCGTTACGCCGACCAGGTAGGATGCGAGCGCGAAGTCTTTCGATTTCACCGCCTGCGTTGCCGCTTGCGTTTTTAGATTCGGGAGTACGACACTCCCGAGATCTGAGTCACGAAACTGGACCTGGTCGGCATCGGCGAGCACGTCCTCGACGAATGAGAGCGCCGCCGTGTGTTCAGTCGTGTAGGCCGCGTGCGGACGAATATCGTCACCGCCGTCTAGGCGACCAGCAATTTGTTCTTGTAATTTGGCTATCGTGAGCAGGTTTTCGTCGGTATCAGTCATGGGTGAATTTCGGTTTCAGGTACCGAGACAGTCCGAACGCGAGGCCGAGCACCGCCGTCGCGAGCAGCAGGCCAGCGATGATATCACTCCAGTAATGCACACCGATGATTACGCGAGTGAGCGCGATCGACGAACCGAGCAGCGCCGCGATCGTGGTTCGCCAACCGATCGATCGGTCCTCGAGCAGTGCGATCGAGGCATAGGTCACGAGCGAAACCGTCGCGTGACCGGACGGAAAGGCGTAGCCGCCAGCCGTCGCACCTGGAGGCCGTGGGACTGCGAAGTGGGTCTTAAGTGCAGTCACCAGCACAATAGCACCGAGTGTCAAAACCAGAGGCCGAACGTCTCCTGGACGAACCACGAGCGCGAACGCGATCGAGATAGCGACCAAAACATGATAGTCACCGAGATTTGTCAGCATTGCCGCGAGTGAAACGAGATCAGTCATCGGCAGGCCTCGGTAACGTTTCTTCGGGTTGCTCAAAATCGAGGTCGTCCAGGTCAGCCTCGAGGTCGAGGTCGTCCTGATCGAGTTCGTTCATCTTCTCGAGAAGGCCGAAGTCTTCGAGTGCGTCGTTGACCGCCACGTCGACGCCTTCGCCCCGATCGGGAAGCGTCCCTTCCTCGAAGGTTTCGACGACGGATTTGGTCGCGTCTTTCGTCGCCCGATAGACGATCGACCACAGGTTAGCCTCGAGCGCGAATAATTTTCGAGCGTCCTCCTCGAGCATTCCGCGACACTCAGCCACGGCCTGTAGTCCAGTCAGGAGCTCGCGATCGGAGAGCGTTCCGACCCACGTTCCTTCATATGTACTTTCGTCGAGATCGACACCACGAACCCAGTACAACATGGGAGCCGCCTGGTGCGGAGAACCATCCGTACAAGTCATCGCCTGAAAATCACTGGGCGTTATTTCGATGAGTCCACCGTCGGTGAGCTCACGTTCGACGTCCACGAGGTAGACGAACGTTGGTTCAATCTGCTCTTTGACTACGTCGCCAGTATAGAGACCAGGGAAGATGAACGCAAGGAACGCCAGCCCGACAATCTTGTGCCACCGTTCGAGCGACGGCGTGTAGCCGAGCACGATGAGCACGGCGACGCCGAGCAGGAGCACCGATAGTATCTTAAATATATTATTCGAGATATATCGGAACACCTTCAGGCGCGACGGCTCATCATCCGGGCCCGGTGAGTCGGTGGATTGAGTTTGTTCAGTCATTAGGCCAACCTCTTTGGATCGAGATCGAGTCCCGTCTTTCGTTTCAACACCTTCCAGATCACACCACTCATCACAGCGAGCCCGGCGCCGATCGCCGAGTACTGCGAGTCCTTGTGCGTCCAGGGGCCGCCGATCAGCGCGTCCGAGCCCTTGTCCAGCGTGGCGTACTCCTGAGTGGTGAAGACGTTCTCGGTAACGACCATCACGTCGCCGTCAGCCTCGATCGTGACCGTGCGCGAGTTCTCGCCGTCCAGGGCGATGACGCGAGCGTTCAGCGTGCCCGAGTCCTGGTCCTCGGAGTCCAGTGGTTCCATGACGATCACGTCGACAGCCTCGTCGGCGTCGACGGTGACGGTGAAGCGACCGTCATCGTACGACCACGATTCGACCCAGGCGTACTGGTCGATCTCGGTGTACGTCTCCGATCGGTTCTCGTTCTGGTCGTCGTCGCGATCGTCCTCGAGGCCGGGTGCGCCAGCGTCCGGTCCGTTGGGGTCGCCGGGAAGATCGTCATCGACGGGCGTCGAATTGTTTTCTTGTGCGGCTGCGCCGCCAGCGAGCAGCGCGAGCGCCATCGCTACGGCGAGCAGCAGCGAAAGAAATGTTCGAGACATGGTTAGTTGCGGGTGTTGGTGCGACCGCCGTCGCCGTCGTCGGACAGCATCGCGAGGCCAGCAGCGCCCGCGAGGAGCATCACGATGATGCCGGTGTTGCCACCGCCCCAGTCGGACCACGGCCACGAGAAGCCGTCGCCATCTCCAGACGACGTATCGTCTTCCTCCGTTCGGAGTTGTTCGAGGTACGTCTCAAGTTTGTTCAGGTACTCTGCGAACTCGGCAGAATTATAAGTATCATACTCAGGCTCCCGCCAGTCCGGTTCGACGACTACCACGTCGTTCGAGTCGTCTTCGCCGACGCTCGTCGAGTCCTCGATCCCGTAGTGCTCGAGAATCGCGAGGACGTGTTTCGTGTACTTGATATCATCAACGCTGTCGAACTGGTCCATCTCGGAGACGATCGTGTCGATCGAGTCCGGCGTGCCAGACAGCGCCTCGAGGTCGGAGATCGTCTGGTCGTCGACGTGGGTGATCGTGGCGTTGCCAGCGTCCCACATCTCTGTGACCTCGAGCACGCCGTGCCAGAGGTCGACCGGCCCCTGGCCGTTCGTCTTGTCGGTCGACTCATCGAACATGATCGCTTTCGACGCGATGCCGTCGAGGTCATCGACCCGTTGGTAAGCTGGAGAGTCAGCGCCAGAGTTACCCGAACGGAGTTCTTCGCCGGTGGTGATATCCCGGACGGAGATACTGGAACCAGACGCACTGACCAGATAGCCGTCAGGTGATACCGTCAGACCCCCCGACGGCGCATCGGCGTCATTCCATAGCGACGTGTTGGTGAAATCGTAAGCCCTGAGACTGTCACCGTTCACCAACAGAGTGTCATTTGTTAGTGCCACAGCATTCCGCGTACCCGCACCATCATTGCCGAAGACTTCCGTCCCGTCCGAGGTGTCGAGGACGGCATAGGATCGGTAAGTCGTGTTCGAGAGACCGTCACAGCCGAGGTAATTCCCGTCAGGAGACAACGCGAGATTACTCGCGTAATAGATATTTCTATTACTGATCCAAATTGTAGAACCATCAGAGGTATCGTATGCCTCCACCTCGTTCGTACCCTGGTTCGAGACGTACACGATCGAACCATCGGGCGTCATCTCGAGAGCGTCAACGTTCCCGGCGCTGATCGTCTGCTGAACAGACCCATCTGCATCACCGATTATGGCTACAGTGCTGTCAGTGCTCCGACCAGCGGCGATCGTGCCGGTCGAGGCCGAATAGACCAACTGATCAACAGCCGTCGTATCCGCACTCGTCCACACCTCGGAACCATCGGAGATATTGTAACAGGCGACACCGTCGGGACCAGCCGCGTAGATCACGCCGTCTCCGACCGCCACATCGTTTGAATAGGCGGTTTGGATCGCGAATTTGAACTCCAACGAGTGATGGTCGTATGCCCGAATCTCACCGTCTCCAACGCCGTAAACTAAGTTTCCGACGTAGTACCGGCCACCAGTTTGGAACCCGGAGCCAGGGAGATCGGCCCCGAACAGCACACCAGAATACGATTCGTTCTCGACGAATCCATCAGGGTGTGCGTGGCGGTCAGAGAGATTCGGGTCCGGGTCGACCCAGGTCTCGGTCGCGCCCGTCCAGTTGACCGACATTCCACGAATCTTCGAGAAGTCCGGTTGCACCATCCCGAGTTGCTGAAGCATCGAAATGCGGAATCGTTCATCCGACACGTCATCCGTCCCCGAGAGGAACCGTGCGATACCTTCCGGCGAACGTACCTGGTCGGGCGTGATGTTACCAGCGTCCAGCTCGGCGTAGATGTCGGAGACGAACGACTCAGAGTAGTTGCCCGTCACCGTATCCGAGAGCGACTTGATTTCGTCGAGCAGTTTGAAGAACTCCCGTCCGTCGAACACGCGAGCCGATTGCAGGTCGGCAGCACTGACGCTCTTGATTGTGAAGTCCAGGTCTGTCGAGACAGTCGTCCCGTCGCTCAGTTCATACGTGACCTCCTCGTTCGTCGCGTCCCAGGAGTCGACGACCGACTGGTCGAGAATCGGCGCCTCCTCGAGCACCGTGCTGCTCGAAGTGTCGTAGAACTCGACCCGAGGGATTTCATACGGCGTTTTGCTACCGTCGCCGAGGACCGGTTCGATTTCCTCCTCCGACGGCGAGACATTCCAGATGGCCGTCCCATCGTGGAGCGAAATGTCGGCAGCCTCGGTCGTGCTCTGTAGCCGGAGTTGAATCGTGTTACCGCCGTCGTCAGTCCCGACAGCGGCAGCCCAGGAGTCGTCGTCGAGGTCGTCCTTCGCAACTCCAGCCGCGAAACCGAGTTGCAGGAGCGACTTAGCCGTGACATGGTAGTGGTTGTACTCAGGGAGTTCGTAATACTGGCGAATACGTTGCATCGCCCGGTCGTAGGCGACACTGGAGCTATCGCCATCCTCCCAGGCCGACGCGATCCCGTGACGCGCCTCGAGCGAGGCGACTGGGCGCGTATCCGTCAGCCGGTTCGAGAACGTGACCTCGTGGGTCGTGAGCGATTCGTACTCGGACACACCGAGGTTGTGTAAGATTGCTTCGTCGCCACTCGGCGACTCGTTCACGTCGTTTTTGAGCAGCGTGTAGCCGACGAGGCCGAAGAAGCCGACCGGCGAGATCGTGGCGACCGCGTAAGCTCCAGCGCCTTCGGACGTGGCCGCGCCAGCGATCGACGAGACGACGCCATCGACGAGGCCATCAGCCGCGAGCGCCGAGCCGCTCGAGGCCGCCCCGGTGGCCGTCGCGAGCGCGAGCGTTGACGCTGCCTTGAGCGCCTGTCGGCGCGTCAGCGTGCAGCCGTGATCGTACGCGTCGGTAGACACTCAGATCACCCCCGCTGCGCGGAGGCCGACGAGCACGACGACGAGCGCCGAGGCCGTGACGTTATAGCCAGTGATTGTCTTGCTGTACCACTCTGCTTTCGATTGTGGTTTCGTGAAAAATTGCATAGTGATCGCTAGATCAGGCCGTACGAGATCGCCACGTAGGCGATCAGCGCGAGGCCAATGAGTTTCTTGATCGGCAGTACGCGGAGCGCCAGAAGTGGGACCATCAGCTACGTCCTCTGCTGCCTCCGTTCGAGCCGTTCTTTCCACTGAACATGATCGCGCCACCGACGATGATGCCGAGCACGATCGCCGTGCCCGTGAGGCCACCATCGGCGCCGAACAGCAGACCGCCCGAGGAGCCATCGTTCAGCGCCACCGAGGCGCTGGCGATGTCATTAGCGTCGCCGTCGACGACGACCTGATACGAGGCGTTCTGATCGAGCGCGGATTCGTCCTCGAGCACGTACGCCGTCGTGTTCGAGTCGCCTTCGTCGACGGAGATCGAGTCAGTGAGCAGCGCCGTGGCATTCGCCGAGTCGTTGGCGTACTCGTCGGCGTCGTAGAACGTCACGTCAGCAGTGGTCGAGTTCTGCCCAGCTGCGGCGCCCGCGAACGTCTCGTTCGCGTCGATCGTTACGTCGATCGACTCGGTGTCATTCGTCGTGTCAACGGTTTCGTTGAGGAGTTCTGCCGCAGCGACGATCCCGCCAGTCGCGACGAGCGCGACGAGCACGACCAGCGCGGCGACGGTGCGTTTCCCGATCATAATTTATTGAGTCGCGACGGCTAATCCGCCCATCGCGATCAGGAACGCGAGAATCTGCGTCAGCGGCTCCGAGGTGTTCACGAGGTCCGTAACGGGCTGGACGTACTCGTGGCCGAGCACGACGATCGGGGAGCCAGCGATGAGTGCCTTTTCCCAGTCCTGGTAGTGATCGAATGAAGTCGTCTCGGACGACATGAACGCCACCGCGTAGATGACGATCGAGCCGAGCGCCGCGTGTTCTGTGGTCAGCGTGTAGTCGATCCAGGCGAACGTGATGTCGCCCGAGATTGCGCCGAACTGGAACAGCGAGAGCAGTCCGAAGAACATCCCGAGCGCCGCCGGGAGCGTCCTCATGTTGGCGTAGTCGTTGAGCAGTCCGTTCATCGATTGTCGTCCGTAGCTCCGGTGAGTCATGGGTAATGAAGTGGTGTGTCAGCAGCAGCGGTTATTCGCGAGTGTAGACGGAGTAGCCGCGCCGGCTTTCCCCGTCGATCTCGAACGTGTCATCACAGACGACGGCGATCTCCTCGCCTCGAGAGATATCGTTCTCCTCGAGGGCGGCGTCGATGCCGTTAGTCGACCAGAAGCAGACGAGTGCGCCATCTTCGAACTCGCCGTACGGTTCGGAGAGGCGCATTTCGATGACAGTCGTGTCGTGATCGCCGCAGTCCGGCTTGAGATTCAGGAGCGTTCCCTGGACCAGCTCGCCGAGCGCAGGGCGATCGACCCATTCGGTGTCGAAGTCGTCGTCGTTCTGTTGCGGTGCAGTAACCTTCGTGAAGCCTTCAGGGACTTCGGCTGGTTCCGTTGCCATGCAGCTAGATATTCTAGGAATCTAGTGATAAACCTGAAACACCCTGGGTGAAAGTGAAAGCGACAAACGGAACGGTCATGATTCGGAAACCGGTACAACCGGTGTTTCAAATTCCTCAGGGACCGGTTTCCCGTTCCATTCAAATTGCACCAGATGATCAACCATAGCAGGGTCTTCAATATTGTGTTTATGATAGAAATGACCCGCAATCGAGGAAGCCCCGTATAACGCTACGTTACAGCGTCGGCAGCGTGTTTTCGGTGACGCGATATCATCGTAATACTGTAACCGGGTTGTTTCGAGAATATTGGTGATCGGGAGATGAGTCTCGACGAGATCGACGCCACCGCTCGAGGAAGGTGAATGTTCTTCCCCATCTTCGTCGATGAACGCCTCTATTTTCCATTTTCCACTTTCTTCAGGAACCGAAAAGCTATCTCGTATCGGTTCTGGCGAGTCTCCTGAAAGCACTTGTTTCACAAGTGGCAGATGTTTCGGATTGAGATCTAGCGCACCGAGAAGATGAGCTGGTGTAGTATCGCTTCCGTGTACGTCCACATAGCGTTCAATTTGGTTTCTCAAATCTGCATCAACGACCGGTTCACCGTACCGCGCTCCGGCAGTATCAGGTCGTTTCTCGAGGCCGTTCCAGTCCGTTTGATCGTCGTCGACGAGCTGGTCACCGCCGTTGGTGGTGGCACGATCGACGCGATCGCCCTCGAGGCGGAGTTCGGAAATCGTTTCCGAGGTCTGGTCAATACCAAAACCACTACCACAGCAGGCACAGACGATCTGCGATCCCCGACCAGACGAGTGTTTCAAACGGTCTCCGTGATTGTGTTCCTGCTCACTTCTGGAGTCACGGTACTCCGCCGCGCATTGATCAGCCGCGATGGCCTCGTTCAGAACTTTCGATCGGCCCATCCGTTGGCGATTCATCGACCAGATCACTGCACCCCACGCGACATACTCAATCGGGCGCTCGATGAGGTCTTCATCGCCGTACGTCTGTGCGTAGGCGCTCAGATAGGAGCCCATGTTTGCCACATTCGAATTTACTGAAATAGGGCGCTCATCGGGGTTTTCATGGGTGTAGTTGTGGGCTTCAATCGTCGCGAAATCGCACACTTCTACGTGTTTATCTATCGCCTTTCGAAATGCCTTCTCGATCTTGAATTCTGCGTGCTCGAGGTCGCTTCCGTACCGCTCTTCGAGATCGAGATTGAGATAGACGCCGATATGATTGTGGCTATAACAGGCGTTCGGACCAGGGTTTTTGTCTGGATCAGAAGCTGCACCGACTCCGTGTGGCTCACCAAACCGTAGATACCCCCATTCGTGCGATTCAAGACCAAGGTCAGTCTCGCAGATGTTGCGTACTGTATCACGAGTCGCGCCGTAACTCCAGGCGTCTGAGACGGCATCGAAGTGGTCGACCGGAGCAACCCGTTCACCATCCGGAATGCTCGATCCCGTATTGGTGAGCATCACCGTCACGAGGTTATCCCATTCTCCTTCGATTTCCGTTCCGTCAGGGTGTTTGCCGCCCGTCAACTGTCGTTCGAACGCCATCGCCCTGGCGTATTCCTTATTCGCGTACTCTTCCCCCCAGCTATCTTGTAGCGGCACCTCAAATTCGATCTCTTCGCCGGAATCGTCGATGCCCGAAAACCGCACGCTCATTCCTTTCTCATACCGTTCGTGTGCATCGAGGAACGCGAATACAGCGTCTTGCCATGTCGCGGCGCGCCGTTCGCGAAGGCGGTACGTGACGAAACCGTTCTCCCATTCGCGTTCTGGTTCGACGTACTCCGGTTCGTAGTCGGCTTCAGTCACCTCTCGACGGAGTGATCGACCGTGCTTTTTGGTCAGCGGAAGGTGCGCCAGGTGTGGGTAAACCTCCGCGAACTCCTCGGCACGATCGAGGGGTGTCGGGCGGTAGTCACCAGAGGGTGTAACACCAGGCTCCGCCGCGACGGCGCTTCCGGTTGTCGCGCCGTCTCCGTGGGTTACACAGTTAATCTGGGAAGGCCAAGACCGCGAAGTACCCTGCCCTTCGGAAGATGCTGATAGCTCTCCCGCCGCTTCGAACTCGTTTGAGCCCGACATTAGTCACGATTCAAGGGCGGGGCGTGATCCGCCAGGTCGATTACCTCGAGCTGAAGCTCTACGTCGCGATCGTGGTACCCACAGGTTTCACAGTACCAAGGGCGAGTTCGATCACGGAGTAGATTAACCGAAGAGCAGAATGGACACGACCACCGAGGAGACGGATCCCAGGTGATCCGTGTCATCGTGACCACCAGCCATCAGCTAGCGGTTGGTCAGCTACAGAAACGGAACACCCTCGAGGCGCTCCCTGGCCGGAACGAGGCCGGTCGCTCGCTTCGCTGCGCTCCCTGCATTCCGGGCTTCCGCTCGCGCTTTCAGCGCTGCGCGTTCCGGGCATCTGCCCATCCGGCACTCGCGCCTCTCGGTCGATGCTGGAAACAGACCGCCTTCGGGACGTGACCGCCGGAGTGTTCCCTGAGTGAGTCTGGTCACCGGGCTCGTGATCGGTGCGTTCGAGGTCAGCGGGACTGTGACAGTATCGACACTTGCCCGCTTGTGTGCAGCTCTCGTCGAGGTAGTTGAGACATTGAGATCGGCAGCTCCGACAGCGGTAGCTCTGGAGGCGATGCCAATCGGTCACGCCGACCACCTCGGTACCCAAAACCGAGCCAGGGTAGTCGAATTAGATAATGGATGTGGTAGTAGAAGGGTTTGTACTAAGCCCCCTTCTATCCACAGTATTAAGATATAATTAAGGTGAGGATGGGGTCGGAGGGATTTGAACCCCCGATCGACTGATATCTCCGGTGCGCCTCGGAACTCCAGAGGGTCATCACACGGACACTGATCAGGTGCCCGATCAGTATATCAGTCTGGAGTGTCGTCCCGGGCGCGGGACCTCTGGAGTCAGTCGCCATGCCTGGCTTGGCCACGACCCCTCGAGCAATCGTTGGGTGATCCAGCCTAAAGCAGTTACGATTCAGGTGAGAGTTTGCGACCGGACCGAACAAGCGACTCGAGCGCTCAGCATCAGGCGAAATCCGACTCGAGCCTAGAGCCAGGGGGCACGTCCAGCAGTCGACGTCGTGTCGTCGCCCGGGTACGGATCGGTGTCGCCGTTCGACTCGTCGACGGTCACGTCCGCGTCCTCGTGTTCGGAGTCGGTCGCTTCCGCCGCCGATTCCGAACTGACGCCGCCATCGGCCCGCGTTCCGGAGCTGGTTGACGAGTTGGACGCTTCGTCATCAGTGTCGGGATCCAGCGCGAACAACGCGGCGACGACCAGCGCAGCCAGTGGGGCCTGCCCGAAGGCCATCCCCATAATCGAGAGGGGCAACAGACCGAGGGCGACGGCGCTCCCGAACCGGAACCGGTTGAGGTCCATGTACTCGCGCAAGTACGGGCCGCTGACGGCCACGGAGAGGGCGAACGCCACGCCGATCACGGCAGCCAGCGTTGCGTTGGCGACCAACTGCGGGTCGTCCATGAGCGCGAACTCCGCACCCGTGGGCTCGAGACTGGCGACGAGTCCCAGTCCGATGATGACGCCAGGGCTCGGCAGGTACTCGCCGACGGTGGCGCTCGCGGTCTTGGCGGCGATCGCCAGGATGACCAGCGCGGCGAATCGCTCGAAGGTGGCCGTCTCGATCACGCTCTCGATCGCCGGTGCGAGCGCGGCCTGGATAGCCGCGAGCACGATCAGCGGGATGCCGACGATCAGCACGACGCGAACCTGTTCGCGGACGGTCCCCTGCATCTCCGCGAGGATGACGGCGAGGGTCGCACTGCCACCGAAGATGAGGAGGCCGACCTGAACGGCGCTCGTCGGCGTCTCGAGGGCGCCGGCCAGGATCAGGGCGACGAAGATGCCGTCGACCAGCGGGAGGGCCATCACCAGGGCGAGGAGTCTGGCGTCACCGCCGACTAACCGCTCGAGGCGGAGGGCGACGGGGTGTTGTGAC
This sequence comes from Natronosalvus sp. KLKA75, assembly GCF_059736265.1. NCBI lineage: Archaea > Methanobacteriati > Methanobacteriota > Halobacteria > Halobacteriales > Natrialbaceae > Natronosalvus > Natronosalvus sp. KLKA75. Next base: position 2,304,879 of record NZ_CM185522.1, read on the forward strand.
GTACTCATCGATCACGAACGATGGCCGTGACCCGAGGCCTGGGGATGGGGGTAACGAGGTGAACGGTCCCGCAGCGACTGCTGGAGCGGAAGCCAGTCCATCGGCATCGGCGTCGGCGCCGACGTCGACGAGGAGCGTTTCCGCCCGAACCGAAGACCTCGCGCTGTGAGTGGGCAATTCCCAAAGAAAATCGCGGCTACGGAGTCGAACGTCGTCCGGCCGGCGAGTCGGGAATCGCGGAAGTTCACAGCGTGCATACTCGAATCGAGTGGACCTGTATTATTAAACGTTGTGTGAGATGGCTGAACACGAACCGTGAAATCGTAACTGAAACGCGAGTAGTATCGACGAATAGTTCCTGGCACGAGTGATTGGATGAGAGTTTTCAACACAGGCCGTCCTCGAGGGGCAATAATTGCCCGTCAGAACCTGAAACGTCGAATTGTGTTAGCGCTGGTATCGGTGTCGACCATCGAGAACGCCAATAAGTACCACACACTCGAGGGAGTCTCGGAACGCTTTTTACCGACGGTTCCGGACAGTTTACATGGCGAACGACGTTCCCGAGCACGAGCCGTATTCTGCGAAATTACGCGTACCGGAAGCGCTGACGTTCGACGACGTCTTGCTCCGGCCGAAGGAGAGTCGTGTCGAGCCCGACGAGGCGGATCTCACCTCGCGAGTGTCTCGAAACGTCGAGGTCTCGGTTCCGATCATCTCGGCAGCGATGGACACCGTCACCGAGAGCGAGATGGCGGTCGCGATGGCCCGTCACGGCGGACTCGGCGTCCTCCACCGGAACATGAATATCGATGAAATGGTCGAGGAGATCAGTCGCGTCAAGCGCGCCGACGAACTCATCATCCCCTTCGACGACGTGGTGACGGCCGACCCGGAGATGACCGTCCGCGAAGTCGACGAGATGATGGTCAAGGAGGGCGTCGGCGGCGCCCCCGTCGTCAACACCAACGGCGAGGTGCTGGGCATCATCTCGAGTACGGACATCCGCCCGCACCTTGAGGTCGGCGAGAACGACCCGGTCACGGAGGCGATGACCGACGAGGTCATCACGGCGCCCCAGGACATCGACGCGCGCGACGCGTTCGACCTGATGTACGAGCACAAGATCGAGCGCGTTCCCGTCGTCGACGACGAGAACTTGCTGGTCGGCCTGGTCACGATGCAGGGTATCTTACAGCGCCGGGAGTACAAGCAAGCCGCTCGAGACGAAACCGGTCGCTTGCGATGTGGCGTCGCCGTCGGTCCGTTCGAAACGGACCGCGCGGTTGCGGCCGACGAGGCGGACGTGGACGTGCTCTTCATCGACTGCGCCCACGCACACAACCTGAACGTCATCGACGGGGCCCGCGAGATCAAAGAGTCCGTCGACGCGGACGTCGTCGTTGGAAACGTCGGCACGCGAGAGGCTGCGGAGGACCTGGTGGACTTCGCCGACGGCATCAAGGTCGGCATCGGTCCGGGCTCGATCTGTACGACGCGGGTCGTCTCCGGCGCTGGTATGCCCCAGATCACCGCTGTCGCACAGGTTGCAGACGTCGCGAGCAAGCACGGCATCCCGGTGATCGCCGACGGCGGGATTCGGTACTCCGGCGACGCGATCAAGTCGATCGCCGCCGGTGCCGACGCCGTGATGCTCGGGTCGTACTTCGCGGGCACTGACGAGGCCCCGGGTCGCGTCGTGACGATGAACGGCAAGCGCTACAAGCAGTACCGCGGGATGGGGTCGGTCGGAGCGATGAAGTCGGGTGACGGCGACCGATACCTGAAGGACGATCCGGAGGACGACGAGGAGTACGTCCCAGAGGGCGTCGAAGCGGCGACGCCGTACAAGGGAACGCTCCAGTCAGAACTCCACCAGCTCGCAGGCGGGATGCAGTCGGGAATGGGGTACGTCGGTGCCGAGACGATTCCCGAGTTCAAGGAGCGAGCGGAGTTCGTTCGTGTCTCCTCGGCGGGTCAGGCCGAGGGGCACGCCCACGACGTCGTGATTACGGACGAGGCGCCGAACTACTCACCGAGCGAGTGATGGCTACGGTTGCGTAACGCGGGCTCTCGAGTTTCGTATTTTGACGTGCTTTCGAGACTGGTTCTACGATATAGTACCCCAAATCGGCCGATACTATCATATTGCCTGATTATCGAATACGCGTATGAGCGACGACGCTGACCACGGAGACGATACGTTACTGCCGAAGGGATATTCCCGTGGACAGGCCGAAGTCATTGCAGTTGTTGTTCTGCTTGGATTCGTTATTATCGCCGCGATCGGCATCGTTGCGGTCGGGCAAACCGCCCTCGCACAACTCGAATCACAGAGTCGCGACGAGGCCGCCACACAATCGCTCGATCAGGCGAAAATGGAGTTTGCCTCACTTCAAACTGGAGAAACTCGAGAATTCACGTTCAGTGAGTCGATTCAACGGGATACGCGAGTTGAGCCGGACGCGGGGTCGGTGACTATATCAGTGGAAGGATTTGACGCCATTTCAAACGAATCGTTCCAACTGGGTTCGATCATCTACGAACACGAGGGATCTCACGTTGCGTACCAGGGCGGTGGCGTCTGGAAGCGAACCGATGGTCGAACTCAACTCGTCAGTAGCCCGGATATCCAGATCGAGACGACAGAGAAGGGGCTCTCGAGTATACGAGTCGACGTGACGAGCGTGCGTGGTACTGAGGCCCAATCGAATAATTTGAAGGCGACATCGGATGGTCTCAACGAAACGGCTCTTGGCTTACCTGATCGACTACCTGCGGGCCCGATGACACTCGAAATCCAATCGGAGTACTACGACGGGTGGGCCGATTACTTTGCCAACCAGGATGGAATTGAAAAAGGAGAAGAGGGCGAAATCGGTTCAGTACAAGTCGATGACGCGACGCAGACGATGATACTCGAAGTGGACATCGACCACTCTATTCCCGAGGTTCACTCCGCTCGTATCGGTAGTTCTGAGGCAGGGTCACAGCCAGTCGCATTCGAAAACGGAAGCGAGATTAACAGCTACAACTCGGCAACGGCCGGCAACACGGCGCCAAATGGATCCGATTTCACCAATAGCACGAGTGTCGCAACCTGGTCCGGTACCGCGAAAAATTCGGACATGTCCTTCACGCTCGGCGGTGATTTCTACAACACACTCGGCCAGCATTCCAATGGTTCGGGGGACGAAATCCGACTCGGTGATGATGCAGTAATCACTGGTGACGTCCACAGCGACTATCTCTTCGACGTTGGTTCTGCGACGGTCGAAGGATCACTCTTCATCAACACCACTGGAACTACAGGCGGCTTAACTATCGACGGAGGAACGGTCGGTGGAGATGTTCACGCCATCGATGGTGCAATAATCACGTCGGGCAGTACAATCGGTGGCGATGTCCGAGTAGACGGCGATCTCGAAATTGACGCTAGTACGAACGTCACTGGCGATGTGTACGTTACCGGCGAAATCACCGGCGAAACTGATGGAGTCCAGGGAAATGCCTCGGAGGGAATTGAAGACGCTGAAACAGAAGAACCAACTGACAAAATCCAATCAGAGCCGGGCACACGATGGTATCCAACTGAGGGCGAATACGACGAATTGCCGGACGAATGTACCGATTCGGAAAGCATCTCTGTGAAAGGTGGTGATACTTGTTCAGTAGAGTCCGGGATCTACAAAGCAGACTCGCTTGTGGTCGAAAATGACGGCACATTGGAACTGGACACCAGCGATGGCGTGATCATCCTTCATATTACCGGGGACTTCGAGCTCGCGTCGGGGGCATCGGTTGAGCGACCTCACGAGCCGTACGATTCGACTGCGATTGAGGTAATCGTGGAGGAAACTGAGAAAAACAGTAAGAATACCGTGAGTATCTCCGAGGATTTCGTTGGACTCGTCGATGCTCGAGATAGCTCAGTTGAAATCCACGACGGGGCAGCGATATACGGAGCAGTCATTGGAAACCAGGTCACGCTCGACAGCGGCAGTGGGATCTACTTTGACGAACAACTCCTCACCGAAGACGGCGTAGACCCTCGATTCGCTCGTGCATCTGAGTTCGTCTTCTTCGATGTCAAGATACAAGAAATATCGATAGAGTAGCTCGCTTTGCGATTGACGCTTTCTGTCTTCTCCATATCATTTAAGAATTAATGGATTAAGATCAATTCCACGGCGCCATACCCGGATCGACCTCTCGATGCACTTCCTCGAGCCCGTCGATCCTCTCGAGATCCTCACTGTCCAACTCTACGCCTAACGACGCCCAGTTGTCCGAAATGTGATCATCGCCGGTCGCTTTCGGAATCGCGGTGACGCCCTTCTCTCGGAGCCAGGCGAGACTGACCTGGGCCTCACTCGCATCGTGCTTCTCCGCCACGGACTGCATCTCGGGCACGTCGAAGACCTCGCCTCGAGCCAGCGGCGAGTAGGCGACGAGTTCGACGTCGAGGTCGGCACAGACCGAGCGAAGCTCCTCCTGGGGGAGCAGCGGGTGACACTCGATCTGGTTCGCGAAGAGGGGCGCGTCGAGGAGGTCGATCGCTTCCTCGAGGTGACGAGGCTCGAAGTTACTGACGCCGACGTTGCGGATCAGGCCGTCGTCGTAGAGTTCGTCGAACGCGGCCAGCGTCTCCTCGGCGTCGTAGGTGTTGACCGGCCAGTGGACGTACAGCAGGTCGACGGCGTCGACGCCGAGTTTCTCGAGGCTCTCCTCGGTCGTCTCGAGGACGTCGTCGTGGGCGAGATTGGAGGTCGATACCTTCGTCGCCAGGAAGACGTCCTCGCGGTCGACGTTGGCGTCGGCAATCCCTTGACCGACGTACTCCTCATTATCGTAGCCCTGGGCGGTATCGACGTGGCGATACCCCATCTCGAGGGCGGTTCGAACCGAGTCCGCACACTGGTCCGGATCGGTGTTCTGCCAGGTGCCGAGGCCGAGGATGGGCATGCCGTTCGCTGCAGGGCAGTCAGCGGGGGTCAGATCTGTGTCGGAAGCCATACTCGAGCGCTAGCGGATGAGTCGAAAAGGCGTTGGGTTTGCGGGTGCCACCTCTCGTGACGGGCTGGGCGTGGATGCGTCGGCTACTGGTACATCCGCAACGGCTGGGCCTGCGTACTCTCGGCGGATTCGACCTCGCGCATCCGTTCGGCGAACGCCTGGCGCTGTTCCTGAATTTCCCCCGCCCGTTCGATCAACGCCTCGACGTCGAGTTCGACATCGGCGATGGGACAGATGCCGTCCTCGAGAAGGACGCTCGCTGCCTCGGGGTCGGGGAACTGCGGGCTGCACTCGACGACGAGTCCGAACGAATCGGTACCGAGTTCGGCCGCCCGGTTGAGCAGGGCGCCGGTCGGACCGCTGATGACGCCGTCCTCCGTCGGGCTATCGATGTCGTAGGTGTCGACGGCGTCGGCGTCGCCGGTCGTGACGCCGAACAGTTGGGGCGGTTCGTCTCGCTGGGAGGGCAAGCCGCTGAGGTACACCGGCGTCGCGTCGTGGTCGACCGCCCAGCTGGTCAGACAGCCGGCGACCGACTCGAGCGCTTGCGTGCTGATTGGAACGTCGCTCTGGAGGGCGATGACGTCCTCGTCCTCGCTGACGTAGAGACGGACGGGCGGCTGGATGGTCGTCGATCCGTCGCGGTAGATCCCGATTCGGGGGAGCCCGTCGCAGTGGACGCTCGCGTAGTAGCGCATCTCAAGCTGGTCGATCAGGTGGTCGGTTGCGATTTTCCCGACGAGACCGATGCCGGGAAACCCTTCGACGAGCACTGGCTCCTCGAGTTCGGCTTCCGGCCCCTGTCTACGGATCTCTGACATAGTCGAGGTGACGCCGTCCGACGACTTAAAACCGGCCGCGGCAGGCGCCCGCGGCCGTCGATCCCAAGGCGCCGACCCTGTGGCACCAGCCCCGTGGCGCCAACCGCTTCGAAACCCACAAACGAAGCGCCCTCGAATCACGTCTCAATGGAGCCACTCGAGCGGTACCGGCCGATCGTCGACGACTTCGAGGCGTTTCGGGCGGCCTGTGAGCGGCCGCTCGGAATCGCCGTCCGGGTGAACACAATCAAGGCCTCCGTCGAACGGGCAATAGCGACCCTCGAGCACGACGACATCGAGTACGAGCAGGCCGCGTGGAATCCGCGGGTACTCCGCCTCAAGACCGACTCGCCAGGGTCGACGTGGGCCTCGTTTCACGGGTTCATCCACACGCAAGAGGAGGTCTCCGCGGTGCCGCCCGTCGTCCTCGACCCCGAGCCCGATGAGACCGTGTTCGACGCCTGTGCAGCCCCCGGCGGCAAGGCGACCCAGCTGGCCGCGCTGATGGACGACCGGGGCACGGTCGTCGCCAACGACAGCAACCTCGGTCGCCTTTCGGCGCTTCGATTCAATGCCGAGCGTCTCGGCGCGACGTCGCTGGCGGTCACCCACCAGGACGCGCGGAATTTCTCGTTCGCGCCGCTGGCGGTCGACCAGTTCGATCACGCGCTCGTCGACGCCCCCTGTTCGTGTGAGGGGACGATTCGCAAAAATCCGACGACGCTCGAGGAGTGGTCCGAGGACCACGTGCACTCGGTGGCGGGCATTCAGAAGGGCATTCTCAGGCGAGCGGTACAGGCGACCCGGCCGGGTGGCACCGTGGTCTACTCGACGTGTACGTTCGCGCCGGAGGAGAACGAAGCGGTCGTTCAGCACGCCCTCGATGCCGAGGACTGTCGCGTCGTCGACGTGGATCTCGACCCCGACCTCGAGTACGCTCCCGGCGTCACCGAGTGGAACGACGAGACCTACGACTCGAGCCTCGAGCGGGCGATCCGCATCTATCCCCACCACAACGACACCGGCGGCTTCTTCGTCGCGAAACTGGAGGTGGGCGCCTGATGGCCGACGGCCTCGAGGCGAACGTCGGTCAGCAGTTCGATCGGCTCCCGGCGACGGACGCCGACCGAAGCGTCGAGCGTCGGGCCTCGCGAGAAGCGGTGCTCGAGTACTTCGAGGACCGCTTCGGCATCCCGCCGGAGACGTTCGAGGAACACACGTTCTGGGAGAAAGGGTCTGGGAAAATTTGGATATACAGTGGGGAAAGCCCGTCACCGGCCGAAATCGAGGCCCTGGGGATGACCTGTCTGCGAACGCGACAGGAGCACTGGAAACCGACGACGGATTTCGTACAGCGGTTCGGGCGTCACGCCACCCGGTGTGTTGTCGACCTTTCGGACGTGGAAGCGACCCGATTCGCCGACGGCGAGGACCAGTTGCTCGAGTGGGACGGCGACTGGGGGTATCTCATCGCCGCACACGAGGTCGACGGCGACCGCGAACCGATCGGCGTCGGACTCTACCTGCACGGCGAACTCAGGTCGATGATTCCGAAGGGGAGACGGCGGTCGCTCTGAAGGCAGTGGTTTCGTTTTCGGAGCGAGAATGGATCCAGGTTAGCGGATAGACGCCAGTTGCTTTTACTCGTCCGATTCGTCGTCTGGTCGGCCGCGGTGCCAGACGTTCGTGACGGAGTCTCCTGCTGGCGGGGTGTGGCTAACGTCTTTCATCGTTTCGGATGTGGGGGTCTTCGATGACATGCACAGACGTAGCGAGACGTCCTATAAAGACGTTTCCTATGGGGAATGAATACAATATAGTGTGTTAATATCACACTATATTTTGAGTGCGGCGATTACTCGCTACATGCTGTTCGTTTCTCGTCAGTTGCTACTCCTCGGTATTCGTAAGGTGCTACTCGGTACTCGCTCTCCGACAGCGATGGCGTCGCTCCCCGTCTCACTCGCTCGAGAAAATCCAAAACCGATCAGTCGTCGAGCGACTCGACGTTGATTTCGCCGCCAGCAGAGACGGTTACGAGACACTCGTTGTACGCAAACGAGACCGTTCCGTCAGATCGAAGCCCCTCCGCGCGCGGCTCGAAGAGGCGCTCGAGCGCGTCGGCGTCGATCGCGTAGTGAAGCGGATCGAGTTCCGTGACGTCGAGTCCAGTAAATGTCGCTACGGCGTCGGCGACGGTGACGCTCAGCGGCTCGTCGTCGAGTCGATCGAATTGAACCGAGTACGATTCAGTCGTTCCAGCGCGAATTTGTGGCGAAGATGTTTCAGTCATCGTGAATTCAACCCCCCGTAGAGATGGGAAGACAATTTACCGTTTGCAGGTGTGGGTAAAGAGTCTGGCTGTTAACTCTATAACGAAGTCGTAGGAAGAGGGTTAATCAGTTAACCCTACTCCACTCGTGATCGAAAACGGCGGTGAAGAGCTTTCGCTCGGCCGATCGCACGTGGTTGTGGAATGCTGGTGGCGAAATCCCGAGCGACCCGGCGAGTTCCTCGCCCGTGGTCTCTCGCGGCCACTCGAAGAAGCCGCCGTGATAGGCGGTCTGAACGACTTCTCGCTGGCGATCGGTCAACAGCGACAGGAACTGGTCACGTTCGCGCGTCCTCGGGTCCCCGGCCAGGCGTTCGTTTTCACCCGACCGCTCCCGGCGGGCGACCATCGACGCCGAGAACCCCCGTCGATTCATCTCGGCGAGAACTTCGCGGACGGCGACGGAGTTCGGTATTTCCAGCGTCGTTCGCGTTCCCGTCTCGGGGTGGACCGTAAACGATCGAAGCAGGCCGCCGTGGCCGTCGACGACGGCGACGAGGAACGGCTCCGTCAGCTCGGGCTGGATCACCGTTCGGTCGTCGGTTCGACTGATGATCGTCCCGTCGGTGACCGTCTCGATCGAGTCCAGGTCGTCGGGGTCGACGTCACTATCGACGCTCGCGAAGACGGTCGACGTGCCGTCGTCCTGTTGAATAATCCCCTCGAGTTCGACGCGGGCGTCTGCGACGCGGGAGAGCGCTGCCAGCGGCGTCTCGGTCGTCACCTCGAGTTCGACTTCGGTCGTTGCCCCGCCCAGGAGCGCCTGTTTTCGCTGCACGGCGTTGATCGTGTAGGCGACGGTCTCGCCGAGGTCGTCCAGGACGGACCGGATGGGTTCGTCGAACCCCGTTCGGTCCGTACTGTAGAGCGTCAAAACGCCGTACAGGAAGTCGTCGTAGACGAGCGGCACGGCGTAGACGCTCTGGAAGTCCCGCGAGAGGGCTTCGGTTCGCCAGGCGCCGTGACGGAGGTCCTGGGCGACGTTGTCGACGTTCGTCGGTTCGAGCGTGCGAGCGGTTCGACCAGCCGGTTCGGCGGCCGGATCGTCGACGGCCGTCACCGTCACCGACTCGAGATAACCGCGGCCGTACCCGGCTTCGTGACGAGCCAGTATCTCGTTGCCGCCGGGATCTGGTTCGCCGATCCAGACGTACGAACAGTCCTCGAGGTCCGTGAGTCGATCGCAGAGCCCGGTCTCGATTTCGTCCCTCGAACTCGCGCGTAACAGGAGCGACTCGATCTCTTCGCGGAGGGAACTGGCCTCGTTCAGGCGCTCGAGGTACTCGTTCTGGCGTTTGAGTTCCTGTTCGCGTTCGTGCAGTCGCTGGGTTCGACTGATCCGGTCGAGAGCGGCTTCGGCGGTCGCGCCGAACACCTGCGCGAGGTCGACCGTTTCGTCGGTGAACTGGCCCTCATCGGTCGACAGCGTCGCCAGCACGCCGTGTTCACCGAGTGGGACGAAGAGTCCGCTTCTGACGGCGGTCTCCTCGTCGTAGACGTGTGGCGACGTTCGAATGTCGTCGAAGACCTTCGCTTCGCCGTCGACGAACGTCTGCCAGGAGATGCTTTTGTTGGGCCCTAACCGTGGTGGCGAGCCGATGTCAGTCAGGAGGTCCGTCGTGTACGCGGCCGGAACGAGTTCGTTCTCCCGGTCGTCGAACCGGAACACGACGACGTTCTCCAGGTTTAGTACGTCGGTGGCGACGTCGACGATGTACTCACAGGCGGTCTGTTTCGATTCGACCGTCAGTAGGTGCTGGGTCGCTTCGTACAGCGTGTTGAGCGTTTCGTCGTACTGGCGGCGCTCGGTGACGTCGACGCCAATGCCGATGATCCGTTCGACCGTTCCACCGGTGACTACCGGTCGATACCAGGTCTCGAAGATTCGATCCTTGATCCGCTGGAAGCTGTGGACCGATTCGCCGCCGAGCGCTCGGTTGACGTCGCCGATGACCGACGGATGCTCCGCGTACACGTCGTATATCGACTGGCCGGCGACCGACCCGGATTCGACCCCGATTCGTTCGAGGCCGCGCCCCTCCGAGAGGGTGAACGTGCCGTCGTCGTCGATGACAAACAGGACGACGGGGACGTTTTCGACCAGCACCTGGAGCCGCTCGGACCGCTCGACCAGCGCCTGTTCGCGCCGAACTCGTCTCGACACGTCTCTGAAGTAAATCGACAACCCCGTCGGTGACGGGTACATCCGGGCTTCGATCCACCGATCGAACGGTTCGTAGTAGCTCTCGATCGTTCGCGCCTCCTGTGATTGCAGGGCTGCAATCGCCTCTCGCTGGAAGTCACCGCCTTCGGCTTCCGGGAAGACGTCGACGAACGACCGTCCCAGGGTCTCCTCTTTCGGCGTCTCGAGGAGCTCTTCGGCCCTGTCGTTGAGGTACGTGAATTCTCCGTCCGTGTCGAGTGAAAAGAACGCGTCGGTGACGCGGTCGAACGACTCGTTTAGCTCGCGTTCGATCCGCCGGTAGTCCGTGATGTCTCGCGCCGAAACGACGATTCCGTCCACGGCCGGGTCCTCGAGGCGATTCGTGAGGACCGCCTCGTGGACGTGCCAGGTTTCGTCGGCGTGACGATACCGATACTCGCAGGTCTTCGACGTGCCAGCGTCTGCATCGCGAACGGCCTCGAACGCCCGGTAAAACGAATCACGGTCGTCGTAGTGGATGCGTTCGTCGAGGGGGTGGTCGACGAGCGCATCGGGGTCGGCGCCGACAACGTGGGGCGTGGACGGCCCGGCAAAGGTTACTCGCCCGCCGTCGTCCAGGACCAGGAACAGCGACTGCGACTTCTCGATCAACGTCCGACACCACGTGTTCGCTTCTTCTGCGGCCGCCGTCGCTCGCTGGCGCTCGAGAACGGCCGCGAGGCGTCGTCGGAACAGACCGGGGTGGGCGGCCGTCGTGACGTCGACGACGTCGCTCGCACCGGCGTCGAGCGCGGCCTCGAGGTGTGCCGCCAGCGAGTCGCCGTCTCGGTTCCGACTGCGGCCGGGGACGGTCGATCGATCGGCTGGTGGACCGACGACCACGGGGACGTCTTCGAGTGCTGCGGAGGCGGCCGAAACGGTCTCGACGGCGTCGGTAAGGACGCAGTCGACCGCCTCGAGCGACTCGAGTTCCGGCGGCCGCTCGTCGACGGCCGAAACCGGGCCGTAAACGGTAACGGAGTGATCGGCTCGCTGGCTCCCGTCTTCGCCAGCCCACGTCCGCTCGCTCTCGGATTCAGCCGGTGGGCCGATGCCCTCGAGCCAGGACGCAGTGCCGACGGCCAGCACCGTCCCCGTCGCCGCTTCCATCGCGTGGCGCATAGACTCCATTGCGCGTAGATCACTAAAAGGGCGCCGCTACGCCAATCCGGTGGTTCCGGTTGTGACCTGGTGACTCCGGATACGACTCAGTGGCTCCGGCTACGATCGGACGAACGGGCACCGAAACCCGTACGTACAAGAACGAACGGCCCCTCCCTCGAGACGTGCAACTCGAGTGTGTCTTCTTCGGACCGTTTCGCGAGGACACCGACGAGACGGCGACCGAGTGGGAGCCGGACGGCGAGACCGTCCGCGACCTGCTCGTCGAACTCGAGGCCGCCTATCCGGTGCTCGAGGGCCGCCTGCTCGACGACGAGGAGGGATCCCTCGCCGGGAAGACGGTCGTGACGAAGAACAAGCGGGACGTCAGACACCTCGACGGCCTCGAGACGGAACTCGAGGACGGCGACGTGTATCGGCTCGTGCCGTCGGTGTACGGGGGCTGACGGCGAGATCGATTCTGCCTCGTCGATCACCTACCGAATACGGAACCCGCGGACGATCAGTCCGCGGAGGGAGCGACCGAATCGACTCGCTCTGCCGGAACCGTCCCGTCGTCGTTCCAGCCGCGAGCCTCGTAGTACTCATCCACTGCGGCCTCGAGGTCCGGCAGGTCGTACGGGGTTCGGTCGTCGTCGACGCCGAACCCGCGCTGGTTGTTGAAGTGGCGCTCCCGTTCGACCGTGCGAGCACCGATGGCCATGAGGTCGTCGTAGTCGGCGTCGAACAGTTCCTCGAGTCGCTCGTCGGTCACGTAGTCGCCGCCGAACGCACAGACGATTCCCGTATCTCGGAACGCCGACGAGTTCTCCTCGTCGACCAGCGTCTCGGCTTTCCCGAGTGTACCCTCCGGGTCGAGTTCACCGCTGTACTCGAGGCTCAGCATGCCGGCGTACATGTGGTCGCCGCCGCGGTTGGCGACGGCGTAGGAGAGGCCCTGCCCGTGGAGGACGCGGCCGTCGTGAGCGGCGAACTCCATCCCCTTGACGGTGTAGTCGTCGACGCCCAGTTCCTCGTGACAGCGGTGGACGCCCTCGGCGAGTACGTCGCCGATGCCGTCGCGATAGGCAATTCGCTCGGTGATCTCGTGGGCGAGGTCGGCGTCGCCGAAGGCGTCCTCGCTCTCGAGGTAGGCGGCGACCGTCACGCCGGCGGAGATGGTGTCCATCCCCAGCGTGTCACAGAGTTCGTTCCCCTTCATCACGTCGACGACGTCACCCACACCCTGCAGGGAGCCAAAGGAGTAGACCGTCTCGAACTCCGGACCCTCGGTCTCGAGGCCGGTCTCCTCGTCCCGAGTCGGGAGTTTACAGCCGTAGGCGCAGGCCGAACAGGCTGCGCGCTTGTACTTCTTCTCCTCGACGGCGTTGCCGCCGATGTCGGCCACGTGTTCGAACTCGTAGTCCCGGAAGTACCGCGTCGGCAAGGAGAAGTTGTCGTTGATGAACTCGGTGCCGCCAGTCGTCCCCTGGCGTTTCATCAGGTCGTCGGACTCGGCGGCTTCTTTGTGAACGTCCATCTGGACCGGCGGGAACTCGACGTCGGGCGCGGAGTCGCCCTCGAAGGTGACGCACTTGACGTTCTTCGACCCGAGCACGGCCCCGAGCCCGCCCCGACCGAACGCTCGCGAGTCGAAGGTCATCACGCTCGCGAAGCGCACGAGGTTCTCGCCGGCGGGGCCGATGGCGATGCAGTGTTCGGGGCCGAGGTCCCGGGTGTCGGCCATGTAGTCGGAGATTTCGGGCACGAGCGCGTTCTCGAGTTCGGGCACTGCTTCGAACGCGACTTCGACGCCGCCCTCGCCGTCGCTATCGCCGTCCGTGACGTGAACCGCGAGCAACTCGTCGCTCTCGCCGACGACCTCGAGGACGCTGATGCCCGTTCCCACGAAGTTTCGGGAGAGGTAGCCGCCGGCGTTGGTCGAGACCAGGCCATCCGTCAGCGGTGAGAGGCCGGTCATGTTCATCCGGCCGGTGAAGGACATTCGGCTCTGCTGGAGCGGCCCCGTCGAGAGGTAGGCGCGATTCTCGGGGCCGAACGGATCGGCGTCGAACGGGATGCGGTCGTGGGCGAGGGCGGTGGCCGTCGCGCGACCGCCGACGGTTCGCTCGAGCACGTCGTCGATGTCGGTCGTAGTTGCGGTCCGGTTGCTCACGTCGACCGTGAGCAGTGGACCCCGTGCGTGGCGCATACACGTGGGGTCGGACTCGAGTCTCTTATACTATCGGCTGCCGGCCGGTTTCGGTCCTCTGGCCCGTCCCGGTCGTGTCCGGCCGATCACGCTGTCTCGATGGTGTGACCTCTCTCGGAGATTGATCCGCGAAAAGTATTGTATCGCACTCCGTTCCAGCACGTGGTGCGATAAGGTGTGTCTGTGGGGGATCGCGTCCGTTGGGGATCGCGCGTGTCCGTGTGATCGCCGTCGAGTTCGCTTCACTCGCTCGCTGTCTCTCGAGTCGATACACGATCTGCCTCCGTGGTCCCATCTGTACCAGTTGGAAGCAGATCATCAGTATGTGGGGTGGTGACACGGAAGCGTGTTGTGCCGTCGATAGCAGGCATCGCCGCCTCGGTGGATTCGTCGTCGGACGGACCGATTCCTCGGGCGGCGAATTCCTCACCGATCGCTCGAGCCAACCTCGCGGTTCTCGGTCTCGAACTCAAGAGAAGATACCGTTTCGCTCGGCCCAGTCGTCTCGAGTCAGTACGGGATGAACGTGAGCGCGAGCGCGAGGAACGGCGTCAGCAGGAGCATCATCGCGATCGCGTAGCCGAACATCTCCCGCGCCTTGATCCCCGTGATCGCGAGCAGCGGAAGCGCCCAGAACGGGTTGAACAGGTTCGTGTGTGCGTCGCCGACCGCGTAGGCGATGGTGGCCTGGCCGACGGGGACGCCGTGGCCCTGTGCCGCCTCGACGACCGAGGGACCGAGGACGATCCACTCGCCGCCGCCGGAGGGCACGAAGAGATTGACGATGCCGCCGGCGATCCAGGCGACGATTGGGAACGTCGCCGGCTCTGAGATGGCGAACAGGCCCTCGGCGATCGACGACGAGAGGCCGGAGGCGTTCATCATTCCCTGGATACCAGCGAAGAACGGGAACAGGAGGATGATGCCGGCGGCGGCCTCCGCCGCCTCGCCGAACCGTTCGCGATAGTAGGCGGGGCGCAAGAAGACGAGCAGGCCGGCGAACAGGAACGCGAAGTTCACGAGATCGAGGTTCCAGGCGTCAAGACCCTCGCTCGCGAGGAGGTAGCCGACCATAAACACACCGCCGAAGGCGATCAATCCGCCGAGGAGTCGGCTGTTGTCGATCTTCTCTGCCGGCGTTTCGTACGTCTTCACACCGCCGTCGGGGACGGTGTCACTGCCCGACCCCGACTCGTCGAACAGGTTCTTCTCGTCGACGAATTCCGTAATCGAGCGCGTCCGCCCCGCCCCTGGCGCGAGCAGGTACAAGAACGCGGCAGCGACGACGATCGAGGAAATCGTCAGCAAGAGGGCGTAGCTGCTGAAGATGGTCTCGCTGGCCGGGACGATTCCGTCGATGTAGCCCCCCTCGATGAACTCGTTTTCGGGTGTGTTGAGCAACAGCGGGGCCGACGCCGACAGCCCCCAGTGCCAGGTCAGGCCGAGGCCCATGTACCCAGCGACGCACAGCAGCGGGTAGTGAACCGGCATTCCGTTTCGATGGGCCGTCTTCCCCATCTCTCGAGCGAAAATCGCCCCGAGGATGAGGCTGAATCCCCAGTGAATCCACGCCACGGCCATCGAGAAGACGCCCACCAGGACGACGGCCTGTTTCCCGGAACTTGGAAGCTGGGTCAGACCCTTGAGCAACGCGTTCACTCGCGGGTGATACGCGAGCACGAAGCCCGTCATCAGGATGAGCGTCATCTGCATCGCGAACCCGAGGAACGCCCAGAACCCCTCGAACCAGTAAGTGGTCATCTCGAGTGGACCTGATCCCTCGAAAACCATGCCGGCGACGAACACGATGTACGACAGGAGAATCGCGAACAGGAACGGACTCGGCATCCACCGTTCGACGACGTCTGCGAGCCCTTTTCCGGCCCGTTCGAAGAGTCCTGGTTTCGAGTCGCCACCACGATTCGTCCCTCCGCTAGCACCATTGGCTCGTGTTGCCATGATCCGTGGTATTTGGTAACTGTATTAAATATTTATATGTCGAACCGACCAATTCGGGGACAGTGACGGGGCCAGATTCGACGAATGACGGCTACTACTACGGCTGGGTCGTGACGACAGCCTGCTTCATCGGCACCTTCGTCATCTTCGGCGTGTCTTACTCCTTCGGCGTGTTTTTCGAACCGCTGGCGAGCGATTTCGACCTCTCTCGAGGCGCGACATCGCTCGTGTTCTCCGTACAGACCCTGATGATCTACGTTGGCGCAGCGCTCTTCGGCGGCGTCGCCGACCGCTACGGCGTCAGGCGAGTCATGGGCACCGGTGTAGTGTTGCTGGCGCTCGGATTGCTCTGGACGAGCGAGGCGAACTCGATCACGACGCTTGGCCTCGCCTACGGCGTCATCACGGCCCTCGGCATGGGGCTAATCTACGTCGTCTCGTACGCGACCGTTCCTCGGTGGTTCGAGCGCCGTCGCGGCTTCGCGAGTGGGATCGCCACCGCCGGCCTGGGTGTCGGCATGGTCGCCGTCACGCCCGTCGCGACACTCCTCATCGCCCGCTACGGCTGGCGACGCGCCTATCTCGCCCTCGTCGCGGGGCTGGTCGCCCTGCTCGTCGTCGCCACCGTGCTGATCGAGGACGACCCTCGAGAGAGAGGGGTTCCGGCGAGCGAATTTCCCGCCGGTTACCCGGAGACGCGCTCGCGGTCGAGAGGGTGGCTCGAGCAGGCTCGAGACATCGTGTCGATAGCCACCGGCCGTCGGTTCCTGCTGGTGTTCTTCGGCTGGATACTCATCTACGGGACCCTGTACGTGACGCTGGTCCACCTGGTGGCTCACGTCACGGACCTCGGGCTCGACGCACGAATCGGCGCGCTCGCGCTCACGATCATCGGCGCCACGACCGCCGCCTCGCGAATGGCAATCGGATTCGCGTCGGACCGCCTCGGCCGGAACCGAACGTTCATCGGGTGTTCGATTCTGATGGCCGTCTCGACGTTCGCCTTACCCGTCCTGTCGTCGCCGGCCGGGTTCGTCGCCTTCGCGGCCGTCTTCGGCGCGGCCTACGGCGGGAACGGGGCGTTGCTGTCCCCGCTCACCGTCGACCTGTTCGGCCCCGACGACGCCAACGCCCTCTTCGGCGTCGTCTCGCTCTCGTTCGCCGTTTCGGGACTGTTCGCCCCGCCGCTGGCCGGCGCGAGCTACGATCTCTTCGGGACGTACACGCCGGCGTTCGTCGCCGCCGGGGTTGCCGGTCTCGCGGGTGCGGCGCTCACCGGTCTGGCGACGTGGAGAACCGGCACGCGATCGCGAGCAGCCTGACCGCCCTACCGGGCGTCCTCGAGCGCCTCGAGCGCGTCCGGGTTCTCGAGACTCGAAAGGTCACCGAGGTCCTCGCCGGTGTAGGCGGCCTCGATGGCCCGGCGGATGATCTTGCCCGACTGCGTCTTCGGGAAGGCGTCGACGAAGAGGATCTCGCGGGGTCGGAACGGTTTGCCGTGCTCCTCGCCGATCTGTTCCCGGAGTTCCTCGCGGAGTTCCTCCGATTCGTCGACGCCGTCCTCGAGGATGGCGTAGGCGACGACTGCGGTGCCGGTCGTGTCGTCGGGAACGCCCACCGCTGCGGCCTGGTTGACGGCCTCGTGATCGATCAGGACGCCCTCGATTTCGGCGGGGCCGACCTTCCGACCCGCCACGTTCAAGGCGTCGTCGGCCCGACCGTGGAGGAACCAGAAGCCGTCCTCGTCCTTTTGGGCCCAGTCGCCGTGGTCCCAGAGATCCTCGAACGTGGACCAGTACTCCTCGAGGTAGCGCTCGTCGCCGCTCCACAGCGATTTGGTCATCGAGGGACACGAATCGCGGGCGACGAGGAAGCCGCGCTCGTGATCGTCTTTCACCGAATTACCGTCCCGGTCGACGATATCGATATCCATGCCGAGGCCGGGGCCGCCCAGGGTACACGGCTTGAGCGGCTGGTCGGGCATCGGCATCAGGAAACAACCGCAGATCTCGGTGCCCCCGGAGATGTTGACGATCGGTGCCTCGCTCCCGCCAACGTTCTCGTAGAACCACTGCCAGCTCTCGGGGTCCCACGGTTCGCCCGTCGAGCCCAGTATTCGAAGGGAGGAGAGGTCGTGGCCCTCGAGCCACTCGTCGCCGTGTTTCCGAAGTGCGCGGATAGCGGTCGGCGAGATGCCGAACTGGGTGAGTTTGTGGCGGTCGATCATTTCCCAGAAGCGGTCGGGGTTCGGGTAGTCGGGGGCACCCTCGTACATGAAGACGGTGCCGCCGAAGGTGTGGACGCCGATCAAGGTCCAGGGGCCCATCATCCAGCCGATGTCGCTCACCCAGAAGAAGCGGTCGGCGGGCTTGAGGTCGAACCCGAAGTGGAGTTCCTTCGCACATTGCGTTTGCACGCCCGCGTGCGTGTGGACGATTCCCTTCGGCGTTCCCGTGGTGCCCGAGGAGTACAGCAGCATCGATTCCTGGCTCGAGGGCAGTGACTTGCTCTCGTACGCGTCGTCCTGGTTCTCGACGGCGTCGTGCCACCACGCGTCGCGGGCGTCGTTCCAGGGGATTTCGACGTTGACGGCCGAGTTATCGTCGCTGGCGTCGCCGCCAGCGTCGCTCGATCCCAACCGATCGAAGACGACCGTGTGCTCGACGTGGCCCGCCTGGACGATGGCGTCGTCGGCGCTCTCCTTGAGCGTGATCTGGCTTCCTCGGCGGTAGAAGCCGTCGCCCGTAAAGAGCACCGAGCACTCGGCGTCTTCGATGCGGGTGGCGACAGCGTCGACGCCGAAGCCCGAAAAGATGGGGACGGCGATGGCGCCGACTTTGAAACAGCCGTACAGAATCGACACCACTTCCGGCACCATCGGCATGTACAGCCCGACGGTGTCGCCGGTTTCGACCCCCGCCGACTCGAGGTAGTTCGCTACCCTGTTAGCCTGTCGGTGGAGTTCGTGGTAGGTGATCTCCCGGACCTCGCCGTCTTCGCCCTCCCAGATGGTGGCGACCCGGTTTCGGTTCGCGGCCTCGAGGTCGGCGTGACGGTCGACGGTGTTGTGGGCGATGTTGAGCTCTCCGCCGGAATACCAGTCGGTGAACTGCGGGCCGTCGCTGTCGTCCCGGACCTGGTCGTAGTCCGCGTAGAAGTCGATGCCCAGGTAGTCGACCAGTTCGTCCCAGAACCACTCGACCCCGCTCTCGCCGTCGCCCCGGTCGGTCGTGGTGCGCTCGATCAAGTCGTCGTAGTCCTCGATGCCGTACTCGCGCATGAACGCCCGGACGTTGGTGGACTCGGCGAACGCCTCGTCGGGTTCGTGGACCACCTCGTCGATCAGGTCCCCTTCCATGTCACTGGCAAGGTTTACCGTCCCGTGTCATGAACGTTACCGTCTCGAGACGGGCCGAAACCTGCGAGTACCTCACAAACGCTTTTGGCCGCGGCGGCCCTAGCTCGAATCATGTACGTACGGGACGCGAAAAACCGGGAAGAGGTCTGGCTTCTCGACCACATCGAGGCGATGGGGCTCGACGACACGGCGTTCCGCTCGCGCGACTACGTGGTCGCCATCGACGAAGAGTCGGGGGAGAAGGCGGGGTTCGGCCGTATCCGCATCCACAAACCCGACGACGCCGACGACGTCTGCGAATTGACGAGCATCGGCGTCCTCGAGGAGTGGCGCGGCCAGGGCGTCGGCGCCCACGTGGTCGAACGGCTGGTCGAGTACGCCGGCGACGAGGGCTTCGAGACGGTCTACACCCTCACCGGGGAAGGGGCCTACCTCGCGCAGTTCGGCTTCAATCGCATCGAGGAATCGGCCCTCCCTGCCGTGTTACAGGAGCGACTGGCGGACAAACGGGAGGGCGTCGATCCGGACGCGGTCCCGTTCGCGATCGACGTCGACGGATTCGAGATGCCCGAACGGCTGCGGGACGCGTTCAAGGAGGCGAACGAACCGGAGCGCGGCGACGGCGAGGAGGAAACCCCCGAGGACTTCGGTATCGACCCCGACACGGCGACCTACAAGTACGATACGGGCCGTCGATGACGCTCGAACCCCGGCACGGACGGTCCGATGAAGAAAGTCACTTAGCCCTTCCATGAGTGAGGGTCGACAATGAGTGACGACGACGATTCCGCAGTGGAAATTCCACAGCGAGCCGAGAGTGGCGCGCCGGCGTACGGGACGGTCATGCCGGACCGGTTTTCGTCCGATGAAGTCTTCCAGCGCGTCGTCGCGGACGCCGATCACGAGATCACTTCCGGGACGCGCGAACTCTTCTTCAGCGCGCTCGCCGGCGGTTTCGCGATCACGCTCACGTTCCTGATCTACGCCTCGATGTCGACGAAGACCGACAGCGAGATCGTCGCCGCCCTGCTCTACCCGCTGGGGTTCATCTACATCATCATCGGCGGCTACCAGCTCTACACCGAGAACACCCTGCCGCCCGTCGCGCTGGTCCTCGAGCGCCTCTCGTCAATCCCGACGTTGCTTCGCCACTGGGTGATCGTCCTCGCCGGAAACTTCGCCGGCGGCGCGCTCGGGGCGGTGACTCTCGCCTACGGCGGCGTCTTCGACGCGCCATCGGCGGAGATGGCGATCTACCTCGCCGAGAAGGGCATCGAAACCCCGGCGACGAGTCTCTTCTTCAAAGGGACGTTCGCCGGTCTGGTCGTCGCGGGCGTCGTCTGGATCAACTTTGCCGTTCGCGACACCGCCTCGCGATTGCTCGTGGTCTACCTGGCTTTTCTGACGGTTCCACTGGGCAACCTCTTCCACGTCGTCGTCTCCTTCACCGAGGTGGTGTACCTCACCCTTGCCCTCGGTGACATTGGGGTGATATTTCCGGCAATGACCCAGTTCGTGATCCCGGTGTTGCTCGGGAACACCCTCGGCGGCGTCCTGCTCGTCACCGTCGTCAACTACTACCAGACCAGCGAGCGACGACTCGACATCGACCGGTACGAGAACACCAGGCGACTCACCATCCGGGAGTGGCTCCTCGGCTCGCTCTCGGGGCGAACCTACGTCCCCGTCGTCGACACCGTCGAGACGATCGTTCGCGACGAGGACTCCTACCGGATCCTCGTCCCCATCGCCAACCCGCGAACCGAATCCCAGCTCGTCGAATTCGCCTGCGCGCTGTCGGAAACGAAAGAGAAGGGGCAGGTCCACGTCGTCCACATCGTCCAGGCCCCCCAGCACGTCGCGGACAGTAGCGGCCATCACGACCGAATCCTCCGCGAGTCAGACCGCCTGCTCGAGGACATTCGACGAATCGGCGACGGCTACGACGTCGAGTTCGGAACGTCGACCATCGTCTCTCCCCGGTCGTTCGAGGAGATCTTCGACCGGGCCAGGCGGACCCGCCCCGACCTCGTGCTCATGGGGTGGGGACAGGACCAGCTGTGGACCTCCGCCCGCGCCGAGAGCCACCTCGACGAACTCACGAATCGGCTTCCGACGGACTTCCTCGTGATCAAAGACCGCGGGCTCGATCCGTCGCGGGTGCTCCTCCCGACCGCCGGCGGCCCCGATTCAGATCTCAGCGCCGAAATCGCGCAGGCCCTCGAGAACGGTGCCGACGCCGAGATCACCCTCTTACACGTCGTCGACGACCCGGCCGATCGAGCAGCAGGCGAGGCGTTCCTCTCCGACTGGGCGAACGATCACGGACTCGACGATGCAGAAATCGTCGTCGACGATTCGGGCGACGTCGAGCAGGCGATCTGTCGCACGGCCAGGGACCTGGACGCCACGATCGTCATGATGGGCGCGACCGAGCGTGGCCTGCTCTCTCGGCTCGTTCGGGACTCGCTCCACATCGACGTCGCGCGCGTCGTCGAGGGGTCGGTGCTACTCTCGGAGCGGCCGTCCGAGCGAACGTTTACCGAGCGGCTGTTCGGGGCGGGTTCGAGGGACGAGCGTCGCCTCGAGGAGTATCGCAACCGGGAGGAAAACGCCGAGGCGGCCGAGCCCAGAACGTAGCGTAGCGCCCGACGAACGCGGCCCATTGCGTTTCCGTCGACCGACTCGTTTGTCAACCTTCAAGCCACAGGAAACCGTCGTCATCGATAATGTTCGATGCCGAGGATCTCGAGGCGATCCGCGAGGGGAAAGAAACCTGGCACGACGAGCAGGTCGAACCGGTGATCGACCGCTTCGGCGAACGCGAGGAGACGTTCACGACCGACACCGGGGGCCAGGAGGTCGATCGACTGTACACGCCGGCAGACATCTCCGACCTCGACTACCAGGAAGATCTGGGCTATCCCGGGGAGGCGCCCTATACTCGCGGCGTCTACTCCACGGGCTACCGGGGTCGGCTGTGGACGATGCGCCAGTACGCCGGGTTCTCGACACCCGAGGACACCAACGAACGATTTCACTACCTGCTCGATCAGGGCCAGACCGGGCTCTCGATGGCGTTCGACCTGCCGACCCAGATGGGCTACGATTCGGACGCCGAGATGTCCGCCGGCGAGGTCGGCAAGGCGGGCGTCGCCATCGACTCGCTCGAGGACATGGAGACGGTGTTCGACGGCATCCCCCTTGACGAAGTGTCGACGAGCATGACGATCAACGCGCCCGCGTCGGTCCTGCTGGCGATGTACATCGCCGTGGGCGACCGCCAGGGCGTCGACCGCGCTGAACTCAGGGGGACCATCCAGAACGACCTCCTCAAGGAGTACGTCGCCCGGAACACCTACATCTACCCGCCCGAGCCGTCGATGCGGATCATCACGGACATCTTCGAATTCTGCGCCGAGGAAGTGCCCAAGTTCAATACCATCTCCATCTCGGGCTATCACATCCGGGAGGCCGGCTCGACGGCCGCCCAGGAACTCGCCTTCACCCTCGGAAACGGCCTCGAGTACGTCGAGACCGCCATCGACGCCGGCCTGGACGTCGACGACTTCGCCCCGCAACTCTCCTTCTTCTTCAACGGGCACAACAACATTTTCGAGGAGGTCGCGAAGTTCCGCGCGGCCCGACGAATGTGGCACGACCTGATGGACGAGCGCTTCGACGCGCAAAATCCCAAGTCCCGGCAACTGAAGTTCCACACCCAGACGGCGGGCTCGATGCTCACCGCCCAGCAGATCGAGAACAACGTCGTCCGGGTAGCGTACCAGGCGCTGGCGGCGGTTCTCGGGGGTACGCAAAGCCTCCACACCAACGGCAAAGACGAGGCGCTGGCTCTACCTACCGAGAAATCGGTCCGGACCGCCCTCCGCACCCAGCAGATCCTCGCCCACGAGTCCGGCGCGGCCGACACCGTCGACCCGCTCGCGGGCAGTTACTACGTTGAGCACCTCACCGACGAGGTCGAATCCGAGGCCTACGACCTCCTTGAGGAAGTCGACGAGCGCGGCGGGATGCGGCGAGCGATCGAACAGCAGTGGGTCCAGCGCCAGATCCAGGACACCGCGTTCGACCGCCAGCGCGAGATCGAAGACGGCGAGCGCATCATCGTCGGCGTCAACGAGTTCGAGGTCGACGAAGACCCCGAGATGGACGTCCAGGAAGTCACCGAAGAGGATGAGCGACGACAGATCCGGAGCCTCGAGTCCGTCCGCGGGGATCGCGACGAGGAGGCCGTCGAGGCGGCGCTCGAGATCCTTCGGGAGGCCGCGCAGGGCGACGACAACCTCATGCCGGTCATCGTCGACGCGGTCAAGGCGTACGCGACGGTCGGAGAGATCTGTAACATCTTCCGCGAGGAGTTCGGGGAGTACACGCCGGGAAGCGCGGTGTGAGTCGAACACCGGCTACCTGAATCGAACACGCAACTACCCCGACCGGCGAGTCGAAGCCGTCGTTTCATAACCCGGAAGGGTGTCCTGCTACCATGTCGCAACTGACCATCGACTCGACCGTATCGGCTGGCGGTGCGTCGATCCCCGCCCTCGGCTTCGGCACCGCCCGAATCACCGGCGAAGACTGCACGCGAGCCGTCGAGTGGGCCCTCGAGGCCGGCTACCGCCACCTCGACACGGCGACGATGTACGACAACGAATCGGCCGTCGGCGACGGCCTCGAGCGCGCGGACGTCTCCCGCGACGAGGTGTTCGTCGTCACGAAAATCGATCCCGAGGACGCGGCCTTCGACGACGCGCTCGAGTCGGCGCAGGGGAGTTGCGACCGACTGGGAATCGAGACGATCGACCTCCTGTTGTTGCACGCGCCGAGCGACGAGGTGCCCCTCGAGATCACCCTCGACGCGATGAACCACCTCCAGGACGAGGGCGTCGTCGACCACATCGGTGTCAGCAACTTCTCGGTCCCGGAACTCGAGGAGGCCGTCGACCGGTCGGCGACGCCCATCGTCACGAACCAGGTGAAGTACAACCCGTTCAACCGCCAGGACGCGTTGCTCGAGTACTGCCTCGAGGCGGGCGTCTCGCTCACGGCCTACTCGCCACTGGCGAGGGGAGACGTCGCCGACGACGAGCGCCTCGAGTCCATCGGCGAGCGACACGGCAAGTCGGCGGCCCAGGTCGCGTTGCGGTGGCTGCTTCAGCAGCCGTCGGTGGTCGCGATTCCGAAGGCGGCGAGTCGGGAGCACGTGGAAGCGAACGCCGACTGCTTCGACTTCGAACTCTCGGAGGAGGAGATGCGCGAGGTGTTCGAGATCTCGGGAGAGTCGCCGTCATTCGCGCTGGAGGGCGACGATAAGTCGTGATTCGGCGAATGTTCGACAGGACAGTGTTCGGCCGAGTGAAGATGGGAGAGACCGGTACCGTCACCGAAGCCGAACAGCCGTCCCGTAAGCCATGACCTCGGAGCCGCCGTCGATGATCTGGGAGGTCTCGAGACGGACGTTGACGACTGCGTCGGCGCCCATGCGTTCGGCGTCGGCCTCCATGCGGTCGACGGCCTCGTCCCGCGCTTTCGAGAGCAACTCGGAGTAGGCCTTGAGTTCGCCGCCGAAGATGTTGCGAATCCCCTGGGTGATGTCGCGGCCGACGTTTCTGGCTTCCACAGTGTTTCCGCGGGCTACGCCGAGGACTTCGTCGATCTCGCCGTCCGGAACGGTTTCGGTGGTAGTAATCTGCATTCGCTCGAGTATCTGTTGTTTCCCTACTAACACCTTTGGATTCGATCGACTCTCGCGTTCGTGATGGATCGGTCGTCACGGCGTCTGCACGGCAATTTCCGAAGTGAGACTCGAGCGCAACACTGACGACGCTGGTCGATTCATCTCGAGACATGATGCGCTTCGACCACGCGGGAATCGCGACCGAGGACGCCCAGGCGCTAGCCGACCTGTACGTCGACCTCTTCGACGTCGATCTCGTCCACGAGGAGACGTTCGACGGGATGACCGTCGTCTTCCTGGCGTTCGAGAACGGCTACTTCGAGCTGCTCGAGCCCCAGGAGAAGGGCACCATCGCGTCCTACCTCGGGCGAAACGGGGCCGGCATCCACCACCTCGCGGTCGAGACCGACGACGCGACGACGGCCCTCGAGCGCGCTCGGGACCTCGGCATCGAGTGTATCGACGACGAACCGCGGCCCGGCGCCTGGGGCCACGACGTGGCGTTCCTGCATCCCCGGGATACGGGCGGCATCTTGCTCGAGTTCGTCGAGCACTGATTTAGCGATCGGCATTGTCTTCGCTGTACTCCTGGCCTTCGTCATCTCCACTGTTGCCGTCGTCTCCACCTATTCGTCGTCCGAACCCGTATCGTTCTTCACACCGCCACCATCCTCCTGGTCGCTCACGGCCGGCCACTCCAGGCTCAGAACCGTCCGCGGATCCGCGAACGATTCGTGGACCAGCCTGAACGCCTCGGGTCGGGCCTCGAGGTCCGAAAACGTAACTGAGAGGCAGTAGGTCACGGTACCGACGCACTGGATACAGGCCTCGTCGGCCGGTTGGTCGGGACGGAGACGGACGACCAGTTCGGTCGTGCTCCGGTCCGGGTGCTTATCGCCATTGCCATCGCCATCGTTGCCGTCGGCCTGATCATCCTCGTCGTCCGGACGGTCGTCGCCACCGCGCTCGCGAACGACTGCCGACTCGAGGACGACCTCGTGACAGGGTGACGGCGTCTGGAGCGCGGTCTGGACCTGCAATCCGTCCTCGAGCAACCGCACCGCTGGATAGGCACCCGTCCCGCCGCTTAGACAGTCGCCCTCGAGGGTCTCGATGTCGATCTCGATGTCGATTGAGCCCGACAGATCTTCGTTCTGACCCACGGAATCGCCCCCGTCCTGGTCTCGAGTCTCGCACTCACCGTCGCTGGCACCCACTACGCCGGTGGCCGTACCCACACCCCCGAGTCCAGCCAGCAGTGTTCGACGTCGCATACGATCACGTCACGACGCGGGTGAAAACCACTTTTTCACGGTCTCGAGACGGTCCGTCCCACCGACCGGTCAGCGCTCGAGGCGAGCGAACCGGTTGAGCGCGTACACCGTCCGCAGGACGTCGACGCTCTTGCCGCGGTCGAAGACGAGTTCGTCCGAGCCGAGGACGTGCTCGAGGACGTCCTCCGAGGCGTGCTCCGGCGCGGCGGCGATGCCAGCGTCGTTCCTCGCGACCCACTCCATCACGCGCAGGTCGCTCTTCGAGTCGCCCATGACGAGTGCGAACGGATCCTCGACGTCCAGGACCGACAGCGCGCGCTCGACGCCGGCGACCTTGTCGAGTTCGAGACTGCCGATTTCGGCCGCATCGGCTTCGTAGTAGGCGACGTCGATGCGCTCGAAGACGTCCACGAGTGCGTCGGGCACGCTCGAACGATCGACGTCGGGGTAGGCGCCGCACTGCTCGAGGACGCTCCTGATTTCGGGGTCCTCGATGGCGTAGAACGCGCGAGCATAGTCGTTCGGTTCCGGGACATCGACGTCCTCGCCCGGTTCGGTCGTGTCGTCCCAGTCCACTGCCTCCGCGACGGCACCACCCAGCAGGTCGATCATGTACACGAGCGCGTCGTCGATAATCTCGCGAGCCCGACTCGAGCCGGTCTCGTAGTTCGGTTTCATCGTGACGTTGAACTCGTTGCCCTGCAGGTGACAGCCCCGGCGGAGGTCCTCGGGGGCGTCGGTGAGGACGCGCGCGCGAACGTCGTCGAAGACGTCGCGAATCTCCGCGTCGAGGTCCTCGTAGAGCAGTTGCTTGGTGTCGGCGCCGTGGCCCGGCGTGAAGACGCCGTTGCCCGTCTCGTAGACGATCGAGAGGTTTCCCGAGTGGACGATTTCACTGCCCAGCCCCTGGATGGCGAACCCCTTGACGTTCTCGAGGGTCTGGCCGGTGCAGATGACGATGGGGAGTCCCGCCTCGTGAAACTCCGTGAGCACGTGGAGGGTGTCGCGGGGAATCTCGTTGTCCGTGCCGCCCGCGGACCGAAGCGTCTCATCGACGTCGAGAACGAGGACGTTCACCGCCCGGCCGTACCTGGCCTCGAGGTCGAGCGCCGTGAACGCCTGGTCGCGCGTGGTTCGCGCGGCGACTTCGGCGAGTGTCTCACCGGCGGCGAACGCCGAGCGAATCTCGTCTTTTCGGGACTCGAGTTCCTCGCTCGCGTCCTGCCAGTGCTCGAGGGCCACCCGGGAGTCGATCGGCGGGAAGACGTCGACGAACTCCTGGTAC
This sequence comes from Natronosalvus sp. KLKA75, assembly GCF_059736265.1. Classification (NCBI taxonomy): domain Archaea; kingdom Methanobacteriati; phylum Methanobacteriota; class Halobacteria; order Halobacteriales; family Natrialbaceae; genus Natronosalvus; species Natronosalvus sp. KLKA75. The sequence continues at coordinate 2,332,135 of NZ_CM185522.1, forward strand.
TCCCGGAGCGTCTTCGTGTCGAACTCGTCGTAGAGTCGGTAGACGAGGTCGTAGCGTTCCATGGTGGGAATTGACGTGGTGGCGGGTTAATCGTTTCCGCTGGTGCGATAGTAACCACCTCTCGGCAGTGAACGCGATCTTTACTCGAGATAGAATAAACTTTTAGTCGTCGGGGCACGTGGTATCGGTATGAAAACGATCGCAGTCGAGCCGGGCTCGGGCGAGCCAGTGATGCTCGAGAAGCCGGTTCCCGACCCGGCTGACGGCGAAGCCCTCGTTCGCACGCTCCGCGTCGGCGTGGACGGGACCGACCACGAGGTCATCGCGGGCGAACACGGCGGCGTCCCCGAGGGCGAGGACCACCTCGTACTGGGCCACGAGGCCGTCGGCGTCGTCGAGGACGCGAACGGGACCGAACTCGAGGAGGGACAGCTCGTCGTCCCGACGGTTCGACGGCCGCCGAACGGCTCGAATCGCTACTTCGAGTCGGGATATCCTGACATGGCACCTGAAGGCGAGTACCACGAACGCGGTATCGTCGGCGCCCACGGGTTCATGGCGGAGTACTTCACCAGCCCCGCCCAGTACCTGGTTCCGATTCCGGAAGAACTGGCGCCGCTCGGATTCCTCGTCGAACCGATCACCATCTCCGAGAAGGCCATCGAACACGCCGTCGCCAGCCGCTCGGCGTTCGACTGGCAGCCCGAATCCGCGATGGTCCTCGGCAACGGCTCGCTCGGCCTTCTGACGGTCGCGATGCTCGCGGAAACCCTCGAGTTCGATCGGACGTACTGCCTCGGCCGGCGAGATAGGCCGGACCCGACGATCGACATCGTCGAGTCTCTCGGGGCGACGTACGTGGACTCGCGCGAGACGCCGGTGTCCGAGGTGCCCGAGGCCTACGAGGGGATGGACTTCATCTACGAGGCGACGGGGTACGCCCCCCACGCGTTCGAGACGATCGAGGCGCTCGCGCCCAACGGCGTCGGCGCTCTGCTCGGCGTTCCCTCAAGCTGGACGTTCGAAATCGACGGCGGCGCGCTCCACGAGGAGTTCGTGCTCCACAACAAGGCGCTGGTCGGGAGCGTCAACGCCAACCGCGGCCACTTCGAGGCCGCCATCGACACGCTCACGCAGCTGCCGTCGTCGTTCCTGGACGACCTCGTGACCGGGATTTACGACGTCGAAGTCTTCGAGGCGGCATTCGTCGACGACGACACGACTATAAAAACGGCGGTCGAATTCGACCGTATATGAAGAACGTCGACGACCTGATCGAGAGTGCGGCCGACCTCGCCGAACGCGGCCTCTCGAAGGGCGAGATCGCAGACGAGTTGAACGTCTCCCGCGAGACGGCGAGCTGGCTAGTCGAACGCAGCGGCACCGCACCGCAACCGTCGGCCCCCGAGACGGCCGATACCGCCGGATCGGCGGACATCCACGTCGACTGGTCGGCCATCGGCCGGGACTCGAAGCGGATGGGCTACGTCGCCAGCGCGATGGCCGACCTGCTCGCCAAACACGGCGAAGACGTCGACCTGACGATCGGAATCGAGAAGGCCGGCGGCCCCATCGCAGCGCTGGTCGCCCACGAACTCGAGACCGACCTGGGAACGTACACGCCGGCGAAACACCAGTGGGAGGAGGGCGACATCGACGAACTCGGCGGAACCTTCTCGCGAAACTTTGCGACGATTCGCGGCCGGGAGTGTTACGTCGTCGACGACACGGTCACCAGCGGGACGACCATGCGTGAGACCATCGACGCGATTCGGAAGGAAGGCGGCGAACCGCTCGCGTGCGTCGTCCTCGCGGACAAGCAGGGCGTCGACGAACTCGACGGCGTCCCCGTCTACTCCCTGTTGCAGGTCATCAGCGTCGGGAAAGACGCGGACGAGTGACCCCTCGCCCGGCGCTTCGATTCGTCGTCGAGTAGCCTGTTTTCGTCCGAACGCGGGTTCCGATACTATATTTTCTATAGTGTTGGGGGGGGGGGGGGGTGCGACGCCGTCCGTACGGCGCAAACACTTTCCATCCCACGCCCCTACGAACGCCCATGACGTTTCAGCCAGAAAGCAGCCTCGAGCAAGACGAGGTCGACGAGATCGTCGAAACCGCCCTCGACGAGAACGACGTCGTTCTCTTCATGAAGGGCAACGAACTCATGCCCCAATGTGGGTACTCCCAGCGCGCCCTCGAGTTGATTGGCAAGCACCGAAGCGATATCGAGACGGTGGACGTGCTCGAGTCCCTGCCCGAGTTCCGGGAGGCGCTCTCGGAACACAGCGGCTGGGAGACGATCCCACAGACCTACGTCGACGGCGAGTTCGTCGGCGGGTCGGACGTCCTGGCCGAACTCGACGAACGCGGCGAACTCGAGACGACGCTCCAGGCGAGTCCCTGAACGAGTACCCCGAATCTTGACCACCCGATGGGGCCGCCGTCGGCGAGGTCTGCGGCGACCTGTTCGCGAACACCCATATGAATTCCAATACGTCACCCGGGGAGATAATAGCAGGTCATATATGGGGAGCGACCGTACTAGGAACCAGACGACTATCGCCCACCCCCTTCCAGATATGTCAACAGAGGAATCCAGACACGTGTATCGGCTGCACTCCACGCTCGAACTCCCGCTCGAGGACCTCGAAGAGCACCTCGAGACGGCGACCTACCCCGACGGCGTCACCGACGTCGAGCTCACCCGCCGAAACAACACTCTCATTCTCAAAGCCGTCTCCAACGACGACACGGTCAGCAAGTACACGCCGACGGCCCAGTTGAAGGCTAGCGTTACGGAGAACCGCGTCTACGAGGAGGATCCGGAGGAACGCCGGCAGAACTCGTTCCGCTGGGACGAAGACGAGGAAGAGGAGATCGAGTCGGAACTCGTCGAGTTCGCGGCGTTCAAGGGCGATCGCGAGACTGTACTCCAGAACTCGCTTCTCCAGTACGAGATGTTCAAGGTGCTCTGTGACATCGCCCTCCAGACCGAGAAGGGGACGCTGACGGCGATTTCCGAGCGCGACGGCGACCTCGAGGCGACCCGGATCGTCGACGGCGAGGCCAGACCCGCCGACGTCGAGGTCGTTGAGGGACCGCGCGAGCGCAAGTCGGCCTCGAGTGGGGTCAACTGGCGGGACAACAAGTTCATCAGCGACTGAGGGGACGGTTTCGACACGATTCGTCAGTGTGACGATTGTATCGCAATTCGAGTAGGTCTCGAAGACTCGACGGTAAGAGTACGAAACGACGAGCGGAGCGGCGCATTCGTCATCGGCCGCTATTCTCGAGCCACCCCTCCAGGCGGCAAATCACGATTTCTGCAACCGCGTCGGCGATCCGCTCGGACGATTCCGAGAGGTTCCACACGTAATCGCCGACGCGGGTAACCCCCTCCCACTCGACGTAACCGTGGCGGTCGAGTTCGATGAGCACCCGCTCGAGGGCCATCTCGTCGAGCCGGTAGCCGATCTGTTCTTCCAGTCGATCGGCGAGTTGTGGGGTCGTCAGCACGGCTCTATCCTGGGGAGACGAGTTGCCAGTCGGGACGACGGACGGCTTCGATGCCGGCGTCTGCGGTGACTGCGGCCGCTGGGTCATTGTCGATGTCCGGTTGTGGTCGAGACGGCATAAGAACCGGCGTGAACAGACGTGATCATCAAGTGCGAACCGTCGAAACGAATACGTCCTGGGTCCGTGTACGAGGGAATCGTCAGCGTCAATCGTACGACCGAGTGCGATCAGCAGTTTTTGCTAGCATTTCCCACGTGAAGACCGAACGGCGGCGACAGCACGTTCCGCCGGCGTAAGGACTTTAACCCTCGTAATTATATGTAATTACACCGTATGCCCGACGATTTCCCCACGTACGTCGACGTCGATTACGAGGACGGCACCGACGAGGACCCCGAAGACTACCCGCAGATCCAGGACAAAATCGAGAAGGCCATCGAGGTCACTCGACAGGGCCTCGAGCAGTACGAGAACCCGGCCGTGATGTGGACCGGCGGCAAGGACTCGACGCTCGTCCTGTACTTCGTCAAGGAGGTCGCGGACCGCTACGACCTCGAGGTACCTCCCGCGATTTTCATCGACCACTACCAGCACTTCGAGGCGATCCACGACTTCGTCGACCACTGGGCCGACGAGTGGGACCTCGAGGTCATCTACGCGCGAAACCAGGACATTGGCAATTACGTCGAGGAGAACGACCTCGAGCCGGGCGACGACATTCCCGTCGACGAACTGTCCGAGCACAATCGCCATCACGTCGAGAACATCTTAGAGTACGAGGAGGACACGTTCCCGTTCCTGCTCGACACCTACGCCGGGAACCACCTGCTGAAGACGGTCGCGCTCAACGACGCGCTCGAGGAGTACGACATCGACGGCATCCTCTCGGGCGTCCGCTGGGACGAACAGGAGGCCCGCGCCGACGAGACGTTCTTCTCGCCGCGCCACGATCCGGACATCTATCCACCCCACGACCGCGTTCAGCCCATTCTCCAGTTCGACGAGGCGGCCGTCTGGGAGGCCTTCTGGAACTTCGTCGTCCCGGACACCGTCGAGGCGTTCCCGGACGAGGGCTACGTCCCGCAAAGTGCCGACGACCTGCCAAACGACCTCGAGCCTAGCGATACCCCCGTCTCGCCGAAGTACTGGGAAGGCTTCCGCTCGCTCGGGAGCGAGATCAGCACCGAGAAGACTGAGGACGACCCCGCCTGGCTCCAGGACCTCGAGGGAACGACCGAACGCGCTGGCCGCGCCCAGGACAAGGAGGACCTGATGGAGCGGTTGCGAGACCTCGGCTACATGTAGGACAGGGCGGGAGCGACCGTCGTGGTACCGCGACCCTCGCAAGGGTTATCCGTGTCCCGGGTGAACGTTTGTTTGCAATGGCAAACGGAAAGGTTGATTTCTTCAACGACACAGGCGGCTACGGTTTCATTTCGACGGACGACGCGGACGATGACGTATTCTTCCACATGGAAGACGTCGGCGGCCCGGACCTCGAAGAAGGCACAGACATCGAATTCGACATCGAACAGGCCCCCAAAGGCCCCCGCGCGACGAACGTCGTCCGCAACTAAGTTCTGACGCCGGGCCGTCGTCACCGACCGCCCGGACGATTACTTCGTTTACGATACGCTCCTAGCGAGCGCACGCTCCGTTTCGAGCGGTCCATTGGTAGGAAGCGACGGCTCACGAAAGGCGTCGTTACGACTCGAGACTCATCCTCGAGACCCGCACTATACGCTCGAAAACGAGTGCCTCGATCAGCGCGTCGCCCGGTATTCCCCGTGTTTGACGCCGATCGCGAGCATGATCGCGCCGAAGAAGGCCATCGACGGCAGGACCATCGTCAGGATCGTTCCGGTCGTCATACCCGGCATCATCGTGAGGGCTACGGTCCCGACGGCGATGATCGCGACAAACGCACCGACGGTCTTGACGAGGTCGAACTCGAGTGCCATGTGCGGACGTCGGTTCCGAAGATTCCTAAGAATACCGAAACGACGCGCCCGTTTCCGTCGGTTGCCGGAGTTGCTGGACGGCGAGCAGTCGATTACTCGCCCGACGGCCGGACGACGTTCGCCAGCGAGACCATCGTCCCGAGGAACCAGCCCATCGGGAACGAGAACCCGAGCCACATGGCCGCGTAGGCCGCGCCCTCGAGCTGGTAGTTCTCGCGCAGGTACTGGTTGAGGTCCCCGACGACGAAGACGGTGTCGAGGAGCCACACGGCGAGGTCGTAGCTGGGTTCGAGGACGTACGGCTCGAGCGAGGGGGTGACGAGCGCGGCGACGACTGGAGGCAAGAACAGGGCAGTCATCGCGAAGGGGTAGGCGAGGATCACCGAGAGTGCCCGTCCGCCGAACTTCGAGCAGGCGGCGGCGAGCGCGGTCGAGATCGTCGCGACGCCGCTCGCTGCGGCGACGGCGTAGACGGCGTCGAGCGGGACGTCGACTTGCTCCATGTACGACATCGCACCCCAGGCGATGGTCAGTAGGCCCCAGCCGAGGAGGGCGACGGCGGTGACGCCGACGATGCCGAATCGCGTTCGCGTCGAGTCGAGTTTCGCCGCGTAGTAGCGGGTCGCGAGGCCGATTACGGTGAACGGATACACCAGAAGCAAACCGAGGGCGCCGACGAAACTCCAGAGATAGTAGCCCACTTTCTGTGGGAGCGATTCCGGTTTCCACTTACCCATGACGGAGTGACCCCGGCCGCGTTGGCGGGGGAAGACGAGCTCCATCCACGCTCCGTGGAGCCGTGCCAGGTCGACTTTCACCGCGGCGACGAATCCGCCATCGCCACGGGAGTGTGCGCGCGTAGACATACCCAATCCAAAATACTGTGATACCGTAAGTTTTCCTCCTCGAGACCGTCTCGATTTCGTGATCGTTTCGCGATCGTCTCGAAAGCGGTTCGTGACAGTCTCGACCGTCACGCGAGACCCCCATCGTTTATGCGCCGTCCCGAACCATCCTCGAGTATGGACATCGAGTCTTTCTTCGAGGAGATGCCGTTCGCCGACCTGCTGGGCGTCGAGGTCACCGAAGCCGCAGACGGCCACGCCGAAGGCCGCCTCGAGATGCGCGAGGAACTGTCCTGGAACGCCGATCGGCTGATGGCCCATGGCGGGGTGACGTTCACCCTGGCGGACACCGTCGGCGGGGCGGCGCTCGTCTCGGAGGTCGACCAGCCGGTGCCGACGATCGACATGCGCATCGACTACCTCTCGGCAGGCACCGGCGACCTCTACGCCGAGGCCGACGTCGTCCGCTGTGGCGGGGACGTCGGCGTCGTCGACGTCGAGGTCTACAGCGAAGATGACACGCTGATCGCGGACGCTCGAGGCGTGTACAAGACCGGGTGACGCTCGAGGCGTGTACAAGACCGGGTGACACTCGAGGCGACGAATCAGCACGCTTAGGAGAGTCCACTCCCTAGCTAGCGGTGTGAACCGTCGGAACGTCCTCCAGGCGATCGGTGTCGGCGCGAGCGTCGGACTCGCCGGCTGTTTTCAGGGTCTCGGTGAGTTCTTCACGGGCGGTGGAATCCAGCCGAACGTGCCGATACAGCTCTTCAGCGAGGCCGAACGTTCGTACAACGTCGCGATCGAAGCCCAGGAAGTCGAGACCGGACGCAAGACGCACGACGATGGAATCAACATGATTCCGGGCGAGCGGGCCGTCACCGGCCGTATCGAACGAAGCCCACAGCAGTTTCGCGTCACCCGGTACGGACGCGACGGCGCGGAAGGGGGTCCAGGCGAGGACCTCGTCGAGACCGGCCAAATTACGGAGGAAACCCAGCTCGTGAGCATCCGAATTTACGACGATGCCCTCGAACTCGAGATCATCGAGGACGAAGACGAAGCCGAGGCCGAGCAGGAGGAACTCGAGGAGGAGGCGAACGACTCGAGCGAGAATACGTCGGGCTCGGGCGAGAGTACGACCGAATCGGACGGTAACTCGACGGACGACTGATCGTTCGACCGGCGCCGCCGAAACGCCGAGACCGACCTACGGATAGGGGTGAAACGCCCGATCGAGCCGCGGCTCGAACCCCAGGTCGTTGGGGACCGTCTTGGCTCGAGGCGCGAAGTACGGCTCGCTCGTAAACAGCGGCTGGGCTTCGGGGACGACGACGCGCACGGCCTCGAACCCGATTCGCTCGACGTCTCTCGTCGTGAATCGGGCGGCGTACGGCGTCAGTCCGGCGTCGGTCACGCGCTCGAGGAGCGCCTCGAGTCTCGCCGCACCAGTCGGTACGGGTTCCGGACCGACGGACGATGTTGAGACTCGCTGGGCGTCGCTCACGTCGACGAACTCCCTGGCCCGGTCGGGAAACGATCCGTACTTGCCGATGGCGCCGCTCGCGTTTTCGGCCTCCTCCGGTCCCATCCCTCGAAGTTCCATCCAGTTCTGGAGGGCCTCCTCGAGCGCGCTCGTCGCGGCAGCGCCGGCGTCGAGTCCGGCGGCGGAGCCGACGGCGAAGTGGGGCCACGGGTCCGCGTACTCCTCGGTGGGAGTCTCCGAGTCTCGGTGAACGGCGACCGCGACCACGGGGACGTCCACGTCTTGCGAGCAAAGCAGCGCGGTCGTCTCGAGTCCCTCGCTCCTCGCCCGCCTGGCGAGCGTCTCGTAGGCCTCGGTCTCGGCATCGACCTCGAGGGCCAGCGGTTCGAACGTGGAGTACCACGCGAGCATCGTGGCGTCGCGCTCGACGACCTCCGTCAGCCCGGAGCGGAGCGCGTCGACCGTCGACGATCCGAGGCCGAGTCCGGTCGTGATCGACGGCACCAGCGAGTCACCGGGCTGGGGAAACTGGACCGCCGCCGCCGGGAGGTGGACGGACTCGCCGCTCTCGAGGTCGATGCCCTCGACCCATCGGCAGTCCTCGCCGGGGTCGTACTCGGGGGCCGACTCCGGTCGAACGAGGTCGGTCGGTGAGACGGCGTCCTCGAGGCCGGCTTCGCTAGCGTGAACGAAGTCCGCATCGCGATAAGTTCCCGCGCAGTATCGTTCGAGGCCTTCTCCGACGGCCTTCATCAGCGCCGCGTTCCAGTCGACGGCGACGCCGGCGGCCTGGGTCGGCGCGCTCGCGTCGCTGTAGGCCGTCGTGTCGGCCACCGTCGCGAGGTAGTAAGGAGCCGGGAACGACTCGAGTTCGCCGATCGATTCGACGATCCCGACTCGCTCGTCGATGGCGAGTTCGGCCCGGTCGACGGCCGCCTCGAGGTCCAGGGACTCGTCGTCCTCGAGATCCAGGGACCGATCCCGATCCGACGGCTCGCACGCACAACCGGGAACGGGAAGCACCTGTCGCCTGGCGTGGGGAACCTCGCGAACCTGCCCGATGATCGTCGGTTCCTCCCCGCTGAACAGCCGAATGCACTCCCGGCCGGCGATGGCCCCCGCGAGCCTGGCCGCGCTCCGGTTCGCGCGGGGGCGGCCGTCGCCGACGTCCTCGTCCTCGAACGTCGACTCGACGCGCGCCTCGAGACACGAGAAGCAGGCCGTGTCGGCAGAGAACCCCGAGATTGCGGCGTCGACTGCCTTGAGCGGGTGACCCCCGACGCCGCCGACTTCGACGGCGATCCAGGGCGTGTTTCCCTCGCGAGCGGCCGCGTTCGCGCGCTCGAAGGTCTCGGCGCCGACGACGTCGCTCACGACGGCGAATCGAGCGTCGCTCAGATCGTCGGGGGTCGCGTCGACGGCCGATACCGAGTCCACGTCGTCGAACGCGGCGACGACGGCCGCGCGAACGGGGTCGTCACCGACTACGTGTACGTCCATACGCGAGCGTCTCGCGCCGGCGGCAAAAACGCGCCGCTCGAGCTCGAGGTGGAGATCAGGTACGAACTCGAGAACACGATTCAGGCGAACTCGAGACTGTGGCCGCGTCAGAGAAGGCTCCAGGCCAGGACGAACGCAGACTCAGTCTCGCTCACCGAACGTCCACGAGGCGCCCTCGTTCGGCGTGGCCCACTCGACGGCGTTTCGGATCACCCGCTGCACGTCTTCCTTCTCGTAGATCGGGATCGTCTCGTGGCCGGGCCGGAAGTAGAAGATGCGGCCGCTCCCGCGACGATAGCAACAGCCACTTCGGAACACTTCACCACCCTCGAACCAGCTCGTGAAGACCAGGCGGTCGGGTTCGGGGACATCGAAGGGTTCGCCGTACATCTCCGTCTCGGGGAGTTCGATATTCTCGTCGAGGCCGTCTGCAATCGGGTGACCAGGGTCGACGACCCACAGGCGTTCTAGGCCGTCGTCCTCGCGCCACTGGAGGCTACAGCTGGTCCCCATGAGCCGCTTGAAGATCTTCGAGTAGTGGCCCGAGTGCAACACGAGCAGGCCCATCCCCTCGAGGACGCGCTCCTGGACTCGGTCGACGATTTCGTCTTCGACCTCGTCGTGGGCCGTGTGTCCCCACCAGAGCAGGACGTCGGTTTCCTCGAGCACGTCCGAGGTGAGTCCGTGTTCGGGTTCGTCGAGCGTCGCCGTGGTCACCTCGTGGTCGCCCTCGAGGAAGTCGGCGATGGTCGCGTGGATTCCGTCGGGGTAGACGGCGGCGACCTCGTCGTTCTCCCGTTCGTGTCGATACTCGTTCCAGATCGTGACAGTGGCCATCGTGAAGCGGTTCGACATCGAGAGTGAAAGCGTGGGCGGTCCCGGCGGTGGCTGACGGGGCCGTAAGCTGGCACTAGCAGTAGGGACGCTGACATTTGTCGGCCCACCGACAAGAATTCGAACTCAACTGGTACGAATATATAGGTGACCTGGGTCACAACCCTTATTTTGATTGCCACCCCGGGTTTCTCTATGGGAGCGTTCTTTCGCATTCGTTTTCAGATGAAATCGGGCATTACCCGAACACGAGCCGGTAAATCGGGGGTTACTCGATGACCGGCGTCGGCACCGGAATCGGCGTCGGGATCGTTGGCCTCGGTGGGATGGGGCAACTCCACGCCTCGAACATGCGCCAGGAGGGCGCCAATATCGTCGCCGGTGTCGATCTGATTGCAGAACAGCGCGAACGGTTCGGTGCCGAATTCGGCGCCGAAACGTACGACTCTCACGACGCCATGCTCGAGGACGAGCGCGTCGAGGTGGTCGTCGTCACGACGCCAAACAAGTTCCACGAGCCGATCGCGGTGGCCGCGCTCGAGGCCGGTCGCCACGTGCTGGTCGAGAAGCCACTCGGGCACACTCTCGAGAGCGCCGAGCGTCTCGCCGAGGCGGCCGAACGGGCGGACGGAATCTGTATGGTGGGCTTTCACAACCGCCACGCCGCGTCGGCCGCGATGTTCGACGCGTACAAGGCTCAAGGCCGATTCGGCCGTCTAACCCACGTTGAAGCCAACTACATCCGTCGGCGCGGCGTTCCCGGCCCCGGTTCCTGGTTCACGAACCCCGACCTCGCTGGGGGCGGTGCGTTACTGGACATCGGCGTCCACGCTATCGACCTCGCGCTCTACATGCTCGACTTCCCGGACGTACTCGAGGTCTCCGGCACGGCCCGGAGCACGTTCGGAACCCAGAAGGAGTACGCCGATCCCGACGGCTTTGGCAACAACTGGGACGCGCAGTCAGAGGCCTACGAGGTCGACGATTCCGTCAGCGCGTTTATCCGCTGTGCCGACGGGCGAACGATCACCCTCGAGGCTGGCTGGGCGACGAACCGCGACCCCAGCCAGGAGTTCCACGTCCGGGGGAGCAACGCCGGCGCACGGTTCGAAATCGGCGATTCGGATCTCGAGTTGCTCGAGGCGGGCACCGCGGGCTGTGACCACTACGCGGACACCCAGCTCACCGGCGACGCGTCGGTAACCGGCCACTACGAACAGGATCGCGTCTTCCTCGAGACGGTCGCCGCGGGAGAGGAAGCGACGGTCAACACGGTCGACGAGGCCCTGGCCGTTCAGCGGGTCATCGACGCGATCTATCGCTCGAGCGAGACGGGGCGCGCAATTCGCCTCGAGGACACGCCCAGGGCGACCCGTCGGATGGACTAACTCAGGTTGGCCCGACGCTCGTATCATTTAGAAATACTTTTCGCCCTGTATTCAGGAGTGGAGCGTATCGTAATGAATGATGCTGGCCGAAGACGGTTGTTGCAATCACTGGCCCTCGGTGGAGTCACCGCGGTCGCGGGGTGTCTGACGTCCGATTCTCGAGACAGTGACGACGACGCGAACAACGAACGCTCGAATTCGACCGTTGACACCGACGGCGTCGATGACGAGTCCGAAACCGACGACCAGTCCAACACCGACGACGAGGCCGAGGAGACCTATGAAGCACGTGACGAACCGCTCTTTCGCCAGTGGACGCCGGCGGTGGATGCCTACGATTACGATGGGACTCCAGGATTCCTCGAGATCGACGTCCAGGCCGCCTACGACATGTCTGCCACGGCCTCGAGCGTCGACCGAGCCGAACTCGAGAAGGCCGTCGAAGCGTACAGCGCACTCGGCATCTCGAGTGAAGAGTTGGACCGGTACCTCAATCTAAACGTGGGTGAGATTCTTTACGGTTCGTTCGATCCGAGTGGCGTCACCGACGCCATCGAAACAGCAGGGTACGCCGACGCGAGCAGCCACGGAGCGTACGAAGTGTACGACGGCGTCTCCATCCAGGACGGCGACAGGGTACTGCTGGAGGACTCGGCCGTTGCCGTCGGTCCGTCCACCCTCGTTGCCGCGCCCACAGCGGGGCCGATCGACGAGAACGCTGTGGATTCGTCGACGTTGTCGGTTGGGTCGCTCCTGGAAACGGGAGGGGCGTCAGGCGCCACACTTCCCGAGACGCACGACGACGTCGGCACGCTCCTGGAGGTGCTCGAGGAAGCGATCGTCCCGAGCGGGGAAAGTTCGTATTTATTTTGTCTCGCTACTGACAGTACCGGGCGACCATCGTACGAACCGGGTGGGTTCATCGTTTCCTGGTCGTTTGGGGCCGAACGCACGGAGCTATCGACCGCCTGGATATACGATGATCTGGAAACGCTCCACGAAGAGCGCCCACGCTCCCATATCGAATCGTGGCTTCCACTCGAGTACTACAACGAGACGTCGGTGTGGACGACCGACCGCGTGGCCGTCTACGAGGGGTGGATCGAGACGACGGCGTTCAACTATTTCGAACCGCCGGCGGACGTGATGCGCCATACCCGACCACAGGCGGGCCTCAGCCTGAACGAGAAGGACGGTGAGGCCGTGATTACGGTCACCGCGATCGAACACCTCGACGGTCTGCGGATCAGTCGAAACGGGGAGACGGTTCGAACCGACGACGATCCCTCGGTCGGCGCAACCTACACGATCTCGACCGACGCGGAAGACCGGATCGTCGTCGTCGGTGTGAACGGCAGGATGGAGGCGATCTTGCTCGAGCAAGTTGTCAAGGGGTACTGAGTCGCTATCGGCTTTGGGTTACGGATCGATCGACACGACCACTCGAAAAGACGCCCAGCACACCTCAGGAAAGACGCGACGCTCAATACTCACAGAGGACGGGAAAATGGGTTCGCTCGCTCAGACCTCGCCCACTCAGATGACTTCTTCGAAGTCGTTGTGGCCGTGGATCTCGACGCCGTCTTCGGTAATCTCACAGAGGAAGACGCCGTTGCCGGAGCCAGTGTCGCGCTCGGCGGCGGACTTGATACTCCGGGCGGCGATGGTCATCGCCTCGTCGTTCGAAAGGCCCTCCTCGTAGGCCTGCTCGAGGTGGCCGTAGGCGAGTTGCATGCCGGAGCCGGTGACGGTGTAGTCGTCTTCCATGACGCCGCCGGCGGGGTCGATGCTGTAGACGTGGCTCCCTTCCGCGTCGACGCCGCCCAGGATGGGGTGGATGGCGAAGAACGGGCCGCCGCGGGCGAAGTTGCCCGCGAGAGTGGCGAGCGCGTCGATGCTCATCTCGTCGCCGCGTCGGGCGCTGTAGAGGTTGACCTCGGCGCGGAGGCTCTTGATGAACGACTGGGCGCCGCCGACGCTGCCGACCATCGTGAGCGCGCCGGTCGGGTGGATCTGCTCGACCTTCTGGACGTTCTTGTTCGAGACGAAGCGACCGCCGAGGCTCGCGCGCATGTCGGTCGCGATGACGACGCCGTCGGCCGTCGTGATGCCGATCGTCGTGGTCCCCGTCTTGTTCACGTTGTCCAGTTCGGCCTGCGAGAGGCCGTTCTGGGGGAGCGAGCCGAGTTCCGGCTCGTACGGCGAGGGCTCGTTCGCCAGCTGGTCGACGGTGCGAGAGAACTCGGAGTCGTGGGATGGCGTTCGCATTATCCGCATGTTACGGCCGACAGGGTATAAAACATCGGCGGTCACCGCGCTTCGTTCCGGTTTCGCCGCGTCGCGTAACGCGGAGGCTCGAGGTCGGGTCGTTCACGACGGCTCGAGGTTCGAGGTTCGAGGTATGGAAGGGCAGAAACGGTGTACGTTCAGGGCTCCGGCTGGGCGTTCTCGTAGGCCTCACCGACGGTGGCGAGCATCTTGTGGATCGGGATCGAGATCCCGGCCTGGCGGGCGGCGACCGCGAGCGGCATCATGACGATACCGACTGCGATGCACAGTTGATACAGTGCGAACAGGGACGCGTAGTACACGCGGGATATCATCGGCGTTCGGTCGATGGTCAGATCAGGTGTATATATAAGCCTTGTTGCCCCGACAGCGAGTTGATGATTAATCAGGGAGGATTGAAGTCGCCGCCGTATTGCGGTTCAAGTACAGTTGTGGAAAGAGAAACTGGACCCGCGTTTCCGCTCGAGGGATGGGTATCCAGACGCCAATACACCGGGGCAATTTCCATAACTTATGGCCAACGTAGGCCAACCGTGCGCGGTGATCGGCCGTACGAGCACTCGGCTCCAAGGTCGGTTTCGGCAACGAATGGAGCGCGGCCAAACCGCAAAGCAGGAAACCCCGGGGCCCGACCAATGGGTATGGCCAACTATCTCGTCGCAATGGAAGCCGCGTGGCTCGTTCGCGACGTCGAGGCGATTGACGACGCAATCGGCGTCGCCGTCAGCGAAGCCGGAAAGCGACTCAACAGCGAGAATATGGAGTACGTCGAGGTCGAGGTCGGCGCGACGGGCTGTCCCGCCTGCGGCGAACCGTTCGACTCGGCGTTCATCGCGGCCGAAACCGCGCTCGTCGGGCTCGCCCTCGAGATGGACGTCTTCAACGCCGACAGCGAGGAGCACGCCTCCCGGATCGCGAAGAGCGAGATCGGCGGGGCGCTTCGGGACGTGCCACTGTCGGTCGTCGAAATCTTCGAACTCGACGAAGACGACGACTGATCCCAACGGCGGATTCTCGAGACCGTCCCACCCAAACACATTTCTATAACCCGCGGTTATGTGCCGGTATGGACCTGCCGACGCCGACGGACCTCAGACAGCGCCGGAACGAACTGGAACTCACCCAGAGCGAACTGGCTAACCGGGCCGACGTCTCCCAGCCACTGATCGCCCGCATCGAGGGCGGCGACGTCGACCCGCGACTCTCGACCCTGCGTCGGATCGTCAACGCTCTCGAGGACGCCGAGGGCGACATCATCCGTGCGGACGACCTCATGCACGAAGACGTGGTCAGCGTCGCCCCCGACGATCCGGTCAGCGAGGCCGCCCACCAGATGGAACGGGAGGCGTACTCGCAACTGGCGGTCATCCAGGACGGAATTCCGGTGGGGTCGATCAGCCAGACGGAACTGGTACACCTGGACGAGGAGGACCGTAACGAACCCGTGGCCGAACACATGGCCGAGAGCTTCCCGACGGTCTCGAAGGATGCGACCCTCGACGAGATTAGCAACCTCCTCGAGCACTACAAGGCCGTCATGATCACCGAGGCGGGCCAGACCGTCGGCATCATCACCGAGGCGGATTTGGCGGCGCGGCTGTCCTGATCGTTGTCTTTACCGACTTAACTCTCCGGTGTCTCTCCCGGTTCGTCTCTCCGGACATTGTACGCACGAACCGAAACGACCTTTTCGAATCGCTCTCCTCGTCTCGCCATGACGACGACCGTCTACTTCGACCTCGACGGCACGCTCCTCGAGTACACGACGCCGTTCGACGAGTTGCTCGCCGGCGTCCTCCCCGAGGACCCGTCCCCGGAACTGGCCGAATTCTTCTCCGATCGGGTGCTCGAGGGCATTACCGGGATCGAACCCGATCCCTACGAGCAGGCGTTCGAAGCGGTCTACGAACGCTACGGGATTTCGGGGGATCCGCCGTCGCTCGCCGCTGAGTACGTCGCCCTCGAAGCAGCGTCGATGACCATTAACCCCGCGGTTCGCCGCCTCCTCGAGACCGTCGCCGACCGACATCGGACGGGCATTCTCACCAACGGGGATGGACCCATGCAGTGGCGCAAGATCGAGGAGCACGGCCTCGACGAGATCGTCGACGAGGTCATCGTCT
This sequence comes from Natronosalvus sp. KLKA75, assembly GCF_059736265.1. NCBI lineage: Archaea > Methanobacteriati > Methanobacteriota > Halobacteria > Halobacteriales > Natrialbaceae > Natronosalvus > Natronosalvus sp. KLKA75. The sequence goes on from NZ_CM185522.1 coordinate 2,348,077, forward strand.
CGAACGACTTGGGCGCCCGAAAGCCCGACCCCGCCATTTTCGAGGAAGCGAAGGCGCGCCTGCCAGCGGACGTGTACCTCTACATCGGAGATACGTACGAACACGACATCGTCCCGGCCCAAGAGCAGGGGTTCGAGACGGTGTACGTCGGTGACGAGGAGCGACCCGACGCGTCGGTCGCTGCCAGGGGGACGGACGCCCTCGCCGCCATGCTCCTTCCGCTACTGGAGACCGGCGACGATCGGTAATTGCTGGGCCAGACGTCGTTACGACTCGAGCCAGGGTGGCTGCTCGAGATTCGCCAGCGACTCGAGCGTGTAGTCCGGGCAGGGCGTCGGCTCCGCGGGAGCGTCTGGCTCCGGGGGCACCCAAACTGACCGAATCCCGGCCGCTCGAGCACCCGCGACGTCGCTCGAGAGGGAGTTCCCGACGTACACCGCGCGATCCGGATCCGTCTCGAGGGTCTCGAGCGCCCGTCCGAACGGCTCCGGGTCGGGCTTCGGCGCCGTGTCGTAGCCCGCGAAGACCGTCGTCTCGAACGCGTCGGTGAGGCCGACGGCGGCGAGTTTCTCACGTTGCATTTTGGGGTCGCCGTCGGTCACGAGGCCGAGTCGGTACTCCTCGCTCAGCGTCTCGATGACGTCGGGAACGCCCGAAAGCGGATCGACCGCTCGCTGGTCGCGCTCGGCGGCGAACGCCTCCGCGACGGCGACACCGACGTCCCGCTCGAAGTCCGCTTCGACCGCCAGGTCGCCGAAGCACCGTTCACGCAGGTCAGCGACGCTCGAGCTATCTTCCAGGTAGTCGTCGTACCGGTCGTGGTACGCCGACGGCTCGAAGAGTGGGTCGACGCCGGCGCGCTCGAACGCTCGCTCGAGGACGGCCGCCGGCGACCGGCGGTAGCGACAGAGGGTGTCGTCCAGGTCGAACAGTACGGCGTCGACGGGCGTCGTGGGCGCGGTCATTCGTTCCCTCTCCCTACGTCTCGAGCGTACCCCTCGGACGTTCGCTCGGCAAGGTCGAACAGGACCGCCCACTCGAGCAGTCGCCGGACGCGCTCGCCCCAGATTTCCTGCAGCCGGGTTCGGTGTTTGTGTTGTTCGTAGGCCGGGATTTCGTCGCGGAACGTCTCGAAGACGGCGTCGACCGAGAGCAGTCCGTCGGTGGTCTCGAGAATCCCGAGGACGGCGGGCACGCCGTAAACGCGCTCGCGGAACGCCTCGCGGAGGTGGTCGGGGTCGGGGTCGACCCGTTCGCGGTAGAACCCGGCCTGTCCCTCTCGAGCGAGTTCGAGCGCCCGGAGGAAGGTTAGCCAGGTCCGGGCCTCGTCTCGCGGGCCGATTCCCGTCTCGCGCATGATCCGGGCGCAGCAGTCGTCCTCGGTGCCGGGAACGAGGGGAACGGCTTGCTGGACAGTTTCAACGTACGCGAGGTCCTCGGGCGCCTCGGGGACGAGTTTGAACTGCATACGGACCTCAGCGGTCGGCGTCGAGGCCGAAGGAGTCGACCAGGACGTCCTCGTCCGTCTCGCCGTAGACGTACGTCGGGCCGCCGAGGACGTCCACGGTCACCTTCGCCGGGCCGAACAGGTCGGCCGACGTCTCCTTGAACGACCAGTCTCGATCCTCGAAGATGTCGGCGAACGGCGTGCCGTACTCCTCGCGCGCGCTCGAGACGACCGCGTCGAAGGCGTCGAAGTCCTCGCGGACCACGAGGTGGGCCGTCCCGCCGTAGGCGACGGCGTCGTTCGTCCGGCCGATGGCCGCCTGCTCGTCGTCGGCGACCGGCGGCACCGGCGCGCGCCCGGTCGCGGAGACGACGTCGAGCGGATCGTAGCCGAGTTCGACGAGGTTGAACGTCGCGTGCTCTGCCACGCGGGCCGCGTTCGTGACGCTCCCGACGACGCTGGCAGTGGGGTAGGCCAGCAGGAAGACGCCGCTGGTCTCGACGCCCGTGAGGGCGGCCACCTGCTCGGAAGCGGCCTCCGTCGGTTGCTCGTCGGTCTCGAGGGCGAGCGCCGTCAGGTCGAAGGCGTCGGTGTAGCCGATGCGGCGGAACTCCGTCTCCTCGGCGACGAGTGCGCGGGCTGGACCGCTCCCCAGTGCCTCGAAGTCCTCGGTCGCGAGTTCCCAGCTCGCTTTCTGTGAACAGAGTAACGCCAGTCCGGGCTGGTCCGTCGAGAGTTCGACGTGCGGGATGGGCGCGCCGCCAATCTCCGTGAGGTCGCGACTCGGGGTCGCGAGTCCAGCCGTCTGGATCTCCGTACACAGCAGTCCCGCTTCGATACCGCCGTCGAACTCGAGGCCGAAGTCGAGCACCGTCGTCTCGTTCTCGAGTTCGTACGCGCCCACGTTCAGCTCCTCGGTGAACTCGAGGGCCTCGTCGACGAGTTCGATGGCCATCCGGTTGAGACTCTCCATGGCTCGGGCTACTCGCTCCGCCTTCAAACCGTTTGTTAGTTGTGGCCAGGGGCGATTACTCGCGACTACTCACGACTTCTCGCCGGACGCTCGAGGTGGGACTCGACAGCGTCGACCTTCGCCGCCGCCGACTCGTCGCTTGTCCGCTTGTCGTCGATCTTGAGGAAGGTACTGACGCGGTCGCCGTCGACGGCCTCGTGGGCCGCTTGCGCCGCGGCGAACAGCTCGCCGACGTCTTCGGCCTCGATGGTCGTTCCCATCGGACCAGTTTCGTACTCGACGTCGTAGTCCTCGAGCGCGTCGATGGCGTTCGCGACCGCTTCGGACATGCTGTCTTCGACGACCGGTGCCGTGCTCAGAAAGCCGATGACCGTCATGGTCGATCCGATACCGAGCGAATAGAAATACCTGTCCGTTGGGCGGGGTTGTGAATAGCCCAATGTGGAGACCAGTGTCTCGATGACGAGTTCGACGATACTGAGGTCGACGAAAATCGAGAATGCAACGCTCGAGTAGCCCGGGGCGGTACCGATACGGGTGGTATGGCTGACGCTGGACGCCACTACCAGTGTCGGTCGTCAGCGAAGCGGTGACTGGCCGCTGCCAGTCGGCGGGTAGACGAAGATATCGCCGTTGGCGAAGACGTACACTTCGTGCTCGAGCGCGCTGAAGCACACGTGGCCGTCGAGTCGTCGTCCGCCGTCGTTCTTCGGGCTGAACAGTCGCTCGAGGGCGTCGGGGTCGATGCTGTCGTACAGCGAGAACTCGCCCTGGGAGACGTCGACGTTCGCGATGCTCGAGAGGGCGTGTACGATCGTCGTCGTCAACGTCGCCGTGCCGTCGGGGTCGTAGCGAAAGACGTACCGGCCGTTCGCCTGGTCGTAATTCGAGTCGTTCGTGCTGTCTGGGGGAGGGATTTCAGTTTGCATATCGGTACAAAGGGCTACGCAGTTTTCCAGGTGTCCGTACCGGGTCCGGACACAAAAGTCAATCGGCCCGAGAAACGGTTCGGCGGCCTGTATTGCTCTCGAGAGACACCGTCAACACCTCGTGACGGTTTCCTGGGTCGACCGGAAAACTACGATCGTTCAGATCAGACGCGCGCTCGTCAACACAGTGTATGCTTGAGCGTGGTGCCGAGAGACCATCCTCATGGGTTCGATCTAACCATCGAATTGGTTGTCACCTACCAGAGGAAACCCGTGTCTGGCCATTCACCAGATCCAACAACAATGTCACCTGGAAGTGGTTACTGTGTCACACTTCTCGACTTTCTGCTGGCTGGCAGCCTCATCGGTCTCGCCACCGACAGCGACAGGACCACCACTCGCACTATACGTGAACGTATACGAAGCTATCTTGCCGGACGAATGGAAGATTCCGATCTCTCCATTCCGTTCTGTGCCGTCACAAGCACCGTCAGGTGCGCCATCCACAAACGCAAAGGGGCGATATATTGTTTCGAACGGAACAGTCTCGCCCGGGCCAACAACGAGATCTGTCCTCGATGGATTGAGCGGCCGGCTACGACCAGCGCCAACGACACCTGGTCCTAGTTCGAAAGAACCGCGATCAAACGACTCACTCTGGAGATCGACAGTCGGGTTTGGAACGTTCCCATACATTCCGACAAACCGGACCAGAAGAGGAGCGGTGCCTGTATTGTGAATATCGAAGGAAGCCCTTCCGTCTGATTGCACCTCAATATTTTGTGCGACTCCATGGACTGGTTCCCAAACCCACTGACTAACCCAACCGTCAGAGGTTTTGGCTTCCACGTAGAGGTCTTTCGAAATATACGACGCTAGTCTGTCAGGGAACACGACATCAAACCGAACGCTATCAGAAGGGTGACTGATAGTTTGATATTGCTCATCAGCGGTTCGGTCGACCAGTACGGCCTTCTCGACCGTAGCCTCGTCTTGGAATCTTACCACTAGCTCTGTTCGCTCGTAGCTATAGCTCTGGAAGACGTCTGAACTGTTTTGGTTGTTACCTGTTGACGATAACCCTGTACAGCCACTTGCCAGTGATAGTCCACTGGCAATGATAGCAGCAAATTCCCTCCTCTTCATGATTCCATTAATATTTAAGGAGTGATATCTCCATCGGCCAAGAGGGGGAAATATCTAGATCGATCCCCGTATCTCGCTTTCTCACTGGCGGGTAAATCAATAGACACCGAAATCAGGCTTCGGCTAGCGAGCCTACGAAACACAATACTTGCGTTAACGTTCACAGATTGTACGGAGTACGGATACCAGCCGCCCGTAGACGGCGCTCGCGCTCGACGGACAAATGGCTCACCGGCAACCCCTACGGGACAGCGCTGTCGCTCGAGTAAGTGGTTCGTCGGAAAGGATTATGCGTGGGTGATGTCCGCGAAGGGAAATCACCTGCATCGTCTCGTTCGGCGGCGTTGCCGCCTCACGTTTCGCGGTCGTGATACGACCGCGCATGCGATGCGTGGGACCGGATTTGAACCGGCGGACCCCTACGGGACAGCGCCCTCAACGCTGCGCCGTTGGCCTAGCTTGGCTACCCACGCTCGCGGCGTCTTTCTGCACTTTCCGATATCCAACGGGCATATAAAAGCCCTTTCTTTTGCCGCGGACTCTGGGGGGCCGTCACACAGAAACCGGTAATCGACGGGCAGTGAACGGTGCCTTGAAATGTCGGACCGGCCAATGGTAGTCATGGCAAAATACTCGACCGGCTCGTCGTCCGGCGGCGGCGGGACGAACTGCGAGCTCTGTGGCGCCGAAAGCGACTCGCTGCGTCGAGCGACCGTTGCCGGCGCCGACCTCGAGGTCTGCCCGAACTGTGCCCCCCACAGCGACGAGCAAAAGCAGCGTAGTCGTCGATCGGGGGGCTCCGGCTCCAGCGGCTCGCGATCCCAGGACGAACCCAACCGCAAGAAGAAGGCCGCCCAGAACGTCGCCCGCGCGAACCCGATCTGGGACGGCGACTCCGAACACTGGGAGAAAGAAGGGACAAACTACGACGACGACCCGCTGCCGTACCTCGTCTCCGGCTACGGTGAACGCGTCGAGGCGGCCCGCCAGGAGGCCGGACTGAAGCGCGAAGAACTCGCCGAGGAACTCGGCTGTCGCGAATCCGATCTGCTGGCCGTCGAACAGGGACGAGCGACCCAGGCCGGCGTCGGCGGCGGGCTCATCACGGCTCTCGAATCGTATCTCGAGGTCGAACTCGCCGAATAGTGCCCATACTCGCACCAATTCGTTCCGCAGATCCAGAGACGCCCCGGCGAGCAGACTTTTATCGGAGGCCGACGGAGTGCCACCAATGAGCGGTCAACGGGCAGCGGCCGAGCCCTACACAACGCGATTCGAAACCGAGGTGACGGCAGTCGACGGGAGGCGCGTCTGGCTCGAGACGACGTACTTCTACGCCGAGGGCGGCGGCCAGCCAGCCGACCGCGGGCGGATCGGCGACGTCCCCGTCGAGGACGTCCAGATCGTCGACGGCGAGCACGTCCACGTCCTCGCGGACCCACCGTCGTTCAAGGCCGGCCACCGCGTCATGTGCTCGATCGACTGGTCGTTCCGAATGTACTGCATGCGCGCACACACCGCCAGCCACGTCCTTTACGGTGCCGGACGGCGCCTCCTCGAGGACCTCGGCTACGGCGGGTTCGACATCGGCGAGGAGAAGATCCGCGTCGACCTCGAGACGACGACCGAACTCGACGACGACGTCCTGATCGAACTCGACGACCTGGTCAACCGGGCAGTCTGGGAATCCCGGCCGGTCTCCTGGGAGGATGTACAGGTCGCGGACGCGCGCGAACGCGATGAGATTGCGTTCAACGAAGCCACGGAGGAAGGCGCCTTCTCCAGGGGGCAGGTCCGCGTCGTCACGATCGGCTCGAAAGACGACAACGGCCGGACGACCAATGGCTCGAGCAACCCCTGGGACGTCGCGGCCTGTGGTGGAACTCACGTTCGAAACACCCGGGAAATCGGGCCCGTCACGGTCCTCGACCGGTCGAACCCCGGAGAGGGACTCACGCGCGTCGAGTTCGCCGTCGGCCCGCGAGCGATCGAACGTCGAGCAGCCGAAAAGCGAGCGGCGTTCGCGGCGAAGCGGACGCTGGGGGCGGACGTCACCTCGATATCGGACGCCCTCGAGGAGACCGTCGAGCGCCAGGATACCCTCGAGGCCGACAAGCGAACACTCGAGGCCGAACTCGTCGAACGAGCGCTCGAGGCGGCCGATCACGTCGAACGGGACGGCGAGAGGTGGCTCGTGACGAGCGTCGACGGACTCGAGCCTGAAGCGCTCGGGGACGCCGTTCGCGAAGCGCCAGACTCGCACGCGGACGTCCTCGCCGTCGTCGGCGAAACCGACTACCCCTTCGTCGTGATCCGAAGCGACGAGGCCGTCGATGCGGGAGCGCTGGTCGACGACCTGACGGTCGAGTTCGGCGGCGGTGGCGGCGGTTCATCGTCGTTCGCTCAGGCCGGCGGCTTCGATTGTTCCGCTGATGCCATCCTCGAGGCGCTCGTGGACGGACACTAGGGCAGCGTCGCGTGCTCGAGTGGGTGCTCCGACGGTGGCTCTCGTATTCTCGTCCGGAAGTGGGGGAATCGATTATAGTCTCGGCCGAAAAATGTCCTGGTATGACTCGCACGGAACTCGCGGCTGCCAGCGACACCCTTCGGGAGGCCGCTACCGTGGCAGCCTCCGATCTGGCGACTCGACTCGACGAGCAGGCCGAGACGGTGGCCGACCTGGCCGACCGAGCAACTGGCCCGGACCACGGTCGCCTCGCTCGACTCGAGCACTCCCTGCGTGATATTCAGCGCGAAGCGGACGAGGACGTGGCTCACCGAATCAACACCGCGCTCGAGGAAATTCGGGCCTATCGAGCGACCGTCGAGGGGGTCTAACTCCACGTCACTACATTCGATCCGGTACCGACGAGCGGTCGCGGGCTGACGTCGACGAACCATTCGGGTGTTCAAGATCAAACCCGAATTCCGACCCGCTCGACCGGCGCACTCGAGAAAGTGCGCTTGCAAGGAAAGGGGGGTACTCCTTTTCTGCCCCGCAGATTCCATAACTATAGGCGCATTCTCTCGGCTCTTGCGGACAGGATAAGTGTAAGGTTTTACTACTATGCGAGTCAATGGTGGCGCATGGGTATCGATTACTCGCAGCTACACGATCCGAACGCGGAGTATACGATGCGAGAACTGTCGGCGGAGACGATGGGCCTCGCGGCGAAACGCGGCGGCGGCCGGGACGTCGAGATCACCGACATTCAGACGACGATGGTCGACGGGAACTTCCCGTGGACGCTCGTCCGCGTATACACCGACGCGGGCATCGTCGGCACCGGCGAGGCCTACTGGGGCGCTGGCGTCAGTGAACTCGTCGAGCGGATGAAACCCTTCCTGCAGGGCGAGAACCCGCTCGACATCGACCGGCTCACCGAGCACATGGTCCAGAAGATGTCCGGCGAGGGATCACTCGCGGGCGTGACGGTCACGGCGATTTCGGGCATCGAGATCGCTCTCCACGACCTCGTTGGAAAGATCCTCGAGGTGCCGGCCTACCAGCTGCTGGGCGGGAAGTACCGCGACGAGATGCGGGTCTACTGCGACTGCCACACCGAGGAGGAAGCCGATCCGATCGCCTGTGCCGACGAGGCCGAACGCGTCGTCGACGAACTCGGCTACGACGCGCTGAAGTTCGACCTGGACGTGCCCTCGGGCCACGAGAAGGATCGGGCGAACCGCCACCTGCGCGACGTCGAAATCGAGCACAAGGCGAGCATCGTCGAGGCCGTCACTGAGGCCGTCGGCCACAAGGCCGACGTCGCCTTCGACTGTCACTGGACGTTCTCCGCCGGTAGCGCGAAGCGACTGGCCAGGCGCCTCGAGGAGTACAGCGTCTGGTGGCTCGAGGACCCCGTCCCGCCGGAGAATCACGACGTTCAGCGCGAGGTCAGCCAGTCGACGACGACGCCGATCACAGTGGGGGAGAACGTCTACCGGAAGCACGGTCAGCGTCGCCTCCTCGAGGGGCAGGCCGTCGACATCATCGCGCCCGACCTGCCGAAAGTCGGCGGGATGCGCGAGACGCGCAAGATCGCGGACCTGGCGGACATGTACTACGTCCCCGTCGCGATGCACAACGTCGCCTCTCCGGTCGCGACGATGGCCGCGGCGCACGTCGGTGCGGCCATCCCGAACTCGCTGGCCGTCGAGTACCACAGCTACGAACTCGGCTGGTGGGACGACCTCGTCGAGGAGACGGTGATCGAGGAGGGCTACATCGATATCCCCGAAGAGCCGGGACTTGGCGTCACCCTCGACCTGGACGCCGTCGAGGAGCACCTGGTCGATGGTGCGGAGTTGTTTGACTGAGCGTAGCGAAGTCAAACTCGAAAATCAGAGATTTTCATTGTTCGACAAAGCGTGAGCTTTGTCGTGCCCGTGAGCTGTGCTCAGAGGTGTTCGACGAAGCATGAGCTTCGTCGTGCTTGCTGAGCTGTGCTCAGCGGTGTTTGACCGGGCGCGCAGGTGTCGTCGATCTCACCAGGCACACGCAGCGTCGTTCGTCCGATTCGGCGGTCGAGTTCCACCGGGACTCGAGCCTGCTTCGACTCCTCGACGCTCGACGTTTATACTATAGATTATATAGTATTGAGTTCGAAGCGACCGTCTCTCGAGAGACCGCGGCTCATGGTGGGGGAGCTGGCCCTGTCAGGTTCGCACCTGTTCGAGGTTTGGAGGTTCGCACGCTCGAAGGTTTGAAAGCTTGTAGGCTCGAGCGGGCAATAGGAGTGCACGACCGTCGCCTCAGCCGTCAGGACTCGTCGTCCGCTCGACGCGGCGCACTCTGCTTGCCGAGGTCGCCTCCCTCGTCGACGTCGTCCGGATCGCGATCGATTCGCTCGAGTTCGTCCTCGATCTCTGCCTCTCGTTCGGCCTTGTACTCGTCGGATCGGTCGGTATCGTCTTCGGCCATACGTGAAGTGCGCAGTCCAGGGTCAGGAAAGCGCGGCCGTCATCTGCAACGTGGGTGTGCTCCAGTGGGTACAGACCAGCGATTGACCCCCGGAAGAGAAAGACAGATAAAAGGCCCCGCATTGTGAACACACAGATATGGACGTTCCCTACGATCTCACCTCGTACGTGCGGGTACTGAAGATGGCGACGACCCCCACGCGGGAGGAATTCGTGCAAGTGTCGAAGATCGCCGGGGCGGGAATCCTGCTCGTCGGCCTGCTCGGATTCCTCATCGGCGTGGTCATGCTGTTCCTCACCGGTGGGGGCTTCTGATGCCGATCTACGCTGTCAAGACGACGGCCAGCCAGGAACAGACCGTCGCCGACATGATCATCAACCGCGAGGAACCGGACGTACACGCCGCGCTCGCCCCTGACTCGTTGACCTCCTACGTGATGGTCGAGTCCGACGGCCACGCCGTTCTCGAGCGGATCCTGGAGGACATCCCTCACGCTCGAACGGTCATCCCGGGCGAGTCAGACATCTCGGAGGTCGAGCACTTCCTCTCGCCCAAGCCGGACGTCGAGGGGATCGCCGAAGGCGACATCGTCGAACTCATCGCCGGGCCGTTCAAGGGCGAGAAGGCGCAGGTTCAGCGCATCGATGAGGGTAAGGACCAGGTGACTGTCGAGTTGTACGAGGCGACGGTCCCGATTCCGGTGACGGTGCGGGGCGATCAGATTCGCGTCCTCGACTCCGACGAGCGATAGCGAGTCGGTTCGCTCGGCGGGAGCGAAGCGAGCGCCGAGGGAGTTTTAGACTAAATTTTGCGAGGAGTGGTAGCCAATGCAGAGCGAGGCTACCCGACGACGGAAAATTTAGGTGCGCGACGGTGCCGATTCCGGTGACGGTTCGCGGGGACCAGATTCGCGTCCTCGATTCCGACGAGCGATAGCGTTCGGCGTTTTTTCTGGGACAGTCGAGTTTGGTCCCTCCGACTCGAGGCTCTCCTGTCAAATTCAACGACTCGTGAGCAGGTGGCGTTCATCCGATTCGGTGGCGCTCGAGGCTTTGGGGCCGTTCGAAGGACACCTAGCTCTCGAGGTGGTCGGCTAGCCGTTGCTGATCGACGACCTCGTCGATTTCCTCGAGGAGGCCCTCCCGCTGGCGTACGTCCTCAGCGCCGGCGCCGTAGGCGCGGACGTACTCCGCGCGGCTGTGTTCGGAGAAGACGTGGCGGATCGCCAGGTAGCCGTCGGGGACGATGGTTCCACAGACGCCACACTCGAGCCGTTCGTGGGCGGTCACCTGGTGGGCGATGGCCGACTCGACGTCCTCGAACACCGAGCCACAGTCGTCGATCCCACATTCCCAGGCCGTATCCATTCAATCGTGATACTTGGGCCGGTCATAAAGGTTCTTTCGGCAATAGTTCGCTCTGCGAGCGGGGCATCGCGAGACGATCGGTGGTGACGAGGGGAAAACGCGTCTCCGGCAGTGATTCCGGGGAGCCGATAAATCAGAATTCATAACTCCTCGGTTGGCGTACCACGAATCGTGAGCGACGGAGAGCAGGTCCGGGTCGACCTCCACGTGAAGGTGTTGAACGAGCGGGTAATCGAGAACGCCCGTCGGGCGGGAATCGGCGTACTCGTCTACGCCCCCCACTTCACTCGCCTCCCCGAGATTCGAGAACGGGCGAGCACGTACAGTACCGACGACGTGACCGTCGTGCCCGCACGGGAGGTGTTCACTGGTTCCTGGAACGACCGAAAGCACGTCCTCGCGATCGGCCTCGAAGAGCCCGTTCCCGATTTCATCACCCTCGAGGGGGCGATGGCGGAATTCGAACGACAGGGAGCCGCGGTGCTGGCGCCACATCCCGAGTACCTAACGGTGTCGCTGACGGAAGGCGACATCCGGTGCTTTCAGAACGGTATCGACGCCGTCGAAATCTTCAATCCGAAACATCTGCCCACGCACAACCGTCGAGCGAGTGACCTGGCCGACCGTCTCGACCTCGCCCCGTTTACCTCGTCGTACGCCCACCTCTCGAGTTCAGTCGGCGCAGCCTACGTCGCGTTCGAGCGGACGATTGAATCCGAGACCGACCTCGTCTCGGCGCTCAAAGCCGACGCGCCCCGACGGGTCGTCTACGCCAACGGCCTCCGGCGCTGGCGGACGACGGCGGCCGAACTGGCCCACCTCGCGTACGAGAACACGTGGAAGAAGGTCGATCGGCTGTACCTCTCCGGTACGGAGCCGACCCACCCGAATCACGTCTTCTACGACGGGCGGTTCGACGACGCCTCAGTCTACTGATCGCTGCCGCGTTCGTCGTCCGCGGGGTCGCTCTGGTCACCCATAGGGCCGATTTCGTCACCCGCACGATCGTTTTCGTCGCCCTCGAGGCCGCGTTCGCCCGCCGGTTCCCTGCTTCGCACCGCCTCGAGCGTTCGCCGAACCCGATCCCAGTGGCTCCCTTTCCAGAAGTGCTGGCCACAGTTACGACAGGCCCACACCGGCACATCGCTCGAGTCGGGTGCGTACGACGGCGTGTCGGTCGTTCCCGCTTCGGACACGCGCTCGAGCGGGCCGTTACACCGTCCACATCGGCGCGGTTCGTCGGGGAGCGACAGGTCGATACCGCGGCCCTGGAGGGTTCGCAGTTGCTCGTCCGTATCGCGTGACTCGAGCAGGATGGCACGTTCGCTTCGGCCGGCCAGGTTGACGTCTCGCGTGACGATCGTTCGATCTTCATCGGTCGCGACGTCGAGAAGCCGATCGTCCGCCTCGAGGTCGCGGTCGCCAGCGTACAGCGTGTCGTGGCCGCACATCCGGCAGTAAACGACGATGCCGCCGCACATGCCGTCGACGAGGAGTCGTTCGGTCACGGTGGATCACGTGGTTAGTGTGTTAGGGCAGGAACAGGATCAGTGCGTCAGTGCAGGAACGGAACCAGTACATCAATGCAGGAACTCGCGCAACTCCTCGAGTTCCCAGGCGTTGATCACGTCCGCGGGTTCGGCCCACCCGCGCCGGGCCGTGTGGGCCCCCCAGCGGACGTACTCGAGGGTCGCCGGGCTGTGCGCATCGGTGTTGACGGCAATCGCCGCGCCCTTGTCGATCACGGCCTGGACGGCGCTTCCCCACAGGTCGAGTCGGTGGGGATTGCTGTTGACCTCGAGGGCAGTGTCGTTCGCCGCGGCAGCCTCACCCAGCGCGGCCGCGTCGATTGAGAGGCCCTCGCGCTGGTTGAGCAGGCGGCCGCTGGGGTGGCCCAGGACGTCGATGGCCGGGTTCTCGATCGCGCGAATCAGGCGCTCGTTCGCCGCGTCCGAATCCTGGTCGAGCGCGCTGTGGGGAGAGGCGACGATCACGTCCAGGGCGTCGATGACGTCCTCGGAGAGGCCGATTTCCCCCTCGGCGTCGACGTTGGCTTCGATCCCCGCGAACACCTCGAGGTCGGCGGCGGCGTCCACCTCGCGGATCGCCTCTACCTGCTCCAGGATCTCGGTGTCCGTGAGCCCCATGCCGCCGACGACGCCCGGCCCCTCTGCGTGGTCTGCGATCGCGTAGTAGTCGTACCCCTGCTCCGCGGCCGCGGTGACCATCTCGTCGATCGAGTTGTTGCCGTCGGACCACTCGGTGTGGGTGTGCAGGTCGCCGCGGATATCCTCGCGTGTGAGGAGGTCCGGCAAGGTACCGTCCGCAGCGGCGTCGATCTCGCCGCGATCCTCGCGCAGTTCCGGGGGCATCCACTCGAGGCCGAGTGCCTCGTACATCCCTTCCTCGGTTTCGCCAGCGACACGCTCGCCGACGCGCTGGCCCGCCTCGTGGTCCTCAACCTGGGAAACGTCGAAAGCGCCGTACTCGTTGAGCTTCAGCCCACGATCGATCGCGTAGTTCCGCAGGGTCACGTTGTGATCCTTGCTCCCAGTGAAGTACTGGAGCGCAGCCCCGAACTCCTCGGGCACCACGACGCGCAGGTCCACGCGGACCTCGCCGACGCGGACGCTCGCTTTCGCCGACCCGGACTCGATTTCGTCGTCGACGGAGTCCCAGGAGACGAACGCGTCGACGACGTCCTCGGCCTCGTCGGTGGCCGCGAGGACGTCCACGTCGCCGATCGTCTCGCGCCACCGACGGATCGAGCCGGCGACCTCACAGCGCTCGACCGTCTCGAGCGACTCCAGGAACGCGAGCACGTCGTCTGCGAGCGGGCGGGCCTCGCCGAGCAGTTTTCGTTCGCCGATCTCACGGGCGAACGGGATGTTCTCGAGGATGTTCTGTTCGGTCTTGGCGCCGAACCCCGACACTTCGCGGATCTCGTTCGCCTCGGCGGCCGCCTCGAGGTCGTCGAGCGTCCGGACGTCGAGTTCGCGGTAGAGTGTGCCGACCGTCTTCGGACCGACGCCCTCGACGCGGGTGAGATCGGCCATGTCCACGGGGAGGTCCGCCCGTAGCTCCTCCAGTTCCTCGATCTTCCCGGTTTCGACGTACTCGACGATCTTCGACCCGATGGCGTCCCCGACGCCGTCGATGTCCTCGATCGCCTCCTCGTTCCCCGCGTTCACCAGGTCGGCAATCGGCGCGGGGTGGGCGCCGATCGCCTCGGCCGCCCGCCGGTAGGCCCGTGGTTTGTACTCCACGTCGTCGGCCTCGAGCAGGTCCGCGAACTCCTCGAACCGGGCGGCGAGTTCGGCGTTGGTCGCCATCAGCGACCCCTCCGCGTGCCCGCGTCGGTCTCCCGGCCGAGCGCTTTCTTCAGGAATGACATCCAGCGCTTCTTGTCCGCCGTGTTCTGCGCCTGTTGCTCGCGCTCGAGGTCCGTCGGGCCGAGGTTCTCGAGGGCGTTGAGCGCCCGGTCGATGCCGACGATCGACCGGACGAGTTCCTCGCCCTCCTCTCGACTGATGTCGCCCTCTTCGATCAACTCGAGTCGCTCGAGGCGCTCCCGCCTGAGGTTCCGTTTGGCCTGCTCGACGCGCTCGCGTTCGCCTGCCGGAACCGTCTCCCGGCGCTTGATCTCGAAGACGAACTGCCGGAGATCGATCGACTCGTCCTGGATCGTGATCTCCTCGGGAATGTCCGCGCCGATGGTCGCGCCATCCCGGTTGACGCGCTCGAGCAACTGTTTTCGCTCGTAGTCTTGCACACGTCGTCGTGGGACTCGAGGGGGCAAAAATCCTCGTCACGCGCTCGCACGGCCGCCGATATCTGGCCTGAGGGGCGAGTGAAACCCCAAACCCCATAGCGACGCGTCACATACGGGGCGCCAATGGCAACGTGTGACGTGTGTGGGAAAAACGAAAGCATGCCGTACAACTGTCGGCACTGCGGGGGGACCTACTGCAGCGAACACCGCCTGCCGGAGAACCACAACTGTACGGGGCTCCACAACTGGAACGATCCGCAGGGGGTCTTCGACAGCGGGTTCGACGATAGCGTCGACAGCGGCGGGAAGACGGCCTCGAGTCTGAGCGACAAATTGCCGTTCAACACAGGGCCTGGTGGGCCGCTGGGGTACTTCCGGGGGAACATGACGTACACGTTCCTGGCGCTCATGTGGATCACGTTTCTCGCGCAGTGGATTGTTCTTCTAGTTGCCGGGACAACCGCTCACCGTGCTATCTTCATGCTCTCGACAGCGAACCCGGAGTACGTGTGGACGTGGGTGACCTCGATTTTCGCCCACTCGCCGGTCAACATCTTCCACATCGTGTTCAATAGCATCGTGATATTCTTCTTCGGGCCGCTCGTCGAGCGGTACGTCGGTTCGAGAAAATTCGCGATTCTGTTCGTCGTCAGCGGCGTTCTCGCTGGCCTCGGTCAGATCGCAATCTCCGCTTATCAGGGCGTTCCCTCGAACGTGCTCGGAGCGAGCGGCGCCGCCCTCGCGATCATGGGCGTTTTGACGATTCTGAACCCGAACCTCAAGGTCTACCTGTACTTCATCCTCCCCGTACCGATCTGGCTCCTTGCGGCCGGAACCGCTCTCGTCAGTATCTTCTTCATCGGCGGCGGAAGCGCTGGCGGTAGCGGCGTTGCACACGCAGCCCACCTCGTCGGTCTCGTGGTCGGTCTCGCCTACGGCGAGTACATCAAACGGACCCAGAACGTGCGAACGGCGAATCAATTCCAGCTCGGCGGCGGCGGTCCAGGCGGCCCCGGCGGTCCCGGCGGACCAGGCCGCAGACGATTCTAACGCGTCCGTACCCGAGCGTCATCGTGCTCCCCACTTCCGACCAGTTCACGACGCACACACGTCACCCCTTTCACACACGTTACGACTATGATACGAATCCGCCGTCCTGACCTCGTCCCCGATCCCGCGCTCTCGAGAGCCGACATGGAAGCCATGCAGCACGAAATCGCTCGCGAGGCCGTCTTCGAGGACGACTTCGCGTTCGACCTCGAGACGTTGACGAATCCGCTGGCGGCGACTTCGACTTCGAGCGGGGGTGGTAGCGGTAACGGGAGCGACGGCAACCCCGATACCGGACCAACCACCCAGCCAGTCGTCGCCGGCGTCGACCAGTCCTTCCTGCTCAATTCGGAACCCGAACGTGCGCTCAGCGCCATCGTCGTCATGCAAGGTGGCGAGGTCCTCGAGCGCGTCTTCGCCGTCACGCCCCTCAAGATCCCCTACGTCCCGGGCCTGCTCTCGTTCCGCGAGGGCGGCCCGATCCTCGAGGCCGTCGAGAACGTAACGACCGACCCCGACGTGTTCCTGTTCGACGGGAGCGGCCGCATCCACTTCCGGGAGGCCGGCATCGCGACTCACATGGGCGTCGTCCTGGACGTCCCCAGCGTCGGCGTCGCCAAGAGCCTGCTCTGTGGCGAGGCGACGGGCGACCTCGAGAACCTCGCCGCCGGCACCCGCGTCCCAATCGAAGCGAACGCGCGCGTCGAAACCGATCCGGGAACGCTCCTGGGGTACGCCGTTCAGACGAAGCAGTACGACTCACCGAACCGCTACGTCAACCCGCTGTACGTCAGTCCCGGTCACCGCGTCGGCCCCGAAACCGCGGCCGATCTGGCCCTCGCGCTCTCGAGGGGCTACAAGCTCCCGGAGCCGGTTCGACTGGCCGACAGCTACGCCGACGAGGCGAAAGGCGAGTTGGACTAGTCGCCTCGAGTTGCGGCTGCACCGTGAAACCAGGGAACAACGGGTAAGTGCTTCGTCCGGCCCTGTAAGGTATCCGTCCGGACGGATACGTCGGCTAATGGGGTACGCGACGACCTGAATGCTGGGATCGACGCCATCGTCCACTTCGCGATCATCGGTGGCATTGCCTGGGCGACCGGTCGACCGTTCCTGTTCCCGAGTCTTGGCCCTTCGGCGTCCCTGTGAGTTCGGCGACGAGGCCGGGGCTCGAGGCGCGACTTGTTTCACTCGACAGAGTGGGGTGGGTCGTCCCGTTCTCGCGTCGTCTCCGTCTCGCCGTCGGTTTCGTCGGTGGTCGCGTCGAGTTCGCTGTCGCGGTCGACTGCGAGCCCTTCGTCCCCGTCGATTGTGTCCTCGGTGTCGCTTCGCTCGCTCGAGGTCGAATCCGAATCCGAATCCGAACCCGGACCCGGACCTGAGTCCATCATCGTCGTCGCCGGCACCCCCGCCACGATTTCGCCCGGCGGAACGTCCCGCGTCACGAGCGAGTTCGCCGCAACGCTGGCGCCGGCGCCAATCTCGACACCGGGGAGGATGATCGCCCCGGCGCCGATCATCGCCCGCTCGCCGACGACTACCTCCCCCGTTCGATACTCGTCCTGGAGGAACTCGTGACAGAGAATCGTGGCGTCGTAGCCGATGATGGCATGATCCTCGAGCGTGATGAGGTCGGGCCAGAACACGTCGGGCGTGGCCTCGAGGCCCCACGAGACGCCCTCACCGACCGTGACGCCGAGGCGTCGCATGAGCCAGCGCTTGAGTTTCAGGCTCGGCGAGGTCCGGATCAGCCAGACGACGACGTAATTGATTGCCACGCGAAGGGGGTGGCGGGCGCTCGTCCAGTGGCCCAGCGAGTTCGTCGGGCCGGGCGTCGGGTGGCGGTGCACGCGGTCGTGTCTGCGTTTCTGATTGTGCTCGCGCCTCGAGGGGTCGTTAGTCACTGCCACGGCGTTCGTTCCAATCCTACAAGAAACCAACTGAACGGGTGAGCAGATCGGTTTTCTGCTCCGTTACCGAACCCTCGCCGCCCCGTTCAAAGCTGCCCGAGTCGAATCTCGTCGTCGCCGATGTGGTCGACGTTGCTCGCGTCGAGTTCGTACGTGTCCTCGCTGGCGTCGCCCCAGCCGAGTTTGGACTTGATCGTGTCGGTCATCCCCGGATCGGGGTTCACGTGTGCGGTATCACCGTGGACGGATTCGACCATCCCGATTCGGTCGCCGTTTTCGTTCACGACTGGCTTTCCTTCGTCGTCGTCCGTAAAGCGTGCGGACATACGACACTCTCCGCCGTTCAGTCGAATATAACGCGGGCTTGAAACTGCGCGGGGGAAGGTACAGAATCGCGGTTTTACTTCCCGCGCAGTTCGTCCATGTGGTCGATCCGGCGCTGAACCAGGTCGGCTTTCCCGATGTCGTGACGCACGTGCAGGCCTTCTTCGCCGGCGTCGGCGAGCGCGTCCTCGGCGATTTCCTCGGCCTCGACGATGGTGTCCGCGAGCCCAACGACGGCGAACGACCTCGAGGTCGTGGTGTAGATGCCGTCGTCACGTTCGTCGACACTGGCGTAGTAGAGCAGGGCGTCGCCAGCGCTCTCTCGCGCCTCGTCGCCGCTCGAGTCGTCCGAGGCCCTCGCCGCGCGCGCCACGCTCTCTTCGTCGACCTGCACCTTCGCTCCCGCCTCCGGGTCGGTTGGATATCCCGCAGGAACCGCGTACTTACAGACCGTGGCCTGCTCGGCGAACTCGAGTTCGGGCAACGGATCGCGGTTTCGCGCTGCCGTGAGCACCTCGAGGAAGTCCGTCTCGAGGACCGGCAGGGTGTTCATCGCCTCGGGGTCGCCGAAGCGGGCGTTGAACTCGACGACCTTCGGCCCCTCGGCGGTGAGCATGAACTGACCGTAGAGGATGCCCTTGTAGCCCTCGAGGGCCCCGACAGTCTCATCGATGATGTCGACGGCGTCGTCGTAGTCGACCGCCGTCATGAACGGCAATTCGCGCGTGGCGTCCGAATAGCTCCCCATTCCACCGGTGTTCGGCCCCTCGTCGCCCTCGTAGGCGCGTTTGTGGTCCTGGACCGCTGGGGCCGTGCGGACGTCGCCGTTCGCGACGAACGCCTGGACGGTGAACTCCTCGCCGACGAGTCGTTCCTCGAGGACGAGGCGGTCGTACTCGGAGTCCCGGATGTACTCCTTGCCCTCCTCGGCGGTCACCTGGTCCCCGATGACCTTGACGCCCTTCCCGCCCGTGAGGCCGGCGGGCTTGATCACGAGGTCGCCGTCGTAGCTATCGATGTACTCGCAGGCGGCCTCGCCGTCGTCGAATGTCTCGAAATCGGGGCAGCCCGTGATGTCGTTCTCCCGCATGAACCGACGCTGGAAGGCCTTGTCCGTCTCGATTCGGGCCTCGTCCTGGTTCGGCCCGAAGGCGTAGACGCCCGCGTTCTCGAGCGCGTCGGCCACGCCGGCCTGGAGCGGCGCTTCCGGGCCGACGACGGCGATGGTCGCGTCGACGGACTGGGCGTACTCGACCACCGCGTCGGGGTCGGTCGTCTCGAGCGTCTCGAACCCGCTCGCCAGGTCGGCGATTCCCGGGTTTCGGTTCCCCGCGCAGGCGTACAGGTCGGCCTCGCTGTCGGCCAGGGCGCGCGCGATGGCGTGTTCGCGCCCGCCGCCCCCGATCAGCAGTACGTGCTCGCGCATGATCGAAGTCGGTACGCAGGAACATGTAAAAGTTGTCCTTTCTCGAGATCTGTATGTGCACGAACGTGCTGAATCGGGAAGGGAGTCCGTCGACCGTGGGCCGGGTTACTCGATTCCAGTGAGACGATCGAGTCGGATGGATCAATGGTTATAGGCATTCGCTCGAAACCCAGTCTCAATGCAACAGTACCTCGACCTCGTCGATTCGGTGCTTTCGGAGGGGGCGTACAAACCCAACCGAACCGGCGTCGACACCATCTCCTCGTTCAGCCAGCACTACGAGATCGACCTCCAGCGAGGCTACCCGCTCCTGACGACCAAAAAGATGGACGGCTACCGCTGGAACTCGATGATCCACGAGATGTGCTGGTACCTCTCGGGCGAGGAGCACATCCGCGACCTGCGCGAGGAGACGAAGATCTGGGACGCCTGGGCCGACGACGAGGGGCAACTCGACACGGCCTACGGTCGCTTCTGGCGCCGATTTCCGATTCCCGACGACGAGAGCCGGCTCGAGGGCGAGTCCTGGGCGGACACCGTCTCCGACGACGACGCCAGCGGAGAGCCCGCCGGAAGCCAGTGGGTCACTCGAGAGGCCGACGGCCGCCAGACGTTCGACCAGCTCCAGTACGTGATCGACCAACTCTCCGATAATCCGAACTCCCGTCGACTGGTCGTCAACGCCTGGCACCCCGCGAACGCCGCCGTCTCGACGCTCCCGCCCTGTCACTACTCCTTCGTCTTCAACGTCCAGGGCGACCGACTCAACTGCCACCTCACCCAGCGCTCGGGCGACGTGGCCCTCGGGATTCCGTTCAACATCGCGGCCTACGCCCTCCTGACGAAACTCGTCGCCCAGCAGACGGGCTTCGAGGCGGGCACCTTCGGCCACACCATCGTCGACGCCCACGTCTACTGTGGGACCGGCGACCGCGGGCGTTGGTACGCAGACAACCTCGAGGCGTTGCAGGACCGCCTGGCCGAGGTCGACCCTCGAGATGACCGCGAGGCCTATGCCGACGTGCGTGAGTGGCTCCTCGAGAAAGCCCCGGACGAAGCCGAGGGCGAGGAACGATACGATCACGTCCCCAACCTGCTCCGGCAATGCACGCGCGAGCCGCTCGAGCGCCCACAACTGAAACTCGCGGACGTGACGATCGACGACCTCTCGGCCGACGACGTCGAGCTGGTCGACTACGAGTCCCACGACGGACTCCGGTTCGCGGTCGCCGAATGACGGGTTCGTCGCCCGACTCCGACTCGGCCCTCGAGACCGACCTCGAACTCGTGGGAATCGTCGCCGTGGCCGAGAACGGGATCATCGGCCGCGACGGCGAGATGCCCTGGCACGTCCCCGAGGACCTGGCTCACTTCAAGCGCCAGACCACGGGTCACCCAGTCATCATGGGTCGGGTGACCTACGAGGGAATCCTCGAGGGACTGGGCGAGCCCCTGCCCGGTCGAACCTCCATCGTCCTCACGAGTCGCGACCTCGAGACACCCGAAAACGTCGTCGTCGCCCACGAACTCGAGGCTGCGCTCGAGGAAGCCGAGCGCGCGGCCGATGACCGCCACGACGGCACCGACCGTGCGTTCGTCGCAGGGGGCGCGACGGTCTACGAGCAGTTTCTGCCCGCGCTCGATCGACTCATCGTCACCGAGATTCGGGACCGCCCCGAGGGTGACACCTCCTTCCCCGAGTGGGACCGCGAGGAATGGACCGAAGTCGAGCGCGAAGACCACGAGGGATTCTCGTTCCTCGAGTACGTCAGGCCAGACCATTCACGGGAGTGAGGGCTTCGAACGGTCGGAATCCGAGCACTGCGAACGTGAGTACTCCGCCGAATTGACAGCTGATCACACGGGCAAATATAGCACTGGTCGCGGCCGTTCGAACCTGTTCGGCAAGATTTGCACTGGAAGACCGATAGGTTCACACCTGCGCATTTCCTCAGTTTAACCAATATCGATGACGAACGACTCCACAGCCGATCCGTTCGGGGCGATTCGCGAACTCGAGCGAGACGGCGAGACGTACAAATTCGCCGACCTCACCGTGCTCGAGGAGGAAGGGCTCTGTGACCTCTCGAGTCTGCCCGTCAGCGTTCGCGTGCTGCTCGAGTCGGTGCTCCGCAACGTCGACGGCGAAATGGTTACCGAAGACGACGTCCGAAACGCCGCGTCCTGGCAACCCGACGTGCCCGACGCCGAGGTGCCGTTCAGTCCCTCGCGAGTCGTCCTGCAGGACCTGACCGGCGTCCCCGCTGTAGTCGACCTTGCCGCTCTCCGCTCCGCGGCGGATCGCGCGGGCGAGGACCCCACGATCGTCGAACCCGACGTCCCCTGCGACCTCGTGATCGACCACAGCGTCCAGGTCGACTACTTCGGGAGCGAGGACGCCTACGAGCAGAACGTCGAACTCGAGTACGAGCGCAACGAGGAGCGCTACCGCGCGATCAAGTGGGCCGAACAGGCCTTCGACGACTTCAACGTCGTGCCGCCGGGAACCGGCATCGTCCACCAGGTCAACCTCGAGTACCTGGGTCAGGTCGTCCACGACCGCGAGGTCGACGGTGAGCAGTGGCTCCTGCCCGACACCCTCGTCGGCACGGACAGCCACACGCCCATGATCGGCGGCATCGGCGTCGTCGGCTGGGGCGTCGGCGGTATCGAGGCCGAAGCCGCGCTCCTGGGACAGCCGATCACGATGACCCTGCCCGACGTCGTCGGCGTCCGCCTCTCCGGCGAACTCCCAGAGGGTGCGACCGCGACCGACCTCGTGCTCCACATCACCGAGAAGCTCCGTCAGGTCGGCGTCGTCGACAAGTTCGTCGAGTTCTTCGGCCCCGGCGTCTCCCAGCTCTCGGTCGCCGACCGCGCGACCATCTCGAACATGGCGCCCGAACAGGGTTCGACCATCTCCATGTTCCCCGTCGACGAGAAGACGCTGGACTACCTCGAGCTCACCGGGCGCGACGACGATCACATCGCGTTAGTGAAGGAGTACCTCGAGGCCCAGGGTCTCTTCGGCGATCAGGACCCCGAGTTCACCGAGGTCGTCGAGTTCGATCTTGGTGAAGTGGAACCCAGCCTCGCGGGCCACAAGAAACCCCACGCCCGCATCCCAATGGGCGATCTGGACGAGCACTTCCCGACGTTGCTCGAGGAGGAAGGTGTAATTGATAGTGGTGCGGCGGAGAGCGACGGCGGCCTCGTCTCCAAAAAACAACCCGCCCTCGAGGAGAAGGTCCCTGTCACTCTCGAGGACGGCACCGAGGTCGAGATCGGCCACGGCTCCGTGCTCGTGAGCGCCATTACGAGTTGTACGAACACCTCGAACCCCTCCGTGATGGTCGCCGCGGGCCTGCTCGCGCGCAACGCCGTCGAGGCTGGCCTCGACGTGCCCGAGTACGTCAAGACGAGCCTCGCGCCCGGCAGCAAGGTCGTCACCGAGTACCTCGAACAGGCCGACCTGCTCGACGACCTCGAGGAACTGGGCTACCACGTCGTCGGCTACGGCTGTACCACCTGCATCGGCAACGCTGGCCCGCTCGCCGAACCCATCGAGGCCGCCATCGACGAGTACGACCTCTGGACGACCAGCGTTCTCTCCGGGAACCGCAACTTCGAGGCGCGCATCCACCCGAAGATTCGCGCGAACTACCTCGCCAGCCCGCCGCTCGTGGTCGCCTACGGCCTCGCCGGCAAGATGGACATCGACCTCGAGGAGGAACCAATCGGCACGAACGCCGAGGGCGAGGAGATCTACCTCGAGGAGGTCTGGCCGGACCCGGAAGAGATTCGACAGACGATCCACGACAGCGTCTCCCCCGAGATGTTCGAGTCGAAGTACGCGAGCATCTTCGAGGGTGACGAGCGCTGGGAAGCCCTCGAGGCCCCCACGGGCGACGTCTACGAGTGGGACAACGACTCGACGTACATCCGCGAGCCGCCGTTCTTCAAGGACTTCCCGCTCGAGGAACCCGGCGTCGAGGACATCGAGGGTGCGCGCGGGCTCATGATGCTCGGCGACACCGTGACGACCGACCACATCAGCCCCGCGGGGCCGTTCAGCGAGGCCCTCCCCGCAGGCCGATGGCTCGCCGCCCAGGGCGTCGAGCCCTACGAGTTCAACACCTACGGCTCCCGCCGCGGCAACCACGAGGTCATGATGCGCGGCACCTTCGCGAACGTCCGCATTCAGAACGAGATGCTCGACGGGAAGGAAGGTGGCTACACCATCCACCACCCCACCGGCGAAGAGGTGACCGTCTTCGAAGCCTCCGAACGCTACCGCGAGGAGGACACCCCGCTCGTCGTGATGGCCGGCATCGAACTCGGCACCGGCTCGAGCCGGGACTGGGCCGCCAAAGGCACTGACCTCCTGGGCATCCGCGCGACCATCGGCGAGAGCTACGAGCGAATTTACCGCGACAACCTCATCGGCATGGGCGTCCTGCCGCTCCAGTTCGAAGAGGACGAGGGCTGGAAGGAACTCGGTCTCGACGGCTCGGAGTACTTCGAGATCCGAGGGCTGGAGGACGGCCTCGAGCCCAACCAGGAGCTCACGGTGATCGCCGAAGCAGAGGACGGGGAGACGACCGAATTCACCGTGACCGCGCAGGTCAGTACACCCGCCGCGGTGAAGTACATCGAGAACGGTGGCGTGCTCCACCTCGTGCTGCGTCGTCTGCTGACGGAGTAAATCCGCGGCTCGAGGCTGAAGAACGCGTCGTTCAGTGACGTAATCGATTTTTCTGACTCTGTTGAAATAGTTTATGACCGACATGATGTGGCTGCTGAATAGAGAGAATTAGTGCAGCACGACGACCTCGTTTGTTTCACACTGAAATCGTTGAACCATCTGCTTACTACACCTGCGTACTAATCAATTATCCAATTAATGTTATAACCACTGCTAAATTATCATTACGTATGGATCGTCGAACACTGCTCGGGTGTGTTGGAGCAACGGTTCTTGTGTCTGGTGGTGGGTGTTTGGGAGATGTGGGCAGTGGAACGGGTCAAAACGGTCTCAAAGAGAAGGACTTTCCAGAGAAGCCAGATCCGGTTACGAAAGGAAGCGCTACCGGATTCGTCGCGGAATATGAGGAAGTCTGGATGCACAATGACATGCTTTCGGAGAACACGACAAAGATCACCGTTGGGTGTCCCGCCGCAGTAGACGCAGAGGCTGATGGTGGATATTATCTCATCACTATCTGTCGTGGCAGCCAAACAATCGATCGAGAGGGAAGTGAAGCCGTTGGTCATCTCGGTCCGAAACCGAAGTTCTATTTCGTCTCAGATGACTCTGTCCAGCGCATCGATACCGAGCATAGGAAGTCAGAGCCAGCTCCGGAAACGTATGGAAACGGGACAGGTGGTCGTGAAGTACAGGGATTTCGGCTGGTGAACTTTGACGAGACGAGTCACGAAGTCACCGTAACCGTGACCCACCGAAAAGAGAACGAAACCATCTTCGAAAGAACGTACGATCTCGTCTCCGAATCGTTACTTACCCGGTCGGGATTGACGGCAGTTGAAGGAATCTACGATCTCACTGTCGAACTCAAGACGGGCGAATCAGCGACGTATGAGTGGCATATAGACGATATTAGGCCTCCGTTCGGCGTAAATATCTACATCTCACGTAGTGGCGCTATACATTTTGGGAGGAATACCGATCCGGGAATGTGACCTAACTCGGAGTGATATATGTGTCGCCTGAACTGACCGGTCACTACCTTTCGAAAATCGGCTCTCAATTTGTGCAACATTCGCGCTCTATATTCAGCAACCATCCTAGAACGTATCACCGACCGAGGGGTTCGACAAGCCCGTTTTCCTGTATTCGTTTTTGCGGGTCCAGAAGCTACGGACTCGAGGCGTACGCCGCGCTTTTACAGCGCCCGCACGTAGACGACGTCAATGAGCACACCCACCGAGCGCAACCGCCTTGAGGACGCGGCCAGTCCCTACCTGCGCCAGCACGCGGACAACCCCGTCAACTGGCAGCCGTGGGACGACCAGGCCCTCGAGACGGCCAAAGAGCACGACGTGCCAATCTTCCTCTCAATCGGTTACTCGGCGTGTCACTGGTGTCACGTTATGGCCGACGAGAGCTTCGAGGACGACGGCGTCGCCGAGTTGCTCAACGAACACTTCGTTCCGATCAAGGTCGACCGCGAGGAACGCCCGGACGTCGACAGCATCTACATGACCGTCTGCCAGCAGGTCACCGGCCGCGGCGGGTGGCCGCTGTCGGCGTGGCTCACCCCCGACGGCCGCCCGTTCTACGTCGGGACCTACTTCCCGAAGGAACCCCAGCGTGGGATGCCGGGCTTCCGGGACCTCCTCGAGAACATCGCCCACTCCTGGGAGGTCGACCGCGAGGAGATGGAGAATCGGGCCGACCAGTGGACCGCCGCGGCGAGCGACCAGCTCGAGGCCACGCCCTCGCCCCCAGAGGGGGTCGAAACGCCGGGCAGCGAGTTGCTCGAGTCGGCCGCCGGGACGGCCCTCCGCGGCGTCGACGAACAGTACGGCGGCTGGGGCTCGAGCGGCCCGAAGTTCCCCCAGCCCGCGCGGCTCCACCTCTTGTTCCGGGCGACCGATCGCACGGGGCGAAGGCAGTACCTCGAGGCGGCAGTCAGGACCCTCGACGCGATGGCGGGCGGTGGCCTGTACGATCACGTCGGCGACGGCTTCCACCGCTACTGCGTCGACCGGGACTGGACGGTGCCCCACTTCGAGAAGATGCTCTACGACAACGCCGAGTTGACGCGTGCCTACCTGGCGGCCTACCAGGCCGTCGGCGACGAGCGGTACGCCGACGTAGCCCGGCAGACCCTCGCGTTCGTCGAGCGCGAACTGACCCACGAGGACGGGGGCTTCTTCAGCACGCTCGACGCCCAGAGCGAGACCGAGGCCGGCGAGCGCGAGGAGGGTGCGTTCTACGTCTGGACGCCCGACGAGATTCGGGACGCACTCTCGGACCTGGACCGTTCGGAGGAAATCGACGTCGACGACGAGACTGTCTCAGATCTGGTCTGTGACCGGTACGGCGTGACGTCCGGCGGTAACTTCGAGGGGAAAACCGTGCTCACGATTTCGTCCTCGCGATCGGACCTGGCCGACCAGTACGACCTCGAGGCCTCGACGGTCGAGACGGTGCTCGAGGCCGCCCGCGATCAGTTGTTCGAGGCTCGCGAGGAGCGACCGCGCCCGAATCGAGACGAGAAGGTGCTCGCCGGCTGGAACGGCCTGATGATCGCCGCGTTCGCGGAGGCGGCGATCGTCCTCGGCGACGACGCCTACGCCGAAACCGCCACCGACGCGCTGGCGTTTGTTCGCGAGCACCTGTGGGACGACGACGGTACCCTCTCTCGGCGGTACGAGGACGGCGAGGTCGGCATCGACGGCTACCTCGAGGACTACGCCTTCCTCGCTCGCGCGGCGCTCACGTGTTACGAGGCGACGGGCGACCTCGAGCACCTCTCGTTCGCGCTCGAGTTGGCTCGAACGATCGAATCCGAGTTCTGGGACGGCGAGCGCGAAACGCTGTACTTCACGCCCTCGAGCGGGGAATCGCTGGTCGCGCGTCCGCAGGAACTCACCGACGCCTCGACGCCCTCGTCGACGGGGGTCGCCGTCGAGACGCTGCTCGCGCTCGAGCACGTCGCCGACGAGTCGTTCAGTGACGTCGCGGAAGCGGTCCTCGAGACCCACGCCAGCCGGATGCGCTCGAGCCCACTCGAGTACACCTCGCTCGTGCTCGCGGCTGATCGGCTCGCGACCGGCTCGCTCGAGTTGACGGTCGCCGCGGACGAGGTTCCGCGGGACTGGCGAGACGAAATCGGCTCGACGTTCCTCCCGGACCGCCTGCTCGCCAGGCGGCCGCCGACCGACGACGGACTCGAGGCCTGGCTCGACGCCCTCGACCTCTCGGAGGCACCATCGATCTGGGCCGGGCGCGAGGCGAGAGATGACGAACCGACGCTCTACGCCTGTCGCCAGCGGACCTGCTCGCCGCCCAGCCACGACGTCGACGAGGCGCTCGAGTGGCTACTGGGACATTCCGAGAACTGATCGGCATTGTGGCCCAGGTTCGGTGGGTGGCTCGATCGTCCTCGTCGTTCGATTACCCCTCCCTTCGTCTTCGTTCGGCCGTATATCCTCACGATATCTTATGATTTGTATATAAAAGACGAACATTTTCAAACGTGTGTCTAGACTTACTATTCTAGATGGTCGAATGTTCACAAAGTATTTACCGTCCGACTCGCGACTGCCGGACGAACGCCCACATGACACTGACTACTCTCGCGGCAAACTGGATCAGGCGAACCTGGGACCGTCATCGCCAGTCGTCTCTCTACCACGAGTGCCGTCGATGCGGGACGTCACTGAGTCAACCCCAACATTCCTGCCCGGCGTGCGGGTCGGGTGAAGTCGCTGCGATCTCTTTGCGGTAGGCTGTCTCGTGACCTCCTGGTAGCGTTTCAGACCGTCTCGTGTCTGTCTGGTACGTCTCAGGCCGTCTCGAGCGCGCTTTCGATCTGTTCTGCGAGGTACACCGACGGGGGGAGCGACTCGCTCTCGACGAACCGGGTAACTTCGGTCCCGTCGTCGTCGAGCACGACGACCGTCGGAATGTACTCGACGTCGTAGTCGTCGACCTTCGGGCCCTGTTTGTCCGTGTCGACGGCGAGTTCCTCGATCCGGTCGTCCGGAATGTCGGCAGCCTCGAGCGCCGCCGCGAAGTCCGGCAGGAGCGCTCGACAGTCCTTACACCAATCGCCGCCCCAGACGAGGTACGTCAGGTCCTCGCGGTGGGCCGCGAGCGTGGAAACGGTCTCCTCGTAGGCGGCGCTGTCCCAGGTCGGGTTCGGTCGCATCGTCTCGAGCGTCACGTCCGCTAGTTTCGACGCGAACGGCTTAACGGATTTGTTCGTGGCATCCCATCCTATTTCGTCACCGGCACGTCCTGCCGGGGTCCGCCACGCGTTTACCGTTCGAGTCCCTACCGATGGACAATGAAAGGCAGTATCCTGGACACGATCGGCTCTCCGCTGGTCCAGGTCGACTCGCCCGAGGGGGCGACGGTCGCCGCCAAGGTCGAGTCGTTCAACCCCGGCGGGTCGGCCAAGGACCGCCCCGCGCTCGCGATGGTTCGCGCCGCCGAGCGCGACGGCGTTCTCGCGCCGGGCAACCGCCTCGTCGAACCGACCAGCGGCAACACGGGCATCGGCCTCGCGCTCGTCGCGGCGGCCCGGGGCTACGACCTGACGATCGTGATGCCAGCTTCGAAGTCCGAGGAACGGCGCCGGATCATGGCCGCCTACGGGGCCGACCTCGAACTCGTCGAGGGAGACATGACCGACGCGCGCGATCGCGCCGACGAACTCGAGGGCGAGGGCGCCGTCCAGTTGGGACAATTCGAAAACGCGGCGAACCCCGAGGCCCACTACCGGACGACCGGCGAGGAGATCGTCGACCAGGTCGGCGAGCGCGAGGTTGACATCTTCGTCGCCGGCGTCGGCACCGGCGGGACGCTCTCGGGCGTCGGCCGTCGGCTCCGCGAGGAGTTCCCCGACGTGGAGATCGTCGCCGTCGAACCCGAGCGCAACGCCGTGCTCTCGACGGGCGTATCCGGAAACGACGAGTTCCAGGGCATGGGTCCCGGATTCGTCAGCGACAACCTCGACACCGATCTGATCGACCGCGTGGAAACCGTTGCGCTCGAGGACGCCGAGGAGGAGTGCCGTCGCCTGGCCCGCGAGGAGGGGATCCTCGTCGGGCAGTCGAGCGGTGCGACGAGCCTCGTCTCACAGAAAGTGGCTCGCGAGATAGCCGATCCAGCCCTCGAGTGTCCGGAACTCCCCGACACGTTCGACGGTCCGCTCACGCCAGCGACCCAGACCCAGACTCGGACCGACGGTGGCCAGATGGAGGACGACTGTCCGCTGGTCGTGACCGTCTTCTGGGACAGCGGGGAACGATATCTCTCGACAGGTCTGTTCGACTGACGGTTCCGGTTTCTGTGGGGTTAACACCCCGAACGTCACTGCACGCGTACTCTTCGCTCGACCTCGAGGCGTCCGTCTCGATGGGCGACCTATGTGTCGATGTGATGGACCGCGTCCGGGGACAGGAGTCGACCAGTGGGTAGTTCGACCCATCCGTTCGCCAGCAGTCGAACGTCCCCCTCGTGCAGGATCGTTTCCTGCTCGAGATCGGCGTACACGACTGCGTCCTGATACTCCCGTCCGAGACCGTCGACGAGTTCCTTCCACGCCGGCTCTGTCGAAATGACCATGGAGTGTGTTTCTCGAGTAGAGTAGTGAATGTTCGCTGTGTGCGTGGCTCTCTGACGGACCGACGGACCGTTGAACTACTGAATTGCTAAATCGACGAATCGCTGAATCGACGAACTGTCAGAGTCCGCTCGGGGGACGACGAACTTTGAGGAAGGACGACGGGGACTCGAGCGACGGCAAAACCCGAGCTATGGCGAAAATTCGGATTCGGTGAGTCGCACGATCAGTGTCTCCTCGACGTCCCTGAGGTCGTACGTGGGCGTCTCCCCGTCCGTTCGGCGGACGTAGAGCGGTTCGACGAGTTTCGGCGGGCCGCCTGGCTCGACTCTGTTGCCGGCCCGATGCGTCGTCGCCTGTGCAGGCCCGGAAATCGAGTCGGCGTCGGTCGCCTGTTCGTCTCCGGCGCCGGGTTCGTCGCTTCGTGTGTCGGTCGCACGCTGTCGATCGTCGGGCTTCCCGCCGTCACCCGTCGAAGTCTCGAGCCCCGGCGCTTCGGGTCGCTCGAGCCCGAATATCTTCAGGTGTTCGCCGGTTTCCGCAGGCTCGAGGTCGCCGTTTCGAAGCGCGACGGCCAGGTCCCGCGAGAGCCACTCGTCGTCGCTCACGCTCGGCTCCTGGATCAGGACCTCGTCGACGAACCGGACGAGGTACCACTGGAGGTCGTTACACAGCGAGACGGCGGCCCCGAGGCTGACAGTCCGAACCGCCAGCGAGTTCTCGAAGGGGCGAGCCAGGTCGTACGTGGACAGGGCCTCCCGGGACGTCTCTCGGGAGAGGAGCTCGTACTGGAGCGAGACGTCGGGCGAGCCGACGAGGCAGACGCGCGTCACTGTTCGTTCGTTGGTACAGTCGTGCGTCCGGGTAATGTGGGTTTCGTCTCGACACTCACGACTACTGGCCTGTCTCGAGTGATGCGTAATTCGACGCCGTCACAACTACTTTAATCAATGGGGATAATCACGAGATATGACCGATTCCGTTCGATCGGACTTTCCGATCCTCGAGCGCGACGTCGACGGCCAACAGTTGGTATATCTCGACAACGCGGCGACGACCCAGACGCCGCAGCAGGTCTACGACGTGTTCGAGGAGTACTTCTCGACATACAACGCGAACGTTCACCGCGGGATTCACACGCTGAGCCACGAGGCCTCGATCGCTTACGAACAGGCCCACGACAGACTGGCCGAGTTCGTCGGTGCCAGCCGCGGGCGCGAGGAACTCATCTTCACGAAGGGGGCAACCGAGAGCATCAACCTCGTCGCTTACGGCCTGGGGCTCAACGAACTGGGCCCCGGCGACCAGGTCGTGACGACGGAGATGGAACACCACGCCTCGGTCGTGACCTGGCAGCAGGTCGCGAAGAAGACGGGCGCCGACATCGACTTCGTCCGGGTGACCGACGACGGCCACCTCGACCTCGAGCACGCCAACGAACTCATCGGTCCGGACACCGCGGTCGTCTCGGTCGTCCACGTCTCGAACGTCCTCGGGACGATCAACCCGGTCGCCGAGCTGGCCGAGATGGCCCACGAGCACGACGCCTACGTCGTCGTCGACGGCGCCCAGTCCGCACCGAACCGACCCATCGACGTCGAGGCGATGGGCGCGGACTTCTTCGCCTTCTCGGGCCACAAGATGGCCGGCCCGACGGGTATCGGCGCCCTCTACGGCAAGCGAGAGATCCTCGAGGAGATGGAGCCGTTCCTCTTCGGCGGCGAGATGATCCGGCACGTCACCTTCGAACGCTCGACCTGGAACGAACTCCCCTGGAAGTTCGAGGCGGGCACCCCGCCCATCGCGGAGGGGATCGCGCTCGCGGCCGCGGCGGACTACCTCGAGGAGATCGGCATGGACGCGATTGCGGCCCACGAGAACGAGCTCGCCCAGTACGCCCTCGAGCGACTCGAGGCGCGCGACGACGTGACGACCTACGGGCCGCCCGCGGGCGAGGAGCGATCCGGCCTGGTCGCGTTCAACGTCGACGGCGTCCACGGCCACGACCTCTCCTCGCTCCTGAACGACCGCGGGATCGCCGTCCGGGCGGGCGACCACTGCACCCAGCCACTGCACGACGCTCTCGACATACCTGGCTCCGTCCGCGCGTCGTTCTACGTCTACAACACGCGCGAGGAGGTAGACGCCCTGCTCGAGGCGATCGACGACGCCTGCGCGAAGCTGGACGCCTACCTGCGGTCCGATCGGTATCACGACGTCCTCTACGACCACCACTGCGACCCCCGGAACGCGGGCGGCCTCGAGAACCCCGACCTCGTCAAGTCCTCCGAGGAGACCTCCTGTGGCGACGACGGGGAGTTCCACGTCGACGTCGCTCCCGACGGTACGATCGAGGCCATCGCCTTCGAGAGCGAGAGTTGCGCCGTCAGCAGCGCCGTCGCGAGCATCCTCTCGACGGAACTCGAGGGAATGACCGTCGAGGAGGTCGCCGCCATCGACGGGCTAATCGCAGGCCGACTCGAGGGCCAGTACCCGGCGCTCAGGCGCGATTGCGTCGAGGGCCCCGAGGACGTGATCCGGATCGCGGCCCAGGACTACCTCGAGAGCGCCGGAGCCGACTGATCGGTAAGAACGACCGCATTGACCACGTCGCCCCACCTCGACAACCTCGACCAGCGAGCCACTGGAGCAGACTCGAGCGAGTGACGTGAGGCTTAACCGGTCGCGGTCCGAAGGAGACTACCAATGACCACCGTGACCCTCCTCGGGACGCGCCTCGCCGACCCTGGCACCGAGTTCGTCTACGAGGGTGAGGCCGACGGCTGTACCGGCTGTCCCTACCGGAGCCAGTGTCTCAACCTCGAGCCCGGCCGCCGCTACCGCGTCACCGACGTCCGTGAGAACGCCCAGACGCTCGAGTGTGCGATGCACGACGATGGCGTCCGCGCCGTCGAGGTCGAACCGGCGACCGTCACTGCGAACGTCCCCTCGAAGGGCGCGTTCAGCGGGAGTAAGGCGAGTCTGAGCGGCCCCTGTCCGTACATCGACTGTCCGAGCCACGCCCTCTGTGAGCCCGACGGCGTCGAATTCGACCGCGAGTATCGGATCCAGCAACTGCTCGGCGACCCACCACACGAGGTCTGTCACCTGAATCGCTCCCTCGAGCAGGTCGAACTCGATCCGGCAGAGTAGTCGAACTCGAGTCCGTCGTTCTTACCGATTCTGTCGCGTTCGTCCCAAACCAACGGTGAAATCGTTGTTTGACCTTCCAGAGAGCACTTATCGTCTCCGGCGAGAGTATCGCGTATGGACCCCTCCAGACGAACGATTCTTCGCTCGGGCGCACTCGGTGTCGGGCTCACCGTCGCCGGCTGTCTCGACGCCAGTCCGACCGGCTCGAGCCCCGGCGATGAAGACGGTGAGGACGACCCGAACGACGGTGACGGGGCGAACGGCACTAACGGCACCGACGACTCGGACAGCAACGATGATGACGGCACTGGCTCGAGTCCCGAAATTACTGCCATCGAGACCATTGCCCTCGAGCCCCGAACCGACGAACCGCCGTGGGCCTCGGATGGGATTGGTACGGTCGCGCTGATCACCGACGCCGACGTCCTCGAGCGACTGGACGCCATCGCGACGAACCGAACCGCCGAAACCGTGGACCCCTTCCTCGAGGAGACTGACTTCGAGACGGAGGTGCTCGTGCTCGTCGAATCCGGTGGCCCGACGATCTGCCACGACAGCATCGAGGTCAGCGACGTGAACTTCGACGCCCAGGAGAGCGCGATCACGGCGACGGCGACGGTCGTCGACTCGAGCGACGGCGGCTGTGGAGAGGCGCTAGCCTACCCGTCGTCGCTCACGCGGGTCTCGTTCGACGGCGACGGGATGTGGCACCACAACGCCGTCGTCACGCTCACCGATGGCTGGGGAGAAACCGAAACCGTCGAGGCGGCCCACGAGCGCGTCATCGACCCGGTCGGACTCGAGGGTGGCGTCGAGCCTGACGGCGATCCGGCGACGATTCCGGAACCACTCGAGTGCTCGGACGACGACTTCAAGCGTCTCTCGTCCGCCGAGTCGGTACACTGGGGCGACGCCGACGCGTTCGCCATGCGCGTCGACCCCCTCGAGGTCGCTCGCGGCGAGTCGGTGTCGGTCACGATGCGGAACCTCACCAGCGTCGAACAGGGCACCGGCAACGACCGGAAGTTCTCGCTCGAGGTCCGGACCGAAGCGGGCTGGCAGGAGGTTCGCGGCCACCGTTCAGAACACGGCATCGGCTACACCGACGAGGGAATCATCCACCGTCCCGGCGAGGGATTCGACTGGGAGCTCGAGCTATCCGAAGCGGCCGTCGAGGACCTGTACTCGGGGCTCGAGGTCTGCCCGGGGCTCCCGGCCGGCCGGTACCGGTTCGTCTACTGGCCGCTCGACCTGACGGTGGCGTTCGACGTGCTCGAGTGATCGGCCTCTAGTTGGAAAAGAGCTCCCCGGCCGAATTCGTTCTCGAGACGCTGTCAGTCACGTACTCGTGGAATAGCATCTTTGTCGGCGCCACCTTTGGGTAGATTGGATTCACATGAGCGACGCGAGCACCCGACGGCGCTTTCTGCGCCACCTCGGAGTGGGCAGCGCCCTGACCGCAGCCCTGGCCGGCAAGGTTGGTGGGACAGTCGGCAATCGATTCCAGGACGACGGAGACGGTGACGGAACGGAGGACGAAGGCGAAGGCGAAGACGAAGGAGACGGCGACGAAAGCGACGGAACCGACCGCGAAGACGACTCGAGCGACGACCCTGCCGTGACACAGGTCGTCGCCGGCCCCGACGGTGCCTGGCGGTTCGAACCCGAGGACGTCGAAATCGGTCTCGGAGAGGCGGCCGAGTGGACGTTCGCCAGTGCAGGCCACAACGTCACATCCCTTCCCGGGGCGTCGGACAAGAATCGAAACCCACCGAACGCGGAGCCGTTCGCCTCCTACGAGGGCGACGCCCACTTCTCGGTCGCTCCGGAGGGTGAGACATACCGTCACGTCTTCACCACCCCCGGCGAGTACGAGTACGTCTGCGTCCCCCACGAGAACACGATGGTCGGTACCGTCGAGGTGGACGCCTGCGCGGACGAAACCGTTGTCGTCGCCCCCGACGGCGACCGTCGATTCGAACCCAACGCGCTCGAGATCGGGCTCGGGAACACGGTGGAGTGGCAGTTCGAGGAAGAGGGGCACAACGTGACTGCGCACCCGGACGCCTCCGACAATACGTCGGTGCCGGAGGGGGCCGAGCCGTTCGCCTCCTACGACCTCTCGAACAGCGAGGACGAGGACGAGGGTGAAGGCGACGGCGAGGACGAGGGTTCTCAGATCGACAACGAGGCCACCCGCGAGGCCGACGAAACGTTCGCTCACGCGTTCGAGACCCCCGGGACGTACGAGTACGTCTGTGCGATTCACGACGAGGAGATGGTCGGCACGATCGAGGTTCTGGACGAACCGGACGCGACCGTCACCGTCGCACCGGACGGCGAACTCGCGTTCGATCCGGCTTCGCTCTCGCTCGAGGTCGGCGATGTCGTCCGCTGGACGTTCGAGGAGGAGGGACACAACGTTAGCGCCCACCCGGAGGCATCTGCCAACGCGTCGGTGCCCGAGGGAGCCGAGCCGTTCGCCTCCTACGACCTCTCATCCGGTGCGGACGAAAACGGAGAAGGGACACACGAAACTGACGACGGAGATGGAGAGGGCGAAACCGACGAAATCGATCACCAGGCCACCCGCGAGAGCGGGGATACCTACGACCATCGGTTCGTCGCCGTCGGGCAGTACGAGTACGTCTGTGCGATCCACGACCAGGAGATGATCGGGACTATCGAGGTCGAACCGTGTAGTGACGGGGACGACGAGTCGAACGAAGCGGCCGACGACTAACCGTTTCCTCGACCTCGAGCGACGTTTCGTTCCGAACTCGAGGGACCGGAAGCCGGTCGACTCGCGGGACTCTCTATTGGAGTGATCGGTAGACCGTTTATCGAGCGGGATTCGATACGGCAGGATTATGTTAGCTATATCGCCGTCAGGAGTGTGCGTGCGTTTGTCATGCAGGGACAGTCAACGAGCGGCGGGGACGAGCAGTCGGGCGAGACCGAACGACGACGACGGCGATTACTTGACCGGCGAAGGTTCATGATGGCATCGGGCGCACTCGCGGGACTGAGTGTAACCGGGTCGGTGGTAGCGAGACAGGAGCAAGAGGAATCGGAGTCCGACGAGGGCGAGGGCGACGGCGGACCAGAACGGGGGACGCCGGAGTACCTGGAGGAGCACTATCCAGGATTACGAATTTACTCACCGGATCCGGAGAACGCGGAGGCGGCGGCCCGCGAGACGTACACGAGTTACCTCACGCCGAAGGAGGAACACTACATCCGGAATCACTACCTGTCGCCCCAGCTCGACGCCGAGGAGTGGGAGATCGAACTCAGGTTGGGCGAGGAGACTGTCTCGCTGTCGATGGAAGACCTCGAGCGCGAGTACTCGACCGAGTCGGTGGCCCACACGATGCAGTGTTCGGGCAACGGTCGCTCCTACTTCGACCCCGAGGTGGCGGGCAATCCCTGGACCTTCGGTGCGGTCGGTAACACCATC
Organism: Natronosalvus sp. KLKA75; assembly: GCF_059736265.1. Lineage (NCBI taxonomy): Archaea > Methanobacteriati > Methanobacteriota > Halobacteria > Halobacteriales > Natrialbaceae > Natronosalvus > Natronosalvus sp. KLKA75. The sequence continues at coordinate 2,384,277 of NZ_CM185522.1, forward strand.
TGGACCGGTGCGCCGGTGAGCGAAATCCTCGAGGCCCACGACGCCGACACGAGCGACGGGAAGTGGCTGATGGCTGCCGGCGGGGATCACCCGGAAGGCGAGCGAATCTTCGCGCGCTCCATCCCGATGCAGAAGGTGATGGACGACTGCCTGCTCGCCTACGAGATGGACGGAGAGCCGTTGAGCGCCGAACACGGCCACCCCGTTCGGCTCCTCGTCCCCGGCTGGATGGGGAATAACAACGTCAAGTGGCTCCGCGAACTCGAGGTCATGGACATGATGATGATCGGCGAGGAGTGGGAACAGTACCTCCACTGGCAGCAGAACTCCTACCGGATCATCCCCGAAGGCGAGGAGGCCGAGCACAACGAGACGATCGACGAGTTCGACACCTGGGCGCAGATGGAAGCAGCCGCCAACGGCGAACTCGACCACCTGCCGTACATCTACGATCAGGTCGTCAAGTCGATCATCGGCTATCCCGGCGAGGAATCGACGGTGTCGCCGCGCGCCCAGGACGGCAGCGTCGAGGTGCTCGGGGTCGCCTGGGCTGGCGACGACCGCGTCGAGTCCGTGGAAGTTTCCACCGATGGTGGCGAGAGCTGGGAGGAAGCGGAGTTCTTCGGCCCCGACCTCGGCCCTGGCGGCTGGCGACAGTTCCGCTACCTCTGGGAGGCCGAGGCGGGCGAGCACGTCCTGTACTCGCGGGCGACCGACGAGAACGGGTACACGCAGTTCGGGCCGATCTCAGACCCAGGCGCAGGACTCGAGGCCATCTCCGACGACCAGTTCCCCTGGAATCAGGACGGATACGCCTGTAACGCCTACGAACCGCACGGAGTGACGGTGACCGTCGAGGAGTGATCGCTTCTCGAGAGCGAAGCGTCAATCCGCCTTTTCCTCGGCTGCCTCGTTCGCGTTCGTCTCGTCAGCACCCGCCTCGTCCGCATCGACCTCCTTCGACCTCGAGAGCAGGCGCTCGTCAGCGAGGAGTTCGTCCGTCGCTCCCGTCGAATCGTCGCTCACCGCCAGCACGTGGAGGTCGCACTCGATGGTCGTTCCGGCGAGTTCGTGGTTGAAGTCCACGACGGCCCGGCCGTCGTCCTCGACCGCCTGAATCCACCCGGTTTGGCCGTTGTCGTCGCGAACGAGTGTTCCGGGTTCGAGCGCCGACGGATCCGACGTCAGCGTTTCAGCGGGCACCTCGAGCACGCGCTCCTCGCTGTAGGCCCCGAACGCCTCCCCGGGCTCGAGTTCGACGGTTCGTCGCTCGCCGACGGCCATCTCCTGGAGCACGCGGTCGATGCCCGGGAGGATCTTCTCCTCGCCGACCCTGACCTCGAGTGGTTTGTAGTCGCGGTGATCGTGGTAGATACCTTCCTCGAGGGCGACGTCGACGTCGGTCGTGTCGAAGACCTCGCCTGCGGCGTCCCCCTCGGCGATGCGGCCGGTGAAGTGAATCGCGGCGACGCGTCCGGGAGCTACCATGGGTCGAAGAGTGAGTGATGAGCCATCGTTCGTGTGTGAGCGTACCGCACGTCTCCCACTCGCGGCGCCATCAATCATTTCGTCAGCACCCGTGACCGACTCGAGTGTCGACTCGTTGTCCGTCAATGACCGGCGAGAGGACGGCTCGAACGGGAACGACGGACGTCATAGAACCGTTGAACACGCAAGGGTCACGCCAATTTTTCGAACTAGTGAATTTGCCTCTATGACCGACTACGAAATGCACGAACCAGACTTCTCGGGAACGACAACCGAGAACTGGGACGACCCCCAGCTAGAAGACTTCGACACCGACGACCTGGACGAGGTAGCGGACCACTTCATCCTCTCGTCGTCGGGCTTTCCGCCGGAGAACTTCACCGACCTCAAACTCCCCGTGGTCGGTCCCGACGGGAACCTGAACAAGAACGCCTTCGCTACGGCGAAAAGCGGCGGCCGCGGCGTTGGCGCAGTCGAAGACCTGAACGACGAGGCGGCGGACGAGATCACGGACCTGATCGACGACCTGGCTAACGAGCACTTCGACGACGCCGATTTCGGGGAGTGACTCGTACGTCTCCGGCAGAACGCAGTCACGGTCGCGGTCGCAGAGGACGTCGCAATCGCGAGAGGTCTACTCGTCTCCGGATGCTGACTCCTCGAGCCAGCTTCCCGCCCAGCACTCGATTTCGTCGAAGACCGGTTCGAGCGAGTGCCCCTTCGGCGTCAAACTGTAGTAGGTCGCGATGGGCGCATCCTCCTCGATCCGCCGGTCGACGAACCCGAGTTCGCCCAGGTCCTCGAGCACCCGCGAGAGCGTCCTGGCGTTGGCGTCGGTCGCGCGCTTGAGTTCGTTGAAGCGGTACTCGCCCTTCTGGAGTTCGTGGAGGACGGCGAGTCGCCACTGAGAGCCGATCTGCTCGATCGAATCGATGACGGGGCATGGAGAGTCCTCGGGTTCGGATCCGACGGCGACGTCGCCGTCAGTGGACGTTTCAGCGCGCTCGACCTCGAGTGGAGTGGATTCGGATGACATCGTGGGTATCTGATTCCTTTTCGTCTCGAAAGCCTATAGCAGTTCGGTATCGTACCAGCTAACACGAGGCAATCACTAACGATGATAGCCGGCCCAACCGAGCTACCGACGACGGAACTGCACCATGTCACTAACAGCTGCACCGACGTTGAAACTACGAAGGCGTTTTGCGAGGACGTTCCTGGAAGTAGTTTCGTTGATCCGCGAAACGAGAGCCGCGGCGGAGGCGCTGATCGGCAGTGATCGATCCCACGACGTCAACCGACGCGATCGAAATCGACGTCGACGAACGGGAGGGGTCGCTCTATCGAGTCCTCTCGAGCGCGGTCGTCCCGCGCCCGATTGCATGGGTCAGCACCCGAAGTGAGGCCGGCGTCGACAACCTCGCCCCCTACAGCTTTTTCACCGTCGCCTCGGTTGAGCCACCGGTCGTCGTCTTCGCGCCGGTCGACGGTGCGGACGGCCCCAAGGACACGCCGCGGAACGTTCGCGACACCGGCGAGTTCGTCGTCAACCTCGTGACCGAGGACCTCGCGGAAGCGATGAACGAAACCAGCGCCACCCTCGAGGCCGGCGACAGCGAGTTCGAGCACGCCGGTCTCGAGCGCGCCGAGTCGGCCGTCGTCGCACCGCCGAGAGTCGCGGATTCGAAGGTTGCCCTCGAGTGCACCCGCAGAGACCTGCTCGACGTTGGCGGGTCCACGCTCGTCCTCGGCGACGTTCGCTACGTCCACCTCGACGAGGAGGTGACGACCGATGGGAAAATCGACGTAGCGAACGTCGACGCCGTCGGACGATTGGCCGGGAGCTGGTACGCGAAGACCGACGAACGATTCTCCCCTCGAGCGACCACCGTAGCCGGGTTCGACGGACTCGAGCTTCGCGAACGGTCCCGGAAGAAAGCTTTTCGACGTACCGGGGACAATCCCCGAGCAACGTGAGCGACCGACGAGGCGATGCTTCCGGCGAGAACCCGGCGGCTCCCGGGGAGACGGTCCCTCGAGCGGAGTCGTTGCCCCTCGTCGACGTCCTCGAGACGGTCGCAGTCGGTGCCACACCGCCGCCGGCGCTGGGGCTATTCGCGCTGGTGGTGCCGTCGGTGCCGGTCGGCCAGGCGGTCTTCGTCGGCGTCCTGGTCGGCGCGATCCTCGCGACGTACCGACGAGGGATCGAGGCCGTCAGAGCCGAAGACGGAGACGGGGACGGGATAAAACGTCGCCTCCGCATACCCGGCGCCGACGACCCCAAGGGCGATGGATTCTCGCTACTCGCTCGTCTGACCGCTCGAATCGAGGGCACCGTCCTCGAGTGGGTCGTCGTCGGGGTCGTGGGGGCGATCGGACTCGCTTCCACCGTCGAACTCGCTACCGTCGGATTCGAACGGGTTGCCCCTCGAGTGCTCCTGTTCGGGTTGCTGTGTGGGCCGGCGGCCCTGTTCGCAGTCATGGTGCGATTCAGTGCGCCGGATAGGCAGGGCTCGGGTTAGAGACGGGAATAGAGGAGAGGGAGAGAGCCAGGGAAAGCCACCGCGTGACACGCCCTCGCGCTGCACGAATTGCACTCGCTCGAATCACGACCGGCCGCTAGCCTTTTCTGCGGGGTCTCCTTCTATCGATACAATTGAATGATTGACGTTGCGGATCTACGCAAGGAGTACGGCGGCTTCGTCGCCGTCGAGGGAAGTTCGTTCTCGATCGACCGCGGTGAGGTGTTCGGCGTCGTCGGCCACAATGGCGCCGGCAAGACCACGACGCTGAAGATGCTCGCGGGGTTGATCGAACCGACCGACGGTACCGCGGTGGTGGCCGGACACCCCGCCGGATCGTCGGCGATGCAGCGCCGTCTGGGCTTCCTCCCCGAGGAGTCGCCGCTGTACGAGGAGATGACGCCCATCTCCTACCTCGAGTTCTTCGCCGACCTCTACGACGTTCCGGACGACGTGGCGAGCGAGCGCATCACCGCCCTGCTGGATCGCCTCGACCTCGAGCACCGCGATCGAGAACTGGGAAACATGTCGAAGGGCATGAAGCGCAAGGTCGCCATCGCCCGCGCGCTGGTCAACGACCCCGACGTGCTCATCTTCGACGAACCCGCCTCGGGGCTCGACCCGCTGACGACGAACGCCATCCTCGAGTTCACGCTGGAACTCAGCGAGGAGGGCAAGACAGTCGTCTTCAGTGCGCACAACCTCTTTCACGTCGAGAGCATCTGTGACCGTCTCGTCATCATGGCCGAGGGGGAAATCGTCGCTCGCGGGACCATCGAGGACATCCGCTCGACTTACGGTGGGACGAGTTACCACGTCTTCGTCTCATCTGGCGGGACCGAAGTGGTGGGAAGCGACGCGATCGCCGCCCCCGTGACCGAGATCGTTCGCGAGAACGGCGACCTGCGATACGTGGTTCGAGACCTCGAGGGCGTCGACGCCGTCCGCGACGCCGTGGAGGCGGCCGGCGGCTCCGTCACCGACATCCAGACGAAGACGCCGAGTCTCGAGGAAATCTTCCTCGAGGTAGCCGGGGAGGCGGCTGCGTGACGGTCGGTTCCGACTCGAGCGATCCTCGAAGCCAGCGCCAGGACACGAACGACAGCCCGTCGAGAGCGGACGCCGTTCTCGGATTCGTCCGCCGAACCGCTCGGATCGCGCGCTGGGAAGTCTCGCGGAGCGCCGGGACGGTCGACCGAAAGACGGTCCTGATCGTCCTCGCGCTCGCCCTCGTCGTCGGTATGGTGGGTGTCGCGACCCTCGACGAAGGCGTGGGTCTCGAGGATGGCCTCTATACCGTGGCCGTCGACGAGGACAGCCCCTATCACGCGGTCGCCGTCGAGAATCCGACGTTCACGGCCGTCGAACCGGGCACCGACGCCGACGTGCAGGTGTACCGCGGCGACGTCATCGATCCCGACAGGGCACAGACCTCGAAAGAGAGGGCCGCCTACGCCGCGTTCGCCGACGCCGTCGAGACCTACAACGAGGAGCGAATGTACGCGGAGGACGACCGGACCGCAGCGTTCCCCGTCTCCGTGACGCTGACCTACCAGCAGCGATCCGGCCTCGATTCGGCGAGCGGAGGGACCGACTCGAGCAACGGCGGATCGACCGGATCCGGCGCCGGTTCGACGGACGGTGGCGACGGTTCGACGGACGGTGGCGACAGCTCGAGCGACGGTGGCGGCGCTCCCGCGGACTCGAGCGACAGCCCTGGTTCGGGCATCAGCGTACCTGAGTTCGGCGGCGGTTCGATCGAGGCGTCGAGCCAGCCCCAGACGCCGGGCTCGATCACGCCGCCGTTTCCCTTCCGGTCACTCGTGCTCGCGTTCCTCTTCGTCGTCCCGATGAACATCGTGATCCAGTCCTACGGGAGCACGATCATGGACGAACGGATCAAGCGCCGCGGCGAGTTGCTGCTGGTTTCGCCCGCCTCGCGATACGAAATCGTCGCCGGGAAGACGCTCCCGTACCTGCTGGGGCTCCTGGGAATCGTCGTCGCGATCGCGTACGGGATCGAGGGGAGCTGGCTGTCGGTCGCCGCCGTCGTCCCCATCGCGCTGGCCTTTCTCGCGGCCACGTTCGTCGGGGCGATGTTCGCCCGCTCGTTCAAGGAACTCACGTTCGTCACGGTGACGGTTTCGGTGGTGCTGACGACCTACACGTTCGTTCCGGCGATCTTCACGAACGTCACGCCGATCTCGCTCATCTCGCCGCTGACACTCGTCGTCCTGGACCTCCAGGGCGAGAGCGTTCGCCTCGGGGAGTACCTCTTCTCGACCGGACCGCTGTCTCTCGGCGCGCTCGTCCTCTTCGGACTGGGGCTCGGGAGCTACCGCGAGGAGGACATGTTCACCCAGAAGACGATCCCGTCGAAGGCGGTCGACGCTGTCGCCGCCCACGTCAGCGGGTACGCCAGCGTGCTCGCGATGCCGATCGTCTTCATTCCGTTCGTCTTCGCCGGCCAGTTGCTCACCGTCGCGCTCGTCTTCGCGCTCCCGCAGACGGTGTCGCTCCCGGTCGTCTTCGTCGTCGCCGCGCTCCTCGAGGAACTCGCCAAGAGCCTACACGTCTACGCGGGCTACGCCCACTCGCGGTTCGAGGCGTCCGTCCGAACCGCCGTCGCCCTCGGGGCGCTCTCGGGACTCGGCTTCTTCCTGGGCGAGAAGCTCACCCACGCCGTCCAGTTCGTCGGGCTTCCCGACTTGCTCGAGGGGCAGGCCGCGTTCGGTCCCTCGCTGTCCGGCGCCCCCGTTGCCGTGGTAGTTGCCGTCTTCCTCGCACCGCTAGCGTTGCACGCCGTGACGGCGATTATCGGGGCACTCGGCGCCAGTCGAGGCCGGACCGCGTACGCACTCGGCCTCACCGCCGCGACGCTCGTTCACGCGGTCTACAACCTCGGGGTGATCGCGCTTGTCGCGTGAGCCTCGAGCGGACGTGGACGACTCTACCCTGCACGCTCGACTGGCCATCGTCCGCCGCGAGTGGCACTCCCTGCGCTCAGAGAAGACCATCGTGCTCGCGCTGGCGATCCAGCTGGTCATCGCCGGCTTCTCGGGCTTCCTGGTCGTCGGCCTCGTCTCGCTGTACGACCCCGGCGCGGTCGAGGGCCAGGAGATGACCGTCGCGCTCACCGGTGACGACAGGGACGCCCTGCTCGAGGCCGTCCACCATCGAGAGGCCATCGAACCGCGGCTCTACGACGACCGCGGAGCCGCCTACGCGGACTTCGATCGGCGAGCCGTCGCCGCCGTCGTCGAGACCAACCGCCTCGAAAACGGCCGGCTCTCGGTCGTGGTCACGGCACCCGACGAGGGGATTGGGACGACGCTGTTGATCTCGGGACTCCAGGAGACGTTCCGCACGGTGGAGTTCGAGGAACGGCGGGCGAATGCCGACCGGCTCGAGTCGCCACCCCTGTCCGTGCCTACGACGAGCGCGACCCCGTACTTCGGGTTCACCTACACCATCCTGGTGCCGCTCTTGTTGTTCCTGCCGGTGTTCATCAGCGGCTCGATCGCTGTCGATTCGCTGATCGAGGAGCGCCAGCGCGGCACGTTAGAGTTGCTCCGGGTGGCGCCGCTGTCGTTCCCGGACGTGATCGACGCGAAACTCGTCGCGACGGCCAGCCTGGCCCCGTTACAGGGACTCGCCTGGCTCCTCCTGCTCGCGTTCAACGGAACGGCGATCGCCAACCCGGCGGCGCTGATCGTCTTCGTCGCCGCGTTGGCGTTGCTCATCGTCGCGCTCGGAATGGGTGTGGCGCTGTACGCCCCGGATCGACGCCAGGCGCAGTTGCTCTACTCGGCGGGCATCGTCGGCCTCCTGGTCGTCACGAGCCTGCTGCCAGAACATCCCGCGAACACGGTCGCGAAACTGGCCATCGGAAGCGAGACGCCGACGACCTGGCTCCTGTTCGCCGGCTACGTGGTGACCGGTTTCGGGGCGTACCTGTTGCTCCAGTGGTGGCTCGAGCGGGTGGACCAGGCGGCCCTCTAAGGGGATTCGGAGTCGGCACGCCCGCCGACCCTCCACCGCCGCGACCCGAGTAGTTATACGCTACCCACCGAATGTCATCGGCCGTGAACGAAGGAATCACCCGCCGGGGTGCACTCGCCGCGGGCGTCCTCGCGGGCGTCGCCGGTCTCTCGCTCTCGTCCGCGAGCGACCTCCTCGAGCAGTTCGCGCCGCTCTCGGGCAATGCGTGGAACGCCGCCGATCGGGAACGCCCGGAACGCGTCGAGAGTCCCTACGGCGACGCGACCGTTCGAATCGACGACGAGGGGGTCCCCCACGTCGAGGCGGACGACGAACGGGCGGCGTACTTCGCCGTCGGTCACCTCCACGGGTTCGATCGCGGCTTCCAGCTCGACCTTCAGCGTCGGCAGATGCGGGGCGAACTGTCGACCGTCGTCGGCGAGGCGACCCTCGAGAGTGACGAGTTTCACGTCCGGATGGACTTCGCTGAGGCCGCAGAAGCCACCTGGAACGCCCTCGAGGGGACCCACGCCGGGTCGCTCATCGAGGCCTACGCCGACGGCGTGAACGCGGCGCTCGAGGGCACGACGCTCCCGCTCGAGTTCGAACTGCTCGAGTTCGAGCCGGACCCGTGGGTGCCCGCCGACACGCTCTTGATGGAGAAACAGATCGCCTGGACGCTCACGGGGAACTTCAGCGCGCTTCGGCGCCGGGTACTCGAGGATCGGCTCGAGCCGGCAATTCTCGAGGCGCTGTTCCCCGAGCGGATGGACCACGACACGCCGGTGCTGCGAACGGATCCCGAGCACGTCGACGATCTAGGAGAACTCCGGGGTGTCCGTACCGGCGAGGACAGTTCGGAAGACAGTGCGGCCGACGCCGGCGACGAAGACGGGGAGGACCGAGGGAACGGCGACGGGAGCGACGAAGACGGGGAGAACGCGGAGAACGGGGACGGAACCGACGCCGAGGAATCCGGCGCCGGGAACGAGGAGACGACTGACGCTCACAACTCGAGTACCCCCTCCCTGGCGACGTGGCTCTCGCGATTCGAGTCACCGCCCGGGGTCGGCTCGAACAGCTGGGTGGTCTCGGGCGAGCACACCGAGAGCGGGACGCCTATCGTCGCGAACGACCCGCACCTCCAGTTGATGACGCCGCCGCTGTGGTACGAACAGCACGTCGAGACAGCCGAGACCTCGGTCCGCGGCGTGACGTTCCCGGGCGTCCCCTTCGTCATCATCGGCGCCAACGAGGTCGCCGGCTGGGGCTTCACGAACGTCGGCGCGGACGTCCTCGACTGTTACACCTACGAGATCGACGACGAGAACGAGCGCTACCGGTATCGGGGCGAGTGGCGCGAGTTCGAGACCGAGGAACGCGAAATCGCCGTCTCGAGCGGCGAGAATCGAACGATCACCGCCAGGAAGACCGTTCACGGCCCGTTGCTCGAGCGCGAGGGCGAGACGGTCGGCGTCGCCTGGACGGGACTCAGCGCGACCCGGACGACCGAGGCCGTCTACGACCTGACGGTCAGCGAGGGCGTCGACGACGCGCTCAGGGCCGCCAGCCGGTTCGACGTGCCGACCCAGAACCTCGTGTACGCAGATGCGGACGGACGGACGCTGTACGTCGCCGTGGGTCAGTTGCCGATCCGCCGGGATGGCGACGGCTCGAGCGGCGACCCAATCGCGGACAATCGCGTCTTCGACGGTTCCGCGGGCGAAGGCGAGTGGACGGGGTACGCGCCCTACGGCGTCTCCGACTGGGAAGCTGGCGGGTTCGTCCCCTTCGAGGAACAGCCCGCGGCGATCGATCCCGAGTTGCTGGCGACGGCGAATCAGCGGACCGCGGACGACCCCGAGCATTACGTCGGTACCGCCTTCGCGATGCCCTATCGTGGTCGGCGGATCTACGACGTGCTCGATGCCAAGGCCGACGAAGGCACGGCAACCAACCTCGCCTTCCACCGGGAACTCCAGACCGACCGCCGCGACGAGCGCGCCGTCGACACGGTTCCCGACTTGCTCGAGGCCGGAATCACGGCACTCGAGGATGGGGCGGTCGACGATCCCAACCAATTCGAGGACGCTCTCGAGACGCTCGAGAACTGGGGCCCGGAGTACGAGATGGTGCGCGACTCACGCGGGGCCCTCCTCTTCGCCCGCTGGTTCGAGCACCTTCGAACGGCCGTCCTGGAGCCGATCTTCGAGGCCGTCGACCTCGGTTCCGAGTACTACCCGAACGACTGGGTCGTCGCGACGCTGCCAGCCGAGAGCCCGGTCTTCGAGAACCGCTCGCGGGAGGCGATTCTCGTCGAGGCGCTCGAGACGACCCTCGAGGAACTCGAGGAGGAGGGGTGGGACACCTACGGCGACTGGAACACGACCGACCCCGTCGCTCACCCCTTCGGCAGCGAGGCGCCGTTTCTCAGCTACGAGGAACGTTCCACCGACGGCTCTCGGGCGACGATCGACAACTACCGCGTCGAGAGCGCCGTCGGCGCCAGCTGGCGGATGGTGGTCGAACCCGGTGCCGAAGCCTGGGCGATCCTCCCCGGCGGGAACTCGGGCGACTACTTCTCGCCTTACTACGACGACCAGTTCGGGCGGTGGGCCGACGGCGAGTACAAGCCGATGGACCTCGAGGCGAGTGGCGAGACGGCGACGCGGTTCGAGGGGGTGGACCGATGACGACTCGCGAGGCCGGGAACGGGGCGTCGACGACGGCACGAGCGACGCTGGCTCGAGTTCGAACCGAACGCCCGATTCACCTCCTCGCCCTGCTCGTCGCCGTCGGCCTCGGTCTCGTCCTCTCGTGGCTCCACTGGACCGGTCTCGTCGCCGGGGGCGTTCTCGTCGGCCTCGTCGCACGGAGCCTCCTGCGGGCGCTCGGCTACGGCCTCGGTTTCGGACTCGTCGTGCTCGTCGTCTTCGCGTTCGTGCTCGGTGGTGGTCGAGGTCCGGCGCTCGAGATGGCACCCGCCATCTACCTCACCGTCGGTGCGGCACTTGGACTCCCCGTGCTCGGGTCGCTGGCTCGCGGCGTCGTCTGAAACGAGTGGCTATTTGGCTCCGACGGTCGATCATCCCGCATGGAGTACACGACCCTCGGCTCGACCGGCATGGAAGTCAGTCGCCTCTGTTTGGGCTGTATGAGCTTCGGCTCGAGCGACTGGCGACCGTGGGTGCTCGACGAGGAGGAGAGCCGCGAGATCATCGAGCGGGCGGTCGACCTCGGGATCACCTTCTTCGATACGGCGAACATGTACTCGCGAGGCGAGTCCGAGCGGATTCTCGGGAACGCGCTCGAGGGCCACCGCGACCGGTCGGTCGTCGCCACGAAGTGCTACTTCCAGATGGACGAGGACGACCCGAACTCGGGTGGACTCTCGCGGAAGGCCATCGAGCAGGAACTGGCGGCCAGCCTCGACAGGCTGGGGATGGACACGATCGATCTCTACCAGATCCACCGCTGGGACGAGGACACGCCGATCGAGGAGACCCTCCGAACGCTCGACGACGCCGTCCGGCGAAATCAGGTTCGGTACCTGGGCGCTTCCTCGATGTGGGCCCACCAGTTCGCGGACGCGTTGCACGCGAGCGAGCGACTGGGCCTCGAGCGGTTCGTCACGATGCAAAACCACTACAATCTCGTCTACCGCGAGGAGGAGCGAGAGATGCTACCGCTGTGTCAGAAGCAGGGCGTCGGCGTACTCCCCTGGTCGCCGCTTGCTCGAGGCTACCTGACCCGACCGGACGAACGGGTGGATGCGACGACCCGCGGCGACGCCGAGGAACAGCTGTACGCCCACCCGTACCGCGAGGGCGGCGGCCGTGAGATCAACGTACGCGTCGAGGAACTGGCCGAGGAGAAGGACCTCACGATGGCCCAGGTGTCGCTGGCGTGGCTCCTCCACCAGGAGTGGGTCGACGCGCCGATCGTCGGCACGACGAGCGTCGAGCACTTAGAGCAGGCCGTCGAGGCGCTCGACGTCTCGCTCTCGCGTTCGGACCTCGAGTACCTCGAGGAGCCGTACGAGCCGATTCGCGTGTCCGGTCACGACTGATAGGAATCCAGCTACGACTGATAGGTTACTTCGAGTCCACGTGGTTTCGTTCTCCGGTCGCTCCCGACAGCCCCCAGTCTTCTCGCTGGTAGGCCATCTCCCAGAACCGGTACTCGAGTTTCGCACTCGTCAGGAACGCGCGTTCCATCGCCTCGTGTTCGCCCGGATACCGTTCGCCACAGCGGTCGACGAACGCGCGCATCCAGGCGACCGAGTCGCGAAACTCGTCGCTCGTGTACTTCTCGATGAACGGCGTGTAGCGGTGCTCCTCAGTCGCGAGGTCGTCCATGTGGGCCGCGATGTCGAGGTAGCCCTGGCCGCAGGGATAGATCGCGGCGGCGATTTCGGCGATCGACCCCTCGTAGGCCGTCCGGAGGAGGAAGTTCGTGTACGCGACGCACGTCGGCGCCTTCTCGGTGGCCTCGAGGTCCGCCTGCGAGAGGCCGTACTCCTCGGCGAACGAGCGGTGTAACTCGAGTTCGTCGCCCAGGATAGAGTGCGCGACCGAGAGCAAGTGTGCCCGCGTGTCGGGGTCTCGAGACTTCGATCCCGCGATCGAGAACGTTCGCGCGTAATCGAGCAAGTACCGATAGTCCTGGCGTACCCACGCGCGGAACGCCTCGTCCGCGAGCGTTCCCGCCGCGAGCTCCCTCACGAAGGGATGGGTCTGCTGGGCCTCCCAGATCGGCGTGCCGGTCTCGAGTAGCTGGTCGCTAAACGCCATCGTGGGGGACTCCGCACTCGGGCGATATAACTTGGTAGTATTCGTCGAGAATACCGAGCTCGAGATCGGAGTCGTTCACCTGGATGGCCACGGAGTGTCAGTGGGGCGGCTACAGATTTAGCGGCCGATCGGCGGAGATACAATCGACGCCGCGATATCCCAATGCACGGGCGAGGAGTTCGTGCTCGATCGACCAGGCGTGAACCTCGAGGCCGAGCGCCTTCGCTCGCGGCACTAGCCGAGTAGCGAGACAGCGCCAGTAGTTCGCCCCGATCACGTCGCAGTCGAGTTCGATGGCGGTCGTCACCGGGTGCTCGAGGTGGCGACTGGCCAGGAGACCGGTCGGCTGGTCGGGATCGAGTTCGCGTATTCGTCGGAGCTCGGGGTGGAGAAACGAGGTCGTCACGACTCGGTTTTCGACCCACTCGAGCGCCTCGAGTACGTCCGCGGCGATGCCGAGTTCCTTCATCTCGAGGTTGACCTCGAGCGACGGCGGCAGCGCCTCGAGGACCTCCTCGAGCGTCGGAATCGTGTCCTCGGAGTCCAGGACGGTGAGCGCTCGCAGTTCCTCGAGCGGGCGATCCGCGATGGCGCCGGACTCGACGGTGACGCGTTCGAGTGTGTCGTCGTGGAAGACGACGAGTTCGCCGGAGCCACACCGTCGAACGTCGAACTCGACGGCGTCGGCGTACTCCGCTGCCGATCGAATTGCGGTGATCGTATTTTCGGGGGCCGATCGGGCGAATCCGCGGTGAGCGATGAGTCGCATTGCCTGCGTGGACACACTGGACGAACGTGCTTGAAGTCTGCCCTGTCGATTGCCGCCGTGGTCTTTCGCATCGGAGTGTGATTTCGGTCGTTCCGCACTCGAGAGCGACCTCGGCCATTCCGCACCGACGTTCGAGTTTGGTCTTTCGCCCTCGAGTGTGATCTTACTTCACTCGCCCTCTAGTTTGATTCGGCTGGGCGTGGACGGGTCGCTCATGTCGACACCGATACTCGAGTTCGACGGAACCGTCGCGGTTATCACGGGCGCCAGCGGTGCGCTCGGAAGCGCTGCAGTCGACCGCTTTCGGGACGCAGGCGCGACCGTTTGTGCCATCGACGTCGTCGAACCCGACGACGAGGACGCCCAGCTCGACCCCGACGCGGATACCCACTTCTACCAGGCCGACCTTACGGACGAATCCGCCGTCGAGTCCCTCGTCGAGACGGTACTCGACGATCACGGCCGGATCGATCACCTGCTGAACATCGCCGGGACCTGGCGTGGCGGGAATCACGTCGAGGAAACGCCGCTCGAGGAGTTCGAACTGCTGGTCGACGTCAACCTCAAGTCGGCGTTTCTGGCATCGAAACACGCCCTTCCACATCTGCAGGAGACCGGAGGTGCCATCGTGAGCGTGAGCGCGCGCTCCGGGCTCGAGGGTGGGTCGGGCGACGGCCCCTACCGGATCACCAAAGCCGGCGTGAAAATCCTGACCGAGACGCTGGCGGAGGAAAATCGCGGGACGGTCAGGGCGAACTGCGTCCTCCCCAGCGTGATCGATACGCCTGCCAACAGGGAGATGATGCCCGACGCGGATCACGACTCGTGGGTCGACCCGGCCGACATCGCCGGGGTCATGGCGTTTCTCTGTAGCGACGGCGCCTCGGTGACCAGCGGCGCGGCCGTTCCAGTGTACGGCGAGGCCTGACCGTTCGCGCTTCTCGGGACTCGAGTGAAGAGGCCTTTTATAGCCCACTCGGAACCGATCTGATCGTACGCGGGGTACGGACCGATCGACGAATCCTCAATTGACCTAACTGTTTTGTACCCCGACACTGTCTCGTGATCTCGTGCCACTGAGACCGAAGAGTTATTTATACCTGCACTCGCTTGGTTACGTGATAGCTTCACACATGGGAGGTTCAGAATCATTAACTTGGGGAGCCCGCATACGCGAGCAGCCGTTTCTGTTCGTGGCGATTCTTGCGGGCGTGTTGCTGGTGCTCGACCTGATAGCCAGGCTCGCAGGGGTCGAAATACCGATGATCGGCGGACGAACGTTCGGTGGGCAACTGACGTTCAGTCGATTCAGAGGACTCGTCTGGAACGGCATCGTCGTCGGCCTCATCTTCGGCCTCGCTGGCATCGGACTCTCGATGACGTACAGCATTCTCAACTTCGCGAACTTCTCTCACGGCGATCTGGTGACCACTGGTGCGTTCACCGGCTGGGGTGCGGCGCTGCTGGTCGCCGGATGGGGAACGGCGGATACGGGATTTCTGTTGCTGGTTCGCTCGGGGAGCGGCCCGAATGTAAACGAAATCGGCGGCTCCATCGTCGAAGCACCGCTCGGTATCTTACTCGGTGTCGTCGTTGCCGCCGTAGCCACCATCCTCGTGACGGTGCTCATAGATAGGCTCGTCTACAAACCGATGCGCGACAGGGGCGGCATTTCCCTGTTGATCGCCAGCATCGGTGCGGCGCTCGCGCTCCGGTACGTAATCCAGCTCGTCTACGGTGGCTCCAACCGCGGCGTCACCTCGACTCAAGATGTCGAAACGGAGATCCTCGGCCTCTCCATCGACCTCCACGAGGCGTCGCTGGTCATCGTCGCCGTCGGGTTGATGCTCGGGATGCACCTCATGCTCCAGCGAACGAAACTGGGGAAAGCAATGCGGGCGATGGCCGACAACAAGGACCTCGCGCTCGTTACCGGTATCCCGACCGAACGCGTCGTGACGGCGACCTGGATCATCGGCGGGGCGCTCGCCGGTATCTCCGGCTACCTGTACGTGCTCGAGCGCGGAACCATCGAGTTCAACCTCGGCTGGTTCCTCCTCCTGTTTATCTTCGCCGCGGTCATCCTCGGCGGGATTGGCTCGATTTACGGGGCGATCGCGGGCGGGTTCGTCATCGGCTTCGTTCACGAGGTCTCGCTCGTCTGGATTCCCCCGGACTTCAACGCCGCTGCGGCGTTCGTCATCATGATCCTCGTCCTGCTCTACCGTCCGCAGGGCATCTTCGGCGGGGTGACGACCGCATGAACGTCGAGACCGAAAGTGGCGAACCGTCGGGCGCCGACGACCCTTCGAGCGACGAACCGACCAACGTTCGCGCTGTCTTGGCCCAGGAACTGGCCGCGACAGATTTCCGGCTCATCCTGGTCACGCTCCTCGGCGTGTACGCACTGTTCGCCGTCTTCACGTTCGCCTCGGGTAACGGTATGGGGGCACTCAAATCGCAGTACACCCGGTTGTCGTTCCTGTTCGCCGCCTACGCCGTCCTCTCGCTGGCTCTGAATCTCCAGTGGGGGTACACCGGCCTGTTCAACATCGGCGTCGCGGGGTTCATGGCCGTCGGCGTCTACACCATGTCGCTGCTATCGACGCCTCCGGACGCGATTTCGGGCCAGGGTCTGGGCCTTCCGCTACCAATCGGCGTCGTCGCCGGCATGATCGTGGCCGCGCTGGTTGGACTCATCGCAGCCGTCCCCGCGTTGCGCCTTCGCGCCGACTACCTCGCCATCGTAACCCTCGGCCTTTCCGAGATCATCCGCCTCACGGCAAACTCAAATAATCTCTCGGAATGGACGGTAGCGACCTTCGGGTTCGGTACCGGTGGCGGGAGCGGGACGGACCTTCCTGCCCGCCCGACCAACGCGCTCGTCGAGACCTACTATGCGGCCAACAATACGCTCGCTCAACGCGCTGCCTGGGTCATCGTGATGGTCGGGTTCGTCATCGTCATCTACTGGCTCCTGGCACGTGTGGGTAACTCCCCGTTCGGGCGAGTCCTCAAAGCGATTCGCGAGGACGAACTCGTCGCCCAGTCGCTCGGTAAGGACACCCGCTGGTTCAAGATCAAGGTGTTCATGCTCGGGTGTGCCCTGATGGGACTGGGCGGCATCCTCTGGCAAGGTTCCCAGAGTTACGTCAGTCCGGACTCGTTCCGTCCCATCCTCACGTTCTACGTGTTCATTGCCGTCATCATCGGCGGTTCGGGATCGAACACGGGGAGCGTCGTCGGGTCGATCCTCTTTGTCGGCCTCCTGTTCGAGGGACCACGGACCCTCGGGAACATCGTCTCGAGTACGGTCGACATCGGGACTGCACCGGGAACGTTCGCCGGCGCGGTCGAACCCCTGTTGTTCTTCAACTTCGCGCCGCTCCTGGCGTTCCTGATCGACAACATCTCGGCGTTCCGATTTATCCTGCTCGGCATCGTTCTCGTTATCATTATGCAAAAACGACCGGAAGGGATGCTGGGCCATCGAACTGAATCGGCCGCCGCAGTCGACCTCGGCCGTGACACTCGTGCCGGAACCACCGGAGGTGACCGCGATGAGTGACGCGACCCGCACCGACGCGGAGGATGCGGCCCGGGCGGCGGGGACAGAGGGGACGACCGACGATCGCTCCGATCTGTCCACCGACGTCCCACTCCGAATCGAAAACTTGCGGAAGACTTTCGGCGGCATCGTCGCCGTCGACGACGCGACCTTCGAGGTCGAGGCCGGATCGCTCACCGGACTCATCGGTCCGAACGGGGCCGGCAAGTCGACGACGTTCAACTGCATCGCCGGTGCACACACACCCGACTCGGGCACGGTCACGTTCCAGGGCGAGGACATCACGGGGCTCCGCCCCGAACAGATCGCCAACCGAGGACTCGTTCGTACGTTCCAGATCGCGCGCGAACTCGAGGAGATGACCGTCCTCGAGAACCTGATGCTCGCCCCGAAGGGCCAGCTAGGCGAATCGCTGTGGCGCTCGGTGACGCCGTTCGCTCGCGGCGAGGTTATCGAACAGGAAATCGAGATACGCGACCGCGTCTGGGAGATGCTCGACTTCTTCGAGATCGATCACATCGCCCACACACAGGCGGGCACCCTCTCGGGCGGCCAGCGAAAGCTGCTGGAGATGGCGCGAGCACTAATGACGGACCCCGAAATGTTACTGCTCGACGAACCGCTCGCGGGCGTCAACCCGACGCTCGAGGAAAAGTTGCTCGATCGAATTCACGAACTGCGCGGGCAGGGATACACGTTCCTGCTCGTCGAGCATGACATGGACGTTATTATGGAAAACTGCGAACACGTGATCGTGATGCACCAGGGATCGGTTCTGGCAGAAGGCGAACCGGAAACGATCCAGGAGAACGAACGGGTGGTCCAGGCGTACCTGGGGGAGATGGACGTATGAGCGCCGATCAGTCACAAACGAAATCGCAATCGCAATCGGCCGAGACGGAGTCGAACCGAGCCGCCGAACCTACCGGAGATGACGCCGTCTCCGCCCTTCGCGACCCGCTCGCGACGGTCCCCGACGAGACCATCCTCACCGTTCGCGACCTCGACGCCGGCTACGGCGACCTCCAGATCCTGACCGACGTCGACCTCGACGTCGGCGAAGGCGAGTACGTGACTATCGTCGGACCGAACGGCGCCGGGAAGTCGACGCTTATGAAATCCGTCTTCGGATTGACGGCACACATGGGCGGATCGATCACGTTCCAGGGCGAGGAGATTCATCCCCTCGCTCCCGAGGCGATCATCCACAAGGGCATCAGCTACGTCCCCCAGAACGAGAATATCTTCGGGACGCTCACCGTCGAGGAGAATCTCGAGATGGGCGCGTACATCCTCGACTCGGTGCCCGAGGATCGACTCGAGGCCGTGTACGAACGGTTTCCGGTGCTTCGAGAGCGCAAGGACCAGAAAGCCGGAACGATGTCCGGCGGGCAGCGACAGATGGTCGCGATGGGACGGGCGCTGATGCTCGACCCCGACCTGTTGCTGCTGGACGAACCGTCGGCCGGCCTCGCCCCCGACCTGGTCCAGGACATGTTCGACCGGATCGACCGGATCAACGACGACGGGAAGGCAATCTTGATGGTCGAGCAGAACGCCAAAACCGCCCTCGGACGCTGTGATCGAGGCTACGTGCTCGCCCAGGGTGAGAACAGCTACACCGACACCGGGGACCGGTTGCTGGCAGACGACGAGGTACGCCAGCAGTTCCTCGGCGGGTGATCGGTTCCCGGAAATCGGCGAACCTCTTTCGTACGGTGTTTTGCGGGCTCACTGTTTCTCGAAGGCGGATATCGAAACCGTGACAGCCACGGCTCGAGTCGGGGCACCGAACGCTAAAAAATAGCCCGCGGACGACCGATTATTCGGCTTCGAAGTCGATCGTGTCCTGCACTTCGATGCTGCCACCCTGGTATCGCATGACGTCGTAAGCGACGCTCACCTGGTCGCCGTTGTCGTCGAAGTCGACGGGCGAGGAAGCACCCACGTAGTCGATTTCCTCGCCACCGGCCACTGCGGCGGCGGCGTCGGCGAGTTCGCTCGGTCCATACTGATCTCCCTCGGGGTTTGCGACTACGGGAATGTTGTCACGGACTGCCGTTCCATCGACCTCGTCGCCACCGGCCGAAATCGTCGCAAGGGTGATGACGGCGGCCGCGTCGTAGGCCTGAGCGTTGAAGACCTCAGGGGCGGAGCCGAACTCCTCCTCGTACAGGTCGGCGAAGAAGTCCGCACCAGGGCCGGCGGCGCTCGGGGCCGTCCCCCAGACGTCTTCCATCTCGTTCCCGACTTCGCCCGGCAGTTCCGAGTCGATGAGGCCGTCGGGAACGATGATGGAACCGTCCCAGTCGTCCGCGTAGTCGCTGTAGTAATCGCGGAAGAGCGTAATGCCCGACTGCGGGAAGCCGACGACCATCAGTACGTCCGGTTCCCCGTCGAGGGCGTCACCAATCTGTGAACTGTAGGTGGACTGTTCGGCCTCGAACGACACCTGGTTCATCACTTCGCCACCGGCTTCCTCGAACGCGTCGACGTACGAAGACTCGAGCGCCTGCCCGTAGTCGTCGTTCAGATACAGGGTCGCGGTCGAACTCCCCTCCAGGTCCTCCTCGACGACCTGCGCCATGACGGGGCCCTGGAGCGCGTCGCTCGGACACGTCCGGAAGATGAAGCCGTCGTCCTCGAGGTCCGTGACCGCCGGTGCGGTCGAGGAGGGCGACATACCGACGACCTGGTTCGGGATGAAGGCCTGTCGGGTCACCTGGAGGTTGACGTTCGAGGCGGCCGGACCGACGACAGCGGGCATGCCGCTGTCGACGAGACTCTGTGCGGCGGACTGACCTGCGGAGGGGTCGGTTTCGGTGTCGCCGGTCTGGACGTCGAAGTCGAGAGAGTCGCTGAGCTGGCGTTCGACCAGTAGCGCCCCGTCACGCATCGTCCCTCCGAGACTGCCGAGGTCGCCCGTCTCGGGCATCAAGACCCCGTATCGAACGGTTCCACCGTAGTCAATCTCAGCACCGCCGTTGTCGGTATCGTTCCCGTTCCCGTTCCCGTTCCCGTTCCCGTTCCCGTTGCCGCCGTCTCCCTGCCCATCGAGGCAGCCAGCAACACCGAGTGCACCTGCCGCACCGATACCGGTTAGCACCTTCCGTCGTGGTAGCTTCTGTACCATGTTCCCTGATATCGCGGGGGATACAAAGACTTTATGCGTGTAATTGATCATGTCCCGATATTTTACTCCCCTGTCGTGGCAAATCCGAGCCCGAGAGGATCAACGCGTCCTGTTTTTGCTGACACTATCGTTGCCAAGAATTGATTTCGAGAAGGGCGAGCAATGTAGTCGCTACACTGGACGGGAAACTGGCAGATGCTGCTGCGGGCGTCAAACGGCGGCTGCCTGGTAACAAATGGCCATCCCAGAACGCTTTTTGTGCCCCTGGTCGTTCCCTCGGGCAATGAGCAGACACGGGTGGAACGACCGATGACGATGGAAGAGCGTATCGAGGAACTCGAGTCCATGCGCGAGGAAGCGCTGCTCGGCGGCGGCGAGGAGCGGATCGAACGCCAGCACGAGAAGGGGAAGATGACCGCGCGAGAGCGCATCGAGTACTTCCTCGACGACGACACCTTCACCGAGTTCGACCAGCTCCGGACCCACGAGGAGCGCAACTTCGGGATGGAAGAACGCAAGGTCCTCGGCGACGGCGTCGTCACGGGCTACGGCGAAGTCGACGGACGGAACGTCTTCGTCTTCGCCCACGACTTCACCGTCTTCGGTGGCTCGTTAGGTGAAGTCTTCGCCGAGAAGGTGACGAAGGTGATGGACATGGCGATGGAGGTCGGGGCTCCGGTCGTCGGCCTAAACGACTCCGCAGGCGCGCGCATCCAGGAAGGCGTCAAGAGCCTCGCGGGGTTCACCGAAATCTTCCGCCGGAACCAGCAAGCCAGCGGCGTCGTTCCCCAGATTTCCTCGATCATGGGACCGTGTGCCGGAGGCGCCGTCTACTCCCCCGCGATCACCGACTTCATCTTCATGGTCGAGGACTCGAGTCACATGTACATCACCGGTCCCGGCGTCACGAAGACCGTCACCGGCGAGGACGTCACCCACGAGGAACTCGGCGGCGCGCTCACGCACGCGAACAAGACGGGCGTCGCCCAGTTCGCCTGTGAATCCGAGGAACAGGCCTTAGACGACATCCGGCGACTCCTCTCGTACCTCCCACAGAATAACGTCGAGGACCCGCCCCGCGTCGAACCGTGGGACGACCCCGACCGGCGGGACGAGGCCCTCGAGTCCATCGTCCCCGACAACCCCCAGAAGCCCTACGACATGACCGACGTCATCGGGACGGTGATGGACGAGGGCTCGTTCTTCGAGGTGGCCGAGAACTACGCGAAGAACCTCGTCGTCGGCTTCTCCAGGCTCGATGGCCGATCGGTCGGCGTCGTCGCGAACCAGCCGCGGGTCAACGCCGGGACGCTCACCGTCGACGCTTCGATGAAGGGGTCGCGATTCGTCCGCTTCTGCGATTCGTTCAACATCCCCATCGTGACCTTCGTCGACGTGCCCGGCTACATGCCCGGGACCGACCAGGAACACCGCGGGATCATCCGCCACGGGGCGAAACTGCTCTACGCCTACTCCGAGGCGTCGGTTCCGCTCTTGACGGTCATCACCCGCAAGGCCTACGGCGGCGCCTACTGCGTGATGGCCTCGAAGAACCTCGGCGCGGACATCAACTACGCCTGGCCGACGGCCGAAATCGCCGTCATGGGCCCGAAGGGCGCAGTCAACATCCTCTACCGCAAGGAACTCGCCGAGGCTGACGATCCGGACGCACTGCGCGAGGAACTCATCGAGGAGTACCGCGAGGAGTTCGCCAACCCCTACACCGCCACGGACAAGGGCTTCCTCGACGACGTGATCCGCCCGACCGAAACCCGCCCGCGGCTGATCCGGGACCTCGAGATGCTCGAGACCAAACGCGAGGACACGCCCGACAAGAAACACGGGAACATCCCCCTGTGATGACGGCGAACGACTCCGAGGCACTCGAGGTCGAGGGTGGCTCGGGCGAGCGAGCGAATGACGAACCCACCGACACCGCCATCGACGTCGACGTGACGCTCGAGGAATCCGTCTCGATCACGCTCCCGGCGGACGCCACCAGCGAGGAGGCCGCGGCCATCGCCGCGGCGATCGGTGCCCACCTCCGGGACCTCGAGGCTGCGGCGGCCGCCCAGACCGACGAGGAGACCTGGGACGGCAAGCGCTGGTCGTTCGCCGGCCGGATCGACGCCCAACAGGGTCGAACCGTTCGCGTCCCGACTCGAGCACCGACGAACCCCTGGGCTGCGGCGGGGCGAGCCGATCGGTTCTGAGGGCGTTGCGGGCGTTGCGAGCGCCTCGCCTCCTTCTACGCCGCGTAGTCGAGATTGGGTCGTAGCGATTCGATCAACGTCGTTGCGACCGTCTCGATTCCGTCGATGCAGGCGTCTTCGTCGCGGTCGTCCGTGAACTGGACGATCACGCCGCGGGCGCCGTCGCCGTCGTGAGCGGGGAGCAGGAAGCGCCACTGGCGATTCTCCTCGCTGCTCTGGGTACTCTGGTAGACGTCGATCTGTTCGTCCTCGTAGGTAAAGGTCCAGTCGATGAGTTCGTTCGTGCCGAACCCGGTCACCCAGTTGGTGGTAGCCTCCTCGTCGTCGATGGGGCGTTTGTGCTGATGGACGAACACGTTAACCGGGTACGAGGCGCCCCGCTTCGACGCGACGTGACCCAGTTGTGCGGCGATTCCGCTCTCCGACTCGTTGATCCCCTCGTTGTACTGCTCGAACGTGTCGGGGTGGTCGAAGTGAATCGGGAACGATCGTTCGCCCTGATCGAAGAGAATCCACGCGCCCTCGAGGCTGGCACAGGAATCTGTCACGTCTCCGTCGTCGCTCTCCTCGTTCTGGTCGTTCTCGTCACTCTCGTCGTTCTCGCCCTCAATGTTCGCGTCACCGTCGCCATCGCCATCAGGTTCGTCGCCGAGATCTCCGTCGTTCTCGTCTGTGCCTCCCGTACACCCAGCGAGCGCGGTGGTCCCCGCGAGTCCCACCAGAGCGAGGAGTCGTCGTCTACTGTACCGACCGTCCGAACGTGACCCTGAATCGGTGTGCATGAATTCTCCGTCGAACGCACGAGTCGATCGGTTCCGACTGCACTCGCGTCGTTCGTCCCGAACGGACAAACGACAGCTCGAGCGATATACTCACCCCGTGACGAAAATTCGTGGGGTGAACGCTCTGCGTCTGCCGCCTCGAAGTGGGGCGTATCGGCGAGAACCCGTTTCACCGCTGACTCGTTCCGTTGCGAAAAAGTAAGGTAGGCCCCTTCCGTCGATTCGAACAGGAATGTTCAGGAAGGTTCTGGTCGCGAACCGAGGCGAGATCGCGGTTCGAGTCATGCGGGCCTGTGAGGAATTGAACGTTGGAACCGTCGCCGTCTACTCCGACGCCGACAAACACGGCGGCCACGTCCGCTACGCCGACGAAGCCTACAACGTCGGCCCCGCCCGCGCGGCCGACTCCTACCTCGACCACGAGGCGGTCATCGAGGCCGCACAAAAGGCCGATGCCGACGCGATCCACCCCGGCTACGGCTTCCTCGCCGAAAACGCCGAGTTCGCCGCCAAAGTCGAGGAGGTAGAGGGCATCACCTGGATCGGTCCCTCGAGTTCGGCCATGGAGAGTCTCGGCGAGAAGACCAAGGCCCGAACGATCATGCACGAGGCCGACGTGCCCATCGTGCCCGGCACCACCGACCCCGTCACCGACCCCGACGAGGTCCGTGCCTTCGGCGACGAACACGGCTACCCGATCGCGATCAAAGCCGAGGGTGGCGGCGGCGGCCGCGGCATGAAGGTCGTCGAGGACGAGAGCGAGGTCGACGACCAACTCGAGAGCGCCCAGCGCGAGGGCGAAGCCTACTTCGGCAACGACTCGGTCTACCTCGAGCGCTACCTCGAGAAGCCCCGCCACATCGAGGTCCAGATTATCGCCGACGAGCACGGCAACGTGCGCCACCTGGGCGAGCGCGACTGTTCGCTCCAGCGTCGTCACCAAAAGGTCATCGAAGAAGGCCCATCGCCCGCACTGTCGGACGAACTGCGCGAGCAGATCGGCGAGGCCGCCCGCCGCGGGGTCGCCGCCGCCGACTACACGAACGCCGGCACCGTCGAGTTCCTCGTCGAAGAAGAACCCGGGCGCGAGGGCGTCCTCGGCCCCGACGCAAACTTCTACTTCCTCGAGGTCAACACCCGTATCCAGGTCGAACACTGCGTGACCGAGGAGATCACCGGCCTCGACATCGTCAAGCGTCAGATCCGGGTCGCCGCGGGTGAGGAACTCGACTTCGAGCAGGACGAGGTCGAGATCGACGGCCACGCGATGGAGTTCCGGATCAACGCCGAGAACGCCGCGAAGGACTTCCAGCCGGCTTCCGGGGGGACGCTGACGACCTACAACCCACCAGGTGGGATCGGCGTCCGCCTCGACGACGCCCTCAGCCAGGGCGACGACCTCGTCACCGACTACGACTCGATGATCGCCAAGCTCATCGTCTGGGGCGAGGACCGCGAGGAGTGCATCGAACGCTCGCTTCGCGCCCTGCGGGAGTACGAAATCGAGGGCATCACGACTATCGTCCCGTTCCACCGCCTGATGTTGACCGACGAGATGTTCGTCGAGGGCCGACACACCACGAAGTACCTGGACAACGAACTCGAGCAGTCCAGAATCGAGCAGGCCCAGGAACAGTGGGGAAGCGAGGAGTCGACCGCGACCGACGAGGAGGTCGTCGAACGCGAGTTCACCGTCGAGGTCAACGGGAAACGCTTTGAGGTCAACCTCGAGGACCGCGGCGGCGCCATCCCGCAGGCGGCCAGCAACGGGGGGTCGAGCACCGCCGGAGCCGGCGGACCGCCACAATCTGCCAGCGGCGACGACTCGAGCGGTGACGTCGAGATCCAGGGCGACGGTGAACGCGTCGACGCCGAGATGCAAGGGACGATCCTCTCCGTCGAGGTTGCAGAGGGCGACGAGGTCGCCGCCGGCGACGTCGTCGTCGTCCTGGAAGCGATGAAGATGGAAAACGACATCGTCGCCTCGACGGGCGGCACCGTCTCGCAGGTGGCCGTCGAAGAAGGCCAGAGCGTCGACATGGGCGATACGCTCGTCGTCCTCGAGTGAGTGGCGACGATAATCGGAGACAATATCGGAGACGAGTAACGTACAACAAACGCTGATTTCCAACACCGACTGACGATTCTCGAGGTGCTACTCGGTGTTGCTAGCCTTCGTGCTCGTCCTGCTCGTCCTGCTCGTCCTCAACACCGATCTGGGCCTTGATATGCCCGAGATCCGGGACGAACGCGCCGACGTCCTCGTGCGTCGCCATCGCGAGTTCGGTCCCATCGATGAGTTTGACCCGGGTCTGTAGTTCGCCCTCGTCGATCGCCGAGGCGATCATTCCGCGAGCGAGGTGGAGGTCGTACTGACTCGCAATGAGAATACCAGTCTCGGAGTCCGGATCGAGCAACTCGGTGACGAGATAGACGAAGCCGTCGACCGTGTTCCGGTAGGCCTCGCTCCTCGGGAACGACCCCTTCTCGTAGGCCGCCCGAAACGTATCGGCGTGATTATCTGCCAGCACGTGAATGAGTCCGAACCGATCCTCGCTCCCGTCAGCTTTCGACAATACGGACGTCTGAATCGCTGGAAGTGTCGTCATCTCCCACCCTTCGGACCGTCGCTCCTCGGCGATCGCCTGCATGTCCTCGAGCGTTCGCTTCCAGGCCTGTGACGCCGCCGGGGTACGAGCTCGAATCCCGACTGAATCGTCATCCGGTTTTGGCATATGGGGACACAGAATCGGGACTCGGTTAATGGTTTCGAGTCAACTGCTTTCCAGGCGAAACGACCTAGACGACGCCGAACACCGTCTCCATCAGATACGAGATCAGCAGGACCCCCAGGCTGCTCCAGAAGAGCTTTCCCGCAGACGAGAGTTCTCGATCCGGCGGCGGCGACTCGAGCCAGCGAGCGGGCGGAAGCGCTCGAGCGAACCGCTGGAAGCGGGTATCGTTCGATCCTGTCGGTGATGCCGATAGCCCAATTGTATCCGCTGCGTCCGTCGATCGACCGGACACCTCCTCGGGCGAGCTCGGCCAGAGGCGAACGGTCGCGTACGCGAGCAACAGGAACCCGGCGAAAAACAGGACGACCTTGGCCCCGCCGAACCCGCCACCGACGGCGAGACTGACCGGGACTGCCGTGAGCGTCGCCACGACGACGACGGCGAACACGTACGACATCGCGTCCGCACAGACGAGGGCGAGCAGGCGCCACTGCACAGATTCGAGCCGGGTCATCACAGTGCCCTACTCGTTCGGGACGTAACCGTGCCGTTCCTCGAGAACTGGCTCGGGGTCTCGGTAGGCGTCGTCGTGGCGATGGCAGAGACTGACCCGTTCGCTCTCACCCACGGGGTAGTACTCGGGGTGTTCGCTTCCGCAGACGCTTTCGAAGTTTGCAGCCACCACCTTGAGTGCAGTAGCCTCGTCGTTTCGCCGGACGTGTTCGGCGATTTCGTCGAGGACCGACTGTACCTCCTCGGGAACCGAAACGTCGCTGAAGAGTTCGTCGTAAATCTCGTCGATCGTCCCAAATCGAGTCTCCCTTCCGAGTAATTCCTTGACTCGCTCCGAAACCGACCGTTCGGCCCGTTCACGTTCTCGAAGGATTTCCTGAAGGGTATCCAGCCGCATCCAGAGTTCGTTCGACAGATGTTTGTACTCTTCTGGCCGGATCCGCGCCGGACACCGCGTGCTGAACGGACACCCCTCGGGAGGGAATCGGGGGTTTGGCGGCGTTCCCTGTAGCGTGATTCGGTGTTTCTTCGAGGTCGGATCCGGTTCCGGAATCGCCGAGAGCAGCGCGTGCGTGTACGGATTCGACGGATCGGTGAACAGTTCCTCGGTCGGTCCAATTTCCATGATATTCCCGAGGTACATGACCGCTACCCGGTCACAGATGTGCCTGACGACCGAGAGGTCGTGGGCGATGAACAGGTAGGTGAGCCCGAACTCGTCCTGTAAGTCCTCGAGGAGGTTGATAACTTCGGCTTGCACGGAAACGTCGAGCGCACTCACCGGCTCGTCGAGGACGATGAACTCCGGTTCGAGCGTCAGCGTTCGGGCGATACCGATCCGCTGACGCTGGCCGCCGGAGAACTGGTGAGGATAGCGGTAGTAGTGTTCGCGCTGGAGTCCCACCTTCTCGAGGAGTTCGCGAACGTGCTGGCGGCGCTCGTCGGGTGTCTTCCAGTCGTGAACGTCGAGCGGTTCGCGAACGATTTCGCCGACGGTCATCCGATCGTTCAGGCTCGAGTCGGGATCCTGGAAGACGATCTGGGCGTCTCGACGCCAGGCCTTGAGTTTCGGACCCCTGAGTTCCGTGATGTCGGTTCCGTCGAAGCGGATCTCGCCGCCCGTCGCCTTTTCGAGCTGGACGAGCGTCCGTCCGAGGGTCGTTTTCCCGCAGCCGGATTCCCCGACGAGCCCGAGCGTTTCGCCGCGTTTGATTTCGAAGGAGACCCCGTCGACCGCTTTGACCGGGTTTCCACCCAGTAGGCCCCCTTCGTCGTAGTACGTCCGTAGATTCGATACCTCGACCATGACGTCCTCGTCGGCGCGCATAGCCTCGTCGGTATCTGTGCGTAGCGATTCCTGGCTCATTGATCTTCGTTTGCACCTCTTTCAGTCGACGGCGACTGTGCCGCCTGGTCTGTGTGATGATCGATCCGTTCGAGTTCGGACTTCCCCTCGGGATAGAGGAGACAGGCCGCCGTGTGGTCGTCGGCTCCTTCTCGGACCGGAATCGAAGCGGGATGGATCTCGTTACAGGCGTCGAACGCCTCCGGACAGCGCGGCGCGAATCGACAGTATGTCGCCGGCTCGTTCGGCGTCGGCACGTTCCCCTCGATGGTCTGGAGCCGTTCTCCGGTCTGTCTGCCGGGGATCGATTGGAGTAGCCCCTGCGTGTAGGGGTGTTTCGGTGAAGCGAACAGCGTCTCCGCGTCCGCCGTCTCGACGATCTCGCCGGCGTACATGACGTTCACCCGATCGGAGACGTCGGCGATGACACCCATGTCGTGGGTAATGAACATGATCGCCAGGTCGCGTTCTTCCTGCAGGTCCTCGAGCAGTTCGAGGATCTGTGCCTGAATTGTCACGTCCAGCGCCGTCGTCGGCTCGTCACAGATTAGTACCTCCGGTTCGCAGGCGAGCGCCATCGCGATGACGGCTCGCTGTCGCATACCGCCGGAGAACTGGTGTGGATACTCTCTGACGCGTCGTCGGGCGTCCGGAATCCCGACGGCCTCGAGTAACTCGACGGCCTCGTTGGTCGCCTCCCCGCCGGTCATTCCCTGGTGGAGTCTGAGCGCTTCCTTGATCTGGTTCCCGACGGTGTACACGGGGTTGAGACTCGTCAGCGGATCCTGGAAGACCATTGCAATCTTGTTACCGCGCATGGCGCGCTGGGCCTTCCCCTCGAGACGAGTAATCTCCACGAATCCGGACTCGATGCTCGAGGGGTCGTCGGGTGACCCCTCGGTCACGAAGACGAAATCGTCGGCGTCGACGAGGCCGAGCGATTCACCGTATCCGGAGCCGAGGAAGTCGACGATCGATGCCTCCTCAGGCGATTCGTAGCCGAACGCCGCGGGCGTCATGTCGACTTCGGGCCGGTCGAACAGCTCCGCCGGGTCGTGGGCTTGCTCGAGCGCATTCACATCGACCGCGTTCCCCGAGAACCGCCGGGCGAACTCCCGGACAGTCTCGAGGTGGTGAAAGCGAATGCTGCTGCCGGGCAGGATTCGTCCAGGGCTGTCGATGAGCCCCATGATCGAGCGTGCGGTGACGCTCTTTCCGGATCCGCTCTCGCCCACGATGCCGACCGTTTCACCGGTTTCGATGTCGTAGGAGATTCCATCGACGGCCCGAATCACCTCCTTGTCGGTGAAGAATGCGGTCTGAAGGTTTCGAACCGAGAGGATCGTCTCAGACTGGTCTGTTTTTGTCTGCGTTGTTTGCGTCTCTGTATTCATGGACATCACGCACCACCTCCGGTCGTCGCCACGTCACCTTCGCCGGCTTCGCTCTCTGGATCCATCGCGTCTCGGATTCCGTCACCGAGGGCGTTGAACCCCGTGACGACGAGGACGATCAGAATCCCCGGAATCGTCGCGATGTGCCAGGAATCGGTCGAGACGTACGAGCGACCGTCGGCGATGATTCGCCCCCATTCGGGCGTCGGTGGGTTGATACCCAGACCGAGGAACGAGAGAGCGGCGGTGACGATGATGACGCCGCCCAACAGCAACGACGCGTAGATCATGATGTAGCTGAAGATGTAGGGCGCCATGTGTTTTCTCATCGTCATCATCGGCGTTTGCCCGTAGCTCTTCGCGGCGTCGACCCACTCCTGTTCGGCAACCTGGAGCGAGGGGCCGCGTATCGAACGCCATAATCCTGGCCAATACAGGCCAGCGAAAATGAGCGCCAGGAGTAACCCGCCGTTGTAATAATCGGCAATCGGGTGATTCCCCTGCTGGAACACGACCGAGAGTAACAGGACCATCAGGAACACCGGAACGGCGATGAGCGTATCGCTGACGATCACGGTCGCGAGGTCGACGAGTCCCTTGTAGTAGGCGGTGAGGAGGGACAGTCCCAGCGCGATGAATGTCGCCAGTCCGATCGAGACGATACCGATAACGAGTGATGTCCGGGCCCCGAAGACGAGGTACGTGAACAGATCCTTCCCGTCGCTGGTCGTCCCGAACGGCGCCCACCGGTCGTAGTTATCGTAACTCAACGGACCAACAGGATCGGACCCCTGGGATCGGGCATCGAGGTTAGCCGTCCCGTGGTTGACCGTTTCGAGTTCACCAGTCTCCTGGTCCAGGTACTGGAACTCGTGGCCGTACGGACTGTATATGTTCTCCTGCGGACCGACCGGACCGAGCGCCGGTGCCCACAGTGCCATTACCACGAACATGAAGACGACGATGAGCCCAAAGACCCCCCAGTAGTGGTTCCGGAACCGGTTGACCGAATCGTCTCGGGGCGTCCAGTCGGCCTCCCGATAGTGTTCCCGGAAGATCGTATACCCTTTCCAGAGCCACACGAGCGCTGTGAAGGCGTACACGTAGACGAGGACGACCCGAGTCGCCCAGGCCCATGCCGGGGATAGCCCCAGGAAGGTTCCTTCCCAGCCGCCACCGGGCGTTCGGTAGCCCTGGTTCGGAATCGTTTCCGGGCTCGTAATCGACCACAGCGACGCGATCCACTCGAAGAACGCCGTAAGTGCACCGACGACGAGGTCGACGGCGATCCCAGCCGGCGTCATGGTCACGAGGAACGTTATCGCTGTTAAAACGGCGAGCAAGATGATTCGCTCCAGCCGTTCATCGGTTACGTAAGTGCTCTCGAACCGATCGTGGTGAATCCCGAAACGGTCGGCGAGTGAGCCAGTGACGACCGTCGCCCTGAGAATCAACGTGACGACCGACAGGATGAGCACCGCGGTGACCGCGAACGAAATTTCGGCGGCGATCAGTCCCGCCGAGTCGTGTACGTTTCCGTAGACCCAACCGGGAATCGAGGCGAAACCGGCCAGAGCAACGCGGATTGCCCCACCCATTTTTACGACGCCCGCTCCGACGCGGCCTATCTCAAGCAAGATCAAAACGGCTATTCCGGCGGTCCAGATCGCGGCCGGACGCGGGTTTGCGGCGATCCGTTCGCGAAGTGTCGTCCCCTCGTCTAGCTCGGAACTCATTGATCGTACCCCACACGCGGATCTAGAATCGTGTACAGGAGGTCCTGTATGATATTCATACTAATCGTTATGATGGTGAATATGTACACCAGTGCTCCTGCGAGCGGCAAGTCACCCTGCGTCAGCGAGATGAAGTACAGCCGACCGAGTCCGTTGATACCGAAGAGGACCTCGACGATGACCGACCCACCCAGAAGCAAGAACGCTTCGTTAGTAATGATCGGCACTAGCGGGATCAATGCGTTCCGGAAGACGTGCTTCCAGATGATGACTCGATTCGAGAGCCCCTTCGCTTTGGCCGTCTCGACGTAGTTCGAGTTGATCGTCTCGAGCATCGCCGTTCGTCCAATTCGGAGTTCGGTGGCCATCGACGCCGAGCCGAGAACGAGCGCCGCCGGAAGGATTACCTTGATTGCGACGGCGAGCGTCCCCCCGTCGAAGAAGAACCCGCTCGGGAACGGGAGCAACTGTTCGAAGCCGATGAAGTTGAGCGGTGGCGTGCCGATGATGCTCCTGATATCGGGACCGAGAGTGTACCAGTCGAACCCGAGGAACCCCCCACCCTGCGTTCGACGCAGAACGGCGAGGAACATAATTGCGAGCCAGAAGTTCGGCATCGCCAGCCAGACGATTCCCGAAAATGAGGCGATGTAGTCGCCCCAGCTGTTCGAGTTGAGCCCGGCGTAGAATCCGAGCGGGATGCCGATGAACAGAGGGAGCAGGATCGCCCAGAATCCGAGCCAGATCGTTCGTGGCGCGTAGATCCTGATCATCGACGTTACGGACCGACCCCGCTGGATGACCCACGATTGGCCGAGGTCGAAGGTGATCAACCCGACCATGAAGTCGATGTACTGTTGCCACAGCGGCTCGTTCAAGCCCATGTTTTCGCGAATCTGTGCTGCTGCTGCGCCGCTCGCCTCTGGCCCGAGCATCGCCGCAACCGGGTCGAGCGGCCCCATTCTGAGTATGACAAACAGCATTGTCATTACGAGGAAGAGGACCGGAATTGAGAGCAAGACCCGCTGGAAAAAGTATCGCCAGCGAGTCATGGCGCATCACACGTGTCCCAGACGTTTACCATATTTCGCACTATTGGATCGGTATGCATTCGAGGGTAATAGGTATCATGATTTCCTCGGAAGCGGCTCCGAGGACGGATAATTTCACCGGCGGGTCCGATCCGCCGGCGGTGGTCGCTTTTCGTGTTATTCTTCGTTTTCGAGTTCGGCTTCCCAGTTGAGGTAGTAGCCGTCCGCTTCTCCCTGGGAGATCAGATCGGTGTTGGTGTTGGCCGGTTCGAAGCCGAACAGGCCGTAGGCGACCGAGGGGTAGCTCCAGATCCAGCCGAGCGAGTACATTTCGAGGTCGCCATCCTCACCGCGGCTGATCAGCGTGGAGAACTCTGCTTCCTCGGTTTCCAACTCGATTCCCAGGTCCGAAACCTTGTCTCGAGTGATTCCTGCGGCTTCCGAGAACGTTTCGCTCTCGTAGGTCGTCAGCGTCAGCGCGAACGGATCGTCCGCCGTGTGGCCGCCCTCTTCAAGAACCTGCTGTGCGGACTGGCGGTCGGTATCGTTTGGCGAGTACTGCCACTCGTCGACGAAGGTCTGATAGGCCTCGTTTCCACCCGGGAAGATTCCCGGCGGCGTGAAGCTGAACGCTTCGACTCCGCGTCCTTCGAAGACCTGGTTGATGAGTTCCTCGTGGTCGGTGACGTACGCCATCGCCTGCCGGACCGACTTCGGCACCTTGGCGGCGTTGAACGCGAAGTAGAACGTCGACATCTCGCTCACGCCGAGGTAGTTGACGACGGTTTCGCCGTCTTCGAGGGGACCGTAGGTCCCGACGTCGCGACCCATGTCGTCCTCCTCGGCGTCGATGTTCTCCTGGTCGTAGTACGCCGTTGGAATGCCGAAGATGTCGGCGTTTCCTTCGTTGACGTACGTCCAGATGGTCTCGTCGTCCTCGATGACCTGCCAGTGGATGCGGTCAAGGTTCGGCGCGCCGTCGTGGTAGTCGCCGAAGGCCGTGATGATCTGTTCCGTTCCGGGCTCCCACGATTCGAACTGGAAGGGGCCGCAGCCGACCATCACTTCCTGGGAGATTTCCTCCTGGGTGTACTGGCCGTCGTAGCCCTCGATGTCGCCGACGAGTCCTTCTGGCATCGCCGCGAACGAGTCGTAGGTGAGGATGTCGAGCGCGGACGGCTGTGGTTCCGTGAGCGTCACTTCGAGCGTACGGTCGTCGACGGCCTCGACACCGAGGGAGTCCGGGACGGTCGTTGCTTCTTCGCCTTCGCCCTCTGTCTCGTGTTCAACAGCGAGGAAGCCGGGTTCCAGCAGGAAGTTCGCACGCTCGCTGGCGGCGGACTCCGCGAGACGACGCCAGGCATACACGAAGTCGCTGGCGGTCAGCTCGCTGCCGTCGTGGTACTGGGCCTCCTTGATGGTGAACGTGTACGTCAGCAGGTCGTCGGAGACGTTGACCTCTTCGGCGAGCTGGTTCTCGACTTCCGGAACGCCGTTGCGGTAGTGAACGAGGTTCTCGTACACCTGGTTGATGATAATCGCGGAGGCGGTGTCGGTCGACTGGATGGGGTCCAGCGACGTAACCGTCGAGTTGATCAGGTTCAACTCGCCGTCTTCGGTGCTGGTCTCGTTGTGCTGCTGTCGGTGACCGCCGAGCGAGCCCGTGGGTTCGACATCGACGTGGTCGTACCACATCCGCTCCGTCAGGCCGTGGTACAGCGGCAGCAGGACCATGTCATCGCGAACGGCCTCTTCCATCTCGAGGTACGCTTCCATCCGGGTCTCCTCGTCCTCCGGCGCAGGGTTGTCCTGGGCACGCTCCCAGGCCTGCTGCGCCTTCTCGACGTTGGTCAGATCCCCGTCGCCGTTGCCGTTGCCGTTTCCGTTGCCGTTTCCGTTGCCGTTGCCGTTGCCGTTACCGTCGCCGTTCCCATCGCCATTTCCTTCGTCGCCGCCAAAGCACCCGGCCACCGCCGCGGTGGCTGCACCGGCGCTCGTGGCCTTCAGGAATGATCGTCGGGATACACCGTTGTCGTTGGGCATCGACTGGCAAAATTCTCTCGAGTCGTATAAGTTTTGCCTTTGGGAGCGACTGATACGCACACTGGCATATAATAGCACGCGAGTTTACATGAATTGAAGTATCCAATACGAACACACTATGATCAGATATGACCAATATAGAATTAAAACGACCATTATATACCAGATATTTACATTCCAGACACTCCTTCGCGCGCCCGAAAAATGATGATAAATGATTGCGTGAATCGATTCACGATTCGGTCGAGCCAATCATCGCTCTCCGTCGCTTTCGACCGTAGTACCAGATGGTCGTCGGATGGACAACGCTCGTCACAGGTAAGCACGCTTAAGCGTCGCGAGGAAAAGGTTTCACGTATGCATCCGCGCGATCTGTCCGACCACGTCGCCTATCAGGCGGGTCGAGGCATCGAGGAGGTTGCCCGCGAACTTGGGCGCGACCCCTCGACGTTCGTCAAACTCGCTTCCAACGAGAACGCCCACGGCCCCTCGCCCGCAGCCGTCGATGCCATCGAGGACGCCGCTAGCAGCGTGAGTTCCTATCCGAAGGCGGCTCACGCCGACCTCACCGCCGCCATCGCCGATCGCTGGGCCGTCGCGGACGATCAGATCTGGCTGGCAAACGGCGGCGACGGCGCCATCGACTACCTCTCGAGGGCGACCCTCGAGCCGGAAGACGACGTGCTCGTCCCCGCACCAGGGTTCGCCTACTACGGCATGAGCGCTCGGTTCCACCACGGCGACGTCACCGAGTACGCGCTCGCGCGCGATGACGGCTTCACCCAGGACGCCGAGACAGTCCTCGAGGCCTACGAGGACGAACGGATCGTCTACCTCACCAGCCCGCACAACCCCTCGGGATCGACGATCGACCTGGAGGCCGTCGCGGATATCGCGGATCGAACGGACGAGGAGACGCTCGTCGTCGTCGACGAGGCCTACGGGGAGTTCGCCGACGTCGACAGCGCCGTCGCCCTGATCTCGGGTCGCGACGGGTTCGACGCCCGCGACGACGTCGCCGTTCTCCGGACGTTCTCGAAGGCGTACGGCCTGGCGGGCTTGCGACTCGGATACGCAATCGTTCCGTACGCGTGGGCTGACGCCTACGCCCGCGTCAACACCCCGTTCGCCGCGAGCGAACTCGCCTGCCGGGCCGGCCTGGCCGCCATCGAGGATGACGAACACGTCGAGCGGACGGTCGAGACCGTCGCCGAGGCTCGAGCGACCATGCGCGAGGAAATCGACGCCCACGTCTGGCCGAGCGACGGGAATTTCGTGCTCGTCGACGTCGGGCAGGCGACGCCGGTCGCCGAGGCGATGCAGGAGCGGGGCGTGATCGTCCGCGACTGTACGAGTTTCGGGTTGCCGGAGTGCGTTCGCATCACCTGCGGTACGCCGTCCGAAACCGAACGGGCCGTCGAGACGCTCAACGAGGTGCTCGAGGACCGAGGGCACCAGCGCGAACTCGGCGCTGACGGCGGAATCCCAACCGAGGTGAACGGCGCGTGAGAGTCGCAGTTACCGGCACCCCGGGAACGGGGAAGACGACGGCAACGACGATCCTCGAGGATCGATTCGGTGATCGCCACGA
The DNA here is from genome assembly GCF_059736265.1 of Natronosalvus sp. KLKA75. NCBI lineage: Archaea > Methanobacteriati > Methanobacteriota > Halobacteria > Halobacteriales > Natrialbaceae > Natronosalvus > Natronosalvus sp. KLKA75. The sequence goes on from NZ_CM185522.1 coordinate 2,419,914, forward strand.
GCACCAACTCGGCGATCGCCACGAGGACCGACTCGAGGACTACGACGTGATCCACCTCAACGACCTGCTCGAACGCGAGGGGCTGTACACGGCCGTCGACGAAGAGCGCGACAGCAAGGTCGCCGACCTGGATGCCCTCGAGGAGCGACTCGCGGAGCGAGACGACGTCCTGATCGAGTCGCACCTCGCCCATCACCTGCCGGCCGATCGCGTCGCCGTCTTGCGGTGTGAGCCGACAGTGCTCGAGGACAGATTGAGAGAGCGCGGTGAGAGTGCGGCTAAGGCTCGCGAGAACGCAGAGAGCGAGGCGCTCGACGTCATCCTCTCGGAGGCCGTCGACCGCCACGGACTCGAGTCCGTGTACGAAATCGACACCACGGACCGCGAGCCCGCCGCGGTGGCCGACGAACTCGAGGCCGTCGTCCGGGGCACACGAGCGCCGAGTGTCGGCGAGGTCGACTTCGTGGGGTACCTGACATGACCCTCGATAAGTTCCGACCGTACATCTCGAGGTTCCTGGATCCATTCGTCCGTGGGTTCGACCGGGTCGGAATGAGTCCCGACGGCGTGAGCGTTATCGCCGGGTTCGTGGCGATTGCCGCGGGCCTCGTGTTTTACCTCGGTGGCGTCGCCCACCCCGTCTGGTACGCCGTCGGCGCGGCCCTCGTTTTCCTGAACGGCTGGTTCGACATCATCGACGGCGCACTCGCTCGAGCCCAGGGCGTCTCCTCCCCCGCGGGGGACCTGCTCGATCACGTCCTGGACCGGTACGCCGACATCGTGATCATCGGTGGACTCGCCGCCGGCGTCGGCGACTACTGGCTGGGCTTCCTGGCGGTTACGGGCGTCGTCATGACCTCCTACCTCGGCACCCAGGCCCAGGCGGTGGGCCTCGACCGGGTCTACGGCGGGCTCGTCGGCCGTGCCGACCGGCTGGCGATCATCGGAATCGTCGGCTTCCTCGCCTATCCTCTCGAGTCGTTCGACGCCGGTGGCCTCTCGCTCGTCGGCTGGCTGCTCGTCTTCCTCGCCGTCGTCGGCCACCTGACGGCCTTCCAGCGGTTCTTCTACTCCTGGAGCGCGCTCGAGTAGCGTCTGACAAGGTCCGACCCCTCGTCCGGGGCGGGTATCGAGTTCGATACGACCCGTCCGGATCGCTGGCGCCGTACCCTTTATCACGCGTGGTGCGTTAGACCCGACCATGGTTCAGTGCGAGATGTGTGGCGCCGAGACGTCGTCCCCGAAGACCATCAAAGTCGAAGGCGCGAAGCTGGACGTGTGTTCGAACTGTACCGACTTCGGCACCGAGGTGAAGACCGCCTCATCCTCGAGCACGTCGACGAAGTACTCGACGGGCTCTGGATCGGGATCCGGGTCGGGGTCCAGCGACACGTCCTCGAGCGGCGGTCGCTCCTCGGGGTCCGGTGGCTCGCGTCGCCGAGACATGTTCGACGAGATGGACGAGATTGTCACCGACTACGACGACCGCATCCGGCGGGCGAGAGAGAAGAAGGACCTCAGCCAGTCCGACCTCGCGAACGAACTCAACGAGAAAGCGAGTCTGATCCGCAAACTCGAGCGCGGGGATACCCTGCCCAGCGACCGGGTCCAGAGCAAACTCGAGCGATTCCTAGAGATCAGCCTCACCGGCGGATCCGGGTCGAGCGAGGACAGCGACTGGGAGGGTGGCTCCTCGAGCGGGAGTTACACGCTTGGTGACGTCGTCAAGCGAAAGGATTGATCGAGCGCCGACCAACATTTTCCCGATCGCCGGTGTTGTTCACTGCGACCCGGTGTCCACTCGAGGGTCGAGCAGCGAGTACGCGAGGTCCTGAACGACGTTGCCGACGACGCCGAAGGCGACGATGACGACCGTCACGCCCATCATGACGGGAAGGTCGCGCGTCCAGACGGCGTTGTAGAAGAGCGAGCCGATCCCGCCGATGCCGAACACGGCCTCGATGATGATCACCGAAATCGCGAGCAATGCGAGCGTCTCCGCGAACACGAGCGAGAGCAACGGGATCGCCGCGTTTCGCAACACGTGTCTGGCGACGTCGAGCCGCCCACCGCCTTTCGCGCGAACGAGTTTGGTGAGGTCCGCGGTGTAGTACTGGCGAGCGTACGCTCGAGCGTAACTGACGATGGCAGCGAGCAGGGTCGTCGTAACCAGGACGACCGGGAGGACCCGCCCGTAGAGAAACGGCAACTCGGTCACCGTGATGTAGTTGAATTCGCTGCCCCAACTGAAGGCGGCAGCGGCAGTCGCGGACGCGCTCAGGATGAGGAAGCCGGCCCAGAAGTTCGGGATCGCGAACAGCAGATACACGATACCCATGGTTCCGTCGCCGCGAATCGAGCGCACGTTCATCGCGGCGTAGGCGCCGACGGTCAGCCCGAGCGTCGTCGCCAGCACGATCGCCGGGACGACGTACAGCGCCGTCTCGAGGGTGGCCTCGCGGACCAGCGGAAACACTGCCTCGCCGCTCTGGAAGGAATCGCCCCACTCCAGGGTGATCATGTTCCTCATCCAGTCGACGTACTGCTCGGTGAGCGGTCGGTCGAGCCCTCGGTCCGCGAGGTACGATTGGCGAATGGACTCGAGTTTGTCGGGATCGGCACCGCCGTAGGCCGCGAGCGCGAGTTGCCTGTCGAGCACCCAGTCTTCGGTCGCGGCGAACAGCGCGAACATCACCGTGAGCACGGCCCAGGCGGCGATCGCTCCCAGTGCCAGACGCCGAGCCAGAATTCGCACCACTCTCACTGGCGGTCACCTGCGAGTGGACCAGACGTGATGACGGAGTCGCGAATCACGAGTACTGCACACATGCCAGCCAGGGAAATATGAGTGTTGCGGTCGTGATGGAACAGAAACACTTATTCGCGGAGGCGACAGGTTCCTGCACGACTCGCAATGACGGAACCGGGATCGAACGCATCCGCCAGAGACGAACCGTCGGGGCAGACGGACGTCGCGGCGCTCGAGCGAATCGACTGGAATCGGGTCGACTCGTCGAAGCGCCGGTTTTCGCCCGAACGAATCGCGCTTGTAATCGGCGTCCTTACCGTCGGGCTGGCGTACCTCTACTACCGCTGGAGAGACAGCATCTATCTCGTCGCTCGATGGTACGTCGGCCCCGAAGATTGGCTGCTACTGCTCGCCCTGGCCGTGATCGTCGCCTACGGCGCCGTTCCGATGGTCCTCGATCCGTCCCGCGGCCGGCGACTCCTCGCTCGACTTCGACGACGGTGGGCAACCGTCGCGACCCTCACAGTTCTCGTGATCGTCACTCTTACCGCGCTCTACACGATGATAACGGGGTTCCAGCCCCGGCTGACGTTATACTCGGGGACGGCCGGAACCGACAAACTCCAGCCGCCGGTCGGCTTCAGCGGTTCCTACCTGGAAACGGGAAAAGACTGCGTGGGCATGGTTACCGGGGACACGATATACGAACAGCAGTGTCACGGGAGCTGGGAGTACGTGCTCGGAACCGACCGCTGGGGGTACGAAATGGTCGACCTCCTCGTGGTCGGCGCTCGACCTGTGGCCTACGCCGTGCTCGTCACGGCCGGCATTATCGTGCCGCTGGCGACGATCGTCGGTCTCCTCGCGGGGTACTACGGCGGTTCCGTCGACGACCTCCTGATGAGCTACGTCGACGTCCAGCCAGCATCCCAGCGATCGTCATCTACATGATCGCGTACCTGTTCATCGGGGACTCGTTTTTCGTCCTCCTCGCCGCGTTCGGCCTGCTATCCTGGGGCGGGATCGCCCGTATCGTCCGGAGCGAGACGCTACAACGACGCGAGGAAGGGTACGTCCTCGCCGCTCGAGTGCTCGGGGCCTCGAGGCCGTACGTCCTGCGACGACACGTCCTGCCGAACATTACCAATAGCGTGATCCCGGCGGCGTTCCACCTGATGGCCGTGCTCGTCCTGACAGAGGCGGCGCTCGCGTTCCTCGGGTTCCACGCCACGTTCCAGTCGTGGGGCATGACGATGGGCGAGGGGCTGTTCAGGGCGTCCCCGCTCGACGCGTGGTGGGTCTCGACGTTCCCCGCCATCGCCCTGGGACTGACGGTCGCGGCGTTCAAGGTGGCCGGCGACGGACTGCGAGACGCGCTCGATCCACGGGGGACTCATGACTGACACAGATCCACTGCTCTCCGTCGACGACCTGCACGCTCACATCGCGACCGCCGACGGTCCCATTCGGGCCGTCGACGGGGTGAGCTTCGACGTCCAGCCCGGCGAAACCGTCTGCCTCGTCGGCGAGAGCGGGAGCGGGAAGACGCTGACCTGTGATTCGATCACTGGTCTGGTCTCGAGTTCGCAGGTCGACGTCTCCGGATCCGTGACGTTCGAGGGCGAGGAGTTGCTCTCGGCCGACGAAAGCCGACTTCGATCGATTCGCGGCAACCGTATCGCCTATCTCTTTCAGAACGCCCAGAACGCGCTGGATCCGGTGTACACCGTTGGCGATCAGCTCGTCGAGGCGATCACGTTCCACCGAGACGTCAGCGACGAGATCGCGCGAGAGCGAGCGATCGACCTGCTGCAGACCGTCGGCCTCTCGCGACCGGCGGAGCGACTCGACGCGTATCCCCACGAATTCTCCGACGGCATGCGCCAGCGCGTCCTGATCGCCATCGCCCTGGCCACCGAGCCCGACCTGCTCATCGCCGACGAACCGACGTCCGCACTGGACGTCACGATTCAGTCCCGAATCATCGACCTGATCGACGACCTCCGACGAGAGCGAGCGCTGACGATGTTGCTCGTCACCCACGATCTCAGGGTCGTGGCCTCGCTGGCCGACCGCGTCGTCGTCATGTACGCCGGGAACGCCGTCGAGCGCGGGCCGGTCGAGGCCGTCCTCGAGCGACCGGGACACCCCTACACGCAGTCGTTGTTCCGGAATTTCGTGGGGCAGGGTAGGGCGGACGGGCCGGACCGCCGTACTGATACTGTCGGAGGTGACGAACCGGCTCCGCCGGACGGCTGTCGCTTCCGTCGGGAGTGCCCACACGCCGTCGAGGCGTGTCGCGCCGACGAACCGCCGTTCGAACCGGTCGCCGGCGTCGAAGACCACCGTGCGGCGTGCATCTACCACGGCAACCGACAAGATGCGAGAACGGTCCTCGACACTGTTCCCGATTTCGGCGCTGCGGGGAAGGGGTGACCGAGGATGACTGAGGCGGATCCGTTGCTTTCGGTCAGGAACCTCGAGAAGCACTACCCGATCACCAAGGGCTCCTTCGGCGCGAGGTCGGGACCGTTCGGGCCGTCGACGGCGTGAGCTTCGACGTCCAGCCCGGCGAGGCGTTCGGGCTCGTCGGCGAATCCGGCTGCGGGAAATCCACGACCGCGCTGTCGGTACTCCGTCTCGAGGAGCCGACCGGTGGCGAGGTCCGGTTCGACGGCGACGACGTTCGCGCGTACGACGACGACGAACTGCGTCGCTTTCGCCGACGCGCACAGCTCGTGCTCCAGGACCCGGACTCGGCGCTCAACCCGCGTCGGACAGTCGGCGAGTCAGTCGAAGAGCCCCTCCGCATCCACGGCTTGCACGGTTCCCAGCGGCGCCGACACGTCGTCGAGGACACGCTCGAGCGCGTCGGGCTCTCCGCCGCCGCGGCCGACCAGTACCCACACGAGTTCTCCGGCGGGGAAAAACAGCGCATCGCCATCGCCCGCGCGCTGGTGTTGAACCCGGATCTGCTCGTCGCCGACGAGCCGGTGAGCGCGCTCGACGGCCGAACCAAGGCCGACGTCCTCGAGTTGCTGGGACGTCTCCAGCGGGAGTTCGACGTCGCGATCGTCTTCATCAGTCACGACGTCGAGCTCGTGCGTCGGTTCTGCGACCGGGCGGCGGTAATGTACCTCGGCGAAATCGTCGAGTCCGGGGCGGTCGACGACGTCTTCGAGGACCCTCGCCACCCGTACACGCAACTGCTCGTGTCGTCGATTCCCAGCCTCAACCCGAACGCGTCGCGCTCCAGCGTCGAGTCCCTGACCGACGACCTCCCCGACGCGTCCGACCCGCCGTCCGGCTGTCGGTTCCATCCCCGGTGTCCGGCGATCATCCCGCCTGCCGACGCAACGATCCCTCGTGACCAGTGGCGAGGACTCGTGCGGTTCCGCTTTCGGCTCGAGAACGACTGGACGACCGCGGACGACGTGCGGGCCGCCGTCGCCGGGCCCGAGTCGGACGGTACAAACGGTCCTGCGACCATCGAGTCTGTCCCCGCCACCGACGACGCCGTTCGATCGAGGTTCGATCTGCCCGCGGAACTCGCGGATCCGGACCTCGAGGCGGCGCTCACGGCGACCGTCGAATCCATCGACGACGGCGACCTCGTAATGGCTCGAGACCACCTCGCGGCACCGACCGAAACCGTCTGTGAGCGCGAGTCGCCGACGCTCGAGACCCGCACAGAGGGCCGACCGGTCGCCTGCCACCGGTACGATCCGTCGGTACCCGGCGAGCCCGAGACGGACCTCGAGACGACGACCACTCGGTAACTATTTTGGTCGCGAGGGCCTCCTCTCGAGCATGTTCGTTCTGATCAACCTCAAGACGTATCCGTGTGACTCCGTCGCCGTCGCCGAAGCCGCGCGTGACGTCGACGAGACGACCGACGCTCGCATCGCCGTCGCCCCGCAGGCGACCCACCTCGAGCGAGTCGCCGAGACGGGCGTCGAAACCTGGGCCCAGCACGTCGATCCGATCGACTACGGGAGCAACACTGGGCACACGCTCGCGGAGGCGGTCGCGGATGCGGGCGCAGTGGGCACGTTGATCAACCACTCCGAGCGCCGCCTGAAACTCGCCGACGTCGACGGCGCGATCCGGGCGGCCGAACGTGCCGGCCTCGAGACGGTCGTCTGTGCGAACAACCCGGCCCAGATCGGGGCGGCCGCGGCGCTCGGCCCCGACGCCGTCGCCGTCGAACCGCCGGAACTGATCGGCACCGGGACGCCGGTCAGCCAGGCCGATCCGGACGTCGTGGAGGACGCCGTCGACGCCGCCGCTCGGGTCGACGAGGACGTCACCGTGCTCTGTGGCGCGGGGATCAGTACCGGCGAGGACGTCGTCGCCGCAGCCGACCTCGGCTCGAATGGCGTCTTGCTCGCCAGCGGCGTCGCCAAAGCCGACGACCCCGCGGCGGCGCTCGCGGATCTGGTCGAGCCGCTGTGAGCGGGGATGGAAGCGAAATGGGGACGAGGATGAAGACGACAACGAGACCAGGGACGAGAACGAGAACGGAAATACGGACGAGAGCCAAAGTGACAGCACCGCCAGAGCCCGATACCTTTTCCCCACCGAACGTGAACTCGAGGCATCACCGATGAGCGACGATGACCGGAACTCACACTCTCACTCGCCCGCGAACGCAAACGCGAACTCGAATCCCGACGACACGTCCGACGCGCACCCACTCGAGGTTACCCTCGAGAACCGCCTAATGGGCCAGGGCGTCTACGTCAATTCGCTCGAGCGAACCGACGACCGAACGCGACTCGAGTACGAAATGGTGCACGACGTACCGGGCGTGACCACCCACGAGGTCAGTACCGTCGTTCGAATCGTCCTGACGGTCGCGGAGGAGCGCGAGTGGGAGCCAGGAACGCTCGAGGCAATCTCTCGATCCACCGACGGGGACCGGCGCGGGACGTGGCGAGTCGAACGCGAGTGGTTCGATCAGCTGGGGGACGAACTCTTCGAACTCGAATTTTCGGACCTCGTTCTCGATACAATTACTCACGCCGGGGATAAGAAGTAGTTACATTCATTACGGATTGCTGTCTTCGGTTCCGTAGAGCTACTGATGACCGGAGAGCAGGTGTTCGTCTCCCACGCACCCGTCGACCTCGACCTCGTGCAGGAACTGTTCTCGACGGTCAAGAACTTCCCGTTCGGCGTCCACATCGCCCTCGAGGAGATCGAATCCGGTCGAACGCGCAAGCGACTCGAGGGCCGACTCGCCAACAGCGACGTCGTCGTCGCCGTACTCACTGAGGCGTCGGCGACCAGCAACTGGGTCAACCAGGAGATCGGCTACGCGCTCGCGAAGGGCATTCCGGTTCTCCCGCTGTACGACGAGGAGGCGTTCCGCGGCGGGTTCATCGCCGACGTCGAAGGAGTCGCCATCGATCGTGAGAACCTCTCGTTCACGATCTTCAACCTGCTCTGCCGGCTTCGGAGCGAACTCTCTCCGCTCGGAGCACTGTCAGTCCCCAACTGGTACGTCCGATTCCCGTGTACTGTTCCGGACTGTGGCCACCCGGTCACGCTGACATCACGCAGGGCCAGACGAAACTCTGGAAACTCTCGGAACACGGTCAGTTACTCGAGGCCACCTGCGAGGTCTGCGACGCCGCCTACGCCTTCGATCCGGCGACGATCGGGTTCGTCAGGCGTATGGACGGCCTCGAACGCACAGCGTGACAGTCACTTCAGCCGGTCGTAAGCCTCTTTGACGAGTTTGAACGCCGACTCGCTGCCGCTCTTCTTGTCCGGGTGGGCGTGTTTGATCTGGGTCAAGAATGCCTCGCGAAGCTCCTGACTCGTCGCGTCGTCGTCGACACGAAGGATCTCCCGCGCCTCAGACTCGCGCATCTCGACGCTGCTGACGACCCTTTTCTCCTCGGCCAGCGCCTTGCAGTCCGGACACATCTCCTCGGTCCGGCCGTCGATCGTCGTCACGTGATAGAGCTCTTCGTCGACGTACTCGTGACACTGGCTACAGAGCGTTCGACGGGTCGCGAGGTGGGTCGTCTCCGTCGCTTCGTCGGCGGGTGCGGCCCCATTGCCGTCCTCCGCCTCGGAACTTTCCGCCGTAAAGCTTCCCGACCTGGAGCTTCCCGCATCCCCGTGACCGGGAACCTCCTCGAGACAGTCGGGACAGCACGTGATCACCGTTCCGTCGGGTAAAACGACGTCCTCGAGATCGTTTCGCGAAACGCTCGAGTGGCAGCCATCGCACGTCCCGCGCGGTCGGTCGATCGACTCGAGTTTCCGGGCGGCCTCGCGGGCGTGGGGCGCACACGTCGGGCAGCACGCCAGCCGTTCTCCGTCCGGCATCGTCACGGTGGTCAGGTTCTCGAGCGCGACGGCCCGTCCACACCCATCACACCGTTCACGGCGTTGGTCGACCACAGCCATCTGTCACATCGTTTGTATTCGAACTATATTATTGTAGTCATCTCCTGAATCGCACGACGGACGGTTCGAGAGCGACGGGCGTTACCGAGCGAACCCAGCGATAGCGACGCCAGGTCCAGAAACCGTGACACCAATACGGGCTCCGCTCGGACCGATGAACATGGGAGCGCTACCTACCGTCTTCGATACCGATCGTCCTGGACAGCGAGCTATCGCGCTAGTCGGGGCGGTCGACCTCGCCCTCATCACGGCGATCATGATGACCGGCCGACGCCAGCACGGCCTGCCGATCGCAAGCGAACCGGGAGCCGCCCTCGAGACCGCCTTGCCGTTTCTCGTCGGCTGGACGGTCGTCGCCCTCCTGGCTGGCGCGTACGCTCGACGTGCGATCGCGTCGACGAAGACCGCCGCCGTGGTCACCACCGTCGCGTGGCTCGGCGGGGCGAACGTCGGCCTCATTCTTCGCTCGTCGCCGTTCTTCGACGGCAATGCGCTGTGGGCGTTCAACGTCGTCATCACCGCCATTGGGCTGCTCGTGCTCGGAATCTGGCGCATCGGGCTCTCGGTGGGGCTCCGTAATGCGGGCTGGCTCGAGTGACCCCCGGTCAGAAACGAGGGCCTCGAGTGCAGGTCGACCCGGATCAAATCGTTTGTCGAAGCGATCGACGATTTAAAACCGGCCGTTCACGGCTCGAGTGTGCACTGAGCTATATCGGTTTTGAGAGGGGATTTCGACCCAGGCCACTTTTGCCGATTGGAACCACTCGATAAGTTACGAGGATAATCCCCCCTCTATCTGAATCAGGGACAAATTCAATATCGGCTAATTATGGGAAACGCTTATATGCCTATTCCTCATAGAATGTAATAGATTATGGCTGGCTATTATGACATTGTTCTCGGACTTATCCCGGTCGCACTGCTCGGTATCACCGCTGCCCTGACCGTCGTCGGCGTCTCGTTGACGGCTGCGGTCCCGATTAGCGCTACCGTCGCAATCGGCGTCATCGGTCACGCGATGTTCGTCAACGGTCCCGTCGATTCCGTCGAGGACGCCCCAGCCACGCGCCCCAGAGTCAACTCCGAGTAACCCCAGCCACGCGGTTTTTATCTCTCAGTCTCCTCGTGGGAGTATGACCGACGTCCTGTTTCTCACCAGCGAAGAGACGGTCGGCCTCGCCTCGCCCGCAGACTACGTTACTGCCGTTCGAGACGGCTACCGCCAGCGCGGCGCCGGCGCATCCGCCAAACCCCGAACCAAACTCTTTCGCGCCGACCCAGGTGGGCTCCTGACGACCTACTCCGCCGTCCTTCCGGAAACCGGCGCGATGGGAGGCTACATGTACAGCGCCGGGTTCGGATCGGGCGACGCCTGGTTCGTCACGCCGCTGTTCGACGCCGACAGCGGTGAACCGATCGCCCTGCTCGACGGCGCCCACATGAACCCCTTCAAGACCGGCGCCGCCGGCGCGGTCGCCGTCGACGAACTCGCTCGCCAGGACGCCACCACGCTCGCCGTGATCGGCACTGGCCCGCAGGCACGCGGACAGGTCCACACGACGGCGACCGTTCGCGATTTCGAGACTGTTCGCGTCTTCTCGCCGACGGCGTCCAATCGGGAGGCGTTCGCTGCCGAGTTCGACGACAAGCTCGCCGCCAGCGTCACGGCCGTCGACTCGAGCGCCGCCGCCGTCGAGGGTGCCGACGTCGTGATCACCGCGACGACGGCGAGCGAACCCGTCTTCGACGGCTCGCTGCTCGAGCCCGGAACCCACGTTACGGCGATGGGGCAGTATCACCCGAAGAAGCGCGAACTCGACGTGGAGACGATCGAACGGGCCACCTACGTTCCCGACCTTCGGGACCGGGCGACCTACGACGCAGGCTCGTTTCTCGCGGCGCTCGAGGCCGGCGCGATAGCCGAAGATCACGTTCACGCCGAACTGGGCGACATCGTGGTTGGCGAGGCGTCTGGGCGAACGAGTGACGACGAGATCACGGTGTTCGACAGTGGAGGGACCGGGATCGAAACCGTCGCGGCCGCGGCGATGCTGTACGAACGGGCGACGGAGGAGGGACTTGGGTCGACCATTTCGTTCGCACCCGCGAGCGAAGCGCTGACTGGGCGACGTTCCTGAAACAAACGGCGAGAGAGCGGTCGAGCGAACGACCGGTTACTCGTCACTCGCTCTCGACGGCTACCTCGTGGACGACGACCGTCAGATGATTGAGTTTCGGTGGCAGGTGCTCCGGTGGGATCGCGATCGTCGGTTCGACGGTCGAAAGCGACCGATCGTACGTCAACTCCGCGTTCTGGGCGATCGACATTGGCCCCGAAATGATCGATCCCGTGAAGTCGACGCTCCCCGTTCCGATGCAGACGTCGGCCCAGTCGGCCTCGGGCGAGCAGTCGGCGTTGTTCAGGTACTCGTCAACGAGTTCGTTCGTCCCCTCGGCCGGTTCGTCCCGTGGCGCGTAGATGGTTCCCGTGAACGTCCCCTGGCCGATCGCGAACTTCATCTCCGAGGTTCCGTAGAGCTGGAAGCGCTGGGGATCGTCGGATTCGACGGTGACGCCGCCACTACCGCCTCCCATGGCTACGTCGCCGGTCGTGTAGACCCTCGCAACGTGATCCGTTCCCGCACCGTCGACGACCTCGATTTTCGCGTTGTCGAGTCCGATGTTCCCGTCGACGAGGACCGTCACGTCCCCCTCGCTCAGATCGACCTCGAGGTCGTCGTCTCGAAGCAACTCGTCCGCGTAGTAGGTCCCGTTCTCGAGGGTCGATCCGTCGATCGATCGGGCGTCCTCCGCCGACGTCTCGAACAGGTACGCGATGTCGTCGTCGAGCGGCCGAAGGTCCACTTCTTCGCCGCCCGTACAGTTGGCAGGCGCCTCGCAAGAGATACTCACGTTTCCGGTCGCCGAGATAGAGCCGTTCACGGAGGGGTTCCCGCCGTTATCGAGCACGTCCCCGACGGCGGTGACCGCTCCGTCGTAGGACCCGTCGGGATCGGGTTGTCCGAGGAGGACGGCGACGGTCTGGTTCGCGTGGTCGACCGTCACGTACTGGTCGCCAACCTGTCGCTCGTAGTGGGCCGCCCAGCCAGCGTAGTACGGGCTCTCGATCGTGATCGTGACGAACCGGCCCGCGACGCTCGGGATATCGTGGCTCGGCCGATCGCTCCGCACTTTCGAGAGACGAACCCGGTCGTTCGACACCGATTCGACGCCTTCGAGTCGCGTGATCGGCAGCCGGAAGGCGTCCTGGCGATACTCGGCCTGTGGCGCGGAGACGATTCTCGCCTGGGCGCCCGTGCCGCGGAAGACGCCACCGCCCTCGTAGGCGACGACCGTCTCGCCGTCGCGATACTCGATCGCCCGAATGGGTTCGTCGATAATGGGGTCCTCGAGTCCGGACGCGGTCACCGTAATGTGGCCCGATTCCACGAGCGAGACGCCGCCATTGGCGTCTGCCAGGCCGAGCGCGACCGACCGCGTGTCGTCGCTCGAGGCGGCGACCGTGTTCAGTTCCGAGCCGAGGTTGACGAACGACTGTTCGACGCGTTCGTCCTCGAGCTGGTCCGACGACGTCGTGAGGGCCCCGGTTCCCACGAGGACGATGCCGATGCTGGCGACGGCGACCATGCCGATGATGATCGTCAGGGCGAGTACCGGCGTTAGCCCTCGGTCGGCGCGGTCGATCATCGCGTGCCTCGCGATAGAACGCTACGTTGATCGCGGTTTCGCCGTCCCCACGGACCGCCCGGCGTGCTCCCTCCCTCCCCCCGGAGCTGATGGAGCAATTGAGTCATACACGCATTCATGACCGTCACCGATAATGATGTTTCCCATACGTTCCAGTTCCTGGACATAAATGTTGTGGGTGTCCTCGAGCATAGTGTATCCGCGTTCTCGAAATCAATTATCGTCTCATCGCTCTATCCGAGCCTCGAGGTCAGTGTCCGACCAGGTTCGTCGGGCCACGAATCGAAACGGTTAGGAACGCATTCGACGACCGACGGGACGTGGCTCGAGGTGAGACGGGAAGCGGCGACCGTTCACGTCGACTGGCGGGAGCGATGGTACTCGTCGTCGCCGGCGGACTCGCCTTGTTCGCCCCGACCGTCCGCCTCCTGCTGGCCGGCCTCGTCCTGCTGGCCGGCCCGGTGTCGATTTACGGGGGCCTCCTCGCGTTCCTCAGAGGGAATCTCGGAATGCGCAGTGCGTTTCGACTCGTCCTTGGGCTAGCGGTCGGGACGCTCGCTCCGATGTTACTCGTCCTGGCGCTGATCGCGTCGGGGACCTTCGCGTTAGTCGTGGGTGTTCTCGGTGGCTCGTGTAGCGTGCTGGCGCTCGTGTTCGCGTCGACCGCGTTCAGTCGCGAACGAACGCCGGCCGAGCGGTACGTCCCGCCGACCGACGGCTGACGGCTGACGTCGACCAGGGCGGATACGATCGACTCAACCAACCACGCAGAACAGTCGAGCGCTCGAGTGCTCGAACGGTCGAGAATATCGAACGCCGTCTACTCGAGTTGGATCGCAGAGAGTGACCGTACCGGGCCAGCTGTGCGAGAGCGGTCGTCTTCGGTCGTAACGACGAAGTCGACGTCCGTATCGACGTCGTCGACCGGAGGCTCTGAATCCGAATCCGAATCCGAATCGGAGAGCACGGTGACCGCATCCACGAGCAGCGGCGCGACGACGCCCCCGACGACCGCTCGCGGATCCGAAAGAGGCGCCCGCAGCGCCACCCGATCGCCAGTCTCGAGCCCCCACTCGTCGACGACATCGGTAGCCGTCTCGAGTACCGTCAGATGACTGTACCTGCGCCGGCCGTCGACGAGCAACGGCGTCCCGGGATCGATCTCGAGCGGCGGAAACGATGGGTTCTCGCTCCAGAGACCACTCTCGAGGTGACGGACTCCTGGATCGTCGGGGCGCTCGCCGTAACCGACTCGCTGAGCACCTTCGGGGAGGGCGTATTCCCCGAGGTCGCTAACCGGCGCGACGAGCGTTCGCAGATCCTCGCTCCCTCCCAGGTCGTGGGGCGGATCGAACCTGGTCCGGGACTCGAGCAGCGCTGTCCCGAAAAACGAGAGTAGCGCGAGCGGACCCGATCCGACGACGCCGACGGTGACGCCCCGGCGAACGCCCGTGTGGCGCAGAAAGTTCCCGGCCTTCCACGCCGAGGTACGAAGCCAGTGGGCGTCGTACGTTCGACCGGTTGCGTCCTCGAGTGCCGCCGCTCGCTCCGTCGTTCGCGTTCGAAACACGCAGCCAGCGTTTCCATACCCGACCTACTCACCGCGATTACAAAAGCGCCGTCACTTTCGCGTGGGTTCGGGGGAAGGGATGTAGGAATTAGAGACGAGAAGTGAGAGACTCGAGAAACGAGAACTTAGAAACTCCGCTTGATCTTCTCGAAGAAGCCCTCGCTCACCTCGATTTCCTCACCGCCAGCCTCGGCGAACGCCTCGAGCGCCTCTCGCTGCTCGTCGTTGAGCGACTCCGGCGTGACGATCTGCACGCGGACGTAGAGGTCCCCCTGGCCGTACCGCCGCAGGCGCGGCATCCCCTTGCCCTCGAGGCGGAACGTCTCCCCGCTCTGGGTTCCCTTCGGCACCTCGAATTCAACTGATCCCTCGAGCGTCGGCACCTGCACGCTGTTGCCGAAGGTGGCCTGCGGGAACGAGATCGGCAACTGGTAGTGGAGGTCGTCGCCCTCGCGTTCGAACTCGGGGTGGTCGGCGATCGAGATGTCGATCAACAAGTCGCCGTGGGGCCCCCCGTTCGGACTCGGGGCGCCCTCGCCCTCCATCCGGAGGGTCTGGCCGTCGTCGATGCCCGCTGGAATTTCGACGGACAGCGAGGCCTCGTTGCGAACGTACCCCTCGCCGCGACAGTCGTCGCAGGTTTCGGAGTACAGCGTCCCCTCGCCCTCACACCGGGGACAGGTCGTCGTCTGCTGGACCCGGCCGAGCGGCGTCTGTTGGACCTGGGTTACCTGCCCGCGACCCTGACACTCCGGACAGGTCGACGCCTCGGCCTCGGGCGGATGGCCCTCGCCGTCGCAGGTCTCACACGCCTCGGGGCGCTCGACCGTGAACTGCTTTTGGACGCCCTCGAACGCCTGCTCGAGGTCGATCTCGAGGCCCGTTCGGAGGTCTCGGCCCTTGCGGGGCCGGTTGCGACCGCGGCCGCGGCCACCGCCGCCGAAAACCTGCTCGAAGATGTCGCCGAGGCCGCCGCCCATGCCACCCATACCGCCCATGCCGCCGAACGGATCGCCGCCCATGCCGCCTGGGCCACCACCGCCGGCATCGAACCCGTGTTTCTCAGCCTGTTCGTACCGATCGTGGCCCATCCGGTCGTAGGCCTGGCGCTTCTCCTCGTCGGTGAGCACCTTCTTCGCCTTCTGGATCTTTTTGAACTTCTCTTCGGCGTCCGGATCGTCGCTGACGTCCGGATGGTACTCCGTGGCCTTCTTCCGGTACGCCTTTTTGATTTCCTCGGCGGAGGCGTCCTGGCTCACGCCGAGCACGTCGTAGAAGTCCTCGCTCATTCGTTATCCACTGGTATACCGTTGAGACACTTGAAACGACCGTTCTGCGTTCACTGCTCGAGCGAGGATAGAGTCGTGAAAGCGAGACAGCGAAAATCAGCTGATCGCTGACGGTCGGTTCAGATTAGCTTTCTGCGTTCCTCCTCGCTTTCGTCGGTTTTGTCGACATCGTCAGAGGCAATCTGACGAAACGACGAAACCGCCTCAGTCTTCGTCCTCTTCGTCGACGTCTTCGAAGTCGGCATCGACGAACTCTTCGCCCTCGTCGTCGCCAGCCGCACCGCCGGGGCCGGGGTTCGGGCCGCCACCCATGCCCGCGCCGGCTCCAGCGGCGCCCGCACCGCCTGCGCCACCAGCGCCGCCGGCACCCGCCGCAGCCGCCTCCTGGTAGATCTGCTTGCCGATCTCCTGAAGCTCCGTGCTCAGGTCCTCGGTCGCCGATTCGATCGCCTCGGCGTCGGCGTCCGAATCGTCGATCGTCTCCTCGAGATCGTCGACCGCGGCCTCGATGCTCTCGCGGAGGTCGTCGTCGACGTCGTCGTTCTCCTCGAGGAGCGTTTCGGCTCGCTGGATCGTCGCCTCGGCCGTGTTTCGAGCCTCGATACGGTCGCGACGCTGCTTGTCCTCCTCGGCGTGTTCCTCGGCCTCGCGCTGCATGCGCTCGATCTCGGCGTCCGACAGTCCGGCACCGCCCTCGATGGTGATCTCCTCGCTGGTGCCGGTTCCCTTGTCCTCTGCGCTCACGTTGACGATGCCGTTCTCGTCGATGGAGAACGTGACCTCGATCTGGGGCGTTCCCGCGGGCGCGGGCGGAATACCGGTCAGGTGGAACTCGCCGAGCATCTCGTTCTTGTTCGCGAGTTCGCGCTCACCCTGGAAGACCCGGACCTGGACGGACGTCTGGTTGTCCGCCGCGGTCGTGAAGATCTTCGACTCCTCGGTCGGAATCGTCGTGTTCTTCTCGATGAGGCGCTCGAAGAGGCCGCCCTTGACCTCGATTCCCAGGCTCAGGGGGGTGACGTCGAGCAGGACGATGTCGTCGACCTCGCCGCCCAGCACGCCACCCTGGATCGCTGCGCCCAGCGCGACGGCCTCGTCGGGGTTGACGTTCTTCTGGGGCGCCTCGCCGATCAACTCCTCGACCTGTTCGCTGACCTGAGGCATCCGAGTCGAACCGCCGACGAGAATGACCTCGTCGATGTCCTCTTTCTCGTATCCCGCGTCCTCGAGGGCCTGTTCGGTCGGTTCGACCGTGCGCTCGATCAGATCCGAGGTGAGCGATTCGAACTTCGCGCGTGTGAGGGACTTCTCGAGGTGGATGGGGCCGTCGTCGGTGGCCGTGATGAACGGCAGGTTGATCTCGGTCTCCTTGCGCGAGGAGAGTTCGATTTTGGCCTCCTCAGCGGCGTCCTTGAGCCGTTGGAGGGCCTGTCGGTCCTCGCGGAGGTCCATACCGTGTTCGTCCTCGAACTCCTCGGCCAGCCAGTCGATGATCGCGTGGTCCCAGTCGTCGCCACCGAGGTCGTTGTCCCCGTTGGTCGCGACGACCTCGTAGACGCCGCCACCCAGGTCGAGGATGGAGACGTCGAAGGTACCGCCACCGAGGTCGTAGACGAGAACCGTCTGGTCGGAGTCGTCGTCGAGACCGTAGGCCATCGACGCGGCCGTTGGCTCGTTGATGATGCGCTCGACGTCGAAACCGGCAATTTCGCCGGCGTCTTTGGTCGCCTGGCGCTGGGTGTCAGAGAAGTACGCCGGGACCGTAATGACGGCCTTCTCGACGTCGTCACCGAGGTACTCCTCGGCGTCGCGCTTGATCTTCTGGAGGATCATCGCCGAGATCTGCTGGGGCGTGTACTCCTCGCCCTCGATCTCCACGGTGTAGTCCTCCTCGCCCATGTGGCGCTTGATCGACGCGATGGTCTTCTCCGGGTTCTGGATCGCCTGGTTCTTCGCCGGTTTGCCGACGAGGCGCTCGTCGTCATCGGTGAACGCAACGACGGAGGGCGTCGTTCGGTCGCCCTCCGCGTTGACGATAATCTCCGGATCGCCGCCTTCCATCACCGCGAAGGCGCTGTTCGTCGTCCCGAGGTCGATTCCGAGAATCTTGTTACTCGCCATCTGGTCCCCATTTGTGCGCACTTTGGTTTAAAGGTTACTACACGACTCGAGGTGGCGAATATAATCCACGTTTAGCGGCGTGCTCGCCGGATTGCGGTGGCCTACGAGTGATAGACGGTCGGTGGGACGATGTCGACTCGTTCTCGAGAAGACGGTATTCCTATCGAAGTGATGGTACTCGTCGAACGACCGTTATCAAGGTCTGTAATGCGGATTAAACAGGTTCGTTCGCCTCGAGAGAACAACGTCGAGAACAGTCCGATCTTCGTAGAATTCCATTCAGGGGCATCGAGTATTTCGATGCTAATCGGACGCAGAGACGACTTACATTAGCTCAAGAGTTCTTTCATGTACGGCTTAATTAATAGCTATTCATTCACACACCGTTGAATATCACAACAAATGCCCAATTATTGGACGAGAAAGTTTATGTATCATTGGTAAAGTCCCCTGACTGTATGGCACGCGACACTCCGGTCGACTCGAGTAGCGATCAGCTACCTAAACGTAATCAACGCCAAACGACTGATGGAATCCTCCATCGGCGTTCGTATCTCAAACTCGCTGGCTCGGCCGTTGGCCTAGCCGCCGGGGCAGGAACGGCGGCGGCCGCCACTGACGCCGAAGCCGACGTCAACATCGTCGATGCTGGTGCGGATAATTCCGGGAACACGTCGATCAACGACGTTCTCGAGTCCGTTCATGAGAATGGTACGACGATTTACTTTCCACCAGGAGAGTATCGTCTCGATTCCTTCCGGAACGGGGCGGACAACTGGACGTGGGTTGGCGAGGACGCAACGTTCGTCGTTCCATCCCACGTCACCGAGGGGTACCTCCACCTGACGGGCAACGGCTGGACCATCGACGGCATCGACATCGACTTGTCCGCCGATGGCGCGGCCCCAGTCAACTTCCTTCACGGCGGCGACTGGACGTTCAGGAACGTCGAGTTCGTCGGGCGGATGAGCGACCCCTCGAGTCGCGCCAACTCGGAGCTCCTCTACATGGACGCCGAACGCAGCACCCAGGGGCTCGTTGAAAACGTCCGCGCGATGGACGGCTCTGCGGCCGTCGACGACTCGTCGAATCGCGGCGGACTACAAATCGTCGGCTCCGAGGGTGACCTGACGCTGCGAAACGTAGCGGTCTCGGGCTTCGCGAACAACTCGATGTACTTCCACAACATGCCCGGTCACCTGTTGATCGACAACTGCTACCTCGAGGACACGAACACGGGTATCAGAATCGGTGGGAACACGACGGTTCGAGATACCGTGTTCAACCAGTCGCAAGCCCCACCGGCACGATGGTCTGGTGCGAGCGCGGCGCGCGGTATCTGGATCAACTCGAATAGCTCGACTTCGGGTGACATCACCATCGAAGGCTGTGAGTTCGTGATGAGCGATCCGAGTGGTGCCCACGCGATTTATACGTCGAATTCCCACGAGGGAATCGAGATCCGCGATTGCGTGATTCGCCAGGATAGCAACTTTTACGCTGTTCAGCTCGCCGAGGGCGGCTCAGGACAGACAGTCATCGAGAACGTCTCAATCACCGGCGACTCCTCGAAGGCGGGCATCTACCTCAGCGGTCGGAGCGGTGCTCGACTGCGCAATCTTTGTCTTCAGAAAGCCGGAGACGGCATCCGCGTTCGGAACTCGAGCGACGTTCAGATCGAGAACTCGACGATCAACGTCACCGGAACGTCCATCAGTGGAAGCCCGGCCACGAGCGGCATCTCGAATAACGGGACGTGTCCGGTCCCGGACGGCGACGGGGCACCGGAGGAGACGAACGACGAAAATCCTGGGAACGACGACGAACAAGAAGAGACGACGGAACCCGACGGAACGCCGATCCGTCTCGAGGGCGAAGCTGAGTACCGAATCGCCGTCAGCGGTGACATCCAACCGGCACCCGAGATCGCCCAGTGGGTAACCGAGGGCGAACAGTACGGGGACAGCGAGGTCGACTGGTACCTCACCGGCTCGTGGACGGAGTGGTACTTCACCGGCGAGATCGAGGCGTTCGAACTCGAGAACGTCGAGGAGCTCACCGTCTACCTCGACGGAGAGGAGGTGAACCCGGACGATCTCGGGGCGTCCAACGACACCGGATCGGCGGAGAAGACTATTCGACTCGAGGGCGAGTGCGACTACCGGATCACTGTCAGCGGTGACATCCGTCCGGACGAGTCGATCGCCCATTACGTGACTGAAGGCGAGCAGTATGGCGACGGCGAGGTCGACTGGTACCTTACCGGCTCGTGGACGGAATGGCACTACACGGGCGAGATCGAGACCTTCGAAGTCGACTCGACGGACGACCTCTGCGTGTACGTCAACGGCATCAGAGTCAACACGAACCGGTTGTAGTCATCGATAATCGCGGTCATTTCTCGTTTTCTCCAGTTAAACTCTCCCGAGGTCGAATTCTCCCGGTTCCTCGAGAGAACCAGAAACGGTGTACCGACGGTAGGATCCGGATACCGGCTAGTAAAACCGCTTTAGCCCTCGAACGTCACTGACGGCCTCAGTGGGTTCACCTAGTACTGACACTACGGCAGGCTGTAAGTTCAGATATCGGGATAGTCTTTCGGTATTCTGGTGCCTGCAGTGACGGTTTCGCCGTCGTAGCCAGGAATCGAGAGGTGGTTGCCGTTTCGTTCGATCGTGAAGTGCAGGTGAGGACCGGTCGAATTACCGGTGTCGCCCATGCCACCAATCTTCTGACCACGCGCGACGCTCTCTCCTTGCACCACGTCGAAGCTGTTCAAGTGGCAGTACATCGTCTGGTAGCCATTTCCGTGCCCCAGTTTGAGGTAATAGCCACAGCCATCCGCCTGGTAACTTCGGACGTCCACGACGCCGCTGTGGGCCGCGTAAATCGGTTCGCCGATGTTGCCGTTAGCGCCGAAATCCACTGCGTAGTGACCAGGACGAGCGCCGTACGGAGACGTAATGTATCCGGTAATCGGCCAGTCGAAGTCCGATTCCGAACCACCGCCGGAGGTGGACTGGAGGTACCGTTCGACCGACCAGCCCCACACGTTCCGGTCGAGCCAGTGGACTCCCCACCACCGGTAGCCGTCCTTGTCGATCGGTCCGTTCATAATCTCGCCGACCTCGCCGTTGTTCAGTGTGGCGACGATTGGTGAGTCGGTGCCGGGTTGTTCCCGAGTGTTCAGTGCGCTCGCGGTAACTTCGACGCGCTCGCCGTCGCTAAACGCGCTCGCCGAACCGCTCAGGGCCGCGGTTCCGGTGATTCCGGTCGCGGCAATTCCGATCGATTTGACGACTGAACGCCTGCTGAATTTTCGCGACATAGCCAGACACAAAATATAGTCGTGCATGTTTAATAGTTACTGTTTTTGACACCTCTATTATATAAATTTCTAATTAATAGACATTCAACTATTGATAGATTCGCGCTGTGTCTTCAGTGATACTGTGAAAACACGTCGCACCTCGAGGATTTCATCAGGCCCGAATTTCCTCTGTGGCTCAGAACGTCTCTCTTCCGCAGGGTAGCGCTTGAATCGGAGTCCGATACGCTAGCGCAGAAAGCGGTCCGGGCACGATTTGAACACACGGTCGTTCCGCTTCGCTTCACTCCCTGCGTTCAAATCCCGCCGGATCCAGTACCTGTCGCTCACGGGTTTGTTCGCGACAGGATAGCGGGCCGGGCGCGATTTGAACACGCGACCGTCTGATTAAGAGTCAGACGCTCTGCCTAACTGAGCTACCGGCCCTGTACATTCGAGTTTTTGCCCGCCGCTCAAATAGGTTTCCTTTAGGAAGCAATGTGGCACGCACGGACACGCCATCGGCCGGACAGTGCAACGACAACCGTAACCGTCTTCGGGAACGTTAAGTACAGTCGGTTCAACCGGACTGTCACATGAGTACGGGGGTTACAATTTCGTCGATTTCGGACTACGCGATCCTCGGGTGCGGGAGCGTCGGCTACGCCGTCGCCGAGGAACTCGCCGAGCAGGGAAAAGACGTCCTGATCATCGACCGCGACGAAAACCGCGTCGAGTCCCTCCGTGACCAGGACCTCGACGCCAGAACCGCCGACATTCGCGAGGTCGAGGCTGCCAACCTCGTCGCCGACCGCTCGGTCGTCCTCATCCTCGCCTCCGACGTCGAGGCCAACAAACAGGCCGTCGAGCACATTCGCAACGTCAACGGCGACCAGTTCATCGTCGCGCGCGCGAGTGATCCCGTCTCCGGCGACGAACTCGCCGACCTCGGGGCCGACATCGTCATCAACCCCTCGACAGTTATCGCCGACTCCGCGCTGCGGGCCCTCGAGTCCGGCGAACTCGAGCACAACGCCGCGACCCTCGCGGGCCTGCTCGAGGAGACGACGGGACGGCTGGCGATCCTCACCCAGCCCAGTCCCGACCCCGATTCGATCGCCAGCGGAGCGGCGTTGCAGGCGATCGCGGCCCACCTCGGCATCGAATCCGACATCATCTATCTCGGAGATATCGGCCACCAGGAGAACCGGGCGTTCGTCAACTTACTCGGCATCGACCTTCTGCAGTGGGACGACGTCGAGGACCAGTCGGTCTACGACACCGTCGCGCTCGTCGACCACACGAGCACCGAGGACCTCACGCTCGAGGTCGACGTGCTAATCGACCACGCCGAGCCCGAGGAGGGTCTCGAGCCCTTCTTTACCGACATTCGACCCAACATGTCCTCGACCTCGACGATCATGACGAAGTACATCCAGGAGTTCGACATGAACGTCTCCGAGGAAGTGGCGACGGCGCTGCTCTACGGCATCCGCGCCGAAACCCTCGACTTCAAGCGCGACACGACGCCGGCCGATCTGACTGCTGCCGCATACCTCTATCCCTTCGCGAACCACGACACGCTCGAGCAAGTCGAGTCGCCCTCGATGTCGCCCGAGACGCTCGACGTGCTGGCCGAGGCCATCGCGAATCGGGACGTCCAGGGGAGCCACCTCGTCTCGAACGCTGGCTTCGTCCGCGACCGGGAGGCGCTGATGCAGGCCGCGAGCCACCTCCTGAACCTGGAAGGCGTGACGACGACGGCCGTCTTCGGGGTGGCGGAGGAGACCATCTTCCTCGCCGCTCGCTCGAAGGACATCCGAATGAACATCGGGAGCGTGCTGGCCGACGCCTACGGCGAGATTGGCGAGACGGCGGGCCACTCGACGCAAGCCAGCGCGGAGATTCCCCTCGGGATCTTCACGGGAATCGAAATCTCCGACGACACGCGCGAGACGCTCCTGACGCTGACCGAGGAGGCCGTGAAGCGAACACTGTTCGACGCGATGGGCGTCGAGGGCGAAGGTAACGGGAGCAGGACGGCCCGTTCTCGTCGGGAGAGATAGAAGCGAGTTTGTGAACCGCGTCCGTGTCCGTATCCGTATCCGCGTACCGCCAGCCTACGCGACCAGTTCGTCTTCTTCCTCGTCCGGTTCCTTGACGCGTTCGACGACGTCGGTCACGAGGATGATGTCGCCGACGGATCGTACCCACCGGTACGGCAGAATGACGCCGCGAGCGGTGGTGACTTCGTCGCCGAAGAGTTCGTAGTTGAGTCCCCCCAGTGCCAGTCCGGTGACGGCTTCGCCGCCGACGTTCAGTCGCAGGTCCTCGACTTCGCCGACGAAGACGCCGTTGTTCGAGTAGACCTCGCGTCCGACGAGCGAGGTAATCTCCTGTGGAGTGTCGTCCATGTATCCACCCATGCACGGCGGACTCTTAATTCTTAGTCAGACAGTCCGGCGTTCGAGTGGGTGTTCGTCGGTCACTCGATCACTCGAGCTCCCGAGTTCGCGCGGCCGGTCGAGGATGACCCGGCAGCCGTTCCCGAACGATTTTGTCGGCGGCCACGAACGAGTGCCCATGAACGACGTTTTCGAGCGGGTTCGTCCCGTCGCCAGAACCTACTTCGACGACGCGGTGACGCCGGCCCACGACTGGCACCACGTCAGGCGCGTCGAAACGAATGCGCGCCGCCTCGCTGCCGAACGGACGGACGTCGACCAGGACGTACTGCTGTTGGCTGCGGTTCTCCACGACATCGGCCGACCGAAGGAAGATGCGGGCGCCATCGACGACCACGCCGAGTGGGGCGCCCGCGAGGCCCGGACGATTCTCGAGTCGGTCGACCACCCTCCAGAGTCGATCGACGCCGTCGCTCACTGCATCCGCGCGCACCGCTTCTCGAACGACGTCGACCCCCGGACGGCCGAGGCACGCCTCCTCTCGGACGCCGACAACCTGGACGCGCTCGGAGCCATCGGCCTCGCGCGCACGTTCTCCTACGGGGGCGAACTCGGAACGACGATTTACGATCCCGGCCTCCCGCCGGCCAAGGACGACACGCGCGCCGGCGCGACCAGCGTCAATCACGTTCACAAGAAGTTGCTTCGATTACCCGAGCGAATGTACACGCCAGAGGGGCGGGCCGTCGCCGAGGAGCGCGCTCAGGTCGTCGAATCGTTCCTCGAAACGCTCGAGCGCGAGGTGAGCGGCGAGGACGAGGTGAGTGGTGAGCCGAGCAACCACGACTCGAGCAGCGAGCCACTGGCGCAAGACTCGAGCGAGGAGCAAGGGGACGGAGCGTGAGTCGATGACCGTCCACGACCTCTCGTACCCACTCGAGACCGGCATGCCCGTCTACCCCGGTTCGCCGCCGGTCGCGGTCGAACCCGCGACGACCGTCGCGGACGACGGCTACGCGACCACGGACCTCTCGTTCGATTCTCACACGGGGACGCACGTTGACGCGCCCGCACACATGCGGGCGGACGGCACGACGCTCGATCACTTCGACGTGGAACGGTTCCGATTTCGGGCCGTTCTCGCGGATTGCCGCCCGCTCGAGCCTCGAGAACCGATCGGGGCGGGCGACCTCGAGCGGACGGTGGCTGAAAGTATGAACGTAGACGGAGACCCCGACCTCCTCATCTGCCGAACTGGCTGGGAAACCCACTGGGGAATCGATCGAGCGTTCGACCATCCCTACCTGACCGCGTCGGCCGCCGACTGGCTAGCCGAGCGCAAACTCGACCTCGGCATCGACGCGATGAACGTCGACCCGACGCCAGGAAGCGACCCCGCCCCGGACGAACCGGACGGCTACCCATTCCACCGTACAATGTTCGCCGACGACCGGGTTCTCCTCGAGAACCTTCGGGGCTCGAGGCGCTCCCCACCGGCGAGGCGTTCACCGTCCACGCGTACCCGCTCGCGGTCGCGAACGCCGACGGCGCCCCCGTTCGGGCGGTCGCCGTGCTCGAGTAAGACGGGAGAAAGCGAGATGGGCGAGGGTGAGATAATTGAGAGCGAGACGACCGAGAGCGAGCCGTCGTCTCAGAACGCTTTTCCCCCGATCGGTCCTTGCTCGAGGTGATGGCAGATCCCGCCCAGTTCCTGGTCGCCCTCGTCGGCGCCGTTCTCGTCGCCGTCGCCACCATCGTCGTCTACCGGGACGCCGACCGCCTCGAGTTCGAGCGCCCGTGGCTGTGGGCCGCCGTCGTCGCCGCCCCGATGCTCCTCGCGCTGTCGCTCCACATCGTGATCGGGACCGTCCCGATCCCAGGCCTGCTCGTGCTCGTGGTCGCGGGGCTCGCCTTCTACGCGTTCGAACGCGACGACGCGGTCCACGGCGACGATACTGCCGATCCACACGTCCTCCCTGGCGGGTCCGATGCAGGTGATGGGACTCCACCAGGCGAATCCGATGCGGAGACCGGCGAAGGCGAAGGCGATCGGTGACCGACGATTCAGATACCGGCGAACGCGACGACGATCGGTAACCTGATGTCAGAACGACCGAAATCCCGCCACACCTTTTGCCGGCCAGCACGTACGGCGTCCATGGAACGAGCGACCCTCGGCGGCGGCTGTTTCTGGTGTATCGAGGCGGCGTACAAGGAACTCGAAGGCATCGCGTCGGTCACGTCGGGCTATGCGGGCGGCCACGTCGAGGACCCGAGCTACGAGGCCGTCTGCAGGGGCGAGACCGGCCACGCGGAAGTCGTCCAGCTCGAGTACGACCCCGACGTGATCGGGTACGACGAGATACTCGAGGTCTTCTTCACCGTCCACGATCCGACACAGGTGAACCGACAGGGACCGGACGTCGGCACCCAGTACCGATCGGCAATCTTCACCCACGACGACGAGCAACGCGAACTCGCGACGGCGTTTATCGAGGAACTCGAGGCGGAGGGCGTCTACGACGACGAAATCGCGACCGAGATCGAACAGCTCGAGGCGTTCTACGAGGCCGAGGCGTACCACCAGGATTACTTCGAGAAGAATCCCACGGAT
This sequence comes from Natronosalvus sp. KLKA75, assembly GCF_059736265.1. Classification (NCBI taxonomy): domain Archaea; kingdom Methanobacteriati; phylum Methanobacteriota; class Halobacteria; order Halobacteriales; family Natrialbaceae; genus Natronosalvus; species Natronosalvus sp. KLKA75. The sequence goes on from NZ_CM185522.1 coordinate 2,446,100, forward strand.
GCCTACTGTCGGATGCACGCCGCGCCCAAAATCGACAAGGTTCGCGAGAAATTCACCGAGCGTGTAGCCGAATCGACGCAGTAGGAGTGGCAGACGGAACCGTTTCGAACCTGGCAACTCCCGAGAGTTATTACTCCTCGCCACGAACCACGAGACGAACTGATGCATGGACGAGTTACTTGCAGCACGAAACGCCCTCCTCGAAGCCCTCCTCGAAACGCCACGGACGAAACCCGAACTCGTCGACGAGCTGTCCACGTCCCGGTCGACGATCGACCGCGGGATCGCGTCGTTGCTCGAGACCGGGTGTATCGAACGACGCGACTCGGCGTACCTCGCGACCGAGACTGGCCGACTCGCCTGTCGCGCTCGACGAGACTATCTCGCCGACCTGGAGCAGATCGAACGGGCCGAACCGATCCTGACGGAACTCCCCCTCGAGTCGATCGACCTATTGTTCCTTCGCGAGGCATCGATCGACGTGCCGAGTCCGCAGGCGCCGTGGACGGCCCTCGAGACGAGCATGCGTCACATCCGTGATGCGTCGGCGGTGTACGGTACGGCCCCAGTGGTCTTCGACCTCTACTTCGACGAGTTCCTGGAATCGATTGAGAACGGCGGGTTACGCGCGGAATTGATCCTCGACCGGAACCTGTTTTCCTCGCTCGAGGACGACCAGCACGACCGGCTTCGGGAGATTATCGAAGCGGACTGCGGTCGGCTGTACACGACTGCGCTCGAGACGTCGTACGCTATCTGGATCGCCGAAGGGGAGACCGTCGTCGCCGGACTAACGGTGTACTCCGAAAACGGGCTCGCGGGCGTCCTCCGAACCGACGACCCCGAGAGCGTCGACTGGGTTCGCGAACAGTACCGCGAACGCCGAGCCGAGTCCGAACTCGTCTGGAACCCCGACTGAGGTCGGTCGACGCGGGGAGACAGCGTTCGATGGCACAAACGGTTAGGTCGTGACGGCCCGAGATGACCCATGGACGGACCAGAGGTAAACGGCGGCGAGCGTGAGGGCGACAGCAATGGTGAGAGTCAGGGCGACAGCGATGGCGGGCCGGAAGCCGGGACCGACGTCGACAACGCACTGGAGGCAAGGGCTGACATCGAGAACGAGTCCGACGTCTTCGAGAACACCCCTGGTGGCGGAACCACGCCCACCGCTCGACCGATCACGCCCGATGCCCCCTCGGAGTTCGGCCTGGTGCAGGTGTGGTGGGGCGACGGCAAGGAAAGACCACGGCCGCGATGGGACTGGGGCTGCGGGCCGCGGGAAACGGCTTTCGGGTCCACATGCTCCAGTTCATGAAAGGCGGCGCCTCGAGCGTCGAGGCCGTTCGCGGCGAGTACAACGCCATCGAGTCGCTTCCCGGGTTCAGCTACGAGAACCTCGGCCACTACGGCTGGCACGGGATGGCCGACGGCAGCGACGACGTCGACCACGAGCGCGAGGCCAGATCCGGACTCGAGCGTGCTCGCGACCTGGTGGCGGCGGCGAACGAAGCCGACCTGACGACGCCGTTTCCGCTCGACTCCGATCCCGACGACGGCGTCCACATGCTCGTTCTCGACGAGATTCTCTACGCGGTCGAGAGCGAGCTCATCGAGCCCGAATCCGTGGTCGAACTTCTCGAAACTAAACCGGACTCGCTCGAGGTCGTGCTTACGGGCGGACACACCGAACCGGCGTACCTCCTCGAGCACGCCGACCTCGTGACGGAGGTCGCCAAGCGTCGTCATCCCTTCGACGACGGCCAGCGGGCGCGGCGCGGGACGGAGTACTGACGCTGGACTGTGTGCTGACTGTCCGAAAACGACCCGTCGTGCTGTCACTCCTCGACAAAACGGACAGTACAGTTATGGGGAACGCCCGATGAATCCTCCACAGCAATGGTCGCGCTCCGCGTCACCGGACTCGAGAAGTCGTTCGGGTCGGTGACCGCACTCTCGGAAATGAGTTTCGCCGTCGAGTCGGGCGAACTCTTCGGCTTTCTCGGCCCTAACGGCGCCGGCAAGACGACGACGATCGGCATCCTCACGGGCCGACTCGCGCCCGACGCGGGCGAGGTGTCCGTCCTGGGGACCGATCCCACGAGCGAGCCGGTCGAGACGCGCCGACGCGTCGGAATCCTCCCCGAGCAACAGTCGCCGCCGAGCTTCCTGACGCCGCGCGAGTACTTCGAGTTCGTGGGCTCGATCCGCGGACTCGAGCCCGACACCGTTTCCGCCCGCGTCGACACCTGGGCCGACCGCCTCGGCTTCGCGAGCAAACTCGAGACGCTGCACACCGACCTCTCGCGAGGCCAGCAACAGAAGGTCATGATCACGCAGGCGTTCCTCCACGAACCCGACCTCGTCTTCATCGACGAACCGCTCGTCAACCTCGACCCACTCGTCCAGGAGCGGGTGAAAGCGTTCCTGCTCGAGTACGTCGACCGCGGACACACGATTTTCGTGTCGACGCACAACGTCGACGTCGCAGAGGCCATCTGCACCCGCGTCGGGTTCGTTGCCGACGGGACCTGCCGGATCGTCGAGACGACCCCCGACGGTGGCGGACTTCGCGAGCAATTCCTCGCGTACGTCGAGACGACCGATTCCGAGGACGTACCGACGCTCGAGGGTGAGGACTCGACCCCGGCGCCGCGACAGTAGCCCCGCTGACCCACGAACCCACGTACTACCGTACTCACGAACTACCGATCCCATGTCCACGTCCCACGATTGGCTCGTCTTCCGCGCGCTCGCCCTCGAGGAGTGGCGACTCCACGCCCGACTGTTCGGCGGCCGACGGTTCTACGCCTTTCCGCTCGTCGTCGCGACTCTCGTCGTCGCTGGCGGGTTCGCCCTGCGCGAGACGGGCTACGCGACCGATTCGATTCTGGCCGGCGTCCACGTCGCCGCCCTCGCGTTCGGCCTCTACAGCGGCACCGCCGCCTTCGCCGGCTCGGACATGCTCGAGAACGTCTTCGGCGACCTCTCCTTGCTCCTCTCGAGTGCGGACACCCTGCCGCTGTCCCGACGACGGTTGCTCGCACACTTCCTGCTGAAGGACGCCCTCTTCTACGGGGTGACGATGATTCTGCCGCTCTCGCTGGTGGTCGTACCGCTCGAGGGGCTCTCGGTTTCGACGCCAGGGAACGTCATCGGGCTCTGGCTCTCGCTGTGGCTCGTCTTCGCTGCCGGAATGACGGCGACGCTCGCCCTCATCGCTCTCCGAACCCGAGGACTCTCGACCCGGGGCGGACTGCTCGGCGTCCTCGCAGTCGGCGGCGCGTGGTTGGTCGCGGGCCGCCCGCGCCCCTCCGTCTCCGTGACCGACCTCGTCCTGACCGGGGTGCCGCTCTGGCTGACTGCCTCCCTCGTCGCCGTGCTCGTCGTGACCGCCGCACTCTCCGTGCGAGTCTACGATCCCGCGTACGCGCGCCCGACGCGGACGTACCGCCAGCGCTTTCGGAGCCTCGAGTCGTTGCCCGGAAGCGACCCCCTCGTCGCGAAGACGCTGCTGGACCTGGCGCGCTCGAGCGGCGGCATCTGGAAGCCGCTCGTGTCGGTGGGAATCCTCCTCGGCCTCGTCGTCGTGCTCGTCGGGGTCGTTCGAGACGGTGTCGGGATCGAACCCGCGCTCGGCCCGTTCTTCGGGAGCGTGCTCGGCCTGTCGGCCTTCACGACCTACAACTGGCTGACCCAGTTCGACGCGGTCGAGTCCTACGCGGCCTACCCCGTCTCGGTTACGGCTGTCTTTCGGGCGAAGCGAGTCGCCTTCTACCTCGTCGGCCTCCCGACCATGACGCTCGCCTACCTCGTTGCACTCGCCTGGGCTCGACCGCCGCTTCTCGACGCTGCCGTCGGGTTCGTGCTCCTCGTCGGCCTTGCGCTGTACTACTACGGATTGACCGCCTTCGTCGCCGGCTTCGACCCCAACGAGTTCCTCTTCGACGCGGTCCGGTTCGGCGCGTTCACCCTCGGCGTCGCCATCGCCCTGGTGCCGACGCTCGTCGTCGGCTTCGTCGCCGTGCCACTTACTACCGCCGTCGCGGCCGTACTGACTGCGATCGGCTGTATCGCCGGGGCGCTCGGGTGGTGGCTCGCCGTCCGTTCGGAACCGCGGTGGACGCGTCGGTACCGCCGCGGGTGACGATGACCCAAACCGACGGAGCAAAGACCGTCGAATCGAAAGGACCGTCGAATGCCCGCTCGCGTCCTCCAGTACTCCGACGTCGAAAACGCCTGCGACGAGCCCGCACGGATCGGACGGCTCGCAGCCGCCCTCCAGCGGTACCGGGACGAGGACACGGTGGTCGTTGGCACCGGTGACAACACGGCACCCGGCGTGTTGCCGCTCGTGATGGAGGGGAGACAGGCCCTGGAATTTTACGACGCCGTTGACCCCGACCTCGAGACCTTCGGCAACCACGACTTCGATTTCGGCGTCGATGCGACTCGCGAAATAGTCCGCCACTCCCCGCAGACTTGGCTGACCGCGAACGTGCGGCGCAACGGCGGCCCGTTCGGGTCGGACGTTGGCGTCCGGCCGTGGACCGTGCTCGAGCGAGACGGGACGCGGATCGGTTTCACGGGAGTCACGACGCCGCGGACGGTGTCGCTGAACCCGATGGCGACGGACATCGACGTTCGCGACCCCGTCGAGACGGCGCGGGCGGCGATCGACGACCTTCGCGACGAGGGGGTCGACTACGTCGTCGTCTGCTCACACCTCGGGCGAGGCGACGACGCCCTCGCTCGGCAGGTCGACGCCGACGTCGTCCTCGGGGGGCACGTTCCGAGCGCCCGGAACGAGGTCGTCGAGGGGACGCTACTCACGCGACCCGGCGACGGCGGGACGGCGATCGTGGACCTTACGTTCGAGCGCGACGGGCCGACTGCAACGATTCGGCAGACGACCGAACTCGAGCCCCACGAGGACGTGGTCCGGTCGTTCGAAGCCCTCCAGGCCGAGACGGGACTCGACGAAGTAATCGCCCGCGTCGACGAACCGCTCGATCGGTCCGAGACGACGCTCTTTGGCGGCGAGGCCAGGCTCGGGAACTTCGTCACCGACGCCTACCGCTGGAAGACCGGGGCCGACGTCGCTATCCAGAACAGCGGCGGGCTCAGGACCGGGACGACGCTCTCGGGTGACGTCACGGTCGCCGACGTGATCAGCCTCGTCCCGTTCGAGGAACCCGTCGCCGTCGCCGAGGTCAGCGGTTCGACGCTCGAGGCCATTTTCGAGGGTGGCGCCGGACTCGACCTGGGCTTCGCCGAACCGGACTGGTGGCACGCCCAGGTGAGCGGCGCCGTCCTCGAGTGGAACCCGACGGATCACCGCGTCGTCGTCGACAGCGTCGGCGGAGAACCGCTCGATCCCGACCAGTGTTACCGCGTAGCAACCTCCGATTACCTCTTTCACACCGACGACGAGTTTCCCGCGCTCGACCCGGCGGATCGCGTCAAGCGAACCGAGGTTTGCCAGTACGACGTGCTGGTCGAATACGCCAGACGGCACGGCATCGACCCCGCTATCGAGGGGCGCGTGCGTCGACTCGAATCACGACTCGAGTCGAGCGAACGCACCGAGTGAAACGTTTACCACTACGGACCGCGTTTCCTCTCGTGATGACTCTGGTCGTGGTCCCCGTTCGGTACCCATTAACGAACAATTCTCGCCGCACGCTCGAGGAGGCCATCGAGGTCGCCCGCGAGCGGAACGCGGCTCTCTCGGTGTTGCACGTCAATCTCTATCAGAACGGCAAGACGGTGACGCGGTCGGATCTGAAATCGGCTGTCGAACGCCAGTTCGGTCGTCTGGAGAACACTCGATACGTCGTTCGATCGGGATTTCTCGTCGAAGAGACGATTCTCGACGAAGTCGCCGGCGAAGAGGCGGACGTCGTCGTCGTGGGCACCAAACAGGTGAGCCGCTGGCGACGCATCATCGGACGGGTGATGGACAACCCTAACATCGAGCGGTACCTCAAGAACCACCTCGAGTGCGAAGTGATCACGGTCGGCCAGGCCATCGCGTAGGCTGAGTCAGGGACCCTTTTGTGGCGAGACTGCCCCGCTCGTTGTAACCCGGGCTGGACGGCTACTGGTCGAGATCGGAGTCCGTGTCTCGAACGGGTCGATCGTGGGCTATTCGTTCCCGTCTCCATCCCCGTCGGCAACCTGTTCGTGTTTTCGGCTCGTCGGCCGGGGCTCGAGTTCGCGGTCGACCTGCGCGACCCGGGCAGTACCACTGGTTTCGTCGAAGACGTGGTGGGTGTGCGGGTAGGCGAACTCGACTCCTCCGCGCTGAACCGGTCGCGGATTGCTCGATTGACCGCCGAGCGGACGACCGTGATCTTGTACGGGTGGTTCACCCAGAACCGGACCTGTAGGGTGACGCCGCTGTCGCCATACTGGAGGACGTCACACGTCGGCGAGGCGGCGTACCGGGCGCTCCCGATGCGAATGTCCGGGCCGCCGGCGATCACGTTGTCGACGCCTCGCGTTGCTCGTTCGGAGACGCGTATAGCCGTCTCGAGGTCGCTCTCGTAGGTAATCTCGAACGAGACGGACAACCGTGTCCGTTCATCCTCCGCGGAGAAGTTGACGACGTCCCGGGCGTTGATCTCCGAGTTCGGGATGACGATGAACGTGTTCTCGAGCGTGAATATCTTCGTGTAGCGGATCGTGATGTCTTCGACGAACCCCCGGTGGCCGCTGTCGGTGACTTCGATCATGTCGCCGATTTCGTAGGGCTGGTCTGAGAGGACGAACAGGCCGTTGATCAGGCTGCCGACCAGGGGCGCGAGCACGATACCCACCATGGCCGAGATGACCGTCACCGGAAGCAGGATTTCGACGCCGGTCAGACCGAGGATGTTGGCCGCAATCAGGACCGTGAATGCGATGACCGTGATTCGAACGGCCCGAAGGACCGTTCGCGTCACCGACGGCCGTTCGATTTTTTGGGCGATCGTCCGGCCAGTGAGACGAACGACGACCTTCGAGAGGTACCAGCCGACGAGCAGCACGAAAACGGCGAACGCCAGGTCGACGACCCCGGGTGGAATCCAGTCGGGAGCGAGTGACCGGAGCCCCTCCTCGACGGCCGTCTCGTTGCCACCCGTGGCGTTCTGCAGCATACCCTCACTGTCAGGGGCGTCGTGGTTAAGCGTTCTGAAGGGTTCGACACTGGGTACTCTGTTCTGGAATCAGGTGCTACTCGAAACATAAAAAATGTTTTAGCGGTCGCGTTCGATGACCGCGTATGGCCACTGACGAACTGCGTTCGACGGTCGAACGCGTGGGCGATCGATTCAATCTCGGCGAGTACGAGATCGACGCCTACCTGACCGTCCTCGCACACGGACAGCTCACGGCGAGCGAAATCGCCGATCGAACCGACATCCCACAGCCGCGCGTCTACGACACCGTCCGCAGTCTGAGCGACCGCGGCCTGGTCGAACTCCGCGAATCCCGCCCGATGAAGATCGTCGCGATCGACCCCGGCGACGCCTTCGACGACGTCCAGGACGCCCTCGAGGAGATGGTCGACGAACTCGAGGCCCGGTACACCGCTCCGGCGCGAGAGACCGAGGCCGTCTCCCTCGTGAAATCGCGATCGACGATCCTGCGCTACCTCGAGGAGATCATCGAGCAGGCCGAGTACGAACTGGCGCTCTCGTTGACCCCCGACCTGCTGATCCGCTTCGAGGACCAGCCCGGACGGCGACGAGCGCCGACGTCAGCGTCGACCTGATCGTGACGCCCGCCGTGGAGGCGCCCCTTCCCGCGGAGTTCGACTACGAGGCCGTGGCGACGACGGCCCGTGCCCGCCGCGGGATCACGACTCCGGTCATCGCCGTCGCCGACGGCAACTACTCGATGTACGCGACCCAGGACGCCCTCCGGGACGACCAGGACCGCTACGGTGTCATCTTCAACCGCTCCGCGCTCGGCTTCCTGGTGTCGGGCTTCTTCGGCACCGTGCTCTGGACGACCGCCGAGCAAATCCTGGGTGAGAACAGCGAAGGTCGTCCCTATCCCCGGAAGTACGCCTCCATCCGCCGCTGCGTCAAGGACCTCATCGAGGACGGCGGCGAGTTCTACGCTACTATCGAGGGGCGTGACGTCGAGCGCGGGGGTTCGCGAGTCGTTCGTGGCCAGGTCGTCGACGTCTCCTTCGAGGTGAGCGAGGAGGTCGCCAGCCTGACCCTCGAGACCGACGACGGCTCCGTGAGCGTCGGCGGTCGGGTCGCCGCGATCGAGGACATCGAGGCTCACGAGATTCACATCGGTCGCCAGGAACCGCCGACGCTCGAGTAGTGTGAGTCGGTGGGTGCGTGACGCGGTGGGCGTGTCCAATCGAGCGTCGAGTCGGACTCGAGGAGCGAGTCGGTACCCGAACCGCGAACGCCGCCCTCGACGACCGAATGATAAAGGTTCTTGATGGGATTCCCCGACTAACGGGTATGGACCCACGCGTCCGCGAACACGCCGAAATCATCGTCGACCACTCCGTCGACGTACAGAAAGGCGACAACGTCAGAATCAGCGCACCGCCGATCGCCCAGGACCTCGTCGTCGCGATCCACGAACTGCTCGGCGAACGCGGTGCCCACCCATTGCTCAGCGCGTCGAACAGCGCCGCCAGCCGCGCCTACCGGCGAGCCGTCGATCCGGAGGACCTCGAGTGTCCCAGCCACGTCCTCGCGGCCGCCGAGGAGACGGACGTCTTCATCTCGATCCGGGCCTCGGAGAACACCTACGAGACGAGCGACGTTGACCCCGAAGTCACCGCAGCGTTCGGCCAGGCTTACAAACCCATCCAGGACGAGGTCATGGGCAAGCGCTGGGTTGGGACCCAGTACCCCGCGCCGGGGAACGCCCAGGACGCGGAGATGAGCACCGAGGCCTACGAGGAGTTCGTCTGGGGCGCGATCACCAGAGACTGGGACGCCCAGCGGGAGTTCCAGCAACAGCTGGTCGAGATCCTCGATCCCGCCGACGAGGTTCACATCGTGAGCGGCGACACGACGGACGTGACGATGTCGATTGCGGGGAACCCGACGCTCAACGACTACGCGGAGAAGAACCTCCCCGGCGGCGAGGTGTTTACCGCACCCGTCCCCGACAGCGTCGAGGGCGAGGTCCTCTTCGACAAGCCGCTGATGGCCCAGGGCCGGGAGATCACGGACGTGTACCTCGAGTTCGAGAACGGCGAGGTCGTCTCCCATGCGGCCGAGAAGAACGAGGAGGTGCTCTCGACGGTGCTCGAGACGGACGACGGCGCCCGTCGACTTGGCGAACTCGGCATCGGGATGAACCGCGACATCACCGAGTTCACCTACAACATGCTGTTCGACGAGAAGATGGGCGACACGGTTCACATGGCGGTCGGTCGCGCCTACGACGAGACGGTCGGTGAAGGCAACGAGCGAAACGACAGTTCCGTCCATATGGACATGATCGTCGACATGAGCGAGGATTCGTTCATCGAAGTGGACGGCGAGGTCGTGCAGCGGGACGGAGCGTTCGTGTTCGAGGACGGCTTCGAGGGCTGAACAGCCGCTTTTTGGTCCAGCTTTTGCGAGCAAGTCGCGGAGCGACGAGCGAGGCAAGGTGGGCGCAGGTCGTGCAGCGGGACGGAGCGTTCGTGTTCGAGGACGGCTTCGAGGGCTGAGCGCGTACATCTCGTCATCCATTCTCAATGTCGTACGTCGACTATCTCTTCGCTCGAGACACGGGCTACTTCGTGTGTGAACCGAACGGCTTGGCCCGTATCGGACAAATCAACCGGACAGACGCTCGTCTCACTGATCTACAGTTACGAGGTCGTGTAACGAGGAGTTGCACTGTTGCTCGCGGTCGTCGAGATCGACCGTTTCCCAGTGGGGAATGCCATTGCCATCGGGCCCGATCCAGTACGCGATCTGGTAGGCGGATTCCCCGGACTCTTCTTCAGAATCGATCGTCACCCACTCCGTGTGATGGTCCATGCGCATATGAACGCGGAAGTGGCCTGGATCGTCTGGCCAACTCCGTGGGATCCATTGGTATTGAAGCGACTCGCCCATTCGACTGCCATCGATGCTGTACGAGTCAGCATACACCTCGTCGCCCTCGTAGTCGACACGGAGATGAACGGTGTGTGGCGTATTACTTGCACTCACGACCTCGATGCAGTTGAGAACCGAGTTCTCGCTCCGTAAAACTGCCGAGGCACATCCAGCAGAGATTGTCACCGACGAGGAGACGCCCGCGAGAAGTGCACGCCGTGAAACCATATTTTCCAGAAAGGTCGCCATACTATGTATTTTACGAATAATGATGTGGCGAACGATACGAACGATCTGTATCGATCGTTACTCGCCGTAAAATGCCACGTTCTACGGTAGTCAATGCACCCCGTCCAGTGTGCGTGGATGACGCCACAATGGCCGAAACAGATAGTTACAGTCGACGCATGAACTCGGGCAAGACCCCGCGCTCGTCGGAGTCACCGCCCGTGGGCGCGGGTCCGGCACCCAGATGACCACTGCTCGAGTCCTCGCTCGAGACGTCTGGTCCGGACTCCGTTCCGTCCTCCGTGCCCTTCTCACCTTCGTCAGTCGCGGCCACGGCCTCCTCGAACTCGTCGGGCGAGCCCGGCCCGAAGTAGTAGGGTTCGGTGGGCTCGAGGGTCGCCATCAACTGGAGGTTCACGTAGCCAGCGAGGACGAGCGCCAGTGGAAAGACGACATCGGGGAGCAATATGACCAGGAAGACCGACAGCGGCGAGTAGACGAAGAAGGCGGCGACCCGAAACCAGTTCGCGACGTAGGCGTCGACCACGTAGGCGTAGAGGCCGTACGCGCCGATTACGACGCCGATGTCGAGGTAGAGTCCGACCGGCATCCAGACCCCGCCTGCGATGACCGAGTGGGTGTAGAGAGCGATCGCTCCCGTCAGTACCGTCGCCCGATTGACGTAGGTCTCGTCGAGAGCCATCCCGAAGACGAGGATACCGAGCTGTAACAGTGGCGCGGCGATCCACCACGGCAGCGATTCGAAGATGAGTCCAGAATACACGTGGGTCTCCCTGTCGTCGTCCGAAGAGAACCTCGGAGACCCCTAAAACGTTCGCGCCGTTTCGAGCGTCGATACGAGTCTCGAGTCTCAATCTTCAGGCTCAAATCTCGAGTTTCGAGTTCGAGGAGCTTATATCAGAAGTTCGACTTTTCCCGCAACAATAATGCTGTCGTAGCAGTGAGATGGAAGGTATGGCAAAAGATACCGTCCGATATCCCGACGACGTCGTCGAAGCCATCGACAACCTCGTCGACGACGGTATGTTCGAGAGCAAATCGGAGTTCTACCGGTTCTCCGCGGAGTACGTGCTGACCATGATCAACCCGGACCACAAGGTCGAGACGTTCAACTTCGACGAGATCAAGAGCGAGTTAAACATCGACCGACCGGCTCGAGCCGAGGAGGTGGGCGCAGACGGCGGGACGTTCTTCCTCGACGCGCTTATCACCGTCCGAAAGTACGGACTTCGCGGGAACTACGAGGACGCCGAGGACTTCATCGACATGCACTACGAACCGACCGACCAGGAGTGTCTGGTTCTCGAGGAGGTGCTCGGCACCTACCGCGAACGGTCGGGCTGAGACCCGGAAGGACAGCCATTTACCCGCCGATTCCGTAGCGGGCGGTATGCAAGCGGTGGCTACCGACGATGGGGACACGGTCTACGTCGAAACGACCGACGGCGACCGCGGATCCAAGGGACCGTTCCTGGTCGCCTACGAGAGCCGCGAGCGGAGGCGTCGCTACGGCTGGTTCTGTTCGAATTGCGAATCGATCGACAACGCGATGGACCCGATGGGACGCATCCTGTGTAACCGGTGTGGCAACCTCCGGAAACCGACCGAGTGGGACGCCGCCCACGAGTAATTACCAGAAGCAGCTGAAGGTAGCGACGTCCTTCGAGATGTCCATTGCCTGTCGCCGTGCAAACGTTTATCATGGTGTCCGATGTAGTTCTACTCGAATGGGTCCTGTTAACATGCGACTCGTCGAGCAGGCCAGGTCGATCTTTGCTGAACTCGGCTACACGGTCGAGGGCAACGGACCGGATTTCCGAGCAGAACGGGCGTGGAAAGTCGTTCACGTCAACGCCGTCTCCGACGTTGAACAGCTTCCCCGATGCTCGGGACAATTTCACTGTTTCGTCACCGAACCCGGTGACGTAGACGACCTCGAGGACCGACTCGAGAGCCTGGATCCGGGCTACGAGTGGGCCATCATCGCCGCCGACGGCGAGGATTATCAGGTCGAACGCGCACCGCCAGGACCGACAGTCACTGTCTAACGACAGTCCCCGCACCCACTTATCGATTATCGGAGGGCCTCACGACACGCAGCGACGCCGCCGTCCGGCTCGACGTCCGCACCGAAATCGTCGAGCACGTCGGCCAGCGCCGCGACGAGGAGCGTAACGTTCTCCGGACTCGCGGAGTGGCCCATACAGCCGATGCGGAAGATTTCGCCAGCGAGGTCGCCCAGGCCGCCCGCAATCTCGAGGTCGTAGCGCTCGAGGAGTTCGTCGCAGACTTCGCCGTCGTCGACGCCGTCAGGAACCCGGACGGCGTTGAGGCTCGGGAGCCAGTACTCGTCGTCCGGATTCATCTCGAGGCCCATCCCCTCGGCGCCGGCCTTGAGCGCGCCCGCGAGTCGTCGGTGGCGTGCCCAGCGATTCTCGATGCCCTCCTCTGCGACCAAGCGGAGGGCCTCCCGGATCGAGTAGACGTTCGTGATCGGCGCCGTGTGGTGGTACGCTCGTTCGTCGCCCCAGTAGCCCTCGAGTAAGGAGAGGTCGAGGTACCACGACCGGGATGGCTCCTCGCGCGAGAGGACCTTTTCCATCGCCTCGTCGGAGAGGGTAAGCGGACTGGCCCCTGGCGGACAGGAGAGACACTTCTGCGGGCCGGAGTAGGCCACGTCGATGTCCCACTCGTCGACCCGGAGTTCGACGCCGCCCAGCGAGGTGACGGTGTCGGCGATCACGAGCGCGTCGTGGTCGTGGGCCGCGGCGGTGAGTTCGGGGACGTTCGGCTGGCGGACGCCCGTGCTCGTCTCGGCGTGGACGAATCCGAACACGTCGGGATCGTGTTCCGCGAGCGCGTCCGAGACCGCCGCTGGATCGAGCGGTTCGCCCCACGGCGCGTCGACCTCGACGACCTCGCCGCCCGCACGGCGAGCCATCGACGCCATGCGCCCGCCGAAGTAGCCGTTGGTCGGGACGAGCATCGTGTCTCCCGGCTCGACGACGTTGCCGATCGCGGCCTCCATCGAGGCCGAGCCGGTCCCCGAGACGGGGATCGTCCACTGGTTGTCCGTCTGGAAGGCGTATCGGAGTAGTTCCTGCACCTCGTTCATGATCTCGATGAACGACGGATCGAGGTGCCCGACGAGGGGCGTACTCATCGCCCGGAGTACGCGCGGGTGCACGTCGCTCGGCCCTGGTCCCATCAGGGTTCGCGTCGGCGGCGTCAGTTCGCCGACGTCCGGTGCGCTCGAGTCGTCGCTAGCTGGTGGCATGGCATAGTGTGGTGTGGGAACCACCAAAAGCGTTCACTCCCCGGCGAATCTGTGTCTGGAGGGCGAGGGCGTCTCAGCGTTCCCGGAGTACGTCTTGGCTCGAGTAAAACCCCGTGCCAGTGGTGGCCATGTGGGGGCATCACCAGGCGACGTCGAATCCGTGCCCTTAAGTACGTGACCGAAAGAGAATACAATCCGTAAGCAAAACTGATGCACCTCCCGGCGCAAGCGAGGAGGGAAGGTCGATGCCACCAGCCGTCTACTGGTGGCAGATGAAGACCGTATGTACGTGTAGTCCAGGCGTCCACTGGACCCGTTCCCGGGTCACAACCGCTGCATTCTGTGCAGCACCGATCCGAAAGAACGTGGCTACTGTGCCAACTGGTGGATCGCTCGGCTCGAGAGCCGATGACGGACGTGCCAAGCTGCGATAAGCCCAAGGGACCCGCACGGAGGGGAAGAACTTGGGATCTCCGAATAGGAATCCTCTTGCAATTGCTTAGCGCAATGGGGAACGTCGAGAATTGAAACATCTTAGTATCGACAGGAAAAGAAAGCAAACCGCGATGTCGTTAGTAACGGCGAGTGAACCCGACACAGTCCAAACCGAAGCCCTCACGGGCAATGTGGTGTTCGGACTGACCTGCAACATCCGACCATCGACGAGAAATCCCTTGGAATAGGGTACGAAACAGGGTGACAGTCCCGTACCGTCGATCAGTACGATGGGAGTCAGCCCAGAGTAGCGGGGGTTGGAAATCCCTCGTGAATCCCGCGGGCATTGACCGCGAAGACTAAACACTCCTCGAGACCGATAGCGAACAAGTAGCGTGAGCGAACGCTGAAAAGCACCCCAAAAAGGGAGGTGCAATAGGGCGTGAACTCAGTTGGCGATAGAGCGACGGGGCATACAAGGTCCCTCTCACAATGAACCAGGTGCGAACCTGTAGTAAGCCGAGAGGGAAGCCGGTGTTCCGTCGTACGTTTTGAAAAACGAACCAGAGAGTGTGCCTGTCTGACGAGTCTAACCCGAGTATCGGGGAAGGCAGAGGAAACCGATATGACCGCAGTCTTACGACCAGGGTCACCGTGTTCAAGCGCGGGGAGTCAGGCGGGCACGACCCGAAACCGGATGATCTAGGCATGGGCAGGGTGAAGCGTGGCGAAAGCCACGTGGAGGCCCGCTAGCGTTGGTGTCCTACAATACCCTCGCGTGACCTATGTCTAGGGGTGAAAGGCCCATCGAATCCGGAAACAGCTGGTTCCAACCGAAACATGTCGAAGCATGACCTCCGCCGAGGTAGTTCGTGGGGTAGAGCGACGGATTGGGGGACCGGACTCCGAGAGGAGTTCGCCCCCCTGTCCAACTCCGAACCTACGAACGCCGTCGACGCGGGGAGTCCGGTGCGCGGGGTAAGCCTGTGTACCGTGAGGGAGACAACCCAGAGCTGGGTTAAGGTCCCCAAGTATGGACTAAGTGCGATCGAAGGTGGTCGCAAGCCCTAGACAGCCGGGAGGTGAGCTTAGAAGCAGCTACCCTCTAAGAAAAGCGTAACAGCTTACCGGCCGAGGTTTGCGGCGCCGAAAATGATCGGGGCTCAAGTCCATCACCGAGACCTGCGACGTGCGTCACAGCACGATTCCGTAGGTTGGCGTACTGTTCGGGTGGAAGCACGGAAGAGATTTCGTGTGGACCGTGCAGTAACGAAAATTCTGGTCATAGTAGCAGCGTTAGTCGGGTGAGAACCCCGACGGCCGAACGAGTAAGGGTTCCTCAGCAATGCTAATCAGCGAGGGTTAGCCGGTCCTAAGTCAGCCCGCAATTCGAAGCTGACAAAAGGGAAATAGGTTAATATTCCTATGCCAGTGTGCACTCAAAGCCGACGCTTTGGGGCCGCCTCTCCGGGCTTTCGCCCGGGTGAACAGTCCAAGACCGTGGAAGCCGTAATGGCACGAAGCGGTCGAATGGCTGGATAACGCAAGAGAGGTCAACCCAGAGCCCGTGAAAAGGCAAGCACACTGTCCGTACCGAGATCCGACACAGGTACTCGTGGCGGCGAAAGCCAAGGTCTGTCGGGAGCAACCGACGTTAGGGAATTCGGCAAGTTAGTCCCGTACGTTCGCAATAAGGGATGCCTGCCACGGAAAGTGGCAGGTCGCAGTGACTCGGGCGCTCCAACTGTCTAGTAACAACACAGGTGACCGCAAATCCGTAAGGACTCGTACGGTCACTGAATCCTGCCCAGTGCAGGTATCTGAACACCCCGTACAAGGGGACGAAGGACCTGTTAACGGCGGGGGTAACTATGACCCTCTTAAGGTAGCGTAGTACCTTGCCGCTTTAGTAGCGGCTTGCATGAATGGATCAATGAGAGCGCCACTGTCCCAACGTTGGGCCCGGTGAACTGTACATTCCAGTGCGGAGTCTGGAGACCCCCAAGGGGAAGCGAAGACCCTATAGAGCTTTACTGCAGGCTGTCACTGAGACGTGGTCGCCATTGTGCAGCATAGGTAGGAGCCGTTACACAGGTACCCGCGCTAGCGGGCCACCGAGGCATCACTGAAATACTACCCGATGGTGACTGCGACTCTCACTCCTGGCGGAGGACACTGGTAGCCGGGCAGTTTGACTGGGGCGGTACGCGCTTGAAAAGATATCGAGCGCGCCCCAAGGTTTCCTCACTCGGGTCGGAGACCCGAGAAAGAGCGCAAGAGCATACGGAAGCCTGACAGTGTCCGGCACAACAACGGACGCTGACGCGAAAGCGTGGTCAGCGAACCAATTAGCCCGCCCAATGCGGGCAATTGCTGACAGAAAAGCTACCTTAGGGATAACAGAGTCGTCACCCGCAAGAGCACATATCGACCGGGTGGCTTGCTACCTCGATGTCGGTTCCCTCCATCCTGCCTGTGCAGAAGCAGGCAAGGGTGAGGTTGTTCGCCTATTAAAGGAGGTCGTGAGCTGGGTTTAGACCGTCGTGAGACAGGTCGGCTGCTATCTATTGGGGGTGCTACGGTATCTGACGGGAACGTTCGTATAGTACGAGAGGAACTCCGAATGGGTGCCACTCGTGTACCGGCTGTCCGAGAGGGCACGTGCCGGGCAGCGACGCACCACGGGGTAAGAGCTGAACGCATCTAAGCTCGAAACCCACCCGAAAAAGAGATGCCACCGAGATCACTCGTAGAAGACGAGTTCGATAGACTCGGGGTGTACGCACCGAGGCAACGAGGTGTTGAGCCCGCGAGCACTAACAGATCAAGCCACCATTCATTTCGCATGGATCAACCCGTAAGAACGGGTCCAGGCGCTAATTGGACTACACGTACAACACGGTCACAACCGACCAGAGAACCTTAGACACCGTAACCGACCCTGGTACTGTCGCGGTTCGACTCCGCGAGTCGGCATTACGGCGGCCAGAGCGGCGGGGCACCACCCGTACCCATCCCGAACACGGCAGTTAAGCCCGCCCGCGTTTCGGCCAGTACTGGCGTGGGAGACCCGCTGGGAACCCCGGCTCGCCGCCGACCCACTCATACCACATACAGCATCCACCGATACTGGCGCTCGCGGCGGTTTTCGTCATTAGAGCGGGCAAATCGGCGCCACGCTTGGGCCAACGAACACGGTGGATACATCCGAGCGCGCCAGGTGGCAGAGATCGGCCGAACGCACTTGCCTGCAGAGCAACCCATCGCCGGTTCAAATCCGGCCCTTGGCTCTTTCACGTTTTGTACCCTGATCCGGTCCCTTTAGACCGCTTCATCTCCTCCCTTCGAGCGCGTCGGTTTCAATTCCTGGAGCCACCTTCAAATCGTCGAGTACCAGTCAATCGCGGTCGATCTCGACCAGGCTCGGCTCGAAAGCGAATGCGATCCCTGGCTCCACTCTTTCGAGAACTTAGTAACCGTTATACGACGCGCGGACAACGCCTCATACATGCAATTACGCGCAGGGATCGTCTACGCCGTCCTGTTTATGGTGGTCGCTGCGGGCGCGTACGCCGTTATCGCGACCGCGGAATCACCGCAGGTGACGATCGACGAAGCCGATGCGGACTACCAACTCGAGCAGGGTGACGAGATAACGATCGAGGATCGGACGTACAACGTGTCCGAGCCTGGACGGGGCTGCTGGAACGGGGACGTTGGAATACGTCAACGATTCCGTTCCAACTGACGTGGCGTGGTCCGGTGCGAGCGCTGCAAATGGTGACGCCTGGGACGATGGCGATACGGTTCAGTTCGAGGAAGAGGGGACGGAGTATTCCGTCTACATTTACGCGCCGCCAGGAGAGGGTGACGGAAACGAGAGTGCCGACGGTGGTGACGGAAACGAAAGCGAGGCCCAACCGGAGACGTTCTTGCTGATCGAATCGGTCGATTCCGAGGAGTACACGTTCCTCGAGCGACCCGACGGCGTCTACGTGATCGTCGAAGAGGACGGCCAAGAGGTCGTTCGCCACGTTACGGAGGTTGACGATATCGACACCCAGGAGTACGCGGTTGGAGATGAGGTGACCTTCTACGAATCCGAGATGGAAGAACAGGTTGACGCTGAGGTGACGACAATCGAGACGGACGAGGTGACCGTCGAGTACACCGGTGAGGATGTCACGGAGGTATCGCTCTCCCACAACGAGGAAGTGATGATCGAGCAGACGCCCTACGGCGTTCACTTCCCAAGCGAGGACGTCGTTTACCTGACCGAGGACGTCGAGAGTTTCCAGGCTCAACACCAGGCAGTCGATGAGCACAACGAGCGAATCCACGGGTTCTGGTGGGCGATCGGACTGTCGGTGATCGCGATCGTGTTGCTGGCCGGGTTGGCGTTCATGCCGCTGCGAGGCTGAGGGCTCGAACTTATAGACGACCACGGTTCGCGTGCCGTTTCGTCAGTGTGGTTGGTATCGGTGTGTTTTTTATCGGTTTTCGGTTTGCGGTGTCTGTAGTCTTTGGCCGTTCTCGAGTGGCAACTGCGGCTCGTTCGGTGCGGTTCGATGCGGTCCGATGCGGTTCAGTGTGGTTCGGTGCGGTTCGACACTTTCGAGGAACGCTCGTGTCGCTGACGTGGATTGATCTGAACTCGCTGCTCACGAACGTGTTCGCGGCAGGAAAGCGAGACGGGTGCGATTGTGAACCACGCCCAGAAATGCTCGCTTCGCTGTGCCTTTCTGGTCTCTTTCAGATCGCTGTATGATCGCGTTGCTCCTCGCGGTTCTGCTCGGAGCAAGGGGCCAGGCGCGATTTGAACACACGGTCGATCGCTTCCTCGTTCACTTCGTTCGCGAGACTGCGCTCTCCTGCGTTCAAATCGCAGGGCCGTTTTGCCACTCACGAATGTGCTCGTGGCAAAAGCGGGCCAGGCGCGATTTGAACACGCGACCGTCTGGTTAAAAGCCAGACGCTCTGCCGAACTGAGCTACCGGCCCCGTACTCTCCTCTTTCGGGGACGCGTGGTTAAACGTTTCTTTCTCCCACGGTATTATATCGGGGTCCGACGTGGTCTCGCACATGAATTTCCGCATCTGGGACGACGACCTTCGGGAGTTCGTCGACACGTGCTGTTCGTTCGAGACGACTGCAGGAAACGAGAAGCCGGCCCAGGTGTGGCTGCGCGAGGAACTCGAGGCGGCGGGCTTTCGGACCTACACCTGGGAGGCTGACCCGGCCGTTCTAGCCGAGCATCCGTCGTTCCCGGACGACCCTGACGACATCGAGACGGCGGATCGGCCGAGCGTTGCCGGAGTTTTCGAGTTCGGAGATCCTGACGCGGGGCCGACGCTGGTGTTGAACGGGCATGTCGACGTCGTCCCTACGGGGTCGGGGTGGGAGGGTGATCCGTTCGAGCCCCGGTGGCGCGACGGTCGCCTCGACGGCCAGGGGTGCGGCGGACATGAAGTCGGGGCTGGGGGTGTGCGTGTTTGCGGCGCGTCACCTGGCAGAGGTCGCTACGAATACTGACCACGACCCCAACCTGAACGGTCGGATCGTCGTCGAGAGCGTCGCCGGCGAGGAGGAGGGCGGGATCGGTGCAGCCACGGCAGCACTCGAAAATCCCTATCCGTTCGAGCGAGACGCGGCGATTGTCGCGGAACCGACGGAGTTGCGTCCGGTGGCGGCGGTCGAGGGAAGCCTGATGATCCGGATCGGCCTCGAGGGCCGGTCGGCACACGCGGCGACGCGGTGGCGGGGAGCGTCGGTGTTGCCGGCGTTCGAGCGCGTTCGCGAGGAGTGCGAGGCGTTCGAACGGGAACGAAGCGAGGCCATCTCCCATCCGTTGTACGACGAGTTCCCGATTCCGTGGCCGATCTGTATCGGGCGAGTCGAGCAGGGCGGTGGGCGTCCTCGGTCCCGGACGAACTGACGGCGGAGGTTCGGGTCGGCGTCCCCCGGGGAGACGGTGACGGACGTCG